>CAWJHE010000013.1:0-376457 GCA_963842455.1 uncultured Chloroflexia bacterium
CGCAATAGACCGAGGCAGGATTGGGGAGATTTACCTGAGGTATTTCCGTCGCCACAGGGTCAGGTGTCTGGACCCGTAGCGACGTGCAGGCTGTCAGTGCTATCAAAATGATTGTGAATGTAAAAATTCTTCCCATATCTTTTTTTCTTTCTGTTTTCCATTTCCCCTGAGAATTATCCGTTTGCACAGCGCTATTAGGGTCTCCCAGGGTTTTGATTCTCTTGTAAAACCGAGATTTTGAAAAAGGGCGATTGGATGCCCAAAAGGCTCATCACCAATGGGCCTAACATAAATATTGTGGTCAATCCTAAAATTAATGCGGTTTTTGCTCGATCATTCATTTTTTTCTCATACATTCCACATCTTTCTGATCATATATTGGATCGAATATCTCATCTGCTTTGATATCTCGTGATATTGGCATTATGTTACAGGTCTGCCAGGTAATTATTGACGGCGAAACCGCATTTCGAGCAGGTTACCTGGTACCAGGAATGAGGTTCTCCGCAATGCTCGCAACGCCAACGCTTGACCTGCAATTCCAGCCATTTTACGAGACCTGTGGTTTGGATCATCATCAAGTTTTTCAACACACATTTCCCATAAGGATATTGCTGATCTGCGATGAATTTAAGCATAAGGTCACAGGTCGTGAATTTGCCACATTCGATGCAGAATTCGAATCCTTCGCCGATGGCGCACGCTTTGATCCTGCAGGTTTTACAAAACCCGGTGGTTTTCTCGCTTTTGCATCCATAGCAACACTTATCTTCTATGAGTTTTCCGGCTTTAGTTGCCATCATGACTGGGCAGGCGCCACAAAACACACCACAATAACCATCAAGAACGTAATCCATGTTTCCTCTTTTGGTAAAAAAACTGATCAATGTACTCTAATGACGACCTTCCCCTTCGGGTGTTCATTTTCAAAATATCGGAATGCCTCGGGAGTTTTTTCGAGCGGGAAACATCCATCAATCACAGGTTTGATATCTCCTGCTTCGATTAATTCTTTGATCAGGATCAGATCATTGCTGTTATGTTCCAGCGAAAGAATACTGATTTTTTGCGTTTCTGGCATCGGGTTGCGTTTCGCCCTGCTCCCCGCCTGGATAAGTTGACGCATGGAGCCCCCGACAACGACATAGGATCCACTTGGTTCTAACGCACGAAGATAATCCTCAATAGGGTGGAAACCGTTTACAACCAGGATCAAATCGTACTGAATCCCGCTTAGAGTTAAATTTTGCACCTTATAATCAATAACATAATCTGCCCCAAGGGAACGCGCCATTTCCAAGATTCCGCGTACTGCATACCGCGGTGACTTCGGCCCCAAAGGCTTTGGCGATCTGCAGGGCAAAGATTCCAACCCCTCCCGAAGCGCCATAAATAAGCACCTTCTGCCCGGGTTGTATGTTCCCCTTGTCTCGCAACCCCTGCAAGGCGGTCACCGCCGCCAAAGGAACTGCAGCCGCCTGTTCGAAGGTAAGGTTGGCGGGTTTCAGTGTCAACAGGTTTTCGCTGGCACACACAAACTCAGCAAAGGTGCCCTTGCCGGTTGAACTTGGCAAGAATCCAAAGACTTCATCACCCGGCTTGAACTGCTTGACTTTACGGCCAATTGCCTCAACCCGCCCGGCAAGGTCAGCTCCGAGGATCTTGTTTTTGGGACGGAAAAGGCCTCCAGGCATCAGTCGCATAAAAAGCGGATTTGCCCGCAGCATTCGCAAGTCACGCGAATTGAGAGAGGCAGCATGAATTTGGATCAGCACCTCGTCTTCTTGCGGAACTGGTTTCTCCACCTCCCGGAGCTTGAGAACATCCGGCGAACCGTACCTGGGGCAGATAATTGCTTTCATAATTAAACCTTTCCTTTTTGCTTGTCGAACAGATAACCTATGACCAATCCAAGAGCAAGAAACCTTGGGGCATTCATTCCTGTGTCGAGCACGAGGAAGACAAGTGCATGAGCTGGGTTTCCAATCGCTGAAAGAACCTCGATAATGACCATTGCACTAAAGCTAAGGATCAATGCCTTGAAGACGGGATTTTTGCCGGGAAGCCTGGAATAGAAACGCAGCAGAAAAAAACTAACGCTGAATGCGATTACCATTCCGCCCACCAGCGCCTCAACCAGGGCCACAGGCAGAGAAGAGATCGAGAACGCGGCCTTATAGGCTGCAGCAATAGGGGAAACAGCCATTAAAAAGTCAGTGACCCAGAATGCCGCACATCCCGCGACTGCTAACTTAAGCAGTTTCTTTGAGAAATCGTGCGAAGACTCTTGCTTGCTTAGACCTGTGGCTCTAGTTTGCATGACTGTTACCTTATTGCAACCCGGAAGGGCTGGCTGCGACTTCAGTTGATTTGACTTCCCTGTGCTGTATCGTACACACATAACCTATCGCGATACCCAAGGCGGTGATGCGGATCACGTTGAATACTGTTCCGATGATGAAATACCGCAAGACATTACTTGTGGCAAAGAAACTTGACGGACCACCGAGCAGGATCGTGACAATGACCAGCACAAGAGAGCTCAGGAGGACTGATTTCAGGATCGGGTTCTTACCCGGGATCCTGTCATAGAAACGCTGCAGTGGAAAACTGACCCACAACCCGATGATCAAACCGCCGATCAGGGATTCCAACAGCATGGGATAATACGAAATAGACATGGCAGCTCTGTAATCCGCGGCGATAGCAGTACGCGAGATCGCAAAGTTAGCCAACCAGAAAGCCAGGCCTCCCACCAGGGTGAGCACCAATACCTTTTTCAAGATTCCTTTTTTATTTATCATCTTTACTCTTTTCTTTATTCCGGATTCACGGACAATTGAGGTTTTACAGCCTTGATGGCAAGCCACACTGCCAGGGAGACTTCAGCAATAAAACTGATCACGGTGCATGGATACGCTATGACCGCGAGGTCAGGGAGGATCAAGCGTTGACAGACATAGATGAATTGACAAATGCCATCTGCGATCAACAACATGCCGAGCACCTTTGGAAGGAACTCTGACTTCAACACCAGGTAACCTAGCGGAAAGAGCCAGACCCCGTAAGGCACCTGGGCGATAACGACCCCGGTCTTATAGAAACTGAAGAAAAACACCGCCAGCGCTTGCAGTTGATCCGGCTGGAAGGCCTTGATGGCTTCTGGCCCGTTCAAGATCAACAGGCTGGCAAACAGGCAAAGCGAGCTGAATAACCAGACCGCAAAACCGGTTACATTGAATAACAGGAACAATAAGGCTAGATCTTTATTCACCGGCTTAAGCAGCACATACAGAGCCCAGGCTGCCAAAAGGAAAAGAACCACCGAAAAAAGATTGATCACAAAGCCAATGCGGAACTGCGTGGCGTGGGTCAGGATGTGATCAATTGTGACCGGTGCTTCCACGAATACGAATTTCCCGAATAGATTAGCGATAACCGAGGTGACCACGTAAAGCAGGTAAAGCAAGCCGGCGGTTCTGGCGATCTTATTGATTGAATTCATTTTTTTCTCCTTTAATTGTGATTGATTTTGGCGTAAACAAACCGCGTACGCCTAATTATGATTTGACAGGGGAGGGAGAGGTCTTCAGCCCTCCCACTCCCCTATATAGCAAATCTATGCCGCGCTCAAAAGCTCGTTCGTCGCTGTTTTTGCAGACCCAGAAGCGATAGCAGATGGATTAAAACCTTTCGCGATCAGCCATACCGCAAGAACCATTTCCTGTAAAAAAATGGGAAACACTAGAGGAATGTAGCTGGTAATACGGTTACCGCTGAACAAGGACAGCACGCACGCGGTCATCATCAGGATGATCGCGACGATACCGAAGCCCGACAGCCATCGGGGAATGAGCCGTGATTGGAAGAACAGGTAGTAGTACATAAATGCACCCAGGCAGAAGGCGAACACTGCCAACAGCGCGGCGTTGTCGCGTACGCTCACCAACAAATTACCGATCGCCTGAAGCGACGTACGATCGGCAACTCCCGCTGTTGTGGACTGCTGGCCGAGTGTCAGCAGGGACAGCAGGCTCAAGACGCCGACCATGTAAAAGACTGCCTCCAGGGCCCTGAAGACCACAGATCCAAGGGCCAGACCTGCATTCGACCCCTTCATGACCGGATACATCGCGATGGCTATGCCGCCACTTGCAAAAGCGGCGACGAGACGAAAGAGCACTCCTGCGGCCACCTGGTTCGTATGTGCGGAGAACCGAGTGAGGTAGTCAGTACCAGTCAGAACAGGTGTGAGCGCGTCAGCCACGAATCCTGCGACGGTCGCAATGATGAAAATCACGCCTGTAATGACCGCAATCTTTCGAAATGAAAGTTTTACATTTGGATCTATTCCGGTAGTCGATTTGTTTGTATTCATTTCTTTCACCTTTTTTGAACGATATGGATGAGTTTCATTGAATGGTCCCAGTTACTGCATGGGATTGGACTTGAATAAAATTGTGGTCGCCACCCTATTCCCAAGGGCTGAAATGGGCTAGAAATGTGTTCAAAGGCAAACCTCCTTTCAATGTAGCTTATATCCATTTACTATTTGACATCTGGCGTATCTGCCTGGCCGGATTCAACAGGACCGACTGAGACCAATGGCATGCCTAAATCACGCACTTTTTTTAGCAATCCATGCAACGCGGCCTGATCGACCACCGGGCCAGTTAAAAGCGTATCGCCGTCCTCTTCCAGCGTGATGGTCAGGCCCTCAAACCAGTCTGTCCACTGGCTGTCCAGGTGTCCCTTGATGCGGATTTCAAAGCAGGGTGGCAGGTTACATTTTTCGTCGGATCTTGGTTTTTCACTCATATAAAGTCTCACTTTTTTCCTTTCTGCGTTTATCTGCCCAAAGGATACGACTTGATCATGTGAAATGTCATCACAACATGATGTGATTGAGGTTGTGATTTTTTTAACGAAAAATTAAAAAAGACCCGGCAGTTGGCCTGGAGCCACCTGTCGGGGTTATGGTTTGGAGTTATGAATCCGCTATTACAAATCGCCTTCTTCCATCCAGCGGTCGTTGCCCCCCAGTTTGAAGATAACGTGCTTGCTGTGTGCGCGCAAAGTGCCGACAAAAGATGTGGCTACTTGTAAATACGAGGAATTTGTCTGAACCCGTGTCAGGTTATATTTTCAATGCATAAACAAAATGAAGATATATTTGACCTCGAAATTCAGTTTCTTCGTCACCTACTTTAACAAATCCTAGCCTTTCCAAGAGTTGTATGCATTTATTATTCTCAAAGTACACAATCGCGTTGATTCTTTCCACCCCCATTTTATGCTTTGCAAATTCAATAATGGCTTTTACTGCTTCCGACATATAGCCCTTGCCATTGTAGGGTTCCATTAACTCAAACCCAATTTCTACTTCTTTTTTGTCAGGATTCCACAAATGATAACCACATGTTCCAAGTTTTGAATTTGTGGTTTTATCAACTAAGACCCATCTGTTTTGCCTTCTTGGTTCAACAATAGTATAGAAATCAATTAATTCATCTGCTTGAGAAATTTCCGTCATAGGCTCTGCGTCAAATAAATATCTGTTAATGAAATCATTTTGGAATTCTTCTAAAATGAAATCTCGATCAAATTGGTCGATGCATTTTAATAGTAAACGATTGGTTTCAATGTTGGTGAACATATAATCTCCTGATATTTTTTATTTAGCTCAGAAGGTGTGAACCTAGCAATTCAAATTATAATAATCATTACGTTCAAATTACTTTTCTACTTCCGCTATTTATCTTTCCAAGGGAACCAGCATTAGTTGTTGGGTGTCATCACCAACTAATGTGATTAGGGTTGTGATTTTTGGCGAAATAAAAATCCCAGCTAGATGTTTTGAAGAAACCTTCCAGGGTAAGGGTTTGCCAATTAGGGACAGCTAGAATAGTTCAAGTCCTTCGGCACGACGGATGGCTGCCCGGCGGTCGTTGACTCCCAGTTTGATAAAAATGTTTTTGGTGTGGGTACGAAAGGTGTTAATCGACACGCTCATTTTTTGGGCGATTTCTGGTCCGCTTAAGTCGCTTCGCAACAGCTTGAGCACTTCCAGCTCACGTTGGCTCAATGGCTCGATAAGGGGCTGGGAAAAGGTTAAACCAGGTTTGTCTGCGCTTATCAACCTCTCAGATTCAAATGCTGCCAACAGCCTTCCAGTATAGTCTGACATAAATCCACGCGAGACAGCTTCGCTAAGCAGTTCCATTATGCTTGGGCCATCATCAAGGAATATGCGGACGTAGCCTTGTGGCTCTGCCAACGCAAGAGCATTCTCCAAAGACAAGAGAGCAGCAGTGTGGTTACCTTGCGCGTGATAAGCGATCGCCTGCAATACCAGGATTTCGATCACACTTCCCGTCCTCCCACCTTCCTCCGCTGCTTTTAGCAGACGCTCCAACAGCCCCATTACCTCAGAAATGGAACCATCTGCACGGTCGCTCAGATAGCGGGCCAGGAGCACCCTGGCCAGGGTGATGTGCTCGAACTCGCGCAGGTAGCTGAGGTCGTCCTCAACGGACAGGCCCTGCTCACGCGCCCAGCCCAGGGCTTCACCCAACCTACCCTGGGCGACCCACACCCGTGTCTTCCGCGTCGCGATCGGACGCACATTCGGGGAAAGGGCACCATCGTATAGGCGCTCGGCCTGGTCGAGCAGGTCGAGCGCGCCATCCAGATCACCTTCGGCCTCCCTTATGCGCGCCATCGCCGCGCACCAGCGATACGGGTTTTGCGGTAACCCGGCAAGCTCACCCAGAGTCTGGCTTGTGAGCAAGTGCTGCGTGGCGGTCTTCAGATCGTTGTGCTCATAGTGAAGGGCGCTCATGCCCACGTACATATCTGCCGCTCCCCGCAGGACTGGCGCGCCCGGCTCCGTCGCCCACTGCAATGCCCGCTCATAAGTGGTCATTGCCTCGTGGAGACAGCCTTGGGTAATCTGTATATCCGCCAGGACGATGGCGCCACCGATGGCGGGAGAGATGTAACCGGCTAGCCGCACATTCGCCATGCCATCGGCAGTCATCCGGCGGGCGGTGTCGAGATCCCCACTCGTCCATGCGGCGAGTCCCAACTGCGAAGCTGCCCCACCCAACATCAGATGGGCGTCCTCAGGTGCGAGATCGAGCACCCGTCGAGCGTTTTTCACGGTCTCAGGCATATCGCCCCGGGCCAGAGCCTGCGCGGCACGGAGAAGGGCGATCATACCCGGCAGACGTCGAAATTCCTCTTCGTCCACGACGACCATTCCCGCCGCCGGGGATTCTGGTCGCTCACGCATGTCAGCCGTCGTGTCCAGCCACCATTCGGCGTCCCTCAGTCGAGCATCAACAGCCTCTAGCTCTCCGCCACCAAATAATGCGTATGCATAGGCAACACTGAGCACTGGCCTAACGCGGATCAACTCGTCGGGTAACGCTTTGAGCCAGCCGAGTTCTGTGACCGTGGCTCCCTGTCGGTTCCTGCGCATTTCTGGTACTGCCAGTTCGATCAAGGTCGCCGCTCGCTCGAAATCTTTCGCTGCCAGCGCATGGTGGATCGCATCAGCTGCCGAACCGTTGTGTTCGTACCATTCACTGGCACGTCGGTTCAATACGTGCACATCCATGTCTTCGTCCATCCCACTTTTTTCTTCCCCTGTAGATAAGGCGATACTTCGCAGCAACCGTTGACGTAATAAATCCACAAAGAGAGGATGATAGCGGTACCAGCGCCGTTCGTTATCCAGGGGAACTATGAACAAGTTGGCGTGTTCAAGATATTCCAGGGTTTCTTGCCCAGAACCAATAGGGGCAAGCAGAACAGCCTCACAAAGGGAGCCACACAGGCGCTCGAGAATCGATGTGCGTAGTAAAAAAGCCTGAACACTTTCGCACTGCTGTTGCAGGACTTCCTCCATCAGATAATCCAGCACAAAATGGTTACTACCGGTGAATGATTTGATGAAACTAGCGGTGTCTGACAGTCCTTGCATGGAAAGCGCAGCCAACTGAAGGCCGGCAATCCAACCCTCGGTGCGGGCTTCCAGTACTGCAACATCTTCTACTGAAAGGTTCAAACCCATGACTTGGTTTAGAAATTCAGCAGCTTCCTCTAGAGAAAAGCGTAGATCGCTTGCGCGAAATTCTTTTAATTGACCCCGGGCACGTAACCTTGCCAGGGGAATATCTGGATCTTCACGCGTGGTAATGACCAGGCGCATCTGCTTGGGCAGATGTTCAATCAGAAAGGTGAGAGCCTTGTCAATCGGTTTGGAATCAATGGAGTGGTAGTCATCAAGGACGAAGATAAAGAAATCGGGGACGATGGAGATCTCATTGATCAAGGTTGACAGAATCGATTCCGTGGATGGCGGTTGGGGAGATTGGAGCGGATCCAAAACTCCTTCACCGATCGTAGGTGCTATTGTTTGCAAAGCAGCGATGAAGTAGATCAGAAAGCGTGTGAGGTCGTTATCCCCTTCGTCTAGCGACAACCAGGCGACCGGACACCTGCAATTGGCAATCCATTCACTGACCAGGGTGGTTTTGCCAAATCCTGCAGGAGCAGAGATGAGGGTTAGTTTACAGCCTCTTGCCAGCCCATCATTCAGCCGCTCGATCAGGCGCGGACGGAGAACAATAAATGGGCGAGGTGGGGGAATATAAAGTTTGGTGGCTAGAATTGGCGTAGACATAGATCAATTATACGTTACATACATCAAGATTTATTAGCAGCAGAACCTTAGTCGGATGAATCCTGGTCCGCTGCACGGTAAATATGGATGTCAGTGGTTCGAATCCACTCATCGGCACAATCTGTGTATGGATTATCCACTTCAATAATTATGAGTCCGTTAAAGGTGGTTCAGCTGTTATTTACTCATCAACCTCGATGCGATCCACCTGGACCTGCGAGCCGTTGTAGTCAGGCACATTGCTCAATAAGGTACCGTAAAGATGCACGATCTTACCGCTGTCTCGTAGGGACTTGATCTGCGCTTGTACAGCCGGATCCAACGAATCGATGCCAAAGTAGATGTACTGCTGCCCCAAATCCTGCCGCTCAAAATAGTCATCATACTGCGCGCCAGGGGTAGTACTCTTGATGACGCCCCACCAGTCGGCAAATTCTTCTGCCGTGCCTGGAGGCATGTAACCACCACTGGCAGTACCTTTTACATCAACCGTCGCGACTGGTTCCGGGGTAATTTTACCTGCCGGCTCGCACTCTCCCCGGTAGTAAGCCCATTCGTCACAGGTACTGCCATCAGGAAAAACACAGACTCCAGATTGGCTGCCATCAACAGCGGTGTGAATTTCAAGTTTGTTCCCTTGCTGCTCGCAATAGACCGAGGCGGGATTGGGGAGATTTACCTGAGGTATTTCCGTCGCTACAGGGTCAGGTGTCTGGACCCGTAGCGACGTACAGGCTGTCAGTGCCATCAGCATAATTGTGAAAGGAATGATTCTTTTCATCTTTTCCTTCTTCCTGTTGTTCATATTTTTGAAAACTCTATTTATCCTTGATTTCCCGTGACTTTGCGCATGTCAAGATAATGCCGAACATGACAGCAAAACGAAATGATGTTTCCCAATCTACGCTGCTTTCTCCATGTCCGATGAAGTTCCACAGAAATGTCACCATCGCAACAGTCACCAGGGCTACTGCGAACACAATTACAAATTCAATGGCCAGTTTCTTAATGTTCATTTATTTTCTCCATATGTTCTGTGGGTAATTCCTACCTTGATAACGACATTTCCCTTTTTATGCCCTTGTTCAACATAGCGGTGCGCCTCGACGATTTGCTCCAGCGGATAAACTCGGTCAATAGCCGGCTTGAGTTTGCCTGCTTCTATCAACTCTGAAATAAAAGCAAGGTCTTTGATCTTCTCCCTGGCCGGACGCAAACCCGCTGCAATAAACTTTACCTTTTTGTCGCCGATCCTTGCTGTCCATAATGTCTGGAACATCATGACCGGTGTAGGCACCGTAGCAAGGAAAATGCCTTCATCCGTCAATGAATCTTTGCACTGTGAAAACGAACACTTGCCCACCGTGTCAAAAATAATGTCATAGGTTTTACCATTTTGGGTAAAATTCTCCCGGGTGTAATCAATCACCCGATCGGCTCCCAAATTTTTGACCCAATCTAAATTCGTAGTACTGCATACCCCGGTCACCTTAGCACCGTAATACTTGGCCAACTGCACCGCCGCAGCGCCAACCGATCCAGAAGCGCCATAGATCAGCACGGTTTGTCCACTCTGAATAGCTCCCTTATCTCTAAGAAAAGCCAACGCGGTTAATGCTCCATTCGGAATGCTGGCCGCCTCTTCATAACTTAGGTTGGCAGGTTTTATTGCCAGCGCCCCGTTTTCACGCATGCATTTATATTCAGCATACGCGCCAAACATGTCAAAGCCATAAACCTGGTCTCCTGGCTCAAATCGAGTCACATCTTTACCGATAGATTCAATTTCCCCAGCCAGCTCTTGCCCCAGTATTGGGTTTCTAGGTTTCAGAAGACCGTTAAACCCTGGGGAAGCCCTCATATCTGGATCTTCTTTAACAACTGTTGTCGCAACTATCTTTATCAGCACCTGGTTATCTTTGGGCAAGGGTTTTTCCACCTCTTGAAGATGCAGCACTTCCGGTGGGCCAAATTTTGTGTATACAATCGCTTTCATTTACACACCTCCTGATTTATTCTCATATTTTGTCTCTTCCAAACATAACCTATCGTTATTCCCACAGCTGTGATCCGGATCAGGTTGAAGCTTGTGCCGATGATAAAGTACCGCAAGACATTTCCTGTTGTGTCATACACTGAGGGATTTCCGATCAAGATCGTGATAATGACCAGGACAATCAAGCTTAGGATGACAGATTTAAGAATTGGATCCTTGGTGGGAATCCTGTCAAAGAAACGAAGTAAAAAATAACTGACCCACAACCCAATGAACAAGCCGCCCATCAATGCTTCAAGCAGCATCGGATAATAGGAGATTGAAAGGGCAGCCCTGTATTCGGCTGCAATGGCGGTCCGGGAAATGGCAAAGTTAGCCAGCCAGAAAGCTAAGCCTCCCGCCAGAGCCAGGACGAACCCCTTTTTCCCGATTCCTTTTATTCCAGTCATCTTTAAATCTCCAAATGCGGTCTTTTTGTTTGATCCAAGGGGACTTTCCTTTGTCGAGTTCATTTTTTATCTCCTTCATTTACCCTATTTGAACGATCCTCTTGCGAACAAACCGGGCAAACTGAGATCAGCGGTAAACCCAAATCTCGAACTCTTTTGAGCAAGCCATGCAACGCGGCCTGATCGATCACCGCACCGGTTAAGAGCGTGTCACCGTTGTCATCCAGCGTAATGGTCAGTCCTTCGAACCAGTCTGTCCACTGAGAATCCAGTTGACCCTTGATGCGGATCTTATAAATTGTGGGCTGCGGTGAATCAGGTTGAGGTTTACGTGTGATAGCCATTGATAAATTTCCTTCGCGTTAGTCAATAATGATTTGCGCCGCTTGCCTGGTACAACGCTAATATACCTGAGACAAGGAGGCGCCAATAGACACTTTGGTGTGGTGCAGAGTGTTGTTTCGGGAAAATCGAAAACTCTTTTTTCCAGGTCAGGAAAATTGCCAAAAGGGAGGGTACAAAACCTCCGGTGAGATAGAACGCAATCGCCCACCATGGACCTTTTACATCACTCACGAAACTGATGGTTGTGATTCTTAAAAAGAACCAGAGGACCCCAGAAAACAAACCAGGAAAATGCCAGGGTTAATCCTAGAAAAATGTAGGCTTCCTCGACTGTTTTCGTATTCTTCACTTTAGTCTCCATGATGGTTGACCTGTCGTGCTTGATCAAAACGATGCCCTTCTTGTTTGACTATATCTAATTACGTCATTTTTGTAATAAATATGATCGCTGTTAAAAGATCCATCGAGTTCCCCAGCATGTGAACAATCATTCCAACATATATATTCTTCTTTTTGACCCCAAAGACCAAAGGCAATAATCCCAGAGTTCTTGTAATGATCATCCAGGGTGTAAAGACATGAATAGACGCAAAGAGAAAGCTGTGCAGCAATGTGGCGAAACGTCCTTTCATTCTGGGCAACAAATATCCCCGAAAATATAATTCTTCAACCATGGGTGCTAAGAACACATTAACTACGAAGAACATTGAAAAAGTGACGATCAAGACTGTCCTGGAATAATTGCCATCTAATCCAAGGCTTAAGTCCGGCATCCAGAAAAACAACTTCGCTTGTAGAAAAGCATCAACCGGTGCTAATAATGTAAATATGGTGCCAACCACAGCGAAAATAATTATCGGCCATACAAGGTATTGCCACAACGGGATCGGATTTCGGTAGCTGATGATCCCCTGTAGGGTAAAACGGCCTGTCTTTTTCTTCCCCTGGTAAAACAGATACCCGAGTTCGACAGGAACAAGAACAAAGGCAAAGGCAAGTAGAAGGGCAAAGATCGAAGGATATCCAAAATTCGCAACGGGCTGCCGCGCGAGGAAGTAAAAAGCACCAACCAGGATCCCAGGAAGTAAATGCAAAATGAGTGATTGTGTTTGTGAATGTTTCTCGATTTGATCATAGTTTCATGAGATTTCACCTTGTTTTTTGCGTGTAATTCCTACCGTGATATCGATGTTGCCAGTTTTTCCCATTCTTCGACGTTTACACCTTTGATCAAGAGCCACAAGTAAAATAATGACTCTGCAATAAAGGTAAATACGCCAAATATCGTCGCATCGATGTTGGGAGAAAGAAAGAATAAAACAGCCAGTACCGTATAGCACAAACCTCCAAGCATCAACAAAATGCCCAGAATTCTGGGGAGGAAACCCGACTTGAAAACCAGGTAACCCAGGAGAAGCACCCAAAAGGAAAAAAACTGGGTGATAAATGTTCCATATTTGCGCAGCTCAAGAAAGAAGGTTACCAGGGCATTTAATTGATCTGCTTTGAATGCCGGCAGATAATCCAGAGCTGCTTGAAAGAAGCAGGACTGCAAAATGGTTAAGTTCATTAAGCAGTGAGATAGGGACGCAAACCAGCGCGAAAATAACCATAAGCGACGGCAACGGTTTTGTTAACTGGTTTGAATAATTTGTATAAAACCAGCGGCAATATCATCAATAGTGCCTGGCGGATTAGATCACTCACCAGGGAGAGACGGAAGAGCGCTTCAGACGCCGCAATATTCTTGACGGTTGCCGCGGCGTCTCCCGGCACAATCATGCCCGGACGTATAAAAAGTTCAGTGGACATCCCCAGAATGAATATGAGTACAAACACGAACGCTGCCACTCTTGCGGTCTTTTGGGGCGAATTCTTTTTCATAACTTCCTCCAATATTTCCAAAATTCTGTTGCTCATGTTCTGCGGGGCTGGCATTCCAAAATCATTTGCAAGCCTGCCTGCCCTAAGGCAATTAAAATCAATTTGTTATTCTGTTTTCGCAGACAGGGCTGCGATCGCAGATCGATTGAATCCTTTCACGATCAACCAGACTGCCATAACTATTTCCTGTGGCGCTAACACCATTTCCAAATAAAACCCAATACCGGAATCCAAGTTAAAGAATTTCAAAAATGCGGAAGCCATATAAAGCACCACGCCGATAAAACCCCAGACGGACAACCAGCGGGGGATCAGGCGAGTACGGTAGAAGGAGATGTATAAACACACAGCCCCAATGAGAAATAGGATCGTACCGGTCGGAGCGAGGCGGCCTTGAAACCCATACAAAACATTACCCATGGACTGCAAAGCGGCCGAATCAGCGCCGGTGGTAATGTATTCATTACCGAGTAAGACCAGTGCCAAAAAACCGAGGCTAGAAAGAAAATAAAAAGTTCCCTCCAATGCCCCACGGAAAAGGACCATCCCCATTGCCAGTTCTTCGCTATCTTTTCTAAAGATCGGGTAGAGGAAAACCGTCATCGCCATCAGTGAAATCCCCATCATGAGGTATAGTAATGAACCCCCGGTAATCCGGGTGGAATTGGCGGCAACGATGCCCAACAAATCCACACCAACAAGCGGTCGGCCGAAACTGAACGAGGAAAGCACTTCGCCGCCAATGACTCCGCCCAAAACCCCAAAGACTGTCCCCAGGAAGTAGAGGACGCCTGCCATTACTGCATTCATTCTGTATGTTTTCATTTGAATCTCCTTTGCAATTTGCTTTAAATATCGAACTCATCCGGTTTCTAAGCTGTCGTGCCCGGGTTGCTGCGAAGCAGCACAATTCCCATCCAGATGAACCAAATGATCTGGCCTAAGCCAAAAACCGGACCCAGCGTGCCTGTCAGCACCGGGACAAGAGATGTGATGCCCAAGGCGCCAACCACCAAACCGAGGATATTTAAACCCCTGGGAAGTTCACCTGCACGCAACGCAGCCAGACTGACCAATAACGTCATAAGACCACCAAGAATTTCACCATTGGCGTTGCCCAGCCCATCTATTACGGGTTCAATTCCCTGCCATGTCAATCTAGCCTGGGCTGGGTCGCTTGCATTGAGTGCCACAACAGAGGTGAGGGCGGCATTCGCGACCATACCGCTGGCAATCAATGAGCCAGCCCAGATGATCCCAATTGCGACAGCTACTTGCATCAGTGCAGGCGCGCCAGCTTTTAATCTGTTGTATAAAGCCAGCGCAAATACAATCAGAAAAAAGCCGAAGAACACATACATGAGCAGGTTGGTTGAAAAAACGACCGCCTGGTTTTCGACATTTACGGCGACTTTTTGAGCTAAATCAGTAATGCTGATGTAATCCAGAATGACGATGAAAATAACCAAGCCTGTCAAGTGCGCCGCTGCCATGTAAAGAGCTGCAAAACCACCAAATTTCTGAAAAGCTTTCATTTCATTTCTCCTTTATTGAACGAAATATGATTAAACTTATTTGAGCTCTGGCTCGTCTGCCAAGTTACGCTTCCAGGTTGTGCCACTTCCATGCATTCCAGACAATGAGTAACAAAGCCGCGATTTCTATTGTGGAATAAAAAATATACATGGGAGATGGGACTCCAAGAAACAATGAACCGATTTGAGCTACAACAAAAAGGGTAGCTGCAATGATGTTTGCCCAGCGGTTTGCGCGATATTTCAATACCCAGGACAGGACAATCATTAAAAACGGAATCTCGAACATCATCGCGGTTCCCAACAAAAATCCAGCAGTGATCTTAACCGTTCCATCTGCCGTGTATCCTGACATGATCCCTTCCAAAACTCCAGGCTCTAATTTTAAGAGGGTGTCGCAATACATAAAATTCACAGTATAGAACACCCATAATAGGCTTAGCAGGATTCTTGTATTCATTTTGGAGCCTGTGACGATTTTTCCAATCGGATTTCCTTCGGTTGTGTTCATTTTTTCTCCTTTTTTGAACGATTTGAATGAGTATTTACTATTTGGTAAGAGCTCATCAACAGGGATAATCTGCAGATTAGCTCCAATTCCACGCATACCAGATAACGACCACATTGAACCCCATGCTGACGGCAATTAAGAATTTGTCATACAGCGATGCATAGGTGGGCAGGCCAGCCAGGTTGAACAGGAAAAAGAAAACTGCAACGATAATATTCACCCAGCGACTCACAGGCTGCGGCATTACCAGGTTCAGGAAAACCATCAGGATGGGAATCATCATCAAAACCGCAAGCCCCAGCCAAACGTATTGATTTAGATTCATTTCAGCCATCGGTTTTTTTGCCAAATCGCCGCTGCAAATGCGAAACACATCACCATATAGATAAAGCAGCGTGACGACAACCCAGGTCGCAGAGAGTATAAGTTTTGTGTTAATCATCTTTGTTACTCCTACACAACGGTGATGATGACACTGCCTTTTTTGCGCCCTGTGTCCGCGTAACGGTGCGCCTCGGCAGTCTGCTCCAGGGGATAGCGCCGGTCAATAACTGGTTTGAGTTTCCCAGCTTCAAGCAGCTCTTTGAGGAAAACCAGATCTTCTACCCGGTCAGGCGCTACCCCGGCTATCACTTTCTTACCGCCGGTCAGTGCAGTCCAGGCCATTTGAACAATTACTTCCAAACCACCTGCCCCGGCCAGATACAGCCCGTTTGGCTTGAGAGAGGCTTTGTAGCGTCCAAATGAAGGTTTACCTGGGACCATATCCATAATCACATCATACGTCTGGCCGTTCTGGGTGAAATCTTCTTTCGTGTAATCGATGGCATGGTCTGCCCCAATTGACCTCACCATCTCCAGATTCCCCGTACTGCATACACCGGTAACTTCAGTCCCATAGTATTTGGCGAGCTGGACAGCATAAACGCCGGTAGCACCTGATGCACCAATAATTAGAACCTTCTGCCCGGACTGAAGTTTTGCCATATCTCTCAAAAAATAGAGTGCGGTGTTAGCGCCAAATGGAATGGAAGCAGCTTCTGCGAAGGTCAAATTCGCTGGTTTCGTGGCCAAACTGGCGTCTTCAGTCATACAGATATATTCGGCATACGCGCCATATTTAACGCTAATGCCAAAGACCTGATCACCCTTCTTGAACAGCCTGACATCCTTACCAACATCAACAATTTCACCCGACAACTCCACTCCAAGGATAGGCTGCTTGGGTTTGCGAAGGCCGAACACCAAGCGCGACACGAATCCAAAGCCCGGCGGAACAAAGACAAAACCGCGTGCGTTGCAGTCCCCAGCGGTGACGGAAGTGGCGTGAACTTTGATCAGCACTTCATTGTCCTTGGGGGCAGGCTTTTTTACCTCTTCGAGATGAAGCACATCTGGTGATCCATATTTTGTGTATACAATCGCTTTCATAGTTATCTCCAAATTCCTTAGGTCGATAGATATCCGTTGTGTCAGCATGTAAAGAAATTGCGCTGCCTGTTTGGCATAACGTTAATATACCCATGATCAAGTGTCAGCGTTAGACACTTAGGTGTGGGTTGAAGTGTGGGTTAAGGTGTTGCTTTGGATTACTGAAAAATAATGTGGGGGGCTTTTAGCACAAGTTCAGCTCGCGAGCGCGGGCGATGGCTTCGGTGCGCCGGTGTACTTGCAATTTTTCGAAAATCCTGCGGTTATGCCCTTTGACCGTATCCAGGGCAAGGAATAAGCGCTGGCAGATTTCTTGATTTGAGAGACCCTGGCAAATGAGCTGTAACACTTCCAGTTCGCGCTGGCTCAGCGGTTCGATCAATTCTGATTGCGAATGGGTTGATGTCGACCCCGGTACAGCCTCCGATGGTGCAAAAGCTGACAGGATTTTATGGACATAATTCGTAAGTGGATGAGCACGGTCGCTGGATTGTTTTTCAATCCACGATCTAAAATCCACAAACAACAAGCGCATCGGCTCGCCTTTTTCGATGAAGAGGCGGATGAATCCGCCTGGTTCAGCCAGCGTCAGCGCTTCGGTCAGCACCTGCAGCGCCGGGGCTTTTTCGCCTTGCAGGTGATGCGCAAGCGCTTGCAGCACCATCGCGCGAAGCCGTTGATATTCCCACCAAGGAGCATTAATGCCAGATCTGCCCATTTTCTTTTCTTCCATTTGCCGGCGATACGGCTCCAGCAATGCCAGTGCAGCGGATGGATCGCCCTGCGCTATGAGGGTTCGCGCCTTGAGCAGTGGAAGATCATTTTGCTGTGCAATTTGAGCGGCAGCGCCTATGTTGCCCTGGTACAAGTGGATCAACGCCTGACCAGCGGCAATGTCTGGCAGACGCACAGTGAAATCCTTTTGGCGTGTGTTTTGTTCTGCCTGCGCCAGAAAGCTGGTCGCGCCGACCAAATCTCCCCGGGTTAATTTAAGCCCTGACATGAACAGTTGACTCAAAATTAATCGATCAATTACCTGCTCATTTAGCAATCCGAGTTGATAACTCAGTTCCCCATATTTCTCAGCTGTATCCAGATCGTTCCATTCAAAATAGATCCTGGCGAGGCCAAGGTACACGACTGTCGCAAACGGAATCAGGTCGTCCCCGATCAACTGCAGCGCGCGCTGGTATTTCTCAGATGCCTGGTGAAGCTGGTTTCTCGATTCGTGTACCTGACCCAGGCGGGTAGTTGCCAATAATACGCCATCATGATCCCCGGCTGCCAGGGCGAGAGATAAAGATTCGGTATAGGCTCGTTCCGCCGCGTCCATGTCTCCCCGGATATAATGGGCAAATCCAATAAGCTGGGTGGCTGAAGAACGGTAAGCTATGTTATTGGGGTGCAGATATTCCATAGCGCGGTTCGCGTATACCAGGCTGGTATCTGCCTGGTATAGCGTTGCGGCGAGCATAGCTCTGGCAACCGCAATTTTCCCGACCAGGTTTCGACTCCATTCGTCCATTTCGGTGTTGGGAGGAATTTTCAATGCCAATGCTGCTTCGGATGCCTGGAGTTTCTCTTCAACACCAATAGTCTGGTAGCTGTCCATCATCATGGCAGCCTGTTTCCACCAAAGGGCAGGTTTGGAATTGAGCACACTCACGGGCAGGGATTCCAGCCATTTCAATATGGTCATTGAAACACCAGGAAGATATGTTGGCATCTCCTTCAGCTCCATCAGCCGTTCAGCGCGCTCAATATCTTTGGATGCGGCTGCATGTTTAAAGGCTTCAAGGATCAGTCCATTGTTTTCATACCATTCGCTAGCAATGATGTGCAAAGAGGCGATTTCTTCAGCACTGCTACTTAGCCCCAGTCTTTTACGAAGCAAATCGCAAAACAGATGGTGGTAGCGGTACCAGATCCGCTCGTTGTCTAACGGGATAATAAACAAGTTGGCGCGCTCAATGGTACGCAAAATTTCAACACTGGAACCCGACGGTGCACCCAAAACCGCATCACAGAGAGGGGCGGACAAACGTTCCAGAATGGATGTGTGTACCAAAAAAGTTTGAACTGCAGGAGATTGGCGCTGTATTACCTCTTCAAGCAAGTAGTCCAACACAAAGCGATGACTGCCCGTGAAGGATTGAATGAAACTGGTGGTGTCCCTGAGCCCATGCATGGAAATGGCTGCCATTTGCAACCCGGCGATCCACCCTTCAGTGCGAGCTTCCAATGCAATGACATCTCCATCGGATAGGTGTAGACCCATTGTAAGGTTTAGGAACTCAGCAGCTTCGGATGGAGAAAACCTCAGATCCGATGCACGGAGTTCGGTGAGTTGGCCGCGGGCTCGCAAGCGGGACAAAGGCAGAGATGGATCTTCACGCGATGCGATGAGAAGGTGCAATTGCTGTGGTTGGTGCTCGATCAAAAAGGAAACAGCCTGGTCTACCTGTTTCGATTCCACCGAATGGTAATCGTCGAGAACAATGAGTATATCCTCTGAAACAGTGATGATCTCGTTTAGTAAATTGGTCAGGATGGCTTCAGTCGCAGGCGGCTCAGAGGATTGGAGCACAGCGGATAATCCCCGACCAATCCCGGCATTCAGCTTTTGCATCGCTGCGACCAGGTAGGAAAGGAAACGCATGAGATCGCCATCCCCTTGATCCAGTGATAGCCAGGCGACCGACTTTCCACAACCAGCAATCCATTCGCTGACCAGCGTGGTTTTTCCAAAACCGGCGGGAGCAGAGATGAGAGTTAGCTTGCGACCTGAGGATAGGCTCTCGTTCAGACTCTCAATCAGGCGAGGGCGTAGGACAAGATTTGGTCTTGGAGGAGGAACAAAGAGTTTCGTGAGGAGCAGGGCATTGGACATTCTTATAAATATTATACAGTGCAATCACTTAGAGCGAGGGGGTAAACAAAGAAGAATCAAAAAGGACGATAAATGACATTGACGGACCCAGACAAAGGAACAATTAGACGACTTTCTTTGAACTATCTCTGTATGCCTGGCATCCATGGACTAGCATTCGTCGGTTTGGCTGATTTCCAGAATCTATCGGCTCACGCAAAAAGCAGGAACTCTTATCGTTCCTGCTTTTTGTCTTACTTACTTTTACGGAGGATTTCGAGAAACTGTGTTTTCTCGTTACTAACGATGACTACTTGAAGTAAACAAATCTCACAAAGTGGCTTTCAGCAGCAGTGGGTTTGAAACCCTCGATGTTGCTGCGTACGCCCACGATCTGCTGGACGTTGGAGTAGGTGATGGCGGGCACTTCGGCGCGCAAGATCTGCTGCGCTCGTTTGATCAGCGCTTCGCGCTCGGGGCCGTTGGGGGTGGCGCGGCTTTCGCTCATCACATTATCGAACTCATCATTTTTCCAGAAGCAGATGTTGCCGTTCGGGATCTGCAGCGAATGGAACGGACCAAACAGGTTGTTGTCGGCCTCGGGGAAGCCGATGGCACCCCAGGCGCTGATGAAGATTTCGGTGTCGCCGTCTTGCACCGTAGTCCAGAAGGTGGCTTGTTCCAGCACCTGGATCTCGATATTCAAACCGACGGCATTCAACATGCTCTGGATGACCGTGGCGGCATCGATCTTGAACTGGTCGTCGTAGATGGTGAAGCGGTAGGTGGTGCCTTCGGGGATGCCCAGCTCTTTCAGGAGGGCTTTGGCCTTTTCCGGATCGTAGCGCGGGGTGACATCGCTGTCATCGTAGTAGGGCATGTTCGGGGTTACCGAGGTGGGGGTGTAGCGGGCGTTGCCCATGTACACCGAATCGACCACCGCCTGTTCGTCGATAGCCCAATCGATCGCCTGTCGGAACTTTAGATTGTTGAAGGGTTCCTTGGAGCCGTTCATGCCGATGTACTCGAACAGGGTGGAATCGTTGCGGGTGATCTTGGTGTTGGGGTTGCTCTCCAGGCGGGGGATGTCCTTGGCCGGAATGGCATAGGCGATATCGATATTGCCGCTTTCCAACTCGATCACACGGCTGTTGGCTTCCACAATGGTGCGGATGATCAGATTCTTGTAGGCGGGTTTAGTGCCCCAGTAATCTTCATTGCGCTCGTAGACGGAGCGATCGTTTTTGGTCCAGGAGACAAACTTGAAGGGTCCGGTGCCGACAGGGTTCTGGACGGCTTTTTCTTCATTTTCGGTGAATTCCTTTTCGCTAATGATGGCTGCGCCTATATAGGGCAGGTAGCCGATCAGGGGCGTAAAGGGCTCGTGGGTGCCGATGATCACGGTATAATCATCGACTGCTTTTGTCTCGGCGGCATTCACGGCGCGCATAATGTAGGATACATTGGCGCCTTTGGGGCCGGTGGCGCGGGTCATGCTGAAGACCACATCGCTGGCTTTGAATTCTTCGCCGTTGTGGAACTTGACACCCTTGCGCAGGTTGAACTTCCAGTGCAGGGGATCAACCTGCTCCCAGCTTTCGGCCAGTTGCGGGATGATTTTCAGGTTTTCATCGTACATTACCAGGGTATCGTAAACGGGGGTGAGGTTGTTTACGCAGGGAGTGGACCCACAGTTGTGCGGATCCATGGTCGGCGGATCCCAGGGGATACCTACAACAAGCGTATCCTTGACCGCAGCCGGCTCTTCGGTGGCTGCGGGGGCTTCGGTAGCGGCAGGTGCAGCTGGGGCGGTTGGGGCGGTTGCGCAACCCAACAACATGCTTGCCAGCATGAGTACAGCTACCATCACTTGCAAAATCCGGTACAGCTTATTTTTCATGACAATTCTCCTCTTTTTTAATATATCTGATCGACTGATACAAATTCTGGTGTAAAAGCGCTCGCTGTCTTGTCCGACTTGCTTTGCGCGATTTACTCAATCGTGTACAGTGCGTTGCAGCTTGCCGGCAAAGTGGCAGGCGACAAAACGCTCTCCAGCATAGGGCTTTAGTTCCGGCGTCTTCTGACGGCAAACATCCTGTACATAAATGCAGCGGCCGGCAAAACGGCAGCCTTCGGGTGGGTTCACCGGGCTGGGAACATCGCCTTTGAGGATGATCTCTTCCCTTTTGACATCGATACGTGGGATGGGGATTGCCGACAACAACGCCTGGGTATAAGGATGCAGCGGATCCACAAAAATCGATTTGGAATCGCTCAGCTCCACCATCTTGCCCAGGTACATCACGGCGATGCGGTCGCTGATATGCTTGACCACGCTCAAATCATGCGAGATGAACAGGTAAGAAAGCCCCATATCCTTCTGCAAGCGTTTGAGCAAGTTAATGATCTGCGCCTGGATACATACATCCAGCGCCGACACCGGCTCATCCAATACGATAAATTCTGGCCGTACCGATAAAGCCCGGGCAACCCCCACCCGCTGGCGGCGCCCGCCATCCAGCTCGTGCGGGTAAGCATCGATCAAGCGTGGCGAAAGGCCAACCACCTCCATCAGCTCGCGCACACGTTCTTCTTTTTTCGCCTTCTTACGAAATTCTGGCAGGTTGGTCAACGGTTCCGAGATGATTTCTTGCAGATTTTTGCGTGGATCCAGCGAAGAATATGGATCCTGGAACACCATCTGCATCTTACCGCGCAGCTCTTTCAGCTCTTTTCTGCCGAACTTGAGAATATTCTCGCCGCTGTAGATGATTTCGCCGGAATCGGCGGTGATCAGGCGGATCAATGTGCGCCCGGTGGTGGATTTTCCACAGCCCGATTCACCGACCAGTCCCAGAGTTTCGCCTTTGTTAATATAAAAACTCAGCTCATCCACGGCATGCAGCTTTCTGCTGCCGACGTTGAAGTACTTTTTAAGATTGGTGACTTCTAACAATTTTACTGCTGCTTCAGGCATGGGACACCTCTTGCGATTGCTTCTCGACATCCGGCTGGTAAAGGAAACAGCTCACGTAATGTTCCTCGTCGATATGGGTGATGGCCGGTCTTTGGCGGGTACAGATCTCCATGCGCTTTGGACAGCGCGGCGAGAAGGTGCAGCCAGCGATGCGCTCGGTGGGTTCGGGCGGAAGGCCGTCGATTTCTTCCAGCCATTCTTCGTCCACATCCAGCTTGGGGATCGAATTGAACAGCCCGAGCGTGTAGGGGTGGCATGGGTTGGTATACATCTTCTCTTTGCTGGCAAATTCGACGATGCTGCCGGCGTACATGATGGCCACTTTGTCGCAATTCTGGGCGACGATACCCAGGTCGTGGGTGATCAGGATCATCGAGGTGCCGAATTTTTCTTTCAGGTTCTTCATCAGCTTTAGCACCTGCGCCTGGATGGTCACATCCAGGGCGGTGGTCGGCTCGTCGGCGATCACCAGCTTGGGGCTGCAGGCCAGGGCGATGGAGATCACCACCCGCTGCTTCATTCCACCGCTGAACTGGTAGGGGAAGTCGTGAGCCCGTTCGCGCTTGATGCCGACAATTTCCAAAAGCTGGTAGGCATCTTCATAAGCTGCATCTTTGTTGGGATATTTGTTGTGCAGCATCAGCATTTCGGTTATCTGATCGATGACCTTGACCACCGGGTTGAGCGAGGTCATCGGATCCTGGAAGATCATGGAGATCTCTTTCCCTTGCACCTTGCGCATCTCTTTATCCGAGAGCTTCAACAGGTCCTGCCCGTTGAAGAGGATCTCGCCGCTTTCGATCTTGCCGGGCGGGATGGGCAGCAGCCGCAGGATGGCCTTAGCCGTAGTTGTTTTTCCGGCGCCGGTCTCGCCCACAAACCCGAGGGTTTCCTTGTCGTTCATATTCAGGTTCAGATTGTTGACTGCATACACCAACCCGTCATGGGTTCTGTAAGTAACACTCAAATTTTTGATTTCGAGTAATTTTGTTTTTTCCATGGTTACCCCGCAACATTTTTCATCTTGGGATCGAGGGCGTCACGCAAGCCATCGCCAAGCAGGTTGAGGGAGAGCGTGGTCAAAACGATGGCCAGACCGGGGAAATAAGTCATGTAGGCATAGCCGCGGATAAATTGGCGGCCTTCCGAAAGCATGTTGCCCCATTCCGGGTTGGGCGGTTGGATGCCCAGGCCGATAAAACTCAACCCGGCGGCCATCAGAATGGCATCGGCGATGCCCAGCGAAATCTGCACGATGATGGGCGGCAAGCAGTTTGGCAAGATATGGGTGGCGATGATCTGGTAATCGTTCAACCCGGAAGCAACCGCAGCTTCGATGTACTCTTCCCTGCGGATGGTCAACGTGGTGGCTCGTACCACCCGGGCAAAGCGGGGGATGGCCGAAATACCCAGGGCGATCATCAGGTTGACCAATCCGGTGCCCAGGGTAGCCACGATGGCAATGGCCAGCAGCACATTGGGGATGGCCATCAGAATGTCCATCAGACGCATGATGACATTGTCAACCTGGCCTTCATAATACCCGGCGATGGCGCCCAGGATGCCGCCAACAATCGTAGCGATGCCGATGGCGATAAAACCCACCATCAAGGATAATCGGGTGCCGTAAACCACACGGCTAAAAATATCCCGGCCAAATTTATCGGTGCCAAAGAGGTGCTGTGCGCTGGGCGCTTGAAAAGTGTTTTTCAAGTTTTGCTCGGCAGCCTTGTAGGGTGCAATCACATCGGCAAATATCGCCGTGAGCAGCAAAATGAGCAGGATCGCCAGGCCGAGCAGCGCCATTTTGTTTTTCGCCATCGAGCGCACGATGATGGCGAATTGGGTATCGGACTTTTTAAATTTTTGGGTTTCTGTCATGACCATGTGCTTTTACCGTAATAACCTTGTCTGATTACGTGCGGGCAATACGTGGATCTACAACTGCGTACAGGATATCTGCCAACCAGTTGACGATGCTCACAAAGACGCCGGCAAAGAAAACACCGCCAAGCACTACCGGATAATCGCGCATCTTGATCGATTCGACCATCAGCCGGCCCAGCCCAGGGATGGAGAAAACAATTTCGGTAAAACAGGCGCCGCCCAAAAGCGAGCCAAACTGGATGCCGATGACGGTGATGATGGGCACCAGCGAGTTGCGCAAAATGTGTTTAAAGATGACTACGATCTCGCGCTGGCCTTTGGAGCGGGCCATGTTGACGTAATCCTGGTGCAAGACTTCGAGCATGCTGGAACGCGTCATCCTGGCGATCATGGAGGTGCTTTGAATGCCAAGCGCCAGGCTTGGCAAAATCATCTCCTTAATACTTGTAAAACCCGATGGCGGGAACCAGCCGAGTGTGACCGAGAAGAGCAGGATCATCAAAAGCCCATACCAGAAAATCGGCACAGAGGTGCCGATGAGGGAAAAGACGGTAACGAAGGCGTCGATCAGCGAGTATTGCTTGACCGCTGAAACCACCCCCATCAACACGCCAAACACCGAAGCCAGGATGGTGGCTACCGTGGCCAGGAGGATCGTATTGGGCACCACCGCCATAATTTCGGTCAGCACCGGGCGCTTTGTGTAATAGGAAGTGCCCAGGTCGGCGTGAAAAACCATGTTGGTAAAATAGCGGAAATACTGGACAAGAAAAGGATCGTTCAGCCCCAGTTGTTCGCGTAATTCTGCTAAGGCTTCGCTAGTCGCCGTCTGGCCCAGAATCATGCGCGCCGGGTCGCCAGGGGTGAATTGAAGCATTGAAAAGACGACAAAAGAAACGGCTACAATTACCAGAAGAAGGTATCCAAATCGCTTCAGTATATATTTCAGCATCCAGCTACTCGCTCCAGTTCTTTTTTGAACCTTTTTCTTACAGAAATATTTATGCCAATTTGTCAGTCAACTTTGTAAAGTACACTCATTATATAGAAAAGAAATGGGTAAAAAAACCACTAGAAACCTTCCATTTATCTCAAGAATTGATCGAGTTTTTGATACATTTTTCACAAAATCCAAATTGATTCTCGAAAAAAGCCTCTTTTTCAATGCTTTTATCCTAACAATCAACACTTTGATCAAATTTTCACGATTAAATGAGCATCAAGGCTTTTCGTCGCCTTCAATAATTAATTGGATTCATGGTAATATGTTCCTATCTGCCATGAAACACATACCCAATTTGCAAAGGAAGATTTTTTACATATCGGTTTCTCTGATCTTGATCCCAATAACTTTGTATTCGGGTTTCGTGGTCAATACGACGGTTCGCTCCGCCCGTGAGAGTTTTGCAAACTACATGGTTTTCTCGATGCGGAACGTGGGGGCAACGGTAGAAAACGCCTTTTCAGAGTTGAACCGGGCATCTTTGTTTATTATTGGCAGTTATGACATCACCAATTACCTGGACGTCGCTTCTGATAAATTAATCCAATATCCGAATCTGATGTTCAGTGCTTTCAACCAACAACGTTATATACAAAATTCCAGCAATTTCATTCATGCCGTTCAAATTCAAGGCTTTAATACGGTTCAACTTTCCAGCGGTCCGCTACCGATGCGCATCGACCAGGAAGATATCCACGTGGCTACACAATTCAGCGGTCAAGCCTTTTGGAATATTGAACAGATGGATGATGGCAAAAAATTTGTTTACATCTGCCGTTTGCTCCGCCACCCGCAGGACCCTAAGATTAATCTAGGCGTCGCCAAGCTCTATTTCGACACCCAGGCGTTGCAGAGGCTGATATTGTCCAAGAATACTTCCGCCAGCTATTACTTGCTGGATGGCAGCGGAAATATCCTAAGTTCGGTTAATCCGATTGACGGCGACTTACCCTCGAAAGATTTCTCCACCCTTAACCTGATATCCCATAACGGGACGAGTTTTACCAGCGAAATTAACGATAAACGCTATTTTGTCGCCCCCTACCTGTTTACCTCCAACGGCTGGACATTGGTGATGGTCGAACAACCGCTTGCCGCAGATCAGCAGGTAACCGCCAGCATTGCCCTGCTGATTACTTTGACCCTGTTATGCCTTGTTTTATGCTTCCTCCTGGCAGACATACTTTCTCGCCGCACCATCACGCCGCTCTATGAGGTAATGAGCAAGATGAAAAGCATCGAGAACGAAGATTTTGCTGCCCGGATCGAGGTAAAAGGGAATGATGAAATCGCAGAGCTGGCTAATCAATTCAACCAAATGGCAACGAAAATCAATTCGCTGGTGGATGAGGTTTATAAAGCCGAGATTCAGAAAAAGGAAGCCGAGCTGCGCGCCTTACAGGCTCAGATCAATCCGCATTTCCTTTATAACACCCTGGATATGGTTTACTGGACAGCAAAAATGGAAAATGCGCCAGAGACTAGCGGCTTGATCAATTCGCTTTCGCATTTCTTCAGGAGTGCTTTTAATCCTGTTGGCGAGTTTACAACGGTGTACAACGAACTGGAACATCTCCGCTATTACGTCATCTTGCTGCAGCAGAGGAAAAACCATTTTGATTTCAACCTCGAAATCGATCCGGAAACTTCAAACTGCAAGACAGTCAAGTTGGTGCTTCAACCGCTGGTGGAAAATGCAATTATTCATGGCATCGGCAAGAAGGAAGATGGTCAAATCAATGTACTGATCCACCGCCAGGACGACAAATTGATCTACGTCATTGAAGATAACGGTCCCGGAATAGATGTCGCCGATATTGAGCAACTGATGACTAACCCATTAAGCTCTGCGCGTGGTTTTGGCATCCGCAATGTGAATGATCGCATTCGATTGGCTTTTGGGACGCAGTATGGCTTAAGTTTCAGCTCAAAACCCGAAGGCGGCGCAGTAGTCACCGTGGTTTTACCATTTATCAAGGAATAGAGATCATGATTAAGTTGATGATCGCTGATGATGAAGCTGGAATTCGAAAAGGCTTGATGCATTACATCGATTGGAGCACATGGGATATTGACCTGGTGGCAGAAGCCGGCGATGGCGATGAAGCCTATACCAAGGCTATTCAATCCCAACCGGATATCCTGCTTAGCGACATACGTATGCCGGGCCGCAGCGGCTTGGAACTGGCAAAAGACCTGGCAGAGGTCCTGCCTTCTCTGCGAGTGATCTTGCTCACAGGCCACAACGATACAGCCTATTTGCAAGAAGCGTTAAAAATCGGGATCAAAGATTATCTGTTAAAACCTGCCGGCGCCGAAAAGATCATCGAATCGGTGCTAAGTGTAAAAAAGGAAATTCTAACTGAGCGCAGCATGCACCAAGAGAATATCAGCAAAGATGCCATCATCAACGAAGGCATTCCTATCCTTCAAATGCACTTGATAGACGATTTGGTGAAGGGGCGCATAAAGAATAACGAAGCGATCTTGAATAAAGCCAAGCGGCTAAAAATACCTTTGAAATTTCCATACCTACAGATCGGTCTGCTCAGGATCGGGGAAGCCGAAACCACACAGTTCCGCTCAGACAAAGAACACAGTATGGATACCTGGCATTTGCTCCGCACGCTTAACACGGTGATGGAAAAATTCGATGGCAGTTTTTTTGTGGAGATGGAGCCAGAACTCTATTTATGGATCCTGGGCTCTGCGACCGACGTAAATCTTAAAAAGACTTTCCGCCACCTGGCTGAAGCTCTGAGCTCCAACCTGGATGCCGTCACCTATCCTCATACAGCCATAGGCATAGGATCAGTGGTCGCTGATTTGAAAAAAATTCCGGAGTCTTATGAACAAGCGCGCAATGCCCTCAGCCGATCAGCTTGGGATACCGAAACCAGAATTTTCACCGGTCCAGCAATAACCGACCCAAACCACTTGCAAGAAGCGCGCCGTTTGAAAAAGGTGGCTGCCCAAGCCATCAACCAAGAAAAGTATGCCGAAGCGATAGAATTCTTCGAAGCCATGTTCGATGCCTACAGTAACGCCCGCGCAGATATAGACGAAGTGAAAGTGTCCTGCCGGCGTTTATTGGTTTTAGCTGCCCATAATTGCCGAAATAGTCCCCAGGCAGAAATCGATGAAGACCTGGACGCAAATATTGCCCACCTGGAAGCCTTTACCGATGCTAATCGAATCCGCACATGGATGAAAGACCGGCTCACGGGCCTGTGGCATGGGGGTCCCTGCCAGACCTCCCCTCTGGTCAGCAAAGCACAGGCTTATATCCGCAAACATTATGCTGAAGAGATTACCCTACAAAACCTGGCTTTGGAGTTGTTCGCATCCCCTAACTACTTAGGCCGCATTTTCCGCGAACAAACCGGGTATAAGCTTAGTGACTGGCTCAACAAATACCGGATTGAAATGGCCAAAAGTTTATTGGATGATCCTGAATTGAAAATTTATGAGGTATCCGATAAGGTTGGATTTAGCAGTTACAAGTATTTTTCTGTTTGCTTCTTGAAATACGCCGGTGTAAGCGCCAGAGATTACCGCAACCGGAATATGCAGAAGCAGGATTGATTAATTTAGAAATTATTTGAAAAATCTTAATGATTAACAGAGAGAAGTTTTTATGTACACAATCTTTGCGAATGGACTGGTAATAACCGTTGACCCCAACCGGAACGTAATCGAAAATGGCGCTGTGGTCGTTAAAGAAGATCGCATCGTTGACATCGGACCTGCGGACTTGATCCTGGCGCGTTACGGGTCGCAAGCCAAGGTCATCGATTGCCGGCGAAAAATGATCCTGCCAGGATTAATCGATGTGCATGGACACGCCGGGCATAGCATGTTCACCATCCTGGGCTACGCCACCCGCAGCAACTGGATGCCGTTAATGACCCACATTTACCACCACAATACCAAGGACGACTTCTGGTATTACGAAGGCAAACTGGCAGCTTTGACGCGCATGAAGTACGGCACCACCTGCGGGCTAAGTGTGATGACCAACTGCCAGCGCAGCGATGATCCCATATTAGGCATCAACCATAGTAATGGGTACGCTGAAGTGGGTATCCGTGAAATTGTGGCTACCGGCCCATCCAACCCGCCGTTTCCGATGAACATTACCCGCGTCGATCAAAACGGCAACAAACGCGAAACTTACCTTTCCTTCGACGAATTGATGCGGGGCGCCGAAGATACCATTGTCGCCGTCAACCATGCCCACGATGACCTGATCCGAGCTTTCATCGCCCCCTTCGTCATGGTCACCTCCGTGAACCCCTCCGACCCCACCACCCCGGATGCGGCGATCGAACTGGACGAGCATGACCGCTATATGATGAAATGCGTTCGAGAAGTAGCCAGACGCCAAAAAACGCGCATCCACACCGAAGCCTTCGGCGGCATGATCCGCATGGTGCAGGATGATCCCAACGCCCTGCTCGGCCCCGATATCCATGTGCAGCACCTGACCGGCATCACCACCCAGGAAGCCAGAATCCTGGCCGATACCCACACCCATGTCAGCAGCACACCCGGCGCCGACCAGCTGATCCAGCGCTGCCCCGTTCCTGAGCTGATCGATATGGGCGTCAACGTGGCCATCTCCACCGATGGGACCTGCCCCAGCAACACCTTCGACCTGGTCGAAGTCGCCCGCAAAACCCAGCTGGTCCACCAGGCAGCCTTGCGCAACACCTATTATTTCCCGGCAGGCAAACTGCTCGAAATGATCACCATCGATGCCGCCAAAGCCATCGGTTGGGAGGATGAGATTGGATCCTTGGAGATCGGCAAGAAGGCGGACATCATCACGGTGGACCTGAACCAGCCGCACCTATCGCCCAACGCCATGGCGCTGGAAAAATGGATTTACATGGGCTCTGGTCGCGATGTGGATCATGTCATGGTCAACGGCAAGCTGGTGATGAAAGATCGCAAAGCCGTGCAGGTCGATGAAGAAGTCATCATGCGGCAGGCTGACGAAGTATTCCACCGACACCATCCAACGCTCCCACGCCGAAGAATTCATCCAACCCAGCGACACCTTTTGGGGTTCCACGCAGATCACCTTGAAAAAGGAGAGGAAGTTTTATTAAACAGATATGAAACACCTAAAAATCGACCTTTCTGAGCTCGAAATGGCATTCGAAAATTATGAGCCACAGGCCTTATACTACCTGGACCTGGAGACCGGGAATGTGCTCTTCGTTAATGACGACGATCGCAGCTGGTTGGAAAGCCTTTACGAAGATTATTACAACGAACAAACCAAGTCTTTGGATTGGGAAAGGGTTTTCCAGGAAGAAGGCCTGCATGATTGGCAAAAGGATAACTTGCAGCAAATCGACCTGATCGAAAGCGGCTATGGCGACCGTTTCATCACCATCCCGCCAGAAAGCTCTCATTTGGGTTTTGAAGACATGCTGGAATTCATCCAGACGGTGCGAAACCCACACTTACAGGACAGGCTGGAAGACGCCATCAGTGGGCGAAGCGCTTTCAGACGTTTTAAAGATGTCCTCCTGAATTATCCGTCTGAACGAGAGCGCTGGTTCAAATTTAAACGGGAACGCATAAGCGAACGTGTGTTCGAATGGCTAGAGGAAAAAGGCATTACGCTTATTGAAGACGAGTGATGGAGACCCACTGATCATGGCAAATAATTCTTGATACCACAACCATCTGGTTGATACCCTTCAGCGCTGGTCTCCTGAAAGCAACGCACCACCTGGCCAAATCAAATAAGCAGCTCCTCCGATGCTCTGAGAAGCCCCAGTTCCAATTGTGGCATTTGACCAAAGCTTTCGAACTAGAAGCCAAGACGCAGTTGGTGTGAATGTACTGAATATTGATTCGCAGTCTCAGGTCGATTTGGGCATACAATTTTTTTGATGAAATGGGGGGCAATCATACTGGGCAGACGGAAAACCTGGAAGTACTCGAAATCGAAAACATTGCAGAACAAACCCATAATCCTTTATACCATCAAAAATTGATCAATTTCGTCCCCAAATTTCATGATTCAATCAATCGTATTGATAAAAAATCTCGTATAATTGTCCCGTCCAAAAACCTCTTACCGGTAGGATTTTTCTGGAGGCAATTTGAACAGGTATTATAAAGAATACAAGTGGTCTAATGTGTTCGAAATGGTGAGAAACTTAAAGTTAGACCCCAAAATTTGCACAGACGATTTTAATCATCGCCTGGTGGTGATCACTGGAGCTACTTCAGGAATTGGGCTTGCCGCAGCAAGAAAATATGCATCGCATGGGGCAGATCTTTTATTAATCAATCGCAATGAAGACAAATCCAAAGAGGTTTGTGAGACTCTCAGAGGTGAATTTAATACACAATGCACATATTTCATTGCTGATTTTTCAAGATTATCCGATATCCATAATTCCGCAAAGTATTTAGCGAGCTTTGACCGGGATATTGATGTAATCATTCACAATGCGGGTCTCTATAATACAAATAGAATGCTGACGCAGGATAAGCTTGAAGCTGTCTTCCAGACCAATTATCTCAGCACGTTTATTTTGAACTATTCTCTTCGTGAAAAACTTAAAAACCAAGAAAGTGGTCGCATCCTTTTTGTCAATTCTGAAGCCTATCGATTTTCAGTCTGGGGTTTAAATTTTGATGACCTATCGTGGCAAAAACATCGCTATTCCGGTCTAACAAGCTATGGCGCTGCCAAGATGGCCCAATTGCTTTCGATGATTAAGTTTACTGAATTTTTTGCTGACAGCAGGAGTAACAATGAACGCGATGCATCCCGGGAATGTAAAGACCAATAGCGGTCAAAATAATGGTAAGATTTACAAATTCTTAAAAAAGATTCTGGTTGACAAATCTGCTCGTCCGCTGGAAGTCTCTGCAGAAGCCCTTTATTACCTGGGGGTTTCTCCTGAATTGGCTCAGGTGTCTGGTAGGTTTTTCAATCTCACAACCGAAGAAGAACTGGCGCCTCCTGCCCTGGACAAAGAGGCAGCCGAAAAATTATGGGTGATCAGCAAGGAATTGGGTGGTATTTATGAATCATAAGAACGTAAAGGTTGTAATTGTTGGAGCTGGAGCAGCCGGATTAACCGCTGCCGCTTACCTGGCAAGGGATAATTATTCCGTTTTACTGCTGGAAAAAAATGACAGGACCGGGGGATTAATCGGTACTTTTGAAAGCAAGGGGTTTTCTTTTGATTCTGGTCCAAGGGCTTACGTAAATTCCGGGATTTTGAAGCCAATCTTGAATGATCTTGGTATTCAGTGGGAATTTTATAAAAACCAGATTTCACTTGGTGTGGAAGACCAGCTTCTCTATATTGATTCGATGGGCGATATCCAGGAGTACAGACGCATTTTGGAGCATCTCTACCCGGCTAATAAAGCTGATATCGCTAAAATTACATCCGCCATGACTCAGCTCTCCGAATACACCAAGGTGCTGTATGAATTTGACAATCCAAATTTTGTGGATTTCTCGAAAAATAAGGGCATCCTATTCAAGAAACTGATCCCGTGGACGTTTAAGTTTTTGCATGCTCTACGGAAGTTTAACCAATACAAGATGCCGATGGAAGTGTTCCTCAATAGTCTGACAAAAAACCAATCCATCATTGACATCGTCAGCCAACATTTTTTCAGAATGACGCCGACCTACTTTGCCCTGGGATATTTTTATGTTTACCTGGATTATTTTTATCCGAAGGGTGGAACTGGCTCGATACCGAACCTGCTGGAAGAAAAAATACTGGATTGGGGTGGGGAGATCAGGCTGAATAAAACCATTGTAGAAATTAAGCCTGGCGAGTCGACATTAATTGATTCGGACGGCGAGCAGTATGCCTATGATCACCTGATTTGGGCAGCGGATTTGAAGTCCATGTACCAAATGCTTAACCTGGATGGTTTAGATTCCCAAAGCATTCAAGCCATCGAAACCAAGAAGCAACAGGTAAAGTCCTCCAGAGGGGCTGAATCCGTCTTTATCTTGTATATGGCTGTAAACCGTCCACCAGAATACTTTAAGCAAAATGGTGGCGAACATTTATTTTACACACCCTCCAGAGCAGGTCTAGGAGAGACCAACCAGGAAGAAAGATTGAGCCTCATAGAGGATTTTCAACAAAAAACAAAAACCGAAATCCTTGATTGGCTGGAGAAATATGTCAACTTAAACACCTACGAGATTTCCGTCCCTGCTCTACGCGATCGCAGCCTGGCGCCTGAAGGTCAAACTGGGTTGATGGTGAGTTGTCTTTTTGACTTCCATGTGATCGAAAATATTGAGAAAGCAGGCTGGTACCAGGAATTCAAGGCAATCCTTGAAAACCGGGTGGTGGAGATCCTATCAACTTCAATTTATAAAGATCTAAAAGAAGACATACTTTTCATGTTTTCGTCCACGCCCCTGACGATCCAAAAATATTCAGGGAGCTCCGAAGGAGCTATAACAGGATGGTCATTTGAAACCGAATCCCCTGTGGTTAACGAATTGAAAGACATTCCTAAATCGACCACCACCCCCATCAACAATATCTACCAGGCAGGTCAATGGGCGTATTCCCCGGCTGGCGTACCCATTGCAATGCTAACCGGTTGGTATGCAACGCAAGCGATTAAGAAACAATCCAGATGATAGCAAAAATCGTTATCGTCGTTTTCATCCTATTAGAGTTATCCAATGTTTTGGCTCTATATTTCGCACCGGGGTCAAAAATGGCAAATGCAGTTGGCGTGTTTTCCGCCTGGGAAAAATCCAAGCAGGATGCTGAAATCCACGATTTTGTTAAGTACCTGGTTTACTGGGTGGCTGGTGCGAAGTTAATTTTTCTTTTGCTTCTTAACCGTAATCTTGCTGTTCGGAAATCTTGACATCCAACGTCTGAGTCTCCTGGCGGTTAGCCTGGCAACCTTGTCTTTCTTTTGGCGCTTGTTCCCATTAATAAAAAAAATGGATCAATCTGGGCAAATTGAACCTAAGAATTATTCGAGAGTCTTGGGCGTGATGATATTGACCATGATTATTTTGTTTCTGCTTGGGGCAGCGATTGGATAGAATCCAAATCTGAAAGAAACATACACGGGGAAGGAGAATCTGGCGATACAGGCCAAAGTTCAGCCATGGATGGTTATTTCTAGACAACATTCAAACAAGGTAAATCCAGGATGATTTTAATTATGCTTCAATTTCTGGAAGTATAATGAATAATATCTACGGAATAAAGGTCTAAACAATTTATGCTGAATAGATAAATAAATGTCTATTATAAATTCACTGCGAAGGCCCACAATCGGTGTATTAGCAGGCTGGCAAGTTTACAAGACAGCCACAAACTTTAGTTACTTGCTGCCAGCCTTTGGTGGAATCAGCCGCGCCGCGAAAAACTTGGGGTGCAATTTATTGTTAGGATGTGGTCTGGGAACATCAGCAAAGCCAGACGACCCGTTAAGACCTGCCTGGCCATTACCCGACCCTGATGTAGATTTTGTTCCTATAGGTCCCTGGAATACAGACGGGATTATAATTTTCAACCCCTTACATTCACAAATTCGATCCCAATACATTCAAAGTTTAATCACTGCTGGGCATCCCATCATTTTCATCGGATCCGGGGAAACCGGCCCAACGTTAGCTGCTAACAATAAAGGCGGCGTATTTGATGCGATTGGTCATTTGGTCAATCATGGTCATCAAAATATCGCATTTATAGCTGGCAGTATGGATGATCTTTCAGGAGACACTGGTGAACGGTTAGAAGCATACAGGGAAGCTCTGACCGCATTTGGACTGAAATTCGATGAACAAATGGTTGCGTTCGGTCGCCATGTGTATGATGGCGGCTATTCTGTAATGCAGCAAATCATAAATTCAGGTACAGATTTTACTGCTGTCTTAGCCAGCAATGATGAGTCTGCCCTGGGTGCGATAAAAGCCCTAAGAGACTCTTCACTTCGCATCCCTGAAGACGTTGCTGTGATTGGTTTTGATAATCGATTAGAAGGGGCTGCAAATAAACCTTCACTTAGCAGTATTAACATTCCCTTGTTTACAATGGGTCACCAGGCTGTTAGGTATCTAATAGAAAACATTGAAAATAAGTCTCCATTGCCAGAAATTGTCAGATTTGACACACGGTTAATCGTCAGGGATTCTTGCGGTTGTAATGAAGATAAAGTTTTGTTCAGCTTTAATAACATGACTGAACCAACTCAGCCGATTCTCGTTGATTTCAAAAACCATGGTTCACAATGGATTGAATGGATTGCTGAGAGTGTGTTTAAATTAGCAAAGAACCTGGATTTGACGGCGTGTCAATCTTACAGTCAAGATCTTGTGAATTCATTCGCCTTAACCATTGATAGCAAAAATCTATCGCCTTTCAACAAAACCTTTGATGAAATCATCCAAGAAACGATGATGATTGGCGATGATATAAGCATCTGGTGGAATGTGATTTCGCACATCGGAGCAAAATTTAAGCATCAATACGGAGAAAACACCTCAGCCAGACAATTTATCAACGAAATTTTGGATCAGGCGCGACTCAACATTAGTATTCAATTGCAGAAAGTGCATCGAGAATATGTATCAGATCAGCGTTGGATATCTAACCAATTAACCCTTCTTACAGATAGCTTATTGACTGCCTTGAACGAAGAGCAAATCTATGAAATCCTCGCTCATCATTTACCTCAAATGAACATAGATTTGGCACAGATTGCATTTATTGAAGCAGAAGGTGAGGATCCTATTGCGTGGAGTTCATTAAGAAATGCCTTGGACCCAACACAAGCGATCATAAGATTTAATAGCACTTCTTTTCCACCAGATGGGTTGTTCTCTTTGGATGAACCCTATCACCTGGCAATGATCCCCCTAAAAGCGAAATCTGCTCAAATCGGCTACCTGGTGTTTGGAATTGAATCTTTCGACCTGTATGGTTCAATCGTTCAGCAACTAGGTGGAGCCCTATCAACAGCTGAATTGTATCGGCAAGCTCTCGAGGGGCGGCGTTTGGCAGAAGAAGCCAATCGGATGAAAAGTCGTTTCTTATCCACTGTTAGTCACGAGTTACGGACACCATCCAACCTTATTGTTGGTTTGAGTGAACTGATTCTACAGACAAATTTCGAAAGTGATCACCTGCTTCCTGAACGCATGCAAAGGGATATAGAACGAATCAGCACCTATTCCCAACATTTGAATTCATTAATAGGCGATCTTTTAGATCTTGCGACAAGTGATGCGGGGAAATTGCGTTTGAATAATACTTTCATCGAGTTAGGTCCAGCTTTGAGTATTGTGGCTGAGAGTGGCTATCAATTAGCAATGGATAAAGGATTGTCATGGGAAGCTAGTCTACCTGCATCTGGCCCCTGGGTTTGGGGTGATGAGATACGCCTGCGGCAAGTTGTGCTTAATTTAATTAATAACGCCATCAAGTACACCGAACAAGGCAGCGTTAAATTAATGCTTGAAACAAGTGTAGATTCTGTCAGGGTTTCCATAAAAGACACAGGTTTGGGTATTCCAATTGATGAGCAGGCGACAATCTTTGATGAATTTCAACAAACCGAAAGGAGCATCTCTCTTGGATATGGCGGCTTAGGACTTGGATTGGCTATCAGCAAACAATTGGTTGAAATGCATGGAGGAAGGATCGGGTTACATTCTTCTGGAATTGAAGGAGAGGGTTCCACATTTTACTTCTTCCTCCCAACTGTCCAAGCGCCCCAAAAACAACCTCTAGATATAACCACACCAATAACAAGAAATCCGACAGTCATGCTGCTTACCAGCAATCCAGAATCCAGCAAACAATTCTGTGAAAAACTTACGAACCGTGGAATGCAAGTGCAAGTTAAATTAATCAGTTCTCTTTCAGATTTTCAGCCCAAATCACTGGCATACTTGCCAGACGCCATTCTGTTAGATATAAGCAGCACATCAGAATTGAGTTGGGAAACCATAAAAACGATCAAAAATAGTCAGTCAGCAAGAGGAATCCCTCTCATGTTTTACAAATCAAAACAAGATGACGGATCGGTGTTAGAGCTGGATTACCTCACCAAACCAATTGAGTTGGCTGAACTCACACAAGCGCTTGACCAGCAATGGCTTCTGACAAAATTCGACCACCCCGCTCAAACCATTCTGGTAGTGGATGATGAACCAAACACCCTCGATATGCACGCCCGGATTGTTGAAACGCAATCAATCTCCAACCAGGTGCTAAGGGCTCACAATGGTCGTGAAGCGCTCGAAATACTTAACGCAACAGGTGTTGATCTGGTCTTGTTGGACTTATTAATGCCTGAGATGGATGGCTTTCAAGTTTTAGAAGCAATGCGTGAAAATGAACAGACCAGAAATATTCCGGTGATTATATTGACTGGTAAGGTCATTACCGAGGATGATATCATCCGATTAAACCAGGGTGTAGCTGCCATTTTGGAAAAAGGGATATTCAGTCTCGATGAGACTGTAGATCATATCAGCACAGCTTTAGAACGCAAGCGCACCATAAGCCGGGAAGCACAGATTCTGGTACGCAAAGCGATGGTGTATATACACGAGCATTATGCAGAGAGCATCACTCGGAACGATATTGCTCAAAATATCTCTATCTCCGAAGATTACTTAACTTTTTGTTTTCGGCAAGAATTTGGAAAAACCCCCGTATCATATCTCCAACACTATCGCATAAATCAGGCAAAAATTTTATTGAAAGACACTGAGCGGAGCATTACAGACATTGCTCATGACGTGGGCTTCTCCGACCCTGGTTACTTTAGCCGAGTTTTTCAACATATATCCGGGATGACACCTAATCAGTTTCGGAAAAATCAATAATTAACGCATTCGTGTAAACAACAATTTCTATCAATATTTAGTGGGGATATTTGATCTATTCCCCATGAAAATTACACTAGAATCACGGTTTTATCCAAGCAATTTCCGAGAAAATCTATATGATTAAGTTAGTTATGAAAGCGTTCCCAAAAAGATTGCGAGTATGCTATGTCAATCACATTAAAGCAAGTAGCAGAATTGGCGGGAGTATCTATCTCAACGGCTTCGCGTGTTGTAAACGATCTCCCGGGAGTAAGCCCACGCACTCGCAAACGCGTTTTGATGATTATCAACGAATACGGATACAAACCTGATCTTGCTGCAAGATCTTTGGCATCAAAAAGATCACAGTCATCAAATAAACCATAATCATAAACTGATTACGAAATTAATACACAACAAGGAGGTATAAATCAGAATTAATTTCACAATTCACAGTAAGAATAGTTAATTCACCAATTTCATTAGATTTAAGGAGTTTAGAAGATGAAGAAATCACTTTTGTTGACTTTGTCGATTTTATTGACCCTCAGTATGATACTAAGCGCCTGTGCAACACCGACTCCCGCAACTCCAGCAGAACCGGAAGCTCCCGCAGCTCCAGCTGAAGCTGCACAAGTTACTCTGAAAATCCTCGTTCATCAAAACCCACCTATGGTCGATTTCATGACCAAATTCAATGATGAATTCACCGCCCGACATCCAAACATTAAAATTGATATGGCTGTCGTGAATGCCAATGACCTGAGTACGGTGACCCAAACCCGATTAACCGCCAACGATGTGGACATCGTAGACATCTTCGGTTTTGCCAATGCTGCCCAACCTTACATGAAGAATGTTGATCCGCCCAACTGGCAAACATTGATTGAAGCTGGCTACCTGATGGACATAACCGATCAGCCTTTTGTCAAAAATTATGATGAGGCATCGATCAAAGATGCGGGTACCTACAATGGCAAAGTTTATGCGGTAAACCTTGGTCGCGTTTCCTACAGTGGAATTTACTATAACAAGGATTTATTTACTGCCAACAATCTCACAGTCCCTACCACCTGGAGTGAATTGGTAACTGCCTGCGAGACATTTACCGCTGCAGGGACTCCATGCATGACAGCCGGTGGTAAAGACGGCTGGCCAATCTTTGTCGGCGCTTATGGTTTAATCGGCTCTGTATTCCCTGATCAGGCTGCCCTGGTAGAAGGACTTTGGACAGGCACAACTAAGTGGAACGATGCTACATCCCTGGTCATGTGGGAAAGAATGAAAGTCTATGCTCAAAACATGATGGAACCTGGAGCGAGCGGTATTGCAGGAGACGCAGCTCCTGGTCGTTTTGCTTCTGGTGCGGTTGCTATGTTCCCCGGCGGCACATGGTATGCTTCAGCCATCGAATCTGCCCAGCCAGCCTTCGAGTGGGGTTATATCCCCTTCCCAGGCAGTGATAACGCGGATGACAACAAGTATTTATTCGGAAAATATGATCAGGGTTGGGCTGTAGCAGCCAAAACACCCAACAAAGACGCAGCAATGCTCTACCTGAGCGAATTCTCTGATCCAGCGAATTATCAGGCATTTGCCAATGCTGTGGGATTTATTCCAACCCAGTCTACGGCAACACTTGATACTCAGATCGGTAAAGAGGTTGCACCTTATCTGGTTAACTTCCGAGTTGGATTCGAACAGTACTGGGTCGCTCCAAAGGGAGCTGGCCAATACGCCAATCCATTTGCATCGTATTTCAAGCCATTTGGAACGTATGATGATGCTCAAGAACTAGCTGATAAGGTCCAAGCAGACCTGCAATCTGGGCTCGACGCCAACAAATAGCGTTTTCTTTCCTTTCCCCTGGCAGGTTTCCCAAAATTGGGAAACCTGCCTTCAATATTACGTCTTGGAGGCAGAAATGATTGGTTATCACTTCGGACGCGGCAGGGCAAAATGGACCCCGTATTTGTTTCTTTTGCCTGGAATCTTAATTTATTTTCTCATTGCTCTAGGACCATCGCTTGCAACGAGTGTCTATTCCTTTACCGATGCTACTGGTATCAAAGGAGCACCAGTTAACTGGATCGGGCTTGAGAACTATAGGGAATTCCTTTTTATGGGCCAAGCATCTCTCGATAATTATGCAGCCCTTGGCCGAACCCTGATATTTTGTTTCTTTGTGACAACTATCCAGTTTACTCTTGGATTAATTGTTGCCATTCTGGTCAATCAACGATTAAAAGGCACGAATTTCTTCCGAACACTCTACTTTATGCCGGTCATTTTAGGTGCGGTTATCCAAGGCTTAATCTGGTCATTGTTCCTTTATCCTTTGGGTGGACCCGTCGCCAGAATTCTTGAATTCTTTGGAACGCGGTCAGAATTCTTCGGAGGCCAACCTACCGAGGCTTTTGCATGGGTGATTGTTGTTCAAATTTGGGCAAATTTAGGCACCACAATGATCATCTTTATCTCTGGCTTACAAACAATTTCCGAAGAATTGTATGAAGCCGCTCGCATTGACGGAGCCAGCGGATGGCAGGTGTTTCGAAATGTCACTTGGCCACTATTGACCCCCAGCATCAATACCAATCTACTGCTTAACATCATAGGTTCGCTCCAGGCATGGCAGCTGTTCTTGGTGTTGTTAGGATATCGAAACGGGACTCAGGTCTTAGGATACTTAATTTATGCCACAGGTTTCGGACAGACATCAGGAAGTGTAACCAGCAGCTTCCGCCAGGGTTATGCTGCTGCCGCTTCGATCGTTCTTTTCTTACTTGTTCTTGTTTTAGGTCTGACAACCCAAACCTTGCTGCAACGCAGAGAGGAGAAGATTTTAGGATGAGTACCACAATGACACCCAAAGCTGCTCCATTAGTCAATGAAATCAAGCACAGAAGATTGAATTGGGGAAAAATCATATCTTATGCAGCTCTGATTTTCTTTGCAATCATTTACGCAGGGCCATTGTTAATGTTGGTCAATACTGCATTCAAGACTCTACCTTCCTTTATGAAGGATGCAGTATCCATCACCGATAGTTTGAATTTCAAGAATTTTATCGACGCTTGGGAAAAAGCCAACTTTCCAAGGTACCTGACAAACACACTGATTTACACGATATCGGCTACCGTGATCTACCTGATCACCGCTGTTTTTGTCGCCTTTCCAATTGCCCGTGGTTATGTACGAGGCGCAAAATGGATTTTGACGATGTTTGTAGTCGCCTTATTTTTACCACCCGCGCTAATTCCTCAATTTCAGCTCATGTTGAGTCTCGGTTTATATAACAATCCAGTTGGTTATATCTTATTATTCTTAACCAATCCGATTGGAATAGTCATCCTGGTCAACTACATCAAATCGGTTCCCAAGGAACTGGATGAGGCGGCAGCTTTAGACGGTTGTGGATACTTCCGGTTTATAACCTCAATAGTGTTTCCCCTGATTCAGCCTGCCATCGCCACGGTTGCTGTTCTGCATGCTATTGGGATCTGGAACGAGCTAATTCTGCCAACCATCTACCTGACCAATCAAGAATACTACCCCATCACACGAGGCATGATTGTATTCCAAGGTGTCTATGGCAGCAACTGGCCGACTTTAGCAGCCGCAGTGTTGATTATGACCCTGCCGATGTTGGCAATTTTCTTACTTCTGCAACGTTATATTATCTCAGGCTTGACACAAGGTGCTGTCAAAGGATAGAGATTTCTTCAACATAACTTCGGAAAAGGTTATCAAATTTTGACATCAAAAACCTGGAATCTGATTTGGCAGGATGAATTTGACAACTCAGAAATAGATCACTCTAAATGGCGTTTGGATATCGGTTACACCGGTGAGTTTAATGGAGAGTTGGAGATTTACACCGGCAGACCTGAGAATGTATTTGTTGAAGATAGTTGTCTTGTTCTAGCAGCCAGAAAAGAGAATTACCTGGGCTACGGCTACACGTCTGCTCGTCTCAACACCCATGGACTGAACTCCTGGACCTATGGCCGTATAGAAGCGCGCATGAAAATCCCCTCCGGAAAGGGTCTTTGGCCGGCATTCTGGATGTTAGGCAACGATATTTCCACACAAGGCTGGCCAGCTTGTGGAGAAATTGACATTATGGAAAACATTGGCCATAAACCGGACACAGTCCGAGGAACCATTCACGGTCCTGGGTATTCTCGTGATGATAGTATTGGCGCTGATTTTATCCTTCATGGGAAAAACTTTTCTGATGATTTTCATCTGTTTGCAATTGAATGGATGCCAGAACAGATAGGCTGGTATATTGATGGATGCCAGACCAACATGCTTACACCCCTAAATGTCCCAGGTAAATGGGTTTTTGACCATCCATTTTTTATTTTGCTAAACTTGGCTGTAGGCGGTTTTTGGCCTGGATATCCTGATGAGACAACAATTTTTCCACAATTCATGTACGTGGATTATGTAAGGGTCTATGAGAAAGCGCATCATCTAATTTAATAAGGTCCATTATTTAGTGATATTCATTTAACCATCAGAAGATGACGAGAAAATAGTCCAGCTGATGGGTCTATTTAATCTGTGAAAAATCAGTGACAGGTAAGACCGGAAAGTGATGATACTAAAAGAAGGAAATATGGGAGACAAACCATGAATTGTGTTCAAATTTCTCGAACCTTTCGGTTTTTTTTGATGGTCATTGTACTCATTAGCATGGCTGCTGCATGCATGCCAATTAATCTCGGGATAGGAGCTACAAAGGTTGTTGCACCTGAAGGCTGGAAATTGGTTTGGCATGACGAGTTTGATGGACGAAAGATTGATCAGAAGAATTGGACTTATGATCTTGGGGCTGGGGGCTGGGGAAATGGAGAGGCGCAATTCTATACTTCTCGTCCAGAAAATGCCCGAGTTGAAAATGGACTATTGATCATTGAAGCCAGGCAAGAGAAGTATGAGGACTTCATACTACACTTCCGCCCGACTTAAGACCCAAGGACTTCAAAACTTTCAATATGGACGAATTGAAGCTCGGCTCAAAGTTCCAAATGGGAAAGGGTTTTGGCCTGCGTTCTGGATGCTCGGCTCCGAATTTAATGGCAATAACTGGCCCGACTGTGGGGAAATCGATGTTATGGAATTTATCGGAAAAGAACCGGATCTGATTTTTGGCACCTTACATGGGCCAGGATATTCAGGAGCATTGGGAATTAGCAAATGGAACCGGCAATCCTATAATATTGCTGACGATTTTCATGTTTATTCAATTGAGTGGGAAGAAGACGAAATCCGTTGGTACTATGATGATAGTTTATACCATACGGTGACACGAACAGATATCGGCGAACGTGAATGGGTTTTCAACCAACCTTTTTTTATCATTCTTAACCTGGCGGTTGGTGGGGTATTACCAGGACCGGTAGGTCTTGACACGAAATTCCCAGCTCAATATTTAGTTGATTACGTGCGCGTTTACCAATCAGCAAATAATTAGAGGCTTGAAATATAAATATTTATTTATTTTGACAAATTTATCAAAGATAAATTCGTCAAAATTATTGGAGGTTCGCTGAATGAAACAAAAAGCGTTAAAAATCTCAAATGGCGCAACGTCAACTGAAGGGGAACTCAAAATACCTGGAGGGAAACCTGTACTTTTATTTGGCGAAACGTATTACAAAATTCAGAATAGCGATGCCATTCCACCTTTTCTGATCAGCATCGTAAGCAGCTCAAATCATTGGTTGTTCATATCTTCAAATGGTGGCCTTTCTGCTGGTCGGGTAAACGCAGATCAGGCTCTCTTTCCATATTACACAGAAGATAAAATAACCGACAACAATGATCATACCGGCAGTAAAACGATCTTAAGGGTTACAAAGGATGACCAGGTTCGATTTTGGGAGCCTTTTTCTGATCGATATTGTGGGCAATATGAAGTTGAAAGAAATTTGTACAAAAATGTTTCAGGGACTGCTCTGGTCTTTGAAGAAATCAATCATTCCCTGGAGCTACGCTGCCGGTATGCCTGGCGCACTGGAGAGCAATTTGGCTTTATCAAGACTGTATGGATTGCAAACATAAGTTCGTCGAATACTGCCATCCATGTAGAGTTGCTTGACGGGCTGCAAAACATCTTGCCTGCCAATGTCACCGCTTCAACCCAAAACGACTTCAGTTGTTTACTGGATGCTTACAAACGCAGTGAATTAGATCTCAGCACAGGTTTAGGCGTCTTTACAGTGAACTCAACCTTGACCGATTTGGCTGAACCCAGCGAATCCTTGCTTGCTACGACAGTTTTTCATGTTGGATTAGATCAGGTAAATCACTTACTTTCTTCTACACAATTAGAACGATTCCGCTCAGGATTAAATATCAATCCAGAAGATGAAGTGCGCGGTCGCCGGGGAGCATATTTCATTCATGCAAAAATACGACTGAATCCAGGTCAGGAATCATCCTGGCATATCGTCGCAGACACTCATCAGGATTGGGCAGATATTGTTAATTTGATCAATAAATTGAGAATAAACTCTGACGAACTTTACCAGGAAATTGAGCAAGATATACAATCCAATGCAATCGAAATGCATCAAATTGTTGCCAGTGCCGATGGATGGCAAGTTGGTGCAGATAAACTTCGAACCATCCACCACTACGCCAATGTGATGTTCAATGCGATGCGGGGAGGTATCTTCGCCGACCAATATTGGATTGACACAAATGATTTCAAAGATTTTGTGTTCACCCACCTTCGGCAAGCCCTGGAAATTCACAAAGATTTTTTTGCTGCTTTACCAAATAAAATCCAAGTTTGGGATCTGCACTCTATCGTTGACCAACAAGGGTCATCGGCTCTTTCCAGGTTGGGTTACACCTATCTCCCGCTCACTTTTAGCCGCCGTCATGGTGACCCAAGCCGTCCCTGGAACAAGTTCGCCATCAATATCAGGAAAACGGACGGTTCTGTGCGGCTGAATTATGAGGGAAATTGGCGCGACATTTTTCAGAATTGGGAAGCGCTGGCTTATTCTTTTCCAGAATTTGTCGAAGGAATGATCTTGACTTTTCTTAGCGCCACCACCATGGATGGTTACAATCCCTACCGGATCACCCGCTCAGGTTTAGATTGGGAGATCCCAGAACCTGGTAATCCATGGGCTAATATCGGTTATTGGAGTGACCATCAGATCATCTACTTGCAAAAGTTGATGGAAATCAGTGAAAGGGTTCATCCTGGTCGACTAGATTCTTTCCTGGACCGCCCCATCATAAGCTATGCCAATATCCCGTACCGCATTAAATCTTATCCTGAATTAGTAAAGGATCCATACAATACTATTCAATTTGATCATTCTACCGAAAAGAAAATTGATGAGCTAGTTGAAAAAATTGGCACAGATGGAAAATTGCTATTAACCCCAGATGATCAGGTTCTGCATACTTCGCTTGCAGAAAAACTACTCACCCTCTTACTAGCAAAATTGGTTAATTTTGTACCGGAGGGTGGTATCTGGATGAACACACAACGCCCAGAGTGGAACGATGCAAATAATGCCCTGGTTGGGAAAGGATTATCCGTTGTCACGTTAAGTTACCTGCGGCGTTACGTCGTCTTCTGCCATGAACTATTCAGCAAAACAGCTATCATAAATCTGCAAATTAGCCAGGAAATCTGCCTGTTATTCAAGCATGTGAAAGCAATTCTTGAGCGCTTCGAACCCAATCTTGAGATTTCATTTGATGATAGGCAAAGACGCGCCATGATGGATGCGCTTGGACTGGCAGGGAGCGACTATCGCTGGAATGTTTACACGCATGGTTTTTCAGGTGAATTATCCACTCTCTCAAGGGATGATTTGCTGAATTTTCTTAAGTTAGCTCAAAATCATATTGAGCATTCTTTGCGCGCGAACCAGCGCAGAGATAATCTCTACCATACATACAATATCCTGCATTTCGGTGAAGAAACCTCAACAATCAGTCATTTGCAGGAAATGCTCGAGGGGCAGGTCGCCATTCTTTCATCAGGAATGCTATCAGGTGAAGAATCGCTTGAGGTATTGCGAAGTTTACGGAATAGCTCTTTATACTGCAATGACCGGAACACTTATCTTCTTTATCCAGACAAGAACTTGCCAGGTTTTTTGGAAAAAAATAGTCTCAAAGCAGAACAAGTAAAGAATTTACAGTTAGCCTCACTTTTGGCAGATTCGCACGATAAAACTTTGTTTGTTCGGGATATAGATGGTAACTATCATTTCAGCGGACAATTACACAACCTCAAAGATGTTTACCAAGCACTTGAAATCCTGTCAAAACAGTCGCAATATGTTGAACTGGTCGCTGCCGAAAGCAAGAAAATTGCCACGCTATTTGAAGATACATTCCACCACACTGAGTTCACAGGCAGATCCGGCACTTTCTTTGCCTATGAAGGACTTGGCAGCATCTACTGGCACATGGTTTCAAAATTACTCCTGGTTACCCAGGAAATTGCGTTGCGTTACCGTCGTGAAGAGTTCGTGAAAGATTTGGTAGAAAGATATTTTGAGATTAGCTCTGGGCTTGGATTCAACAAATCCCCCTCTGTTTTTGGCGCTTTTCCAACGGATCCATACTCGCACAGTCCTAAAGGGCAAGGAGCACGGCAGCCTGGAATGACAGGTGTGGTGAAGGAAGAAGTAATTGCCCGACAGGCTGAAGTTGGGCTGGTAATTGAAAATGGTCGTCTCACATTCAATTCTTTCTTTATTGATCCAAAAGAGTTGCTAAAGGCATCCGAGCTTTTTGATTATCAGGATGTTCGTGGAAAACATCAGCAAATTAACTTGAGCGCCAGGCTGCCTGGGCTTCACTGTTTGTGAGACCCCTATTGTTATTCAATTAACCAAAAAACCACATATTGAAATTCACAAAACAGATGGAGAAATCGTTAAGATTGATGGCGATTGTCTGGATGCAGAAAACAGCCAGCATATATTCCAACGAGATGGGACAATTCATCATTTGAAGGTTTACGTAAACGAGCCATCGCCTTAGGCTGAATAGACCGTCTAAATCAAAACAATAACCCAATATAAGCTAATCGCACTTCGTGGGCTATGCAAAATGACTTGTGAGCTTATTTCAAGAAAGAAATCTCTGCGCACTCTGCGTCTCTGCGAGAGATAAGAAATTCTTTGCGTACTTTGCGACTTTGCGAGAGATCAAAAAAGAAAATCCTGATTATGATAATTAGGGTTTTCTTATTGATTTAAACGCAAAAGAACCTCACGCGAACTATCACAACCTGCTAAGTCTTAACCCCATTTTTTATCCTTGACAATCTCCTCTGTTATATGTTATTAATATCCTATGTTTATCCTATCCTACTTAATGGAGCGTCTATGGACTTGCGCGCAACCATCCTCGGCTTTCTAAGCTGGAAGCCTCTATCCGGCTACGACCTGAAAAAGATACTAAGCGAATCGGACATCTTTTACTGGTCGGGCAATAACAACCAGGTTTACAAAAACCTGCTCGAGCTGCAAAAAGACGGGCTGGTCACCTACCAGGTGCAGCCGCAGGAGAGCCTGCCAGCCAAGAAGATCTATTCGATCACAGAAAAAGGACTGGCCGAGTTGCAAAACAGCCTGCAAGCCACGCCAGATCTACCAGAGCTGCACAAGAATTTCCTAATCCAGCTGGCCTGGTGCGATCTGCTCTCCGATGAGCAGTTAATCGAGTTGCTGGAACGCTACGAATCCGAAGTCGAGCAGCGTTTGAAGTTATACCAGGGTCAGGCCGAGACTACTGGCGCTTGGCCAAAGCGTTCGAAACGAGAGGTAAATCTGTGGAGGCGCATTCACCAAAACCTGTTGGATACATTTCAGACCGAGCTAGCCTGGACACGTCAGACCATGCTTGATTTACGAGAGAAAAACTATTTGAAAGACAACGAGGCAAAACCATGAACAGAAAAGAGACCATCTTACAGTTACGTCAAGAGACCGGTGTAGGCGTGATGCAATGCAGCCAGATCCTGGAGCAATCCGGGCAGGATTTTGAGCAGGCATTGGCTTTACTACGTGAGATTGCAGCCTCCAAAGCCATCAAACAAAACGGGCGCGATGCGCAAGAAGGTAAAATCGAGTTGTATGCGCACAACAACGGGCGCATCGGCGTGATGGTAGAGATCAATACCGAGACAGAATTTGCCAGCCGATCGACGCCGTTCCTGGATTTTACCCACGAAATCGCTTTGCAGATTGCTGCCTCCACACCGCTCTATGTTAGCGAAGCCGATATCCCTGCACAGGTTCTTGATGAGCTGGTTTCAGAAACCACCTCCAAAGCCCACCTCGCTGGGAAACCGCAACCGGTGATTGACAAGATTGTCAACGGTATGGTAGAAAAATACAAGAAAGAGAAGGTGCTGCTCAACCAGGGCTATATCCGCAACGAAGACCTGACCATCGCCCAATTGCTGCAGCAAAAAATTGCGCAGACCGGCGAGAATATCATCATCCGCCGCTTCGAGCGCTGGGAGATTGCACCCGACTCTGAAATCACCGCAACCAGCTGAAAAAAGGTGACCATGCAGGACATCCAGCACTTCATCGCACAAATGACCCTCGAAGAAAAGGCTTGCCTGTGTTCCGGTAAGGATATGTGGAACCTGAAAAGCCTGGAACGGCTTGGTATCGCCTCCATCATGGTGGCAGATGGTCCGCATGGCTTGCGCAAACAACCCGAGGATGCCGGTATTGCTGGGCTCAACCCCAGCCTGCCGGCTACCTGCTTCCCAACCGCTTCCGCCCTGGCATCTACCTGGAACCGGGATTTGATCTACCAGGTAGGTCAGGCGTTGGGCGAAGCGTGTTTACATGAGAATGTGAGCGTGCTGCTGGGACCGGGGGTCAATATCAAGCGCTCTCCCTTGTGCGGGCGCAACTTCGAATACTACTCCGAAGACCCTTTCCTGGCAGGCGAGCTGGCCAGCAGCTTTATTCTGGGCGTGCAAAGCCAGGGCGTGGGTACTTCGCTCAAGCATTTTGCCGCCAACAACCAGGAATATCGCCGCATGACCTGCGATTCGATCGTAGATGAGCGCGCCTTACGCGAAATCTACTTGCTGCCGTTCGAGATCGCAGTCAAGAAAGCCCAGCCTTGGACGGTTATGTGTTCCTATAACCGCATTAATGGCATCTACGCCAGTGAGCACCGTCAGCTCATGACGGAAATCTTGAGAGATGAGTGGGGCTACCAGGGATTGGTGCTCACGGATTGGGGGGCGATGAACGACCCTGTGCTAGCGCTGAATGCTGGAGTCGATCTGGAAATGCCAGGTGCGCCGAACGGGAACCAGGCGCAGATTGTGGCGGCTGTGCATTCTGGGGAGATGGATCAAGCTGACCTGGACCGCTCAGTAGCACGCATTCTAGAGCTGGTGATGAAGGCACAGGCCGCCCAACCGGCAAACGCACCCTTAGACCTGGATGCTCAGCACGCCGTGGCTCGGCGTGTGGCTGGAGAAGGCGTGGTGCTGCTCAAAAACGAAAACGATCTATTGCCGTTGCAGGGGAACGCCCGCATCGCCCTGATCGGTCGTTTTGCCAAACAGCCGCGTTACCAAGGCGCTGGCAGCTCTCAGGTTAATCCGACCCGGTTGGAAAATCTGCATGAGGAGCTGAGGAAGCTGGTGGGTGAAGCCAACGTACTCTATGCACCAGGTTATGACGAAAAAGGCGAGAGCAGTGAAAATCTGCTGCAGGCAGCCGAGGAAGTTGCCCAAAAAGCGGACGTGGTCGTGATTTGCGCCGGTTTGACCGAGATGGATGAAATCGAAGGAATCGATCGCCGGCACATGCAATTGCCACCTGGGCACAACACGCTCATCGAGCGCCTGTCTACCATCCATGAGAAAGTGGTAATAGTGCTCAGCAACGGAGCGCCGGTAGAGATGCCCTGGGTACAAGCTGTATCAGCCATCCTGGAAGGCTACCTGGGCGGGCAAGCTGGCGGCGGTGCGATGGCAGATATCTTGTTGGGCAAAGTTAACCCCAGCGGCAAACTTGCCGAGACCTTCCCGCTCGCTTTTACAGATACACCTGCACAACCGTACCCCGGTGGACCTGTCACGGTCCCTTACCTCGAGAGCCTGTATGTGGGTTACCGCTTTTACGATAGCGCCAAAGTCGCAGTGCTTTTTCCCTTTGGGCATGGGTTGAGTTTTACCAGCTTTGCCTACCGAGACCTGGAAGTTGCTCAGGAGGGTGAAATGGTTTCCGTATCCTTCAAGATTCAGAATACAGGCGAGCGCAACGGGAAGGAAATCGCCCAAGTCTACGTGAAGGACCTGCACGCCAGCCAGTTTCGCCCCGACAAAGAACTCAAGGGGTTTGCCAAAGTGGAGCTCGAGCCAGACCAGGAAAGTCATGTGTACTATACAGCTGGACCGGCGCGCTTTTGCCTTTTATGATGCACACTGCCATACCTGGGTCGTCGAAGAGGGAGACTTCGAAATCCTGGTCGGCGCTTCATCCCGGGATATCCGCCTATCAGCCATGATACACATAAGCGGCGATAAAGAAAAAGCTCACCCCGAAGATATAACGAGGCTGGCGGTATACTTCCATCCAACACAGGAACGCGGCTTCCGCCGTGGTTTCAGACAACTGGATTTCGAAGCCTTGCTAGGCAAACCGCTCCCGCCGAATCAAATCACAAGGTAAAGGTAACTTCACGCTCAACACCCCCCTGGAAGACATGACCGTAACCTTCGCCGGCAGGTTATTCCATCGCTTGATCAGCTATTTCTCCACAAAAATGACCGATATCGCAGATGACACCCCCACGGGTGCTATGGTACGCGCCTCCCTGCGTGAAAATCCCTTGCGCAGCCTGCTGATGCCCGGCAGCCCCCTCACCCGCCCACAGCTCGAAGCCATCCTGATGATGTTCAACGGGAAATCCCTGAAGGGCATACAAACACTGATCCAAACAAGGAGAAATCATGGAAGACTGGCCTGAATTGGAAGACGCCTACGACCAACGTGAGCAGGAAAAAATGGAATATGTCCGCGCCCTCAAAGCTAAGATGTTCGTCAGCAAAGTCGAAGAAGAACTCAACCAAAGGGCAGAGATTCTCGAGCAGATGGAACCCTGGCAGCATCTAGATACGCGTCTGCACGAGCTCGCTGCTGAGGTCGGATCACACGTTATGCGCCTGTTGAAGCAGATGAGCATGGCTTATTATCACTAAAAGAGACGCTGGTAGAAGCATTTCGCCTGGGTCCCTATTCAAAGCCCAACCTTAAACCCCTGCCAGGGATACCCCTCGAGTAAGTGGTGTAATCACAGGCTTTCACTGGTGGCGATTCCCACCGATAAGCTTTTCGCACTTTGTGGTCCATACAAAATGATCCGTGAGATAGATTTTCCAAAAATTTGCTGCGTTCTCTGCGATCTCTGCGAGAGATCAAAAAAGAAGTGGAACAAAACAAGATCGATGATCAAGGAGACTCATGACAGATCCGCTTGATCATAAGATATTCTGGCAAATTCACTGTGAACTGCCGCGTGAAGCTCCGGGTAGCGATGCTTCCACCCTTAAGGCGTTCTCCATGCTGCCCAACCTGCCTGCTCGGCCAAGCATCCTTGACATCGGTTGTGGACCTGGCGCTCAAACAATCGCCCTGGCGCTCGCCAGCCAGGCTGAGATTACTGCAGTTGATACACACGAACCCTTCCTGGACGACCTCGTGAGTCGTGCAACCCAGGCTGGTGTGGCTGGACGTATCCATCCGATCAACGCTTCGATGTTCGAGCTGAAATTCGACCAGCTATTCGATTTGATCTGGTCGGAGGGTACTGTATACATTATGGGCTTCGAGCGTGGCCTGCGCGAATGGCGCCGACTGTTAAAGCCAGGTGGTTTTATCGCCGTCACCGAGCTCTCCTGGATTAAACCGGATCCGCCTGAGACCCCACGGCGTTTTTGGATGAATGACTACCCTGGGATGGGGACGGTAGATGACAACCTGAGACGTATGTCATCAGCAGGTTATCGAGAGATTGGACATTTCACTTTGCCTGAAAGCGACTGGTGGGATAATTACTACCATCCCATGTCCACGCGCATCGCTGCCTTACGAGAGCAATACCGCGATGATCCAGGAGCCCAGCAACACCTTGATAGTGAGAAAGCGGAAATAGACTTGTACCGCCAATTTTCAGACTGGTATGGGTATGTCTTTTACATAGGCCAGGCTGAAACCGGGTGAAACCAACCATAGCACGGCCTGAATGGGGTTACTCTCGTACCAGCTGATAATAATCAGACTGTGTACTATGCCCCTCCGGATATGAACCATGCGAGTTACATCTTGTCCAGATAGGCTAACGATGCGGGTTTCGTTATATAATTTGACAATGAGGCCAACACATGTCTAACGAAACCAACCCGCAATCAAACGGTGAAGCGATGCCTGCAAATACTCAGCAAGCCAATCTTTTCGAATTGCTGTTCGAACGAATGCCGATGGGTGTTGCTATCCTCGACCGACAATTTCATATTCAGCGTTTCAACCCAACATGGGGGGATTTCGCAGTGCGTTACGCTCCCCTGACGGGTGCTCCACTCGCGCCTGGCGTGGGGTATTTCAACCATCTTCCGGGCAGCGAAAGCAGTATCTTACCGCTCTTTGAACGAGTCCTGGCAGGCGAGATCGTGCATGAAAGCAACATTCGCCTGGAATCAGGCGGAATTGCAACTTTCTGGAATGTCGTCCTTGCCCCACTCAAAGAAAATTCAGAAATTGTTGGTATTTTGAACATGGCGGTAGATGTAACTGAGCAGGTGCAGTTTCGCCAGACTCTAGAACAACGTGTCGAAGCACGCACCCAGGAACTACAGGTTTTATTGGATGTCTCGGCAACCGCCAACCCGCGGTGAACCTGGCTGACGCCCTAGAGAAAACCTTGGATCGGGTGGTTGCACTGGTGAAAGCCTCTCGGGTCGGGGTGATGCTGCTGGATGAACTCACCAACCAATTAACCCCTTACATTCTTCGCCCAGAACAGGTGCTGGATCCTGAGGCTTTATCTGAAATCGTTGCCATCTGCCAGGCCATGCTTGAGCGTGGCGAAGCCAAGTATATCGCCCCGGACATTGATAAGGGGCTGCTTGAACCCGGGGCTTTATTGCCCATTCAAACACGGGAGAGCCAGCTAGGTGTATTGGTGATCATCGGACCGGAAGGAGGTTTCTTCAGCGAGTCGCAACTTGCCTTGTTCCAGTCCATCGCCGACCAATTGGGTGTTACCATTAAAAACGCAAGGTTGTTCTACCAGGTAAAGCAAGCCGCCATCGCTGCCGAGCGCAACCGCCTTGCTCGCGATCTGCATGATGCTGTCACACAGACACTTTTTTCTGCCAGCATGATCGCTGATGTCTTGCCTAGAATTTGGGAGCGAAACCCTGTTGATGGCCGCCGCAGATTGGAAGAATTGCGGGAATTAACCCGCGGCGCCTTATCGGAGATGCGCACCCTACTAGTAGAACTGCGTCCCGCTGCACTTGTCGATACCGACCTGGGTGATCTGATTGGACACCAGGTTAATGCCTTCACTGCCCGATCACGCCTGCCCACATCTTATGAATGCAATTGTATCCAAAACCCACCGTCGGAAATCAAAGAAGCCTTTTACCGTATCATCCAGGAAGCCCTCAACAACATCGCCAAGCACGCTGAGGCAACCCAGGTAAAGGTACGCCTGAATTGCTTGCCTGAAAAGGCAGAATTATTGGTGGAAGACAACGGAATAGGTTTTGAGCCGCTGGAAAACAACTTTGAAGGGCTGGGATTGGGCATTATGCGCGAACGCGCCCGTAGTGTGAACGCACAACTTAATATATGCAGCCAGATGCAAGGCGGTACCCATCTAAAGCTGCTTTGGACGAACTCAAACCAGGAGTATAAAAATGACTGATACTAAACCCATTCGAGTTCTGCTTGTGGATGATCATGCCGTTGTGCGCAGCGGTCTGGGCGCCTTTTTATCAGCCTTCGATGACCTGGAGCTGGCCGGTGAAGCATCCAACGGCGAGCGAGCGATCACATTATGCCAGCAGGTGCAACCGGATGTCGTTCTGATGGACTTGGTTATGCCAGGCATGGATGGGGCAACCGCCACCCGCAAAATTCAGGAACAATCACCGCGAATTCAGGTAATCGCTTTAACCAGTTTCAAGGAACAAGACCTGGTACAGGGTGCGTTGCAGGCTGGGGCAATCGGCTACTTGCTCAAAGATATTTCTGCCGACGAACTGGCGGATGCCATCCGAGCCGCGTACGCAGGTAAGCCCACTCTGGCTCCCGAAGCCGCTCAAGCGTTAATCCAGGCGGCGCGCTCCACCTTTGAAAGACCTGGCGACGATCTGTCCGACCGGGAACGGGAAGTTCTCGCGTTGATGGTACAGGGATTGAGCAACGCACAAATCTCCAAGAAATTATTCGTCAGCCTGTCAACTGCCAAGTTTCATGTAAGCAGCATCCTTACTAAACTGGGTGTGGCAAGTCGCACTGAAGCGGTTTCCTATGCATTGCAACATCACCTGGTCAAAAGAACAGATTGAAAACCAATCTTACGCACAGGCAATTTACTCCTCGACCGATGATTGTGGTCGGGGAGTTCTTCTTTTAGAATCCGGATAGAAAACAATGATGGAGACTTTTATGAAGAAGATTTTTCTTGCTGAAAGTGAGAGGCATGTATTGGATGCTATGCGGCTCTTGTTGGAGGAACAAGCAGATTTCGAGATTATTGGAGAAGCGCAAAACACTGAAGTGTTGCTGACCCAAGTGTCCAGGACTACCCCAGATGTAATATTGTTCGATTGGAACTTGCCCGGTTTGCATCCTCAGCGCTTTGTCCCGGCTCTGCGAAAAAGCTGCCCCTCCTCCAAATTGCTGGCACTCAGCGTCAAGCCGGAAGACGAGAAAATCGTCAAAAAATTCGATCTGGATCTTTTCATTTCAAAACAACTTCCTCCAGATGAATTCCTAAAACTACTGAAAGAGATTACCGACCATAAGGAGAATTTATGAAATACACGAATGTGCTTAATTGGCTTATCCCTGTAATTTTCTGCCTTGCTTTATTCGCTGCCCTGGCCGGTGTATGGCCTGCTGAAGGCGTACCTTACTCGCTGACCACTTTCAGGGGTGAAACGGTCACCATCAATGCCCGGGGTTTGTATTATTGGGATACGGTCAGCTCGGCTTCCCAAATGCAGGCCAATGACCTTGTGACACTGGTACTCGGCCTCCCTCTGCTGGCGATATCATTTTGGCTGACATTACGCGGCTCCTTACGCGGTCGCATTTTGTTAGCGGGTACACTGGGATTTATCCTGTATACTTACATAACTATGGCTTTCGGGGCGCACTACAACGCTCTGTTCATAATCTATGTCGCCTTGTTGAGCCTGAGCCTTTTCTCCTTTGTACTGTTGATGATGTCTTTTGATATTGAAAGTATGCCTGCGCACTTCTCCGACAAACTGCCACGCGGTTGGATTGCTGGACTCTTATTCTTCGCAGCAGCCTTTCTGACCCTGGCCTGGTTGGGGCGCATTGCTGCAGACATTCGCACCTGATGCTATTCCATCCCTGGAAAACACCACCAGCATGTTCATCCAGGTTATGGATTTGGGGATCATTGTCCCAGTATGCTTGCTTTCCGGCATCCTGTTGTTACGCCGGCATCCTTGGGGTTACTTGCTGTCTTCAGTTGGCTTGATGAAATTCCTGACGATGGGAACTGCAGTCAGCCTGATGGCTCTCAATATGATGCGTGTCGGAGTACCGGTTAGCATAGTAGAAATCGTAGTTTTTCCCACGATTGCCCTGGCAAACCTCGTAATGGTAACAATATTACTTAAGAATATTCGGGACTGACCAGATATGGAAGAAGGATCTAAATGAATTTTAACCTGATACTGCAAGCCCAAAAGAAACCCGAACCTTTTACCCCTGGCGAGCCGATTTTTTGGGATGATCCGTATATCTCCTCTCAAATGCTCAAGGCGCACCTCGATGTGACCAATGACCTAGCCAGCCGTCGCCTAGAAACGATCCAAGGAACCGTAGATTGGCTGTTAACCACACTCGATCTCCAAGCAAGCAACAGGATACTCGACCTGGGTTGCGGTCCTGGTCTTTATTCTGCCCGCCTGGCCGAGAAGGGATTGCAGGTTACCGGCGTAGATTATTCTCAACGATCAATCGAGTACGCCAGGCAATACGCAGCTCAACATCATCTGGACATTGACTATCGCTATCAAGATTATCTGACCCTGGAAGACGACAGCTTTTATGATGCAGCTCTGCTAATTTATGGCGATTATTGTCCGCTTTCCCCTACCCAGCGCAGCAAGCTGCTTGGTAATGTGCGACGTGCCTTGAAACCAGGAGGTTATTTCGTACTAGACGTCACCACCCGCGCCCACCGTCACAAACACGGCAATCGGAATGGTTGGTATGCCTCTGAGCAGGGATTCTGGAAAACATGTCCGCACCTGGTGCTGGAGGAAGGTTTCGATTACCCGGAACAGTCCATATTTCTCGACCAGGCAATTGTGATCGAGGAGAATAACAGGATTACAATCTACCGTAATTGGTTCCAGGATTTCTCGCGTGAAACCATTACTGCCGAATTGCAACAAGCCGGCTTTATTGTGCAAAGCGCCTGGAACGACCTGCTCGGCACTCCTTACACAGACGATACGGAATGGATCGGGCTCGTAACATCAAGCATTTAGCAAGAGTATATTCATGAATCCCCAAGTAACCAAACCGATCACCCCCTGGCTGATATTATTTTCTCGCACTGTGTTCTTTGCCTTTTTCCAGTTTCTGATTGCCGTATTGCTGAATCTGTCTGGTTCTACAACTCCCTGGGAAGATGCTTCAGCCTGGTGGACGTTCAGCGCCTTGTTGACAAACCTGGTTTCTATTGTCTTGCTGGCCTGGCTTTTTAACCGAGAAAACTTGCGCTACTTCAATTTCATCCCGGTTTCTATGAAGAAATTCTGGAAAGACCTGGGGCTTACGTTTCTTATATTCATTGTGTTAATGCCCTTGGCAATCCTACCCAATATATGGCTGGCAAGAATGCTGTTTGGTTCCGAAGAAATCGCCTCGGCTTTGATGTTCCGCCAATTGCCGCAGTGGGCCAGGGTGGTCAGTTTGCTCTTTCCACTCACGATTGCCTTCGCAGAATTACCTACCTATTTTGGTTACGCCATGCCGCGTATTGAAAAGCAACTCGGCAACGGTTGGCTGGCGTGGGTGCTGGCATCTTTCTTTTTGGCGCTCCAGCACATTACTTTACCTTTAATATTCGATTGGCGCTTCATCATCTGGCGGCTGGGTATGTTCATTCCGTTAGCTTTCTTGTTGGGCTTAAGTCTGAAATTACGCCCACGTCTGTTTCCCTATCTGATGATCATGCATGCGCTATTAGATTTCACTACCGTTCTCATGATTTTTATGCTGTAACATTGTGATATTTGGAGAAAAAACAAATGAATCTAAACGATTATCAACGTGAAATGCGCTCCGCCTTTATGGGTGGATTTGCCGGACAATTAGTTTCTGGACTTATATGGCTGGCGGCTGCTGCACTTGCATCCTGGATCTCGCCAGTGGTTGGTATGGCAACGCTCTTTTTCGGTAGCATGGGCATCTTTCCTCTCACCCAACTGTTAATTCGTCTGATGGGCCGGCCCGGCAAGGTTAGCCCGGAAAACGGTTTATGGTCGCTTGGCTCACAGGTTGCCTTCACCGTTCCTCTCAACTTTTTACTGGTCGGCGCTGCTACACTTTATCGCGAGAACTGGTTCTTTCCTGCAGCCATGGTTGTGGTTGGCACACACTACCTGCCCTTCATCACACTTTACGGTATGAAGATGTTTGCAATCCTTGCCGGCCTTCTGATTATATTCGGCGCTGGCCTGGCGCTGTATGGCCCTGATGTTTTCAGCCTGGGCGCTTGGATTACAGCATCGCTCCTGATAGCTTTTGCCTTCATCGGGCGGCATCTTGTTTTATTGGAGGAGAAAAGATGACTCTTGTCAAAGAACCCTATCTCTTTCTCACACGCTTCATCGAGAGTTACCCATTCAACTAAATGCAGTCATTTAGCTTCAGGTTGGCGGCGACATTTATAAAAGTCCTGCTTGGGGAACTCTTGTATGCTAATCTTCACCCTTATCACAAATACTTGCCATGTTTAGCAGTCAGTTTCACTAGGAAGTGCGCAAGGACCCGTTCTTGCTGGCTGTAGAATCAGTCCTGGAGATGTAGCCATGAAAAAAAGGTATATACTGATCATCCTACTTGTCGTCATAGTTTCCTTGGTCTTTGTATTGCAACTGCCCGCGGAGGCGGCTGGAAGGCTAGAACCTGTTTCTGCTAAGCAACCAGATTATGGCTCTCAATTTGTGGTCGTCGTTGCTGACGAGCGCGTTCTTCACCCTGTTTGCTGCGCTCAACGCCGCAGGGTTTGATCGCGAGTACCAGGGAATGGAGATGTCGCCAATTCGCCAACAGGTGCGGGCTGCCTTGTCCGAGAAAAGTCTACCCAGCCTGGCACAGCTAAAACCATTTTTCGAACGCGTCCCAGATTTTCACCTGGTTGTCTGGGCTCTTCAGCGAGGCAACCCTCCGGCATTCGGGCGAGCTGAAGCAGGCTGGTGGGTTTCCACACCCGCTGCGAACTTCGAGGGACTGGACAAGGCATTGGAGGGGTTCTACCACGAAGCGGATATTCCCACATTATGGCAGGAGGTACAACCAGCATATCAGGCTGAAATCACTCGCTGGCAACCACTGGCCAAACAATCACTGATCAACATACAGGCTTACTTAAAAACAGGTGACCTGCCATTTCAACAGGTGGTCATCATTCCAAATCCGCTGGATGCATATTACAGTGGCACTGGCCCTCAAGTGGGAGACATAGCCTACGTGGTTTCTGGTCCCACAGAAACAGAACTCAGCCTGATGGGTTTGATCGAGCATGAAGTTCTACATTCCGTGATTGGACCGATGCTCGACCAACAAATCGAGCAAATTCCCAACTCGACCTCACGTCGCTTGTATGCTGTGTTGAAAGAGACAATGCCCTCCGGGTACGGGACCTGGGCAAGCGTTTTGGAAGAATCGTTCAACCGCGCCATCAACCTGCGCATGTTGGATGACGCTGGTTTGCGTGCTCAACAACTTGAGCGGCTAGAATCGACAGGCTTCCTGCTCATCAAGCCGCTCGACGATGCGCTGGCGATCTATGAGCAAAGTAACAAGCCTTTTGAGCAATATCTGCCGACCTTGCTAGCCACTCTTGACAATTTAGAATTGAATAGCGAATAAATCCGTCCCAGTAATCTCAAAGCTAATGAGCAGATTTATGTCCCATAAATTGCCAGCTGCTGATAGTTGCAGTGAACGTCTGGAATGATAAGATATAATCCTGCTAAAAATACACGCAGTTTTTAACGAACAGATCAAAGTCTGCGAGAATATCTCGGATTTATTTCTTAAGCAAGTGAGAGATATGCTGCTCTGATCCATTTTCGAAGGAGATTTAAATTGCAGAAAAAAAGCCAATTTTCTCAAGACCATCCTGTTGCCATGATTACGGGTGGGAATAGCGGCATCGGATTTGCCACTGCCACAAAATTAGCCCAGCACGGTTTCCATGTCATCCTGGCTTCAAGAAACCAAAAAACCAGCGCACAAGCGATAGCCCAAATTCGTGAAAGCTATCCGCATGCCAGCCTTGAGTCGATCCCGCTCGACCTGTCTTCATTCACCTCCGTACGCCAATGTGCAGCCGCTTTTCAGGAGAAAGGCTACCCTCTGCATGTTTTGATCAACAACGCAGGCGGCTCAGTTCCTGGAGAGCAAGCCAGCTTCTCAGCGGATGGTTTCGAATTAACCCTTGCCACCAATCATCTCGGGCATTTCTTGCTGACCAATTTGCTTGCTCGACGACCTGGTCCAATCTGCTCCATCCAGGGTGATCACTGTTTCGTCTCAGCTGCATGTGCCCGGATATGGAATGGGACCAGCCCCAGACTTCGACTTCGACAATCTGGACGGGAAAAAGTACTACAATGCCAGGGTGTTCTATAAAAATTCCAAACTGGCAAACATGTGGTTTGCGTATGAATTACAACGAAGGGTAACCGGTACGGGTGTGGTTTCCCTGGCAGTATGTCCTGGATTTGTACCCGAAGCAATTGGCAGCCGGCGCACAAATACTTTGGAGCGCTTCTTATACAGCCAGCTCATGACACGCATGCCCTTTGCCCGTTCGTTGGATCAGGCATCTGATGCCTACCTGGCTGTGGCTACCGACCCACACTACGGAAACATGCAAGGCAAGTTTATCGTCGATGGTAAAGATACCCATTCCAGCATCGATTCGTATGATCAAAATAAGGCAAAGAGATTATGGGATTTGAGTTGGACCTGGTGCGGTCTTGGGGACGCAGCGTCTGAATGATTACCGTGTACGTGGATTCAAGGCGTCATTCAAACCATCTCCGAGTAGATTCCAACCGATACCAAACAAGACCAGTGCTAATGCCGCTGGAAGAAAAACCCACCAATAGGTAAAGATTCCTCCAGAGGTGATGATCCAATCGCGGCCATTGACGAGGAGTGATCCCCACACCGAAGCGCCACCCAAACCGATGAAGGTGAAGGTAGCCTGGAGCAGCACCATGCCGCCCACATCACGGGCGGCCAGGACAACTGCCGGAGCAATGGCATTGGGGATCAAATGGCGAAATATTATTTGGGAATGACTGGCGCCGAGAGCACGCGCTGCCTGAACATATTCCGTCTGTTTGATCCGATGCACAACTGTATTCATCAACCGTGCATAAATCATCCAGGAAAAGAGAATAAATGTAATCAGAACCGGGTCGATATTCTGTAACATTTCGATGATGAATGGCAAATCCTTGGGGACCTCGGAATACCCGCCTGATGGGGTGACCATACCGACAACCCCGCCTGGGTAGTAGCGAATCCCAAAATTATAAAGCACAATCGTTGCTAACTGCTGGATAAGGACAACCCCAGCAATGACAGGGAATGATAAAAAGGCATCTGTAATCCCCATTAACACCCTTTCAACCCAGCCGCCAAAATAAGCACTGGCTGTCCCAATCAGGATGCCAATCATGGCCACTGCGATTGACACAGTAACACCGAAAGTGAGCGCTGAGCGAGATCCCCAAACCAGAGAGTGATAAACACTAATTTGCCTGGACAATGTACCCAATGGGGCGACTGAGCTCGGAGGGCGAGGTTCAAAGTCATTCACTTTTCCCACAACCTTCGTGAGACCAGGGTTAGCCGGGTCAACGGGCGATAAGACGGGAGCTGCTAGAGCCATCACCACAAAGAACATCACCAGAAATAAACCCAATAAGTTTTCCCATCGAGAAAAATAGCGCTGCAGTGCTCTCATTTCAAGCCTCCACTCGCGCTCGTGGATCCAAGACCAAGTGAACCACATCCAGAACACTCATTAGAACCCACACAACGATTACACTATACAAAGCAAAGCCCATGGCTGATGGAGCATCGGGAATTTGTGCCATACTGCTTACAGCTACATACGAGATTCCGTGAAAATTAAAGATAATTTCCACAATAAATATACCGGTCAGCAGTGACGTGGCTGATAGAATGCTGCTGGTCAGCGCCGGAGAGACTACATTGCGAAGGGTATGCCGCCAAACGACCCGTTTTTCGTTTATGCCTCGCGCCCTGGCTGCGATGACATAATCCTGGTGCAACTCTTCAATCATCGTGGCCCTTGTAACTCGCCCAAGGGTAGCCCAATGTGCTATTGCCAGGGTGAATACCGGCATCACAAGGTGGCGGAAGGCGTCTACCGTGACATCCAGCCTGCCATTCAACAGGCCGTCAAAAGTCAAAAAACCCGTGTAATTGCGAAACTCTTCGGAAGAGATGAGCAGGCCAATCGATGAGCTGGTCCGCATTGGCGCGAACCAATAAAGCTGAACGTAAAAAATAGCCATGAGCACCATGGCAAGAATAAATGGCGGTAAAGAAGTGGCAATAAAAGCAGTCAAGCGAAAACCATAATCGGTCAACTTATTCTTTTTAGAACCTGCCAGCACTCCGCTGATAATGCCAAGCGGGATGAAAGCCAGGATGGAATAGAAAGTTAACTCTGCTGTCGCAGGGATACGACGGAGGATTGCGGTAAATACATCTTCCTGCATGGTCGGGCTGTAACCCCAGTTGCCCTGGAAAAGGTTGGTGAGCCAATAAAAATACTGGACAGGAAACGGATCATTGAGATGGTTACGCTCGATGATGTTATCAACCATCTTTTGATACATCTGCTCCGTCATGCGCGGTGATAATTTCTTGGGTATGTACAACGTTGCCCGGGTTTCAGCCGGTGTTAACATCACCGTGGCATACAGAAAGGCAGTAATGACAAACAGTGTAACCAGAAGGGAAAGGAACCGCCTAAACAGGTAACCGAGGAACGAAGACATATTTGACAACTTTATGATATTGGTTATAGAAATCGAGAATCAAATAGGGTAAGATTCTACCATGCCCTAATGGAAAAACTTGAACTAACAAGTATACAAATAAAGACTCAAAAAGGATCAAAGAAAATCCATCGATGAGGATTTTCCTGGCGGCGGCTATCTATATTCGCCAGTCGGTAAGCGCGTTGTGGCTTTTCAGGATCACCATCCAGGAACACTTTACTTCGAGTTGAACCCAGGAACTCAACAAGTCCGTGAGCTATGACTATCCAAGATGATAACCGTCTCGTCCATTTTCCTTGACATAATATAAAGCCTGGTCCGATTTTTTGATCAGGGTATGCAAATCAGAGCCATCATCTGGGTACATAGCTACTCCCAGACTAGCTGTCACCGAAACATCTGAGCCGTTAATGGTTAACGGGTTTCTACAGCTTTCGATGACCTTTTGGGCTATTTTGAGAGCATCATCTCGCTGGTGTATATCACAAACCAAAATCAAGAATTCATCTCCCCCGAAACGGGCAACCGTATCTGATTTTCTCAATGAAGCGACTAACAAATTGCCCGTTTCGATCAATACGCTGTCACCGACCAAATGTCCATACTGGTCATTAATGGTCTTCAAATTATCCAGGTCCAGGGACATGACCGCTAGACGTCTTTGTTTGCGCTGTGCGCTTGCCAGAGCAATTTCAAAGCGATCATAAAACAATGATCGGTTCGGTAGTTTGGTCAGTGGATCATGGGTTGCCAATTCATGTAATTGCTGCTTAATCTCGCTAATTTCGGTGATATCGCTAAAACTGGAGAGGATGATTTCCTCGCCATTAATATCAATCATATCAGCAGAAAATAGACCGGTTAACAGCTTGCCGGCCCGGTTACGCAATTGAATTTCCAGACCCTGCGCTTCGCCTGCCGCTACTTTTTTAAATAGCTTCAATCGGTCTTCTTCCTGATCCCAAAGTTTTAAATCCACGGTCGTTTTCCCAAGCACTTGAGCTATTCGATAACCCGACATTTGCTCAAAACTATCATTGACTTCGATAATTTCTCCGGTATCCGGCCTGGAGAGCACAATTGCAGAAGGCACCGAGTGAAATGCTTTATAAAATTTTTCCTCTTGCGTTCTCACCTCCAATAGTAATCTCGTATTGACCATCAAAACGAGTGCAACCAACAAGAAAACAAAAAGAGAGAAATAAATTATCATGGTAAGAGAATTGACCGGTGTGAAAGCAAAAAAGTTGCTTCTTTCTTCAAATGTGACCAGTATGAGAAAAAACCTGGCAATGCTAAAAATGACAAACCCACTCAAAATAATACCGGCTACGGTAGAAATTCTGCGCAAATATGAGGGAACCCGTCGAAATAGCAACCAACAAGTCTGGATATTTATCAAGGCTATGAAAGAAGAAATCACCATTTCGCGGACATTAATATCTGGTTGATTGGCATAAAAGTGATAGTCGATCACACTAAAAATCAATAAAAATAGATAATTATGAGCATGCTTTCCCCGGATTCCGAAGAATTTTTCCAACCCTATCAGTAGAAATAATGAACCAGTTAAAATCAAGAAATTGCCAACCAGAATGGAAAAGAAATCGGGTATCCGCTCTCGCAATAGAAATAATCCAAAGCCCCCAACCAGAGATAGCATGGACAACAGCCAAAACATCAAACCTTTATACCGTTTGCGATATTGCAGCCAGATGGTTGCCATTGTCACTGTGGATATTGCATTAATCAGGAAGTTTAGGAAGTAAAGTGTGCGAATGTCCAACATTGTGCATGTGGCCTTATCATCTAAGATGATTTGGAAATCCTTTCACGAACTCGGACTAGAATTACCAAAGTGAAATTCTATTTTAATTGAAAATTCTTAATAATATGTTATCAATATTGATAAATTTTAAATATCAACATCATGGATGGTCGGGGTCCAATAAGAGAGAGCCTGGTTTCCATCGAACCCCATCACAAAAATAATTGAGCCACTCGCTCCCCTTTTGAGATAACTGGTCAATCGACCAGTAGGAAAGTTATCTGCCTGGTCAGGTGAAAAACTCATCTGGTTGCCAGTCCATTCTGGGATAACTTCGATTAAAGTTTTAGCAGGATCTTCAAGACCGCTCTCTGATGTTCAATCCATACCAATCCAGTAATTATGATGGACTGTAGTTGATAGCCTATTACCTTTAATTGAGCGTATGGTAAGAAAACAGATCAAATTTTTCTATCGATACTGAACATTAGATACAGGAGAGAACGATGAAAAAACGACCCCTATTGGCATATTTTTCATTATTGACAATCTTAAGCGTTGCGTTGATCGCTGCGATGTTTTGTCTCGGCGAGCAAGGTGTCTTCCTATTTCAGGCATACATGCTGTCACCAGCTATCGCCGCGATCATCACACGTGCTCTCTTCTACGAATCGAAATTCAAGGATGCCAATCTAAGGTTTGGAAATTGGCGCGACTACCTGAAATTCTGGGCGGCTGGTATCGGAATTACAATACTTTCCTATATATTTTTTACCTTGCTTGGCAGCATATCATGGGATTTCAGCGGAGCCTCATTCCTGGAAAACCTTTCAAAGCAATTCGACATGGGCGGTCAAGATATTCAAGACACGCTTCCCCCGGTTTTTCACCGGAAATGATGCTTTGGCTGTTCTTCTTTGGGGGATTGACTGTATTCAACATTCTGCCTGGGTTAATCACCGGGTTCGGAGAGGAATTTGGACACCGCGGCTTCATGTTTCCGCTTCTTTACCGCAGCAACCCCTGGGTGGGACTGATCGGTGGCGGTTTCGTCTGGTATGCCTGGCACCTGCCCTTAGGTCTGGTCGCCCCCACTGGGGCTGATCTTAGCTTCTCGGAGATCATAGCCAATCATCTTGTGCTGGCTATCGGATCGATATGCACCTTCACCTACCTGGCTTATGTGTATGTAAAAAGCCGCAGTATTTTTGTGACAGCAATTGCTCACATAACGTTGAACAACGCCGCAGCTGCCTTTTCCTACTTTGTCACGGTCGAAAACCAACTCAGTGCAAACATTGGCATCACCCTGACCATGCTGTTAGTTGTAACCTTCCTTTACCAGCGCGGCCAACTACGTATATTCTCTCAAGCGCCAGAATTGCGGAGAAACTGATGAGTATTGGACGGAGAAGATTTGATTACACATCATATTATGAAGGTGAAAAACCTGGCGAGGTTGTTACCGGAAACCGGCTGTGCATTGAAAGATTAGTTTTCACTTGCCTGCTATTCCTTCTCGTGACCGGTTGTCGCGTGAGCCAACAACCCACCCTGCCAGATTCTTACCCATCAGCGTTGACAAGCAAACTTGATCAAGTTATCCCTCAATGGATGTGTAGTTTAGAAGTCCCTGGTGTGGGGATTGCTTTAATCGTTGATCGAGAAATCGTCTGGACCCAGGCATATGGCTACGCCGATCTAGAAAACCAACAGGAAGTAACGACTGATTCGATCTTCCGGGTAGAGTCAATCTCAAAATCCCTGACAGCCTGGGGCATCATGCACCTGGTGGAACAAGGTCTGCTAGATTTGGACAAACCAGTACATACCTATTTGACCGGCTGGACCTTCCCAGAAGCAATCATTCCAACACAACAGGTCACCGTGCGTAGACTACTCAGCCACAACGCTGGGTTGACTCTGGGGACGATTGGAAACGAGTATGCTCCTGAGGATAATATCCCCTCATTGGAAGACGACCTATCGCAAGAAACCAGCTTTTATGCTGAACCCGGCTCAGGATTCTCGTACACCAATACCGGTTACAACCTGCTCGAGCTGATCATCGAACAAGCTAGCGGGCAGGACTTCTCCGATTTCATGCTGGAAGAGGTCCTCAAACCACTTAGCATGCATTCAGCCACCTTTGAATGGAGCGAGGCGCTGCGACATCAAATGACAACCGGCTACGATCTGAAGGGTAACCCGGTTCAGGTTTACATGTATCCTGCCAAAGCCTCGGGAGGCCTGTTTGCCACGGTAAACGATATCGCCCAGTTTGTCACCGCAGGCATGAGGGGAAATTATTACCAAAATACCGGCGTGCTTTCCCAAGAATCCCTTCGAAAGATTCAGTCTCCCCAGGTTCCGATAGCCGGTATCTACGCTGTGGTTGCTGATGATTATGGCTTTGGCCATTTTATCGAAAGTCTACCGGGAAATCAGAAAGCTGCCTGGCACGGCGGCCAGGGACATGGCTGGATGTCTCACTTTCATATCATACCGGAAACAGGCGACGGCATTGTGATACTTACTAATAGCCAGCGCAGTTGGCCGTTGATCGCCCGCATCCTAAGCGAATGGTCAACCTGGCGAGGCATTGGCGCGGTGAAAATGAGCCGGATCACCTATGCAAATTACGTCCTTGAGATATTCACACTCCTGATTTTTGCACTGTCTGGTTATCTGCTATTCGGCTGGGCGAGAAATTTATCCTCGAGAAAAGTAAAACTGGAGCCATTTGCCAGGCAATCCATCGGCGCCAGGATCTTTCAGGCCGTATCTGGAGGTGGGATCTTAGCCGGCTTATTATGGAGCGCGGTCTCAGCCATACCGGATGACAACCGCCATCTTTCCTGCCACTGAACGTTGGGCGGGGTATGCTTTGGTCGCGTTTGGAGTGATGTTATTGCTGAGGGCATTCTATTCAGGTGGGAATCATCCAGGAATCGGCTGCAAGGATGGAGTTTAATCCGAGTTTTTAATTGATCCAGAAGTCAGGAGCAGCTTGACACGTACCTGACTGATTTTAACGACCGGATACTCGATTTTACGAGTTGGAAGAGAATATGGGTTACGGTAAATATATTCATACATTAGGATAAGGGTCAAAACAGGAGCGGATTCTTTTGGAGGCGAAATCAAAAAGCCTAAGCCATGATTGAAATAACGAATATTTTAGAGAAGGAAATATACCGGCTAAGATTCCTAAAACCCCACCAACTTTCCCGCCTTTTCATCAATCAAAGTCAGCTTGATACAGGACAAACTCTCTCGAATATTCAAAGTTGGCGATTTTCGCAAAAGCTCATCCGACTGGTAGGCTTTTTCCAGGTTGTAATTCGGCACCCTCGGGTTGAGATGGTGGATGTGATGAAATCCGATATTGCCGCTAAACCATTGCAGTGCTTTGGGCAGTTTATAATACGAAGCGCCTTTGAAAGCTGAGGCGACATAATCCCACTCCTGGCCACGCGCCCAATAGACACCCTGGAATTGGTGCTGAATGTAAAATAGCCAGATACCAGCCATACCCGCCATCCAGATCACCGGAAGCTGGATCAGCACATAGTTCTTGAAGCCGATCAGTAAACTGATGCCAGTCGCCATGGCGATAATCGCCAGGTTTGTCCACACCACGCTCATGGTTTCGCGTTTCCCGTGCCGGATGGACGGCCAGCGATTTTGAATGACAAACATCCAGATCGGACCAAAAATGAACATAACTGCTGGATGGCGAAAAATACGATAACCAACTTTCCCCCATACACTCAATTTCTGATATTCGTCCACTGTCAGCGTCATCACATCACCTATCCCGCGTTTATCCAGGTTGCCGCTGGTGGCGTGGTGAATGGCATGGGAGCGCCACCACTGCGCTCCGGGGGTGAAGGTCAACACACCTAACCAGAAACCAACTCGGCGGTTCCACTGGGTGGATGGCAAGAAGGAATTATGACCACAATCATGGAAGAAGATAAATATTCGGATCAAGAAACCGGCGGTTGGGATCGCCAGCAACAATGTCAACCAATAGCCGATCTGAAGGCTGTAAACCATCGCGAACCAACCCAAACAATAAAGCAGCAACGTAAACGCAAGCTGTCGAATGGCAAGTGTCGGATCGGCCTTTGAGAAGGGATCTAATTTCTTCTTTAATTCTTTGATGCCTGGTAGTGCAGTGGTTTGACTTTGCATCGGTAACATTCTCCTGTAACTCATAGTCTATCGAACAACACAGTAATTGTCATGTGACCCAAGACCTATTCTTTTAGCCAATCCTCGCTCATCACTCTAGAAAATGTGGCTATTTCTCAAAAGCTCATCATAATTCGTGGGTCATGCAAAATCATCCGTACGATGAAATTTCATAGATAGCTCATTGTACTTCGTGGAACTATCAAACTGATCTGTCTTATAAATATTCAAAATATGAATGTTTTGCATTCTTTGCGAGAGGCTAAAAAAGCTAATCGCACTTCGTGGGCTATGCAAAATGATTAGTGAGCTTATTTCAAGAAAGAAATCTCTGCGCACTCTGCGTCTCTGCGAGAGATAAGAAATTCTTTGCGTACTTTGCGACTTTGCGAGAGATCAAAAAAGAAAGCATTGCTTACTTCGCGAGAGATCAAAAAACAAAAAGGCTGCCAAAGTACATTGACAGCCTTGGTAGAAAAGTGCAGAGAAAGAACTATCCTTTTAATGCTCCAGCCATCAGGCCGCGCATAAAATAGTTACCCAGTAAAATATAAACCAATAGAGTGGGCAATGCCGCCAGAAATGAGCCAGCCATCTGCACATTCCAGGCGATGATCTGCGAACCGGCCATGTTGTTCAGGGCTACAGTCACCGGCCAGCTGGATGGCGCGGTGAGAATCACAGCGAAAAGGAAATCATTCCAGGCGGATGTAAACTGCCAAATCAGCACCACCACAAAACTTGGGATGGAGATGGGTAATAGCACACTGGCGTAGATACGTAAGATTCCCGCGCCATCAATCCTGGCTGCTTCCAAAAGCTCCTTCGGTATCGTAGCATAATAATTTCGAAAGGTAAGGGTGGTTATCGGAATACCATAAATGACATGCGCCAGGATCAACCCGTAGATACCGCCGTATAAATTGAGCGTGCGCATCGTCTCGACTAGAGGGATGAGAATACTCTGGTAGGGAATGAACATTCCAAATAAGATCAACGGGAAGATGATATCTGATCCCTTAAATTTCCATTTTGCCAGTACATAACCATTCAAAGATCCCAAAACAGAAGATATGATCGCTGCTGGAACTACCATGCGGAAGCTATTCCAAAAATTAGGAGCGAGTTTCTGGTAGGCTTCGATAAAATTATCGAAAGCGATCCCAGATTTCGGCAAGCTCCACATGGTTGCCAGGTCCACTTCAGCAAATGACTTAAAACCAGTCACCAGCATCACATAAAGGGGCATTAGAAAGAAAATGGTGAGGAACAATAGGGGAATGTATTCCCAGCGCAGAAAATTCTTTTTCATAGCTGTTCCTCCGTTGATAAACTAAAGCGCAAATAAGGAATAATCAGAACAGCTACGCTGACCAACAACAGGATGCCGATCGCAGCCCCGCGCGCATAATTGAGACCGTCAAATGTGGTTTGCCACATGTTGATGGCTGGCACATCCAGCGCAATTTGCTTTCCGGCTATGGCAACAATCAGGTCAAATACCTTCAAAGACATATGCCCTAAAATGATCACGGCGCTCAAGGTGATGGGTTGGATCATCGGGAAGATGATCATACGGAAAATTTGGCTCTCAGTAGCACCATCTACCGCAGCAGCCTCACGAATTTCTTCTGGTATGGCCCGCAGGGCACTTAAGTAAAGCGCCATAATATAGCCAGACATTTGCCAGATAGCCGGGATAGCGATGAAAGCAATCCCCCATTGCGGTGTTGTAAGCCACCTGGAAATAAGGAAATCTAAACCGAGCTTGTCAAATATCAGGTTAATCCCACTGATACGATTTCCAGTCGCTGGATTCATCAGCCAGCGCCAGACAACACCCGTGACGATGTAAGAGATCGCCATCGGAAATAAGAATACTGTCCGGAAGAAAGCTTCACCGCGGATACCACGATCAAGCAAAACTGCCATTCCCAATCCCAGGACCAAACAACCAGTCACAAAAAGGACAGTAAAGATCAGTGTGTTGCGAATATCAATTTGAAAGCGAGCATCTGAGAAAAGGGAGATGTAGTTTTGGAAACCAGCCCAGGCATAATTAGGCAGCAGCCCTTTCCATTGGCTCAAGGAAACTCGAAAAGACCAGAAAATAAAGCCGTAAACAAAGATAAAGACAGCGATGATGGAGGGAGAAATAAGTGCTATGCCAATAATCTTATCCCGATATTTATTCATCCATACCCTCTCAATCCATCATCAGGGCGAACACAACTGTGCTCGCCCTGAATAGATTAATGAAACTATTGGTTAGGATTAGCGGCTGCAGCTGCTACGAGCGCATCCTGAAATACCTTGACATCCAATGTGCCCATGAACAGACCAAGAGCGGTGTTGATATCATTCTTCCAGGTGTCGTTTGCTACTACACCATGCGCGAGTGAACCAACGACAACATCCGAGGCCCAATCATCCATGGCCGATTGCAAATAGACATCATAGAGAGCTTTGTCGCCATCAGAACGAGCTGGGATCGAGCCTTTAACCGGGTTGAAGGCATCTTGGCCTTCCTTTGAACCGCATAGGGTTAACCAGGCAATGGCTGCATCACGATGAGGTGCATTCTTCGCCAGAACAAAGCTATCGGAGAGGAATTGGAATACCCCACCGGTGCCTGGAACAGGCGCCCAACCATAAGCAGTCTTTGGTTCCAGACCCAGTTCGGTAAAGTAACCCTGAGCCCAGTCACCCATCACATTGAAAGCAGCGCTACCATCAGCTACAAGTTTCGAGGCATCTTGCCAGGACAATGAGGCTGCATCCGAGTTAGTGTAGCTTAGTACCTTGACAAAAGCTTCCAAGCCAGCGGTTACATCAGGTGAGCCCCAGTCCGTACTGCCATCCCATAGACCGTTATATTTCTCTGGACCCATGGAGGCTAACAGAACCGTTTCCATCAGGTGCATAACCGTCCACTGCTCGCCCATGGCTAGCGCAGTGACACCAGCTGCCTGGAGGGTATCCATGGCGGCAAACCATTCATCCAAAGTTGTGGGCACCGCAACGCCGTTGTCTTCCAGAACCTTGGGGTTATACCAAAGCACATTGGCGCGGTGAATGTTGACAGGCACAGAATAAATATTCCCACCTTTTGAGATTAGGGGGATCAGTGTCGCTGGCATCACATCCAGCCAACCTTCTTGTTCGTACAAGAAGTTGAGGGGTTCAATTTGATCGGCAGCCACGTACGTACCGATTAATTCCCAACCGGCATGTCCCTGCCAGGAATCGGGTGCATCACCCGCCTGCAAGCGAGTAGCTAAAACTGCGCGCGCATTGGTACCTGCACCGCCAGCTACGGCTGCATTTAAGAACTCGATGTCAGGATGCTTTTGGTTAAAAATGGCGATCATGGCATCCAGACCTGCGGCTTCGCCGCCGCCTGTCCACCAGGAGAATACCTCAACCTGGCTTCCCGCTGGGGCTGCTGGAGCTTCAGCAGGTGGCGCTTCGGTTTGAGGAGCTGCAGGGGCAGGTGCTTGCGTTGGTGTTGCACAAGCGGAGAGTAAAAAGGCAAACACCATCAACAGACTAAAAAGCACAGAACTCTTCTTCATTTCTCTTTCCTTTCTCCAGTTATTGTACGAAAATTCTAGTGGATGTCTAAAATCACAATACAGTTTCTTGATTTATGCTTCACCTCCTCCAAACAAAAATCGATTGATGTTCTCCAGTTGAATGGATTTGTGGATAACCAATGTAGCTGCACCAATCGCAACCACATCATCTCCCAATTGACTGGCTGCCAGGGGAGTTCTGTCTCCGCGTAAGGGTAATGTACGTTCCTTCACGACCCTGGCAACTTCCGGCATAATGATTTTTTCTACATGCATCAACATACCACTAAATATGATGATCCCGGGATTTACCAGGTTAATCAGATTCGCAACTGCGATACCGAGATACCTGGCTGCATTTAGAATAACGTCTTTACACACTTTGTCCCCACTTAATGCATTGGAGATAACGGTTTCAATCGTACAATTTTCGTGTCCAACGCATCCACCTTTCTCAACAATATCTCTAAGAATCCCGTTGACACCAACATAACTTTCCATACACCCGCGATTACCACAACGGCATAAACGCCCATCCGCTTCGATGGTAGTATGACCAATCTCGCCAGCTGAACCCGCATCTCCGCGAAATATTTCATCGTTAATAATCAGCCCGGATCCGACACCAATTCCAAGTTTAATGAAAGCAAAACTCGTATACTGCTTCCCTACTCCCCACCACTTTTCTGCAATCGCCCCAGCATTGGCATCATTTTCCAGATAAAGCGGTAAATTCCAGTTTTTTTCCAGCTCATCGATGATCTTGATGCCTTCCCAGGCGGGCATGTAATAGGTCAGGATTTCGTCTTGCATCTCCCCCTCTAAGGGTGCAGGAATACTCACCCCTATCCCAGCCAGGTTGCTCAGCTCCAGATTGGAATCCTGAAGCATTTTATGAACCATTTCTTCAATTATTATCAAAGTCGAAGCAGAATGATGGATAACGTCAAAAAGCATTGACTGCCGGGCAATGGTTTTCCCGCGCAAATCTATAATCACGGTAGCCAAATGGGATGAGCCTATATCGATTCCAACAGCATATCGAAAACTTGGATTCAACTCCAGGGTAATGGGTTTCCTCCCCCCGATAGATTTTCCTACACCTGTTTCCCGAACAAAATCGACGCCAAGTAATACATTAACCAATGCCGAAATAGTTGTACCGCTCAATTGGGAATAGCGGATAAGTTCCGCTCGAGATGTTTGCCCCGGTTTGTGTAATAGATAATCGAGGATCAAGCTTAAATTCTGATCTCGGATCAAACTTGCATTGGCAGTACGGAGTTTCAATTTGAGAAATCCTCACCAAAACAATCGAAGCATAGAGAATTTGTTTAATAGGAATACAATCTTATTATAGTCAACGATACTTACTTTGTCAACTTAATAAAGTAAGTTTAGGGTGATTTTTTCAATCATAGTAACCATATTTCTTTCAAAGCATAATAAAAGTGGTTTATTCGATGAAAATTTTAACGGTGGAAACTACTTCACCGATTTTCCACACCGGGATATTCTCATCCCGCGCCATCGCTTCAAATCTAGTACCAGCTTCAGCATCCAGACCTATCAATAAACCCCCGCTCGTTTGTGGGTCAAAAAGAAGAATTTGTTTATCCTGTGACATCTCTTGGGAGAATTCTACATTTGCGCTGAAATATTCGGCATTATCAAATGCCCCACCAGGGAAACACCATTCTCCTGCCAGCTCCAGTACTTTCGAATGGAAAGGCAATTGATCAAAAAATATTTTCATCCCAACTCCGGAGGAGCTGGCCATTTCCCAGGCATGCCCCAACAGACTAAAACCTGTGATATCTGTTGCAGCTTTCGCTTGATTAGAGACAGCCAGACGAGCTGCTGTCCGATTCAGTTGTTTCATCCAATCAATGACCAACGCTGCTGAGCCCTCTTCGATTAGATCGCCCTTAAGAGCAGAGGTAATCACTCCTGTGCCTAAAGGCTTTGTTAAATACAACACATCGCCAGGCGCTAATCCGCCTTTAGATAAGATACGTTTAGGATCAACCCAACCCATTGCAACCAACCCATATTTGGGTTCATTGTCCTGGATCGTGTGACCACCCGCAATCACGACCCCAGCTTCTTTCGCTTTTTCAGCCCCTGCCTGTAAAATTCTTGATACTATCTCATGCGGAAGGCTGGGAGGAAATGCGGCAATATTCAATGCCAGAAAAGGCTCTCCACCCATAGCATAAATATCCGAAAGGCTGTTCGCTGCTGCAATAGCGCCATAATCCGACGGATCATCCACCACAGGTGTGAAGAAATCAGTCGTTACAACCAAGGCACGGTTTTCATCAATCTTCCAGACCGCTGCATCATCAGGATGATCTAAACCAGCGATGAGGTTAGGATAATCATCACAGATACATTTGCCAACAGCGCAAATAAGCTTGTTGAAAGATCACAATCCAGAAGCAATTAAAGGGTTTACAATCCATATCTCTGCTGGTATGATATTGGTTACCATAAAATTTAAATCATTATATTAAGGTTATCCATATCATGTCTGAAAACGAAGAAATGTATCTTGTTAAAATCGCCCGAAGTAACGAAGCCGGCATCGACCCCGTACCCTTATCCGTCCTGGCTCAGGAGCTCAATTTACAGCCGGTCTCAGCCAACCAAATGATCAAAAAGCTTGAAGAGGCTGGCAAGGTAACTTACACACCTTATAAAGGGGTCTCTCTGACCGCTGCCGGAAAGATGGAAGCCGCCAGGGTTTTACGCAACCGGCGTCTCTGGGAAGTATTCCTGGCCGAATATCTGGGCTTCGCCCCCATTGAAGCCGATGAAATCGCCTGCCGCCTGGAACATGTGGTCAATGAAACCGTGGTCGAGAGATTATCGGTATTTCTAGGCTCACCACTCACCTCCCCTCAAGGTGAGCCCATCCCTCAACCGGTGCAGGACGAGGACCAAGCGATGGAGCTGGATATGCCTTTATCCTTGCTCTCAGCCGGCTCCTTTGTGGTCGTTAGCGGCTTACCCATGACAGAAACCGAGAAGGCTTTTCTGCACAGAGCTGGCGTGCGCTTGGGTTCAAAGGTAGAGGTGCTCTCGATACAGTCCGGAGGAAACTGCCTGATCCAGCCAGAGGCATTTCCGGTCCTCCAGGTTTCCGCCAGCCTGGCTGATCTCATCCGGGTAAAGTTACCATTCAACGTGTAATCACACTTCAATCTCCAAATGTAAAGCTAATCGAATTTCGTGGCTCATGCAAAACGAATCGTAATTAGAAGTCACAAAAAGAAAGCTTTGCGTACATGGCTGATGGTGCGAGAGATCAAAAAAACTCATCACACTTCGTGGTTCATTCAAAATGATACGTTTGATGAATTTTCAAAAAAAACATTGCGTGCTTTACGAACTTTGCGAGAGATCAAAAAAAGAAAGGTAAAAAGTGCTTAAATATCAATTCATTATTGTTATTCTGATCGGCATGCTTGGATTAACCGCTTGCACAAGCTCAACACAGCCTGCTCCAGATCCAAATTCACCACCCCCAGCTGGAATAATTTCCGGAAAATTAATCGTCTATTCTGGCAGATCCGAAACGTTGATCCAGCCTGTCATCGATGCCTTTCACGCACAATTTCCTGATGTGGAGATCCTGCTCAAAGCTGGATCAAACAGTGAGTTGGCTAACGCCTTAATTGAAGAGAAAAACAACCCCCAGGCGGATGTCTTTGTGACCACGGAACTGATGACGATCCAGTCTCTGGCTCAGCAGAACCTGTTCCAATCCTATCTACCCAAGAATGGCAACCTGCTTCCTGCCGACATGCTCGGTCCGCAAAACCACTGGACCGGTCTGACGCGCCGCGCCCGGGTGATTATGTACAACACCGAACTGGTGAACGCCGATGAAGCCCCTAAATCCATTTTTGAGTTAAATGACCCTGCCTGGGAAGGTCAGGTCGCAGCAGCAGGCTCAACGAATGGCTCCATGCAGTCGCAGATCGCGGCAATGCGCCAACTCACTGGTGAACCGGCTACTGAAGAATGGCTTTCCGGTTTGATGCAAAACAAGGTGACATTCTTTGGCGGACATACGGATGTACGCAAAGCGGTCGGTGCTGGTGAATTCAAGATCGGTTTGGTGAATCATTATTATTATTACTTGCAGAAAGCTGAAGGCAGTCCGGTTGGAATCATATTTCCTGATCAAGGAGATGAGCAGATAGGTTTAATCACCAATTCGACCGCAGCCGCCATCCTGGCAGGCTCCCAGAATCTAGCTGCCGCCCAGGCTTTCCTTGATTTTCTCCTCTCGGCAGAAGGACAGGCGTTATTTGCACGACTGAACTACGAATACCCGGTACTGCCCGGTGTTCCTTTAAATCCAGATATTCAAGCGCTGGATAATTTCAGATTCGCTGATGTGAATATTGCCGAAGCTGCCTCCGATTTCGATGCAACCTTTGACCTGATCGAAAAGATGGGCATGCCCTGAAAATGAGCTCCCAGTCGATTACCAGACGGCAATTTCCTCTCCCGGCAAACAGTAGACCAACGCTAACACAGCTTGGGGCGGGAGTGGTTGGCTTTTTTGTTGCCATTCCTCTCCTTTACTTATTGCTGAGGGCTGCTACCGCTGAATCGCAAACATGGCTGCGTCTACTGCAAACTCGGATATGGGTATTGCTGGGGAATACCATCCTGCTAGCGATCACCGTCACCCTGGTAACAAGCATCCTGGGTGTTGGGGCAGCCTGGCTTACCGAACGAACTGATCTGGCAGGCAGGAAAATGCTTCGTTGGCTGTTAGCCTTACCCCTGGCTATCCCCACTTACATCGGCGGGATCATCCACCTTACCCTGCTGCGTCCACGTGGCGGATTTATCCCTCAGTTCTTGTCCGAAGTCTTCGGCGCTCCCATCTCCACACCCAGCCCGCTCGGTTTCTGGGGCGCTAGTTTTATCCTGGTTTTGTTTACCATACCTTATGTTTACCTGTTAAGTGGAGCAGCCTTCAGATCACTAAACGCTTCACTCGAAGAGGCTGCACGGGTATTCGGGCGAAATGCCTGGCAAACCTTTTGGCACGTCACCCTGCCAGTTCTGCGCCCTGGTATTTCGGCTGGAGCTATCCTGGTAGCCTTGGATGTCCTGGCTGAATATGGGACCGTTGCTTTTTTACGATATGAAACCTTTTCTTCAGCCATATTTGTGCAACTGGCGGGGCGCTACGATCGTTCAGCGGCTTCGATCCTCAGTGGAGTTCTGGTAATTATCGCGCTGTTCCTGCTTTGGGCTGAAATTCGCATCCAAGGAAAAGGTCGATTTACACAAATGGATGGGCGCTGGCGACCCGCTCCAATCGTTCACCTGGGAAAATGGCAACCGTTGGCTCAGCTGTATCTTTGGGGGTTGATCGCCGCCAACCTGCTGGTACCGCTCGGCGCCTTGCTCCTTTGGACAATCCAGGCCTTCGCCAATCCAGAAACTTCCGGGATGGTCTTTCGAAGTGGATCCCAAGGTTTTGCTAACTATGCCTGGAACAGCCTGTGGACATCCATGGCTGCGGCCGTAATCGCTGTGGCGTTTTCTTTACCCGTCGCCAGGCTAGTGATCCGCCATCCCAGTTATTACTCCAGGATAATCTCCCGCTTAGCGCAGGTGGGTTATGCCATTCCCGGGGTTGTCATCGCCCTCAGTCTGGTGTTGCTGGTCAACCAAGCGCTCCCGTTTTTATATGCCACACCATTCTTAATCGTGCTAGCCTACGTTTTACGCCATCTGCCCCAGGCGGTGCGCGCCAGCGAATCGGCTTTTAGCCGGCTGTCTATCTCTCTCGAAGAAGCCTCTCGCACCCTCGGCAAGAATCCACTACAGACTTTTATCAAAGTTACCTTACCCCTGATCGCACCTGGCCTTTTGGCTGGAGGTTCTCTGGTATTCCTCACCTCACTCAAGGAACTGCCGGCAACACTTCTGCTCCGTCCGGCGGGTTTTGACACCCTGGCTGTGCGTATCTGGACCTGGGCTGCTGAAGGCTTTTATATACAGGCTGCCCCAGCTGCTTTATTGTTGGTGATTGCCTCTGCCGGACCCTTATTTTTTCTGCTCAAAAAAGAAAGAATCTTTCATGAACACGCTTGACGTCGAAAATCTCAAAAAAACATATCAAAACGCACAGCAGCCGGCGGTGCATGGCATCTCTTTTGGCCTTGACCATGGAGAAATTCTAGCTTTAGTGGGTCCCAGTGGGTGTGGCAAAACAACCACCCTGCGTATGATTGCCGGTCTGGAAAAACCCGATCAAGGCAGCATCTGCTTGAATGGGCGAGTCATTTGCGATGGAAATGTCTCTGTTCCCACCGAAAAACGTGGCATCGGTATGGTATTCCAGGACCTGGCGCTTTTTCCTCACCTGACCGTTGCAGAGAACATCGTCTTCGGCTTACGTGGTCAGTCTTCAGATCGCCAAAGAGAAACGATCCAAAGGATGCTCGACCTGGTGGGTCTTATCCAATTTGAAAGCAGATACCCGCATGAGCTCTCCGGCGGGGAGCGTCAGCGGGTAGCCTTGGCGCGTGCGCTTGCACCCAATCCAGAGTTGGTGCTAATGGACGAGCCCTTCAGCAGTTTAGATGCCAGCCTGCGCAGGGAGGTGCGCGGCCAGGTACGCAGCATCTTGAAGGGTATGAATACATCAGTCCTGTTCGTCACGCATGACCAGCAAGAGGCGCTTGAGATGGGAGATCGCCTGGCAGTTTTTAACGCTGGACGAATTGAACAAATCGATTCTCCCGAACAAATCTTTCACACCTCAGCCACGCGCTTCGTGGCTCAATTCATGGGAGACAGCGACTTTTTGCCAGGTGTCATCCTTGAAAACGGTATTCGCACCAGTCTGGGTTTCCTCCTCAAAAAATGAGACTACCCCCTGGCAGCCGGGTAGAAGTTGCCATGCGCGCCGATGATGTTGAGATTACTCCCCGGGAAGATGGCTGCGGCGTGATTACTCAACGTTTCTTTCTTGGCGCATTCAACATCTACAAGATAAAGCTAGTCACCGGTCAAGTGCTGCACGCCATGCAGCCGCATACATCAATTTTTTCTCCTGGCAGCCGTGTCCACACTCGCCTGAATCCAGGACACCCCTTGTCTGTGTTTCATCAGGGTCTTTCCGTGGAGCTGGAAGCCTTCGATCATTCTTGGTCTGACTAATCCTGGTCTCGTTAATCAGAATAGCGGCTGCATCACTAACAGATGCAGCCGCTGAGTGTTCTCAAAAAAGAGTGCGGTTACTTCACCTGGATCTCAACCACACCCTTTACCTGAGCATTTCCGGGGAAACCAGGCATAACCAGCTGGTATTTTCCATCATCCCGAAAACCGACAATGCAGTTGGCGCAGGCTAATACATCCGCAAGGGGTTGTTCTGAAGTATAGCCATCATCTGCGACAAAGGCTATGGTAGCTGCACCTTCTTTGACGCCGGCTGCTTCAAGCAGCTTAGCCACTGCAATGCCAGTATAGGTGGTCGTCGAACCATCTTTACCGGTGGAGTCTGCTGTGGTGGTTTCCATGGCTTTCAATTGCGCATCCGTCAAGCCCTGTTCTGCATTGACCATGCCTGTGACCTTGAAAGCCACTTCTCCTCCGGCAGGCGCTTCAGCAGCAGGCGCTTCAGCGGCTGGTGCTGGGGCAGCAGGCTGGGCGCATCCTGCCAGGCTGAACATGAAGAGGACCAAAACCAATATAGAAATCATTTTCTTAAACATCATTTATTCCCTTTCTATTCATTAATCGATCGATGATTTATCGTCCGATGGACGTTGATTAAATCCATAACCCGAAATGCAGGTTATGGGTTGACAACTATTTCTTTTAGTGAAAAGACCCAACGGTTTCCAGGAGTCTTTGGGAGAACCAGGCGAATAGGACCTTTATCTGGCGTGACATCTGCAATCCATTCACCTTTGTCTTTGAGCGCCACAATACCACCTTCTAATTCATCTTTGGTAATTTCAATGGCGTATCCGTCAGCGGCAATTGCTGTGATAGTTGAATAATCAGAAACACCTGCTTTTGAGAACACCTCGCTAATCGGCACGCCGCTCCAAGAGGTGATTTCATCCTCACCGGTTGATTTTTCCATTTTGACATCTTTCATGTCCATCTGGCTCATGCCGGCAAGCTCCTGGAAACTGAGTGTCAACGGGGTGCTGACAGACCCACTCACCTTCAATTCCCAGTCCACCTTCGGAACACCACCTCCACAGGCTGAAAGAAAAACAGCAGCAAAAATCAGGATTGTTATGAGTGTTTTTTTGGTATTATCCATGGTTTTCTCCTTTCTCTTCTCTTTCTTTGCATGATTGGTTTATCGAACGACTAGAAAAATTGGAATTAACATATCTTCTTCGATCAAATTGCCATGGTTCCCCTGCCGTCCATCGCTACTTTCAATATGCATACCATGGTCGGCAAAGATGATCACCAGGGTTCCCGGCTCAACTGCAGCCAGGATTTGTTCGACAGCCTGGTCCACAAAAGTGATCATGGCTTGCTCCTCTGGTGCACCGGGACCATAACCATGACCAGCGTCATCAATTCCGTGAAAATGCACCCAAAACAGGTCGGGTTGACCCGTTTCTAATACAGCCAGAGTGTTCGCCAGCACTTCATCATCCGTCTTGCCATCTCCGTTGCGATCACCGGAAAGCGTAAACTGGGCGTTCCTCAATTCAAAAGAGAGCGCATCGCCTTCCACTGCCTGCACTTCTAAACCGTGCTGTACAGCCACGTCAAAGAGGGTTTGAGTTTCTGTTTTCCTGGTGTTGCGTCCATGCACCCCATGCACAGCTGGCGGAGCACCCGTTAACACCGAGGCTGAGCTCACCTGGGTTCTGGGAGGAAAGGTAGTCAACGCCATCATTGGCGGATCGAGTGTGGCTAAGTACGGGTTTATGCCTTGCTCAATCGCTTCGCCCATACGTAAATAGCCAAAACCATCCAGAAAGAGCAACATCACACGATCGTATGGTTGGTCTAAAAGTGCTGTTCCCACCCCATCAGCAGGTGCTGGAATTCCCAAAGCAACGGCTGCAGTCGGAGCAATATCCAAAATACTGGCCTCCACCTGAAAATAAGTGAGAGGCGGTTCCACCTGCAGGCTGGTGACATTGACCAACTGGTCACCTATCTTAATGCGACCATCCTTCATCAGCCAGGTATCGAACGCAATCGGAGCCCACTCATAGGCCTGCCCGCTACCATCTGCAGATTTGATGTGTATAGTCTCAATTAAGGAATATCCCAGCTCGTAAAAGACTCGATCCAGCAGCAGAGCCTGGTCGCCCGACTCGTCATCCTGAAACACTTGCCAATCGCGCCAGCGGGCAGCGGTGACCACTTGGCGGGTTTCGGAGCCATCATCTATCGTTATTTCCCAATTGGGCTGGCAGGCTACCAGAAGGCCTAAAAAGAAAAAGCTGATAACTGCCGCCACCCGCCTGGTCAGTAAGCTACTTTGGATATGGTGTCTCAATCTCATCTCCTTGAGTTTTTACAATTGGTTATGGGTTAATTTTTTCAATGATTACCACGTTTTCAATCCACAGAGAGCGTCCCCGATCTGGTAACACCAGTGTCAGCACACCTCGAATCGGCGTCAGCACGGCAGTTCTGGCTTCATCTGCAGTCAGTTGGAATGCATTCCCGTTTTGATCAGTCACCTGAAGTTGATCAGACTCGCTGATTTCTATCACATCCGTCAAAGAGACACCTTCTAATTGCAGCGCGGTTACAGCCTTACGGGTTTCTCCATCGGTTTCACTCACCAGCATCACATTTGTCGCTTCGACAGTCACCTTAATCGTCTTACCCAACATCAATCTCCCCAGGGAGGTAGGCTTGCCATCGACTACCAAAGGCGTTTGAGCGCCAACCACAATGATTTTGCGGATGCCCTTGATCCAGGTTGAAACATGCAAATCTTCACAGGCAAAACGAATACCATCTTTGTAAGGCATCAGGTAAGCTTCCTGGGTTAGCTCAGATTTGTCGATCAGAACCACACCACCGTCATCAGAATAAAGTCCAACTTGCTGAAAATCTTCCACACCTTGACTTTTCAAAAAATCTAATACAGAAATCATGGTGTTAGGCTGTTCTCGATATGGCAATATTTGGTTAATTTCAACAAAATCCGGTTTCGGCACATCGCCGCTAAACAATATCCAATTATAGAAGGGGACTTCGATCAACTCGATGGCCCCATGGTCATCGTGGCATTTCTGGCAAGTGTGAAAATCCTGAGGTTCATGGCATTCCACACATTCCACCATGGTGGCGGCCTCCTCAGATAGCAGCTCCAGCGGATAATGCCGCACAACCGATAAAGGATTGGAATCCTGCGTTCCTAACAAATAACCAGCACCACCTCCCATGAAGATCGAAATGACTAAAAAGAAACCAAAATAGCGGGCGTTTGAAGATTGAAACACTCAAAACCTCCTCAATGAGAATTCGTTGAATCCAAGATATTGCTTATCCCATGATAACAGCCAGGATCAATACAACCAGAACCGCTGTAGAGATCCAATCCATACGAGTAGCCCGGATGGGCCGGTAATAATTTCGCTTGGCGTAACGACCAAAACTTCTGCCTTCCATCGAAACAGCCAGGGCGTCTACTTTTCGCAGCGCAGAAACCAGTAACGGCAAGGTGAATTGCCGCGCCAGGGTGATGATCCGGCGGATACTTCCCCGATCATAACGAACCCCACGCATTAATTGAGCCTGGTAAATGGTTTGAGCTTCTTTTTCAAAAATGGGCACGAATCTCAAGGCGGTCACCAAGGCAAAACCATAGCGGTAGGGCAGGCCTACTTGCATTAATCCATATGCCAGGTCGTTGGGTGAAGTCGTTAGAACAAAAATTAAGCTGAGAAAGATGACGCATAAAAAACGAGCACCGATGAATATCCCATTGGATAGACCCTCATCGGTTATCGTTAAAGGACCGAAGCGCTGGATAATATTTCCCTGTTCCGTAAATACAATCTGTAATAAGGCCAGAAAAATTGATGTAACCAGGAAGAGCCGCATTCCTGGAACCTCTCCAAAACTCAAACCGAGCCAGACAAATACGACCAGGATCAGACCTAATAATCCAACCACCCACCACCAGGATGGTGCAATAAAAACAAAAACAGTGAGGAATACCAGCCAACTAATTTTGCTCAATGGGTGTAATTGATGCAACACCGAATTCCCAGGGCGGAAAGTCAAACGCGCTCTACTCAAAGCCGGCCCCCATTAATTGTTGACACGCCTGGCAGGTAAGCAAATTTTCCCATCTGGGCCAATCTCTCAAAACCAGCCTGTACGGGTAAATCAAACAGGATCCTGCCAGCCTGCATGAAGACGATCCGGGTTGCATAGGCTTGAACTGCATCTGGATTGTGGTTCACCATCACAACCGCAGCGCCAAGATTTTGCACCTGTCGCAATTGATCTAACAAAAATATTCCGTTTTCAACATCCTGACCAATCAGTAATTCATCCAGTAGAAAAAGCTGAGGGTGATATACCAAAACAGAGAGCAAGTTCAAGCGCCTCATTTGTCCATAACTTAAGAGAAAGGGGTGATCCTTAACTCGTTCTTCTAAACCTGCCTTTTGAAGAAGGTCTTTTGCGGTGCAATTAAGCTCTTCATCTAGAATGCCAAAATTTAATGGGGCGAACACGGTCTCATCCCATACGTTATGAGCAAATAATTGGTGAGCCGGATTTTGAAACACATAACCCAGCGAGCGCGCCATTTGCGAGACAAGCTTGTTGCGTGTATCCTCCCCATGAACGGAGACGCAACCGTTCAATGGTTTGATCAGGTTGGCGATCGTTTGCAGTAAAGTGGACTTCCCTGAGCCATTATCGCCCATGACTGCGATGAATTCACCAGGATTCACATCCAGCGAGATTGCCTCCAGGAAAGGATGTTGATCATACCCTGCGCTGACATCCTGGATTGACACAAGAGGTTTTCCCTTATCTTTCCCAACAACAGGCCTGGTATTGATATAAGTGGACGGTTGCCAGGCAGATAATAATTGGTCACTCACAATCTGCCCATCTTGCATCTCGATCAAACGAGGGTGGAATTCCCGTAAGAAGTTGACCTTGTGCTCGATCACAATCACCGTAATCGCGGTGGATTCCCGAATTTTTTGGATAACTCGGAAGATTTCAGCGGTAGCGCTTGGATCCAAGTTTGATGTAGGCTCGTCGAAGATCAGCACATCCGGCCTGGCTGCCAGCATTGCTGTAATCGCAATTTTTTGCTTCTCCCCGCCGGATAGTGAAGCCAGCGTTCGCTCTCGCAGGTGAAGACAATGGGTGATACCCAAAGCCCATTCAACCCTTTGCTGCATTTCAGATTTCATTCAAACAGCGGTTTTCAAGCCCAAAAACCAGCTCATCCTCCACCATTAATGTACAGAATTGCGATTCCGGATTCTGTTGCACCAGGCCAACGCGATCGGCGATTTCATACAGAGGAGTGTTCCTGGCATCCAACCCATCTACAACCACAGTTCCCGAAACCTGCTCAGGATATTGGTTGAACAAAAAACCACCCAATGCTAAAGCCAGGGTTGACTTTCCGCATCCAGATTTTCCAACAACCACCACCCATTCTCCCCGTTTAATCTCCAGGTTAACCCGGTCTAACACACGGAGATCATTTCCTGGGTATGAAAAGCTCAGGTCTTGCACAGATATCATCGCGGCAACCCAGTGTCCTTATCAGCGGACTTCGATCCGTTCGAGATTTGAAACAACGACCTGCCCATCCATCCTCGCGATGGCATAGGATACCTGGTCGCCAATGATGATCGTAAAAATTCGCAGGTTCGGTTCGTTAAGAATTGTTGAAAGCTCTAGCGAAATGGGACTTCCATCTCCAATCAATAAAACTTCATTTGCCTGAGACTGAATACCCTTTTCCTGTAAAACCAGTTCCAAGGCAACACCCTGATATTTACCCGAGGTATCACCTATCGTGAGCGCAGTACTATCCATCTCAAATTGCCAGGTTTCAGGATCATAATCACCGGGATTGTCCAATAATCCAGAAATTTCCAACCTGGGCGGGCTAACCACCAGGATAGCCTGGACACCACGCACCCAAGCTTTACTATTTTCTGCTCCAACCAGGTTAAATGAACGACTTTGTCCATCTCCTTGAGATGCCAATAATAAACCAGGGTTCTCTTGAACTTCATCCATGGTAATAAAAAAAGAATAACCATCTGAGCCCTGGACCAGGATCCAACCCTGGTCACTCACCGGGAGCGCTGCCTCTACCAGTGTTTTTACTGGATAACCTTTATACAGCATCGTAGCGCCACGCAGCGTGCCTTCTGCTTCAATTTGTTGAATATCAGCATGCTCTGCTGGAAAATCAAACGGCGCTTGAACAGACCCTGCTAAAGATATAGTAACTGGTCCTTGTAATGCACTGCGCAGGAATAAAGCTAACAGGACAGTGATCAGCACTGCACCAGCCATGAATAAAAAGACAACCTTTCGCGGGGTCTCTTTTTCTTCTACCTGTTTAATCACGCCTGCCTGCTGCAATGCATTCAGCAGAACCCATCCCAATAAGCCGGCGAAAATGACCCCCGAAACAAATGCCACCACACCAATCAGGGCTAAAGCCCCATAAGCAAGGATATCTGCCGGGAGCGAGGCAAATAGCTGGAAAACAAAAACGTTGGAAGCTGAAGCCAGACCACCTGCCAATATGCAGGCAAGTAAATTTCGTTTCTTGCCAAACGGCGCAAAACCCAGGTCAACAAGAATCCCTGCTACCAGGTCGACCAGCAAAACAATCAATCCATGGGTGTTGCCGGTCAGCAGTTCCACTACTCCCTTGAGAATGCCGGTGATCGTGCCTGCACCTGGTTTTTTCACAATGGCTGCAGCCAGTACCAGCCACAACACATGCAGGCCAGCTGCCCATTGGGTGGTGCCAGCAAAACCCAAGACAGATTGGACAGCATCACCTAGCGCATTGATATACGTTCCCGCAATGCCGCCTAATGACGCCAATGCTGCCATGATTAACAAATCCCTGGTTGAGAAGAAATAGTGTTTACCTGCCATAGTCCTCCTGAAGGTGCCTTGAGTATAATCCAACGGTTTAACCGTGTCAATTATCACAATACACTTGATACATTCCAATAATTAATCATTCTTTAATTGATTGGTGTAAAATCAATATATGAATAAGAATCCACTTTTCCAGGAGATCGCTGAAAATATCCGCCAGGATATCTTGTTTGGTAGCCTGAAACCTGGTGATATCCTGCCTGCCGTGCGGGAGACAGCCCAGCGATTAAAATGCGCTCCCGGCACCGTCCAACGAGCCTACCAAGAGCTAATACGCCAGGGACTGATTATTTCTCGACCAGGCCAGGGTACGCACGTTACTCATGTTCCAGAAAGTAAAACCGAATCGCCTTTACGCAAAGCATCATTAATCCATCAACTCGAGACATATTTATTAAGCCAGATCAAATCCGGTTATTCGGTAGATGAAATTGAACAAGCTTTCCAAATTGCATTGGATCGCTGGCGAACGATCTCATCGCCAATGGAACCCCCTCCCTCTAGCAGGTTGCGTTTTGTAGGCAGTCACGACATGTCCATCGCTGTACTAAACCAGTATATGGATCGTGTCAACCCAGCTTGCAGCCTTACCATCAAGTACGCTGGCAGCTTGGGAGGTTTGATAGCTTTGGCTCAACAGGAAGCCGAGCTGGCGGGCTGCCATTTGTGGGACCGGGAATCCGGCGATTACAACCGCCCCTTTATCCGGCGATTACTGCCCGGCCGGAGGATCGGACTGCTCACCCTGGCCTATCGTCGATTAGGGTTAATTACTTCAAAGAATAATCCCAAAATGATTATCGACTTGAAGGACTTAGCTCGCCAGGATCTGGTTTTTAAGAACCGGCAGGCTGGAGCGGGCACGCGTGTTTGGCTGGATGAGCAATTAAGTCTGCTTGGGATGTCTTCTACCATGATTCGAGGATATGAGGATTGTGCGCTAACCCACTCGGAAGCAGCCAGTGCGGTTGCATCAAACCAGGCCGACCTGACCCTGGGAATTGAAAGTGCTGCCCTGGCTTATGACCTCGCTTTCATTTCCCTGACTACTGAATGTTACGAATTGGCTATCCCTCAAGAATTCTGGGAAAATTCTGCTATCCAAACAATCCGGAACGTGGTAAATTCAGCTGAATTTAAGCGTGAAATCCATTCCTTGGGAGGTTACGAAACAGGAAAAACTGGTCAGGTCAGGTGGGTTGACTGAGATCTTGGCATTCTAATCGATATTGTTGCACGAACTTCCTTCTGACAAGTCGTGCTTATGGTATGATGATATTGAAAATTCAAAACAGGAGGTTATAGAATGAAAGGCGATCCGAAAATTATCGATTTATTGAATAACTTGCTCTCAGACGAATTGACTGCGATCAATCAATACATGGTTCATTCCGAGATGTGCGCCGATTGGACTTATAGCGAGCTGCATGAAGCTATCGAAGCCAGGGCAATTCAAGAAATGAAGCATGCGGAAAAATTAATTGGCCGCATTCTTTTCCTTGAGGGCATACCTATTGTAAGTAATTTGAAGAAAATCCACATTGGTGCGGATGTGGAAACTCAGCACAAAAACGACGCTCAATCTGAACTAGATGCAGTCAAGCTGTACAACGATGGTATCCGGCAAGCAGTTGAAGCAGGCGATAATGGCACCCGGGAACTACTCGAATCTATCCTTAAAGACGAAGAAGAACATCTGGATTGGCTCGAAGCCCAGTTGGAGCTGATCAGACAAATGGGCATCCAGAATTACCTGGTTGAACAATTAGGATAAATCTCAACCCCGACTAGATAACATTTGGCTCCTTGCAATCTTCTAAGCAAGGAGCCATTTTTTCTTTTAACTGGTTTTTACAGCTGTAAGCATCACAATCTCAACACCTGCTTGAACACCATGATGAGCAAAGAGAATTTCTTAATCAGATGGTATGATCAGCCACATTAACAGGTATAGACCGATTCCAGGAATTCCTCCTGGAATTAATGCAAGCAAGAACGCAAGCCGGAACCAGAAGGTGCTGATACCAAAAAAACTTGCCAAACCACCGCACACACCGGCAATTACCCTGTTGGAGCGAGACCGCCGTAAAGACCTGGATGAATTAGACATACTTACCTCCTCTCATTGTTTTCTATATACTCTACGCTATACCCAATGAAAAGTTGCATGTCATTCGTTATTCAAAACTGGTAAAAGATCTGCAGCTATTGTAATGGTCTGCAAATGGATCGCCACAGTATCTTCCACAGGGTTGGCATAACCGCCCCCCAAAACGATAGCTGCAGGGATTTGGTTTTGCAAACAAGTTTCTAAAACCAGGCGGTCGCGCGCGGCCAATCCTGCTTTAGATAACGACAGGCGTCCCAAGCGGTCACCAAAATACGGATCAGCCCCGGCGATATAAATCGACAGGTCTGGATTTGCCAGGTTAAGCGATTGATCCAGGCCAATCTTCAGCACCTGCAGATATTCATCATCACCGCAACCGTCGGGCAAAGCGATATCTAAATCACTGGGAACTTTGCGATAGGGAAAATTCTTTTCGCCATGTATGGAGAAAGTGAAAACACTGTCATCCGCCGAAAAGATGGCTGCTGTTCCATCTCCCTGGTGTACATCCAGATCAATGACTAGAACTTTCCTGGCGATCCCTTTTGCCTGCAGATCCCTCGCAGCGATAGCGACATCATTGAAAACACAATAACCTTCTCCATGACCAGGGTGAGCGTGGTGAGTGCCCCCTGCCAGGTTGGCTGAAATGCCATCCTGAAACGCAGCTTGACAGGCGCTTATGCTGCCGCCTACCGAGAGACGGGCTCTGGCTACCAGATCCTCTGACCAGGGAAAACCAATGCGACGCATCTCTCGCTCAGTCATTTGCCCGGCGATTAACCTGTGTAAATAATCTTGTGTATGCACCCTAAGAATTTGTTCATCGCTTGCCGGCTCTGCAGCGATGATATGCAAAGACGGTGTCAGGTTGGCATTCTGGACAGCCTGCCGCAACAGGTCGTACTTGGGCATCGGAAAACGATGTCCAGTGGGCAGGTTGATCCTGCGGTGATCCGAATAGAAAAGTTTGATCATTAACTAATTTTCTATTGTTATCAGCACCGTAACCTGGTTCAAAAAAGGAATTTGGGTAACGATCACCGAAGCCCGCCGCCCATTCTTCTCAAAAACCAGGGTAGCCAGGTTGTCGATTACAGAAGAATCGCGCTCAACTTTGACCCATCCATTTACAGGCATCTCACGATAATAAAAATCGAGCACTTCTTGAAAGCTGCCTGTGCTGAAATAGGAAACCAGGTCTTGAGAAGCAATCAGATCACTGACGCCATCCCCAAGAACGGGAATATCCACCGGTTTCTCTCCCGAGATGCTGGGCAAATCCGTTACCACAGCCTGGGCAGTTTCTTTAATCCCGCTTTCGCCAATATCCGTCGCTACAGACTGGACTGTTTCCTTGACGCCACTTTCACCAATATCCGTGGCGACTGCCGCCATGGTTTCTTTGATCCCACTTTCGTCGATTTGCGTTACGATAGCCTGCCCAGTACTCAGGATTTCGCGTCCGTTCTCCACACTGGTAGCCAGAGCTTCACCGGTGGCTTTCAACTCACCCGCCCGTGACACAATACTGCAGGAAAAGGACACTATCGCCAACAGGCTGATCGCTAACAGGAAAACGCTCAGAGTTTTCGTTTTCATCACAATCTCCTTCTGAAAGAGTGTTCGATTTAAATTGGACTATTTCTAGCCAATTATACCTTTTGCCAGGGAAGCCAGGTCTTCAAGTTCATCCAAATCTAGCCATTGCAGCATCAGGCGCTGTACTCCAACTTTTTCAAGGATTTGGATCTGCTGGCGAATTTCCTCAGCTGTACCAACCAATAACCCTTTATTCCTCAAGTCATCTGCTGTTAGCTCACCTTTGGTGCGCAGACTTACTTTTCTTTCCACATCGCCTTGGTCATGACCAAAAATGCACCCGGTCATCATCGAACGCCGCACCTGTTCAGGCTGACGTTTTTCTTTAATCAATAATTGGTCAAGAACCTGGTTCAGTCGTGAAAATTCCCGGGGAGATAAAAACAGAGCATTCCACTCTGATGCAAAACGGGCTACCAGAGGTAGTGTGCGTTTCTCCCCATTACCTCCAACTAAGATCGGGGGACCAGCATGGCGAAGCGGACGGGGCAATAAAACGGCATCGCGCAAGTGGAAAAATTCACCCTCAAAATTTACCGGGTGCTCACTGCCTAAGAGCTGGCTAATCACAGCCAGTCCTTCTTCGAAGCGAACGAAACGTCGATCTATATCCAGGAGATCAAAACCGTAAGCAAGATGCTCGCGCTCTTGCCAGCCTGCGCCCAATCCCAGAATCAGGCGTCCTTCAGATAAATCATCCACTGCGACCGCCATCCTGGCTGTCATGGCAGGATGGCGAAATGAAACAGGTGAGACCAAAGGACCGAAATCGATCCGCTTTGTGTGGCTGGCCAGCCAGGTAAGGGAGGTCCACAATTCTAATGAATCCAGATCGGGAGGCGATGCATTTGTAAAATGATCCGAACGAAATAGCCCTGAAAACCCCAGGTCTTCCGCTGCAGCAGCTATTCTCTTCCAGCGAGGCCAATTCAATCCATTTTGGCCCTCGATCATGAGCGCTATTTCCATCTGATTAATCCTTAAAGTCGAAATTACGTATAAATTCTTCGGCTTTCTCGACCAGGAATTTATCGCCAATGAATAAAGGTGTGCGTTGGTGCAGCGTTTCAGGCTGGATGTCCAGGATATTTATTTGACCATTAGAGGCGTGTCCGCCAGCCTGTTCAGCCAGGAAGGCCAGCGGAGCAGCTTCGTACAACAGGCGCAATTTCCCTTGAGGTTTTTGAGGATCGATATTGTCAGCGGGATAGTAGAATACCCCACCCGCTAACAGATTGCGATGAAAATCAGCAACCAATGAACCAACGTACCTCAACGACAGTGCTTTAATTTCGTGATTTTCACCTTGCAGGAAGTCGGTATAACGCTTAACCCCTTCCGACCAATTCTTTCGATAACCCAGGTTGACGCTAAAATAGGTCGGTTTTTCGGGCATTCGGATAAATGGATGAGACAACAAGAATTCACCGACGGAAGGATCCAGAGTAAAACCATGCACACCTTCGCCTGTTGAATAGACCAACATGGTGCTGGAACCATAAACAATATAGCCAGCGGCTACCAGTTTTCGACCAGGTTGCAAAAAATCTACCATCTGACCCGGGCCGTCTGGCGTCAAACGCTGGTACACCGCAAAGATCGTCCCAATCGGTATATTGAAATCAATATTCGACGATCCATCCAAGGGGTCAAACAAGAGTACATATTTGCCTGTAGGGTACCTCTCTGGAATAGGGAGCAGGCCCTCATGTTCTTCAGATGCCATGGCTGCAAGCCGACCGGTATGATCGTTCAGGCGGTACATGGTCAAATCAGCTAATTGGTCTAGTTTTTGAACGACTTCTCCCTGGATATTGACTTCATCGGTGCGACCCAGGATTTCGGCTAACCCCGCTCTGTTCGTTTTGCTAGAGATTACCTTGCCTGCCAAAGCAATATCGTATAATAAATTTGTCAGTACACCGGTTGCCTCAGGATATTGTTTTTGGCTTTGCAGAATAAACCGTTCGATGGTGGTAATCCCTAGCTGATCTCCTATGTCTTCAAGCATTACAATCCTCCATTTCTTGAAAGTAATTTTTTATGGTTCTTCTGTCACCACTGAAGAATCGTGAAATTTTCGGTTACAGCAAATCTTTCAAAACGACCCATTCCCCAGCCTGTCCTTCTAACTGGAAACCGCGCTCCAGGATATTCTCTTCCAGCAATTGATTTAAAGCGAAATCTACGGTTGCAGCTCTCCAAGCAAACAGTCTCTGAAGATCACGAATTTGCGCCGCCCCTAAAGATCGTAAATAATGAAATGCCAGCTCGCGTCTTGCTTGGCGCTCCGTGATGTTTTGAGCTTTTTCGGGAATATCGGGATAATGCCTGGGAACAATATCGTAGGCAAATGCGTAATGCCAGGCGCCAGCCTGGGTAACGGTTACTGGAACAATTTTAAAATCTGCCTGCAGATCAGCCAGTGCTCGATTAAAGCGGCTTTCGCTAGCCCGGCTGCTTAAATGTGTAGCTCTGCGCAGCGCAGGTGTATCCATGACCCCCTGATCCAGCAACACTTCGTACACCAGGCGTGCTTCCTGGGTCATCAGTCCCTGCTCATACAATGTCCGATAATCTTCTTCGGGAGAGCCGTAATTCTCCGAAAGCGCATAAAAATACGGAGCCAGGCTCAAAGATATCATAGTAGCTTTCTTACGCAAAACCTTGCCATAATACCAATGTTGGCCGCCTAAATTTTGATCTTTCCATCCCCAGGTCACATGACCTGGATCGTCATGGGCATCAGCAACCGGTCGATCGCCGGCAACCGCTCCCCATAAACTTGGTAAGGTTATTCCCCGGATAGGCCAGAAATAGATAAAGCCGCGTTCCTTAACATAGGAGATGGCATCAGCTTCGCTCTTAACTCGAAGCATGGGTTGAAATCGAAATGTCTTTTGCCGATATTCCTGGACTGGTTGCCAAATCAAGGTTTTCATAGCTATAAGGTTCATTCCCTTTATACCACAATCAATGTTCTTAAGACATCAGTATTTAGTAAAGGGGTGATCGAGAAATCACCCATACGGATCAAGATAATCCCCCACATCAGAAAGACAAGGTTGATGACAATTAAGAGCGTATTTGGTAAATTATAAAGGCTGTAAAATATTGATTTTTTCAAGGACCACGCATGCACGAGCCTGAGAAAGAACAAACCAGACGGGTTCTTATTGCCTCCAGCCACCCACTTTTTGGGCAGGGATTGCGCAATTTATTAAATGTGCGCCAAGGTGATCGCGTAAAAGTGGTTGGTATGGTATCTAACCTTGAACAAACCTTACAAGCATTACATGACCTATCTCCAGACCTGTTAATTGTGGACAATGATGATGAGGACCTCAACAGGGACGAGGTTTTAGCGCGGTTTGTTGAAAGCGAAAAAAAGCTTCGTCTGGTTCTGCTCTCGTTACAAAGCTCACAGGATGCCATTGTGTATGACCGGCGTACACTGGCGGCCTCGCAAATCGATAACTGGCTGGAAGAATGGTCGATTGTTGAGCACGAAGAAAAAATTTACCCAACTCAGAGGTTTGAAAATGAAGCGCCTACCAGGAGAAACCATATGAAACATCTTGTCATCGCAGGGATCTTGGTCCTGATTGTGACCGCCCTCTTGATACTGGGCTTAGAGCAGGTGCGCTTACTTCCATCCCAGGCCAGTGTGCAGGCTCAGACCATTGACCAGTTATTTAGCCTGGAGTTTAAAGTCATTGCGTTCTTGTTTGCCCTGATTGTTGTTTTCATGCTGTACAGCATTTTTGTTTTTCGCCGAAAACCTGGTGATACAACCGATGCCGCACACATCGAGGGAAACACAAAACTAGAAGTTGCCTGGACCTTAGCTCCGTTGGCAACAGTCATGGTTTTTGCAGTTATAGGTGGTCAATCCCTGGCAGAAACGATGAGAGCGGAACCGAGAGCTTTGGAGATCAATGTCATCGGTCAACAATGGGCATGGCGGTTTGAGTACCCCCAATATGAGGTTACTTCAGATACCCTTTGGATGCCCATCGATAAACAAGCTATCCTTCACATGTCTTCCGAAGATGTGATCCATTCTTTCTGGGTTCCGGAGTTCCGCGTCAAGCAGGATGCCCTGCCAGGTGGTGAAGAATTTGTCCGCAATATCCGGGTAACGCCGACTATCCTGGGCGATTATAAAGTTCGTTGTGCAGAATTATGCGGGACACAACATGCAACCATGTTAGCGCCGGTCAAGGTCGTCAGCCTGGAAGAATTTGACGCCTGGATTGCTTCGCAGTCCGAAGTATTGGGTAATCCTGTTGCCCGTGGAGAAAAATGGTCTCGAGAGGCCGGCTGTATAGCCTGCCACAGTGTGGACGGTACCCCTCTGGTTGGACCCAGTTGGCTGGGCGTTTTTGGTAAGGAAGAGACTATGACCGATGGAACTCTGGTGACGATCGATGAAGATTATTTACGCGAATCAATCCTGAACCCAAACAGCCTGGTGGTTCAAGGCTACCCAGCTAATGTAATGCCAGCAGATTATGGCGAGCGCCTAACGCTCGAACAAATCCAGGACATTATCGAATATATCAAATCCCTGAAATAGGATGGATTTGTCTTTAGCCTGGACGAAAAATTTCAGCCAGGCTGGGACGAACATCAGGAGGATTTTCATGCAGGAAAACACAAAAATTCGTTTCTTCTCCCTGGGCCTGATCCGTGGTTTATTAGGATTAATCCTGGGCTGGATCATTGGAGCCGGTTTCGTCACGCTCATCAGGCTGCTGATGGGCTTACAGGCTTGGAATTGGGACCTGGTTTCCAAAGCATATGGCTTCACTGAGCCCGCCTGGGTAACCGGTGCACTTTTTGGAGCGATTGGTTCGATCTTAGCTACCGGTGTCACCAGCGACTGGCTGAAATGGATGAACGGCGTGCAAACGCCAGACCATCCAACAGATGCCTTTCGTTCCGGTCTGGCCCGCTATCTAAGTGTGAGCTTTGATCACAAAGTGATTGGTGTGCAATACGGTGTCACTTCCTTGATCATGTTCCTGACAGCAGGTTTTTTTGCCGTAACTTTCCGGACGGAGCTGGCAACCCCACAACTGGATGTTGTATCCTATGACGTTTACAACACCTTTATGAGCCTGCATGGCATTGTCATGATCTTTTCCATCCTGCTGGGCGTTGCTGCCATGTCAAACTTCCTGGTGCCGCTGATGATTGGCGCTAACGATATGGCCTTCCCGCGTTTGAATGCCTTTGCTTACTGGTTGAACGTTCCAGCCGGAATTATCCTCTTAAGTAGTCTTTTCTTAGGCGGTTTTGATACGGGCTGGACAGGTTACCCGCCTTTGAGCACACGTGCGCCACTCGGAATGCAGATGTTCTTCCTGGGAGTATACCTGTTCGGACTCTCCTCTATCTTGGGCTCATTGAACATTATTGCCACGACCCTGCTGATGCGAGCCAAAGGAATGGGGCTTTTCCGCATGCCTATTTTCGTTTGGACCGCCCTGGCTACTTCGATGATCAGCCTGACCGCTACCCAATTGATCGGTCTATCCTTCCAACTGGTCATGTTTGAGCGCCTTTTTGGCATGGGCTTCTTCACGCCATCCCTGGGCGGCAACCCCATCCTGTTCCAACACCTGTTCTGGTTCTACTCTCACCCGGCCGTGTATGTGTTTGTGCTCACGGGCTTGGGCGTGATCAGCGAGCTCTTGCCAGTATTTGCCCGCAAGCCATTATTCGGCTATCGCTGGGTAGCCCTGTCCAGTTTTGGTATAGCCCTGGTTGGCTTCCTGGTGTGGGCGCACCATATGTTTACCAGCGGAATGGAAGCCTACCTGCGGGTGCCTTTTATGTACAGCACTCTTTTGGTGGCTGTGCCCACCGGCGTGAAATTCTTCAGTTGGGTAGCAACCATCTGGCAAGGCAAGCTCTCCTTTGAGACACCTTCCCTGTTTGTTTTAGGTGCGATTTCCATTTTCTTGCTAGGCGGTTTAAGCGGCCCACCTAACGGCACAGTTTCTACCGATTTACACTTACAGGATACCTACTGGATCGTGGGACATTTTCACGCCACCATGTTTGGCGGTTTCGTTTTTCCCTTTTTCGCCGCCCTGTATTACTGGTTCCCCAAGTTCACGGGGAAAATGTACAACGAGAAGCTGGGAAAATTGCACTTCTACCTGATGCTGCCAGCTTTTTATGTACAGTCTTTGGGACAGATGCAGGTTGGTTTGCTGGGCATGCGCCGCAGAATCGCAGAGTATGATCCGGAATTAGGCATCCAGACCTCACAATTGCTGGTCACAATTGCTGCCTATGTGATCGGAATCGCCGTTTTGATCGCTGTATGGAATTTCATCTATAGCGCCATGAAAGGACCAGTGGCCGAAATGAACCCCTGGCGATCTCGCTCACCAGAATTTCAGCTGCCATCTCCAATCCCAGCGCATAACTACGACCAGCCATTTGAGGTGGTTGGCGAACCATATGATTACGGATTAGCAGGCTCAGCTTATGTGAGCATCGATCAAGATCGATACATACAACCAGTATCACCTGCGGTGGAAGCTGCTCCGGCAGATTGACTTCACTAAGACATGTTCACTTCGTCGAAATCGAACCGAGAAATCGCTTAGCTGCAATTTCTCAGCAAAGATAGGAGTAGAGAACCAATGGAAGACAATAAAAAAATGGCATATCGCGTTGGATGGACGGTACTTCTATTGTTGGGTATCTTAACCATCGGTGAATTTTTTATCGGTTTGGTCGCTTCAGCCTGGTGGGCAATTTTACTCGGCGTAGCGCTCTTAAAAGCCTTCTTCATCGTTCGCGATTATATGCATATTGGGCGGCTCTTTTCAGTGGAAGAGGTGCAGGAATGACCACAGATACCAACAGCTTACACACCTACAATAAAAAAGTAATTGCCAATCGCCTGGGACTTTGGCTGTTTATTTTTTCAGACTTGTTCTTGTTTGCAGGACTCTTTGTTGCCAGGTTCTATCTGCTCGGTACACAAACCCGCCCAGAAGTTGACCAGTTACTCGGGTTAGGCGTAACAGCCATTCTGCTGCTGAGCAGCTTCTTTATGAACCGGGCAGAAATTGCTGCATCCTTCGGCGATCAAAAACAATTCCTGAACAACACCCTGGTCACCATAGTTCTGGGAACGCTGTTTTTGATTGGGGTGGTCGGCGTTGAGTGGCAGATCAGCCCGCATGGACCTGATTATAGCGCAGCTTACTCCCTGTTCTACACCATGACAGGTTTTCACGCTTTCCATGTACTCACAGGTGTCATTTTCCTGGTGGTTGTTTACCGGAATGGACGCAAGGGTCATTACAACGCTGAACGCCATTGGCCAGTAGAGGCAGCTGCAGTGTACTGGCATTTCATCGATGTCGTCTGGGTATTTTTCTACCCGGCTTTGTACCTGATAGGTCTACCTGGATAAATGTTATTCTTGGACTGGGGATAGATTTTTGCCCACTTCTGGCAAATAAAAATCCCCGGAGAATTTTCTCATGCATAAAAGCGGTTTATTGATTTTTGGGGTGGTGATCGGATTGGCAATGATCCTGGGGGCGTGGTTCATTTCTGACCTTTTCTACGCTTACCAGGGGGTGCTGATCGACCCGCCAGCAAAGGCTCCCGATTTTTCGCTTGTTGATCAACATGGCGACCTGTTCACGCTAAGCCAACAGCGCGGCAATGTGGTCATGATTTTCTTTGGTTACACCAACTGCCCAGATGTCTGCCCAATCACGCTCTCTGAGTATAAGCAAATCAAGTCCAGGTTAGGTGAAAAAGCAACCAATATAAAGTTTGTCTTTATCACCGTCGATCCAGAACGGGATACACCGGAGCGTATGAAGTTGTATGTGGAGAATTTTGACGCTGAGTTTATCGCTCTCACAGCAGATCGCCAAACGCTGGAAACCGTCTGGGAAAAATACGGCGTATATCAGGAAAGACAGGATACGGGCAGCGCAGCCGGTTACCTGGTAGATCATTCCGCCAGAACCTATGCAATCGATGCACAGGGAAATTGGCGCATCAATTATCCGTTTGGCATGGAAGTTGAAAAAATCTACCAGGATGTTGTCCATCTGCTAAGAGAAGGGTAATCATCTATGACTGCTTCACAGAAAGCACGCCCTTATATTAAACGACTGGTACATCGTAAGCCTGTTTTGCATCCTTTTTGTGGTGGCTTTCAACGAGATTGTCTTCCTTTTCCAGAAAGGAGAACATGACCGGGCGCCAAAAACGATCCAAATTTTCATCCCGGCTGGGACATCTGAGCGAATCAAAGGGGATGATTTTGAACCGCTAATTGATGAAAACCAGGTGTTTGTGATGGGAGATGTCCTTGAAGTGATCAACCAGGATACTGTCAGCCATCAATTGGGTCCAATTTGGGTTCCAGCTGGTTCTAGCAGCAAATTAGCCCTGGATCAGGCTGACAATTTTTCTTTTGCCTGCAGCTTTGAGCCAGACCAATACCTGGGGCTGGATGTCCGCCAGGCAACTACCTTGGCAACGCGCTTGCTGGCTATCAGCCTGGCTGCCCCCACGATGACCGCGCTGATCTATCTGTACAGTCTGGTGCTCGTGCCTGTAACTCCTAAGAGCTCAGTAAAGCAGGTCGTAGTATGATCCTTTTTAAGATTTTCAGCCGGCGCTGGATATTGACCACCCTGCTCGTGGTTGTCGCCATGGGTGTCATGGTTCGTTTCGGCATCTGGCAGCTAGATCGTCTCGAAAAACGTAAAGCCTTCAACGCCCGCGTCGAAGCGCAGCTTTCTCAACCTGTACTCTTAATGGACGCCAACACTGTCGCAGACAAAACGATTGTGGATCGACTTTCTGCGATGGAATATCGCTCTGCGTTCGTCAAGGGACAATACGACCACAGCCATCAAGTTGCCTTAAGAGCTCAGTACCATGACAACCAGTATGGCGTTCACCTGATCACACCCTTGAGAATTGAGGGCAGTCAGCCAGGTTATCCTGGTCAACCGGGGCTGGATACCCATTCAAGATTGGGAAAGCGGTTCCCTGGAAAAATATGACCAACCCGGAATAGTCGAAGTTTCAGGGATGATCCGACCATCTATGAATAAAGCCGATTTTGGCAGCCGCAGCGATCCCACCCCCGTGCCTGGTGCAGGGGTGCTCAGAGCCTGGAATTTTGTCAACATACCGGCTATTTCCAACCAGACGCCTTATCCACTCTTGCCGGTTTACATCCAACAAGCTCCTGACCCGGCTTGGACCCAAGCGCCCCACCGTAGCCTGCCAGAAATTGAGATCAGCGAAGGATCTCATATGAGTTATGCCATCCAGTGGTTTACCTTTGCTACCATCCTGGGGGCTGGTTATCCTTTCTTTATCAGGAAACAAGAAAAAAGCAGATCTAACCATCCAACAGCTAACCCGGATCGAGACACTAAAAATCTGCATGTCTACAGTTAGCCATGATTGATGAAGAGAATAAAGATACGATAAACAAAATATTACCTTGCAGCCATCACAGACGGAGAACTCGCATGAACACAAACAATGATAGCCATAGTGGCAACATGAAGGCCTTACGCCATCTTATCCTGGCAGCCATCCTGCTCACCTTTTTTTCGATGGTAGCTGGGGGCATCATGCGCGTCTCCAACTCCAGCGGCGCCTGTGCAGATTGGCCAACCTGCCTGGGAAGCTGGACGGCTCCAACGCTAAACACCCGCCATCATCGACTATACGCACAGAGCCTTTTCTGGCCTGACCATCCCGGTGCTGGCAGGCACGCTCTTCATCGCCTCTCGATCTTTTCGAAAGCAAACCTGGATCACCCGCCCTTTGATCCTGGCTTCTGCCTTGATGTTCATCCAGGTTATCCTGGGGGCATGGGTTTCGCTTTCTGTCTCTTCCAGCCCCTGGGTTTCAAGCGTACATCTGATATTCTCACTGGGCATGCAAACCAGCCTGGTATTCGCTTTGCTGGGTGCCTATCAGGTCAGTACAGTGGAACATTTCCTGTCGGATTTTCCCCAGAAAATCGCCTTCCGGTCTCCTTTCGCCCGGCTTAGCCTGGTCGTGTTCTTCCTGAGCCTGGCGCTCATGCTCAGCGGTGCAGCCGTTGCCTCAGCAGCGCCAAGCAGCGCCTGTTCTTCATGGCCGCTATGCAGCCTGGACCTGGCCAACATGCAGATTGCTGATTGGGTGCATATCTTCCATCGCACTTTGGTAGCCATTAGCGCAGCGGCCATGCTGGGCTTTATTATCTCGGCCTGGCGAACACAAAGAACCCAAAGAGTGACATTGGTTGCCGCCAGTGCAACGACCGTCTTATTTTTCGCGCAGGCCCTACTCGGTGCAAAGATGGTAGATGGCTTCCCCACTTATTTATTGGGTCTACACCAGGCAACCGCAACTGCCAGCTGGATTACCTTATCGCTTGGTTTAGCCAGTGCAGGTTTCTCTCAGCGCACCCGCCTTGACGAACAGATGGAGGCCCTTTCCGTCAAAAATCGCAAGGGGTTGCTAAAAGACCTGCTGATGCTGACGAAACCCATCGTGGTAGCACTGTTATTGGTGACCACTTACGCCGGCATGGTCATCGGAGCTCAAGCCTGGCCATCCCTATCGCTTACCTTGTGGACACTGCTGGGCGGTTTTATGGCTGCAGGCGGTTCAGGAGCGATCAACCAGTATATTGACCGCTATGATGACCAAAAAATGCAGCGCACTCAAAAGCGACCCATCCCTGCTGGTCGTCTCACCCCAGCTGAAGGTTTAGCTTTTGGTGTATCCATGCTGCTGGCCTCCTTTTTCATCCTGACAGCCTTCGTCAATTTCCTGGCAGCTTTGCTCAGCCTGGCCGGGATGATCTATTACGTTGTGATCTACAGCTTAATGCTGAAGAAGACCACGGTTCAAAACATTGTAATCGGCGGTGGCGCTGGCGCCATTCCTCCATTGGTTGGGTGGGCAGCTGCCACCGGCAGCCTTAATTTCCCCTCGCTTCTCTTGTTTGCCGTCATCTTCATGTGGACGCCCCCGCATTTCTGGGCACTAGCCCTGGTTCGTCGTAATGATTATGCACGCGCTGGTGTGCCAATGTTACCGGTTATCCGCGGTGAAAAAGAAACCCGCTGGCAGATTTTGATCTATACCATTGAGCTGGTTGGATTGAGCCTGCTACTCCCCTTGCTTGGACTGGGTGGGGCAATTTATCTGGTTGGTGCAGGTATCTTGGGGTTATGGCTACTGGCCGCAGCCTGGAAGGTGTGGAAATTAGGCGGCAATAAGCTAGCCTGGAAAATGTACCGCTACTCCAGTATGTATCTGGCCTTCTTGTTCTTCGTGTTGATGGCAGACCGGTTATTGTAGATTGTTGGGGCAGGTTATCTTCCTAAAAACTATTCGGTTATCCACTGACGATCACCCGGGTGCCATTGCCTGTACGCTCCCAATCTCTATGGGTTTCGATTTTGGTTGGGTCAAACACAGGTGTGGTCCAACGAAACAGCCATAAGGCATCCTGGTTGCGCATATTGACACAACCGTGGCTCATTTGCAAGCCAAAATTATTGTGCCAGTAAGTGCCATGTAATGCATATCCACCCGGCATACGGAAGAACAACGTCCAGGGAACACCAGGCAGTGTAAAACCGCCTCTCTCTTCGACTTCCTCTCCCCCAGCCACACTGCCCATATGTTTGGATGGCATTTTGGAATAAATACGGAAGCGACCTTCTGGGGTAGCCGTTGGGAGCTCATCGGCTGGCAGGTTTTTTGTGGGGATTCCGGAGGAAATCCTGGCGGAAAATACCTCTTGATCTTTTTCAAATGCACGCAGCATTTGCTCAGGCAGATTGACTTCAATGCGTTTATCTTCAGCGGGCACATTCACTGCGGTGGGTGCATAATCTTCTGGTTTGATAACCCTCATATGCTCAGCCGGCACGTAATAAATCTCGGAACTGCTTAACTCGTTGGTTACTTGGTACCAAATACGTCCATCTGGTCCATTCTCCACGCCCGTAAGCCAATGGGTGGAAGAAAAATACAAACGCGATCCGCGCCAGGGTATCCATCCATCCCCCTCTTAATCTGGTATGCCGTAGTATAAGGAACCGTCACTTCTGCCAGCCATCCAGATTCAGGAATATAACGTACAGGTTCTTGAAGGTTGACTTCAACCAGTTGAAGCCTGGCCGAATGGATATAGCCTCCCCAGACACGGTACCACAGGTTATTGTAAAACTTAGGGGCGTCTGCAGGAACCACCTCATCGTACACACGGATCAATTGATCTCGAAAACGATTGCCAACAATGGATGCTTCGTCGTTTGGACGCGAACGGATATCCACCTGCTTGGTGGCAACACGCGCCATCTTGCCTTGGTCCCACTCTGGTTGCCGCGGAAAGACAGGTGTGAAGGCGAACCCGCTTAGAGATAAGGCAGATATTTTGAAAAATTCGCGCCAATTCAGTCCTTTGCTCATAAGGACTGATTCTACCCGATCAATTAAGAGAAATCAAGTCGTATTATATGACGATTTCTTTAACCTCTACCCCTGCCTTGCCCTCGGCTTTGACCTTTACCTTGACCTTGGCCTCGACCTTGACCCCTACCTCGTTTTCCTTGCTCATGCGCTTGCTTACTTGCTTCTCGCTCGCGTTCTTGATTACGCTTTAACTCTTCTCGATCTCTTTCGAGCTTGAATTTGCCCTCTTCTCTTTCAGTTTCGTGACGCCTTTGCATGGCTTCACGTTCGAGTTCATGCCTTCGGTGCATTTCTTCTCTTTCCTGGGCTTGCTTTCTCCGTAATGAAGACCACTCATTATCATCGTCGCGATCATCATCTCTTTCGTACGCCTGATCACCGTGCTCAGGTCTTAACTCATCTTGAACTAGCTCTGGCGTTTCAGGTTCGTCGATCGTCGTTGGCTGAGATGGCTGTTCTTGATCTTCCTTGGTCCCAGGCAATGATTGGGTCAGAAAATCCTTGATGGTATCTAATATAGATGGATCATCTGCTTGTGACTGTGGTTTTGATTGACTCGTACCTGGCAATGGTTTATTCAGAACACTCTGCAATGCGGCTAATAGTTCTTTAGCTAATCGATCAGTATCATTCTTGTTTTGCATTCGAATTCGGAATTCATAAAATTTACTGATGTCAAATTCTGTCATCCTCCGATGTTCTGAAAAAGGATTCTTCATTATCTTGTATACCATTCGCTCATCAAAACAAATCTGAATGGATTACATTATTCTGCCGTATAATCAAACGATAGCGAACAAGACGAAGAAAACTGTATCAAAAAACTGAGGTAGATATGAACCATCCTGAAACTCGGATCGAAACCATAAATTTACTTAAAAGCTTCGGCGAAAAAATAGCCGTAGAAGATATTAACTTCTCAGTATACGCTGGCGAAATTTTCGGCTTCCTGGGTCCAAACGGGGCGGGAAAGACAACGACCATAAAAATGATCGTCGGCCTGCTCCAACCCACCTCCGGTCAGGTAATCGTCAATGGCTTCGACGTTCAGAAACAGCCCCTGAATGCTAAAGCCAGCAGCGGTTATGTGCCAGACACCCCCAATCTCTATCCGAAATTAACCGGCAGGGAATTATTGCGTTTCGTTGGAGATTTATACGGATTGGAGAAAAGTAATACTGAGCGCCGCATGGAAGAGTTGTTGCGCCTTTTTGACCTTACGCAGGCTGCGGATGACACCATTGATTCATACAGCCATGGCATGCAACAAAAGACCGCCCTGGCTGCCGCCCTGGTACACGATCCGAAAGTGCTGGTTTTAGATGAGCCGACCGTAGGACTGGATCCAAAATCCGCCCGGCTAATTAAGGATATCTTACGCCAGCTAGCCGACCGGGGTGCTGCCATTTTCCTATCCACTCATATCCTTGAGATTGCCGAACGCATGTGCGATCGCATTGGCATCATCAACCAGGGCAGATTGATTGCTGTTGGAACGATGCAAGAATTGCGCAACCTGGGCAAAGGGGAAGCCAGTCTGGAGGATATCTTCCTCAACCTGACCGGTGGTACAGAGTATGCAGAGATCGCCGAGGTGTTGGGATGATGGGTAGTCAGGCAACACCGCTCGATCCTTCGATCTGGCCTGCCGTTTGGAAACTCTTGCGTTTACGCATGCTTATCTTTGTTAATGGAATCAAGCGTGCAAAAAACCGCCAAAAGTTAAGCATGGGTATCCTGGGCTTGCTTTTGCTCGGCTTCCTGGGTTTTGCTTTCTACATCTCCTGGTTGATGTTGCAGGGTCTGCAATCGCCCACTCTAATGGAAGCGATGGGTGATACATCTCAACTAATTCAATCCATCCCGACACTGATTTTCAGTGGGGCATTTATAGGTATCCTGATCACCAGTTTTGGTGTCCTCCTGCAGGCTCTTTACCTGGCAGGAGATATGGATTTCTTACTGGCTGCCCCCATCCCAATCCGGGCGGTATTCATCACCAAACTGCTCCAGGCAATTTTGCCGAATTTTGCCTTGATCAGCGCCTTTGCTTTACCGGTATTGTTCGGTTTGGGTTTGTCACAATCCTACTCTTTTCTGTATTATCCTTTGGTTATCATCCTGCTAGTTACGCTGGCGCTTGCAGCAGCTGGCATCTCCAGCCTGCTGGTCATGTTGGCTGCGCGCATCTTTCCTGCCCGCCGGATGGTTGAGGTGCTCGGTTTAATCGGGGGCATCACATCCATGATCTGTTCGCAAAGTGGTCAACTGGCGCGCTTTGAAGAACTTCCGGCTGACCAAACTGCGCAGGTATTCCAATCGCTTTCTCGCCTCAACCTCCCATGGTCCCCGCTTGCCTGGGCAGGTAATGGTCTCATCCAAATCGGGCAGGGAGCCTGGTTTGGTGGCGCCTTTCAACTGGCTCTAACCATGGGGCTGGCTATTGCCATCTTCGGCATTACCCTGGCAACAGCAGAACGTCTTTACTATAGCGGTTGGGCGAGTATTCAAGGACAGAAAAAGAAGAAAAAACCCAATCGGAATGGAAAGGTGGTTCGCAGAAATATCTTCGCACCACTTGCTGAAAGCTTCATCCCTGCTGGGTTGCGAGCTATTATGATCAAAGATTTCTTGATGCTACGACGCGATCTGCGCAACCTCTCTCAACTGGTAACCCCTTTGATCTTTGGCATCATCTATGCCTTTTTGTTGCTAAGAGATGGGGAGGACCTATCGGCAGAATCAGAAGAAATACCTAAGTTCTTTCTCCCACTCATCGAAAACATATCAGTCTATTTTACGGTCGGCATTGCTCTGCTGGTAGGCTGGATGTTGATTGGAAGATTAGGGGGTATGGGCTTCAGCCAGGAAGGCAAGAACTACTGGCTGTTAAAGACCGCGCCGCTCAGCACTCGAACCCTGATCGTGGCCAAGTTCCTGGTAGCTTTATTACCGGTGCTGGGATTAAGCTGGGGCTTCCTGATTATGTTAAGTCTGATCCAGGGAGACAACCTTTCTCAATTATGGTTCACGCTCCCGGTTATCGCTTTCTGCATTGCCGGAAATGTGGGTCTTTCGTTAACTTTCGGTATCACCGGTGCAAACATGGCCTGGGATGACCCCCGTCAAATGCAGAAAGCTGGCAGCGGCTGCCTGGGGGCAATCGCGGCTATGATTTATCTTCCCATCAGCCTGATTCTCTTCTTCGCCCCTCCACTTGTCTTGCAATTCTTTGACCAGCCTGTGTGGATTGGGCAAGTGTTAGGTTTATTGCTTGGCGCTGCGTTCAGCCTGACTTGCGCCATCCTCCCACTCTGGCTCGTCCGTCACGCGGTTAAGCGTCTGGGAGAGGTTTAATTCAAACGGGGTTGATCCAATTGGATCAACCCCGCAGGATTGCTTTCGTTTTCCAGCTAGCTCATCACTGGCTTATTTATCTTCAACAAATCCAGCCATCTTCCCGCTATATTTCAGGGCAGAGTGAGCTGCTGCTAGCCGGGCAATCGGCACTCTGAACGGGGAGCAGCTAACATAGTTATTACCAACCAGGTGGCAAAATTCGATGGAAGCCGGGTCGCCGCCATGTTCGCCGCAGATACCTACTTCCAGGTTATTGCGAGTCTTACGACCTTCTGTCACAGCCATTTGCATCAAGCGCCCCACACCGGCTCGATCAATAGTTTGGAAGGGATTCTTTTCCAGGATGCCCTCTTCTACATACTTAATCAAGAAGTTGCGTTCAGCATCATCCCGACTATAACCGAAGGTCATTTGGGTCAGGTCGTTGGTGCCAAATGAGAAAAATTCAGCTACGCGAGCGATATTATCTGCAGTCACTGCCGCACGTGGAATTTCGATCATCGTGCCAAATTTATAGTCAAAATTGACTTTCTTCTCTTCCATCACAGCTTTGGCAATCCGCTCCAAACGAGGCTGAATCCATTCCAACTCTTTTACTGTGCCCGTTAAGGGGATCATTACCTCAGGTTTTACAACCACCCCAGCCAGTGTTTGGTTTGCCGCTGCTTCAAAGATGGCGCGCACCTGCATTTCTACAATTTCGGGCATGTAGATGCTCAACCGTACGCCACGCAATCCCATCATGGGGTTGCTTTCATGCATCGAGCGAATTTTCGAGAGCAGGTCTTCTTTCTCAACCAGACCTTTGGTTTCGCCCTTTACACGCATCGTAATGATTTCTTCTAAGAGTTTCTCTTCATCCGGCATAAACTCGTGCAAAGGCGGATCAATTAAGCGAATAATGACCGGGCAGCCATCCATGGCTTCAAACAAGCCTTCAAAATCCGCTCGTTGATAAGGCAACAATTCGTCCAAAGCCGATGTTCGCCCTGCAGAGTTATTGGATAAAATCATGCGCTGCACGATGGGAAGACGTTCCGTTTCAAAGAACATATGCTCTGTGCGGCACAAACCAATACCTACCGCTCCGTAGGAACGAGCTCGGCGTGCATCCGCAGGGTAATCCGCATTAGCCCAAACCTGAAGGCCACGTGTCGGCCATCCTTTTGGAGCTTTGCGAATGCCTTCTGTTGCACAGATATCATCTGCCCAGGTAAGCAGTGTCAGCAGGTCAGTTTGTTCTTCCAAAGAAGGTGCAAGCGTAGGAATTTTTCCTAAGAAAACCTGTCCTGAAGTACCATCTACAGAAATCCATTCACCTTCCTTGACTACAGCGCCATTGGCTTCCATCTGGCGTTTATCCAGGTCAATGCGAATTTCTGAAGCGCCAACGATACAGGGTACACCGAATTGTCGCGCCACAACGGCAGCGTGAGAAGTCGCGCCGCCTTCCGAAGTGAGGATGCCCTTAGCAGCCAGCATACCATGCACGTCGTCTGGTTTTGTGAAAGGCCGTACCATGATAACATCTTCATGATTTTCCTTAGCTCTTTTCTCAGCAGTATCAGCATCAAAATAAACCTGCCCTACTGCTGCCCCAGGCGAGGCATTCACACCTTTAGCATATTGCCGGCCAGCTGCTGCTGCTTCTTCCTTCGCCTTAAAATCAAACTGTGGGTGAAGCAAGGTATCTACTTGATCCGGCGTAACCCGCAACACAGCTTCTTCTTTTGTGATCAAGCCTTCATTTGCCATATCAACCGCAATGGTAACTGCAGCTTTGGCAGTGCGTTTTCCGGTGCGCGTCTGCAACATGTACAGTTTACCGTCTTCGATTGTAAATTCAACATCCTGCATTTCACGATAATGCAATTCCAGTTTGTCACAAATCTCAATAAATTCGCGATATGCCTGGGGTAGATCTTTTTCCAGGTTTTGAATCTTTTCGGTATTACGGATACCCGCCACAACATCTTCGCCTTGGGCATTCAGCAGGTAATCGCCGTACATCTTTCGCTCACCATTGGCTGGATCACGCGTAAAAGCAACGCCAGTTCCCGATTGATTACCGGTGTTTCCAAAAACCATTGTTTGAATATTGACGGCCGTCCCTAAATCATGAGCAATGCCAGCAGCGTTCCGATAATCTACAGCACGTTTACCATTCCAGGATTTGAACACAGCCTCTGTAGCCAGGCGTAACTGCTCGTAAGGATCCTGTGGGAAATCAAAGCCTTTATGCTCACGCACCACACCTTTGAATACCTCGGTCAGAGCTTTCCAATCTTCAGCGGTCAAATCTGTGTCAGCCTTGACGCCCTTTTTCTCTTTGTAGGCAGCTAAAGGATGCTCAAAAGCCTCATCCTGAATTCCCAAAACCACCGAACCAAACATCTCTACCAGGCGGCGGTAAAGGTCATACACAAAACGCGGTTCAGCGCCTTTAGAAATCATGCCTGCAGCAGTATTGTCATTCAGACCAATGTTGAGCACAGTATCCATCATACCTGGCATAGAAAATTTCGCGCCTGAACGGCAAGAAACCAGAAGGGGATTGGTTGAATCGCCAAACAATTTTTTAGTTTTGGCTTCCACCTTCTTTAAGGCGGCCAATTCCTGATCCCATAAACCTGCGGGGAATTTTTCACCTTCCGCCAGGTAAGCGTTACATGCTTCTGTAGTTACGGTGAAGCCAGGAGGAACCGGCACACCTGCCCGTGTCATATCGGCCAGACCAGCGCCTTTCCCGCCTAATAAAGCACGTACTTCTTCCCAATCTCCGCCGACAGCTTCCTCAGCGAGTTTTACTTCATCAAACAAGAAAACCCATTTCTTTTCAGTCATCGTTATTCTCCTTGAATAAACATAAAATAATTGCTCCGGAAATTACGAATGAATAGTTTACCACAATGCCTGTCTATTCAACCTGTTTCTAAGGAATTTTTTATAGAAACTGTTGACATCTATGCATAACCTCGGTATAATACTGCCCGCACTGTCCCAGCGGCCCTATGCTGGGGCAAAAATTTGTATATCCTATCCCCAACTTCCCCATCCTGCGGCGCCATGTGTCAAGGCTTAGGGAGCAGTATCTTGCACGAGAAGGCGCGGCATCGATGGCGAAGTGAAGCTTGGAGGAGCTTATGAAGTATGCAATTGTTGAAGATGGCGGTAAGCAGTATAAAGCCGTCGAAGGAAATACCATCGAAGTAGATCGTTTTGACGCCGAAGTCGGTGAGCAAGTCGATTTAGAGCGTGTCTTACTGGTCGTCGATGGTGAACAGGTATCCGTTGGTAAACCGGTTGTGGAAGGCGTCAAAGTTCAGGCTACCGTCGTGGCTCAGGTCAAAGGACCCAAACTGATCGTTTTCCGTTACAAACCAAAGAAACGCATCCGGGTGAAGACAGGCCATCGTCAAAAATACACTCGCCTGCAAATTGACACCATCGCCGTGAACGGTAAGGAATAAGAGAGGTAATTATGGCACACAAAAAAGGCGGCGGCTCAAGCCGCAACGGTCGTGACAGTCAAAGCCAGCGCCTGGGCGTGAAGAAGTTCGGCGGTGAACACGTTCTTTCAGGAAATATCCTGGTTCGCCAGCGGGGCACTCGCATTAAACCCGGTCTGAATGTTGGTCGAGGAAAAGATGATACGCTGTTTGCTACCATCGAAGGCGTCGTAGTTTTCGAGAATGTCCGCGATGACCGCAAACGCGTCAGTGTTGTCCCATTGGCAGAAATACCTGCCGTCGAGCAAGAGGCTTAGATTATGCGCAAGAATATTCATCCCAATTACTACACCGATGCTCAGGTGATCTGCTCCTGTGGCAATACCTGGACAACCGGCTCAACCCGCAAGGTCATTCGAACGGATGTTTGTTACAAATGCCATCCATTCTACACCGGCGAACAACGTATTGTTGACACCGAAGGTCAGGTCGATCGTTTCTACAAAAAACTGGCAGCCCGTCAACAGTTTATGGATGATCAGGAAGCTCGAGAATCCGCGCGGACTTCGATGGATCGCCCAATCACCGAGCTTGAGTTAGGCACACGCCCTACTGAAGCATTAGCGAAAGCTGGCATTGAAAATGTTGGCCAGGCTTTGGACAAATTAGCCGAAGGTGAAGCAAGCCTGCTCGCAGTAGATGGTTTTGGTCGCAAATCACTGGCAGATCTGAAGAAACGTCTGCGCCAGCTCGGTTACGAACTCCCAGAAGCTGCCCAAGAAATCCAGGTATAACCCCGGTCTGAGCAGTATCATTTTCATGAACGAATAAAAATCCATCCTGGCTTCCAGGATGGATTTTTTTACACATCGTAGTCAATCTTGTTTCCTACTTGCTTGCTTCGCTCTACTGGCGGTAAAATAAGCCTATATCCAACCATAAGGAGAGCGCATGGTCCATCATACTGGGACAATTGAAGTGATCACCGGTTCTATGTTCTGTGGTAAAACGGATGAACTTATCCGGCGCTTACGCAGAGCTACTATTGCACGCCAGAAAGTCCAGGTCTTCAAACCAAAAATTGACAATCGCTACAATGTAGAAAAAGTGACTTCCCATGCCGGAAGCGAATTTGATGCTATTCCGGTGGAATCATCCAAACAAATCATAGATATATTGGATCCAAGCACGACCGTTGTAGGAATTGATGAAGCACAATTTTTTGATGAGCCTATCGTAGAGATTGTCCAGGCTCTTGCCGACAAGGGCTTACGTGTACTCGTTGCTGGTTTGGACACTGATTTTCGGGCTGAACCATTTGGTCAAATGCCAATTCTGATGGCCAAAGCAGAAACTGTCGATAAGTTACATGCCATCTGCATGATATGCGGTGAGCCAGCCAGTCGCACCCAGCGCCTGGTGAATGGGCACCCCGCTCATTACGACGATCCGGTCGTGATTGTCGGTGCTTCGGAGCTCTACGAAGCCCGTTGTCGTCAGCATCATCAGGTTCCACGGGGATAAAGCCAAATGCAAGATTACAACGAATTCTTACAGGAAGTCTTGATTTCCGAGCAAGAAGTTCAGACTCGGGTAGAACAACTAGGCGCTCAAATCAGCAGAGATTACCAGGGTATTGACCTGCATCTGGTTTGCATTTTACGCGGCGGTGTTGTTTTCTTGACGGATATCATGCGAAGCATCACTGTCCCAAACACAATCGATTTCATGGCTGTCTCCTCTTACGGAATGTCTCGGCAGTCAACCGGCCAGGTACGGATCACCCTGGACCTCAAAGACGAAATCCAAGGTCGCAATGTTTTGCTCGTTGAAGATATTGTTGACAGCGGTTATACCATTGCCTCGGTGCTCAGGATCCTCGAAACCAGGCACCCACATAGCTTGAAGGTTTGCACCCTGTTAGATAAACCTGAGAGAAGAGAAGTTGAAGTCCCCATCGATTATTGTGGGTTTGTCATTCCTAATAAGTTTGTTTTCGGATACGGATTAGACCTGGATGGTTTTTATCGCAACTTGCCTTTTGTTGCCACCGTTGATTTAGAACGCTATAAACCTGAAGAATGAACCTATTGACCGGCAATCAAATAATCGTAGACCTGATTGACAGGATTCGATCTGCGCTCCCACCGGGTCTAAAATTATACCTGGTTGGGGGCGCAGTGCGCGATTTGGTCTCTGGTCGAAAAATTCACGACCTGGATTTTCTTCTCATTCCAAAAAACAAGGTCATCCCTCTAGCCCGCAAAATCGCCGATAATCTGCATGCCGACTTTTACCCCCTGGATAAAGAACGGGATACTGCCAGGTTAATCTTCATGCGAGATGATGGTGTCCGCCTGCATTTGGATTTTGCAGCCTTACGCGATGAAGGGCTTTTGCAAGATTTGAAAGCAAGAGATTTCACTGTCAATTCCATGGCGATTGATACCGATGATTATAATCAATTGATCGATCCTCTCGAAGGTACAAAGGACATACACAACAAAATCATTCGAGCCAGTTCGATCGATAGCATGTTGAGTGATCCTCTGCGAATTCTACGCGCTGTTCGCCTCGCTGTCCAATTAGATTACAAAATTAGTCCAGATACGCTTTTATTGATGAAACAGGCTATGCCAGAACTCATCAAAATTTCCCCTGAAAGACAGAGAGACGAAATTTTTCGTTTGTTGAGTATCAAGCGTGTTGATACTTCCCTGCGAGTATTAGAGAAATTAGGCATCCTGCCAACTGTATTCCCAGAATTAACCGCACTGGTTGGACTCCAACAGTCCAGTCCTCATACATTAGATGTCTGGAACCATACGTTAAGCGTAGTTCAAAAACTCGAACAAATTCTGTTCATTTTAGGTTTAGATTCCGACCTGGAAGAATCTGGAAATATTGTCTCTTCCTGGATATCCTTAAAGCTAGGACGATATCGAAAAGAGATTGCCGATCATTTTTCTGTCACATTGAACCCGGATCGGTCGATCCAAAGCCTCTTATTTTTGGCAGCGATTTATCACGATGCAGGCAAAGCCGAAACGCAATCAATTGGCGCCCAGGGTGAGTTCCATTTTTACCGGCATGAAAAGTTCAGTCAGGAAAAACTTGAGCAAAGAGCCAGGTTTTTTAGATTAAGCAACCAGGAAATCGAGAGATTGTCGGCAATTGCCAGCGCACATTTACGGCCTCTAAATCTCAACCAGTCTTCGGAGGTCCCCAGCCGTAGAGCAATTTATAAGTTTTGGCGAGATCTGGATGATGCAGGGGTGGATGTGTGTTTACTTTCTATTGCCGACCTGATGGGAACTTACGGCCTCGGTCTTCCAAACGAGAAACTAATCAGCCACCTTACAACCATTCGCTCACTACTAGATGCTTGGTGGGTGCAACGAGAAGAACTCGTCAGCCCACCCTCTGTACTCAATGGCAACCAGTTGATGAATAGTCTCCAATTAGAACCAGGTCCCTTGATTGGAAAAATCCTAGAGGCAATTCGACAGGCTCAGGTGGATGGGCTGGTTTCAGACAGCCAAGAAGCTTTGGCGTACGCCCGCAGTTGGCTTGATGACCCACAAGAAGATTATTAAGGATATATTTCTTCTAATACGGGCTCATAAAAACATCGACAACCCAGTGCATGGGAGCAGCCCTCAATAGGAAGTTTTGGCGCTGCATCCTTCGCATAAGCGCCCTGAGCCTCCCGACAAGCAGGGCAGCAATTGTGGGACACAGCGATCCGTACATAACTGATACGCGGATTATCCTGTATTCGTTTGAGTACGACCGCCGTTTCAGAAAAAAGGCGAAGATCAGCATTACATTGGACACAATAAAGTGCGGAATCTGGCGACTGAGCCTGGCATTTTGAACAAATTTGCACGATTTTTCTCCTTCAGAATTTCCCCTATTCTAATCCAACTCGCCAGAGCTTCAAAGGGTTTTACTGCTCTTTTAGTTGCTTTCCTCCTCATTCACCAATGCGGATTGAACTGCGTTTGCTCGCCTGGCCAGCTTGTTGAGATGAGCAATCAACAAATTACTTTTCATGGGTTTGTTAAGATAATCATCTGCGCCGGTTTCTAAAACTTTAGCGGTTATCCCAGGCTTATTGACTGCTGAAAGCACAAGAATGGGCACCTGACTAAATTCGCGAATTTTCCTGCACAATGAAAATCCATCTATCTCAGGCATCATCAAATCAACGACTACGACGGATGGATCAACTTGGGCAATCATCTCCAATCCTTCAAACCCCGAATTTGCTGTAAATACTTGAAAAGATTGAGGATCCAAAATGATTTGCATTAATTCAGTTGTTTCAATGTCATCGTCAATCACCAGAATCCGGACAGGTTCAGAGATCTGTCCGGATGTCAGTCGATTACCACCTCTTTTAGAAGAAGGCACCATTTAAAAAAGCTGTCCTTTCAAGCCTCGCAGCAAAATTCAAATCTACTTCAAGTGTTATCTATTATGCATTAAAACCTATCACAACACCTTACAAACACTTAACAAGGAAATTCACATCTTTTTATGATATGATTGGTCCAAAAGGCGGAGGCAATGTCTGTTCAACCATCGTGTCCCCAATGTGGGCAGCCTGTTCAAGGATTAAATCGCTATTGCCTGTATTGTGGTGTGGATTTAGCCATAGCCATGGCACATGCCGAAAATTTCCTGCTGGACCCAGATGAGATTTCAACCGGCAAGCCTTTATCCCCTGAGATTTTAGTCCCTCGAATTGGGGAATATTTTGTGGAATTAGGTCTTCTAACCCCTGCGCAATTACAAATTGCATTAGATTATCAAAGAGACCTGGAGTCACAAGGAAATTCAATCCTGATTGGCCAGGCTTTACTTGAACTGAAACTTGTTGACCAAGAAACCCTGGATCAAATCGTTACCACACAGATATTTAAGTTGCACACAGCCCTCAAGCAATCCAACCAGCTCCTTTACAGCCGGGTTCAAGAAAGAACGCAAGATCTTCAGGCTGCGCTTGAACGATTATCCGAGTTGAATCGTTTAAAATCAAATTTTATGTCAACGCTCTCTCATGAGTTGCGCTCCCCGTTGACACAAATAAAAGGTTACCTGGATTTATTGATTGCAGGGGATATAGGGCAGATCGATGACCAGCAATTACGGATTCTAAATATTCTGAAAAAATCCGAAGAAAAACTTGAAAAATTAATTGAAGATCTGTTGCAATTCTCATTAGCGTCGCGTGGAGAATTACACATTTTTCAAAAACCAATCGAGATTACAGAGCTGATACAAAAATGCTTGCAAGACTCCAAGGAAAAAGCCCAGGAAAAAGCAATTCAATTAACGACCAGCCTTCCTTCCTCACCTACCAAAGTTTGGGCTGATAGAGAAAAAATATCCTGGGTTATCTTACACTTTTTCGACAATGCTATAAAATTTTCACCTGAAGGAAAAACAGTTCTAGTGGAAGCAGAGATTTACGGGAGCAATCTTTTGATTGCTGTATCTGATAAAGGAATTGGAATTCCAGCAGATCGATTAGAAGAAATATTTGAGCCCTTTCATCAACTGGAAAACGCACTGACCCGCCGTCACAATGGTACAGGATTAGGATTGGCCTTCGCTCGTCGAATAATTGAAGCACACGGTTCAAAAATCAAGGTAAAATCAGAACCAGGACAAGGTTCATGTTTCGAATTTTGCTTGCCGCTGTATTTTGAGGATCAGAATGTTGAACATAGAGTCGATTGAATTCGATGACGAAATAACTCAGCCAGGTTCTTTGCGCCCTCAAGAGTTGGAAGCAGTTTATGCCATCAGCCAGGCAGTTGCCACAGCGACAGATGCCGATGAAGTCTTGGACCAAATCATTCGAGTCGTGCGCCCAGTATTTATTTTCGACAATCTCGTGTTATATGAATTGACTGATCAAGAAAACCTGGAGCCAACCTTTGCTCGCGCCATAGGCAGAGGGCGCGCAAGGGAGGCAGACTTAGCCTGGGGAGAAGCCACAGCCTTAAGTGTTTATCAAAAAGGGAGCATCATTGTCCGGCGTGAGGAATTGGGAGATGCGGACACCGACCGGATCAACCTGCGTTTTTCCCTGGGTCTTCCATTGAGATTGGGGGATGAAATCCATGGCGCATTAGTTTTTATTCGCTTCGGCGGTCCTGAGTTTACTGCAGATCAAATCCATCTCTCAGAATTTGTAGCCGTGCATGTTGCCCAACTATTAGATCATCGCAACCTTGTAGCTCAAATCGCCAAGCTGGAAGCACGCCGCCAATTAGATAATCTACAAGATGAATTTGTGGCCATGATTTCTCATGAATTATTGACACCGCTGGGATTTATCAAGGGCTATGCGACAACCTTAATGAGAGAAGATACCACCTGGGAAGATAATGTTCGCCGTGAATTCCTATCCATTATCGATGAAGAAGCCGATCGCCTAAGAGAGCTCATTGAAAACCTGATGGATTCCTCGAAACTAAAAGCGGGTACGATGAGTATGGCTTTCCAGCCGGTTCGAGTGGATACCTTGTTAAAAGATATCACTTTGCGATCAAAATCGTATCATGAAAATCTTCAAATCGATCTAAAGATACTTCACCCCGGATTACAAATATATGCTGATCCATCTCGTTTGGCGCAAGTGTTTGACAATCTGATCGGTAATGCTGTCAAGTATGCACCAGGCTCTCGTATCACGATTACACTCGATCAATTGGATAATCAGACATGTATCACCTTGCGTGATTACGGGCCTGGAATTTCTTCAGAACATATCGAAAAGATTTTTAATCGATTCTATCGAGTTGACCAGCACCATGCTGTGCGAGGCTCTGGCTTAGGTTTGTATATTTGCCGCATGATCATCGAGGGTCATCAAGGATCTATTACCGCTGAATCAACACCTGGAAGGGGAACAACATTTCATGTCATTCTTCCATGTGAATTATTATCTTAATCGCCTTATTTGTTTTGGGAGGACCTATGACCACCAGTATTCTAATCGTTGACGATGAACCCCGTTATTTACGGTTAATGGAAGCTAATTTAATCACCGAAGGTTTCCAGGTTCTAAAAGCAACCAATGGGCAAGAGGCCGTCAATATCGTCGCAGAACGTCATCCCAACCTGGTATTGCTTGATGTCATGATGCCAATTTTAGATGGATTCACGGCCTGCGACCGCATCCGTGAGTTCTCCAATGTACCCATCATCATGGTCACAGCTCGCGGCAGCGAAGGCGACCGTGTGCGTGGTCTGGATCTGGGAGCGGACGATTATATTGTAAAACCATTTTCAGCAACCGAATTGCTTGCCAGAGTCCGAGCGGTCCTTCGCCGGGCTCAGAATATTGGCAGCACTTTCACACAAACAAATTTTGTTCATGGAAATCTGCGCATCGATTTTGCTCGAGCAGAAGTGTTTAAGGATGATCGCATCGTTTACCTGTCTGCAACCGAGTACCGCCTGCTTTTACAATTCGCCCACAATATTGGCAGCGTGCTGACTTCTGAACAACTTCTAATGGATGTTTGGGGACCAGAATATCGTGATGATAAAGAAATTTTGTGGGTCAGTATTTCAAGATTGCGCCAAAAACTAGAATCTGATCCTAAAAATCCTCAGCATATTGTCACTCGATCTGGAATGGGTTACACCATGCCGCCACTGTAGGGAACAGTCAGCCGAAAAAACGAACAGCTGAAACCATAAGGGAATTCTGATCTATTATCGAGGAAATATTCATGACCCACATTTCGACTGCTTTAGCACTGAGAGCAAAAATTCTGGGTACTCTTATACAGGATGCGCGAAGGACTAAAGGAAAAAATTTAGAAAATTGTGCCCAAGCCATTGGGGTAACACCTGAAATTTTCCAGGCATATGAGTTGGGTAACCAGTCTCCCAGTTTGCCGGAATTAGAAGGATTGGCTTATTTTCTCGAAATTCCAATCGAGCATTTTTGGTCTAACCAAACTCTGGAGACACCAACCAAATCTGAGGTTGACATTGAGCGGCTTAAAAAAATCCGCCAAAGAATCATTGGCGCGATGCTGCGCCAATCGCGTTTGGATAAAGGTTTATCCTTAGAACAAATCTCCCAAACCACCGGTATTCATGAAGACACCCTCAACCAATATGAATTAGGTCAAATTCCAATTCCAGTAACCGAATTAGAAACGATTTGTGAAACCCTCGATCGTTCAGTAAAAGAATTCATTGACCGGCAAAGTCCAATTGGGATGTGGAATTTACGCCAACAAACAACGCTACAGTTCATGGAGATGCCGGCAACGTTGCAGAGTTTTGTCAGTAAGCCAGTGAACCGCCCTTATCTGGATTTGGCCCAAAGATTGAGCAACATGTCTGTAGAAAAACTACGTTCAGTTGCTGAAATTCTGTTGGAAATCACTTATTAATAAGAATTCTTGATTCGATTTTTTCTGCGCCATGATCGAACAAGCTAAATCACAAGATGTCCAGCAACTTGCAAATCTAATTCATTTTGATTCCTTCGTACATCGCCATCTAGATTATCGTCCGCCATTGGATTGGGTGGGCGATTATCCATTTAATGTTTTGGTGGTAAATGAAAAAATCCAGGCTGCATTAGCCTGCCCTCCCGACCCCCCTCATGTGGCATGGATCCGGCTTTTTGCCGCTGCTCATCACATACAGGTAACCCAAGCCTGGGATCAATTATGGCAAACCAGTTTGTCACAATTGAGGATAAAAAGTGAGGTCAAGTGGGTAGCGGCAATACCGTTACAGACCTGGTTTTCCAGGTTGTTGATTAAAGAAAAATTTGAACTAACCCACGATATCTTGATGCTCAGTTGGGATGGGGCTGCTCTTCCCGCTCCAACCAAACAACCCAGTATCCACATACGCCCGATGACATTAGATGATATCGATAAAGTTACACAAATCGATTCGGATTCATTTTCCCCCTTATGGCAAATCTCAAACGAATATCTACGGATTGCCTACTACCAGGCAAATATTGCCACTGTCGCAGAATTCGAGGGAAAAGTGAGCGGCTTCCAGATCAGCACCGCAACATCCGTAGGTGGCCACCTTGCTCGATTGGCCGTAAGTCCCAACTTACAAGGCCGGGGGATCGCTTACGCTTTACTTCATGATCTTGTTCATCAATTCAAAAGACGAGGAGCACTCTCCATCACTGTAAATACCCAAGAAAACAATCTTGCCTCTCTATCGCTGTACAAAAAAGCGGGTTTTGTGTTCACAGGCGAAAAATATCCTGTTTACGAATTAGCTATTTAATCAAACTTTATAGAAAGATGCGATATGAACCACAAAGAAACCTTCCTGAATTCATTTGACGGCTTGAAATTATTTCATCAAACCTGGTTACCAGAAAATGCTCCGCTCGCATTGATCTTGCTGGTTCACGGGTTAGGCGAGCACAGTAGCAGATATGAACATGTCGCCCAATTCTTGACTTCCCATGATTTTGCAGTGTATACAATGGATCATCGGGGACATGGGAAATCAGAGGGTGAACGTGGTCATGTCAACCAATTTGAAGACTTTATGAAAGATATGGACTTACTGGTCCAGACAGCTCAACAAGATTATCCTGGCGCACCAATCTTTTTGTATGGACATAGCCTGGGAGGCATCCTGGTATTGAATTACACCTTGCGCCGTAAACCTGATATTCTGGGAGTTATCGCAACCAGCCCAGGCTTAAGGACTGCCTTAGAAGAACAAAAAGTAAAAATCTTCCTTGTCGAAAGCCATAGCCTCCATTCTTCCCAAATTAAGTATCTCCACTGGTTTACAGGCCAATCAAATCTCTCACGATGCACAAGTGGTTAAAAAATACCTGGAAGACCCACTTGTGCACGATAAGGGCACACCTGGTCTTGCAGTCAACCTTTTAAATGCAATTGAGTGGGCTTATCAACATGCCCACGAATTCTCAGTTCCCTTGCTACTAATGCATGGCACGATGACCAAATCGCATACGCAAAAGGCAGTCAAGAATTTGCATCCAAAGTTCGCGGGGACTGTACCGTAAAGCTTTGGGACGGCATGGCCCACGAAACACATAACGAGCCTGGAAAAGAGCAAGTACTGGCATATCTCTTAGATTGGATAAAACAAAAATATAAGTAAAAAGGTCCAATTTCCCCCTAGACAAACAGCGCCCATCGTGGCAAAATTTGATCTTATTCTTTACAGCAAGGAGATTACATGTCCAAGCAAGAAAGCCAGCAACCCGTTAGCAAACGCCAGGCCTATAAACAGCAACGCATCCAAGCAGCACGACGGCAAAAGTTAATCACCATTGGCGCAATCGTTGGGATTGTCGCTTTGTTGATTGTTCTCATCATTGTGCCACAAGCCCGCAGGGCCAATGCACCCATAGGCGAATTTGTGCAGATAACACCTGAAACCTACCCGGACGAGAGTGGAGTTTCTTTGGGAGATCCAAATGCCCCGGTAACCATTGAGGTATTTTCGGATTTCAAATGTACAGCCTGTGCAGCCTACTCAGAAAGTATTGAGCCACAGGTGCTTTCTGAATTAGTTCAAACTGGAAATGTCTATTATGTTTTCCGCCATTATCCATTCTTGGATGACCGCTCCGCTGTCAAAGATTCGGATCAAGCAGCAAGCGCTTCTTATTGTGCGGCTGAACAAAACCGTTTCTACGATTATAAAAAGATGCTTTATGTCAATATGAACAGTATTGTCGGTGAGTTCAGTGAACGCCGTCTGATTGCCTTTGCAGAATCACTCGGCTTAAATATGGGCGATTTCGAAGCTTGTCTTGAAAGTGACAAATACAAGCCAGAGATTCAAGCTGATATTACCAAGGCGGATCAATTTGCCGTAACAGGAACTCCGAGCGTGTTTGTAAATGGTCAACAAGTTGCCCCAGGATATGTTCCAACGTTCGAACAAATAAACGAGGCAGTTCAGGCTGCATTGACGGCTTCAAAATAGTGGGTAAAGCAAAACAGCGCCTGTCTTTTATATTAGGACAGGCGCTGTTTTTATTTGTGATGTATCATTCCCGAGCCAGGGTAGGATGTTCCTTGCCAAATAGCTGGTTTTCAAAAATTTCCAAAACAAAACACATAGAAGACAAGCGATTCAGGTAGTGCAACAATTCTTTGTTCTCGACAATGTTTTCATGAACAAGAAACGCTGTTTGCCTTTCAGCTCTTCTGATGACAGTCCTGGCAATCGCTAAGCTAGCACCTGCCGGTGAATCCCCAGGTATGATAAACTCCCTTGGAATTTCCACACTCTGGCTTAACTGATCAGTTTGTTCTTCCAACCAGGCGACTCTATTTTGATCAATTTTTCTAAAACGCTCAGCATGATGCGGAGAAGCCGAGATTTCCGCCATCATCGCATAAAGATCACGCTGGACTGTCAGGATAAGCGCTTGGCTTTTTTCGCCCTGACAGGTCGAGCGAGCCAGACCCAAAGAGGCTGTGGCTTCATCAAGTGTCCCCACAGTGTCAGGAATGGGGTGATACTTCGGCACTCTTCCTTCAGCCAACAGCCCTGTGTAACCATCATCACCTGTACGGGTGTAAAATTTACTCATAATCGAATTATAACCTGTCAGAGCGGTTCATAGGATGTATAATTCTCTTGAAAATTGTTTCATAACCTTTGTAAGAATTGTGAAACATAAAAACTCAACCAAGGAGAAAACTGATGCAAATTCAATGTACCCATTGTCATAAACCCTATGCTCTGAATAAGGAGACCATTCGGGCGGCGCTCGTTCATCTTCATAGCGAAAACCAGACTCATTACAACGCATCCTGCCCGCATTGCCGGCGAACTAACCGGGTATCCCGGCAAGAATTAGAACGCGCTTTTCCAGGATGGGAGACAACCCATGCGGAGGAAGGTTAGCACCAGTTGCTTATCTTCTGATCATCCTAAGAAATTCCTATTTCCCCTGACCGGTTAATCAAAAGAATGTTTAAATTGACCTTTACAGGTTTTGATGATTTTGACTATCTAATGCTTCAAAAATCTTGGACTGCTGGAGAGACTGCTCCAGCAGGACCTGGCGTACGAGGTCGCACACTTCGATAATTTTAGGATTTGCCACCTGGTAAATTACATCTCGCCCATTTCCAACCACACTCAAGATACCTGCATTGCGCAAAATTCCTAAATGTCGGGAGACTGTGGTCTGTTCATAACCACAGGCTTCAACGATATCACCAACTTTCATTGCACCATTCCGTAATAGGTGGACAATCTCCAGGCGAGTTGCATTCCCCATGGCTTTACATAAATCCGCCTGGATTTCATAAATGGCTAAATTACTCATCACACACCAACTTTTCTACCTGCCTAATGACGCTATGCCAACAATTCTTTTAATAAATCAGTCAGCGCCTCTGCATGAATATATCCCACTATCTCCATTTCCTGTGAGACAACCCCATGCACCTGTTTCACTGCATTCTGGATCTCAAGGGAAAGAGGCAAAGCTAGCGGGCACAATTCCGATGAGGGTCGGAATCTTATAAGAGACGTGTCCTTCTTGATCTGCCTGCAAATCTTCAATTAACCGCATTCTCACAACATCGACACCTGTTTCTGGATCAATCACTTTAGAAAGCCTTTCCAGAATCGCAGTTATCAAACTTTTTTCATTCATAGATTTACAAACCCTTGTCCATCCATGTTTTCTGGAGAACACGCCAGATTACCTTTATTGCCAGACTTGAAGGAGCTTCGGGCTTCCAGGAAGTAACCGGTTCCCCTCGAACCATAGCCTGGGTAATACTCTCGTCAAAAGGAATTTCCCCTAATAACTTAATTTCATGATCTCGACAGTATTGACGGATTTGTTCTGCCCCTTGCGGAAACACATCTGCCTTGTTGATCACCACCATCGATAGCACCCGGAAATGCCGGGTTGTTTGCAATGCCCGTTCCATATCATGGATACCTGCAATGGTTGGTTCGGCAATAATTAGAGCCATATCTGCACCAGACGAAGCAGAAATAACCGGGCAGCCAATACCTGGAGGACCATCCACCAGTACCAAATCCAAATGATTGTCAAGTGCATTTAAGCGGGCTTGTTGCTTGACCATGGTTACTAATTTCCCGGAGTTTTCCTCTCCTGGCAACAGCTGAGCATGAAACAATGTGCCAAACCTGCTTACTGATTGAAACCAGGAACCTGCAATCTGTGGCTGCATTTGAATTGCAGCTTCAGGACATGCGTATACGCATGCTGCACATCCATCGCAAGCAATTGGATCGACTCCAAAAACCCAACCACCATTTGAAGGGGGAATGATTGCCCCAAAACGGCATACTTGTTCACAGCTTCCGCATCCGCGGCAGAGGTCCTGATCAATCAATGCAACTGAGCCTCCCAAAAATTCGGTTTCATCCAATCTTTTCGGTCGAAGTACAAGATCCAGATTTGCAGCATCCACGTCTGCATCCGCTAAAACAATCCCCTTTATATCCTGGCTTTCAGAAGCAAGATGTGCCAAAGCTGCTGTAATGCTTGTTTTCCCAGTACCCCCTTTACCGCTCAGAATCACTAACTGTTTCATTTAGCACTTCCCAATGAGTCTGAAAGGTTTAATTGGTCCAATATTTTTTGAAATACATCCAGGAAAAGGTCCTCAAATTCCGGCAATCCATCCACCAGAGGTTGACCTTTTGACAGTATTTCTGCGATATCTCTCCGATAAGGAATTCTGGCTAAGATTTCAATCTCCTCTCGCTGGCAAAATTCTTCAACACCGCCATCTCCGATACCATCTCTGTTCAGAATCACACCAACAGGTCGATTGAGGCTTCTGGCAAGTTGGACTGCCAGGCTTAGATCATGCAATCCAAATGGAGTTGGTTCCGTAACCAACAATAAATAATCCGAATCCCGAATGGCTTCCACAACAGGGCATGAAGCGCCCGGTGAAACATCTAAAATGACGGTAGAAAAATCATCCTTGTTTGCCCACTCCTTAAGTTGGCGAATGATAGGAACAGCCATGGGCTCACCTACATTCATAATGCCACGGGCAAAGGCCATGTTCTCAGCCGTAAAGCCGCTCTCCAAATATCCCATACCATACAGCTTTTCTGTGATTGCACCTTCTGGGCAGTTCATCGTACAACTTCCGCAGCCATGGCACAGTTGGTTAAACACCAATGTTTTCTTTCCAATAACAGCAATGGCGTGAAATTGACAGACTTCTACACAGCGAGCACAGAAAGTGCATTTTTCTTCATCGATAACTGGAACTGGATTACCCACCTCTTTTCGATTTCCGAGTTCAGGTTTCAAGAATAGATGAGCGTTCGGAGCCTCCACATCTGTATCCAAAAATAGTAATGGATTAGGTGAGGCGAACGACATCTTCTGCGCCCCGTCTGCCCGCCTCACCAGCGATAAGGCTAGACTGGTCGACACCATGGTTTTCCCTGTCCCGCCTTTACCACTTGCCACCGCAATCTTAATCTGTTGATGTCTTCGGTTTTTTTTATCTTCCATGATGTCCAGAAGAGGTAGGAGACCCTATTTTTTCAAGTTTTCCCGCTCGCCAAGATTCAATCACTTGCTGAACATCTAGCGTCTGTCCAAACAAATACATCGAAATCCCAGCAGCATCCAACACTTCAAATGCATTCGGTCCGCAATCTCCGCTGACTACGGCAACGCAACCCGCATCCACAGCGAACTGTGCAGCCTTAATACCAGCCCCACCAGCAGCATTGACTGCTGGATTAGGCTGAGCTTGCCACTCCATAGTATCCGCGTCAACTATTAGGAAATAAGCTGCTCTACCAAAACGTGGATCAAGAGTCGTTTCAAAATCCGGTGATGTAACAGTGATCAGTATTTTCATTTCATCCTCATCCTCTAACCATTTTGCGCCACACTTTGGGCAAGTACTATCTAATGCAATTTATCTACTCGATCAACAATTTTGCCTTCTATATAAGCTTGAACAGCCTGTTCTATGTCACGTATGTCAGTTACAACTGGTTTAATCCCTCTAACCTGCATGGACTGATAAGCGCCCATTCCCATGCCCCCACACAAGAGAGCTTCGCAATCGGCTATCGCTTCCGCCATCTCAAGATGTTTGTTATGAGAGACTGGGTCCATTCCATGCTGCTCTCCAGGTTGTTCAACGGCGTGTAATTGGTTATGAAAATGGTTATGTCCCATTTTTTCGCGAAGTTCCTGGTGAACAATTTTTCCTTCTTCTACAGTTACAACCAGGTAATAAGGTGCACGTCCAAAATGCAGACTGATTGTCTTGCCGTCATCCGTAATTGCTGCGATTTTCATATTTAACTCCTTAAAATTATTATTTAGCTAAAAAATGCGATTCCGTCGGTGAATCGCGATCATCTGAAGAAAATAAGACTAAAATACATTTCGAGATTGAAGTACTTAAGTTTTGCCAACAATGTGGAAAATGCGCCTCAAAAAGAACTGAGTCCCCCTCATTCAGTAAATAGACATTGTTAAGGATGGTATAAGCAATTCGACCTTGAAGACAATACACAAACTCATATCCCGTATGAACAACATCATGGGGATGGCTTACTGCTAAAGGTTCCAAAGTCAACACATAAGGTTCGACACATGGGATTCCTTTGCTGGCGCCTAAATTCTCCAACTTCCCGTAATCCAAGATCGCTATCGGGCGTGTACCATCTTTGACGTAAATGATACGTTCTTGCTTTTTGGGATGATCAAAAAAAGATGTTATGGGGAAATTTAATGATTCAGATAAAGCTAACAAGGATTTGACACTTGGAGAGCTCTTGCCATTTTCAATCAAGCTTAAGGTATTGACAGATAAGCCACTGATTTGGGCTAAAGAACGGATAGTCAGGTTACGTTCTTCCCGCAATCTACGTAAATTGTGCCCTACATTTTCAGCAGATTGATCTAAATCTCTATTGAAAAAAGAGTTGTGGCAAGGAGCGTGTCGCCAATGTAATTCCTGGCATTTGTGAATAGAATAGTTTTTTCTTGACATTAGATTACCACCCCATATTATTATGGGGGCAACCATTATTATAGTTGTTTATTTCTTAATGTCAAGGATATTCAACTAATTATTTGTTATATTTATGTATTTATTAGCTAATTCCCAAATCACTGTCCTGAGGGGTGGTTGCCACATCCAAGGATTTCTTTATTTCTTCTATGACCGGATTGAGCCTGGCATACAAGAAATTCAACTCATACAATCTTTTTGAGATTATTTCGGTTAATTGGTCCGATTTCATCCTCCAGGACCAATTTCCGCTTGGATTTCCGGGATAATTCATGCGGGCATCATTGCCTAAGCTTAACAAATCTTGCATCGGACATAATGCCTGGTTGGCAATTGAAGACCACACCCCGCGGATCAGATCCCATGAGATATCCGAGCCGTCTCTGCTCAAATACCGCCGATAAAAATCCTTTTCATCTTCAGCAACGCGATCATACCAACCCTTTGCGGTATCGTTGTCATGTGTTCCTGTATAGACAACGCAATTTCTCTCATAGTTGTGCGGCAGGAAGGGATCTGAAGGGCCTCCTGCAAAACCGAATTGAAAAATCTTCATCCCAGGAAAATTAAAATAATCACGCAACTTCACCACGTCAGGAGTTATCACACCTAAGTCTTCTGCAATGATCGGTAAATCTCCCAGTTTTTCCTGCAATGTTGCAAACAACTCCATACCGGGTGCGTTCACCCACCTACCCACTTCCGCTGTTTTGGCTGTTCCAAGAACCTCCCAATAACCAGCGAAGCCCCGAAAATGATCGATTCGAACCAGATCTACCTGAGCCAGGCTGGATCTTACCCGATCTATCCACCATTTGAAACCGCTTTCCCGATGGATATCCCAACGGTAAAGTGGATTACCCCATAATTGACCCGTGGGAGAAAAATAATCCGGCGGAACACCGGCAACAACCGTCGGTTTCCCCAGCTTATCCAAGAAAAACAGTTCTGGATGAGCCCAAACATCGACGCTATCATGGGCAACAAAGATGGGAACATCTCCAATAATCTGGATTCCTTTCGAATGAGCATAATCCCGTATAGTCTGCCACTGACGGAAGAAAAGAAACTGTCGAAATATTTGCCGGTCAATCGCAATACTTAACTTTTCCCTTGCATCTTTCAATGCGTGCTCATCCCGGTTTCGTAGACCTTCATCCCATCCCGGCCAGGCTGCACCACCGTGAGCTTCTTTCAACGCCATGAATAAGGCAAAATCATCTAACCATGCCTGATTGTGGGCTCTGAAAAATGCAAAAGCCTCTCGGATTTCCATTCTTGCAGAATGTTGAAATCGAATGTACGCTCGATCAAGGACATTTAACTTCCAGGGGATCACCTGTCCAAAATCCACCCGATCGACCGGAAATGACGGGGTTTCAATCAAATCATCGGGGTGCAATAAATCTTCTTCCAACAGATTTTGGGGACTGATAAGATAAGGGTTTCCGGCAAACGCGGAAAAACACTGGTAAGGAGAGTCCCCATATCCTGTGGGTCCCAACGGAAGCACCTGCCAGAGTGAGCAGCCTGCATCAGCCAAAAAATCTAGCCAACGAATCGCCTCCTGACCAATGTCACCAATCCCAAACGGACCTGGCAAACTGGTGGGATGAAGAAGGATTCCAGAAGCACGGTCAAATTTCATAGGGCATCCTTTTTGTTAGGATAATAGCACCTTCAGAGGCATCTTTTCCTTCATAATCGCTTTCTGCCACATCCGGACCGACAAGTGCGCCTGCCCCTATCACCCGACCTGCTGGCACGACACAAGTTTTACCTAGCGTGCAGATCAATGGTTTGGGATCAGAGACAATTTTCCCCACCCTGGCATTTTCGCCGATATGCACTCGCTTATCCACGATCGATCGCTCAATTGTAGCCCCGCGATCAATGCGGACATCGGTTAAGATCACTGATTCTCGGATCACAACATCTGGTCCAACAATCACCCCTGGTCCCAATACACTGTGTTCAATCGTGGCTCCACTGGCAATCTTGCACCCATCCGCAACCATGCTGTCCACAATTACAGCTCCCTTAGCAATTCTAGCCGGAGGGCGTTCTTCCGTCCTGGTGTGAATGATCCATGAACGATTGCTTAAGTCGAAAGGAGCTGGCTCTTGTAATAAATCCATATGCGCCTGCCAGTAGGAATCAACCGTACCGACATCCACCCAATAACCGGAGAATGGATATGCATACACCGCTTTTCCTGATTTGACTAAGGATGGAAGAATATTTTTCCCAAAATCGTGGTCTGAGTCAATCCGCTCGCTGTCCTCCCATAACGCCCGATCTAACACATCCGCATTAAAGAGGTAAACACCCATATTCGCCAGGTCGGAGGGTGGATCCGCAGGTTTTTCGACAAATGAGGTTACCCGGTTGTCGCTGCCCACACCTAATATACCAAATCTGGAGGCCTCATCTCGAGTCACACGAATTGAAGCCAGGGTCAAATCAGCATGATGAGAAAGATGGAAATCTATCATCTCTTTATAGTTCATACTGTAGATATGATCACCCGATAGAATCAGGACCAAGTCCGGCTTTCCCCTCTTAATAAACATGTAGTTTTGCTGGACAGCATCTGCTGTGCCCAGATACCAATCCGAGGAAGTTCGAGCTTTGTAAGGTGTGTGAATACTCACTCCACCGGAGAAGTTACGATCAAGGTCCCAGGGACCACCCACGCCGATATGTTCAATCAACGAATGTGGTCGATATTGGGCTAGGATCATCACATCAAAAATTCCAGAGTTGACACAATTGGATAGAGTAAAGTCAATGATCCGGTATTTTCCGGCAAAGGGCACCGCCGGTTTTGTCCTTTTTGCGGTCAAGACCGCCAATCTGGAGCCTTCTCCGCCAGCAAGAATAACAGCACGAATTTTCATATAATTTCTCCCCAGTATAAGATTATCATTACCCATCCACCCTCTACTCTTTATTTGCCATCAACTATTCTTTTTAGATCTCTCGCAGAGGTCGCAGAGTGCGCAGAGCATTTCTTTTTTTTAAAATCTTTTGCTTAGATCATTTTACACGACCCACGAAGTGCGATGAGCTTATAAAATTCACAATGATCCCGTAGAATTTGTTTAATTGTACACGATTATTAGTCCTTGCCGAGATTAATCTTCATACCTGAGACCTGTTAATGGATTACAGAATTCAGTTTTGTAAGTTTTTAACCCGGATCAGGGTACAAATACCCTGCACGTAATCTCCCAATCTGAGATAAAATTAGGCATTCTAAGCCCACCGGAGATTTGCATGCCTGTTCGTGCATTCAGCATTCACGCTCATTTTTACCAACCCCCTAGAGAAGACCCTCTTACTGGAATAATTCCTACAGAAACCGGCGCAGCTCCATACCTAAATTGGAACCAAAAAATCCACGCAGAATGTTATAAACCCAATACGGAACTGCGTAATTTCGAACAAATCAGCTTCAACATCGGTCCTACCCTGTTCAGTTGGATGCAATCCCACGATCCGACTACAACACAAGAAATCATCTCCCAGGATAGAAAAAATGTTTCTCGTTTTGGTGTGGGCAACGCCATGGCTCAAGCCTACAACCATACGATCCTGCCAATTGCATCTCGGAATGAAAAAATCACCCAGGTGTATTGGGGAATAGCGGATTTCCAACATCGCTTCGGACGTCGGCCTCAAGGTATGTGGCTACCGGAAACCGCTGTGGACATGGAAACCTTGGAAGTTCTTACTCAATCCGGTATCGAGTTCACGATCTTGGCGCCATGGCAGGCGCAGGGCAACTCTGTTGATTCAACTGAGCCGTACCAGGTAACTTTATCTCAAAATAAACATATCACTGTATTCTTTTTTCAACAAGAGTTGAGTGCGCAGGTCAGCTTTCAACCTGAAGCAACCATCAACGCCGATAATTTTGCTCTGCATAATCTCTTAAGTAAATTTCTTAACGAGAAAACACAAAAAGAAGAACCCCAATTGATCATGGTGGCATCTGATGGAGAGCTCTACGGGCATCACCAGGCATTGAGACACCATTTCTTAGCCAGGTTGGTCGATGGGGCAAGCCACTCTCTGGGGATACGTCCAACTTACCCGGCTCTCTGGCTTAAAATGTTTCCCCCTCGGCAATCGATACAAATTAAAGAAAACACATCCTGGAGCTGCCATCATGGTGTTAGCCGTTGGATGGGAGAATGCGGATGTACCCCCAACCATGGCGATTGGAAGTCTCATCTCAGGTTGGCTTTTGAATACCTCAGTAGCGAACTAGATCGCCTCTACATGGATGTTACAGGAAAATTTTTTGCAAATCCTTGGGATCTAAGAAACCGCTACATCCATGTGCTTTTAGGAGAAATGAATTTCGAGACCCTTGCCAATCAGCTGAGTGTCAACCCTCTGACTGGCGACCAATCGTATCGAGTCCACTTATTGCTTGAAGCGCAGCGGGAAAGACAACGTATGTTTACGTCCTGTGGGTGGTTTTTTGAAGACTTCGACAGGATAGAGCCCAAAAACAACGTCGCTTATGCTGCCCAAGCAGTTTGGCTGACTCGCCTGGCAACAGGGGTAAATCTAGAATCAGACATGCTTCCTTACCTCCAACGCGTAAAAAGTTCTTCAACTGGATTAAGCGCGGATGTTGTCTTCAACCGCCATCTTCGTCGCGCTGAAGAGGTGCATGCATCGCTTACAAAAAGCAAAGTAGGTTTTGCAGATTAATTTTCCGTGGCTGCAACTGCAAGCAGCAACTTCTCAACCTGGTATTTAGAAATCTGCATTGCCTGCAGCAACTGCTGGATCATGTGGTAACAAGCCAACGTACCATTTGTGGATTCAGCAGGTTCATCAGTGGGGGCCTGCGTTGTTCTTTGGCTTTTTTGTGGCCGATTTTCTTCGGAGGTTTTCCCTAATGCAGCCAGGGCAAACAGCCACCAACAAAGCGTTTCAAACGCCTCTTTATTGAACCATAATACACCCTGGTAGCGGTGGACCATTAAATATTTTTGGATGTCCACATCAGTTAACCATGAGCTCAACATAAAATTGGCCGCGTTTTTTCTATCGCATTGTAAATACCAATTACTTTGGGTGGTTAGTATTTTTAACAATAACACCTGGCGCTTGGCAGCCTCGTCATCTTGCGACCGCTGTCGAAAAGCAGAAAGAACTAATTTTCCTAAAGCCCAATCATCAATCCAGGTCCGGCTTTGTTTCACATGATCTGCCGAATCACTTACCAAACCCAATAAACTAATAATTGACCAGCTTAATAAAACGTCCCAGACACGAGCATCACCTTTCTCCAACCAATCTCCCATCTGGCCTTTATGAAGAAATTCAAGGCCACTCGGAAAACCAGCGTCTGGAACGGCCAATTCCTTAAAGTTCACAGATGGAAGCTCAAGTGATGACAAGACTCGGCGGCGAATTGTTTGCACAATCTCGGAGCCTTCAAAAGCATATCCTGTTATCTCGCTAATCGCTTCGATCAAAAGCTCTGTTTTTTCAACAAGCTCATCCATGGCTTGCTCCAGAGTTTGCGAATACCGAGTTTCAACATCTTTGGCTAAGCGATGTTCAGCCAACCAACCTAGCATACCAGGATTTATTAACTCTCGCAGGGGTTCATGAATAGATTTCATCAGGAATTCGGTGAGTGCCTCTTCCATATCAGCTACACCACCACCCTGCAAATACGCTGATAGCTGACCATAAGGATGATCACTTGTTTCCTCAACTTCTCTAAAATCAAGGAAAACGTGACATTCGAAGGCATTCAGCTCCATGAACAGACCATATTGGCAAACCTCCTGGCTGCTTCGAACAAATTCCAGTTGTGAAACATGATCGCGGTAGATCGTATAATAACCTAGTTCATCATGCAACGACAAACTTTCTCCCAGGCTTGGATAATTCAATTGCCTGTCATCAGAATTATTTTCGGCTTTATTCAGAAAACCTGTAGAATTCCTGACCCATCCTTTTGCTGTAGCAAACTTGTTGTGAAACACAACCAGTGAATGTTGGTTGCCAGACTGGTTTGAATATGCAAAAACATCTTCAATCGTGTAACCGTCTGAGTTTGTGAAGTTGTAAAGCAAGAAATTTTCCACCTGGGCAAACAGGTGGCGTTTACGCGAAAGGGAAAAAATCTGGCGTTTATGCCTTTCTACCAGATCAGTATCCACTGCTTCATCCCAATAAGCCTTACGATACTCCATCCCATACTTTTCAGTGAACCCTTCTATCTGCCCATGCCCGAACATTGGCAACCCTGGCATAGTGATCATCATGGTACAAATTCCAAAATATTTATCACCTTTGCCAAATTGGTCCACTGCGGTACGTTCATCCGGGTTATTCATGAAATTTACATATCTTTTTAGAATTTCGGGATCAAATTCCAATGTATTCTTGATCAACAAGCGATAATCCTGATTCTTCTCGTCCCGCAGCATGTTCATAAAAGCGCTGTTATACACTCGATGCATTCCCAGCGTACGGACAAAATAACCTTCCATCAGCCAGAAAGCCTCCGCAAGCAACAAGGTGTCCGGAACCTCTTCAGCAACACGGTCAACAACCTCTCGCCAGAACTCAAGCGGAAAAGCCTGGTCAAACTCGGCTTTCGTCATACCATGTTCAGCCCGGCTGGGAATATCCCCCCCGCTTCCTGGTTCTGGATACCAGAGACGCTGGTAATGTTTCTTTGCCAGTGTCATGGCGGCATCAAAACGGATAATGGGGAATTTCCTGGCTACATGGATGATGGTTTGGATGACAGCTTCGCGCACTTCAGGAAGTAAATAATTTAATTGAGCTGTGTCATTCCAGGGCATGGAAGTACCGTCATTGCCATGATAGATGTATTTTTCCGAGCCAGTCCACTGATCGACCCGTTTGAAAACCACTGCAGCATCCTGGTTATTGTAGTAATGGTCCTCAAGAAATAAACCCACCCGAGTATCCCAGGAGAGGTTAGGGCCAAAAAATGTGTATGAAGGAAACGGGCTGTCTTCCAAAGAGACAAACCAATCCGGATGCTCTATTACCCAACGGGAGTCAATTCCCATATGATTAGGTACCATATCAGATGCCAGGCGGATGCCAAACTTCCAGGCCTTATCCCGCAATTTTTGATAAGCATCTTCTCCGCCCAGATCCACGGCAATATCATAGCTAAACAGTGAATAAGCAGAAGCAACCGCCTCGGGGTTACCCCTCAATTGCTTGATCCGCTGGGAAGCCATACTACGTTCCCAAAGACCGATCAACCACAGGCCGGTAATGCCCCAGCGCGCCATTTCCTCCAATTCTCGGTCTGGCACCTGATCCAATTGAGTAATAGAGATTTCATATTTCTTTGATAATTGGTCCAACCATACATAAGAGTTTTTGGCAATCAGGACAAGATTCGGCATCCAATCCTTATCTGGACTGAATTGCTCAGGCTCTGATTCAATCGCAGTGAATTCATAAACGTAAGCGGGGCCTTGCCCCCCTTGACCAAACACTGGTTTTTCTTCCTCTTTTACAATATCCATACTGCTCAGCACCTTTAAAAGCATTCCACCCAAGAAACCACCCCAACGGTAGCGGATAAATTCTAGCTGGGCGGTTAATGAATTCGGCGCATGCAGGGCCGGGCTACGTAGTAAATCGATCACACTTTGTCCAGTGGGACCAAATTGAGGCTGACCGCGCAGAAAAGTATTCAGGCTATCTATTATGTTCGCATATTGACTGTCTACTTTGAGTTTTGAATCATCGAACAGTTCATTATATGAAGCGTAGGCCGGATTTATATTGGCAAGCCAAAGCATCAACAATTCTTCGAGTACGATCTGACGATTTTCCACGACTTTTCCATCAGGACGTAATGAGCTACCCGCCAGGTAATTTTCGCATCCCTGGAATCCACGATACACATCCACAGTAGGAAAATCCTGGCAAAACTTGCTTAAAGTTTGATGCAACTCTACCTGTCCGACCGTTGTTTCAATATAAGACAATGCAGCCTGCATTAATTGCGGGTTAACACTTTGCCGGTAATCTTCAAAAACCATATGCAAAATCTCATCGATTAAAGCCATGGCATTGATATGACTGGCTTTTACGGCTTGTTCGGGATGCAGAATTAAATCTCTTTTTTCATTCATCTTATGGGCAAATAATCGAGCTGCTTGAATATTTGCGAAGACTACATTTCCGTTGTAAGAATAAATAGCTTCATCAAATAGATACCGCTCTCTTGCCTGGCGACAAATGTGAAACTCCAGTGAGTAAGGCTGTTTACCCGGCATGATTCCTCCCGCAATTGACAACAATTTGATTAAGGACCCTGATCCTTTAAAATTATAGGACAAAAAAAGCTCCAGAAATATCAACTTTATCTAAAATCCAGTACAATCTCCATCAGATAGCCCCCTGGCTACTGTCATCTCTATTGCACTGATCAAGGTTAGCTTATTTGATATGTATCCAGCGGCTATAATTATCCCATACACTTGAAGCCTGGTAAAGAAAGCCAGGGGGTGTATAATAATTTATCATCCAAATCATCAGAAAATAAAAAGAGAACGCCATGATTTACAAAACACTCATCACTGCGCAAGATTTGTCCCAACACTTGAATGACCCCGATTGGGCAATCATTGATTGTCGCTTCGTCCTCACTGCGATAGAGCGGGGCGAGCAAAATTATCAGAGATCCCATATCCCTGGAGCAGTATACGCTCACTTGGAGCGAGATCTCTCTAACACGATCATCCCTGGAAAAACCGGAAGACATCCATGGCCTACCATAGAACAAGCTGCATATTTCTTTTCAGAAATTGGCATCAATGAAAAAGTCCAGGTCGTCGTCTATGATGATGCTGGAGGAGCATTGGCTGCAGTTCGAGTTTGGTGGATGCTACGTTGGCTCGGACATGAAGCAGTTGCTGTTTTGGATGGTGGTTGGCAGGAATGGGTTTATTCCGATCTTCCTGTTCAAACAGAAATCATTCCCAGGAAATCCAGGGCGTTCAATCCCAAACCACGCCCAGAAATCCTGGTAAATGTCAATGCAGTAGATGCCATGCGGCAAGATCCTGCTTTCAAGGTAATTGACGCCAGAGCCGCTGACCGGTACCACGGACAAAACGAAACAATCGACCCGGTCGCTGGTCACATCCCAGGCGCGGTAAACGCTCCATACCTACATAATCTCACACCAGACAACACCATGAAAGCGCCCGAATGAGTTACACCAACTCTACAGCCCACTTTTTGGCGACATTCCTCCTGAAAATATTGTTTTCTACTGCGGATCTGGTGTCACCTCAATTCACAATGCACTTGCGGTAATGCACGCCGGGTTAGGTGAAGTGCGGATTTATCCAGGCTCATGGAGTGAATGGATCACTGACCCTGCACGACCTATCGCCACATAACAACCCGGATCTAATTCTCTCATTCCCCTTATGTTGAAAAAACAGGCGTTTTAAATTTACAAGCGCCTTTTTTTTATGGAATACCCAAATAAAAATCGAAAAACAAAGGCGCGTCAATCTGTTCAGCGATTAATCGTCCCGGGCTCTGCAAATTGCCCAAATACAAATCCACTTTTTCAAGATTTACGCGCGCGATAAGAAAATTCTCCGAGTCGATCCATTGCAAATGAGTGATGGGATTGAGCTCTGGCAAAACTTCTTGAGCAGCAGTTTGTAAATTTCCTAACCAAGCTGCCTGATTTTCTCCAACTGAGTAAACAAAATGAGACGAATCAATTGACCAGTTGATGAACTTTAACAGGTAATCTCTTTGGTACATCCATGCTCCAGATCCATCCGGTTTAGAAATGTACAGCTCACGAAGATGAGCCTGGGGGTCACCGCTTTCCATCAAATAGATCAGGTATTGCCCATCTGGCGAATAAGAGACAGGTGATTCGATATAAGATACTGTATTAATCTGGTTCACCAGCCTGCCTGTTGGTTCAGAGAGGAGTATCTCATACAATCCAGTTGCTTCTACAGGTTCTGCTAACGGATCTTCTGGTGGAATCGCAACCCACAGACCCGAGCTATCCATCTTCCAGACTGGACGCGCATAATAGCGATAGTCGCTGTAAGTTATCACCGGTTTATAAGTTAAAACCTGACGATAGTTACTTCCATCTAAATTTGCCATGGCAATCTGATCGGGCGTCGATAAAACAACTTTCTCACCATCTGGAGAAACCTTAAATACACCACCCCAGCCTGCCAATAGGACCATTTTTAGTTGTAGATTATCTGCATCCACAAGATGAAAATCATCCAGTAGAAATAGTCCAGGACCCTGAAGTATCTGTTGCGTATTAAAGGCAAGCAGATGAGTTCCTGGCACCCACTCATACTCGTAGGGGGCAATTGCGACCGCATTGGGGTCCCGGACCCCGCCCCCGATCGTGTTTAAATCATCTACTGAAACAAGAATACGTTCATTTTCACCATTGATATTAATCGCCCACAGCTGAATTTGAAAATCCCCAACCGGTCGCAGGAAGGCTACAACCTTCCCGTCTGGCGAAAGCTTAGGCTGGAATGCATCCTTGGTGAAGGTCAACTGTTGACCGCCTGAAGGGTCCCATCTCCACAGATCCCCACCTTTAACGTAAACAACTGCCAGACTGGAAAATTTCGGATTAAATGTAGCAGTCGGTTCTGGAAGCCCATCTTCCGGAGTATGCGTCACTCCCGCCTGAGTTTCTTCCAAAACACCAACCGGTAAAGTTACTTCCGCTGTTTGGACAGCCTGGGTTCCTGTTGATACCAGAGATTCTGGGGATGGTTGAGGTCTTTCAAAGCTACAACCTGCACCAAGAAGGACAATCACTATCAATGAAAGAACGATTCTAAGTTTCATCATAGATCATTAAAACGAGATCTCTCTAACTCTTGCTTTAATTTCTCTTCTTCATCCAAAGTTGGAGCAACGCCAAGCTGAGCATCTTCAATTTCAGCTTGTTCCGCAGCTCTTAAGTCACTCATACTGCGTGCTGGAAGAATGCTCCATTTTCCACAGAATGGACAACGTTCCAACTTCCCGAACAACATATTGGGGGAAAGGAAGCTCCTTGAGAATGGCCGCTGACACTTAGGGCAGATAGCTCCACCAGCCACCCCATATTGCCGCGGCGTCCCAGGTGGTAAATGTTTTAGTTTTCGGGATGAAGAAAGGGATGTTACGAACGAAAACAACATGACTACCCCAAGAATAACAAGGATAGGAATCAATATATCGCCTGCAGCCTCCATTCCTGCAGAAGCAGAAACGAATTCGGCCCTAATTTCATTCGAACGTAATTCTTTTCCGTCTTCTGTGTACCCAATTGCCACCAGCCTGTGGTTACCAAGGCTGAAATTATCCGTACTGAAGCGAAAATTGAATGGCGCCTGGCTTACCTCTCCAATTTTTTGCTCATCCACAAAGAATTCAACTCTCTTTAGATTATCAGGACCAGAGACGCGCATAGAAAATGTCCCCTGGATTTTCCCCGTTCCAGAGGCATAACCAAAGTCCCTGGATAATCGTAACGACAATTCACTGGTGTCTTGGGCAAATACCGACTGGACCATGAACAAACAGAACAAAATAGATATTACGATTGTGTTAGCGATTTTGAATGTGTGATTTTTATTCATACTATTTTTCAATTTAATCCTTTTTACAAGACGACAGATTGGATTAAATGGTTCCCAGTTCTCATCTCATTTCCAGCGAGTCAGAATCGTCTCACGCTGGAAAAGACGGACAGCCAGGTAAACCAGAACTGCATCTAACAAGACCAAGACAAGAGCTGACCATAGGATAATTTGTTTATTGATCACGAATAAACCTGCAATCTGTCCAAAGAAAAAGCCTAAGACAGGGATGATCACAATCATTGAGAGCTGCTCTGCAACCCGCGGATCATTAACTCTTGACGAGATCATCACGCTGAAATTGACAGCCATGATTGCCATTAGTGGACCCACCAAAAAAATTGCGATCAACCATCTGGCATCCATCATAGCCAGAAAAACCGACCGGTTAGGAATCAAGATAAACGCCCCTAAAGCGTATATACCAAAAGCAATATCGGTAACTACAACGGCCGGAATTACAGCAGCCAGGCTTTTTCCCAGCAACAATTCAATGGTAGTTATGGGGGTTGCCAGTAAAGGTTCCAGACTGCGGGTGGTTTTCTCGCCGACAATGGAATAGGATGCAATCGCCGCGGGGATTGCCAAAGGCAGCAGCATGAACATAATCATAAACTGGCTGACCATGAAAACCTGAAAACAATCGCCACCACTTAAGTTTGCCGGGCAAAATGCGTTAAATTGTTCTGGAATTTCTGCCATCGCATCTTGCATACCTGTTTCACCCCGCATTGAGAAAATAATCCCCAGCGGAATGGCGGTCATAATCAGAGGCAAGAAAGAAATCGTAAACAAGACCATCCGATTTTTGAAAATTTCTGCCCATTCTTTTCGAACAATTGTCCATACATTTTTCATGATGTTCACACCTATCTAAGCACTCTTCACCAATTGCAAATATACATCTTCGAGAGAATGGCGTAATTCACCTACAAATTGAATTTGCGCACCTGCCTGCACCAGCGATTGGATGATCTCAGGATTATGTAATTCCGGATTATCCAGCGTGATCAAAAGCTTGTTGTCGATAATTTTTGGTTCTCGGACAGATGGATACTGCCCTACCACCGACAGAAAAGAAGGGTTGGCTTCCTTGAGATGAAAAACGATCTTTCGCCCAAATACTTGAGAGCGCAAATTTGCCGGCGAATCCAAAACCAGCAAGCGTGTTTTGAATACTGCGATCCGGTCACATAGCCGATCAGCCTCATCTAAATTATGCGTGCACATAAAAATGGTTCGTCCCTGCATTCGCAACTCAGTAATGAAGTCTCGAACCAGTCGGGCTGCCTCCGGGTCCAATCCGGACGTAGGTTCATCTAAGAACAAAATTCGCGGTTCATGTAGCAATGCCCGAGCGATGGCAAGTTTTTGGCGCATGCCTTTGGAAAACATACCTGCTTCTTCAAAACGCCTTTCCCAAAGTCCCAACATGCGCAAATATTTTTCAACCTGTCCTCCAGGGTCTTCAACACCATACAATTGAGCATAAATTCGCAAGTTATATTCTGCGCTGAGATTATCATACATGCCAGGCGTTTCGGTCAGTATGCCAACCGTTTTTCGGATTTTGGTATCTTGTTTGCCAATTTCCAAGCCATTCACCCAAGCGCGTCCGTTTGTTGGACTGATCAGGCTGCAAAGCATGCGCACAGTGGTGGTTTTTCCAGCGCCATTTGGACCTAAGAACCCAAAGACTTCTCCCTCTTTAATCTCAAGATTCAGGTCATCCACTGCCAGGTTCGTTTTGAACCTCTTTGTGAGATTTTCTGTGATGATCAATGCACTTCCTCCATGTTTTTTTCGCGCTTCATCGTTCTAATTCACCCAGAGTTCGCCTATTGGAAACGGGTCTGATCCAGGGTATCGGGGGTTTCGTCGATTTCTGGCATCTTTATCTCGTTTAGCAAGCCAGAATCGGTAATAGGCGCTTCGATTTCTTTGACTGGTTCTGGTGTTTTGAACTTAAGTATGATTCCCACGCTCAAACCAGCAATCACTGCCAACAAAACTTCTGTAATATACACACCCCACGTGGAAGCCGCATAAACAGCCAAAGCATCTAGAAAGGTATGCCAAGCGACAGCAATCCACAGCCAGCGCAATTGTTTTCGTATGAAAACTTGTAAAACTAAAATTGAAGCGGATAAATGAAATGTCAATGCAAAGATGCGCTCCACCGCTCCCAACAACGTGGCATACCATGGGGCTGACCAATATGCATTCATTTGCTGCTGTGCAAGCTCAATTTGGTTGGCAGGAACCAGGGCTGTTATATTCATATCTTTCATCACAATCATAGCCACATAGTTGACCAACACAAGCACGCCTAAGACAATTGCTTCAATCCCGCCATGACCCGCGCCAAGTAATAATCCTCTACTCCACGAACGAGCATCTTTCGCCCAAAATCGATAGGCCAGATAACGAAAAACTTCCTCCCATAATCCCGCACTCAAGCCAAGCACAATTGCATTGAAAATTAATTGCAGATGTTCAGGGGGGGCAGGCAAATACCCGCCTTGAAATAATGCTGTTAATCCAGCATTAAAGGGAATATGTCCAACTTGGGAGAGAATGAAAGTGGCTGCCCCAATCCACCAAATTCGGGCTGGCAATTTAAATTTACGGCCAATGAATAGGCCTAGCGCAATGGGCGCCAACAACATCAATGCCCCATTGAAGAAATAAGTAAAATAAAGAATATTCATACCTTCTCCGAAGTGTTCTCTTTGAATGAATTTTTTGATTTTGTGGATAAGAGATTACCTGTTAGCCAATAAATAAGTATACTCTTAAAAATAAGCGCTTGGCTCAATCTTTCACCATCTAAACTGGTAGAATTAAATTGATATGAAACCTCAAGAATCTGAATTCTCTCCGGATTTAACCTGGATGCTTACCAGCGGTCAAGTTGGAGATGAAACCCTGCTTGAGGCCTTTTATCAGGAATACTATGAAGACATTTCACGTCTTTGCCTGGCAGCCCTCGATGATAAGCGAATTGCCCAAAAAGCCACTCAGATGGTTTTTGCTTCTGCAGTCATTGATCGTTATCGTTTTAAAGATGGCATAACCATTCGTTATTGGTTCTTCCAGCTAGCCCTGGAAACCATTATAAAAATGTACAACAACCTTGAGGTCAAACGCACCATCACTGCAAATTTACCTATCAAAATGAAATCTACGAATTATGGGGATTCAACCCCGGAAAGTAGTTGGGATGCAGAGATATGGCTGACCCTGGATCAATTAGAATTTGAGAAACGTCTGCTCGCTTTATCACTATTTTATTTTAGATGGCAAGATGCAGAGATCATTTCTATTTTTAATTTTTCACCAGAAGACTTAAACCTCAATAAACGTTATCTCAATTCCGTGTTACTACCCTTTCGGATGGATAAAAGTTCAAGTAACGATGCAAGCCTAGAAGAAAGAATTATTCAATCTTTATCCAAACGCTGGCCGAGTTCATTTACTCCCACGATCGAACCGGATGCATTTATCCGACAGGTCGCAAATCAAATCCGGATAACCCGCCTAAAAAACCGATTTTCTGTTTCATCTAAAGAGTTTCTCCTGACTGCTTTAATCATCATGTTGGCTGCCCTATCCATTTGGGGATACAACCGTTTTTTTCCAGAAGAGTTGCCAGCCACCACCGATCCACAAAATGAGCTGGCCTTTTTACAGGACACACAAACAGCTACACCTCAACAACAAGAAACCCAGACACCACAAACAGAAGGACCAACTAAAGGGCAGGATTTTCTGTACACCATCCGGGCGAATGATAGCCTAATGAGTATCGCCAGACAATTTGATGTGAATTTTTATGGATTGCGCCGCAATAACAGAATACCAGGGGGAGTTGATATTCAAGCAGGGCAGAAATTGTGGCTGTTTGTTGATCCAACGAATAAGGAGATGAACCTTTCCAGATTTTTATCCAAAACCGAGACGAAATTGACTCAAGAAGAATTCGGGTATCTCAACCTGCCGTTGGTCAGGAGCATGGGAACAAAGATTGCTGAAGGTTCTGTCATGTGGATAGAAGGCTTGATAATTGATTATGGACCAGATGGTTATATCGGACCTCCAAAAATCGAGAGCGTCCAAGCCTGGTTTACGTCTGAAGCAGTCCTTTATCTAGTTGGTGATGAACAGCAAAAATTACAGGAAGTATGGCTGTTGACAGATCAACACCAGTATATGGCCACGCCAGGGTTAGAATTACCCTGGTCGCACGTCTGGAAGCCAGTCAATCCCGACAGCCAATACCTTGAAAGCCTAAAGTTGTTTTCCGATTCACTATCCAGAAAACCAACTTTCTCTCCTGTGATCATGGAAATTTCTTCTGAAGAATATTCTTGGAATGGACGAGGGACAATCGCGTACGATATCAAAGACAATCTTTCGGTCTTGCGTGAGCGGCAGTGGATTGACAATGAAACGAAGCTACTAGTGCGCCGGCAGATTTTTGGTGAATCTGATGCTCCAATCCCACTTAAGGAAGTCAACATTACAAAAATCGAGGAGGGCAATAAAGCTCCTGCCGGCTTATTAGACCCGCGCATTCCCTGGCGAGGTGGTTTTGCCTTGAATTATCTTGGTCAGCCTGCTCCATGGGAAACAAGCTACATCCAATCAGAGCAATTTTCCGGACGACCACGGCTGGATCCCCCTTTAGAGCCACAATCTTTCGGTCAATTTGATTTTTCTCAAGCCCAGCTCACCTTTCAATATCCTCCAATCTTCACTTCTGTGCACCGAATCCCCGTTGAACTGTTTGCTGATGACCAATTTTTAGGAACCGCCGAGCTTGGTAATCCCTGGACCATGATTTGCGACCGGTCATCCAATGGAAATATCCTGGCTTACGTCAGTCAGCCTGGTGATGTGCCCAACGAGGCATCCAGGCTTCAACTGGTAGATTTATACAACCCTGCCAGTGTGTGGCAAATTTTGCCAATTGACTTGGGAGTACAAATGTTTGCATTTTCCCCAGATGGTCAGAACTTGGCTGTGTTTGGACACCCAGATCGTTATGTAGAAGGAACTCTACTGGTACTAAATGTTGTCGAGGGCACTTATATTCCGTTAGATAACCTGGGAGAAGCAAGCAGCCTGGTATGGAGCCCAGATAGCCAGCAGATCGCTATCATCGCCCGTCACCAAAGCAGCACATTCCTGGAAGAAATCTTTGTCTACGATCTCAACACGGGTGAAATCGTCAGCCGTCATCCGCTGGATTTTTCTAACTCACATCCTGCGCATTGGCCAACTGAAGAGTGGGGGATCGAGTTCCCGGTCGAGATGGGGGGCTTATCGGAATGTGCTCAAGCCCCACAGGAAATCCCATAAATGATTTTTAACGACCAACCTGAAATTTCATCCGATCTTGAATGGATCTTGCTCAGCGGGCAAGCCAATCGCGGAATGCTGTTAGAAACCCTGGTGAAAGATCACGGAGTACAAATCTACCAATTGGCTTATGCGGTCTTGAATAATAAAAATCAGGCAGAACAGTACCACCATTCAGATCATCCTGCAAGCGCTGAACAAAACCCGCCTTTTCAATTCCGAATATGGGGTGGAAAAATGGTTACTACAAGTCTCCTTGCCAATTCTGCAAAAGAACGCTAAAAAGTTAGAATCCAAATCAAAAATCCAGGCAAATGTAGCCGTGCTTGATCACGTTTTTCTGGAAAGCCTGGACTGGAAATCACGACTTGTACTTTTTCTATTATATTTTCACAATTTCGAGATCGATGAAATTGCAGCAATTCTTCATGTCCAGATTGGATGGATTGATAAAATAATTAAGAAGGTTCAAAATGAACCACTTCTAGGGTCCAATACCATCTCATCATCCGAAGAGATCCGAAAGCATTTCGATGAAATCTGGAGAAACCATGATATTGAAGAGCTTCAATTAGAAACCTGGCTGAAGACCTGTCAAGAAAAAACAAATCAAAAAGACAGCAAGCCATACAGTTCCCTCCACTTCAAAGAAACCATAGCAATTAGCGCTGCTATTCTGCTGATCTTGTTTGCCAGCTGGCTCTATAGTCGATGGCTTCCCGATCCTGAACAAAATACCGTGGCGCAAGCCCAAACCACATTAAACCCCACCCAAGCTATCCAGCAGATTACACAACCGTTGGAATATACTCTCTTGCCCGACGAGGAGCTTGAGCAAGTCGCGCAACGATTAAATCTAACGGTTGAGCATATATTAAACCTTAATCAACTACCTCCAGATGCGCAGTTAACCGCTGGTCAAAAGATACTGGTCAACCTGGGTATGCTTAATAAGAACAATGAGTCGGGTTTGAATGAAGCAGAGTTATCTGAAAATGTTCAAACGTTCTCAGATGAACCGAATCTTGATCAGCCAATCATTGCCAGGGAAAACCAGCCCGCCGAACTGGATCAAAACTCTCCTATCAATGATATCATGGCACGCTGGCAGATCAGTCAAAACTTATGGCAAAACTTGTTCATCGAAGGGCAATGGGCAGACTATGGACCTGAAAACCACCTCGGTATTGTAAACATACAACGTTTCCAATCATGGATACAACAACCAGGTTCTAGTTTACATAAGGTTGGTCCTTTAAATGCCTCATCTCAGGCAATGCATTTGATCACTTCAGGAATGCAAATAACCAGCCGGCCAGGTCGAGAATTACAGTTAGCCTGGTGGGAGACGGATAACCTGCCCCTCATTTCCTCAGATCCATTATTTACCATCCTTTCGCCAAATTTCTTCTCGCAATCACTAGATATACAAACCATATCTGTAACCGGTGAAAAGAATACCGTCGGGCGATCAACACTTATGATTGAAGCTTACCGTATCGATCATGCCCAGTTTTTTCGAATTGAAATTGACACACAGACTGGCGTTCTAATGCGAATCCAGGTATTCTCAGTTGGAACAGGTGCATTACTAGCAGAGCTGGCTGTTACTCAAATACAATTTGATCCCCCGTTTGATGAAGAAAAATTGTTCGATCCACTGCGATTACAGGAATTCCATTTCACCAACGATTTTCGTTATCCTTTTCCGGAAGGCGCTCAGATCTCGCCTGGCGCCGAACCTGTTGTAGCAATCATGCCCCGCAATAATGAAACTTTTGTGTCTGTACCAGATGGGTTTGATCCCACATCCAGTAAGATAAGGTTTCAAACCACACAAATCTCGAGCGGAAATCCCGATAGCTCACCCAATACACAAATCATCGCGGATGGATATTTATTGGGCGAGATCGCGTTGGACCCCTTCTGGCAGGTTTCTTGCCGGAGGTCTGCGCAAGGAAATACCCTGGCTTTCTTCTATAACACGGCAGAAGTCATTGAGCCCACACCCGGAATCTATTGGTTAAATTTATTTGATGCAAACCAAGTCTATCGAGCAATGTCAGATTATTTGGTTTTTGACATAGCCTTTCGTCCTGATGGAATGCAAATGGCCGTTGGAGCCCGGCATCTGAATTCTCCTGATCAAGGCTTATACATCTTGGATTTTGTTACGGGCGAATTCCAAAACTTGCTAAATCTTGAGCAAGCCAGTAATATTATTTGGAAACCAGACGGGCAATACCTTGCAATGATTGGCAAGATCTCCTGAGCAGGATCAACCTTCTTGGATGATCGTCCACATTGATACTGGGCTCATTACTTCTCAAGTTCCAGTAAATATGGATCATGTTTCCTCTAATTCATCGAACTTAACTCCTAATATTCTCCTTCCTCCACCAGATTTCCCTGCATGGACGTGGGGTGTAGACCTGTTGAATTCCCAAAATCGTTTCAACATGTGTTCTATGCCAGGTCCATAGGGGGGCATCAGTTTCAGAAATATACTTCACCGATTAGATCGTATTAATTTTATTAGGGATTTCTGTTGGCTCTGGTATAATTCGTTGGCTGTTTTATCAGTCAGGTAACGTTAATGCAAGTTACTTCCCAACCTATTACCGAGCCAAACTCGGTTTCAGAATTCATCCCCGTTAAGAGGTGGGACCAATGGAGAAAAAAGAATACTTAAAGATTTATTATGAAATGGTTCTGATCCGCCTGGTTGAAGAGGCTGCTGCACAGCTGTACCAGCAAGGCAAGATCGGCGGCTTTTTACATTTATACATCGGTCAAGAGGCGGTTAGCACGGGCTTGATCTCAGTTCGCAGACCTCAAGACCGGATTATTACCGCCTACCGAGATCATGGTGTCGCCATTAATTGCGGTATTCCTGCCGAACAAGTCATGGCAGAGCTACTTGGAAAAGCAACCGGCTGCTCAAAGGGTAAAGGGGGTTCCATGCACATGGCGGACGTCGAAAAGAATTTTTGGGGTGGGCATGCAATTGTTGGCGCTCATCTTCCGCTGGCCGCCGGTCTAGCCTTGGGTGATTTATATAGAAAGCAGGATGGCGTTACCGTGTGTTTGTTCGGTGATGGCGCAACAAATATTGGTTATTTCCACGAAGCTGTCAACCTTTCAAAAGTATGGAATTTACCGGTCATTTGGGTATGTGAAAACAACCAGTACGGGATGGGGACAGCAGTTGAACGTGCCTCTGCCGTATCGGAAATCCGCCAGAAAGCTGAAGGATACGGCATCCCCAACCGGAGAATAGATGGCATGGATGTTCTCGAAGTGCGGGAGACCGCCTTAGAGGTATTTGAGCATGTTCGCAGCGGTAAAGGACCGTATTTCCTGGAAATCGTCACCTACCGGTTTAGAGGGCACTCCATGGGCGACCCTGAACGTTATCGCCAACAGGATGAAATCAAACAATGGCAAGAGAATGATCCAATTGGTATCTATCGCAAACACCTGGTCGCAGAAGGGATTGCCAGCGATGAGGAATTGAACGAACAAGACCGCAAGGCACAACAAGATACCGATCATGCTGTACAATTCGCCGAACAAAGCCCTGAGCCCAAACCGGAAGAATTGTTCACCCATATTTACGTTGAAAACTAGGGCAGGAGCATAACATGGCTAGAATAACAATGCGTGAAGCTATTTCCCAGGCTTTATGGGAGGAAATGGAAAGAGATCCCGATGTATTCATTATGGGTGAAGAGGTAGGGGTTTGGGGCGGCACTTATGCCGTAACCAAAGGCTTTTTTGATCACTTTGGTGCCGAACGAGTACGGGATACCCCGATTGCAGAAGCAGCTATTATAGGGGGAGCAATTGGCGCAGCTCTGACCGGGTTGAGACCAGTGGCTGAATTAATGACGATTAACTTTGCCTTTTCAGCAATGGATCATATTGTTAATGAGGCAGCAAAATTGCACTACATGTTCGGTGGGCAGTTTGTACTTCCAATGGTCATCCGGACCGTGGGTGGTGGAGGTCGTCAATTAGGCGCTACGCATTCCCAGACACCGGATGCCATTTTTGCTCACTTCCCTGGGTTAAAAGTTGTCGCCCCTGGAACACCCGAAGACGCCAAAGGTTTATTGAAATCGGCTATCCGTTCCAATGACCCGATCCTGTTTATTGAGCACGCCACACTTTACCAGGTGCGCGGCGAGGTGCCTGATGAAGAGTACACTGTCCCCATCGGTAAATCCAAAATCCAGCGCCCAGGTAGGGATGTCACGATAGTAACCTATAGCAAGATGCTCGAGGTTTCCACAAAAGCTGCTGACTTGCTCGCTAAGGATGGTATCGAAGTTGAAATTGTTGATTTACGCTCATTAAGGCCTCTGGATATGGACCCGGTTTTAGAATCCTTCAAAAAGACCAATCGAGCTGTGATTGTTGAAGAAGGATGGCGATCGTACGGTGTAGGATCTGAAGTAGCCAGCCGCATTTATGAGGAAGCTTTCGACTATGTCGACGCTCCTATCAAGAGGGTTGCGCAGAAGGAAGTACCTTTACCTTATAACCGTGATTTGGAGCAGATGGCATTACCCCAGGTCGATGATATTGTTAAAGCGGTCAAGGAGGTATTGTAATGGCTAACATTGTAACCATGCCGAAGTTAGGTTTTGATATGGCGGAAGGCACCCTGGTACGTTGGGTAAAAAATGAGGGCGACCCGGTAGCCAAAGGTGAGGTCCTGGCAGAAATTGAAACAGACAAAGCAACCGTTGAAGTGGAATCCAATTTTGATGGCGTTGTTAGAAAACATCTGGCGCCAGTCAATGAAATCGTACCGGTCAATACACCGATTGCCGTGATTGGCGCAAAGGATGAAAAGATTGATTTTGATTCCTTAGGTCTAGGATGCTCCTGCACCAGCCAAATCTGAGAGTGCAAAAGAACCTGTGGAGAAATCAGAAGTCGAGCCCCAACCAGTAGCTGACGAAAAAGAAGCTCAAGAGCTTCAATCCGACTACCCCGATGGGGTCAAAGCCTCCCCCCTGGCTCGTCGCTTGGCTGATGATTTAGGCTATAACCTGAGAAAAATCCAGGGCACTGGACCTGGGGGCAGAATTGTCAAAGCGGATGTAGAAGGCTATCGCCCTGAGGCGACAAAGGCAAAATCAAGCAGCACAGCATCATCAACTGGACATACCTGTTGCATCAGCACCTGAAACGGAAAGAATTCCGCTTAACCGCTTACGCGCTGCAATTGGTCGTCGCATGACAGAAGCCAAACAGCAAGATTCCGCATTTCTACGTGACTCACGAATATGAAATGCAGCCATTGTTAGATCTGCGCAAACAAGTCAATAACTTACTGCCAGACGATGAGAAAATTTCGGTCAACGACTTCGTCATCAAAGCCGCTGCCCTGGCATTACGCCAGTACCCCAACCTGAATGCGTCCCTGGATGGCAATGAGATTGTTCGCCACGGTCCAGTCAACATTGGGGTTGCTGTCGCAGTAGAAGGTGGATTGCTCACAATCGTTTGTCGCGATGCTGACGTTAAACCACTGAGAGTGATTGGGGCTGAGGTACGCAATATGGTTGAACGCGCCAGGGATGGCAAAGTACGCCCAGATGATATTGAAGGCTCGACATTTTCCATTAGTAATCTGGGAATGTTTGATGTTGAAAGCTTTGTGGCGATCATTAACCCACCTGAAGCCGCTATCCTGGCAGTTGGCTCAGCACGAGAAATCCCGGTTGTTAAAGATGGTGAGATTGTGCCAGGCTTACGCATGAAAGCCACAATTTCCGTCGACCACCGTGTAAGTGATGGCGCAGAAGCCGCTCGATTCATGCAGTCTCTGGCTGAATTTATTGAAAAACCGTTAAATCTGTTGGTGTAAACAAAGAAGTTTTTAGTTCATTGTTTTTGTAACTGACTCTATGGGGCTGTCTGCGTCTCGAACAGCCCCTTTTGATTGGTCAATCCGAAGAGGTATAATCAATCCTACTTGCACAATGGAGTTGAAATGCCGACATTTGAATACGACTTTCATTTTTTACACGCTGGAGTTGAACAGCTAGAAAGCTACCTGTTAGCAAAAGATATTTACCGCCCTGCCGGTGTCAAGGCTCCAGCTGGTGAACCCCCCTACCCACAATTAACCCTTGGTGCACTCTTGCTAGCCAAGGAAAGAGTAAAGGTTAGTGTTCAAACATCCAGGCAAAATGCCGATCTAGACCGCCTGCTTAACGAATTGGATGCTATCCGATCGAAATGGCGCTCAGCCTGGGGAAGAAAAGCATCAACGGAGTTTCGTGCTCGTCTGAATCTTTGGGCAGATTTCTTGCATGAATATCGGACACATCCTGAAGCACACGATGACCGCTATGCGTATGAGGTGTCAAGGCGTGTCATGCTTCAATTGTTGCACCCAGATACACTTGATTTACCTGAAGCCGATGTGGACTTATTAGCTGCGCTTAGATATTTTACACAAAGCAGTTTTCTCTGCTGGTGAGTTCATTTGGGAAGAAAATCTGAAAACAGCATTCCCGGAAAACCATTACTGGTATTTGTATGGAAAGCTTCCCAAGGCATTGGACATACAATCAACTGAGCGATGTAAATTTTTACAGGAAGTTTTTATTTTGAAACGGATTAGCTTTTCTGTCGCGCCTATAGAGGCAACACCTACCCAAAAAAAGAATTTTCTTAATGTCCAGATAGATGCGGTGGGTATCGGTTTTGCTAATGCAGCCAGCCCCTTTTTACCAGTTTTCCTGACCCGTCTGGGTGCTACAAATTTTCAAATTGGCTTACTGACCTCCATGCCAGGATTTACAGGCCTGATCCTGGCGCTTGTGGTCGGCCGTTTCCTTCAAAGGCAGCCAAATGTGGTGCCCTGGTTTAGCCGGGCGCGATTATTGGTGGTATCCGCCTATGCAGCTACTGGTTTAGCTGGTTTTTTCGTTCCCGAAGAATTTTTGGTTCCCACCATTCTGGGGATTTGGGCGCTTGCTACCTTACCTCAGACAACAGTGGCGGTGGGCTTTTCAGTCGTTATGAATGCGGTTGCCGGCCCAACTCATCGCTACGAACTGATGAGCCGACGCTGGTCAATTCTGGGGCTGACCACAGCTCTGACAGTAGCCATTCGCCGGACAGATTCTGGACAAAATCAATTTCCCGATCAATTACCAATTAGTATTTTTGGGGCTGTCTTTAGGTGGTTTGGTCAGTTATTATTATTCAAGCCATATTGAACTTCCAGATGTTGTTCCTCCGATTCCTGTGCGAGGCAGGTCTTTCAAGGAACGTTTCCGGGAATACTCCAGTTTGATCCTTTCACACGATGATTTTGTGCGGATTTCCATCAAACGTCTGGTTTTTATCACCGGTACGATGCTGGCAACCCCACTCTTTCCACTTTACTACGTACGCCAGGTTCAGGCTAATGATGCCTGGATCGGCCTGATCAATATGGCTCAAACAGCTGTCTTATTAGTAGGCTATTTCTTGTGGACAAGAGAATCTCGCCTGCGCGGCTCACGTTTTGTCATCATCTGGACCACACTGGGTATCTCCATTTACCCGGCTTTAGTGGCCTCTACGCAACAGGTGGAAATCATCGTCATCCTGGCAGCTCTCGCAGGTATATTTCAAGCTGGCATTGACCTGGTTTTCTTTGATGAGTTAATGAAAACCGTCCCAGTAGAACATAGCGCCACCTTTGTCTCCTTAGCCCAAAGCCTGCAATACTTGTCGGCGGTTATTGCACCAATCTTCGGCACAATCATCGCAACCCAAATAGGCCTTGGCGGGGCGTTAATTGTCAGCGCCGGCATTCGCTTCATTGGGTTCCTGTTATTCACTTTTTGGAATCCAAAGCCCAAAGCGGAATCTGTGATTACTACTGAGTGAGTACTTTCTGCTTATTATTTATACAATTCTTATACATTACTTATATTCAGCAAATGATCGCATGGTAGTATATCTATAATATTTTTTTTAAAAGTGAGTGTTTTCTCTGAAAGAAGGTGTGCGATGAATGCGAGTATTAGAGTTAGGGAAGATCGGGGGCATTCCGATTGGCCTGCATTTCAGCTGGTTCATAGTTTTCGGACTGATCACCTGGTCCTTAAGTGGCGGATATTTTCCTGAGCTGTATCCACAATTATCAAGCACGGCTCATTTACTCATGGCTGTGGTAACCAGTTTACTTTTCTTTGGAAGTGTACTGGCTCATGAACTGGGCCATTCCTTCGTTGCTATTCGTAATCAAATACCAGTCAGGTCCATCAACTTATTTATCTTTGGTGGTGTTGCCCAGATTGAGCAAGAACCAAAATCTGCTGGTGCAGAATTTTGGATAGCCATTGCTGGTCCGTTAGTTAGTCTTGGCTTAGCTGGTCTTTTTGGAATACTCTGGCTGTTTGACCAACAGATTCCATATCTGGCTGCACCAAGCCTTTACCTGATGCGCATCAACCTGATTTTAGCATTCTTCAATATGATCCCTGGGTTCCCTCTGGACGGTGGTAGAGTACTACGAGCTATCGTGTGGTGGAAAACGAAAGACATGCGCAAGGCGACTCAAATTGCCTCCATCAGCGGGCAAATGGTTGCCTTTGGATTTATCGGTGTAGGCATATTCACCGCGATCAGTGGGCAACTCATGAATGGGCTTTGGCTGGCTTTTATTGGTTGGTTTCTCCAGAATGCTGCAGCTACTGCTTACGCGCAGGTCAATTTGCAAGAAGTCTTGCGTGGCGCCAAGGTATCTCAGGCAATGTCGAGAGACTGTACACAAGTACTCCCATTAACCCCAGTTTCTCAATTGGTTAACGATCAAGTCCTCTCTCAGGGACGGCAGTGCTTCTTTATTGGAGAACTGGGTAACTTGCAAGGTTATATCACACTACAAGAGATAACCAATTTACCTCAATCCAAGTGGGGTTTTACGACTGCACAGCAAATTATGGTTCCAATCAACCGCCAAAAACCGGTTGAGGCAGACTCCGAGCTCCTTTCCGCTTTACAAAGTATGGAAAATGGTCAAGTAACACATGTTCCAGTTTCTGAAGGAGATGAGATCGTTGGTCTGATTTCGAAGGATCAGGTGTTAAGGTATCTACGATTGAGATCCGAATTAGGTATGTAATTGGATAAAATTGAGCCAGGTATAATAAATACCTGGCTTATACTTTTTAATGAGAAAGGTGAACTCCAATAATGACAGACTGGTATAAGCTCGAAGCCAATCTTGTAGTTGACCAGTTAGAAAGCTCAACGGAAAGCGGTTTATCCCTCCCTGCGGTGAATCAGCGCCAGACCCAGTTTGGTAAAAACGAACTTAATGAACGCGGTACCCGCACACCCTGGAAAATCTTATGGGAGCAATTGACCGCTACCATGGTATTAATTTTACTGGGAGCAGCGCTTGTTTCAGCCCTTCTGGGTGAGTTTAAAGATGCCATCGCCATTGGCACGATAGTGATCCTGTTTGCTATCTTAGGGTTTATCCAGGAATATAGGGCAGAACAGGCTATGGCTGCTCTCAAACGGATGGCAGCCCCAGTCGTGCGAGTGATGCGCGACAAAAAGATGGGAGAAATTTCATCCACTGAGCTGGTGCCAGGAGATATCATCTTTTTGGAGGCTGGCAACATACTTCCTGCAGATGTTCGCATCCTTGAGAGTGCCAGCCTGCGCGTACAAGAAGCCATGTTGACAGGAGAGTCCGAACCCATTGAGAAAGATTCTCTGGCTCGACCGGGCGCTGATTTGCCCCTTGGTGACCGCTACAACATGGCATATATGGGTACTATGGTTACTTATGGACGGGGGAAGGGTATTATAGTAGAGACAGGCATGAGAACAGAATTGGGCAAAATTGCCTCAATGCTGCAATCTGTCTCGCAAGAAATCACCCCTCTCCAAAGACGATTGGACCAGTTGGGTAAACTGTTAGCAGTGGTTGGTGTCAGCATTGCTGCAATTGTTTTTGTCGGCGGACTGCTCATCGGAGAACCTTTACGAGCCATGTTGCTCACCTCGGTAAGCATTGCGGTCGCCATAATCCCAGAAGGATTACCAGCCGTTGTCACCATCACACTGGCACTGGGAGCCCAACGCATGCTGAAACGACAGGCATTAATTCGAAAGCTTCCTGCTGTCGAAACCCTTGGATCGGTAACCGTGATTTGTTCCGATAAAACTGGTACCTTGACCGAAAATCGAATGACCGTTGTGATACTGGATGTAGCTGGTCATCAAATAGATCTTGATGAGAATATGGTGCGGCGCATGCCAAGCCTATCTCAAAACAGCAGCGACGGTGAAACAACAAACACTGAAACCCTACCGATTTCTATTCCCCTGCTACTAGCTGGTGGCGCATTATGTAATGATGCCACCTTGAATATATCCGAAGACGGTGCTCGCTACCAGACGATTGGCGATCCTACTGAAGGTGCACTCCTGATTGCGGCTGCCCACCTGGGTCTTCAGCCAGAGCGTTTGCTCTCAATCCTACCCCGCATGTCAGAACTCCCTTTCGATTCCGATCGAAAACGGATGACGACGGTCCACCAAGTGCAGCCCCAGTTTTCTGCGGAAATTTTTTCCACGCTCGGCCTGGAAGATCAGGCAGGTCAATGGATTTCCTTTACAAAAGGCGCAGTCGACAGCATGTTAGATATTGCCACACAGGTTTGGGTAGATGGCACCGCATTACCTCTGGACCATGAATGGTATCAGCGCATCTTGTCTGCTAATAACAACCTGGCCCAAAAAGGGATGCGAGTCTTGGGAATTGGCTTTCGTTTTCTGACTGGAAGACCTGAAGAAAATGTGCTCCAGCAATTGGAAGATCAGTTGACGATAATTGGTCTTGTCGGTATGATCGATCCGCCACGTCCAGAGGTCAAAGTAGCCATCCAAACATGCTTAAATGCCGGAATTCGACCGATCATGATCACCGGTGATCACCCCTTGACTGCTAGGCAGATTGCGTGGGAATTGGGTATCTTGTCAAATAAACCAGGCACAGAAAAAGAACTTTTAACCGGGCAAGAGCTGAACAAATTGTCGGATGATGAATTGAGTGATCTGGTTACAACAATATCAGTTTTCGCCAGGGTTTCACCAGAACATAAATTGAAAATTGTGAAGGCCTTGCAAAACAAGGGACAAATTGTAGCCATGACTGGGGATGGGGTTAATGACGCCCCAGCTCTCAAGCAGGCTAATATTGGTGTTGCTATGGGTATAACTGGCACAGATGTCTCTAAAGAGGCAGCCGAGATGGTCCTTCAGGATGATAACTTTGCAAGCATTGTCGCGGCTGTTGAAGAAGGCCGCACCATCTACGACAACCTGAGGAAGTTTATTAAGTTTTCGGTGGCTGGTAACATCGGAAAAGTGTCCGTTATGTTATTAGCGCCTATCCTGGGTAAGCCGCTACCCCTGGAACCCCTGCAACTCTTATGGCTTAACCTGTTAACTGATGGATTGCTGGGTCTGAGCTTGGGCTTGGAACCGCCGGAAAAAGATGTGATGCGCCGCCCACCATACTCTCCGAAACAAGGGGTTTTTAGCGGCGGATTAGGACAACATATTCTCTGGGTTGGTTTCTTAATTGGCGCGCTAGCCTTGGGTGTTGGATATTTTTACTGGCGCGCGAATCCAGATAGCAATTGGCAATCCATCGTATTTGCCACACTCGGTTTCTCGCAATGGTTCCAGGCTCTGGCAACGCGCTCCCGCTATGAATTCACCTTCCGTTTAGGTATCCGGAGTAACCCTGCCGGCGCTTTGATCGCACTGCTGGTGTTAGGACTGCAGTTTGCTGTTCTTTATACACCCGCATTACAGAATTTCTTCCGGACCGAAAGCCTTAGTCTTGTAGAGTTGGGCATCAGCTTATTGCTTAGTAGCATAGTATTTTGGGCAATTGAATTTGAAAAGTGGCTTTTACGGCGTTGAAAATGGTACAATTTATTTTATGATAGACGAGACCAAAGAGAAGATTGCCAATCCTAAATGGAGCAGAGCCACCCGTTTGTGGGTAACCGTAATTTTACTGGCTATAACTGGGTGGATATTTGTCCTTTCTTTGCCCCTATTTGAGGCTTTGTTAGTCTCTGGTCTATTAGCTTTTTTGATTGATCCAATCGTCAGATGGATTATGGTCCATCTTAAACTCAACCGTCCGAAAGCCAGTACGTTAGTCTATGCTATTTTTCTATTAGTAATTGCTTCGATCCCAACCGGTTTTGGAACCCTGGTTTACGGTCTGGCCAAGAGATGGTTTTCTGATTTTCCTGCTGCGGCTGCAGAATTAGAACGCTTCCTCACCAGACCAATCGTTCTGTTTGGTTATGTCATCTCTCCCAGTGTGGTTTTAGACGATATTCGCGCCCTCCCTCGCCAACGTGTTGGGGTCTTTACCAGGAGGTTCCCTGGATGTACTATCTGGGCTGACCACCAATCTCATGTGGGCGTTGCTCATACTGGTCAGCCTGTATTATTTCCTGAAGGATGGCCCCAAACTTAGACCATGGCTGATCAGCCTGGCTTTGCCAGATTACCACGATGAAATCGACCGGTTGCTAGAAGAACTTCTGAATGTTTGGAGCTTATTTCTCCGCGCTCAAATACTGATCTTTTTTGTCCTGGCCTTCTTATTGGGATTTAGTTCATTAGTGGTCATCTGGTTATACCAAACCGGCTTAATTCAATTTTCTACGATTGGCCTCATCCTGGTTATGGTGGTCATTTACACCCTTGTGCAACAAGTTGATAATTTATGGTTGCGACCTCAATTAATGGGGCGCCAACTGCATATCCATCCTGGTATTGTATTCGTTGGATTGATCGGCGCCTTGGCCCTAAGCGGGATTTTAGGTGCATTGTTAATCGTGCCTGCCATTGCTTCAGTTAAAGTTCTTGGAAGATATATTTATAATAAAATGCTTGGGCTACCCGCCTGGGAGGAAATAAAACCATTACCACCCCAGGAAAAAACTGAAGATCAGGAAACTCAGAAAACCCCAGCTACTTGATTTTGCCTCAAAATAATTCTTTTACATCAAGGAAAAATGCCTATGACGCCATTCCTACAATTATCCCTCGCGCTGGCAATTATTATCGCTGCTGCCAAAGCAGGCGGTTACCTGAGCTACAAATTGGGTCAACCATCCGTTCTTGGTGAGCTGCTGGTGGGTATTATCTTAGGTCCGACCGTTTTAGATATTTTACACAATCCCTATTTTACCGATAAACACCTGCCGGAGGTCATTCATGAAATGGCTGAAGTAGGTGTCCTGATGCTTATGTTCTTAGCAGGCTTGGAACTGCATCTCACTGACCTGGCAAAATCGAGAAAAGTTGCCGTGTTAGCCGGTGTAATAGGTGTTCTATTCCCATTGGTCCTCGGGACTGGCCTGATGTTTTTATTTCCCATGCAGTTAACCGAAGCTATTTTTCTGGGATTGATCCTGGCTGCAACCAGTGTAAGCATTTCTGCCCAAACTTTAATGGAATTAAGAGTATTGAATAGCCGGGTAGGCATTGGTCTATTGGGTTCAGCCGTGCTGGATGACATCCTGGTTGTTTTAGGTTTATCTGTTTTCAGTGCACTGGTTCTGTCTGACTCGGAAACAGGGCTGTTAAGTATTCTGTTGATTGTTGCTCGCATGGCTCTATTTCTAGGTCTTTCCATAGGATTAGGGATGTGGCTAATCCCACGCTTGACCCGAAAAATAGGCAATCTACCCATCAGCCAGGGAATCATATCGTTTGCAGTTGTTATGATCCTGATGTATGGCTGGGCCGCCGAAATTCTCGGTGGAATGGCTGCCATCACGGGTGCATTTGCTGCTGGCCTGGTTTTTGGCAGAAGCCCAATAAAAGATCGCATCCAGACCGGAATTTCATCCCTGGCCTATGGTATGTTTGTCCCGGTGTTCTTTATCGATGTAGGCTTGCAGACCAACGCTCGCGAATTGGGAGGAGAGATTTTTTGGCTCTTCCTGGCTATGACAATTGTTGCGATTATTGGTAAAGTACTCGGCTCGGGAGTTGGCGCCCTACTAAGCGGTTTCTCAAAACGCGAAGCGCTCCAATTAGGCATCGGTATGATGTCTCGCGGGGAAGTTGGCTTAATCGTTGCTTCGATTGGCATCAAACAAGGCGTTATCCCGCAAAGTCTTTTTTCTGCAGTGATCGGCGTGGTGATCATTACTACCCTGCTGACTCCCCCTCTGTTACGTGCTTCCTTTCAAAAACCAGACAAAAATAAGAAAGAAATAACTGAAACAAAGCCACAGAATCATTCTTCTAAAGGAGAATCCTTATGAGTTTTTTGGTCGTTCTAATTGTAGATGATCCTGATGATTGTTCGCCGATCCTCGATCGTTGGGAGGATATTGGGGTTTCAGGGGTGACCATCCTTGAAAGCACTGGTCTGGGACGCTTGCGTAGAGCTGCTCTCCGAGATGATATTTCGATTATGCCCAGCTTGCGTGATATTTTTAGCAGCCGGGAAGTTCCTCACCGCACCTTACTATCCGTTGTTGAGGACCAGGGAAAAGTGGATCAGATGGTTGCTGCAGCCCAGGATATCATTGGCGATCTGCACGATCCCAGCACAGGTTTTATGTTTGTCGTTCCTGTATTGAAGGCCTATGGGCTGGGTGTAAATTATAAGAAAGAAGAATAAATACCTGAAGCGGATATTGAACCTGCCCAAACTTATTTTTGACTACTTTATGTTTGGGCAGGTTCACGGAGTGTTGTATCTTTTTATGCCATGATATTAACTTGTGGCAAAGTTGCTCTTGCAGCTTCAATAGTTTCCTGAGGATAATCAAAATCCTGTAATTCACCTGACAAATATGCCTGGTAAGAACCCATATCAAAGTTGCCGTGTCCACTCAGATTGAACAGGATAACTTTTTCTTCGCCTTTCTGCTTGGCGTCTAACGCTTCGTCAATTGCCGCCCGGATGGCGTGTGCACTTTCTGGAGCAGGTACAATACCTTCACACCGGGAGAAAAGTACAGCTGCATCAAACGTTGCCAATTGAGGTACAGAAATTGCCTCAATATAACCCGCATCGACTAATGCGCTGATACTTGGCGCCATGCCATGGTAACGTAAACCCCCTGCATGGATAGGCGGCGGAAGAGCTGCGTGTCCAAGCGTGTGCATTTTGACAATTGGCGCCATCTTTGCAGTATCGCCATAATCAAAAGCATACATTCCCTTGGTTATGGATGGTGTTGCTTTGGGCTCCACAGCTACCAGGCGAGTTCTTTGACCATGCAGAAGCGTCTGGCGCAGGAAAGGATAAGCTATACCGCCAAAATTTGAACCTCCGCCAACACAACCAATCACGACATCTGGATATTCTCCTGCCATATCCATTTGCTTCAAAGCTTCTTCTCCGATCACCGATTGGTGCATCAAAACATGGTTCAGCACAGAGCCGAGGCTGTATTTCTTAGTTCCGTTCGAAGTTGCAGCTACCTCCACAGCTTCAGAAATCGCGATACCCAATGAACCGGGATTTTCCGGATCCTGAGCCAGTAAAGACCTGCCAAACTCTGTGCGGTCTGAGGGACTGGCATAAACCTGCGCTCCATAGGTTTCCATAACCACACGGCGGTATGGCTTCTGGTTGTAGGAAACCTTTACCATGTACACCTCCAGGCTCATATCAAAGAAATTACACGCTAATGACAGCGCTGTACCCCACTGACCAGCACCTGTTTCTGTAGTGATCGCCTTTGTCCCAGAAATTTTATTGTAATATGCCTGGGCAACCGCCGTATTTGCCTTGTGGCTACCAACGGGCGACTGACCTTCGTTTTTATAATAAATATGTGCAGGTGTCCCAAGCGCTTTTTCAAGACGCCTGGCACGCATCAAGGGAGTCGGCCTCCACAATTTGTAGATCTCACGGACTTCTTCAGGAATATCTATGTAGCGTTCTTTACTGACTTCCTGCATAATGATCTCCATCGGGAACAAAACGGATAAAAACTCCGGCGTTACTGGTTCCATGGTGAAAGGATGCAATATTGGCGCAGGCGGTACAGGAAAGTCTGCGTTGATGTTGTACCAGGCTTTGGGCAAATCCGATTCTTGTAAGATGAAGCGAGTTTGGTTAGACATAGTGACCTCCAATAATTTGTTGAAAAGATAGATTAAATAAAAAAGCGTTCATCCCATGGGGACGAACGCGCAATGTCCGTGGTGCCACCCCGGTTAAGCTGACCAAATAAAAAACCTGTCGGTGTTGCGACAGGTAGGAAGAGGCCAGCCTCACTCGTTTCGGGTACTAACATACCCTTTGCCCTGATAACGGTGGCAACTCCGGCTCAAGCTAATCGGCTGGTCTCCCTTGCCTTTCACCCTGCAACTCCGAGGTCCATTCAGTCTTGCTGTACAGACGGGGTCTCACCGCTTCCCGCTCTCTGGACTGCCTTCACAAAACTTACTCGTCCTCATCACAGTCTGTTCTTTGTTAAGTTTGTCCGATTATATGCTAAAGTGATGATATGTCAAGGGAAAATCAAAAATCAGCTTGATTTTCTCTGAACAACTCATAATAAGTGGATGAGAATTCATCCTTCTCCCCTTTAGGAAAATATTTTTGAAAAGACACCTTCCAATCGTTCCACGAGAACTCAGGGAAGAAAACCTGGCAGCCTGCACGAGTATTGACGACGGTTAAATAGATCTTACTCGCCTGAGGAAAGACCGTCTGGAAGACTTGAGCGCCGCCGATTATAAAGATCTCGCCCTGTTGATACTCTTCTGCTATGCGCAAACTATCTTCCATATTCCTGGCCAGGGTACATCCAGGTGCTTCGAAATTTGGATTGCTTGATATGACCACATTTTTCCGACCAGGTAAAGCCCTGCCAATGGATTGGTAAGTCTTCCGTCCCATGACAATTGCATGCCCCATGGTAATCTGCTTGAAACGCTGAAGATCTGTACTCAGATGCCAGGGTAAACCGCCATCCTTTCCAATTCCACCTTCCAAATCCATGGCAACAATCAATGAGATCATTAAACTGAAACCTCCGCTTTGATATGCGGATGCGCCTGGTAATCTTCCAAGGAAAAGTCATCATAAGCAAAATCAAAAATTGAATGTACATTTGGATTAATTCTCATCTGGGGTAAGGGAAACGGCTGACGAGAAAGTTGAATTTTTGCCTGATCAAAATGGTTCGAATACAAATGCACATCCCCAAAAGTGTGAACAAAATCACCTGGCTTCAATCCAGTGACCTGAGCTATCATCAAGGTCAACAGTGAATATGAAGCAATGTTAAATGGAACACCTAAAAAAACATCTGCTGAACGTTGATAAAGCTGGCAGGAAAGCCGACCATTTGCCACATAAAATTGAAATAAAGCATGGCATGGCGGTAAAGCCATTTTATCGATTTCTCCTACATTCCATGCACTCACCAGAAGCCGCCGAGAACTGGGGGTGGTGCGAATTTGTTCTACCAGGTTAGAAATCTGGTCTATCGAATGACCATCTGCAGTTCGCCAGGACCGCCACTGGCTGCCATATACAGGACCCAGGTTGCCATTTTCATCAGCCCATTCATCCCAAATACGAACTCCATTTTCTCTCAAATAACGAATATTGGTTTCACCGCGTAAGAACCACAACAACTCGTGTATGATAGATTTCAAGTGAAGCTTTTTGGTTGTAATCAGAGGAAAACCATGTTCTAAATTAAATCTCATCTGGTAGCCAAAAACGGAAAGCGTTCCTGTTCCAGTTCGATCTTCTTTTTGAACACCACTATCAAGAATGGTTTGAAGTAAATCTAGATATTGTTTCATGGCTGAGCCTTTCTTAACAGAACCCTGGTTGACTGAATGTCTTTCTGTATCTGGTTTACCAAAGCTTCAGCGTTAGAAAATCGTTGCTCGCCTCGAAGACGCTCCACAAAATAGATCTTGATGTCTTGTTGGTAAATATCTTCCTGGAAATCCAGGATATGGGCTTCTACATGTGCGCTATTGGCTTGTTCATAAAAAGTGGGCCGGTAACCGATATTTGTTACCGCAGAATATAAACGATCGCCAACGGTCAAATAGCAGGCGTAAACACCCACGCTCGGGGTAAGTCGTTCGGGAGAATACGCCAAATTAGCTGTAGGAATGCCGATAGATCGCCCCCGCTCATCGCCATGCTCAACTTTTCCGGATAGGCTGTATGACCGCCCGAGCATAGAATTGACTTTACCAATCTCGCCTTCTCGTAAGGCCGCGCGGATGCTGCTTGAAGAGATGATCTCCTCACCTTCGGTAACTGGGTGAAATAATTCGACTGTGAAGCCAAGTTTTTTACCTAGCTTGGTAAGGTAATCTGCACTGCCTTGCCGGTTTTTTCCCAATGCAAAATCATGCCCAATCAATAAATGCTTGAACTTCAAGTGTTTAAACAACAATTCGACGAAGGCATCAGCTGTATAATCTGCAACTTGACGCGAGAATGGATGCGTGATCACCACGTCAATTCCCAGCTCGCCCATCAATTGAGCCCGTTCATCCGGTAAGGTTAAGTAGTATGGACCCTGGCGATTACGCAGGACCACCGCAGGATGTGGATGAAAGGTTAATACAACTGCTGGAACACCCTGGGCGGATGCTCCAGCAACCAATTTCGTAAGAATTGCTTGATGACCTCTGTGCACACCATCAAATGAACCGATGGTTAGCCATGCATCTTCTAGTGAGACATTTTCCAATGATAAGAAATGTTCCATAGAGCCAAAAATACCTTTAAAAGAGCAGTTGGACGATTAAGAAACCTTCAGGTAATTTCCTGACAAAGCTGAAGTGGATTTTCAGGATTGAAAGAAAACCTTTCGAGGCTGCCACTCTCCAGCGTCGGGATCAAACTCCAATAAAGCTACCAGATCTCCCTGTTGGCTGACACCCCTGGCCCAACCTTTCTGCTCACCTTCCGCAGGTACACGATGACCATGACGCACCAGCTCAACCTCATCGGCATCCAACTCGACCATAGGCCAATCGGCTAATGCCTCTGCAGCCGGAATCAGATAGCGATACCAATCTCCTGCATCAAATGCTTCTTGCAGGCGGCGTAGTTGGACTGCATCCCGCAAAGTGAAACGACCACTCTTCGTTCTGCGCAAACCAATCAGATAAGCGCCAGTACCTAACGCTTTTCCCAAATCGTGCGCCAGCGAGCGAACATAGGTTCCGGATGAGCAATACACATCAACCACCGCCTCTGGCGGAGCCCATTCCAATACCTCTAAACTGTAAACATTGATCATGCGCGGTTCGAGGTCTACTTCTTCACCCTTACGAGCCATGTCATAAGCTTTTCTACCTTTAACTTTGACAGCCGAGTAAGGTGGGGGAACCTGCTCAATTTCACCCACAAATTGTTGTAAGATTTCATCGAAGTGTTCTTCGGAAATTTGTTCAATATCAAAATCTGTTGCCGAGCCAGTAATCGTACCTTCTTCGTCATAGGTGTCTGTAGATGCGCCCAAACGAATGGTGGCCTGGTATCGTTTGTCCGAAGCTGATACGTATTCGCTCAGGCGAACAGCGGGTCCAACTAAAATAACCAAAACGCCTGAGGCGCGAGGATCCAGGGTTCCTGTATGACCCGCCCGGCGAATACCTGTTCCACGACGCACTATCTGGACAACATCATGGGAAGTTAAGCCAATCGGCTTATCCACCACCAAAACACCAGACACCACATTCTTAAGATTATCTTTTTCCATAATTCTTTATCCATTTCATGATGAAGCTAGTCTTCATTAATCTTCACCGAAGTCTCAATCCACTTGCTTGTTAACTCAAGCACCTTACTCTGCACATCCTGTAAACTTCCGGGGATTTCAGCGCCCGATGCTCTGGGATGCCCACCGCCGCCAAACTCCAGCGCAATCCCGGATACATCACAGCTGGGTTGTGAGCGCCAGCTGACCTTCACGCTCCCATTTGGTTGTTCAACAAAAATCAATGCAACATCAAATTCCTCGATCGATGAAAGCACATTGATCAGATCTGCATCATCTCTGCCAGGGTATTTTACCTGTTGTCGATCATTCTGCGTAAGCGAAGTCCAAACAATGCGTCCATCTCGATGTAATTTACTCAATCCCATTCCCCATAACTGGGCAGCCTCGAATGATCGATTAACTAAGGCTTTTTGATAGAGCATCGAAAGTTCTGCACCTGTTTCCATTAAGTTTGCAGCCAGGTGCAAAGATTTAGGAGTGATATTCGATGTACGAAAACCGATTGTATCCGTTATTAAACCAGTAAGCAAGGCTGAAGCGACAGAAACTGATAGATTCCATCCCATTGTTTCGATTAAATCTGCAACCACCTCGGTCGTTGCCACTGCTTCAGGCATCACAATATTTAAACGTGCGAAATTCAGGTTGGTGGCGTGGTGGTCCAGATTGATATCTGGTTGCCTGCCATCTGGAATGACTTTGCCCGTTCTAGCTAAATCTGAACAGTCAGCAACGCAAATTAAGTCGATCTCACCCACAACTTTTCGTTGAACCCATTGCGTACCAGGCAAATGCTTGAAGGACGATGGGATTCCATCTTCCAAAACCATTTGTACTTTTTTGCCCATTTCTTGCAACAATAAACCCAACCCCAATAGAGAACCAATTGCATCCCCATCAGGCCGGATGTGGGAAACGACTAAAATATTGTTAGCAGCTAAGAGCTGTTGCCCTGCTTGCTGCAACAACGAATTATCCATCAATCCCGTCCCCAAAATTTTCCCCTGGTTCTTCCACTTTTTCCTGATCTTCACCGGCAGCTTCCGTTTCATGTAAGGACGCTATCAGTCGTTCAATATGTTCTGCCCGTTCAAAAGTCGGGTCATAATGAAATCTTAAACGCGGAAAAGTCCGAATATCCACCCGCAATGCCAACTCACGACGCAAAAAACCTTGTGCATGTTTTAATCCGTCTAAAATTTCCTTGGCGCGTTCTGATCCTTCCAAGGCAGAAAAATAGACCTCTGCATACGCAAGTTCGCGGTCGATACGCACACCCGTAATCGAAATACCGCTCAAACGCGGGTCAGAAACATTTTGAATTAACATCTCCGAAAGTTCTTCTCGGATCCGGTCAGCAATACGCTCTGCGCGCATCTTAGAAACCACGATAAAATCCTTTCTTCTATACTCAGGCTACAGCAACTTTCTCGACGATGAAACTCTCTAAGATATCACCGGTTTCAAATTCATTGAAACCCTTGACGCCGATTCCGCACTCAAATCCTGTGCGTACTTCGCGCACATCATCCTGTAAATGCTTCAAAGATGACAGGTGACCTTCATGTAATGTCTCTTTGTTGCGAATAACTCGAATGCGAGCATTTCTTCGAATTTCACCATCAATGACACGGCATCCCGCAATATTGCCAACCTTGGAAATTCTGAAAACAGCACGAACTTCAGCATGTCCGATGACTGTTTCTTTCTCTTCTGGCTCTAACATACCTTTGAGCGCTTTTTCGATATCCTCAGTTAACCTGTAAATAATATCGTACAAGCGAATAGAGACACCTTGAGCTTCTGCCAGTCTGCGAGCAGCTGCATCTGCCTGAGCATTGAAACCGATTACAATTGCATCCGAAGCAGAAGCCAGCATGACATCATTCTCGCCAATATTGCCAGTTTCCGCATGCAAAATGTTCACACCAATATCGCCTTTCGACATATCCTTTAGGGAAGAAACAATCGGCTCTAATGATCCTTGAACGTCAGCTTTGATAATCAATCGTAACTCTCGAACCTCTCCAGCCTGGAAACGATCGAAAAGTTGTTCCAATGTAACAGCTGTCTTTACACTGCTGGCTGCCAATTTCTCCGCATTTTCACGTTCATGGACAATCAAGCGAGCATCCTTTTCGGATTCTACAACTTGGAATAAATCGCCAGCATGCGGCACATCACTCAGACCCATCACAGAAACGGGTGTTGAAGGACCTGCTTTGCGGATCTTCCGCCCACGAAAATCAAACATTGCCTTCAATTTACCAAAAACTTCGCCTGCTACAACGGTATCACCCACCGAAAGAGAGCCGTTCTGAACCAAAAGTGTTGCCATCACACCTTTTGCTCGATCTCGTTCTCCTTCGATAACTGTCCCGATTACACGTCCTTTTGGATTGGCACGGATATCGGTGTTCTCAGCTACAAGAAGGATAGCTTCCAATAGATCTTCTATCCCAATGCGCTGCTTTGCCGAAATCGGTACAACAATGGTATCGCCATCCCAATCATCAGGTATTAATCCGGCCTCAGCCAGTTGCTGCAAAACTCGTTCTCGATCTGCATTCTGCCGATCTATTTTGTTCATTGCGACAATAATCGGAACTTTTGCCGCTTTAGCATGTGCGATGGCTTCCTTGGTCTGCGGCATAACACCGTCATCTGCAGCAACTACCAACACAACTACATCTGCACCTTGGGCGCCGCGTGCTCGCATCGCAGTAAATGCTGCGTGACCCGGAGTATCCAAAAATGTAATTTCTTGACCGTTGTGCTCAACTTGATAGGCGCCGATGTGTTGGGTAATTCCACCCGCTTCACCCTCAGCTACATTTGTGTGGCGAATCGCATCCAGCAGGGTTGTCTTCCCATGATCCACATGCCCGAGGATGGTAACAACGGGTGCTCTTCGATCCAGGGTATTCGGGTTTTCATCTAAAATTAAGCGCTTCCAAAGAGGTATTTCACTTAAGTCCTCTTCTTTTACTTCCGGCGTTTCCAGAATGGCTTCGTACCCCATCTCAGCAGCCACAATCGCAGCCGTATCAAAATCAATTTGCTGGTTAATATTGGCCATAACCCCATTGGCCATTAAATTCTTGATTATCTCTATTGGGCTTGAATCAATCGTTTTCGCCAGCTCTCTGACAGTTATCGAGGCAGGCAGTTCAATTGACTTATTTTTTCGACCATTTTCGCTCATTTGGCACCTCCTAATTCTATACTACATCCGTGCCCCATGAGCGAGTCAGTCAACACCGGATCAACCGGTCGCTTGGAACAACCGTTGCACCAGGAAATTGTCGGCTGCGATCACAGGACTTTCATTTCTGGCCAGGGACTGAAGCAATTGAGTATCAGGTGAGCACCATCGATCTTTGATTTTCACCTTGAAGCGCTTACTCGACATCAGAATCCTCTTGGTCTAGCGCTTCATCTGGAAGACCTGCCATAAAATCCAACAATAATTGGCGGTCTTCCAGCGATAACTCCATCTTCAATGCGTTTGCCAGGGCTCCCTTTACGCCGCGTTCCCAGCAAGCTCGATGCTCGTGCAAATAAGCGCCTCTGCCTTGCATCTTGCCCGAAGGGTCTATTTGCACACCGGCAGCAGTTCGCACCAACCGGATCAATCTTTTCTTCGGTAGGACTTCCCGACAACCTATACAGGTGCGTTGGGGCACGTGTTTTTTTCTAACGGTTTTTTTAGGCACCTAATCTCTCTTAATCAATACGATTAGAATTACCAATCACCATCCCAGTCCAAACCACCGCGTTTTCGTTTCTTCCGAGCGATAATAACATCGTGGTCAGGATCGTATTCCACTTCAACATACTTCTTCTTCTTCTTTTTCTTCTTCTTCTTATCCTGATCGTCATCTTCGTCCTCTTCTTCATCTGGAATATCATAATCCAGAACGTCAGGACGTAGTGCGAAGAGTTCATCAAGTGTGGAAGGTTCTTCTTCCTCAGGTAATTCAGCTTGTTCAACGGGTTCAGCAGAAATTTCCGGCTGTAGAACTTCCTCAGCCTGAGGAGCCTCTGCTTCAACAACAGTTTCCAACACCTCTTCGATCTCACCTTCAGCTTCTGCAACAACCGCAGCTTCTGATTCAAGAACAACTTCTGAGATCGGCTCAATCTCATCCGAAACGAATATTTCTTCAACAGTCTCATCAGTTTCAGATAAAATTTCTTGAGGTTCTTCAAGCGCGGATTCTACTTCAGCCACAGCTATTTCTTCAGTCTCAGCAGCAACCGATTCTTCTATCTCCGTCTCTGTTGCAAACATCTTATCCAAAGTCTCGGTGAGCTCCTTCATCGCTTTGGGTCCCATTCCATTCAACCGTAAAATGGAGTTCTGGGTCCAGGCGCATTTGCAAGAGCAAATCACCCACTGTTGGAAAACCAGCTTCGCTAAGTACTGCAAAAAGGCGATCTGAAACATCAAATTCTTCAAGCCGAATTTCGTATGCTCGCGAGGGAACGTTGGCTTTTTCGACCAGCATTTTCTCTTCTTCGGCTCGCTTTTCAGTTTGCTTCTGCCGGATCAGTCCGCGTTCAATTCGATCAACAAATTGAGTAATCATCTGGTACTCTTCAGGAGTAACTGGACGACCTTCGGTCTTCTTTGCAAGAACAGCCTCAACTTGTGGAACAATTTCTGTCTCATTCAGAGCGATACCAGCATAAGCCGCATCATTTTGCAGCTTATACAAAGCATCTGCTGCGGCTTCAGGCAGGCTTTTGATGTCAATGCGCCATGAGGTGAGTTTCGCTGCCAGGCGTGCATTCTGACCATCACGACCAATCGCCAGGCTCAATTGATCCTCTGGGACCACAACAGTAGCCGTCTTGGCGCCGCGCGATTCTTCATTCAGATAAACACCCGATACGCGTGCAGGGCTTAATGCTTTGGCAATGTAAACAGCCGCGTCAGAACTCCACTCAATGACGTCAATTTTCTCGTCATTCAGCTCACGGACAATGGCCTGAATACGTACGCCGCGAATACCCACACAAGCGCCAACCGGATCTACGCCAGGCTGCAAAGCCGACACTGCTACTTTTGAGCGTTGACCTGGTTCACGGGAAATGGAACGAATTTCTACCATACCATGGTAAATCTCGGGGACTTCATTCTCCAGCAAACGGCGTAAAAAATTACGATGCGCGCGTGAGAGTATGATTTGGGGGCCACGCGGAGAACGGCTTAACTTCAAGCAGCAATGCACGTACACGATCATGGACCCGGAATCGTTCTCCAGGAATTTGATGGTTGCGTGGCATCAATCCTTCGGCCTTCATTTCCAAACCCAAGGTAACACCTTGAGCATTGATTGCCTGGATCACTCCACTGAGAATTTCACCAACTTGATCCCCAAAATAACTGAACTGGGCATCTCGTTCGGCTTCCCGGATACGTTGCTGGATAACTTGGCGAGCGGTCTGCGCTGCAACACGACCAAAGTTTCTTGGCGTCGTTTCAACGATAACCATGCCACCCAGGTGAGCAGCAGGATCAACTTTTTGCGCATCACTTAACGACACCTCTGTGCGTACATCTTCAACCGATTCAACCACTTCTTTTTCTGCAAAAATGGTTACTTTACCAGTCTCGGGATCGATGATCGCGTCAACATGTTGCGCGTTTGAAGCATTAACTGCCCGCCTGTAAGCAGAAACCATTGCAGCTTGCAAGGCTTCCAAAACCACTTCTTTGGGCAGTTGCTTTTCTTCCAATACTTCATTAAATGCCAACAGAAATTCGTTCTTCATGCTTCCATTCTCTCCACTAGGAGCATCCGCATCGTTTACAAGAAGAAAAGTGGGGTTCGCCCACTTTTCACGATGCCGATATCAAAAAACCAACTATAGTAGCAAATGAATTTTAGCATAAATCGATCTGAATGACAAGGAAATTTCAAGACCAGAAAATACTCTCTAAGATAATGTTAACAAGTCTTTCAGTTTCTCAGGTGTTTTTGCATCCTCCATGCTGGCTCATGTACTTCAAGAATTTTTCCTTGGTCGTCTTGATAGGTCCAATAACCCGGTTCAGAAGCAACTTTGTGGTATCCATTTCTGATATAAAATCTGAGTGCTGAAGGATTGTCCTTGGCCACATTCAGAGTCGCCCACTCGTAGTTTCTTTGGATTAAGTCCATCTCAACAGTATTCAAGAGCCTCCCCCCAATTCCAAGATTTCGGAAAGCCGGTTTCACCCGGAAGCCATAAATATAAGCCCGGTTAATCCCATTTGCCAACTCCAAACGAGCACTCTGGAATTGGACAAACACCTGCCCAATTAGACCATCTCCAATTGAATCGACACACCACATGAGAGCTTTTCCAAGTTCGGCGCTCTTAAAAATCTCCCTATATAAACGCCGAAAGTGTAAATATTCTCCATCCCATTCTAATGCCGGCAAATCCTGTTCCACAATCAGGCGAAAAGTTACTTGAGTTAGATCAATGGAGGTGATTGAATATTTTGTATTCATCATTTTTCAAACCCTCAGCAGCCTTACTTCAATGGTTTCGACGATGGCATGCTTGCCAGCAATGACTGAAGTAAAGCATTTTCTTCATCCAAGTTGCGAACTTCACCATCTAACCAGGCATCACGCAAACGCCCAAGGATATTCTTATATTCCGGACCAGGTTGAACACCAAGATTCTTTAAAGTATACCCATCTGCGCCTGGATAGGTAAATCGCCATTGAGCCAAATAGTCATGAAATAATTGCTTCAATATAGGATCTGAAACTGCTTGTTGAACCGAGCAAATCGCGATTAATGGAAACTCATCCAGGTTGTTGGTAAACTGGCTGGGAGTGCATGCTTTGAGTTCATGATGCCCTCGGTACAACCGGTTGGCCGCGTAGATTTCCTTAGCAATTTCCTGGCTCAGCTTCAGTCTCTTGACCACTTGTAACAGGCTTACCTCATCTAAGCGCATAAACCAGAAAATATACGAAAGTACACTGAGTAAGTCTTGTGACTCATAAGACTTGCCTGATTCTAAAAGACCTTCAGATACCATGTTTCTCACAAGTTGCATTTTTTCGGTCAACCAGGCATCCCAATGTAAAGTAGGATGAATAATTTGCAGTAATTCAAGATCCTGTAAACGCTGCATAATGTTCGCTGCGGCAGGATCCAGGAAGATATGGTTTAACTCATGCCTGATTCGCTCACCTGAGAGACGCTCGATTAATGGACGAGCTTCTAACAATAATTCCATCGTTCGCTCATCAATAGAAAATCTCAAACGCTGTTCAAATCGCACTGCCCTTAGAATTCGGGTCGGATCATCCACGAAGGATAAAGAATGCAAGACTTTAACGACCCCATCATGCAAGTCATCCATCCCACCCCAATAATCGTGTAACTCACCGTAATGGTTGCCATCCAGGCGCAACGCGAGTGTATTGATCGTGAAATCTCTCCGATGCAGATCGAGCTTAATACTGCCACGCTCGATGGTTGGTAATGCGGTTGGATGAGTATAAAATTCAGTTCTGGCGCTAACCAGATCTAAGTCTTTGAGACCGCTGGCGGCCAGTTTCTTTCCATTCCCAGGTAAAGAAATTTCCTTCAAAAGCCATTTCGCTGTCCCAAATCTACCATGGCTGGTAACACGGCCACCATATAAATCCACGAGTGATTTCCCCAAGGCAATGGCGTCGCCTTCAACGACCAGGTCAAAATCCAGGCTGGGTTGTTCCAGGAGCAAATCGCGCACAAAACCGCCGACAATAAACAGAGCGGCGCGATGATCCACGGCCATTTCTGCGATTCGTTTCAAGAGAGAAACACGCTCTTCCGGAAGCGCGGCTTCCAATTTTTCAGCTAAATTGAGCCGGCCAGGGATGATCGCTGTTGGAGCTAATGTTTTTAATAAATCAGTTCGGGTGATAATCCCAACAATTTCATTTGTCTCGGGATGGACAACCGGTATTTGTCCCCAACCACTTTCGGTGACAATATTTTGGACATGCTCTATAGAATCTTCGGGCTTCACAGTAAATGAACCAGCATCCATCAGACTGGAGATTTTTTTCGTATATTTATGACTCAAAGCCCGATCAACAGCTCTGCGAGTTAATAAACCGATAACTTTCCCTTGCTTTACAACTGGAAAACCCTCATATCCAAAACGGCGCATGCGATCAGCTGCTTCTTCAACAGAAATCTCGGGGGAAAGCAATTGAGGACGGCTAGACATTATTTGGGAAACAGTTACCGAAGGACGCACAAAATCAGGAAGGAGATCAACCAATCGTACGCAAATTTCCTCCGGAGGGATATCTCTCACCAGGCTTGCAGCTGCCCTTTCATGACCACCGCCTCCGAAATTTGCCATAATCTGCGCAACATCAATATGATCCGTTGTCGAACGGGCTATCATCTGAACACCACTTCGCGTGGTAATGACAAGGAAGATCGCATCAGGGTCCAGGACTTCCCGCATCTTATGGGCAATGGTGGACAGTTCCTCATCCATATCCTGAGCATCGCCACAGGCCAAAATAATCGTATGGCCATGAACATGAAAAACTTTCATATTTTGCTGTAGATTGATATACAAACGCTGTTGAGCAGGCGACATGGGATGGTTGAGAAAATCATTGGCTATCTGCAGGTTTGCGCCTCGCTCCAACAAAAAAGCTGCTGCCCGTAAGTCCCGCGGTGTAGTTCTGGTGTACGTTAATGAGCCAGTATCTTCATAGATGCCCAACAATAGCAAAGTAGCCTGGATAGGAGAAGAAATCCCATTCCGCTCCCTCAAAGCTTCTACTAAGATGGTGGTTGTTGCACCAATCTCTTCAACTGTTAAAGACCACTGTTCTGGTAAATTCTCACGCAAAGGATGGTGATCGATGATTTGAACACTCGTCTGAGGCTTGACACCTTTGACACTCACCATGGATTGCGTATCAACCAGAATCACATGCTCGACGGTTTCAGCAGGTAAATCCCGCTGTTCGATGAAAGGCATATCGATACCGTAAAGCGTAATAAAAGCGCGCACATTTCGATTCAGGCGACGCGGTAACACGGGAATAGCTGTCTCGTGAAGCAACTGCGCTGCCAACAAAGAAGCCAGGGCATCGAAATCGGCCTGTTCATGGGTCAGAATGATCTGCATGGTAATTCAATTGTACACGAAACTCTTAGATATTTATACACTTCAAGAATAACACACTGACCGGAAGCTGAACCGCTGACTAATTTAACAAATTAAGAAAATACCAGATATCAACCTACAATTGACTGATTTACTTTTGCCTCATATAATCAGCCGCAATGAATATCCAAGAACTAACAATTGCTATGCACCGCTTTGTGTCCACACAAGGATGGTATGAATCTGGCAGCCCAAGACCTCAAACACTGAGGAATTTAGCTATCTCCCTCAACCTGGAAGCTGCAGAAGTGTTAGAACACTTCCAGTGGAAAGATGAGCTACAGAACCCCAGTGAATTGGCCGAAGAATTGGCAGATGTAGCCTTGTATTTATTACAAATAGCCAGTATTGCCGAAATTGATCTGGAGCAAGCCATCCTGGATAAATTAGAACGTAATTACCATAGAAAATGGGATCAAAATGCATCCATCTCTCCAGGGTGAAATCGAGTACAAGGTTCTGAAAACAGTATGAAAAACATAACCGTATTCGGCGGATCACGCCCGACCCCCTCAGATTACGAACAGGCAGCTCTATTGGGGCAACTCTTGGGAGAAGCTGGTTTTAATGTACTTACAGGTGGTTATATCGGCACCATGGAAGCAGTTTCAAGGACTGCAGCCCAGGCTGGTGCGCACGTCATCGGAGTGACTTGCGATCAGATTGAAGCCTGGAGACCGGTGAGACCCAACGAATGGATCACAGAAGAGAGAAGGTTTTCCACCTTACGACAACGATTATATGCGCTGATAGAGCAATGTGATGCAGCCATTGCCCTTCCAGGTGGTCCAGGCACGTTGACAGAGATCGCTATGATGTGGAATCACCTTGTAACCGACTCCATACCCACAAAACCACTAATTCTGATCGGCAGTGGTTGGAAAGAAACCTTTGCACAATTTTTTCAATCCTTGGGAGAATATACACCTGAAGAGCAACGAAAGTGTCTCTCCTTCGCTCCCGATGCGCAAGCTGCAGTTGCACAACTGTTGGAACAAATATAGCCTGGGATTAACACGCAATCAAACAAATCAAATTAAGGGATATAGAGAATACTATGGCAACTGACAAATTACCTTCACGCAGTGAAAACTTTTCCGAATGGTACAACCAATTGGTCTTGAAAGCCGAACTGGCTGACTACGCTCCTGTGCGCGGCTGCATGGTTGTCCGACCTTACGGATGGGCATTATGGGAAAACATCCAACAGGGCTTAGACCGGCGTTTCAAAGAAACTGGCCATGTCAATGCAGCCTTCCCACTTTTCATCCCAATGTCCTTCCTGGAAAAGGAAAAAGAACACGTAGAAGGTTTTTCTCCAGAACTGGCTGTGGTTACAATTGGAGGAGGCCAAACGTTGGAAGAACCTTTAATCGTTCGGCCGACCTCGGAAACCATCATCGGATACATGTACTCCAAATGGATCAAATCTTACCGTGACCTGCCCGTTTTGATCAACCAGTGGGGAAATGTTGTCCGCTGGGAAATGCGCACTCGCTTATTCTTAAGAACCCTTGAGTTTTACTGGCAAGAAGGGCACACCGCCCACTCAACTGCACAAGAAGCGGAAGAAGAGACCCTGCGCATGCTGAATGTGTACACCGATTTTGCGGTTAACGACGCCGCTGTACCGGTTGTACCAGGTATTAAAAGTGAGAAGGAAAAATTTGCGGGTGCTATTCGCTCGACTACGATTGAAGCAATGATGGGAGACACTCGCGCTCTTCAGGCTGGAACCTCTCACTTCTTGGGACAAAACTTTGCCAAAGCATTTGACATCCAATTCTCTGATTGGAATAATGAGCTCCAATATGCCTGGACAACCTCCTGGGGACTTTCCACTCGTTTTATCGGGGCAATCATCATGACCCATGGAGATGATAGAGGATTGATATTACCGCCCAAGTTAGCGCCTACTCAGGTTGTGATTGTTCCTATTTACAAGAATGATGTTGAACAATCCGAAGTGATGGAAGTTGTGGAACGGATCCAGCGTGAACTGAGTGGAATACGTCTCCATGTGGATAAGCGTACAGAAGTAACACCAGGCTTCAAGTACAATGATTGGGAAATGCGGGGGGTTCCATTACGGATTGAGATTGGACCGAAGGATATTGCCAAGGGTAGTGTGGCTTTATCACGCCGTGATATTCCAGGAAGGGATGGAAAATCCTTTGTTTATCAGGAAAATCTTCTGGAACAAATCCGCCAGATACTCGAAAACATCCAATCATCCATGTACCAGCGAGCTTTAGCATTCCGCCAACAGAACACACACAATCCGCGAGATTACACCGAGCTTACGGAAGTGGTTCAAAATGGTTGGGCTTTGTCGTGGTGGTGCGGTTCAGCAGAGTGCGAAGCTCGGGTAAAGGAAGACACAAAAGCAACCACCCGCTGTATTCCACTGGAACAAGAAGGAGGCCGAGGTGCTTGCATTGTGTGTGGGAAACCATCCGAAAAGAAAGTAATATTTGCGCGTGCCTATTAAATCGTGCCTGCTATACAACCCGCTATACTAAATAAACAAGTTGCCGCACTTGTACAACACCTGGATGATCCGCCTGTCTTTGTGCGCGAATTGCGCATGCTCTTCGAATTTTATTCAGACCGTGCTATCCGTACTGGGCAGGCAACCAAGAACAGGCCGCTAACCAGAACATACAAGATAAGACCGCCTGTATTACGTCAGATTATCCTGGAACTCGAACCCCTGGTTGAGAAAAATCCCGAACAGGGTCTTCAGCTCTGTGACGCATTATGGGAACAAAACTACCTGGAATACCGCTTGTTAGCCGGAATGTTAATAGGAAAGATTCCAACAAAATTTTCTACTAGCATACTTGATAGGATGGAAGCCTGGCTTCAGCCCGATCTGGAAACTCAGTTAATGACAGCGTTATTTGACAATGGATTTGAAAAGCTGAAACAAGAAGAGCCAAATGCAATTGTAAAATTAGCCAAGAACTTTCTTAGCAGTAAGCAATTGTTCCACCAGCAAGTTGGGTTGCGGGCTCTTAAACCAGTTTTACGGGATGCAGATTTTAAAAACTTACCTGTCTTCTTTCGCATTTTGCAACCCTTTGTGTTAAAAATCAATTCCAACCTCAGACCCGATCTCCTTGAAATAGTGGCTCTTCTGATTCAAAGGTCTCCGCAAGAGATGGCTTACTTTCTCCGCGAATCATTAAGCCAACCAGAAAACCCAGATACGCCATGGATAATTCGCCATAGCTTGCCCCACTTTCCTGGTCCCTTACAGACTAGCTTACGAGAATACCTGCGCCAAAACGAAACACGCATCAATAATCAATAGATTTTGACCAAATTCAATGAATCTACCATTATTCGGAAGGATTCAACTACCACTCGATAAGGTTTGTATCCATTTAATCAAAGAAATCTCTTAAACCACCTTGTAACGAACCCTTCAGTTTGGTATAATTCGACACACTTTGACTAGACCGGCAGATGGTACATCCATGTGCTTTCTGCCAGGAGACCTGCAAAGAAATCAATATTTTTAGGAGACGCAGACGTCATGACAATGGATAAAGAAACCAAGAGTAAAGTAATGGTGGAGTTCGCCCGACACGATAGTGATACCGGCTCCCCCGAAGTGCAAATCGCCCTTCTTACCAATCGCATTAACCAGTTAACAGATCACTTGCGGATCAATAAGCACGATGAATCTTCACGCCGTGGGCTTCTTAAATTGGTTGGGCAACGCCGCCGATTGTTAGCCTATGTTCGCCGGAAAGATTTCCAGCGATACATGGCATTAACCGACCGGCTAAGCATTCGCCGGAAATAGGTTATCAGGTGAACGCATGGAGTAGATGGCGTGCAAGTTCCCATCTACTCTTTTTTTGCGGATGAAAAATTTGAACTATCTAACTGTGCTTGTGCTTGGGGGCATTAAGTGATCAACCCAAAGATTTACTCTTTCACGTACTTATCCAAAGGAGGAAGTAAAACTTTCCAATCCATTCGATACCAGATCAAATGGAGCACTTTAATCCCTTAAGATAAGGGAAATCACACACTCACAGGTTAGGTATTGAAAAATGCTTATAAGACGGTCTGAGCAATAATAACTTGCTTGTCAGCATTTCTCAGTCCCTGACCGGGTGGGCTATTTTCAGGAGATTTTTGTAATGAAACCCGAAGTTAAACAATTTCAAGCTAATGTTAATAACCAGCTCTACACATTTGAGACTGGGAAACTGGCAGGACAGGCAGGCGGTTCTGTAACCATACAAGTAGGCGATACACTGGTTTTTGCCGCGGCGACAATGAGTAATACCCCCCGACCTGGGATAGACTTTCTGCCTCTCACCGTCGATTACGAAGAGCGTATGTATGCGGGTGGTCGAATCCCCGGATCATTCTTCCGCAGAGAAGGACGCCCTAGCGAAGAAGCCATTTTGACTGCGCGGCTGACAGATCGCCCCTTACGCCCGCTATTCCCCAAAAACTTACGCTTAGATATCCAGGTGATCTTATATGCCCTTTCCACGGATACTGAACATCCCATTGATATCATGACAGTCACCGCAGCCTCTGCAGCATTGATGATATCGGATATTCCTTGGGCAGGTCCAGTAGGTGCGGTCCGAGTTGGCTATATCGATGGACAATTTGTCTCGAACCCAACCTTTGATCAGATAAAACAATCGTCATTAGACCTGCGCCTGGCAGGCACCCGCGACGCCATTTTAATGGTCGAATGTGGCGCTAAAGAAGTCGACGAAGCTCTCTTGGTGGCTGCTTTGGAATTTGGTCATCGCTCTTTGCAGCCCTTGATTGATGTCCAGGAGCAAATGGCAGCAGAAATTGGAAAAGTCAAACGGGCTTATACACCACCTGAAGTTGATGAGGTATTGCTTCAGAGTGTCAGGGATTATGCATCCCCCAAACTAAACAGCATTTTAGAACAGCCGTATGTGAAAGCTGAGAGAAGTGATCAATTAGATCAACTTAAGGCAGAACTTCTGGAAAGTTTTTCCGGGGAAGACGAGAGCAAGGCATTAGAAGTTCTCAACGCATTTGAGAGCATCTACAAGAATGCCGTTCGCCAGCGGATCATCGAACATGGTCTCCGGTTAGATGGCCGCAAGCTCACAGATATCCGCGATATCTGGTGCGAAGTCGGCGTCAGTCCGCGCGCTCATGGTTCTGGACTTTTCACCCGCGGAGAAACTCAGGTACTTACCCTGGCAACATTGGGGACACCGCGAGAAGCTCAGGAGATGGATAACCTGACACCCTCGGATGCAAAGCGCTACATGCACCACTACAATTTTCCTCCTTTCTGCACGGGTGAGGTGAAGCCATTGCGCGGTGCATCTCGAAGAGACGTAGGACACGGCGCCTTAGCAGAACGAGCCCTGGTACCTGTTTTGCCAACAGAAAACGCATTCCCTTACACTCTCCGCTTGGTTTCTGAGGTTTTTTCTTCAAACGGATCATCTTCCATGGCATCTGTGTGCGGATCCAGCCTGGCATTGATGGATACTGGTGTGCCCATCAAAGCGCCGGTTGCAGGTGTAGCAATGGGGTTGGTAAAAGAAGGAGAACGGTACAGCATTTTGACCGATATCCTTGGCTCTGAGGACCATCTTGGCGATATGGATTTCAAAGTTGCTGGTACTAAAGCTGGAATTACGGCTCTACAGATGGATATTAAGATCAAAGGTATCCCCTCCGAATTGATGTCCCAAGCTCTTGAACAGGCGCGTATTGCCCGGCTATCCATCTTAGATAAAATGCTGGAAGTAATTCCTGAGCCGCGTCCCGCGCTGAAGGACCACGCCCCGCGAATTACCATCGTAACCATTCCAGTCGACAAGATTGGTGCGGTTATTGGACCAGGTGGAAAAGTTATCCGCAGCATCCAGGAAGAAACTGGTGTCAAGATTGATATTGGTGAAGATGGCTCTGTATTTATTGCTGCAACGGATGGAGAAAGCGCCCAGCGAGCTCGTGAGCGCGTCGAAGCGCTGGTCGAATCGGCAGTGATTGGACGAATCTACACTGGCAAGGTCGTTCGTGTAACCGAATTCGGCGCATTTGTCGAAATTTTGCCCAATATGGACGGACTGGTTCACATTTCCCAACTTGACTCCCAACGTGTGGAAAAAGTTGAAGATATCGTCCGTGTGGGAGATGAAATCACAGTTATGGTTACGGACATTGATTCGCAAGGAAAGATCCGTTTATCTCGCCAGGCAGTTTTGGAAGGCTGGACGGTTGAAGAAGCTACTGAACGTGATCGCGGCCGGAGCTCTAAACCCAGCGGGGGGCGTGGGGGCAGATCTGGTCGTGGTGACGACCGCCACAGTGGAAATCGTCGCAGATAACTGTATTTCACTAGAAAAATTCTCTTTTTCAAAGGCATCCAAATTGGATGCCTTTTTTTGTTTGTATTCAACTGAATGGTTTATAATAAGAATCGATCAAATCACCTGTTCAACATTGTTCGATTATTCGTTTTCGTATTTTTATCTTTCAACTGAAGGTTTTTCCAACCGACACATCCCCTCAAAAGAGGGATAGCATGCAAGACAGAACAAATACTGTTCTTGCTTGTGCCAATCCGTATTATATTCAAGCAAAGGAAGTGTAAGATGACATTCAACAAGATGGGAATTTCCAGCCAATACGACCTGGACAATCACGGTCTGCGTAATCTCAACATGGTTTATTGGACTCTGACCACCGGCGCTTTAGTTGAAAGAATTGTTACCCGAAGAGAAGGAGTTCTAGCACACGAAGGCGCCATTGTTGTGCGGACCGGGAATCACACCGGACGTGCTCCAAATGATAAATTTATCGTCAGCTCACAAAACGGCGGTGAAAAGATATGGTGGGGAAAAGTCAATAAACAACTTGATCCAGCTTATTTTGACCGCTTGTACAACCACATGCGATCTTATTACCAGGGACGAGATGTGTTTGTCCAAGATGCAACCGCTGCTGCACATCCAGACCATCAGTTGCCCATCCGTGTAATCACAGAAACTGCCTGGCACAGCCTGTTTGCCCGTAACTTGTTTATTCGTCTCAATCCTCAGGAACTGACCCAACATATACCAGATTTCACCATTTTTCATGCCCCCGGTTTCCATGCCATCCCCGAGGAAGATGGAACAAACTCAGAAGTTTTCATTGTCCTGAATCTGGACAAGCGCATGATATTAATAGGCGGAACCAGTTACGCTGGTGAGATCAAAAAGTCCATCTTCTCAGCCCTGAATTACCTGCTGCCTCGAAAAGGCGTATTATCCATGCACTGTTCTGCAAATATCGGGGATCGAGGCGACACAGCGCTTTTCTTTGGCCTTTCTGGAACAGGAAAGACAACCCTGTCATCCGATCCCGAACGGGCTTTAATAGGCGACGATGAACACGGTTGGGGGGATGATGGAGTTTTTAATTTTGAAGGCGGCTGTTATGCTAAGACCATTAATCTACGCCAGGAGTTAGAACCTCTGATTTGGAAGGCAACCCGGCACTTTGGGGCTATTCTGGAAAATGTGGCAGTGGATCCTTACACGCGCAGGATTGATTTTGATGACGGCAGCTTGACAGAAAACACGCGTGCTGCCTACCCCATTGGCTTTCTGGATAATATCGTTCCTAATGGACGCGGGGACCATCCAGAGAATATCTTCTTTTTAACTGCCGATGCTTTCGGTGTAATGCCGCCAATTGCACGGTTAACGCCTGAACAAGCGATGTATCATTTCCTCTCCGGGTACACTTCCAAATTAGCGGGGACTGAAAAAGGGATCAAAGAACCTTCGACGACATTCTCTGCCTGCTTTGGGGCGCCTTTCTTGCCTTTACATCCTTCCATTTATGCCAGGTTACTGGGCGAGAAAATCTTCAAACACCAGGTAAAGGTGTGGTTAATCAACACAGGTTGGACCGGTGGCCCATTTGGTGTTGGCGAGAGAATTCATTTACCCTATACTCGCGCCATGGTTCGAGCCGCGCTCACCAATGCTCTGGATGATATTGAGTATCGGTTTGACCCGCACTTTGGTTTTTCCGTCCCTCAAAGTGTCCCCGGAGTTCCTCCCAGCGTGTTAGATCCTCGTCAAACTTGGTCCGATGCCCTGGCGTATGACCAACAAGCAAGCTTATTGGTATCAAAATTTCAGGAGAATTTCGAGGAATATGCCGGACAAGTTTCCAGTGCCGTTAAACAGGCAGGACCACAAAAGGTCTAAAGCAGCCACATCTACGATAAAAAGCCATGCAAAAGTAAGCAAACGCTGTGATGTAACCTTTCTCATTCTTTTGCATCAGATACCATGTAAATATATGCTTGAAACAATTGAGGTAAAAAATGGATTTTAATCTTTCAAATATTTCCACTTCATCATCAAAATCTGATGAAACACGTGCAAAAGTATTAATACTCGGTTCAGGCCCAGCAGGTTTATCCGCAGCATTGTATGCTGCACGACGCCGACTTGCAACCTGTTGTTCTGACAGGTATGGAAATGGGAGGGCAAGTCTCACTCACCTACATTGTAGAAAATTACCCTGGTTTTCCAGATGGAATTGGTGGACAGGAGCTGGTGGAGTTATTCCAAAAACAAGCAGAACGTTTCGGCGCTCGAATTGAATTCGACACAGCCTCATCCTTAGACCTCAGCCAACGTCCATTTAAAGTTCAAACCTACAATACGACGTACTTGGCAGATTCTCTAATTATCACAACCGGCGCTACCCCACGCCACCTAAACATTCCGGGGGAAAAAGAGCTGACGGGACGAGGTGTGTCCTATTGTGCGACTTGTGATGGTTGGTTTTTTAAAGGAAAAGAAGTTGTCGTGGTTGGGGGTGGGGATAGTGCTCTAGAAGAGGGTTTGTTCTTAACCCGTTATGCAAATTCGGTTACTGTAATTCACCGGCGCGACGAACTGCGTGCTGGTCCAGTCCTTCAAAAACGCGCCCTGGAAAATCCTAAGATGAAATTTGTTTGGGATTCAGTATTAACAGAAATTCAGGGGCAGGAATCTGTAAAACAGGTTCTGATACAGAATATAAAAACTGGAGCTACTCAGGAATTCAAGACTGACGGCGTTTTTATCTTTATTGGACACACACCCAACACACAGATTTTCGACGGGCAGTTAGAAATGGATAGCCAGGGATATCTAAAAATCAATGAGTTGATGCAAACCGATATACCTGGTGTGTATGCTGCGGGTGAAGCAGCCGACCCGAATTTCCGGCAGGTCATTACTTCTGCTGGAATGGGCGCTGCGGCTGCTATTCAGGTCAACCATTTCCTGGACAATTTATCTGCATAATCAACCAACCCCGAACAATTTTCGGGGTTTTTGTCATTTCAAAGGAGAGGAAAATGAAGAATAAAGTCTCGATTATCGGCGCAGGTATGACGGGTTCCACCACGGCTCACTGGTTAGCAGAACGAGAAATAGCAGATATTGTGTTGGTTGATGTTCTGGAAGGGATACCCCAAGGCAAAGCCCTTGATCTTCAAGAAGCCCTACCCGTGATCGGCAAAGATGTGCGCATAACTGGCAGTAACGATTATGCAGCCACAGCCGGTTCAGATATCGTGGTTATCACAGCTGGATTGCCACGTAAACCTGGAATGAGCCGCGATGATCTGTTATTGGCAAACGCCGACATTGTTCGTCACGCCGCTGATCAAGTAATCCAACACTCTCCCAATGCCATTTTCATCATCTTAACCAATCCTTTGGATGTGATGGCTTATGTAGCCATGAAAACCGCAAAAGTTGCACCTCACCGCGTGATTGGACAGGCGGGTATCCTCGATTCTGCCAGGATGCGAGCCTTCGTTGCTATGGAACTAGGCATCAGCGTAGAAAATATTCACTGCTATGTCTTAGGTGGCCATGGCGATGATATGGTACCATTAACCAATATTTCCAATGTTGCTGGTATCCCATTAGAAAAAATTCTCCCCGCCGATCGTTTGGAAGCAATCGTTGAGAGAACCCGCAAAGGTGGCGGAGAGATCGTCAGCCTGTTGAAAACTGGAAGCGCCTATTATGCGCCAGCAATTGCCATTACCCAGATGGTCGATGCCATCCTCAAGGATAAACACCTGATTGTGCCAGCAGCCGCCTATTTACAAGGTGAGTACGGGTTAAATAACATTTTCTTTGGTGTTCCCGTTCAATTAGGCCGGATGGGTGTCGAGAAAATTTTTGAATATCAACTCAGCGATTCAGAAGAAGCAGCTTTGCAGAAATCGGCTCGTGGTGTAGAAGAAAACATCGCTAAACTGAAGATTTAAGCTGTCATTTACATCAAGTTCATCAAAGGAGGAGACATGTTGCTCAAAGAAAAAATCGCTTCGCAGATACCAGCCTGGCGAGAAAGGGTGAAAAAATTAGTCCGCGAAAGTGGGGATGTTAAAGTTGGCGAAGTAACCATCAAGCAAATATATGGCGGAATGAGGGATGTAAAAGGTTTAGTCACAGATATCTCTTATGTAGACCCCAGTGAAGGTATTCGCTTGCGTGGGTTTACCATCCCAGAACTCCTGGAAAAACTTCCACGCCTGGAAGGCACAGAAATTCCTCTCGTGGGCGGCCTATATTACCTGTTGTTGAGCGGAGACATCCCAACCCTGGAAGAAGCCCTTGAAGTAGAACAGGAATGGCGAGCTCGTGCACATGTCCCAGAATATGTGTTAAATGTTCTACGTGCCATGCCTCCCCAGGCGACAGCGATGACAATGTTCTCCCAGGCTATCCTGGCGCTGCAAACCGAATCAGAATTTACGAGAAAATACGACCAGGGGCTGCAAAAAGACGACATGTGGGATCCCATGTTTGAAGACAGCCTGAACATGACTGCCAAACTGCCCATAATTGCAGCATTCATTTACAATCTCAAACAAAAGGACGGACAGACACCTCAAATTCACCCCAACTTGGATTGGGCAGCCAATTTTGCTTATATGATGGGTATTGAAGATCCATTATACGCAGAGCTCTCTCGACTCTACTTCATTATCCACTCCGACCATGAAAGTGGAAATGTCAGCGCGCACGCCACTCACATGGTGGGTTCCACCCTTTCCGATATTTACTACGCCACCTCAGCCGGCATGAATGGATTGGCTGGTCCGCTTCACGGAAGAGCCAACCAGGAAGCTTTGCGTTGGTTGCTAGAAGTATTTGACCAGTTGGGGCATGTACCCGATACCGAAGAATTACGTCAATTTGCCTGGGATACTTTAAAACAGGGGCAAGTAATTCCGGGTTACGGTCATGCAGTCTTGAGAAAAACAGACCCGCGTTTCACTGCCCAGCTAGAATTTGGCCGAAAATACTTCCCCAATGATCCTATTTTCAGCCTGGCCAGCCTGGTTTATGATGTTGTCCCTGGTGTATTAATCGAGCAGGGAAAAGCCAAGGATCCGTGGCCAAATGTAGATGCCATAAGCGGAGCACTGCAATATCATTTTGGCGTGAAGGATTGTAATGAGCAAGGCTCATGCGGTTTTTATACAGCCTTGTTTGGTGTAAGTCGGGCTTTGGGGATTTCCGCCAATGCGGTTTGGGCGCGTGCTCTCGGCCAACCCATTGAACGCCCAAAGTCATTAACCACTGCCATGTTGGAGAAAGTTGCTGCTGAAGCCAAATAGTTCAGGACTTTATCGTCATAGAAGAGACCGGGAGTGAAACGAGTTTCCTCCCGGTCTTGTTTTATGCGATGGAAATCAATAGATCTGGTTCTACGGTCTGGTGAAACTGGATTTAGAACTCCATAGCAACCAGATTAGCAAACAACTAATTAGGCACCGGTGTAGAAACTGGCGCAGATCCATACCAGGTAAATACTCTCGGCATGCTCACAGCACCTGCAGTTTCCCAAATCGGATTGCCATCATCATCAGTGCCCATCTGTCTTACAGGAACAATCCACCACCTGAACACATGCGGAATTTGATCATTGGAAAGGAAGCTTGAGGGCACGATGAATTTGGTATCGGTGACATATTCAACCATCTTCCGGCCTTCACCTTCAGTCAGGTCCTCAATCGTCACTGCATAAGCTTCTCGCTCCCTTAAGGTTCCCACTGACGCCCATTGGAGTGAAATCACTGGCTCAGAAATGGAGAAAGCAGCGCCATCGGGAGGCAGAAGTAATGGAACAGCGGGATATGGAGGCGGTAAAGTGGGCGTAGGGCTAGGTCCTGGTGTTGCGTTACGCCGGCACAGGGGGATTACCAGTGTCTGACCAAATCGAACAACATCATTCACCAGGCCGTTATATTCCTTGATCGCATCCATGGAAACATTGTAATTAAGGGAAATACTACTCAAGGTATCGTTCTCTGCCACTTCATATTCATACTTCTCACAAGCAGCTTCGGTTGCTTCTGCTGGATTGAGTGTGGAAGTCGGCATTGAGGTGGCTGTCGGCGTTGGTTGCGGAATGAGTAACCTCTGATTTTCAAAAAGAGTACTGCAATCGGCTGGTAAATCATTCAACAAAACGATGCTGTTGATCGAAACTCCAAATGCAAAAGCGATGCTTCCACAGGTGTCGCCTAGTTTCACCGTGTATGATAATGGTGTCGGGCTCGGTTCAGGGGTGTTGGTAACCGTTGGCGTTACCGGAGTAGGAGTCAAAGTCCCAGTTTCAGTCGGGGTGATCGTAGGAGAAGCTGTTGCATCCGCTACCACTGGAGCTGTTTGTTGTAAAGCAACATATACCAGAACAGCTCCAATAGCCAGGAACAAAGTCAACAATCCCAGGGCTGCCGGAAGGCTAAGGGTAATTTCGGGCATGCGACTACCCTGCACTGCTTTTGTCTTCTTTGCTGGCTTGTCACTTGGGGATAAATCTGTCCCGCACACCAAACAACGTGTGGCATCCTGGTTCAGACGAGTCCCGCAAGTGGGACAAAGTTTGGAAGGATTTGATGTTTTATCTGCACTCATCATATATAATCATGGTTGTCATCTACCTCATCACTTACAGGCAGTATGACGACCTTGGCGATTATACCAGCCTTCCCAAAAAGGTAAAGGGCATAAATCAGGGGCATGGTATACTGAAAATTGCCTGAGAATTATGATGATACCGATCAGTCTTTATTTTCATATCCCATTTTGTGTGCATCGCTGTGGTTATTGCGATTTCAACACCTATGCCGGTCTGGATAACCTCATCCCCAGTTATGTTGATGCACTTTGTGATGAGATATCCTGGAAAAAAGTTGGATTCGAGCAACCATTACTGGTTCAAACCATTTTTTTTGGTGGAGGTACACCTTCCCTGCTCTCCCCTTCACAATTCGAGAAAATATTTGATGTCATTCAGAATTCTTTTTCTATCGCCCCAGATGTAGAAATCAGTCTTGAAGCAAACCCAGGTACAGTCTCATACAATTATCTTAAGGCGCTCAAATCAGTCGCATTTAATCGAATCAGTCTTGGAATGCAAACAGCCCAGCCTGATGAATTGCGCTTACTGGAACGGCAGCACGATTTTCCTGATGTTATTCAGGCCGTTTCCTGGTCCAGAAAAGCAGGATTTGACAACCTAAATCTAGATCTAATCTTTGGATTACCCGGGCAGTCATTAATTTCGTGGCAAAAAAGCCTCAAATCTGCCTTATCCTTAGAGCCCGAGCATTTAGCGCTGTATGCATTGAGCATTGAGCACGGAACGCCATTCGATCATTGGAACCAACGCGGATTGCTCGACCCAATTGATCCAGACCTGGCTGCCGATATGTACGAATGGTCTAGCATCATCCTGGAAGAGAACCTCTATACGCAATACGAGATCTCAAATTGGGCTATGCGTAAACCGCATGAGCCGATACCCCTGACATCAAACCCACAGCTTGCCTGTATGCATAACCTCCAATACTGGCATAATTTGCCTTATCTTGGTTTCGGTGCAGGTGCACATGGCTACGCAAACGGAATCCGGACAGCTAATGTACTCTCTCCAAAAGCGTATATCCAACGTCTGCATCACCCAACAGATTCTTCAGACAACCTTCATGCGCCGCTTTACCCTTGCACTCCAGCGACTACCAGCGCCCAACCGATTGATAAAAAGGCAGAGATTGGAGAAACCCTCATGATGGGTCTACGCCTGACCAGGGAAGGTGTATCTGAAGAGACTTTCCAGGAACGCTTCCACCAATCACTTCTGGAAACATTTCGCCCAGAGATTGCGCGTTTAGAGAAATTGAAATTATTAGAATGGGTACAGTCGGAGAAGTCGCATTTACGCCTGACCCCAAATGGGCGTTTGCTAGGAAACCAGGTCTTTCTAGAATTTATTTAGATTTTTTACATATCTCGCTTGAGCAATTTGTGCGCCAGGGAAGTCAATGCTTCCCCAGCTAAACCAGACGGTTGTGCGGCCTGCAAAAATTCTAATGCCTGGTCTGTCAGCTCGCTGGCTTTTTGTTGCGTGTATTCTCGCGCCCCCTCAAAAGCGAGTTGGTCAGCCAACTCATCCACCTCATCTGGACGAATATTCCCCTGATGCCAGCGTTTCGAAAAAGGTCCTTGTAAACCTAAACCATACAAAACCGGCAATGAATTCTTTCCGGTCAACAAATCGCTCTTGGCTGATTTTCCAGTCAGGATTGCATCTCCCCAGATACCCAGTAAATCATCCAGGGCTTGAAAAGCCAATCCCAAGGAACGTCCAAAGGATCGATAGTGCTCGGCAACCATTGGATCGACCTGAGCAGTGATCGCTCCTAATTCAGTGCAACAGGATAATAATGCGGCCGTTTTTCCACTCACCATCGGCCAATAATCATCCAGGTGAAGGTCGTTCCGCTGCTCATAGGATAAATCCAGGTACTGACCTTGGGTTAAAGCCAGGCAAGCGTGCGTAAAACGATCCATTGCGCGTAAAGCAACCGATTCCGAGACATTCTTTGCCAGCCCGAGCATAGCCTGATGAGCCAAAACAAACATCGTATCGCCTGCATTGATCGCTTGTGCTATGCCCCAGATTTTCCAAACAGTTGTTCTTCCTCTGCGCAAGTGGCTTTGATCTTGAATATCATCGTGTATTAATGAAAAATTATGCAGCAGCTCCACACCACCGGCTGCAGGTAAGGCACTCTTCCAATCAGCGCCTGCAGCTGCTGCACAGAGTAGCACGAGCAAAGGCCGGATGCGTTTGCCCCGGGATTCAGGTTTAACATCCTCTCCCTCCCACCCCATATGGTATGCCAACATGGTGTGCATTTCCTGCAAACCTGGTTTGTGGGTCGTGAAAATCACTCTTTTCAATTCATCTTCTATTGCAGGGATATATAGGTCAAGGAAATAGTCGAGTGTCATTCCGATCCTTTTTTACCGTTCCCAAATCATGGTTGACGACAAGCCCAAATTGCGTCCAAATAACTTCGATCCTGGACAGTCATTACGCTCCAGGTCCATTCTTCAAAAACAAAATCAGGACTACTCATAAATCAACAATTCTTCTGATAAATCATTCAGGTTTGCTGAGCCAGTAACAAACATACAAATTTGGATTTCGCGTCGAATTTCTTCAATGGCTTGCAAGGTCAATTCCAAAGATATCGCAGCAGCTTTAAGAAATGGACCTGCCATCCCCCCTATGCTGGCGCCTAAAGCCAGGCATTTAGCAATATCGATTCCTGATCGTAGCCCACCGGAAGCGATGACCATCAATCGCGGCGCTGCCTGGCGAACATTTCGAATTGCTTCGCTGGTTGGTATACCCCAATTGACAAAAGCAGCTGCCAGGCGCGCCTGGCTCTCGTTTTTTGCACGATACATTTCAACTTGCGACCAGGATGTCCCCCCTGCTCCCGCCACATCAATCGCAGCCACACCTGCAGCCTGCAAGCGCTGCGCATCCACTTGTGAAAAACCCCAGCCGACCTCTTTGACAATCACCGGTACGTGGACTTCTTGACAGATCAGGTGGATCTTGTCCAACAAGCCACCAAATCGAGTATCGCCTTCCGGCTGTAAAGCTTCCTGAAGTGCATTCACATGGAGCACAAGGGCATCAGCCCCAATCATGTCTACAGCTTTCAGACACTGTTCTACTCCATAACCATAATTCAATTGAACAGCACCCAAGTTCGCAAATAATAGCACATCGGGAGCAAATTCCCGCACTTGGAAGGTCGCAGAAAGGTCTGGATGCTCGATTGCCGCCCTCTGAGAGCCAACTCCCATGGCAATTCCTGTGATCTGTGCTGCTTGAGCTAAAACGCGATTTATTTTTCTTGCATCATCTGAACCACCCGTCATCGATGAAATCAGAATTGGCGCATTTAATCGCTTTTCAAAAACTTGTAATGTCAAATCAATCTCATCCAGATTCAATTCTGGCAAAGCTCGGTGTGTGAATCGAATACGCTCCAGACCAGTTTGAATCCCTGAACGCACATCATTTTCCAGGTTTATTCGAATATGATCTGCTTTTCTTGAGCCAATTTGCGTAACTTTTGACATCAGATGGTGTTCCTTTTGGGTGAAGCTATCTTACCAGCCCATTTTCTGACTGTCAACAACCTGCCATAACCTGGTTTCACGATCGGATACCAGGCTTGACAGATTTCAGCAGCAGATTACAATTAAAGAATATCTTTCATTAGAACAAAATTTTAGGAGAAACTTCCATGACCGATACTTTTGAAGAAATCAAGCAAATCATCGTTGAATTACTCAGCGTTGACGAAGCAAAAGTTACCTTAGACGCCCGCTTTCGTGAAGAACTTGAAGCAGATTCCCTGGACCTGGTCGAACTGATCATGGCCTTCGAAGACAAATTCGGAGGTGAGATTTCAGACGAGGATGCACAGAAGATCACCACGGTTGGGGAAGCAGTCAAATACGTTAAGGAACGAATGTAATCTCGTTTTAATCCGTACTTCAAAGAGAATGTTTACAATTTGTAAAAAGTCCAATCCTCGGGATCGGACTTTTTGCATTCTCTTTTCTCACAAAACCAAGACTATCCAGCCAAAAGTTCAGGAATTTCTTCTGGGTGTTTGGCAACTTTCACTCCAACCGATTCGAGCGCCCGAACTTTTTCTGCTGCGGTGCCAGCCCCACCTTCAATGATCGCTCCAGCATGCCCCATTCGTTTACCTGGCGGGGCTGTCTGCCCGGCGATAAAGCTCACCACAGGCTTGGTCATATGGTCAGCTATAAACTCAGCCGCTTTTTCCTCATCTGTTCCCCCAATTTCACCAATCAGAACTACCTTCTCGGTCTTGGGATCCGCCTCGAATAATCGCAAGCAATCAATGAAATTCGTGCCATTGATCGGATCACCGCCGATCCCCACACAAGTACTCACACCCATACCAACCAGCTTGAGTGCGTAAAGGACTTCGTAAGTCAGGGTGCCAGACCTCGAAACCACCCCCACCTTGCCTGGTATAGCAATATTTCCGGGAATGATGCCTACTTTACTGGCGCCAGGCGTCAGTAATCCAGGGCAGTTGGGGCCAACCAGGCGAATGTCTCTTTGATCCAGGTAATTTCGGACACGCATCATATCCTGAACCGGTATACCTTCCGTAATACAAACCACCAGGGAAATGCCAGCGTCGGCGGCTTCAAAAATAGCATCAGCTGCAAACCGGGCAGGGACAAATATCACGCTGGTATTGACGCCAGTTGCATCCACAGCCATCTTGACCGAGTCGAACACAGGTACTTTCCCTTCAAGCACCCATTCCCCACCTTTTCCCGGTGTTACACCTGCAACAACATTCGTACCATAAGACACCATCTGCATGGTGTGAAAAAGCCCTTCGTTGCCCGTTATACCTTGCACGACCAGGCGAGTGTATTTATCGATCAATATGCTCATCATAGACCTCTCTGGACTACTTCAACAGCCTTCTGGGCGGCTTCGGCCAGGGTGTTTGCAGTGATCATTTGCGCATCAGCGAGTATCTGTCGACCCTCTTCTGCATTTGTCCCTACTAAGCGGATGACCATTGGTACCTGAAGTTTTACTTCGTCTAAAGCATTCAAAATGCCGCGTGCGACTTCATCACCACGAGTGATTCCACCAAAAACATTGAAGAGAACGGCTTTTACATTCGGATCACTCAGAATAATCCGCAAAGCTGCTGCCACTTTGTCTGAGCTGGCGCCTCCACCAATATCTAAAAAGTTCGCTGGAGACCCCCCAAACAATTTGATAATATCCATGGTGGTCATAGCCAATCCCGCCCCATTGACCATGCAACCAATGTTACCGTCCAGTTTGATAAAAGAGAGACCGTATCGCCGTGCTTCAATCTCGGATGGCGCTTCAACATCGAGATCCCGTAAATCAGCCAGGGATTGTTGACGATAAAGTGCATTATCATCAATTAACATTTTGCCATCAACGGCTAATAATTGATTTTCAGAAGTAATGATGAGCGGATTGATCTCAGCCAGGGTCGCATCACTCTCCTGATAGGCTTTCCACAATCCATGTGCAATTTGGGAGAATTGACGCCAATGCTCGCGAGGCAAGTCAATACCTGCTGCAATGTCCCTTGCCTGATAGTCTCTTAATCCCAATAAAGGATCTATGTGCACTTTTATAATTTTTTCAGGTGTGGTACGAGCCACTTCTTCGATATCTACTCCCCCAGCCGAAGAGGCCATCATCACCGGTTTTCGAGCTGCCCGATCATTGGTGATACCAAAATAAATCTCTTTCTCGATATTGGCTGCTGCGTCAATCAGCACCTTTCGTACTGGAAGTCCTTTTATTTCCATCGCCAAGATTTGGGCGGCTAATTCACCCGCTTCATCGGGGCTTTTTGCCAGGCGGATGCCACCTGCTTTTCCTCTGCCGCCAACTAAAACTTGCGATTTAATTACAACGCGGCTACCCAATTCTTTAGCAATTTGCTTTGCTTCATCTGCGGTAGCCGCCACTTTCCCCTTAGGGATCGGTATTCCATACTTTGCGAAAATTTGTTTAGACTGATATTCGTGAAGTTTCATGCAGATAATTTCTCCCTAAAACCTGGCACGTGGTAGATTTCTAATCTTTCAATGATTATACCATGAGGCCTTCTCACGAAAAAACCAAACAAAAAAACGCCTTGATTTTCGGTCAAGGCGTTCAGATGAGGCTGGGGATCGTGGATTCGAACCACGGCATACGGATTTAGAGTCCGCTGTCCTACCACTAGACGAATCCCCAACGTAAAGCGACCAGCATTGTACCATGATAATGTCGGATCGTCAAATTTCATTACAAATTGTTAATCTTCACTTTCGTTCTATTCCCTTGAATCAAACCATGTTTGTTATAATGGGGAGCGCATTCTAAAGAGATATGAGGTCTTATGATGATTCCAAATAACACACCCATGACCAGCGATTTTATCCGTGAAGCCATAAAAGAAGATTTGGCTTCCGGGAGATTTGACCAGGTTCACACTCGGTTCCCACCCGAACCGAATGGATATTTGCACATTGGTCATGCCAAGGCTTTTTCAATTGATTTTAGTGTTGCCAGGGATTTTGGCGGGCAGTGCAACTTGCGTTTCGATGATACAAATCCCGTGAAGGAAGAAGTAGAATATATTGATGCAATCAAAGAAGATATCCGGTGGTTAGGTTTTGATTGGGAAGAGCGTGAATTTTACGCTTCCGATTATTACGAACAGTTGTATCAATATGCCGTAAAGTTGATCACCAAAGGTAAGGCTTATGTCGATGACCTGACTGCGGAAGAGATCAAGCTCTATCGTGGTACGCTGAGCGAACCCGGCAAAGACAGCCCATTCCGTAATCGTACCGTGGAAGAAAACCTGGACCTATTTGATCGAATGCGCAAGGGAGAATTTCCCGACGGTTCGCGTGTATTGAGAGCCAAAATTGACATGGCCTCCGGAAATATCAATTTGCGCGATCCAGTTATGTACCGCATTTTACACGCAGAACACCACCGCACCGGTAATCAGTGGTGCATTTATCCAATGTATGATTTTGCTCATGGTCAGTCCGATTCCATTGAAGGGATTACGCATTCATTGTGTTCCTTAGAATTTGAGGATCACCGGCCTTTATACGACTGGTTTATCGATGAGCTTGAAATTTTCCACCCACGCCAGATAGAATTCGCCCGACTGAACCTGAGCTATACAGTCCTCAGTAAACGTAAGCTTATTCGCCTGGTCCGCGAAGGTCATGTAAAAGGCTGGGACGATCCAAGAATGCCCACGCTATCAGGTATGCGTCGCCGTGGTTACCCAGCCGAGGCCGTATTGGATTTCATCAATCGTGTTGGTGTTGGAAAAAGCGAAAATGTCGCCGATATAGCCCTGCTGGAACATTGCGTTCGCCAAAATCTTAACCTGACATCCTCCCGGGTTATGGGTATCCTCAACCCACTCAAAGTGGTCATTATCAATTATCCTGAAAATCTGGTTGATGAATTAGAAGCTGTCAACAACCCAGAAGATGCCGGTATGGGAGTACGAAAAGTACCTTTCTCTCGGGAATTGTATATTGAACAGGATGATTTCCGCGAATTACCACCACCCAAGTATTACCGGTTAAGCCCTGGACGAGAAATTCGCTTACGTTATGCATATTTCATCAAGTGTGTGGATGTGATTAAAGATGCTGCTGGAAATGTCGTGGAAGTTCATTGCACGTACGATCCAGAGACACGCGGAGGAGATGCTCCAGATGGTCGAAAGGTTAAATCAACAATCCATTGGGTATCCAGCCAACATGCATTAAAAGCTGAGGTTCGCTTGTATGATCGTCTATTCAAAGACGAAAAACCTGAAGATGTCGCAGAAGGGAAAGATTTCCTCTCAAACCTCAATCCTGATTCTCTTCAGGTCTTATCGAATTGCTATTTGGAACCCAGCCTGGCAGGTGCGAAGCCTGGGACAAGGTACCAATTTGAAAGACAAGGTTATTTTTGCATTGATCCCGATACAAAAGCTGATAAACTGGTTTTTAACCGTACTGTGCCTTTAAGGGATGCTTGGGCAAAAATCGAAGCCCGACAGGCATAAGATCAAAACAAAAGTGGTGGAATTACTGGAAAACCCATTAATCCACCACTTTTTTTAGAATTCCATTCTACAGAGATTCTAACACCTGAATCGCTGTCTCAATTCTCTCCAGAACTTTCTCCCGGCCAATAATTGCCATGCTCTCAAGCAAGGGCGGACTGACCGATCTTCCAGTGACTGCAACGCGCAGAATACCAAATAATTGACCCGCCTTAATCCCCAAAGTCTCAGCTAACAAGCGCAATGGTTCTTCTGCCGAAGCGTGATCAAATTCATCAAGATTTTGCAAGATAAGATAAGCCTGGCGCGCTACGGCGGCCGATTCGGCGGCTGTCATCTTCTTCCCAATTAACTCTTCAGGATTTGGATCAATTTGATCTTCAAAGAAAAAACCAGCTAATTGAGGCGCTTCATCCAGGGTGACAATCCGTTCCTGGATGATCGGAGCAATCTTCTTTAAGATGGTTTCATCTGCCTGGTATCCTGCGGAGATAAAGAAAGGAAGCATTCTTTTTGCCAAATCATCATTGGATAACGTGCGAATGTGCAAGCCATTAAAATGATCTAACTTCGAAAAATTTACCGCCGCAGGCGAGGGATTAAGACGATCAAGACTAAATGTTTTCACCAAATCTGCAAGCGTAAAAAATTCAGTATGGTCATCGTAGCTCCAGCCCATCAAAGACATCCAATTAAGCACCCCTTCAGGAATATATCCCAAGTTTTGAAGATCGCCCAAGAAAATTGAATATCCGTCCTGTAAGAGATCAGCCGAATCCCTTTTGCTCATTTTCCCTTTTCCGCTGGGTTTTAGAAATAGTGAGAGATGCACCCAAACGGGCTCTTGCCAACCCAAAGCTCGCAAAATTTTCACATGCAAGGGAAATGTCGGCAGCCATTCTGTACCCCTCATTACATGGGTGATGTCCATATAATGATCATCTACCATCGCTGCCAGGTGGTAGACAGCCAAACCATCTGATTTAACAATGATGGAATCATCCAGGTTTTGATTTTCAACCTTAATTTCGCCGCGAAGCATGTCTATCCCGGTAGTCGAACCATCGCGGGGCATCTTAAACCGGATCACGTGCCTTTCACCCATTGCCACCCGCCGGGCTGCCTCATCTGGATCGAGATGGCGGCATGTACCATCGTAACGTGGATTTTGCTTTTGGGCAATCTGCTGTTGTCTGACTTTTTCCAAGCGGTCCGGTGTACAAAAACACGGGTACGCATCTCCCTGGTCAACCAATTGCCTGGCGGCCTGCAGGTAAAGATCCTTTCTTTCCGATTGGTGGTATGGAGCATGTGGACCGCCCACATCTGGACCCTCATCCCAGTCCAGACCCAACCAGCGCAGGCTACGGGTTAGCTCTTCCTCAGCGCCCGGAACATATCTTTTTTGATCGGTGTCTTCTATGCGGAGCACAAATTGACCGCCAGTTTGGCGCGCTAGCAAGTAATCATATAAAGCTGTGCGTCCTGTACCCATATGGGTTCTGCCGGTTGGGGAAGGTGCTAACCGTGTTCGCGCGGGTTTTGTTGCTTCGATCATGATCTCTCCTAATATTCCATCGCCTTGTGGCGTAAGATGACACTCTCGACCAAACCAATGGCTAAGAGTGATGATAGCAATGAACTGCCTCCATAGCTAACAAATGGAAGGGTAAGGCCTGTAGCCGGCATAAGATTCAGGTTTACACCAATATTCACCACAGTCTGAAATGCCAGAAAAGTTGCCACGCCATAGGCAATCAAGGCGCCATATGTATCGCGTGCCAGCCGCGCAGCGCGTAAACAGCGCAAAATAACAAATAATAAAACCAGGATAACCAGCACAACCCCAATGAAGCCAAATTCTTGCGCCATAGCAGAAAAGATGAAATCAGACCAGCGAACTTTCAGGAAACGTAATTGAACTTGTGATCCCTGACCATAGCCTTGGCCCAGCAATCCACCGGAACCAATGCTGATCAATGCTTGTTGGATGTTGTAAATTTCCCCGTAGCGAGCTTCTGGGTCGGGAAAAATAAAGTTAAGAATCCGTCTCTGCTGATAATCCACCAGGAAAGGGAAACTGGCAATAGGTAGCACCAAACCTGCCCCAGCAAACATCAAAAGGTGCTTTATCCTTAACCCGCTCACCCACAACATAGCAAACCAGATGACAATCATCACAATCGAAGTACTCAAGTTCGGCTGTATCAGAATCCAAATCACAATTCCCATCGTGGTTAAGAGACTGCGCCCAACCCACATCAAATCACCTATCTTGTGCTTATTGCGGGTAAAAAAATCAGCCAAGACAAGAATGATGACAATTTTCGCAATTTCCGAGGGTTGGATCAGGATAACGCCCGTATCAAACCAACGCGCCGAACCAAAGAATGCCGATCCAACAATATAGAGAACAGCCAGGATGATAACTGTTCCAATGTATAGTGTACGGCTCATCGAGGCCCATAAACGATAATCAATGGCCGTCACAATTAAAATGACCACAAACCCAACCACAGCAAAAAGCAGTTGCCGGTTTACAAGATTTAGTTCTTCCAGCTCAATATTTCCGGCTACAGCTGAACGGATCATGGTCATTCCAAAAATGACCAACAGAGCAACCGCCCCAAGAAGCCAAAAATCAAAATGACGCCAGGAAAGACCTTTCTGTTCTTTCATTGTTTCATTTACTTGACGTTCCTGCGCCTTTGTGAAGTTCGAATAGGAATATCAGCTATTAATCGTTGTTCTCGGCCATCTTGAGCCATCTCAATTCTGACACTCGCCGGATCAATATCAATTCTTCTTGAAATCACTTCGATAATCGCGTCTTTCAGCTCTTCCAAAGCAGCTGGCGGAAGATCAGTCCGATCATGGATCAAAACCAACTTAAGACGTTCTTTCGCGTTCGAAGCGCTTTTTGGTTCTCGTCCCAATAATCGATCAATGAAGTTAGCCATTGGAAGCGCCTCCTGAGCGTATGAATCGTGAGAGTTTGCCCAATAGTCCACCCTCGTCTTCCAAATTCAAGAATGGAACCTGTTCACCATTCAATCGCCTGGCAATGTTCCTGAATGCCTGTCCGGCTTTACTCTTGCCATTCATAACCACAGGAATACCTCGATTGGTGCTTTGCAGCACGATATCATCATCAGGCACCATACCTACCAACTCAACCGCTAATAATTCCAAAACATCATCGACCGACAACATATCCCCCCGGCGCACCATCCCAGGTTTTATTCGGTTGATAACCAGTTGGGCTGGACCTTTTTCCTCTGCCTCCACCAATCCAATAATCCGGTCTGCGTCCCGTACAGCTGATACTTCTGGGTTTGTTACAACCAAAACCAAATCCGAAGGCGCTAATGCATTTCGGAATCCGCGCTCAATCCCCGCTGGAGAGTCGATGATTATCCAATCAAAATCGGGACGTAAATCGTCGCATAAACGAACCATATCGCTGGGAGAGACTGCACTTTTATCGCGGGTTTGGGCAGCAGGGATCAGGTACAACTCTGGCAACCGCTTATCCCGAATCATTGCCTGTCGCAGCCGGCATCGACCTTCCACCACGTCTACCAGGTCATAAACAATCCGGTTCTCCAACCCTAATACAACATCTAAATTTCGTAAACCAATATCGCCATCGATACAAACCACTTTTTTTCCAATCTCAGCCAGAGCAGCGCCGAGATTGGCTGTCGCGGTCGTTTTTCCGACACCCCCCTTGCCCGAACTTACTGTTAATACCTTAGCTGTCATAGTCTCTCCCTCTTAGGATCCCAAGTCTCAGCCACGACCTGTCCATCGTTAATTTTTGCTATCTCTGGCTGTGGTTTTGCCCGGCGTTTTGGTGTGAGTGCAATAATACCGGCTATACGGAGCTGGGTAGGAGAAAGATCCAAAGCGCAAACAATCGCCGTGTCATCACCTTCAGCACCCGCATGCACCATGCCGCGCAGCCTTCCCCAAACAACGACATCTCCCGCTGAGACAATCTCAGCTCCTGGATTGACATCCCCAATCACCACCACAGGTCCGCTATGTTGAATGCTGTTTCCAGAGCGCAATGTCCTCCGTATCAAAACAGCCTCAGAGCCACCACTGCTTTTTCTCGCAGCAGAGAGAATACGTTCAGCTGGAAGGGGTTTATTTATCCGAGTAGCCAAACCGAAAGACTGGGCAGTTTGCTCTGTCATTGGAGAGTTGGTCAAAATAGCCCACAGATTTAACTCTCGCTCAGCTAACTCTTTTTGTAATTGGCCCAAATCTGCTGCTTTGAGGATCAAATTACCAACATCTAAAGCCAAACGAGCGCCTTTCAAGAATTCTAATTGTTGATCCACCTGTTCGATGAGAGCCATATGTAATTCATCCCAGTTGCCCTCACCCAGGCTAAACAACAGACCATCCTTGATTCCTTTGATCTGTATCTTAGAACGCATACCTATCCTTAATCTACTTCCAGGTTAAAAGCGTAAAGTGGGATTATAGCATGATCTTTCACGGAGTTTGAGCTGCATTATCAATGGCGTTCAGCTCTAGATAAGCCTCCATCACCCTACGTACGATTGGTCCAGCAACACTTGCACCTTCCCCCCCAGCATATACAAATGCCACCACCACAATCTCTGGGTTTTCGTAGGGTGCATACCCAACTGTCCAGGCATGAGTGGGCCAGTTTCCAGGAATGCATCGATTCAATGCTGCCATATACTTATCGCAATACTCTGCTGTACCTGTTTTCCCTGCAGCTGAAATCGTCGCTGTGGCAAATTGCTTCTCCAATGTTCCAGATGTTACTGCTCTGCGCATGCCCTGTTGAACCACCTGGAAAACCCAGGGGTCCACAGTTTTCTTTTGGCCTAAAATTGGTTCACAGCCACGGATTGTCGTCTCACCATATACCTGGATAATCGGGTCTTTAGTCAAATCCCATTTGACATTCGGTTGGAAAGGTGATACCTGGAAAGAACCTGGAACCTCGCTTTCCACAAGATTCCCATCCGGGTCACGCCACATTGGTACAACATTGCCGTTACTATCAAGAACATCTCGGATAAGCGTAGGCTGCACAAAGACCCCATTGTTCGCTACGATAGCTGCTGAATACATCACCTGAACAGGCGTAGAGAGAACATAACCCTGACCGACACTGGCGATATAGGTATCACCTGAAGACCAGCTTTCCGCCTGGTTAATCCGTTTCCATGTCGGATCAGGAATCAGGCCATTTTCTTCATCTGGCAATCCCAATCCTGCAGCTTCGCCATAGCCCATTGCGGCAGCATACGTACCCAAACGGCAGATGCCAAGCCCGCCATCAGGCACCTCATCCTTATAGCCGCCACCTAGCTTGTAAAAATAGACATTACTGGAGTTTGATAAACCGCCAATAAAATCCAGGCGTCCAAATCCAGCCTTGTTCCAATCAACAAACTCCCTGGCATTACCAGGATCGTTGGCATAATATTTCTCGGTGACTTCCAATATCGGAGGGGTTTCAATAATCTGATTTGGCGTCACAACACCTTCGTTCAAAGCCCCCACTCCGGTCACCAACTTAAATACCGAACCTGCTGGAAGAATATCACCAACAGCATGGTTTAAGAGCGGATTGGTTGGATCATTGACCAATTGGTCGTAGTAATAAGCGGGGATCAAGCGCGCCATGCGCTGGTTTTCATAATTCGGGTAAGATACCATCGCCAGGATTTCTCCCGTCTTTGGATTCATGGCAGCCACTACTCCACTCGTGTAACGAATATCACCAAACCATTGGTTCCATAAGAACATTTCGTGAGCCAGTATGTTTTCTGTTGCCTGTTGCAAACGAGTATCAATCGTCAGGCGCATGCTAAGACCCGCACGAGCTTGAACTGGCGGCTCTACGTCTCTTAACACTTTACCACCTACATCAACTTCAACGACACGCCTACCGTTTATACCCGCTAACAAATCCTGGTATTGCAGCTCCAGGCCAGCATAACCGACTTTATCCCGATTTGGCACTAAACCTTGATCAATAAAATATTCTTCTTGAAGCGCCGGGATAGGTCCAAGAAATCCTATGATAGAGGATGTCAGTGAGTTTGTTGGATAATCCCGAATCGGTTGGATCTCAATACCAATTCCAGGCCAATCCATAGATTTTTCCTGGATAATCATAGCAACTCGCTGATCAACATCACATTTTACTCTTACAGCCTGGTACGGAATTGAAGAAATGCCATATTCTGCTATTTGCGCAATCCCATGTTGCGAGATACACGGAACATATGGGTTCTCTTCACTGATTTCGTTCAAGCTTACAGGTACACCAATCAAAGTAGAGAGCTCTCTAAAAACCTTTTGGGTAGTTCCCTCATCATCCGCCAGGTTTGCAGCCGTTAAGACCACATTGTACGATGCAATATTTCTGGCTAAAACAATGTCATTGCGGTCATAAATTATTCCCCTCAAGGAGGACAGGTTGATTTCTTCTGTGTTATTTTCTTGAGCTTTGGCTAACCAGTCATCATGTTGAACTACCTGCAGAATGAAAAGCCGGCCAATGAAAATCAAAAAAATTATTGCCAGAATAATAATAAAGGCTAATACTCGCCAAGTCTCTAATTGGTTTTGAATCGTAGGTCTACCGTTCATATACATCCATTGTAACGCCAATTCCGACTAATTAGGCTAAAATTAGGTTAAGCTTCCAGGGGTTCAGGGTATAACCATCCCGCCAAGTCACTCATCCAGATGTAGAAAGGAACGGCAAAGAGTAAATTTAAAAGTAATGAGGGGATAATTACCAGGTTAATCGTATCGATAACAGGCATAGGAACATCGATTATTCTCAAATATAAATAAGTCAGAATGTGGGTAATCAATGATGCCAGGAAAGTAGATACAAACATAATAATCAACGATACATTCCAAAACCTTCGTCGAATGAAAAGAGCCATAGCTACCACAATCATGTAACCCAATAAATTCACATAGATCGGGATCGCAGATACCAAGCTGACAAGCACAGCACCAATTGCCCCCCAATGCCAGGCGGTTGTGACTCGCCTTTGGAGAGCCCAGGACAGCACGACGAGCATAACCAGATCAGCGCTTCCTTGAAGTAAGGTTACCTGTCTAACAATCGCGGTTTGCAAGATGATTAAGATAGCTATAATTGGAAAAGCAATCAAGGCACGCATGAACTGTCTTGTTTTCTATCCAGTAACATTAGGGAGCTGCTGGAGTAGGCACTAATGGACTTACATCAATTGGCCGGAAATTAATAATCACGAGAACGATCTCTAATTGTGAAAAATCTACAACAGGCTGGACTGCAGCACTTTGAAATAAATCTGTCTCTTTCTGCCTGACACTCACTATTTGACCAATGAGAATATTTGACGGGTAATTTCCTCCCAATCCGGATGAGAGTACCAAATCACCAATTTTTATTTCGGCGGATTGGGGTACCATATCCAATGATAATTCGCCTGTGATGCTGCCTATCAGGATTGCCTGAGCTCGCGAGGGCTCCAAACGTACATTAACGGATGAGGCGGGGTCGGTGATTAACTGAATACGGGCCGCTCCGGCGGTAACGGCGGCGACTCTTCCAACCAACCCTTGCTGAGTAACCACTGGCATGCCACGCCGCAATCCATCATCGGAGCCTCGATTGATGATCACATATTTGACAAACGGACTGGGATCCCTGCCAATGACAGAAGCTGCTACATACCGGTTTTCCGGATTGACCCTGGCAAAATCAACCAATGCTTCCAAAATTCTCGTTTCTGATAGCTGTTGTTCAAGGGTGATGATTTCAGTCTGTAAACGAGAGACTTGTGCTTCGAGCTCAGCATTTCGCTGCATTAAACGCGTCACATCCTGAGGCGCCTCAATATAGTTTTGAATAGCCTGAAAACGAGTTGCTAACCAGGTTTGTGCATCTACCAGGGGATTTAAGACAATTCTTGAAAGCGGTGTGAGATACCCACCAAGTGCCAGAGCCATTAATCCAAGTGCTAGCAACGACAGGATAAGTGTCTGCCAGAAACGAGAAGGGTTCGTTTTCATCAAGAATGTCTTGTGCTGCCGCGCTCCAGACCAACTAATAACCGCCGCAGAACATCATAATCTTCCAAAATCATTCCGGCTCCTCTGGCTACACAACTCATTGGATCTTCAGCAACCCATACCCGAATTCTAACATCTTCATATAAGCGTTTATCCAAGGCTTGCAGAAGAGCCCCTCCCCCTGCCAGACAGATACCTGCATCCATTAGATCAGCAATGATTTCTGGCGGCGCTTCATCCAATGCGTCTTTGATCGTATCAACAATCGTCTGCACAGAATTAGAAATCGCATCCCGGATTTCAACCGAGGACACCTCAATGGCTTCTGGTAGCCCAGTGATCAGGTTCCTACCACGGATCAGCATCGTTTTTTCTTCCGGCAAATGATAAGCTGAACCAATGGTTATTTTTGCCTGTTCAGCCATTCTTTCACCGATTAAAAGATTATATTTGTTGCGCATAAATTGCACAATATCCTGATCCATCTCATCGCCAGCCACTCGCAATGACCGAGATACAACTACCCCTCCCATGGACATAATGGCTACTTCGGAAGTTCCACCTCCAATATCAACCACCATACTGCCACGGATCTCGTTAACAGGTAAGCCTGCTCCCAGGGCAGCAGCGACTGGCTCTTCGATCAAACCAACTTCACGAGCTCCAGCAGACATCGCAGCGTCATAAACCGCCCTTTTCTCAACTTCTGTCACACCGGACGGAATACCCACTACAACACGTGGTCTGGGCACAGGAACGATACTTTGTTCATGTGCTTTGCCGATAAAATACTCCAGCATTGCCTGAGTTATCTCAAATTCCGAGATCACACCATCCCGTAATGGACGGATAGCAACCACATTGGCAGGAGTTCTTCCGACCATTTCTTTTGCTTCAGCGCCAATTGCCAATGGTTGGCGTGTGCGCTTATCTATTGCAACCCAGGAGGGTTCATTGATTGTAATTCCTTTCCCTCGCACATTGACCAAAGTATTTGCTGTACCCAGATCAATGCCAATATCGAGGGAAAAAAACCCTAACAACCAGTTCAGGGGATTAAATGCCAAGTTGGGCTCCTGCTCAACAATATCTTAAGTTTTATCAAAGAGTGCCAGATGATGAATCGCCATTCAAATGATAGGAAATTTTCAATTCATCAGCTGTCCATACAGCCAGCTATTGTAGTTGGTTCCCAACTACAATAGCTCGGAATAATAGCTGCAAAAATCCCTGATTCTCGGGCGATTATACCATTGATCTGTTTTTGTTTGCGACATAGCGCACAATCATCCAAATCGGCTAGTCATCCTTACTGAAGATTGATAACCTGCACTGTGCAAAAAGCGAGTAGAACCAATGTGTGCATTTTTAGAAAGTGCACAATCATACCAAATTAAAAATCGGCTGCCCCAAAGATGGATAAGACAGCCGATTCCGGGCTCTTGTTGAATTAGAACATTAAATCATTAACCGTCTTCATCGTCTCAGGAGCCGGTCTCAGACGGTCATTGGTCAATCGGTTCAGAGGAGTTTCCGTCAAATTGTAGATATCCATCAACGAAGGTTGTTCAGGATTTATGTAGATCAAACCGGTCATCAACCATTGTTTAGCATTCGCTTCTTCCAGCATACGCATAGCCTCTGCACGGTCTGTAGGATCATAATCAAGCTCAATCTTCTTTAAGATCACTTTCGAGCCATCGTGCATCGTTACTTCCTTTGCCTCCCCAGGTTCATAATCCACCAGAATTTCTTCTGCTGGGGGAACAAAGGAGAGTTCGTGCAATGCGACTTCATGTTCTTTTCCCCAAGCATAGGAATGGACGGCTGTATCTTGGTTATTGAAAGTTACACACGGGCTGATGATATCCAATACAGCGATGCCATCATGACTTAAAGCTGCTTTGATCAATTCTTTAACCTGCTTAGGATCGCCCGCGAAGGAACGAGCTACAAAAGTAGCGTTTCCTACCAGTGCTTCCCAGGCAATATCAACTGGCATATAGGAGTTAGTCCCCTGGCTTTTCAGATAAAGACCTACCTCCGCTGTAGCTGAGAACTGCCCCTTCGTCAAGCCATAGACACCATTATTCTCAACAATGTATACCATACGAAGATTACGGCGTAAAACATGCTTGAATTGACCGATACCGATGCTGGCAGAATCGCCATCACCACTGATACCCATTCCTTTGAGCGTGTGATCTGCAAATAAAGCTCCTGTAGCCAATGAAGGCATGCGACCATGCAATCCATTAAACCCAAAGGATCGGTTCAGGAAATAGGTCGGGCTTTTGCTGGAGCAACCAATTCCACTGAACTTAACCAGGTCCTCCGGGACCAGGTCCAATTCATAACAAGCTGCAATAATTTGGCTTGAAATTGAGTTGTGACCACATCCCTGGCAAAGCGTACTTGGATTGCCACGGTAATCTGATTTAGATAACCCCACCAGATTCACCTGTGAACGTGAGAGTGTTTGCTGGTCAGTCATGATTATTTCTCCTCGTGATTGAGAATTGCATTTCGGACAAAATTTGCCGTCAACGGCAGCCCATCCATGAAAGCGATAGATTTCAGTTTCATAGCATATTGGGGGAATTCGATGGTCAACAGCTGATGCATTTGCCCATCCCGGTTCATCTCCACTACATAAATCCGCTCATGCTTCCCAATGAATTCATCAACCTCTTTGGTGAAAGGGATAGCCCTCACTCGTAAAAAGCTGGTCTTTAAGCCGCCTTCTAACAAAAGGTGACGGGCTTCTTCGATCGCAGGTGTTGTTGAGCCAAATGCAATGAAGCCAATTTTAGCGCCTTCTATATTATCAACAATTGGTGCAGGCACAGCTTCCCGGCTATTGTAATACTTGCGTTTAAGGCGGTCCATTAGGGCATGCCATTTCTGATTGTCTTCGGTGTACCTGGCATTCTCGTCGTGGCCGGTTCCTCTAGAAAAATAAGCTGCTTGAGTATGCCGGTTTCCAGGCAAAGTCCTGTAGGGTATCCCATCACCATCGACATCGCGATACCTTCCCCAATCACCTTGCAAACGATCCAGATCTGCCTCCCATAAAACTTTGCCTCGATCCATGGGCATATCAGGATATTCAAATGGAGGCGTCATCCATTGGTTCATGCCAAAATCCAGATCGCTAAGTACAAAGATCGGTGTCTGATATCTTTCAGACAGGTCCAGAGCGCGCCAACCGAATTCAAAGCATTCGGTTACTGAGCCAGGCAGAAGGGTAATTTGCTGGGTATCTCCATGACCTAAAAAGTGAACAAAGTTGAGGTCGCATTGGGCAGTACGGGTAGGTAAACCCGTACTTGGACCAACCCGCTGCACATCCCAAATCACTACAGGCACTTCTGAAAAATAAGCCAGTCCGGCATATTCAGCCATCAAACTAATTCCCGGTCCTGAAGTAGAAGTCATAGAGCGTAAACCAGCCCAACCCGCCCCGACGGTCATCCCTAAAGCAGCTAATTCGTCCTCAGCTTGTAAGACTGCATAAGTGTTCTTCTTAGGGCTCTCCGGGTCTTTACGTAACATGGGCAGATACTCTACCAATTTTTCGGCCAGGCTTGAAGCAGGAGTAATCGGATACCATGCAGCGAACTGAACACCTCCATAAATCGCACCCAAAGCTGCTGCGGTATTCCCATCTGCCATGATGTAATCATGAGTTGCATTCATGGGTTCAACGCGATAAGGGTCCGTTTTTACCAGGTTTTCTTTTGCCCATTCATAAGCCGACTTGACAACGTCAAAATTAAGATCAATAGGTTTTGATTTCGATTTGAAATGAAAATCCAACGCCTGGTGGATTTTATCTAAATCAATATCCAGCAAGAAGACCAGGGTACCTACATAGACCATATTGGCAATGTAATCTCTCAGCTCTGAAGGGGCGCCGGCTTCTTTGGAAATCTTCTTAACCGGCATAGCATAAACAGAAATATCATCTCGGTTGATTGGCATACGCAAGTGATCAGCATACAGGAAAACACCACCTGGAACAACATCTGCCAAATCTTGTGAAAAAGTAGCTGGATTCATCGCTACAACAATCTCATGCTCATCTCGCCTGGCCAAAAAGCCATCTTTGTTTACACGGATGGTGTACCAGGTGGGTAAACCCTGAATGTTGGACGGAAAAAGATTTTTTCCTGACACTGGAATCCCCATTTTAAACAATGCTCTGAGAATCGTCAGGTTCGAAGTTTGACTGCCGGAGCCATTGACCGTCGCCACTGTGATAGAAAAATCGTTCACTACAGTTTGGGCTGCAGGCCCGGTCTGCGCTTGTTCAGTTGTTAGTTTTGCAGACATTATCACTCCTTATATCATTCCAGCTTGGCTGGTTTATCTTTGAAAGTCATTTCATCCACTGCTTGGTTACCTGGCCTCTTTCGGTGAAAGATTAAGTCTTTATGTTCTACCAATGCCTTGTAACCTGCTTCAATATTATTATCACAAATTTCTTCAACCATTCGTTGATGGTATTTCCAAACTTGTTCTAAATAGTTGTAGTCTGTGTACAAGTTCATCCCCACGGATTCGTACAATTCCCAATAGGCCTCCAATAGACCTTGAACAAAAGGGTTATCCAGGCGGCTATATATTTTTAGATGTAATTCTCGGTGTTCGCTATGTGGGATTTCAATTGGATGCCCCCTTAATTTGTTCCAGGCTTGATCCACTAAATTTTTTAAGGCAAGATGATCTTCTAGACAAAGTTTATTTACCGCTTCATTCCAATAGGCTGCCTCGATATGAATACGTAAATCCGAAAAATGCCAGAAAGAATCCGGCAGCATTGCTACAGCATAAGAAGCACTTTGGAGGACTGCAGGAAGAAAAGTGTAAGTCAAACGCCGTATACCTGTACGCGGCCTGGCTTCCACTAATCCCAAAGCTTTTGCTACTTCCAGCTGTTCACGCAAAGAGGATACACTTACCCCAAGTTCCTGACTCATTGTAGTTAATGACGGTAACTGGTCAGTACCGTTGGATGCATGTGCCCTGTTTACAAGATACTGCAAGAAATCATTATGGAGTCGTACTTCAGGCATTCTACCAAATCCAATCTAGGAACATAAGTCCGATAAATCATATGATTAATCAGATTATTCAGATAAATAATTATATCATCAGGCACATAGAAGGTCAAGCCAGTCTGGTTTTTACCCGCTTGACCTTTGTACTTATTGGATAGATAGTGTGACTTGCAAGGTGAATCGATAAGTCGTAATAAAAATTTTGGAGATTTTTGTGCAATTTAGTTGACCCCGTCATTGTTTGCAATTTATTCATGACCTGCTCAAGTCACTGAAGAAAATCCAGGCACGCGGCGGTAATCAATGCCACACCATGATGTAACGCTGCTTCATCAATATCAAAACAGGGATGATGATGAGCGAAATTCAACCCCTTTTGATGATTCGCCGATCCGATAAAAATAAAACATCCAGGAACTTCTCGCAAAAAGAACGCCATATCCTCTGAACCCATGGTTCGGTAATCCATATCCACTTCAGCCTCAGGTAATACCTGTTTTGCAATAGATTGAATGCGTTCTGTGATATGCTCATCATTGACTACGGCAGGAGTGATAGATTTCACTGTAATTTCCGCTTCGCACCCCATCGCCTTTGCAACGTTCTCGACTACCTCGTTAAATCGTTTTAATACCATTTCCCGTACAGCCGGATCGAATGTTCGGATAGTACCGCGTAATTCTACAATTGAGGGTATGACATTAAAAGCATCGCCGCCATGGATCATGGTCACACTAATCACTGCCGATTGAAGGGGAGCAACATTGCGCGCCACAATGGCCTGCAAAGCGCTAACAACCTGTGCAGATGCCAGAACTGGATCAACTGTCAGGTGAGGCACAGCGCCATGACCGCCTTTTCCTATAATACGGACCTGGAAAGTTTCTGAAGCAGCCATTACAGGTCCGGGTGTAATCCCCAGCCAACCTTGTGGTTTTTCATTCCAGACATGTAATGATAAAGCCATGTCTGGTCGGGGGTTTTCCAATACACCATCCTCGACCATAGCCAACGCACCACCGAGACCCTCCTCCGCTGGTTGAAAAACAAGTTTTACCGTACCTTTTAACTGGTCCTGATTTTCTTTTAATATCTTAGCAATCGTCAGACCAACCGCAGTATGACCGTCATGCCCACATGCATGCATAATCCCAGGATTTTGGGATGCATATACTGCGTTGGTTTGTTCTAAAATGGGCAAGGCATCCATATCGAACCGAAGCATCAGGGTAGGACCAGGATCAGTTCCTTCAAGAAGGGCAACCACACCTGTTTTTGCCACCCCAGTTTTGATTTCATACCCCATTTCAATCAGCTCACGGGCGACAATTCCCGCCGTGCGTACCTCTTGAAAACCCAATTCGGGGTGCATGTGAAAATCACGTCGCATGGATTGAGTATAAGCAAAGTGATGTGTCGCCTGTTCAGTTGCTTTGTTCATTGACTTGCTCCATTGTCTTATCTGAATTTTACGATTCGGAAAGCTTCTTCATAACGGGGTTGTTCAGGCGTACTGGCCTCAGTTCTTCGCTCCTTCATCCTTTGAGTGAATACCTGTGGATCCCCAATTTGGCTTTTGTGTTGATACAAAGCGTTAATCTTCTTTTCCCAATAGGGTGTAATATCCAATTTGACTGTTGGTTTTTGAGTGAGAGATATCCAAACTTCGTCAACTGAGTGCGGCTGCAATCCCTGTTCATGCATTAATTCCGGAAAATAAAGTGGGTTTCCAGCAGCCGGGAAAACTGCGTCTAGAGCAGCCTGCCCTGCAGCCCGATGGTCTGGATGGTTGATGCGTGTTTCCCCCACAATGAAGGTTTCCGGATCGCAGGTAACCAGGATATTCGGTTTTTCCAATCGAATAATCCGTGTAATTTCCCTGCGCAAATTTATATCAGGCACCAAATAGCCATCTGGATAACTCAGAAAATTGACCTGTTTGACTCCTAACACAGCAGCTGCTTCGCGTTGCTCGTCATGACGGCGATTACACAACTCATCAGGTCTTACCGAGGCATCATCTGCCCCTTTGTCGCCACAAGTCAGTAACCAATAGACCACCTGGTGACCTTCATCCACCCATCTGGCAATGCTAGCTCCACAAAAAAACTCGGGGTCATCAGGGTGTGCCAAAACCACTAAAATTTTCTGCGCTGATTGCCATCGGCTTTCAGTCATAGCGGTTTCTTTCTCTTAGACTTTTTCGATTTACGCGATTGAGATCGTTTGTTGAACCCCTGGCGTTTCTCTGGCAATTCGGCGTCAGGTTCAGGTTGCACTTCAACTGATTCAAGTTCTTCAACCTTAGTCGCTGCTTTTCCACAATCGCAGCCACCATTTTGATGCCGATCACATGGTTGTTGAGATTTCCGCCGTAAGGCCTCTAATTCATCCCAGGGCTGTAATTCCTCACTGGGAAATTCTTTCCTTTCACCACTATCCAATTCAACGATCACAGATTGTCGCAGTGGATAGCTGTCGATCACCTTACCTTCACCCACACTGGTGACAACACGTTTATTTCGCTTTGGTAAGGTCTTTCTAGCCTCAACATATTGTTCATATTCATACACTAAACAACAGCGCAAGCGACCACACATCCCTGTAATTTCAGTTGGGGTCAGTGAAATCCCCTGTTCCTTGGCCATCTTAATCGAAATTGGGCTGAAATCGGTTAAGAACATCGAACAACAGCGTGTTTCAAGACCACAAGCCCCCATACCACCAATAATTTTGGCAACATCACGCGGCCCTATTTGACGCATCTCGACATGAGCTCTCGGGTAAAGTCGCTGCATAGAATTTCTCAAATTGCGCAAATCGACTTTGGCTTCGCCTTCCGTGCTATATAGAAATGAAAGCCTGGAACCATCAAAAGTAAATTCGGCTGCAACAATTTTGACACCAGCAATACCAACTTCAGCAACTTTTGCCCGGCAGTGAATCATGGCTTCTATTTCTTTTTTTTGCCAGATCTGGCGCATCACCAAATCTCTCGGGCTTGCCCTCTGATGAATAGGCTTATATGCACCTTCTTGAGGCTGGGGAGCATCTTTAACCAATTGAATGACCTCTCCCAGTTGCCTACCTCGGCTGGTTTCTACGATAGCATAATCTCCCACCTGTAGGTCAGGGACAGAACTTGCGTCAAAATAATAGACCTTGCCAATTTTCTGAAAACGGATACCAACGATATTTGAATCCATAAACCACTTCTTGTTATTCTCTCTATGATTAATACGGTAAGTATGTACGACCCTGCATTTATGCCTGGCACCTTTATTTTACTTCACAAAAGTTCCTATAAATCGATGGAGTTTGCGTATCTTCAAATACACAAACTCCACCCAGAAAAACTTCCGAAAGATTATGGTTCACCAGGGGAGCAATCCCTCAGCAAATGCTAACCTATAACATTAATGGGTATAACATTTGGTTGATTCATGGCTGCTACACTGATTTTTGCAGCCACATCTTCAGCAATGAATTGTAACGCTTTAGCGACGCTCGATTCCGGTTGTGAAACGACCACCGGTATGCCATTGTCTCCACCTTGTCGGACGGACGGGTCCATCGGGATTGCCCCGATAAATGGAACGCCAGCCTCCAGAGCCAAACGTTCGCCTCCCCCGCTACCAAAAATATCCATTTTTTGACCATCAGGCAGTTGCAGAAAGCTCATATTCTCAACCACGCCAAAGATTGGCACATCCAACTGGCGGAACATCTCCAATCCCCGGCGGGCATCATCCAAGGACACTTGCTGAGGTAAAGTCACAATAACACCACCACTCAAAGGCAGAGATTGCGCTAATGACAATGCCGCGTCTCCTGTTCCAGGTGGCAGATCGACGATCAAATAATCTAACTCACCCCAATCTACATCAGTCAAGAATTGGCGAATTGCTGAATGGAGCATCGGGCCACGCCAAATAAGCGGCTGATCAGGTTTGACCAGAAAGCCGATCGACATCAGCTTGACTCCATAAGCTTCTGCCGGTTTAAGTTTATTGCTGGTTGGTGAAGGCAGCTTCTCCACTCCCATCATGGTGGGTACATTCGGGCCATAAATATCAGCATCCAGCAAACCCACACGCGCACCGCTCTGGGCTAAAACAACCGCCAGGTTCACTGCAACTGTGCTTTTACCTACACCACCCTTGCCAGAAGCAACTGCAATAGCATTTCGAATAGGCAAGTCCAGTAATCCACGCGCTCGACCATCGCTCGGTACATTTGCGTCCATCTTTATTGAGGCAGTGCCAACCCCAGGTACAGCTTCAACAGCCTGCTTTGCTTCTTGTTGAATGCGATTTTTTAAGGGACAGGCCGGTGTGGTTAACATAATTGTGAAACTCACCTGGTCACCATCAATCACAACATCCTGAATCATATTCAACGTTACCAAATCTTTATGCAATTCTGGCTCTTGCACTTTACTCAGGGCAGCCAGTACCATCTCTTTTGTTATACCATCAGAATTCACAGATACTCCTTCCGCTACTAAATCAGTAGGTATGTACTTATTCTTCTTGCTCTAATCATGCAAGCAAGGTTCACATTGATACAATCTTTTACTTAAAATCACTCAAAAACTCAAGCCTTGGCTTTACGAGCAGCCTTTGCGGCTTCGGCTTCAGCTCGGGCTGATTCTTCTCGCTCATAGTTGGTCGGCCGGATGGATGCATAGTAAGAAACTGGTTTTGATAACTTCTCTTTATCAAAAATATTCTTAGCATGCCGGTCATACACCGACAGTTCATAATCATGATCCATCTTGATCGCATCAAACGGGCAATACTCGGCACAAAATCCACAGTTCATGCAGATATCTACGTCTATGTAGAATTCCTTGGGTGAAGGAATTGGTCTTCCTGTTTCCGGATCATTGGTACGAACAATCCAAATACACTGGGGGGGACAAACTTTTGCGCAAATGCCGCAAGACGTGCAACGGTCCTTCTTCTCACCATTCTCATCGATTTCATACAACAAGAAAGGAATATAGCGAAATTCTTCTGGGACAGGCAGCTTTTCTTCTGGGTATTGGATCGTAAAAATACCCCGAGAGTTCTGAGCTCATCCGGCGGTCTATCCCTTCTTTTGTGTAATATCGTTTTCCTAACCAGCGTACGTCTTCCAGGTAGGTGTCTACAAAGCGTTTTAGCGTTACGCCTAAGCCTTTAAGGATACCCATTCCATCCATAGCTATCTCCCTATCCTTCCACTAACGATCCGTCTCGCCCAGTACAATATCAACTGAACCCAGAACAGCGACTACATCTGCAATTTTATTGCCTACACACATCGTTTCAAACCCGGTCAAGTTGATAAACGAAGGAGCGCGGACATGATATCGCCAGGGATTAGGCTTACCATTGGATACTACATAATAGCCCAATTCTCCTTTTGGTCCCTCGACGCGTCCATAAGCTTCACCTGCAGGCACCCTCACCTGATATTGAGGCTTGCCTTCTTGAATCGGTCCTTGTGGCAGATCACGAACTGCCTGCTGCAGGATCCGCAAGCTTTGCCGCATCTCGTCAATTCGGATCAGATAACGATCATACGTATCACCATGATAGCGCACGGCTACATCGAAATCGAAGCGGTCATAGATGCTATATGGATCAGCCCTGCGAATATCATAAGGTACACCTGATGCTCTCAGAACAGGACCCGCAGCCGAAAAGCCAATCGCTTGCTCTGGGGTCAAAACGCCGACCCCCATGGTACGCGACCGGATAATCTCATTGTTTGTTAAGAACAAATCAAGCTCATCAATGCGGCGAGGCAAACGTTCGTTAACCATGCCACGGATCTTCTCAATCACGCCGGCGGGCAAATCACGGGCAACGCCTCCAAACCGGAAGTAATTGCACATCATACGAGAACCGCTAACAGCCTCAAATATATCCAGGATCAGCTCTCGTTCCTCAATGGCATACAAAGAAGGTGTGAAGTATGCACCAAGATCATTCAAAAACATACCAATCGCAAAGATATGATTACTGATCCGGGTCAATTCCGCCATGATGACTCTAAGGTACTCGGCACGCTCGGGAGGTTTGACACCGATTAATTTCTCCACGGCTAAGGCATACCCAAAATTGTTACTCATCGAGGAGAGATAGTCGAGGCGGTCAGTGAACGGCATATTTTGAAGGAAGGTATTGCGCTCACCAATTTTTTCGTGGTTCCGGTGCAAATAGCCCATAACAGGTTTTAAACCCACCACACGTTCACCTTCTAAGGCAACCACCACACGAAAAACACCATGCGTTGATGGATGCTGTGGGCCCATATTGACAACCACTGTATCAGTTTTTAGTGCAGAACTTCCATCAGGAAGTTTCGAGCGGGACAAACTGGCATACAGTTTTGAGTCGTTGTCAGGCGCCCAGGTATCTGGATCAAACCCGGCCGGATAATCGACGTTGTTGCTAAACGGGATGGTATCTTCAAATCGATGAACCTGCCCATCCGGCCAGCGGCTTTTGAAAGGCTTTCCATCTTCTTCATAGTAGGCTTCCTTCCAATCCTTGCGGAGAGGATACCCATTAAAACCTTCCCATAATAAGATCCGCCGTAAATCCGGATGTCCATCGAATTGAATGCCCAGCAAATCCCAGGCTTCCCGCTCTTGTAAATCCACTCCCGGATAAACAGAGTATAAAGAAGGGACAACAGAGTTATCACGTGAAGTTTGAACCTTGAAAACCAACGCAGAGCCGCCCACCGACCGGAAAGCGTGATAAACCACTTCCATGATATCTTCCGGGAAATAATCAACGCCGGTCACAGAAGACAGAAAATCGTAACCTAATTGATCACGTAAATAAGTGGCCACTTCGATCAATTTTTCTGCTTTGACAATATAACCTTCATAACCCTTGCGTGTATCTGCAGAAACAGCGTCCGGAAAACGCTCAGCGAGATCTAACTCTCTGGACAATTCTGGTGAGGTAATAATCGTGCTATCGCTCATAATTTTCCTCCGGTCCTTATGCCTGATCACTTTCAGGCTGAGCAGGACTCTCAAGCTCAGCTTGTTTTTGGGCAGTATAGTTTCTAATGGTTTCGAACTGGCGCGGATCCATTACATCAGGACCAAGCACGGGAATTGGCACCGCTTCGATCGATTCTTTTCGATACCAGGGCACGGTTTTGATGGATTGATGATCAATTTTCTTTTGAAGGGTTATCAACCCATGAATAAGCGCCTGAGGAGTTGGCGGGCAACCAGGGATATATACATCTACTGGGATGTATTTATCAACACCAGAAACTACGTTATAGCCTTCCTTGAAGGGACCGCCACCTGAAGCGCAAGCACCCATCGCGACCACATATTTGGGTTCTGGCATTTGGTTATACAAACGCACAATTTGTGGAATCATTTTTTTGGTAACTGTGCCAGATACAATCATCAAATCAGCCTGACGCGGGCTTGGACGCATGACTTCCATACCAAAGCGAGAGAAGTCATAACGGCTGGCTGCCGTGCAGATCATTTCAATCGCACAACAGGCTAAACCAAACATGAGCGGCCAGATTGAGGAACGACGCCCCCAGTTATAAATTTTATCTAAGGTCGTAATACTGACTGATTGTTGTAATTCTGGAGGAATATCATATTTTGTTGAATTGATATTTTCACGTTTCATATCGTTCATAAGGGATTTACCTCCTCAAACCATTCCTGGTAAATTGCCATTAGAATGCCATCATTGGCTAACTCAGGGTCATCCTGAAAATCATCCAATTCAAGAGTCCAATGGTAGATCATACCTAAGGAGACTTGATCCAGATTGGTTTCTGGTCGCTGCGCACGAAGAGCCAGTGCTATTGCATAAGAGTCATCCCAGGTATACATATGTGAAATATTATACTCGCTTTTTTTGCTCTACAATAGACTATAAACGTCAATATATATTTTCGTATATAGTGTTACGGTGTATAATTAAAGTGTGAAAACCTCAAGAGAAAAAGTCCTCGATTATATTCGCTCACACTCAGTAGCCTCCGCCACGGATATTAGCCAGGCTTTGAAAATGACTTCAGCGAATGCCCGGCACCACATTCAAATTTTACTTTCTCAGGGCTTGCTTGAGCCTTCTGGAGAACGACAGCAAACCGGCAAAGGGCGCCCAATGCAGCTCTACCGCCTATCCCAGCAAGCAGCTGGCGATAATCTCCACCTGTTAGCTGATGCTGTCCTTGTGTGCTTGCAGGAACAACAAGGCGCTGAGAACTATCTTCAAAGTCTCGAAAAAATTGCATCTTACCTGGCGACTGGTGCAAACAAGCCGGAATTACCCCAACCCATTAAAACTCTGCACCTAAGCCAAAAATTAGTATCATCGATTAAAACGCTTAATCGATTAAATTATCAGGCTCGTTGGGAAGCGCACCGTGATGGTCCTCGCATCTTTTTGGGCCGTTGCCCCTATCAGAAAATTCTTGATCAACACCCAGAGCTATGCCAAATGGATCGTTCCTTGCTGGAGTTGATCACATCCAGCTCTGCAACACAAATTGCGCGCTTAGCCAGGGACCAATCTGGCGCCACCTACTGCCTTTTCTCTATAAAATAGAACGTACAGCAATATAATTAAAGTCATCTGTCAGATTTGCTAATTACTCCCAAATTAATGGACAATTAGAATATAATTAAGGTGGACTGCGTATTAAAAACTTAATCACAGCCAGATGTGATCAGTCCAGAACGATTCCAAATAACCTAAAAATATTTTACGGAACACTGGGTCGGCGCGAGATTTAAGTAAGTGTGATTCCTTTCGCATTATTTACTAAAAACCAGGAGTATCCCCATGATTAAAAATCCAAAACCCCTCAAATCTTCATTCAACACCAAACCAATCAAAATTTTCTTTTTTCTTAGTGTTCTTTTCATTGTCACACTTGGCTGTACTTTTTCCACCGAGACTGCTTCAAATGACGATCTGGAAGAAACCCAAATAGCTTTAGGTATCCAACAAACTCTGCTAGCCCAGCAAGCGGGGAATAGCCTTCAGGGAACTCTAGATTCTCAACAGGCAACTATTGATGCTCAGATGCTGCAAGCTACTATGCTGAATCAACAACCCACCATGGATATTGGCGCCACCCAGGTTGCTTTATCTGTTCAAGGAACCATGGCTGCCGGTCAACCCCCCGTTATCAGCCCAATCGAACCAACCCAAATTCTCCCATCCGTTGCACCGGTGTCTGGTTCATCCCAAGACCTGAAAGCCTTCATGCAATCAGCCAATATCCTGCTATACGAGGATATGGTGAATGATCCCAAAGTGTACCGTTTTGTTAAGCGGACACTGGATAGCATGAACGTTTCATACAAAGATGATGGCAGCGCCAAGGGATGGCTAAAAACCGACCTCTTAGGTGGCGCAAAAGGCGGCAATCCATGGGATTTGGTCATTATTGCCGTTGAGTACCGGGCAGGAATTTCGGGTGAATATTTTGAGTATCTAATGGATGTACTGAACCAGGGAACCTCTGTTATCGTGGAAGCGTATCATCTGGATCAGATCTCTGAAGGAACGATCAGCACGATCTTAACCAAATGCGGTGTCCAAGTATACCCTTATGTCGGTAAAACCCGGTCTCCTATCGACATCGTTGTTTGGCCTGTCAGCGGTGTAAGTCACCCGATTTTACGTGAGCCTAATAGCGGCTTATCCTTTACCAAAGCAGTTGCCTATTGGCCATACAATGATCTTGGTGATTTGGTAGCATTGACGGGGCATGGGGATGCGCAGATATTAATGGGCACCAAGGCCACAGAAAACTCCCGCGATGGCGTTTTGACCACCTGTATGAATGGTCAATTCACGCTCATGTCATTTAGCAGCCATTCATTTTCTTTTCAGACCATGATGCCCTTATGGGAAAACATGATCACAAATGCTCTGCGAGTACGTATGGAAAGTAAGTAGAGAGCTTCATCCAAGGCTGGAAGATTTCTCTTCCAGCCTAAACTTTTTAAGGAGCATCGAAATGAATAAATTTCCGGTTATCTTGACCGAGCGTCATAGCCACAAAGCAACTCTACAGCTAGTGTTGATTATTGCATTGGTTACTCTCTCAGGCTGCAGCATGTTAAACACTTCCAATGAACCAAACGGTTATCAAGAAACCCTGGTAAATCTTCAAATTCAACAAACAATGGTTTCTCAAGAGCAGGCAGGTGGCTTACAACAGACTTTAGCTGCCCAAAACTCCACCATGCAGGCCCAAGAAGCACAACAGGCTACACAAGCTGCGCAGCTGCCACCTCAATCGCCAACTGAAGACCCCAGCATAGCCATCCAAGAGACCATCCAGGCACAACAACCCACAACTCAGGCTGTAGCTTCTGCTACACCAGAAATGATTGAGCCAAGCCCGACCATTGATCTGATTTCCCAGATGAAGTCGGCAAATATCTTGCTCTACGAAGATATGGTCGCCAATACCGATACAAACCGGTATGTAAAAGATACACTGGATAGAATGGGCTTAACTTATAAAGATGATGGCAATGCTCAGGGATGGTTTAAGTCAGATATCCTTAGTGGAGCGCCAAATGGAAAACCCTGGGATTTAGTAATTGTTGCCGCTGAAGCAAAGACGGGCGTACAAGGCGAATTCTTTGAATATATTACGGATGTTCTAAATACTGGATCATCCGTCATCTTAGAAGTCTGGTACCTGGATCAAGTTGCGGGTGGAACTGCCAGCATTCTGCTGGAAAAATGTGGCGTGGAGTTCGAAAAAGATTGGAGCAAAGTTCCCCCATCTCGGATGGTAATGTTTCCCCTCAACGCTGAGCATCCTATCATGCGTGAACCAAATTCAGCCCTTTCATTCACAAAAGTTACCAGCTATTGGTGGGATGAGACCCTGGTGAATGTCTTTGACATTGGCGATTGGGTAAGGGTTGTTCCTGGCGGTGATGCCAGTCTGCTGGTGGGAACAATTGCCAAAGAAAAAATGACTCATGGCACAGTTGCTGTTTGCATCGATGACCGGCTGATTCTCCAAACCTTCTCCTCACATCAGCTCAGCTATAATGCCATGACCCCGGTATGGGAAAATTATATCTATCATGCCTTGAAGGTTCGCTTTGAAAATTTCACCCCATGATTGCCACATGAAGAGGACTGGAAAATGACCATTGGTAAATTCTTGGGTGGCATCGGCGCTCTGGTATGGGACAGTAAATCCCAGAAATATTTACTCCTCCGCAGGGCTGCCCAGCGCGACTTCAAGGCAGGCGCATGGGAATGTGTCACCGGACGTGTCGATCAAGGAGAATCCTTTGAAGATGCCCTTCATCGAGAGGTTATGGAGGAAATAAACGCACAAGTGCATATCGATTTCATTATTGCCACCTCACACTTTTACCGCGGAGATCCTACTCCAGATAATGAATTGCTCAGTGTGATTTATGGATGTACAATCAAAAACTCTAATCAGGTGGTAATCGGCAGCGAGCATTCAGAGTTTGGATGGTTTTCTGCCAGCGAAGCGTTGGATTTTCTGCACAAGAATCACTGGCTTCATGGAGTCATTCTTCGGGCAGAGAAACTTAGAAAATTTTTACCCACTGAATTAAAAGATGAATTTCAGCAAAGAGGATTTGAAATTTAGATGCTAAGAAAAAGTAAAAAAAGCGCGATCTTATTGAGTGCAATAACCGTATTCTTTTTTACCCTTGTTAATGCAATAGAGAATATCCTGGTTCCTTATCTAAAAACCGGTAGAATTCAAGCGATTGTTGAAAATCCTGAATACTTGACTCAACCATCTAATTTGATCGCATTGATCAGTATTCTAGGCGCATTATTGATTATTATGATTTTACTGGGTGCTTACTGGCTATATCGCTTTTTTGGTGAAAAATATTATGGTGTTCGCGGAGCAATCCGGTGGGCTATCTTCGGCTCTCTCTTCGCGGTCTTGATTGTCGCTCCTGAATGGGTATTACCCAATCATTGGCGTCTGATGATCAATCTACTGAAATTTGCAAGTGTTTTTCTTGCCTTCTTTATATCCAGGATAATCATTCCTTTCAAAGATTCTTAAACCAAAAGAACTTAGTGTTCACTCCTTAATGACTTATTTGTCGGCAGCAGGTTGCTGACATTTTTACTTGATTTCCACGCATACGCTGCCCAGAAACCCATCGCACCCAAGGCAATCAAGGCTGGTCCCCACAGCCCTGTAATAGCTGCACCAGCGATGTTTCCCAATCCAATGATGGCATAGATGAAAATGGCTATTCTTACCATGGTGGTTGTAGGATAACAATGCTCACTCTTTTCCGTACTGATGAATAACTGAAATGCCAGCAAAATCAGGAATGAAGTGAACCACCATCCAAAGTAATTCTGGAACGGAATACCAAAATAACCACCGGGTGTTTCCCAAACCCAATGCTCTTGCTTAACCATCACCGGGTCCAGAACCAAATCCCAGCTGGACATAATCAAACCACCCACTGCGGCAGTGATAATGATGATGAAATTGGAAGACACATTTTTCCAATTATTGACCAGGCTGACACTCATCACATAAGATGGATAGAGCATCATAAACCAGGTAACCGGAATTAAGTAAGGGGTTAATCCCAGGAATAATGGACCCAAGCGATAGGTGTAATGGTAACGACCATAGAGTAAACCGGTAGCCACTCCAAATGATTCGAGAAAAAGGCTTCCCAAACCTGTAATCAAAATAAACTTCACGGCTCGATTCCTGCCCAAGAAAGACCAGGCATGCAAGGCAGATGAGGCTACACCGGCAACTGGAGAAACCATCGCAATCCATAAATAGGCTGGACTATGGATAACTCGAAGCAATATCATTGAGAAGGTCAATATCGCCAGCAAAACCACTGCCAGGATTAACCAGCGATGTAAGTTATATCTGCCTGAGTAGTTCATTTATTTGGGACTAGAATCAAGAAAAGGAGCAATCAGGGAATTCTCCCCATAAAAGCGCTTTTATGGGGAGAATAATTGAAGTTATGCTTCGATTTTTTCTTCCAATTCTTTAAGCATGTCTAACTCTTGCTTAGAATTTCGGGAGCGAAGGTAAATACTTAGGATATAAAGCGCCATAACACCAAATATAATCGCATATCCAGCAATGAAATAAGCTGTTGTATCGGCAGGGGCATCTTGTAAGAATAACATTTCCATCTCCTGATTATTTATGCCATTGTCTTTAATTTTAATTGCTCGACCTTATCTTCCAGGCGTCCTAATCGAACTCGGTGCCACAAAATATCCACAAAGACAACGGAGAAGGCAAACAAACTAAATAGAAAGGTCTGGAGCATTGCAGGAGTCATATCAAACTGCCCTTCAGAGCCTGGTTGGTTTGAGCCAATCACGGTTGGGTGGATCGTGCGGAAGAGCCTTGCAGAGAAGAAAGTCAGAGGCACACTGACAAAACCAATAATGGCATAAACAGCTCCAAATCGTGCTCTACGGCTCGGATCTTCAATTCCGGCACGCAGCATCAGATATGCAGCATAAATCAATTCCATGATCGTTGCTGTGGTCAAGCGCGGATCCCAGGTCCACCAGGTATTCCAGATAGGCCGAGCCCAGATAGAACCAGTGACAATATTGATAAACGCGAAAATCATTCCTATTTCAACGGCTGCCACGCCCACGATATCCCAATTTCGTAGACCTTTAGCCAGGTACATAATTCCGGCAAATGCAGCCACAAAAAACGATAACATTCCTACCCATCCGGCAGCTACGTGGAAATAGAAAACTTTTTGAACATCACCCATGACACGTTCAGTAGGTGTGTAGAAAAATACCAATGCAGACGCAGCGAGAAAAAATAAAAGTGTCACGCCATCGAGTATAGCTAGCGACCTCGGTTTTGCTTCCATAAAAAAACTCCTTTGGGTGAAATTTTTCAGTTACAAAATCAATTACTCTTCAACAACATAATCAAAAACCATAAAAGCAATGGCAGTGAAAATTACATCATACACAATTAAGAGATTAAGCCAGGGCCAAATTTCTGCCATCTCGATATGCGAAAGAAATCCGCTGCTTGCTTTAACGGAAGCAATGAACACCGGGATGACAACCGGGAAAAGCAAAATGGGTAACAACACATCCCGAGTTCGTGTTTGCACAGCCATGCTCGCGAGAAGAGTCCCCACTGAAACATATCCAATCGATCCCAGAAGGGTCACAATGATTAATCCTCCATTGAGCAAATTGGTATTGTATAAAATACTATACACTGGCAATACAATGGCTTCCACAATTAACATAAAAAAGAGGTTACCCAACATCTTGCCAAAATAAATCGAGCTGCGGTCAACAGGAGCAAGAAGTAAACCATCCAAGCAACCGCGATCTTTTTCCATCGCCATCGATCGATTAAGCCCCAGCGTTCCAGCAAAGGCAAAGGTTACCCATAAAACGCCCGATGTGACACTGGATCGAGTTTTTGCATCCAGTTCGAGAGCGAAATTAAAAATCATGATTACCAGCAAGGCAAAAACCAGCATCGCTGAGATTAATTCTCGGCTTCTTAATTCCGCGGCTAAGTCCTTCCAAACAACTGCCCATAAAGCCCGAAAATATGCTTTTAAACCAAATATCGAGTTTCTCTGAAGCAGCCTGGTAGTATCTTTGCTCAGTTTGGTGTCTCGTATATCGCCCATCGACTAATCTCGTTTCCTATCATCCTGAATTGCCTGGCGATAAAAAGCCAATAATTGGTTGGGCTCCACATCTGTCCGTTGAGCAGACGCCACGATCACACCTCGCGACAAAACATCGAAGCGTGAAGCCAGGTCACCAACCCTGGCAAGATCATGCGAAGTCATAACCACCGTCCTACCACGCGCTGCTACTTCCTGCAAAACATTGTCGAGCATTAAGCAGGCATCTTGATCCAACCCAGTGTGCGGTTCGTCGAACAGCATAACATCCGGGTCATGTAGTACTGCCCTTCCAATTGCTAATCTTTGTTGCATTCCACGAGAGAATGTCCTGACCAAATCTCGCTTGCGAGAAGCTAAACCAACCAATTTAAGAACTTCTAATAGACGTTGGTGGAGATTAGCGACCCCATACATTTTTCCATAAAAAAGGAGATTTTCTTCTGCAGTCAAGTCGCCGTATAAAAGAGGGAGATGAGAAACCACACCCAAAGTTCTCCGAACAGCTGAAGCCTGCTCAGGTAATCGATTGCCTGCAATCCATACTTCACCTAAGGTCGGGCGAGAAAGTGAAGCCAGGATACGTAAAAAAGTGGTTTTTCCAGCACCATTGGGTCCTAAAAGGGCTACAAACTCCCCTGGTTGAACCTCAAAATCGACTCCACGTAAAACAGGTTTTAGACCAAAGCGTTTCACCAGTTTGCGAACAACGATTTCTGGAGGTCCAGTCCTTGCTTTAAGAATATTACTTGAAGACGAAACTTGTTCAAAGGTTGGCATTTATGATTATTATCAGCAATCGTTAGTCAAGTTTTAATACATTCTGTAAACGTGCCTTGAGCTCACTTCTTCTTTGCAGGTAAGCCTCCTCAGGAAGCTCATTGGCCTGATAAAGATCATCCAGAGTCAAAATCGCATCCATAATGGTCTCTGCATTTTCCTCGGCAACAACTTCTGCGTCTTCCTCTTCCAGATCATCTTCATCAAATGGTTTGGCATTGCGGCGATATAGCCAGATACCTGCTACAACTAGCACAATTCCAAGAGCCCCTAATCCTACCAGAAGTCCGGTTGTATTGTTAAGATCTTCACCCACCATTTTGCCGGTAATGGTCAATTTGAGTTCATCCCCAGCTGCCATTGCGCTGCCATTGTAAAGCCGGTAAAGCATCCCCTGAACATCTCGGGTGCCTGCATCCTGCAAAGTATCACCTTTAATCTCAAGACCGTTTTCTGGTACAAGAATAACAATCGCATTGGTAGCCAACTGCATTTTTCTGACCAATTCGAGTTTCTTGGAATAAGGCATCTCATATGAGAACAGCACCTGGTAATTGCCCATTCCGGGCCGAATAGGAGCCGTATCTGCAAATCCATCCTCCGTCTGAAGATACCTTTCGCCAATCCTTCCATCTTGAATTTCGAGGTTAGCAGCATTCTTCGGTACCGAGAATGAAAGAACTGCTTGATCTCCTTGAGGAGCAACAATGGTTTTCTGTGTCGGGTTCGATACAATGTACAATTCGACTACACGAACAATTTCGGGTCCCACAAATTCAAAGAAAAAGTGTAGACGGTCCACGGAGAGTAAGGATAACTCACTGCTGGTCTCAAAAATCTCAATCGGTAAAACAATTTCAGTTGTATCCGGACCAACGGTAGCCACCTCAGAACCATATGTGATTCCTTCGAAGTCGACCGTCGTCAAGAAAATTCTGCCCTCAAGCATTTCTACTTGATCAAAGGCATAAGTACCATCAGCAGACACTGTCGTGGTTTGTGTCAACACGATATTCATCTGATCGAACCCGTGCAGTGTTACCTGGATGCTCTCATCCGACATTGCTTCAGAAGCTCTCACAATCGTTCCGTTCACCACCCCCATAGAAACAGCGACTGGTTGTTCAGAGGCAACATCTACTCCTGGAGTAGTGGAAATTTCTGGAGTTTGAGTTTCCTCCACATCATGCACTGCGGTTGGGGTTACAACCACTTGGCCGGTTGTTGTTGAAACAAAAGAAAAAGAACGAAGATATGCTGCAATAGCCCAGCGTTCTTCTTCAGAAAATTTCTCTCCGTATGCTGGCATGACATCTTGAACACCATTACTGATGGCTGTAAAGAAATCTCGGTTTGTTTTTCGAGCCATAAATTCTTGGTTAGCAAAACTGGTAGGTTTTACATCCAAACTTTGAGCGTCGGGTCCATTACCTTTTCCAGTATCTCCATGACAGGCTGCGCATTCTGTATCATATAAAGCCTCGCCTTTTTCCAAGACCTCGGGAGAAATTCCTAACATAAAAGCATACGCCACCACATCCCAGCGCTCTCTATCCGTCAGTGATTGGAACGGTGGCATAAACCGCTCTAAATTACCATTTGAAACCAGATCAAACCAATCTGATAGAACCGCGCCTCGAGCCGTTTCAACCGAGGCAAAAGCAGTAACCGGGTTTGGTAATTGGTCTGCCTGAGCACCATCACCCATGCCTGTGGCGCCATGACATGGAGCACACTTTTCCGCATAAATAGATTCTCCAAGCGAGGGATTGGGGGCGACCAGAGGATAAACTGGACCTGAGGTAGCCGCTACAGGCGCTTGGGCTTCAGGTGGGGGCTGGTAACCTGGAGGAGGAGTTACATCGGCAGCCAAAGATAAGTTACAGGCTGATAATAGAACAATGGCAAGAAGATTAAATAAAAATTTCAAAGATTTGGCCATATGATTTTTAATTATCCATTGGTGACAATTTCTGAATTAAACTGTTTTTGATCCACATTTCGGGCAGAAAAGATCGGATTTTTGAATAGGCGAACCACACTGTGAGCAAAAACCAGCGGCTTTATCTTGCCTCATTCTTTTTCTTTGAGCCAGAATCACTTCCAGATCGTCATCAGCTGATTGCAAACCGTTAGGCTTGCGTTCGACGATGATCCCATGACCGTTGGGAGTCACTGCCGCAGGTTCAAATTCTCGTCCAGAAGTTTTAGCCATATCAGCTCTACGGGCTGCAACTGCTGCCTCAAGTCGAGCCTCTGCGGCTTCTGGTTCCTTTTCGACCGCCAGGTTATCTAACTCGCGTAAAATTGTTGCACCTCTTTGTAAGAGCACATTTCGCTGTTGAGGATAATCTTCTTCGGGGATTTTCCCAAGTGCATGATCAAAATCCAATTCCTGCAAGGCATTCAGAATCCGATCACGTTCTGCCATCAACATCGATCGATTGTGGTCCTTGTTTTCTTCTTGCTTAATAACAACTTTCGCATCCTCAATGAGAGGGCGACCGATGAACAATCCAACCAAAATTAATAAAGCCAGGATAAGAAAAATTGAACCAAGGTCCATAATCGATTATTTCTCCAACAAAGGATCTATTGCCATTTTAATTTCGTCAAGTGAAAGGAATGGGCTTAATTTTACAAAGGCTAATTCCCCACTTTTGTCAATAATATAGGTTTCTGGCACCCCTGTCGTTCGATAGGCTTGGGAAATACGAGTGCCCAGGTCTGGTCCGTTGGGGTAAGTGATGTCGAACTTACTAAGATACTCCAGTGATTTCCGCTCTGTATCTGTCCAGGCGACCCCTAAGAAGACAACATCGCCACTCGGCTCATAAAACCTCCAGGCATTCTCTAAATCCGCAGCTTCCTGTTCGCATGGTTTGCACCAGGATGCCCAGAAATTTAACACAACGACTTTCCCTTTTAACTGCGACAAAACATATTCCTGTCCATCAAATGATTTCAAGGTGAAATCAGGTGCTTCTTTCCCAACTCCGACTGGACCTTCTTGAGTACGCAATAGACCCAAAAATAAGATAAACAACAAAGTGCCCAGCCCCAGCCAAGCAATAATCCGCCCCCATCGGGGGCGGGGAAATTGTGCGGGATTAGATTTTTTCACTTCATCAAGATTGGTAGACATAACTATTCCTAATGGTTTCGAAGTTCTTTCTCAAGACGAGTAACATATTCATCAGTCTGTTCAGTTTCAACCTGCGGCTCAACCTGTGGTGGTGCACTCAACCGCATCGATCGAATAGATCGATATAAGATAAATGCCCCAGCTATAAATGTGATAGGCGGAATAATATACACCAGCCAGTTAATCCCTCTGGCTGGGGGCGCTGCCAATACTCTATCACCAAATTGATCCACGAAGTATTGCTGGATTTGTTCTTCATTCCATCCTTGAGCCAGCTTTTCCCGAATTAATTCACGCCATTCAGCGCAGGCCTGGGTTGGGCATACATCCAAAGGGGTATTTTCACACACAGGACAGAACATATTCTTGGCAATCGCATTGACTTCATCATCCGTGGGAACACGCGGGGTGTCGCTCTGAGCTACTGCAGAGCCAACAACCAAGCCTAACCACAAAACTAGCCCAATAATTGAAATAGTTTTTCTTATGCCCATACCAGGTTGAACTCCTCTTTTGGTCATCAGCTAGGCTTTTGCATCTACAAGAGTCGATCGGCGCTTGCGTGCGGGCACATAATCTGGCTCTTTATCTGGCCAGGCAGCCACCATTGTGCCTAAGATGAACACAATCCCGCCTAACCACATCCAGTTGACCAAGGGATTGCGGTAAACTTTAAAGGTCGCGCCTTGCGATGTAACCGGTAACCAATCCACAAGCAAGACATAGAAATCATCCTCCCAGGTACTGCGAACACCTGGAATCGTCATAGGTTGTTGGGATTCGTAATAATAATCCCGCCTTGGGTATAAAATACCAACAAATTTATTATTGCGATAAACGCTGACCTCCGCTCGAGCGACATTACGCCCATCCTCGGTGTTGAAGATCGCAAGGGAGTCATAGGTCATACGATACTCACCCAGGCTGATTTCTCCGCCTTGTGGAATGGTTCCTTGGGTTTCGACCTGGAAAATTTCTATACCAATAATCCCAATCGCCATCAAGACAACCCCTAAATGGATGATGTAGCCCCCATAACGTCTCCGGTTTCGCCCAGCTAAGCGCCACAAAGCTAGAGGCAGGTTTTCCTGCATCCTTCGACTACGGGCTTGGGCGCCTCTCCAAAATTCATACAAGGTAACCGCAGAAACAAAGGTGGATAACCAGAACCCCAATAATGCAGCCGGCTGTCTAAATCCCATGATTAAGGGAATAATTATCCCAAGAAGGGAAAACAATCCAGGTTTCCATATCGCTTTTCCCAGGGTCTTTGCAGTAGAGTGCCTCCAGGCGGCCAGAGGAGCAATACCCATCAGCAACAATAAACCGGCAAACAAAGGTGCTGTTGCTCGCTCGTAGAATGGCGGTCCCACAGTCACTTTTTGCCCAGTAGCCAATTCCGAAATCAATGGGAAAATCACACCCCAAAAACACACAACCAGGATACCAATGAACAGCAAATTGTTCAACAAAAATAATGCTTCACGAGAAAGCATTGAGGTCAGCTGACCTTCAGATTTGAACTCATCCCAGCGTCGCAGCATCAATGTCATAGAAATGATAAAAGTAATCCCGATAAAAGCAAAGAACAAGGGACCAATTGCACTTTGTGCAAATGCATGAACCGATGAAAGGACTCCCGACCTTGTCAAAAAGGTTCCAAAAATCACCAGGCTGTAGGTTAAGATAATCAAAACCATATTCCAGTGTTTGAGCATCCCGCGCTTTTCTTCTATCATCACAGAATGCAAAAAGGCTGTGCCAGTTAACCAGGGCATGAACGCAGCAATCTCAACTGGATCCCACCCCCAATAACCTCCCCAGCCAAGAACATCATAGGCCCAGCGACCACCCAGGATCAGACCTAAGGAGAGAAATAACCACGCAATTAAGGTCCAACGACGGGTGATTCGAATCCAGCGATCATCCGTTCTTCCGGTGATTAAAGCAGCAATCGCAAAGGCATAAGGGATAACAAAAGAAACAAAGCCGAGGTAGAGCATTGGCGGATGGATAATCATTCCGGGGTGTCGCAAAAGTGGATTTAAACCCTGGCCATCACCCGGATTGAAAACAACGCCTCCGGCTGGTTGAAACATAGCAACCTCAAATGCACCAGTTGGTAAGCGCCAGATCCGGCTAAATGGATTTTCGAAGAGAATAATTAACATCAAGAAAAAAGCCAGAGTTACCAGGCAAACTACAATTACCCAAGGCAAAAACTCTCGGTCTCGATCCCATTTCCTTAATGTAACAGCCGATGTAAAAGAGGCCAATAACCATGACCAAAACACCAGTGAGCCCGATTGGCCACCCCATAAAGCCGTGATCCTCAAGTAAATCGGCATACTGTTGCTTGTCACAGAAGAAACAAACTCAACCTCATAGTGACCTCTTACCAGGAGATAAATTAAGCTCAAAGATGTGATCGTTAATAAGGGAAATGTAAGCAGAGTTGCCAGGCGAGCACTTTCTATCCATGCGTGCGAATTTTTACGTGCGCCATAAATGGCTGCCCCAACTCCATACAATGAAACGAGAAAAGTAATAATTAGAGCGCCGTAACCAAAGTTTATAATCATTGTTAGCCTTCAGCCTGGTCTGGGACTGCTTCTTCATATTTAGTTGGACATTTTAACAACAATTCGTCGGCATAAAAAATTCCATCGTCACCGATCTGTCCTGTCATAATCGCTTGTGCTTCATCACGCAATAAATCAGGTTTGACTCCGTTATATTCCACAGTAATCCGCGACCGGTTTGGATCTATGACTGCCTGGTGTAAGACTTCAACCAACCCACCCTGTGCTTCTATTTCCTGATTATCTCCCGGAATATGAGCAATCACAAATCGTAAAGTTAGTGTTTGGGGATCATATTCGATACTATCTCCAATAACTGCTCCGGAAAGACGTAAGTCTCGCCCAACAACACTGGCTCCTTTTTCGATGACCTCATCGATCGTAAGAAAATATTGGGCGCTGGCTTGCGTGGAAGAGATGATAAGATACACCACAGCTGCCACGATGAGTAATCCACCAAATATGAATTTCATTCGATTAGCTGTACCAGTTTGCAGTGTCGCACTTTGCTCCATAGATATACTCCTCTTGATAAGAACTCACACAAATAACCACTAATCACACACTTTATTGACACTCATATAGACGCGTTGACATCAATGAAATTCTGTCACAGTAAGATTAATAGAACCTGAGATAGCGACAAATATCCAATGAGAAAGCCAGGTTACGACTCAAACACTACCCCGCCGATACCAGGCCTGTTCGGATAGCAAACCGCACAAGTTCAACAATTGAGTGAATATTCAACTTGTTCATAATTCGTTCGCGGTGACGTGCAACCGTTTTGGGACTGATTCCAAGAATTTCTCCAATTTCGATATTCGATTTGCTTTCTGCAACTAATTTGAGCACCTGTAATTCTCTTTCTGATAAAATCGAAAGATCTTGAACCTGTATATTCTTTCCTTCAGGAATAACCTCTAGTTTTCCAAGCTGATTAGCCAGGCGCTGATAATCCTCCAATAACCACATAGCCAGAGTAGGCTGCAGGTAAACCTGTCCAGCTGCCACAGAGCGAATTGCAGCCAGTAATTCCTCGGCTGCAGCTTGTTTAGTAACATATCCCACAGCACCCGCGGCTAACATCTCAAAAAAGTATTGCTTATCGGCATGCACAGTTAAAGCCAATATTTTGCATGTAGGACAGGAAGCCGATATTTTTCGAGTTGCTTGCAAACCATCCATACCAGGCATACTAATATCCATCACAACTACATCAGGCAATAGCTTCAAAGCTAAGTCTACGACCGATGCTCCATCCCCGGCTTCACCAATGACATCAATCCCAAATTGTGTGTTCAAGTACGCTTTTAACCCTGTACGGACAACATCATGATCATCAGCTAAAATAATTCGAATACGTTCCATCAATAAAGGCTCCCAACAAAATCTAAATTCTTTAGATTGATTCAACGACTTTTGACTGGGCTTTTTGGGTAGAAATACCCATCTTGATAGAGGTTCCTCGCTGGGGTTCAGACATGATCTCTAGTTTACCACCAACCGACTCTGCACGTTCTATCATTCCTGTCAATCCATAACCGTCTGGAGATGATAGCAGGACTTCTGGCGAAAACCCAACCCCCTGATCGCTGACCTCCAACACAATTGCATCTTCATCGAATTGTATACGCACCTGCGCTTCTCCGGTGTGCGCATGTCGCGCCGCGTTGGTCAATGCCTCTTGTGCAATGCGGAAAAATACCGTTTCCACCAAAGGGTCTAACCGCTGGTGATTTCCAATAATCTGTAAATGCACCTTCAGATTGAGTCTCTTTCTAACATCGCCAACCAAGAAATTCAGCGCTGCAATTAACCCCAAGTCATCCAATTGGGCTGGCCGTAAATCTCGCACAAGTCGATATAAACCTTGCGATATTTGCTTACTCAATGTCTGCAGATGTAGAATCTGTTGGTGGGCCTGGGGATATTGTGTCATAGTTTCATCCAGAGCCGCTAAATGGAGACTAAAACCAGTTAATATTTGAGAGGTTTCGTCGTGAAGTTCACGCGCAATTCGGGCTCTCTCATCTTCTTGAGCAATCACGATATGTCTCAGTAAATCCTGGCGTAGCTTCTCTCTCTCCAATAATTCATACCTGAGCTGTTCTACAGCCTCCAATCTAGCTTGCTGTTCTCTTAGAAAATTTGCCTGCCGCTCAACTTCAACCTTTTGCGTGGCACTGACCAGGCTGATCATGATGATCAAAGCCATAAATGCCCGAATCAATTGGATCGGGACACCAGTCCAGGCAATAAAATTGGGTGCATTTAAAATTGTCGCAGGAAAAACATCCAGTGCGGGAACAAATACCTGTGTGCAACCATACAACACAAATCCCAAGGCTGCCCAATTTAAAACCGCTCCTAAATCGGCTCTACCTTGATTTTTTGCATCCCTGGCTTGGAAATTTATCGCCACGCCAGCCATCACTGCGCCTGGAACCGCAACCAATAAGCGCACAAATGCATCTATATGGGTTAATCCATCCGGATGGGATCGTCCGGAATAATACGCGAAAAGAATGACACCGCTTATATAAACGAGAAACCCTAATCTCCACAACAATAGTTCGCGTTTCGAAAAAGTCTTTTGAGGATTAATCGAGCGCCAGGCAAAAATGCACAGCGACATAAAGGAAATAGTGAGTATGATGATACGCAGCCAGTTAATCACTTCGGGCTTTTCTGTCTGCCACCAATCACTCCTATCCAAAAACATCTCGAACCACTCATGGCCGCCATGAACCAGACCAAAGAAAGCCAATGGTAGTAATACACGCCCTTCTGCTAGCAACGGCGAACGGCGCGCCTCAAATGCCATGGCCAACCCCATACTAAAAAATGCCAAGCCATAGAAGAAAAAGATCAGTGTAATATCCATTCAATCATCCCAAAACAGTTAACCCATCAAAATCTTTGAAAATACATCTTATCCATAATTATATCCCTAAGCATAGCCATCGTAACCATGAGTGGGTATTAAATACCAATCCCTGATGCAGTCCCCGGCTGATTTGCGGGCAACTATTGGTATTATTTCCCCAACTCTCTTTGGGTATATTAGATTAACAGCAGTAAATCCTACCCAAAATTCAACATGCTGCTATAATAGATTAATAAACCATAAGAAATGGAGAATGCTTTATGAAAAAATTGGTTGTGCTATTTCTATTTTCCATACTCTTACTGGCTGCCTGCTCAGGTCCAGAAGGATCACAAGGTCCGATGGGGCCATCGGGTCCTGCAGGTCCAGAAGGACCACAGGGCCCACAGGGTCTCCAGGGAGAAACCGGGCCTGCCGGAGAGGCAGGACCCATTGGCGCAGATTATGTAGGCTCTCAGATTTGCGCTGGCTGCCACCTTGAACTATATGATACATTTATGAAATCCGGACATCCCTGGAAATTAACACCGGTTGTGGATGGGCAACCTCCCCAATTCCCCTTTTCTCAGATCACATCTCCTCCAGAAGGCTATGTATGGGATGATATCTCATACATCATCGGCGGTTTTAACTGGAAAGCCAGGTTTATTAACAAAGAAGGCTATATCATCACAGATAAACCGGGCGAAAGCGGAAATACCGAATATCAGAACCAGTTCAATCTAGCGAACCCTCTCCTTGGGAAATCCTCTGATTGGGTAGCCTATCATTCGGGTGAAGAAAATCTCCCTTATAACTGTGGCGAATGCCATACCACTGGTTACAGCCCTTCAGGCAACCAGGACGGTCTACCTGGCTTGATCGGTACATGGGCAGAGCCTGGAATACAATGTGAAGAATGCCACGGACCAGCCAGCTTACACATCAAGAATCCGCAAGGCGTCTCGCTGGAGATCAACCGAGACGGCCAAGAGTGTGGTCGCTGCCACCGTCGCGGTGACATCACCCAAGTTGATGCAGCAGATGGCTTCATTCAGCATCATGAGCAATATGAAGAACTCTTCCAAGGAAAGCATGTTGTCATTGATTGCGTTGTATGTCATGATCCCCATGCTGGCGTTGTGCAACTAAGAGAATCAGGGCAACAAACAACCCTTACACAATGTGCTAATTGCCACTTCAAATCGGAGCGACAGCAAAAAATAACCCGGCATATTGATCTGGAAATCCCCTGCGTGGAGTGCCATATGCCTCGCCTGGTTAAAAGTGCTTGGGGAGTAGCCGAATTATTCAGCGGTGACATTCGCACGCATATGATGGCTATTGATCCTTATCAGATAGAACAATTCTCAGCGGATGGAGCTACTTCGCTTTCACAAATTTCACTGAATTTTGCCTGTAGGCATTGCCACATTCCAGGAACTGGTCTCGAAAAATCCGATCAGGAGTTGATCGAGGCAGCCACGAATTATCACGATGTCTTGCCAATTTCGGAAACCATTGCAGATTAGTCCAGTGGAATTTGCCTGTTTCTAATACAAATGCTCAGTATTTTTTCAATGGAGGGGAGATCTTTCCCCTCCACTCGTTTCGAACTATAAGCTTTACTTATAAATATCAATCAGAATCTCCGATAACAATATGTGATATATAGCACTAACATAGACACTTTTTATATGTAAGAATATGCATTGGGAAAATGCCCCATGGTCATCCATCAGGCATCTACGCTTACCAAATCAGAGTTCTAATGCGTCAAAAATTGAAGCGCTCAACGACAGAAAACAAAAATGGAGCGAAAAAATGTCCTTTATAAATAAAAATCGCAAGAAATTCATCGGATTAACTTTCATTGGGGTTTTTTCATTAAGTGTATTAATTTTTATGGTATTTAGCATGCCACAGGCTGCCACTGCAAACCCCATACAAGCGCCCCATACTCAAAGTTTTTCATATGCAGGTTCAAACTCATGCGCTCAATGTCATGAAGAAATCCATAACAACTGGATGACAACATTTCATGCCAACGCATTTTCTTCCCCAATTTTTCAGCGAGATTGGACAGAATTGAGCAGCCAAACCAGTTGCCTTGAATGTCATACAACCGGTTTTAATCCGACAGATGGCACGTATGTTGAAGAAGGCGTAACCTGCGAATCCTGCCATGGAGCGTTTGATCCCAGGCACCCAGGTCAGCCTATGTCTGTTACGCCTGATGCTGAATTATGCAGCCAATGCCATAAAACCACTACGGATGAATGGCGAGCCAGTCCGCATCATGCAGCAGAAATTCAATGCCAGGCCTGCCATGACCCTCACTCACAAACGCCACTTGCCGAATCTGTGACATTATTATGCACAAACTGCCATAAAGACATGGGCGATTCTTTCACGCATGGAACCCATGCCAATGCAGGTTTGGAGTGCAGCAATTGCCACATGTACACTCCCCCACGTGAAGGCAATCCAATCATGGGATTGGTACCGACTGGACATACATTCACAGTTGGCTCAGAAGCCTGCATCGGTTGCCACCAGGATACCGTTCATACCCGTGATGAGTTGGTAAAGTTAGAAGGTGCTGTGCCTGAGGCTCAGGAGATTAGCATCAATGAGCTCGAGAAAACCGTCCAGGACCAAAGCCAGTTAATTTCAAGTCTGCAGACTTCTGCTGAGGTCCGTTTGTATACTGGTTTGGTGCAGGGAGCGATCATCGGTTTAATTACAGGTGGTGCTGCTGCCTGGGTTGTCAGCAAGCGAATTACTGTTATTGAAGAAGATGAAGAATAAGCGAAATTTCTTAACGGAAAACAGGTGATGATATGAGCCGTAAGAAAAAAGTAAAAGTTGAATTGACTCGTCGAGATATTTTGACTGTTGCCGGTGCAGCAGTCGGATCGGCGATTATTGCTCCAATCCTGACGACTGGACCACTTTCTCCCTTTGGAGGTCTGACCCAAGGACAAATTACAGGAGAGGCCGATACACAGCATGGCCACCTGACTGGTGATCATCATTGGGGTATGGTCATTGATTTAGAGAGGTGCATCGGCTGCGAATATTGCATGCGCGCCTGCTCAGCAACCAATGATGTGAATACGGATAAACCCTGGAACATCGTTGTTCCCGAGAAAACCACAGGTGGACAAACTTTCTACTTTAGCCGGCCTTGTTTACACTGCCAAAACGCCCCATGTGTAGAGGTTTGTCCGGTGGCGGCCACCTATCATCGTGAGGATGGCATCATTATTATGGATTACGATCGATGCATTGGCTGCCGTTACTGTGAAGTGGCCTGTCCCTATGATGCTAGAAAATTCAATTGGGAAACCCGTACTGACGTAAATCCATATATCCCAACATGGGGAACAGCCGAGGTTGAACGAAGACCGCGTGGTGTTGTCGAAAAATGTACCTTTTGCATCCACAGGATTGATAAAGGCATGGAAAAAGGTCTCGTACCAGGCGAGCATCGCGAGGCAACACCCGCTTGTGTCAATGTTTGTCCGGTAAGTGCTCGGATTTTTGGAGATCTAAAAGACCCAGAAAGCAATGTATCCCAACTGATCGCCAATAACTCAACCATCCGACTAAGAGAAGAATTGGGAACCGAACCAAGTGTGTATTACATCCCGCCCAAGGAGGGACTCTAAAATGACTACTACAACCCTTGAGCGTTTTAAATCAAATTTTTCACCTGGATTTATCGCTTGGTTAGGATTTATCGGATTATGCCTGGCGATTGGCCTGGCTTCAGCGCTGAATGTTTTCATCAATGGCTTGCAAACAACGAATATGTACGATACGGTTCCATGGGGATTGTGGATCACTATCGATCTATCCGCCATAGCTCTGGGCGCAGGTGCATTTACCTTATCGGCAGTCGTTTACCTTTTTGGGCTCAAACGTTTCCAACCCATTGTTCGGCTGGCTGTCTTTGTCGGTTTTATTGGCTACACATCAGCCCTATTAACCCTGGTGATGGATATCGGCAGACCCGATCGTTTCTGGCATCCCTGGGTATATTGGAACGTACATTCAGTATTGTGGGAAATTACCTGGTGTATCACCATCTATTTAACCATTATGTTAGTTGAGTTCTTGCCAGTCATTGCAGAACTAAAAATCTTCCGAAATAAAAAATGGTTCACAAAATTAGCCCATCAATTACATCAAATGGCGCCGGCCTTGGCGATCTTAGGCTTAGGGATATCCCTTTTACATCAATCATCTTTAGGGGCAACCTACGGTGTAGTAAAAGCTCGCCCAATCTGGTTTAAACCCAGCATGCCCATCATGTTTATCCTGTCAGCCGTTGCTGTTGGACCAGCCTTAACCATGGCAGTGGCTTATGTGTTGGAGTGGATTACAGCCAAAAAGACTGTTGCCCATGAGATTCTACAAACTATTGCCCGTTTCAGCGGATTTGGCATATTGGTTTACGGATACATAAAATTTTGGGACCTGGCTGCTGTTACATACTATGGAAGAACTCCAGGTACTGGCGAAGCATTAACGCTTTTGAACCAAGCAACCCCTTACAACTTCACTTTTTGGGTGTTTGAGATTATATTGGGAATCATCATTCCGGCTATTCTATTCTTAACCCCTCGAACCAACAAAAATCCTGCTTTGCAAGTTTTAGGTGCTGGTCTGGCGGTTTTAGGGATCATCGTCAATCGCTGGAATGTGACCGTCTCTGGCTTGTTCGTCCCGCTTTCATATTCTCCAGGCACTTTATACCAATTAGAACCTGGCAGATATTTCCCAAACTTGACTGAATGGGGAGTTGCCATTGGTATAATTGGTTATGCATCCATGATGATCACATTAGGTGTTCTCTTCTTACCCCTATTCAGTAAGGAAACGAGCCACTAAGCAGGGGTGTTCTGAAGTTGCCAGGAAAGTGACTTATCTCGCTTCGAGCGTTTTTATGCCTGGCATAATCATTGCCAGGCGAATGCTTTCAAAATCAATCATACCTTGTGGAGGTCATGATGGATAAAGCTACAACCAACCCATTAATTGTCAGTCTCTTTTTTGTTTTACGTTGCCTGGTGCCAATGTTGCTCATGCTTGGTGTCAGCTATTTACTTAAGCGCTTTGGTTTAGTCGCTGAGCCACCAGCCCCTCAACAAGAAAATGGAGCTAACAACCATCTGTATAACACAGAAGGGAGCTAAACCATGGCAATTCCTATCCATCACAACAAATTTCACACAACATTATCTGGGAAATTGCTGCTCCCCTTTGTTTTTGTTCTAGTCATGTCTCTCGCTGGGTGGGTAATTCCCGCCAAGGCGGACCCGTTATCCCAAGAAACAAATAGCTATTGCCTGAGTTGTCACAGCAACCCAGAATTGTCATTAACCTTGCCAGATGGCGAGCAGCTTTCTTTGTATATTTCTCCCGAGTCACATTCCAGGTCAATCCACAGCCAGGAAGGCATCGAATGCCAGGCTTGCCATACAGAAATTACTACTTACCCTCACCCAGGAATAGAATTTCAAAATTCGAGGGAATTATCTCGTTCGTACTATCAAGCTTGCCAGAAATGCCATCCGTCAAATTACGAGAAATCGATGGACAGTATCCATGCTGACATGGCAAACCAAGGCAATCTCAGCGCCCCAATCTGTACGGATTGTCATGGCGCTCATGATGTTCAATCGCCAGATGAACCTCGCAGTTTGATATCTCAGACCTGCAACCAATGCCACTCTGAGATATACGAACAATATGTGCAAAGCATCCACGGCTCAGCTTTGATCCAAGAAGAAAATGAGGATGTACCCGTATGCACAGATTGCCATGGCGTGCACAATATTCAAGACCCTCGGACAGAACAATTTCGAATTAATTCCCCCGATCTATGTGCTAAGTGCCATGCTGACGCAGAATTAATGGCCAGGTATGGATTATCAGCAGACGTTTATGATCTCTATGAACTGTCCTGGCATGGAGTTGATCTAACCGTTTACAAAGCAAAATGGCCAACCATCTGGCATGATAGTGCTGTTTGTACTGACTGCCACGGCTTTCATGATATCCGTTCGACCGACGATCCGGCATCCAAAGTCAATCCTGACAACTTGCTCGATACGTGCCAGCAATGTCATCCAAAAGCAGGTCCAAACTGGACCGATGCATGGACTGGGCATTATGAAATCAGCCAGGAACACACACCATTTATCTTCTACGTAAACCAGTTCTATAGTAATTTTGCTTCCAGTGTTCTTTGGATTACAGGAATTTACGTCCTATTGCAAATCATCAGGTCGATTGTAGGTCGAATCCTGAGGAGCCTGCCATGAGTGATCATCAAACCTCAACTTCCCCTACCGGAGTTTTGCTGGAAAAGACCTTCAGACGATTTTCGATCAGCCAACGTTGGGAACACTTAATTTTGTTGCTAAGTGTTGGAATTTTACTTATTACAGGCCTACCACAAAAGTATCGTGCTACTGAATGGAGCCAAAATTTGCTCTCAACACCGGAACGAATGGAATGGATCCGCCAAATCCATCACATTGCCGCCTTAATCCTGACTGCAGAAGTAATCTATCATTTAGGTAAAGCATTCATCCTGATGGTCCGCAAAAGATTGCCAGGGGACATCCTGCCCAATTGGCAAGATGTCAAAGATGCATTCCAAATGTTGAAATACTTGCTTTTCTTCAGCAAGCAAAAACCGTCTTTCGGGAAATATAATTTTGAGCAGAAAGTCACCTACTGGTTTTTATTTTTCGCCATTGGGATTATGACCCTGACCGGATTTATCATTTGGTTTCCAGAATTTTTTAGCCTTTGGATACCCGGCGGCGTCATACCTGCAGCAAAACTGGCTCATAGCACTGAAGCCATCGTGGCAGGTATTTTTATTGTAATCTGGCATTTCTATCATGTGCACATTGAAAGATTAAACCTGAGTATTTTCACAGGAAGATTGAGCGAGAACGAGATGAAAGAACACCACCAGGCAGAATATCTACGTCTCTCTGCAGAACATAAGCATAAAGATCCTGAAGGAGGCAGTCAGTGAGACGTGTTAGTCACAGCCCACAACAAATTATGCTGTTTGCTTTTGGATTATGTTTAGCAGCATCCGTCATTTTTTTTGGAGTGACAAAAGCCGCTCCTATAAAGCAGGAGCCGCCCCCAGACCCCAAATTGGAATCCGTGTACGGTGACGCTCCGGTTCAATTATCCATTGACAATCAGGTTTGCCTGAGCTGTCATGGGCAGCCTGGAGTTAGCATGACCTTGGATAATGGGGAAGTGTGGGATTTGTATGTACCTGCAGAAGCGCATCAGAATTCTGTTCATGGGCAATCTGGTTATGCTTGTGTTCAATGCCATACCCAGGTTGGCGACTACCCGCACCCACCCTTCTCTGCAAATGATGCCCGAGACGCCAGCTTAAAACTTTACAACGCCTGCATTCGCTGCCATGCATTTCAATACGAAGCTGGCCAAGATAGCGCCCACTCCATTGCACAAAGTTCAGGCAACCGAGACGCAGCCATTTGCACGGATTGTCATACTGCGCATGATGTGCGCAGAATTTACGAACCTCAAACCAGAGATATGCTATTCGATGCCCGAGTTTGGATACCTCAAACATGTGCACGCTGCCATAGCACGATCTATGAAAAATACAAGGAAAGCGTCCATGGAGCCGCCTTAATAGGTGAAGGTAATCCTGATGTCCCGACTTGTACCGATTGTCATGGTTCACATACCATTCAAGACCCAACCACTTCTGCATTCCGATTGAAATCGCCGGATATTTGTGCAAAATGCCATACAGATCCGGCAATTATGTCTCGTTACGGCATTTCAACCGATGTGCTCGACACCTATGTTTCCGATTTCCACGGCACATCACTGCTTTTGTTTCAACCGCAATCGCCAGATGCTCCATTCAATAAACCTGTTTGTACGGATTGCCATGGTGTGCATGATATTGCCAGCAAAGATAATCCGGAGAAAAGTCTGCAAGTCAGAGAAAATTTATTAGCGCGCTGCCAGGTTTGCCATCCAGATGCTTCAGAAAACTTCCCAGCCAGCTGGCTTTCACATTATATTCCATCACCTGAGCAATATCCGCTTGTCTATTATATCGATCTGTTCTATAAATTCTTTATCCCAGTGACATTAGGCGGTATGGGGGTTCTGGTTGCATTAGATTTAAGTAGGCTGAGCATCAATCGCTGGAGAAAAAGAAAGCCAGAAATTGAAGTGGATGAAGAGCCAGTGGAAAGCAGTGTGAAATCCATTCGATCTCAATCTGAAGACCTGCCAGAAGAACCAGTACAATCCACAGGACTCATGATGGATGAAGAATTGAAGCAATTGCCAATCGATCAAACTGATCCGGTCATTGATTTAGAGAGTGATGCAACTGAAGAACAAAATAGCACTCAATCTCTGAACGATATCACTTCCGAGGATTTTCCGGATGATAAAAATGATATCGATCATGAAGCTCCATCAGATACAGAGGCGAAATAGAATGCATAAATTGGAATCTGACATTCAAACTGAGGTTGCCTCACAGGAACAAGAAATCCAGGTCTATCACCGCTTTGATCTTTCACAGCGGATTGAGCATTTCGTTTTCCTGTTTTCTTTTTCACTGCTTGGATTTACTGGCTTACCTCAGAAGTTCCCTACCTCACCAATCAGCCAGGCAATTGTGAACCTGCTTGGAGGAATTGAACAAACCAGGCTAATCCACCATTTCTCAGCTGGCGTTATGATGGTGGTGAGCGTTTATCATGTATTGATGCTGATCTATAAAATTTATGTTTTAAGAACACCATTGAGCATGTTCCCTTTGATTCAGGACTTCATCCATCTCTATGAGGATATACTTTTCTACTTCGGAAAAAGAAAACGCAAAGCCTTTTACGGACGTTACAATTACGCAGAGAAAGTAGAATACCTGGCAGTCGTTTGGGGGACAGTCATTATGGGAATTACTGGGTTTATGATGTGGAACCCGATTGCCACCACAAGAATACTCCCCGGAGAAGCCGTACCAGCTGCGAAAGCGGCTCACGGTGCAGAAGCCATCCTGGCTGTTTTGGCAATCGTCATATGGCATTTTTATCATGTCCATATCCGACACTTCAATAAAAGCATTTTTACCGGAAAGTTAACTCAGCACGAAATGCTTGAAGAGCATCCGGCGGAATTAGCCCAGATCAAATCTGGGGCAGGATGGCGAAGACCTTCACAGGAAATTATCAAGAAACGCCAAAAAGTATACTATCCATTCGCTGGTGTAACCAGCTTGCTGGCTGTTATCGGAATTTTCTGGTTCATGGGCTTCGAACAAACGGCAATCACCACAGTAGTACCCAGAGGTGAAACAGGAGAGATCTTTGTACCATTAACGCCAACACCCAGACCAACACCCGCCCCAACTCCTACTCCGCAACTTGCCGAGGGGATAAGTTTAGAAAGTTGGGAAGGGAAGTACAGCGCCATTTTCCGAAACCGATGCAGTTCATGCCACGGCATTACTTCCGTGGGAGGTCTTTCTTTGAGTTCTTATGAAGCTGCACTAGCGGGTGGGAACTCCGGTCCAGCCATTATCCCTGGCGATCCCGATGCAAGCCAGATTGTCTTATTCCAGACTGCAGGCAATCACCCTGGTCAATTAAGTCAAGAAGAGCTGCTGGCGGTCATCCAGTGGATCGAAGCAGGCGCTCCAGAAAGGTAATTATCGCTAGCACGAATCCTTTGCTCATGGAAAACCTGGCAAATTTTTTTTCAGACCACATTATTGAAGTATATTTCCTGTATGGCTTGTCCTTTTTTAGTATGGGACTGGCCATCCTTCTTGAAAGTATACGTCCGTCTAAGCTAGACCTGGCAAAAGCAATCAAACTCCTTGCAGTTTTTGGTCTAATGCACAGTATTCAGATTTGGTTTGAAATGCTTTTACTGGCGCGCAACTCAAATCTGGTCAACACAGCCCCTGCGTGGCTTTCCTATATTCACCTGGCCTGGTTGGTAATCTCCTTCTTAACACTTATCGCTTTTGGTGCTCGGTTGATTGCCGGACCTAGCCGTCCAAAATATATCTTGGCTTTGATGTTGACTATCGTAACGATCTGGGGAATTGGTTTTATCTGGCTCTTATTGACAAAATCGGACACACACGCCGTTTTTAACGCAGCCGATGTATACACGCGGTATTCCCTGGCAATCCCTGGAACTGTGTTAGCTGCCTGGGGTCTCAATATGCAATGCCAGCGATTTCGCGACGAAGGAATTCCTTGCTATGGCAGAGACATTTCCAGAGCTGCTCTGGCATTTGCCTTGTACGGTCTGATTGGGCAGCTCTTTGCCACACCCAGTCCAATTTTTCCATCAGCATACTTAAATGCCGATCAGTTTGTCCGTTGGTTTGGTTTGCCAATTCAAGTTTTTCGCGCCTTAATGGCTGCTATTGCAGCCTTTTATATTATTCGTTCCTTACGGGCCTTTGAAGTTGAAAACCAGCTTCACATTGAGGAATTACGTCGCGCTAGAAACGCTGAACGTCAGAGACTCGAAACCACACGGGCAGAATTGCTCCATCGCACCGTTAAAGCCCAGGAAGCCGAGCGCCAACGCATAGCTCTTGAATTACATGATGAAACTGGACAATCCTTAACCGCGCTGGGATTGGGTCTTCGTGGTCTTTCGGAAACTATTGCGGTAAACCCTACTAAAGCTATTCAACAAGCTAACCTACTGGAAGCTTTAGCTGTTAAGGGGTTGGAAAATTTACAACATTTAGTTACCAATCTACGTCCACCGCAGCTCGATGATCTGGGTCTTTCGGCTGCTATCAGGTGGCTATCCAAAGAGTTCTCAACTCTTCATAAGCTGGAAGTTGTGACGATGATCAGAGGAGAAGATAAACACCTTACTCCAGACCAAAGAACAGTTTTCTTTAGGATCGCTCAGGAAGCACTAACCAATGCCATTCGGCATTCCCAGGCATTAAAAATCCAAATTGCTTTAGAATACAGCCCTAACCTTACGCAATTAACCATAAAAGACAATGGCAAAGGGTTTGATGTTGATCAAGCGATGATTCCAAATTCAAACAATCCTTGTTGGGGATTATTAGGAATGAAAGAACGCGCTGCCTTGATTGGAGCTCTATTGAAGATCGAATCATCCCTTGAAACAGGTACCAGTATTGAATTAAAATTGGTCAAAGAGGAAAATGGGAATGGGGAAAATTAAATTATTACTGGTCGATGACCATGAAGTAGTCCGCACTGGTTTGAAAATGCTGATCGAAAGTCAGGAGGACATGGAGATCGCTGGAGAGGCCAGCAATGGCCAGCAGGCATTTCAACTGGCTCAACAAATCCATCCGGATGTAATTGTCATGGATATCACCCTACCAGATATTTCCGGTATTGAGGTGACGCGAAAAATTAAACAAAATCACCCTGAAATTGCCATCGTGGCTCTTACCATACACGATGACGAAGAATATTTTTTTGAAATGCTCCATGCTGGTGCGTCGGGTTATGTTCCCAAGCGCGCTGCACCTGAAGATCTCATCACCGCCATCAGAGCAGCTTCCAAGGACGAGGTCTACATATTCCCTTCTTTGGCAAAAATGCTGGTCAAAGACTTCCTTGGGCAATCTCCATTAGAAAACGAAATGAATCCATTGGACCTGGAGAGCCCAAACGAAGAACCTTCATCTTATACTACTCAGGAAAAACTTACACCACGCGAAATGGAAGTCATGGAATTATTAGCCGAGGGGTTAAGCAACCAGGAGATCGCAGAACAGCTAGTGATTAGTAAGCATACGGTTGCCAGACATCGCGAGAAAATTATGCAGAAATTAGGCTTACACAACCGCAGCGACCTGGTCAAATATGCCATCCGAAAAGGTATCATCATGCCATAAAATAGGGACTTTCCCCTATACTAAATGGCATGATCTCCTATTGACCCCGGCCCCTTTCCGTCGTATCCTTGAGACAGAAAACAAAACGAAAAGGAGGCTATTATGCGCAAAATTCAAATCACTGCTACTTTTTGGACGATGGTACTGGCAGTACCATTTACTGCGCTGGCGCTCTCCTTGGCAGCTTACACAACCGAGCACTTTGGTGAGATTCTTGGATGGTTTGTCCGCATCAGTGAAGTTTCAACGGTTGGGGCACGTGGTTGGCTAATGGAATTTTCCGCACGTTGGCCTGAAGTAGCCGGGATGATCGTTGGGCAGCTTGTTATCATGACCATTTTGATCTTCGCACGGAAAAACCAGGCCGTAGAAAACCATTCTAACTAAAGGTCATTTTATTCACTTGAACTTAAGAACTCCAGGGCAGCTCAGCCCTGGAGTTCTTTTTTGGACACTTAGATTCACGATCAACAATCGAAATCTGCTTTCCAATTAATAAGAATTTTGAGATGGTGCATATATAAAATTCTTATCCAATAAATTAGCAAATTGCCAAAATTCTATTTGGGCGCGAGAAGCCGGAAAACGACGATTGCGGATCATATAGAGAAATCTACTCAAAGAAAAACCTTCGACATCGACCTTAACCACGCGTCCAGTTTCCAGCCCCCTGGCTGCAGCCAGGCAAGAGATAAAGGCAACACCTAAACCCTCACCCACTGCCATTTCAATCGCTTCTGCATTTCCCAAAACCATGGCTACATTGAGCATATCTGGTGAAATATCGAATTTTTGTAGCCCATCATAGAAAACATCAAGTGTGCCTGCTCCATCTTCCCTTAAAATTACTGGTTCATCCAATAAATCATCGGGATAAATTCGACGGTAATTTGCCCAGGGGTGATGAGCTGGAGCAATCAAGATGACTTCATCCTGGAAAAACTCCTGGTATTCCAGGTCGCGGTGATCAATTTTTTTACTGGAAACTCCAAATGTTACCTGCCCCGAAAGTAATTTATTAAGTACCAAATCACGACTGTGAACTAACACATTCATGCGGACTTGAGGGAACAATTTCCGAAAGCGAGCAATAAGCCCTGGAAGCAAATACTTACCGGAAGTGGTTGAACATCCGATGTTAATTTCACCGACGACCTCACCTTGTAATGAGGCCATGGTTTCTTCCAAACGTCTGGCAGATGACAACAATTCGCGTGCCATAGGTCTCAAGGCTTGACCCGCATCCGTTAATCGCACACTTCGTCCTTGCCTGATAAACAACTCTGCACCAAATTGCTTCTCCAGGCTGCTAATAGCCTGGCTCACAGCGGGTTGTGAAATATGTAAACGCCTGGCAGCCGCGCTAAAGTTACCTATTTCGGATGCAACAAGGAATACTTCAAGCTCATTAAAATTGAACATCCATACCTTCCAAAAATCACCAAATATTTTTGTTAATCAATTATACATGATGACACAACAATGACATTTATCAGGTATAATTGGGAACATTGCACTAATCTTTTTCTCATTATTGGGCTATAATATCCAATACATTCTACCCAAACAGCATTAACTGTGGATGAAAGATTGAGATACAAAATAAGGAAATGCTCATCCATGTCTGCGGAGGTGATCAAAAAAATTTAACCTGTATACCCAAAAAACACTAAAGACGGTCTATACTAATTCTATGAGGAGAATGGTATGAAAATGAAAAAAATATTGTTCACTGTTCTGATTTTCCTGTTGGCTTTCATTCTGGTGAGCTGCAGCCAAGCGCCTGCCCCAACTGCAGAAATTACACCATGCCCAACATCAGCACCCTGTCCGGAGTGTCCTACCTGCCCAGAACCTCCCCCACCCCCAGAACCCGTGGTGAAAGAAGTACCTTTTGAGGAAGCCTGGGCGACATCACCCCATAACGATGCTGAAGCAGAAGCCTTCGTGCATTGGAATGAAGAGGATCCCAAGGAAGTACCAGCTGCCTGTGCGACCTGCCACACATCACAGGGTTACCAGGACTTCTTAGGTGTGGATGGCTCGGAAGTTGGCAAGGTAGACGCCAATGTCCCCGCCCCCGCGGGAACCATTCAATGCGCTGCCTGTCATAATGCAGCCACAGCCGGCCTTTCAAGCGTCACATTCCCATCTGGCGTTGTTGTTGATGGCTTAGGCGCTGAAGCACGCTGCATGGTTTGCCACCAGGGACGCGCCTCAAAAACACAAGTGGACGCTGCATTAGAAAAATTCGGTGTAACTGAAGATGTTGACAAAGTACCAGAGCCCGTGGATGATTCAACCCTGGGCTTTATCAATATCCATTACTACGCTGCTGCATCGACCCTATATGGCACTACAGTTCAGGGTGGATACGAATACGCCGGGAAAAGCTACGATGCCAAGAACGACCATGTCGAAGGATATGACACCTGTATTGGCTGCCACAACTCTCATACTCTGGAACTGAAAATTGACCAATGTGCTTCCTGCCACCAGGGAGTTGGTTCAGTGGAAGACCTTCGGAATATCCGCATGGTTGGCTCTACCCCCGACTATGATGGGGATGGCGATGTTGCCGAGGGTGTCGCTGATGAAATCGATGGCTTGCGGGCTTTACTCTTCCAGACGATGCAAGCATATTCCAGCGAAGTATCTGATGCGACGATAGTTTATAGCCAAACAGCCTATCCTTACTTCTTCATCGATTCAAATGGCGATTCGGAATACAGCGAGGCTGATACCGAACGATTTACAGCCTGGACTGCTCGCATGCTAAAGGCTGCTTATAACTATCAAGTAGCAACCAAAGATCCTGGCGCCTATGCCCATGGCGGTAAATATATCATCCAATTACTCTACGATTCAATCGATGATTTGAATCAAAAACTTTCCACCCCTGTCGACCTGGCCACAGCTCAGAGAATCGACAATGGGCACTTTGCCGGATCTGAAGAAGCTTTCAGGCACTGGGACGGTGAAGAAGATGGCGGAATTGTGCCCGGTGGTTGTGCAAAGTGTCACTCTGCAGCCGGATTGCCTTTATTTATAGATGAAGGCGTCAGCATTTCTCAATCAGCTGCAAATGGACTGAACTGTTCAACCTGCCATAACGATCTAACCACATTCTCACGCTTCTCCGTAAATGAAGTCACCTTCCCGAGCGGAGCAAAGGTGAGCTTTGGTGAAGCGAACGATAACAATCTATGTATCAATTGCCACCAGGGTCGAGAATCAAAGCTTTCTGTTGACGGAGCGATCGCTGCTGCCGGCTTAGGCCCCGATGAAACGTCCGAAGCATTGCGCTTCCGCAATCCACACTACTTTGCTGCAGGCGCTACCCTGTTCGGAGCAGATGCAATGGGCGCTTACATGTACGATGGCAAAGAATACAACGGCAAGAATGTCCACGTTCAAGGTTTTGATACCTGCGCTGGCTGCCATGATGCCCATGCCCTTTCTGTCAAAGCAGTCTCATGCAGCAGCTGCCACCCGGTTGTCAAGACTGCTGCCGATTTTGGTCTGATAAGGATCACAGCTGGAGATTTTGACGGCGATGGAGATGAGACCGAAGGGCTCGGTGGTGAGATTGATACCATGGCTGAGAAATTGTATGCAGCTATTCAAGCTTACACGGCTGCGAACTCGCTGCCTGCGATCGTTTACGATGCACATCGTTATCCATATTGGTTTACCGACGCAAATGAAAACGGATCGGTCGATGGCGACGACACAGGATATGCAACCTGGACACCCAGGCTGCTGAAAGCCGCATACAATTACACCTGGACGTTAAAAGACCCAGGAGCATTTGCCCACAATGGCGCATTTATGCTCCAAGTACTATATGATGCAATCCAGGATATTGGCGGTGATTTGAACGGTCTGTTGCGACCGGATGTTAAAACCCCGTAATCGATCTCTAACTAAGCCAGGCTAATCGAAACCTGGCAAACTGAACAAACGAGCAGACCGGAGAAAATTTCCTCCGGTCTGTTTTTTTATTATTTCAACCTAGTTAATTCTGAGCTGTGTTCCGCAAGCTCGACAAAAACGGTCGCCCTGGCTTGCTCGTTTTCCACATTGATGGCAATATACAAAATCCCCATCTGTCATTTGGGCAGCATCTGCCTGAGATGGTTTTTTCCGGCTTCTGCGGCGAGCAGGTTGAACTTGTCCCTGTTCTCTGCCCGATTGCCAGTACCAAAGCCCCCCACCCACCAACAAAACCAGGCCTATCAAGCCCAAAAACCAGGGTAGCGCATCGGCAAGGTTGGGAGAGTTCAAAGGGCTCTCACTGATTGGACCACTTGGACTGATCGGCATGTCTGTCAATGACAAATCATCCGTTTCCTTGATGTACTCAAGGTTAATCGAAAAGGTCTGCCCCATAGGAATGGCCCCAATTTCCGAGATGAAGTACACAAAACCATCGGCTGCTGCTGTGCCATTTCCGAAGCTAGGGGAAATACGCATGTCACTCGCACCTAAAGGTTGTTGAATTTGCATGGAAAAGCGATCAACCGCATAATCTCCCGGCCAAATATATTCAAAACTTCTATTTAATCCTTCCTTTGTCAAAGAAGGATCGTAGTATTCTAGTTGGATTTCGGGCGAGGGCGCCTGGAAAACCAGATTTCCCCAATCGCCAGAATTTTGCAGGTCATACGGAACATTGATCAAGCTCCCATCGGCTTGCTTAGCAGCCACAGCGTTAGGCACACCTACCCTGGAAGGAATCCTGAGTCTGATCTCGGCTGGCAACTGAATATCCGAAGCCAGGGTGATTCGATAAATGACCAGCACACTAGGACGATCATATTCCGGCCACAAATCGACTTCGATCGTTGAAAAATTAATATTATCTTGAGCAGATACACCAGCAGGAAATAATATCACCAGGCAAAGCAAGAGCAATGAGATTTTTTTGAGCATGTCATGATCTCCATTCAATTTTGATATTATGCATCACCTATTGCTGCCCGAACCTGGTTGGCCAGGTCACCAAACTGAACTGTATAGCGAACACTTTCCTGCCTGGGGCGCGGCAGGCAAACATCCAATTCTAAACGGATTTGGCCGGGTCTTTGACTCAAAACAATCACACGATCTGCCAGGTACAGAGCCTCGGAAATCGAATGGGTTACCATGATCACCGTTTTCCGTCTGAGTTGCCAGATCCGCAACAATTCGTTGCCCATCCTCTCACGGGTCAAAGCGTCCAAAGCTCCAAAAGGTTCATCTAAAAGTAAAACTTGAGGATCCTGGATCAAAGCTCGTGCAATCGCCACACGTTGTGCCATACCTCCCGATAGATCTCGAGGAAGTACTGCTTCGAAACCCTGCAACCCCACCAATTCTACCATTTCCTGAGCTTTACACACAGCTTCGGAACGCGGCATGCCCTCCAATTCTAAGGGTAAAGTAATGTTTTCTATGACCGTTCTCCAGGGCATTAAGTTTGCTTTCTGGAAAACAAAACCTGTGCCTTTTTGTGGCCCATTGACTTTTACACCATTGTAAAAAACGCTACCGGTGGTTGCATGCAATAATCCAGCCAAAATCCGCAACAGGGTGCTTTTTCCGCTCCCAGAAGGTCCCAACACACATAAGAATTCTTGAGAGTTGACTGCAAAAGAGAGATGATCCAAGGCATGCAGACCTCCATTGCCATTAGGAAATATCGCGCTCAACTCGCTAACGCGGATTACTTCTTCCGAAATCACACCAGGGCATTCACTCATTGTCTCAACTCTTGATTCATTCTTGTACAAACCGGTTGGTATAAACTTTTTCAAGATCCAGTGGAGTTTCTAATAAACCCATTTCTAGTAATACTTTCTGCATGTTTTCCCATGCAAGCGGATCACTTACCCCTGGACGCTCTGATTTCCAATACTCCATTGTCGCCAGTAATATCTGTGTTTGAACCTTCTCTTGAGCCGGATCGAGATTTTCAATATACTTCTTGCAAATTTCGAATGCCTCCTCAGGGTTATCCAAGGCATATTCAATCCCTTTTAATGTCGCATCCACCATCCTTTGAACCAGATCGGGGTTTTCTGCAATCGTTTTCTCATTGGTTAAGAGTCCATTGGATGTCAATTTTACGTAATCGGCTACCTTGACCATATCGACTGGATAACCTAATTTTTCTAATTGATAAGGTTCATTATTCGCATAAATGACTACCGAATCTACCTGTCCGGCAACCAACGCCTCAACCTGGTTATATCCGATAGACTGTAAGGAAACATCGGACTCATCAAGCTGCCCTGCATTAAGCAAAGCTCGCAAACCGATATAACTGGCTCCGAACAGACCTGGCAATCCTATGGTATGTCCAGCAAGGTCTTGCGGGGTATGGATATTCTGCTCTTTCAACGCTACCACACCAACAGGATAATCCTGCCACCAGGCCATCGCATAGACCACGGGTAATCCTTGAGCTCGAGCCAACAGCACCTGCTCACCGGAGACCAAGGAGAACTGCAGCTCATTCGCACCAACCAGGGCTACACCATCTGTTTCAAAACTATAATCAAATTCAATCTCCAAACCCGCCTGGCGGTAAAATCCTTTTTCGGCTGCCACATAAAAAGGCGCATATTGCACATTGGGAATATATCCCATGGGTAGCCGGATCTTGGTTAGTGTTGCCTGGGTTGCCTGCGTGGTAGGCGCCTGGCTTGTAGTAGAACATGCACTCAAAGCAAAAATTAACAGAAATAGAACGATTAAAATACGACTTTTCATGATAAAGCTCCTGGATTTTTCTTTTTTTTAAATTTTCCAAACCTTTTTTTGATAACAGTTATCTTGTTTCCCTGGTAAAAGAAACATTTTGACTGGCGAAAAGCAAGGGTTATTCTGGTCGTTCTCTCCAAGAAAGCCAGCGAGACTCTAAGAAAACGACTGTTCCATACAATGCAACTGCCATGATAATCAACATCAAAACAGCCACAAAAACTAACGCAGTATCGTATTGACCGCGTGCCCGGTTAATCATAAAGCCGAGGCCTTGATCAGCACCTACAAATTCACCTACCACAGCCCCAATCACGGATAGGGTTGCACCGATCCTTAATCCACCTAAGAAAACAGGTAAAGCTGCAGGAATTTCCAAAAGGTGAAATGTCTGCCAGGGAGTCGCCTGTAAGGAGCGCATCAAATCGCGTAAATCATCAGAAACAGAACGTAATCCAACAACCGTGTTAACCAATACAGGGAAGAAAACAATCAATGCACAAATTAACACTTTGGAAAACAGCCCAGGACCAAACCAAATCACCAATAAAGGTGCAATAGCAACGACTGGAACGGATTGGCTGGCAACGATGTAGGGAGCCAGGATGCGTTCAACTGTTCTAGATTTCGCTAAAAAATAACCCAGGGAAGTTGAAGCGATTGTACCCAATGCCAGACCAGCCACCACTTCTCCCAGGGTCACGATCGCATGTCTCACAAGACTCCCGTCTTGGATCACCTGGATAAATCGCGACCAAACTAACGACGGTCCAGGAAGGATAAAAGCAGGGAAATTCCCTACATTCACCGCTATCTCCCATAATAATATCGCCACAAAGAAAGAAACAAACACCAGAATAATTCTGGTAGCTTGGATTTTATTCTGCCTGGTGGTCGTATCAGACAGATGAGCACTCATCGTATTCAACCTTTCCATAACAAAAAACCCCGACATCAAAATGTTCGGGGCAAAATGAGACAACCTATAACATCAGCATGAGTCTAAATTAACACAAGGCTCATGCATCAGATCAAGTCATAGGTGAACCTCCTCCCATCCGGACTGTACCGTCGGCCCTGGAATTGCACCAGATCGTGCTCGTTGATTGATCAAGAGCTTGCGGGCTATACCGCCGGTCGGGAATGGCATGATTCCTGGTGTGGTTCATGCTTCACCCTGCCCCGAAGGTTCATATCGCCGGTTTGAATATCATTGATGATATTCCAGCGATCATGTTTACTTGTGGAAATTATAACTTTACTAAAACCGGTGGTCAATATGACATTCTTCCACTTTCTTGAGAGACGGGGATTGACCAGACGCTCTATTCTCAAGTACACTACATAGCAAGGATAGATGTCGAACTCTTTCTATCTAAAGGAACTTAGCAGGTTGTTTTTTCGTCTAAAAGACATGAATTCAACATAATCATCAGGATAATCAACGTAGAAAAAGTCCTACCAGCCAAACCCCAAAAAGCTATGTCCGCACCAGGCAGAACAATTCGCAGGTAAGGGTAATTGAGCGTATGCATCCCGTTCATCCCATCAATCCGGGAAAAGTCTTAGGTTTTCTTTTTTTGAGCGGGCTCATCCTCATTCCAATGATCGTAGTGATCCTGGTGGGAGGTTTCTACGGTTATTATCAAGTTTCTGGAAGAATAATCCCTGGTGTGAAGATCGCATCCAGCGATGTTGGTGGGATGTTGATCACAGAAGCGGCATTGGAACTGGAAAAAACCTGGAACCTTGAGAACCAGATTGTATTGACCAGTGGCATGCATACCATCAGTGTTTCACCAGCAGAATTAGGTCTTCATCTGGATGCTTTAGCTACCGTACAAGAGGCCTACCAGGTTGGTCACCAAAATTCCATCCTGGATCGTTTCGGGCATCTCCTGGTCAGTGTAACTCAAGGTTGGGAAATCACCCCAACCATTTATTTTGATCGTGCCCAAGCCCAAGCCGGGCTCGAGAAGCTTGTTCCCAATATGAGTGCTCCACCGCAGAACGCATCTATTCGCGTGGATGGCTCAAATTTAACTGCCATCCCAGGTGAAATTGGATACACGATTAATATAGACGATACACTTTCGGTTTTGGAGAAGAACCCCCTTAATGTTATGCAAAACAAGGTTTTAATGGTTCAACTGCTTCCTCTTTCACCGCAAGTGAGCGATCTAACGCCAATCCTGGAGCAGGCAGAAGAATTTATAAAAACGCCTGCCAGCTTTCGGGCTTTCGATGCACTCAGTAATGAGTATCTGGAATTTTCCATTCCTAAAGAGACCCTTCTCAGTTGGCTTTCTCTAGAAATTGAAGACCAGAAACCTATCATCAGCCTGGATAAGGCAAAGGTAACCATTTCTTTACAGCAGTGGCAGAATGACCTGGGTGAAGGACGTTATTTTGACGCCGAGGTCAACAGCCCAATAATTGCCGAGGCGGTTAAGAACCAACAAGTTGCTACCATTCTGATCAGCCATACACCAACTACATACTCGGTACAACCTGGGGATACTTTGCTAAAAATCGGTTGGAAAATTGGAATGCCTTTTTGGAAAATCATCCAGGCAAATCCCGGCATAGATCCTGATCATTTGCAGTCAGGGTCTTTATTGACCATCCCTTCCAAAGATGAATTAATACCCTTGCCGGTGGTTTTGAACAAGCGCATTGTCATTAGCATTCAAAAGCAACGCCTTTGGGTGTATCAAGATGGAGGGTTGATATCAGAGCATATCATCAGCACAGGTATCGATCGTTCTCCAACCCAGCCTGGAATATTCCAGGTTCAGACTCACGAAAAGAACGCTTATGCTTCAGTCTGGGACTTGCACATGCCAAACTTCCTTGGTATTTATGAAGCCTGGCCTGGATTTATGAACGGTATTCACGGATTGCCTACATTATCAAATGGGCAAAGACTATGGGCCAACATCTTGGGAAGACCAGCCTCTTATGGTTGTATAATCCTTAATCTAGAAGATGCGAAATGGTTATATGATTGGGCTGAGGCTGGCGTCATTGTAGAAATTATCTCCTAATAAAAATTACACGTTCTTTTACAAAACAAGAGGTGATTATGGACAACCAAAATTGGATTACGAATCCTAAAATCAATCAAGCCATTTGCGCCAGAAAATTACTCTCAATCATCCTGATCGCCACATTGTTCCTCAGCGCCTGCCGACCGAACACATTACCATTATCTGAAGAAACAAAAACAGAGACCAAGCCAATCGAAGCTGTCACCCCCACTTCAGAAATTTTGGGATTGCGGGTCAAAGATGATGGTTCCTCGTTGCCTATCCAGGTCATTGATACTGACCCTGGGTTCAACCAGCCCCTATCCACACAAGGTCCCATCAAGCTCATATTCAACCAGCCAATGGATATTGAAAAAACGAACGCTGCCTGGAAATTTCTGGATTCTCAGGGCAACAAAATCGATGGGGAAATCAAATGGCCATCGCCTCGGACCCTGGAATTTACTCCTGGTCAATCCTTGAAACCTGGCAGTTCGTTTACGGCAATCCTCGATCAAAATGCAGCCAACGCCCAAGGCAAAACATTAAGTGAGATTCTGGAGTTGACTTTTGACACCATCAGTCCATTACAGGTTAGCCAGGTATTTCCCGAAGATAAATCAAAGGAAATCGCCAACAATGCTGTCATCACGGTAATTTTTAATCGTCCAGTTGTTCCATTGGTCATCTCAGAGGAAAAATCGAAACAGGTTTCTCCACTTTCCATTTCACCAGAATTGCCTGGAGACGGTAAATGGATCAATACATCCATTTACGCTTTTCAGCCATCAAAACCTCTCAAAGCAGATACCACATACCAGGTAACAGTTAAAGCCGGTCTGACTGATGCTGTTCAGGATTCAGAATTAGCTGAAGATTTTTCATGGAGTTTTGACACTGCCAAAGCTGAAATAAAATCATTCTTCCTCTCAGATGGACGTGAAAACCCAAAGAATTTTGTACGAAATATCCATCTAACAGAAAATTTCACCATCCACTTTCTCCAGCCGATGCAACATTCGAAAACCGAAAATGCGATCAGCCTGACAGGAGCGGGGGGAGAAATTGTAGCGTGGGATGCAACCTGGAATCAAGAATCAACTCAAGTAAAAATTAGTCCCACTGATCGCCTCGAGCTGGATACACAATACACTCTGGAAGTAGATGAGAAAGCTCAAACAGTGGATGGCGCATCCTTAAACCAGGGATTAAGGTGGGTTTTCTACACATTGCCTTCACCAGCAGTCATCGGCGTGAACCCTACGGATCGCATTAAACAAGAAACTTTTTCCAGTGAATTACGCATTCGATTTGCTTCACCCATGAATATCGAATCGGTCAAAGAAAGGATCGTCATTTCCCCAAAACCCGACACGGAGACCAAATGGTGGTACAACGAATGGGACTGGAGCATTTCAACTTACTCCTTAAAACCATCGACGAATTACGAAATTCAACTCTTAGCGGGCATGCAAGACATTTACGGAAATGAGATTCCTGACACTCAGGTATTCCGATTCACCACTGCTGCTTACGAACCATCTGCATACCTGGAGATGCCCTACCAGTCACCCATTTTACGCCAGGGCGGACCGCAAGAATTCTTTGTTGCCTACCGGAATGTAAAATCGGTGCTTGTCAAACTATATCGCGTGAGTCCAGAGCAATTCGTGGCATTTCAAACTGGTTCAGTTTCCCTTTCCGATTTCCGCCCTCCATCGAGTGATTTGGTCTGGCAGGAAGTCATCGACAGTAAAGGGAAGCTGAATGAGCGTGTCTTGACAAGCTTGACACCAAAACCTCAGGATGCAGATAGCTTGGAAAACGGCATCTACTTCCTGGCTTTGCATTCGCCAGATATTGCGAATCCAAGTTATTACGACGATTACCGCCTTTTGATTGTTGCCACATCCAGCCTGAATTTCAAAACCAGCGCCTCCGATGGATTGGTCTGGCTGACTGATCTCGAAAGCGGTGAGCCAGTCCCAGATATTCCCATAACAATTTATAGCGACAAATTCGAACCCATCGGGGAAGGCACGACAGATTCAGATGGACTACTCCATCTGGAATTGCCGCCTACCAAAGATTATTACTCCAACCGCTATGTCCTGGCGCAAAACGAACAGGTCTTTGCGCTTACATCAACGGACTGGGGCAGCGGATTTAATTTATGGGATTATGGTATCTGGGGCAGCTATTTCTCCCCGACTAACCAGCCAATCGCCTATGTTTACACCGAACGGCCCATTTACCGTCCAGGTCAGCCGGTATATTTTAAAGGCATAGTTCGTTTGGATGAAGACCTGGATTACAAATTGCCTGATTTCCAAAATGTACGGGTTACCATCGAAAGTTTCAAGGACATGGTACTCACCGAAGAATACGAACTAAATTCAATGGGGAGTTTTGCCGGAGAATTCACCCTGGATAGCGAAGCCAGTCTCGGCTATTACACGTTGAATGTTTACATTGACGACAAGGCTGAACCAATCGGCACACTCAGTTTTAATGTGGCTGAATACCGACGGCCAGAATTTCAGGTGATGGTTAACAGTGATCCGCAAAACATCTTAAACGGAGATACTTTCTCCATCACCGTGCAGGCTGATTATTACTCTGGCGGCGGGGTGAGCGATGCCGAGGTGGACTGGACGCTGACAAAAGAAGCTTTTCGCTTTACCCCTCCGGGGGATTACGCCATGTTCAGTTTTGAAGATTTCGAAGAATATCAGGATTTTTACGCTAGTGAAAGTCAAAGCTCCGAAATCGTTGCTGAAGGTCAGGGAACAACTGATGATGCTGGCGCTTACTCAACAAAACTTCCCGTCAACTTGGGGACCTCCAGCACCAGCCAAAAACTAACATTTGAAGCCTCGATCATTGATATCTCCCAAAACCTGGTCAGTGGGCGCACTTCAATCATTGCCCACCGTTCACAAGTCTATCCGGGGGTACGCTCCACAACATATATCGGCGAGACTGGAGAACCTCTAAATTTTGAAATGGTTGCTTTGGATTGGGAGGGAAAACCCCTGCCAGGACAAGAGATCAGCGTCGAATTTATCGAACGGCGATGGTACAGTGTTCAAGAACAAGATGCAGAAGGCCGGGTAACCTGGAAATCTACCGTTGAAGAAATACTGATCGAGAGCCTGGATGGTCTGGTCGCCGATGCCCAAGGCTTGGTCGAAGCCAATTTTACGCCTCCAAATGGTGGGGTATATCGGGCCAGGGTTAAGAGCCTGGACTCTCGTGAAAATCTTGGACAGGCTTCCACTTATGTGTGGGTAGCCGGTGATGAGTTTGTTCCCTGGCGGCAAACCAACGATCGCAGCTTCGACCTGGTCACCGACCGGTTGTCTTACCAACCTGGAGAAAAGGCAGAAATTTTAATCGCCTCTCCATTCCAGGGAGATGCCTATGCTCTGGTGACGGCTGAACGCGGAAGCCTGCACTTCCAGGATGTGGTCAAGCTAACCAGCAACAGCACCGTCTATCAATTACCCATCACCCCGCAAATGGCGCCCAATGTATACATCTCGGTTCTGATTGTCAAAGGAATAGATGAAAACAATTTGCGCCCTAATTTCAAAATGGGATTAAAGGAAATTCAGGTAGATGCCAGTCAGGTCGCTGTAAAAATTGAGCTCAAAGCAGAACCATCCGAAGCCGGTCCTGGGGACACTGTCCGTTACAACATCCGCACCTTGGATTTCAGTGGTAAGCCCGTTCAAGCCGAAGTATCCCTCGGATTGAGCGATCTAGCAACTCTGTCCCTGATGGAACCGAACAGCACGCCAATTGTGGAGTACTTCTATTCACAACGCAATCTCGGTGTGTGGACCTCTGTGCCGATGACCTTGAATATTGAAGACTACAATCAGAATATCCGCGAAGAAATCGTAGAAGGACAGGGCATGGGCGGCGGAGGTGGAGAGAAAGGTATTGGCGAGCTGGGTGTGGTTGACGTTCGTCAAGATTTCCCTGACACAGCTTTTTGGGAAGCATTTATTGTCACTGGCGATGATGGTCAGGCCAATATCAGCGTAACACTTCCCGACAATCTAACCACCTGGCGTATGGATGCCAGAGCTGTAACTTTGGATACACTGGTCGGTCAAACAACTCTGGATCTGGTAAGCAGCAAGCCTTTATTAGTACGACCTCAGACGCCGCGCTTCTTGATTGCTGGCGACCAGGTCCGTTTTGGAGCCTCTATCCAAAATAATACATCCCAGGATTTAAAGGTTGAGGCATCTCTGGATGCCATCGGTGTCGATCTGGATGGCCCAGCTCTTCAGAATGTCGAGGTAAAGGCAAACAGCCAGGTTTATATCACTTGGGATGCCAATGTGCAACCAATGGCTGAGAGGGTCGACCTGGTGTTTCAAGCGAAATCGGGCGATCTAAGTGATGCAACCCGCCCTACCATGGGAACACTAGACAACCAGGGCATTCCTGTTTATCGCTACACCGTCCCAGAAACAGTGGGCACATCTGGCATGCTAACCGCCAGTGGTTCGGTTCTGGAAGCCATCAACCTTCCTGAAAGCTGGGATATCCAACAAGGCACTCTTGATCTACGCCTTTCTCCATCCCTGGCTGCAAGCATGACCGATAGCCTGACTTACCTGGAGGAATACCCCTACGATTGCCTGGAACAGACGATTTCACGCTTCTTACCCAATGTGCTTACCACTCAGGCGCTCATTGCATCTGACTTAAGTGACCCAATTCTGGAAGCTGGACTGAAAGAGCAAGTGGCGATTGCCATCCAGCAAATCAGTAGTAAACAAAATGCCAACGGCGGTTGGGGATGGTGGGGCTCAGAAAAAAGTGATCCGCTGACCTCTGCATACGTCGTGCTAGGTTTAGCGGAAGCACAAAGCGCGGGATATGAAATAAGTCCAAAAATGTTATCCCTCGGCATAAGATATCTGCAAACCCAGATCCTTTCCAGTGTGCGCCTGGTAGAACTCCGAGAAAATCAACCGGCAGGCATTCCTGTTATATGTTCTCAACCAGGCCGGAAAACCAGATGTCAGCAGCACTGTTCAACTCTTCGAGCACAGGCAAAATTCAAGCCTGTATGCACGCGCCTTTTTAGCACAGACTTTGTTCGAGATCGATGCTGAAGATACCCGAGTCAACACCTTGCTCTCTGATCTGGTTAGCGCTGCCATTCTTTCGGCAAGCGGCGCCCATTGGGAAGAAGGTAAAGTGGATCGCTGGAATTGGAATACCGATACCCGGACCACAGCCATCATCCTGTCCGCGTTAGGGCAGATAGATCCGGAAAACCCTCTAAATGCCAATGCTGTGCGCTGGCTGATTACCCATCGCAGAAATGGGCACTGGAATGGCACCCAGGAAACTGCATGGACACTTATGGCGCTGACTCATTGGATGACTTCCAGCGGTGAATTGAAAGCAGATTACCAGTATGGAATCGCGTTGAATGGTGAACAATTGGGCGGCGGAATTGCAGACAAAACCAGTTTGCGAGACACATTGGAACTCAAGGTCGAGATTGGGCAACTGGTCTCAGATGAAGCTAACCGATTGTTGATTGCCCGTGATGAAGGACCTGGCAACCTGTATTACACAGCCCATCTCAATGTCTGGCTTCCCGTAGATCAGGTCAAGTCATTGGACCAGGGGTTGATTGTCTCACGCAGTTACTATCGCCTGGACGATTTGCAGACACCTGTCACAGATGCCAATCACGGCGAGTTGCTGCTTGCCCGTCTAACTCTTGTAGCGCCAAATGCAGTTCACTATGTTGTCGTGGACGATCCATTGCCAGCCGGATTAGAAGCTGTAGACCAATCCTTGATTACGAGCCCACAGAGCATTTCTGTACCACAAGCTTTTTCCTCGGAAGAACTGTTCTGGAAAGGTTGGGGTTGGTGGTACTTTACCCAATTCCAATACAAGGATGAAAAAGTCGTGTTAGCCGCCGATTACTTGCCAGCCGGGACTTATATCTACACATACCTGGTGCGCGCAGGCACGGTCGGTGAATTCTACACCATTCCGCCCACTGCCCAAGAATTTTATTTTCCCGATGTATATGGGAGAGGTGAGGGTGGTCTGTTCACCGTCAATCCAGCACAGTAGAAAGAAAAACCAGGGGTAGTTGAATTAACTACCCTTGGTTTTTCTAATTCATGTGCCAGAAGTATACAATTCAAGGAGGGGTAAAGTATAATTAACACGTAACATCAACCCTGACAGGAGGACAATATGAACGATTGGGTCGGAGTACTGATTGTTGTTGTAGTCATTATTATCGTGTGGTGGTTGCTAGCCCGCTTTGCCAAGCAAGGCCCAGAACCATTTCATGTGGAACACAAGCAGGTTCAAGACGCTCATGTGAGTGAATCGCCTACTCGAGCAGCAAGCATTGAGCTTCCGGAAACACCGAACCTGCCGGATGATCTGACCATCCTGGAAGGGATCGGACCTAAAGTTAACAAAATCCTGCAGGCTCAAGGCATCTCAACATTCGCCCAATTGGCAGATACAAAAGCTGATCAATTAAAAACCATCCTCGAAGAGAATAGTCTGCAATTTATGAATCCTGCATCCTGGCCGCAACAGGCAAAACTAGCCGCTGAAGGAAAAATGGATGAGCTTCAGGTCTTAATGGACAATCTCAAGGGTGGAAGAAAAGCGTAATAGACTGTATTTCTAACCAAAAGCTTGATTAAAATGAACGGTATGGAATCATTGGTTCCAACCGTTCATTTATTTAATCGGATGTTATCGAATGCACACTCTGATCAGAAATTACTGTCCAGAGAATCATGGATTTTCGCGGAAATATTTTATGGCAGGCTGGATTGATTTACGATGATATACACTGGACTACTGGTGATACGCGTCCCATCAAGTGTAAGCCCGCTTGCCAAAATCAAATGCCTACCTGGCTCAAGCATCCACCATGTTTGAAATGGCGCCTCTGTCAAGTGCTCTACAACCAGATGATCCACCATGATGTCGACTTGTATCAGGTATGGCGATCCAACTACCTGAATCAGGATCCTCTGGTTTGATTGTTCTGTGAATGTTGAAAGATGATATTGGCTACCATCCGGTGGGCTTTGGATGTGTAATTCTTCCAATGCTTGAGACTCGAAGAGTTGTCCTGGTAACTGCGAATTACTCACAATGTCCGCATACAAGGGTAGCCCTTGTGAGCGAGCCCATGACCAGGCCTGGGGAGGCAAGTCCAAAGCTAATTTGGGAACCCGGCGATCTTCTGGCGTATCAGTATTGATCAATTTTCCCGTGTTGGCATCAACCATCACTTGACGGTAAAGATAATCCTGTGTAACTGGTTGGGTACCCTGGATGAACCATTCCCGTTTCAGATATGGACATATTTCATTGGGCAGCAATCCTGAAAGCGTGCAAATTTCAACCTGCAAAAAGCCGGAAGGCTGGCTAAATTCCAGCTTTGGTGATCCGCTCAACACAGAGCGAATAAAATCATGCCAGATTGGCGCTGCTCCTGACAATCCGTCGACTTCCCGCATTGGCGCATAACTGGTGTTACCCGTCCACACCCCAACAACCAGGTCTGGGGTATAGCCTATCGTCCAGTTATCATGGAAATTACTGGTCGTTCCGGTTTTAACAGCCGCAGGACGATCAATTCGCAAGACCGTATTCGGCCCAAAACCCAAGCGGCGGGCCTGATCGTCAGAAAGAATATCACTGATCAACCAGGCAACCCTTTCATCAATTACTCGCATGGAAGGCATGTCAGGGGAACGGTATAGGCTATCTCCCCTTGAGTTCTGAATTTCCAAAATAGTTTTCGGTGTAACCCGATTACCGCCGTTGGCAAACACTCCATAGGCTGTGGTTAATTCTAATAAGCGTACCGAGCCGCCACCCAGAGCTAAAGATAAATCATAAGTATGAGGATTGTTGAGAGTCGATATCCCAAATTTTGTAGCATAGTTAGCCAGGGTTTGTAAGCCAATATGATCTAAAGCCATAACAGCGGGTATGTTTAACGATGAAGCCAATGCCTGCCGGACAAGAACGGGTCCGTGTTCACGTAGATCGTAGTTCGCCGGAATATAGGCCTTGTTATCGTGCGTTTGGAAAGCTGTGCTCACATCCAACAACATGGTCGCAGCTGTCCATCCCCCGGTAGGATTGTCAGGATCTAGCGCGGCTGCATAAACGATTGGCTTGAGGGCAGATCCGGGTTGACGTGGCGAAATTGCCATGTTTATCGCTCCACCTTCGTGCGCATCAAAGTAATCTGGGCTGCCAACCAAAGCCAGGATTTCCCCACTTAACGGATCCAATGCCACCAGGGCAGCATTGTTAACATTATGTCCCATTCCATCCTTACTGATACGAAAGGTTTTTCAACTGGCGAGCTATCGCTTGTTCTGCATGGCCTTGCCAATCCAGGTCTAGCGTCGTCACTACGACTAAACCACCCTGGTCTATAATCTCATCAGGAGAAAACAACTGATCAAGCTCTGACCTGACCATCATCACAAAATGGGGAGCTTCCACCGGATATGGTGTCTCAGCCAATATCAAGGGCTCGCGAAGAGCCAGGCGATTTTCTTCAGGTGTAACCCAACCTGCCTGTTCCATTAAGCTTAACACCGTCTCCTGACGAGTTTTGGCAGCTTCATAAGAAGTGTATGGATTGTAATGGGCTGGAGATTGGGGAAGGCCAGCGATTAAGGCTGCCTCAGCCAAATCCAACTCTGACACAGATTTTCCAAAGAAGGTCTGAGCCGCAGCCTCAACCCCGTAAGCCAAACCCCCGTAATACGTTTGGTTGAGGTACAAAGCCAGGATTTCATCTTTTCCATACTGGCGTTCGATTTGCCAGGCGAGAAAGACTTCCTTCAATTTACGTTGTAAACTACGAGTTGCCCTCTCTTCCGCAGTCATTAACATGTTCCGGGCGACCTGTTGGGTTATCGTGCTAGCGCCTGAAATCGTCTCTCCGCCTCTGAGATTTATCCACACAGCTCTGGCAACGCCGATCAAATCAAAGCCAGGGTGCAGGTAAAAATTCCTGTCTTCAGTAGCCAGTGTGGCATAACGAATATTTGTTGGGATTTTCTCAAGGGGAACAATTACATGCCTGCCACCGAATTCATCCAAAATTTCATACAATAATCTTCCATGACGATCGACCACACGAACACTTGGGCGCAGCGGTGAATTTGCCAGTCCATCCATTGAAGGTAAATCTTTTACAATCCAAAACCATCCTGCGAAGATAATACCTCCCAAGACAACCAAGACAACTAGCAAACCAATTTTTAGACTGATCTTCATACAACCATTATTGTAGCATTATCATGGATATCGAACAAATGAGCCATCAAGAGCAACATATCCGAGAAAAAATTGATGGTCCGACAGAGCAGATACACATCCTGGTGAATTGTAAATTTCAACTCACTAAAAATAACTAGTGACAAGGTTTTAACGCCAGTATGACAAAATTAGTTCCATTCGAATTGCTGAACCGATGAGCACATGAATTTGATAAAATATACTTATAACGAACCAATCCAATATCACGAATATATCTCAGGAGATATCAGATGCAATTCTTCCTCTTCCTCGCTTTGTTGATTGCAGCCATCGCCATCCTATTTGCAGCACAAAACAACGACCCTGTAATCGTCTCGTTTCTATTTTGGGAAATTCAGAGTTCCCTGGCTTTTGTTTTAGTCGCGTCCCTGTTAGCAGGTGCTTTGATCAGCTTTTTTGTGTCACTCCCAACGAACCTTCGGGTCCGATGGATGGGACGCAATCAAAAAAAGAAAATCTCCGAATTGGAAACTGCATTGCATGAACAAAAAAATCGTGTTTCAGAATTAGAAGCAAAGTTATCAAAGGAAAATGAGTTGGCAAAGCCATTAAATGTCGATTCAGAAACGCCTACGAAGGATTCCTCGCTTTCATCATAATTCAAAAAAGATTTTCCTTCAAACTCAGGAAAAGTCATGGTGAAATTCGGTTTATATTTACCAAATTTTGGTGATGCAAACAATGCCAAAGCTATTAGAAATAATCAGGCGAGGTCCACCCATTTAGAGTTAAGAACAGGAGGACATATGTCTGAAAAAAGTATTGCTGAAAAATTGATGATCAGACCGGGTCGTTCGGTGTTGTTCGTAAACCCATTTAAAGGGTACCTGGAAATAATCGGTGAACTTTCTGAGAATACTGTCCAGATGGAGAAAACCACTTATCCGGTTGATATTATTCAGTTGTTCGTCAAGTCACAGAATGAACTAGAAAAATTCCTCCCCACCTTAAAATCTTCGCTCAAACCAGGCGGTATGATTTGGGTAACCTATATAAAAGGGACATCAAAATTAGCTGGTGATATCCATCGCGATTCAATCAATGCTTATGCAAAGAGTTTGGGTATGGAAGGGATTGCTATCATCTCGGTTGATAAAGATTGGTCGGCATTGCGGTTAAAAATTGTAGGATAGTTTTATGAAGGCAATGATCTTACAGCAGGTGGTTAACCTGCAAAACAACCCTCAGCCTTTACAACTTGCAGATATTCCTATTCCGCACCCAAAACCTGGAGAGATCTTAATAAAAGTGGCTGTATGCAGTGTCTGCCATACAGAATTGGATGAGATCGAAGGCAGAACGCCCCCTTCCAAATTTCCGATGGTCTTAGGACACCAGGTTGTTGGAAGAGTGGTTGAAAATATGGGGAAAGATCGTTTTAAGATTGGCTCACGGGCAGGTGTAGCCTGGATTTTCTCTGCGTGTGGAGAGTGTGATCATTGCTTATCAGGCAATGAAAATTTATGCACTCACTTCAAAGCCACAGGAAGAGATGCTTCAGGAGGTTACGCCGAATATATGTGTGTGCCTGAAGAATTTGCATATCCGATACCCGATGTTTTTTCTGATGTTGAGGCTGCCCCGCAATTATGTGCTGGAGCGATCGGTTATCGCTCGCTAAGGTTAACTGGAATCAAGGATGGTCAAAGCCTGGGTCTGACCGGGTTTGGTGCTTCTGCCCACCTGGTGCTCAAACTCGTGCGTCACCAATATCCCAACAGTGAGGTTTTTGTCTTTTCAAGGAGCCATTCAGAACAGAAATTCGCCCTAGAATTGGGAGCAGCCTGGGCAGGTGACATTGGTGAGCGATCGCCAAGAAAACTGGATCGAATCATCGACACGACCCCAGTATGGAAACCAGTCGTCGAGGCTCTGGAAGATCTTGCCCCCGGCGGACGCCTGGTAATCAATGCCATACGAAAGGAAAGCTTCGATCAGGAATATCTGTACCAACTCGATTATCCAAAACATTTATGGATGGAAAAAGAAATTAAGAGCGTTGCCAATGTAACACGTCAGGATGTCATTGATTATCTCGAAATCGCCGCGAAAATCCCCATTTGCCCTGAAGTTCAAACTTACTCTTTAGAGCAAGCGAACGTAGCCTTGATGGAATTGAAAACACGAAAGATTCGTGGCGCAAAAGTATTATGCTTGGATTGACCGTCAATCCACCACCCTGTTTCATGATTCCATTTTGAAACCATCTTCAAACAAAGGAGCATTTGATGCCCATCCGTTCTGTAACCATTAACCAGATACCCTCTCACGCAGTCGCCATCCTGGGACTTCCCTGGGACGAAAATTCTTCTTTCTTAAGGGGAGCAGCTTTAGCCCCCGAACATATCCGGCAAGTACTCTATGATGGCGCATCCAACCTGTATAGCGAATCCGGCACCGACCTGGAAGCACAGCAAAACCTGGTTGATGGTGGGAACCTTTCTCTGATGACAGAACTGCCTTTTACTGAAATCGTAAACGCGATAAGCCGCGGTGTAAAAGAAGGTAACCGATTCCTTTGTTTGGGTGGGGATCATGCAGTCACCTACCCAATTTTTTCGGGTTATATGCAAGGGTATGACAGGATCAATATTCTGCATATCGATGCACACCCCGACTTATACGATGAATTTGACGGCAATCGTCTTTCGCACGCCTGTCCCTTCGCCCGGATCATGGAGACGGGCAGAGTTGATCGATTGGTCCAAATCGGTGTGCGCTCACTCAATACACATCTTCGCCAGCAAATTGAACGATTTCATGCAGAAACCTATCCCGTCCAGGGTTGGACCACCGATTTGGTGTCTGCTCTTGAAGGTCCGCTTTATCTGTCCCTGGATTTAGATGCACTCGATCCAGCCTTCGCACCCGGTGTTTCGCACCATGAGCCAGGTGGGTTGACGACTCGTGAGGTACTCTCGATTATCCAGGCAATCCAAGCCCCTTTGATCGGTGCAGATATTGTCGAGCTAAATCCAACACGTGATATCAATCAGATGACCGCCCGGCTGGCAGCAAAATTCTTGCGTGAGATCGCTGCCAAGATGCTTAATTAATTTTCCAACTATGTGAACATCTCCGGTCGAGTGAAAAGGTTCAGAACCAAGACAAATCTATTTTCTTATCTTTCAGCAAGAAGAAGGCAAATCATGGATATTCTCTCGTACAATCGAAAAGCCTGGAATCAGGAAGTTGAAAATGGCAATCCGTGGACAATCCCGGTCAGTCCCGAAATAATTTCAGCTGCCCGCCAGGACGAATGGCGCCTGGTTTTGACTCCCACCAAGCCGGTTCCTCGAAACTGGTATCCGGAAATAAAAGGTAGCCGGGTGTTGTGTTTAGCCTCTGGCGGAGGTCAGCAAGGCCCGGTATTAGCGGCGGCCGGCGCCATCGTGACCGTGTTAGATAATTCTCCCCTTCAGCTTGCCCAAGACCGTTTGGTTGCACAAAGAGAAGGTCTAGAAATAGATTTGCAACAGGGTGACATGGCCGATCTGTCTCGTTTTTCTGAAGCCACTTTCGATATGATCTTTCACCCGGTTTCGAATCTATTTGTCCCAGATATTAACCCTGTTTGGCAAGAAGCTTATCGCGTATTAAAGCCAGGCGGTGTGCTGTTATCAGGGTTTATTAACCCGGTAATATATATCTTCGATCTAGATTTGATGGATGAAGAAAAGAAATTAGAAGTTTGTTATGCCATCCCATACTCCGATATTCACAGCCCAAGCCCCGAGAAGCAGAAGCAATTCTTAGAACGCGGATGGCCAATTGAATTCGGGCATAGCCTGGAAGACCAGATTGGCGGGCAACTTAAAGCTGGTTTCCTATTGACTGGCTTTTATGAAGATATTCACCCGGAAAGCGAACTATGCAAATACATCAGCACATTTATTGCCACCAGAGCCATTAAACCAGGGTAGAATAACCAGGCTATGGAAAATTCGAATTCTGGATTCCGTGAGATTGAACATACTGCTGATTGGGAATTGGAGGTTTGGGCCCCATCATTGGAGGAGCTTTTTATCCAGGCTGCAAAAGGGATGTCGGCTCTCGCAGGTCTACGATTGGAAAGCGGACCTCATGTTGAACGCAGCCTTCTGTTACATGCACCTGACTCGGAGAGCTTACTGGTAGCTTTCCTCTCAGAATTACTTTACATAACTGAACAAACTGGAATTGGTTTCACTGGCTTCCATCTGGAGATTACAAATCACCAGCTTTCTGCAAAACTATCGGGTGCACCCCTACAATCCTTGGATAAAGAGATCAAAGCAGTCACATACCACCAGTTGTTGGTTTCCCAAAGCGAACACGGTTATAAAACCCGCCTGGTTTTTGATGTGTGAAATATTCAGCTTTGACAAAACACCAGCAATTCTGATATGGTTAAAGGTGTGAGGTGACAAAATGGTTGGTCTCAAGGATTTAATCAAGATTAGCGAATTCGAATGGGAAATCCCAAAGAGTTTTCGCCAGGATATGCGCGTGCCTGTGCGCATTTTCGCCACCAAACGCTTGCTAGAGCAGGTCATGGATGATAAATCACTGGAACAGGCTGTTAATTCCGCCACACTGCCCGGCCTGGTAGGACACGTTGTGGTGATGCCGGATATGCACCAGGGTTACGGATTTCCGATCGGTGGGGTCGCTGCCACGCGCGTTCCCGAAACCAAACAGCCATCCAAATCCGGCGACACAGGGGTTATCTCTCCTGGTGGGATTGGTTACGATATTAATTGCGGTGTGCGTTTATTGGCTTCCCAGGTCACACTGGACGAAGCCGAGAATTACCTGGGTGATCTGGCCAATGCCCTCAATCATTACTGCCCATCTGGAGTCGGGGAAAAAGGTGAGCTACGCCTCTCCGAATCCGAACTGGAGCGCGTCTGCCGGGAAGGGTCCCGCTGGGCGCTAAAAGCTGGCTATGCCACTCCAATGGATGTAAGCCGTACAGAAGAAAATGGTTGCCTGGAAGGTGCAGATCCCGACAAAGTCAGTGCACGCGCTAAAGAACGGGGTAGACCTCAACTGGGCACCCTGGGTGCAGGCAATCATTTCATTGAAGTGGACTTCGTAGAGCACATTTTTGATGCACAGGCCGCGCAAGTGATGGGGCTACAGGAGGGCTGCCTGGTTGTCCAAATTCATTGTGGTTCGCGAGGTTTTGGACATCAAATTTGCAGTGACTATGTAGCCGAGTTCCAGACGGCGGTCAAGCGTTACGGGATCAAAATACCCGATCGGGAATTGGTTTGCGCACCGCTTAACTCACCAGAGGGTCAGGACTACCTGGCAGCCATGCGCTGTGCTGCAAATTATGCCTTTGCCAACCGCCAGATATTAGCTTATAACGCACGCAAATCGTTTGAGGAAGTCTTGGCTGGTAAAGTCTCCAACTGGCATCTGCACCAGGTCTATGATATCGCCCACAACATGGGAAAAATCGAAACACATCTCATCGAGGGAAAGGCAATCAAAGTCTGTGTACATCGCAAAGGCGCAACGCGTGCGTTTGGCCCAGGCGCTCCCGGTCTACCTGCGGAGTATCAGAAGATTGGACAGCCGGTACTGGTGCCGGGTAGCATGGGTACGGCATCCTGGGTCCTGGTTGGCACGCAAACCAGCATGGAACGCTCGTTCGGATCGAGCTGTCATGGCGCAGGACGGGTGATGAGTCGCCAAAAAGCCAAAAAGTCAGTACGAGGTGAGCACCTCCGCCAGGAATTGGAGACCAGTGGGATCACCATTCGCGCTGGTTCTATGTCTGGATTAGCGGAAGAAGCACCAGCAGCATATAAAGATGTGGATGCTGTTGTGCAAACCGTAATTGGCGCTGAGATCGCTCGTAAGGTTGCCCGATTAAGGCCGGTGGTTGTCATAAAAGGCTAACTTTTCCTGTGTTCAACAGATTCGGCACTACCTTATCATAATAAAAAGCTTATCGCACTTCGTTGACCATGCAAATGATCAGACCGATGTGATTTCAAAGAAGAATAGCTTAGCATACTTGGCGAGCTTTGCGAGAGATCAAAAAAGAAAAACCGCCTCATTCATTGAAGAGGCGGTTAGTTTTTTTAGGATTGTAATTCTAATGAGTTAGGATTTGAGAGAGGAATAACTTGGTGCGCTCTTCCTGGGGATCTGTAAAGATTTGTTTTGGCGTGCCAATTTCAACGATCTGCCCCTGATCCATGAAAACCATGCGGTGGGAAACGCCTCTGGCAAAACCCATCTCATGCGTCACAACGACCATGGTCATCCCTGTTCGAGCCAATTCCACCATGACATCCAACACTTCTTTGATCATTTCTGGGTCCAAAGCGGAAGTAGGTTCATCAAACAGCATTATTTTGGGTTGCATAGCTAGTGCCCTGGCAATTGCTACTCGTTGTTGTTGGCCGCCAGATAGTTGCCCAGGAAATTTATTCGCCTGTTCCGGAATACCAACCCGTTCTAATAGTTGCAATGCAATTTCATCAGCTTTTTCTTTCGACCACTTGCGAACCTGGATTGGAGAAATGGTAATATTCTGCAAAACCGATAGATGAGGAAACAGGTTAAACTGTTGAAAAACCATTCCGGTTTCCATGCGAATTTTCTCGACATTTCTCATATCGCGCGAAAGCTCAATCCCATCAACAATGATCGTTCCTTGTTGATGTTCTTCCAGGTGATTAATAGTGCGTATAAATGTGGATTTACCTGAGCCGGATGGGCCAAAGATCACCACCACTTCCCCCTTGTGCACGTCCAAAGAAACCCCTTTTAGGGCGTGAAAGTTACCATACCACTTATGTACATCCTTACATTGAATAATAGGTGTACCTAATTGGGAATCGCTCATATGGATCTCCTGCCAGGTAAAGTTTCATCAACCTCCTGCCAGCCATGAAAAGTGAAGAATTTAATATCACGATGGCTGCTGGTCCAACAAATATATATTTAAACATTTATGATGACAGAAGCAAGAGGTGTATTTCAATTGTAACATCAAACATTCAAATGGTTTGAAATCCATCGAAACTTAGTTGCCAGATATTCTTTAACCTTGTGGTCAGTGGCTTATTTTAGCTACCAGAGCTTTCGTTAGGGCAATTAAATCATCAGGACGGAGCCGGATATTCAAGCCTCGCTGTCCACCAGATATATATATTAAATCATGTTGGAGGGCGCTTTGATCAATGACGACCTGAAAGCCGCGCTTTAATAAAGCCAGGGGAGAAATACCTCCCGTTAATAAACCGGTAATTTTTTCGGCTTCCCGTTGGGATGCAGTTTGGACCTTTTTCTCATTCACCACCCTGGCTAGAGCTTTCACATCCACTTCTACCATTCCAGGAACAAGCGCCAGGATCGGTTTACCTTTTCCTTCGCGAAGAACTACAATCGTTTTAAAAACAATTTCATCGGATACTTGCAAAATTTGTGCAACTTCACTGGCTCCCAGCTTTTCAACAGGCAATTCAAAGGCTGTATAAACGATCTTTTGGGAATCTAAAAAACGAGTAACATTGTTGACGTTTGCCATACTCTGTGATCCATTCTGTTGATCTAACCATCGGATCATAAGTCCAGCCGCTCAGGAGATTTTCCCGCAGCACAATACTTCAACATCAATCTGCAAGGAGCAAGGGTAATCTTAATGTAAACAAGGCGCCACCTTGAGGATGATTGCTGGCTGATAAATCACCCCCGTGCACCTGCGCCAGGTGCAAAGCAATCGCCAACCCTAATCCAGTCCCACCTTGTGCACGGCTACGCGAACGATCCGCCCGATAAAAACGCTCAAAAATATGCGCTAGAGCCTCTTCAGGGATCCCTTCACCGCTATCATGAACGGATAGTTGGACGCTATCCGCCACAATTCGCGTGGTAATCTGGATTTTCCCACCAGAAGGTGTATGACGGAGTGCGTTCGATAACAAATTATTGAGAATTTGCTCGAAGCGCATAGGGTCAAGCTGCAGAGAATGCTCCAGGTTATTTTCGTGTGTAATAGAAATCCAACCTGATTCTGATCGGCTTGGGATTTGAAACGCTCAACAATCCTATTTACCAATGGAACAAAATCAATGGAAGTTTTTTCCAAAGGGAGTTCGCCTGATTCTGCCAGGGCTAATGTTCGCAAATCATCCACCAGCCTCGTCAACAGAATGTTTTGTTCTAATATGGACCCCAGATTATCCTGTGTGGGCAAATATATCCCATCCTGCAATGCCTCCAGGTTTGCACGTTGAACTGCTAAAGGTGTGCGTAACTCATGAGCGATATCTGCAGTCAGTTCCCTTCGGCTTTTCTGTGCTTTTTGCAATGAGTCGGCCATGTGGTTAAAGGTTTGCGCTAAAACAGCCAGCTCATCATTGCCTCGAACGGATACTCTCTGTGATAAATCTCCCATTGCAAGGCTGTTGGCAGCCTGGGTTAAAGCATTTACAGGTTTTAATAGTTGGTAGGTTAGTAGTAAAGCCAAGAGCAGGGAAACCCCTCCGGCAATCAATGCTGCAGTAACAGCCGCCTGGTTCAAGCGGTTCAGGAGGTTCGTTTCCTCATTTCGAGAATAACTCATCCCACCTTCAATCAATAAATAACCAGCAGTTTTCAAATTTGATCGAATAGGTTGAGCTGCATCGATCTCTTCAGTAGTCAAGGATCCAGATGTTTGTGAAGATGAATCGACCAAAACCTGCCCGCTAGCATCCGCTAAACGAATGCGTTGGTCCATCATTGCCGCCATGGCAGGCATACTCGGATTGTTACCCGCACCCCCCGATCGACGACCAATACCGCTTCCTGCAGGTAGTAAAACAGCTTCCACACCATTCCATGAGCCATTCGCCTGGTAATAAGCCTCCAAACTCTCGACCAGGTCCCCTGAGCTGGTCATTCCGCCGCGATACATGAATGCACGCACTTCGTTGGCGGTATTTTGGCTGGCAATGAACACTACACTGCTGATAGATACCAGAACAATCAAAGCGTACGAAAGGATTAATCGAATGCGCATTGCTTTTCCTAATCAATTCCATTTACCGGGCAAAGCGGTATCCAATTCCAAATACCGTTTCAACGTAAATGGGGTTTTTGGGATCGCTTTCAATTTTTGCTCGCAGATTCTTGATATGAGCATCGATCGTTCGCTCATAACCTTCATACGCGTTGCCCTGGCTCGCCTCTAAGAGCTGTAGACGGCTAAATGCTCTACCCGGGTAGGCTGCAAGCGCTGCCAACAAGCTAAATTCAGTAGGAGTTAATTCTATGATTTCATCTTTTCGAGACACCGTATGGGCATCCAGGTCAATTTCCAGATCTGCAACACGTAATACCTGGTTATGGGCAATAGACGGCTCACTTCTGCGCAGCAAAGCACGAACACGGGCGACAACCACCCTGGGTGAAAAAGGCTTGGGGATATAATCATCTGCGCCAAGCTCAAGGCCAATCAGCTGATCCGTTTCTTCCACCCTGGCCGTTAGCATAATAATCGGGGTGCTCGCTTTTCTACGGATTTCACGCGCCACGTCGAGTCCATCCATACCAGGCAGATTCAAATCTAATATCACCAGGTCCGGATGTTTCTGCTCATAGAGCGAAAGACCGTGATCACCGCGGCCGGCGCTCATCACAGAAAAACCAGCCTGTTCCAAATAGGATCGTAACACTTTTACCAGCTCTGGTTCATCTTCAATCACCAATATAGTCGTCATAACACTGCCCTCTTCCAAGTTATTGAAACAAACATGGATCTATTTTAGCATTACTCGATCCATTCCTGAAATGCACTTTCAGTTCCAACCAGCTGGATAAACAAGACTTCCGGCTTCAATACACCGGAAGTCTGCTATCTATTTATTGGCTAAGTTTCAAATTATGCGTCAGGTGTTACAGGTTGGACTGGTTGAGTGTTCCAGCGCCCACCAGAGCGAGCTCCACGTCCACCAACTTCGCCGCCCATGCAAGCTCCCGATCCTGCGCCATTTTGCCACATCTGGCTCATCCGGCTCAGCATCCAATCTGCTTGTTCCTGGGTAATGACACCATCGGCCACAGCCTGTTCAAGAGCCTGTGTGCGTGCCTGGAGCATTTTTTCTGTGAACTGTTCCTGAGTCATACCTTGTTCTTGGACATAGTCCCACATGGTCTGACCACTGTCATGCACAGCTTGTAATTCTTCCGGTGTTACTCCAAACACACTTGCCATGGCTGCAACCATGTAATCATGCAAGGGTCCATCGAGGCCCATCTGGCCTGCGCCAGCTGCTCCCCTACCGCCCATCATTCCAGCCTGACCACCACGCCCAGCCATCATCCCTTGACCATAAACGGTTTCAGGGACTGGTGGTGTTTGAGTCTGAGCATATGCAACCCCAGCTATTCCTAATGCAGCAACCAGAACAGCAACGATCACACCAAAAACTAAAATCTTATTCATTGTAAACACTCCTCTCGAAGATAATATTTCTTTATAGATCCTATCTTTCAGATCTTACTAAATACATCTTATCAAGGGGTTATGAAGAAGTTGTGAACTTGATCTGAATTTTTGATGAATTTATGGCTCTTCACCAGAAAGTAATCGAATTCTCTGCCAGGGAGGTAAATTGCTTTCTTCGGCTAACATAGCTCGCAGATCATAAACCTGGTCTCGTAAAACAGCTGCCTGTTCGAATTCAAGATTGCGCGCAGCTTCTTTCATTTGTTTTTCCAGCTCGGCGATCAGACGTTGCAGCTCGTTTTTAGGCATGCCTGCAGCTCCTTTTACACGATAATCCGCTTTAGGCTCTGCAACTACTTTCATAGAAAGCTGATCGGTCAGGTCACGTACAGCTTTAAAAATACTTACGGGTTGAATCCCGTGGGCTAAATTATATGCATTCTGTTTCTCGCGCCTTCGATTGGTTTCATCAATCGCCCTGCGCATGGATTGGGTTATTTTGTCAGCATACATAATAACCTTTCCCTCGACATGCCTGGCAGCGCGTCCAATCGTCTGAATTAGAGCTGTGTCTGAACGAAGAAATCCTTCTTTATCTGCGTCCAGAATGGCAACCAACGAGACCTCGGGCAGATCCAGTCCTTCTCGCAACAGGTTAATTCCGACAACAACATCAAACACACCCAGCCTTAAGTCCCTCAATATCCCTATTCTTTCCAGCGTGTCAATCTCCGAATGAAGATAATGCACCTTGATACCGAGCTCCATCAGGTAATCAGATAGTTTCTCTGCCATCCTTTTCGTCAATGTCGTCACAAGAATACGCTGACCTGCTTCTACTCTGAAACGAATTTCTTTCACCAAATCGTCTACCTGACCCTCAATTGGGCGAACTTCTACCTCAGGATCAATCAATCCTGTCGGCCGGATGATTTGCTCCACCACCTGATCGGCTTTCTCCATTTCATAAGGTCCTGGAGTTGCCGAAGTGTAGACAGTGTAGCCCATTCGACTTTCAAATTCCTGAAAGGTGAGAGGACGGTTGTCTAATGCTGAGGGTAAACGGAAACCATATTCAACCAGGGTAGTTTTTCGGGAGCGATCCCCGTTGTACATACCCCGGATTTGGGGAATTGTCATATGAGATTCGTCAATCACCAAAAGATAATCGGATGGGAGGTAATCCACCAATGTCCAAGGTGAAGTCCCCGGAGGCCGTTGATCCATATGCCTAGAATAATTTTCAATTCCCGAACAGTAGCCCACCTCTCGCAGCATCTCCAGGTCATAATGAGTACGACTCTCCAGCCTTTGTGCCTCCAATAACATATCATTGGTCTTTAGATGCGCCAGCCTTTCGGCCAACTCATCCTCAATATCGGCAATGGCCTCCTTCAGTTTTTCTTCATCAGTGATGAAGTGCTTGGCAGGGTAAATCTGGATACTATTGAGTTCACGTTTTAATTCACCACTTACACTGTCAAATTCAATAATCCTTTCCACTTCATCGCCAAAAAAAGTAATCCGGTATCCCAGGCGATCCTGGTAGGCAGGAATGACATCCAGGCTATCTCCTCTCACTCTGAATGTTCCAGGTTTCAATTCCAAATCATTGCGCTGATAGTGACTTTCGACCAATTGACGCAACAGTGCGTTCCGGCGATAAATCTTGCCAGTGTCCAGGTTGATCACAACACGACCATATGCTTCCGGATTACCAATACCATAAATACAAGAAACCGAGGCAACAATAATCACATCTCTGCGGGACATCAAGGCTGTTGTAGCAGCAAGCCGTAATCGTTCAATTTCTTCGTTTATATCCGCATCTTTTTCGATGTAAAGATCATGCCGAGGAACATACGCTTCTGGCTGGTAATAGTCGTAATATGAGACAAAGTACTCAACTGCGTTTTCAGGAAAGAACTCTTTGAATTCTGCATACAATTGCGCTGCCAATGTTTTATTATGGGCCATCACCAATGCTGGTTTCTGGACCTTTTCGATCAACGAAGCAATCGAAAAAGTTTTTCCTGTCGCAGTTGCGCCGAGCAGTACCTGGTCACGATACCCTTTCTCAATCCCTTCAACTAATAGACGTATAGCTTCCGGTTGATCGCCCATCGCACGATACGGGGCTTGCAGTTTAAACTCCATGGATGAATACTCCTTGCAGATAGCCCTATGGACACATTCTAAAAACTGATAGGATCATGAGAACCTTAGACGCTGCGCCTAAGAAAGAAAAAACTTGAAGAGTGACAACAACTCAAAAGATTATACTACGCAGCGCGGTCGAAGGTTTAATAGACAAAGAATGTCTTTCGGGGAATCAAATTTTATCGCGGTTGACGGTTGGGATCAATAATAGTATGATGAGATTAACCAGGTTGGTCAGGTGATCGCGGCTTCGTTTGACGATGCCGAGGAAAGTCCGCACTCCACAGAGCAAGACGCCGGGTAATTCCCGGGGCGGGGTAACCTGCCGGATCGGGCCACAGAAACATACCGCCTAAAGTTTTTTAGCTTTTGCTAAAATAACTCGGTGAGGGTGAAAAGGTGGTGTAAGAGACCACCGGCGCAGCCAGTAATGGTTGCGGCCAGGCAACCCCCGTCTGGAGCAAGGCCAAGCAGAGACAAAACCCAATGGGTGGGAGGCTGCTCGTCCCCTGGCTTCGGCCAAAAGTCTCGGGTAGGCTGCACGAGGTGCATGGCAACATGCATCCCAGATAGATGATCGCCAGGGCTTAGATTGCCTAGCAGTCTGGGCCTCACAGAATGCGGCTTATCGATCAACCTGGGGAAATTCTCCTTGCTCCGCTGCAATCCACTGGATGTGCCCGTCTGTGAAAGTACCGATGGGCAAAATCGGTAAGCCAGCTGAACCCTGGCTTTCAACCGGCCATTGGACACGGCGATTATGCATCAGACCGGTATGTGAAACGCCAGCATAAATCGGTGTTAAGGCAGAAATTTCCTGCATGATCTGCTCGCTATCATGATAATTCCAATCTGAGAACGGTCCTGGCTGCACCCTTTCACGTTCTAATTCCATCATCCGCCTGGCTAAACCAGATATGATGACCCAATCCGGGCGTGCATCTCCCAAAGGTTGTATTGCCTGACGAACCAGTTGAATTCGCCGATCTGTTGAAGTGAATGTGCCGCTTTTCTCGGCAAAGCTAACCCCAGGTAATAAAATATCAGCATACCGGGTGGTTTCTGATGGGACCATTTCCTGCAAAATTAGAAAATCCATCCCTGACAATGACTCGCGAACCAGGGCTGCTTGCTGAGATATATTGATGAGTTCTTCGCCAACGATATAAATGCCTTTAATCCTTGAATCAGCCGGTTTCAACAACATTTGGGATACCGTGAACCCGGGATTTTCATCGATGGGGACACCCCAGGCCAATTCAAACTTCTCCCTGGACAACTCGTTATTCACTGCCTGATAACCCGGTAGAAAAGCAGGGCTGCAACCTAAATCGCTGGCGCCTTGCATGTTATTTTGACTTCGCAGGGGATTGACACCACCACCTGCCTGGTCCAGGTTCCCTAAGAGCATTTGAAGATTAGCTAATGCATGAACTGCATACCTGCCTGTTTGATGGTCAGCTAAACCAACGCTCCAAATCACAGCGGTTGGTTTGTGGTGAGCCAAGGTTTCCGCAGCTGCATAAAGTGCTTCAACACTTATGCCTGTGATACCGGAAACTCGTTCAGGTGAATAATAAGCTAAGGAATGTACAAATTCTCGATAACCTGATGGATATTTCTTTATCGAATCCTGGTTCTCCCAGCCTTTTTCCAATAGGATGTGACTCAAGCCATTTATCAGAGCAGTTTCTGTTTTGGGACGATGGTATAACGCCAAGGCAGCGTACTCATCAATATTATAAAAATCCGGGCTTGCCACCACCAACTTAACCTTGCGTCTCAAAATCGCCTGGCGAATTTGTGTTCCAAAAACAGGGTGCTGCTCTGTTAAATTCGATCCGATCACCAACAACGACTGGGCTTGTGCAGCAATATCATCCAAAGAATTTGTCATGGCAGGAATTCCCAAGGATTCCATCAGACCGTCCACAACGCTAGAATAATAAAGATTGGCTATACAATCGATATGATTGCTCCCGATGACTTGCCTGGCAAATTTACTCAACAAGTAGTTCTCTTCATTCAAGCACTTTCCGGATGCTAACACTGCTACACTGCTAGCCCCATGTTGATTACGGATGTTGGACAGCCCTTGCGCTGCAAATTTTAGCGCTGTTTCCCAGTCCACATCTACCCATGGTCCGAGATTTTTGGGACGCGCCTCACCCTCCAATAAATACTTCCGAACACGTGGTTTCAAGTGCCTTTGAGGATGATGAATAAAATCATAACCATAACGACCTTTGACACAAAGGTGCAAACCATTCACACTGGACACATTGCGATCCGTGTTCGAGGTCACTCGAATCACTCGCCCCCCCGGACGGTCATCGCGCACGTTCAAATCAAAGACACACCCTACCCCGCAGTAGGAACACACGGAGCGAACAACGCGGTCCGCCTTCCCAGCATGCAAGGACATTTTATGATTCAATGCACCAGTGGGGCAGTAAACCACGCAAGCGCCGCAAGATTCACAACGCGAAGCCAGCATGGTCGAATCAGCGCCAGCCACAATCCTTGACTTATATCCTCGAAACGATTGCGACCATACAAAACGTCCCTGTACTTCAGCACAAGCTCTGACACAGCGAGTGCATTGGATACATTTATTCATATCTACCCAAACAAAGGGGTTGGGGTCACTATCAATCGGGAAAGATGGCCGTTTAGCCATATACGCACGGATATCCACATCATACTCTCTCGCCCAACGAGCCAGCTCGCTCTCTTGTTCCAGGCCAACACTACCATTGACAGGTGAGTAAGCTGCATCATAATAACGGGAAAGGATCATTCTGAGAACAGCACGGCGGTAACGGATTACCTCAGGTGTATCCGTCTCAACAACCAGGCCCGGGCTCACAGGAAGGTTACATGCTGTCATGGGTAAACGTGCACCCTGGACTTTTACCACACACAGACGGCACCCACCAAAGGGAGATAAATCCTTGTGATAGCACAAAGTGGGGATTACAACCCCAATCTCTGCTGCCGCTTGTAAGACCGTGGTCCCCTCTTTTACTTCAAGGTTTTGGCCGTTGATTTTCAGGCTAATCATCCATTCTTCTCCTTATACTCAAACAGCCTGTTGAAGGCTTTGCCATTCCACCTGAGATTCGGAAGAGGTTTTTTCAAACCTGCACACACCTGCCCGGCATATATGCTGAGTCAGATGTTCTTCCACCTCCTGGCGAAAATATTTCAAGATATCCCTTACAGCCACTGAAGCCGTCTGTCCCAGACCACAATTGGAAAGCAGTTCCATATCCTGGCCTATCGCCTGCAATTCATCAAAACTTTCAACACTGCCTGTTCCTATCGAAATATCAGAGAAAGCCTGGTACAAGCGCTGGGTACCTATGCGGCAGGGAGTGCATTTAGCGCAACATTCAAATCTAAAAAAATTAAGGATTACTTTAGCCAGATCCACAACACATGTGTGCTCATCACAGATTAACAACGCGCCAGACCCCAAAGAAACCCCAGCTTTCCGCCATGATTCGAAATCCATAGGTGTATCTTGCAGGCTGGCAGGTACAATGGAACCACTCGATCCACCAGTTTGCACCAATTTCAACTTCCCACCCCTTTTTATCCCTTTTCCATATATTTCTATCACTTCCCTCAGCGTGATACCCAAGGGGACTTCAATAACACCTGTAGAGTTTACATTCCCCATGATGGTATATACTTTGGTGCCCCGGCTCTTTTCTGTCCCAAACTGGTGATACCACTCACCTCCATGCAGAAGAATATGGGGAACATTCGCCAAAGTTTCGACATTATTTACTAATGTCGGTTTTCCAAAGAGTCCATAAGATGGTGGATAAGGTGGTCTGGCGCGTGGTTGACCTCTTTTACCCTCAATTGATTCAATCAGCGCGGTCTCTTCGCCACAAATATAAGCGCCTGCGCCAGCGTGAAGGTGAATATGAAAGGAAAAATCTCGACCAAAAATGTTTTCTCCTAACAAGCCTCGTTCTTCTGCTTGCATGATGGCATTTTCAAGATAATCAAAAGCACGCTTATATTCTCCTCGAATGTATATGTAGCCATCCTGTGCTCCAACAGCGTAAGCAGCAATCGTCATTGCCTCAATAATACTAAAGGGGTCTCCTTCTAAAATCATGCGGTCTTTGAATGTACCTGGCTCACTTTCATCAGCATTGCAGATGACATATTTGGGTCTCCCGCTTGCACTGCGTACAAACCCCCATTTGCGCCCAGTGGGGAAACCAGCCCCGCCGCGGCCTTGGAGCCCTGATTTCTCCAATTCTGCAATCACACCTTCTGGCGTCATGTGGGTCAAGACCTTGCCTAATGCCTGGTAACCGTTGTGCAGGATAAAATCATCCAGGCTTCGAGGGTCAACCAAACCTGCTCTTCCTAAAACAATTCTTTGTTGGGCGGGTAAAGCCCCATAACGTGTGCGCAACCAGGATATCTCACCCACTGGTTGGTGTTCTCGTCCCAATAATGATCGTACGATCTGTCCCTTTAACAGGTGCTCCTCAGCAATCAGGATCACATCATCAGCACTCACCGGTGCATAGACAACTGCCTCAGGATAAACAATGATCAGAGGCAGGTCATTCCGTATCGTTATATCCCCGATCGTACCTACTTTGACTTCATCCATAAGATCAAGTCTGCGAAGTTCAGCCTGCAAAGTCCGGAAGATTTCTTCAGCCCCTCTCTCCAGGCTGATAGGATCGTTGGACACGAGAACCATCGAGCGGATAGATTTCATTTGTCACCTCATTTATTTGCGATACGGACCCAATGCACTGCATACCCAGCTCAGGAGTACCTGGCTAAAATTCTTGACACTCTCTCTGGTGTGACATTTCCATAAATATCATCATCAATGACAAAAGCCGGACCAACACTGCACAACCCCAAACAACTGGTTTCCAACAAACTCCACAAACCATCTTTCGTTGTTTGACCAAAATCAATCCCAAGAGATTCCCGAATAGCATCCAGTACTTGCTGCCCACCCACCACATGACAGGGAGCAGAAGCGCAGAATCGGAGGATATGCTTTCCTGTTGGGAGGAGTGAAAACAACTGATAAAAACTGGCCACCGCAAACAGGTGACTATCTGCAAGGAATAATCCTTCCTCTGGCATATTGATTTTTCGACGTATTTTTCCAAAGGCCTCTGCAGGAATGAACCCGATTTGCTCATTTATCGCGCTTAAAATGGGGATGACTGCATCTCGACCAGTACCGTGATGGTCTAAAGCTTTCTGAATTACCGCATCAAGTTCCAATTCATTGTATGCCTGGCCCATAACCATACTCCTAAAGAAAAAGTCTTGACAAGCTTACAAAAGATCAATGACATATTCCTGAATAACCAAACCTTTTTCGAGATGTTCAGTGATAATTCGTTGGGCAATTAATCGGTCCACTTTCCCATAGGTAACAAGCATCCGGTCTTTCTCTTGCACTTGAACAATCGGCTCAAACGAACACAGACCCAAACACCCCATTTCTTTGATACAGATATCGTCCAGGTCCTTTTTTATAAGGATATCTCTCAAAGTCGCCAAAGTATCCAAAGCTCCAGCAGCCACTCCACAGCTGGCTGTAGATACACGCAAGATGAACCGGCAACTCTGATCCGTTTCCCATTGTCGTTTCCCTGCTTCTTCTTTAACTCGGGCAAGATCTGCTAAGGATTGAATTCGATCCATAATGACCTCTGGTTACAGAATAAAAACAAGATATTTTCAGAATCAAGGGTTCTTGATTCAAATAATGGAAAAATTTCGCCAATAAGGGCGAAGCATTGGTCCAGTTTCTATTTACAATAATTTGCATCTTCTGTCATTAGATTGACGCTTATTTTTATCCTGTATTCGGTAAAGAAAAACGACTGCCATTGTTAGCAGCCGTCTGCACATTTGTCGAGATTTATAATCAACGTTTGTGGAGTTAGTTTAACAAGACAGTTTTTCTCTATTCCGAATCCAACTGGGCAATACCTTTCTTCAAGGCATAGAGAGTAGCCTGCACTCGGTTTGCCAATTGTAATTTACCCAGGATATTACTGACATGTGTGCGAACAGTTGCTTCTCTTACGAATAATAAGCGAGCGATTTCTTTGTTTTCGACCCCCTTAGCCAATAACTGCAGAATTTCCACTTCTCGTTCTGTTAAGGGAGAAGGCGTTAGTGGTTCTTGAGCCGGCCGGTTTAATTCTTGAATCACCTTTCTGGCAATCGACGGATGAATAGATAATTCTCCCCGATGCACCTGGCGGATCATGCGTATCAGGTCCTCAGGATCAGAATCCTTGAGCAGATAACCTAAAGCACCTGCTTTAATCGAAGGAAATACCTTATCGTCCGCAGCAAAACTGGTCATAACCAGGATACGAGCGTCTGGGATGAGTTTTACAGTTTCTTGTATGGCTTCGATGCCGTTCATTTCAGGCATTACCAGATCCATCAAAATAACATCAGGCTTCACTTGTTTAAGCAGAGCAATTGCTTCAAGTCCATTAACCGCTTCGCCAACAACCTGAATATCTTCTTCTTCTGCCAGCAAAGATCGAATTCCTTTGCGCACGACAGGATGATCGTCGACAACCAACACCTTGATTAGATCACCCATTTTGCGTCTCCTTATCCTGCTCTTTTAACCGCTTGAGGATCAAAATATTTATCATTGGAAGTTAATCTCTACTTTTATTTTACACTAAAGGAACTTCTGTATGAATACAGGTTCCTTCTCCCGGGTTACTTTCGATGACTAACTGTCCGCCGAGCTGTTTTGCCCTTTGTTCCATACTGACTATCCCCATTCCACCTCTGTTTCTTGCTGTTAGAGGGTCAAAACCGACCCCATTATCTTTGATATCCAGGAAAATCCAGTTTCCACGAATTTGTAGTTGCACAACCACTTTTTTCGCATTTGCATAACGAACAAGGTTATTTAACGCTTCCATTGCTATCCGGTATAAACCCGGTTCAACTGCACGTGGCAATCTCAATTCTGCATCCGACAAGATTTCTGTTTCTAAGGCAGTCCTGGATTCGATGATTTCAAGGCTGGATTTTAACGCAGCCACCAATCCCTCCTTTTGTAAAAGGGGCGGGGACAATTCCAGGATTAATAACCGCATTTCTCGCAGTGCTTGTAGAGCATTATCTTTGATCTCTGCCAGGTTCTCTTCTACTTGTTTATAATTTCCACCGCTCAAAGTGCGCGTGGTGGCAGTGCAATAAAGAGAAATTCCATAAAGTAACTGGGTAACTGAATCATGCAGTTCACGAGCGATCCTGTTTCTTTCTTCCAAGGTGGCTAAATTTTGGGCTTGCTCAAATAATCGGGCATTCTCAATTGCCATCGCCACCTGGTTCGTGATCGTTTGAGCCAGGCGGGCATGATTCTTGGAATAGAATCCAGGGGTGCCATGTGTCAGACTTAATAATCCCATAACACGATCTCTAATCACTAACGGGATACCTAGCCAGGATCGAGCATGCAAAAAATGGGTTTGGTTTATTTCAATCCCTGCCGCTCGACAAGCTAATGCCAGAGGGGATTTGCCTAATACATCATCAAGGATCATCACTCTTTTTTCAAGAATCACTGGTAAATAGATATCCAGTTTACTGACTGGAATGACCATGAGGTAAGCAGGTGTTGAAAGATCTGGTACATGATAGGCCACAACGGACAATTGATCATCATCTAATGTAAAAATTGCGGCGCCGCTGTACGGCAAGATTGCTTCAATTTGATCCAGGATCAGATTCAATAATGGTTCGAGCTCTAAGGTTGAAGCAATTTTCTTGGATACTTCAAGCACTGTTGAAAGTTCATTCGTCCGGTCATCAATCAGGTGTTCAAGATTTTGAAAGTTTTCAACTTGCTCCGTTATATCCGAAGTCACTACGAAAATACGTTGTATTCCTTTGATCATGCTGAATGTATAATGTTCGTGAATACAGCGAATCTCGTCCTTATTATTCTTGATCCAGTACTGTAATTCACGGGGAATCTCACCGGATAATGCCAAGCTTTCAATCACAGGTAATAATCGCTCAACTTCGCTTATCAAAGCAAACGTACGAATACGATGGTCAATATTACCCTGGGGGCAATCTCCAAAAATTTGACATGCTCGTTCATTAATGTAAACCAGGTTTCCATTCTCAATAATGGTCAGCCCCTCGCGAATATTATCCGCCATATTCTTGAAGCGTTCTTCGCCGACTGTTATCTTATATTCAGCCTGGGTAAATTTTTCAACTTGGGATTCTAATTCCGCTGTCAAGCGCGACGACTCAGCTTCTACACTTTTCAGCCTGGTCTTTAGCTCATCATTCTCTTGTAAGATCTCCGCTTGAAGGAAATGTTCTTGATCATTTGAACGAGGATTTGTAACGGGTGAGTGAGAAAGCCTCTCCCAGATGAGTAAGACAATGGCAATACTCACAACAGGAATGATAACCCTGGAGAATAATAAGGCTACCGGGTTTATGTCAATCAGAATGATCGAGTTCAATCCTTCTGTGAACAATATGCCCAAAACTGCAGCTATTACGATGAAAAAAATCAAACTCCGATGGAATTGGATCACGAAAAACTCCTGGTTTATTAGGGAGAGTAAGTGTGATCGGACAATTAAAAGTGACCATTAAAGTATAGCACAAGGGGGGATAAAACCAATGCCGGAATGAGAAATTCCGCACGTTCAGACACAAAGTGAATTATTGCGCTACGTAACAATTCCATTTCATTTCCACAAATGTTGATCAAGAAATTCGACAAACGCTGAAGGGCTGCCAACAAGAAATACGATACAGGTAAATTAAATTGAGAATAAAAATCAGCACCTATCCGATGACAGAAGTTTGAATATATTGTAAATAAACAATGAGGCAAACGCTTACATTTTTCAAAATCTGTCAGGGCAAAGGTAAAGATGTATCATTTTGTGATCGCAGATAATCGCAAGTGTATTGGTTGTTATGCCTGTGTCGCGGCATGTACTGAGAGCCATCGAAAAGCTGGTTTACAGGCTTATCCCCGTCTTTTTGTTACATACACCACCGCCGGTCTCATGCCAATCCAATGCCGCCATTGTGAAGATGCCATGTGTGCATTGGTATGTCCCGTCAAGGCAATAACTCATACAGATCATAGCATCCAGATTAATGAGAGCCTATGCATTGGCTGTAAAATGTGTGCTCTTGCTTGCCCATTTGGGAATATCCTTCCTGGCGGCACTCCCGTTCCTGGGCAAGAAACGAACCTGGGCAACTATACATATCTCAATACACCACTGGAACCCGATCCGATGTTTTTGCGGGAATTAAGCTACCAGGAAAAGTTGTCATTATTAGCCTGGAATATCGGACAAAAAACCGTTGCCATAAAATGTGATCTCTGCTATTTCCGAGAAGAAGGACCCGCCTGTATTTCTGCCTGTCCACATTCTGCCCTAATCCTGATCGATGACCGCTCCCCGGTATCATTAGACTTACAAGCAAAAATGAAAAATGTGGCTCATATCCAATTCAAGCCGGCGATATCTACAAGAAAGCATGCTGAAAACCAGGACATCACGCAATCCGCTTAAAGGAAATCTGTTACAGGTGAGGAGTTAAACAAATGAATCCAAGCTCGCTTTTATTGCTTTCAATCGCAGTGTTCATCATTGGAGCAGTCACATCATTGGCGCTTGGAAATTATGTACGCGCGAGCAGGCAGACTGCTGGAATAAGCGCGTTAATTGCTTCAGTTCTTGGCGTAATCGCAACTTTTTATGCATTCATACCGGGTCCAACCTCCAGCCTGATTCTCTTTTCTCTCCCCACTTTCGGAAAGTTCATTTTATCCATTGACGGACTTTCTACGCTGTTCGTGGCCATCATCAGCCTGATCGGAGTGGCGGGCAGCCTGTATTTTCTTACTTCAGCTCCCATTCATCCTCGTATGGGTTTTTTCACTAACCTGTTTTTGGCATCCATGTTATTAGTGGTAACAAGCCAAAATACTTTCTTCTTCATCGTTTTTTGGGAATTGATGACCTTGGTTACTTACTTTTTGGTCATATGGAAATCCGATCGAGAAGAAAACATCCGCACAGGATATATTTATTTACTGGTTACTCATGCTGGCGCAGCGTTAATCATGCTTGGGATTTTTCTTCTGTATCATCAAACCAACTCCTTTGATTTTTCGGCTATCCGCCAAATCCAAATATCCCCATCGAGTAAAGAATTGGATATTTTTCCTGGCCCTGATCGGATTTGGGACAAAAGCAGGCATGGTACCATTGCACTTCTGGACACCTGACACATATGCCCTGGCCCCTCATCATACTTCGGCTTTAATGGCAGGAGTGATGAAGAAAACTGCTATTTACGGGATATTACGCATCAGTATCGATTTGTTGGGATCACCAGAGTGGTGGTGGGGGTTTATCATTCTGATTTTTGGTGCTGCATCAACAATCTTCGGTGCATTCTATGCCCTGCCCGAGTCGAATATTAAACGCTTACTGGCATATTCCAGTGTGGAAAATGTAGGCATCATCCTGATGGGCGCAGGCTTGGGGGTTGTGGGATTAGGATTAGATCTACCTGTGCTGGCAACCCTTGGATTGATGGCTGCTTTGTATCATATACTAAACCATTCATTCTTTAAATCACTTTTGTATCTGAGCTCTGGTTGGGCCATAGATCAAACTAACACTATGAATTTGAACCAAATGGGAGGGTTGAGGCGTTATTTGCCTGGAACCGCCCTTTTATTCTTCATTGGCGCAATAGCGGTTACAGCCATTCCACCTCTTAATGGCTTTGTCAGTGAGTGGTTTACCTACCAGGCATTTTTCTTGGCCAGTCAGAGCTCTCTTCTCATCATTCGGGTTCTTAGCCCCCTTTTTGCAGTCTTAATGGCGTTCGCCGGTGCGCTTGCTTTCATGGTGTACATCAAGGCTTATGCAAGCATATTTTCAGGTCCCACACAAATCAAAAAACCTGGAACATATCATGAGCCTCCAGTTTTAACGATGATCGGTCTATCTCTTCTGGCTTTAGGATGTGTCTTCTTAGGCATAGCTTCCCCCTGGATTTCTCCACTTATCGCCCAAATCGCTGCCCGGTCGTTGAATTCTCCCGCTATTAACGTTTCCCAAGGGCAGGTCATCTTCCCAGCTTCGGCAAGCCAGGCCGTTTTATCCACTCCTATTGTAGCAATCTTTCTGGTTGGCTTGCTCGCGATCCCTGTAATGATTATTTTGGTATTGGGTGGTTACCGGCCTGGAAAACGAACCAATGTAGAACCATGGTCATGTGGTTATGGCTATTCACCTCGCATGTCGGTTACAGCAGCCAGTTTTTATCAACCTGTCAAGGTTAACTTCCATCCAATCTACTGGTTACGCTCGGTAACTGACCTGCCATTCCAAACCATACGAGGTTTCTCCGTTAACTTAAAGACTCAAATTATACGCGCTGAGCCGTATATTGAAACCATCATCACAAAACCAATTACGCGTCTGGTTGAGACTGCCGGACTATGGATCCAGGCTATGCAAATGGGTGATATCCGCGTTTACTGTCTGTACATCATTGTCACCCTGGCAATCCTATTGATCGCCATTTTTGGGAGGAGTGGACTATGACACAAGCAGGTTTATGGATAAGCATTGGGATTTTCCAAACGGTCTTACTCCTTCTTCTAGCACCGCTTTTTTCCGGCTTTTCGCGTGTGATGCGTGCGAAGATGCACAGCCGCAAAGGTCCACCTCTTCTCCAGAATTACCTGGATATTGTTAAGTTAATGAAAAGACAAGAGGTGGTTTCTCAACAAGCCGGGTGGATCTTCCGTTACGCGCCAGCAGTTAGCATGGCGTCCATGTTGCTGGTAGCTATGATCATTCCATTTCTTACCATCCACGCAACTTTGCAAATGGCGGGAGATTTAATTTTGATCATTTATCTTTTTGCCTGGCCCCGGATTATGTTTTCTCTGGCAGGGATTGAATCTGGAAGCCCATTTGGTGGTATTGGCGCCAGGCGAGAATTACTGGTGGCATCACTTATTGAGCCGATCTTGCTGCTGGTGGTCTTTGTGATGGCTCTTCTGGCGGGTTCGTTGAACTTGGGATTAATCACTAGCCTGGTTGCCACCGGCACATTTCCACTTTCCATGGCATTTTGGCTTGGGTTGATCTCCTTTGCCTTTGCGACTTTTGTTGAAATGGGAAAATTGCCCTTTGACGTTGGAGAAGCAGAACAGGAAATTCAAGAAGGCCCTCTGGCTGAATACTCTGGACGATCATTAGCAATCCTAAAGTGGTCCATCTACTTGAAACAATTGGTCCTGGTTGCTCTATTTATTGCCCTTTTTATTCCTCATGGTTCTGCAACCCAGCTCTCAGTTGCGAGTTTGGTGATCGCCCTTATCTTATTTACCTTGAAAGCATTCCTGTTTTACTTCATTTCAGCAATTATCGAAAACGCAATGGCTCGGACTCGCTTCATCAAAGCACCGGCAGCTACACTGTTAGCGCTTGCCGCAGCCGTCTTATCATTTGTTTTCTTTCTTGCAAATGTCTAGTGTAATGAGCGAACAACATGAATTTTTTAAAAAGCAATTCCAGTATCAGAATTACTCATCCCGATAGGAGAAGCCTATGATGACCGGATTTATCCTTGCCAGTATTCTGGTCCCTTTTCTGGGAGCACTGCTGATCCTGGTTTTGCCGAAATCTTGGATTAAATTCATAAGCCAGGTAACCGCATTACTGGCGTCTTTATCGAGCATTTATGTTTTGGTGCAATTTTCCATTTTGGGGAAAATTCCTGAAGACATCGATCTACTTTATTTTGGAAACATGCTTGTCTTCGGCCTTTCGATTGATAAGTTAAGCGTCCTAATTGGCCTGGCAGTTATATTGGTAGGCTTTCTCATTGTCGTCTACTCAACAGGCTATTTGTCTCCCCAGAATCGAGAGCATCCAGAAACCTCCATTTCTCGCAGATACTATGTGTTCTTACTGCTTTTCATTGGTTCCATGGCTGGCTTGGTCTATTCATCAACCATACTGGGATTGTTGGTCTTCTTTGAGCTTACCGGCGTTTGTTCCTGGGGATTGATCGGTTATTATGACAATGAGAAAGCTCGCAAAGCAGCCCTTAAAGCAATCATTGTGACTCAGGTTGCCTCATTAGGTTTGTATGCAGCTGCTGCATTGCTCTTCGCTGCCACCAACAGCCTGAGACTCAGCGAGCTATCCTCACTCCCTGACATGTTAAAAACGGTGATATTCCTGGGTGTCTTGATTGCCGGGTTTGGAAAATCAGCCCAATTACCTTTCCATTTCTGGCTTCCTGATGCCATGGTAGCTCCAACGCCTATCAGCGCATATTTACATGCTGCTTCGATGGTCAAAGTAGGAGTATATATTTTCGCTCGCTGTTTAGTTTCTGCAGGAAATGTCCCCCAGGTGATCGGGGTGGTTGGTAGCATCATGGCGATTTTGACCATGTTGTATGGTTTTGCCATGTATTTTCCACAAAAAGACATCAAAAAATTATTAGCCTATTCCACAATTACCCAATTGGCTTATATTTTTCTGGCGCTTTCATTCTCCATTTTCGGATCCAACCTGGCTTTCAACGGAGCCGTAACTCACATATTCAATCATGCCTTTGCCAAGAGCCTCTTCTTCTTAGTGGCTGGCGCCATCAGCTTTACGACAGGAACACGGATTTTGACCTTACTCAAGGGCATCTCAGCCAAAATGCCAGTAGTGGGTGTGAGTTTTGCGGTTGCTACCCTGGCAGTTACCGGCGTGCCTCCTTTCAATTGCTTTTTTAGCAAATTCAGTATTTTTGCCGGCGGTTTCGAAGCTGCTAAAGCTCACCCCTTGTTGATGGTCTTGGTGATTCTGGCAATCCTGGAATCGATCGGCAGTTTTGCCTGGATCTTCTGGATTTTCAGCAGCGTTGTCCCTGGTAAAGCTTCCGATCACGTGCAGGCTGCCACTCCGTTATCGCCCGCGATGCAATTTGTCCTGGTTACCTTAGCAATATTGACCCTGGTATCGGGTTTCTTCGCCGCTGCCTGGATTGGATGACCCTGTTTGGGGAGGTAATGCATGCTAAACTTCAACTTAATCAACAGCATGAGCGGTCTGCTCATTCTCACATCACTGCTGGTGATAGAAACAAAGAAACTGCGCCTATCTGCAATATTTTACGCAGTGCAATCGATTGTCTTAGTGCTCATTTTCCTGGCCTTGGCCGTAATTATGGAAGCAGAGCAATTATATTGGTGGGCAGCCAGTGCTTTTGTAACTAAGGCGCTCCTGGTACCTTTTATTCTTTACAAAGCTCAGCAACGGATGGGTAACAGTGAACCCGATGCTCCTGCCGTAAAACCAGCAGTCTCCCTGATCCTGGCTGCTATTACCATCGTCGTTTCATTTATTGTCATCAATCAGTTGGATCTCAAGATTGCTGTTGCCTTTAAACCTGCCCTTGCTGTTTCAGTGGCACACTTCTTTTTTGGCCAGTTATGCATTTTGACACAAAGGAATGTGCTAAAACAAGTTTTGGGGTTCTGCTTGATGGAGAATGGCTCTCACCTGACCCTGGCTTTAATGGCACACAATGCGCCCGAATTAGTCGAAGTTGGCATCGCCACAGATGCAGTTTTTGGCGTCATCATCATGGTCGTGCTGGTAGTTCAAATATATCAAAAACTGCATACGCTGGACTCTGCCAGCTTAAGTACATTGAAAGGATAGGCATACTTTATGTACACAAATTACCTGGCCTGGTTGTTACTGACCCCACTTTTCCTTTCACTGGTGGCCTTCATTTTGCGTTGGCTTAAGAAACCGTCCATGAAATTAGCGGAGCTTATTCATCTGCTCAATATTTCCCTGGTATTAATTTTTGCTTCCCTGGTTTTGCAAGGAGTGGTGACAGAAGGTCGGGTAATCGCATTAAATGAATGGTTGTTGGTTGATGCCCTTGGGGTGATTTTCTTGATGATCATCGCTGTTGTAGGGTTTTTGGTCGGTCTTTATTCCATCAGTTACATTCGACACGATTTTCAAACAGGGGAGCTAAATGAACAGCAGGTCCATTTTTATTATGCATTATTGAGCCTGTTTAGCTTTACTATGCTCCTGGTTGTCACATCGAACAATATCATCATGATGTGGGTCGCTGTGGAGGCAACCACATTGGGCTCGGCTTTCCTGGTAGGAATCTACAACCATCGCTCATCTTTGGAGGCAGCCTGGAAATATGTGATGATTTGTACAGTTGGGGTTGCCTTTGGTCTATACGGCACCATCCTGGTTTACTCCGATGCTGTCAACTATTTACAAGAGCCCGGTGCAGCCATTTTGTGGACAGCTATTGTTGAAAACGCGGCTGCATTAGACCCCACCTTACTGAAATTGGCTTTTGTTTTCATCTTGATTGGTTTTGGTACCAAAGCGGGTATTTTCCCCATGCATGCCTGGTTACCCGATGCTCATAGCGAGGCTCCAAGCCCAGTCAGCGCACTACTCTCCGCTGTTTTATTGAAATGTGCATTACTGGTCATCATCAGGTTTGCAATTATCCTAAATCATGGAGTTGGACCTGAATTTGTGCAAAATATCTTTATTATCTTCGGCATGTTATCAGTGGCTGTCTCCGCCCTATTTATTTTCGTCCAAAAAGATATTAAGCGCTTGTTAGCATATTCATCTGTTGAGAATATCGGATTGATTGTGCTCGGCTTGGGCATCGGTGGACCATTAGGTACGATGGCAGCCCTGTTCCATGCCATCAACCACAGTCTTGTCAAATCGCTTATGTTTTGTACCACGGGCAACATCCTGATGAAATATAAAACCAGAGATTTACAGAAGATCTCTGGGATTATCCAGGCTATTCCTGTGAGCGGATTTATCTTCCTAATCGGTGGACTGGCGTTGATTGGCTCTCCTCCGTTCAATATCTTCCTGAGTAAATTTGGAATTTTAAGCGCAGGATTCCGCTCAGGCTATTTATGGCTAATGGTTGCTTGTCTGTTATTGTTGGTGATCATTTTTGCTGGATTCATCCGCATGTTTAGTTCAAGCATTTTGGGTTCAAAACCAGAAAAAGTATCCACAGGTGAGTTTAACTGGTCTATTTTGGCTCCATTGGTTGTGCTGGTTATTTTCATCTTAGTTCTTGGGTTGTATCTCCCTCCCCAATTGGAATTAATATTAGAAAAGGCCAGCACTATCGCTGTGATCGAGCCTTCATTGGACATCAATTCAAATATTCTATTTCCTGAAAATACATTCTTTCCAGTTATGCAAGTGAACCCAAACTCTCCTTGAAATGAGTTTTGGATACGCAACACTGAAGTTGTGAGCGCCACCAAGTTGAATGGCAAGAAAAATTTGTAACAAGCGGATCGACTGGCATGTGAACCAAAAAACCTAACGGAAAAGAAATGAAACCGTATCCAAGGAGACCATGATCATGGTTTTGACACAAGAGAAAATGAAAATTGGGACAAGTTACGTTTCGGCCTTGAGAGAACAATTTGGAAGAGCGATTCAAGATAAATCCTGGCAGGCTGAAGATCAAGTAACTCTAACAGTAGATCTGAATTATCTTCCTGATATTGTTGAGGCTGTCTATTATCAGCATGGCGGTTGGTTATCGGTAGTCGCTGGAAATGATGAACGCCCCCTCAATGGCCATTTTGCATTGTATTACGTTTTATCTGTAGAAGGAAACTCATCTCCTGGCAGCCAGGAACCCGATAAATGTTACCTGGTAATCCGCAGCTTAATTCCGCCGCACCAACCCGAATTTCCCTCCGTCGCGCCTCGTGTTCCAGCGGCAATTTGGTACGAGCGCGAGGTGCGAGACATGTTCGGCTTGCAACCGATTGGCTTGCCCGATGAAAGACGATTGGTTCTACCAGATGATTGGCCAGATGGCTTGTTCCCTTTACGAAAAGACACCATGGATTACCGTTTTCGGCCGCAACCAACCACCGAAGATGAAACTTATGAGTTTATCGACGTTGAAGGTGAAGGAATTGTAGAAATTCCTTTAGGCCCATTACATATAACTTCAGATGAACCAGGACACTTCCGCTTGTTTGTGGATGGTGAACACATTGTCGACGCAGATTACCGCTTATTTTATGTTCATCGAGGCATGGAAAAATTAGCCGAAACACGCATGAGTTATGAGCAAGTCACCTTCCTGGCCGACCGGATTTGCGGAATTTGCGGGTACGCCCACAATGTGGCTTATGCCAACTCCATCGAACGCGCCCTTGAAATCCAAGTTCCAGTTCGCGCCCATTATATTCGTACCGTCTTATTAGAAGTGGAGCGATTACATAGTCATCTTCTCAACTTGGGCCTGGCTTGCCATTTCGTAGGCTTTGATACTGGTTTTATGCAATTCTTCCGGGTGAGAGAAAAATCTATGCAAATGGCGGAATTGTTAACCGGTACTCGAAAAACGTATGGAATGAATCTAATTGGTGGAGTACGCCGAGATATATTAAAGGATCAGCGAACCCAAACGCTAAAATGGTGCGCAGAGTTGCGCCAGGAAGTCTCTGATCTTGTGGCTATTTTACTGGAGACCCCCTACGTCGTTCAACGTACTCAAGACATTGGCAGATTAGAGACAGATGTTACTAGAAATTACAGCCCGGTTGGTCCGACTTTACGTGGTTCGGGCTTTTCACGGGATATTCGTAAGATACACCCCTATTGTGCATACGATCAAGTTCCCTGGAATTTAGTGTACAAAACGGGTTGTGATGTGCTTTCGCGCACATTAATTAGAGCAGAGGAATTCTTCGAATCACTTTCTATTGTAGAGCAATGCCTGGCAAATATGCCCGAAGGACCTATCCTGGTTGAAGGGTTTTCTTACAAGCCATACAGCTTTGCCCTTGGTTATGTTGAAGCACCTCGAGGCGAGGATATCCATTGGAGTATGCTCGGAGACAATCAGAAACTATACCGCTGGCGGTGTCGAGCTTCCAGTTATAACAACTGGCCTCCATTAAGATATATGCTGCGCAATAATACCATCTCAGATGCCCCTCTGATTGTTGCCAGTATTGATCCATGCTATTCCTGTACTGAACGTGTCACTGTCATTGATGTGCGTAAGAAAAATATGAAGATTATTCCTTATAAACAACTGGAACGTTACTGCCGTGAACGTAAGGACTCACCTCTGAAATCGTGATTGTATGGATCCAACCAGGAGTTTTTTATGGTGTTTAAACTAATCAAAGAAGTTCTAAAGGTCGGCCAGGCAACCATCGCTTATCCCTTTGCTCCGGTAGAGCTCGCACCTGGATTCCGAGGTAAACCTGAATACAACCCAGAACAATGTATTGCCTGTGCAGCTTGTACAATCGCCTGTCCTTCCAATGCTCTGTCTATGGAAACCAATCTTGAATTGGGCACCCGCACCTGGTCGATCTTCTACGGTCGCTGCATCTTCTGCGCCCGTTGTGAGGAAGTCTGCCCAACAGGAGCGATTAAGTTAGGATCGGATTTCGAGTTGGCTTCATTCACTAGAGAAGACCTGACTATCCAGGCTGTTTTTCGCCTGGTAGCCTGCGTAGAATGCGGTGCCTACTTCGCTTCAGAAAAAAGTCAGAAATACGTGATCTCTTTGTTGCAGCAAGCTGGTCTGCCGGCGGATGTGGCGGATGACCGGCTGGCTCTTTTGCACCTGTGTCCCGAATGCCGTCGCAAAAACGATCTCCCCAGGGTTAAGGTCCTGGTGCAGGAGGCCTTTCATGACAGACTTTAACATCAAAACCGACAGTCAATTTGCCGTTCGACCAGACGAGGCTGTGGACAAGCTGAAAGGAGCCTTGTTAAAGGATATCCAACGCTCATGCTATGTATACCGGGTCGATTGCGGAGGCTGTAATGGGTGCGAAATCGAAATTTTTGCGGCTATCACCCCAATTTTTGATGCCGAACGCTTCGGGATCAAAGTAGTCTCATCTCCACGGCATGCTGATATCCTGGTATACACTGGCGCTGTGACCCGCTCGATGCGTGTGCCGGCCTTGAGAGCTTATCACGCTGCCCCTGATCCCAAAATCTGCGTTGCCTATGGCGCTTGCGGATGCTCCGGTGGCATTTTCCACGATCTGTATTCCGTCTGGGGTGGCGCCGATAAAATTCTACCCATTGATTTCTACATCCCTGGGTGCCCACCAACACCGCCTGCAACGATCCATGGATTCGCTGTTGCCCTCGGCCTCCTCAAACAGAAAATGGCGGGGGTAGTTCACATCCAAAATGACGCCGAGACACCAACCCCAATTCTACCGGATACCCCCCTATCACTACGGGTAGACATTGAACGCCATGCTCGTCAAATGGCTGGCTATTGGCAAGGCAAACTAATCGCCGCTACTTTTCTCCAAATGCTAACCGACTCAACACCGGAGACAATTTCAGAGAGACTGGCAGAGTACTTGCAAAAGCGAGACGATCCAAGATTATCTGAGATTATGGGTCAATTGAGCTTCACCTATCAGAATTGGCTGGAAAACCATTGATCAGGCAACTTTTTTAGCAGAAAATGAAAGAAAATATCGTTTTTTATCGGCTCATGTCGAAGTTCGTCAACCATCGCGAGGATATTCCAGAGGAAGCTCGCCAGGTAGTTTATTACACGCTGGCAGTTGGACATCATGTTGGGGTACTCGATTGTTTTACGCGTTTATTCGAAATTTCTATAGATGATTTTCTCAATTGGGTGAATATGCTACCCGAATCCAATGGGAAAACAAAAATCTCGGGTATCTTGAAATGGGGAGAAATTGAAATAAACCGCAATCATGTTGACATCCTGCAAGAGCTGCTTGACAACCCCAGCTCCGAAAAATTTGCATGGAAAACAATTTTTCAAGAATGCTTACAATCCATGTTAATCGAGCCTGCTTTTTATCTGATGGTCAAGAGACAAAATGAGTAAGTTATTGATAACCGTTGGAAATGGTTGTATGGGCGACGACGGCGCTGGTGCATTGTTAGCACAAATGCTCAATCATTCAACCCCACAAGGTTGGAAAGTACTGCATGGCGGTTCAGCGCCTGAGAATGCGTTGCATCAAATTCGTGCATACGCACCAACGCATGTGGTTGTGGTCGATGCTGCAGATATGGATTTGCCGCCAGGAAGTATAAGACAAATCCCTGAAGATGTCTTGGAAAACCCACTCTTTTTCACAACTCACACAATCCCCCTAACCTTTTTCATCAATATCCTGCGCGAATATGTTCAGGAAATCACCTTTATCGGGATTCAGCCAGAGATTGTGGCATTTGGTTATCCAATTTCTTCTAGCGTTACCCAAGCTGTAACAACATTGTATGAGTGTATCCAGGCAGACCCTTCTGGCTGGTTTAAGCAAACCACTACTTTACAATGATCAAAACCGAGTGGCAGATGATCAGAAACTGCTCAATGATATAATGAATCATCGCTGTTTCATCCCAGAATTGAATTTGTTCGAATCGTTTACCCAATCCAAAACCATGGATCCGAGTCATATTGGGTGTACCCATAGAAAGAGGAATTTATGATCACGGTCAAAGATCTTCTGAATAGAAGCAGCGGTCCCACCGTTCTGGTCTCGCCCACTGACACAGTTTACCGGGCGCTGCAATTGATGGCTGAAAATAATGTTGGCGCCGTCATGATCTGCGAAGAAAACCAGATGATGGGCATCTTCACAGAGCGCGATTATTGCCGCAAAATAATCCTTATGGGTCGATCATCTTTGAATACACCTATCCAGGACATCATGACCAAGAAAATGATAACGGTGAAACCAGAGCAATCACTGGAAGAATGCATGGAATTGATGACCCGTTACCACATACGCCACTTGCCTGTTCAAGAAGAAGAAAATCTGGTTGGGGTGGTTTCTATGCGGGATGTCATGGAAATGATCATCTCTTCCAAACAAAGCCGGATCGATCAACTTGAAAGCTATATCCTGGGTAATGATTACGGACACTAATTTGTGCTGCTAGATCAGGATGATGCTGGTGGTGTGTGCGCCTAAAAAAATTGACCTCGCGCCACCGGTGAAAAAATCTCATCAACTTCTCAGGCTGAAACAACCTCTGTCCAATAATAAATCGGTATAATCCGATCTTATTAGTATTTAATTAACGGATTTAATGCTACCAGGAACGTCAAAACGAAGGAGGTTGCTGTATTCATGAACAGAAAAATCTTGATCGGAGCACTTGGACTGGTTCTTATTCTTCTTGCCACCGGATTGTGGCTCTATAATTGGGTTTTGGGAGATACACAGGCTGCCAGTGAGCCAATCACTGCTCCGACCATCATTGTTGAAAGTACAAAAAGCAACCCACAGCCAGTTGCCGAATTACCCACCCAACAAACTGAAGCAACAGCAACCAGCCCATCATCACAGATCACTACAGGCGACGAAACCGCAACAGTAATTTTTGAGATCAACCCATCAGATTCCGAAGTACGTTTCATCATTTTCGAAATCCTTCGTGGTGCGCCAACAGATGTAATTGGTGTAAGCAATCAAGTAGCCGGGCAAATCTCTGTAGACTTATCAGACCTGAGTAAAACCCAAATAGGCGAAATTTTGGTGAATGCTCGCACCCTGGCAACCGATGATGAACGGCGCAATCAGGCAATCCGTAATCGCATTCTTAACACAGATCAGTACGAATTTATTCGTTTTGAGCCTGATGAAATTATTGGGCTAGTTGGAAAGGCAGTACCTGGAGAGCCCTTCAATTTTCAAATTTCTGGTGATTTAACCATTCGGGAAATAACCCAACGGGTGACCTTTGATGTGACTATGACCGGCGAAAACCTGGAACGAATAACCGGTTTTGCCAAAACAACTATTCAACGATCTGACTTCAACTTAAACATACCGGATGTTCCCTTTGTCGCCGATATTGGTGAAGATGTGGTCATTGAAATCGACCTGATGCTTGAAGTAAAGTAACCATATCCCAACATTAGTGTATAATCTTGCCCTGGAACAGTCTACCATGATTAAGTCGGAGGAATAAGTTGGAGAAAATTGAGCGTTACCGGGGTTGTTTACTGGGATTGGCAACCGGCGACGCTGTTGGCACAACCCTGGAATTTCAATCCCCAGGAATGTTTTCCCCGTTGGACGATATGATCGGCGGGGGCCCTTTTGATTTGGCTCCCGGCGAATGGACTGATGATACCTCCATGGCATTATGCCTGGCAGAAAGTTTGATTGAGAAACAGGGCTTTGATGCTGCAGATCAAATGGATCGATATCTACGGTGGTACCGGCAAGGATACCTATCCAGCAATAATAAATGTTTTGATGTTGGCGGTACAGTTAGCCGGTCTCTGCAAAGATACGAGCGCAGCGGGAATCCATTCAGCGGTCTGAATGACCCTTCAACAGCCGGCAATGGTTCTTTAATGCGCCTCGCACCTGTAGCCATGTATTATGCCCAGGATCCAGCACAAGCCTTATATTATGCAGCTCAAAGCTCTCGAACCACACATGGCGCTCAGGCAGCCGTCGATGCTTGTCAATATTTTGCCGGCTTATTAATCGGCGCAATTAACGGAAACGGCAAGGATGAACTTCTTTCTCCATCTTACTGCCCTATTCCAGGATATTGGGATCGTCACCGCTTACATCCTGAGATCGCTGAAATTGCAAATGGTACCTATAAAGACTATCAGCCTCCAGTCATTCGCGCCGATGGATATGTGGTTAAGTCTTTAGAAGCTGCCTTATGGGCTTTTCACAATAGCCGGGATTTTAGAGAAGGCTGTCTGTTAGTGGTTAACTTAGGCGATGATGCGGATACATCTGGCGCCATCTATGGTCAATTGGCTGGAGCTTTTTATGGAGAAACGGGGATTCCAGTCGAGTGGAGAGAAAAACTTTCCCTAAGATCAAAAATCGAGACGTTTGCAGAAAATCTTTATCACATGGGCAAAAACCCCCTGAGATTGTCTTAGCAGCCATCAAACAAGCAACCTGGATCTTTAGCTGTTAATCTTCACCCATGTCCTGGCTTTCATCGCGTTCCAATAGAACATCACGCTCTCTTCCACCACTTACAGCCGAACCAATTACCCCCAGTTCTTCCAATTCATCAATCAGGCGCGTGGCACGCGGATAGCCTATCCTTAACCGGCGTTGTAGCATCGATGCACTGGCACGTTGCGTATTTCTGACAATCTCAATAGCCTGTTCCACCAGGTTATCCCTATCAGCAAGAACCTGTTCTTTCTCGATCATTTCATCCCATGGCGCTTGCTCTGGTTGATCACCTTTTTCCTGGGATTTTTGCCAAAAAGTAATCACTCTCTCGACTTCAGGATCGCTGATCATAACTCCCTGGACGCGCACAGGTCCAGATGCTTCTGGGGGTAAAAATAGCATATCTCCACGGCCAAGTAAGGCCTCTGCTCCGACTGTATCCAGGATTACTCTAGAATCTATGGATGAAGCCACTGCAAAAGAAATTCTAGCCGGAAAGTTAGCCTTAATCAAACCGGTAACTACATCCGTGCTGGGGCGTTGCGTCGCCACAACCAGGTGAATACCTACCGCCCGAGCCATTTGCGCCAGGCGAACAAGATTGTGCTCAGTTTGGTCCGGAGCTGACATCATCAAATCTGCCAACTCATCGATCATAATCACAATTCTCGGTAAAGGTTGCTCACCTTTCTTGCGTCTGATTTTCCGGTTATGTGTGTCAATATTGCGCGAACGGGAGGACTCCAGGACTTTGTAGCGCCTTTCCATCTCGGCTACCGACCAGCGCAAAACAGCTAAGATGCGTTCCAGGTCAGTTTCTACCTTTCCAAACAGATGTGGTAAACCGTTAAATCGGACCAGTTCCACCATCTTGGGATCTATCATAACCAGGCGTAAATCTTCAGGAGAATTATTGACTACCAGGCAAGTGGTAAAAGCTGCAATGCTAACTGATTTTCCTGATCCGGTTGTACCTGCAATTAAGAGATGCGGCATAGAGGTCAAATCGGCAACAACAGGATTTCCAGATACATCACGTCCTAAGGCGATATTCAATGGCGAGGGCTTCTTGTGAAACATTTCTGATTCCAGGATTGGTCGTAACCGCACAATGCTGGAACGCAGATTAGGCACTTCAATGCCCACGTAAGGCCGGCCTGGAACTGGCGCCTCAATACGTAGACGTTCCGCAGAGAGAGCTAGAGCCAGGTCCCGTCCCAAGGCTGAAATTTGCGCCACGCGGACTTTTTGCCTGGTGGCTGCATCACCTTCGAGACCGTTTTTATCCTTTTCTACATATCCAGGCTCAACAGCAAACTGGGTAACTGTCGGTCCCACCCGGAAAGCCAACCACCCTGGCAGGGATACCAAATTCCGAAAGGGTTTTCTCGATCAAGCCTGCAGTCAAATTGATATTGCGTTCATCTGGACGATTAAATGGTTCATTGACTAAAAGATCAAGGCTTGGCAGATGTTCATCGCGAACAATTGATTGGATCGGTTTTTCCTGGTTATCGACCTGGACGCGGAAATTCTTTCGGAACTGAGGCGGCAATGGGATGCGGCGCTTTCTTTGATTCTCAGCTGGAGAAGAAGCCAAATCGGTATTGCCAAGGGGTATTTCGCTAATCCCCGAATCCATTGGTTCGAAAGCTAATGGCTCATAAGAAGAATTTTGCTGTTTTCTAGCCCAGCGGACAAATGATGGCAGCAAACCTGAACCCGTCATCCCCCCCCATAGCATGACCAGGCTGGCAAACAATCCGATCAGCCAGGCGCTGGCTGAGCCGTAGGATTTGAATGGCAGACTCAACAAAAGGACCAGTCCCCAACCTATTCTCCCGCCATCCAAACCTGCCTCTGCTCGGTCAAACGAAGACCCCCCCAAGACAGCCAACAATGCTAAGGATGCGAATGCAGCCAATTCCAGCATCAAAATCCGCCACCAGGCAATTTGAAATAATGTTCCTTGGGTTTTTCGACGTAATAAAGATAAACCTACACTCGCCAGGGTCACAACGACCCATAAACTACCCCAGCCGAGCCAGAGTTGCAGGATTCCTGTCCACCAGGATAAGACACCTCTGGACAATTCAGGCATAAAAAGCGCCACCAAGGTCATAAGAGCCAGAGACAAGCAGAAAATGCCGAGAATATCCCAGGCATATCTTTCCAGGTTCGTTAGAAGACGAACTAGCTTCCCAGACCATAAAGATTTGTCTTCTGAAGATGGATAATTTTCTGGAGTTTGCTGTTTACTTTGAGGCATCTTATACATTTTTGGCAGGTATTCTTACTAGAAAAGTGGTCCTGGTAAAAATATTGTCAAGCAGAATCGGATTGAATTTGAGATGGTGATCTTTTGGATGCTAGCAAGATACCTATCAGGATAAGTATAGCACCAATTATCTTAAACAAACCTGGGCTCTCATGCAAAATGAAATAAGCCAAAATGGTAGAACCGACGGGTTCACCCAAAAAGGTAATAGAAACATAAGCTGCCGAGAGATAACCCAAAGCCCAATTGAAAGATGAATGTCCTAACAACTGGGGAACAAGAGCTAATAATAAGATCATTAAATAAGTCACTGGTAAAAATCCAAAAGGAGATTGACCGGCTATGATCATCACAAAGATGAGCACAACGGCTGCCATGCCATAGACAATAAAGATATAACTGGTGAGCGATATATTCGCCCGCAATTGACGCCCAATGATGATATAGCCTGCGCCCATGACTGCTCCGGTCAAAGCAAGCATATCCCCCAAGAATGCTTCACCGCGGACAAAATCGCCGAATGGCGGGCAAACCAAACCTGTAGAAGTCAGGCTACAAACATCACTAATCCCCACTAAAGCGCTGCCAAGTAGTGTAAGGGATAGTCCCATGATGATCCATTTCGAAAGTGACTCTTTCAATGCAAATGGAGATAGAAGAGCTACCCAGAGCGGCGAGGTGGATACCAATACTACAGAACTGGCAACACTGGTGTATTCCAAAGATGAAATCCAAGATGCAAAATGCACAGCCAGGAAAAAACCGGAAAGCAAAGCCAGCAATAGTTGTTTGCGTTGTAAGTTAACCAATTCCTTACGTTGCCTGATTAAAGCGAATGGAGCGAGGATCAGAGTAGCTAAGGTCAACCTGACGGCAGCAATAACCAGAGAAGGCGCCTCCTGTTGAGCAAAACGGATAAAAATTGAGGCCGTTGAGACAGCTAAAATGCCAAACAATATGACGACTAAAGGTGGTACTGGTGGTGGCTGTTTGTTCCGCATAGAATTTTCAGGCTGGTTTATAAATTTTTTCTTGATGGATGACGAATATGAAAGATCATTTTACCCACCAACCACTCATACTCAACCAAACCAAATTGCCGGCTGTCCGTACTTTCTGGATGAGTTCCAATTACAGAATATTGCTTTCCATCGTCCGATAACCAGTCAATCTTCTTAATTAAAATGCCATAATATGGATGTTTGAGTACAACAATATCCCCCCGATGGTATCGAAAAAAACGCCAAAGCAAAAAGGGGATTTTGAATACTATCACAAAATCCCCTTCCTGGATTAAAGGAAACAGGCTATTTCCTGTGACCTTTAAAATTCGAAACATTAGAGCGCTGGATAGACCAATTCAAGGGCAGGTGCATAGGGAGCTTTAGCACGTTTTGTCGCCACATTCTTGGTAGCCCAGAAAATTTCGGCAAATTGATTTATAGCTTCAACGAATTCTACCGCGGCATCCCGGTCGGTAGACTGTCGTACTTTGGAGCCTAATTGCATGATCTTATGGGTTAAGGCATTCAGTTCCGGATATTTTTCCACATGCTGAGCTTTGATGTAATCTCCCCAAATGACACGTACTTCATGTTTGGCTTTCTCAGCATGTTCTTCCTTCACAGAGATATATCTCGACATGCTGTTCTCATGCTCTTTGCCAGAATGGCCTTTTGCTTCAAGATCATTCATCAAATCGAGCATTCGCACAACAGTCAATGCAGCGATTTGAGCTGTAATCGGGTCGTAAATGCCGCAGGGAACATCACAATGTGCCTTCGCCTGTTCAAAACCAAGTTTTCCATCTAAACCATTCAGTAATCTGTAGATCATTTTGTCCTCCTCTATCTATTCTATCTTGATCATTCATGCTGTCATCCAGCAATAATTCGGTTATTAATTATGATTTTACTCATAAATATTGGTCCTGTCAAGCAAAATTAATTTTTGCTAGAAAGTAGTTATTCCATCGGGGCAACCTTTAACCCTGAAAATAGTATGAACGGCTGAAAGAAACAGGAAATTCATCACAACTTGCTTGACAAAGGTCAGGGGGGAGGCTACAATTTTTAAAAGAGATTATCACTGGGATCATCAGGTTTAACCAATCTACAGATAAGCTCTGTTCAATAAATCAATACACTTTATCAGGAGGAAAAATCCAATGACGCATATTATCACAAGCTTGTGCCTGCGCGACTCTGGTTGTGTTGAAGTATGTCCCGTGGAATGCATCATCCCGGGCAAACCTCAGGAAGAATGGCCCTGGTTCTATATCGACCCAGACACATGCATTGACTGTGGCGCTTGCATCCCTGAGTGCCCGTACGAAGCAATTTTCCCAGAGGACGAGGTTCCCGAGGCTTACACCGCAAAAGGTGGAGAATTTATCAGCCGTATAGGTTTGAAAGGCCATTATGAAGGAACCAATCACCACGGCGACGCAGTCGTTCTGGATAGTGTCCGCGCCCTTGATGCTGGGGAAGTAGTAGATCTGACCAAAGACATTCAACCCAATTACGATTACTTTCAAAAAGGTCCAGGCTACAGCGCGCTGGATTAGTTAACCATTACTGGATATTAAATATCAGGGCTGTTGTGAAACGGCCCTGATATTTTTATTAATATTGTGGTTCAAGGATTGATTCTTTTTACCTCTATGTCGGCATCATTGGCTGGTTTTCAGGTTCAAAGTTCCAGCCCCCATATCAACATTAATGGTTAATACTGGTCCGCTGCCATTTAAAACATATTGGTCGCCATTCTTTTGCCATGGGTCATCAGCATCAATCGTAACCAACCCACCCTTAAAGATTACTCTAGCGTTCGTCCCTTCTGGTATCACCACAGTTATCTGGCTCACACCAGATTCAACTGTGACTACACTATCTCTCAAAATACCGCCAGTGAAATCCAGATAGTATTCACCTGCCCCACTTCTAAAGATCATGGACGCAAAATTCGCATATCCCAATCCGTGCAATTTGACATTTGATGCACCCGTAACGTAACGTAAACTATCCATAGCAGCCAGGTTTGGAGTAGAAAAGCGTAAGTCTACCTCTGCAGCACCATCTGTGATTTCTAGATTTTTTATCGAAAGACTTCCTAATTCATAACTCCCTTTATAGGCGCCTGCCTGGACGGAAAGGTTCATGAGAGCATTACCAAGGAGCAAGTTCCATTGGTTCTTAACATTGTCAACCTTTCGAATATCCGGAATACCGTCGATCTCAAAGTTTCCGGTTTCAAGGTGAACACGATTGTTTTCGACCTCAATTACAGGTTTAAATTCTTCCACATTGTAAGTCGCTTCTCCAGAAATCAGATAAGACTCATTTCCTGATGCGATGGTTAATTCTCCAGCTCCAAAATCGATATCAACATCCACCACCTCCGCCTCAGGGGCAGCGACCTGGATTGTTTCTGTTTTGATGGCACCGGTAGTTATTTCCTGCACGGGTAAATTCAAGGTTACACTGCACCCTAAACTGGCAAGTATCAGCGCGGATATCGCGAGAAGGATCAACATTTTCTTCATCATAAATTCCTCCAAATTAAAATTCAACTTGCTAAGCAAAGCAATCTATAAGGCAAGGATACTGTTGATTATTATACGTCTCAGTACGCTCAAAGTCGCGAACTATTACAGAATAACCCTTGCAGCAGAAGCAAAAATCAGGCAAAATAAGGATGGATTACAAGGAGGTTTAGATGACAAATCAATCATCCAAAAACGAAAACCTTGCAGATGAATTCCAGGCATTAGGGAAGAACCTGGTTGATGTCATGCGAGCTGCCTGGGAAAGCCCAGAAAGAAAGCGCTTACAGCAAGAGATCGAAAGTGGATTGCAGGAACTGGAAACCACTATAAAACGAGAAGCAGAGACTTTCTCCAACAGTCCCACTGGTGAGCGATTAAAACAAGATGTAAGCAAGTTGGGCGAAAAAATTAATACCAATGAAACCCCAGAATTAATTCGCCAGGAACTCATCAAGGCTTTGCAGACAGCAAATTTTGAGCTGCAGAACATTATTAATCGCTGGTCGACAGATCAACCACAAGACTCGGATTCTCGAAGTGAAGAACCTGGTGAAGGTCAGCAATGACAAACTGGCTGATATCCGAAACCGAACCCAGCAACCCAACCAGGGTTCGAGGAATGATAATTACCCCCTTTTTTCATTCCGTGATCATCAACCTGCCAGGGTTTCCCATTTTCTTGGTTTGGAAAAGACCGGTTTCCATCCATATTGCCGACTCCCGCCAAAATGAAACAGTTATACCCATCCAGGATGTTACCCGCAACATTATCTTGGGAGTTCTTGCTTCCAGTATTTTATTCTGGTTGATCACCAGCAAGGGGCGCAAATAACCTGGATGCAGGCCTCAATTCCAATGAATAGATGCGATGGGTCAAACCCGAATAACAAGAGACGCTAGTATAGGAGTTAATCTAATGGATAACGAAAACAAACCATCAACTGATATGAATGAACTGACCCAAAATTCAGATCAAACTATCCTTACACTCGAAGATATCATGGACACCTATCTTTCAAGTGCTGATGTAGATGCCGTTTATGGAGAGCCCTATGAGAAGGACGGCCAAGTAATCATACCTGCGGCTGAAATCGTTGCTGGTTTCGGCTTTGGTATTGGATCAGGATATGGAAAGAAACAAGGGAGCGATGATACAGGCAGTGGAAGCGGCGGGGGAGGCGGCGGGCAAATTTTTTCTCGTCCTGTTGCAGTCATTATCGCCTCATCTGAAGGAGTTAGGGTTGAGCCGGTCGTTGACATAACCAAAATAGCCCTGGCCGGATTGACAGCAGGCGCATTCATGCTTGGAACACTCTTGCGCATCAAAAACTTCAAAAATATAAGTGAGAAGAGTTTGATGAGCAAATCATAGGATGCACTCAAACCAAATTCCTGTAAACCAAATTATCCAGGGTGATTGCGCAGAGATTCTAAATACGTTTCCCGAGAATAGTATTGATCTCATTTTTGCCGATCCACCTTATAATCTTCAACTGCAAAATGACCTTTGGAGACCCAATAATACGAAAGTAGAAGCCGTTAATGATGGTTGGGATCAGTTTTCCAGTTTCGGCGCCTACGATGATTTTACAAAAAAGTGGTTATCCGCGTGTAAAAGAGTATTAAAAGACAGTGGAACCATTTGGGTGATTGGCTCTTATCATAATATTTTCCGCATTGGTAGCCTGATGCAAGATTTTGGCTTTTGGTTTCTTAATGATGTTATCTGGATCAAAACCAACCCCATGCCAAATTTTCGCGGTGTCCGTTTTGCTAATGCGCACGAAACCCTGATCTGGGCATGCAAACACAAGGGTGCACGCTACACTTTCAACCATCACGCCATGAAAGCCATCAATGATGAAAAACAAATGCGTAGTGACTGGCTTCTCCCAATCTGTAATGGATCAGAACGTCTGCGCGAAAATGGGCAGAAAGTGCATTCCACACAGAAACCACAAGCTCTGCTTTATCGCGTCATCGTATCATCCAGCAATCCGGGCGATGTTGTTTTGGATCCTTTTTTTGGAACAGGTACTACGGGAGTTGTTGCCAGCCTTTTACATAGGAATTGGATTGGAATCGAAAAAGAACAAGATTATATTCATATCGCCCGCCAACGGATAGCCCAGACAATCCAAGAGCCTTATGAACCTAGGGTGTTCGAAGTTCGTAACACCAAGAAATTAGAGCCGCGCCTGCCGTTCAGCAGCCTCGTTGAAGCGGGCTTGATTAAACCAGGACAAATTCTCTATTTTCAAGGGAAAAATGATCTGATCAGCAAAGTAAAACCGGATGGGAAAATACAAATTTCCGGTTTTGAAGGTTCCATTCACCAAACAGGAAAACACCTGCTAAATGGAAGCCCTTGTAACGGTTGGGATGTGTGGTATTACAAGAATGATCTTGGAGAAATGCAACCCATCAATGACTTGAGGATTCTGCTCCGCAAGCAAAAAAACCGCCAGTCCAGATAAAGATCAGCTATGAAACCTGGAAAACAGCTTGACAGTCTGTAATCGATGCGATAGCATACCTGGATAAATTCTATCGTGGATTCAATGAAAGGTCTCTTAACCTAGTGGAACATGTGACAGAAAAAAAACAACCTTTAACTCTAACAGACCTTATGCGTGTGCGCTTCAAAGGCATAATTGACCCACTGGCAGCCTTATTCAACCGCTTGGGAATATACCCAAATACCATGACGATCTTGGGCCTGGTAGGGAATGTGATTGGCGCTATCCTCCTGGCTCAAGGGAACTTAACTCTGGGTGGGATTGTAATCTTAGTCATGGGTCCGATTGATGCTCTAGATGGCACAATGGCGCGATTACGTGGTATGGCTGGGAAATTCGGTGCTTTTGTCGATTCGGTTACCGATCGCTATTCCGAGCTGATCATCTTTGGCGGCCTATTATTTTATTACGTCCAACTGGGAGACAAATTAGCCAGCATTCTGGTGTTCGCAGCCGCTTCCGGATCAGTATTGGTCTCCTACATCCGGTCTCGAGGGCAGTCGTTGGGCTGGGATACAAAAGTAGGCATCCTTAACTCGGATGGAACGCTATCTAGTGCTTTGCCCGGCTTTGATTTTCAACTTCCCTATGATTGGCTTGTGGATCATCGCCATTTTAGCAAACTTCACTGCTGTTCAGCGCATCTATGATGTGCGCCGGCAAGCTTATCAATCAGAAAAAAATTAATAAATTTTTGAATTATTGAGGTTAAACTATGCCAACTGGTTTTAACATCGGTCCTTTATTTATCCATTTCTATGGCATCATTTTGATGACTGGCGCTCTAGCTGGCGCTCTATTAGCGGATCGAGAAGCCCGAAGGCGCGGTCAAAGCAGTGACCTGGTCTGGGATAGTTTCGTGTGGGTATTAATCGGCGGGATTATTGGTGCACGTTTATGGCATATCCTCACCCCTCCGCCTTCCATGGTTGAGCAAGGCGTCACAACTCTTTACTACCTGACCCATCCACTGGATGCATTGAACATCCGCAATGGCGGTTTAGGTATACCCGGAGCGATCATCGGCGGAGCTATTGCCCTATATTGGTTCTGCAAGCGTAGAAAGATCGATTATCTCATGTGGGTAGATATCGCCGCCCCAGGTTTAGCCTTGGGACAGGCAATTGGACGCTGGGGAAATTTTGTCAACCAGGAAGTATATGGCGCTCCTACCAATTTACCCTGGGCAATTTACATTGACCCTATTTATCGGGTGCAGGGTTTCCAGGAATTTGAACGTTTTCATCCATTATTCCTGTATGAATCAATTTGGAACCTGATCAACATGGCATTGCTCTTATGGCTGGGACATCGTTATGCCAAAAGTTTGCGCAATGGCGATATATTTCTGGTTTATTTGATTGGATACCCGGTGGGCAGATTCCTGTTGGAATTTCTACGCTTAGATTCATCTCAAGTTGCCGGCCTGAATGCGAACCAGACAGTCATGCTGATTGTTGCTCTTACAGCTGGAGTGGTTCTATTCCTTCGCTGGCGAAAAAACCCACCGAACAGTACAGCAGTGGATGATATCAATGTTTCAGATTTGTAGATTTCATTCGAAAATTTATCATCAACGGTTTCTTTGCTTACAAGGAACGCTTCAATAAATTTATTCGAAGCATGGCGGGGTAATAAAGGTTATGTCACAGCTCATTATCCTTGGATCATCTAATGCAGTCCCAAGTCTCGACCAGGAGAATACGCACATGGTTGTGGCAGATGATGCAGGAATGATTCTGGTTGATTGTCCAGGCAACCCACTGATTCGATTGAAGCAAGCCGGTCTCAATCCATTAGAACTGGAACACCTTGTTCTGACACACTTCCATCCAGACCATATTTCGGGCGCACCATCGCTTTTGATGCAAAGTTGGCTAATGGGCCGGCAAACGCCAATTCAGATCTATGGTCTGCAATATACATTGGATAGGTTAATCAAGATTTTGGAGTTATACCAATGGGAATCGTGGCCAGGTCTTTTCCCGGTCCAATTCCACCAAATACCAGACATGGAATACTCACCTGTTCTTGAAAATGAGCATATCCGATTAATTGCATCACCCGTAAAACATATGGTTCCCACAATTGGCTTGCGGTTTGAATTTCTGCAGAACCAGAAGGTCATTGCTTATTCGTGTGACACCGAACCGTGCGAAGAAGTCATCCGCCTTGCACACCAGGCAGATATCCTCATCCATGAAGCGACAGGCGCTAGCCATGGTCATTCCTCCGCAGCTCAAGCTGGTGAAATAGCATCAGAAACTGGCGCAAAAAAGTTAGCCTTAATTCACTACACATCCCAGAATGCTATGCAATCGCAAAGCTTGCTAGATGAAGCAAAACAAACTTATCTGGGTGAAGTGATCCTGGCTGAAGACTTTATGCGCTTCGAAATCTAAACAATTGACATTGCCCCAACATGTCCGTCGAATAATTCATTTTTCAGTGGATAGAACACTCTACCAGCCTTTAATAAATGGTAGCCAATCCTTGTTGTCACTTAAGTGTCGCCCAAATAAATACTCTGCTGAAGCAGGCGGTTCCAGGGGAATCTGGAGCAAGTGCATGGAAACTTGCTCAGGTGTTCTTCCACCTTTTCGATGGTTGCATGTCGGACACGCAGCAACCAAGTTCTCCCAAGAATGAACACCCCCTAAACGCCTTGGTATGATGTGATCAATGGTTAGATACGGAGTATGGATCCCACAATATTGACAAGTATATTCGTCACGTCGCAAAACCTCGCGCTTAGTTAAACGCACCTTAGGACGCGGTCTTCTTACCATTTTATCCAGCCTAATAATGGATGGGCGTGGAAAGATTTGGGAAATGGTTCGGATCTCTCCTCGTCCATTCAAAACCAGGCTGGCTTTACCGGTAATCATTAATCCAATCGCCCGTCGAATGCTGCAAACATTCAACGGCTCAAAATTGGCATTAAGAACCAGCACTGGCTCTTGCATAAGCCCTCCAAAATCCTGCAAATTATAGCATGTCAACAAAAATCCTGGGTTAAATACTTTTTAAAAGTTCCCTACTAGTAAAAATCCTTTATAATGGAGATATGAACCAAATCATGGAGTATCATCCCGAACTCTTATCAAGAAAAGGAGAAGGTATCGCTTGGTTAACAACTGGCCTCGTTTTTGCTGGTTGGTTAATATTGACCATGACAGCAAAACCAATTTCTCCTGCTATTCCCTTCCTGGGAATTTTTCTGATGGTTTCTGCAATAGGCATAAGTTTAGGAAATTGGATGGACAGGAAAACCAGGTTGCAAATTTTCGAAGATAGCATCCATTTTGAGAATGGATTAAGGAACACCAGCATAAAATGGCAAGATATCCAACAAGTACAGATATTCCCATCCAGCTGGGGGAAAAAAGTTCGCCTGATCGGACCATCCTCTCATTTCGATTTCCGAACCCTGGGTGAGGTAAAAGTTCAAGGAGAGATAAAGGGAACACTGGGTTTTAGTGAAGGAGAGATGATCTTAAAACACATTCTGGATAAATCGAACTTGAACCTGGTAAATCAATCCGGAAACAGCTATTATTATGCTCGCAAGTGACTTTCAAGCAGTGAGATTTCCGCGCCCTCACTGCAGAGGGCGCGTTTTTATTTCCAATTTTGAAATCCTTATTTACAGGAGGCTTTGATGAATAAGATGACGATGGCAATCGAAGATCAAGTAGCGTACTTGATGCAAGGTACCGAATACGGTGATGAAGAGCTAAAAAAAGCCATGGCGGATGAGCTGCGCCAACGCTTGATCGATGCACAAAAAGAAAATCGCCCATTGAGAATTTATTGTGGCTTTGACCCGCGCACCAGCGATTTGCATCTTGGACATACCGTTCCAATGCGAAAGTTACGCCAATTTCAGGAGCTGGGTCATGAGGTTACATTTCTCGTCGGGAATTACACCTCCCTCATTGGCGATCCATCCGATAAAGACAAGCTGCGTCCTCAACTAACAGCTGATGAGGTTGCTCATAACGCGCAAACTTACGCGCAGCAAGCATACAAGGTTTTAGATAAAGAAAAAACTCAAATTCGCTTCAACGCGGAATGGCTATCCGAGCTTTCATTTGCCGATTTGATCAAGTTAGCCTCAAACTTCACCATTCAACAATTTATCTCTCGCGAAAATTTTAAGTTAAGATGGGAAAATGGTGATGCCATCTACCTGCATGAAACTTTCTACGCCTTGATGCAGGGCTATGATGCCTATGCCTTGCGCACCGATGTACAGGTAGGCGGCACAGATCAACTTTTCAACATCGTAACTGCTGCCAGAAAGTTAATGAGCTTTCTGGGGGAGAAACCCAATATTGGCGTCATCTTAGATATTCTGCCGGGTACAGATGGTGAAATCAAGATGTCTAAATCCCTGGGTAATCATATTCCCCTGCTATCGACACCCGAAGATATGTATGGCAAGGTGATGAGTATTCCTGATAAAGCTATGGGAAAATACTTCCGCCTGGTAACCCGCTGGACACCGTCCGAAATCAAAGAAATTGAGACATCTTTAGATCAAGGATCTCTTCATCCAAGAGATGTTAAAATGCGTCTCGCTCACGAAATAGTATCCATCTATCATTCCCCAGAAGGAGCTGGACAGGCTCAAGATGCCTTTATCCGTGTTTTTCAACAGGGCAATATTCCTGAAGAAATGGATGAATATCTTCTAAAGGAAAACCAGTCCGTATTAGATGTTCTGATTGATAGCAATTTAGTTGGAAGCAAGAGCGAAGGCAGGCGATTAATATTACAAAATGGCGTCCGATTGGATGGTGAAACACTCAACGATCCAAATCAGGTTTTTCCACATCCTGGTGTATTGCAGGTTGGGAAACGGCGTTTTCTGCGTATCATGGCATAACTGTTTTTAAGATCGATTGACCTATTTGTTGGGCTGCATCGCGGTCTGTTCCTTCAATGAGCACTACCAGCGTCAGGGATCTACCTTCCCAACCTGGAATTGTACCACCCACATACCAGGTGACGCTGGGGCTCTGCTCCTCATCTACGATTTGAACAACTTCCCAAAATACCTCTTGAACCAGGTCCATACGCTCGACAACCTGGTCAACTTCAGCAGATGTTAAAACGCGCTGAGGCGTTTCTAAAACAGGCAACAAAAGCCAGTCGTCTTGCGCTGGCGCATAAGCAGTTACTAGCCTGGGACCAGGCTGTAGTCCATCGTTGCTTATAATATTCGCAATCCAAGCCAATTGAAGTGGACTATATCCAAACAGGGTTCCCGAATTTTCCTCCAGATTCAGATACATCTGTGGATTTCTTGCCAATGCGAGCGCATCAAAACCTTGCTGAAGCAAACGTTTTTCCAGATCACCGACAGGATACCTTCCCTGAATGGCGCGATTCAACAATGGAGATCGTGTATCGGAAATGATCGATTGCCATACGTCTTTCAATTGGTTGGCATTGAATGTCGGTGAGGAGGACATAGCCAGAATTTCACCACTGGCTGCATCCATCAATACCACCGCTCCCAGGTAAGATCTAAGTTGTTTATCGATAAATTCTTGCAACCCCAGGTCAATACTCAAACGAATGTCCCGCCCAGGAGGTGGTTGTCCGTAAACCAGATGATTCCACCACAAATCCTGGGTAGATACGCCCTCCAGACCTCGCAGGTAGCCATCCATGCTGGCTTCTAAACCAGACTGTCCATAGATTGGATCAGTGTACCCTACAATATTGCTCAAATCCGGATAATACGTCCTTCTCTCATAGCTACCAGGCTGCCCAGATGAAGCATTGATCAGCTGCATATTACGATCATAAATTTCTCCGCGAAGGACCCAACGATCCGTTATTGCCCGACGGGGATTATCCGTACGAGATAGAATTTCCGGAGATCGAATAATTGCCCACCAACCACTGGTTACTGCAGCCAGGAATATTCCCAAAAAGAAAAGCAGGCCTAGAATTGAAAAAGATTTAACCTGACCCGCGCCAGTCAAACTCCCTGCACGGGTCTCTGCCATCGTATCCATCTTCTGAGAGCTGGCTGAGATATGCAGCAATAAAAGCAGCGCAATAAAAGATGTGACAAGAGATGAGCCTCCATAAGCAACAAATGGCAAAGTAATTCCGGTCAATGGCAATAACCGTAATCCCCCAGCCATGATGACCAATGCCTGACCAACCAGGTATGTCGTCAGACCCACTGCAAGGTAACTCCGATAGGCATCGGCTGCCAATAATCCAGCTCTCAAACCGCGATAAGCCAATATTCCAAATAAAAGCAGTAGTGCAATTACACCTGTCAATCCATATTCTTCGGCGATTGCGGAGAAAATCATGTCCGAATGCGCTAAAGGCACCAGGGTAGGGCTGCCCAACCCTGGCCCCCGACCAACAAGACCGCCGTTTGCTAACGCCATTAAAGACTGTATGATCTGAAAAGATCCACCACTTGGGTCAAGCCAAGGGTTAATCCAGGCATCAACCCGCAGTTTCACCACATCAAAAAGCGAATATCCTGCAACACCAGCAGCTACGACAAGAACAGCAGAGATAAACAATAAGCTACTGCGTCCAGAGGCCACATACACAATACTGGCAAACAACATAAAGAATAGCGAAGCTGTCCCCAAATCCCTTTGGATCACTAACAATGCCATCGCCAGTCCGGTCATCATTAGTGTGGGCGCTAGAAGACCCAATATTTCCCGAAACTTGATAGATGTGGAGAGTGCTAAATATGGAAATCGATCAGCCAGGTATCCAGCCAGGTAAGCAACCAGCAACAATTTTAAGGGTTCCGAAGGCTGAAGGTATAAACCACAACATCCCAGCCACATCTTTGGACCATACCCCATAGGGTTCACACCCAGGAACAAAGTCAGTCCGGTTAGTACCAGGCTTCCAGTCAACCACAAATATTTATACCGCCTTAGAAACCCTAAATCTGAAGGTAAATACAGACCGGCAACCATGATGCCCAAGATCGTCAACAACCAGATACTCTGCCGGAATCCGAAATCAGGTTCTAAACGGAAAATGGTCAATAGACCCCAGGCAGTTAACAATGCTCCTATAGGCAAGATATAAGGATCCCGGTTTGGCAATTTACGGGAAATCGCAATATTCAGAATATAAAAAACCAATAACCAAACAAGGAATCCAAGCCAATGATACCAACGCAAATTCGTATCCCAGGTTCGCGATCTGATTGCGGGAGAAATAGTTAAGGCAATGGATCCCAATAGAAAAAACAGACCCGCCAGGGTAAGCAACCTTCCCTGGAGACGGTTATTAGAAGTTGGCAAGACTTTCAGAAACAAAGGGTTTTCCAAATTGGTAGACTGGATTTCTGTCGAGATGATAGCTTAAAAAAGCGCATCATTTTTGGGACACTTCTTCAGTGTATTTCTTTCCTGAGTAATGAACAACTGGCTCATTCTCTTAGATACTTGCCGATTAACAAATCTAATCTTACCGCTGTCTCGGCTGGAATTCGATTCCGGTGAGTTATGAGTGAATTTCTCATAGCATGTTGGCACTCGCAATCCGCATCTTCAGGCAACATCCGCACAAGATTCCTGATGGTCTCCTGGGCAATATGGACATTCCGGTTAAGCACCTCGATTACCATTTCAACACTAACCGCCTCTTCGGTTAGATGCCAGACATCATAATCTGTAATGTGGACTAAAACCGCATAACATATCTCGGCTTCTCGGGCCAAAAACGCCTCTGGGGAGGTTGTCATCCCAATCAAGGACATACCCCAACCACGATAAACATTCGATTCTGCTCGAGTTGAGAATCGGGGACCTTCAATGGTGATGAACGAACCGCCTTTATGAACCCCCGCACCGGTCCCTTTCACTGCTTCGATGATTCTCTGCGACAATCCAGAACAAAATGGATCAGCGACACTAGGGTGTGCTACCAATCCTTGTCCAAAAAAGGTACGTTCGCGATTTCGTGTCAAATCAAATAACTGATCTGGAACAGCAAGCTCACCAGGTTGATAATCCTCTCGCAATGAACCCGCTGCGCTGATACTAACAATTTCCTTTACCCCCAATGTCTTGAGAGCATAGATATTCGCCCGATAGTTGATTTCGCTCGGTGAGATATGATGCCCTACTCCGTGGCGTGCCAGAAAGGCAATTTGCCTCTCCTCAAGAATCCCGGTGACTATTGGAGCACTGGGCTTACCGAAGGGCGTATCCATCTCATGCTCTTTGATATCTGTTAATCCCGGTAAAGAATATATACCTGAACCGCCAATGAAAGCTAGATAAGGTTGAGATGTCATAAAAATTCTCCTTAAGGGTTCAGTTGAGAATCCGGTAGGTTATTCGCTTCTTCCATTCTTATCCGGAAAATCACCCGCCCAAATTGTAAAATATCTTCTGATGTTAAGACAACTTGCTCGAAAACAGGCCTTTGATTAAGCAAAGTCCCGTTCTTAGAATGTAAATCTTCAATCCACCACTGACCATGATGGTAGCTGAAGCGAGCATGTCGGGCTGAAATGGTTGCATCATCAATTCTGCAATCGCAAGCTGGATCGCGACCCAGTACCGCCTGCGTCTGGTTAAATCGCCAATTTTGACCATCACTATCATCCATGCTTATAATCAAAGCAGGGATTCGAGTCTCCAGCATTGAGCGTCCGCGCCGCCTCAAATCTTGCCAGAGTAGCCACAACGCCCATGCTAAGAATAGATATAACACTAATCCGATAAGAATTCGCAATCCAAGCAAAATTGCGCCACTCATAAAGATCTATCCTTAATCCTGTAAAACATACTCTTGGGTATAGTCGGTTCCTGCATCTTCCAGACCAAACACCAAAGGAACACCGGCCAAGGAAATTACATCACCAGGTCGAAGTGTTGCTTGGTTTACTTTTGTATCGTTTACCCAGGTGCCTCCAGCCGACTCTAAATCAAACAGTATGTACCGTCCCCTGACCCAGCGCAGTTGAGCGTGCAACCTGGAAACGCGAGGGTCATCAATGACCAAATCATTATCCTGGCGACGGCCTATATTCACCGCTGCCATATTTAAAGTAAAGATTTTTGTTCCGTCAACGATAATAAAAGCAGAAGCTGGCGTATCCACCAATTCGTCTAAAATAGGTAATTCTACAGCTGTCGTTTGCGGTAAATCATCCTGGCTGCTCTGAGCACAAACCTTAATTTCGCTGATCGATATCAAAGGATCTACCAGGACATCAACGATGACATCGCCTGAAAACAAAAATCCAGCTTCTGTTCCTGCCTGGTCAAGCGCCCTGGTTAATTCGCCGATGAGCCCAGGGGAGGCTTCAAAGTAATACGCATTCTGAGGATGAATGTGAATGGTGTATGTATTTGGAACCCAGTCATTCCCATCAGCGTCATGTCTTAAGCCCGCACGCATCGCTTCTACCAGCCGCAAAGCCAGATCAGCCGTGCTTAGATGCCCTGGAAACAACTTCGCCGCACTTCCCTCAATTAGGGTTTGTAATCTGGTCTCAATTCTTGAAAGGTGATCTTTCAAAGTTCCCATAAAATAAGCTCAAATCCAATGGTTTCCCAAAATGATGATAGAAAACCAAAACACTGTTTTATTGTGAATCTTCTCAACCATCTGGCTAACAATCATTGTATTATAAGTGGAAAAAGAAATTCTGCGCAAGTCAGGAAAAATACCTACCTTCTATTAATAAACCTACTTATGAAATTTGTATGAGACTGCCAATTTCACTGAAAACACCAATTTTTAAGAGGGTTGCAAAAAGACTCTCTTTCGATTAGAATAACGGGGCAAAACAAGCGGGTGTAGCCAAGTGGTAAGGCAGTAGCTTCCCAAGCTACCATTCGACGGTTCGAATCCGTTCACCCGCTCAGATCCGCTCTAATGAGCGGATTTTTTTATTATTCACCTTACTATTATGCAAAAAAAATGAATTTAGTAATATTTGATGTAAAATTCATGTTATGAACCAATCAGAACTTACAACTGCCGGTGCAACGATCCTTTATGTAGAAGATCATCCTGAAAATCGAATGCTGGTTCGACGGATACTCATGGCTGAAGGCTATATTGTCCTGGAAGCCAGTAACGCCAAGAGCGCCTTAGATATTATTGATGGCATCACTCCTGATTTGATTCTAATGGATATTAACATGCCAGATATGGATGGTTACACCTTGACTGCTAATATCAAAGAAAATTCTGCTTTAGCCAATATCCCTATCATTGCATTAACTGCCAATGTGATGAAAGGAGACCGAGAAAAAAGTCTTCAAGCAGGATGTGACGGCTACATTCAGAAGCCGATCGATGTGGATACTTTACCCAATTTAATCCACCGATTCTTATCATTTTCAATAGACCGGTACAAGGTTTAATCTCATCCGCCTGGCCAAGAAAGTGAGTAAGCCATGATGAATCATGTAGATCTAATACAGGAAAATATAGAAGCAACTGACCAGGGAAAGCCTTTGTCCAAAGACACAACCATTTTAGTTGTAGAAGACAATGTGGCAAACTTCGTCTTGATTGCACGTTTATTAAGCTATATGGGTCTACATTGTGAATGGAAAACATCCGGATATGAAGTTGTCGAATATGCTGACACATTAACCCGTCTGGATCTTATATTATTGGATATTCGTCTGCCTTATGAAGATGGTTACGCAGCACTAAAGAAGATTCGATTATCTCCCACTTTGCGGAATGCCCGAGTAGTGGCTGTTACTGCCGAAGCCAACCAGGAACAAATGCGCAAAGCTCGCCAGGCAAGTTTTGATGGCTTCATCGGTAAACCTCTTGATCCAGACCGTTTTCCAGACCAAATCAGGCTCATCTTGAATGGCGAACAAGTTTGGGAGCTGAATGAAATGTAAGCTCTTTGGCTTGCAATGCTGTCAGATTTTCAACACAAATTCCTTTAGAGATGCATAATCTCTTTGATTGGTATTCCTATTATAAGCTCCCACTTTCTAGAGGAGATTGATTGCATGTCATCGGCAACTATTGCTCAAACCACAATCCCATCTAAGCGTTTATCAACATCCTTTAAAATCACCCTCGGATTCTTGATTTCAGGCATGATTATTGTCCTCATAGGAATCATTACACTGCTTGGGCAGAGATATTGGGTTACCCAATCAACAAGCATTCTCAAAAACTTTACAGCGGCATATCACCAAAGTTTAACGAATGGGATAAAAAACGGTGAGGCTCTACTCACGTCATATACTAAGAACCCTAACCTTGAAGCGATGTTTCTAAGCGAAAATACATCGGATCAAATAACGGAATTCCCAGATGTAACCCGAATACAGCTGACCGAGCTACTTCTACACCAGGAGACTTTCCAAGACCTTCTCGTTGTAGATCCAAAAGGAATGATTCTTTCATCAACCCAGAAAGATTGGATTGGATTAACACTGCCAGATCAATGGCTAAGCCGCCTAAAGAGCACAAAAACCACCTTTGCGACATCTACGAACCAGCTTGGATTTCCTGAACTTCCCCAATCTAATCCTGTCGCTATCCTTTCAGCTGTTCCGTTTGTATCTCCATCGAGCATCTCCGAATACTGGATGATCGGTTTCCATCATGTAGAAAACCTGTTGATCACAATCACATCCCAGGAGAGTGGTCCTTTTCGTGTATTCTGGATAGCCAATGAAGACAACTGGCTTGGAATCAACCGAGAGGGCCAACTGTTACAAGTGCAGCCTGATCCTTCTCAATTGATGCTATTTCAGAATACTCAGGCAACTAACCATCCAGAACCGGGTCCAGAAATTACTCATTCAGTGTGGGGAAAATCTTTTGCTTTTTTTGTTATGGATGACATGGGGCTCACTGTAGCCATTGAGACAATTTCGAATGAAAATCTGATCCCCTGGCTACTCTCTCAAAATGATCTTCTGCTTCTGTTGGCAATTTTTCTTTTATTCTTGATCGCACTTTTTGTCGCCCCTGGTCTGCTCCTGCGTCCATTGACAAATCTTACCCAGGAAACATCTCATTTCGCGAATGGAAATTGGGAACAACGAGTTTCAACCCACCAAACGAATGAACTGGGCTTAATTGCCAAAGCTTTCAACCAATTGGCGAATGAAGTCCAAACTCTTTCAAGAAGGCTGGACACCCAAACAAGCGATCATAATGAAAGGATCTTGGGATTAGCAAAACTATCGCAAATCGCATTGTTTTCTCCCAACCTGGAAGAATTGATCCGCCCTGTTTTGGTCCTAACCCTAAAACATTTCGGTTATCAATACGCTGCTTTATACCTTCTAAGCCGGGAGCCAGATGGAAATTACGCGGCTATCCTTCGCCAAGGTGTTGGCGATATTGAAATCGAAAGAAATTTCATTCCTAAAAAAGTAATCCTCGATTCAATTCACGAAGGAGAGACTAGCGTAGCTAAAGCTTTTTCGACCAAAGTTCCAGCTTATGCATGCAGGCAAGACCCTACTGATATCCATCCCGGACAGGCCGATCATTTACATGAGTTATCACTACCTATCACAATCAATGAGAAGGTGATTGGGTGTTTGTCAATCAGCACAAACGCCCCACGTTTGACATTCAAAACATCTTCCATGTATGATGATCATCAGGCGAGGGGTGTTATTTCAGCCAGCACAAATATATCCACAACACCCAGATTGTCTCCTTTTTCAGAGGCGAGAATCGCTGAACTTCAAACAATTGCCAACCAGATATCCCTTGCATTCCGCAGTTTTCACTCCGAAGGACGGATATCGCCGGCTTTGTCTGTCTCCGAAAATTCCGAGGCTAATCTCATCTATCAGGCAGGCGCCCATATCGCCCAATCTGAAAATTTGGACGAAGCTTTCGCAAAAATCGGGTCTGTCTTACAAGAAATTCCTTACTCATCTGCGTTATTGCTGGGTGAAGACGACGATATTGTAATCGCACAACGCTGGCCAGGCAAAAACGAAAGTTCTAATCGCATCATCCGCCAACTACCTGGAAAAAACTCCTTACCGGTTTCTCTGCGGGCAATTTCATCCTATTTCAAATCATCCACACCCATCATCATCCACGACATCCGCTCAGCAAGCTTACCTCAATCTCTAATGGATATCCCCAGGCAAATGGGCTGTGACTCGGCTGCATTCTTGCCTGTGTTGCGCGATGGAAAAGTCGTCTCCATATTAATCCTTGGGCAATCCAAGGAGCAAAAAGACTCTTCAGTAAAACGATTTCAGGCAAACGCTTCTTATAATTCTGAGAGCTTACAACCTTATTTTTACTTAATTGATACCATCAGCTCGACGATTGAGAAGATTAACTCTCAGCAAGACATTCGCAAACGGTTATCCGAGGTTCAAACGCTTTGGAATATCAGCCAGGCAATTTCTGTAGAAAATGATCTCCAGGCACTCTACAAGGTCATCCACAACCAGGCAGAAAAAGTGATGGGAAAACTCAGTTCATTTGCTGTGCTACTCTATGATGACCAGAGTGGCATGATACAGGTTCCTTACATCATTGAAGAAGGTAAGAAGCTGGAAATACCCCCCTTCCCGATGGGTGAGGGGCTTACTTCGATTGTGATGCGCACCGGAATGCCTTTGCTTATCGTGGAAGATATGGAAAAGAATATTCGCGAATTAGGCGCAAAAACCGTCGGTGCACTGGCAAAATCCTGGTTAGGCGTACCATTGAAATACGGAGGAGAAACCTTTGGGGTAATCATCGCCCAAGATATTTTCCGAGAAAATCGATTCTCTGAAGAAGATCAACGCTTATTGAGCACAATTGCTTCTCAGGTTGCACTAGTCATCCGCAATGTCCGCCTGTTAGAAATCAGCAAATCCCAGGCAAGACTGGAAAGGATCCTCAATCAGATAACCGGAAAAATCCGTCGCGCTATGGATATTGAGACCATCCTGCAAACTACTGCTGATGAATTAGCATATGCACTTAACGCCAGAAAAGCCAAAATTAAGATTGAAATCGCGAAGACTCCAAAAAAGAACGGTAAACACACCTCCTTATTTGTAGATTCTTCAAGTTTAAAATCGTAGGAAAGTATTAGAGAGAAAGAAATGAAATTCACCTACTTCCGCCAGAGATCACCCGAAGCTCCTGCCGCCATATCTTCCAATTCTATACAGGAAGCAGGCTTGAAGTTTTTACGCGAACGGGTGCTCACCACGATTTATTATGTGATCAGCGTTTTAGGCAGTCTTGCATACCTGGCTAACCTGCCGACGATCTTCCAATATCAGCGTTGGGTTGTCTTGATCCTTTACAGCGTGATCCTGACAGGTGTATTGATTCTGGCGCTGTTTCGTAGAATTCCATACTTGATTAAGGCCGTCTACTTCTTAGCCATTCTCTATCTGGTTGGTCTCAGTGATCTTCTCACCGATGGCTTGTATGGTAGCGGCAGGATTTTCTTCTTGATCCTGCCTATTATGACTGGACTTTTGATTGGGCTGAAGGGGCGGATTGCTGGCATTTCTTTAAGTGTTGTTACGATCGCAACAGTCGGCGCTTTGATGATCACAGGCTATATTCCCACGCCAGAACCCAACATCAGTACTAGCAACGCTAGCCTAACCGCCTGGCTGATCGCTGTTGCAAGTTTTGCCATGATCGTTTCGGTTACCTCGGTCATCATGGGTGTCATGATTCAAGGATTAGACAACAGCCTGAGCAATCAAAGCCGGCTAACTGCAGAACTAGAGATAGAACGCACACAATTGGAACAGCGTGTTTTACGCCGGACAGAAGAAATTGAGCGTCGTTTGGTCCAATTGCGCACGGCAGCAGAGATCAGTCGGACGATTGGAACAATCCTGGATATCCATCAATTACTACCAAAAGTCTGTGAATTGGTTCGCGAAAGATTCAACTTGTATTATGTGGGGGTTTTCTTGATCGAAGAAAGTCTCACAATCCAGGATAAATTATGGGAACAAGCAGCAACCCCATCCAAATACGCAGTCTTAACAGCCGGCAGTGGTGAAGCAGGACGCAAGATGCTTGCAGAAGGCCACAGGCTGCAGGTGGGTGGTGAATCGATGATCGGTTGGTGCACAGCCAACAAAAAGGCCAGGATTGCCCTGGACGTAGGTCAAGAAGCCGTGCGCTTCAACAACCCATTTCTACCGGATACACGTTCAGAATTAGCGCTCCCCATCCAGGCTCAAAATGTCGTCCTGGGAGCACTGACCATCCAATCCACCAAATCATCCGCCTTTGACCAGGACGACATCACCATCCTGCAAGGAGTCGCCGACAGCCTGGCCAGTGCTATTGAAAACGCGCGTCTATTTTCTGAAGTTCAAGTAAATCTGGAAGAGATTCAGAATTTGCATCACCAATATTTGGAAAGAAGTTGGAGCAAATTGCTAGAAGAAAAAACAAATCTCGAATACGCTTTTGAAATCAACGAGCCATTCACCAATGAAAACCAACGCATTATTGAGATGCCGATTCTCCTAAGAGACCAATCAATCGGTGAAATTGTTATCGAAGCAGACTGTATCTCGGAGGAGAACACAAATGAATGGAAGCCTGAAGAATTAGCTTTAATTGAGGCAGTTACTTCTCAAGCTGCATTGGCATTAGAAAATGCCCGCCTTCTCGATGAGGCTCAGAGACGTGTTTTACAGGAGGAACAGCTGAACCAGATCATGGTGAGGTCACAACGATCATTAAATCTGGATACTGTAATGAAAACCATTGTCCAAGAAATTGGAAAATCGGTTAAGTCCTCAAAAGTGGCTATTCGTTTAGATGACGGTTTCGAAGAAGTGTATTAATATGAACATTCGATTTTCAGTTTCTCAAAGGTTAAACCTGGCTTTTTTCATCATGGTAACGCTGATCATCGCATCTGTTGGCGTTGGCACATCCTTTTCTATCTCGGCCAGCAACAGCACCCGTGCAATTCAGGAAGGTGCTCAGCAAATTGATGAGGTGAGCCAGCTTAAATATTCCTGGTTTTTGATTGTAAGCTCAGTCGATAGTTTGATCCAAACAAGGTCCATAAGTCACCAGGAAGCCCTTATCCAACATATCGAAGATTTCAACCGACATCTTACTTCGATTTCTGCCCAATCCATCGGCTTAAGTAATGAAAGCATCCAGGCAAATCAACTCAATCTTGATAGCGTGAAGCAGATCAGCCTTGAGTTGGACCGGGTCATGCAGGAATTTAATCAATTCGCAACTCAGGGACGATGGGGTAGCGCTTTAACCTTACGCCAAACACAGCTCGCACGTTTGCAAAATGATTTGGACGCAGAATTATCACAACTGAGTCAGAATATCCAGAAAGATGTTTCTAATTCCTTAAATAGTACGGTCAAAGCACAACAAACTACACGGCTATACTGGATCATTCTGTCTGGACTAGCTGTTGTCTTTGCAATCACAGTCTCCTGGTTAGCTTTCCGGGGAATTGTTCAGCCTGTCAAACGCCTTATCAACGATGTACAAAGAATCACAAGTGGTGACATCTCTCCAATTCAACCGCTTGAGCAAAATGATGAAATTGGAGACCTTTCCAGAGCCTTTAGCTTGATGACTAATTGGTTGAGGGAATCTTATGAAAACCTGGAACATAGAGTTCAGGAAAGAACTCAAGATCTGGAACAGCGATCTACTCAAATCCAGGTTGCGGCTGAGATTGCACGAGATATTACAACCAACCGTGATCTGGAAAGTCTGTTGAACCATACTGTCACACTGATTCCAGAGAGATTCGGCTTCTATCATGCCGGCATTTTTATGACAGATGCCCGAGCTGAATTTGCGGTGTTGCGGGCTGCAACTCAGGAAACCGGTCAAGAAATGTTAAGGCTCAATCACAAATTGCGGATCGGAGAGACTGGACTTGTTGGTTATGTGTGCTCAACCGGAGAGCCACGAATTGCACTGGATGTAGGCGAAGATGCTGTTCACTTCAAGAATCCACATTTGCCACTTACCCGTTCAGAAATCGCTCTGCCCTTGAAATCTGGAGACCGAATTATCGGAGCATTAGATGTTCAAAGCACAGCACCATCAGCTTTCGATCGGGACAGCATCCTGGTGCTGCAAGTGATGGCGGATCAATTGGCAACAGCCATTGAAAACACTTTCTTACTGCAAGAATTACAAGAAAAACTCCACGAGCTGGAAAGCATTTCTGGGGATCTGGTTCGAAGCACTTGGAAAAAACATAAAGATTCTTCCGCTGTGATCGGGTATGAATATGATGGTCTTATCTTAAAGCCGATTTCCAAAAGTCAGCCAAAAAACAACAAAGTCGAAGTCGACTCACAAGCGCCACTCTACTTGCCGCTTAAGATCCGCGAGCAATCCATTGGGTGTCTGGAAATTTGGCCCGACCAGGAAAATCTGTCTCCTGATGAGATCAATCTCGTCAAAGATATCAGTAATCGGATCAGCCAGGTTTTAGAAAATGCCCGACTTTTCGATGAAAGTCAGAGGCGAGCTGACCGCGAAAGATTGACAGGTGAAATAACAGCCCAAATACGGGCTTCAAACGATCCCCAATCCATTTTAGAGACCGCTGTAACCGAGTTGCGAAATGCATTGCATACAAAACGTGCACAAATCCTTGTTTATCCTTTACCAGAGGGGGCTGAATTAGCAGAGCCAGTCAGGCCGCTCAACCCAGAGAATCTGAAGGCAGCCCTGATTTCAGGAGAGCCAGCATGAAACAGTGGGAGCTTTCACCATCTACTCTTTCCCAAGAAGCAGAACCCGGTGTAATAGGTATACCAGGAGACACTTTGATTGCAAAAACCTTTACGGAAATTCATCAAAATCGACAAACAGAAGCCCCAAATGACAAGGTTTTGCATTGGGAAACAGCCCCATCTCCTTATGTGATTGCCTTCGCTAATCAAAAAGGGGGTGTAGCAAAAACCACGAGCGTAGCATCCTTAGCTGGAGCATTGGTTTACAATAACCAGGATGTTCTGGTGATTGATTTAGATTCACAAGCAAACTTAACTCTGGCACTTGGAAAAAACCCAGCCAGGGTCCGCAGTGCCATATCTGAGGTTTTATTCAATTCTGGCGCTTTAACCAGTGTTAGCCGCGAAACCCGTGTTCCTGGATTGGACCTGGCGCCTTCAGATTCTGGAATGGAATTAGCTGAACGCTTCTTGCCTGTAAGAAAAAATTATGAAACGATATTACGCTCGGCGATTCAAGAAATAGCAACCATTCGCCCAGCTTCTATCAGTTCTTTGAACAAATGCGAGATGGATTCATCTCCTTCTCCGGAAGTTACTCACTTGCCAAAGAATTGCAGAGAATTGCATCCCCGACCTATCTACGATTTTATTATTCTGGATTGCCCTCCTTCTATGGGCGCCGTGACCATGAATGCGATCAACGCTGCGGACCTGTTAATTATCCCCACTCAACCAGAATATTTTTCAGCGCACGCCTTGCGCTCCATGATGGCGACCATCCAACAAATCCGTAATACTGTCAATCCCAATCTGGCTTATCGTATCTTGATTACCATGTTCGATCAACGCAATCGCATTCACCGGCAGGTTGAGAATCAAATCCGCAACACGTTTGCCGAAGGGGTTTTTGAAACGACAATTGGGATCGATACAAAATTAAGGGAAAGTGCTTTGGAAGGCCTACCCATCACACATTACCGAAATCAGAGCCGGAGTTCTCTCCAATACCAGTCCCTGGCTCAGGAGTTGGTTGCTTATGTCCATGCGTGATCTATCAAAAACAAACGGTCGAGGGGGTGGTAACCATAATAATTATGGCCAGCAAAGGGACCTTCATTCAAAACGTCAAGATGGTCCTGCTAAGGATTCCATATCTCGCATTGAAAACTTATTTTCCGGAATCAACGCTTTGCCGGTGGAGCCTGACAACTTTACAGTAAGCACAGAGCAGGTTAATAACATTGAACCAGTAAGAAAGCAAGACGAAGAATTTCATAAAAAAACCTCTCCAGAAAATAATCTCTCAATTTCAATTGAGAATTTTGATAGTTCCATGGTAGAGAATCACACGGGTTCACAACCGGAAATTAATTTTGCACAAATACCTGCTTCGAACAAAACCACCTATCCCATCGTGACCATTCAGAGCGAAGGAAAAAACCAAACCACTCCAAAACTTTCCTGGCAATCTGTTGAAGTTGCAAATAATTCCTTAAGTTGGGAAAGCTTGATGCAAGGAAAGCCCATTATTAGCAATTCAGACAATGGACAACCAGCAACCCTGGCTTTTGGCTTACCTATGCCAAAAAGCAGCACAAAACATGGCTCAAATTCAGCCTTGCTGATGGAATTCATTGATGAAAATAGGGAGCAGGCCTGGAGTGAAGACGAATTAATCCTGGTAGAACAAGTTGCGGACCAGCTTACCCTGGCTTTGGATAATGCCCGTCTATTTCAGGAAACGCAAAATGCCTTATCAGAAACAGAACACCTGTATCAAGCAAGCGCAGATCTGAACGCAAGCCAAACTTATCAAGAAATTCTCGCTGTACTGCGCAGACATACAATATTGGGTAAAGCAGATCGATTGGTGAGTATTTCATTATTTGACCAACCCTGGTTAAACGAATTATCGCCTACCTGGTTGACTCCTTTAGCCCACTGGACCTGTCTGCCTGCGCAAAATTTCCAGACCCGTTACTTACTAGAAAAATTTCCTGCATATCAATTACTTACACCTGATTCCGCTGGACTCTTTGAGAATATTGAATGCGATGAGCGTTTAGATCCAAATGTAAAGAAATTATTCCAGAAGAATTTCGAATCAGAGAGCGCTGTCTTAATCCCTTTAAATGTTGCCGGACAATGGATTGGATTTATCCTTGGAAGCTTTAGCTCTCCGCAAAAATTTGAGGAAAACCTGATTCGACAATTAATGGCGTTATCCAGGCAAGCGGCAGTTTCTATCCAGAATATCCGCTTATTGGCTGAAAGCCAGCGACGTGCCAATCAACTTCAAACAGCCGCTGAAATTGCTCGTGACGTGTCCAGTACACTAGCTTTGGACGATCTATTCGCTCGTTTTGTAAACTTGTTGTGTGAGCGATTTGGCTACTACCACGCTTCAATCTTCCTGATCGATGACGCCCAAGAATATGCAACCATACGTGAATCAACTGGTAGGGCTGGTGAAGCGCTGAAACAAAAAGGGCATAGATTGGCAATTGGCAGCAAGTCAATTATCGGACAGGCTACTCTCACCGGTAATGCAGTTGTATTCAATGACTTGAGCACCCAAGAAGCCAAAGAAACACATTACGCCAATCCTCTTCTCCCCCATACCAAATCAGAGCTAGGCATTCCTCTCAAAGTTGGCGACCGGGTGATTGGTGCGCTCAATGTGCAATCCAAATTACCCGATGCATTTTCAAATGACGATATCGCTATTCTACAGACACTAGCGGACCAGATTGCCATTGCTGTCGATAATGCCAATGCCTATCAACTGGTGCAACAATCGGTCGAGGAGACCCGCAAAGCCGACCGTTTAAAAAGCCAATTCCTGGCGAATATGAGCCACGAATTGCGCACCCCATTGAATTCAATCATTGGATTCTCAAGGGTTATTTTGAAAGGTATAGATGGACCCATTAATACCTTACAACAACAGGACCTTACTGCGATTTACAATTCTGGCCAGCATCTGCTTGGATTGATCAATGATGTCCTGGATCTATCCAAGATTGAAGCCGGAAAAATGGAATTGGCATTCGAAGATGGTGTCAACCTCAGCGAGATTGTTAAAGGGGTGATGTCAACAACGGTTGGTCTTGTAAAAGATAAGCCAATTACACTCAATCACACGATTGATTCAACTCTGCCCTTGTTGCGGGTCGATCCAATAAAAATCCGGCAGGTGCTGCTTAACTTGCTGTCGAACGCAGCAAAATTTACGGAAAGCGGTTCCATTAACTTAGAAGTGGAAGTCATCCATTCCTCATCTGGAAACAGTGAAGTCAAAGTCAGTGTGACAGACACCGGAGTAGGCATAGCGGCAGGTGACCAATCCAAATTATTCCAGGCATTCTCGCAGGTGGATGGTTCTTTGACACGAAAAACTGGCGGTACAGGCTTGGGTTTATCCATCTGCCAGCATCTCATTCAAATGCACAACGGAAAGATTGGCATGACCAGCGAAGTAGGCAAGGGTTCAACCTTCTATTTTTATCTACCCATTGATCAGTACCTGACACCGGATGAATTGCCTCAAAGCTCGTTCCAGGAGTAGAACCTTGTTTCCAGAATCCGTAATTGAATTTTCGAACACACCACCAAGTATCCCCTTAGTGAAAACTGTCATGGCTGAATGCTTGGATTGCGGCAACATAACAGCTTTTTATCCTAACCTGTCTGCCTGTCCTGAATGCCAGGGTGAGTGGCTCCAAGCTCGTTATGATTACAACCACATCGCTTTGAATTATCCATTCACAATCAAAAGCAGAAACTTCGACCTGTGGCGATATCATGAGTTATTACCCGTGTCGAATATTGATCCCTTGCTGGTGATGGGAGAAGGTGGAACACCGCTACTACACGCTCATAATCTTGGCATGATGCTTGGGCTTTCAAATGTTTTTATTAAAGATGAAAGGCGAGGGCCAACCCACAGCTTTAAAGATCGGCAAGCCGCCGTCAATATTGCTGCTTTAAAAGAAGCAGGCATCACCGAAATGGTGTTGGCTTCAACCGGAAATGTTGCCATTGCTTACTCCGCCTTTGCAGCCAGAGCAGGCATCAAGTGTTGGGCGTTTCTAACAAGCCTGGTGCCTGCCGAAAAAATGCGTGAGGTGGCTGTTTATGGTACACAGGTTGTAAAAGTTACCGCGTCATATGACCAGGCAAAAAAGTTAGCTGCGGAATTTGCCAACCAGCGCGGGTTATACATGGAGCGAGGCGCCCGTTCCATCCCTTCCGTAGAAGCTATGAAAACAATTGCCTTTGAAATCGCTGAACAGCTCACCACCATACAAGCAATGAGCACGCCTGCCAATAGATCGTTGGTTACTCCAGACTGGTATATCCAGGCGGTCAGTGGTGGTATGGGACCATTAGGTGTGCAAAAAGGTTTTGAAGAATATTACAGAATGGGGCTGATTGATAAAATTCCAGCACTTGCCGGCATACAGACGGAGGGTTGTGCTCCAATGGTTCATGCCTGGAAGAAAGATCAGGATTTTGCCGATCCGGTGACTTCCCCTCAAACACACATTGCTACCTTATCTACCGGAGATCCTGGGCGAACCTATACATTATTGCGCCGGAGAATGCTGGCAACAGGTGGCGGCACTTTTGAGAGTGTAACAGACGAAGAAACTTTCCGGACGATGCATACCCTGGCAAAACTTGAAGGTGTTTCTGTAGAACCCGCCGCGGCTGTAGCTTTTGCTGGGTTAATCAAACTTGTTCATGCTGGAATCATCAAACCCCATCAGACAGTGGTTGTCAACTGCAGCGGACATACTGTCCCGATCGAGCGCACAATCCTTGGCGCCGGCTGGTCACGGAATGTTTCTCTCCCCGCTCAAAATAAATCTGAAACGCCTCAAGAAGGCTTACTTGCAGCTCTTAACCGCGTAACCGCAGATCGATTTTATAATATACTGATCGTGGACGATACAGAACAAGCCAGACGCCTGATCCACCGAATTTTGCAGGCGCAAGGTAAGTATAATTTGCTGGAAGCTGTAAACGGTAAACAAGCTATTGAGATGGCACAAAGCAAACTGCCCGATCTGATTATCTTAGATTTAATGATGCCAGAAATAGATGGTTTTGCCGTACTCGATGCCTTAAAGGCCAATCCACAGACTGCTGCCATCCCAGTGATTGTGGTAACCGCTAAAGAACTCACCAGCGAAGAAAAGAGACGACTAAAAGGTCAAATACAATCTCTGATGCAAAAAGGTGAGTTTCTCACAGATGATCTGGTAGATGAAGTTCGTTCAATCATCCAATAATACATGCCGGTTGAGATACGAATGGGTTTCAAAATGTGCAAAAAATGCAGGGTACAGGTAGATATTTAATGAATTCGAATTCAAAAGGCGTATCCGCAGCAATCCTGTCAGCTGTTTTCTTGGGTCTTGCACCTGTTTTTGGAAAACAAGCCATGCTTTTAGGATTCTCGCCTTTGGCTGTTGTCGCTATTCGCACACTTTTTGCAGCATTGTTGTTACTAGGCGTTATGCTAGCCTTCTACCGCCCCTATCTTTACATTTACCCGGCTGGACTGTTGGGTTGCCTGATCGCTGGTTGGATCAATGGGATCGGATCTCTGTTTTACTATTCGGCGATTGGTCGTTTGGATGCCAGTGTTGGCCAATTGCTATACTCTCTTTATCCCTTATTCGTTGTGATTTGGCTATCCCTGGATAATCAACCACCGAACCGGTTGACAATTTTTAGAATGTTCTTGATCTTACCAGCCTTGTTGATGTTAATTCAGGTAAAAGACGCCCGCATAGATCTAATCGGTGTCGTACAGATGCTGATTGCGGCAGCACTTTATGCTCTCCATTTGCCCATCAACCAGCGTGTGCTTCGAGATATGCCTGCTCCAACCGTGACACTTTACACGCTTTTGGCTATGTCCGCTGTCGTCGTTCCAACTTTCTTATTCTCAAGTGCTGCTTCCACAAAACCATGGCATTTTTCAGAATTGCTTAGTTCTATTGATCTTTATGGTTGGCCAATTCTTGGAATCACATTGGTCACATTTTTGTCCCGTGTAACCCTGTTTTTAGGAGTAAAACACCTGGGCGGTATGCAGACAGCATTTCTTGGCCTTGGAGAGACTTTGATCACCATCCTCTTTGCTCATTTATGGTTAGGAGAACGGCTTGCAGGTCAACAATGGTTTGGTGCAATCCTATTGCTCGTCAGTCTATCACTAGTCGGATTTGAAAAGTCAGGACAAAAACAACCAACGCCAGGCGGTTTTCTTAATTGGCTACAACCAGGCAAATTACCTGGTGAGAATTGGCGTCCACCGGATTAAAGATTCCCGGTAAGGATTGGCAATCAAGACCATAATTGATCTTTTCTCTGTCTCAAACTCCCTCCGAACCCAGTAAATCCTGGTAGACATTGATGATGCGATCAGCAATATTTTCCCAGGCATACTCGCGGGCTGCTTGTGCAGCCTGCCTGCCTAAACGTTGGCGAAGTGATTGGTCATTAATTAATAACGCCAGGCGTTCTGCCAGTGCCTGAGGATCATCAACAGGAACTGTAAATCCAGTTTCCCCATCTTTTACCAGATAAGCCAGCCCCCCCACTTGGGAAGCCACAACCGGTGCACCACAGGCCATCGCCTCCAGCGCTACCATCCCGAAAGATTCATAATGGGAAGGAACAACCACGGCTTCAACAGCTGAGTAGTAATAAGGAAGTGTATCTTGACTGCGTTTGCCTAAAAAGGTAACCAGGTCAGATAATCCCGCTTGTTCACACATTTCTTTCAAACGAACCATCTCCGCGTTTTCTGTCTCTACAGATGGATTTGGCTCACCACCAATCACCAGGAGACAAACAAACACCCCCATTTTTCGCATAATTGCAATAGCCTGGATCAATGTGTCGATTCCCTTGAGCGGTTCAATCCGACCGACAAACAAAAGCATACGCTCACAAGGTGGCACCCCGATAAACTCTTTTGCTTCATCGGGTGGGATGGGGTAAAACCGGCTGGTATCAACACCTGGTGGGATGATAACCACATGGTCGATTTTTACCTGGTATAGCCACTGAATCTGAGCCAGCTCCGCAGGAGTAGCTGCCACAATCCGGTCAGCTATGCGCAAGACCTCACGCTCGCCTTCCAAACGATATTCACCCTCAGCCTCCCCAGGCAACCTGGCTACTCGCTGTTTCATTAACCCCAGCGTGTGAAACATATGCACAATTGGGGTTTTCCACATCTCCTTAAGCATGCCACCCGCTACACCAGACATCCAATAATGGCTGTGGATCAGATCATATCGCAGACCCTTTTGCTCAGAAAATTCTTGAATGCCTTGTACAAACTTGGGAAGATACTGCACCAGCTCTTGTTTGGGCAAAGGCACTTCTAGTCCGGCTGGAATATGAACCACCCGATTTCCATATCCCAGGTCGTGCAATACATGCGGTACATGTTCATCCTGTGAACGGGTAAACACGTCTACATGCACACCTTTCTGGCCTAAATGCCGGGTTAATTCCCGAACATAGACATTCATCCCGCCGGTATCTTTTCCACCTAAGGTAGCTATCGGACAGGTATGATATGAAAGCATTGCGATGTTCAATAAACACCTCTTGCCTGGTCTTGCGCTTCCAGGCTTTCCCTTGTATAATGTGACCCGCACTTAAAAAGCCACCGTAGCTCAGCTGGCAGAGCAGCCGCTTCGTAAGCGGCGGGTCAAGGGTTCGATTCCCTTCGGTGGCTTTTCCTTTTTTAACTATTCCACTGACGGATCATCAACGAATTTCTAACTCCATCAACTTAGAAGTTTATCATATAGTCGATATCTATTCAATTTCCCCATCATCTGCTGCCCGTTTTCTCATGCCTTCCAGTATAATTCAGTCATGTTCAAACAACATCCTCCTCTTGTCATCGGTATAGCTGGGGGTTCAGGCTCTGGTAAGACAACGCTGGCAGAGATCATACGTAACCGGGTAGGAATGCACCGGATTGCCTATCTCCCCCATGATGCGTATTACAAAGACTTGAGCGATCTACCTCCCAATCAAAGAGTCACCATCAATTTTGATCATCCCAATTCCTTGGACACCGAATTACTGACTCAGCACATCATCATGCTGAAGGAATACCAGCCAGTTGATTTACCAGTATACGATTTCAAAAATCATACACGCACCCCAGAAAAAATACATGTGTCACCCAAATCGATCATCATGGTCGAAGGGATATTAATATTCTCTGACGTGTCTTTGCGCAAATTGCTGGATGTGAAAATTTTTGTTGACACAGATTCGGATATTCGCTTTATCCGCAGACTCGAACGGGATATTGCCGAACGCGGGAGAACCACTGAATTGGTCATCCACCAATACTTGACCACCGTCCGCCCGATGCACCTCGAGTTTGTAGAACCTTCGAAGCGTTACGCGGATGTGATTGTGCCAGAGGGCGGTTTGAACACGGTTGCTATGGAGATGGTTGTTGCTCGTCTCGAATCACTCCTCAGCATGGAAGAGCAATCCGCTTGATCGGATAACCCAATAATCAGAAAGGAAACACCTATGTCACCAACTCAGAAACAATGGAATCACGCACCGGAAATGCTGTTAGACCCGAAAATGTCTTACCAGGCAACACTTCATACCGATAAAGGGGATATCAAGATTGCATTATATGCCGACAAAACCCCTAAGACTGTCAACAACTTTGTATTTCTCGCCCGTGAGGGATTTTATGATGGTACCATTTTCCACCGCGTGATTAACAATTTTATGGTTCAGGGGGGAGACCCAACCGGAACTGGACGCGGCGGTCCTGGATATAAATTCAACGATGAGTTCCACCCGAAGTTAAAACACCATGGTCCTGGCGTGCTTTCGATGGCCAACGCGGGTCCAAACACGAATGGCTCACAATTTTTTATTACACATGTCGCCACTCCCTGGTTGGATGGAAAACACAGTGTCTTTGGACAGGTTATCGAAGGCCTGGATGTTTTGTTTTCTATCCCTGAACGCGACCCTCAACGGGTAGGCTCACCAGCTGTCACTCTGCAATCAGTGTCCATCAGCGAAGAACCACTTTCCGAATAGAAAAGACCACATCGATATGTCTTCTGAACGGCGATTACAACTGGCTAGGATTTTGGCGTTAGTTATTGTAATCGCCGTTTCAATTTATGTTTTTAGTATCCGAGACCAGGCTGCATCCTTAGCCCGCTATGGTTATCCGGGCATTTTTCTGCTTTCTATATTGGCAAACGCGACCATCATCTTGCCCGCCCCTGGTGTTTTGTTCGTTTTCACCATGGGAGCAGTCTTTCATCCCATTGGTGTCGCAATTGCCGCCGGACTAGGAGCCGCACTGGGAGAGCTTTCGGGTTACCTGGCTGGCTTCAGCGGCCAGGCAGTCGTTGAGCGTGCAGAAACTTATCAAAAACTTCTCTCCTGGATGAGAGCCCATCGACACTTAAGCAACCTGGTCATATTTCTGTTGGCTTTGGTACCCAATCCTTTATTTGACCTGGCAGGTATTGCCGCAGGCACTCTTAAAATCCCCGTGCCCCAATTTCTTTTTTTCTGTTCTCTTGGAAAGATACTAAAAATGCTGGCATTTGCCTATGCTGGAGCGTCTTCGTTGGAATGGTTCTTCAGCCGTTAATCTCTGGGGATTATTGATACCTTCATATCCTGAATAATGGAGATCTTATGACCAATTTCACAATCATCGACACATATCTTGAGCAGAATCTAGAAAAGAGCATAGAGGAGTTATCCACCTTAGTAGCTCAACCCAGCGTCAGCGCTCAAAATTGGGGGATCCAAGAGTGTGCATCCATTGTTGAAGAAATGCTGAGAAAAAGAGGCTTCAAGACGCAAATTTTCCCAACGGATGGCTCACCCGTTGTTTTTGCTGAACGCTCTGGACGAACAGATAAAACAATTCTCATTTATGATCACTATGACGTTCAACCGCCCGAGCCATTAGAGCTTTGGGTAACACCTCCATTTGAACCAACCCTACGAGATGGATGCTTGTATGGCCGTGGGGCCAGCGATAACAAAGGCGAAATTGCTGCTCGCCTTTTCGCCATGGATGCTTTGTTAGCAACTGATGCTGAACTCCCTTGTAATATTAAGTTCATAATCGAAGGTGAAGAGGAGACCAGTAGCCTGCATCTTCACGATTTTGTCGTCCAGCATCAAGAACTACTGGCGGCTGATGCCTGTATTTGGGAGTTTGGCGGGGTTGACCATCGAGATGTACCAATTCAGTACCTGGGTTTACGAGGCATTTGTTATGTAGAGCTAAGTGTTGAAAGCCTGAGTAACGATGCCCACTCCGGCCTAGGGGGATCAATATTTCCAAATGCAGCCTGGCGACTGGTGTGGGCTCTGAACTGTCTCAAGGGTCCAGATGGTCAGGTGCGCATCCCTGGATTTTACGATGCAGTTATACCGCCCACACCCCGGCAGTTGGAGCTGCTCAAATCTTTGCCTGATAAAGCAGATGAATATCGAAAAAGCTATGGCGTCCAAAAATTCTTAAAGGATCTGACTGGTGGTCTTGAATTGAATGTCGCCGAGGTTTTTGAGCCAACCTGCACAATATGTGGTTTGACCTCGGGATACCAGGGACCAGGATCAAAAACAGTATTGCCAGCACGCGCATCTGCAAAAATCGACTTCCGACTGGTACCTGACCAAAAACCTGAACAGGTTGTAGCCCAATTGCGAAGGCATCTGGATGCTGAAGGGTTTGCGGATATCCAAATCAATTTTTTGGGAGGAGAACCGCCTGCCTTAACGGACCCTGATGATCCTTTCGTTGATTTGATTGTGAAAACCGCTGAGCCTGTTTATGGCAAGCCAATGCAAATTGTGCCTCTAATTGGCGGTTCTGGTCCCAATTATCCGTTTGTCCATATTTTGGGACTGGCAGTCGTAACTGCGGGGGCAGGCTACCCAGGCTCGCTCGTCCATGCCCCTAATGAGAACATCCGCCTGGATTTGTATCTTAAACACGCCAAACATATGGCGCGATTATTTACGGAATTTGGTCAGGGATAACAACAACTATTCAGAGCCAATCAAGCCCATTTGGGTAGCCTTGCTTACAGCTTCTGCCCGATTTGAAGCTTCGAGTTTCTCCAAAATATGGCGAACATGGGTTTTGACTGTATTTTCTGAAATATACAATTCCCTGGCAATTTGCATCGTCGTTTTACCCTGAGCTAGACAGATCAGAACTTCCATTTCCCGGCTGCTCAGCGTGTTTTCAGCCACAAAGGTCGAATCGCCGCTTACTGCTGCTCGCAACACCTGGCGGGTCACTTGAGGCGATAAGACCGACAACCCCTGGTGAACGAAAATAACACCTTTTCGTAACTCGTCTGGTTCAACACTTTTCAAAAGGTAGCCATCTGCCCCTGCAGTAATGGCTCCTAATAAGTCTTCCTCAGATTTTGAAATCGTAAGCATCAGAATTCTACACTGCTCTGATGCGGGCAGACTTCTAATCGCTCGTACAGTCTCGACACCACTCATCCCAGGCATATTTACATCCAGCAAGAGGACTTCTGGGTGTTTCGACCGTATCAGATCCAGGGCATGCAATCCATCACCTGCTTCACCAACCACCATGAATTCAGGCATATCTTCCAATAGACTGATTAATCCAGCTCGAAATAAAGCATGATCATCAACAACGGCTATTCGAATCGGTTGCATTATGGCAATACCTCATTAAAATCTTCTATCGGAAGGCGTACTCTAACTATTGTACCTGAACCTGGCTTGCTGATCACTTGAAAATCTGCACCGATTAGATCTGCACGCTCACGCATACCTTTTAATCCATGTTGAGACGGCGCCAGGCTCTCATCAGGTGAAAATCCGTCCCCATTGTCATGAATCTCCAAAAACAAATCGCCTCCATCCTGGATACAGGCGAGTGTGACCTGGTCAGCTCCTGAATGCTTCCGAACATTGCTTAATGCTTCCTGTACGATGCGGATTAACTGCGCATGGTATTCCATGGGAAGATCAGTCTGTATTAATATTTCCTTGATATTGACTCGGATTCCAGATAGATCAGAAAATTCGTGAGCAGTTTGTTCAAGCCAACCGGGTAGCCCACAATCTGAAGGCGAGATCCTCAGTCCATCAATTGCCTGGCGTGCATCCTGGTAAGCCTCGCTAAGCACTGTATACATCGTTTCAGCATTTTGTTGGGCGCGCTCATATTCCCCCGCGTAAGAAAGCTTCGCAATTGAGCAACTTGGAGCTTAAGAAAGCCTAGAGTCTGGGCTAGTCCATCGTGAATTTCACGCGCCAGCCTCGCTCGCTCTTGCATCATGGTTTTATAGGAAACCTCGGACACCAGGTTTGTGTTTTGGACCACCAATGCTATTTGCCCCGCCATTGTTTGCAAAAGAGCCAGTTGTCTTTGGTGAAACCGATTCTTCTGGCGATTCCCGACCAGGATTGCCCCTAGGACTTCTCGATCGGGCGAAAGTAAAGGAGCAACAATCAAAGAACGAACCCCAGGAATTTTTTGGGGATCACCAGCTACATCGCCCAGCAGTAAAGGTTCACCAGATGCCACAACGCCGTTTAAAACGCTCTGTATAAATGTGTCAGATTGGCAAATCATATCGCCATGTATTAAATGGAGATTTGGTGGACCTTCCTTCATCCGTGGGACGGTAAGAAGTGCGCAATCAGCATCCAGGGTCTGAAATGCATTTTCCAAAAGTGTTGCTAATAATACCTGTATATCACTCTTTTGTCGCACCAGTTCAAATTGACGTAATGCCGTTAATTCTCTCCTGCGTAAACGAATACTCTCCAAACCCAAAGCCATTTCTTCCATCAAAGTTCTCAAATACGATTGGGTTTGTGAGTCCAAGCGTTCTTTACGGTTCAGATACAAATTGATAATGCCAAATTCGCGTTCACTGCGTTTAACTGGCAGGCAAAGCATACCTATTGAACTCGCAAAGGGCCCCTTTAAAAGTGGGCATGTGGCGGGTTTGTCAATTGCATGTCTGGTTTCCAGCTCGCACGTTTTACAGCTGTGGCGAATATCAGGTGTTGCCAGGTACTCAACCCAGGCATTCATCAAAGGTAAAGGCATCTGACCATGGCTGATTGCTGCCTGCGGTTGCCCATGATCATCTAAAGGCACAAATGAAGCCCCCTCAGCGTTTACCATTTCGACCAGGAACTTTAATACCGGCTGGACTACCTCGTTCTCATCCGATGCATCCACAAATTGCTGGCTTATCTGAGAAATGGATTCCAGCCTTTGGTAAGCCTCTATTACATTCTTTTCAGCAAGGTTGAGTTTTTCTTCAATCTTTTTCCTTTGATCATAAGCACGCAACAGCCAAACACCTACCAATATGACCAAGGTTAGCCCCAGTAGAGCTGTCGCCTGGACCCAAACTTGAGTGGTTCCATCTGCTGAGCCTTGCCTGCCAGACTGAAGCATTTCCCGCGTCGTTCCTAAAAGCAAAATCACCCCAATGATTATCCATGGGAACCAACGAGACAGAACAATTTTCTTAGCCTGGGAAGAAATTTTCTTCAATGATTCTCTTCTCCTGCTTATACGAATTCTATCCAGTCAGGGAACGAAGAAAACTGATAACATTCCAAATCTGTTCTTCGCTTAAGATACCTTTCCAAGAAGGCATGGCAGATTTGAAAGGCTCCATCATCCCGCCTTCTGCAATACGCCAAAAGATATAAGCATCACTCATATCTTTCTGGTTTTTAGCAAGGTTTTCGGGGGCTGGGTTTAGTGAAGAAGCAGCGGCGCCGTCTCCAAGACCTTTTTCTCCGTGACAGGATGCACAATAGATTAAGAACGCTTCTTCACCGGCTTTGGCATCACTGTTGTTAGGCATCGTTTTCCCAGCATATTCAGCTGGAGGTTCTATCTGACCCCCACTCGATTGTGCCGGCGTTTGAGCAGGCTGCCCAGAACTACATGCCGATAATACCAGAACAGAAAAGACGACCACCACAAAATACACAACCCTTATTGTTTTCATCACAATTTTTCTCCAGAGCATTTCTCGCTATGATCGTATCTATTCCAAAGCGGCTAATACCTGTGTTGAATGGCCATCAGGTTTTACATTTTCGAACACCTTAACAATTTTACCGGCTGCATCGATGACATAGGTGGTTCGAAAAACCCCATCATACTCTCTGCCCATAAATTTCTTCCGGCCCCAAACCTGGTACGTCTCACACACTTCATGGGCTTCATCGGATAACAATGTAAATGGTAAATTGTATTTTTCTTTGAACTTGATGTGTTTCTTGGGTGCATCAGGGCTGACACCTAAAATCACAACCCCAGCTTGATCGTAAACAGGATAATCGTCACGGAAATTGCATGCTTCAGTTGTACAACCCGGTGTATCATCTTTAGGATAGAAATAAAGAACAACCGGCTGGCCTCTATAATCGGATAATTTTTTCAGGTTCCCATCCTGATCAGGCAACGAAAATTCTGGTGCTTGGATTCCTTCTTGTAATGGCATAATAACCTCCTTCAAAAATCAAAATTTGATTTCTAGACTATTTCCTGTTTTTTTTCATCTACTGGGCAAACACCCGATCTCTAAGACTGGTTTATTGTCTCCCATGGATTTCAGCTACAAATTTTCCCATTGATGAAATATCATAGCCAGGCAATTTGGAAACCTCTTGCCTGAATTCTGGATCTTCTAAAACCTCAAAAAGCGGGGTAAGCAATGTATCCTTGAAAAATATTTCAGGAATCACCAACTGATACTTTTCATAAAACAAAGGGATAAAATCTAAATCTAGAGCGTGGGCGGCTGCAGTGATTCCAAGTCCACAATCGGCTCTTCCCGATGCAACAGCTGCTGCAACAGCTAGATGGGTGAATTCTTCATGCTCATAACCAGAAATTTTTTGTGCATCAATTTTTAATCTGTCCAATTGATAATCCAGCAAAACGCGAGTTCCAGCCCCGCGTTGTCGGTTGACAAATTGGACACCTGGCTGTGCCAAATCCGTCAATTGCCGGATTGCTTTTGGATTTCCCTTCTTGATAATTAAACCCTGTTCTCTTCCAACGAGGTCAATTACCTTGGTCGGCATGCCATCCAGATAGCGTTCAATATAGGCAATATTATAAATACCGGTCTGTGGATCTAACAAATGCGAGCCAGCAATATGCGCTTCACCGCGCATGAGAGCAACCAGGCCTGCCAGGCTTCCAACATTTGCCGAAATCAAGCGTCTTTGATGAGAAACCAAGAACTGGGATAAGATATCCAAGGTCATATCATGCGAACCAATCGCAAAGATGGATATTTCCAACTCCGGCTTGCTGCGGTAAAGCCGTACCGGTATTTCCGAGCCAGCCTCCAATCCCTGCGAGCCTCGTGGGATCAAAGCGATTCCATCTGCGCGCACAAGAGAAGTAATCACTCCTGAACCCCTGGCAAGAGGGGCAGCCAACATCTTATCCCCTACTTGACCCACCACCACACGCATGTAATCATCATCACCTGCAGGAGACGTGATCTTGCGTGTCAGCTGTGCTTTAATAATCTCTGGTTCATTAGATTTACGCCCTGTCCACAATGCCAATAGGGGTTCTACAAAAATCTCACCAGTCAATGCCGTTGAAACTGGGTAACCCGGCACTCCAATAATGGGAACCAGGTCACTTTGACCTGGACTTGTTTTCTTTTGCCTGACAATCATTCCAAGGATTACGGGATGCCCAGGACGAACAGCAATGCCATGCACCAATACTTCTCCGAGCGATTGGATAGCTGTCGCAGAATAATCTTCCGAGCCGGCAGAAGAGCCTGCATTCAACAATATCAAATCCGCTTCCATGGCTGCTTCATTGATTCGATCACAGATAGATTTTAAGTTATCCGTTGTGATCGAAAAACGGCGCGCTTGCCCACCCCAGGCATTCACTTGAGCAGCTAGAACCAGCGAGTTGTACTCAATAATATCGCCAGGTTTCACCGGGCTTCCAATGGAAACCAATTCACTTCCTGTCGGCAAGATCGCAACTTTTGGCTTTTTCGCCACCCAGACTTGAGTATGACCACAACCAGCAATCGCCCCTAAATCTACAGGACGAAGGACTTGCCCCGCAGGCAGAACCAGTTGGGTAGCAACCATATCTTCTCCCATTGGACGGATATGTTGCCAGGGTGTTACCGAAGAACGAATCCGGATAGCATAAGGAGAACGAGGGATGATAGCAGGAACGCCTTGTTGATCGACTGGTTCTACATTTTCAATGGGGATGACAGCATTTGCCCAATCCGGTAAAGGATCTCCAGTATCCAGGTAAATAGCCTTCGGCGCGCTCCCTTCAGAATCACATACAAGAGTGATTGGATTATTGGGAGCTGCACCAACGCTGTCCAATGTTTTCAGAGCAAATCCATCCATTGCCGAAGCATGGTAATGCGGTGATGATATCTTCGCCCAAATGGGTCGAGAGACAACACGGCCTAATGCTTTTTCATCCAAAGCAATACATTCTTCACCAAGGATAGATGCCAGGTTTGCTGCACTTAGAGCATCATTTAGTCTTTTTTTTGCCTTTTCTAAAGGAATGTCATGCAAATAAACGGTCATCGGTTGCCACCATAAAGCCTGCCTGAGATAACGTTTCAATAGCCAAATGAAGCTGAGCTTCTCTCACTAAAAAATAATCTGTATCGAAGGTTGACAGGGCAAATATACTTACGCCTGCATCAGCAAGCGGTGATGAAATGGAAGACAGAATTCCAACGAGAGAAAAATCGAGCGGGCCTTTAACTTTGAATGCACGCCAGCCGCCTGCAGACATCGCTGTTGATGGTTTAGAATTTTCAACGCAAACAATACTCACCTCATCTTTTGTACGGACCATCGCAGTCAATGACCCTTCCGCTCCTATCCAGTTAGGAAGTTCTGTCTCCCCTGGAAGTCGGCAAATTGCATACTTCTCCGGTAGTAAAATTATCCCAGGTCTTTCAAACACCATTAGGGTCCCTTATATTAAATAGACATCCACCCATTCGCCCGCGCTTATCCCATTGGCGTCAGGATGGATCCGGATCATTCCATCTGCTCTCACAAGTGTAAAAATCAAATTCGATTTTCCAAAAACAGGCACAGCCCAGGTTTCCGAGCCTGCATTCTCAAGATCAACAGCAATCCAATCTTCTCTTCCAGTTTGTGAAGAAAGGTTTAATGAAAGACGCGCTTGGACCCTGGCAGTGTAAGGCTTTTTTTCCAATCCCATCAAATGGGTCAGAACAGGCTTTACAAAGAACATGGCGATGACGAGCGCACTGACCGGATTACCAGGCAAGCCGATAACAGGTTTTCCGTTACAAACTGCCAGTATAGTAGGTTTGCCCGGACGAACATTGACACCATGCACCAGAACTCCTGGGGAGCCTAATTGCCCAATCACATCCGCGGTAAAATCTCGAACACTGGCAGAAGAACCTGCTGTAATCACCAGGCAATCGTTTTCAGACAGGGCTTGTTCAGCTTTTTCCATGAGAACATTCATTTGATCAGGTACTATTCCGTAACGCACTGGTAGCCCACCTATCTGTTCAACCAATGCGCTCAGACTAAACGAGTTAACATCTCTTACCTGACCCGGTTGGATACTTTCTTGGGGAGCGACCAATTCATCTCCGCTAGACAATATCCCAACTTTTGGTTTGGAAAAAACCTGGACTTCAGTAACACCTAAGGCCATTAATCCACCAATTTCTGCTGGACGCAAGCTTGAACCCGCCTCAATGACTATCTGACCAACCGCAACATCTTCGCCGGGATGAAGGACATTTTCTCCAATTGCAACCGCCCGTAATATTTCAACTTCAGCAGATGAGACTAACTGGGTATACTCAATCATCACGATTGCATCTGCACCTTCAGGCAACATGCCGCCCGTGTGGATTAAGACACATTCTCCACGATGTAGAACCAGGTTGGATGACGTCCCCATCAGGGCTTCACCAATCAAGTTCAAATAGGCTGGCAACGATTCATTTGCTCCGTAAGTATCCACAGCTCGGACTGCGTACCCATCTACTGTAGAGCGAGCAAAAGAAGGCAGTGGTTCACTGGCAATGACCGATTCTGCCAGAACCCTTCCCAAGGCAGTTTCAGTCCTGACTTTTTCCACTTTTCTACCACTGAGTGAGGGTAGGTGTTGCATCAAGATTTCGAGAGCATCTTGAGGTGGTTTCAATTCTAGAAATTCAGGCATAGATTTCTCACCGACTAATCAATTAATCCAAAAAGAGAATGTGATCAAATATGCTGTAACCAACAATACCGCGACAGAGCCAACAGTCAGAGCATTCCAATTCGGTTTCAATCCTGATGAAATCTGACGCATTTGCCATATTTGAAAGATACCGATTGGAAATGCCAGTAATCCTGCCAGCGTTGCAAACCATGGATACCCAAACATGCGATTCATGCTTAGCAACAAAAAGGCACTTAAGATCAAAACATTGTGTAAAACCATCCCGTTTTGCCAACCCAGGCGAATCATCAGGGTTTGCTTGTTGAACTTGAAATCATTGGCATAATCTGGCAATTGGAGGGCAAGCAACATGGCCAGATGCAAAGCAGTCAGTGGAAATGAGCTCATAGCAACCAGACGATGCCACTCGCCTGTTTGAAGCAGATAAGCAAAGGCTGGTGTAAAAAAAGCTACCAACACGGATACAGCCAGCTCGCCATACCCACTGCCTTCAAGACTCACCGGAGGAGTTGAATAAAAGATGGAAACAATCAATGCAAAAACCATGATCATCAAAATTGGGAAAACTAAGGTCATCTGCGAAAACAATAACACGGTCACAGACGCCAGGATGGCCAATGAAGTAAACGCAGCATAAAGTGCGACCTGGCGAGATAACTTACCAGGTCCCACTGAACCACTGCCTCCGGTCAGGAAGGTCCGGTTCAAATTTTTTTGATCTGCTTCGGCGTTGAAATATTCATTCAAGTACTGGGCGGTCAATTGGCAAAGAGCTACCCAAATCTGTCCTAATAAATAGACTTCAATATTAATTTCGTATCCCAGGTAATGGGCAATCCCCGCACCCAAGGCATAAAATACAGCTGCTCCTAAAAGAAACAATGGGCGAGATAAGCGCAGAAAAAGAACCAGGTCTTTGATAGTCATTCCAGGATGATCCAGTTAGTTAACAATCGCTATTTTTCTATCGGGTATCCAGCTCTTACCCACACTTCTAATCCACCTTGTAACGGCATTGCTTTTGGGAAGCCCTCATCCAGCAAAATTTGCGCCACACGGGCGCTTGTTTCTTCTGCCGGTCAGGTGCAGTAGGTAATTATCCAGTCATTCTTATCGAACTGATTTAGTTGATCAAGGATTTCACTATCTGTAATTGAAAAAGCACCTGGGATATGTCCCTGTGAATAATAAGGCTCCCCGCGAGTGTCAATAAAAACAGCATTTCCAAGATCATAAGCAGCTTTTGCATCCACCAGGCTCACTCGTTTTACCTGAGGAAAGGGAATGCTGACTGTTGTCTTTGTAGGTAATGCTTCAACAACCGATTTCTCGGGTTGATTTGCAAAAATAATGACTGAGCCCAGAAGCAATAATGTGCCTATTCCGACCAACAATAATGGAACTAGTTTTCTGTTCTGAGTTTTCCGTTTCATATCTTCTCCAAAATAACTCATCTAACCTTCAACTCCTAAAATTTGATACCACTTTTCATCATCTGTAGCGGATGAGATGATATCACAACATCTAGAGCACTCTGTTAATAGAAAGCTTAACGGGTAGCAACATTGGGAGAAAATCGCAGTAGCCTTAAAGCATTAAGGACAACCACTAAAGTACTTCCCTCGTGAAGAAGTACCACCGGACCTATTCCTGCCCAGCCACCCAATGCGGTCCCACCTAATAAAACAATCACCGATATAGCCAAAACCAGATTTTGGATAATAATCCTGCGGGTAGCTTTTCCTAAGCTAACGGCATAAGGTAGTTTTTCAAGACTTGAAGCCATCAAGGCAACATCTGCGGCTTCCAAGGCCACATCGGTTCCTGCGCCACCCATAGCAATTCCCACATCGGCTGCAGCGAGTGCCGGAGCATCATTTATCCCATCCCCTACCATTCCAACTTTTCTATCACGTTGCCTGGCTGAACGGAGTATCTCAAGTTTCTCCTCGGGCATTAGTTCAGCTCGAAAATCATTAACCCCAACTTGCAACGCAATCTTTTGAGTAGCCTGATACGAATCGCCAGACAAGATAAGAATTTCTTGCACACCCAGATCTCTCAAGTCTGCCAGTACTTCTTTCGATTCTGCTCGTAAAGTATCGGAAAATGTAATCATACCGGCAACCATATTTCGGCTAACAATCCAGAAAAATGACTCACCCTGCCCTTCGGCTTGAGATTTATGGGTTAACCACAGGGGCTCAAGTTGTATTCCTGCACTCTCCAAAAATCTCTCATTGCCTACTATCATCTGCTCACCATTCAACAGCCCTTTTGTGCCTAAACCAGGCAACATTTGAACCAGTTCCGCATCCGGAATAGACAGATCCCTGTGTTCTGCCTCAGCTATCACAGCTTTTGCTAGCAGATGTAGAGAGTTCTTTTCTAACCCAGCCGCCAAACGGAGCACTTCATTTTCATTCCATCCCATTCCTGGGATAATTCTCGTTACCTTCGGAGTGCCCTGTGTCAGCGTACCAGTTTTATCAAAAACAATTGTATCTAAAAGTCCCAGGTTCTCGAGATGCAGTCCTCCTTTAACCAAGACACCGTTTCGGGCTGCTTGCGCCACACCTGCCAATACCGTTGCAGGAGCACCGATTGCTAAAGCACAAGGAGAAACCGCCACCAGGAAAACAATACTCCGCCTGAAAGAAATATGAAACGCCTCTCCCCAAAAAGGTGGAATCGTTAATAATAAAACTACCGAGAGAATAACCAGTGGAACATAAATTCTGGAAAATCTTTCAACCAAACGCTGGGTCGGTGATTTTTGCGCTTGCGCTTGTTCTACCAGCGTCATAACCCTGGCCAACGTGCTGTCCCTGGCCAGCCTGTCTACCTGGTATTCTAAAACTCCTTCAACATTAATTGAACCTGCAAATACTTTTGAACCCTGGCTTTTAACAACGGGAAATGCCTCCCCAGTGATCGGAGCCTGGTTGACTGAGGAGACCCCGGAAGTCACAATCCCATCCATGGGAATACGTTCACCGGGTCTAACAATCACAATATCCCCCAACACTACATGATCCGTAGCCAGGAGAACCTGTCCAACATCCTTTTTTACCATTGCCACACGGGGCATCAATTCCCCAAGTGCTCTCACAGCTTTACGAGCCCTGTCCAATACCCTATCTTCCAAGGTGTGTCCAAAGCTAAACAAAAACAGGAGCAATCCCCCTTCAGCAAAATCGCCTAGGAATGCAGCGCCAGCAGCAGCTAACAGCATCAATAAATCAGTATCAAAGTGGCGACGGCGTAAGGCTGAAATTGCATGCCGGGCAATTGGATATCCGGCAAAACTGTAAATGATCGTGTATAACGGAATTGTGATCCATGCCGAAATTCCTGCAAATTTTTCTCCTAACCACGTTAAAAGTAAGAGTACACCAGTTAATACGGAGATTATTAAATTCCTGTTTTCACTTACCCAGCCCTTCAGCCCATTTTTCACAGGGACATATCCCATTTGGGCAATTCGACGAATCAGTTCAGTTTCACTCAATTTCCTCGCATCATATTCCACCTGTACCTGCTGGCGACCGAAATCAACATCTACATGAAATACGCCAGGTAGACGTGATAGTCTGTGTTCAATTACCAGAGCACAATCGGAACAATCGATACCATCTACCGTAATAACGGCTTTTCTATGTTGGTATTGATCCGAAGGGTTCAGGTCCTGATACGTACTTTTTTGAGAACCCTGTTTTGTTTCATTTGAAATCGCTTCAGCCATGTAAAACGTGATCCAATCCTCGTTGGTATAAATCCGAAATATGGTCATCATCGAGACGGTAGAAAACCTGGCGGCCATCTTTTCGCGCCCGGACAAGTCTCATTTGACGCAAACCCCGTAAATGATGGGACACCGAAGACTCGCTGATCCCTACTTCTTGAGCTAAACTGCCGACATTAAACTCCCCTTTGGCCAAGACTGAAATGAGCCGAATCCTGTTAGGATCACTTAAAGATCGGAACAATTCCGCTAGTTGTCCAGCAACTTCTTCATTCAGAACACAATTTTCCTCATCATTTTTCACGAGGGATGCCCTCCCATTATATATGAATATATGTTCATATATCGATAATTATATCATCCATTTTCCCATCTGTTATGGTAATTAGGGGTTTTTTTATTGTGTCCTAAATCGGTTAAAATTTAATGTCGAAAGAAATTTGAGATAAAAAACCACACATTAGCAGGTCGTTCTGCCAGCCGGCGAACAAAGTATGGATACCATTCTGTCCCATAGGGAACATAAACCCTGACAGGATAACCCTCTTTGGCAGTACGATCCTGCAAATCTCTTCGAATACCATGCAGCATCTGAAATTCCACAGCCCTTTTGGATAACCCCTTTAGATTAGCATAAGCTTTAGCCTTTTCAATGCGAATTGGATCGTGAGATGCAATCGCGGGAATCGGTGGAACTTTACCATCGGAGCTGATCTCGGGTGCGCCATGTGCCATAGACCCATCAATAAGCATTTCCACCAAACGATCATAATTTTGGTCAACATCCAGTTTTTTGGGAAATGCGACATCGGGCGGCTCTTTGTAAGCGCCTTTACATAATCTTATCCTCCCCCCAATTGCCATAATTTTTTCCACATCACCCTGGCTGCGATAAAGGTAAGATTGAATGACTACACCCACATTGTCAAACATGAATTCGTCTTTCAATCTATGATAAATCCGTAGGGTTGTCTCAACATAAGATGAATCCTCCATGTCTATGCGGACAAAATTGTTCTTCTCCCGAGCATGACTGAGGATGCGGCTTATATTTTCAACACACAAATTTTCATCTAACGAAAGCCCAATTTGAGTTAATTTGATCGAAACGTTGGCTTCTACCGAAGCCTGATCAATCGCATCAAAAATTTTTATAATGTCTTGGGTAGCACTCTGCGCTTCCATAACATTCGTCGTGTGTTCTCCCAGGTGATCTACGGTAGCAAAAATACCTTTTTCATTTAATCCCTGGATCACACGAATAGCATCTTCTAACTTTTCTCCTGCTATAAACCTCGAGGCAGCCCGCCAGGCAAATGACCAGCGGGTCACTAATTTACGTGCCCATCCAGCTTTTGACAAATAGATTAACAAAGAGCGAAGCATGTTTTCTCCTTTTTTCGAGAAAAAGAGCGGAATCAAGTTTTCTATATTTTAGCACTCTGGAACCATTAACTCACATCGCAAAAGTCATAAGGCAGGGTTGACAAAAAGCACTATTTACCATTCAAACATTAACATAGTCAAACAAGTTTCTTCATTGCTGGGCTACACTGCAACTTTAACTATTGGCATTATTCTTGCAACCATACTATAATTAGATCAACTACTCAGGAACTCTTATGCTAAGTCAAACTTTCCGTACGGCAATCCGCCCCATGACAACTGCGCACCTGGCGCAAACGATGTCGTTACTCGAATTATCCAACGAAGAGTTAAAACAAAAGATTGAGTCGGAATTATCATCCAATCCTGCCCTTGAGTTAAGTGATGAAGTTCGGTGTCCAAATTGCCATCGAATCTTGCCAGCCAGGGGAGCTTGTCCAATTTGCAGCAATCCACAGGATATTTCATCAGAAGAACCCATCGTGTTCATTTCCCCAAGGAGTGATTTTACACCTTCGGCGGACAATTTTAGCGACCACAATGAAATGCCATCACAAGAATGGATATCCGCCCATGTGGATTTACCTGAATATGTCCTAAGACAAATTGCTCCCGAGTTAGAGGTAGAGGACCGCGCTTTGGCAGCCCATATCTTGAACAGCCTGGATGATGACGGTTTGTTGAGGGTTCCAATCCTTGAAATTGCACGGTATCACTTCGTCCCTTCTGAAAGAGTTACCCAGGTTATTCGACAAATTCAAAAAGCCGACCCCTTGGGTGTAGGTTCGCCTACTCCACAGGAAGCCCTTTTAGTTCAACTAGAAATACTTTCTGAAACTCGACATGTCCCACCAAAAGCGAAAGAAGCTATTTTAAATGGCATGGATTTACTTAGCCGTTATGCCTATGCGGAACTCGGGCGGTTCCTCCAAATTACTGCAGCTGAAGCAGAGAGTCTGGCTAATTTTATTTCAGAAAATCTCAACCCTTATCCTGGCAGAGCCCACTGGGGAGAAAGCACCTCAGCATCCGATATAGCCCAAGTCTATTACAAAGCCGATATCGTAATCAACCGGTTGGATAACACACCACACTCTCCCCTGGTTGTCGAGATCATCTCCCCTTATTCAGGGTCCTTAAGGGTCAATTCACTCTTTCGAGAAGCAATTACCGATGCTCCTCCAGAGAAATCCGAACACTGGCAATCCGACTTAGAAAGTGCATCTCTACTGGTGAAATGTCTCCAACAAAGAAATCAGGCTCTGGTCAGGTTGATGCAAAGATTAGTTTCCCTGCAACGAAAGTTCATCCTTGAAGGGGATGCTTACTTGATTCCCTTCACCAGAGCCCAACTAGCAAGTGAATTGGATGTTCACGAATCTACCATTTCTCGCGCAGTCACTGGAAAAGCTGTGCAATTACCCAACCAACGCATCATTCCTCTATCCAAGTTATTCGACCGGAGCCTTCATATTCGAACAGCTTTGTGTGAGATCATAAAAAATGAATCTTATCCATTAAGCGACACACAAATTGCCGAATTACTCGAACATCAGGGACATTCTGTTGCCCGTCGCACGGTCGCCAAATACAGGGCTATCGAAGGAATTTTACCTGCCCGGATGCGTCGACCACAGTCATCGACTTCTCCTTTATAATCAAAGGGAATGTTTCCAAATCAACCATTGATGGAAATTCACCATTTATGACATCCAACGATTACGACACTTTATTTGCGGAAATCCCTTTCCCAGGCATCATCATGCATGCAGACAGTTGGGAAATTCTATCTGGCAATCAAAAATCTACTCAATTTACCGGATATCCCATTAGTGAGATCATTGGAGAAAATATTCGCTTACTACTTCCAGATTTTCGTCTGAGTACCTCGCACACAAATTCAACTTCTCGACCCCCTGTTACGAGCAAACAACCTTCACTGATTGAGCGTGGGGCTTTTAATCTCGTACACTCGAACAAAAACCTGATACCTGTTCAAGTAAAGAGTTATCTCTTGCCTCAAAATCAGCAGCATGTGCTGGTGATATTAGAACCGGATCAAATAAAAACTGAGGTGCTCCAACCCATTCCATCTGCAGATTTCTGGCGCGCTATGGAAGCAATCTCTGTCGCTGCGAACGATCAGGATCTACCTTCTGCACTCAACCGGATCATATCCATCAGCCAGTACATCACTGGAGCCAATCAAATTTTGATCTATAAAATGGCGGAAGATCACCCGCTTTTGAAAAGATGGACATCAATCAATCAAACGGCGGTATTTCCAGATCAACTCAATGCTCAGGAATTGGTATCTTTAAGTACAACACAAATTTGGAAACCCGGACGACGAGCCCTTAACATCATTCAACGGCAGGCACGCCAGGCGAAATTAAATTACGTTGCTTCTGCCCCTCTGGGAGAAACACATGCAATTATTGGGTTAATTATTTTTGCCGGTTTTTCACCACCAGTACCCAACTTGTTAAATTTCATTCAATACATCGGTGTGATGATCAGCTCAGTATTAGAACGGCACACATGGCGGAAGAACATTGAAAGAGATATCGAGTCGTTTAAGATGCGGATTAACACTGCGAACACGATAGAAGAAAGAATCGGCGATGGATTAATTCTGCTGTCGAATAACCTGGAAATCAAGAGGATGAACACTGCCGCTGAGGAGATTCTGGGTTACAACCACCAAGAGGTCAAAGGACAGCTTGTTTCAAAGGTATTAATTGGGGCTGAGTCCCTAAACCAGGCTTTACAAAATGCTCAGAATTCTAGCGCCACATTCCGTTTAGGAGAGAATATTCGACTTTACCGGCGAAGTGGAGAGTCTTTTCGGGCAGTCGTCCGCATCTTCCCAATCATCCGAGGAAAACAAGCAGAAGAAATTCTGGTGCTCATCCAAGACTTGAGTGAACAGGAATTTATTAAACAGCAGGCTCAACAACTAGAGCAAAGAGCCTTTCTTGGTGAAGTAACGGCAACCTTTGCTCATGAAATCCGAAATCCTGTGCACAATATTAGTACAGGTCTGCAACTGATGGCGCTGAAACTACCTAAGGACGATCCTAAACAACAAGATATCGACTTCATGATCCAAGATTGTGATCGACTAGCAGAGTTGATCAAATCGGTTTTGGCTTTTTCAAAACCAGTCGACTACGAAATGGAAAATGTTGATATCGGGCAAATGCTCAAACACCTGCTAGACAGACTACACGCAAGAATAACCCGCTCGAAAGTTGAATACGATCTGCAGATTGCATCAAATTGCCCAACAGTATTTGGGAACCTGCATGCACTTGAACAAGTCATCAATAACCTGGTCAGTAATGCCCTGCAAGCCATGGAACCTGATGGCGGCCGATTAGTCATAAAAACTCATCCATTGAATACACCTGAAGGTCGCCAGTTTGTAGAAATCAGCATAGCAGATACAGGTCGTGGGATTCCCAAAGAAAACCAAGATCGCATTTTCCAACCTTTCTTTACAACCGAAAAGAAGGGCACCGGTTTAGGATTGGCAGTATCAAAACGGATCTTGACAGCCCACAAAGGAACCATTCGATTAACCAGTTTTCCTGGGGGCACAATTTTCCATATCCAGCTGCCAGCATCGAAGCAACCATGAGGATTTTATGAGTGCAACCATTTTAATTGTGGACGATGAAGCCCACGCTCGTCAGTTTATCTCAAGCTTTCTACACTCCCTACAGTACGAAACCATCGAAGCCGCGAATTTGGGGGAAGCCAGGCAATTTATTCGCCAGGGCAAAGGAGATATTATCTTGCTGGATGTCAACCTGCCAGATGGCTATGGTCCAGACTTGCTGGAAGAAACTGCCAATATGGCCGTACGCCCGCCAATCATTTTAATCACCGGCGTGGGTGACATTGATATGGCAGTGGATGCCATGAAAAATGGAGCTCATGACTTTTTACAAAAACCCATAAAATTTCCGTCTCTGGAGAAATCCATCAAGCGCGCTTTGGAACTGGTAGCAATGAGACGCGAACTCGATCACCTGCGTAGCGCCCGACGGGAAGAAGCTCACTTTGTGGTCGGTTCATCCAGAAAAATGCTCACTTTGTTAAATCATGCACAACGAGCGGCGATTGCTAATGTCTCCGTTTTAATCACAGGTGAAACCGGAACGGGCAAAGATGTCTTAGCGAATGCAATTCACCGGATGGGACCAAGAGCGAATAAGCCTTTCGTGGCGATTAATTGTGCAGCGATTCAATCGACTGTTTTGGAATCAGAATTATTTGGCTACGAAGCCGGAGCATTCACTGGGGCAGATAAGCGAAAACACGGTTTAATGGAGACCGCTGACACAGGGATTTTATTCCTGGACGAAATATCTTCTATGCCGGTAGATATGCAAGCCAAGCTACTAAGGGCTATCGATGAACGCGCCTTTCGACGGGTTGGAAGCACGACACTTATTCGGGTAGATGTCCAAATCATTGCTGCGTCCAATCGAGATTTGCCGTCCATGATTTCTCAAGGTTTGTTCCGCGAAGATCTTTATTTCCGTCTGAAGGTGGTTGATTTGCACTTACCGCCATTAAGAGATCGCAAACAGGACATACCAGAGCTGGTGGGACTCTTCATTCATAAGAACAACCAACGCATGGGAATGAATGTGAGCGACGTAACACCACGCGCCATGCAGGCATTAATCGATCATTCCTGGCCAGGCAATATCCGCGAACTGCGGAATATCATCGAACGCGCCATGCTTTTTTGCGACGAACCATTAATCGATCTCCCCCATTTGCCAATTGACCTGACCTGATCAGATCCTGAGGATTTCTATTCGGGTGGATCCCAGATTGCAAACGAGTCTTCATAACAGAAATTGGCTTGATCCTGGTTGATCACACAGACCTGATAAAGGATGACTGAACCATTCCCAGCTTGGATCATCGGAAGCTGAAGATTTGCTCGTCCATCGCCCCCCGTTTCAGGCAAGATGAAGTTTTGAGTACTATTATCTGGCAAAGTTAAAGTGAGCTCTAGACCTACCCCCGAGACCGGAAAACCATTTCGTAAAACGGTGACCAATACCTCCTGATGCTCGTCCGTACGAACAACTGACTGGTTCTCTTCAACGCGCAAGGTAATTTTTTGCTGCGAAGGCTCAATTGTGGGTTCATCAGGTATTTCAGATTCACTCATTAAACCAAGAAACTGGTATCCCAGCTGATACGGATACACTGGAGAATAATTTTCCGCTCGTTTGTCTTGAAGCAGACATAGATTCTCAAAACACTGCCGTACCGAATCTTTTGTATATTCCCCTGAATGCGAGATGGGAGCACCGGAAACTTGCAGGCCGCCATGATCAAGCAAGTAGTTCCAGAAGAAATCAGGGATATCATACCCAAGTCCATCGGTAGTGGAAAAAAAGTTCATCCCATCTATCCCGGTTGGAGGCAAAGGATTTTCTTGCAGTACACCAAGATTTACCGCAATAGGAAATAATCGTACCGATTGTGGCTGGTCAGGTGAATCAGTCATTAAAACAATGTTCTGAAAGACCTGGATCCAACTCCCATCTAAATAGATTAGGTCTCCAATAGGAAAACCTGTAAAGCGAATACCATACTGATTTACAAAATCACGAAAAACGGGGGCAATCCGATATGAGTAATCGAAAACACTATTCCCCACATCAATTTTTTTACAGCTTTCGCCACACATGAACGAACCATAAGCAAGTAAGCCTGTTTCACCGCTTTCTTTCATCTGGTAGAAAGCCACACCTTCAAAATATTGTTCATAACGGCGGCGTAGACGATTGTAAAACATCTCAGTTAAAGGAGCACCATACGATAGCCTTTTTTGTTGTTCAAAAAATGGTCTAAAAGGCTCACCAATTATATGTCCATTAACTAGAAAAGGATCAGCTTGATCAGTCGTGGCAGCCTGTTTATCGTAAATTCCAAGCTCTTTTCCAATAGGAAACAGCTTAAAGAATTCTGTGGCAGGAGAAGCCGGATCAAAAACCATCAAGCTATTGACCGTATACTGGTAAGATTTGCCATCCCTTTCGACTAATGGCGAAATTGCAGGTCCCATCATTTCTTCCCCGCCCAAATACAAATAAAAATCTACAAAAATCGGGTCTACTGGAAAATTCTCGGATTCAAATACAGGAGTTGCCTGTCCATCAGGAGTAACTATCTGGTCGCACGCCGTCAATGAAATAATACCCGACAATAAGAAAAGAACTAAAAATAGATGTTGCCAGGTGTTTTTTCCTTGATTCAAAACTCCAATGCTCACTTCTCTCCCCCAAAATGGTTCTCTAAATAGAGATAGAATTTTAACCCAATTTTTCATGTAAATCGTTCTCATCGTTGTATGGATTGGATTAACTACCTTTCCGGTTTTCCTTGATCAAAAAACCGGAAATTTTCAAAGAAAAATGAGTGTCTATTTAATACGAAATTGTAGAAATTCACCCACCCAAAATCCCAGCCTTTAGAAAATTGTTTGTTGTGCTTTTTTCTGAAATTCCACCGATTTTTGCGATCGCTGGCTTTTTCAAATCCAAATCCTGTGAAAATTGTGAAAAGATTATACCGCATGATCGTGGAATTAGAAATTTTTTTCATTTTCCAATTGAGATAATTATCAGTGTGGATTTTCTATTGTCAAATATCCATGGGTATGTTATGCTTCAATTGTAAAAATAAATATATCTATCGCTTGAGGCGCCCAATGCCCCGGATGGCAGGGCCTAAATGCGAAGCCGGTTAAAGTCCGGCGCTGTGCCGCAACTGTAATTCACTGCAAAGTGATAAGCCAGGCCGCCAACCTCATGCGAAGTTCCAAATACCTCGAGACAAGGAGATGGAAGCTATGTGAACAAACCTCCATTCCCATCCCTGTCCGAAAGATAGGGATTTTTTGTTAACCAAACCACACTTAAACTACTATCAGGGAATGAATTATGAATAAGAAAAAAAACATCACTACAAAACAGATCATTGGTATCAGTATCATCCTTATCAGTCTACTGCTTAGCGCATGTTCAAATAGTACAATCGAAACACAGGCGCCAATTGCTACCCAGATACCAGCAACCAATACACCCGAACCACAACCCATCACCGTTACCGATGCATTCGGGAAAGAAGTTACTTTAGAAAGTCCAGCCAAACGCATCATATCACTGGCTCCATCGAATACAGAAATTCTCTTCGCAGTCGGAGCTGGTTCACAAGTTGTAGGCCGTGATGCATTTTCAGATTTTCCTGCAGAAGCACAGGCACTAACCGATATCGGAGGTGGTTTCGGTGCATTAAACACAGAGGCAATTATCTCCTTGGAAGCGGACCTTGTTTTAGCAGCTGACCTGACTCCCCCAGAACAAATCCAAGCGTTTGAAGACCTTGGATTAACTGTTTTCTCTTTGCCCAACCCGAATGACTTCGATTCACTTTACGAAAATCTGCGTGTGGTGGCCCAACTGACTGGTCACACACAAGAAGCGGAAGACTTGATCACCTCTCTTGAAGAACGTGTCTCGACTATCGTACAGGTTGTTAGCAAGGCAACGGATAACCCTCTGGTGTTTTACGAACTGGATGCCTCAGATGTCAATGCACCCTACACAGCCGGTCCTGGCACCTTCATTGATTATCTGATCAAAACCGCTGGGGGGGAGAGTTTGGGGAGCTCAATGGATAGCGCCTGGGTTCAAATCAGTGTTGAAGAACTGATTACCAGAGATCCAGATATCATTATCTTGGGAGATTACACGTGGGGTGGCATCACCCCGGAAGATGTATCAGCCCGCAGCGGTTGGGATGTAATCAAGGCAGTAAAAAACAGCAAAGTCTACACATTCGATGACAATCTGATCAGCCGGCCTGGTCCTCGTCTAGTTGATGGATTAGAAGCTTTGGCAAAATTATTCCATCCAGACCTTTTTGAATAGTACATTGAAACGAATTTTTCAGGCCAGATGGAATTCATGAAAACATCCAAAAAAATTCACCCATTGGTAACCAGCATCGTCATGTTGCTGCTAGCCTTTCTGGCCAGTGTAGCAATTGGTCCTATCTATATCGCGCCAAATACTTTGTTGGCGATTATAGCTTCCAAGCTTCCTGGATTCCAGATTGATCCATCCTGGCCTGAAAGTTTCAACACCATCCTGTTTTCTGTTCGACTGCCCCATGCTGCTCTAATCTTGATTACAGGAGCTGCGCTAGGCGGTAGTGGAGCTGCTTATCAAGGTGTGTTTCGCAATCCTTTAGCTGATCCATACTTGATTGGTGTGGCATCCGGCGCAGGTCTTGGCGCTATCCTGGCTATGTCTATCCAATGGCCGCAAAACCTGCTAAATCTGTACGCCATACCTGTTGCTGCATTCTTAGGTGCATTGGCAGCCGTAGCAATAGTTTATAGCATAGCACGTGTTGGCAATACATTACCCACCACAAGCTTAATTCTGGCAGGTGTGGCAATTAGCTCATTTGCGACTTCTCTCACATCCTTCTTGATGCTGCGATCCAATCAAGAATTGAGGCGAGCATTAGGCTGGCTATTAGGTGGTGGGATGATGAACGGCTGGGACCCTGTTCTGGCAGCCCTACCATATATCCTGATCGGTTTATTCGTGTTAGTTGTTTCTGGTCATGCGCTAAATGTTTTGCAATTCGGCGAGGAACAAGCGACTCAACTTGGTATACCAGCCGAAAAGGTTAAAGCTGGCTTGATTCTGGCAGCTTCACTGACAACCGCTGCAGCCGTCGCCTTTTCTGGGATTATCGGATTTATCGGCCTTATCGTTCCACATTTGGTGCGCATGTTTTGGGGCCCTGATTACAAAAGAATTATCCCATTGTCTATCCTTGGGGGCGCAAGTGCGTTACTAATCGCCGACCTGATTGCGAGAACTATACTTAATCCGCAAGTACTTCCTGTCGGAATTGTTACTGCCCTGGCTGGAGCACCCTTTTTCCTTTGGGTCCTGCGCAGGCAAAAAAACCAGACTTTCTGGTAAATTTGAGGGAAAGATGTTAGAAATCAGTCACCTATCTGTTTCATATGGACAAAAGCCCATCCTCAAAGATGTGAGCTTATCTGCTCTAGCTGGCGAGGTTTTGGCGATTATCGGTCCAAATGGCGCTGGAAAATCCACATTAATTAAGGCTGCCTGTGGTGTGTTGCCTGCAGAATCAGGAAAAGTGACTGTTGCCTCACAAAACATTTCCAGTCTATCCCCTTCAAAACGCGCGCGAATGATCGCTGTCGTTCCACAAGCAAGAAGTTTACCTTTTGCCTTCACTGTCTACCAGGCTGTTTTATTAGGAAGAACACCTCACATTGATTGGCTCGGACATCCAAAATCCCACGATCATCACCAGGTGATCCAGGCGTTAGAGTTAACCCACACCATTGAACTTTCGGATCGCCGGATCGGAGAACTTTCGGGGGGTGAACAGCAACGAGTACTTCTGGCGCGAGCTATTGCCCAGGAAACCCCTGTTTTGTTATTGGATGAGCCAACAACTCATCTAGATATGAAACACCAATCCAGTTTTTTAAATTTAATTAGAAAACTTGCAGTGATGCAAAAGCTCGCTGTGATGATGGTTGTTCATGACTTAAATCTAGGAAGTTTATATGCAGATCGAGTGGCGCTTATCCACAATGGGAAGGTTCATGCCTTGGGCACACCTGTAGAAGTGCTAAATGAAGCAAATCTTCTTAACGTTTATCAGGTACCTGTTCATATAATGAAACACCCGGATTACAACGCGCCGTTAATCCTTCCGGACGGCCTCGAACCTCACCTGGTTCCTTATAACCATCAATCAGGTTTGAACAAATCGATTTAATATTCTTGTGGTGGTAAACTCGCAATCTGCAACCAATACATGCCAATCGCATTGATCGAATTTAATAGTCCCATGTAGCTCACTGGTTTGGTAATATATCCGCTCACTCCCAAGTCATAAGACCGGAGAATATCTTCATCCGATTTGGAATTGGTAAAAACAACCACTGGAATTCTTTTTAACTTTGCATCTGCCTTGATAATTTCAAGAACTTCTCTTCCATCCATTAATGGCATATTTAAGTCCAATAAAATCAATCCCGGTAGGGGAAAATCTTCTTCTCCAGCGTAGGCGCCGCGGCGATACAGATAATCCAACAACTCTTCGCCATTTTCTACCAGGCGTAAATCGTGAGAGATTCGGCACTCAGTTAAGGCTTCACCAATGAGATAACGATCTTCCGGATCATCCTCTGCTAATAATATTGTGACTGGTTTGCTTGTCATGAGTCCCTTCCTCTTTTTGTTGATAAGGTAATTGTATTATAAAAGATGCGCCTTTTCCTGGGGCACTACTGGCACTGATACTTCCACCATGCCGCTCCACAATTTTACGACAGATTGCTAAACCCATACCTGTACCTTCATATTCACCAACACTGTGTAAACGCTCAAATGGCTGAAATATTCGGTCCAGGTATTTCTCATCAAAACCGATACCTTCATCTTTAACCACAATTTCGCAAACTTTATGATCATCGGATTTCTTATCAACGGAGAGTATTTGGTTCTGTTCACAATTTTTAGTACTCACAGTGATAACGGGATTTTGACCAGGTTTGTGAAATTTCAAGGCATTTCCCAGTAAATTCTGGAATAATTGGTACATCTGAGTAGGGTCTGCCTCAATGATTGGCAACGATTTGATCTCAATATTCGCAGCGCTGCTCTCGATCTGATAATCCAAATCTTTTGTCACCCTTTGAACAATCTCCACTAAGTCCGTCCGAGTAAATGGCTTTCCGCGTGAGGTAATTTGAGAATAGCTCAACAAATCTCGCAACAATCCTTGCATTCGATTGGCTGACTCATTCATGCTTTGTAAGTAAAAGCAAGCCCGATCATCCAATTCGCCAATGTACCTGCGGATCAACAGATCGCTAAAAATCTGAATTTTCCGTAATGGTTCCTGTAAATCGTGTGAGGCAATATTGGCAAAATCCTGTAATTCTCTATTCCTGTGTTCCAGGTCTATCGCGTATTCGCTCAATGCTTCTTCGGCTAGGCGACGCTCATCATCCCTTTCTTCTAAGGATTGCGCCATTTTATCAATCGCCTGCGCTAACATCCCCATCTCGCCTTCCTGATATGGGAAATTTGTTCTGGTTTGGAGCTCACCAGATGCCAGGCGCTGGGTCGTATCTACCAGGGCTTGGGTCTGTTTTACGAAGAACAACCCACTCAGATACCAAGCGCCGACTCCCACCAATAGTGTCGCCAACACAAGGAAGGCCAGGTTCCGCGTCATTGTCCGGTTGGCTTCAGCAAAAGCTACACTGATTGGAATGCCCAGACTGACGTAAACGCGCTGGGTTTCACTCCACAATGGAGTAAATGCATATAACCTTTCCATCCCATCGGGTCCAAGCCCTCTGGCTGTGCCCTCATTTTGGGTGGAAACCAAATCATGAATGCCATCTTCAGGCATCTTCTTACCAACCCAATACTCTGGATCAGGGTAATGAGCCAGGATAATTCCATCCTGGTCAGTGACTGATAATGTCGAACCAGGTGAAAGATTGGCATCTTCGGCAAATGAGTTAAACCACTCCAAATCGATACCAACATTGACAACACCGATAGGCTGATTCTGGTCGTCTATTACAGGGTAACCCAATGAAATCACCCCTTTTCCACTGGTCCTACAAAGATGATAGGTGCTGACTGTGAAACCGCTTGATTGTATCAAATTCTGATAGTGAGGGCATGAAAGTAGATGATCAGGTGACTCACCTGGCGTGTTGCACAAAATATTGCCCTCTAAATCAGCTAAATAGAAACCCGTATAATAAGGATAATGTGATTCCTGCAAATGCGCAAAAATGTGGGTACAATCCGTTATGTTACCTTTGGTCAATCCAGCCAGATGAGCCAACGCGACCAGAAAACCTCTCGAATTTTCCACCAGTAACTCTTGATTGACAGCCGCAAAACCCACAATTCTCAATGCATCTTCTTGTGCTTGTTGAGCAGCCTTCGCACGCTGTTCAAACCCTGTAAACAATATCAGGATTAATGCTGGTAAAGCTGCTAACAAAACGACTACCAATAACCTGTTTCTGAGTCTTGAAAACCATTTTTGCATGATTTCCTCACCATTTATTTAAGTTTTTATTTTTAATCGAGCCTGGCTAGAAAGATAATTTTTTAAGCGCCGAGATATCTTATCAGATTTTTATTACACTCACACAAATGAAAACACTTCCATTGCCAAATACAGGTATATAGAGAATATCTCAATTCGATTTGGAAGTCAATAACCAGAAAGCAAACAAGGTACCAGAAAAGTAAATCAGATTTGGCGTCGAATTATCCCCCCCAACAAAAGTAAAAACAAACCAACGATGGATAGCCCTATCATTGCAGCCAATAAGTAGTTACTTGACCTCTGATTTGTTTTATTTCCGTGCGTATTCGCAATTTCCGTTGAATCTAACTTGGCCATTTGTGTACCCGCGCTCGTCAATGGAATCTCATTTTTCGAAACGAAGCTCGGTGTTGGAAATTCCTCCATAGAAGTTCTGGTCGGCCTGGGGGTCTCTTTGCTTGCAAATGTAGCTGAAGCAGTTAAAGAGACACGCCGGATCAAAAGCTGTTGACCAGGTATGATGATGGCGTCATCAGCAAGGTTATTCAATGAATAAAGATCTTGCAGATTGACCTGGTACGCATCTGCGATTGCCCATAAAGTTTGGCCAAACTTTACCTCATGAATCACAGCACCCGTCGCATCCGTGGTAGCCGTTTGGACTACCTGGTATTCTTGAGCAGGCTGTGATGTGGAATTGGGATCCGCAGGTGATGATCCATCCCATGTTTCCGTCCACATAAAGCTGACTGTAATCCAATCATTAACACCAGGTTCTAAGCCTATGTCAATACTCACCTGCCTCGCCAGGTCGATCCCGAAGGGAGCTGTCACTTTTCGCCCAAATTGATCCTGTCCCCCATTGTAGTTATTAAAGAAGGCTGCTTGCGCCTCCGGCATACCCAAGGCCAGGTCCGCAAACATCCGCCTTTGCTGAGGGTCGCCCCAACCTGCCCAATAATTATCATCCACATTCCAAGGACCCGATTCTAAAACAGTCGCGGCTGTGCTTTTCTTATAACTCAAGAAAACTGTGTAATTCTGTCCGACTGCATAACCCATGTCGTCGCAGAGGTGATTTCCGGCATTTGAAAATTTCAGGCATTTATCTGGTAAGGCAACTGTATAAGCGCCGCCCGAATCGTAGCGGGTGGCGTAAATCTCATAGGACCTGGGGAAAACCAGTTCGGGCGAAATACCACGTCTGGATTTTTCTTCCCCCCAATGCTCATCCACCCAGGCTCTTAACCTATCATAGACAGCATGGTCCAGCTGACTCCTTAATGACCGATCTGATTCCAGCAAGATATTCTTGACCTGCCAGTTATAACCAGAAAGCCAGATCAACACACGCTTTCCCCACAGACTCAGATCATCGTTATTTGCAATTTTCTGACTGTCTTGATAAAGGACACTCAATTGATTCGCTTCATGCCTGGCGATGTATTCAACAACCTGCCAGCTAGTGAAGGCTAATCCTGTCTCCTGCTGCAGCTCATCACGCCAACTTGCGGTAAGCACAAAATAACTCAGCACAGGTTTCTCACCCCATACACCTGAAAGACTGGGAGAATCATTGATCATCCAGCTTGCCGGAAAAAACCAAACTGAAACCAGGACGATCAGGTTGCCTAATCTGGTTAGTTTTTGAAGAATGCCAGGTGAGATCTTTGACTTCGGTAATCGCATAAAAAAGGATATCAAACGATAAGAGCTAATGATGATAATTATCAGCCTCCCTTTTTTTATACCACGATTACCTCTTTTGATTGGTTAAGAGCTAATATCAATTGGATTATCAGAACCTAAACTGGTTTCTTTGCCACAACGACCAAATTTCCACTTTTCGAAGCATTGAAAGGCGCACCTTGCATATTTCCAAAGTAATGAATCTTATTGAAACCTGTATTTTCAAGGGCACTTTTCAAATCTATATGCTGGATAGGATAAAGTTGGGTTGAAACAACTTCTTGCTCCCAACTCCCATTAATCTGTTTTTCCAATGTGATGATATTGAATGTGATCAAACCGGTCGGTTCATAATCATAGAAACGCAGGAATAGCCATTCTCTTGCACCTTCTTGATGCGATTGGGGTTCCATCCAGCGCTCCTTTTGACTTAGGACCATATCGAAATTGCGATTTTGAATGATCAGAACACCCCCAGGTAGTAAACAATGGTAAAAATCTGCTAAAGCTGCATAAATGGCTTGAAGTGATAACAAATGAGGCAGTGAATTACCAAGACACAAAACTGCTTCAAATTGCTTTTGCTCCAAAGAAGTAAAAAGCTCTCCAAAACCAGCCAGGTGAAATGGAATTTCCAATCCTTGCACCTGCGCGTTCAAGCGCGCCCGCGTAATCATACCCGCACTTAAATCGGCCCCTGTCGATGCAAAGCCTTTTTGGGCCAGCGCGATGGCGTGGATTCCGGTTCCACAAGCGCTATCTAAGACTGTAGTTGCTTTTACCTTTTTCAATTGGTCTTCTAGAAAAGGGAGCTCAACTTGTAACCGTTCATCCCAATTCACGAAACGATCGTAGGCATTGCTGAAAGTATCGTACATCATCACCCTTCACTCAAAATGAACCTACCAAGGCCATCTTTTCTGTTGAGAAGCGGTTGCCCCATTATCCAGTTTGCAAGGCGTAAAGCTCGGGCTTCTACTTTGTTCTGCAAAACTGTAAAAGTTTTTTCGTCTTTACAATCAATAAGCTCAATTGCCTGTGCCCACACCCTATCTCGCCAATTGTCCACCAACTGGCCGATCATCCATTCATCCACCTTCACCATAGCTGTATCCAACAAGCGTAGAATTACATTGTTTCTCTCCAGGATATCATCTTGAACAGCATCAATAGTCCGATGAATAATCTCATTGACCAGGCAATAATCCTGGTATCGGGTAGCTCGTTCTTCACTTGTTAAGCGATACCACTCAGGGGACAACAAATCCACCACCGCAAAGACCAGGTCATAGTTGATATGTGCATTAACTCCTAATAAGAGGTGCTGAACCAATTGGAGATCGGTTTGGCTGGCAGCGTTGAAGGCAACCTGCCACACACGTGGTGATGAATCTTGAATTTGCTGGTAAGCATCAAGCGCCTGAAAATAATACTCCGCAAAATGTTCTAATAAAACACGCACCCAATCTGCATCAACAAATTGGTCCTGGTCAACAGCAATCAACATATTAGCCGTCATCATGCCGTAACACTTGAGGAAAGCAAATCTCTGATCACCACTGCTTTCCCAATGGAAGGATAAGTTCACCATTTTTTCTAGGATTGGAGAATTTGGTATTGCCATGGTAGTTACTCGATTGAATTCGCACTTGATATTAGCCGCAAGAATAAAAGATATAAATTATCCAAATAGGCAAACAAATGTTTTGTATTGTAACATGAAAGATATTTTTTCAAAAAAAGAAATACGCCTGTTTTTCAGATCGGTTATCGTTCAAAACAAGCGTATTCCAATTTATGCGATGTAAGAAAGAGCAAAAACAATCAAGAAGTGGGGGCTCGCTGGGTGTTTTCTTTACTTAGCTTGGTCTGCCGGCCACGTTCGTGTGTTACCAGGATCCGCTTACGGATACGAAAACTTAGCGGAGTAACTTCGAGAAGCTCGTCATCTGCGAGGTACTCTAAAGCCTCATCCAGGCTCATCTGGCGCGGAGGCGTCAGGCGAATTTCCATATCGCCCCTGGCAGCACGCATATTGGTCAGGTGTTTCTTCTTGCACACATTCACCGTTAAGTCACCTGGTCGTTGATGTTCACCAACCACCATACCCTCATACACATTCGTGCCCGGTCCAATAAACAACCAACCTCGGTCTTCAGCGCTCTTAAGTCCGTAGGTTGTTGTGACGCCACTCTCCCAGGAAACCAGGGAGCCAGTTGAACGGGTTGCCATAGCGCCTGCCATAGGCATATAGGCATGAAAGAGAGAGTGCATGATTCCCGCTCCACGCGTCGCAGTCAAAAACTGGTAACGAAAACCCAGCAAGCCCCTGGTGGGCGCTAGGTACTTAATGCGGGTGCTGTTATCCTGGGTATCCTGCATATCCAGCATTTGTCCTCTACGGCTACCCAACATCTCCACCACGACTCCAACAGTCTCAGGACTGGTCTCAATGTGCACTTCTTCGTACGGCTCCAACCATTCGCCTTGTTCACCTTCCCGAAGAATGACCTCTGGTCTGGAAACCTGGAACTCATAGCCTTCACGGCGCATGGTCTCAATCAGAATTGCCAGGTGTAGCTCACCACGACCTGATACCAAAAAAGCGTCTGCACTTTCGGTCTCTTCTACGCGCAAGGCAACATTTGAGCGCAATTCATTAAACAATCTCTCACGCAGCTTGCGGGAGGTGCCCCATTTCCCTTCTACACCAGAAAAGGGAGATGTATTAACGCCAAATGTCATTCTTACCGTAGGTTCTTCGACCCGGATGCGGGGCAATGCAACCGGCTGGTCAGGATCAGCCAAGGTCTCACCGATTGCAATCCCTTCCAGGCCGGCTAAGGCAATGATTTCGCCAGCTTCGGCTTTGTCCACTTCAACACGCTTTAAGCCCTGATGAACATAAAGATAAGGTGCTCGCTCTGGCAAAAATCGGCCATCTGAAGTGATGCGCGTTAACGCCTGGCCAGCTTGTATACTTCCTGCAAAAATCCGTCCTACAGCAGTCAAACCGCGATAATCATCATAACCTAAAGTCGTCACTAGTACCTGCAAAGGTGCCTCATTATCGACTTCAGGACAGGGTATGTGCCGCAGAATAGCTTCGAAAAGAGGCTGCAGATCTGGGCCTAAATCAGGCGTGAGTCCAGACTGGGCAGTCACCGCATTGGCATAAACTACCGGAAAATCTGCCTGCGCATCGCTTGCCCCTAATTCTATAAAAAGGTCGAAAGTGCGATTTAATACCGATTCTGGATCGGCATCCTTGCGGTCAACTTTGTTGATCACTACGATGGCTCGATGTCCCATCTCTAAAGCCTTCTTCAGCACAAATCGTGTCTGCGGCATAGGCCCCTCGGCTGCATCGACCAGCAGCAAAACACCATCCACCATGTTCATCACCCGCTCTACTTCACCGCCGAAGTCAGCATGCCCGGGTGTGTCAACGATATTAATTTTGACTGCCTGTTGTGTTTTTTCATCCCAAATGCTGACCGCGGTATTTTTGGCCAGGATGGTAATCCCACGCTCCCGTTCCAGGTCATTTGAATCCATGATGCGTTCAACGACTTGCTGGTTTTCCCGAAAAACTCGCGCTTGTCTCAATAAACCATCTACCAGTGTAGTTTTTCCATGATCGACATGGGCAATAATTGCAATATTCCTGAGGTCGTTCCTTTTGTTCAACATACCTGCATCCTAATCTCACAAATCAAGCCAACACCCCTGGTCAGCTAAGCGAATAACAACTTTCTAACGCACAACGACCTCGGCAGCCTGGCCAAGGTCGGTATGCTTGGGGTGGAATATTATCAGAATAGTGCTATTTTTGGAAGAGGGGAAAAATCGAGATGGTTAGCGTTAATCCAGTTTTCCATCATACCGGCTCCGGATAAGGGTATTAACCTCATCCAGGGTGCGATTGAAAGGTCCTGGTGTTTCCATTTTTAGACTGGTCACGGCTGCCGCCCAAATACTGGCCTTTTCTGGAGACTTTGATAAGCGCGCGGTTACATAGGTGCCAACACAGGTATCTCCACGGCCACTGCGCCCACTCAGGTTTTGAGGGAAAAAGAGACGATTATAGAAAACGCCATCGGCTAAAACCAATACTCCATCTTTATAGGTTAATACAATTTCTTTGGGTCCAAATTCAGCAAAAACCTTGGCTGCTCGATAGATATCTGATTCACCGGTCAAGAACTCAGCTTCAACCGCATCTGACTTAAGCACATCCACCAACTGCAAAACCACATGCATTTCATCCCAAGGTTCGTATTTCAGTTCCTGATCACGCAATACGCGCACATACCCCTGCACATCAATGGCTACCAGAATATCTAGAGCTTTCAGGGCTTGAATAACATCCAATCCGACCTCCCCACGCAGACTGGAGCCGATCACGGCAGATTTAGCCTGTAAACCAGCCACGTCACTGGCGACTATTGACCCGGCTGTACTGGTGACTGATAGATTCCGAATGTCAGGATTGTGGGTTGGATACTCCAATTGCATGCATGTGGATTGAGGTGTGTAGGTCGGGAGACAATCAATACCCGATTGAGATAATTTATCAACCACACGCTGATCATCCCTGGATAGCCTGGTAACCACTGCAACTTTTGCTCCCAGTCGAACAGCAGCATGAGCTGCATAATTTACTGCACCCCCATCAACATAACTAACGCCAGCAGGAGAAATAATCGTATCCTTGGTGTAATTGCCAATACAGACAATGTCGTAAATGGAATTATTCAGCATATATAAGTTACCTTTCATCAATCAGAATTGGCAATCAAGAAAAGAAGTAATTCACTACCCAGTACAAGCCAGCTCCAACCAGGGCTGTTGCTGGGATTGTCAAAACCCAAGCGATCGCGATTTCTTGGGCCACACCCCAGCGAACTTTATTTAAGCGCTCTGCAGCGCCAACCCCCATGATCGATGAGCTAACCACCTGAGTTGTACTTACAGGGCCGCCGACAAGGGAAGCGCCGATAATAACGGCTGCACCAGCCAATTGCGAAGCAAATCCATCTACTGGGCGAATCTTATAGAACTTTCCACCTAATGTACGAATGAGTTTCCACCCGCCAACAGCCGTACCCAAAGCAATCATACTAGCACACAGTACGATCACCCAGGTCGGAACTTGAAATGAAGTCAGATAGCCGCTGGTAACCAGGGCAAGGGTGATTATCCCCATTGTTTTTTGGGCGTCATTGGTACCGTGGCTCAACGCCAAAGCCAGAGCGGTAACTAGCTGGCTACGTTTGAAAAACGTATTCACGCTGGGCGTTGCCTTCCATGCTATCAGGTTGACCAAGCGCAGAATAAAAAAGCCAAACAAAAAACCAATAATTGGCGAGGTAAACAAGGCGATCAGCACCTTTTGTAAACCACCCATCTGGATCGCTTGCCAACCAGCACTGATCGCTACCGCTCCCATAAATCCACCAATCAAAGCATGCGAAGAGCTACTTGGAAAGCCCAAATACCAGGTCAGCAAATTCCACAAGATTGCACTGAGCAAAGCGGCGATCAGCACCTGTGTGTTGATCGCCTCAGCTAAAACAATCTCATGCCCTATGGTTTCTGCGACGGCAACGCCAAACACAAATGGACCCACAAAGTTTGCCAGGGCAGTAACACCTAAAGCCATGCGAGGCGAGAAAGCGCGTGAAGAGATCATTGTCGCCACAACATTGCTTGAATCGTGGACGCCATTCAGGAAATCAAAAATTAATGCTAAAGCGATCACGACGATCACAAAGGTAGTCATTTTAGATGTGTCCTTTTAAGTTGTTTTGACCACAATATCAGCGATGACATTAGCCGCCTCATCACCCCGGTCAGCTGCGTTGCTTAAGTGCCGGTAAACTTCACGTTGCTTTAGCAGTTTTACAATCGCATTATTATCATTGCCATTTACATCGTTAAACAAAGATGCCAGGGCTTCTCGGTAAACACTCTCAACTCGATTTTCTAATGCCTTCGCCCGCTGAGCATGTTCCCCAGCTACACCAATATGCTCTTCCATGCGCTCAACTGCCATTAACAACTCATTGGCTGCGTCTCGCAACAAAGAAGCAATCCTTTGCATATAAGGTGTGGGTTCCACATTCAAAATTTCCATCTCATCGACGGTTGAATAGGCATAATCCAAAACATCATCAATGGCTCGAGACAGCGTAAAAATATCCTCTCGATCGAACGGAGTGATGAAAGTGCGATTCAGCTCATCAATTAAGATACGACGGGCTTCGTCAGCTTCTTTCTCTTTCCTTCTTAGCAAAGCGGCTGATTCGCTATCTTTCTTTTCCATGTAAATTTTTAGCGCATCCATCCCTTCCATCGTCAATAACGCCTGGGTGTGGATTAATTGGATAAATTTGTTCTGTCTTTTTCTAAATAAAGCGCGCATAATTCGTTCCTTTACTTCATGGGATTGACACATCCAGTCTGAACCAAATAATTCAAACCGGCTTTTACTTGTTCTGGGGAGTTAACAACTTGGAGTTCACAAGTTCTCAATGCGTCTTGGGGTATGTATTGGGCTATTGTTGAGAAATCTACTTCACCCAAGCCTGGGGCAAAGTGATCATTAACTCCGATTACATCATGTAGATGTACCTCCACCATTCTTGAAGCATAACGTTTCAACCATTCATCAAATGGGAAAAAGCCTAACCTGTCCATCGCTTGGGCGTGCCCGACATCATAGACAAAACCGAGCTGTTCAGGCCCAGCAAGATCCAAAAGCTGTCCCATTTCCTCTAAAGTAGGGATATCATAGTAATGATAACGGTTCTCCAACCCAAGCCGTATCTGATAGGGAGCTGCATAATCCAGTAATTCCAGCAAACTTCTCTTCACTGCCTCAAATCTTGGGGCAATTAATCCATTCCGAAAACCGATCATTTTCTTTTTCAAAGCCTGGTATTCATCAGTACCTGATTTCCCAGCTTCAAAGAGAGTACGCAATTCTTTTTCAGTCGACAAATCCGGTGTAACCATGCCACAATGTACAACTATGACGGGAACATGCAATTGCTGAGCGAGGTCAATGCTGCGCATGATCGCCTTCACACCCTGCTTGCGGCTGTTTTCATCTGGTGATGAAATCAGCCAATCTCTGTTTTTTAATTCTTCCGTGGAAACATCTGAAGGACAGGGTTCATGTACACTGCTGAAAGGGTAACTGCTCAGCTCAATCCCCCTTAACATGGATGAATCTACTTGATGGTTTAACTCAATCTGAGCAAAACCCAACCTGCGCGCCCCTTCAAAAAAATCGGATAAATCAAGAAAATTTTTCTTTGCCCACATAGTAGACAGAGAAGCTTTAATTAATGGATTTGAGTTAGCATCACTTCGGCGAACCGGAAAAATGTCCAATAATTCCTTCAAATTATCAATATAGGTATCGGCAATCAATTCGGAAAACATCGCCTGATGCGCTGCGAAGGTATCGGGATCTCGCCGGATGATTGTTTGTGCAAAACCAGCTTGCCGTGCGGCTTGTACGTCGCGATTTAGCAAATTGCCGACATATACGCAATTTTCAGGGGCTACCAGCATTCGCCGAGTTGCCTCCAGAAGGATACCTGGTGCGGGTTTGCGCATGCCAACGACACAAGACAGAACAATTGTTTCAAAATATCCTGTAATTTCCAAATCCTGAAGTGTATGCGGGATTTCAACACTGCTAACTGTATTACTAACTATTCCAAGCCGGTAACCTCTCCGAAAAAGTTCAACAATCACATCCTTAGTTTCAGGAAAAACCACTCTTTCTGCTGTCGCCTGCCGCCATAATTCATTCAGTTGAATGGCTATATTCGCAATCTGTTCAACTGGCCAATCCGGAAGAATCCACTTTGTCCATAATTCCAGTTCAGTTACTTCGATTAGAGTCTCCCTGGCCCACCGTGAATAAATCTTGAAACGTTCAACAATTTGTTCACAAAATTTTTCCGGCGAAATCTTTGCGCCTAATAATTCAGCCATTTCAGACACAACCGCCATCTTCGAGGCCTTATCTTTTGGAACTGAATTCCGTAATGTTCCCCCCATATCGAACAAGATGACTTCAATTTGATTATTCATACCAATATTTACCTCTTATAAGGCTTCCTTTTCAGTTACTAGTAATGGCACCTTTAAAATATCTGCAAATTGTTCAACATAAAAGTCTGCATGGGCATCATCATCATAGTTAAAAGCAATCGTCCGCATTCCTATTGCCTTAGCGCCAGCGAGCTCTGAGGCTTTATGACCCAGGAAAACTGCATTTCCAGCAGGTACACCCAGCTGTCCTAAAGCTGCCTGATAGATCTTGGGGTTTGGCTTGCGAACACCAACATCCAGAGACGAGGTGATCGCGTCCCAAATGTGTCCGAAACCGCCAGCTTCAAACCAGGCAAGCTTGGCATGCAAAGGATTGGCCGTGTCAGTGACTATTCCTAACAGATAGCCTTTAGATTTTAACTCAAGTAACGTCTCTCTTACCCCCTCAAAAAATTGAACGTTATTCTCATCTTTCTTCATAGCATCCAAACCGGAGGCGACTTGCTCAGGTTGTTTAATGCCATACAAACCCAGGATTTCTTTCTGATATTCTTCTTGTTCTATCTCGCCACGGTAGGCTTGTTGGCGTAGAACATACCTTTCATTTTCGTGATTCTGTTCAGGATCAATACCCAAGCTATTAAGTATTTCTGTGAAGAACTTTCCTCGTTCTGGACGATAATAGAGTATGTCGCCAGCGTCAAATAACAAGGCTTGCACTTGGGAATGACCTGCATTCGAATAGATCTCGCCTGAAACCGCCTCTTCATTTACTTTCAGAATAAACTCTACCAGATCTGTCATCTGCTCAATCACAAGGTCCGGTACTGCACCTTCATCTGTCTCACCATGATGATAATGATGCTTTATTTGCACCGCAAAACCAAAACCAGCTTTTCGAGCGCCGACAATATCTCGGGCAATACGATCCCCTACATAAAGGCAGGAGCTTGTCGGAACATTAGATAACCGAGCAGCATGGTGGAATATGGCTGGATCAGGTTTCCTACGACCATATTCTGAAGATAAAACAATTGGGTTGAAAAAATGCTGAATTTGATATTCTGACAGATTGGCAGGTACCTGTCCTCGACTGTTTACATTACTGATCAAGCCAATTTTCAATCCTAGCTTCTGTAACTTTTCCAAAACGGGTGGAACTTCAGGCCGTAATTCCCGCTTGTAAAAACGCATTTCAATGAAACACGCCAGGTCTTCTGCCACGGTATCCAGAGCAACACGATCGAAGGAAAAATCATGCAGGATATAGCTGCCCCATACCACTTTCGGTGAGAGCTCTTCTAAACTGTTTACACACCAGGTATGGTAACGCTCCAATCCAGAAGTAACCACATCGTACAGATTTTCTATACTTAGCCCCAAATCAATCCCAGCTGAAAGGAGAAGCTGATGAATGCCTGACGTTTGCTCCAGACGCATTTCGCGGGTATGGTGATAAGTATCAATGGTTCCCCCCATATCAAAAAATACTGCCTGAATTTTCTTCATTACTACTCCATCCATTTTGTAATACTTGACCACCATCCGACAAGGCAATCAGCCTGATGGATTTTTCCAAACCGTACGTATAACTGGATAGCCGAATAACTTCTAATTGTTTTCTGTGGGCAGGCTAATCTACAAGCCTACCCACAGATTTTACTTCGTGTTGAAATACTTTTTATGGCGCTAGCAAGTTAATCGCCCAAAAATCACGGATTGAGCTCATGAATTGGTAGGCAAACAGATCATCGCTCGGCCAGAGATCAATTTCATCCCTGGGTGGCATACCTTCAGCAATTGGGAGGCCAACTGCGGCTGGATAAGCGCCAAACTGATTCCAGGGATCAAAACCCGCTTCTGAAAGAGCAAACTTGATGAACAGTTTTGCCGCATTGGGGTGAGGCGCATTATTCGCAATTCCCAGATAGGAAGCTTTTAGGATCCCCACAACTGGCTTAAGCCCATAGCAAGGCGCCATAGCCAACTCACCTTCCATGGTAGCCTCATAACTGGATAACCCTGTCCAGCCATAACCAGGCTCAACATCCGCATTCATGCCTAAAGTGGCGAAGGCTGAATCGACTTCATCGCCGCCTGGCTGGATCCCCGGCTCATTCTTTGCCAGCTTCTTCAGGAACAGGTAACCTGCATTTTCAATATCTGGGCTGTAGGCTTCATCTGCGGTCCATTCTTTACCATACAACTCCTGGTAAGCTGCTGCCATATCATCTGCATGTTGCACAAACAAGGCAATCTTGGCGGTGGTACTTGAATCGGATAAGGGATCTTCCATGAAGAATTTTCCCTTCAATTCAGGTTCAGTGAATTGCCACCAGTTGTTGACAGGACAACCCTCAGTACGAATTTCATTGTTATAGCCGACTACATCAACCGACCGGCGCGCCATGGCAAAAGGTCGCTCAGGTGAAGCATCTTCGATCACAACGCCAGGAGGTGTGTACCACCAAATCCACTGATTGGGTACAAATTCTCCATACAAAAGGTGACCATCGCTGTTGAACCAGACATCGCCAACCACATTACCGGCTTGCTGTTCTGCGGACATTTTTACAGCAATGTCATCGGTGTCGCCGCCAGCCAGTTCAATATCTGGATAGAGCTCATTCCAGGGTTCGATTAATTTTTCAATTTTTGACGAGTTAGAGTATACAACTACGCTGCCTTCTTTTTTAGCAGCTTCTTCAATTGCAGCCCAATCTTCAGTTTCGGGAGTGTAAGGACCAACTGCATTATCCTTTGCCCACTGTTCGGCAGAAGAAAGCTCAGGTTCCGCTTCGACTACAGGAGCTGCCTCAGGGGCAGAAGTCTGAGCAGGCTCTTGAGGGGCTTCGGTTTGCTGAGGTGCTGCCGGCTGCTCAGGTGCAGCAGGGGCTGAAGGTGTTGGGGAAGCACAGGCAGCCAAGAAACTGAGAAGAACTGCGATCGTTAGAAACATTCGGATAGCTTTCATTCCTTTTCTCCTTCTGGATAGTTAATAATGAACTAAGAAAAACCGAATAGTAAAACGCTAACAAATGAAATCTTACTGCCTCCTTTCAGACAACCCGGTCAACAGAATGAGAATTTGTTATGCTGTGATGAGCTTCTCACTTTCTTTGTCATACAAATTCAAGGTGTCCGGATCAAATTTCAGCCAAATTTTCTGATCCATCGATATTTTACTGATGCCGATGACGCGAATGGTAATCTCGGTCTTTCCACGCCTGGCAATAATGGTCGAATCTGCACCCGCAGGCAGAACCGAGTAAGCCATGAACTCAATCGAGTCAGTTTCTGGCTCAGTGAAAACATGAATATCTTCTGGCCGGACTGCAATTGCGTTTTTTCCTCTGGCTGAATAGGTATTCATGTGGACATCGAAGTCCTCGATGCGAACAACATCTTTTCGGACTACTTCACAATCCAGAATGTTTACTTTTGGATTGCCGATAAAATCGGCGACAAATAAATTGGCAGGATAGTGATAAATCTGGTCCGGGGTATCCAATTGCTGCAACACACCTTCTTTCATGATGCCAATGACGGTAGACATGGTCAATGCCTCAACCTGGTCATGAGTGACATAAACGGTAGTAGCGCCAGCGACATGATGCAACCGCTTGATTTCTGAGCGCATATCCATTCTTAACCGGGCATCCAGGTTGGAGAGCGGCTCATCCATCAAAAAAACCTTGGGACGGTAGGCTAGCATGCGAGCCAGAGCAATACGCTGCTGTTGACCACCGCTCATTTCACGAGGGTAACGGTCTTCATAGCCTTCCATTTGAACCTCTGCCAGGGCTTCTATCATGCGTTCAGTCATTTCTTCTTTGGGCATTTTTTGAATTTCGAGTGCAAAAGTAATATTTTTATTTACTTTCATATGCGGCCAGAGAGCATAGTTTTGAAAGACTAAACCAAGTTCTCTTTGCCCAGGTGGAAGGGAGACTCCCTTCTCATATGAAAAAACCAGCTTGTCCCCAATGAAGATTTCCCCTCCATCTGGTTCTTCTAGACCAGCAATACAACGTAGAAGCGTTGTCTTGCCACAACCAGAAGGTCCAAGCAGAGTTAGAAATGCACCAGGCTCAATTTCAAGACTCACATCATTGATTGCTTTGACATCGCCAAATTTTTTTGTCAGGTGATTGATAATAATGGGTGTTTCCATGCTATCCTCTCTTTACATTCCTAAACCTTTTTTAAGACTGCCGCCCCTGAAACGCCCGATGATGAAGTTGCCCACCAGGGTGATCGAGATCAGGATTAGAATGACAACATTTGCCATCTGACCATCTCCATTTTCTATATAAAACATGGTTTGACTGGCTAAAACCTGGGTTTGGGGAGTCACCAGCAAAATGATCAGTGAAAGTTCACGCATCGTTGTAATAAAAGTTAACAAAAACCCAGCCACGAAACCTGCACTGGTCAGTGGAAAAATAATCTGCTTGAAACGCTGGAAAAAACCTGCACCAGCTATCTGACTGGCTTCTTCCAGCTCCCTACCCACTTGCATCATGGCAGATACGCCAGACCGGGATGAGTAGGGAATATGTTTTGCTACCGAAACGACTACTAAAAGAGCAAATGTTCCATACAAAGCCGGGATTGGTCCAAGGGGTTTGACAAACATAGCAATATAAACAGCACCGAAAGCGATGCCAGGTATCACGTATGGAATATAAGCCAGTTGTTCAACTAATTTAGAAAGCCGCGTACCGCGCCCCTTGACAATAGCATATCCAAGGATCACCCCTAACAAGGCCGTGAAAAGAGCCGTCCAAAGAGAAAGTCGGATAGAGTTCCAGGCAGTTCTCCATATCTTTGGGTTTAATAAGACACCAGGCTCGCCGTGGTTGTATTTAGTCCCACGCTCTCCGATCCAATGCTGCAAGGAAAGATTACTGATACTAAAATTACCATCTTGCAGCATCAATGTGCTCCAAATAAGTAATCCTAACGGAATGACGATAACCATAATCTGAAAAATGATAGCCATGACAAACATGAAGTTTCTTGCTTTACCAAGTTTGCTAAGCTGAGCCATAAAACCTCTGCCGCCAATGGTCTCATAACTCCTGCGAGTACCAATCAATTTTTGATTGATGGTTATTGTGATTATCGAAAACATGATCAAAACAATCGCCAGAACGAAACCATCTGCTTTATCTCCCACACCCATACTGCCGCGGATCATGGTAGCTACAACATAATAGCGGATGGGTGTACCTAAGATATTAGGGCCACCAAAAGTACCTAATACCTTAGAGAAAGTCATGATAAAGCCTGAGAGAATAGCCGGAACAACCAGAGGCAAGGTAATTTTTCGCAGAATCCGCCAGCGGCTTGCGCCCATCAATTCTCCGGCTTCTTCCAGGCTCGAGTCGATGGACATTAAAGCTGCTGAGACAAACAAGAAAAAGAAGGTGTAGTAATGTAAAGCGCTGCAGATGATAATCGGAACCGGACCATAAGACAGCCAGGTAGGTGGGGGAACTTTGAAGAAGTACTCAAAAACCCCAGGTGTTCCCCCTGAAAAACTGGTACTCTTAAAGAACACCAACCAGGCTTGCGCCAAGGTCCATGATGGCATAATATAAGGGATCAGGGCTAGTTGCGGCTACCGTATGTGGGAACAAACTCGTTACCTCGTCGCTCCCATCGTGAATGAGATTGGCCGGCCAACGACCAGGCGGTATTACGGCTTCGCCAACGCGCTGTTTCCAGCCGCCGTCATGCAATCCGAGATTCTGCCCGTTGCGGTTTTCTGGCAGGCGTTCCGTTACCCGATGATTGCTTTCAAATGCCGCGGCGTCAGAATCCCCGGTGAGGGGTACGCGCGAGGCGTCTATGTTGATTGCCCCGGTGCCGTAAGCCAGTACGTTTGCCGCGACGGTCTTTTCAGCAATGGGCTTTCGGGCTACCGTGATCGGCTCAAGGGCCGGCTTGAGGGCCGTACCCCCACCCTTGCCAAGCACCCTCAAGGTTTTTGCTCTTTGGAAATCCAGACCCATATACCCAGGCGATCAAATCCCGAATCTCAAAACCCGCGTCCTCAATGTTGACGGCCATGCGGTGTTGGGTGCGGGTGCCGGCGAATGAAAGCAAGTGGCCTCCGGGTTTCAACACCCGTAGGCATTCTTTCCAGATTTCAACACCGGGGAGGGAATAATCCCAATGCTTGTTCATAAACGACAAGCCGTAAGGCGGGTCCGTGATGATTGCGTCAACCGAGTTCGCCGGTTGTGCGGCGAGGACCAACAGGCAATCACCTTTCAGTAGCTTTACGGCCATGTTAGCGCCTGAACCTTTCGACGTTCGTTTCGCGGAAAGCGAACAGGGCGCGTGGACCGGGTGCATGATTGCGAACAGTCGCGCCAGGTACGGCGATGTGTTGTTGTTCAATTTCCAACCGTCGTCAACTTCCGATGTTGCTGAATGGTGCCGCAGTACGTGCAGGATTGTCCTTGCGGAGTAGTGCGAAAACCCGCGGGCTATTACCTTGTCGGCCTCGGCTACGAACGCCTCCCAAACATGGAAATTCTGGTCCACCCAATCGGCGAACTCAAACGGGAAAATGTTGCTTTCAGTGTGGACGGTTTCAAGAACCTGACTGCGGGTAAAGCTGGCAAGGTGTTTCATTATTTAGTTGTACCTCACAGGGTTAAAGAAGATCAGCGTATACGCCGTTGGCGTACTCGTTCGCGGCCGAAAATGATTCAATGCGTTCCAGCCATTACAAGCGCCCGAACGTCTTTGTTTGGGGGCAGATATGTACCTTTCCACGCCTTATCAATCCCGATGTTGCGGCCTATGTTTGTTGAGTCAGCGGAAGCGAACGGATATTGCGAAAACACCTTTGGGTTCAACATTCGCAGTCCATGTATTTTGCAGTTTGGGCGGCCGCGCGAGTCACACACCGCAAGCATTACTTCGTGCATTCGTTGTTTCCATTTCGCACTTCCAATTTGGGCGAACTCCCCCGACGAACCAATGCAAATACGCGGCCAGGCAAGTGAAAGGTACCTTGCGTGTTCTAACGGTTCGTGTAAGTGGAAAACAGGTGCGCCGATTTGCATGCCGCGGCTTCCAAAGTGTTGAAGGAAAGCACTTATGAGCGAAGTTTGTGCACTCAATGACCCATCAATAACGTCTGGAATAACAATGAAATCACAGTGAGGTAGGTAACTAATCTCGTTCGGCCCACTCGAAAAAAGGTTTCCAATCAGAAACAGGGTTTCCACTTTTCCATGCGGAAAACGCACCGTTATCTATTGCAAATGATTGGCCTACTTCGATAGCGATATACAGTTGGCTAGGGTGCGCGTAAGAAACGAAAGCGTGGCGCCCTTTCGCAACCGTATATGCCGCCGTGCCGGGGGTTATCGGCAACCCATGATAGTGAATCATTCCCGGTGGGCTTTCTGGAAATACCCATCACGGTTTATTACTTGGGCGTAACATTTTGGTGTTTCCCAAACCTTAACTGAGAACAATATAGCGGGTTCGTAGTTGTCAAGAATCCATTTTGCTATCAACTCGGCAGTTGGATTCTCAAGCCCAGGTATATCGTTGAGTGTGCGGTGGTCTAGGCGCTTTATTAACGGGTTCATAACCTCGTCAACCTTGTAAAAATCTATGTTTCCGCAGAAACCGTCAATTGGTGATATTTCGTTTCGAATCTCAACCTCAACAACGTAGTTATGCCCGTGCATCCGCTTGCACGGATGCCCATCGTGTACTTTTGGGAGGTAGTGTGCTGCGCTAAAGTGGTACTGCTTTCCTATGCGGCACAACGGCCAAGTGTCTTTCATTACGCTTTCTCCTTTTGTGGTTTTCAAGACGCCGGTAGGTGTTCCCGCACCCGTCAACTCCTTTCAGAAAAGGTTTGTCGGTACCGGCGTCTTGAAAACCGCCTCAACTTGAGGCGGGGAGGGGATTTTTCAGAGGGTGATCGGCGAGGGGCGCAACATGCCAGAGGCGATTTGCCGTTGGCGGCGTGCCATTTCGCGTTCGCCATTCGATTCCCGCATGTAGCGGCCGGAAGGCCACGCACCCCACTTTTTGCCAGAGTGCTTGCCCTTGCCTTTGCCGC
>CAWJHE010000014.1:0-644953 GCA_963842455.1 uncultured Chloroflexia bacterium
GCCACTGATGGATGCGCGCTCGGCCGAGTCGGAGACGGGTGTGTCGGAGTGGCGGATGGATAAGTGGGATGGGGGGTATTAAGTGAACTTTGCCACAGACACCTGGCGTTGCTCAGCAAATTTCTTGCGGTGCAGCTTTATCCGTTCAATCTCGTGTGAGGTTTCGGCTGCCAGATAGCTTTCTCCGCAATGGTGACATGAGATTACCGGGATATTTTCAATTACCAATAAGTCATCGCCTTTTCCGTAACTTCGAGTAACGAAACGGATGCGAGCGCCGGGTTTTCCACATAACTGCAAAATGAAGGTGGGGTCCATAAGTAATAATATATTTCTAACTTTTTGAAAGTTCTTCCCATACCTTTGCATGATCCGCCAAGCTCTGTTCGAGACTACGCTTAATTTCTGGACGAATAGAAATGTTCGAATCAGAAGAGTGGTCCACCCTGGTCTCTTGATTGGAAATTTCCATGCCGTTTTGTCTTGGTTGGACATTATTTGGTTCTTCAGAATTGTTATTCTTTTAACATTTTTTTCTCACCTGGATTGAGCACATAATACCTCTATGTTCAATTTTATCAGTTTTTTTATCTAACCAATCCGAGAACAACATGGTGTATATTTCCATTTCGTGTATTCGTGCTCCATTCGTGGACGGCAATAATTACACCAGGGTTAAAACCACCGGGCTAGTTTGCAAAGCTCTGCGAGCTGGGGATAATCTCACTGCAGCTCTGCGAGAGATAAAAAACATGCTCTGTGTGAAGCTATCTCATGGATTGACAGGAACGCACCGGGGTTGAAACCGCCGGGCTAGCTTACAAAGCTCTGCGAGCTGGGGATATTCTCTCTGCGGCTCTGCGAGAGATAAAAAAAATTTTCTGTTTGAAGCAGTCTCACAGATTGGCGTGATCGCACCGGGTTGCAATCCCCATAGCCAAAACAGGGTTATTTATCGATACTCTATGAGCTTCGGGATTATATTATTAAGTTATAATCTTAATATGATGGAGATAGCGACTTCTCTCCCAACGGTATTAGATGACATTATCATCCGTCTGACCAGGCGGGTGCAGATTGAACGCATCTATTTATTTGGTTCGCAAGCGACGAGAAATGCGCATACAGATAGCGACATTGATCTTTTTAATTGTCGTACCTCCAAGCGATCTTTCTCGGCATCATCTAGAAACCCGCTGCTATGACGCTTTATGGGGATTGAAGACGCCTGTGGATGTGATTGTGCTGACAAAATCACAATTCGAGCACATGTCCAAAGCGAAAACATCGATTGCCGCAACAGCAATGAACAAAGGGATTTTACTTTATGAAGGACCCCAAGCTGGATGAAATTCAAGCCTGGCTAACCAAAGCGCGCCAGGATTTGGATGCCGCGGAATGGTTAATTGAATCGCCTATCTCTCTGTATAGTGCAGTAGGTTTTCATTGCCAACAATCTGCCGAAAAAGCCCTCAAAGCTTATCTAACCTGGAAGGATTTTCCTTTTGAAAAAACTCATTCCCTGATAGCATTGGTTGGCATTTGCCTGGATTTCGAACCAAGTTTTGAGCAATTGAGAAATGCGGCAACCTATCTAAATCCTTATGCAGTAACCTTCCGATACCCGGGCGATGTTCCTGATATTCCAATAAAAGATGCTGAACAGGCTATCGTCCTTGCCAAAGAAATTTGGAGATTTATACAAAGCCAATTGCCTTCATAGTAGAATTTGATGATTAGCTGTTAGCGGTTACAAAAAAATCTTCGTGACCCCTTGTGTTCCTTCGTTTCTAAAAAATTCGTGAAAATTTGAGGCTAAAGGTTCTTCTATCGGGAGATGGGTAACCCAAAGAAGCAAACTGAAGTTTGCTTTACAAAAAAAATTCGTGTCAATTCGTGAAAATTCGTGGCTAACAAGAAAACTTCGTGTTTCTTGTTGGCACTTCGTGGCTAAGAAAATTCCGAAAAAATCGGCATTTTCGTGGTTGACGGTTCTTCATCGGCATCCATAAGGGAAAAACGAGCGCCAACCATCCAACAGGGGATTTCTCTCAGATAAGGAAATTAATCGGCCTCCACCCAAATTATGGATGGAGGCCTTTAGGAAATACGGTTTACTCAGAAATTTTTTACAGCCTTCATCAAGATTTTAATCGCCGAAAACCTCGCCGGACATGCTCAGATACTCACCCATCATCTCACCCTGATTGACCGGTTCGCCATAACCGCGCAACATGCGGTGGGCTTCGTCGATAATAATGCTCCGGGTCATATCTTCGTGGGTGTAGATGTAAAAATAACCCAGGGCAACCTTGTCCAGGATTTTGACCGCCGCCGTTTCGACAGTGATCATCCCCATCATACTCGCCAGCTCCTTATATCCAGGCGTGCCTGGCCCAGCTGCAATCACGCCATTGAGCATTAAGAAATTACCTTTTTCTTCTTCCGTCATCTTGGATAGGGATGATTTGCCGGCAAACTCGGGCTGGCGCACCTCTTGGTCTTCTTCGCGGGTGCCGATCTGGGTGCCAATGACAGCCGGCATCACAACGGCTGCAGTCACCGGCATGTTCAAGCCTTTCATTTCCAGGTGGAAGCACTCGGCAAAACGCAAGAGGCCAGCTTTGGTTGTATGATAAGGTGCGAGACCTGCTCCGGGGCTGACTGCGGCTTGGGAGGCGGTGAAAACGATCTTGCCGCCGCCTGCCTGCTCTGCCATGCGCGGATAAAATGCATTGGCGCCTTTGATGCAGCCGAGCAAGTTGACCGAGACATACCAGTTCCAATCTACTTCGCTCCAGTCGGTAAACGGTTTCTGAAAATAGACGCCGGCATTGTTGAAAAGCAGGTCGACCTTGCCAAAGCGCTTGTACGATTTGTCGACCAGGCGCTCCCAATCCTCCTTTTTGGTGACATCCATTTTGCAGACCGCGATCTGGCTCTCATATCCTTTGAGTTCCTCTTTTGCCGCATCGAGGGATGAGCCCTTAATATCCGCGATCATGACGGACGCACCACGCTTCAATAGCTCTTTGGTGAGCCCGAGACCAATACCGTTTGCGCCGCCGGTGATGACAGCATTCTTGCCTTCAAAGTAAGTCATTCCAAGCCTCCTGTTTGATTTTGAAAAACGGTTCTAGTAGGATTTTTAATCAATTACATATTCTATTTTAGAAAATTTAAGCTCTTCGAATCATCACCCTGAGAGGATGATTAAAGGGTTAGAAGAGGGCTGATTAATACGGAATGATGAAGACAGGTGTGGGCTAATAGGGATAATCTCTTAGTAGAGCTTGCAAGTGCGCCAATGAAGCATTGGGTGCTATCATTAGGAACGCTCTGTGTGAAGCAATCTCACGGATTGGCGTGATCGCACCGGGGTTAAACGCACCGGGCGAACTTTGCGAAGCAGTCTCAGCGAGCTGGGGGAAGTAATCTCTCTGCGAAATTGCTCTGCGAGCAGTCATAAAAAACTTGCTCTGTGTGATGCAATCTAACGGATTGGCGTGATCGCACCGGGGTTAAAACCCTGCGGCAAACCGGGCTAGTTTGCGATGCTCTACGAGCTGGGGGTAATCTTGCGGTAGAACCTGCAGGAGTGCCGAAGAAGCAAACTGAAGTTTGCTTTCCATAAATGGGGACAAGAGACCACCAAGATATTTTCGATCACCAGAAAGTCATCCCATTTTCCATAACTTCGACTAACGAGACGGATACGAGCACCGGGTGTTCCACAAATTTCACAATGTAAGGTAGGAGCCAAAAGAGAATAATTTATATCAAAATATCTTGTCTGATCTTTCCATAATCCAATCCACAAACTCTGAAAATTGGATTTCTTTCTTAGCAACCATCAACGCGATGTTCACAGTGTCTATATCGATCTTCAATTTGAAACCGTTTATCTCTAAGAAGAGGCGACTTGCCTCCATGCCTGTGCGTTTGTTTCCATCATGGAATACATGCCCGACAATAATCCTCCAGGCCAAACCCGCTGCCTTTTCAAATATTGTTGGATATCGATCGATGTCAAATATATTGCTTTGAATAGAATCAAGGATATGATCAAGTGAACCCGGGAATAACAAGTTTCGATCTTGAGAAAAATAAACACCGCCGAACTCTTCAATCATTCGGCGGTTTATCTCGATCAGATCCTCTATTGTTAGAGTTTTGAAAGCGCTTCCCATATTTCCGCATGATCCACAAGACTTTTCTCGAGGCTATCCTTGATTTCCTTACGAATAACCTGTACGGAATCGGAAGAATAGGCCTGCCCAGTTTCTCTAACGGACTTTAAATCATCTGTTCCTGATAGGCATTCCAATGGCTCTTCAGGGTGATCCAGGTTATCAAATCCCTTCTTATTCATTTGGTCTGTACACATAAGACCTCCACCATCTATTTAGTCAAAAGTTCCCTAAACTCCTTCGATTAATTATATCAGATCATCTTTGATGAAAACATCTTTGCACATCTTAGTAATCTTTACGGTTTTATCTCTTCGTGACCCATCGTGGCTAAAAAAATTCAGGATAATCGTGAAATTTTGTGGCGAATGGTTACACCATTCTTGATGCAAAGCTGTCAACGGATTGTGCCACGGACTGGCTTGTTCGCACCGGGGTTCAAACCCTGCGGCTAAAGCCGGGCTAGTTTGCGAAGCTCTGCGAGCTGGGGATAATCTCTCTGCGGCTCTGCGAGAGATAAAAAAATGCTCTGTGAAAAGCCACCTAATGGATAGACAGGATCGCACCGGGGTTAAAACCACCGGGCTATCTTGCAAAGCTCTGCGAGCTGGGGATCATCTTTCGGTAGAACCTGCAGGAATGCCGAAGTACATAAAAAATTCGTGTCAATTCGTGAAAATTCGTGGCTAAAAGAACCTTCGTGGCCCTTCGTGGCTAAAGGTTCTTGCGTCGAGAGATTAGTACCTAAAGAAGCAAACTGAAGTTTGCTTTACATAAAAATTTCGTGAAAATTCGTGGCTAACCAAACCTTTGTGGTTCTTCGTGGCCCTTCGTGGCTAAAAATGCGATGCAATTTGGGAGGTTGAGTCTGATTACGAAGATCACGCGCCAAATGTCCCAGCTATCCGCTTGAATACATGCCCGGCTTCGGGGGTGAAAGTTGCGCCAACGAAGACGTGACCTGCGCCGGTGTATTCATATAGATTGACATCACCTCCCGCCTGGGATATCTTCTCTTCCAGAAGGCGCACATCCGGTGTTAACAGGTCCTCGGTACCCTGGAAGATATCGACCGGCGGAAGATTGGACAAATCCCCGAAAAGCGGGCTAAGCAAGGGATCGCGCACATCCTCGCCGCCAGCCCACCACTGGCCGCACATCACCAGGACCTGGATGCCGAGCAGGATATCTCGCTTTTCAAGGGCAGCGGCAGCCGGATTGGACATGCTGATATCCAGCCAGGGAGAGAAGAGCACAATGCGCTGCGGCATAGGTTAAGCCCAGCTGCCGGTAACGGAGAGCCTGCGCCAGGGCTAACCCGCCGCCGGCCGAGTCGCCGGATAAAAAAAGCGGCTGGTGCGGATAGGTTTCCAGCAAGCTGCGGTAGACGATTTCCAGCTGGTCGAAGGCTGCCTGGTAAGTGTGTTCGGGCGCCAGGGGATAGGCCGGTACGATCAGGCGCGCGCCTACTTTATCCACCATCGCCTGCAAGATCATCCAATGAAAAATACTCAAGGCGTTAACGTATGCGCCGCCATGCGTAAACAAGATCGTTCCGACAGGCTCATGCTTACGCGGCGAAATGGTGTACACCGGTCGGTCGTTGACGATTTGTTCGCTAACTTCAAACTGGGTTCGAAATCTTTTGGGCATGGGAGCAGGCAAAGAATGGGTGCGGCTTTCCACTAATTTCTGCCAGCGAGGCACGTTGTGCTTGAAATCATTTCTCATCAGCTTCAGTACCAAATTGGCGAAGCGTATCGAGGGAGAGGGGCTTATCGTAACAACAGTTTTCATGTTTACACCTTTGCATAGCTTAACGCTATACCTAAATTATGCAAAATGATCAGTAAGAAGACAAAACCAAAAAACCTTTGCGGCTTTGCGAGAGATAAAAAAGATTTTTTTCATCTGGTTTGCCAGGTGGCTGTGTAACTCGTTAATTCGTCCGGCAGATGGATACCCGGGTCTTCCAGCAGCCATTCTCCCGTCAAACCCAGCTCGCGGGCTGTCAGCTCGAAGTGGCACATGGCGATGCCCATGTCCACCCGCTGCAAGTCAGACTGGGTGAAGATGCGATTCAACATCGAGTCACGATATCCAGGCGTGCGGCGCAGGTAGAAATGCCAGCCAGTCTCACCCCTGACGATCCGCCAGGGCTGTCGATTGGAGGCGGATGGCGCCAAGCGGACCATCTCCAGCGGGAGGGCGTATTCACTCGCTGCCTGCAGAGGTAAGGCCATATTGAATTGCTGATCAAAGAAAAGGCGCTCAACAGGCAAACGCCGGTCGCTGCCAGCTCTGTTCCGTATCAAACGATCGACTGGCCGTCGAGTGGGGGCGCAATACCCAATCGGCGTGATTGCCGGAATTATCTCATCTGGTTGGGCATGCATGCGCTGGGCAAAGCTGCTCTTAGTGAAGGCGCCTCCCAGCCAGCAAGTTCCCAGGTCCAGATCGGTGGCATATAACACGATCTTCTCCATCAGCCAGCCAAAATCTTCCAGTTGTGTCTTCTCCATTCTTCACCGCTCCAACCAAATAAGCGGTGGCGCCTTTGATGAAACCATAGGTGCCTAGCTTGCGCAGGTGCTCACGGTCATCCTCCCCTGCAGCAACCAGCACAAAACGCGCCTGGCTGCCGAACGGACCCGCTCCCAAATTATCTGCAAACTCAGACAGGCGATGTTGCACATCGCGCTCAATCGGTCGATCCAGATAAGTGCGGCAAGAAGTGCGTTGGCGAATGAGGTCAATGATAGGTTTTGAGAAAGTTTGCATGGCTGTTTGACAGTTGATTGAAGATTTACTTTCTTAGTGGAAATGATCATAAATCAGAAGGAAGAAAATCACAAGCACTTGTTTGTGTTAACTTATTCCAATGATTGGAGAAAAGTAAAAAGATCTATCAAGTCAGATTCACTCATTTTCCAGCGAGGCATATCCCGATCCAACGAATCTCCATCCGGGTGCTCACCATCCACAACGGCTTTCTGAAAAGTAGCCAGATCATATTCGCCTTCTCCACCGCCATGTTCTTCCATTTCATGTGCCAATGCCACGTAGCGAATATCAGGAGCATCCATAACAGTCATATGCATGGTGTGTAGACCACCTCTGCCGGTTGGTCCATGGCAGGAAGCACAGGTCAAATAAGATCCATCATCATGCCTCCAAACGCTGGTCCTCCCGTGAAACTGATTCTACCTCCTCTCTGACTGGTAGAGGTGAAATAGATCTGCTCACCATTCTCAGCGTCAGGCGAGTCGTTTTGCATTGAAGTCGAAGACAGGTCAATTAAACTACAGGCTCCTAGAATTAAACCCACAACTATCATTACAAATAATGATTTTAATCTGGTCATCACCATCTCTCCTAGAAAACTCACCAACCTACTGCTTACTCATCGGCCAATTTCTCACCTCGTAACAACTGCGCATTGATGGCCACAATAATCGTCGAAAGCGACATCAACAATGCCCCCACTGCGGGTGAAAGCAATATCCCAAACGGCGCCAGCACACCGGCTGCCAGCGGCAGGGCGACAATATTATAGCCAGCTGCCCACCACAGGTTCTGAATCATCTTACGGTGGCTGGCACGGCTCAGGTTGATAATCTTCACCACATCCAGCGGGTTACTCTTGACCAGAATCAAGCCAGCTGACTCGATCGCAACGTCGGTGCCCCCGCCAATCGCAATTCCCACATCCGCACGCGTCAGCGCAGGCGCATCGTTAACCCCATCCCCAACCAGGGCTACCTGATTACCAGCTTGCTGTAATTCGATCACCTTCTTGTCCTTATCTTCTGGCAAGACCTCGGCAAAGACCCGATCAATTCCTAATTCCTGCGCCACCGACTGCGCCACAGCCTGGCTATCACCTGTGAGCATGGCCACATCAATTCCCAATGCATGCAGCCTTTCGACCGCAGGTTTGCTTTCGGGCCGGATCACATCTGCCACAGCAAAGGCGGCTACCAAATCCTCTTCCGTGGTGAGGTACACCACCGTCTGCGATTTTTCCCCCGCCGCCTCCGCAAACTTCTCAAACGAGTTCGGCAAGGTTAGCTCAAGCATTTCCAGCAAGCGCGGTCCGCCCACATACACAGCTTTGCCATCTTGAAAAGCCTTCACCCCGCGCCCCTTTATCGCTGAAAAATCCTTAATGTCAGGCAGACTTAGCTCACGCTCCTGTGCCTTATCCACAATCGCTTTGGCAATCAAGTGCTCCGAATCGCTCTCAATCGCAGCTGCCAGGCTCAGGGCATCTTCATCCTTCCAATCCTCGACCGTGTGTTGATCTACAACACCAAATTTCCCCCCGGTCAGGGTTCCAGTTTTGTCAAAAACCACGATATCGATCTTCCGCGCCGTCTCCATTGCCAGCCGGTCACGAATCAGGATGCCGTTCCTGGCCCCCATGGAGGTTGTGATCGCCACCACCAGCGGGACAGCTAATCCCAGAGCGTGTGGACAGGCAATCACCAGAACGGTAACCACCCGCTTGAGCACATCCAAATTAAAACCGATCGCAATTGTCCAGGCAACCGCCGTGATAGCAGCCACCCCCAGCGCGATGTAAAATAACCAGCCAGCCGCCTTGTCTGCCAGTAACTGTGTGGAGGATTTCGATTGCTGTGCCTGTTCCACCAGGCGCATGATGCCAGCCAGCGCGGTTTCATCACCGGTGGCCGTCACCCGCACCCGCAAACTGCCTTCGCCATTAATCGTCCCGGCAATCACGTGCGCCTCGGGTGCTTTTTTAACCGGATTCGATTCTCCGGTAACCATGGCTTCATTCACTTTTGATTCGCCTTCCGTCACCACCCCATCCGCTGCGATGCTTGCACCAGGGCGCACCAAAATAAGATCATCCTGACGAAGCTCGTCCGCCGATACCGTCTCCGTCGAACCGTCTTCCAGAATGCGATCAGCAGTATCCGGAATCAGTTTCGCCAGTTCATTCAGGGCGCCCGAAGCCTGGCGTACCGAGCGCATCTCCAGCCAATGCCCCAGTAGCATGATGTCAATCAACGTGACCAACTCCCAGAAGAATCCTTCTCCTGCATTGGTCAGCTGCGCAAACACGCTATAAAGAAATGCAACCGAAATCGCCAGCGAGATGAGGGTCATCATACCCGGTTTGCGATTTTGAATCTCCGGAACAGCCATCTTAAGGAAAGGAACACCCCCATATCCAAAAATAATCAGCGAAAAAATGAACGGAATCCAGGTACTGCCAGGAAAATCAGGCGATGTAAAGTTTAAGAAGCGCTGCAGCATCGGGCTATAGATCAGAACCGGGATGCTTAATAACAAGCTCCAATAAAATCGCGTGCGGAACATCTGCTCATGACCGCTATGATCGACATGTTTTTTGGTTCCCTTAGGTGCATTGTGTCCGCTATGATCAGTATCTGCACGCGCCCCTTGTGCTTTTTGTTCGTGATGTTCGTGAGTTTGCTGCTTCTCAGAATAATTGTTTTGGTTCATACTCATCCTTTCATTAACAATAATAATTTTACCAAAAGGAAAAACCTGCAGATTTCTACCAACTAATCATCGTTTAGACTACTTCGCAAAGTTCGCTCGCAGTGACAGGTTCTTTTTGTTGTCACAGCAGATTGAACTGCGTTCTTTATTGATCTCTCGCAGAGACGCAGAGAGCGCAGAGAATTTCTTGTTTTAATATCTATCTCGCAGATCCTTTTGCATGGCCCACGAAGTGCGACTAGCTTATGCAATGGAATTTTCGCGGTAATAGGTTCTTTTTTGTTGTCGTTTCAGATGGTGTGATGTTTTGCTGCTATGAAAAAACTGGCAGAGATGAAGAAAGCGTAAAAATTTTCTAAAAAAATTTTCGTTTCTAACAAAAAACCTTCATGGTCCTTCGTGTCCCATCGTGGCTACAGAAGTCGTGACCATTCGTGAAAATTCGTGGCTAAAAAACCTTCGTGGTTCTTCATGTCCCTTGGTGGCTATAAAACAACCTGACCCTTCGTGCCTGCCGCTCTTCCACTTATGGCGCGGCGCAGCGGAAGCCGATGCTGTTATAGCGCACGGTGGGATGATAGTAATGTCGTTTGGCTGTCAACAACTCTCCCCAACGGCAGAACCAGGATCCGCCGCGCACTACCTTATAAATTCCCGTTTCCGGACCCAATGGATTCGCATCCGGCGTCTGGCTGTAGAAATCCGCGCTGTACCAATCGGAGACCCATTCCCAGACATTGCCGCCCAGGTCCAAAGCGCCATACGGACTGGCGCCATTTGCATAGCTGCCCACCTGGCTGGTGTCTTCGACGCAGAAATCACCACGTGCCTTCGTCATCCCAAAAGTTCGCCGTGTCGCAGGTGGGGATGTCTTCTCCCCAAGGAAAAGCCCTGGGTTGTGCGCCGCGGGCAGCCTTCTCCCACTCCGCTTCGGTGGGCAGGCGTTTTCCCTGCCAGGCGCAATAATCCCTGGCGTTGTACCAGGAGACCCATAGCACCGGGTAATCCTGGAAATCTGGATTGTCGTAATAATCCTCACGAGTATAGGAAGTTGTGTATTCGGGTAAGCTGCAAGCCCCCGCCGTGACGCAGTTGGCATACTGAGCGTTGGTCACTTCATGCTTGTCGATGTAGAACGCGTTCAGGAAGACCTGGTGCAACGGCAGGTCGTCGCCTTCGCACTCCTCATCAGCAGTATGCAGCGGGTCGCAGCCCATCCAAAACTCGCCGGCGGGGACAGAGACCATCTCCCGAGGATAACCAGCCTGAAATACGAGAGGTAAGTAGGTGTCTATTTCATCAGCCAGCGCTTGGGAGGCCGAATCGAAAGGCTGCGCAACCACCCCAACCAGCACAGCAGCCAGGGTAGTCAAGGTCCAAAATAGGGCATGCTTCGTCGAATAAGTAAACATCTCAATATTCATTATACATGTGAAAATCGCTCAGGAAGCATGCCAGAGCAGGAAAAAGCGATGAACTTCTTGTCATATGTGAGCCTTAACCACCAAACCCTAAAGCTCTCTGAGACCTTTAGGGTTTTGGCGTCTAACTATTATGAAAAATCTCTCCCAATCACGCATTCAGTTTCTATCTCTCGCTATGTTGCATTGTTCGCCATAGGAAATAGAAAAAATTTGTGACTAAAAATCCACATCGCGAAATTGATCATACAACCTGACAGCTTGACAGGTTTATAGTCCACCTATTATAATCCTGCGGTCGCTCACCCTGATGAAAAATTTCCAGGGAAAATTAAAAAATAGAAATCATCGAAAGGTTAATCAAATTCAATATGGCAAGCATCAAAAAAACTTCAGAAGCCCATGCGCAAAACATGGGCTGGATCGTCACGGCTGCAGGCACCGCAGCGCTGCTGGCTTTAGGCGTGTTATACGCCTGGAGCGTGTTCAAAGCCAACATTCCCGATGAATGGGGTTGGGCTGATGCCCAGAAGACCCTGCCCTACTCTGTAGCCTGCGTAGTTTTCTCGATTATGACCATGGTCGGTGCGCGCTTGTTAGGCAAATTTGGCCCGCGGGTGGTCGTCACCCTGGGTGGCATCCTGGCAGGCGGCGGTGTGATCCTTTCCAGCATGGTCACTTCCCCCTGGATTTTCACCTTCACCTTCGGCGTATTGCTCGGTTCCGGCATCGGCTTTGTGTATGCTTCCGCCAGCCCAGCGGCGTTGAAGTGGTTCCCCGCTTCGAAAACCGGCCTGATCTCCGGGATCGTGGTAGCCGGGTTCGGTATGGGCAGCGCGTGGGTTGCGCCCCTGGCTCGCTCCCTGATCAAATCCATCGGCCTGCAGCAAACCATGTTGTATATGGGCATCGGCATGCTGATCGCCGTCGTATTCTTTGCCCAATTCCTCAAATTCCCGCCTGCAAATTTCAAGCTGCCTGGACAGGCGACCACCAAAACCGCCTCCAACAAGACCGAATTCAGCACCCTGGAAACCGCCCGCACCTGGCAGTTCTACCTGATCTGGCTGGCCTTCGCCTTTGGCTCTGGCGCGGGGCTGATGGTCATCGGTAACCTGGCATCTATCGTCAACGACCAGGTTGGACTGCCCGCCATCTCTGCCATTGCTGTTTCTGCCCTGGCTGTCGGCAACGGCGGTGGGCGAGTCTTGTATGGCACCCTCTCCGATAAATTTGGACGTAAGACTGTCCTGGCAACTGCCTTTTTCTTCCAGGCAGTATTGGTTTACCTGATGTCGATCGTGGTCGCAGGCTCCTTCCTGGCCAATGTGCCGATGCTGATCGTTCTGGTGATCCTGGTCGGCGCGAATTACGGCGCCAACCTGGCTGTTTTCCCGGCCATCACCAAGGATTATTACGGTACCCAGAACTTCGCCATGAATTATGGGATCGTTTATACAGCCTGGGGTCTGGGCGGCTTTATGCTCTCCCAGTTAGCGGGCACGATCAAAGATATGACCGGTAGCTTTACTTTTGCCTACTACCTGGCCGCGCTGATGCTCATCATCGCTGGTGTGTTAACGGTTGTCTTAAAATCTCCCCAACCTGAGACTGTGAAACAAATCGCCCTTGAAAACGAAATGGCTGCCGATTAAGAGCCATTAAAGACGGTTAGCCTCTCCCATTTGTTGATCCGGGGGAGGCTTTTTTGATTAACCCATAGAACACAAACATCCATCTCGGTCGATTCCTGCCAGCGCCCCCGGCTCGTGATATAATAAGAGGGTTAGATGCAAAAAATGCTCTGAGATCTTAACCTTCAAAATCCCATCTTCTGGTTGATCTTTTCGGCTTTACATGGCGCCTGATGGGTTTGCTATGACCTCAGGTGTGTTTTACCAGTGATTCAAATAGCTGACAAAGGAAGCGTTACCATGAAATACCAGGTTCATGACCGGGTCATGCATTGGACCTATGGCACAGGGGAGATTGTATCCATCGAACAGAAAACCCTTTCAGGCGATACGCGTGAATACTATGTATTTCGAACCAGCGATCTCACCTTATGGGTACCTGCCGACGAGAGCGGTGAAAATAACCTGCGCCCGCCCCTTTCCAGCGATCTGTTTCGCAAACAGCTTAAAAGCCTCACTAAACCAGCCCAGTCCTTACCAGACCAGCCATATCCCCGCCAAAATGAGCTGATGGAACGGATGCGCAACCGCAGCCTGGCAGATATCTGCAGTGTGATCCGCGATTTGACAGCCCGTGAGCACTCAGGCAAGCTTAACCGCAGCGACCAGGACATCATGAACCGCGCCCAATCCCTGCTCGTAGATGAGTGGCAGCTTTCCCTGGGTGGGGAGCGTCATGAAATTGAACGCGAGCTTTATAAAATATTGCACAAAGAGTGAATTTTTACCTCAGGCGCGCAGGCGCCTGAAATCCATTCCAGATTTCTTGCGGATAAACGATTTGATCCGAGCCTGGCAAATTCGACATAGCCAGGCCGTTGTTCATATTAATCCCGAATGGCTGGTACGCCTTGTAGGCTAACTGGCTGCAATAAAAGGCATCTTCCCGCTCTGCGTCAAAAAAGTTCAGGTTATACGGGCTTCCCAGGTGTTTCAAACAGTAAGCAGCTACTCCTTCACGGATATTTGATTCTTCCGTGATGGATAAGTTTTGATCCTGCAAGGGATACACCATCCCATATAGATCATCCACTAATAAACCGCGCGAGATCATCACTTTCTCACTTTGCCAGCGTTCTCCGGGCATTTCAAAGGTGATCACACCCAGGCTGCCTGCTTCCGCACAGCGACCGCCCGGACCCAGGTAAATGACAATATGGTCCACATCACCAGGCAATAAACGCCCGATCAAACGCCAAAATTCTCCTGGCAAAATATCAGGCTTGCCGTTGGCTGTGCAAATAATATCGCCGGTCTTTACCGGTAGTCCGTTGAAAGATGATTCGTATATCATGAAGAAATTCCTAATAGATCATAGATTCTGTCATAGGAGATGGCGTAGTGAAAAATAAGCAAACCGGCTAAAACCCCTGCCCAATTGGGTTGGCCAGCAGCAAAAAGCGCCCAAACAGCCCCAGAGAAAAAAACCGCCTCATATAAAAGGCGCAAGAAACCTGGAATGATCACCAGTCCCTTCCCAGCATGATGTGGTTCGACAGCGCGGAAGGCGCCCCAAAGGAAGGCTGCCAGGAGAGGTAATCCAATTGCCCACAGCCAGCGAGTGATCCCCCCGGGCTGTTGCCAGCCCCAGTATCCCATGGCATACAGGGCAGAGAGCTCCAAAATGAAGCGTAAAACGAGGTTGATCGGGTTTTGCGACATGCCTGGATTATAGAGGAAAAATGCCTTCCCGGCAATGTAATTTTCAAAGTCGGTGTTTGTTTTTGCCACGCAGGGACACGAAGAAACACAAAGGTTCTTTTAGCCACAAATTTTCACGAATTTTTCACGAATCAATAAAATCCACTGCGGATCTGCGAGCGAACCGTTCCAAACGCTAACAGCAAGAAACCTGTTACAATAAGCGCCGTTTCAATCAAAAATAGAAAGAGTAAACACTTATGAAAAATAGCTATACGAAATTTTTAGCACAAAACAAAAACATCGTCTTCATCGCTCTGGGGACGGCTTGTGTTTTGCTGCTGCCCTGGCTGGCGATGCAGTTCAACGATAGTGTCGCCTGGAACCTTTTCGATTTCGTTCTTGTCGGCGCGCTCTTGTTCGGTACGGGTGTGGCCTTCGAGCTGATCTACCGGAAAGCCGGCACGCTCGAATATCGCGTTGCTGCTGGCGCTGCGCTGGCGGGCGCGCTCTTCCTGGTGTGGACAAACCTGGCAGTCGGCATCATCGGCTCTGAGGACAACCCGGCCAATATGATGTACTTTGGGGTGCTGGCTGTGCTGTTCTTCGGCGCTTTGCTGGCGCTGCTGCGCCCGCAGGGGATGGCGCGCGCCTTGTTTGCGACAGCCATCGCTCATACGATCGTCACCATCGTCGCTCTGGTGATCATGCCCTGGAGCCTGGATGCCATCAAAACCCTTGCGCTGAATGCATTCTTCATCGCCCTGTGGACCGCCTCAGGAATTCTTGTTCCTGCGGGCTGCCAGTAGCCCCAAGTCAGAAGCTTGACAATCGATCTGTACCACCAAGCACATAACCAAATTCAGTTCTAAAATTAGATTGTGATCCAGTTTTACTGCCCGGTACAGTAAAACTGGATCACATTCATACATTCAAGCCAAGATTAATTTATATCTCGAACCCAACCACAATCTGCACGGCTCGCAAAACCATTTCCATACTTTCAGCCTCCAGATCGCCAATTTTATACATCAAGCGTCGTGTTGAGATCGAGCGAATCTGGAAAGCATCGGCTGCCGATAGCTTCTGCAACCCATTTTTCTTTTTTGGTTCAATCAGCACCATCCAGTGCGCCTTGGAATAATGCTCTTTCCAATCCGTCAAAGGCACAATCACACGCAAAGGCAAGATGCCTATTTCATCTATGCTGAGAATGATTGCTGGCCTGGATTTTCTGATTTCAGCACCAACACTCGGATCCAGGTTCACCAACCAAATTTCACCCCTATGCATGGAAATCTTCCCCATCCAACGCTGTAAAGGCTGTTAGTTCTGGATCAACCTGGTAATCAGCCAGCAACTCCCGCGCGGCTAGAAACAAACGCCGCCGCTGCTGCTCTTTAATTTGCTTATCCAGCATTTCACGGACGATTTCAGAGATGCTTCTTTTCTCCCGACGAGCCATTTCCTTGAGAGTTTCGTGCTGCTCTGGTTCTAACAAAATTTGGGTGCGGACCATTCCATCACTCCTATTATACACATGTTTATAATGTAACTATTATACTACACATTATTACATGGGTTTCAAAAACCGTATATGAACAAGCTCTTACGAGAGAAAATGTTCCGTCTCGATTACGAGCTACGCTACCGCTTAGCCACTTACAGCCCAGACAACCGGATAACTTCCACTCGATAAGAGGAGCGTAAAGCCTGGTCTTCATCGAGTGTCACCAGGGGGATATGTAAATATTCAGCCGTGGCTGTATAATAAGCATCCTCCCCACGCAATCCCAATTTCGCTGCTAGATTCGCTGCTAGATGGGTTAAACGGGAATCCATTTCTACTAATTGAAGTTCTGGAAGCAACTGTAGTTGCTCAATCACGCTCATAGCCAGGTCTGGCGATTTGGTTCGGCGCGACATAACACCTGCAATTTCACTCAACAACAATGCAGGAGCAAGGAAGCTTGCTCCTGACTCTCTTTGTACATCCATCCATTGATTGACTACTTGATGGAAAACGTCCTTAGGGAGTAGACGAGCTACCCACAAACTTGCATCTACAACAAATACAGTCATTCACGATCCTCATGGATCGCCTGGACGGAGGATAATCCTTCAGGCCAGCGTGCGCCGATTTGTTCTGCCAGTTTATCCAGGCTCAGCCAGGCATCATCTGAGCTGTCAACTTTTTGCCTGGATGGATGCGGAGAAAGCACAGCCACACTGGTTCCATGGTAGGTGATTTGCACCTCCTGACCGGTCTCACGCACGTACCGCACCAGCTCGCTGGCGCGCTGTTTGAACTCTCGAATACCGACTTGCAGCATGTTGACCTCCAAAATTAGCTCCACAATTGTGGTCACATTATATCCGATTTAAGAGGTTTTAGTGAATGATCGCTGGGCAAGTAGATTTTGTAGGGCACCTTATCACGTCCAAGGGCACACATGCTGAGAATTCTGAGGTAGAAAAGCCTTCATCGGCAGCGGTGGCAGTGACGTAACCGGGCAACAATCCGCTGGCAAAGATATCGCCACCAGTCCCAAAGAAATTTCCGGTTGCACCGGTGGTTACTGTGGTGGATCCCAGATAAAGCTGGCCCTCGCCGTAACCGCTCGGTGTGGCATACCGGCGTCCAATAGAAATCCAGGTAATAATTCCTGCCAGCTTTGCTGTTGAACTGAACCCCAATGCCGAAAGGGTATCGCCAGTGCCTGCAGCGCTTTGCAATGACCGGGTAGTTCTGCAGTCCGTTTGGTCCCAGGTCGCCATCGCCAGAATCATTGTAGGTTAGCAGGTCCGTACCCAGGTCAATGCTAAATTGGTTATTGGCCATGCTGTTACCCAGAAAGCGATTGCCGGTGACTTCCCCTGTGCTGGTAAAGCGAATGCCAGGGGCAGGATGGTTCTTAATCACATTGCCCTGGTTAGGGCTGTTTCCGCCGATCAGGTTATTGGGCACATTTTCAATTAACACGCCGGGACCGCTATTGGGCAACGCGCCAGCGCTAGATGCATTGACCCCAATTTTGTTGCCATAGATTTTGTTCAGAGTAGCGGTCGCCCCCAGCTTTTTTATCAGAACACCGCCATCCAGGTTTCCGGAGATCCAGTTGCCTTCGTTGGCATCTCCGACGCCATCGCTATTTGTTCCGATGAAGTTACTAAAGCAATCAACGACCGTGATACCCCAGTGATTAGGAATCCCTACCGAGCCGCTAGCGTCCATGCCAATATAATTGCCGGCGATGCGGTTTTCATCCCCTTTAAGATAGATTCCGCTGAGGGTATTCCCCGAGATGATATTGCGTTCGTTAGCAATGGCTGCCCCCGTCCCATCGAATCCGATCAGGTTCAGCCTGCCGCCCTGGATAAAGATACCATACTCTTTGTTGGGCAATGCCAGGGTCCCACTGATATTGACCCCAATCCGGTTACCAGCGATGGTGTTCTGGTTGGAAGCGGAATTTAGGATGGCAATCCCATTTCGACCGTTTCCTGATACCAGGTTCCCTTCAAACGCGTCGCCCACCCCGTTGCCATTCGTGCCAATGATGTTGGAATAGGAATCAACCAGTTGAATGCCATCAAAGTTTTGTAAAGCCGCTGTGCCGCTTGTATCTGTGCCAATTTTGTTACCAGCAATGGTGAACAAGTATGAGTTTTCTAATTTGATGCCGGCGCCTTTATTAGCTGAAATCTGGTTGCCCTCGGCTGCCGCGCCGCTGCCAGCGCCATCCGTGCCGATCACACCACCGTAAGACATAAAAGCGTAGATACCATTTTGCATGTTGCCAGCTGTTGTGGAGCCGCTGTCATTCGTGCCAATCACGTTGCCAGCGATGGTGGTTACGTCGTCATCGTACAGTTTGATGCCGTTGAGCTGGTTGTAGTAGATCAGGTTTCTTTCGTAGTAATCGCCCACCCCATCGCCATTGGCGCCGATCAGGGTATTGAAGGCTTGCGAAACCAGGATACCTTCACCCGTGTTGTAGTAGAGGGTATTACCTGCGACGATATTACCCGAATTAGTGATCGTAATGCCATTTTGACCACTCCTGGCGATGTAATTGCCTTCCAGGTCGTCAGAAATCCCATCGCCCAACACCCCCACCCGGTTATTGGCGCCGCCCAGATCGATGCCGCTCCAGGCGTTGGGGTATGCATCGAAAGAGCTATTCACGCCGAATTTATTTCCGGCGATACGATTGTTATCTGCGCCCAGGTTGACCAGGATACCGTTCTTATCATTCGAACGGATCACATTCTTTTCAGAAGCATCGTTCTGTCCATCGCCATCCACCCCAACTAAGTTGTTATCACCGTTGATGACGATACCATTTCCGGTAAAATCGGCGATATCCAATCCCTGGATTTTGTTATTGTTTGAATTGATGGTGAGTCCATCCACATTGGAGCCAAGTAACGTACCCAAGATCGAAACCAGGTTGCCGCCGCCTTTGATGGTTGTTCCACCGCTCGCATCCGACAAAGGTGGCAGCGGGGTGAACAAAGGGATTGCGGTTACGCCAGGGTCAAAGGTGATGATATCTGCGCCAGCCAGAGCATTGGTTTCCATGATAGCGGCGCGCAGGGTGCACCGGCCGTTTGAAGAAAGGCAAGCGCCATCGCCTGGGCTGGCATCGGTCTCATCGGTGGACCAATTCACGACAAACGTGCTGGTTGGCGCGGCGCTGGCCCAGCCTGCAGGACCGGGCAGACAGGTCAAGAGCAAAAGGAGGATCAAAGCGCCGTTAATCAGCTTGCGAAAAATTTGTGAGAGCGAAGAGTTTGCGGCTGGGTACATTTTGTTCTCCTGTTTGGTTTTTTAATGATTTGGATGGTTTCAACAGGCGCGCCCTATTGAATTTTAGATTTTTCTAAGAGTGTGATTGGAAATTGGTCTTAGTTTCCCGTCCTGGTGTGTGTCGATGAATAGGTTATTTGATTATATAACTGGAATCTTAGTTGTGACAAGCAAAATCTCTGGAAATCAAAGCCCACCAGGATGCTTTCACCATAGGGTGATAATTTGTTATAATATGCACAAATGGACATCGTGTTATCAAGTATCCTTTATCAATTATGAGAGACTTACACTTATCCAACCCCAGCCTGATTGTCACAAAGTTAATCTATCCGGCGCCGAATTCCAGGATTGTCCATCGACCACGCTTGTTGGAAATTCTGCGCACGGGGTTAAATAAAAAACTGACCTGTTTGATCGCTCCAGCTGGCTTTGGAAAAACAACGCTGCTGAGTGAATGGGTAAACACCTTAACCGAGATGAAATGGCCGGTTGCCTGGATTTCTTTAGACAATGGCGATAACGAAGCCAGCCGCTTCTGGGAATATTTCATTGCCGCTCTGGAGTATGCTCAACCTGAAATTAGAGATTATCTTTCAGGCATTGTTAAGAAGGATTACCTCAATTTTGATCTCTCCTTCATCACACTGCTTGTGAATACCATCAATCAGATGGAACACCCATTTAGCCTGATCCTGGATGATTACCATGTGATCCACAACCAAACCATCCACGACAACCTGGCCCAATTGATCCATTATATGCCGGCAAATATGCACCTGGTGATTTCTTCCAGGAAGGAACTGCTTTTACCTGTGGTCAACCTGCAAGCGAAAAACGAGATTATTGAGTTGCGCAGCCATGATCTTAAGTTTACGGTTGCTGAAACCAACGCCTTTTTTACCGATGTTCTAGGTTTTACATTGCCATCACATGATATCAACCGTCTGAATTTCCTGTCGGAAGGTTGGATTACCGGATTAGTTTTGGCAGCGCCCGCCTTAAAACGCTTAAAATCCCAGGGCGAAATCGATACTTTCATCAACAATTTTAGCGGTGATTTTCAGCACGTGCTTATTTATCTGACCAATGAGGTCCTGGAGAATTTATCTGCACTCCAAAATGATTTCTTGCTGAAGACATCCATCCTATCCGAATTGTCTCCCCAAATTTGTGACGCCATTCCAGGCATTGAAAACAGCCGCTCGATACTCAATGACCTTCAACGGGAGAACCTCTTCCTGAATCCTGTTAATGATACAGATTTCACCTTTCGATATCACCCTCTTTTCCATAAGATGCTGCGATCGAAACTGAAACAGAAGTACTCAAAAGAAGAGATTGATCGCCTGCACCAGGCTGCTTGTGAGAAGTATCGTGAAATGGATGATATCCCACACGCCATTCCGCATGCGCTTGCATCCGGTAAGGAAGATCTAGCGATTGAAATTATTGAGGATTATTTAACCAATCCACGCTATCCTCCGGACCATACATCGACTGTCCTGGACTGGTTCCAACAGATTAGCCAGCAAGCCATGGACAGGCATCCCCTGACCTGGATCTATTGGGCGGTATACAGCCTGATCCACGGCTTTTTTGATCAATCTGAAATTTGTCTCAAAGAGATTGAGCGCTTAATTAATCAAAAACCCGATGCCTATCCAGATATCCGCTCGGTGGACCAAACGGTTGCCTCCATCCGGGCCGCTATACGCTGTGTTATTGGCCGGGATGGGACTAGTATCGCCATCGCTGAACAAGTTCTGCAAACCTTAGATGATACAGCTTACACACCCAGGGTTTTATTAGAATATTATATCGCTCTGGCGTACCAGGCCTTTGGAGACCAGACTTTCGAACTCGATGAATTAATTGAGTTGAACCGGGCTATGTATCAGCGTCATGAAAGCCGGAATTTCCTCAGTTACCAGGCTTTGTTAGCTGAAATTTTTGTTCAACGTGGTCAGGTGTACCAGGCAATGGCTACTTACCAGGAATCGCTGGAATACATTCGGGTCAACGATTTGGAAAACGACCTGGTCAATCTGGTTTTGGAAATGGGTTTAAGCGACATTTACCGAGAGTGGAATGAGCTTGAGCTTGCAGAACAATATTCAAAAAAGGCAAAGGAACAGTTTCTCAATTATAGGATTGGAGAGCCTTGCTGGCTGCACTCTACCAGGACCCTTTTACTGCTCGCCAAAAATTGTATATCATTCAAAAACTACCGGGATGCAAAATATTATCTTGATATTGCCATCCGGCGAGCCCATTTGCTATCCTCCATACCCAGTTTAATGACCAGTATCAACGAAGTGCAAATCCACTATTGGCTGATTACCGGTGAGCTGAGTAAAGCAACCTCCTGGGTCAGAAACAAGAAGATCTTGTCGCTCGATATGATGAAGGGCGACCCACTATCAGATCAATTGCTCGTTGCCCAAATCACATTGTTTGAAAATCGCCCAAAGGAAACACTGAATTTACTCGGCGAGTTGATTCCAAAGTTGCAGAGCAGCAACCAGCGTAGACGATTGCTGAAAGCGAATATCATACAAGCCATTGCCCTGGGTGAAAACGGTCAAACCCAGAAAGCCCTTGAGTTGCTTATTGACATTCTACCTTTAGCAGAAAAAGAGAATTACATCCGTATTTGGCTGGAAATGCACCCCAAAGTCAGAGAATTGTTGGTGAAGGCATTAAAAGAATACGAAACAAATTACCGCAATCAAAGTGATTATTCGACCATCCTGGAATACGGTCGCCGGGTTTTGCAATCTTTTGAACAGAAATTTGTACATTCGCCTGCCAAGCCAGGTGACAGCATGGTGGTCGATCTGAGCTTCGAAGAATTAACAAACCGAGAGCAAGAAGTCTTATCTTTGTTGGCATCTGGTCTGACAACCAGCCACATAGCCGAATCACTAACCATATCTTCCAGCACCGCCAAGACCCACGTGCGCAATATTTATCAAAAATTAGGGGTTAATTCCCGAAAGCACGCGGTCGATCGAGCAAAAGAGTTGCAGCTAATCGAACCCATATAACCTCCGTACTGCCTCTCCCTAGGTTTCCAACCTTTTCCAATAACCGTTTTTAACTCATCCTTTTTCGTTTTAAGATCATCCTCGCTCTAAACCTTTAATCATCCACAAAGGTCGATGATTTTCCATTCAGAACCATCTAGAATGTGAATATCATCACAAACTTAACCGGCAAGGGAGAAAAATTTTCTTTCTAGTTAGTTCCATATTGAGACGAAAAAATTTTTCAAGAGGAGTTTTTTGTATGGGAAAAGTGATTGTTTGTTACAAATGGGTTTTGGATGAAGCCGACATCCAGGTTAAACCCGACCTGTCTTTGGATATGAGCAGGGCAAAAGGCAAGATCGGTGATTATGAACGCAATGCTATCCAGGCTGCAGTCGAAAATGCAGCAGATGGCGACGAGGTTGTCTCGCTCACTTTTGGAAATGCAGATGCCCGTAAATCGCTCAAAGATGCGCTCTCCCGCGGCCCAGCCCATGGATTTATCGTTTGCGATGATCAGGCTGGCAAAACAGACGGCGCCGGTACGGCAAAAGTGTTAGCCGAAGCCATCAAGAAAATCGGGGACACCAAACTTGTGATTTGCTCTGAAGGCGCCAGCGACACCTACTCGCATGAAGTAGGGCCCAGGCTTGGCATATTGCTCAACCTACCCGTTATCTCCAACATCAGCCAGATGTCCGTGAACGGCGATGAGCTAACCGCTACGCGTGTACTCAATGAACAGATTGAAACCATCCAGGTGCAATTGCCCGCCGTAGTAACCGCCTTGCCGGAAGTAGCCCCTGCCCCTATACCTGGCTTGAAAATGGTTTTAGCCGCATCTAAAAAACCGACGACAGAATTCTCTCTCACCGATTTGGGCTTAAGTCCTGATCAACTGGCCCCAAAGACCAAGACTCTTGAGTTAAGCGGTTTTGCCATGAACCGCAAGAATATCATGTTCGCAAAGGGAGAACCTGCTGAGCTTGCCCAAAAACTGGTGGATGCACTGGTAGAAGAAGGAGTGATCGCATGAGCGGCACATTTGTCTATTCTGAAAACCCATCCCTGGCTGCTCAACTGATCCATGCAGGCAATTTACTTGCAGAGCCAGTCCATGTCATCACCCATCAGATAAAAGCCGCCAACATACTGGCGAATTATCCGGTTCAAACCGTCCACCTGCTGCAGGGTTCTTCAGCTAGACCAGAAGACTATGCCGTTGCGCTGGCTGCCCTGGTCAAAGCAGAAGATGCGTCCATCCTGTTGATTGGCGACACAATTTCTGGGCGCGAGCTGGCAGCCAAAACTGCAGCCATCCTGGATGCCGGCTTAGTAAGCGGAGCCAGCAAAATTGAGCTGGTATCGGGGAAGATCGAAACATCTCGCATTCAATATGGGGGCGCCGTTGTCAAAAAAGAGCAAGTTGAGCAATTCACGGTCATTACGATACCCGCCGGGAAATATCCAGCCTGCGCTAACAGTGATAAACAAGCCCCAATCATCAACCATCACGCCAATACCGATACACCCATCCATCAGGTGAAAATTATCCCTATTGAGCGGCAAGGTGTCTCTTTGGATAAATCCAAAATCGTGGTTGGAGTTGGCCTCGGCTTCAACAAAAAAGAAGATCTAGATCTGGCGGACGAGCTGGTAGATCTGCTGAATGCCGCGGTCGGGTGCACCCGTCCGGTGGCTGATGACAAGAAATGGCTGCCAACAGAACAGTATATTGGCATCTCAGGGGCAAATATCCATCCCAATATGTATCTCGCCTTAGGCATCTCGGGGCAGATCCAGCATATGGTTGGGGTTAGGGATTCGAAAATCATCGTAGCCGTAAACAAGAATGAAAACGCCCCCATCTTTAAATCATCGGATTACGGTGTTGTTGGCGATTTGTACCAGATTATTCCAAGCTTAGTCGAGGCAATCAAGAGTAGAGCAAAATGAGCGATGAACAGTTTGAAGTAATCGTGGTCGGAGCTGGTCTGGCGGGGTTAGCTGCCGCATACACGCTGGCAAAAGCAGGCAAGGAAGTCCTGGTAATCGAACGAGGAACGGTGGCTGGGAGTAAGAATGTTTCCGGCGGAAGGCTTTATAGCTATGCTTTAGAGCTGATCGAGCCTGGATTGACTGCCCAGGCGCGCCTGGAACGAGCCATCACACATGAGCAGCTCATGCTTTTAGAAGATAACCGCTCGGTGACTTTGGAATACACCGACCCATCGTTCAATGGAGAAATACCTCAGTCTTATACAGTCTTAAGAGCTGTCTTTGACGAATGGTTCGCTGAACAAGTGGAAGCTCAAGGTGTATTCATCGCTGCGGGTGTGCATGTGGACGGCTTGATCGAGGAAGAAGGCAAAATTGTGGGGGTGATTGCCGGCGAAGATGAGATGCGCGCAGAGAGTTGTAATTGCTGCCGATGGCGTCAACTCGCTGATTGCCCAAAAAGCCGGATTACGTGCGGATATCACTTACCATGAAATAGGCGTCGGCGTCAAGGAAGTGATCGAGCTACCGGCATCCGTGATTGAAGAACGATTCCATCTTTCTCCCCAGGAAGGGGCAGCCAGGATGATCCTGGGCGGCTCGCATGGGGTCAATGGCGGCGGTTTTCTTTACACCAACCGAGACAGCCTCTCTCTTGGTTGTGTATTTTTACCCCAGGTTATCGCCGAAAAACGAATATCCATTCACGAAATCTTTCAAAACCTGAAAATGCACCCGGCAATTCTTGAATTAATCGAAGGTGGACGAACCGTTGAGTACGGCGCTCACCTGGTTCCCGAGGCAGGCTGGAAGCATGTGCCAGCCAAACTGCACCGCCCCGGTTTCCTTATGACTGGCGATGCAGCGGGTTTTGTGATTAACCAGGGATATACCATCCGCGGCATGGACCTGGCTCTGCTAAGCGGATTGGCTGCGGCAAAGGCTATCATCCAGGAAACGGATCTTGCTGCGGTTGGGCCGGCTTACGTCCAGCAATTGGAACAGATCGGATTGACAGCCGCGATGAAACAATTTGCGGATTTCCCCTCGATCATGGACAACCCACGCCTGTTCTCAACCTATCCAGCAATGGCCAACGATGTTTTTAAACAGATGTATGCCATCGATAAAGCAACTCCTGAATCTTTGCGCACAGGCTTGATGAACACGGTAAAAAACCACACTTCGCTATGGGCGCTGATCAAAGATGGTTGGAATATTGTTCGATCCGTGAAGTAGGAGAACAGACAGGAAGATTATGGCCATCCAAAAATTAAGTACTGAAGAATTGCTGGGTTTAAACAAATTCAACCTGGATGATGAATGGGCGCACATCGTTGTAGACCGGTCTGTTTGTGCCAGGTGCCTAAAAAAGCCTTGTTTATATATTTGTTCCGCTGGTTGTTATAAACCCAGTGAGGATGATTCCGGAATCCAATTCGATTATGCCGGCTGTCTGGAATGCGGCACCTGCCGGGTAATTTGCCGCCAACTGGGAGAAGGCGGCGTTGTGCAATGGGAATATCCCCACGCAACCTATGGGGTTGCGTTCCGCTATGGCTAACAGTCAATAAAATGTCACGAAGGTCCAAATTTTGGCTAATGTTCACAAGGAGATGTGCAAATGAAGGATTTCAAGAATAAAGTAGCTGTAATCACCGGCGGCGCCGGCGGCATCGGTTATGCCCTTGCCGAGAGATCTATCCAAGAAGGGATGAAAGTTGTCATTGCCGATATCCGCACCGAGGCTCTGGCAGAAGCCGAGAAAAAATTGAAGGCAGCTGGCGGGGATGTGCTTGCGGTGGCAACGGATGTCAGAAAAGCTGAACAGGTTCAAGCTCTGTTTCAGAAAGCCCTGGATCATTTTGGGAAAGTGAACTTGCTGGTTAACAACGCCGGCGTTTTTGCTTCCGGGCTCTCCTGGGGTATTTCTCTTGAACAATACCAGTGGGTTGTTGAGGTGAACTTAATGAGCGTAATCTATGGGATCAAGTTCTTTGTGCCCCATATGATCGAGCTAGGGGAAGAGTGCCATGTGGTCAACATAGCCTCAAACGCCGGCATCAGCTCATCAACCGGCTTTTGCACCTACAGCACAACCAAGAGCGCGGTGGTTGCATTGAGCGAATGCCTCTACCAGGATTTATTGACCCACCAGGTTCCAAATATCGGCGTAACCCTGGTCATGCCGGGCTTTGTCCAATCGGACGTGATGAACCCGGATAAAGTTGCGCCTTCAAAAGCGGTTGCGCAGGAGCTGGCCGTTCGCCTGGATGATCCCATGTTCAACATGATTGAAAGCATGATGAGCGAGGGGGTAAAAGTGGGTATGCCAGCTCAAACAGCTGCAGACCTGGTATTTCGCGCCATGCAGAATAACGACCTGTATCTCAGCCCGAATGCTGAGCCACATCTGCCTGGCGCCAGGTTGATAGCAGAAGGCAGAATTGCCTGCGTCAATAATTTCCCCAAGATACTTGGAATGGAATGATTGCCGCGCAAATTGTTTCAAAAGCTCATCGCAATTCATGGGTTTTGTGAAATGAGCTGTGAACAGAAGCCCTCACCTAACCTCTCCCAGTGGGAGAGGAACCTGACGAACCCAGTCGGAGAGGAACCTGGCGACCCAGTGGGAACGGAACCTGGCGAACCCAGCTAGAGATGAGATCGCTTCACAAAGAGCAGACACAAAGACAGCCATCTTGGCGAGCTTTGCAAGAGAAAAAAGAAGTTACCTGGAGGAAGAATGTCACATTTCATTACCGAAGAACAAGAACTGATGCGCAATGTGGCGCGTGAGTTCGCCCAAAACGAAGTAGAGCCACGCGCCATTCAAGTCGACAAGCATGACGAGTTCCCTGCTGATTTAGTCAAACGTGCCGCTGAGCTCAACTTTTTTGGCTTGATGATCCCAGAAGACTATGGCGGCCTGGGCAGCGATATGACCACAACCTGCATCGTATTGGAAGAAATAGCCAAAGCCAGTCCCGCGTTGGCCGGCTTCTTATCTGTTCAAATTGCCCTATGCCCGGTAGCCGTCAATGTGGCTGGAACAGAGGAACAGAAACAAAAATATCTTGTCCCATCCGCCAAAGGTGAAAACTTGATGGCGCTCTCACAAACCGAGCCTTCTGGGGTGGGCAACATCGCCGCTCACGAAACCGTCTTGACCGCCAGATGGCGATGGGTACCGATTAAACGGCTTAAAAATATTCTGCACGCAGGGTAATGCCAGTGTCTTCCTGGTTGCAGCCAAAACCTCCGAAGGTGGGCAATCAGGTTATGGCGAAGTCATCGTAGAAAAAGGTATGCCAGGCTTCGAAATTGGAAAATACGAGGACAAGTTAGGCTGGCGAGGCTCTCAAACCGGCACCATTCTATTCAAAGATGTCTATATCCCGAAAGAGAATATCTTAGGCGGTCTGCTCTCAGGGAATCATGGATATCGGGATCGGCAGTCTATCTGGCAACCTGGGGCATTCAGCCGGTTCCTTGGGCTGCATGGAAGGTTTATTTGACAAGACAGTCAAATATGTAAAAGAGCGAAACTTGTACGGGGTGCCGATGGCTATGCTCCAACCGATATCCTATTGGCTGGCTGATGCCTATATGAAGATCGAAACCTGCCGCAGCCTGCTTTACACAACTACCCAGATGTTTGACCAATACAACCTCAATCCCAATATGGTGATGACTTGCAAAGTCCATATTTGCGAAACGGCTGTTCAGGTGTGCAACAACCTGTTGCAGATGTGGGGCGGACACGGGATCATGACCGATGTCGGCGTCCATCGTTATTTACGCGATGCTCGCACCAATACCATCGCTGAAGGCGCATCGGAAATTTTAATGTCTGCCATTGCACAAAGCATTCTGCAGTAACTCAATAGCAATTCGTTCAGAAAAAATAGGAGTGCCGAATGGAAATAAAAGATAAAGTCGTTTGGATTACGGGTGGAGTTTCCGGATTGGGCGCCGCAACCGTTGAGTTGATGGTCCAAAAGGGAGCCTATGTCATGGCCACGGATATTAACGTGGATTTGGGAAATGAGTTTATCCCCAAATTTGGCGACAAAGCTTTCTTCTTCAAAGCCGATGTCACCGTCACAGAAGAAAACCAGGCTGCCTTAGCAGCTGCGCTAAGAAAATGGGGGCATGTAGATATTCTGCTCAATTCAGCCGGCATTGGCGCCGCCGAAGGCACAATCTTGAATGCAGAAGGTCCTTGCGATCTGGATCTATTCAAGAAAACCATCAACACCAACCTGGTTGGCTCTTATGATTGCCTGCGCCTGGCCGCGGCTGCGATGAGCCAGAACACGCCCAACGAAAAAGGCGAACGAGGCGTGATCATCAATGTATCCTCCGCCTTCTATCGAGAAACTATGTTCTCCATGGGCAGTTACTGCGCCTCGAAGGCTGGGATCAGCCACCTGACCAAGGTAGCTGCAATAGAGTTAGGCGCTTTGGGTATCCGCGTTCTGGCGATTGCACCGGGTGTGTTTGACACTCCCATCATGGGACCAAAACCCAGCCCTGTCCGCACCCTGTTTTCGAAAGCCTGCTCTTTCCCGCAACGAGAAGGTGAACCACCCGAATTCGCTCAACTTGCCTGTCACCTGGTAGAAAACACTTACTTCAATGGGACCACCGTTGAGATAGACGGAGATTGGCACCTTGGCAATTGGGGAACTCTGATGGAGGCTCAAGCCTAGGCATAATAAAAATCCGCACCTGATCTTGATGATCCATTCGGTGCGGATTTTTTCAATCTAATGAAACAAAATTGTTGTAATTAAAACATTAAACCAATTTGTGAAATCTGAAAGAGAGGAAAGATCATGGAAGCGAAAAGACCCACAATTCTACAAAGTATCCTGATTGCCTTTGCATTACTGGTGATCATTATCATCTTATCGCTATTGCTTGCTGCGGTAAAACTACCTACCTGGCCGTTTATCTTCTTTTTATTCTCCCTGACCACGTTGGCAGCTGTGGATCGGAAGAATTGGGTGGAGACCTTAATCGGTGGCCTGATTGGACTGGTTGTCGGAATGTCGCAGATAATCGGTACAGCGCTCTTTGGTGAGACAGTTGGACTCATTATCCTGGCTGTTTCCGTCATCATCATCTTGACATTGGTTATCGATGCTCGTTTCAAATACACCAATAAGACTTGCCTGTTTATTTTGACGGCAGTTTCTTCCTTTTCTACCTTCATCAAATTCGAAGAAGTGTTACCTATACTCGCTTCATTCTTGGTAGGCGCAGCCTTATTTGGCGTGATCATATTAATTTCGGAAGCAAATGCCAAGAAAAAAGCAGCTGGATCCGCTGCGTAAACTAATCGAAAAACTGGTCATTTTTTGCCATGAATGGAAACACCTGCAAAGCTATGACCGGCTCAGAATGCATGGTTTTGTAGAACAGGTAATAACAATTGAACGTTCAAGTTTATATGTGTTGAAAGGAGAATTAAGACGATGAAAGATTTAAAAGGAAAAGTAGCAGTAATTACAGGAGCAGCAGGTGGCATCGGCTTTGCTTTTGCCGAAAAGGCTATCAAAGAAGGCGCAAAAGTTGTCATCTCGGACATCCGGCCTGATGGGCTGGCGGAAGCCAAACGAAAGCTAGAAGCTCAGGGTGGCGATGTGTTGGCTGTAGTAGCAGATGTCACCAAAGTCGAAGACGTTCAGGCTCTGGCCAAGAAGACTCTGGAAAAATATGGCAAAGTGAACATGTTGTTCAATAATGCTGGCGTCGCGCCAACCGGCATCACCTGGGATACATCCCCAGAAATTTACCGCTGGGCTGTTGATATCAATGTGATGAGCGTACTTTACGGTATCAGCACCTTTGTCCCTATTATGATACAACAAGGCGATGAATGCTATGTGGTCAACACAGCCTCCGGGGCTGCACTCTTTTCCATCGCAGGGTTTGGCCTTTATTGTATGACCAAACATGCCGTGTTGGCAATTTCCGAAGCTCTCTGGAACGATCTACAGGTCAAGGGACACTCCCAGATCGGGGTAACGGTCGTCATGCCTGGTTATGTCAAATCTCAAATTGGCGATCCTTTCAAGGCCATCAAAGATGACAAATTGAAAGATGAGATCACGAGAGTTATCTCCGATCCCATTGCAGTAGCCCTTGGCACACCCGGCGTTGAAGCATGCGCCCCCGATGGCTGGGGAATGGAAGCCTCTGTTGCCGCAGACCTGGTTTTCGAAGCCATTGCCAAGAACGAATTGTACGTCAAGCCAAACAATGAACCCAACGAGGAATTAGATAAAGCCGTTGCCTTTGGTCGCGTATCTGGAGAGAATCCTTACCCGGCGATTAATGCTGCCTTTGCCGCCATGATGGCGCCACAAGAGTAAATGATAAGTGATTTGGTTCAATCAAAAAAGAATATTTTTACTAGACCGATAGGAGAAAAAAATGTCATACTTTCTAACTGAAGAACAAGAATTGATCCGCAATATTGCTCGCGAATTTGCTGAGAATGAAGTTGCCCCGCGCGTAAAAGAAATTGACCGGACGGATGAATTCCCGGTTGACCTGCATAAGCGTATGGGAGAACTGGGCTTTTTCGGTGTGCACCTGCCAACTGAAGTAGGTGGGACGCAAGCTGGCTTAACCACCCAATGTGTGATCATTGAGGAGATCTCCAAAGTCAGCCCAATGCTGGGTGGTTTACTCATGGTCCAGATGTCCTGGCCGGCCGGGATTGCTGTCGCCGGATCCGAGGAACAGAAGAAGAAATACCTGGCCAAATTGGCAACCGGTGAAGAAATTGGCGCTTTAGCCCAGACCGAACCTGCTGGCGCGATGAACATTGATGCGCACCAAACCCGCTTGACACCTGAAGGCGATCATTTCCTGTTGAACGGCTTGAAGATCTTCTGCACCCATGGTGGCGCTACCCTGTACATGGTCGGCGCACGCTTGGAGCTGGACGGTAAAGATGGATACACCTATGTATTAATCGAGAAGGACAGACCAGGCTTACAGGTTCCCAAAGGTGAGAAGAAGCTGGGTTGGCGCGGGTCTGAAACCGGTAACGTGATCATGAAAGATGTGGTTGTCAGGGCTGAAGATTTCATGGGCGGCAAGGTTTATCGCTCACTCAACCTGATGGAAGATTCCTCCTTGGGAGCTGCCTCATTTTATGGCAATATTGCCACTGCTGCTAACTCCTTTGGCGCGGCCGAAGGCATCTACTACAAAACCCTTGAATATGTCAAGCAGCGCACCCTGTATGGCGTCCCTATGACCATGCTGCAACCCATTTCTCATCGCATAGGCAAGCTCTACGCCGAACTGGAAGCCTGCAAAGCCCTGCTGTACGATAGCTGCAGGTTAATCGACCAGGGTGTCATGCGCCCTGACCTGGCTTTTTCCTGCAAAGGCTGGATTTGCGACAAGTCTTATGAAATCGCCAATGAATGCATGATCATGTGGGGTGGTCACTCCGTTATGGACGACACCGATGTGCATCGTTACCTGCGCGATTTACGCATGGGAATGCACGCTGAAATGACCAGCGACATGCACTACGCTTTCGTAGCTCAGATGATCTTGTCCTGAAGTGTTGATTAAATTAAAAGGAGTAGTTAATCATGGAACTAAAGAATAAAGTAGCCTGGATTACCGGCGGAGCTTCTGGCTTAGGGGCCGCCACCGCAAAACGCTTTGTGGACCACGGATGCAAAGTGATGATCACCGATGTCAATGCCGATTTGGGCAATGAATTCGTCAAAGAGCTGGGCAAGGATGGTTTCTTCTTCAAAGCCGATGTTACCAAAAGCGCTGAGAACAAGGCCGCCCTGGAGGCTTTGCTGGCTAAGTGGGGCAAGATTGATATCCTGGTCAATTCCGCTGGGGTTGGGGCATTTGAAGGCATGATCCTTGGCGATAATCCCAACTTAGTGGAAGACTTCCGCAAAACGATCAATATCAACCTGATCGGTCTATTCGATTGCCTGGCTCTGGCAGCCAAAGCGATGACGAACAACGAACCCAATGATGAAGGGGAATGTGGCGTAATCATCAACGTTTCCTCTGGCTTCTATAAATCCGCCATGCCTGGTTTGGGCAGTTACGGCGCTTCAAAAGCGGCTGTGGCTCACCTGACGACCATCGCCGCCTCCGAGCTGGGTGAATTTGGCATCCGTGTGGCCGCCATCGCTCCAGGCGCCTTCGACACACCCATCTTGGGACCCGATCGCGCCACTAACGAAGCCTTCTTTGGCATTGGCGCCAGCTTCCCGAAACGTCTGGGCAAACCCGATGAAGTCGCTCGCCTGATCAGCCACATTATAGACAACCCTTATATCAATGGCAGCACATTGGATATCCTGGCTGGCAGCTTGGCGAATAACCCCCGCATGCTGGCTGCCCTGCAAATGGGCATGATGCAAATCATGGAACAATCCAATTGAGAATAATATAGGAGCAGAAAATGGACTACACAATTGAAGATATTTTTGCAAACATTCCCGGAGCTTTCTTACCCGAAAAAGCAGGCGACATGAACAAAGTGGTTCAGTTTGTGTTTAGCGGCAAAGAAGCTGGTGAGTGGACAGTGATCATCCGTGACGGAAAAGCTGAAGTGAAAAAAGGGTTACATGAAACCTCGAATTTGACCTTCAAAGCCAACTCGCAGGACTACCTGGACCTGATGAGTGGTAAGCTTAAACCCATGGCTGCCGTCATGACCGGCAAAGTCAAAATCATCGGCGACCAGGCTTTAGCCCAGAAATTTGCCACGCTTTTCAAGGCTCCAGAAGCTTGAAATATCGGCAGTAAGGTTTAATTAAAATAGAACGCCTCCTACCTGGGGGCGTTCTTCTTTCTTGATTTCTAGCAAAGCTCGAAATGAACGCTGTCCTTGCGAACGATCTTTGAGAGGCAATCTGATCTCTCGCAAAATCGCAAAGTATGCAAAGAGTATCCTATCTCTCGCAGAGCCGCAGAGTGCGCAGAGTTTTTCTTTTTTGATCTTATGCAGAGCTCGAAAAGAACGCTGTCATTGCGAACGATCTTTGTGAAGCAATCTCATCTCTCGCAAAATCGCAAAGTATGCAAAGAGTATCCTATCTCTCGCAGAGCCGCAGAGTGCGCAGAGTTTTTCTTTTTTAGTCTTATGCAGAGCTCGAAAAGAACGCTGTCATTGCGAACGATCTTTGTGAAGCAATCTCATCTCTCGCAAAATCGCAAAGTATGCAAAGAGTATCCTATCTCTCGCAGAGCCGCAGAGTGCGCAGAGTTTTTCTTTTTTGATCTTATGCAGAGCTCGAAAAGAACGCTGTCATTGCGAACGATTCTTTGTGAAGCAATCTCATCTCTCGCAAAATCGCAAAGTATGCAAAGAGTATCCTATCTCTCGCAGAGCCGCAGAGTGCGCAGAGTTTTTCTTTTTTGATCTTATGCAGAGCTCGAAAAGAACGCTGTCATTGCGAACGTTCTTTGTGAAGCAATCTCATCTCTCGCAGAACTCGAAGAGATCGGCTTCCTAAACCCCACCAACCACAACCTGTATCCCCTGGATCACCTTCTCCAGACTCTCAGCCTCCGTAACCCCAATTTTCTGAACGAATCTCTGCGTGGTGATCGACCGGGTTTGAAAGGTATCAGCGGCCGAAGGGTTATTCAGCCCATTGCCTCGGATGGGTGACACTCGCACCATCCAGGGCGCACTGGCATAATGTTCCTTCCAATCGGTCAATGGAACGATGATCCGCAAAGGCAAGATGTCCATTTCATCCACGCTGACGATGACAGCCGGGCGCGTCTTTCGATTCTCAGCGCCAACGGTCAGATCCTGGTTGGTCAGCCAGATCTCCCCTCAATGAATACTGCCTTTCGACAAACAAAAAGTTTCACCGGCCACTGTTTCAACGAATTACGGGATGCCTGGCCATTGCACAATGCATATAATCATCCTTATGGCAGGAATACTGGTTTCCCAAATACTGGGCTCGCCAGGAAGCCGGTATAACTGAGATCAGCCTTGATGACCATCAAATCCTGGCCTGCATGGAAAACCAGCCATTTGCCATCCTTCGTCCAAAGTGGAGAGCTAACCGCGCGTGTACCATCCGTCACTCGTTCTGGTTCTGTTCCTTCAGGGCAATCCACGCAAATCTTGTAAATATCCACATCATTACCCCGGTTGGTAGAAAATGCCAACCATTTACCATCCGGAGACCAGGTTGGAGATGATTCATCCCAAGGACTGTTGGTTAAGTTTCTGACATTTGTTCCATCCGGCGAGGCAATACAGACATCGCTACGTGAACCAGGGAAACATAAAAAAGCCAACAAAGGCTGCGATCTAGAACCAGGCGACCAGGCTGGCGTTGTTCCTTCCAGTGGCGCACCAGCATACTCACCAGCTGGAGAGATAACCCGGATGTGAGTGTTCAGCTCATCTCGATAATGAAAGGCAATCCATTGTCCATCCGAAGACCATTTCGGTTCTGTATTATAGCTTCCCTCCTTGGTAACCTGGATTTCCTCACCAGACTGCAGGTCAAGAATATAAACCTGCCCTACATTCTCTCGAAAAGAAGTGAAAGCTATGCGACCATCGGGCGACCAGTCTGGATAATAATCTTCGCCTTCAGGACCGGTAAGTGCGTTGAATTCTCCGCCATCAGATGGCAAGAGAAAAATATCAAAATCTGTCCCACCAGAACAGTCAGACGAAATACTTCCGGGGCATGCATAAAACGCTAATTGTGTTCCATCGGGCGAAGCAGTTAAACCAATAAACACATAAGGTTCGCTAAGCAGAAGCTGTTTGTCGGTCCCATCCATACGCGTCCGGTAAATCTCGCTGTTAAGATGAGTGTCCCCATCTTGGGCCGTGATGTAAGCGATCCAGCGTGAGTGCAAATCCGCCGTTGGATCGATGGGCTCTTGCGTTTGAGTGGACGTCGGGATAAAAATGGTCGGTGACGGTTGAGAAGTTGGAGTGATCGTATGGAAAACTGGTAAGGATGGAGTAGGGCTAATCAAAGCAACCTCCGGATGGAGAAGAGCAACCAGGCGACAACCAAAGCATAGCAAGCAAAAGCCAGGCTTGAATTACTATGCGCAATTTCTGAGAGCCAAGAAACTTTTTACATGTCACCACAACACCATGTTCCTGGCAGCCAAGGACCTTTCGAGAAGTTTTCAACGGATTTTGCGCTAGAGCACTGATGAAAAGGATTGCATGCTCATTCGTGAACTTCGTGGCTATGCTATTATCTGGAAAATGAGAGCAATCATCCTTACACATTAAGCCCTCACCTAACCTCTCCCAAGGGGAGAGGGACTAGACTTTCTCTCCTCATAGCCAAGCGACGGGGCGAAGGTCGGGGTGACGGCTAGACTTCCTCTCCTCATAGCCAAGCGACGGCACGGAGGTCGAGTTGAGGCTAGACTTCCTCTCCTCATAGCCAAGCGACGGCGCGGAGGTCGAGTTGAGGTTAGACTCCCTCTCCCAGTGGGAGAGGGTCGGGGTGAGGGCTCGGGCTTAGCGCCGTCCTCAGCAACGGCAGCACCAGCACATTACTCAGCGCCAGGATGATAAACGCCCAGCGAAAGCCCAAGCCATCCGACAGCGCCCCGCTCAAGGCCATGCCCACCCCCTGCGAGACATTCGAGACTGCCATCAGGATCGAAAACATCGAAGCGGCTATGCGAATATCGGTGACACCCATCGATAGGGCAAAATAGACCGACTGGTAAGCGCCGTAGGAGATGCCGAACAGGAACACAAACAGCCAGGATAATGCCTGGTTGGGTGTAAATGCCAGGGCTAGCACGGCTGCTATAGAGATCCCCAACGCCAGGCGTGTGCCATTCATGCGCCCAATTTTGCTGACCAGCCAACCACCACCCAGACCCCCCAGCACCACTCCCACACCCCACACGGTGGTGACAAAGCCGGCGGTTGAGAGCGAGATGCCGAACTCGCCTTGCAGAAAGGGATTGACCAATTGGTTAGCCCCGGCGATCACCAGGAAGAAGATGAAGCCTATCCCGGCCAGCGCCAGCACCGGTTTCTGTTTGAAAGCTCCAAAGGCGCTCCAATCAAAGCTGCGCTCCGCTGGTCGCTTGGCTTCCTTAACCTTTAACACCAGGGGCAGCGGAAGCAGGGTAAACGCCGCCAGACTCCAGAAGACCGCCGTCCAGGAGACATATTCGGCCAGTAAACCGACCAGAGAAGCGGTGGCGACCACGCCTAAAGCGCGCCCACCCACCATAAAGCCCTGGATGATGCCCTGCTCGTTCTCCGGCGTGGTATCCAGCGCCAAACCATCCGTGCAGGTATCATAAAGCGCCATGCCCATCTGCAGGATAAAGGCTATCCCCACGAAGAGCCAGTATTGCTTACCCGGGTCAATCGCCGGCACGATCAGCAAACACAAAGCTTGCACAGCCAGCCCGATCAAGATATAGGGTTTGCGGTGCCCCAGGCCAAACAGATTGACCCGGTCGCTGAGCAAGCCCAGGAAGATCTTGATCACGAAGGGGATCAGGGCGATAAAGGCGAACACCCCAGCGTCGGTCATGCTCAGGCCACGCGAGAGGAAGTACAGGGCGTTCAGGGCGGTGAAATAGCTCAGCACCGCCCCCTGGGCAAAATACAAACCACCGAACATGGTATAACGCAAAGCTTTGGGGAGGTTCATGGCGTCTCCTTATATCCCGACTTATGGTTGATGTGGTAATTCCAGTATAGAAGCGAACTCCTCCCTGGTCAAGTCTATTAATCTAATAAAATCAGCCATGAAATCAAAAAACAGCTAGTTAGGTTCAGTCAAATCCAACATCACCAAAAAAATATATTTGAACTTCCAGCATGATTCAAAAATGAGAAATATTAATGCAATTTCAATTGATTCATCTGTATAATATTTTTATCACCCAACCATTCGGCCACATTGCCAAAATCCACGATATAGAACCCGAAATTAAAAAAATAGAAAAATCAGGAGGACGCGATGAATGCTTTAAAAGCTGGTAAGCGCCAGGTGCTCTTGCCTATTTCAGCATGGTTCGTAGCACTAATGGCTATTCTTTTATTATTCTTTCTGTTACCTTCCCAGCCTGGACAAGCTGGACAAGGGGGAACAATCATCCGTGCTGGGATAAAGAGCCCATCCGCAAACACCATCACCATCGGTGTAGCGGCGGACTTATCTCAATTTGTTCAGGATATCGGTTTCCGCCAGGTAAATTCAGTCGTTATGTTAGCCTCCCTTCTCAACAGTACCGGCGGTATAGCCATTGCAGGTGTTCCACATGATATTCTCGTTGCCGTAGTCGACAGCCAATGCACGGATGGTTCAGTAAGTCAGGCTGCAGCTAACTGGCTGGTTTCCCAGGGAGTGGTTGCGGTGGTTGGACACACTTGCTCGAACTCTTCCTTGGCTGCCCAGCCAATCTACGCGGCGGCTAATATCGCCATGGTCAGCGCTTCATCAACTTTACCTGGATTGACCGACAGCGGTTTCACCAATGTTTTTAGGGTCATCACCCGGGATGATTCACCACCAGCCCGCCTGGGAATCTACCTGTACAAACACCTTGGTTATCGAAAAATAGCGATCGTCGAAATGCAATCTAGCGATCCAAGTTTAACAAATTTCCTTTCAAATTCATTCACATCCCTGGGTGGCACGATTTCCAACCGGTATACACTGGCAAGCACTGCTGATTACGCAGCCACCATTGCGTTAATTTCAACCGAAGGTGTCGATGCCATTTTCTACAACGGCCCAGACCCGGTAGAAGCCGGGCAATTTAGCCAGGCTGTAGATGGAGGCGGACTAACCGGAACACCAGTTGCCTGGCTGCCGAACAATTCCGAAATGGACCTTTTAGGTACCTATCTCGGCACAGCTGGCTCAGCCGCAGAAGACGACCTGGCGATGCTGCACTATCGTGATAAAGAACTGATGCCCGACTATGCCATCTACAACACCAACTATCTTGCCCAAAATTTTCCGAACTATGGAGATGAAGGTCAGGAGTGGGGCGCATTTGCCTATGATGCTGCCCAATTGATCATCAATGCCATTCTGGCAGCCGATAGCGCCGTCCCTGGCGTTATCCTGTCTGAACTGCATAACCCTGGCAGCTTACGCTGGTGTGGTTGGAACCTATTACGGTTTCGATGTTAAAGGCGATGTGATACCCCAATGGATGTGGTTTGGGAGCGTACGTGATGCTGCCTGGAATGAACTGAAAGCAGTGACCCTTGTCACAGATAGTGGTGGGATCAATGACAGTGGTTTCAACCAGTCGGTTTACCAGGGCGTTCAAAAAGCTGTTTCTGAAGATAAAATTATCGCCACATTTTTTAGAGTCAACAGGTGACGGCGATTACCTGCCGTTCTTGAACCAGTGCGCCGAAGATAGCAACCATCTGTGCATTGCGGTTGGCTTTTCGATGGCTGATGCAGTCAAGAATGCTGCTTTGACTCATCCGGAAGTCAAGTATGCCATCATGGATGCAGAAATTTCCAATCCACCAGAAAACTTGCGCTACTACGATTTTGCAGAAGACGAAGCTGGCTACCTGGCTGGTACTCTGGCTGGGTTGATGTCCTCCAGCAACGTGGTGGGAGCGGTGGGAGGCATGTCAATCGTCCCAGCTGTAGTGGATTTTGTGGAGCGATACGGTCACGCAGCCGTATGCGCCAACCCCTCTGCAACCGCTATCCTGACCTACACCGAAACCTTTGTTGATCCTGTTCTTGGCGCCCAAACTGCTGCAGATCAGATGGCTTTAGGGGCTGATGTGATCTTCGGTGCAGCCGGCCCGACCGGAAATGGGGCTATCCTGTATGCCGCCCAAAATGGAGCCTACGCAATCGGGGTGGACACCGACCAATACTTGACAGTCTTCGCAAACGGTACAGTAGATGGTTCTGATATGCTGCTTAGCTCGGCCATGAAGCGACTGGACAATGCCGCTTACGATGCCATCATTGACCTGCTGGACGGTAACTTCTCCTCCGGTCGGATCGCTTTCCGATTGGAAAACGAGGGCGTTGGACTGGCGCCCTTCCACGAGATGGATGCGCAAATTCCTGGATATGTCAAATTGTGGTTATCTCTGATTGAAGAAAAGATCATCGCTGGCGATCTGGATATTTACGCAGACTGCCTGACACCGCAGTTCGTTTATTTGCCGGTCATTGTGAAGTAATCCGATAGAGATTGTGATGGCCTGGCAGACCGTTGCTTTGGGTCTGCCAGGCCTGAGCGAGGAGCAGACGGTAGACTAGCCTCGACCCACCGGTAATTAATTCGGATCAGCTAGCTGAGATTTGTTCATGCAGCCACTGTGTGTATGCTCTGATACCCTCAACCAGTCCATAGCTTGGCGCAAAACCCAGGTCGCGTTTGGCTGCTGAGATATCGAAGGCGCCACGCGGCGCGTCGTTCAAGTCAGGACCGGGACCGAGCTGGATTTGAGCATGTGGCAAGACTGTGCGCACCGCTTCGGCCACCTGGGCGATGGAGACATAACCGGCTTCTGCGCTGACATTGTAAACGGGCTCGGGCAGCTTGCTTCGATCCAAGGCAGCTATCAGGGCAGCCACTGCGTCGTCAATATAGATGTATTGGCGATAATCATTTTGTCCCCAATCCAAAATGGTTGGGCGATTGTGCAGGGCATCCAGGATCATCTGGCGGATGACGCAATCCGTGCGCCGCCGGGGACCGTACACCCAGCAGATGCGCAGCGAGACGCCATGCATGCCATGCTGCCGCGAGTAGGATTGCACCAGGTGCTCGCCGCTGGCTTTGGTCGCGCCATAGACATCGGTAGGGAACAAGGGGGTCTGCTCATCGATCACTCCCGGGTGCGTTTCGCCATAGGCGCTGCCGGACGAGCAATACACAAAGCGCTCAACGCCGTGGATTCTGGCTGCTTCGAGCATGTTCGCCGTGCCCATGATATTGATCTGCAAAATGCTGTAAGGATTATCCAGAGCCAGCATCGGTCCGGAAATCGCCCCACAGTGAACCACGGAGGTGATCTGGTGTTGTTTGAAAATCCCATGCAAGCGATGGATATCCGCCAGATCACCTGTAACAGACTGATAGCGCTCACTTTGGTGATCGGTTTTAACCAGGTCAAAACCGACAACTCGCCGTCCCTGTCGCAACAATTCTTGGGTGAGTGCGTAGCCGATGAACCCACCGGCGCCGGTTATGAGGATGTTTTCCATGGCAGTAAACTCCTTATGCAGTTCGTTTGTTGGTTTTCGATGAAATACCAGATTACTCCAGTATAGAAGTGAGACTAGGATCAGTCAAGCCTATTTAAAGCCAATTAGCCTGGCAGACCATTACTTCCGGTCTGCCAGGCTTTGCTGAGGAGAAGGAGATGTTAGTTTGTTAACTTGAATTGTTTTTCGTAGCGGCTCAGGGGCAGGCGATCCACGTACCAGGATTTCTCGCCGGTCATGATGAATTTCGCCAGGTCACGGCCAATGGTCGGGCCTTCAATCAAGCCGTTACCGCCGGCGCCGCAGCATAATATCCAACCATCCACAGGGGAGTCGCCCAGGATCGGCAGGAAGTCAGGCGGCTCAGCCCGGTAGCCCAGCCAGTCGTTGACTACGCTGGATTCCAGCAGGCGCGGGTATTCTTCCATCAATTGTTCGGTCAGGAAGTCCCAGAAGTAGGGGTCGGTTCCGCCAGTCATCGGCAGGTCGTCCGGGTTCCAGATACCGGCATGCATCGGGTCATTCAGGTCCATGGTCAGATGGGCTTTGCAGATGAAGACCGCATCTTTATCCTTGCGGGCATAGAACTTGGGGTATTTCAGCACGGGGAAGGGATAGCCTAACTTCTCGGTAGGCTCGAGGATGAAGACTTCGGCCTTGGTGTGCCAGATGGGCAGCTCCAGACCAACCATGCGGCTGGTGTAACGCGTCCACGGACCAGAAGCATCTACTACGCTATCGAACTCATAAGTGCCTTTGTTGGTGACCAATCCGGTGACCTTGCCGTTCTTCATGATGGCGCTTTCAACCTTTTCGCCAATTCGGATGGAGGCGCCATTCTCGCGCGAGAGCCTGGCCAGGGTATTGGATGCCATGGTCACATCGAAGAAGCCGTCATCCGGACACCAACCAGCGCCTAAGATATGATCCAGGTTAAGATCTGGAATAATGGTGTGAATCTTTTCGGCGTCAGACCAATATTCTGCGTGGTAGCCTGAAGCCAGGGTCAAATCCACAGCTTGCTTGACGTACATTTCATATTCTCTGTGCGGGCAGACTGTCAGGGTCCCCGTTTTCTCAAAGCCCACCGAACCTGGGTATTTTTTATCCAGTCCAGTGTAAAAATCGAAGCCGAACAAACGCACCGACCAGAATTCGTGCCTGACCGAGTCGTCAATCAGGCAGTGCGTCCCAGCGCTCTTGGCTGTTGTACCTGAACCGATGGTGTTCTTTTCAAACAGAGTAATTTCAGCGTCCGGGTATTGGCTCAGGAAATAAGCCGTGGCTGTTCCCAAGATACCGCCGCCGATGATGCCAACTTTCTTTTTTGCCATGCGATTGCTCCTTTGCTAAATATTTATTGTTTTATTCACAACATTTTTCTCATCAGGGAGTGGATGTGATCACCATCCGGACTCCTAATAAATGCTGGCGAATCGTTTTTTCTGCTTCCGCCGGATCCCTGGTCTCAATGGCGTGCAGGATGGCCTGATGCTCCTGAATCATTCTTTGCATGCGCTTCGAAACATACAGCACCGCCTTGTTGGTTTCCGTAAAAGCTGGAACAATATGCTGAACAATCTCGCTAACAATATCATTGCCGCATGCGGAGCTGATCAATAAGTGAAACTGCATATCCAGGCGAGTGAGTAGCTCCAGATCATCATCAGGATTACCTTCTAAAGCATCCAACGCACTGATTTGTTGGTCGACCAGAGAGCGAATTTTTCGAATATCTTCCACCGAAGCCCGTGCGGCAGCTAAGCCAGCCGCCAATCCTTCGATGGACTCTCGCACTTCCAAAACCTGCTCAAGGGTCTCCTCACGTTGGTGCAACCAGCGGGATAGATCATCCAGCTTGTTGAGCTTTTCGCGAGGAGGAGCGATGTAGGCACCCAGCCCCCTGCGGATTTCTAAGAGCCCTTCGGCTTCCAGGACCCTGAGCGCTTCTCGGATGGTCGAGCGGCTGACATTGAACTGGTCGCACAGCTCCTGTTCCGTTGGCAACTTCTGACCAGAGGAGAAATAGCCGCTGGCGATCAAACCCTTAATTTGTTCCACGGCTTGCTCAAAGACCCGGACTCTGGATACCTGTCTAAATGGTGATGTTACAATGTCATCCAACTGCAAACCTCCAAATCTCTGAGCAAGCCTGATAATTCGTAGAACGCTTTACAATCTACTGCTGTCCAGCTGGTCCAAATTGACCAAGCTGGATTTAGAAAGGTTTAAATTTATCACGCTTGAGACATTGACCCGAACCAGGTTTGGCGACTACTTCGCCATTCTGAATCAGGATATTGCCGCGGCACATGGTCAATACCGGCCATCCCTTGACCTTAAAACCTTCAAAGGGTGAATAGTCTGTCTTGCCATGCAGGGTATCCACGGTTACAGTCTTTTCGATGTCGGGGTCAATAATGGTGATATCAGCATCGCTGCCAATTGCCAGGGTTCCCTTGCGAGGATACAAACCAGCGATTTTGGCAGGATTGGTGGACATGATCTCCACAAACTTGGTCAGGGAAATACGACCCTTCAATACACCTTCAGAGAAGATGACCGGAAGTCGGGTTTCGATGCCGGGTGCGCCGTGCGGAATTTTGTTGAACTTCTTGCCAAACTCTTCGTAAAGGCGAGACTTGTCTTTGAATGGGAAGGCACAATGGTCGCTTCCCATCACATTAATTGCCCCGCCGCGGATGCCATCCCATAGAATTTCCTGGTTTTCTTTGGCTCTAAGCGGAGGCGTGATGACCACCTTCATGGGTTCGTAACCTGGCTTCAGGTATTCGCTCTCATCCAGGCACATATAGTGAGGCATGCCTTCACCATACACTTTGACGCCACGCGACCTGGCAGATAAAATCTGTTCCATGACCTTGCCCACGGAAATGTGCACAATAAAGACGGGTGCGCCGGTTTCTTCTGCAATGAACAGAAGGCGCGAGACTGCCTCAACCTCGCTGCTCTCCGGTCGGGTGGGACCATGCCATTTAGGTTCAACTTTTCCTTCACTGACGGCTTTATCGACCAGGTAATTAATCGTGCCGGCATTTTCGCAATGCACACCGACCAGACCGCCATTTTGCTGGATGATGTCCAGCAAACGTGCTAAATCATAGTCATTTACACGCCAATCATAGTAAAGAAATGCTTTGAACATGGAGGTGGTGCCATCTTCGATTAACCCCGGAATTTCCTGGAAGGTTTCCTCTTTCCATTGGGTGATGATGGGTGAAAATGAGAAATCGCCAATACTCTTGCTCTTGGCTTTTTCCTGGTACTGGTAAATCGTCTCGCGTAAAGTCAGTTTTGGATCCTGCAGGATGTAATCGACAATGGTGGATGTGCCGCCAAAGGCTGCACCAACACTCGAGTCATACCAATCATCCACGGTGACCATATTGAATAAAGGTGCAACTATATGGGTGTGGACTTCGATACCAGCCGGCATAACATAATTGCCGCCGGCATCGATTGTTTTCTTGCCGCCTTCAATTTTCTCAGCAATCGCCGCAATCTTACCATCCTTGATGCCAATTTCGGCGCGCATCACATCGCCTTCAGTCACAACAATTCCATTTTTAATAACGAGATCCATCAGATTTACTCCCTTCATTCCAGTTTTTTTTATTTATTCAACACATTTTTTGCAATTTCAAAGAGCTGCTCGTTCGAGACAATGCTTCGATCCAGGTTTGCCCTTTGGTAAACCAGTTGATGAATTTCCACAAGCTGGGCATCGCTGACAGACAGACCTAATTGTCCCAGGTTGTACTGCACAGCCAATGGGGTTACCCGCTGACCCATAACGACCCTGGCTTCCCCTCCGACAAAATCAGGCATGTAGGGGAAGTAAGCCTTGGCCATATTCAGTTTTTCGCTGTCAATTAATTCCTGAATGTGCGGAATTTCTTCTGAGCGTGAGAACATGGTTTCGCCCGAGACAGGCTTGTGGCGATGCATGGGTACCCGCGTCAACTCCTGGACTTTTCTGGAAAGCTCGACCAGGCGGTTATAGTGGATATCCATTTCGATGCCGTATCCAATCGCCAGGGAAACTGCTACCTCTTCGGTCGGCGGCATTCCGGCGAAATGCCCAACCCCATTGACGGTTGTATGCACAATACTAGCGCCTGCAGCCACGGCCGCGCAGGCATTGGCTACCCCCATGCTGAGCATGTTATGACAATGCACAGCGATGGGCACGTTCATCCAGGATTTCACTTTTCGGACGATATAGTTAATCGTAAACGGATTTCCCAGGCCCTGGGAATCAGTCAGGGTGATTTCGTCCAGACCAAATTCGTCTTGTATCGAACACAAGAGCTGTTCGGTTTCTTCAGGTATGGCACGTGTGATATCCTGGGCCATGATGCCGACTTTTACACCATTCTGCCGGGCATAATTCGCCAGAACCAGGAAATCGGCCACCTTTTTTTCAACCGGATCGAACACGACGCTATACAAATTACTGCAAGGTTTCCGGATCGTGATTCCCCAAACACCAGCTTCCAATGCGCAATCGATATCGGCTTTTGAGCTAGCCAGAGACTGGCACTTCGCCTTAAGCCCCAACCTCGTGATCTTTTTGACTGCTTCTACGTTTTCTTTGGCGATGGGAGCGGGGTATCCTAACACGCCCAGGCGCTGAATTCCAATCTCATCCAGCATTTGCGCCAGGCCGAGTTTTTCTTCCTCGGTCATGTAAGCGCCGGCCATCCCCTCGCCGTTTTCGTCCAGGGTCAGGTCACATAACTCCACCTTCTCCGGAAATTGCATCGCCGGCTGAAGATCAGGAGCATCGATGTAATAAGGCGTGTGCCAATAAGGCGATTCTTTTCTTGTCATAATTCTCACCACCATTTGATTAAGTCAGTGACTTCTTCGCGCAATTTTACAAACTCAGGGCTGGTAACATCGCGCGGGTGCGGCAAATCAACATGCATTTCCTTTTTGATGGTTGTGGGCTTGTTGGTCAAAACAATGATCCGTTCAGCCAGGTAAACGGCTTCTTCGATATTGTGAGTCACGAAAAGCACCGTTTTGTTCAAAGTTCTCCAAACCTTCAGCAGCTCGCTTTCCAGTGCAAGGCGGGTTTTGATATCCAGCTGCCCATAAGGCTCGTCCATCAGCAACAAGTCCGGATCGATTGCAAAGCAGCGCGCCAATACCACCAGCTGCTGCAGGCTGACCGACAAATCTTTCGGATAGGCTTCCAGGTATGGTTCAAGACCCGTTAATTGAATCAGCTCTTTAATTCTTTCCTGGGTTTTTGGAAGATTGCGCAAATGAGCTCTGCGCTTGGTATCGAAACCAAATTTGATATTTTGTTCCACGTTCAACCAGGGTATGCTGGATGGTTCTTGAAAAACATAAGACAGGCTATGTTTTTTCAAATCCACCGGTTCCCCGTCGATACGGATCTGTCCTTTTGACGGAGGGATCAGCGTAGATAGCAGGTTTAAGAAAGTTGTCTTACCACAGCCGGTCGGTCCTACGATGACCAGGAACTCACCTTCATAGACATCGAAGGTCAACTGATTGCAAACCAACAAATCACCAAATTGCTTGGTGAGGTTGGTCACCTGCACTTTTACACGTTTCTCTTCACCCATTAGAACACCTCCGAAAGTTTCTTGCGCAGCGCCAGGAATTCGTCACTCGAGCGGTCCCGGCGAAGCAGCTCACCATTCGGTCCGCGTCGTTGGAACCTGGCCGGGAATTCATCTTTGATTTGGGCGGGTATATTGGAAAGCAAAAGAATGCGATCCGCTAAATAAACAGCTTCTTCCACATCATTGGTGACAAAAACAACGGTCTTTTTCTCTACGTCCCAAATGCGCAGGAACTCATCTTGCAATGAAAATTTTGTTTGAGCATCGAGGTGCCCCAAGGGATTATCCATCAACATAATATCAGGAGAGATTGCCAGCATACGGGCAACCCCGACGCGCTGCTTCATGCCACCGGAAATCTGTTTCGGATAGTAATCTTCGAAACCATTTAAACCAACCAGATCGATATATTTCTTGGCGGTGGCATCGCGTTCTTCTGTAGATTTCTTGGCTATGCGTAATCCATATTCCACGTTTTGTTTGACAGTCATCCAGGGGAAAATGGAAAAACCCTGGAAAACAAAGCCAATTCCCTTGACCGATTCAGATTTAATCGTTCCACTATCGTAAGGCATCTGGCCGGATAACGTTTTAAGCAAGGTTGTTTTTCCACAACCACCAGGTCCTAAGATCACCAGAAATTCATTATCATAAACATCAAAGGTGATGTCCTTCAGAACCTGGAGTTGGCCTTGTTTGGTCGTAAAGGATTTATTGAGATTCTCAATTTGCATCTTAATTTTCATTTCCATGGCGCCACCACCTTCTCGAGCCTCCTGAGTAGCGAACTGATTAGAAAGCCAACCACACCGATAATCAACATACCCGCAGCAATCATGGCCATATCCGGGATTTCCATACCGTAATAAGTCAGGTAACCCAGGCCTTCGCCAGCCGCAACCAATTCTGCAGCCAGGATGCACATCCAGGAAATACTCACGGCATACTGAATACCAGCAAAGATGGACGGCAACGCCGAAGGGAAGATCACCGTGCGCATGATGGTTAGATCATCTGCCCCAAGGATACGCGCGGCTGAAACCATATCCTGGTCTACCAATCGCACACCACGCCAGGAATTTAACACGGCAGGCGGGAAGGAAGCGATGATGATGATAAAGATCTTACCCATCTCACTGGTTCCGAAGAAGATGATTGAGAGAGGAATCCAGGAAAGTGAGGGGATCATGCGGAACGTTTCGAACAGCGGTTTTGCACCAGCCTCAAAAAATCGATTCCATCCCATGAAAATGCCAAAGGGAACGCCCAGGGTGATGCCGATCACCAATGCCAATTAGCATGCGGTAGACGCTAGCATAGATATGTTCCCACAAGGTCCGGTCAGCCACTTCGTTGAAAATCATATAGACAATCTTCTCAACTACTTCCCATGGCGTGGGGAGCGTTGTCGAGTTCATACCCGCTAAGTGCCAAATTGCCAGGACCAATGCGAGAGGCAAAACAAACAGAAGGGTGTCCTTCACCTTGTTACTGGACAGGTCCTGATTAACATCTGGTACAGTTTGAATGCTTGCTTGTTCACCCATATCGGTTACCTTATCGCCTTGTATCGAATGAAGTAGCGTTCAATTCGACCAATAATGGTCGTCAGTGACGATCCGATCAGACCAATCATCAACATACCCAGAACAATCAGGTCCGACCTGCCCAAGCGGCTGGCCGTCCAGATCATGTAACCCAAGCCATCGGTCGCCGCGAGCATTTCAGCTGCCGTCAGGACGAACCAGGAAATGCCATAACCCGTTACAATTCCAGTAAATACCTGAGGTAAGCTGGCCGGCACATAGATTTTTGTAAAAATTTCCCAATCCGAAAAACCGAGGACCTTAGCATTTTCAATGTATACCGGGTCCACGTTCTTCATTCCGTAATAGGAATTGATCACGATTGGGACAAACGAGGATTGCCAGACAATAAAACCGCGCTGGAGCACGCCAATTCCAAACCAGAAGATGGAAAAAGGGATCCAGGCTGGGGAAGGAATCTGGCGAAAGATATCAAAAGTTGGCCGGATAGCCTTGTCCAGGGTTTTTTTCCAGCCCATGAAGAGCCCCAAGGGCACGCCAACGATGACGGCCAGGATAAATCCCGTGGTGGATGTCCGGAAGCTTGACCAGATGTGTTCTAACAAAGTCGAGCCATCGGGTCTTGGTTCACCTAATTTACTGACAAAAGCTTCAATAATATCGGATGGACCGGGAATATAGTTTGGATCAATCAGTCCAAACCATCGTAAACTCTGCCAAGCCAGGAGAAAAATGATAGGGCTTAAAATGCCAATTAATTTTTCTTTATTCATTGTGTAATTTTCCCTATTCTGCCCAGGTCTGATCTCAATGGTTACCCCCCCTTCGGAAATTTATTTCTTCAGGGGAGGGTTTGCCATTGTTATTCATTTGGGTAAAGTGTGGTGTATTGCCGTCAGACAAACTACAAACGATGATAGGGTGTTAGATTTACTGGATACCAGCTTCTTTGAGAACTTCTTTGTAAACGCTCAGGTAATCTGGCAGGTATTGATCATGTGTAGTCTTGGTGTAACCCCATTTATCCAGCCATTCACCTACTTTGAAATACCATTCTTCGTTGGGCATCAGAGTATCAGGCAGAACGATAACTTCATTATCAAATGAAGATTTAATGACTGCCGGATCAACTTCAAAATATTTCGCAGTGATGGCATAGAACTCTTCTGGATTTTCTTCGGCGAATTTGCGGGCCTTTTCAAGAGCTTTTACAATGCCAACAACTGCCTGGCGGTTGTTAGCCAGGAAATCCTTGGTGACAACTAAGCCAGTATTGTCATGATGAGGGGCAATTTTCTCGCCGAGACCCACGATGACACCCACGCCTTCATTCTGCAACAGGGTTCCATGGGGTTCCAAGGTAGCAGCCAGGTCAATGTCACCAGAGAGGAATGCACTGCGTTGTGCAGCACCGGCAGCGACTTCTCGCCACTCAACGTCGGTTTCAGGATCGACGCCAATGCTCTCCAACCAAAGGCGAGCCACGTAATCCTGCATACTGCTCTTCGAAATGGTAGCGATGACCAAGCCTTTGAATGTTTCCGGTTTGGTAACATCAACTGTACCTTCGAGATCCTTGCGCAGCACGATGGATTCGTTGCCCCAAACAATGTTAGCAATAATGTACAGAGGCGAACCATTGCCTACGGCTACCTGTCCTGGCGCTGAGCCAACCGGTAAACCAACATCAATGCTGCCGCCCTTCATTGCTTCTAGCAGTTGCGGGCTGCCTGCGAACCAGTTCCACTCAGCATCGATGCCTTCTTCATCTAAATAACCTTTTTCTTTTACTACAAATGCTAAAGCTGAATACAATCCCCGCTGTGTGCCCACGTTGACCTTAATCGCCTTGGCTTCTTCTTTTGGCTGGCAAGCGCCGAGCGCCATAGAAGCAATGAGCACCAGGATAACCACTACAAACAGCGATTTCCTTCGTTTAGACATTGATGTCCTCCTGTCCTTGAACACTTGAAAATTGGATTTGGATTTTGACGTACACGTTCATGTTTTTGGTTGGGTAAACAGGTAATCCGTTCGTTATGTAGTAGAGTTGTCTGACTACATGATATGATAAAATATTTGTGACACGATATCAAGTGATAAATGTCACATATTTTGTAATAGAGTCAATTTAATACCTCTTTTCTATTAATTTCGGTAAAATTAATAAAGAATTTTGCACTATTTCGGAATATTAACACAAAATAATAGAACGGCAGGGTTCGATAATTCCCTGCCGCTCTACCTGTGTGTCTATTATATTTGACACCTGTTGTGTGTTTTTGGTTTCAAAATTATTTGATACTAAGTTTCAGTTTCCACTTCGTACGGTTTTGAAAGAGCTTTTGGTGGATGGGTTCGGCCAACTAGCCCAGTGAGGGCAAGTATGGTTACAAGATAAGGAATGATCAAGAAAACTTGATAAGGGATATTGACACTGAGGGGTGAGAGCTGTGCTCTTAGTTGAAATGCATCTGCAGCTCCAAATAGGAGACAAACCAGGGTGACTATGATTGGATCCCATTTTCCTACCACATGCGATGCAAGAACAATAAAACCTCTGCCACCGGTCATATTGGGAACAAATAGTCCAAGCTCTGCAAGCGCTAAAGCTGTTCCAGCAAGTCCTCCAAATACACCGCCAATCAGTACGCCATAATATCGATATTTAAATACCGATAATCCAGCAGCTGCTACTGCCTGTGGATTTTCCCCTACCGAGCGGATATTAAGACCAAACTTTGTACGATAGAGGACAATAGCCGAAAATATAGGCAAAATGAGTGCAATCCACACAATCACAGGTTGACTGAGAATCATTTGTCCGATAATAGGCACCTTTTGCATTTGAGGTGTACTTAATACAGGGAACAAGGCTACTCGAGTCATTTCGCCTTTCATGATGCTAGGAGCCAGCCAATTGGTCAAGCCCAGTGCAAAAATATTGGATCCCAGGCCTATGACCATCTGATCTACTTTTCGATTAATCGTCAAGAATGCGAAAATAAGGGATAAAAGCATGCCTGCTAGCATACCCGCTAGCGATGCTAAGATCAAATTGCCTGTTGATCTACTAATTGCAACTGAAGTGAATGCGCCTACCAGCATCCATCCCTCCATGCCAACCGGGAAGATCCCACTTCTCTCGCAATAGATGCCACCGGTTGTTGCCAATATGATTGGGGTAGCCATTCTGACACTACCGCGCAGCAATTCTTCGAGAGCAATGATATCAATACTCACAATTCACCTCCAATGCTTTTCGTCTCATCCTCGTTCTTAACCTCCTGCGATAACATAACTTCCAGCTCTTGCTTTTCTTCCCCTTTTCGTTGAAAATATTGGTTTTTTTGAGAAAAGCCAAATCCCATCAGGAAGAATATTGCCAGGGCTTGAATGATTTGTGCTATCGCAGTTTCAACGCCTACTTGCTGTTGCATTAAAGAGGCTCCAGCTCGCAATCCACCAAAGAACAATGCAGAAACAATGACACCAATTGGGCTCGCGCCAGAAAGGAGGCCCACAGCGATACCGTCATACCCCAGGTTACCTGAAAACCCATCAAACAATGCATGCCGTAATCCCAATATCTCTCCTATACCTGCGATACCACCGACTGCTCCTGCTATGAGCATGATCAAAAATGAATGAGATTTAACGTTTATCCCGCTGTATTGGGCGGCCACTGGATTTGCACCAACCATTCTTGTTCGAAAGCCAAGCGTAGAGTATTTCAAAACCAAGAAGGTGATAATGCATAGAGCCAATCCAATGAGAAAACCTGCATGAAGGCTTGAACCTTGGAGCAGGATCGGCAATTCTGCACTTTTGATTATTTCTGGGGATTGCGGGAAAAAGGCATTTTCTTTAGCAAGAGGACCACCGCTGGTGACTGTATAGCTCGCAAAATATATAGCTACAAAATTGAGCATAATGGTCACTACGATTTCACTAATACCGCGGTAAGCACGAAGGTATGCAGGAATAGCAGCCCATAGGGCTCCTCCTATCGCAGCAGCAAGAAGGGTCAGGGTAACATGCAGCCAGCTTGGGATCGGGAGCGGCATAATGGCAACTACCGTTCCTGCCACAGCTCCCATGTACATTTGCCCTTCAACCCCGACATTAAAATATGCCACTTGATATGCGATAGCAAAACTGAGACCCCCAAGGATTAATGGAGTGGCGCGTACAGCCGTGTTTGCCAGCCCATCGACACTTCCAACAGCCCCTTTTAAAAGAGCCGCATAGGCTAAAATCGGATTTGTCCCATTGATAGCTACCATGGCGCCCGATATTAACAAAGCGAAGAAGATTGCAATCAATGGTCGAAAACCAGAGATTGCAAAATTTAAGAACTGATGCGTTTGTAGTTTATTCATCACTTTTTGTATCCCAACTGCTTAGCTAGAAAAACCATTTTCTAATTTGTCGAGGTTTCTGCCCAGCATCATCTCACCAATGAGATTCACATCAGCTTTGTCTCCAGGTAACACCCCCATACTTTCACCTTTATAAAGAACCATAATGCGATCAGATAATGCAAGGACTTCCGGCAACTCTGTAGAAATGAAAAGAACACCGCACCCACGATTCCTCTCGGTCAAGATCAATTCATGAAGGAATTCGATGGCGCCCAGATCAAGACCCCGTGTAGCTTGCGAGCACAAAAGAAGGAGTGGGCGGGCTTTACTCTCCCTGGCAACCACAACTTTCTGTTGGTTGCCGCCGGATAATGTTTGCACCGGCATCTCCACGGTGGGTGTCTTAATTTTATACAATGCCACCAAATCCTTAGCAGCAGCTTTCATCTTTTTCAGATCTAATACACCCCTTCTAGCTAAGGGGCTCTTCCAAAACGTCTTCAAGACAAGATTTTCTGCTACACTGAAGGAAGGAATTAAACCTGTTAATTTTCTATCTTCTGGAACAAACCCTAATATCGAAGGGCTAATTGCCGCGTTTTTGTATTGGATTCCACCAATCTGTATCGTCCCACTGCTTGGTTTTTGCAAACCTGCAATACAATTCGCTAATTCTCGCTGTCCATTTCCGTCCACTCCGGCAATACCAACAATTTCACCCTCACTTACAGATAAATTTAGCCCGCGAATCGCTGGGATCCCACGCTCATCGTTACACCACAAATCTTTAATGGTTAGCGCTTCGCTTTTGATTTCCGCTACCGGTCGAGGCCTACACGCCAAAGAAACGGAACGCCCAACCATCATTTTCGCAAGGATTGATGGATTTGATTCTTTTGTTAACAGGGTGCCTACCACGCCTCCATCTCTCAGCACTGTTATTCGATCCGATATCTCCTGCACCTCATCCAGTTTGTGACTAATGATAATTACAGACCGGCCTTCTTCAGTCAGACGCCGTATCGTTGTAAAGAGATTTTTAACTTGACTGGGCGCCAATACCCCGGTTGGCTCATCAAGTACTAACAATTGAACATTTCGGAATAATAACTTCAATAATTCCAACCATTGTTGCTGCCCTACAGGAAGTTGCCAAACAGGGGTATCAGGATTGATTAACAAGTCGTAGGTATTTGCTAACTGTTTAAATCGATTCCTGGCTTCCCTCTTATTTAAAAAAGGTGAGTTATCTTCGTTCAAGCCAAGCAAGATATTATCAAGCGCAGTGAGGTTCTCAACGAGCATGAAGTTCTGATGAACCATCCCTATTCCATGGGAAATTGCCGCATGCGGAGAAGTGATATTAACTTTCTGGCCTTTTACAAGTATTTCACCTTGATCTGCCTGGTAAAGCCCGTAAAGGATCTTCATGAGCGTAGATTTGCCAGCGCCGTTCTCACCCAACAGTGCATGGACCTCGCCTTTTTTTACATCAAAAGAGATATTATTATTCGCTTGGACGTTATCGAATGTTTTGCTAATTCCACGCATTTCCAAGAAAATCTCGTTCTGCGTCATTCTACAATCTCCTCATGATTATTGGTGACCACCGATAATCGAGTGGTCACCAATAATAATCTCTTTACTTCTTTACTTTCATTTTCCGAGTTCGATCTTATCATCCGCAAGATCTTGCTGGATTTTCTGTAGTTCTGCCAGAATATCAGCTGGGATCAGTGATGAATAAATCACTTGCATTCCGTTGGCAAATGTTATATAACGCAACATCCCAGCAGTCATATTCCCACTAGCTGCCTCAGCTGTCAAAAGGGAAGGGTTCTCGTCTACAGTTGCAATGATTGTTTTTGGCCATTCGGCGCTCTGATCCGAGTGAAGGCCGATTGCCCAGACACCTTTATCTTCGGCTGCACTAAACATGCCTGCTTGAGCCTCATTTGTCATGGCAAACAAGACATCAGCTCCATCGGCAATTAGCGCTAAAGCGGCTTCTCGAGCCTTATTGGCATCTGAATAGTCACCCGTAATGGAGAATGTCACTTCGACATCTTTTCCACATGATTTCGCACCCATCGGCATGGTTTCCCAGGCAGGCTCGAAATGGGGAGGTTTCTGCCCGACCACGACACCAATCTTATTCGTTTTTGTCATACGGCAACCAATAGCCCCTGCCATATAACCAATCTGATAATAGTCTGCTACCGTACCACTCAGGTTACCTTCAGCAATTGTGGAATTGGTCACTACGAATTGGATATCTGGAAACTCAGCCGCAACAGTCTTTGCTGCATCGACAAATTGTCCTCCGTGACCAATAATGATATCAAATCCCTGCTTGGCGTAGTTGCGGAAAACTTCCGTTTGCTCTGCCTGGGCGACATTTTCGGTATAAGCCAGTTCATATCCAAGTTTATCTGTTGATGATTTAGCGCCTTCGTAACCTTTTTGGCTCCAAGACTGGTCATGGATAACACCTGGCATCAACAAGGCAACTCTCTTTGTAGCTGGCTCGGGGTTTGCAGGAGCTGCTTCTGTTTTAGCTGGTTCAGCAACAGCGGGTGCTTCTGTCGGCTGCGGTGCTGGTGCAGGCTGACAGGCGCCGAGGCTTAAAGCAATCAGCACCATAATTAACAAAGCGTTGGAATATTTGTGAAGTAAACGAATTGCCATTTCAATTTCTCCTTGATTTTTGTCTAATTTTAAATTTTGGAGGTACAAATACTTATCGTAAAAAAATCATTGATTCTGTTTCTTCTGAATTTTCCTCCTTTAGACTGAGAAAGTAGTGGTTTGGGGCTGATGGTTATTAGCATCGTTCCACCATCAACCAGAATCGTTATTCCCGTGAAAAACCTTGATGCCTAAGACGCCAATAAAACCGCAAACATTTTTACTTTTTGCCATACGGTATGGAGAAAACGTCTGGCAATCCCCGCAACGGCTTCGGGTCCGGTTGAGAATAAGTTTGATTTTTACTGGTAGTAACACCGTAGCCCAGTAAAGCTTCCATAATCTTGAGCGCAGCTGAGACACCTTCAATGACTGGTACTCCCAGCTTGAGTTGGAGTTCCTTGTCCAAGCCTGCAAATCCTCCGCAACCTAAAACAATGACTTCCGCGCCATCTTCGTCAATAGCTTCTTGAGCCTTTTTCTCCATGCGGGAACGGACGACATCAGGTGGAGAAGCCTTTAAATCAGCCACTGCCATACCAAGTGTGCGAACAGAAGCACAGCGCTTGGTCAATCCATATCGATCGACACCATCTAATATCGGACCTTTTAACCGGTCAGGAGGTGTGACAATGCTGAAAGTGCGTCCAAGCATGCAGGCCATGTATAACGCAGCTTCCATGATCCCGATCACCGGTTTCGAGGTGATTTCTCTCGCCGCGTAGATCACTGGGTGATCCGTGAAGCAGGCAACAATAAAACCATCGAAGCGATCCTGGTAATTAATAATCGTTTCGAGCGAAGGCTGAGAGCACAACAGGATGTCATAAACACAATCGAGGGTATTGGGGCCACTGGATGGATTAGTCGCCTCAACCACTGTCTCAGGCCCCTTTAGTTGATCCGCTGTTGTCTGAATGCTGGAGGTAAACGCTTCTGAGGTATTCGGGTTTAGGATCAAAATATTCATTGTTTGCTCCAAGAATTATATTTTTATTAACTAGTTGGGAATTCGATTTAGAAAATTACATGTTTTTGGTTGGGTAAACAGGTAATCCGTTCGTTATGTAGTAGAGTTGTCTGACTACATGATATGATAAAATATATGTGACGCAATATCAAGTGATAAATGTCACATATTTTGTAATAGAGCCATTTGAATACCACTTTTCTATTAATTTCGGTAAAATTAATAAAGAATTTTGCACTTTTTCGGAATATTAACACAAAATAATAGAACGGCAGGGTTCGATAATTCCCTGCCGTTCTACCTGTGTGTCTATTATATATGACACCTGTCGGGTGTCTATTCCATCTTAAATCCCCGCTCGATCAAGATCTGCTTCAGTATCTGCCGGTCTCCAGCACGCGGTGGTTTGGAAACCGTCTTGGACATGACTTCGGTCCAACCACGGTTCTGGCCTCCATCCTTGCTTGGATATATTTCTGCATCTTTAATCACCTGATCATAGCTGGCCAGGCGTTCCTGTCGGGCTGCATCGTCCTGATCGTATTTCTCCCAATGTAGAACTTCGGATAGCGGCAGCCTGGGTCGCTGAGCGGGTAACTGTGCTGGATAGCCAAGGCACATTCCGCAAATACCCACCACCCCAGCCGGCAGCTCTAACAGCTCAGCAACCTGGCGGGCATAATTGCGCAGACCGCCGATCATCACCATGCCCAATCCCTGCGCCTCTGCAGCCAGTGCGGCGTTTTGCAGCAGGATACCGACATCCAAAGCAGCAATCAGAAAGGTTTCGGTATGCTCCAGGTTGGCCTGCAATCCATGCATCTGGCAAACCACGTCCAGGCGGTGCATATCCACACAGAAAGCCAGGAACACCGGCGCTTCTTCAACCCAGCGCTGCTTGCTGCACAACTCGCGCAATTGTTGTTTTTTCTGCGCATCGCGCACAGCAATTACGCTGTAGGCCTGGCGGAAGGAAGATGAGGAGGCCCATTGGGCAGTTTCCACAATGTTTTCCACCACTGCATCCTCTACAGGCTGGTCTGTGTATGCTCGCACGGAGCGGTGCGAGCGAATGAACTGAACAAACTCTGGATGTTCTGTCATCACAATCTTAGAAGACCTCAAAGCGCTTGCGTTTCAAAAATTCACCGGAACCAGGTTTCGCCACAACTTCGCCCTCATGCACCAGGATATTACCACGGCTGATGCTGGTAACCGGATAACCTTTCAGTTTCCAGCCTTCAAAGGGAGTGTAGTCCGTCTTGCCGTGCAGCATGGTCTGGCTGATGGTGACTTCCTTTTGCGGATCGATAATCATGATATCAGCATCCGATCCCAGAGCCAAAACACCCTTCTTGGGATACAAACCAACCAGCTTGGCAGGATTGGTGGCGACCACATCCACGAAACGGGTCAGGGAAATGCGTCCCTTGCTGACGCCTTCAGAATAAATCAAGGGTACACGGGTCTCGATACCTGGTGCGCCATGTGGAATCTTCTGGAAGACAGAACCGCGGGTTTCGAACAGGCGAATTTTGTCCTTGTAGGGGAAGGCGCAGTGATCAGAACCCACTGTCACCAAAGTGTTGTTGCGCAGGTTAGCCCATAAGGCTTCCTGGTGCACCTTGGGTCGCAAAGGCGGGGTGATCACGTACTTCATGCCTTCGTACCCGGGACGATTATATTCACTGTCATCCAGCAGCAAGAAATGCGGCATGGCCTCGCCATAGGCTTTGACGCCGCGAGCGCGTGCTTTGGCTACCTCTTCGACCGCTCCAGCCGCAGACATGTGCACCACCAGTACAGGCACGCCCAACTCGCCGGCCACCTGCATCACCCGGTAGGTGGCTTCGACTTCAGTGCTCACCGGTCGGGTAGGCGCATGCCACTCAACGCCAGTCTTGCCTTCGCGAATAGCCTTGTCGCCCAGGTAATCGATCGTGCCGGCATTTTCGCAGTGAATACTGATCATGCCGCCATTGCTGCCGGTCACATCCAAAACCCGCGCCAGGTTGTAGTCGCTTACCTTCCAATCGTAGTACATGAACACTTTGAAAGTCGGGTTTCCAGCTTCGATCAGCTCGGGAATCTCTTGGAAGGTCTCTTCCTTGTACTGGCTGATAATGGGGGTGAACGCGTAATCAACGATACTCTTATCTTTGGCGCGCAGATGAAACTCCTCGATGGTTTCCCCCAAAGTTTGCTGCACACCCTGCATGGGGAAGTCCACAATGGTCGTGGTCCCGCCAAATGCCGCCCCCAGGCTGGCATAATACCAGTCATCCACGGTGCGCATGCCATGCAAAATGCCATCCAGATGTGTGTGGATCTCCACCCCACCCGGGCAGACATACTTGCCACGCGCATCGATCACTTCGCCATTCGCCGAGATATTCTCAGCGATTTGTACGATCTTGCCATCTTCAATCAGCAAGTCAGCTTTGAATACGGCGCCGTTAGTCACCAGGGTGCCGTTTTTAATGAGTAGTGCCATAATTTACCTCCTTGAGATTTATGCACCATACTTGTGAAATAGTCACACACCTATAATTATAATATATATTATAATTATTTATATTAATACCCAATAAACCTGTGTGTTACCTTTAAAGTGAAGTTTTGTGAAACTAATTAGGGCAAGGTCCCCCGCGTCAATGTGTGACAAGAGAATATTCTCTTGTCACACAATCAAAGGTTAAGATTTACTCAAAGCATTCCAGATGCTTGAATTCAGGCATACCTTTCAAAGGCTTTGCTACTGGGAGGGGGTAATACTGCCCTACACGAGTGGTTTTCAAACCTAAGTCAATTAAGAATCTCAACCAATTTCACCGCACAGGAAACGCCTTCCAAACAGGGAACACCTAAACGCCGTGAAAGTTCCTGGTGCACACCAGCCATACCTGCACAGGTGGTCATCAAAACTTCAGCGCCATCTTCATCGATGGCTTTCCTGCCCAGAACCTCTAAACGATCAATCAATCCGGCATGATCGCAATGACTTCCCAGGACCGTTTCACCAGAAGGAATCACCGAAGCAAGCAGATTGTCCAGACCATATTTTTTTACTTTGTCAACACTGCGGGGACCATCTCCCTTCCAGGTTCCAAGAATGCTAAATTTGAAACCGAGCAAGGGAGCAATTAACATGGGAGATTGACCAATCGTAACCACAGGCTTATCTGTCACTTCGCGTGCACCAAACAAACCAGGATCGTCGCCGCAAGCAATTACAAAACCATCATAATTGTCACGTTCTTTGGCAATGATTTTCAATACACCCATAGCTGCGAGAAATTCATCTAAATACGTTTCAATCGATTCCGGACCTTCTTCTGGATTAACATAAGTCAATTCGGAATTCGGGTAATTTGACCCCTTCTGCCGATGCCTTAATATCTTCTGTCATCGACAAAGATGTGTTCGGATTGATTACAAGAATTTTTCGTGTCATTTTTTACTCCTTTTCAAAAATTTTGGCCTATCATCACATCTTGATGAACATCAATCATTTGAATGGGTGATTTCAAGAGGAATTGAAGTCAACTCCATATCTCCATCGAAATCGCTCATTTGGCTGCGCAAGTGCAGAATTTCACGCAGGGTTAATTCATTGAGGATTTCTGATTCACGGATCAATTTAGGGTCAGCAAGCTCAGCCTGAGCTAAAGGCTGATCCGAACGGGATTGCCGATTCACGATTTCCAGAGCAAAATCCAATGCTTGGCGATTGTAATTACGGTTCATTTGGAAGTAAGTTCATCTTTATGGAAATTTCAGTATCCACCGATTTTCTGGAGAATAGTCCAGGTTACCCCATCGGAAAGTATCCAGTTCCATCATGCTCGGGTGCAGGATTTTCATGATCGTTTCAATCGCCATGTAAACACCCTCAATACGTTTGTCTAGGTACTGCGTACTTGAAATTAAAGCCATCTTTCTGTAACAATCCCAATTTTTCCAATTCCAGGGTAATCGGGCTGCCATGATAAGATTTCAAGTTTACTTAGAATCTGCCAAGGACGAACATAGGGAAATTCCGTAAGACTTGCAGGTTTTCCATCTAGTTCAGTCCAGCGTGGTCCAAGGATCGAAAAGGATCAGACCGAGATAAACATCGATATCCAGGGATTCAAGAATTCTTACGCTTTCAATATTCTGCTCAACCGTCGTCAACTTTTTGTAACGATCTAGAACAGGTTGGGAGAAATTATCGGTTGCCAGGATGACGCTGTCCAATCCTGCTTTTTTCAGCATATGCACAAGAATCGTATTCAATGTCCCGAGGCTGAACGCTAATCAGGAAATTCAAGTCAACATTCTTCTCAATTAGCGCTTCTGCTACTCTTTCTGCATGCGTTTTTCCGTCCACTTTTGGCCCAAAGAAATCATCGTCCACAAAGGAAAATAACTTGATCCCAAATTCCTGACGCAAATGCTGCAATTCATTCTGCCACTTCTTCAAGGGATCGCGGCCCTCTCCACCGGCGACCTTTAGGATCGGAAACCGAACGCTGCTGGACACAATACGCACACACGCCATTGCAGCCCCGAGATGATACCACATAGGCATAGCCGCCCATTTCCTTTATATAAGGAAGATAATCTCTCTCCGGATTGGAAATTTCATCTAGGTTTGCGATCAATGGTCTTAACGGGTTAGTTATCAATCCCCCTTGCTGCTTGTTTCGGAAAATCAGCCCATCGATCTCAGTCCATTTTTCTGGTTCATCCAACTGAACTCAGCAATTCCAAATAGGTGCGCTCACCTTCAAAACGAACAATTGTATCGATTCCGGGAATTTTATTGCATCAACTCTTCATAGGCTACAGAAGCGTATAAGCCACCGACCGTAATATGACTTTGTAATTTCGCATTCTCAATGCTCTTAAGTTAAGTGGGTTGCAGAAGGCGCTAGATATTGAAAATTCATATTAATGCCCAGCATGGGGGTCTGGTACATTTGCAGCAGTTCAACAGTCTGCATCACATCAATCCCCATCAGTCGGGCATCGATTACCAGGGTTTTCAGACCCTTTTTCCGCAATTCCGCTGCCAAATAACCCAAACCCATCGCCTCACCGCAATCTGGCGCTGAAAGCACCTGGCTAGGTGGACTTATAAAATCACATCAAATTTTGAGTGCGGGTTATCAAGCAAAGGCTGGTAACCCAAGGGAGGGTAGCGCTTTCTTAATCTGACAGGCAAGTCCACCAATCGGCTTTCGTAAATTTTTCGAAAGATGACTAGGAGCCATGCTAATCTGGATAATGGAATAGGTAACAAAGATAGCAACCATTACCCAGGTTGGCCATTTACGAAAATACATCAGGAAGGATACAGATGCAATAAATAACCCGGCTACAAAAGCTACAGCGATAATCGCGCGAATTTTACGATCAGTCATGATTATAGCTCACAATCTGGAGTTTTCGAAGGATTACATCCATGGATAATCTTTGCGCTTTCTGGGTAAGGAAAACATCACTGCAATACTTAGACCGACAGCCGCGCCTTTACCCAGCACCTTTAGAACAGCGTCAACCTCACCTTGGAAATATTGCACAACCAAGAGGGTGATAAAAGAAGCCATACCTGCAAACAACCAGATCAAAAACAACTTTTTCCAATCGATGTCCTTCACACCAACACCTCTACTTTTACATTAGCCGATCTTCTTCCAAGCCCTTACCAACCGTTAAACAATCCAGGAGCGCAGCGCTATCTCCAAAAACCTAGAGGATTGATCTGGAAGTACCGTCCAGGCTTTCCCACCCCAACCAAAGAGCACAATAACTGTAATTAACCCAATCACGGATAGGGAGATAATTACATAATCCCAAAATCTCAAGCGAATATCACGGAAAATGACCCGTTCAATGCCTAGTTCGGTTGGAAAACCTAAACCACGCCTTTCCATTGCCAGGGCAATATCTTGGCTGCGGCGAAGAGCGCCAACTCCTAACGGCACCACGGAGGTGGTTACACCTTTGACAATTGTGATCGGATTCTTCGACCCAACCGATGCGTAAGCCCTGGCCTGTAAGGCGCTGCGGATTACAAATAATTCTTCCTGGAGCAAAGGAAAGAAACGTAGCGCAAATGCAAACATATAGGAGATGCTGTACTTCAAACCTGACCGGTAAAGCGATAGACCGGTATCAAAGGGATCAGTAGTCATAGAGAACAAAATAAATCCCATTCCTGTGGTGAGCAAACGGAATGAAATCCGAATGCCAATGTCCCAACCGGCTTGGGATAAGAAGCCTATTTCCCTTCCGAGAATGACAATCCCCGGTTTTCCTCCGACCAACATTTGAATCACAGTGAGTGTAATCATCAGCGGCAACATATAAACAACAAACACACTATAATCTTTTGGCGTTATGCCACCCAATACCCATAAAAGTACAATCACACCCAGAAACATCCACCAGGGTTCTGGCACAATAAAGGCAGCTACCATGTAACACAAGACAAAGATCAACTTGGTTCGAGGATCAAGGCGGTGTGCAAAAGAATCGCCGGCGGAAAATTGATAAAGTGGTTTCATACGGTTAATCCTCCTTGTTTCGCTTCCAGCATATCCGGACCAGCTCATTAACTGTCAATGGCAGGGGAGATAGGTCTAAAGTCAACCCCAGGCGACAAATTTGGGGAGGGCGGACATAAGTTTGAGCTAACACTTCGGGTTGGCTGAAAATCTCGCGTGGATGACCATCCATTAAAATTTGCCCCTTACCCATCGCTACAACCCGCTCACAAAATTCAGCCACCAATTCCATGGCGTGTGTTACAACAATAATGGTTACATTACGTTCACGATTGATATCCTTCAGCAAGCGCATGATCTCACGCGCTTTCTCTGGATCCTGGCCTGTGGTAGGTTCGTCAACCAGGAGTACCTTCGGGTTCATGACCAGGATACCACCAAAAGCAACACGCTGACGGTCGCCTTTCCCCAAACGGAAGGGATGTGTTTCCTCATGTTTTGAGAGCATCAAACGGTTCATGACTTCCGTAGCCCGCGGGACTATTTCCTCTTCCGGTATTCCCAGGTTTTCTAGACCAAATATAAGATCTTCCCATACTGTATCCTTGAAAACCTGGTGGTCAGGGTTTTGGAATACATACCCTACAACGGTTGGACGTACACGTGGCGGTATGTTAACAACTTCAGCCCCGCCGATTTTAATCGAACCACTGTTTGGTTTTAAATAGCCACTTATCAATTTCGAAAGCGTTGTTTTCCCCGAACCGTTGTGCCCAATGATAGCAACGAATTCACCTTCTTTTACCGATAAGTTCATCTTTGTAAAAACTTCCAACTTTTTCGGAGGCGGATAAATAAAGGTCAAATCCTTAATTTCCAGATCTCCATTTTTTACTTCAACATTTTTCTTTGCCATAAATTCTCTCCTGACAATTATCTATTTCGGAGCTGTTATTTTTTATACATCTCTAAGAATTCATTCACTGTTAAGGGAAGCTGCCCTTTCCATTTATCTTTTTCTTTGAGGAGATAGGCTGCTTCGGTAACAGAGGGTGTGCGGATCATGGCGTGAGCCAGATCGATCACGGTAGTTGAAGAATTCAATAGGTGGCGCGTCAATACTTGAGTTCTCCCTCATCAATCAACCACATACGTTGAGAGAATGAAGCCAGTTCTTCGACTTTATCATCATTAACGATAACTGTTACATCTGGATCGTCTTCATCAACCGCTACTATGGCTTCGAAGACCATCTGACTCTCCAACGGATCCAGTGCTGAGGTTGGGTTATCAAAAAGTAAAATTTTTGGACGCATCATGTAAGTAGCGGTAATGGCAGTCAGCTGTTTTTCCCCACCGGAGAGATCATAGGTGATCCGGTCCAGAAATGATGGATCCGGAACATTTTCGACGAGATTTCACGTTGCTCAGCAATCTCTACACGGGGGACACCCAGGTTTTCAAGCCCCCAAATGATCTCGTCCTTGACAAACAAGTTGAATAATTGCGCATCAGGGTCTTGCATGACAAGACCAATTTCTTTTGAAAGCTGGGCCATCGACATTTCCATGGTGGATTTTCCGAAAATCTTGACTACACCAGTCAAATCACCAGGGAAATAATGAGGCAATACGCCTGCAATCAAGTTAAGCAGGGTGGTTTTACCTGAACCTGTTGGGCCAACCATACCAATAAAATCGCCTTTTCTAACGACGGTATTAATATTCTTGAGGGTCGGTTCATCCGTATTTGAATATTGAAAAGTTGCATTTTCCAACGAAATCACAATATCATTTTGTTCTTGAGACATAAACAATCTCCATTGTTTGGTGGGAACAATATGATGTTTAATCAACTGTTCCCACCAGATATAAAATTTGCTTACATTTTTATACAAAGCCTAAAGGTTATGCACCTTTTTTGCGGGAATTGTTCCACAGTACCCACAACACAACAATCACCACAACGAAGACGATGAACATAACCACATTGGCCATGTTATAGCCACCAGCAATTTTTTGCGCAGACAATTCCGAGGTAAGTCCCAAACCCAGATTGGCGTCTTTCAACGGACCTAAGAATGCCAACAACAAGTAAACTGTACCGACGCCAGCAGCGATAAGAGCCCAGATAATCCCTTTTTTATTCATGGTAAGTGTCTCCTTTTTAGTTGACGCGTTATACTAAGCCAGATCTTCCGATGCTGCGGCAAAGGTAGAAACCAATGATGCCACCGGGGATAGAGGTTGCCCAACCCAGGAGGAATAAGCCGGCTGCAAATAGAACTGGCAACTTAAAGACAAACAGCCATACAGGAATCAGTGGCAACAATGAGAAGGGGTGGGCTATCAAGACCATCCTTGTCAGGAAGTATTTCAGCGAAATACCCTCCTTAGTTGCTCTTCGTGACTCAAAGGCATGCTGGGTCAAATAAGCCGCTGGAATGACATGGGCTGTGTTGACTGCAAACCATGCAGGCGCCAGGGGACCCGTTGCAGTTAGCACTGCAATAATCGGGTTGAAATTGGCAGCGATTAAACCACCGGTTAAGCCGAAATAAAGGACAGCCGGCCAGTACCACACATTACGGAATAAGCCACCAAGAACATCCAACAAACCACCAGTAATGGCAGTATCGATGCGTTCTGTAATTTGCATGGTAGCTGAAAAACAAACGGCGAATAGCACAGAAGCTACGATCGCCCGTGTACCGCTTGGCCACATTTTGTAGTCAAACCAAGGGATATCACTCTTAGATTTTACAGTTGATTGCGACATATGGACCTCCGAGTTTTTTGGTTATAGTAAGGATACGTCCCTCGATCAAAACAACACATTCAAATATCTTTCAATAAATAGCCTCCTTCCTTTTCCTGTAAAACACCAAAGTTGTGAAATAGTGATGCATTCTCTAACTCAGACTTTCAAACTCTTGCATCACCCGGCCAATATGGGCGCGCATCTCCATTTCCGCCTTTTGCGCATCACCTAGTGATAAAGCATCCAAAATGCGTTGGTGTTCTTCCACCAACAGGATGCCCTTCTCAAAATAAAAAATCGCCTTGTTATCCTCCTGAAATGAAGGCAACAGGGCGGAAATAATCTCGGAGGCGATATCGTTTTCGCCAGCCTGGCAAATTGCCAGGTGAAATTCCGCATCCAGGATGGACAGCTCTTCCAGGTAATCCTCTGGACGGTTTTCAACAACCATTTTCTGTTGATTGAGCATATGGCTCAACAGGATGATCTCTGCTGATGTGATGTTGCTGGCTGCCTGAGCCACGACCATACTTTCAATTGCCCAACGCACTTGCAGAAGCTTCAGAACCCGATTACGGCGGGTCAATAAGCGTTGCATGGCATCGTTGATGGAGCTGATCACCAAAGCGTCGTCCGACACAAAAGCGCCGGCGCCAGATTTCACCTGGATCAGGCCATTCGACTCCAACGAACGCAAAGCCTCGCGCACCGAGGAGCGGCTGACGTTTAACAACTGACTGAGCTCATTTTCACTGGGGAGTTTGTCACCGGGTCTTAAATGACCGCTGACAATCAATTTCTTGATCTGGTCAACAGCTTGTTCAAATAAACGCACAGGGCGCGCCTGGCGGAATTTGAGGTTCGAAACTTTGTCGGTGATTTTTTGTGCCATAGCTCCGCTTATGGTACTTTCATAATTCGCCTGCCATTAACCATCAAAGTTCTGATATTTCCTGATCATCATGCTGTCAGACAGCACGACCTGTATTAGGATAGCAAAAAATGATAACCTGCTCATAGTGGCATGTATCCCTCCCCGAAGTGACATATGTCATTTTCCGAATAAGCAAAATTAATTAGAATAGGCTTGTTCCAAATTGTGGAGACGATTTCTATCCAACATAGTGTAAAATATGGAACACAACTATCATGATCTCTTAGGAAGAGTATATGCAAGAAAACTTACCACCCCGTAAAGTCATCCAAAAGGTTGAACCTGTGCGCATCTTTGAACAGGCTGTCGACCAGATTCGCGATCTGATCCTGAAAGGCGAGCTAGCCGTCGGCGAGAAGCTCCCCACCGAGATGGAGCTAAGCAAGCTGCTGAATGTGGGTCGTTCTTCTGTGCGCGAGGCTTTACGCGTCCTGGAGGCGGAAGGGCTGGTGGAAGTGCGCCGCGGTTCTGGTACTTATGTCACCAGCAACCGGCCGATGAATAATCATTCAATTGATCTGCGACAATGGCTAAAACTGCGCGAAGATACCCTGGAACAGGTTCTTGAAGTGCGGGAGAGTATCGAAGGATTGACAGCGGGTCTGGCAGCCGAACGGGCAACACCAGAACACATCCTTAAAATTGGTGAATTTACCGACTTGATCAGCCAAAAAATAAGCCAAATGGATGAAAATGGCGGCAATCACGATGAATTCTTTGACGAGCTGTCCCGTCTGGATGTAGCTTTTCATCTGCAGATCAGCCAGGCAGCCGGCAATGATATCGCCGCGGAGATCATCAACCATATTATTCCCACCTTCCAGGAGAGCAACCGGGCAGTCATCTATTTGTATCGCAAAGCCTTGTTGATGGATAGCGAACATCGGGAAATTTGCAATGCTATCCAGGCGCATGATAGCCTGGGAGCCGAAGCCGCTATGCGCCACCATATCCAGCGCGTCCGTCAGGATATCCTCCAAGCGATTAAAAAAGATTGATTTCAGGGATACCTAATATCCTACATAGCCCCTGGGTATCCTTGAAATGCTGTTCGCTTGCCTCCCCATATTCCAAGCACCACAACAGCTGGTAGAGAATCTTCCGCTCTAAATATCCTTCATCCAAAGTTGAACTGGCCAGGTAAGCCTGCCAAAATTGCGGGGCCATCATGCCGCGCCAGAATTCCAGCCGCGCCAGATCTGATTCGGCCGGTCCCGCCCAGGCTTTGTCAAAATCCAGGATGGTGTTCAACTTCCAGCCATCCGCCTCACGATGAAACAGCAGGTTATAGGCATGCAAATCCTCATGCACCAGGCTGGCGATAGCTTCGCCCGCAAACCAATCACGACGGTGCTCTAAGGTTTCAAGAAAGGTGTCCCTGTGGGCGGGGTTTTCAATGATCCGTCCAGCTCGCGCCTGGATCGCCGAGAAAAGGTTCAAGGCTGGGGATGGATTCAGATCGACATCCAACTCGCCAAATGCAGGGAAGCGCATCGCATGCAATTCTGCAACTGCCTGACCGATCTGTAAAAAAGCATCCCCGATTTCCGTGGCGCTCATCGAAAGGCGCGCCTGCGCCAGGCTGACCCCTGGAAGATAATCCTTCACCAGATAGCACCAAGGGTAAATTTGCTGGCTGATATCCGCCGCAAAAACATGCGGCATGCGAATATGCGTATGTTGTGCTACGAAGGGATGCAAAGCTGCTGTACGGTCAAACTGGCTGGCAAGCGCTGCATGATCACCGGCAGCCTTGACCACCAGGCGCTGATCGGAGGCCTGGATCGAAACCAACAAAACCAGATAATCCGGCAGACGTTTGGCGACTTTCACATGACTGACGCGGATTTTGCTGCCCAGGCTCTCTCGCAAAAACGCCTGCATGCATTTCGGGTGCATCAGCTCGTTTATTTTCATTTAATTATTTTACTATGAGAAGGTTCACCGGGTTCAGAATTTCGGAGAAGAGGGAAGTGCGCCGCTAAAACCCTAAGGGTCTGCGAGACACGCCTGCTTTGGGGGATTAACTCTGCTGTGTGATAGGTTGCTCAAAACCCTAAGGGTCTGCGAGACCCTTAGGGTTTGGTTGTTGTCTCTAGCTCACTCGGCCAGGATAGGTTTAGCGACCCGCTGCGAGCGCTGCAGAACCATAGCCAGTCCAATCGAAACCAGCGCCAATCCCACAAAGACCCAAAAACCTGCCGGGTAGCCAGTCTTACCAAAATCACTTACCATCACGCCCATCAATGGCGGAATCGCAAAGCCACCAAAAGCGCCGAGACCCCCGATCCAGCCGGCTGCCCCGCCAACCGCCCGGGGCACATACATGGGCATCAACTTAAAGACGGCTGCGTTGCAAATCCCCATCCCGATCGCCATCAGCAACATACCCGCAATACTCCAGCCTAAAACATTTGACAGGCTAATCACCACTGCACCCAGCAAGGTTGTCGAAAGCGCTAACATGGCCGTGCGCTCCCCGCCCAAACGGTCGGCGACGATACCACCGGCTACACGCAGGAGGGAGGCAGTTAGAGAATAAACGGCAGTCAAGGTTCCGGCTGTCAGCGCCCCCAAATTGTAGAAACCTTTCCAGTAGGTGGGAAACCAGGCGGTCAGGGCGATGAACCCGCCAAAGGTGGTGAAATAGATGGCCACCAGCATCCAGGTTTTGCTGATGCGCGCCGCAGCCGCCAGGCTCTGCACTGCATTGCCCCGGGGAAATATCTGTTGACCATGCTCCCTGGCGACCTTGACTGCCAGTTGAGCAACGTCTTGATCTTTAGCCAACTCAGTGGCTGGAAGTGCACGTGTCTGTCTCAAAGCCTGAAAGTATGGGGCATCCAGACCTAAGCGATGATACAAAAATACCCCCACCCCCAGAAAGACCAACCAGGCCAGGTAAGCCGTCTGTAAACCCCAGTTCTGCAAAGCCACCGGCAACAAAAAGGAGAACAAGCCTGGCGCCAGGTTGCCTAGCCCGGCATAAGCGCCTAAGGCAGCCCCCTGCTTGTCTTGGGGAAACCAATAGGAGACCTGGCCGATCCCCACCGAAAATGTGGCAATTCCGCAGCCGCATAGCACGCCCAATAATAGTAACAACGGGTAGAGATCCGCAGTTAATCGACTTGGATACAAAAAAGAGACCACTAACATTAAGCCCAACATTCCCAAAAAGGACAGCCACATCAGGATCAGGAACGGTTTTCGGCCACCGCTGGTGTCTACCCAAGCGCCAAAGGGGATGCGTAAAAGGGACCCGGATAAGGATGGAATGGAGACCAGGAAGCCCACCATCACCGGGGATAGCTGCATGACCTCATTAAATAAACTGGCAGTCGGTCCGAACAGAGCCACGGCGGCAAATCCGGCGAAAAAGCCAATCGTCGCGCCCGTTAAACCTTGTTGAGGGTTACCTTGGATCTTCATCACGATCAGCGCTCCGCTTTGGCTGGAGACCTCTTCAGGCGCACCACCAGTTGCCAGGGACGGAACAGGTATGCCAATGGATAGGTGAAGATATGCACCAGGCGACTAAATGGAAAGACCAGCGATGAGAATATAAAGATTGATCACATGTAGCTTGATCAGCCAATGCAGGGGGACTACCAGGTCCAGGCGCGGTTGCAAAACAAACAATGAAGCGATATAAGGAGTAAAAACGCCCGTAAACCAGTAAGAGCCATAGCGGAAAGAAGTCGCCACGATAATACCGGTGATCACCGAGACCAGCAGCAAGAGCAGCAGCAGCATATCCATGGGTGTACTCACCATGCGGATGCGCTTGTTGGTCACTCGCCGCCAGAAGAGCACCAGCAAACCAGCCAAAGACCAGACCGCCAGAATTACACCACTCACTTCGAGCAGGTACAAACGCAGCGGTGTAGCATTCCAAAGCACAATGCTGCTCGGGAAGAGGATGGCGGTCAGGTGACCTAATAAAATGATCACAATGCCATAGTGAAAAGCATTGGAACCCCAGTAAAGCTGTTTACTTTCCAGCAATTGGGAGGAAAGGCTGGAGATGGTAAACGGCCGGTGGATCGAGCGGTAAATGGTTACCAGGATCGCCAATGGGATGGCGATATAGGGGAGAATGACGAAGAATACGGTATCCCAATCCATAAATGTCTCCTTTATCAATCAATCTTATATGTCGTATGTAGAGCAAACTTTTAGTTTGATTATGTAGAACATACTTTAGTTTGTTCTCATGCGACTGCTTGAGCTGCACGGGCCAGCTAGCGATTCTATGCGACTATCGCAACGGATTATTTGCCTGCGGCAAATCCGCAAACTGAAGTTTGCGTTACATTTAAAACCCGGTTCTCATCCTCAGAAGTCTTGCACTGTCAGCTCTATGAGATCTAAACTTGTTCGCTGCGCACGGCTTCAAGGCAGGCATCAAACCAATCCAGAAAGGGGTTGCCTGGCTCACGTTTGTGCAATGTAGCTCTCATGCGCTCCAAAGCCGGCTCAAGCACCTCAACCAGCTCCGTAATGGGCTGCGGCTGAGCTGCCAGGTAATTCAAAACAGGCAGCAAATGATCCGGCAACTCTCCATGCTGATCCACCTGGACATCCTGATAAGCCTGGTTCAGACGCGCCATGAACTCCCCGCGCTGGTAGCTTTCTCCCCAGGTTTGAAAACCGACATAAGGCGCCACACTGGGGCTCAGATCCAGCGTTTCAGTATAAATAACTTCCCATTCTGACAGGGAAATGGTCCCGATTTTTCCAAGGAAGGTCTGTAAAGATCGCTTGACACGATTCTCTTCCAAAGCCTGGACTTGCTCTTCCAGGATTTCCAGTCGACCTGGGGATGGATATTCAAGCACCTGCGCCAGCAACGCAAAAATTTGCCTGTTCACCTATTCACCTCTGCGCGGGGGCTGCAAATAACCCAGGCCGGTCTCGCCCTTATGCGCCAGTGGGTCTCTTAATGATTCAATGGACATTTCACGATGGTAAGGCGGTAGGACGAAACGCTGCTCCATGGTGGGTTGCGTGGTCATCTGGTAGATGGCCTGCGCCTGTTCCAGGTCCAAACCAGCCTGTTTCAGGATTTCGAGCACATCCTCATCCAGGGCGCCATCCACGCTTTGCCTGCGCTTCATCACCCGCACCGCCATCATACGCTTCAGGGCGCCTTCCACCTCGGCGACATCCCCAGCAGTGAACAGGTTCGCCAGGTATTGAATGGGCAGGCGAGCTGTCTCCAGGCGCTGGAAAGTCTCCCGATCCTGCATTTCGAGCGGCAGGTCCAGGCGGAACAGGTCTTCTTCAATCACGCTGATAACCGGCGAAAGCGGCGGCACATAATACATCATGGCGACGGTGCGGAACTCTGGATGCAGAGGAAAGGCCAGTTTCCACACTTTGACAAACTGGTAGACCGGCGAGCGCTGGGCTGATTGGATCCAATCCGGACCAATCCCGTTTTCCTGGGCAGCCGCGATCACCTGTGGGTCGAAGGGATCCAGGATAGCAGCGCGTTGGGCTTCGATCAGTTCCGCTTCGGGAGCTTTGGCGGCTTCCAACATGCGGTCGGCATCGTAAAGCAGTACGCCCATATAGCGAATACGCCCCACGCAGGAGTGTGCACAGGCGGGCACCTGGCCGGTCTCCATGCGGGGGAAACACAGGATGCACTTTTCTGATTTGCCCGTCGACCAGTTGTAAAACACTTTTTTGTATGGACAAGCCGCCACACACATGCGCCAGGCCCGGCATTTGTTCTCGTTTACCAGCACCACCCCATCTTCGGCGCGCTTATAGATGGCGCCGGATGGGCAGGCTGCCACGCAGGCCGGGTTCAGGCAGTGGTTACAGATACGCGGCAAATAGTTGAAGACCACACGTTCCAGCTCTTCTAACTGGGCGCGCACTGCCGGCGAGACATCCTGCATGCTGGGATCGTTACGAGCGTAGATATCCGAACCACCCAGGTCGTCATCCCAATTGGGTCCAGTCTCAATCTCAATTGGCTCGCCGGTGATGGCAGAAATCGGTATGGCTGTGGGCTGGTCGTCGCCGCTGGGCGCAGTGAACAAATCCGAGTAACGAAAGGTAAAGGGCTCATAGTAATCTTCCAGCTTGGGCAGAGCTGGGTTGAAGAAGATATTGAGCAAACCTTTGCCGCGTGAGTGCAGCTTTAGTTTTAGCTGGTCACCCTGCAATTCCCATCCCCCCTGAAAATGTTCTTGCTTTTCCCATTGGGTCGGGTAACCAGTGCCCGGGCGGGTTTCGACATTGTTCCACCACATGTATTCAGCGCCCTTGCGGTCCGTCCACAGGTTTTTACAGGCCACCGAGCATGTGTGGCAGCCAATGCACTTATCTAAATGGAAGAGCATACTCATTTGTGCGCGTACATTCATGGTTCGATTTACCTCCAAACTAGAACTCTGGGCGCTCAATCTTGCGCACAAAGACAAAAGTATCCCGGTTGACGCCGGTAGGTCCCCAATAATTGAAGAAATAGGTGAACTGGGCATAGCCGCCCGCCATCAAGACCGGCTTGAGGCGCGCTCGCGTCAGCGAGTTATTCATCCCCGCCCGTTTGCCGCGCAAGGGCGATTTGGGAATGCCGATGGTGCGTTCGGTGGCGTGGTATACGAAGACGGTGTTGCGGGGGATACGCGCCGAGCATATTGCCCGCTGAACAAAGACGCCGTTATCGTTGTAGACCTCCACCCAATCATTATCCTGGATACCCATCTCTACTGCGTCCTTATCATTCAGCCAGACCGGGTAACCGCCGCGAGAAAGGGTCATCATGCGGATATTATCCGAGTAGGTCGAGTGGATGCTCCATTTACCATGCGGGGTGATATAGCTCATCAACCGCCCCTGGGCTTCCGCCAGGGTATTTTGGGTCTCATCCAACATGGTATGGTCGGGTCGCGGTTTATAGGTGGGCAAATGCTCACCCCATTCCAAATACAGCTCATGGTCCAGATAGAAGTGCTGCCTGCCAGTGAGTGTGCGCCAGGGAATACCCTGCTCGACATTCAGTGTAAAGGGGGCATAGGCGCGGCCGTGGTTGACATTGGCTGACCAGGTAGGTGTGGTCAGCACACGCCTGGGTTGGGCGACAATATCACTAAAGTTGATGCGGGTCGAGCGCTGTCCTTCACCCAGCCAGGTCAGATCCAGACCAGTTTTGTGTTCTTCCGCCAGGAAGGCGCGATGGGCCAGCTCGCCATTCGAAGATGGATCCAGGTACAGGATAACTTCAGCGACTTCACGGGCATCTTCCAGCGAGGGGTAAATATCCTGCGGGAGCTCGGGCTTGCTGCCGTTCCCCGACAGGCGCTGAGGCGCCAGGCGTCCCTCGCCATATCGGCGCGGCTGGCGTTGTGCGATTTCTGTATATTCTGGCTGAACGGGAATGGTTAATCCGTGGGCAAAGACCCCATTTTGCTCGACGCCGCGCCCCAGGCTGATATATTGCTCATATAGCTGGGTGTAATCACGCTTGACTACACGGAATTTGGGCATGGTTTTACCAGGGATAGCTTCCACCTCGCCGCGCTTCCAATCGCGCACTTCAGGCTGGGCCAGCTCGTCCGGCGTGTCGTGCTGCAAAGGCAGCATAACGATATCCTGGACGGGTTCCGGCAAATGCTCTTTGGCCAGCTCGCTGATTTTCTTGGCAATGGCTTTGTAAATATCCCAATCCGAGCGAGATTCCCAGGCTGGCGGTGTAGCAGCCTGCATAGGATTGATGAAGGAATGCATGTCAGTCGTATTCAGGTCGTCTTTTTCGTACCAGGTAGCGGCTGGCAAAATGATGTCCGAGTACAGGGCGGAGGTATCCATGCGGAAGTTCAAGTCGACTACCAGGTCCATCTTGCCAGTCGGCGCTTCCGGACGATAACCGACCTCGGTCACATAGTTCTCGGCCATCTCTGAGGCGACCGCATTGGAATGCGTGCCTAAATAATGGCGCAGGAAAAATTCGTGCCCCTTGGCGCTGGTGCCGATGGCATTGCCGCGCCAGATAAACCAGATGCGCGGCCAGTTCTCGGTCAGGTCTGGGCTATCGATCGAAAAGTGCAGTTTTTCAGCCTTGAGCTGGTCGACCACATACTGGATGACCTGCCCATCGTTCTGCTGCACCGTTGGCCTGCGCCTGTTCCACCAGCTTGATCGAATTGCGATCGAACTGTGGGAAGAATGGCAGCCAACCGCGCCGAACCGCGCGTGCCTGGTAATCGATGGTGTGTTCGGGATGGTCGGTTTTGCCGGGCAGCTTGTCATAGGCGGAGTAGCCGCGCTCATAACGCCACTGGTCGGAGTGGACATAATGGAAGGAAGGTGTGTTCTGCAAGCGTGGCGCCATATTCCAATCGGCCGCAAAGGCGATCGAGCTCCAGGAAGCCTGGCTGACCAGCTTTTCCTGCCCAACATAATGCGCCAAACCACCGCCGTTCACACCCACCGAGCCGGTCAGCATCAAGGCGACAATCGCCGAGCGGTAGAGTAAATTGTTGTGGTACCAGTGGTTTGCGCCGGCGCCAATGATGACCATATTCTTACCATTGGTCTTCTCGCCATTCGTTGCCCACTCTCTGGCAAAACGCAGCAAGGTTTGGCGATGAATACCGGTGAATTGTTCTTGCCAGGCAGGGGTATAAGCCTGGGGATCATCGTAGTCCGCCGGATAATCACCAGCCAGACCACGGGCAACGCCAAAATCAGCCATCATCAAATCAAAAACCGTGGCGACCGCCAGACGCTCGCCGTCCAGCTCCAGGTAGCGCACTGGCACTTCGCGCCGGTGAACCTGGTCGCCGGCGAAATCATCAAATTCCACCTGCAGGATATCCTCATAGTCATCAATAAAGCTCAAAGCCGGTTGGATATCTTCGTCCGTCAGACCGTCTTTCAATTCCAGGTTCCATTTCCCTGGATCTTCCTTCGCCCAACGGTAACCGATGGTTCCCTTGGGCATGCGCGGGCGCTGGCTGGTCTCATCCCACATGAGCAACTTCCAGTCGCCATTTTCGACCTGCTGGTATTCAGCCAACCGGTTGGCGCGCAAGTAACGCTGTGGGCGTCCATCTGCAATCTGCACCAGGAAGGGCATATCCGTGTAGCGCTTGAGATAATCCTGGAAATAGGGTGTCTGTTTCTGGACGTAAAACTCGTTCAAGATGACATGGTCCACCGCCAGCCAGAAGGCCGTATCCTGCCCGGCGTTCACGGGGATCCAGTAATCGGCATATTTAGCCACCTGCGAGAAATCCGGAGAAAAAACGGTCAGCTTGGCGCCGGCGTGACGCACTTCCGAGATAAAATGCGTATCCGGGGTGCGGGTCATGTTCAGGTTAGCGCCCATCACTGCGATAAAGCGGCTGTTGTACCAGTCCGCCGATTCGTGCACATCGGTCTGCTCTCCCCAAATCTCGGGGCTGGCAGGCGGCAGGTCGCAGTACCAATCGTAAAAACTCATCACCACCCCGCCCAGCAGGGAAAGAAAACGGCTGCCGGAGGCGTAACTGATCTGCGACATGGCCGGGATGGGGGAAAATCCATTGACCCGATCGGGTCCAAATTCCTTGACCGTGTAAAGGGTGGCTGCGGCAATGATCTCCAGCACCTCATCCCATCTTGCCCGGCGAAAGCCACCTTTGCCGCGCTGGCGCTTATAACGACGTTGCAGCTGCACATCCTCAGCTATTATCTGCCAGCAAGCCAGCGGGTCCTGAATGCTGCTGCGCAAGTCTCGCCACAGGTCCAGCAACTCACCACGGATGTATGGATACTTGACCCGCAGCGGGCTGTACAGGTACCAGGAATAGCTGATACCGCGCTGGCAGCCGCGCGGTTCGTAGGGCGGCAGACCTTCTTCCAGCTTTGGATAATCCGTTGCCTGCATCTCCCAGGTGACGATACCATCCTTGACAAACACCTCCCAGGAGCAGCTGCCGGTGCAATTCACCCCATGTGTGGTACGCACACGTTTATCATGCTGGAAACGATTCCGATAAAACTCTTCCCATTGTCTTTCGCTGCTTGATTCAATTTCCTTGGTCCATTTAGCCACACCGACCTCCAGTAATCAGATTTCTTGTAGAACAAACTTTAGTTTGTTCACATCTCCTAATGCCGACTGTCATTGCGAGGAGCGAACTGTGCGACGAAGCAATCTCTCCTCTCGACTGGCGCTGAGACTGCTTCGCAAACACCGCTCGCAGTGACAGATGTTATTTCACTTCGCTCCTAATGCCGACTGTCATTGCGGAGGCAGCGATCTTCTGCCACAGCGAACTGTGCGACGAAGCAATCTCCCTCTCGACTGGCGCTGAGACTGCTTCGCAAACACCGCTCGCAGTGACAGATGTTATTTCACTTCGCTCCTAATGCCGACTGTCATTGCGAGGAGCGAACTGTGCGACGAAGCAATCTCTCCTCTCGACTGGCGCTGAGACTGCTTCGCAAACACCGCTCGCAGTGACAGATGTTATTTCACTTCGCTCCTAATGCCGACTGTCATTGCGAGGAGCGAACTGTGCGACGAAGCAATCTCTCCTCTCGACTGGCGCTGAGACTGCTTCGCAAACACCGCTCGCAGTGACAGATGTTATTTCACTTCGCTCCTAATGCCGACTGTCATTGCGAGGAGCGAACTGTGCGACGAAGCAATCTCTCCTCTCGACTGGCGCTGAGACTGCTTCGCAAACACCGCTCGCAGTGACAGATGTTATTTCACTTCGCTCCTAATGCCGACTGTCATTGCGGAGGAGCGAACTGTGCGACGAAGCAATCTCTCCTCTCGACTGGCGCTGAGACTGCATCGCAAACACCGCTCGCAGTGACAGGCGCTTTTACTGTCGCTACCCTTCGCGTCCTTCGCGGTTTCCTACGCTTTTTTACCTCTTAACCTCGCTGAGTTACTCAACCTTTGCCTGGGCCAGCCGCGCAGCATGATCAGAAAAAGCAGCACTGTCCCGACAGTTCCCAAACCCCAGAACAAACCTGCAGTCAGCACCTTGGGCTGCTGGGTGTTGGTCTGTGCAAAATAAGCATACAGGTCAGCCTGCTCTTCGGGCGTCAAGGGGCGCTGGTTGAAGATACCGGCCATGGTGGGGAATGGCAGGCTGGCTAAGGAAGAAGCCAAGCCAGGTTCGCCATAGCGTGTCAGCACCTGGGTCAGGTCCGGTCCCATGCTGCCGCCGCCCAACACGCCAATATCACTGGTACTATGGCATGAAACACAGGCGGTTCCGCCATTGGTTAAGGGCTGGCTGCCCAGGAACAGAGCCCGCCCGCGCTGCGCATTGCCGCTGGTCGGAATGGCTGGCGCGGGAGCCGCAGGCGCTCCGCCGGCATTGTCCGGGTTCTCCAGGTAAGCCAGGAGAGAGGCGGCCTGGGCAGGAGTAATCCCCAGGTTGGGCATGGGTATATTATTAAATTGCTGCAGCAAATCCGTTGCAATCGGGTCACCACTGGCCAGCACTTTGTCCGGCTCGACAATGAAACGCTCCAGCCAGGCTCGATCGCGCCGGGTGGTCACGCCTTGTAAATCCGGGCCAACCAGGTTTCCACCGCCAATCGAGTGACAGGCCTGGCAGTATTGGCTAAATAATTGCTGGCCTTCCTGGGCAGATTGCTGCAGACTCCCAGCGTTTCCATAACCAGGCAACAACAGGATTGCTACCCAAACAGAGAACATCACCATGAGCAGATTACGAAAGGTCTTGTGGAATGAGCTCACCGTTCCTCCTTTAAGTTCAAATCTTCAAATTACGAATCAGATCGATCAAATCAGCGCTGCGAGCCGGTAAGGTGTGTGTGGTATACACACGCAGGCTGTTTTCGGCTAAAGCAGCTCGTACCAGGGGCAAATCTGGACAGGTATCCAAAATTCTGGAGACAAAGTGCAGCGCATCCTCATCTGGCGCGTCGCTAGCTGTGGCAAATAAGACCAGGTCTGGATGCTGTTCCTTCAAGAGCAAAAGGGTGGTTAACCTGACCGGCCAGGGTCCCAATAACTGAACTTCTTCCAGGTTGCTGAGCAACTGGATCAGGCTCTCACCTAACAGATGTGCAGAACAGACTAAGGCAACCCGTTTTTTATCCACCGCGCTGCTCCTTCTTCGCCAGTTATTTTTGCCACTGCCTCAACCAGGCCACCAGATCGGCTAGCTCTTGATCGGTTAGACGGTCTGCAAAACCAGCCATGGCCGTGCCAACCCGACCTTCTGCCAGGAATTGGACCAACGCCGTGTTGTCGAGACCCTGGACGAAGACATTGGGTTTCAAGGCTGTTCCGATACCGCCTTCACCCTGAGCGCCGTGACAAGCCAAACAGTGCATGGTGTACAGGTCGCCGCCGTTAACTGGATCGCCCAGCGGCCAGTTTTCTCTCAAAGCCTGGACGGTCGCCAGCGCACCAGCCAAATCGCCTTGCTTTATCTGAGATTGGGCGTTGCGCATTGTTTCGGCAGAGATACCGCTGCTAGCCTGGATGGCTCGATCGACCTGCAAGCTGGCGCTCTGTGGGTCATCGTTCGTTAAGGAGAAAATGGCTGCATCCAACAGGTTGGATACCTCAAAATCGGGCAGAACTTCATTGCCTGAGCGCCAGGCATCCACCAGGGCTAGCAGGTCTTCAATTTGGTTAGGGGAAAGCACCGTACCCCAGGTAGGCATACCCTTTGCTGGCCTGCCATTGCGGATCACATCCCGGTACCAATCATCACTGAAACTCTGCAGGCGCTGAGGGTCGTTAATCGCGGGTGCATCCGCTAAGCCCAGGCCATTTTCACCATGGCAGACTGCGCAGGTGTTGGCGAAAAGCAAAGCCCCTCGGGTGTCATCCGCCACGAAAACCACCGGCTCAATTTCTGGCGCGGAGTCCTCCCAGGAACGCATCAGCGCTACCGTATCACGAATATCCTCATCCGTCAGTGGGCCGCCAAAATCAACGCTCCAGGCTGGCATTTGTGTATTGGGCACACCCGAGCGGATGACGGAGAAAAAGACCTCATCCAGGGTGTTTTTCAACACTTTGCGGTCTTTCAAAGCCGGACCGATGCCACCCTCACCTTCCAAACCGTGGCAACTGGCGCATTGCGCCGCGTAAATTTCTTCACCGCGAACGATGCGTTCATGTTTGAATTCATCCGCAGCTTGAGCCAGGCGCGGTGTTTCAGCAAACCAGTACAGGCTAAAGACAGCAACCATCAGGAGCGTCAGCGCCAATCCTGCCAGGATTAAACGAGAATGGTCTTCAGGTTTTCGATATAAAGTCATCTTAGCCTCCCCTATACCTTGGTAAACTGGGATGGATCAACACGAGAGCGTTCAACGGGACTGGAAGTATCGACCCAAATTTCTCCATCCTGGATGGTGATGGGGAAGGTATCCAATGGACGCGGCGCGGGTCCGCCTAAAACTTCGCCAGCATCGTTGAACAGTGATCCGTGACAAGGGCAGTGAAATTGACCAGCAGCTTCATCATAAGGGACAGCGCATCCCAGGTGAGTGCAGCGCTGCCAGATAGCCATGACGCCTTCTTCGCTACGAACAATGTAAAAACGGCCAGCCAGAATGCGGTTGATGCTGCCGATTTCAAACTCGTCCACCCGACCGGCATATACCAACCCGCCAAAACCACCGCCAGATACGGGCTTTAGAAATTTGAGCAAGCCTGCCAGCCACTGCCCACCCATGACCAGGATGCTTCCAGCCCAGGCTATTCCCAAAAATCCACGCCGTGAAAGTTGTTTTGTCAAATCCAATTTTTTTTCTGTCATTTTTTACCTCATCGTATCATTTCCCAGACCCTTACAGGTGGCTGAACGGGTTGTAGCCATCCGGAAAATTCCAGGGCAAGAAAAGTTCAAAGCCAGGACCACGGAACAAAAAACCCACCAGCGTGAAAACGATCGCCGAGACGAAGAGCATGGTAAACATGACCAGCATGATTTCGCGAGGCGACGGTTTCGATTTCCATATCACCAAAACCGGTAGAGCGACCAAGCCACCCAGGATTAAAGCTGGGATGACCACCTGGGCGATAAAATCGGGCACGATGCCGCGTAACAATTCCCGTGGTGGGAAGAAATTATCCAGTAAGATGAAGAGCGGCATGGAGACCAGTGCGTACAAGGCGGTATAGAGCGTTAATTTCTTACCGCGCTTGGATGTAAACCAGCGTCCTGCCCCATTGCGATCGTTGTCAATGTAGGGGATAGCAGCCACAAAAAGCAGCATAATCGACGGCAAAGCCACCGCCATCAGCGTGGGATGGCCGTGCTCGAGCATTTCCTGCAAGCCCATAAAATACCATGGCGCTTTTGCGGGGTCAGTCGTCTGGTTAGGGTTGGCAATTTCTTCCAAGGGAGCGTTGATGGTCACCGAGAGCAGCAACAAGATACCCACCACTAGCAGGGTCAATAGGAGTTCCAAAATGGCAACAACGGGGAAAGCAAAAACGGTTTGGTCAGGTCCATGCCCAACCATATGCTTCGGCGCGCCGCTGACCAGCTCGACCAGGGTGTAGGTTTTCTTACTACTGCGGGCGAAAGGAGCTTGAGCGTCCTTCGGTTGCATATCAGGCCTCCTTCTCATCATCTGGCAATTCATTGGCTGCCAGGCCGCCATCTTTACGCACCCGCCACATGTGCAGCGAGGTTAGCAGCAGGATGCCCATGGGAAGGAACATCACATGCAGGGCATAGAAACGTGTCAGGGCTTCTTGACCAACCTCGGATCCCCCCAACAAGAAGGCTTTGATCGTCGAGCCCATGATAGGCTCATAAGAAGCCACCGAAGTGCCCACGGTAATCGCCCAAAAAGCCAGCTGATCCCAGGGCAGTAAATAGCCGGTAAAGCTAGCGCCCAGGGTAAGCAGCAGCAATCCCACGCCAACCAGCCAGTTGAATTCGCGTGGCGGCTTATAAGCGCCGGTGTAGAAAACACGCGCCATGTGCAGGATCACTACCAGCACCATGAAGTGCGCCCCCCAGCGGTGCAGGTTACGGATGAGCTGCCCAAAGGGCACCCGGGTTTGTAAAGTCACGATGTAGGTGTAGGCTCTCTCGACCGAAGGCACGTAGAAGAACATCAAAAGCAAGCCGGTCACCGATAAGACCAGGAAGACGATCGCTGACATGATCCCCAAACCCAGGCTATAACGAGCGCGCAGGCTCTTCTTGTTAACCTTGACCGGGTGCAGGTGAAAAAACAGGTTGCTGGTCATCACCAGCGAACGATCCAAGGGATTGTCCGGCCAACCGTGGCGGAAGAACGAGCGCCACACCCTGGATTGGGTTATTTTTGAAATCCATTCAGACATAGGCCTCCTTAATAATATGTGCTACTGCCTGGTTATTTTTTTTATTTCTCGCAAAGCCGCAAAGTACGCCTTTTCTTCATGTAGAACAAACTGTTCGTTTGTTCATCTCCTGCTGTGTTTATGTAGAACAAACTGTTAGTTTGTTCATCCTCTCGTGCACTGTGTTTGTCATCATGTAGAACAAACTGTTAGTTTGTTCATCTCCTGCTGTTGTTTATGTAGAACAAACTGTTAGTTTGTTCATCCCTCGCAGTCTTTATGTAGAACAAAGCGTTCCCATGTTCCTGCAAGTTATTTGCTTGCGGTTCCTCGTGATCAATCAGCAAAATATATTGCCTCCGGCAAATCCGCAAACAAACAGTTTGCGTTACAACCAACAACAGGCGAAGACCAGTCCCTCTCCCAACAAGCACAGCGACAGGATAGACTAGGCGAGCGGCTCGTAAGTCAACGCCTCCTGGAACCTGAAACCTTCCATCGTAATCGCATACGTCGGGCAGCGCTTGGCGCACAAGGCGCAACGCGTGCAGGATTCATCATCCTTGAGCATGGCGAACAAGTTATCTGCATTAGATTTTCCGCCCAGATGCGCATCAATCACAAATTGCAGGCCCTCATCTCCCTCAAGTTCATCTACACGCACAATCTTCAAGCAATCCCACGGGCAGACATCCACGCAGCCATTACACAGGATGCATTTGCTGCCATCAAAGATGGTGTTGACGCTACACTCCAAACAACGACTGCCCTCGATCGCTCCCTGATCCAGCGAATAACCTGTTTCCACCACCGAAATCCCTGTCCGCCGGTCGACCGGCAGGTTGGGCACACGCTTACGGTCTTCTTTGGTCCAATCGGGGAACATGGTATGCCCGGGATAGTCCTGCCACTCGGTTCGGGTAATGGTCTTCAAGCGGCGACCCTGGATAAGTTCTTCGATACCCATGGCTGCCAGGTGCCCATCCCGCACCGCGCTGATGATCAGGCGCGGACCAAAAGCCACATCGCCGCCAGCAAACACATCCGGGGCAGTGGTTTGTAAGGTTTCAGGGTTGATGGTCACCAGGCCGCGCGCCGATATTTCTACGTCATCCGCACCGCCCAGAACATCCAGGTTGGCGCGTTGACCGATGGCCAGGATGACCGTATCGCAATCCAGGTTGTATTCCGAGTCGGGGATAAATTGCGGGTTGAAGCGCCTGTGATCATCGAATACTGAGGCGACCTTAATCACTTCCAATGCCCGCACTTTTCCGTTTTCGCCTAAGATGCGCTTGGGACCCAGGCGCGGGGTCAGCTCAATACCCTCTTCCATCGCCTCTTCCAGCTCAAAGCGCGAGGCGGGCAGCTCGTCCCAGGACTCCAGGGCGATCATGCGTACATCCGCCACGCCCAAACGCAAAGCTGTGCGGGCCACATCCAGGGCGGTTTGCATGGCTTCGGATTCCAGGTCTTCTGACTGGGCCTGACCCAAACGGAGAGCTGTGCGAGCGGCATCCATCGCCACGTCGCCGCCGCCGACCACGACCACGCGCTTACCCAAATCCACCTTGTAGCCCATATTGTAGTTAAGCAGCAGGTCCACCGCGGTCATCACCCCATCCAGGTGAATGCCTTCCATATCGACCACCCGACCTTGCATCAAGCCAATTCCCAGGAAGACGGCGTCGTGCTGGTCACGCAGTTGTTGCAGCGTGATCTCCTGACCGATGGGAGTGTTCAGACGCAGCTCCACACCCAAATCCAGGATGGATTGGACTTCACGATCCATGGCAGTCTGGTCCACGCGGTAAACGGGCACACCATAGCGCATCATGCCGCCGGTTTTGGGGCCGGCTTCATAAATGGTCACCTGGTGCCCGAGCAAAGCCAGGTCATGCGCCACGGTCAGCCCAGCTGGACCCGCGCCAACCACAGCCACCTTGCCGAGTTTTCTGCCGCGCTGGGCGGTTAAATCCATCAGAGAGCGCCGTGACCAGCGCACCTGGGAAAAGGCGTCTTCTGAACCCTCACCTGGCAGGATGCGTTGGTGCGGAGCGGGATCTAAAGGCGATACGTTTTGGACCAGCTTCTGGACACCAGCGATCGGTTGTTCCCAATCCTTCTCCAGGTTTTGGTCAGCTTCAGGTCCAAAGCGCTCGGTTAATACGCGCTTGATCGGACGGATGGCCACCGGCTCAAAATCCGGACCAATCGCAGAGCGGCGGCAGGCTGTCTCGCACGGCGCACCACAGATGCGCCCGCAAACCGTCGAGAGCGGGTTGGGGTCATGCGAAATGACATAACCCAGCTCCACTTCGCCCCGCGCCAGTGCGGTTACATAGGCACGCGAGTCGGTGTAAACCGGGCAGGCTTCCTGGCACTTAACCAGTTTTCGATAATATGAAGTATCTGGGACAATGGCATGGTATTTTCTTTTCGTCATAAACACACTCACATTTCCCTGTATTCGATTTTTTTCCTGTTTATACTTTATCAAATCCAGTCGCTAGAAAATCCCTCGAGATGAAAGTTAAGCATGAAAAAAGAACGATTCCTGCTAAGAAGAACGCAAGGAGACCTAGTTCTTTTTTCTAACAAAGGTCCTATTGATTTCTAAAAATATTAATGTATAATTTATTAACGGTAGTAAATAATTGCAAATCTCAAGGCATGCGGGTCAAACCAGGCAACAAGGTTTGACGCCATTGAAAAGTTCACCCTGTCCGCTGGCGATCACCGTCAGCGGCTTTTTGTTTTTATTTTCTAGGAGGATAAACATGGCTCTTAAAATATCAGGAAGGTTTTTCCGATGATGGCTTTAATGATCCAGCATTGGATCGCAATTCGAAGTCTCCTATCCCATTCAGACATCCTTATGTAGAAATGAGAAACCGGGTTTCTGTTCGAGACAACGATGGTTGGATACTAAAGGTTGGATACCATCTAACCCTATCTGGAATATTTGTTGATTGGGATTCCAGTGGTGATGACGAATTAAATCCGGAATAGAATAAAAATGAACCATCGAAAAATAATCCTGACTCTGGATATCTTCAGTGGAAGGAGAAATCCACAAGTTACCCTGTCGGGGAAGGCATTTGAAGAAATTCAGGCTCTGCTCAACAACCTGGAAAAAACACCAGGTGAGCCAAAAATCTTTCCACCCATCCCCACCCTGGGTTACCGAGGTATCGAGATTGAGCAAGTCGATCTACTAATACCTGGTCTGCCGCGCACATTTAAAATTTCTGCTTCTAGGCTATTCACGGGCGATACCACCTACAAAATTCCAATTGATACCATCGAAACTGACTTGATTGAGAAATTTGATCTGGAAATTCCTCTCTCGACATTTGCTGTGGAAATCCAAACCCTGAAAGAAAGATACGATTTTTGGAAGTTATGGAAAGAGGGCATTCTCCAATTCGAGCCAGTTGTATGTAAATGCGCCCCGCCATACGAGCCGATTTGGTGGAATCAAAACCACATTCAAGCTCACAATAATTGCTATAACTACGCGTGTAATTACCGTACGGATACCTATGCGCAGCCAGGTCTGGCTTCTGGGGCTGCTACCTACACCTGGCAATGCAACACCGTTAAAGCTGCAGCCGTGGCGGATAACCTGGAAGACAGCCCAGGAGCAAACAACGATTGTCCGGATGAGGGCCACCTGGTTGCCCTGGTGATTTGGCCAAATCACGATTATCACTGGTATCGTAAAGGGCGCAATGGGAAATGGACTCATAAAATGGCGAACAAACCAGCAACAAATCTGGACAATAGCGGAAATATAATCGACGATCCACGTACCGCCGATCGCGGAACTTACAGTGATTTTTGCACATTCATGCTTGTGAAGCAGGGTCATATCAAGATCAAATGATGGATTATGAAGCGATATATGGGCTGTGCGCAAATTTACTCGGGCAGACCTAACCCGGTTTGGGATATACCCGTCGAAACCGGAATAACTCTAGAAGAAAGCTGGGAATACCTTGCGCCTTATACCGGAGAATTTCAAGACCACTCCAGATTGGGTTATAGCGGATGTAAGCTGGGGGTTGAAAATGGCGTTGAATTTCTGGCATTTAGCGGCGTAGTAGCCAAGTCTGAAAGTGGAAAAGTCGAACTGCGCGTAGATCAGAAGAGGACTTTTGAGAAAACGATCTTTGACACTGCACCCCCAGGTATCATCCCTGAAGATTTATCAGGGTTTTGATCGTTCATAGTTTTTGAAAGGAGGCACACGATGAGCGATCTGGCAGATAGAATTAGACAGGACGCTGAAGAACGCGTGTTACGCAGCAACGATGGCAACCAAGAGTTCTTGCTTTATATCGATAATCGCATAACCAAGAAAGGAGAAAAAATTGATGTTGTAGACAAGCAATTTGAGGTGGACCGGCCGGCTTACCTGGTCTTCGTAGATGACGAGCCCGGCAAAAACTTTGGACACCGCAGCCATTACCTGATTTATGACGCGAAAACTGGCGAGTTTTTGCGCAAAGAACGGGTCAATTTTCCCCACTTCTTCATCAAAAAATCAGATAGTGTGGAGCTTTTTCGCACCTGCCCAACCATCGAAGGCTACAAACGAAAAAAAAGGTTGAGGATTCTGCTTGAGCCCGGGAAATTAACCGGCTATGCAAAGATTGCGCCACTGCCGTATAAATTCTGGGTTTATGGCACTCGTTATGCTATCCTCTTTTCCGGCGGCTCCAACGGGCGGCATGTCAATGACCTGGAATTCCTATACCGCACTTTGGTGGATGTCTATGCCTATGATCCAGATGATATTTTTGTGCTCAATTACGATGGCACGGCGAATTACAACCAGATGCCCTGGGAGAGCGCACCGGCCGCCGGGTTTGGCGTAGATGGTTCAGCCTATCGGATGCAAGCTGATGGACGTATCGTAGGCCAGGGAACACGCGCCGGTTTTCAGAATGTGATAACAGACCTGGCAACTCGCATCGGATCGAATGACTGCCTGCTGATTCACACCAACAACCACGGCTGGTACGATGCCAACGGTGGTTTTCTGAGCGCTTACTCCGGCCTGTATTATGCCAATGATATGGCTGCCGACCTGGCGTTACTACCCGCCTTTAAAACCTTGCTGGTAGTGATGGAACAATGCGCTTCCGGTTCGTTTGCTCAGCCAATTCTAAACAATTCTCCCGCCAGCCGGACAGTCTTCCAGGCTGCCGTGCCCGGCGATGAAAGCTCTGCGGGCGGATGGCCCTTCGACCCATGGGCGGAGATGTGGATTTCGGCTATGGCAGGGGTGCGCGGCGATGGGGCAGCCCTGGCGGTTTCACCAGATGACAATCTTAACAACCTGATTTCTGCCTGGGAGGCATACGATTACGCTTTGCATATCGATAACCCGGTGATGTCCGAATCTTCGCCCGGTTTATCCGAAAACGTTTACCTGTGCCGCTGCCGCACCTCGCTCAAGCTGATTAAGGAATGGAAAGAACCTAAGGAGTTCAAAGAGATCAAGGAATGGAAGGAACCCAAAGAGCTGAAAGAATTCAAAGAACCCAAGGAATTTAAGGAGATCAAAGAACTTAAAGAACTGGAACCCAAGATTCCTTATGAACCCAAAGGCTTCTCTGAACCTAAGCTGGGTATGGAGCCAAAAGCCTTCGAAGGACCCGACTGGCAAACTAAATTCGACCAATTCCAATTCATGTTCGAGGAGCTTGGAGAGCGGTTCGAGCGCCTGGAAGAGGTGATGAACAGGGTAGAACCTTTCATCACCAAAGAAGAACGCCCAGAGGTAAAACCCCGCCCGCGTAAATCGAAGTAAACAGCAAGGAAGAAAACCTTGATCCTGATTCTCGAGATGGTGGAAACTGAAATTGGGCAACGATTGAGAAGCGCCTTAGAAAAACAGGGGGATAAGGCGCTTCTCCTGACCAGCATGCAAATCGTTGAAGAGGTTTCCATTTCCTTTTCACTCAGTGCTCAAACGGCAGGTTTCCAGCTATGCTATCAAGACCTGAGATTAAAATCGGAGGCATTGCAGGGCGTGTATTGTGGCATCACCGCCTTTCCAGTGGGTCTATTCACGCGTTTTTCGCCTGAAGACGCCCAGTATGCCGCTCTAGAGATGCAAGCTCTCTGGCTGGCAATGCTCAGCAGCCTGACCTGTCCCCTGATCAACCCGCCAGCGCTAGACACACTAGCCGGGTCGTTGCTCTCACCCGTAGAGTTGGCCGGGCTGGCCCGAAGCGTTGGCATTACGACGCCATTCATGGTATGTGTTGAAAATGGCAGAACAGCCGCACAGATCCACCAGAGTCAACCATCCGCCCGATTTTCTGACCTGGGAAAGCCGTGGCTCGTCGAAATTAATCACCCACAGATTGATCTCAGTGACCTCAGCCAAAACCCGAACCAATACTTAATTCAAGAAAACCCACCGGGGCTACCCGTTGGAATAGGCATCATAGGAAAACACCTTGCTAGCATATGAACTCAACCCAGGCAACAGATTCAAAACGCTGGACTATGCAAAAATACCAGTAAACATTCGCTCGCAAATCCGTAAACTTCAAAAGCGACTGCGCCTGAATGCAGCAGAATACTTATTCAAAGTCCACCACGGCGATTGGGTGCTATGCGCAGTTACCCACCCGCTGCATTTCACCCTGCAAGCTTACCAGGATGAGGCTTATGCTGCCCTGGCTAATTTTCTATCTGGATGAATCCTGGCCATGATCACACTGATTTGTGGTTTACCTCAAGATGACCCCATCGCCATGCTGGTCGAATGTTCTGCAAGCGCGGCGGACTGATTACCGATTGCTGGACCCGGGAACATTGGGCGAACATGCCGCGGTTCACTGGCAACTTTCTTCTGGCGGCCTTAAAGGTTTCATTAAACTGGATGGTGAGCGCATCGATATCAACGCCATTTACAGTGTTTACCAACGCTGGGTGAATATTGAAGATGTGTACGGCCATTCAGGACCTGACCAAAACCTTGAGCAGTCGCGTTCGGTGATGCGCGCTTGTATCGACTTGTTCGATATTCTGCCGGTGCGCATGGTCAACCACCGCCGACCGATGATGTCCAATAATTCCAAACCCTATCAGAGCCTGTTAATCCGCCAGGCTGGTTTTGATATCCCTGAAACGCTCATCACCAACGACCCGCATTCCCTGGGAGAGTTCATCCAAGAGCACCGGCAAGTTATCTATAAATCGATCGGCTCCACTCGCTCGATTGTCGCCCGCCTGGATCATAAAAACTTACACAAAGTCAACCAGCTGCCTAACCTGCCGACCCAATTCCAGCGCATGATCCAAGGTTTTAATCTGCGCGTGCATGTGATCGGGAGGCGAGTCTTCGCCACAAAAATCCTGAGCAGAGATACCGATTATCGCTACGCGTCTCAACATGGCAATTATGCGGATTTTCAAGCTTTTGAATTGAACAGCGAACTGAGGAAAAAGTGTATTGCGTCTGGCACGCTTATGCGGATTAGACTTTGCCGGGATCGATCTGATGGTTGAAGCGGGCAAGGTTTTTTGCCTGGAAGTCAATCCATCACCGGCATACACCTATTATCAAAATTTCACAGGCCAGCCCATCGCCGAAGCTCTGGCCGATTACCTGACTGGCTAGCTAAAGCCAGATAGTTACAGCCCAAATAACGGGCTTCGCCATGACAACCTGGAACAGGAATGACTCACACCAACCCGCTGCGCTTTGCCTCTCGAGTGGCCTGGCGGCGGTTGCTGACCTGCAGTTTGGAGAGGATGCTACGCAGGTGGCTTTTGACCGTGTACACGCTGATCGATAGGCGCTCGCCGATCTCTTTATCCGAGCGACCCTGCGCCACCAGGGAAAGCACCTGCATTTCCCGAGGGGTCAGATCGCTGGTTTCTTCGGCGACCTGCCCATTGGCGAGCTGGCTTAAGCGGCGGAACTCTGCCAGCATCTTGCCGGCTAAACCCGGAGAGATGGCTGCCTCGCCACGTAAAGCGCCGCGCAGCATTTCCAGCATCTCTGCAGAGGCGATATTCTTCAATAGATAACCTTGCGCTCCGCTGCGGATGGCCTCAAACAGCTTATCTTCATCATCGCGCACGGTCAGGATTACCACAATCGTTTCCGGTAATTCATGCTTAATCAGGCGAGTAGCTTCCAGTCCATCACAACCTGGCATTTGGATATCCATCAGGATCAAATCTGGGCGCAAACTGCGCGCTTTAACCACGGCTTCCAATCCATCTTCAGCCTGCCCCACCACCTGCATATCTGCCTGGGAGGAGATAATGCCTGCCAACCCTTCCCTGAGCAAATTATGATCATCCGCCAACAAGATGCGTGTTTTCATGGTTATCTCCCCGATTGATCAAAGCCTCTACAGGCAATTGCAGGCTGATGGAAGTCCCCTCACCTGGCTGAGAATGGATCTCAAGCTCCGCTCCGATACGCTGCGCCCGAGCCTGCATCACTTCCAAACCGAAATGCGGTCGCTCATCAGGATACGATGGGGCTTGCGGGTCAAATCCGATGCCATCATCGCTAATTTCTAGAATCACATTTTCGTCCCTCAAAAACATGCCAACCCGGATTGCTTCAGCGCGAGCATGCTTTTGTGCGTTACTGATCGCTTCCTTGACAATCCGCGTAATCTGCTCAGTCGTTTGCCTGGGTACCAAGAGAGGTAAATTGACGCTGGTTTCAAATTGTAAGCTTTGTCCAGGTAAACGCAGAGAACTCAACCAATTGACTTAGTTGATCTTGCAGCGTGGAAACGGGATGCATTTCTTCTTTCAAGCTTGAAATTGCTTTGCGAGCTTCGCGCTCAGCTTGCGCGCCGGCCCGGCGCATTTGGTTCAGAATACCAGCTTCAGGCAAATGGTCGCCCATGGTTTTAGCCAGACTGGACTCGAATTGGTCCTGCAACAGGCGTAAGGTATTCACGGTTTGGATAAAGCCATCATGAATTTCCGCTGCGATGTATTGGCGCTCTTCTAAAACCGCCAATCGCTCTGCCTGTTGGTAGAGGCGGGCATTTGCCAGCGCCAGAGAGGCTACGTTAGCCAGGCGCACCAATAATCGTTGACTATCCTGATTGAAAAAATCTTTATGGGAGCTGCCGGCGCACAGTGCTCCAATCACACGATCACCAGAAAAAAGGGGAGCAGCCAGGTGGCTGACCTGGAATCGAGCATCGAGTATCTGGCACACAGGCAGGTTTTGCGCCTGCGCGTTCGTGATCACCACCATGCCCTGTAAAACTTGCGCAGCGGGAAAGGTGTTTTGCTGGGATATTCTTCCTTGGGCAGAAGTACAGGTGGTGTAAGAGCACGGATCTTCTTTTTCCGCACAACTGGCGCTATTCAAATGCAGATTCTTCTGATCGGCATCGTGTAAACACAGAAAGGCTGCTTCGCAACCCAGCAACAGGCGCGTCTTGTCTGTAATCGACTTGAGCAGGTGGTCTAATTCCAGGTTTGCGGTGATCTCCTGGCTAACCCGGGTGAAAGCTTCCAATTCTTTCGTACGCTGTCTCACGCCTGATTCAAGGGTTTCATTCCAGCTGGCAAGCTGCTGGCGCATATTTTCCATGGTTGAACCAATTTGTTCGATTTCGGCCAACCCGGAAACCTGCACGGGGGTCTGCAAATTACCTGTACCTATCGTAGAGGCTTGCAAGTCTATTTCTTTCAACGGAAGGAGAACACGCCGCCTCATCAGCAAACCGCCCCACAGGATAACCAGCCCAGAACTGCATAAAAATACGATTTGGATCCAGCGTAAACCATCTAATTTCCGTTGGGCAGATTGTTCATAACTCAACACAAGCTCATCAGCTTGGGCTGTCAGTCCTGGGATTGCTTGTTGCACACGGTTCAAGGCCAGTTGGAATTCCGCTTCAGCGGGAGATAAAGAGTAGATACCTTCTAAGTCCTCTTGCAGGATTTGCCAGTCTGCCAGAGAAGACGACAGATATTGTAAGCTATGCGCATCTCTGGTGGCCGGTACTGAGACCTGGCGATGATCCAGGGTCTCAAGGCTTCCCCCATCCCGCAATGCAAGCAAGGTGGCGGCGTAGTGATCTGCGGTTGTCTTTAATTCCTGGGTAGATTGAGCGTACATTGTTTGCAACGGGCTTCTAGCCAAAGATCCCGAGTTGTCGCTAAAACCTGAGTTTTCAGCGGAGAGTGCGGATAACTGTACCGCCTGCAGCCCTATCTGCTGCAGCAGCATACGCTGGCGGCCGGCCAGGTTAATCACCAGGGCATCCTGGCTTTGAGTTTGGATAGAAAGAAAGGTTGCCCCTACCGCTAAGGCTACCAGAACGGCAAAAGCGGAGAAGATGATCCACAGTGCGCTGTTTAAGCTATGGACACGCATACTATCATTATAGCGAATAAGTCAAGTGTGACTTTGCGCCAGCGCAAAGTCACACTTATTTAGAGCAGGTTTTACTAATTTTTCCCCAAATGTTCCACTTTAGCCAGGTGTATTCATCACTTCTTCAATCGGAATGTAATCAAAATCGTAACCCCAATAACGCGGTCCGAAATGGGCGATTGCCTTTTCGCTGCGGAACATGGGCGCTACGCGTGAGCCCAATACCGCCACCTTGTCACCCGCTTTGATTTCGGTGTTGGTGTAACCCTCCCCGGTTGCCGGGTCTGCCAGGATGATCAGGTCCGGGCTGAAAACATACGGTTTTTCATCCAACCAGGCAATATGGTTCTCGTTCAGGAACCATACCTTCATGGTATGACCGGCATAGGCGCCGGCGCCATCCATGAAAACGGTTCCCACCATGCCCTCTGCTTCGTCCGACCAATCTTTACGGGTAACCACGCCCTCAAACAAGCGCCAGCCATCCAGCACGCCCAGGGCTGCATCCACGGCGTCCTTGCCCTGGCTGGCTGCCTGGTGAATGGCTTTGCCCAGCTGGTAGCCCAGTGTCAGCGTGCCAGGCACCACGGCGGCGCGAGTATCTTTAGCAGACAGCAGCACCGAGGCGAAATATACCACCCCATAACTGGCTGTGGCTAGATGTTTGCCGATGCGCTCAATCATCGCTGGAGAAGCGCCTTCCTTTAAGATGATCACATTCCCCCACCAATCGACAATGGCTGCCGGGCAGATATCAAAGCCTTGCAGGAAGTAACCCGTTTGCATCTCCTGCGGTACGGAACGCCCGCTGTAATCCCCGTCGATTAATGGAATCCCCATGCGCGCAGCCGTAATCATCGGCGCTGGCGTGTTGGATGCGCCTACCTCGACCGGCACAATCCCACCGATCTTCACCCCGCTATACTTTTCCAGCTCCTTGACAGCAATCTCAGGGGCGCGGTAGCCGTATTTGTTGGGAATGCCCAGTTTCTGAGCGAGCTTTTCAATGCCTTCTAAGCTGTCCGGGCGGTCTTCGGAAATCGAGCCAGAACCAAAGGCTGTGCAGGTGAACACATCTTCGGGCAGATCGTTGATGTCCGTCCAGGAGAGCTCTAAGCCCTCTTCCAAGGCTGCGTTGAGCATTTCCAACCCCGATTTTGGCGAACCCCCGCCTCCGGTTCCCAGCAGCTTCAACCCCGAGATGAAGTCTTGAATATCTTGTTCGGTTTTTAAGGTAAATCCAGGCATATCTCCTCCATTAAATTTCACGCTACGCGTATTTGTTTTGCAAGTGCTGCGCAATTTGAAGCACCCATTGGTTTAGATTGTGGTTCTGGCGTGCATTGTCCATACTGCCTTCGCGCTCCATGTCAATCGCCTGCTTGAGCTGGCGTAAATCATCATCCACAAGCCCATGATTCTCCATAATCTCCAATAAACGACCAGAGGCGTCAATCATGCGGAAGACGCCATAATCAGCCGGTTCGCCCACAAGACCCTGGGCGCTGGTCAGCAGATAGGACAATAACAGGAACATTTCATCGGATAGAGCCTGAGGGTCAATCTCATTCATGGTAGCTCTCCTGGTAGTAGATTTCGGATAAGGGCCTTTTTTCAGGCGCCTTCGGGATGAACTTGGGCGTACCCATCACGATCAAGAGCACCGGCTGCAAGTGCGCCGGCAGCTTGAGAAAAGAAGCAATTGCCTGGTGGTGGAAAGATGCCACCGGGCAGCCGGCCAGTCCCAGCTCATTGGCTGCCAGCAGTATGTTCTGCATAGCAGCGCCGATGTCAATATAGGGGGTGATATCTCCCTTCTCTAACAAGCTGGCATTGGGATGGCTGTGATCCAGGCACAGGACAACCACCGCTGCCGGTGAGCCGATGATGCCGGGCGATAAGGAGCGCAGGGCCATGATGCGCTTCGGGTCGCGCAGCGCCACAAAAGCCCACATCTGGGCGTTGCTGCCGCTGGGTGCAGCCGCCCCTGCTTTGATAATGGTCTCCATCTGCTCGTCACTGATGGGCTGGTTGGTGAAGGCGCGCACGCTGCGCCGGGAAAAGATGTTGTCGAATGTTTGCATAGATGTTTCCTAAAGATTTTTTAGCCACGAAGGTTTCTTTTTTATCTCTCGCAGAGCCTTTATGTAAAACAAACTGTTAGTTTGTTTACCTCTCGCAGAGATTTTTTAGCCACGAATTTCACGAATTTTCACGAAAAAAATACTTTAGCCACGAAGGGACACGAAGATTCACGAAGGTTTCTTTTTTATCTCTCGCAGAGCCTTTATGTAAAACAAACTGTTAGTTTGTTTACCTCTCGCAGAGATTTTTTAGCCACGAATTTCGCGAATTTCCACTAATCTTTTTTTTCTTAGCGATCCTTCGCGTCCTTCGCGGTTCCATACCCCAAACCCTAAGGGTCTTAAAGACCCTTAGGGTTTTGAGCGCTTGGCCGCGATCACACTTCCAATACCTCATATCCCACCAATCGCTTCTTGGGCGGCATCGGATAAGTCAGCTTACTATGACACAGCTGCAAATCGCTGAGCATCTCCGCCATTTTGATAGCTACCGCCGGGGGCTCCAACACGATCACCTCGATACCGCGCTCCTTCAAGGCAGATTGCAGCTTACCGGCCAAGCCCGATCATGCCCGTACAGCCCGGGATCAGGCTATGCGCGCCATCTTCCAGTACAGCCTTTTCTCCAACCTCCACCAGGGCCAGGATCAGCGCCTGCGGGTCAGTCTCCACCTGTTCCACGCTCAAACCGGTGGTGCGCACCGAGGCCATCTTGCTGGCAATGCCATACGATTCCACCTGGGTCTCGAATTTGTGCCCCATATCCGCCCGCGTCCCCAGGATCGAAAAACGGTGCGAGAGCGAAGCGGCCAGGAAACTGCAGCACTGGGTGGGTCCAATCACCGGCACGCGGCTGATCTCGCGGGCAGGCTCCAGGCTGGGGTCGCTCATGCAATCGATGATCAAAGCCGTAGCGCCTTCCTTTTCGCCTTCACGCGCCAGGCGCAGCATTTCCGGAATGGCCATCGCTTTCAGGTAATGTGTTTCGACCGTCTGCGGACCTTGCTCGATCGCCCTGGCCTCCACCTGGCTGTCTGGGCGAGCATAGCTGGCATAATCTCTCAACGTGCCATCCAGCCAGTCTTCCTGGCGAAAGCCGCGCACCACAGGCACCATCACACGAATTTTTGCAGGTCGATCCAGGCTGCCAGCAACGGCTGCCGCCTCAGATGAACTTTCCACCTGGTGCTCAGGCAGCAGTGTTGCGCCAACCGGCGGGTAAGTGCGCAGGCTGTGAGACAGGTTCAGATCAACCAGCATCTCCGCCCATTTGAGAGCCGCCAGGGAGGGGTCAATCACCACGACCTCATGTCCCAGCGCTTTCAGTTTCTTCTCCAACCTGGCAGCCAACCCCTTCATGCCTGTGCAGCCAAACACCAAGCCATGCGCACCGTCTTTAACGATCGCTTTTTCAGCGGCGCGCAACAAGGCTTTAAATAGTTTTTTAGGCTTCTTGTATAATTCCAACACCGGGATATCCACAGAACGGGTTGAAGCATACTTCTCCACCAGCCCATATCTGCGCAGCAGTTGCTCAAAGGCAAAGCGATCCTCGGGCGCGGTGGAGAGGATGGAAAATTTATGGCACAGGATGCCGGCCAGCATCATGGCAGCCTGGGAAGCGCCTACGACCGGGATGCGCACAGATTCACGCGCGGCTTCCAAGCCTGGATCGTTCATACAATCGATGATCACGGCTTGCTGCCCTTCCTTCTCCGCCTGGATAGCGCGCAGGATCACCTGAGGCGCGGCGATGGCATCCTCATACAGCGATTCGATCGTCTCCGGGCCTTGCTCCAGGTTGACGATGCTGATTTGGGTATCTGTACGTGCCATGATTTGATAAACAGACAGTGATGTTTCCATCACCTTTGGATTGGTTACGGGGGAAATTATCCGAATTTTTCTCATTAAGTTTTCCTTTTTTCTTGACATGAATTGCACAGTCCAGCCGCAGTTTGAAGCCTACACGACATGAATAACAAACTGTAAGTTTGAACTGAAGAACTAACTTCAGTTTGTTGCGCAGCGACAGCTTGCGATTCGTTGTGATTTTCTGATCAGATGATTTGCCTCCAGCAAATTCGCAAACTAAAGTTTGCGTTACATTAACGCTCTGTCAGGTGTGTCGCTTCGGATTGAATGGCGCACTTGCGCCATGGATTTGCTCGTAACAATGGATCTTACAGTCCTTCTGAGTACAATCCTAGATTATAAACGCTTAACATATTAAAAAATCTAATAAATGGAAAGAAATTGACTGAGAATCAAACTTTGTAGTGTAAAATTGTAAGGATGCATCACCGCTCAAATAAAAAACCTTTTCAAGCACGATCCAAACAACCCATTCAATCTGGAAGTAAGGTTTGAACTTCAAACCTTTGCAACACTCTATAAACCAAAGGAGAAAGAGATGTTTAAAAAAGTTCGCCAACTGTTTCTATGGATTTGTCTGATCGCCATGCTGTCTGCCTGCGCCAGCCCGGCTACCCCGGCGGCGCCAGCCGCACCGGCCGAATCAGGCGCTCCGGCTGCTACCGAAGCTCCCGCAGCTGAACCGGCCAAACCTCAGTTCGCCGTTTATGCCTTGAACAGCGAGCCGCTGACCAACTGGGACCCCGCCATCGAATTTTCCAATGGCATCCATCTGGTCAACAATATGTACGAGCAATTGCTGCGTTACGATCCGGTTGCGAAAGTGACCGTCCCGCTGCTGGCAGAATCCTACACCACTTCCGAAGACGGCCTGACCTGGACCTTCAAGATCCGTGAGGGCGTCAAGTTCCAGAACGGCGACCCGATGACTGCTGAAGATGTCAAATACTCCATCGACCGCACCATGGCTCTGGGCGCTGGCGCTTCCTACATTTGGTTTGCAGTTGAGCAGATCAATGTACTTGATCCACAGACCGTGGAGTTCAAACTCAGTTACCAGTACTCCTCTGGACCTGGTGGCTTCCACCGGTTACGCCGCTTTCGTTTACTCCAAGAAATGCGTCAACGAAAGTAACGAGTGGATCGAAGAAGCCAAAGGCTGCGGTACCGGTCCCTACATGCTGAAGAGCTCCAAATGGGGCGACGAAGTAATCGTGGATGCCTTCCCGGATTACTGGGGCGGCTGGCCGGAGAAGTTCTTCTCCACCGTCGTTTTCAAGAAAGTATCCGAAGCCTCCACTCGCCGTCAGATGATCGAAACCGGCGAAGCAACCATCACCGTCGAGCTGCCATATTCCGATGTGGATGTCCTCAAGAACAACCCCAGCGTCAAGGTCTATGTAGAGCCTTCTCTGCAGAACCTGATCGGCATGTTCAACAACCAGAAAGCCCCCTTAGACAATGTGCTCGTACGCCAGGCGCTTTCTTACGCCTTCCCCTACGAAACTGTGATCAAATCTGCTGTCGGCGGTTACGCACGCCAATCCGATGGTCCCGTACCGCTAGGGCTGTGGGGCTGGAGCGATCAGCTGCCGCAATACACTTATGATCTGGAAAAAGCCAAAGCCTTGTTAGCCGAAGCTGGTTATCCCGATGGCGGCCTCAAACTCCTGTTAACCTACACGGCTGGCAACGAGACCGAAAAGAGCACGGCCGAGCTGTACAAATCTGAGCTGGCCAAGCTGAATATCGATTTGGAAATTCGCAGCATGCCCTGGGACAGCCAGTGGGAGCTTTCCAAGAGCACTGACCTCAATGCTCGCCAGGACATCTTCATGATGTACTGGTGGCCAGACCTGCCCAGCCCTTACTCTTTCCTGTACAGCACTTTCCACACCGAGGAAGAGCCGCTCTTCAACCTGGCCTACTATTACAACGAAGAGTTTGACACTTTAATTGACACAGCCAACGAGTTGTCAGCTTCAGACCAGGCTGCCGCTGAGCAGATGTTCATCGATGCCCAGGAACTCCTGATGAATGACGCCGCCACCCTCTTCATTTACGATCGCCAGGATGTGTGGATCACCGTCAGCAACCTGCAAGGCTTTAAGTTCAACCCGGTGTATCCCACCACCGTCTTCTTCCACGATCTGTACCTGGAATAAACATATTCCAGGCATTGGAGCATTAACCTTGAGAAGTATGCCTTGCAAGACTGGCATACTTCTCTTGTCAAAATCATATTTGAATGGAAGGAATAGAGATTGGATTGCTTCATAAAGACCTTCCTATTGATAATCGTCATTGCGAGGAGCGAATTTTGCGACGAAGCAATCTCTTCTCCCGACTGGCGCTGAGATTGCTTCGCACAGAACGCTCGCAATGACAGGTTCTCTTGGTTGTCGCTTCGGACTGAATGGCGCTCTATTGCCGTGGATTTGTTCGCAATGACATTCGTCATTGCGAGGAGCAAATTTACCGACGAAGCAATCTCTTCTCTCGACTGGCGCTGAGATTGCTTCGCTCAGAACGCTACTCATGACATATTTGTCATTTTTCCTTCGAGTGCCGTCTTCGGCGGCAAAGCCGAATCTCGCAATGACAGTCCCGTAGGATTGTCACTTCGGATTGAATGACGCTCTCTGCGGCTTTGCGAGAGATCAAGAAAGAAGAACTTTGCGACCTTTGCGGCTTTGCGAGAGACCAAAAATGAAAACTCTGCGGGTTCTGCGAGAGATCAATATAGAAAAATTATCTTAAAAAATAAGGAGCCAGAATGAAAAAATTCATTCTCAGGCGCTTGTTATTAGGCGTATTCGTTATGCTGGGTGTGGCTCTGATCACCTTCTTTTTGACCAGGGTGATCCCCTCGGACCCAGCCGCCAAGTGGGTTGGACCACGCGCCACCCCTGAGCAAATTGCCAAAGCCAGGATCGACCTGGGACTGGACCAACCCCTGATTGTCCAGTTTGGCAAATACATCAACGACCTGGTGCACGGAAACCTGGGGAATTCCCTGCGCACACGCCGCCCGGTTGCCCTGGAGCTGAAAGAAAACCTGCCAGCCACCATCGAGCTGGTGTTCTTATCCACCATCGCGGCGGTGTTCATCGGCATTCCCCTGGGCGTGATCTCTGCCCGGCGTAAAGACCAGATGGTCGACCATATTAGCCGCTTATTTTCTGTGGGTGTGGTCTCCTTGCCCACCTTTTGGGTTGGCCTGATTTTCCAGCTGGTCTTTTTCCGCATCCTGGGCATCTTTCCTATGGGCGGGCAGCTCTCCACCGAGATCAAGATTATGATGGAAATCCCCAACATCACTGGATTTCTGCTCTTCGATTCATTGATCACCGGCAATTTCACGATATTTTTCGATGCCTTATGGCACCTGATCTTACCCGGTATCACCATTGGTCTGTATCCGGTCGGGTTGGTAGCCCGCATGACCCGCTCGGCATTGTTGGAAATCCTCAGTGAGGACTATATCACTGCCGCACGATCCTATGGTCTTAGCGAGCGGATTGTGCTCTGGTCCTACGCTCTGAAGAATTCCATCGGTTCGACCTCTACGGTGGTAGCCCTTTCCATTGGTTATACCCTGGTCAATACCTTCCTGACCGAATCTATCTTCTTCTGGCCGGGCATCGGCAGCTATATTGCTACGGCTGTGATCGGGCTGGATTACCCGGCTATTATGGGCGTGACGATCTTCTCCGCCTTTTCGTACGTTATCCTCAACCTGGTGGCGGATATTATCGTCGCCATGGACCCGCGTATCCGGGCATAAAGGAGAGACACTGTGAAAAAATGGTTTTCTGATTTCTACAAGACTCTGCAGCCCCGCATCCGCGAGCTGCGTATGTCTCTCTACCTGCTCACCCGCAACCGGCTGCAATTGGCCTCATTGATCATCATTATCCTGTTGATCTTGATTGCTGCCTTTGCCCCGCTGATCGCTCCTTACCCGGAGCATGCCATCAGCGCCACCAACCCGGATGATAAACTGCTGCCCCCCTCCAGCCAATACCTGTTCGGCACAGACGAATTAGGCCGCGACATGTTCAGCCGTGTGGTGTATGGTACACGCATCTCCATGCAGACCGCTTTGATTGCAGTCGGTCTGGCTCTATTGATCGGCATGCCATTAGGCGCCATCGCCGGCGGCTTTGGCGGCGTGGTGGACGAAGTCATCATGCGTATCACGGATGTGTTCCTATCCTTCCCGCCCCTGCTCCTGGCTATCGCTATCGCAGCCTTTCTGGGTCCGAATTTGGAGAACGCCATGCTGGCGATTGCCATCTCCTGGTGGCCCTGGTATACGCGCATCATCCGCGGCCAGGCCGTCTCGATCCGCGAACGGCAGTTTGTGCGGGCAGCGCGCGCCATCGGTACACCCATGTCGCGCATTATTTTCAAACACATCCTGCCCAACACTTTGGCTCCCGTGATTGTGCAGGCATCTATGGATATTGGCGGTGTGATCCTGACGATTGCATCGCTGAGCTTCCTCGGCTTAGGCGCCCAACCCCCCATCCCAGAGTGGGGACTGCTCATTTCCACCAGCCGTACTTACTTCCTGAACGCCTGGTGGTATAGCACCTTCCCCGGCATCGCGATCTTTATCACGGTCCTGGTATTCAACCTGATCGGCGACGGCATCCGCGAAGTCCTGGATCCCCGCACACGGAAATTCTAAGGAGGCCATCGTGGGACCCTACTTCCAAATCAAAAACCTTTCGGTTGGTTTCAAATCCTTTGAAGGCGACCACCGCGTCCTGGATATCGAAGAGATCAGCATCGAGCGCGGCGAAACCTTCGGCATCATTGGCGAGAGCGGCGCAGGCAAGACCGTGCTGGCGCTTACCATCTTAGGCTTGCTGCCCAAGCCAGCTGGTGTGATCTACAGTGGAGAAATCTGGCTGGACGGGCAAAATTTGCTCAAAAAATCTGATCGAGAAATGAACTCACAATACCGTGGCAAGCGCATCGCCATGATCTTCCAAGACCCCATGTCGACCCTCAACCCGGTCTTCACGGTTGGTCAGCAGATAGAGCGCGTGGTGGAACAACAGCAGGGTCTGAAAGGCGAAAAGCGTCAAAAGCGCGTTCTGGAGCTGCTGGATATCGTCAGGCTGCCAGATGCAGAGCGCATGCTCAGCAAATACCCGCACGAATTGAGCGGCGGGCAGCGCCAGCGTGTGATCATCGCCATCGCCCTATCCTGCGGCGCAGAGTTCCTGATCGCCGACGAGCCCACCCGCAACCTGGATGTGACCATCCAGGCTGGTATCCTGAAGCTGATCGGTGAGCTGCAAAAAGAATTCAAGATGAGCGTGCTGTTTATCGCCAATAATGTTAGCCTGGTCAACGTGGTTTGCAAGAACGCCGGCATCCTGTACCGCGGCAAACTGGTCGAAAGCGGACCAAGCGCCCTGGTGGTGCGCAAAGCCCGCCATCCCTATACCCAAACCCTGATCTCGGCTATCCCCAGGGATAAATCCGAAAAGCTCAAATTTGCCTCCCTGGCGCTCAAACCCGAAGCGCCCAACGGCTGCCCGTATTACGCCCGTTGCCCCATCGCGGAGCCGCTGTGCGCTGAGAGCGTCCCCATGTTGGAGAAGGTCCATGGTGAACAAGCAGTCGCCTGCTTCCTGGCGGATCGGAGTTAAGTTATGCCAGAACCTATTGTAAAAATTGAGAACCTGAAAAAATACTTTCCTGTGCGCTCGGATGCTTTCTTTTCCACCAGTAAAAGCTGGGTAAAAGCAGTCGATGGCGTCGATCTGGAGATCCAGCCCGGTGAGATCATCGGCCTGGTGGGCGAATCCGGTTGCGGGAAGACCACTCTGGTCAATACCCTGCTGCGCCTGGAAGAGCCTACCGAAGGCAATATTTCTTTCGATGGGGTGGATATTACCCGAATGTCGCAAAAATTGCTGCGCGATAACGTCCGAAAGCACATTCAGATCGTCTTCCAGGATCCGTTCTGGTCGCTCAACCCGCGTATGCTGGTACGGGATGTGATTGGCGAGCCGCTGATCGTGCACGAAAAAATGCCCCTGTTGGAGTTGATCGCGCGTGTAGAAGATCTGCTCGAAACGGTGGGCTTGCCGCGTGACAGCGTGTACAAGTATCCGCACGAATTCTCCGGCGGACAGCGTCAGCGCATCGCCATCGCCCGCTCCCTGGCCTTGCAGCCCAAGCTGGTGGTGCTGGATGAGCCCACCTCTTCGATCGACATTCTCTCCCAGGCGCAAATCCTGGACCTGCTGATGCAGCTGAAGGATAAAATGGGGCTGACCTATATCCTGATCTCCCACGATCTGAGCGTGGTGCATTACATGTCCAACCGCATCATCGTCATGTACCTGGGCAAGGTGGTTGAGCAGGGTCCGGCGGATGCGGTTTTCAGCAAACCGGTGCACCCCTATACGCAAGCGCTGTTCAATGCCATCCCCTCCCTGGAGATGGATAGCCTGGAAGAGCTGCAAACCCTGGAAGGCAATGTGCCTAGCGCCATCAACCCGCCCAGCGGCTGCCGCTTCCACACCCGCTGCCCGCTTGTCTTACCGATCTGCAGCCAGGTTGAGCCGCAAATGCAAGCAGTCAGCCCTAATCATTTGGCTGCCTGCCATTTGTTGGATCAGAACCCATCCAAACCCTAAGGGTCTGCGAGACCCTTAGGGTTTTAAACAAAAGGACGAAATTGAACCGCTAAGGACACGAAGAATCGCTAAGAATTAAATAAAAACCTTCTTGAATCTTCGTGACCCTTCGTGGTTAAGGATTTTTCGTGGAAATTCGTGAGAATTCGTGGCTAATAAAAAAATAAATCAGCCAAATATCATTTAGGAGGATATAAGTTGACCAAAACATTTGAATACGAACTGACCAAGGCAGCCTATCTGATGGCAACCGAAATGTTCCGGCTGCAACCTGGCGAGACCTTTGTGATCACCGCCGACACCCAGAGCGACATGCGTGTGGTCAATGCCGTGGCTGCCGCCGCGCACACGGTCGGCGCCAAACCGATGGTCATCACACTGGCAGCCCCGCTCGGCGTGGGTAAAGCGGCCGACCCCATGCTGCCGGTGGAAGCCCTGACCGGCGCGCTCAAAGAGGCGGATGCCTGGGTAGAGTTTAATGAACAGTGGCTGCTGTACTCCACGCCCTTTGAGACAGCCATGGCGCACAACAAAAAATTACGCTACATGTGCCTGGTGGGCATGACTGTGGATATGATGGTACGCCTGATCGGTCGTATCGATTCACCCCTGCTTTCCGAGTTCTTGAAAAAAGTCTCCGCCATGACCCAGCAAACGCGTGAGATGCGCATCACCACCCCGGCCGGCAATGACCTGAGCTTCCAGCTGCTACCTGAAGAGCGCATCGTATCCTGCGATGACGGCCTGGCTGATACACCCGGTATGCACTTCATGGCCGGGCAGATCAGCTTTATCCCGGATTTTGACTCGATTAACGGGCGCATGGTCTTCGATGGCACCATCTCGCCGCCCTGCGGATTTCTCAAAGAACCGGTGGTCCTGGAGGTTGAGAAAGGACGCGTCACCCAGATCAGCGGCGGCAGCCAGGCTCAGGAGCTACGCGCCTGGCTGGATAGCTTCGACGACCCCAATATGTACCGCCTGGCGCACGGCTGCTATGGCTTTAACCCCGGCGCTAAACTGACCGGCAACGTGCTGGAAGATGAGCGCATTTGGGGCTGCACCGAATGGGGCATGGGTTACCTGAGCGTGATGGACGCCCCTCCAGACGGCATCCAGGCCAAGTCGCACATGGACGGGATTTGCCTGAATTCTTCTGTCTGGTTGGATGGCGTGCAACTGACAGAAAACGGCGTGGTCATCCACCCGGAATTGAAAGCCTAGCCGACAAACTGACGAAATAACCGAGAATAAGCCAAAAAAAGCTTTGCGTACTTGGCGAGCTTTGCGAGAGATCAGATTGATTCACAAAGATCGTTCCTAATGACAACTGTCATTGCGAGGAGGGCGTTCTTTGCCCGACGAAGCAATCTAAGCTCTTGACTAGCTCTGAGACTGCTTCGCAAAGTTCGCTCGCAGTGACAGGTACTTTTAGTTGTCTTTTCGGATTGAATGGCGCTCTCGGGCCGTGGATTTGTTCGCAATGACAGCCATCTCTGCAAGCATTGCGAGAGATCAAAAAAGCTAATCGCACTTCGTGGGCCATGCAAAAGGATCTGCGAGATAGATATTAAAACAAGAAATTCTCTGCGCTCTCTGCGTCTCTGCGAGAGATCAAAACAAGAAAGGAACGAGTCATATATGAAAACACTCAACCCAACAAGATTTACACGATATCCTGCACGGCTGCGCTATCCTGGGCACCGGCGGAGGCGGCTCCCTGGAAAAGGGGCTTAAGCTGGTGGATGATGCCCTGGCGATGGGCAAGACCTTCAAGCTGGTCGATTTCTCCGAAGTACCCGACGAGGCCTGGATCGCCACACCATATATGTGCGGCAGCATTTCTCCCACCACCCCGGAATTGGAAGCCCAATACGCCGGTCTGCCGGTTTTACCAGAACCACAGGCTTACCTGGCTTACCGCGCCATGGAAGATTATTATGGCAAGGAATTCTACGGGGTCATCTCCACCGAGCTGGGCGGCGGCAATACCGCCGAAGCTTTCTATGCCGCGGCGTTGTTGGACCGTTTTATCATCGACGCTGACCCGGCCGGGCGTTCTGTACCCGAGCTCTCACATTCGACCTACTTCATTAATAACCTGCCGATTTACCCGGTAGCCTGCGCCAACGAGTTTGGGGATGTGGCCATCCTGCCGAAGGTGGTCAACGATCACCGCGCCGAAGCCCTGGTGCGCGCCATGGCGGTAGCCAGCAAGAACCGCATCGGCGTCACCGATCACCCTGCCCAGGCAAAAGTGCTGCGGGATGCGGTCATCCAGGGCGCTATCTCCTTCGCCTGGAAGATCGGGCGCATCCACCGTGAGGCGCGGGCTGCCGGGGTATCCTCCGCAGCCCAGATCGTGAAAGAGGTAGATGGCTTTATGCTCTTCAAAGGGATTGTGTCTAAGGCTAACTATGACACCGTCGAAGGTTTCACCCTGGGCGATATTTACATCCAGGGTGAAGGTGAATACCAGGGCAGTGAGTATCATATCTGGTATAAAAATGAGCACATGGCCTCCTGGAAAGATGGTAAGATCGATGTTACCGTGCCTGACCTGATTTGCGTCTTCGATGAGAAAGCGAATGAGCCTTTGCTCAACCCGCATATTCACGAAGGCATGCAGGTTTCGGTGATCGGGCTGCCTGCGCCAGAACAATGGCGCACCCCACGCGGTATCGAAATCTTCGGACCGCGCTATTTCGGCATCGATGCAGATTACCTGCCCATCGAGGAAAAATACAGGCAATAAACTTATGGAAAATCAGCGTATCCTGGTCACCGGCGCAACCGGCTATATCGGCGGAAGATTGGTCCCTCAGCTGCTGGAGCGCGGTTACCAGGTGCGCTGCCTGGTACGCGACCCGCAGCGTTTGCAGGGGCGCCCCTGGCAATCCAGGGTGGAGATCGTGTCCGGTGATGTGTTGCAACCAGAGAGTTCTGTTTGCAGCCATGCAGGGCATGGATTGCGCCTATTACCTGGTGCACAGCATGGGCAGTGGTCAGGACTTTCACGCCCGTGACCTGGCAGCAGCTCGAAATTTTGGCCAGGCTGCCAAAGTAGCTGGGGTAAAGCGCCTGATCTACCTGGGCGGCTTAGCCAAAGATGACGCAACGCTATCCAAGCATCTACGTTCACGCCAGGAAACCGGGCACGCCTTACGAGAAGCCGGCGTTCCGGTCACCGAGTTGCAAGCTGCGGTGATCGTTGGCTCGGGCAGCTTGTCCTTCGAGATGATCCGCTACCTGACCGAGCGCGTACCGGTGATGATCACCCCCAAATGGGTGTATACACGCACCCAACCGATCGGGGTTAAGGAAGTTTTACAGTACCTGGTTGCATGCCTGGAAACGCCTGCCAGCATCGGACAGGTGATCGAGATTGGCGGCGCCGAGGTGGTGACCTATGGTGAGATGATGACCATCTACGCCAAAGTGCGCGGCTTGAAACGCTGGATGGTCCCCGTACCGGTGCTGACGCCGCGCCTGTCTTCCTACTGGGTGAATATTGTGACACCCATTCCGGCTTCCATAGCCCGCCCGCTGATCGACGGTTTGCGCAATGAGAATATCGTTCACGATCCGAGCGCCAAAACGCTCTTTCCGCAGATCCAACCCGGTGGGTATCGCCAGGCTGTCGAACAAGCCCTGGCAAACCTGGAAGCCAGCCAGGTTGAAACCACCTGGAGCGACGCCTTGAGTACCAGCCAGGGACAAATCCCACCCTTGGTGCTCACCACGCAAGAAGGGATGATTATCGAACGCCGTCAACGCCTGGTCCAGGCTGCGCCAGATGCGGTGTTCAAAGTGGTCAGCGGTTTAGGCGGGAAGCGTGGTTGGTTGTATATGAACTGGGCTTGGGAAGTGCGCGGCTGGATGGACCGGATTGTGGGTGGTGTGGGCACCCGACGCGGCAGACGCGATCCTGATGAATTGCGCGTGGGTGACGCCCTGGACTTCTGGCGCGTAGAAAACCTACAAGCGGATGAATTGCTTTTGTTACGTGCAGAAATGATTGTGCCCGGCAAAGCCTGGCTCCAGTTCCAGGTACAGCCAGAAGAAATCGGCAAATCAAAGCTGACCCAGACTGCATTTTTTGCCCCCAAAGGGCTTTTGGGGTTCCTTTACTGGTATACTTTGTATCCAATCCACAAGCTGATCTTCAGCGGGATGATTGACCAGATTGTTGCCAGAGCCGAGAAAAATAAATCGAGTCGATTGATTTTTCGATCAAAAACAGCTATAATTGTGATGGGTTTCACAATACGATTCATCCAAGCCCATCGGCCACACCACGATGAATCCGATAACCTGCCCAACCGCTTCGAAACGTTTTGGATTGGCATTAGAAGTTAGCCCAATCCCACACAAGACCTGCAACTGGAATTGTGTTTATTGCCATTTAGGGCGCAGCTATCCTCTCACCAACCTTCGAAAAGAATACACCCTGCGCAGGGACCTGGTCTCGCAAGTGGAGCGCACCCTGGATCGCCACCAGTCAGAAAATCTGCGCTGGTTAGTGGTTTCCGGCCAGGGTGAACCCACCTTGCATACCGGCATTGGCTGGATGATCCGCAAAATCCACCAGATGAGCGAGCTGCCTGTGGTGCTGGTGACCAACGGCGCCTGGCTGATGCATGATGAGGTCAGGGATGAGCTCAGCGCAGCGGAGGCGGTCATGCCATCCTTGGATGCGGGCACAGCGGATGTTTACCGGCGCATTAACCGCCCCTGGCCTAACCTGAGTTTCGATCGATTACTGGATGGTTTGGTTCAATTCAGGCAGGTTTTCCAGGGACAGTTGTGGCTGAAAGTGATGCTGGTTAAAGGGTTGAATGACAGTTACTCAAACTTGATGAGCCTGGCAAAAATCCTGGAAGATATCAAGCCCGACCAGATCCATCTGCTCATCCCAGACCGCAGTCCAACTTTGGATTGGGTCCAACCGCCAGAAAACGAAGCGGTGATGCGCGCCCTGGCTATCCTGGGGAAAGTCTGCCAGGTTATCCATCCGGATGGCGGTAAGTTTCATATAATGAACGGTGATAACCTGGAATATTGTATCTTGCGCCTGCTGGATCACTACCCCATGCGGGATGAGGATTTGCTCCTGGCCCTACGGCGCTGGCCAAGCAAAGAAATCCGGCGTGCGCTCACCTTGCTCCTGACCAGCGAAAAAATCCAGCTCACCCAGCGCTTTGGGTGCAGATTCTGGCATTTGTAGAATTATCTCAATCGCCTTTTGTGAAACAATACAAATGTTGAAATTCGGGAAAACCAACCAGGGGTTTTTGCTTTGGCAAAGGCAGGTATTGACCCACCCGGGTGGTTCTGACTCCCAGGTCGATCAGGACTTCGGCTAATTTGACTGCGCAAGCAATTCCCTCCAACACGGGCACATGCAAACGCTCCGACAACACCTGGCTCATGCCCACAAAAGCTGCACCGGTAAAGACCAGCACCTCAGCGCCGTCTTCTTCGATCGCTTTTCGGCCTAATTCGGTCATAAAATCCTTCCAGGCTTCGGGGTTTGCCTGGATTTCCAGGGCAGCATTGCGCGCCGGCACGACCGAGGCCAGGTGATCGGACAGTTTGTACTTGGCAACCTTATCTTCACTGCGTGGCTTATCACCTGCCCAATGACCTATGATCGAGAATTTGCGCCCGAGCAGCGGGGCTAGCAGCATAGGGGCTTGCCCGATGGGCACTACTGGCTTATCGGTGATCTCGCGGGCAGCAAAAAGACCCGGATCGTCGCCGCAGGCGATAATAAATGCATCGTAGTTGTCTTTCTCGGCGGCAATTATTTTTAACAGTCCTATCGCGGAGATGAACTCATCCAGGTAGGTCTCGATGACTTTCGGACCTTCCGGCGGGTTGACAATCTGTATTCTGTATCAGCGAGCTTATGTTTTTCGATCGATGTTTTCAGATCAGCCGTCATCTCCAGCGAGGTGTTCGGGTTGATCACTAGAATTTTTCGTGTCATTACTACTCCTTGACAATTCATCTGACCCAGGAATGTCTGCTAAGCCGGGTCATCTTTCTGCAATGCTCGTAATCATTAAGCCTGGGATGGCAGCCTTATTTCTTTTCCGGATTTTATGACCAGAGAGATATTCAACAAAGCATCCAGGTCCTGCAATGGATTGCCTTCCATTGCGATAAGATCCGCCCGCATTCCAGGAGCAATGGCTCCAAAGACAGACTCTTCTCCCAGTATTGCAGCGCCTGTTACGGTGGCTGCCTGTAATGCCTGGGCATTGCTCATGCCATAGCGTGTGAGCATTTTAAGCTCATTGACATAAGCATCCAATGGAGGCAAACGGTACATGTCAGTTCCAACAGCAATCCGCACGCCAGCAGCCAATGCCCTCTGGAAAGAGCGTTTATGTTCGGAGGCTCTGCGATTAAATGCATCCACTTCATGAGGCAAGAGCGGATCTTCTTGAACGGACATTGAATCGAAGGCAAATAACGTAGGAACATAAAACACACCGGTTGCAGCCATCTTCTCAGCTAATGCTTCATCGATAACTGTGCCATGCTCTATGGCGCTGAAACCTGCTTCAACCGCCGCCTGCGCCCCATCCAGACCTTCAACATGCCCACTGACTCGATAGCCATATTGATGAGCTTCCTTTACACCTGCCTTCAGCTCTTCGAAGGTTAAGAATTTATCCGTCCGTGACCATAAATCTTTTCGGGACTGGCAGCTGACCACAAATTTGATCCAATCCACACCATAGCGCGTCAGCTCGCGAACCGCATGGCGCATCTCGGTTTCACCATCCACCCATATATTCCGCCAGCCTTCTGGTGCCGCGGCGCCTGTCGGGTTAGGTCCCGCAGCATAAATGTGCGGTCCAGGAATGAAACCTTCATTGATTAAACGCTTGAGCGTAAAAACACCCATATGCTTGCAACCTGGGTCGCGAATGGTGGTGATACCTGACCGTAAACTGTCGAGAGCAACCCGTACACCTTCCACCGCTCCAGTCACAATCACATCCGTGGTCGCGATTGCCTCTGTGTAACCAATCAAATGACGGTGTGCATCCACCAAACCGGGTAATAAAACCTTGCCACCTAAATCAATCCGGGGAATATCCGGAAACGAAGATGATTAATTGCGACTGTAAATCTACTGCACTGATCCGATCCCCTTCTATTAATACTGCTATATTTTTTTCAACATGATCCGTCAAACCGGTAAAAACGGCGCCATTGATGAGTAACGTACGCATCCTTGTCTCTCCTTTGTTTCTCAACCTGCAAAAATCAACCCATGAATATGTCTGACGCATTGTGCAATTAAATCACCTGCAGTAATGTATGAGTGAGTCATTTTCGAACAAGGCGATGAAAAAAAATAATTTCACTATTTAACCATAAAACCAGGATGATTTTCGTCACTTTTCAAAATGAAACACAATTGCATCCTCTATATTCTAGTGACAAATGACCAAAACTCAAGTTCTATCCGTAATCCAAGCACGAGTGACAATCATCACATGTGCATAAAGTATTTCAGTAGGATGAATTTAAGTACAATTCCTTATACCGTTTCAAACATTCATCAATGGCTGAGTAGTCTAGAAAAACTAATGAATCCTATCAAATTGTTTACAGGCCCAAAACAATCTTCCATCAAAGGGCAACTATAATTCCGTTTACTCAAATCCAATTAGAAAAAAGGTTCAAGATGAAAAAATACAAAGTATTATTTTTATGCACTGGAAACACAGCCCGAAGTCAAATCGGTGAAGCCTGCTTATGACCTATAAACTTCTCACCTTCGGGTACCTGATATACACAAAAATGCCATAAGCCAGCGAAATCAGCGCCCCAATCCCCACCGAGAATGGCGCCCCTGCCCAATCAGCCACATAGCCGGCCTGCAAACTGCCCAGGCGCATCATGATCTGGAAGGTCAGGGTGTAGATGCTCATCACCCGGCCGCGCAGCTCATCCGGCGTGGTGATCTGCAGCAGCGTGTTTGCCAGCGCGTTCTGCAGCACAAAACTAAAGCCGATCAGCAGCATGATCGCCAGCGACGCAAGAAAAGATTTCGAGAAGGCGAACAGGAGCAACAGGCTGGGGAAAAGCAGGTTCCCCACGGTGAGCAATTTACCACTCCCCGACTGACCCTGACGAGAGGCGACAAACAATGCCCCGCAGACCGCGCCGATGCCCACCATGGCAAAGAGAATTCCCAAGGGTAAGGCCTCTGGCGCCTGGCACTTCATTAAAGGAGTTTCTCCCCCGCAAATGGCATCGATGACGGGCTTAGCACTCCCCCCCAGGATATCCGTGGCGAAAACCGGCAGCAAGGTTGAATAGGGCATGGAAAGAAATGCGCTGATGGCTATCAGGCTGATCAGGGCAATCAGAACCTGGCGTGTGCGCACATAGCGAAAACCTTCGGCCATATGCTTTAGCGTCTTGACCTTTGTCCCGCGCTCAACGGCGGGAGGCGGCAGGTTGCGCATGAAAAGCAGGCTGATCATCACCGCCAGGAAGGTCAGGCCATTCATTAAGAAGGCTGGCCCTTCGCCCGTAGCCGCTACCAGAACCCCCGCAACCGCAGGACCGGCCGCCCGAGCCATGTTGAACATCGCCGAGTTTAGACCTATCGCATTGGCTAGATCATCCTTGCCTTCTACCATATCCACGACAAAAGCCTGGCGGGCGGGCAGATCAATGGCGCTGGCTGCGCCCAGGAATAGCGCCAGGACATACACATGCCAGAGCTGGACTGTACCCGTCCAGGTGAGCCAGGCCATGATCAATGCCTGGATCATCATGGCCCCTTGGGCCAACAAGATAATCGTCCGCTTCGGGAAGCGATCGGCGATCGAACCGCCCCACAAGGATAGAGGTATTACTGGGATGAGTGCAATGAAGTTGACCATTCCCAAAGCTGCCGCCGAGCCAGTCAGGCGATAGACCAGGACCTGCTGGGCCATGGACTGCATCCAGGTGCCAATCAGGGAAATCGTCTGTCCAAAGAACCACAAACGGAAGTTATAATGCCGCAGCGAACGAAATGTTGCTGGAAGTTGAATGCGCCTGCGGGGTCTACGCAGGGATGAAGTGTTTGCAGGCATTGTTTAATTCTACCACCACTATTTACGCTCAACCCCCATCACCAGGATTTTTGTTGGATGGTTGAAGGGAGCTGGGTCGGCCGGGGGCTCTCGCACAACCGTCGTTGGATAACCGGTTATATCCTCAGGAATGGGTATGATTTGATGGAGGCTGAGATACCCACCAGTGCAGAGCGACTGCATGCTCTGAAAAAACTCATTTCCGCTGAGGAACAGAGCATTATTGACCACAACCAGGCGTCCACCATGCGCTACCAGGGGTCGCAATTTGTTTACCAGGCGCACGACCTGTCCGGCTAAATCAACAGAACCTTTTTTCGTAGTCGAAAAGAAAGGCGCATCCAAAATTGCCAGGTCGAAGAGCTTGCCCTGTTGTTTGTAGAAAGCCACCCGGCTGAAAAAATCGGTTGCTTCCAAGCTCATCTCCCCAGGAGGAGCTTCATTCAAGGCAATGGAGCGGCGAGCGATTTCCAGGTACTTGGACTTCAGATCGACCTGGTTCACTTGTAGAGCGCCTCCCGCCAGGCAGGCCACACCCAGGCTGCCAGTGTAGGCAAACATGTTCAGAACTCGCAACCCCCGGCTATTTTGCAGCAGCCATGCACGCAACAGGCGCGTATCAGGATAGAAACTGGCATCCTGGTTCAAGCGCAGATCGAGTGCATATTTAACGCCATGTTCCTCGATCCACTCTGCCGGACTGGAGCCATAGCTCACAACACCACGCCGCAGATCTGGTGTGTCGGCATAACGAAATTTTTGCAAAACACAGTCCACTTGCGGCAAGCAGCGCAAGAAAAATAATTGGACGGTGTGCAGTAAATCTTGCGCGGCTTGAAGATCGCGCTGGTGGCTATAAATCACAAGCGTCCGGGCATACATATCCGCAACCAGGTCCGGATAACCTTCATAGAACCCGTTGAACAAACGAAGAACGCCCGTTGTGTGATGGCTCAGGATTGTTTTTCGCGCCTGGAGAGCTTGTTCCAGGCGCGCGATCAATTCAGTTTCGGCATGTGGTTGCATGTGTGCGATTATACCCGAGCAGTGTCAGCTTCAACTGCTCAGCACAGAAAATTCCTTGCGTGATCCGACAAATTACTCACCCATCGCGGCAGGCATGGTTGAGCTGCGCCGGTCATCTTCTAATTCTAAGCATTCTGCACAACTGCAAGGCAGACCGTGTGCGCAAGCCTGGCAACAATACAGTAGCGGGCGCTGTGCCAAGGCCACCAGTCCCAAGCGGGTGCCTTTCACCACTACAGGCGACCAGGTAATTTCGACCCCGCATCCATCACAAAAGACTGCATCTTCTATACATGCCATCTTTACTTCTCTTGGATTATTTGACAATCAACACGGAGGCTTCTGCATAATGGACAAGCTTGCGAGAAACACTGCCAAGCAGCCATCCGGTAACCGGGTTCAGCCCGCGTGTGCCGCAAATAATCAGGTCGATTTCATGGGTTTTGACATATTGCAGAATCTCGGTAGCGGCGTCACCGCGCAGAAGAAGGGGCATGGCCTGCATTCCTCCTGCTCCAAGGATATCCATAGCTTCCTTGAGTAGCTTCTTTCCCTCAGCTTCTTCTTCGGCTTCCACACGTTCCCAATCTACCGGTCTGGCAGGCGCCGGGTACATGACCTCGGGACCAACCGCCCAGGCTCGAGAAGCCAGTTCTGGCGGCACGGAGGGTGGCAGTACATGCAGCAGGCGGATGTCGATAGGTTCTGGTAATGGGAAGCGGCATTGTCCGTAAAATTCGGGCGGGGCCAGGCAGTGCAATGCACGCTTGCTATGGACCGAGCCATCCACCACAATCAACACCTTTCGAAGCCCTTCATACGGGGCGCGAACAACCAACACCGGGCTTTTAGAATATTCAACCACCTGTTGCGCCACACCACCCAGCAGAATGCCCAGGGTGGCGCGCAATCCTTTTGCTCCAATCACGGTTAAATCCACATCATGCAATTCAGCCCATTCGTTGATGGTAACCGCCGGACTGCCTGCTTTCAAGACCGTGTTGACCTGAACACCACTCTGCTTGAGACGCTCGCCCGCATCATTCAGCGAAGTTTGCAGCGCTTCATGGCCGGTGATTTGCTGGGTGCCCATTACGGCCAGACAGGTGATTGTGCTGTTTCCTATATTCAGGTCGGATAACAGGTTGACGGCCGCTTGTGCATGCCAGGAGCCATCATAAGCCAGCAAGATATTCATAGATGCAGCCTCGTTTTTCGGATTTTCATTTTCTGACGGTTGATTAGCGACCATGGGTCATCTCCTTTCATTCAAGCATCTTTTTTGGGTCGGCGTGGCCAAAGCATTGGCGTTTTCTGTTTATACTCGAGGTAATTTTCACCAAAGCGGATTTCAAGTTCTCTTTGATCGTGAACCTTGTTTCGCCGTGAACGAATCTTCCATCGCCTTCCAAGCACGATTGTCCAAATTAGCAGGCTTCATTTTGAGCTCCTTTCCGCTTTGCCAGGCTGGCTAACTTTCCAATCCAATAGCATACGTTGAGCCTGGCGAGGCGCTTCCACATTGGCGGCCGGACTCCTCAGCGACAGTAGCAATGGCTGGAGATATTCCTGGGTCAGCCTGGAAGGCATGGCATGCAATGCATGGTGGACAGCCTGCCGGAAGGGTTCGCTGAGCCGGTTGCGGGTGAGAACATTGAGAATTGCAGGGATGGCCGTGGAGTTCAGGTTTGCCAGCACACTTGCAGTCACCCAGCGTACAGCTTGATTATCGTCAAACAAACCTTCAGCCAGCACTTCAATCGCCTGGGTATCGCCAATCTGCCCCAGGCCACGCGCTGCATGCCAGCGAACATGGCTGTTCGAATGCTGCAAAGCGTCTTCCCAGCAACTTCGCGCCAATACCCCCATGGCATTCAGGGTACGCGAGGCCTCCTGATGCAATGGATGTAAGCCCATGGTGAGCGCCTTAAGCAGCGCAGGGCAGCAACGCAAATCTTGGATCACACCTAGGGCTTGCACGGCGCGCACCTTCCAGGTAAGGACAGCATTCTCGATCATTTCTTCCAAAATAAGGATCACGTCTGGGTTGGCGCGTAAACCAGAGAGGTAAGCAGCAGCATAACGAACCAGTCTCCGGCGTTGTTCCTGGTTGGGGGGCAGGCGAGGTGCAATTTCACCGCTATGGGCTAAGACATCGTGGAAAATCTCTGCCTTGATGGCGCTTTCGGCAGCCGATTCATCTAAAATGAAAGCCTCGACAACGGATTGGAGGCAATCAACGACTGCCTGTGTACTGAGGCTTTTCCCCACTTCTGCGCACTGTAGCTCGATTTGCGCCCTTTCACCTGGCGCATCTGCTAAGCCGATCTGCCAGTATGCATCCTCCCAGGTGTGTAGCGCCAGGAAGTTGAGTAAATAACGCCAAATCACGGGATTTTGATGGTCATGGACAGCAGACTGCATCATATGGCGCAGATCCTGGTTGGTTGAGCTCATATACTGCAGCACCGTAGAGGCCATTTGGATATCACCGCTGATCGCTTTATCCAGCATTGCCGTTTGGGCGCGATAGCGAGTTTTGCTCTCTTGAATTGGCGCTTGTTGGGAATGCTCGCTCCAAGCCTGAGCTTCATTTTCTTCGGATTGTCGAAAACGCTCAGCTTGAGCCAGCCGGGATGCCTGCATATTTTGGGTGTCACGGTGTGTATTCATGACAACCTCCTTCTTACCGTTGCAAATATTGCGCGCGGATCCTGGGGAAACCCTGAGCTCAGGGCAATATCCGAAGCCGGTTGGGGTGACAGTAAAGCGCCCACCCTATCACCCCAGGCGCCCACCCTTCATATGGCTCCGGATCTTACCCCCTGGATCTGACCTTTGTTTTATCGCCTGTAGTTCGCGCGGGTGATGCCTGGCTGAATGTTTCTCTATTAATAGATTACAAAAGAATGTCGGCTATGTCAAGTTAAAGGACGGCGAATCTTAAAGAATTCCGCCCTGTCTCATCTACTAGACAGGGCGGTTTCTGGAGAACTGTTATGAATATAGAAAAATAACTACTTGCGGGTACTAAATTTGAATGGGTAATAAATCGGGCAGAAGGACACCAGGCTGGTGAGCACCAGAATGACTGCCAGGACGAGAAAGATGATTCCCATGGTACCGACGACGGCGTTACTGAAATACAAATAGGCAAGAAGTACAGCCAAGATTACGCGGACTATCCGATCAATTTTTCCAATGTTTGGTTTCATACGCTTCGCTCCTTATTTAGAACCGATTTTTCTCACCACTAATAATAAGATGCAGGATTCTTAATAAGGTTACAAAGTTTATCAATTTCCCAGCCTTCTTTCGTGGTTTCCCAGCATTATCGAAAGATGCTAACCAATTCGAATTATCTGCTGTGAAAATCCAACCAAATTTCCTGATGGGTGCTAAAGGCTTTATAATTTCAATGTCAATGACTCATGAGGAGGAAAAATGAACAAAGTACGATGGGGATTAGTCTCAACCGCCAATATCAATCGCCGGGTGATCCCGGCAATTCGTGAGTGCCAGCGATCAGAGCTGGTAGCCGTCGCCAGCCGCGATCTGCAGCAAGCCAGGGATTACGCCCAAAAATGGGAAATTCCGCAAGCCTTTGGCAGCTACCAGGCCATGCTCGAGTCGGACCAGGTGGATGCCGTGTATGTTAGCCTGCCCAACCACCTGCACGCCGAATGGGCTATCAAGGCCATGCAAGCCGGTAAACATGTTCTGTGCGAGAAACCTTTCGCCACCAGCCTGCAAGATGTTGATCGAATGATAGCCACCAGCCGCCAGACCGGACGCAAACTGGCGGAAGCCTTTATGTATCTGCACCACCCACAAATGGATATTGTCAACCAATGGGTACAATCCGGGAAATTGGGTGAGATTGTTTTGGTGAGAGCTAACTTTTAATTTCCAGACCACCAATCCACAAAATGTACGCTTACAGCCCGAGCTAGGCGGCGGGTGCCTGTGGGATGTCGGCGTATACCCGGTCAGCTTCGCTCAAACTGTGTTCGGTGGTCCACCTGATCATGTATTTGGCTGGCAATGGATCGGGGCTAGTGGTGTAGACGAGGTCTTCACGGGTGAGCTGTTTTTCCCTGGCGCCGGCGTAGCCCAAATCAGCTCATCCTTCCGCTGCCCCATGTATACATTCGCAGAAGTGATCGGCAGCGAGGGTCGCCTGGCGTTGGACCGTCCCTTCGTAATGCCAGATAAACAGCCTGAGATGTGGTTCTATCGCAACCAAGATGTGGTGGAAGAAATCCCCATCCCGCAGAAATCCCTCTATCTGGGCGAGATTGAGGATATGGTCAGCGCCATCCTGGATGGCAGCCCACTAAGAATTCCCCTGGATGAAACGCGCAACCATGTCAAAACGGTGTTGGAATTGTATGAAGGCGAAAACAGTCATAAGCATGGTTCCACATTCATAACACATAGATATTCGCGTTGTAATATTTAATAATTCTGGCATCGTGATCACTCAAGCGAGGTGTAGTAAATGGAAACAATTCTTCAGGCGCCAAGATCGATATTCGCAAAAAATTGCATCCGAATATCATCGAAGAGATTACCCGCAGGATCATTTCAAACTTCGATACTCTGAAGATCATTCGGTTTGATTCTTATGCTGACGGAATCGAAAACCAGCCAGCGACATCAGATATCACTTGTCAGAACATGAACATCAATTACGCAAGAAGATCCAAGACAAGCCAGGCGTTTAACCGATCATCTCGGCAAAACTCTTCAATTCTCTTTTTGGGTTGGATTTATTAGTATCAACCTGAAACTTCTCCTCAAAGAATTCAATTGGGCAATTTTACCTGAAAGAAATCCTAGTACAACACATCTGAAGGAATCGGATAATATCAAAAACGAGTGCGGAAAAAGAGTTGTTTCTAATCCACTCTTACACTTAGCTTTTCCAGCGATTCCTGCCACCTGGCAAATTTTCCCCTGTAAATTGCGTGGATATGCAGTATCAGGCTTCAAAATCACCCCATCTTCATTCTGGATGGCAGCACAGGCAGCCGGCAAATCCTTATACACACCGCTCCCCAGTCCAGCCAGGATCGCAGCTCCTAACAGAGTGGTTTCTGTGTGGGGCAGAACCCGGATGCGGCAGCCAGTGATGTTGGCGCGCATCTGCATCCAGCGCAAATTCTTGGCGCCCCCACCAGCCACAGCCAACTGGTCAATCGGCATATTGGTCAGGGACTGCGCAGCCTGCCGGATCGATTCGACTTCGAAAGCCACCCCTTCCAACACTGCTCGCAGCAAATCTGCCCGTGTGTGTGCGGCGCTCAGCCCCAGGAAGGCGCCGCGCAATTGGGGGTTGGTATGTGGTGCACCCCGACCAGCCAGGAAAGGGTAATATAGAACATCACCTGGCGTTCCAGCAAAACCAGCCATCAAACCATCTATTTCTGCATATGTCAGAGGTGGATCACCCAGGATTGAACGCAGCCATTCCAGTGACCCGCCAGAGGTCGAAAGCCCTCCCATCCAGTACAGGTAACCTGGTGCAGGATGCAAACCATAGGAGAAACCGGCCTGATAGTCTTCTGGAGTTAATAAGCGCTCAGGAAACACGCCCACCAGTGATTCTGCTGTGCCGATAGAGTCAAACACCAACGCGGTGGAGATCCCCCCTGCCAATGAGGCAGCCGCCAACGAGCCGCAGACATGATCATGCCCGGCGATCACCACGGGAATACCTGGCAGGTAACGTTTGCACAGCGGAAAATCTTCAGCAGAACGTCTATGCGCAAATTTATCCTGTTTTTTCCACACTTCCCCTGCATTCAGGAAGGATGGCTGAACCTGTCCAAGCAGCCTGCCGCTCGGAAAAGCTGCTGCGAAAACGTCTGCCGGCAATCCCAGGTTGTCCAAAAATTCTCGATCCCACTCTTTTTTATCTATACGAAAGGCGTAAGTACGTCCTGCCAGGGAGTAGTCGGTGAACATCTCCCCAGTCAGGCGATAAGCCAGGTATTCAGCCGCACCCAGCCAGCGCGCCCCGTCTAACACTCCTGGCTCTTTTTCTTTCAGCCACAGCAATTTTGCCAGGCTACACTTAAAGGTCGGTCGGACGCCGCGCCGCAAAAACCGGCCGGGTGCATCTGCCGCCTGCTGTAAACGTTGCGCCTGCAAGTGGGCACGCTGATCAAACCAGGGGAAGATCTCTGTGCGCGCTGCACCTGTGGATGCGTCCACCAGTAGCCCGCTCTCGGCCATGGAGGCGATAGCGATGCCGGCCAGGGAAATGTCTTTCCCGATCTGATTGATGGCCTGAGACAAGGCATCTTCGATGATAAAAAATGTGTCATGAACGAGTTCTTGCCAATGGTAAACCTGTCCATCAGAATCGCCTGAATAAATGCGATTGATCTGAGAAGATACCCCCAGCAACTGACCGTCAGTCGTAAACGCTCCAGCTTTCAGGTGGGTGCTACCCAAGTCGAGAGCAAGCAATATTGGCTGCATATCGAACATTCATGTCAACCTTTAACAATATAGATTCTCTTTTTCAATGCATACTTACTTAATCATCCCACAATCATTTATCACATTAGGACAGAAAGAACATGGGCCGGAAACATAAAATGGATGAGAATAATCATGAGTTGAGGTTGAACAATCTCCGACAATAATTCACATATATGCTATAATATCACAATTGTTACAAAAAAGCTCCTATCCGGCAAACTGCGAGCTTTTTTTCGGTCAATTAAACCCTTTTATCTTATAAAGAGGCTATTTCATGCAATCACAATCCTTTGATCACGGTTTATCTATCCGTATGAGTCGTATTTTTAATCAGAAGTCAGGCAGAAGTGTGGTTGTTGCCTTAGATCATGGTATTGCCTTAGGCGCTGTATCCGGTCTCGAAAATTTACAAGAAAGACTGGAACAAGTGCTCGCCGCTCAACCGGAAGGTGTATTGTTGAATACTGGAGCAATCCGTCGATATGGACAAATGTTAACTGGAAGAAATGCGCCTGAGACAATTTTGGCGATGGATTTCCCAGTCTTTCACACTTATCCAGGAGGTGAGCACATCGATGGACATGTTCCTACGATCTCTGCTGAAGAAGTAGCTCGTCTTGGAGCCGGAATGGTCAAAGTATGCATGATTTTCGGTCATGATGACCCAAAAAGTCAAATGAAAAATTTTTCATTTTTAGCAAAAACGATTGAAAACTGCCACAGAATTGGATTACCGGTTATGGTTGAACCAACAACATGGGGCATCAAGTTAAATGAAAAAGACATCAAGAATCGCAAAACTGCTAGCAGACATGGCACGCATGGCATTTGAACTGGGGGCAGACATTGTTAAGAGTGACTTCCCCGAAAATCCAAGAGAAATGGAAAAGATCGTGCAATCCTGTCCAGTGCCTATTGTCTTATTAGGCGGATCCAAGAGCCCAAATATACAAGATACGCTAAAGGATGTTCTTGTATGCGTTCAAAGCGGAGTATCTGGAGTGACTTTTGGGAGAAATGTTTGGCAAAATCCAAATCCATATAAGGTTATCAAAGCTTTCCAGAAAATTGTCCACGAAGAAGATTTAGCTTCAGCCCTTGAGGTACTCAAATGAAGCAAAAAATCCGCGCCGTCGTATACTTAGGTCCAAAACACTTAGAAATCCAAGAAGTTCCAATTCCTAAAATCGAACCGAACGAGATTCTGCGTTAAGACTAAAGCCGCAACAACCTGTGGTACAGATGTAAAAACCTATTTACGTGGACACCCAAAATACCCACCTCCTTTCCTTTTCGGTCACGAATTTGCAGGGGATATTGTTCAAGTTGGATCCATGGTTGATCGATTTAACGAAGGGCAACGAGTAACCGCCAGTTGCTTCGGCCCGTGCGGTGTATGTTACCTATGCAAACACCATCAAGCCAACTTGTGTGAAAACATGAGCTACAACTTTGCTACTTATGCAGAGTATATACGGTTAACTGAACCTTTCGTTCGTTTGAATACCTTGGTCATCCCAGACAATATGACCTACCCTCAGGCCGCGTTGTTAGAGCCTCTAGCTTCGGTAGTACATGGGCACAAATTGCTCCAAATTCGACCAGGCGAAAGAATTGCCATACTTGGTGCAGGGGGCGCCGTGGGTCTCATGCATTTACAACTGGCAAAAGCATCCGGCGCATCGGAATTATTCGCAGTTGACTTAATTGATGAGCGCCTGGAGTATTCACGGCTTCTAGGTGCAACAATGACCATACAGGCAAAATCTGTTGATCCAATTTCAGTTATTCGCGATGCAACTAACGGACGTGGGGTCGATGTGGTCATTGAATGCGCTGGTTCTAAACAAACCTGGGAAATGGCATCTGAGAATCGTTCGTAAAGGGGGTAGGATCCTGTGGTTTGGAGGACTTCCTGGAGGTACGATAATTGATTTAGATGCAGCCTTGGTTCATTATGGTGAAATAATGCTATTAAACACTCACGGGAATGCCCCATCTGATTTCTGGGACGCTTGCAACCTTGTGGAAAACAAACTCATAGATACAGAGATATTTACTTTCCAAAGAAATGTCGCTTTCCCAGACAGAATCCGCTTTGCAGATGATGATTGCTGGTAAAGTGATGAAAGTCCCCATCAACCAGAACTTGATCAATCAATAATCTGGGAGATATTTTCCTCACAGAGAAACCAAAAACTAAAAATCCTGATTGTCAATGGTTTGAATAACTTTCCGAATAATCCGGTTGAAATTTACTGCATCCCAAGCTGCCCGGCCAATAAATAGGCCATCAATTTCAGGTTGGCTAATCAGTGCAGAACAGTTTTCAAAATTTACACTACCACCATAGAGAATTGGGATTGAGTTTGGATGATCCGGGAAAACTTCATTGAGTGTATTGCGGATACTATGCTGCATACGGGAGGCGAATTCCGGATCGGCTGGCTTACCGCCAGCGCCAATAGCCCATACGGGTTCATAGGCTACCCATAGCTGTTCAAGGAAAGAACTCTCAACTCCATGCAAAGCGATCTTGATCTGTAATCGAAGACGCTCTTCAGACACCCCAAAAAACATATCCTCAGCCGTATCACCTACGCATAGCAATGTTCGAAAACCATTAGACAGGCTTGCTTTTACGCGCTGGTTCACCATCCTGTCTGTTTCCCCAAAAATTGATCGCCTTTCAGCATGTCCAAGCATGACTAAATCAATCCCAAGTTCTTTTAGCATGAGTGGAGAGATTTCGCCAGTGTAAGCACCATTATCTTCCCAGTGCATATTCTGAGCACCGATCAAAATCGACGAGTGATCAACTAATCGGCAAATATCAGCTAGGGCTGTATAAGATGGAAGTATAAAAAGGATTAGATTTGAACCAGTTAAGTCTTTCGTGAGTTCCAGGAGCTGTGATACGAAAGCCCGGTTTTGTTGGTTCGTCTTATACATTTTTAAGTTCGAACCAATAAACACCTTTTTAAAATAGCCGGTCACTTATATAGCTTCTCCTCAATGTCCTTAATCGCTGAAACCTTATCTTGAGATGGACCGCCTTTGAATTCCAAATCTAACCACTCTATCAAGATTTTTTTCGCTAATTCTGGACCGACTACGCGTGCTCCCATACACAAAACGTTGGCGTCATTACTTAATCGTGCTCGCTCGGCGGAGTAATTATCATGACACAAGGCCGCATAAATCCCTGGGAATTTATTGGCTGTAATTGACATCCCAATACCTGTTCCACAGATTAGTACACCATCTTTCTCATAGTTGCTAGCGATGATCTCCTCGGCAACTTTTTGAGCTACTAAAGGATAATAGGTATTATCCGAACTATTCTCCACTCCAACATACGTGTATTTAATCGAGCGCTTATCGAGAAAAGCTCGTATCTCAGACATCAATCCAACCGCCGCATTATCACAACCTAATACTAATTCCTTCATGCGTATCTTATCCCTCCATCTGCGAATTTACCCAATCACGCATTGCTCCTATAATGATTGTTAAGGTAACACATCCAGCATCGGGATATCCGATGGCGCGTTCTCCTAGTGTCTTCGCCTTGCCTACTTTTGCTATGTATTGTTTACTTTTTTCTTTACCTGATTCAGCTGCCAAGAATCCTTCATTCAGCAAAGCAGAAAATCCTAAGTTTCGTGATAAACCTGCTTGCATAGCTTCAACCATCGGTTCTAAACCATCAATTAATGTTTTATCACCCAACTTAGCTTGACCTTTTAACTTTATTTCTGCCAGTGCCTTTTCAAATATTTCAACCAAACCAGCCGTTGTCAGGGCAGGTTCAGGGTTCATATTTTTTGAGCCAGCATAAAACAATAAACCAAAAATAATCCCTGATGCTCCCCCCATCACTTTAATCATCGTTCGCCCGACCGTGGAGAATACAGCATAGACATCCGAAAATTCGTTCACTTCCAATTCTCGCTTAGCCGCCTCAAAACCATTTGCCATACCAATGCCGTGATCTCCATCACCAATATTGCGATCAGCCTCACAAAGTTGTTCTTTGGAATCGATTACAACTTGTGATACATACAAGAAGAGATTTTTTAATTGAGAAGCAGTCAAACTTTCCATGATGAGATTATCCAGGACAATTCTTGTAAACTGAAGACCAAACTGGCCAATCGAAATAATGCTTTAATTCATCATCAAGGCGCATAAGAGTGATGGAAAAACCTGCCATTTCCTGACAAGTTGCAAAGGCGCCAGCATCTGATTTATGTACTTTGATCCCTAAGCGTTCTAAATTCTGGAGAACTCGCCTCATTGCAATCATCTGCTCCATTCGGGTTGTAGAGCCAAAACCATCCACGAGTGCACACACCTCATCACCAGAAACAAATGGGAGATCTTGAACAATCAAGGAAATCATCTCGTCAACTAATACATCAGCAGGTTGGATCTTGCCTCTTCGAACGCCCGGCTCACCATGCAGCCCCAAACCTATCTCGATTTCATCCTCAGCCAGGGTAAACGCGGGAGTTCCCTCGCCTGGAATAGTACCGGGATAGAGAGCCACCCCCATGGTGCGCGTGTTATCACGCGCCTTCGTGGTAACTCTTTCACCTCATCCAGATCAAGCCCAGCGTCACAACAGGCGCCAGCAATTTTGATGACATAAAAATCTCCGGCTATTCCGCGCCTGTCGGTCATTCGTTCTGGTGGCGCTGAGGCGACATCGTCCCATACACGGACAGTCTCTGTACGGATACCGTCCATATCTGCCAATTCTGCACGCCATATCAAAATTTAAATTATCACCGGCATAGTTGCCATAAACATACAAGACCCCTTTGCCTCGGTCGACAGCTTTTGTTGCTGCCAAAATAATATCTGGGGATGGAGCAGCAAAGATGTTTCCCATGGCTACCGCATCCGGATAACCTTTTCCAATAAACTCAAGGAAGATGGGTTCATGCCCGCTTCCCCCACCAATGACTAAACCAACCTTATCCGGATCAAGCTTTGTCTTCACGATGGCGGTGTAGCCTTCGATTTGTTCGAATTCGCCAGGGTGCATCATTAAATAGCCAGTAATCGTTTCCTGGACCACATCTTTAGGGTTATTGATCACTTTCTTAACCATGAGATCTTACCTCCAATCATCAAAATTACTAGTAGTGTGAGGAGATGTTAAAAAGGATAACGCCTGCTAAGATTACAGTAAATCCATAGCTATACAAGATTATCGTTAGGGGTTGAATCATCATTAGGAACCCGACAATAATCAGAATGATTGCGATTGAGTCGCCATAAATTCCAAATTTCTTGCGTTTTTCCATGTTTTTCTCCTAGAAAGGCTTATTTGGTATTAGGGTCCCACTAACATCAAAGAAACGCGTCTTGCGCTCATCGAAATGGATGAAAATCTTGTCACCGACTTTCACCTGGATACGCGGAGAAACTCGTGCACGCACACGCAGATTGGCCAAGTCGATCTCCAACAGCTTTTCATACCCAAAGGCTTCAATTAGAAAAACTTCAGCCGGCAAGGCGTTTGGAGTTGTTTCCAAGACTAACTTCACATCTTCAGGACGAATTCCTAACTGGTATTTTCCCTCTACAAGACTATCCTTGTAACTTGGTGGAATTTCAGCACTGAGGTCCCTGGAATGAAACAGATAGCAATTATCTTCTACTACCACTGGTAAGATATTCATGGCAGGCGTGCCTACAATGCTAGAAACCAATGTGTTCGCTGGGTAGGAATAAATCTCGGATGGTTTTCCAATCTGTTGCAAGGAGCCTTTATGAATAACAACCACTCGATCCGACATTGACATGGCTTCTATCTGATCGTGGGTCACATAGAGGGTTGTCGCCCCAGCTTCCTTCTGCAATCGCTTGAGCTCAAAGCGAAGCTCTTCACGCAATTTTGCATCCAAGTTGGAAAGTGGCTCATCCAGAAGGAACAACTTTGGACTGCGGACCATCCGCGCCCGATAACAACGCGCTGCATTTCGCCGCCACTAAGTTTGCTTGGATACCGTTGCAATAATGGAACGATGTGGAGGATTTTCGCTATTTCTTCGATGCGGGCTTTTTTCTGTTCGTTAGTGAGAATCGTCTTATCCAATGGAAATTGGAGATTCTTGTATACTGTCATATGTGGATACAAGGCATAATGCTGTGAGACAAACGCCATATTCCGTTGTCCAGGGGGCAATGCGTTAATGTTTGCGCCATTTAAAAGCACTTCACCTTTATCGGGTTTCTCTAAACCGGCAACGCAGCGCAAAGTAGTTGTTTTGCCCGCACCAGTGGGACCAAGCATGGTTACAAATTCTTGATCCTTGATTTCAAATGAAACATCATCTAAAGCAATTACATCTCCAAAATGTTTGGTGAGACCAATGATATTGACTTCAGCCATAGCGACCTTCCTAAATTGCCTCTCCAGATTTTCGATCGAAAATCCGAATACCGTCATGCTCGAATAAAACCCAAAGGGTTTGGGCTTCTTGGTAGATATCGGCAGGAGAAGTTCGGGCGATCAAGAACAACTCACTGTACCCAAGGTGGTGAATATTTTCTGAACCAAGCGCTTCAAGTAATATGTATTCAAACTCTATCCCTTCTGATACTGGTTCGGTGAAAATGTTCACATCTTCAGGTCGAACTCCCAAGACAAGCTCAGTGCCATCGGCCAGATTAACCAAGGATTGCTTGATATCTTCAGGCAAATGATAAATTAAATCTTCACTATTTATGGGAATCCGGACACTGCGAGTTGATGCATCATAAACACAATTTATGAAATTCATGCAGGGGCTGCCAATAAAATTCGCCACAAACAGATTGGCCGGATAGGTATAAACCTCATCAGGAGATACCCACTTGTTGGAGCTACGCCCGAATTCATGATTGCGATCTTGTCAGCCATCGCCATCGCTTCGGTCTGGTCATGGGTAACATAAACCGTTGTGATTCTGTTGTCAATTTGAAGTCGGCGAAGTTCAGCCCGCATATCCACACGCAATTGCGCATCCAGGTTCGACAGAGGTTCATCCATCAAATACACTTTTGGCTGGCGAACCATCGCCCGAGCCAAGAGCAACCCGTTGTTGGTCGCCAGCGCTCAATTTTCTGGGTTTTCGTTTGAAGAATATCTTGAATATGGAGTAGCTTTCCAACTTCTGTTTACGCGCTTCTCAACTTCTTGATTGGCCATCTGTTGGGTTCGCAAAGGAAAAGCAATATTTTCAAATGCATTAAGGTGTGGATAAAGGGCATACTGTTGGAAACAAAAAGCCATATCCCGGTCAGATGGACGTTTTTCATTTACAACAACGTCATCGATCAGAATTTGTCCTTCATCCACGGATTCAAGCCCAGCAATACTGCGCAAGCTGGTCGTTTTTCCACATCCAGAAGGACCTAAAAGGACTAGAAATTCACCATCGTCTATTGTGATATTAACATGGTTGACAGCAACCGTTTGCCCATACCTTTTAACAACGTCTACGCAATTCTACTTTTGCCAGTTTGGTCTCTCTATCCCGGAAAATTCGATCCTGGTCGAGTTATTTCTTAATCGCACCAAAGGTGAGACCGCGCAACAAGGATTTCCTTACCAGGAAATGTAAAAATGAAGACCGGAAGGACATACATGAAGGCTGTCGCGGCGATCTTGCCCCACTCATAACCTTCGAGGCCCAGCGTACTGCTACAGCAGGTGGTACTGTGCTCGCATAGCGTGTCGTGAGTATCGATCCGTAAACAAATTCATTCCAGCTTGCAATTAGACTAAATACCGCTGACGCTGCAAGGCCTGTCACTGATTGGGGTAGGACAACTTTCAAGAATGCTTCCCACCGGCTGTAGCCGTCCATCAGCGCGGCTTCTTCAAACTCGATGGGAATTTCATCAAAGAAACTCTTCATCATCCACGTGGTGAAGCCAAGGTTGAACATGGTGTACAGCAGGACCATGCCATGCACCGTGTCAGACAAGCCAAGCGAGCGGTACATCAAGAACAGCGGCACAAGGGTCGCAATCGGCGGTAACATTCGAGTGCTCAGGATAAAGAACATCAAGTCGTCTTTACCCTTAATCTTGAACCTTGAGACACTATAGGCAGCTAGTGAACCAAACAGCACTGAGAAAATGGTGCTCAAAGCGCTGATGATGATGCTCATCTTAAAAAAGACTTTTAAAGTTCGTTTCCAGACCTGAATCGGTAAAAAAGACACCTCGAAAGTTTTCAAGGGTGGGTTCAAAAATAAACAAAGGTGGAATCGAGACGATTTGAATCCTGGTTTTCAAGGCTGTTGCTACCATCCAGTAGAATGGAAACATGAAGATGCCAATTAGAAGAATCAATCCCACCCAAGCTAAAATGCGTTTAAATCGGTTTTTTGTATTCATGACCTACTCCATCTACTGGGTAGCTTGCTTAGCACGGTTCAAAACTCGAACCAAGATAATACTCAGGCCGATTACGGTCACCAATAAGATAACCGCCAAAGCCGAAGCCTCGCCAGTTTTGTAAAATGCAAAAGCCAGCTTATAAAGGGCGTAAGCAATCGTTTCTGTCGTTGAACCTGGACCGCCAGCTGTGAGCACCCAGACGATATCCGTAGTTTTGAAAGCATCAATCGTTCGAAAAACGACAGCTAGAAGGATCAATGGAGCAGAAAGTGGCAATGTAATGCGTGTAAACTTGAACCAAGCAGACGCCCGATCAACTTCAGCGGATTCATACAAATATGTCGGAACTGCAGAAAGACCCGCCAGGCTGAGAAGCATCATGAACGGTGTCCACATCCAGGCATCGACAATCACAATTGACCAAAAACCTGCTGTATTGGTACTCAACCAGTGGACTTCAGGAAGCCCTAAAAAGCGCGTGATGAAATAATTAATCACGCCCCAATTGTTCGAAAGGATGTATTTCCAAAATAATCCCGAGATAACCGGCGCAATCATCATCGGAAGGAGCAACAAGGTCACAAAAACGCCGCCACCTTTAAACTGAGAGTGGATGAAGTAAGCAATTAAAAATCCAAAGATCAACTCAATGGCTACTGCTGTAAAAACAAATTTTCCAGTAAAGATGAACCGTTCCCAAATATTTGGATCCGCTAAAATTTCCCGATAATTTTCAAGCCCGATACCGACCGGCGCTTTGTTTTTCAGGATGGAAAATTCATGAAAGCTCAAGTAGACAGCCCACGCAAATGGATAAATTACCAATCCGACGATAATCAGGACAGCTGGTGCAAGCAAGAATTCTCTTGAGGACATCGTCACTCATACCATGTCGTTTGACAACTTGGACTATTTGTTCAGAAGGATCAGGAAGGGCAGTATTCAAGTTTCAGCCTCCACCTTATGTTCTCTATAGTGCTTGGGTTCCCGGTCTTCTAGGCGCAATTAATCCTGATGAAGAAGACCGGGAAACGCAAGCGTTCCGATAGTCTCAAAAAGCACTGGCAGTTGTTATGAGAGTGTTGAAGGTTCCAGTCAAGTTTGAGAGCGATTAAGTGCCGTAGATAAGATTACTCTTTTCTAAGTCAGCTATCGAATACAACTATTCGATCTTATCGAGTATTTCCTGATGTTCCGCTGCAACAGCATCAAGCGCTTCTTGTGCACCCATTTCTCCAGAAACAACCAGGCTAGAGTATTTCTGGAAAATATCAAGGAGTTCAGGATACTCGATCAGGTGCCAGTAGTCCTTGACAGTTAGCATTGCGTCAGGGAAGGTCTCATTCCATGGCTTAGTGGTCTTGTACTTCGGATCCGAGAGCACATCCATACGGCCAGTTTGTGCACCGATCTCCGTCCACTTCCATTGTACATCCGTGGTCATGAACCACTCAAGTAGCTTCCAGGCTTCTTCGATATTCTTTGAATAGGACGATATCGAGAGACCCTGCCCACCCACAGAGCTAAAACGGCGGATATTGCCAGTGCCATCATCCATACCAGGCAGTACTGCATAGCCCATTTTCTCAGCATATGGGTTTATCGCTGGATCAGCATGGACAAAGAAGAAATAGTACCAGTTGATCGCCATTGCTGCGATGCCTGTATGGACTGCATTGTTGACTTCATCGTAGAACCAGCCAGCTGCACCAGGAGGCATGAATTGGAAGAGATCCGCGTAAAACTCAAGGGCCTTCACATTAGTTTCAGAGTTGATGACGCCCATGGCCTGCTTAGTTGCAGGATCCCAAAGTTCGCCGCCAAACGACCAAATCACACCGTCTAATGGACTTGTGACCGCATCGTAATCTCGGCTTCCATAGGAAGCTAAACCATACAGGTTCTGATCAGGGCGAGTGAAGAACTCGGCAATGTCACGCATTTGCAGATAAGTTTGGGGAACGGCCAGATCGTATCCATATTTAGCTTTGAAGGCTTCCATTTCGGCTGGATCTTCGAATAAGTCCTTTCGATAGACCAGACCCATCGCATCTTGGTTGATTGGCAAGCGCGTAAATATTTCCAGAGCCTTCCGGGTACTCACCATATTGTGTAATCGCTGCCGGTGAAAAGTCTTCAAGACTGATTAAATCACTATTGGCAATGTAATCATTCAATTGAACAACATGACCACCCGATGCAAACTCGGACATCGATTGGCTATCAAACATAGCCAGATCAAATCCAGAACCACGTGCTGCAAATTCAGCTGCGATTTTGTCGTGCCACTGTGGGCCATAAGGTACCAGGTCTGCACGGACTTTCACACCAGTCAAAGCAGTATATTCCTGGCAAAGCTCTTCAAACTTTTCGCCAAGGCCACCGGAATGCCAAACGAAGACCAATTCAACATCGGATTTCGGCGCTTCAGCCGCCGGGTTCTTCTGCCTTGGGGGCTTCAGCGCGGGGGTTCTGTCTTCGGGCGCTTCGGCAGCTGGGGCTTCTGGTGCTGGGGTGGGAGCGCATGCTGAAGTAAATAGACCTAACAGCACGACTGTTACAATCAAGATATTTAAAATCCTATGTTTATGCATTTTCTCCTCAATTCTCCGAGCAACTAAAAACGAATAGAAGTGATGTAACTAACTAATTTGGGATTTGCAACACGAGAAACGGGAACTCTTCACCTCCTTTCATGATCGGAACTGCTCTTTAGCGCTAACCGTCAGCATAGCTTGTTGATATAGGCTTATCAGAGAAAACCATTCAAAGTTTTTACTGCCGATTACTGGTAGGTCAAATTTGCCTCCGGCCAGCCAGCTTGCGCTATCATGATCCACAATTATTATCAAAGACGTGCTCCACATTCCAAGGATGATATGAGCTCATCTCTATCGCCAATTATTAATTACAATGATTAGGAAAATAATTTGGGGAACTAATTTCGAGGTCCATATAGGTTCCATCGTTCGAAATCAATCAATAAATCATAGTGAATAATGTCACATAAGTGAATATAGCACGCAAATGTGAGTTTGTCAATGATGATTCGTGAAAATATCGTCAATTTTTCTGAATATTTGAACACATATGTGAATCGCTTGGTCATAAGTGAAATTTAATACTTGACATGCATCCTTGAACGTGCTATTGTTAACAAATAGAGGGTTCAATGGAAAAAAATACCAAATGATAGCTTACCTGTTCTTGCCTCCAAACGGTTAAGCTAATACTCCACAGCAAGCATGTTAAACCCATCTCTATCGCAGGGCTAATATTTTCATTTAAAAAAGGAGTGCAAAGATTATGGACTGGGGAAAAGCTAGCCGGATGTCTAAGGTAATTAAATCGGATGGCAAATGTTACTATTTGGCTATGGATCATGGTTATTTCCAGGGCCCGACCAGCAAATTAGAGCATGTAGGTAAAGCAGCTGTACCATTGCTTGAATTTGTCGACGCTTTGTTTGTTACCCGTGGTGTTTTACGTTCTCAAATTCCCTCTGATTGCGAAATACCAATTATCTTAAGGGTAAGTGGAGGCACAAGTATGACCGGGAATGATCTATCCAATGAAGGTCTAACCACCTCAATCGATGAAATCATTCGCTTGAATGCGGCTGCCGTAGGAATTTCTGTGTTCGTAGGTAGTGATTATGAACACGACTCAATCCTGAACTTAGCTCATCTCGTAAACCTCTGTGAACCATATGGAATTCCGGTGATGGCGGTGACAGCTGTTGGTCGGGAGATGGATAAACGTGAGGCACGTTATTTGGCAATGGCTTGCCGAATTTGTGCTGAGATGGGTGCAAGTGTTGTGAAAACCTACTACTGTGAAAATTTTGAAAAAGTTGCCCAAGGTTGCCCAGTGCCAGTCGTTATCGCTGGTGGACCGAAAACCGATAATGATTTTGAGGTTTTGGATTTTGTTTATAAAGGATTGCAGGGCGGCGCAATTGGTGTAAACCTGGGTCGTAACATCTGGCAAAATGAACGTCCTCGGGCAATGGCTCGAGCGCTGCAGTTAATTATTCATCAAGGATACAAGCCTAAACAAGCCTTTGAAGAATATGAGTCGTTTAATGGGTAAATTGTATTGAGCATATCACTTATGTTCAATTCAAGACGATCACCTTTTTTGCACAACCTCTATACACGGCTCAGGAGTGCTTATGCAGATCATGTTTGATGAAGCTTTGATCAGTGAAATTGAAAGCTTTAGCCAGGCGTTTTCGAACTGTGAAGATATTCTCCCAGGTTTTTCTTTGGCTATTAAGACAACCAGGCAAAATCTCTACGGAATTAACGAAGAGATACTTCTAGTGGGACAAGTTTCTTTAACAGAGAAGAAAATTCCTGATCCTAATTGCTGGTCTGCGTTTAGACAGGAACAGATCCTTAGACTGATCCAACTTCCCACTGTAACACCCACTAAGTTAGCCGAGGGTATCCGAGATAGCCTGGTACACTACAGCGAATCAAAAATCTCACCATTAATCTTATTTCACGCTGCGGTCAGGGCAAAATACACATGCTATTGTGAACCGACTTCACTCATGGCAATATTCTGTTTTCAAGATGCACAGAATATTCTGGCTGACTTGTTTAAACAATCAGCCTATGTTTCAAAAGCCCAACCAAATTTACATTTGCTTTGCCAAGACATTGCCAAACATGCAGTTGGTCACAATAGCTTCATCCTGACTAATAGAGGATTGCTTGTAGGAGAAAATCACTTATCATCGTGCAGAAAATCCTCCCAGGATTTGATTCAGAAAGCCTCAAATTTCTTCAAATTATCCAGAACCAGAAACGATCTGGATGCTTCAACAAGGCAAAGACCTGTAGATAATCACCTAAGTCTTCTTCGCGCACAACTTTCTGAAGTTCACGGTCGCCCACTCGTGATGCATCTAGACAATTCCAGGGAAGCGATCGAATTTTCACTTTCCAAAGATTGTGTGGAATATGCTAAACTCAGCTTACCTTCATATACTTTACATGCTCTCTCCGGAACACCCATATTTTTAGAGGAGAGGAAATATGGGGATTCTGAAAATATCCAGACATTTTCCCCTGAATCCAACGTCATCGTGAAACCCGGATTGGGAATAATTACCGCCGGAAAATCAAAAGTTGAAGCAGAGCAAGTATGTGCAAGCTTCCTGACTGCAGTAAAAGCTATACGCATCGCATATCAAAATGGAATTCTCGACACTAACCCTTCGGCAGATTTTCAGAGTGCAGCTGATTGGGAAGATCGTGTAGAATCCTAGCCTCGGTTTTTTCTGGAGAAATCGGCTTGGTCACAGGAGCGGCATCTGGAATTGGTAAAGCAATCGTAAAATCATTGCTTGACCGTGGATGTTCAGTAGTTGGTTTAGATGTCAACCCTTCGATTATCACTACCTTCGACAATCCGAATTACTTAGGATTGATCTGTGACGTTAGCGATGAGATTCAGGTCACCCAAGCCTTCAAGACGATCGAGAATCATTTGGGTGGATTAGATATCCTGATATTAAACGCTGGATTATTCCCGGGAGGTTGCAATATCGAAAAGCTTACCCTTGTAGAATTCACAAAAGTCATCAATGTTAATTTTGTATCAAATATGGTGATTATGAGAGAGGCTTTCCCTTTGCTTCGCCTCGCTCCGAGATACGGACGAATGATCATCATTGGATCAAGAAATTTTCGCGCACCTGGACCTGGAGCTGCAGCATACTCATCATCGAAGGCAGCGCTAGTCCAGCTTGCTAGGGTCGCCACAATGGAGTGGGCAAAAGAGAAAATTCGGGTCAATATCGTTCATCCAGATTCGGTTTTTGATACAGCCCTTTATTCAGATGAAATTTTGGAGGCTCGCTCCAAGCATTATGGAATGACAGTTGAACAATACAAGAAACGGAATTTGCTGAAAACTGAGATAACCAGCCATGATGTTGCCGAGGTAACAGCTGTATTATGTAGCCCAATCTTCCAATCTATGACAGGTGGGCAAATTCAATTAGACGGTGGCAATGAACGCACAATTTGAGCACAGGTTAGTTGCGTATCGATTACTTCACAAATGTGAAATTTGGTGCTAATATATTCAATCAAAAGCAATCAACACGAAAGGAAGGAATCCCAATGGCAATGAAAAAATTCATAAACAATTCAGAGGTTCTAGTACCAGAATTAGTCGAAGGTTACGTAAAAGCGAATCCCAAACATGTGCAACAAGCCAAAGAACGCATCGTGGTACGCACGCAACCTAAAGAATCTGGGAAAGTCGGAATTGTAACGATGGGTGGCGCTGGCCATGAGCCAGCACTAATAGGCTGGGTAGGAAAAGGTTTAGTTGATGCTGTTGCCCTGGGTGATATTTTTGCTGCACCAGGAGCTCCTCGTGTAATGGAAACAATCAAATTGGCAGATTTCGGAGCTGGTGTTGTTTTAGTAGTCTTTTAACCACGAAGGTGACGTTCTTTCCTCGAATATGGTGGTTAAAATGGCCGCTCGCGAAGGTCTCAAATTACAGCGTGTCTTAAGTAGCGATGATATCTCAGCTGCAGCACGTGATGACCAAGACAATCGAAGAGGATTAATTGGGACTCTGATGGTATTGAAAGTAGCCGGTGCAGCGGCTGAGGCAGGCTACACTTTCGAAGATGTGGTTCACGTTGCAGAGAAAATGTCGTTGAGTACTGCCACCATTGCAGTTGCAGCCACCCCAGCCACACATCCATCCACAGGAATTCCTTTCTTCAATTTGCCAGATGATGAAATGGAAGTTGGCATGGGTCAACACGGTGAAGCAGGAACGGGACGCATGAAATTAAAATCTGCTGATGAGACTGCCGAAATTATGCTCAACCACTTGCTACAAGATCTAGATGTGAAATCAGGTGAAAAACTTGTCGTATTCTTAAACGGCTCTGGTGCAACGACACTTATGGAATTGTTTATCGTGTTTCGCCGCATCAGCCAGATTCTTGATGAAAAAGGTATCATAATCGCTGGAACTCAAATTGGCGAGTTACTTACCGTCCAGGAACAAGGCGGCTTCCAAATGTCCATTGGTCGAGTGGATGATGAGCTTGAGAATTTGTTCAACGCACCTTGCGACTCACCTTATTATAAAGTGTGTTGATTCGATACCGACAGTGAATTTGAGTCACAGTGCAATTGAATTTTAACCGTGTGATCTTAGAGGAGAGTATTCTGTTATGTTAACCCAATTAGGCTATGATGACATCAAAAACATGTTGCATGGCGCTATTGAAATAATTCGCCAAACAAAAGACGAGCTCTCCTTGCTCGATGCCGCGATCGGTGACGGAGACCATGGGATTACAATGCTACGAGCTTTTGAAAAGGTTGGTTCTGTCATCAATACGCAAACAAAAGGCGAAATTTCAAGCATGTTGGAGGAGATAGCTTGGGCATTGATGGACATAGATGGTGGATGCGCTGGGCCACTCTACGGCTCTCTGTTTATGGGAATGGCTGAAGCTACCGCCAATAAACCAACTCTTAATACCAATTCTTTCGTAGGTATGTTTGAAAGTGGACTTGTTTCTGTCCAAGAACAAACAAAAGCCCGAATTGGTGATAAAACTATGATGGATGCTTTGATCCCAGCTGTTCAAGAAATGCGCCTTGCTTCCAATCAAGATAAATCAATCACTGAAATTTTAGAAATTGCCAGCCTTGCCGCCAGACGTGGAGCTGAATTTACAAAGAATTTTCCAGCTCGATTTGGTCGAGCAAAACACCAAGGAGAAAGAACGATCGGTCATCCAGATCCTGGCTCGATATCAATGGCGTATGTCTTCCAAGGCTTCAGGAATGGAATTGATGCAGAGTGAAAAATTATCTTGATCAGAGGTCAGTCCAAGGATGCAGAAGGTAAAAAAATACATGCAAGAGAACCAAAACCGACAAGAATTAATTGCCCGAGTAGCATCACTATATTATGACAAGGACAAGAATCAACAGGAAATTGCTGATGAAATCGGTCTAACCAGATCAGCTATTTCCCGCTTATTGACTGAAGCTCATAGGCGGGGCATAGTCGAGCATATTGTCCACTATCCCTGGCGTACTTCTAAACAATTAGAAGATAACCTGATGGCAAAGTTTAATCTCACTCATGTTCAGGTCCTGCTCCGGGAAAACAAAACCTACGAAGATATGCTTCAAGGTTTAGGAGTTCTTGCCGCTCAGTACTTTACCAGCATCTTACCCAGGCTAAAAATAGTTGGAATAACCTGGGGTACGGGTCTTTACCAGATGGTAAGCGCTATCAAGCCACAAAATCGACCAGATTTGGAAGTAATACAATTGATTGGTGGGACCGGAACAGAACATGGCTCCTCGATCGGGCCGTTGTTAGCCCCAAATCTGGCGAACCGCTTGGGTTGCATGTGCCGGTTTCTACATGCGCCTTTGATCATGCAAAACCAGGTAGCACATGTAGCGGTTCTCCAAGATCCTCAAATTCGAGAAACCTTGGATCGAGCTGAAAAGTGTGACATTGTCATGGTAGGCATAGGCACTACACTCCCTGAACTCTATAATCCTTATAAATTAGGGTACATTTCAGCTGATGAAGTCAAATCACTACAAGCCGATGGTATCGTAGGAGACATAGCCGGTCTGCATTACAATTTTGAAGGAACGATTTTGCAGGATCATTGGATAAATAGAAGAATAGTGGGTATCACTCCTCGGGGTATCATCCAAGATTAAAGAATTACTAGGAGTAGCTGGAGGCACTTCAAAAAAGCAGAATCCATATTTGCTGCTCTCCGTGGAAAACATATGCATTCATTGATTACTGATGAGGAAGCTGCCAGACGAGTTTTAGAGCTCTATGATCAGCATATGAAATGAACTGGTAATTATAAAAGAGGCTACAAATCTAAAATATGTAGCCTCTTTCCATTTAATCATTCCCTATGCTCTATGCAAATTCTGCGCGGCCACAAAAGATAGCCCGTGTTCGGTAAGCGCCCAAGCAGTGCGGTTGGTGGCTTCCCATTTGTCGACGAAGTTTTGAGCCATGTGGTCCCAGTCTCCGGAGGCGATGATTTCGCTTTTGTCACGGAAGTAATCCAGGATATCGCTGGGATGCTCGCGCGTCGCGTCGATATCAGGATCGCCGCCCTCATGCTTGGCGGAGATATTGGCGACATGATCGGCTAACTGCACCAGCTCATCCCGCCGGTTATAGGGCTGGCGCACGATGCTCTTATAGGTCTCGGTGATGTGGTGCTCAAAGCGAACTACATCTTCAAAACCCAGGGCTTTGCGGAATTGAGCAGTAATCTCCATGGTCTCGTTATTCACCGAGTTGGACCAGTTGAACCCGATCAATGGAGAGGTGCCGTCATCGCGGGAGAAAAGCTTAGCTCCTAGCAAAGTCCACAGCCCTGCATAAGGATTGTCGTTGCCCATGAAGACCGAAATCTTGAACTCGATATCCACACCGATGCGATACAGTAGATAACCCACCAGAACAGTGCCGGGGTTGACATTCAGCACCTGGCGTACCCCATAGTTAGTGTAATAATACAGGAACTCATCCAGCCATTTGAGCGGGTAGTGGTTGGGTTGACCTACGCCTCCGAAATAACCGGTGATGGTAGCCGGGCCACCCAGGTGAACGTTGGAACCATCAGTGCCTTTGGTGTCCAGGGTTTCGACATAAGATGCACCAATGATCTGCATTGCAGCTGCGATGGCAGCCAGGTCGCCATCCTGCTCCTGTTCCTTCATCTTGCGCACTTTGATAAACCGTCCAGGCACCAGCTTGCCCTCAGCGATGGCGCGGCGCACAATTTTCATGATCCAGGGAAAATACTGGGCCGCGCTGATCTCCAGGGTCACTGCGAAATCGTCAGCAAACTTCATCTGATCCGCTTTTGGCCCCAAAACTTTGCGGCGGTAATCTGGAATGGGGATGAAGACGCCCTGGTCACGTTGGAATTGAAGCCACTCCAGCTCTTTCAGGTATTCGGGTTTTGTTTCTTTAACACGCTGCAACAAAACGGGAAGTTGGCGAGCTTTTTCGGCTTTTTGATTAATTTGCTCAGGGGTTCCGTATTTTTGAACAACTTCCAAGAAATTACTCACCACCGAGGAATCAGGATCCAGCAGGATGTGGTTGATGCTATCCAGGCGGTCATAGGGAATCTTTAACAAATGGCGCAGGTCTTCAGTCATAGATCATTCTCCTTGTTATTTCAGCTAATTGTTCACAAGAAATCACCCTAAGTGAGTTTACTAGATCATTACCTTAATTGTAAGGTAAAAATGGAGAAGATGCAAACAAAAACAACAAGCTCATCACACTTTGTTGGTCATGAAAAATGATCAGTAAGATGAAATTTCAAAAATAGCAAGCTTTGCGTACTTTGCGACGGATCAAAAAAGAAAATTATTTCTGAACAGGCAGGTTCTGGATATTGTATTGGAAGCGATCGCCACGATAGACGCCGCGGAAATGCTCTATGGGCATCCCGTCACAATCACGGACAAGCCTGGTGATGACTAACACCGGGTCGTGGGTTTTGATGCCCAAGATTTTGGCTTCATCCTGGCTGGCCGGCAGAGCTTCCACAATTCTTTCGGCCATGCAATGCGCCAAATCCGCGCCCTTTAAGTAGTTCATCGTCCCCCCTGTTTCCGCCAGGGATAGGTCCACTTGCTCATACCATTTGCTTGCCAGGAAAACCACGCTAAAACCGATTGGCTCATGGTTCGCCAAACGCAACCGGCGCAGGCAAAAGGTTTGTTCGCCAACTGGCACGCCAAGTCGCTCGGCGATCTGTAACGGCGCAGTCTCCCATCCGGCGGAAATGATTTTCCAGGCCATTTCGATGCCATAACTTTCAAAGAAAGCTGCGCTGATATTAAATGGTTCGGTGCCTTCGCGGACTTTGGTCTCTGTAACAAAGGTGCCCTTGCCTGCCTGGCGCGTAATCCAGCCTTCCACCTCCAGCTCGCGCAAAGCCTGGCGCACCGTGGTGCGGCTGATATCGTATTCCTGCTGCAAACTTTCTTCGGTGGGCAATTGTTGCCCGGGTTTCCAAAGCTTCTGCTGCAGATTTTGGATCAATAGTTGTTTAAGTTGGAAATAAAGTGGAACCGGTGAATGCTTATCAATCGTCATAGTTCTATCCCTATACCTTTGAGGTATAGTTTATCATAATATAACGACAATAGGGCAAATATACAGTAATGAATGAGTGGATAACTGATCCGACAGGTGTCAAGGCTCTGACAGACACCCGTTAATCTTTGCGGCAATCTAGCGATTTTTCCAGGGTGTCCGGTAATTGGTTGTGCTGTATAATGAAGCATGGCAGATCCGTCTCAACCTCCTTCGACCAGGGTCAACCTTTTTGGCAGCTTGCGACTGGAGATCCATGGCAGGCTGATCGCCGTTCCCGAAGGCAAACCGCAAAACCTGCTAGCCTACCTTTTACTCAACCCAGGAACATCCCACCGGCGAGAAGTTTTGGCTGAAATTCTCTGGCCGAATGTCGATCCTATACGCCAGCGCCGTAGCCTCTCCACCACATTGTATCGGCTCCAGCAAATCATCGGCAAAGGGTGGGTGAAAGCTAGCCCCGAAACCCTGGCGCTGGCCAATCAACCTGGATTGTGGGTAGATGCCTGGGAATTCGCAACCCTGGTACAACAGGGAGATGTTGAATTGTGTCAGGCAGCCGTTAAACTTTACCAGGGGGAGCTTATGCCTGGCAACTACGACGATTGGCTGCTCTCACGTCGGGAGAGCCTGCACCAGCAATACCTGGCCTGCCTGTTGAAGTTGGGGGAATTTCATGAGGCCAGCGGCAACATAGAAGCAAGCTTAATCTTCTACCAAACATTGTCAGCGCACGACCCACTGCGGGAAGAGGCCGGGCGCGGCATGATGCGCTGCCTGGCGCGTCTGGGGCGCTTCTCCGAGTTGATGACTACCTTCGATAACCTGCGAGGTGCACTATCCGCAAATCTTGGCGTCGAGCCAGGTATCGAGACCCGCCTGTTAGCCGATCAGCTGCGTTCGGAATGGGAGCTCAACCAGCAGACTAACACTCGGCCGATGATATCACATCTCGTGGGTCGTCTTAGCGAGCGTGCCCGGATGCTATCGTTGCTCGACCAAGCCCAGCAAGGGCAGGGGTGCATGGTAGTGCTCATAGGTGAGGCAGGCATCGGCAAAACCCGCCTACTCAATGAGCTGGCGCAGTCTGCTGGTTGGCGCGGATGGCGCGTGGTTTGGGGGCGGGCGGAAGAATACAAAATCCCTGCCGCCTACGCGCCGCTGGCGCAAGCCCTGCAGCAGGCACTGCCTCAGGTTCGGATTGAACAGCTTGCTCACAACGTGGCGGCGGTTTCGTTAGCCCAAGTTTCTGTGCAATTGCTGAACCAGCCCGCACGTCTCCCATTGCCAGAGTCGATCTGATCTCGAAAGACTCTCTCATGCCTTGGCGAATGTGCTGGATGGCTTGCAAAACATCAACCCGCACCTCATCTTGCTCGACGACCTGCAATGGGCTGACCCCGCTTTATGGCCGTTACTCGATTTACTGCGTCCCGCCTTAGAAAAAATGGCCGTACTTTTTGTTCTAGCCATACGCAATGAGGAAATCCTGCTTCAGCCCGAAATCAGGCAGACTTCTCCACATCTGGGATCGGCAAAACCAGCCGATCATCCAGCTTTCGGGGCTGGATGAAAGAGCGTTGCGCCAACTCGCCGCCCCTTGGCAATTGAGCGATAATCAAATTGGCCGGTTAGAGCACGCTTCGGGGGGCAATCCCTTGTTCGCCCTCGAACTTCTGCAAACCGCAAACCTGGAAACCCGCCTGCAAGAACATCCATCCTTGGGGGACCTGGCCCTCCAGAAGTTGGTCTCCCTTTCATCCGAAGCGCAATATGCCTTACAAATTGCGTCGGTTATCGGCTATCGGTTTTCCTACCGCCTCTGGAAAGCCATGCTCACCGCAGAAAAACTCTCCAGCGAAAAATTACCCACTCTAGCCGGCGAACTCGAACGCGCCGGTTTGCTGCATCTGGAGCCCGACGGTTACCGTTTTGCCCACGATACCCTGCGCACAGCCATCTACACCCACATCCCGGCGCCGCAATGCCGCCAGCTGCACGCACAAGCCTTGACCATCCTTGAAGGCTCGGGGGAGGTTTCCACACTAGATTTACTCTATCACGCCCAGAAAGCGCAAAACCATGCACGAGTTGCCAGCCATGCTCTCCAAGCTGGAGACCAGGCCCTCGCCAGCTTCCATTATGCATCGGCGGTAGGATTCTTCACTCAGGCGCTGGAGGCGCTACCTCCCGACGATTATCACACTCACTACCAGGCGCTTTCCGGTAGGATGCGCGCCTATGAGGTGCTAGCTAACCGGGCGCCCAGTGGAATGATCTGATGACAATGCAAACCCTGGCTGTGCGACTGGGCCAAAACTGTCAAGCCGAGGTATACCGCGATCTAGCAGCCTATTTTTGGGTAACAGGTGATTACACACAAGCGCTGGAAACCGGGCAACGCGGGTTGATTATTGCCGAACAAGTCGGCGAACCAGAAATCCAAGCTACCTTGCTCGAAGTACTCGGTAAAGCCTGCCGTGATCGGGGCAATTACGCCCAGGCGCGCGCCTGGCTGGATCAGGCCCAGAGTATTTACCAGGCATTGGAAAACCGGCGTGGTGAAGCGATCATCATGGATTTATTGGGAATCGTCAGCCAGCGCGAAGGAGACCTGTCCCAGGCGGAAGATTTGTGTCTCCGGGCAGTGAGTGTCTATCAGGAAATAGGCGATATTTATAAAGAAGCGCGAGCTTTGAGCAACCTGGGCGTGACGCGCTGGATGTCTGGCGCATTAAATTCAGCCCATAAGGCGTTCGAGACAGCCCTGGTAATCAACCAACAGATCGGCGATCGCCGGGCGGAGATTGCCAACCTGAGCAACCTGGCCAGCCTGGGAGGTATTTTGGGCGATCTGGCGTGTTCGCTTGGAATGTTGGATGAAGCCCTGACGCTGGCTCGGAAAACCGGCGACCAAGCTGTTATTTCTAATTTGCTGCTCAATCGCGGCATCACCTTGCATGCTCTGGGTCAACTGGCGGCAGCACAGGAAAGCATGGATGAAGCCCTGGCAATCAATCGCAGCCTATGCCGTCGCCGAGGTGAGGGTTATGTCCAGTATAACCGGGGAAAATTGCTGACCGACCTGGGCGAATACGCTGCGGCGCTCACCGCTCTTGAAGAATTGATTCAAATCCGCGGCGAGTTGGGAGAGCAGAAAAACTTGCTCTCCACCCAAGCGGCATTGGTGCGGTTGCACGTCGCGCGAAATGCGTTGGTTTCTGCCCAGGAGGAGTTGCAGTCATGTTTGGTCTAGCTTCGATTCTCTAAAGGATGATCCAGAGTTACTACAAGAGGCGCACCTTGCGGCTTTTGAGGTATTCCAGGCCGCCGGGGATGATACCCAGGCTCTTAAACATCTGTTCGAGTTCGAGTCCGCCATGCTCGCAAATGCAGCAACTCTGCCCGAAGAGGATCGCCAACGTTTCTTCGAGGCCACTCCGCTCAACCGGGAGACGCGCGCCGCATTGCTGGCATGCTCACGCGTGATCGAGGTATCCCTGGCAAGCGCCGACGCACCGCGCGGCAAGAAACTGGCCTCTGCTGATTTCATTACAGTTCGCTGGACAATTTCCACCCCCGGTGATCAACGTATCGCATCCGAATTGGTTCGTCGACAACAAGTTCTCCGGCGTCTGGTTGACGAGGCCGCCGCCCAAAACGCCGCTCCCACCGATGACGATCTGGCACGCGCATTGGGCGTCAGCCGCCGAACGGTTCTGCGAGATATGCAAGCGTTAGTCGATTCAGGGGTGAAAATCAAGACCAGGCAGCGCACAGCCAGATGACTGATTTGTCACATCACTTTCTCCAAACTCTTTGATAAATGACAGCAACAAGATAGCGCTTTGATATAGTGTGGGCATGGAAAGATCGCGTTATTCTTTCATCCTACGCATCTGGTTTGAGCTTGAACCTAACTCCACAGGGTACACGCCTGCTTTGCGCGGCTCCTTGCAGCAGGCAGGCAACGATCAACTGGTTTATTTCGACAGCCTGGATCTGCTCAAACGAACGCTTGCCCAACTCACCACCCGGCAGGATGCAGGAAATGCGCAAGAACCGCCGTCTATAGAGTGATAAAAGTCCGCATTGGAGGTACTGATGTCCCATTTCCGTGCAATATCCATTCACCTGTTTTGCTTGTTAGTTTTCGTTGCAGCTCTTTTACCGCACCTGGCGCAAGCAGCCCCCGAGGCTGCCTACACCGTCACTTCCACCGCTGACAGCGGCCCCGGTTCGCTGCGCCAGGCCATCCTCGATACCAACGCCAACCCTGGCACCGACACGATCACCTTCGCCATCGGCGCAGCCGGCAGCCAACAAACCTTCCAGCCCACTTCTGCGTTACCAACCATCACCGGCCCCGTGATAATTGACGGCTGGAGCCAGGGCGGCGCGGACTACACCGGTCTGCCTCTGATTGAACTCAATGGCGCGCTGGCGGGTAATCAAGCTGTTGGCCTAACCCTCAACGGCGGGAGCAGCGTTGTGCGCGGGCTGGTGATCACTGGCTTTGCCATTGGTGGATTCGCGGGTGGCATCCGCCTGCAAACGGGCGGAAACAACTGGATTTACGGCAACTACATTGGCGTTAATTTTACCGGGGATACACGGGTTGCTAACACGCGCGGCATATGGATTGACGGCGGCTCTAGCAACAACCGCATCGGCACAAACGCCGACGGCGTCAACGATGTGGCCGAACGCAACGTCATCTCCGCCAACGTCGAGCAGAATATCTGGATCTATCAGCCATCCACCACCAGTAACAAGATCATGGGCAACTACATCGGTCTGAATGCAGCGGGCACTGCGGCTGTGGGCAGTAACAATCAGACCGTTGCTGCCACCGGTATTCTGGTGCAGGAAGCCAGCTACACTGTCATCGGCACAGACGGCAACGGGCAGGGCGATGAGTTGGAAGGCAACGTCATCAGTGGCAGCATTCTCAACATCAACCTGACCGGCACAACCAACCTCAACGAGAGCCACCATAACCGCATCTCTGGCAACCTGATCGGCACTAACGCCAGCGGCACAGCCAGCGTGGGTATTCAGGCGGAAGGTGTGCGCGTCTACGTCGCTCACGACAACCTAATCGGCACCGACGGAGACGGAGTTTCCGATGCACTGGAAGGCAACCTGATTTCCGGCAACATTGATTTTGGCGTCATGCTTCAGCAAACCGGTGCATTGAACAATGTCGTCGCTGGGAACAAAATTGGCACTGACATCACCGGATTGGCAGCCATACCCAATGGAACTGGTAGTTCACCGCGGGCCGGTATCCTACTGGGCGGCTTTGGCAACCGCATTGGAACAAACAGCGACGGTGTCTCCGACGATCTGGAACGCAACCTAATTTCCGGTAATGCCAATGTGGCTGTTTACGCCATCTACTTCAATAACCTGCCCAACCCCCTCGCGCCGCCTACCATCATCGCCGGAAACTGGATGGGCGTGGACGTCACCGGCCTGGCAGCACTACCCAACAACTACGGCATCGGCAACAAATCCTCCTCCCCCACCATCATCCGCGACAACGTTATCTCCGGCAACACTTACGACGGCATCAGCACCCACTCGTCTAATATGCTCGTTACCGGCAATCGGATTGGTGTAGGCGCGGATGATGCGACACCCTTAGGCAATGGACAGAACGGGCTTTTCCTATCGGGCAACGAAAACGTCATTGGTGGCACGGGGCCGGGCGAGGCCAATATCATTGCCCACAACGGCACACTGTCAGCATACTATAGCGGTGTGAGAGTGGGCAATACCGGACTGAGCAATACCATTCGCGGCAACCGCATCTTTGCCAATTCCCAGCTCGGGATTGACTTGCACTGGCCGGATGGTGTGAACATCAACGATGATGGCGACCCGGACACGGGCGGCAACAATCTGCAAAATTATCCCATCATCACATTCGCACAGGCGTATGCCAACGGAACGACCGTTATTCAAGGCACGCTGAACAGCAATCCCAACGTGACCTATACTTTGGACTTCTATTACAGTTCCGCTGCCGACCCCAGCGGCTATGGCGAAGGGGAGTATTACCTGGGCGCGGCTACCGTTACCACCGACGGGGACGGAGACGCCACCTTCGACGCAACCCTGCCCGCCGCTATCCCACCTAACCAGTTCGTCACCGCCACCGCCACCGCCACCCACGCCGATGGCAGCACGTCTGAGTTTTCGCTGGCCTACGCCTCTGCGGGGGTGTTGGATGTGCCGATCGCCGGGTTGGCGATTCAGGTGTCGCCGCCCATCTACACCGATTTGCCGACCTCGCTCATCGCCAGCGTCAGTGCGGGCACGGGGGTGACCTATGAATGGGACTTTGGCGATGGGCAATTGGGCAGCGGCACAACGGTTGAACACAGCTTTACCAACCCCGGCATGTACACCGTTACCCTGAGCGCGAGCAACAACAGCAGCATCGCTAGCGTCAGCGCCGAGATCAACGCACTTGAACCGGCCAACATCAACGGCGTGATCTGGAACGACCGGGACGCGGATGGCTTCTTTGGCATGGGCGAGACCAGCCTCAACGTGGTGCAAGACACCATCGTCAGCGTCACCCTGCAAGAGCCGCCCCACACCATGCTGACAACTGGGCCAGACAGCAGCGGTAGCTACCAAATCTTCACACCCCAGGCTGGACTCTATCAGGTGGAAGCAACCAAACCGACCTCCTGCTATTTCGCCAACTGCATCACCACCCCCAATCCAACCGGCGTAGCCATGTCGGAAGACGGCGGCGTGGAGATCAACTTCGGCGTCGCCGTCCCCGGCTTCGTTTACCAGCCTGATGATGATGGTTACATCGTGGGTCTCGCCTGGCTGGACAGCAACGGTAATGGCCTTCCCGACCCGAACGAGGCGCCGCTGAACGGCCACACCGTGCGCTTACTCGACGCCAACGGCAGCGAAATCGCTACGCATGTCACCGGCTCAGCCTGGTCGCACGGTATGTATGGCTTCCGAATCAGCCAGCCAGGAGAGTACCGTGTACAAATGGACGCACCATCCGGCGTCTACCCCGCCTCGCGGGCGGTGGATGTATATATAGCCGATCTACGCGTAGTCAACGCCCATCTCCCCTTCCTATCCGGCGGCACAATTGGCGGGCAGGTCAGTGGTGTCAGCGGCGCGGGTATTAGCGGGGCAGTCCTTACCGTGCAGCCCGGCAACCTGCAAACTCTCACCGCCAGTGATGGCAGCTATAGCTTCAGCGGCTTGACCGATGGCAATTACACCCTGCAACTCACACCACCGGTAAACCACATCACGGAAGATGGTGTGACCCAGCGCTTTGTCCCGGCGGCGATCAACAGCGGCGTTATCGAAAACTGGACGTTGCTGCGTAAAGGGGATTTACTCATCCACGCCAATCAGGTGGTCAACGGCCAGCCGCTGCCCATCGGGTTTATGTGGTTTGATCTGCTGCTCAACGGATCCAATGTACAAACGGTACAGACCAATGCTAACGGTGAGGCGCTGGTACAAGGGCTGACGCCGGGAACGTACAGCGTACGCCCCTGGGATAATATCGTCAATACCATTCCGGGGATACAGTTTACGCCTGCGGAGCGTACGGTCATCATAGGCAACGAAACTTCCTCCATCGCCAGTTTCACCGGCACGCTGGCACGCTCTTTGAATATATTCTGCCGCCTGCCAGTTGCCGGACAGCCCGGCTTCGCCTGCAATTACGAAATCCTCAACATCAACGGCAGTTTGCTTGACCAGGGTTCTCTGCCCGCCAACCAGCCCGCCACCAGTAATTGGAACCTCACCCCGGCTACGCTGGAAGTGCGCTTGATCCCAGACCCCAATATCCCAGGGCAGGAAGGCTGGCCCACCCACACGCAAATCGTTGTGTTGGATCAGAACACCCATGCCAACGTTTATTACCCCTTCAATCCCACCAACCCGCAGACCATTGCCGGCTACACCTATTGGGATCGCTGTGCGCCGCTGGGTATTCGCGCCAACGGTAACAACTGCACCGAGAGCAACATCCCCAATAACAACGGCCTCCCGGTGCTACTGTACAATGCCAGCGGCGTGGAAATTGCCAGCACGCTGACAACCAACGGCACATTATGGAACACCGGCTATTTCAGTTTCACCGACTTGCCGGTGGGCTTATACCGGGCGCGGGTCAATTTACCGTCGGGGTACTCCCCCACCACTAGTGTGGAGCGCTGGTATAACCTGACCGGTGTCGGCTCGCTGGAACTGTTGGAAGTTGGCTACCAGTTGAACGAAAATCAGGTGTTGGGTGGGCGAGTTTTTTTGGACACTGACAGTAACGGCGTTTACGACGAAGCATGGGACGATCCTGCCCCGGGTGTGTCGTTAGAAGTGACGACACCTTCCGGGCAGGTGATAGCCAATCCCGTGACTGGTTCCAATGGAGGTTACCTGGTATCACCCATCAACAGCGGCGAGTACCGGGTGACGCTAACCCACGATGGGCAAACCTGGATGCGCGATGCCTCCATCCCAATAGAAGGCGGTGTGCCTTTGATTGACTTCGCTGTGCCACCCAATGACGGCCGTCCGCGCCTCCTCGTTTTTATTGACGGCAATCACAATAGCGTAGTGGATGCAGGCGAGCAGCGGCTGGCGAACGTAGCCATACGGCTGAGTGACGCCTTATGCGGCAGTTCAGGCGCAGAATTGCAAATGGTCAACAGCAATGACGGTGGCTTGGCAACCTTCAACCCGGTTGCCAGTGGCTCTACGCCTGTATGCGCCCAAGCAATAGATGGGCTGCCAGATGGCTTAATGCCCGCTAATCCAACCGGTGTGAATGTGCCGCGCAATGGCGGCGCGCCGGTCGCCCTGGCAGTGCAGCCGGTCAATACCCTGCTGGTACGCACTTATCTGGAAAGCAACAGCAACTACACTCGCGAACAGCAATGAACCATTCATCAGTGGTGGTTCCATCACCATCAACGGTCTCCAACAGACAATCAGCAGCAGCGGAGCCACCTTCTACTTGCCCACCGGTGTTTACCCGGTGACATTTGCGCCACCAGCCGGGTATGCCTCCATCTGGTCGCCACCCTTCGGCGTGGGTGTGAACAACGCCGCGCAAACGCTCACCCTCCCCCTGCGCGATGCGGGCAGCATCAGCGGGAAGGTCTATCCGCCGAACACGGGCGGCTTCAGCCTGGGAGGCGGCTCATTGGCAACCGGCTTGACGGTTCAACTGCAAAACATCACCACCAACGCCACGCAGGAGACCACCAGCGACAGCTACGGCAATTTCAGCTTCACTAACCTTACCCCCGCCACCTACCAGCTGCGCCTCCCCGCGCCGCCACCAGGCTATACATCCAGCAGCGAACCGCTGCTCACCTACCAGACCAGCCAGGTTTTGAGCAACAATAACCTGCACCTGGTCCCCGTCGGCCACATTATCGGCGCAGTCTACCACGATAGCAACAGCAATCAACAGTGGGATAATAACGAGCCGGGTGTTAACGATTTTGGTGTGCGGTTGCTGGGCAACGGTGGACAGCAACTAGCCGTCGCCACTCCCGATGCGGCGGGCTATTTCCGCTTTGAAGGACTGACAGCTAACACTCCCTACGCCCTGCAAATGGATACCCCGCCGGACGCCTTGTTTATTACTGCATCGCCCGGTGTCTTCACCGTCGGTGTAGAAAACACCGTCGTCCAGCTAGGCGTCGGCATCGAGGGTAGCGATCCAGGGAACGGTTTTCAGGTGGCTGGCATCGTCAAGGTTCAACAAGGCGACGCCTTGATCCCAATCGCCGGGGCGCGGGTCGTCCGGTATAACTATCAAGCCGCAAATAACGGGTGCAACATCGCAAACCCTGTGATTTTGGCCGACACTTTCACCGATATTGACGGCTTTTATTTAATGCAAGGTAATGGAGCATGTCTTAGAGTGGTGGATGTGCCCGGGTTCGTTGACACGTCACACCTGATGAATATCTGCACAAGTAGCAACCAATACAGCTACAGCTGCGCAATGATCAACGGTGTGTGGTCTTTCATATCCTCTATCACCCTCGGTCCAGCCGAACCGCCGCTCCAGGCCCTCGCCAACAGCCCGGTGCAGCTTTCATGGAGCGCCTTCCGCGACGACAACGGCAACGGTGCCCGCGATCCGGGCGAACCCGGTCTAGCGAGCGTGACGCTGGCGGGCGGCGGCAGTAGCGGCGTCTCCAGCCAGACAGGGCTGGGGCAACCGCTGGCACTATCCGATGGGTTGCACACCCTGACCATCACGCCGCCCGCTGGGTACGTGGTCAACGGTCCTGCGACTTGCGTCGTGTCCATACAAGGCGCGGACGTGACACTGCCCAACATTCCCTTGCGCCCGGTGGGTCTGACCATCATCCAGGCGTTTATGGACCTGGATGGCGACGGCGTGCAGGATATAGGAGAAGCGGGCGTGGGCGGAGTGGGCTTTGTTTTGAATGGACCATCCACAGCCAGCGGGACAACGACCCCCAACGGGCGGCTGATGCTTGCCGGTCTGTCAGATGGCAGTTACACTGCAACCGTCACACCACCTGCCGGGTATGCAGCTGTGCCTGCATTCAACACCAACCTATTGCAGGGCGGTGTGGTACAAATCCCGTTATTGTTGCCGGGCATGGTCAGCGGCGTAATCTACGACGATTGGGATGGCGACGGACAGCAGCAGCCGGATGAACTGATCTTCCGAATGCCCTTCACACTCACGTTAGGCGCGCAACAGGTGGAAACGATGGGCGGGCGCGGCTTCTTCTTAGGATTGCCCGGCGGCGCGTACATCCTTGCGGCAACGACAAGTGTCGTCCTACCACAATCCTTTACCCTTGCGGCGAATGCCGGGCAGGGCATGGGGTTGGGTGTGGTCGCCTCCGGCGTGGTGCGCGGGGCTACCTGGTTGGACAGCAACGCCGACGGACTGCGCCAGCCATGGGAAACACCCCTGGCTGGCGTGATGGTGACATTGGCTGGGCAAACGACCATCACCGATGCTCAGGGATTTTATGCCTTCGACGGCATCGCGCCGAAAACCTACACCCTGACTGCATTTTTACCGAATGGCCTGAGCGCTGATATCGGCAGTGTGGTGGTCAGCAGTGATCGCGGCGCAGCCGTGGGCATTGCAGCAGCTGCCCTGGAAGGATACTCGTTGTTTTTACCGATGATCAGCACACATTAATATAACAGCGCAATGTTGCCATTCTTGGACTACGCACAGAGTGTGTGCAGGCAACATTGCGCTGTAAAACTAGATTGTTCTGGAAATCTCAAGCAAATTTCTGCTGCAAAAGTAACTACTCGGGAATTTCATCCTCCAGGGGACGTTTTAAAATCAATTCAAGACCTTCACGCACGCCCGCCATGCCAACGACTTCCCAACCATCCTGGCCGAGACCATCCAGGAATTCATACAACATCTCGCCGTGTGGCTGCCCATTCACCAGGGCGCCAACTTCCTTCTCGTCCACCATCATCACGACACCACTATAGGTGCGGACAACCATATAATCCCATTTTTGCATGATTTTACCTCCTGTTAGAAATGGAAAAAACGATTTCAATGAACATATCATAACACAACCAGCAAGGGATGGCATATTTTTTGAGCTCGAAACCGGCCAGGCTAATCACAACCTGCACTTTGAATTCCTTGGCTATTGACGTGCGCACTTTCTAGGGTATAGTAAAGGAAGAGAATCCCACGCAAACCATAAACAGGAGCTGAATATGGTCGATTACACCACCGATAACCCAGATTCTGTACTTTCTCAATGGCGCTTGTCGATCCTGAATATCTTTCTAATCATAACAGTCCTATTTTCAATACCTGCTATTGTTAGTATTGCCATCAATGCCGGCGCCAATCCTGAGAATCGCAACATCGCAGTGCCATTCGTGATCATAGAAGTTTTCCTGATCGTCATTGCTGTTTTTCGAAAAATACCGTATATCGTTCGCATGCTCGGTTTTATAGCGGTTGGTTATGTTGCTACGATTTTCAACCTGTTCTTAACCGGCTTTAGCGGCGCTGGTCCACTCTACTTGCTGGTTCTGCCGATCCTTTCTCTCATCTTGGTCGGCAAGCGCGCCGGTGTGATCACCGCTGTGATCAATGCCATCCTGGCCAGCGCTACCGCGATCACTATCCATTTTAATCTGCTTACGCCTGATTATGCAGTCCGGGATCCTTGGAATGGGCTGACCACAGAATTGATGCTGCTCACAGTGGTCACCAGCTTGCTGGTTCTATTTTATCGTTTGCAAGAAAGAATTATCGAAAAGGAAAGATCCATCCAGGGTGAGCTCCGCCAGGCTCAGGCTCTTTTGCAGAAGCAAAATCTGACCCTGGAGGAGAAAGTCAGCGAACGGACAGAGGCTTTGCTGAGAAGCAACAAAATTCAAAATGCCTTATACCGGATTACTGAAGCCGCCAGCGCATCCAGGAATATGCAGGAATTCTTCAGCAGTATTCACGTCATCATCGGCGACCTGATGTATGCCAAAAATCTGTTCATCGCCTTGTACGATGAAAAAAGCGGCATCCTGAGCTTTCCATACTTCGTCGATGAAAAAGACGAACCCTTCCCTGCCCAACCTCTGGAGAATTTCCGTGGATTGACCAGTTATGTAATCCGCAGCGGCAATTCTATTCGCCATGGATGGGACCAATTTAATCACCTGGTCGAAAGCGGTGAAATTGAGCTAGAAGGATCGTACAATGAAGATGGGATCGGCGCGCCACTTAAAGCGGATGGCAAGACCCTGGGCGCGATTTTCGTCCAAAGCTATACGCCAAGCATTTGTTATACCGATGAAGATGATGAGGTATTGGCATTTGTCGCTCAGCATATTGCCACTGCACTGACACGCGCCCGCGCCTTGGAAGCAGAGCGCCAACGCAGCAATGAACTGGCAATCCTAAACAGGGTCAGTGATGCCATGGTAAAAACCTTAGATGTGAATGCCCTGATCCGCATTATTGGAGATCAAGTCCACGAAACATTTGATGCCGGTTCGGTGATTATTTTGCTATTGGACAGGCAAACCAATCTAATTCATGTGCCCTATCAATACGACGGCGATGCGGGTGGTAATGTGAATATTATCGAACCGTTTCCACTAGGGAAGGGATTATCTTCACTGGTGATCATGAGCGGCAAACCTCTGGTGATCGGCACTCTCGAAGAAGGCATTGAACTAGGCGCTTATATACCTCCAGAAGCCAATACTCGAGGATCTGGAATCATTAATCAATCATGGCTAGGAACACCCATCCTGGTTGGGGACCAGGTGTTGGGACTTATCGCATTATCTGATGTGCGCCAACACTTATTCAACCAGAACCATATCCGGTTGTTAGAAACACTTTCATCGAACGTGGGCGTCGCCTTGGAGAATGCACGTTTGTTTGAAGCTGAACAGAAACGCGTCGCAGAACTGGAGGCGATTAACAATGTCAGTGCAGCCCTGGTCAAAGAAATCGATCTAAACGCCTTGTTGCAGCTAGTGGGCGAACAGATGTGTTCGATCTTCAAAGCAGATATCGCCTATATCGCGCTTCTGGAAGAATCCAGGCGAATGATTAATTTCCCCTTTACTTGCGGTGAAGAACTCGGTCCGATCCGCTTGGGAGAAGGGCTAACCAGCGTGATCCTGCAGAGCAACCAACCTTTGCTTATCGAAAAAGACCTCGACCAGCATCTCGCAGAAATCGGCGTTTCGGTCATTGGGCAAAAACCCTTGAGCTACCTGGGAGTGCCGGTAACCGTCGGCCGGCGTGCCTTGGGGGTTCTCAGTGTGATGAGCACCACACAAGAAAGCGTTTACAACCAGGCTGATTTACGATTGCTCAGCACCATCGCATCCAACGTGGGGACTGCCCTGCATAACGCTCAATTATTCACCGAAGCCCAACAAGCTCGCGCCGCGGCTGAAGGAGCTAACCTGGCAAAAAGCGCCTTCCTGGCCAATATGAGCCATGAATTACGCACACCGCTCAACGCCATCATCGGCTTCACCCGCATCGTCCGTCGGAAAGCTGAAGGTCTGCTGCCAGAAAAACAGACCGAAAACCTGGATAAGGTGCTGTTGAGCGCTAACCAGTTGCTGGAGTTGATCAACACCATCCTGGATATTGCCAAGATTGAGGCTGGTCGCATGGATATCTTGGCTGCAAATTTTCGGATTGCACCCCTCATCGACCTGTGCTACAACACAGCCCAACCTTTGCTCAAACCCGGGGTGGTTCTGGAGAAAAGGATTGATGAAAGCCTGGGGACTATCCATTCTGATCAAGATAAGATCCGGCAAATCATCCTGAACCTGCTGAGCAACGCAGCTAAGTTCACACACACGGGGAAAATCGTGTTATCTGCAGAAAAAATGGGAGATACACACCTGTCGATCTCGGTCACAGATACAGGCATCGGGATCAGCCAGGAAGCTTTACAGCGTATCTTCAAAGAATTTCAGCAAGGCGATAGTGGGACAACCCGAGAGTATGGCGGAACCGGTCTTGGCCTATCCATCAGCCGCAACCTGGCGCAAATGTTGGGAGGCGAGCTAAGCGTGGAAAGTGAATTAGGGGTTGGCTCCACCTTTTCCCTGACGATTCCTGTCCAAATCCACGCTCAGGTTGTTCAAAAAACCGGAAGCGAACTGCCTCCCCTATCCCAACCAGATGAAATACCTGCCCATCAATACACGCTCTCCGGAGAAGCTCAGCCTCAAAAAAAGCGCATCCTGGTCATTGACGACGATCCTGATGCAGTCTATATTTTACAGGAGAGCCTGGATCCATCTGAATTTGAGCTGTTTAGCGCGGACAACGGTAAGGACGGCTTGCGCCTGGCGAGAGAACAGCATCCTCAGGCGATTATTCTCGATATCGTCATGCCAGGCATCGATGGCTGGCAGATCCTCAAGATCCTTAAAGGGGATCCAAACACTGCAGATATACCTGTGATCCTGCTGACCATCCTGGACAAAAAAGAGATGGGCTACAACCTGGGCGCTGATTCCTACCTGTTGAAACCACTCAATCCGACATCCGTAAAAGAAGCACTGAACAAAGTTTTAGAGAGTAATGAACAGCTATGAAGAAAATCTTGATCATTGAGGACATCCAGCTGAATACCGAGCTACTTGTTCAATTACTGGAAGACGACTACGAGCTGATCATCGCCAAGGACGGTTACCAGGGTGTGAGCCTGGCCCGAGAAACCTTACCGGATCTGGTGCTAATGGACATCTCGTTGCCAGGTATGGACGGATACCAGGCGACCCAGTTGATCCGCCAAACCTTTCCTCAAATGCCGATTATCGGTCTTTCTGCGCATGCCATGCAAGCGGATGTACAAAAAGCCATAGATGCTGGCTGCTGTGATTACCTCACCAAACCTGTAGATGAAGAATTGCTCTTGCAAAAGATCAAAACCCGACTGGGGTAAGCGCCAATGACCCAAGAAAAAATCCTGATTGTGGATGACGAGCCATTCAATGTCGATTACCTGGAACAGGAATTGCAGGAAAGCGGTTACCCGACCCTTTCAGCATTCAGCGGGCGTGAAGCCCTGGAAATTATCCACCAGGAGCCCCCTGCCCTGATCCTGTTGGATATCATGATGCCGGGGATGGATGGCTTTGAAGTTCTGCGCCGCCTGAAAGGGCAGGATGCTACCCGCGACATCCCGGTGATCATCATCTCCGCTGACAGTAACCTGAACAGCGTTGTCCAGGGCATTCAACTGGGTGCAGAAGACTACCTTCCGAAGCCCTTCGAACCGACCTTACTTCACGCCCGGATTTCTTCAAGCCTGGAGAAGAAACGCCTGCGCGATATTGAATTACTCTATCTCAAGGGGATGGAGAGGGAGCTGGAGATCGGCAGGCAGATCCAGCAAGGCTTTTTGCCTGCCCAGATACCCAAAATTGAGGGTTGGGAGGTCGCATCCTATTTCAAAGCTGCCAGGGAGGTTGCCGGAGACTTTTACGACGCCTTTACCTTACCGGATGGGAAGCTGGTTTGCCTGGTTGGAGATGTGTGTGGCAAAGGCGTCGGCGCCGCCCTGTTCATGAGCTTGTTCCGCAGCCTGATTCGGGCGTTAGCGACCAGCAGCGAGCTCTTTTCAAATCAGGCTGGTCTGAGCCTGTCCCCGCATGAGTACCTGACCCGGTTGGTATCCTTCACCAACCAGTATGTATGCGATATACACGGAGACAGCGGGCTTTTTACCACGCTGTTTATTTGCCTGCTGGAACCTGGAGGCGGGAAAATGACCTATTTGAATGCCGGCAATGAGCCCCCTATCTGGCATTGCGGGGGCCAAGCGGATAGAGAGCTGCGCCCTACAGGACCTGTGATTGGCGTCCTTCCGGAAGCGGTGTTCAGCACTCAGGAGATTGTGATGCAACCCGGAGATACGTTGTGTGCCTTTACCGATGGGGTCACTGATGCGTTGAATGACCAGGATGTGATTTTTGGGCGAGAGCGTCTGTTGCGGACCATCCAGGATAGCCCGCCTAAACCTAGCATGATGATTGAATCGGTTATCGAGCAATTGGGGTATTTTACAGGTGCAACTGTTCAATTCGATGATATCACTTTGTTGGTTGTGAGAAAAATATGAGTGAAAATATAAATCAGAAACCGGAGATTTTTGGTCTCCGGTTTTTGTTTTATTGGGGTTGTAATCACCAGATCAATCAGCCCTCACCCAGCCTCTCCCATAAGCGAAGCGACGGGAGAGGAGTTAAGGTCCTGGCTCACCCAGCCTCTCCCAGGGGAGAGGAGTTAATGGTCGTGTGCTCACCCAGCATCTCTCAGTGGGAGAGGAGTTAACGGTGCTGTCCTCACCCGGTCTATCCCGCAGGGAGAGGAGCGACCAGTCCCGCCTCCGTCACGATCCTGGGGACGATTTCTTCCCAACCGACCGCCATCAGGTGGATGCCATTTACGCCCTGCAAATCCTTGACGGCATCGATCAGCTCCAGGGCAATCTGGACGCCTTCTTCGGACGCGCCATCTCCTGCCGCTTCCATGCGCTTCATTAGCTTCTCCGGAATGGTGACGCCCGGCACTTCTTTGTGCATATATTGAGCGACTTTGTAACTCTTGAGCGGCGTGATCCCGATCAGAATATAGACTTTATCCATAATATTGCGCTTGGCCAGCTCGTTCAGCCAGATTTCCAATCTGCCGGGATCGTAGACCAGGTTGGTCTGGAAGAATTGCGCCCCAGCATTGATCTTTTTATGTTCGCGGATAGCCTGGAAGCGCGGTTCTGATGCGTAGGGGGAAGCGGCAGCGCCTAAGAAATACTTGGGCGGGAATTTCATGCTGCGTCCATCCAGGTACTTACCTTCATCGCGCATGCGGCGTAAGATCCACAGCATCTGCACCGAGTCGATGTCGACCACATCCATGCGGCCGCGCGGCGCGGGGGCTAATTTCATGCTATCGCCGGACAGACACAAAATATTGCGCACACCCAAGGCATTGGCGCCAAGCACTTCTGCTTGCAAGCCTATGCGAGTACGGTCACGCGCCGCAATCTGCATCACCGGTTCAGCGCCGGCCTGGATCGCCAGGGTGCTGCATGCCCAGCTGGACATGCGCGGCGTGGCAGAAGGCGAATCGGTGAAGTTAATCGCAGCCGCATAGGGTTTGAGCATTTCGATGTTGGAGATCAGTTTTTTAGTCGCCACTGTCATCGGTGGAGCAACTTCCGAAGTGACCACAAATTCTCCAGCTTTCAAGCGCCGCTCCAGCTCAGAGGCCGGTTCGGTGTAGGCAGGCGGGTGATATTCGGCGTCTCCCTGCCACCAATCTGGTTGGCGTACAGGTCGGAAGATACCGTCCCAGGTGGCATCCTTACGCTCTTTATCCGATGAAAGTAAATCCGTCACCACTTTTCCGGTTCCAATGACCTTGACCTGGTTGAATGACATCTCCCCAGGTTTCTGTACCCACCTTTTCCCAATCCAGAGGCGGCAGGACTTCCAGAAGCATTTCTTCACGCCCCATCTTGAAGGCGCGATCATAGATTCTGTACCAGATACAGGGACGGGTTTCATCAACATAACAGTGCTCTTCCGTAGAGCCCCCACAAGGGCCGTTTCGAATTCCTTTGGGGCATTCCATCGAGCAGATAAAGGCCGTTTCCTGCAGCATACAGTTGCCGCACATCCGACATCCGAACAAAGGACCTTTGACTGCTCGTTCAATCAAGGCTAATGTGCGCGGTCCAAGCGGTTCACGTTTAAAGGGTTTGAAGGGCGGTTGCCAGCGGCGACCAGGGGTGAATCCAGGCATAATGATCCTCCTTGCTAATTACCAATAATATTCTGCTGCAGTCGGCAAACAGATTGCATGTCCGATTCTAACATGTGACAGATTAACCAAATGCTTCTTGACCCAAATACGCATCCGCATAAATCACTTTGTTCAACAAGATCTGAACCGTCTTCCAGATCGCCACCTGCTCTGGGTCGCTCATATCCACATCATCGATGGTCGGTTCTTCCATGGCCGCGATCCGGTCGGCAATTTTGACATACAACCTGCGCACAGGAGTGCTCTCATCGCGATGTTCAATGGCATGGATGACTTCATTCTGCTCTTCATCCATCGGGTTGGCAATCATCATCTGCAAGCCCACACCCATCAACATAGCCAGATAGGTTCGGTTAATTAAGGGGCGGTTTTCCATCGGAACGGCATTGGATACATTGGAAAGGCCCACCGAGATGGACGGCGACGGATCCCAGGCGTATTGCAAGGTGCGCACCGCTTCGATCAGGTGCGGGCAGTATTCCTGACAGCCGGAAACGGTCAGCACCAGTGGGTCAATGATCAGATTTTCCATGGGGTAGTCGATTTCCATCATACGCGGGATCAGGGATTCGACAGCGATATTGACGCGCTCGTCTGCAGCGATCGGTATGCCAGAAGTGCCCATGGTGAGCGCTATCAGACGGGCGCCATATTTTTTCGCCAGCAGAGGCACCTTCTCCAGGCGCTCTGGTTCAGCTGAAGTCGAGTTAATAATCGGCTGGGCTTTTGTTACCTTCTTCAGACCCGCTTCAATGCCCAAGATATTGGTGCTGTCAAAGCTCAAGGGCACATTTGCAACCGCTTCGACCGTTTCAACCATCCACGGGAAGACTTCCTCCCAGTCTTTTTTGCGTGGACCCAGGTTCAAATCCAACGCCTGCGCTCCAGCTTCTACCTGCTTGACCGCCAGTTCTTGGAAGAAGGCGGCGTTCTTTTCTTTGAGGGCTTCTTTTACTTTTTCAGAAATAATATGTATATTTTCGCCAATGATGTACATGGTTCTCCATCCTTTTTAAAGAACTAGTTCGAAACGGTTTACTCACTCCTTCGCCAGGGCTTGTTGCACACTGGGGAAGCGTTGCATTTCAGTATGAGGTAAGAAAAGTGCAGACATAAATGCTTCATAAAAAGAATTGTCTGCTGAAAGTTCTATATAAGTCATGCGCGAAGCGATCTCGCCAATGCGTTCTCGCCTGCGACGGTTCAGCAGAGCCTGGTAAGCGCCTTTAACCGATGTATTGCCCAAGAATTTGAAACGCTCCCAGGGCAAATCGGGGAGCAGACCAATCTGAACCGCCTTTTCTACATTAATATATTTGCCAAAAGAACCACCGATGAGCATCTGTTCAATCAGGTCCAGGGAGACACCCACACTATCGGCTAAAACGCTGTAACCGGCATAGATGGCGCCTTTGGCGCGGATCAGGTTGTCAATGTCGACATGCGTGATCACAATATCCCGGCCATGCTGTGTTTCCGCCCCCCAGGCGATGACATACTCCCAACCATGCTCACCTTCTCGCACTCTGGGGTGCTCCAGATGAGAGTTCAGGTTGCCAGCCCTATCCACCACACCCGTCATGAACATCTCCGCCAGCAGTGAAATCAGCCCGCTGCCGCAGATTCCACGCGGTTTTGTCCCACCGATCACCCGGTAGCTGGGCTCATAGTTCTCGGCATTGATCCAAATTTCTTCGATCGCACCCTGGGTTGCACGCATTCCGTGCACAACACCTGCCCCTTCAAAAGCAGGTCCGGCAGAACAGGCGCAAGTGACCAGCCACTCACGCGAACCCAGGACGATTTCGCCGTTCGTGCCCACATCCATGAACAGCGTGATCATGGCGGTATCATCCATGCCCGATGCAAGCACCCCGGCAGTGATATCCGAACCCACATAGCTGGCGACTCCCGGCAGGCAATCCACCGTCGCTTCTGGATGGATAGCTAGCCCAATCTCACGGGCAGATAGCAAAGGAACATGATTGACAGCCGTCACAAAAGGCGCCAACCGGATCGAAGTAGCCGGGATTCCCAAAAACAGGTGGGTCATGGTGCTATTTCCAGAAACCACAGCTTTGACAATTTGTTCAGGTTTTACCTGGCTGGCAGCAGGGTTCTGCTGGCTCACACGCTGGCAGGCGGTTTGAGCTAATTGATTAATCGTGGCTGCCACCAGGTCGCGCATCTCATCTTGACCTCCATTCTTCGAAGCAAAGACAATGCGTGAGATCACATCTTCGCCGCGGGCGATCTGGCCGTTGTATTCCGATACCTGGGCGCGCACTTGCCCGCTGATCAGGTCCACCAGCCATAAGGTAACGGTAGTTGTACCGATGTCAATAGCCGCTCCCCATAAGGGTTCATCATCATCCACCCACCCGGGGAGCAAATCAACCATTTTTTGGACTTCGACCGGCTCCTCCTGCAAGTCCAGGATCACGGTGACCCGCCAGTCGCCCTGCCGTAAAACCGGACCGATTTTTTGGATCAACGAAAGGCTGATCTGCACCCGCTCATAGCCAGCCTGCTGGCGTAAGGCAGTGATCAGCCGGCTGAGATCATCCGTCTGATCATCCATGCTGGGCTCTTTGAGCTGCAAGCTCACACGCCGGATGGTTTGATCAAACTGAGCATTGTAACCAGCCGGTACTGTCACCTCAGCCACAGTCAGATCGGTGGTCAGACGACGCTCGATCTTCTCCTGAGGCGGCACGTAAACACAGACATCCCCTTCAACCACAGTCTGACAGGCCAGGGCATAGCCTTGTTCAAGATCCTCTTCAGATAGTCGCAGCGTGCTGCGGCGGCGCACAGAGCCGTTTATGACACGCAGTGCACACCGCCCGCAGCGCCCCTGCCCTCCACAAGGCTGCATAATCTCAAAACCTGCCAGGCGCGCTGCCTCAGACAGCAGTGTGCCATCCGGTACAACAATCTGTTTAGCAGTTCCTTCAAATGATACCCGGCAATCGGTCATGATATTTCAGCCAGTACAGTGATCGAAAACAACCAGCTCATAAAGCCATTTTCATAAATTTCGGCAAATCAACCGCCTCACGCGGCCCAACGCGAACTTCCCAATCCGGCAGCTCACCTTCCAGCTCACCAGATAGGACAGCTACATGCCCAGGCAAAACCACAAGCTTTTTGCTGACCTTATCCGCCAGGTTAAAAGTCTTGATCGCTTTGGCGATCCGCTCGGCATCAAACTTCCCAGCCGCCCAGGCAGTCAAAACGCTCATCCCTTCCGCATCCGTCACCAGCAGCCAGGCTGGCAAACCAGAACCCTCGACTTCATTAGCCACGCTGAAATAAGTGATGGAGAAATTGGTCGTCACCAGGATGGGGCTGTCCGCTTTCGGCGCATTGATCTCATACACACCAGGCTGTACCTGGATAGGTTTCTGTGGGTCGGTGTAAATATTCTCGCGCAGCACCAGCAACGGATAAGCCAGCTCGGGAGTAAACTCGTCAATAACCACAAACCCAGCATACTTGGCAATTGCCTGAGCTGCTGCTTCCGGGCTGTTAGCAAAGGCGATGGTGGGATAACCCAGGGCGCGGAAATTTTTCTTCAGCGCCAGGCGGCGAATTTGAGTGTTCAAAGCCAGGGAAGCGCCTAAGCTGTCCGCTTGTGGCCATAGGACCAGGTCTTCCAAACCCGTGGCTTTTATCTTTTCGGTCAGATCTGCTAACTCTTCCAGGCTGGCAGATTTTACGACCAGACTTGCTTTAGCGCCTTTTGCCAATGCAGCCATGGCCTGCCAGTTCTGCGCATCTGCAGCGCAAACCAGGGGGCTTTCGCCAACCAGATCTTTCAATCCAGCTTCGATAACTGCAGGCTCAGAAGAAACCAAGATGATGGGCCGTTTCGTGACCGCTCGCACCGCTTTGATCGCCTCGGCAAATTTCGCCCCATCGCTGCTACTGGACAGGATAGCCACCCCATCCAGCACCAGGTCGATGCCCACATAGTTAGTGCTGTAACCATCAACAGCCTTGACCTTATCCTGGATGGATTGAACGCTCAGGTCATCACTCACCGACACGAACACGCCCGGTTTATGATAAAAAGTCTTTTCATGTCTGAAGAGCACCACTTCGTTGCCCGCTTTGATCTCGAAACCATCGGATTTCATGGAGACCAAACGAATAGGCGGGGCTGCCGATTCGGCTAATTGCGCCTTGGACTCGTCGCTCACATACGGGCATAAGGATAGCTCGACCTGCTTGGCTGCCAGTTTCATCGCAAAAGCCAGGCAGGTGGGAAAACCACACTCCTTGCAGTTGGTCTGCGGCAGGAGTTTATAAATTTGAATGCCAGATAGTGCCATAATTCTCTCTCCGCTCTTGGATCAGTGGATAATCAAAGGATTTATGCTGCTTGCAGGTCAGTCATCAGTTCCTGGATGGCAGCTTTGACGCGTAGGACGCTGTGTGGGTGGCGCAAGACAATGATATCCGCGCCAGACTCAAGCAGGGCAACCGCAGTCAAACTCTCCCAGTGCACAGCGCGTGCATTCCAATCACCCCACGATTCAGGCACACCTTCGCCTACTTTGGATTCTTTGGTCTTCCAGGCTTCAAAGCCAGGCGTAACCAGCATGGGTGATTGAGTCATGGCATCGCCTTGTAAGGCGGCCAGGCGCAGACGTTCCATAACCGAGTAGCCGTACTCGATGCCGTAGCCTAGCGCGCCGGTCGTCGGGTCCATAATAATGCGGTCCAACGGCAAGCCCATATCACTAATCAAAATGTTAAGCTGCTTGGCCAGGTTCACATCCATCGGGGTGCGAGCTGATACCAGGTGTCCATTCGCCATAGCAGTCGCAACGATGGTGCGGTAGTTTTTGTCTTCGCAAATACCCAACAACAGGCGTTCGCCCTTGGTTGCCTCGGCTACCGCCACCAACAAATCATTATCCACTTCTGCCTGACCAGGTCCAAACACAATCAATGGCAAGCCGCTGGCCTGCAACACCGCCTTAACGGAGGTAACGGCTGCCTGTGGCGTCATTGGTTTTCCATCCGCATCCGTCAGGCTTAAGGATAATTGCAGCAAATCCGCTCCAGCAGCTTCGGCGGCTTTTGCCCAACTGGCTGGATCATCCATGGCTGCGCCCCAGGTTTCCAGCAAGAGAGGCGACCAATCTTCAGGTTTGCGGTCTTTGATTTCCAATGCCACCACCGGTAGGTGTGGAGTGGGGCTCTCAAAGTGCATGAAAGGCAGCGCTTTTTGCCCCCCCACCACAATCGTATGGGCACGCGTTCCACCTTGATCTGGCGTCGCCCCCAGGGTGATTTCCCGGACACTGCCGGGCCATTTATCTTTAGGTATCTCTAGTGGCATATTTCTCTCCTCTCATGGGTGTGTATTTGTTTTTATTGAATCATTAATCAATTTAAAACGTCTGTCACTGCGGATGACTTCCAACCGACAGAATGCCTTCAACAACGGAGCTTCTTGTTATAACGTCTGTCACTGCGAGCGTTCTTTGCGAAGCAGTCTCAGTGTTAGTCAGGAGCGTAGATTGCTTCGTCGGACAAAGTGCGTCCTCCTCGCAATGACAGTTGCCGTGAGGAGCGCCCTTCGCGAAGCAGTCTGTCACTGCGAGCGTTCTTTGCGAAGCAGTCTCAGTGTTAGTCAGGAGCGTAGATTGCTTCGTCGGACAAAGTGCGTCCTCCTCGCAATGACAGTTGCCGTGAGGAGCGCTCTTCGCGAAGCAGTCTGTCACTGTGAGCGTTCTTTGCGAAGCAGTCTCAGCGCTAGTCAAGAGCGTAGATTGCTTCGTCGGACAAAGTGCGTCCTCCTCGCAATGACAGTTGTCGTGAGGAGCGCTCTTCGCGAAGCAGTCTGTCACTGCGAGCGTTCTTTGCGAAGCAGTCTCAGCGCTAGTCAAGAGCTTGGATTGCTTCGTCGGACAAAGTGCGTCCTCCTCGCAATGACAGTTGTCGTGACGAAGCAGTCTGTCACGCGAGCGTTCTTTGCGAAGCAGTCTCAGCGCTAGTCAAGAGCTTGGATTGCTTCGTCGGACAAAGTGCGTCCTCCTCGCAATGACAGTTGTCATGAGGAGCGCTCTTCGCGAAGCAGTCTGTCACTGCGAGCGTTCTTTGCGAAGCAGTCTCAGCGCTAGTCAAGAGCTTGGATTGCTTCGTCGGACAAAGTGCGTCCTCCTCGCAATGACAGTTGTCGTGAGGAGCGTCTTCGCGAAGCAGTCTGTCACTGCGAGCATTCTTTACAAAGCAGTCTCAGACTGTATCACGATCACAATCCTTTTAGCATCTACAATTCGATTATTAAGGAACAAATCTGAAAGTCATTATCAAATACACTAAATTCTTTCAGCAAGATCTTCCCAAGAAGGGTTCATTTGATTTACCAGATCGATTTTCTTTTGCCTAGAACCACTTTTGATCTGTTTTTCTCTTTGAATTGCCGCAGTAATATCTTCTGTTTGTTCATAATAAACCAATTTTTCAACATGGTACTTTTTTGTAAAACCAGATCCAAGTCCTTGACGGTGTTCAAAAACCCGTCTCTTGAGATTATTAGTAACTCCTGTGTAGAGTACCGTGTTACTCTTGCTGGCTAAAATGTAAACATAGTAATACTTAACCATTTCATTTTATTATACAATTTTCAACAATTGTAACTACATACCTTCGATAGTTATTAGCTTAGATTGCTTCGTCGGACAAAGTGCGTCCTCCTCGCTATGACACTAAGACGGAATCATTTACCCACCCGCTTCCGGGCGGCATCCCGGCGGGCAAAATAGGCTTCCAGGGGCGATTGCCGTTCCGCCTGGATACCCAAGTCACGCAGATCGTCCTGGCTCTCAGCTGCCAGGTGGCGCAAAATGTGGTGGTAGGAAATCATGGCTGCCGGGTACTCGATGCCAGCTGAATGGTGCATCAGGAACAAAACACGCACACCCAAATCCTGCATGATCTGGGCAGCAGCCTGGATGGGAATATCCGGCGGAACTTGTGGTACGCCATCATGCATAATCTGCTCGGCTACGGTATGCACGTCGACATGATGGGTGTAAGCTGCGACCAATTCATCGCGGCTGACCACACCCAAAGCATGGCCTTCATTCGGTTCCAGCACCACCACCGCTTCCAACTCCTTTTGAAGCACAAGGCGCGCAATTTCGATGATGGGGGTATCCGGAGAACAGGTGGGTACACCCACTGTCATCAAATCGCGGACCAGGAACAGCTTGTTAGGGGTCTCTGCAGTCATCGGCGTCCGTTGGATGGAGAAAGGACCAGGGTAGAGATGATTTTTGGGAAAGCCAGCTCTACCCTCATTTCCCATTTAGAACATTGCATCCATCACCAGGGATGGATGGTTATGCTCTTCCAGCCAGGCAAGCAGCTCATCGACATTGGTGACGCTGCGTTCATCGGCAATCTTACCGATCATATCCGGGTCACCTTCACGCTCGGCAACCGCTTTCAATTCCTCGCTCATGGTCTCTTTCAGCACGCTGCTCATCCAAACCACGCGCTTGAAACCGCCATCGGCAGAAATGAACTTAGGGCTGATCAGGTAGAACTTGCCCACACCCATCACACCGGGAGTCTGCAAACCGCCGCCAGCAATTCCCGCCAGGGTGGAAAAGGTCATACCTGCAGGTGTCATGCTGGTGTCTTCGCGGCTGACCACCATTACACCATTGGCTTCTGGGATCAGCATGACGATACACTCAAAGCAGCCGCAGGCTGTCATGGGGTTCTCCATGATCGAGTACATGGCAACTTCCTGTACGACGCCATGCGAACCAATCTTGGCGTAATCGTTCGTGCCGGACCAATATCCTTTGAGCGGATCAACGATCTTACCCAGCTTGATCGGCTGGTTTGGACCGGTGGGGTTAATGCTGAAGGAGGCTTTGCAGTCCAGCCAGTTGTAAGCGCCGCAAAGACCCAGACGTTCCGGGCTGACGACACAGACATGGTCGGGAGCAAAGGACTGGCACAAGGTGCAGGAGTAGAACTCATCCACCCGATCATCGGTCAGGTCTGCCAGGCGTTTGTTACGGTAATCGTATGCCTGGCGAGCCTTAGCCAACCAACCGGTAAGCTTTTCTGGATCGGTATAAATCGTCACCTGGACTTTATCGACGATGGCGCCGAAATCGGTCTTAAATCGCGGCATGGAGAATCTTGCCAAAATGCTCCAGGTTGAAGCCTTTATCCGCTGCCGCATTGGAGATGCGGATCCAGGCGATATCACGCTGACCAATATGCTGGATACCAGAAGCGCCATTCACGAAATAATGGATCTGGCGTTCCAGGACCGGCTCAAAGTCCTCTTGCATTTGCCGACCGGCTACCTGCACCACAATACCCATATCCATGGAACCCTGGGCAGGCAACTCTACAAAGCCAGGACCGACAATATCCACTTTTCCATCTACCACCTGGTCGAGAGGCGCCATATACAAGTATTCAAAACAGCGCGAATATTTACCGCCAAACTCGACGCGCATATCTGTCTTGCGCACTACCTCGCCTTCGAATGCTGAGCCATACGGAACCGGCACCGGCACATCAGACACCTTGACCTTGACGCCGCGCACTTCGATACATTTCTGCACCAGGCGTTCGGCGCGTTCCAGGTCATCCTTGCCATCAATTTCGTTGAATGGCATGCTGACCACATGCTCGTATTTGGTGATGCCGGTGGGCAGGATTTCCGGGATGACCGTATCGGCAATTACCGGGAAACCGAAGTTGATCGCCCCGGCGGCTGCCGCGTACTTAAGATCATCCACTTCGCCCAATGCCAGGACAAAGGCGAAGACACGCTCGCGGTTGTAAAGCAAAATTTCTCGGGATTGCCCACCTTTCAATCCGCCAAAAGTAAGCCCGGAGCGCACAGCAAATCCCAAGGCATAGATGGCGCTGATGGTATCGGTGCCAAAAGGAACCGTATAAGTATCATAGCCCAGCTCCACACCTTCTTCCATTAATTGATGGATGATACTGCGACCGTTTACATTCCCAGAAAGAAAAGTGAGAATGTTGCGGCGCTGCAGTTCTCGCACGATCTTTACCGCCACTTCGTTAGATTTAGCCGCTCCTACAATGGCAGCAAATCCAGGCATACGCCCATCCACCAATTGGATGCCCCAGGAGCGCAATTGGATATCGTCAATCGGACCATTCAGGTGACCATCCAGCCCATTACCTCCATGCCCGTTATCCGGGCTGGTAAAGGATGTCCCTCCTGCCAATTGAAAACCGGGCATCGGTTCTGGTTGCAGGTTGTAGACATAGCGGATGGCTTCGATCGTCTCTGCCGCCAGTAAGGTTGCCATGCCGCTATCCAAGGTTTCTCCAAGATAGGGCGTCCATTTGGAATCGGCTGGTATGGGATGCAATAAATGGCGGGCCTGGGCTAACACTTCGGGCAATTGACCCAGGGTTTCGATCGACTTTCCAGTCATCCCCAGGATCAAGGGAAGGTAGTAGGCTGTGTTTGGGAAAGATACTTTGGTATCCGGACCTTTTTCATCCAGGGCTTTTTGCAACATCAGCTCGGCTTCGATGACCAGGGCGTTTGCCCCGCGTATTGCTCGGGTTGCGATGTAACGTGACATTCTTGACCTCCTGATCTTCCAGCGCCTAGTCGGCGGCTACTCCATAAAGGGCTTGGCGACGGTCTTCCATAGGCATGGCTTCCAACTCCAACATGCGAGCATCGCCGCTGCGCCCAAATTTGTTCGGATCGTAAACTGGCAACCCCAGGGCTGCACGCTTCTTATCGATATGCTCCAGCGTTTTGCGGATCATCTCATCCGTATCGGCAATAAACTCCATCTTTCCGCCGTATAGCTTTTCCCAACCCTGGCTGATATAGCGTAGGACGATGTCGCTATCTTCAACACGATCGGGCATACCGCTGATCGGAGACGATCCGCCAAAGATGACATAGGCGCCTGAAGCGACGCAATAGGTGCCAATCGAAAGAGCTTTTTCGCTCATCCATTCCGGCGCCAGGCCAACGGCTGGAATTTGATCCACATCATCGCCCAGACCGCCGGTTTCCGCCATTTGGGTCAGCACAGTAAGGATGCGGGAGTTATCCACGCAAGAGCCCATATGCAGCACCGGAGGAATACCCACAGTCTCGCAAATCTCGCGCAGACCAGGTCCAACCTTGTCCAAACCAGCCTCACCGAGCAAAAAGCCCAGCTTGGCGCTGGCAATCGCGCCGCAGCCGGTTTCGACCACCAGCACATCCTGTTTGAGCAGTTCTTCGGTGACGTGTGTGTGCAACCAGTCTTGCTTGGAGCGCGGGTTATTGCAGCCGACAATAGCTGCCACGCCGCGAATACGCCCACTCATAATGGCGTCATTCAAGGGGCGGAAGGACGCCCGGTAAGAACCACCGAGCATGTAGTTGATATATTCGTGTGAAAAGCCAGGGATCAGATCTTCTTTGATTTGAGGAATATGGGTTTTGCCACGGTTTTTGTAATTATCGATGGCCGTTCTTAAGATTTGCTTGGCAATCGTCAAGGCTTTGTGTTCGTCAAACTCGATATGTGTGGCGCCTTTGATTCTCACCTTTGGAGATGTTGTGATAATTTGTGTATGGAAATTGCTGGCAAGATCAACTAATGCCTGCATAATGCATTGCACATCTACTACCATGGCTTCAACTGAGCCGGTCAGGATGGCCAATTCCTGGTGAAGGAAGTTACCGGCAGCTGGGATACCCTGACGCATCAGAATTTCGTTAGCCGTGCAGCAAATCCCCGACAGGTTAACACCCTGCGCGCCAGCTGCGCGGGCATATTCAATGATTTCCGGGTCCTGCGAGGCAGCTACCACCATCTGGCTGAGAGTCGGTTCGTGACCATGTACCACCACGTTGACATAATCATCTTTGAGCACACCCAGGTTGGCCTGGCCTAAAATGGGGGCTGGGGTGCCAAAGAGGATATCCGAAATATCTGTGGCGATCAGGCTGCCGCCCCAGCCATCCGAGATGGCCGTGCGTACTGCATGCTGACAAAATATGCTCAGGGTCCTGATCATCACCGATGTGGGTACGGTGCAGGGCTTCTACCACTTCGCGATCGACGCCACGCGGCATCACACCTGTCTCCCGCCATATTTGGACTCGCTTCTTGGTGGCGCGTTTGGTAACCACAATCTCACCCCGCTGTTGCCCAAACTGGGAGATGTAGAGATCCGCCAGGTCGTTGGCAATTTCTGAGGGTGAGCGCTTATCTATAGGAATATCATATATCTGGGCGATGGTGCGCAGCTTAGCAACATCGCGGATCATGTATCCTTCTGCTTCGCCATTGGCAACAGCCTTCAAGGTAAAAGCCATGTCGCGGCCGTGATCAGAATGCGCCGCAGCGCCGGCCGAGATAGAACGGATAAAATTGCGCGCTTGGATCGTGTCGATGGTTGCGCCGCACACACCGGTCTGGCCGTCTTTCGTCAGCCGGCAGGGTCCCATGCCGCAAATCTTGCAGCACATCCCAGCCCCACCAATATTACAGGCAACCATATCATCTGCGCGGCTGAAAGCCGTGCTGATGCCCAATTCATCAGCCCGGATTAACATTTGCTGGGCTGCGGGGTCAGCAGTTCGTTCTTCTTGAGTACGTTTTCCTTTTGCCATCGCTTAATCCTCCATTTTATTTTTAATCACACCAAATCCAGGACAATTCCAAATGGGTTTACCGCTAAAACTGACCTTTTGCTCAAAGGACACCGTATCACGCATGGTTTCGAAAGTTTGCGTATGCCGGAAAAAAGTTTGAGACTGGTCTGCTTTCAAGTGGGAAGCAACGCCTGATTCTACCGGCATGGGCAGCTTTTCCAGGTAACCAAACTCGCCTAAGGTCGTTCGAATTTGATCTTCATTGATTTTATTTTCATCCAGTTGGACCTCGACCAGGTGAAAAGCACTGCTGACATAAAGATCGATTACACCAGGCAAGGCCAGCAAGATGCGCCTGACTTCTGTCACATGATGATCGCCATACATTGCAGGAACTTCTAGGGTTATTGTCTTCATGGGCTCCTTCCTTGCTTCGAACTGATGGGTTATCGGGTTGAATGATGGAAAAAATGAAAATTTCGCCTGTTCCCCTTTTTGAAAGAGTCAATAAAAAAAGCCTGTCTCAATATCCAAAAAGGGATAGAAACCAGGCCTTTTCAAATCCATAGGCAGGCAGCCGTTAATCATAACGGTCAATAACTTCTGATATGTCTTATCATGATTAAGGCAGACCATCCTTACTAACTCTTTCTAGCCAGGGAACAGGAAGGCAACTACCAAACGAAACCAGACCAGTTGGACTGGTGCAATACTGGTAAAGAATATAGCAAAAAAATGTCAACGTGGCAAGTGACATATATTACTATTTTACCGAGGTTATTTATCCTATAAACTCCATCTCCCAAAATTTTGTTTACCACATGGCTTAGAATCAACTCAGTTCGGCGAGAAAGTTATGGTTCCTTTGCCAGGTTTACAAACACATCTTCCAGGACGGGTTCCCCCACCTGTATCGCCTTGCACTTCAATTCCAGATTTTTCCAATAGAGAAGCCAAATCAGGCAATTCTAGCCCTTTCTGGACAACCAGACGAAGCTGATCACCGGACAGGCTGGCGCGCAGCACACCAGGATTTGCTTCCAAAATCGCCAAAGCCTTCAGCAATGCTGGCGTCTGAATTTCTACAATATCCCCTGGAACATAGCGCTGCTTCAATGCCTGAGGTGTATCCATTGCCAGAAGCCTGCCGGAGCGCATCATCGCCACGCGGTGGCAATATTCGGCTTCATCCATATAATGGGTGGTCACCAGGATGGTAACTCCCTGCAAAGCAAGATCATAGATCAGGTCCCAAAAGGCGCGGCGGGCATTGGGGTCGACGCCAGAAGTCGGTTCATCCAGAAACAAGAGGCGCGGATGGTGAACCAGTGCAATTCCCAGGGCTAGGCGCTGCCGAAAACCGGTGGGTAATTCACGGGTGAGGGTATTACTCAGACTTTCTAAACCAACCGATGCCTGGGTCTTTTGTATTTCTGATTTATCGATAACCCCATACACACCAGCATAAAATTGAAGGTTCTGCCAGACGGTCAAATCATCATAAAGGGCAAACTTTTGGGACATATACCCACAGCAGGCGCGAATCTCTTCGGATTGCAAGACCGTATCAAAACCCAAGACCTTTGCCCAGCCTTCGTTGGGTCGCAGCAAACCCAGTAGCAAGCGGATGGTGGTGGTCTTGCCGCAGCCATTCGGTCCCAGGTAGCCGACAATTTCCCCTGGCAGAACCTGGAAGGAGACCTGGTCAACTGCCGTAAACTCGCCAAAGCGTTTCGTGAGGTGATCCGTTTCAATAGCCAGGATTTGCGTAGCGGTCATGATGCCTCTGCCAACGAAATAAATACATCTTCCAGGTCGGGTTGAACCTGGCGAGCCTGGATATCCTGGCCGCCTGCTCTAGAAATGGCTGCCTCAAGTGCATTGATTACAGCCTGGGTAACGCTCTCTTTCAAGCGCAGATGCAAGCGGTCTCCAAAGACATGCACATCTTCGACATGCGGGTCTGCAGCAGCTATCGAGCGTAGTAGCGGCAAGGGGAAGCCTTTTAGCTCGATAATCCTGCCTGCCAGTTTCTTTCTCAATTCTCCAGGACTGCCTTCGATAATAATTTTTCCCTGGCGCATAAACCCAATGCGGTGGCAGCGCGCCGCTTCGTCCATATAAGGGGTCGAGATCAGCACACAAACCCCCTGCTCAAGCGGAGCGTCCGCTGTCAGCCGGATGATCAGCTGCCAAAAATCCTGGCGGGTAACCGGGTCAACGCCGGTGGTGGGCTCATCCAGCAGCAAGACGCGCGGTCGTGTTACCAGAGCAGAGGCTAATCCCAATTTTTGCTTCATACCTCCGGAGAGCTGACCGGCGCGCCGGTCTTTATACTCAGCCAAACCGACAAACTCCAGGATATGCATACAGCTCGGCAGCCATTCGGCGGCAGATAAGCCGCGCAACTCAGCAAAAAAACGGATATTTTCCAGTACAGTCAAGTCCTGGTAGAGAGAAAAGCGCTGCGACAGGTAACCAATTTTCGAACGGGCTTTCTCTGTTTCCTTTAATAGATCATACCCGCAAACCCTGATGGTGGGGGAAGCCTGCGGCAAAACGGTAGGTAGGTAAGCGCCGCACAAGAGACGCATGGTTGTGGTTTTTCCTGCCCCATCCGGTCCCACCAAACCATAGATCTCACCAGCGGCTACCTGGAAGCTGATATCACTCACAGCCTGAACACGCAGAAAAGTGACGGCTTAGATGCCTGGCTTCAATCAACAGTTCCATCTTGATCGTCCTGCTACCCGGTTATTCACCAAAATCCACATCGGCGGGCATGCCGGGTTTCAACTTGCCATCCGGATTTTCAATGAAGAGCTTAATCGCAAAGACCGTGTTGCGGCGGCCTTCTTCGGTCTGTACATTGCGAGGCGTAAATTCAGCCTGGTCGGCAATCACAACCACGGTCGCTGAAAACTTCTGGCCTGGGAAAGAATCTACACTGACGCTGGCTTGCTGACCCAGGTTGACTTCGCCATAACGAAATTCGGGCAAATAAACGGTGATCTCCAGCTCAGAAAGCTTCCCCAGTGTCAGAACTGGCGCACCCATTTGCACGATTTCCCCCAGGCTGGCTATGCGTGTCAGGACCACCCCGTCCACGGGTGAGACCACACTGAGCTTCTGGATCTGCAAATCGAGTAAGTTCAGCTCCGCCTGCGCCTGGGCGACAGCTGACTGGGCTGCATCCAGGCGCGCCTGGGCAGTATCCACTCCAACCCTGGCTGCTTCCAGACCGGCCTCGGCCTGCTTGGGCATGGCGTCGATGGCTGCTAATCGGGCTTCCAGGATGGCGACATCCTGCGGGTTGGGACCATCCTGGAGCTTGGCAAGCTCATCTTCAGCCTTGCTCAGCTTGGATTGGGCAGCTTCTAAGGCGGCGGATAGTTCAATGCGGCGCACAGCGCTGTCATATTCGCTTTGCGCTTCGTCAAGCTGCTCTTTTAATTCCTCCCGCCTCTCGTTACTTTCTGGTAAATTGCGGTAAGGCTCAAAAACCTCCCGGGCTTCGTCAAGCGCTGTCTTGGTCAGCGCGATGCCTTCGGCAGGCGTCAGGTCTTTCTGCAAGGAGGATACCGTGTAATTATCCAACATATAAACGGCATCGCGCACCGCACGGTTCGCTAAAGCCACCTGGCGGGCAGCTTCACCGCGTGCCGCCGCGGCGTTCACCGTCAGGTCGTCCAAAGTCTGCTGCACCGGCAAGCGCTCCGCTAATGCGGTAGCCAGAGCAGCCTGGTGAGCCGCTTCGGCGGTCTTGAGAGCTGCTTCAGCGCTGGAGAGCCCGCCTTGGGCAACGGCTACATTTGCCTGGGCTGTTTCCATGGCTGCCTGGGCGCGGGCGCGCTGCGATTGCAGCAGGCTATCATCCAGGCGGAAGAGGACATCCCCGGCTTTGACCGACTGTCCTTCATCTACCAGTAGCTCGACAATCCTCCCGGAGAGCTCTGCAGCCATGGATATCGATTCGGCCTCCACAGTCCCGGAAACCTGTAAATTTGCGTTATTGGCTGCCTGCCCCCGGCTGATCAGGTACCACGAAGTCACAGCCAGGATCAAAAGTACAACCACAATGATTCTTTTACGGATATCGAATGTATGCATAAGACCCTCCACACCAGAAGATTAATCGAGATGTTTGCGGAAACGCATGGCAGCCGCGCCCATAATCACAAAGCCAAACAGCACCAGGGCGATCACCTGGTTCTGGATGGCTGCCAGTCCTGCGCCTTTGAGCATCAAAACTCGCAGCGCCTCCAGAAAATAGCGCATGGGGATGGCGTAGGAAATCCAACGCAGTAACAGCGGCATATTATTCATCGGATACAGAAAGCCGGAAAGAAAAATGGCTGGCAGCAAGGTCATCCAGACGGTAAGTATGGCTTCTTGTTGGGTGTTCGCAATGGTTGAAGCCAGCAGACCAATGCCCAGACCAGAAGCCAGGAAGAGTATTGAAACAAAGGCAATCAGCAGTAAGGAACCCCGTACCGGCACGCCAAACCAGAAATGCCCGATGGCAATCACCTCCACGGTATCCAGCAATCCCAGGATCACGTAAGGCAGGATTTTTCCGACCACCAGCTCCCATGGGCGAATAGGGGTGACGATGAGCTGTTCGATGGTGCCCTGCTCACGCTCGCGGACGACGGAAGTGGCAGTCAGCAAGGCGGTGATGGCAAACAGGATCATGGCAATCACGCCTGGGATCATAAAATATGCGGATACCAGATCGGGGTTATACCAAACCGTGGTGCGCACGTCGATCGGTTGCTGCAAGCGCGCATTCAAACCGCTGCGTTGCAGTCTTTCCACCATCAGGTCCGTGGCGTAATTTTGGGCTATCAGCCTGGCGGCAGACAGGGCGGTGTTGGCGATGGTCGGGTCTGAGCCATCCAGGATCAAAGCCACCTGAGCCTGGCCTCTGTGCACCTGGGAGGCGTAATCAGGGGGGATGATCAAACCTATGCCTACCTCCCCTTTTTCAATTAGCCGGTGCAGCTCCAGAATCGCTGTTGACGGCGTAGGTGAGCGCAAAGTAATCGGTGGAGCGGTAAGCCTGCAGTAAATCGCGGGCTTCAGCGCTGTGGCTCTGATCAAAAACCGCCATAGGTAGGTTACGCACATCGGTTGTAAAAATGTAGCTTAGAAGGAATAACTGGATGAGCGGGAAGACCAGGATCATCGCCAGCATGCGCTTATCACGCCAGAGCTGGATAAATTCTTTACGCACAATCGAGATCAGGCGATTATTCATAGATGCTCCAGTCTAGAAGATGAGACCATCCAAAACAAAGATCAGGCTAATCGATCCTCAAACTCAATTTCAATGGCACGTAATGGCCCGTGAATGGATAACCTGGAGAGCGCCATAGCCATTTCTTCCGGCGTCTCGATACAGCCTTTCTTGATCCAGGCTTGCACCAGGCCTAAATGAGCTGAAATAACATAGGAAAATAAATAATCTGCTGGCACGGTAAAACGGATCGATTTAATCCCTATCAAAAAACCAAGCGAAACGTTCTTCTGAATCACTTTGATTATCTGGCTCTGCAAAGAGAGCTCACCTTTGAGTTCCAGCAAAGCGCCGATCATGTGAGCGTGTTCTTTGAAATAGGTGAACATGGATACCACCATGGGCAGAGGAGAATCCAGCCGGTCAATTTCCCTGAAGTTGATTGCCAGGTCCTGCAGCAAGATTCTCTCGAAATTCTGGATAACCTCATTTTCCATCTGCAACGCCAGGTCGGATTTATCGCGGAAATGCAAATAAAAAGTGCTGCGATTGACCTTCGCCTGTTGGGTGATATCGGTGACCGTGAGCAGCTCGAACCCTTTTTGCTCAATCAGCTCGATCAAAGCATCACAGATCGCCGTGCGGGTGCGAATGCTGCGCCTGTCGATAGAGGAATCAGGTGCCATCTCAAACTCCGTGAAAAGTGAAAGAACAAAATAAATCAAAAGAGGTTGATTAATCTTCTATTCATTTTAAGCAAAATCCGGGAATTTGTCAACACTCTGTCGATTATTTTCAGCAGATTAACAGACAGTCTGTTGTATATCACCGCGAAAAGAGAGAACTGTCATTGCAAACGGTCTTTGTGAAGCAATCTCATTCGTGAAAATTCACAGCTGAGAATCTCTCGGCAAAGCCGCAAAGACCGCTAAGGAAAACCTGTCATTGCGAACAAATCCACGGCACGAGAGCGCCATTCAGTCCGAAGCGACAACAAAAAGAATCTGTCACTGCGAGCGAACTTTGCGAAGCAGTCTAAGCGCTGGCTTAGAAATTAGATTGCTTCGTCGGGCAAAGAACGCCCTCCTCGCAATGACAGTTGTCATTAGGAACAAATCCACGGCACGGAGCGCCATTCAGTCCGAAGCGACAACAAAAGAATCTGTCACTGCGAGCGAACTTTGCGAAGCAGTCTAAGCGCTGGCTAGAAATTAGATTGCTTCGTCGGGCAAAGAACGCCCTCCTCGCAATGACAGTTGTCATTAGGACCTTTGAAGCTCGTACCAATTCGTGGCTAAAAAAAATTCGTGACCTTAGTGTTCCTTCGTGGCTAAAAAATTCCTTCGTGAAAATTCGTGTCAATTCGTGGCTAAAAAAACTTCGTGACCCTTCGTGTTCCTTCGTGGCTAAAAAATCAACCTACCAAATCCCGGGTATAAGGCGGTAGCGCACCTTTTCCGCATATTCCGCGTACCCCGGAAGCTCAGCCTGCAAGGTCTCATCTTCCAGGCGCGTGCGGACGATGAAAACCAGGGCAATCCCCACCGCCGGGATCAAAGCCCACAGTGAGTTGAGCAGAAAAGGCGCTGCCAGGTTCATCAGCAGCGTGCCAAAGTAACCCGGGTGGCGCACAAAAGCATAGGGGCCGTGCGAAATGACCTGCTGGTTGCGATCGGTCTGGATGCGCACCGTTGCCACGAAAAAGGCATTCACCACCATACTCCACACCAGGATGATATCGTAGCCAATGACTCCTACCACCACACCGGCAATTTGCACGCCCAAGGGTAGATCCGAGCTCCAGCCCAAGCGAAAATCCAGGGCAGCGATCACATACAAAGCCAGCATAAAGATGCCCATCAAGGTTAGCAGGATTTTATCCCAGGTCTTCATATCCTTATTGGGGCGTGAACGCTCCGCCAGCATCTCCGGGTTGACTGGTAGGATGAAGATCACCGTACCCAGGGTCCACAGGATGTAAATTGCCGAGAGCGCCCAGCCGTTCCACCAGCTCCAATCGCCGGCGATGCCAAACAGCAGGGCGATCAGGAACAGGTTGCCGGTCGTCTCGCGCACCAGCCAGCGCAGGGCGGTCTTCTTTGATTTGGCAGGTTGTGTAGGATTTTCTGTGGACATGTGGGGAATCTCCTGGATTGGGAAGTGAGGTGGAGCAAGTATTCATTGTCTGTCCAGGATTGTAATTCTTTACAAACAGAAAATCAATCAGTAAAAATATTGACTAGTTTCATGTTTGAGGGTAGAATAACATTCAATTGATCGAATGTGATGGAAATCGGATGACAAATTTCTACCAAAACCAGAGCAAGCTATATAAAATCCTCTCGCACCCCACCCGGTTGGCGATCCTGGATATGCTGCGCGACGGCGAGCAGTGCGTGTGCCATATGGAAGCCATGTTCGGTTTACGCCAGGCGCATATCTCCCAGCACCTGATGGTGCTGCGTGAAGCTGGCCTGGTCACTGACCGGCGTGACGGCTGGAACATTTTCTACCAGGTGATTCGCCCGGAGATTTACGCCATCGTGGACGCCATGAACACCCTCACTGAAGCACAATCGATAGACTATACGCAAATGGCAGCATCTCAGCCGCACAGCAAGGCCTGCCCCTGCCCGAAGTGCAACCCGGATCGCGAAAGTTACTCCTGCGAACCGGAGGAAAGTACGATAGCTAAGGTCTAGTAAATAATTGCAAGAAACCAGGCGGTTCTACCGCCTTTTATTTTGAAAGCATTATATTCGTTTTAGTGAATATGTTGCTCACGGAGGCAGAAATTGGACTTATTCAACGAAATGATCCGGCTTTTACAGGGCGGGTTGGGCAACCTGGCAGCCTATATGGCGGCGCATGTTTTGCTGTGCCTGCTGCCAGCCTTCTACATCGCCGGGGCGATGACAGCCCTGATCCCCAAGGAGATCATCACCCGCTACCTGGGTCGCAACACGCCCAAATACATTTCCTATCCCGGCCTCCGCGGCAGCTGGCTTTTTACTGGCCGTCTGTTCGTGCACGGTGATCCCGCTCTTCGCCGGCATCTACAAAAAAGGCGCTGGGCTAGGGCCAGCCATCACCTTCCTGTTTGTTGCCCCGGCCATCAATATCCTGGCCCTGGTCTACACCGGCGGCATCATCGGCATGGACCTGGCGATCGCCCGCCTGCTGCTCTCCCTGATCTTCGGCATCGGCATCGGTCTGATCATGGCGCTCATCTTCCACAAATCGGATGAGGAACACGACCAGGCCACCGATCTGATGTTCGCCGGGCAAGCCGCCATGCGCCGCGCCGCCCTGATCTTCATGCTGGTGCTGGTCTTTCTGCTGGTTTCGGGCACCTTCCAATTCGAAATTTTCAAGCACACTTTTGCCGAGGCCACTGTGCCTGTTAGCGGTGTGCAGGCATTCCAGGACCTGCTGCACCAATGGGTGCCCTTCGACCCCAGCCGGGGCGAGGAGGGTGTGACTGCCCAGGGGGCTTTACTGATCGGCATGCTGGTGCTGATCGGGCTAACCTCCTGGAAAGGCATCGAAAAGATCCATGAAGGCTTTAACCCCTGGACCTGGATTTCAACCGCCCTGGTCGGCCTGACCTTGATACTGGCAGCTCTGGGCATGACCCCCACCCCACAAGGCATGACCCTGGCTTTCACAGGAAAATTTTTCGGCGTGCTCATTTCGGTCGTTCTGCTGGGCTGGATGCTCAAATACGCGCTGACGGAAGACGAAAGCCGCGACTTCCTGTGGGAATCCTGGAAATTCGTCAAGCAGATCTTCCCGCTGCTGGTGGTAGGCGTGTTTGCTGTGGGCATCATCCGCATGCTCATCCGCCCGGAGTGGGTGCAGGCCATTGCCGGTGAAAACAATCTGCTGGGCAACCTGGTTGGCGTGCTGTTCGGCGTGTTTATGTATTTCCCCACCCTGGTAGAAGTGCCCATCGCCCAGATGTTCCTCAACCTGGGCATGCACCGCGGCCCGTTGCTGGCTTACCTGATTTCCGATCCGGAGCTATCGTTACAAAGCATCTTGATCACGGCCACAATCCTAGGACGCCTGAAGACCTGGGTGTATGTCGCTTGGGTGGCATTGTTCAGCACCCTGGCCGGACTGATTTACGGCGCATGGGTGGATGGCGCCAGCATCGCATTGGTCGCGATCTATCTGTTAATCTTCCTGGCTGCATTAGCCGGGATCCTATGGATGGTCAACCGCCGCAGAAGCGCGGTGGCCAGCCCAGTTCAATAATTTTAATTTAGGAGAAAGATATGCTAACCATCAAAGTTTTAGGATCAGGCTGCGCTAATTGCAAACGTGTTGAACAGATTGCCCGTAAAGTGGTTGGTGATTTGAGCCTGGATGCAGAAGTCATCAAGGTGACCGATTATCAAGAGATCATGAAATTCAACATCCTCACAACCCCTGGTCTGGTGATTAATGATAAGTTGGTCTGCAACGGTCGCATCCCTAGCCCGGCAGAGGTGACCACATGGATCACGACAGCCATTCAGAACCCATAATACCCAAAAAGAAAGTCCTCTTTCTCTGCACCGGCAATTCCTGCCGCTCGCAAATGGCCGAAGCGATCGTCAATACGATGCTGGGCGATCGTTGGCAGGCGGTCAGCGCTGGCACCCAACCGGCCGGTTATGTCCACCCCCAGGCGCTGCAAGCCCTGGCGGAGATGGGCATCCAACACCAGGGGCGCTCCAAGCTGGCAGACGAATTCCGCCAGGTGGATTTCGACCTGGTGGTCACTGTTTGCGATTCTGCTGCCGAAGAATGCCCGCTGTGGTTAGGCAAAGGTAAGCGCGTGCACCACAGCTTCCCGGATCCAGCCAAAAGCGGCCGCATCGAGGACTTCCGCGCCGTGCGGGACGCCATCGGTTTTGAAATGATCCCCCTGCTTTTAGCATACGAGAATGGCGCTTCGAAAGGTCCCATACCTTTTCAACTTTCTGAGTTTTGAACGCTGGCGTAAAAACCTTTAGAAATGGAGACCACCTATGTCCAGACCTGCTGCCCAAACTGCATCTACCCAACCCGTTGTCGCTAAACTCTCATTTCTCGACCGATACCTGACCCTTTGGATCTTTTCGGCAATGGCGCTAGGCGTGCTGATCGGCTTCCTGGCGCCAGCCGCAGTGGAGAGTTTCAACCAGGCTGTATCCATCGGCACCACCAATATCCCCATCGCCATCGGATTGATCCTGATGATGTACCCGCCATTGGCTAAGGTGCGCTACGAAGAGCTGGGCGATGTCTTCCGCAACTGGAAAATCCTGGGCTTGTCTCTGTTGCAGAACTGGGTCATCGGACCGCTGCTGATGTTCTTCCTGGCGGTGGTTTTCCTGCGTGACTACCCGGATTACATGTCCGGACTGATCTTGATCGGACTTGCGCGTTGCATTGCCATGGTGATCGTGTGGAACGAGCTGGCCAAGGGGGATAACGAGTATGCAGCCGGTCTGGTGGCCTTCAACTCCATCTTCCAGGTGCTGTTCTACAGCCTGTATGCCTACATCTTTATCACCGTGCTGCCCACCTGGCTGGGTATGCAGGGCAGTGTGGTGGATATCACCATTGGCGAAATTGCCCAGAGCGTGTTCATCTACCTGGGCATCCCCTTCATCGCCGGCTTCCTGACGCATTTCTTCCTGGTGCGCGCCAAAGGCAAAGATTGGTATTACAAGGTCTTTATCCCCAAAATCAGCCCCCTGACCCTGGTGGCCCTGCTCTTCACCATCGTGGTCATGTTCAGCCTGAAGGGCGAGCTGATCCTGACCATCCCCATGGATGTGGTCCGTATCGCCATCCCGTTGTTGATCTATTTCGTGATCATGTTCCTGGTCAGTTTCGTGATGGGCAAAGCGGTCGGCGCGGATTATTCCAAAACGGTTACCCTGTCGTTTACAGCCGCCTCGAACAACTTCGAGCTGGCCATCGCCGTGGCCGTAGCCGTCTTTGGCATCTCATCCGGACAGGCTTTTGCGGCAGTGATCGGCCCGCTGGTTGAGGTGCCGGTGATGATCGGACTGGTCAACGTGGCCTTCTGGCTGCAAAAGAAACTCTTCAGCCCGACCAGGTTAAAAAGCGCTTAACCACCCGACGATCGCATCAACTTCCGGTACAATAGAAGAAAACAGGAAGATTGGGCGATAAAAATGACAAACCTGCGAAAAACACTTCTCCTGCTGCTCTCACTTTTGATCTCGTTGGGGACCAGCGCTTTCACTACGCCTCAACAGGATAGCCAACCGGCAGTCGTGCGGGCAGTGATGTTCTGGATGGATGGCTGTGCACACTGCCACGAGGTGATTGAGAATGTGCTGCCGCCTATCCAGGAAAAATATGGCGAGCAATTCCAGATCCAGTTGATTGAGCTGAAAGGAAGCCAGGAAGTGACTGCCTTGTATACCCTGGCGAACAGTATGGGTATCCCCCAAAACGATGTGGGTGTGCCCTTCCTGATGATCGGTGAACATGTGCTGATCGGCTCCGGCCAGATCCCAGCTGAATTGCCCGGCCTGATCGACCAATACCTGGCGGCAGGCGGCGTGGATTTTCCCGACTCACCTGCTCTGGCCCCCCTGCTTCCCAAGCAGCCGGACGCTGATGCCGGCCAAGAGACAGCCTCAAGCACAACGACGCCCTCCGCAAGCCAGGTGCAAAGCCCAAGCATAGCAGCAACGCAACCGGGCAATCCTGCAGCGACGCCTGAACCCCAAGCTTTTCAGGGAAATAACGGCTTTTTGGTCGCCTGGCTGACCATTATTCTGCTGCTTAGCGCGTTGGCTTTCAGCCTGAACTACCTGATACAAAGCAAAGCATGGCTAACAAAGACAACCTACCCTTCCAGACCCGGACCGGCAGATTGGCTGATTCCTGTGCTTGCCCTGGTTGGTCTGGGCGTCGCTGCCTACCTGGCATACGTGGAGACCCAGTCGGTGCGCGCCTTTTGCGGACCGATCGGCGATTGCAACACGGTACAGAGCAGCCCCTATGCACGCCTGTTCGGACGATTACCCATCGGCGTGCTGGGTGTGATCGGCTATGCGCTTATCATGGCAGCCTGGTGGCTCAGTCGCTCTGCGAAAATGCCCTGGAATGGCTGGGCTACCCTGGCGCTTTTAGGGATGACCATCGGCGGTACGCTCTTTTCCATCTACCTGACCTACCTGGAAGTAGCGGTGATCCAGGCGGTGTGTATGTGGTGCCTCAGCTCGGCGTGGATCATGGGATGTGTATTATTGCTTTCTTTAAACATTAAATATCCCTTCACCCAAGCGAATCCAAAACCCTAAAGGTCTCGGAGACCTTTAGGGTTTTAAGATTTTGATATGAAAAGTCCTCTTCGCAACACCCTCTTGCTCGCCCTGACTGGGCTGATCCTGCTTGCGTTGGGCATTCGCACCATGCCTTACTTTCTAACCTTTGCCAACCAGGAAGCGCAGCGCGCCAACGGGGCGGTGGTTTTGTTCTTTAATGACGGCGACCCGTGCGAATGTATGCAAGAGCTGGTGCAGCAAGCGGACGAGCAGATCGAGCGCTGGCGTGTGGCAGCAGACCCTGCTTTGCCAGTGGTGCGCATCGCCATGCAGCAACGCACCGACCTGGAAGCAAAGTACAAAATCTTCCGGGCGCCAAGCCTGGTGCTGATCAACGCGCAGGATCAAGTTGTTTGGCGTCAGGATTATCCCTTGATGCAGGGAGAGCCTTTCAAATTGGATGATTTAGAAGATGCGATTTTAAAGCTGTCTCAGCAAAACCCGTAAAGCAGGCATGGCTCTCTAAGCGTTTTACCTGCTCAAATGATTGGAATAGAATCATGTTGATCGAAAATTATGACTCTCGAGATTTTCACCCCGCCTTGCCACCCCAGCGCGGAACGCTATGCTGCTCGCGCCAGGCTCAGTGTGGATATCAGCGAAATCCTACCATTTTTAAATGCCACCTTGCCCGGCGCCCAATACCGGTCTCAGGCTGGCGCCTTGATCTGGAAAAGGAGCGAGCATCATGTTGCCTTCCATGCTTATGAAATTCTGGTGAGCAATGTGGAGGACCGCACGTGAAGCACAACAAGAGCTCGAAAATGTCATCCGCATGGTCAACGACACCTGGGAGAGACGGAGGGATATCCAACCCGATCACAGTGAGCGCAAGCGCCCCACCAGTATGGCGATTTACAAGCTGCTGCCCAACAATAATTGCCGGGCGTGCGGCGAGCCCACCTGTTATTCCTTCGCCTTGAAACTGACCGCAGGGAAGGTTAAGCTGCAGGATTGCCCGGTGGTTCTGGAAACACAATATGCGCAGAACCTGGCAGAATTACGAGAACTGCTTCCAGGTTGATAGAGATGGCTGAGATTTTTTTAGCCACGAATTTTCACGAATTAGATTGCTTCACAAAGTTCGTTCGCAATGACACTCCCCTTGGCAGCCTTTGCGTCTTTGCGAGAGATGATTTTTAGCCACGATGGGACACGAAGGTTATTTAAGCCACGAATTAGATTGCTTCACAAAGTTCGTTCGCAATGACACTCCCCTTGGCGACCTTTGCGGCTTGGCGAGAGATTTTTTTAGCCACGAAAGCATAAATCCAAGGATGATTCGTGATATGATTTAAATCGGCTATAGCCTAAAATGTTATTCCAACCGAGGAGAGTAACCGGATGGACATCAACAAACTCAAAGTTTTTATCGATGCAGCCGAAACCCTCAACTTTTCTGAGACCGCCCAGCGTTTACACGTCACCCAGCCCACGATCAGCAAATATATCCGCGATTTGGAAAATGAGCTGTCCATTCGCCTGTTTGAGCGCTCCGCCACCGGTATAAGCCTGAGCGAGGCTGGAAAGGCAATCCAACCTTGGGCGCAGAAACTTCTCTCCGAATGCCGTAAATTTGAAGATCTGGCAAGCTCCTTAGATGAAGAAGTCACCGGGCGGATCCGGATTGCCTGCACCACTGCAGCTGGAAAGTATATCCTGCCGCAATTTGGAGCTCGCTTTCGCCAACTGCATCCTCACGTACAGATCAGTATCTTATCCTGCACACAAGAAGATGCCTTGGAGAGGATACTGGACGAAGAAGCTGATCTGAGTGTGGTCAGCTCCGAGACACGCCTGGAGCGCATTGAAATACAGAACTTTTTTGTGGACCAGATCATCATGATCGCTCCAGCTAACCATCCATTTGCCCATCGGAAATGGATAGACCTGTCGGAGATTTTTGATGAGCCAGTTATCATTCGTGAGCCCACTTCAGGCACACGGCGAGCAGTCCTGGCTGAGCTAGCCGCCCATGATATCACCTTGGAAGATTTAAATGTTCTGCTTGAAATTGGAAATGCTGAGGCAATCGTGGCTGCAGTCGGTGCTGGTTTAGGATTGTCATTTGTTTCGCGCTTAGCGGCATCCTGCGCTCTGGCTTTCGGCTCCGTGGTTGAAGTACCGGTCAATGAAATAGACCTTAAAAGGCAGATCTGCATGGCCAGGCGCGTGCTGGCGAACCCCAACCGGGCCAGGGATGTTTTCTGGGGTTTTATCCATGATCCCATGAATGATGATCTTTACGAAAAAATTAGTTAGAAGGACTTTATTAATTTTTAAAACCTCTCCCAACAAGACCAGGGAGAGGTTTTAGATTGGCGAAGAGAAAAATCTTAGAAAGTATAGGTCATAGCCGCGCCTTCGGCATCCATCAGGAAGGGTGGCAGCTTTTCAATGATGATGCGCTCATCACGCATATCTTTCGGGTCGATGCCTTTGTTCTCGAGCGCCAGCTCACATAAAGTCACTTTTTGCCCTAAATCCAGCACCGTATTGAACAATTCCACCGGATTGGGCAGACCCTTAGGCGTACCCAGCTTCTCCAACTCACCTGCCAGAGCCCATTTGGCGCCAGCTGGGCAGAAGAAGAAGTGCACTTCGTAATCCAGGGCCACACCTGACGAGGCAAAGATCAGGGCAGGCATGATATTCTTGGCTTCATCGCCATTGCAAACTACAACCATTTTTTCAGCCATTGTATAAATCCTTTCGTTCGATATTTTTGATTTTTACACCGGTCAATCGGCCGGCGCCAATTCACCAACTAACTCTTCAGACTTGCGCTTCATGGCGTCCACAGACAAAGCCAGGGGACGGTAGATCAAGTGTGTCCATTTACCGATGCCTACCTCCGTATCCAGCATGGCCACCATGGCCATGGCATGGATGGTATAGATAATATAGGTAGGCCATGGCAGTCCCATATAACGAAAAATATGCACCAGGATACCTGTCACGGCCGCAGTCAAAAGAAAGCCTGGGAAAATCCAGTCGCTGGGATGCGAAAACATATGAATTTCTTCCACTTTCCTCCGGCGACTGAGGATGATCTCGACCGAGGTATAGATCAAGATGATGGTGGCGTAATAACCCAGCCAGCGCTGTGGATGGTACCAGGGATAGATTTCGTCGGTTTGGAACCACATCAGCAAGGGCACAATCAAAATCAGCATTAAGCCATAGCCGGTCATCAGCAATAAATGCTTCAGCCAGCGGTGAAATTCGACTTTGCGGGTTTCCCGGTCGCATTTATCCCACCATTGCCTCTGGGAGAAGAAGTGCACGGCAAAATCCTTGACGCCTTCGATGTAAGCGCCCAGGGGAATGCTAGCCAGGTTGGTGTCAGGACCCAGCACATCGCGGATCATGGTCAAGGAGTTCCTGAGCAGGTGCCAGCCCAAATAAACAAAATGGGCTAAAACGATGATCCACACCCACAAAACCGGGGCAAACTGGTTGAGCACCACCTGATCGGTACGGATATTTTGCCCACCAGTGATTAGATGGTAGATGACCAGCAAGACCAGCGGCAATAGCGAAGTGCGTAAAATAGTCATCCAGACCGTTTTCTCCGAAGTGTAGAGCTTCTTGGCTTGTCCAGAGTGATCGTACTGGGCAATCAGCCAGCGCCGGGTAGCCATCATCGTCTCGGCTGGTTCGGCGCCGCGCGGACAGGTTGCCGAGCAGTCGCCGCAGAAATAGCACAACCAAGGATCAATGCTGGCTGTCAGCTTATCACGCATACCCATCTGCACATAGCGGATGGTGCGGCGCACAAAGGGATGCTCGCTGGTGGTCAGCGGGCAGACAGCGGTGCAATTGCCGCAATTGATACAGGCTTCTGGGTTAATCGCGCCGTACTCTTTTAGTTCATTTAACATCGTAGGATCAAGACGCGTGCTCATGCTTCCTTATCCTCCACCCGCGTATAAAGCGGATAATCACCACACATGCCAGCTTCCGCCAGGATGCCGTATTTTTTAGAAGCGGTCACATACCACAGCACCTGGTCGGTGGGTACATCCTACTTCCTGCGAAATCTCCGGCACCGTTTTGGGGCGCTCGCGCACGGATTTGCAGATCACTTGCTGGATGCGTTTCTGCTCCTTCAGAAGCGCCTGGGTTTTTTCAACCGTATCTTTATGCTCTTCGCGCAGTTTCTTGAGTGCTTCCACCCGAGCTTTAGCAGCTTCTTTCGCATCCATCATGCCACCTCCATCCCTACCAGGTCATCCATGGCAATTGCATCTACCATGGCTTCGTACTGCCCCAGGGTCCAGCCCTGCACGTCGATCGCCCGGTTCGGGCAGACCGCCACACAGGCGCCGCATCCAGAGCAATTGGCCGGCGTCACCACCGCCCGGCGGATTTCTTTGCCGTTCTCGCGAATAGTTTGCAGGGAAATGGCGCCATCGTATTCGCACACTTCCACGCATTTGCCGGTGCCTTCGCATTTTTCCGGATCCACCGCAGCCACAAAAGGCGGTAATTCCACAAAGCCGCGCTTCAGCAAAGCGGTCACCTTGGCAGCTGCCGCCGAAGCAGCCATAATGGCTTCCTGGATATTCATAGGACCCTGAGCGGTGCCAGCCAGCACCACCCCGTTGACCGCTGTCTCAACCGGGCGCAGCTTGGGGTGCACTTCCAGCAGGAAGCGATCCACGCCACGTGAGACCTTCAACATCGAAACCAGGTCATCAATCTGGCGCGGCATCATGCCGACCGCCAGCACCACCAGGTCGGTGGGGATTTCCAGCTCCTCGCCATAGGTCAGGTGATCGCGTGTGCGCACCAGCACAGGATGGGTATCGCCTTCCGGCGCAGCTTCCACCTCCGGCAAGTCGTCGCCGTGATAGAGCAGGAAGCGCACCTTGTTTTTCATGGCTTTCAGGTAATAATCCTCATGGCCGCGGCCATAGGTGCGGATATCCTGGTACAGGTCGTAGAGATTGATGCCCGGGTAACGCTCGTGCAATTCGTTGGCGATGTGCAGGGTAGCGGTGCAGCACACACGAGAGCAGTAGTTGTTGACCTGCCCATCTTCCTGCGGTTCGGAGACGCCTTCCACCTGCCGGCTGCCCACACATTGGATCAGGACCACATCACGCACAGCGTGCCCATTCCACTTCAATTCTTTTTGACCAGCCGTGATGGCCAGGTGGCGGATCAGCTCAGGCAGGGTGACCACTTCTGGAATTTCGCCATAGCCATATTCGCCGGTATGCGGCTTGTATGGTTCAAAGCCAGTCGCCATCACAATCGCACCGACATTCAGCTCCTTATGACTGATGTGATCTTCGAATGTCTTGTGATGCCCATTCACCTGCAGCGGCGAGCCGTCATAATGCGCCCAATCCACAACGGGTGTCGAGGGGTAAATACCTTCTTTGGGAATATAAATCACTTTGCGGTCGGTCAGACCGTAGTTGAACTCATCGGGTACTTTCTGCTGGCAGGCTTTCATCGCCACAGCTCAGCTTCTTCGGGAGTGACGCCGCGCGAATGCTGGTGCACGCTCACATGATAATTGCCCACATATCCTGAAATGTTTTCAACTTCTGCATAGGTCAGCACCTGGATACGCTCGTGAGCGACAACCTTTTCGACCAGGGACTGTAAGAGCGGCAAAGCTGTCTTCGCCAGTTGGGAAGAGCGTACCTAACTGCGCCATGCGCCCGCCCAGGAAGGGAGATTTCTCCACCAGGGTGACGTGCAGACCTTGCCTGGCGATATCCAGGGCAGCCTGCAAACCTGCCACACCGCCGCCGATCACCAGGGCATGCCGCTCAGCTGCCAGCCGGAAGTTCTCCAGCGGCTTGAGCAGGCGCGCCTTAGCTACACCGGCTGACATCAGGCGGACCGCTTTCTCGGTCGCCAAAACCGGATCATCATGGTGGACCCAGGAATCCTGCTCACGCAGACCGACATGATAGTACAGGTAGCGGTTCAAACCGGCGCGCTCCACCGTGCCGCGGAAGGTTTGTTCGTGCAAGGATGGGGCGCAAGCGCCAATCACCACCCGGTTAACCCCATTCTCGCGGATATCTTGTTCGATGATGGATTGCCCAGCATCCGAGCACATGGACATGTTGGTGCGTGAAACCACCACGTTGGGCAGTTTACCCAACGTCTTGGCCACTTTTTCGCACTGCACCACTTTGCTGATATTGCCGCCGCAGTAGCAGGTGTACACCCCAATCTTGGGCTCTTGCTCAGCAGGCGGGGTATTGGCCATATCTTCTACGGGTAGGTTCTCATGCTCAGGCATACGCCACCTCTTTCTGAAGAGCATCTTCTGCTTGACTGCCATTTCCATTTGTTTTCGCCCGCATATACGAGGAGGCCGAAATAGCCGCCGCTCCAGCGGTGACGATGCTATCGACAATGTCCATCGGTCCGCCGGCTGTACCGGTCACAAAGATACCCGGGTGATCGGTGTGGCAGGGCTGGCTATTGGGCGCTGGCACATGCACAAACTTATCCTTACCCAGCGGCACACGGAACATCTGGCTGGGATCATAGGTCGGCAGCATGCCCAGAGAAAGCACTACCAGGTCATGCGTCACTTCACGCATCTCGCCGGTTTCGGTCATCTCGACCCGCACGACCGGGTTCTGCTCTTCATCTTCCGTGATCAGGGCGACCTTGCCGCGCACAAACTCGATGCCCATGGCCTGAGCGTTGGTATAAAACTGCTCGTAGCCCTTGCCAAAGGTGCGGATATCCATGTAATAAATGGTGATTTCCGCCAAAGGCAAAGCGCCCATCAAGAGCATGGCTTGCTTGATGGCGTACATGCAGCACACCCGCGAGCAGTAATCCACACCCAGGGTCTCATCCCGTGAACCGGCGCATTGCACATAAGCAATGGTCATCGGTTCTTTGCCGTCGCCGGGTCGCAAGACGCGCCCGTAAGGACCGGTCGGCGCCAGGAAGCGCTCCATCATCATCGGGTCGATGACATTTTTCAACTTGCCGCCGCCATACTGGATCTTGGCGTCCAGAGGCGTGGTCTCGAAACCGGTCGCCAGCACAATCGAGCGGGTCTGGATCTCGAAATCCTCGGGCTGCTGGGTGAAATCGATCGCATTCACCGGGCAAGCCTTCTCACACTTGCCACATAGCAGGCAGTACTCCATATCCAGCACAGCGGTTTGGGGCAAGGCGGTCGAAAAAGGCACTCGGACCGCATGATAAGCGCCCAGACCGCGGTCAAAGATGCTCGGTACGGTCACCGGGCACTCAAATTCACAATTGCGGCAGCCGGTGCAGGCGCTCTCATCCACATAACGCGGTTTTTTCAGAACCTGAACCTGAAAGCCATCCTGGTTTTCATCCACCTGTTGGATATCACAATAGGTCATCAGGTCGATATTGGCATGGTGCGCCACTGCCGACATTTTGGGGGTGGTGATGCAGCTGCAGCAATCCAGGGTCGGGAAGACCTTGCTCAGCTGGATCATCTTCCCGCCGATGGTTGGCAGGCGTTCCACCAGGGCTACCTGGTAACCCTGGTCAGCCAGGTCTAAGGCTGCCTGCATGCCAGCGATACCGCCGCCTACAACTAATGCGTCAACTTGTTTATTATCCATAGTTGCCTCCAGCACACCTTTCAGGCAGCCACCTGGGCTGATTTGGCAGCTAGCTCATCTTTGATGAAACCGATGCCTTCCAGCAGTGTCGCCATCTGGTTAACTTCTTTGAGGAACGGCTTGACGCAAACCGTACAAATCGCCGCCAGGCGCAAGCGCCGGATATCGATGCCGCGCGCCTTCATCAGCTCGTAGGAACGCGAGATCAACGCGGCGGTGCCATCCGCCTCAACTTTATACGGGCTATCGGTGCCGCTGTACATCAAGATGATGCCATCGATGCCGCGCTCAAAAGCTCGTACAAAGAACTCCGGCGGGAACATCACCGGACACATGACCGGCAAGATATAGGTATTGGCGGGGTAATCTTGAAAGACCTGACCCGTCGAATCCGCACCTGCATACCCGCCAGCCAGCGTTGCCAGGATTAAAATCTTGGGTTTGCGGGTCTCCATGTTTTTTCCTTTTTATTTCTTGCGCAGAATGAACAAGCGCTCGTAACCTTCGGCGGGGATGACACCCAGGAATTCGTGCCCAACCTTTTGACACCAGCGGGGCATATCATTCTTGGTGCCGGCATCGCCCGACCAGATTTCAAGCACTTCGCCAACCTTTACGCCGCCGATGCTCTTCTTGGCTTCCAATAATGGGCCTGGGCAGGACATGGCGCGAGCGTCAACAATTTTTGCTGCTTTGATCGTGTTTAAGTCCATAGTGGTCATCTTTTTTTCTCCTTTGTTTGGAAACTTTTGAATTTTATTCAGACATCATCAAACCGATGATAGGTAATACCGAACGGTCGCAGATCCAGTAGTAGATGGTCTGCCCATCGCGACGCGAATCCAGGATGCCGCGGTCACGCATCAGGCGCAGGTGCTGGGAGGTGTTTTGCAGGGAACAGTCAACCTGGTTGGCGATCTCCCCCACCGAGAGCTCATGTTTCGCCAGGGCATGCAGGATCAGCACTCGCCTGGGATTGGTGAGCACCTGATGCAGCCGGGCTTGCTGTTCCGCCCAATGCGTTAATTCATCATTCATTGAAGGTCCTGTACTTTAGCCACTTTTTAGCCACGAAGGTTTTTTTGCCACGAATGCACACGAATTTTCACTAATTAGATTGCTTCACAAAGTTCGTTCGCAATGACAGCGTCCTTAGCGGTCTTTACGTCTTGGCGAGAGCTTTTTCTAGCCACGAAGTTACAGATTGCTTCACAAAGATCGTTCGCAATGACAGTCCACTTTGCGGTCTTCACGTCTTGGCAAGAGCTTTTTTCTAGCCACGAAGGGACACGAAGGTCCACGAAGGTTTTTTAGCCACGAATGCGCACGAATTTTCACGAATTTTTTTAATGACCTTTGCGGGCTTTGCGTCTTGGCGAGAGATTCTTACCTGCGTACTTGCAAACTTACTTAATTACTACCCATTGCAATTATAGAGATAACAAAGGTGCGGCGATAGTGACGCTTGTCACAATCACTGATCGGATTCTGTTTCAGAGGCTTATAGAGTTTTGGAATAGGTGAATATATTAATATTAACCTAATTTTCTTCTGCGGGATTATAATGCGTGGAATTTAACATTCATCGGAGGGAAAAATGAAAGCATCAAGAACCAGTATCATCATCTCAGCATTGTTAATGGTCGCGTTTGTACTCTCCGCGGCCACACCCGTGATCGCCGCGCCGAAAGAAACGGTGCGCGTGTGGGTGTCCTATCAAAGCGGCCACAAAGCCGATGTCGGGCAGGCGCTCACTCGCGCCGGCGCCAGCTTCCATTTTGATTTTCCGGAGCTGGAAGCCTATGTGGTGAGCTTACCGGCAGCCGCACTCAACGGCATCTGGCGCAACCCATTTGTCGAAGATATTGAGGCAGACGCCAAGCGCTATCCCATCCAGCCAGTCAAGGTGGACCTGAGCGGGCTGTATGCCGATACGCCGGATGTGAATGGGCAGACCGTGCCCTGGGGCATTGACGCAGTCCAGGCGCGTGATGTTTGGGATGTCAACCGCGATGCCGTCGTTGACACTGGCGCCCCGACTGGCGCAGGCATCAAGGTGTGCATCATCGACAGCGGCTATTATGCCGGGCACGACGACCTGATGAATACTACCACTGGCATGTCCCAGGTGGATGATACCTACCTGCGAGATGGTCTGGGACACGGCTCGCATGTGGCTGGCACGATCAGCGCCTTGAACAACGCTTATGGCGTGGTGGGTGTTACCCCAGGCACGATCAGCTACCATATCGTCAAAATCTTTGCCGATGATGGCTCCTGGACAAGCGCTTCCAACCTGACTTCAGCCATTTACAACTGCCGGGATAACGGCGCAGAATATTATCAGCATGAGCCTGGGTGGTACCAGCTCGAACCGTCAAAGAACAGATGGCTTTTGATTCTGGTGTACGCCTCTGGCATTCTGCATGTAGCCGCTGCCGGTAACGAGCAACTGGAAACCCCAGGGGCTTTATCCTACCCGGCCTCCTATTCATCCGTCATTTCGGTCGCTGCAGTTGATTCCGACCTGGCTATCGCCGATTTCTCCCTGCAAAACAGCGCGGTCGAAGTAGCCGCCCCTGGCGTAGGTGTGCTCTCGTCTGTACCCTGGAAAGAAGGCACCTCGGTGACCGTCGATGGGGTTCCCTATCAAGCTTCCCTGATCGAATTTGCCAACACAACTACCAAAAGCGGCGCCCTGGTGGATGGCGGTCTGTGCACCAGCACCGGCGCCTGGAGCGGAAAAGTTGTGCTGTGCCAACGCGGCGACATCTCCTTCTACGACAAGGTGATGAACGTGCAGAACAGCGGCGGCGCAGCTGCCGTAATCTACAACAACGTGCCAGGCATGTTCTCGGGCACCCTCGGTGAAGGCGCATCATCCACGATCATTGCCGTCTCGATGAGCATGGAAGACGGGCAGTACCTGGTTGCTAATAAACTTGGCCAAAATGCCACCGTCGCCTACAGCCCGCCCGTAGCATGCCCCAACTGCTACGAATCCTGGAACGGCACCTCCATGGCCACACCGCATGTGGCCGGTGTCGCCGCCCTGATCTGGTCCGCCGACCCCAGCTGGACCAATACCCAGATTCGCAACGCCCTGACAGCCACGGCGCAAGACTTGGGAGCACCCGGACGAGATAATTTATTTGGCTACGGTTTGGTCAAAGCCAAGGACGCCCTGGTTTACCTGGGAGGCGGCACACCACCCACACCTACTGCCACGCCACCCACACCCACGCCACCCACACCCACGCCACCTACTCCCACGCCACCCACACCCACGCCACCTACTCCCACGCCACCCACGCCGACTGTTACGCCCATCCCGGGCGCCCTATCGGTCAGTTTCGTCAGCCCAGCTTGATGGAGCAACCTATGCAGACCGCCAGACCGTTTCGATCAAGGTCCTGGTCGAATGGCCAGCCCACGTAGTAGTCCGGCGCAACGGTAACCGGCACCATCACCACTGCCAATGGCACCAAAAGTCAACCTGAGCGGCACCACCGGCACGGATGGAACCGTAACCTTCTCCTACCGGGTTAACCTGCGCAAGTACGGATCGGGCACGTACACTGTGGCTGTAACCGCCTCCAGAGCGGGCTACACCAGCGGCAGCGCCACGATCACGTTCAAAGTTCAGTAACCGTATTTATTCACACACATTCAGCCTGTGCGGTATGAGCCGCACAGGCTGTTTTCTTTTGGTAATTAGAAAACTTTGCGACCTTTGCTAGAGATGCTTAGCCACGAAGGACACGAATTAGATTGCTTCACAAGAACTGTTCGCAATGACAGCGTTCTGTACGACCTTTGCTAGAGATGCTTAGCCACGAAGGACACGAAGGGTCACGAAGGTTTTTTTAGCCACGAATGAGATTGCTTCACAAGAACTGTTCGCAATGACAGCGTTCTGTACGACCTTTGCTAGAGATTCTTAGCCACGAAGGACACGAAGGTTCACGAAGGTTTTTTTAGCCACGAATGAGATGATTGCTTCACAAGAACTGTTCGCAATGACAGCGTTCTGTACGACCTTTGCGCCTTTGCGAGAGATTCTTAGCTTCCCAGGGTTATTGCTTTTCAATTAAATACACCGAGAGCGTACACCCCTCCAATTCCGCATACAATACGCCGGTCAGGATCAGTTTCTCCTGCAGGCTAAGTGGGTTGCCCAGCGCGTCGATCAGACTGGCTTTGTTCTCCGGTGAGATGAACAGCGAGCTGGGCTGGTCTCCCTGCACGAAGGTGACCCGCATCTTACCGCTGCCATCGTTGAATTGCAGCAGGCAAATGCCCAGCGTGCACGAACTGGTGGCTGCGCCCCAATTACTGATCGAACCCGTCAAGCTGACGAATTGCTTATCCGTTGAAAGCAAGCTACACTTGTTTGTAGTGAGGGAGCCGATCTTTTCTTCGACCGGGATGAACACCTGTGCAGACATCAATGATTCAACCCTTGATGGCCACAATTCACACCGGCGGCTATCCTGCTTGTACTTTGGCACACCCAAGACCTTCACCGAATGTCCGTGGCGAATTTCCTGTCCATTTTCAGCGCGCACCACCAGGTCCCGCTCGGTGAAATACGGAGGTAAAGGGTTCATCGTCTGAGGACCTGCGCCCACTTCCATGACAAGCATGATGGATCGCTGGTCTTCATCCAGGTGTTCATTCAAGTTCAAGCCCTTGTAACCTGTATAGCCGATGATCTTCCATTTTGGCAGGAAGATTTTGCCGCTGACCCAGACCTCCCGGCCGTCCTGGGCGAGCTGCTCACAACTTTGCAGCACCTGGTCAATCGTCAGGGTCTGTGGCGTTGGCGTGGGGGTGATGGTGGGTGTCAGGGTTGGGGTGGGCGTGAAGGTGGTGGTGGCGGTTAGGGAGGGTGTTGGCGTTAGCGAGGGGACGGGCGTTTGGCTCGGCCCTGCGATCAGGGCGGTGACGGGTCCGCAGGCGCTAAGGCAGGCGAGCAGGAGGCAGAGCAAGAAGAGCGAGAAGGACTTGAGCATGATTTCACCCCTTTGGGTTGGATAACCCGTATTTGTTATGGATGTAATTGTAATTCAGATGGGGGGAAATGGGGGTGAGTCTCTGAACAATGTCCACCCGAGGCTCAAGCCTGCGGCAATTGCCGGGCTAGTTTGCGAAGCTCTGCGAGCTGGTTCGACTTCCGTTAAGCAAAGCAGCGGGAGAGGTCGTCAACGAGTTGTCGCATGGTGAGGGGTGGATTATTCACAAACGCCACACAATAACATTGCACCTATGATTAACCAAATAGAGTAAAAACCTAACAAAAACATCCAACAACTTATCATCTTTGCAAATCAACTTCTTCTCTTAACCACTATAATGACCTCATGTTTTATTTGGGAATCTCTTCTGATTAGGGAGAATTAGTAAGATGAATGTCGAAAAAGCAGAAATTAAACTCGAAACGAAACTGGTAGGACGCATGAAGGGAAAGTTTTTATTCCATCGTTTCAACGCGGTTATAGATGGGGTAAACATGAAGTAAACCAGCTACTTGAAGATGTAAATTCCAACGGGACGAAAAATTACTGTTTACAACCAGTTGTTGTAAAAAGAAGAAAAGATACTTTGAACTGATTGATGGACAGCAACGTTTAACGACCTTGTTTCTTATCTACAAGTACATGAACATCTCAAGCCCCGGCGATCTTGACGGGCCAAAATTCTCTTTGAGTTACAAAACTAGAGATAAATCAGAAGAATTCCTAGCATCGATTGATCTCGCAAAAAAGGAAGAAAATATAGATTATCGGTTTATATGCGAAGCTTATGAGGCGATTGAAGAGTGAGTTTGCCGGCAAGGATAGGAAATCAACACTGACCAATATCAATAAATACTTTGACGAAAATGTCAAAGTCATTTGGTATGAGGTGGATTAAGTATGAAGATGCCATAGCGCTGTTTACGCGGCGAAATATTGGGAAAATCCCGCCTGACACTCAAAGGTTCCAGCACACAGAAGGTGAATCCAAAAAAGAGGACGGTGCGCCTGGTTCGGGAAGGCATGAAGAAAGAAAAGGACCTTGACATTCCCAAAGAAGAGGAAATCAACCATCAAGTAGCCTGGCAAGAAGAGTCTGATGGAATCCTCGAGAGATATGACCCCGGCTGGATTTGAGCGTCTCATCCAAAGAATGCTAAGGGAATCAGGGTTTACGCAAGTTGAAGTCACCGGACGATCCGGCGATGGGGGTATTGATGGGCAAGGAATATTAAGATTAGGTGGACTGATCAGTTTCAACGTCATCTTCCAGTGTAAAAAGTGGCAGAATTCGGTAGGAGCCGGCGTGGTTAGAGATTTTCGGGGAGCGATGGTTGGCCGGGCGGATAAGGGATTGATTATCACAACAGGGACTTTCACGAAAGATGCCACAAAAGAAGCTGCCAGAGATGGGGCGCCAGCGATTGACTTGATCGATGGGGATCAGGTTAGCTGAGAAGTAGAAACAATTATCCTTGGGTGTAATCACAAAGAAGATCGAGGTTGAGCAGGTGACAGTGGACAGAGAGTGGTTTAAGGCAATATGATCTGACAATCGTTATGATTTTTACTCATCATAAAACTCGTTATCTATTTCTGCAAAGGTGGTTGGATGGTGAAGGAAAAACGAAGCGAAGATCCAGATTTGTTAACGATGTATGCTTGGAAACGCGAAAGCTCAGCCATTACTGAAGTTTTTCACGATTTCAGGTACGCCGAACTGGCTGGAGAAGATTTTTCCCGATAAAATCTCAGAAATTTCATTTTATCTCATGCAAATTTTTACAAAGCTATCCTGTACAGAGCACGTTTGGAAGAGGCTTCTTTAGATTATGCTGACCTTTCATATTGTAATTTACAGGCAGCTCAACTGAATAGAGCAAATCTCAGGTTTGCAAAATTGCGTTCGGCAAACTTGGTCAGAGCCCATTTGGAAGAAGCCAATCTGATGCATGCTGATTTACGAGATGCCGATCTTTCATTTGCCGATTTAAGCAACGCCAACCTGAGCTATGCTAATCTCTATCATGCAATATTCAGACAAACCAAGCTGGATGGTGCGATCTTTAACTGGTGTGGTTTTGGATGATGGCCAAAAGAAGAAGACAAAATAGACAAATCGCTGTAACGGGCTTTTAGATCGGACTCCACGGATCCGTGCAGCCTGAGTACAATGATGGCGCTGAAATCCAGGTTACAGGACAATGGTTCAAGCCTCATCGTCACAATGCTTGCTTAACTCGGAGCGGCGAGGGTATGACCTGACCGCCAACCTGTGAGCCGAAATCCGTTGCATGCCCACCTACGCCACCGGTCTTCCAATGAAGAGTCTTACGATTTTCTACTAATGGTTTGTTTTCGCCACTATCCCCGCTTGATTTACTGTAAAAAATCCCATAAATTACCCCCACCCCAAACAGCGTCCCTGTGAAACACAATCCTCTCCATACACATCACACTCGATGGTTTCATCGCTGGTCTCAACTGCGAGCTGGACTGGGCAACCCTATCGGCTGAGATGGATATCAGCCTGATACCGGCCATGATGGCGCAGGCGGTAGCAACCAGGTAACAAATTACTTCCACGGCATACAATAACCACTCAAACAAGCGTCTCTACCAGTTTATTTTCAAAGCGAGCCTTGATCTTATGGTAATCAACATAACTGAAAGGGCAGTATTTGATGCATAGGGTGCAGCCATTATCATTGGAAAATGGCATGGCACACCTGGTGTGATCGATGAAGGCTGGACCACCATCCGCTAATGTTTTGGTTTGCAGGTAGATTGCTCCTGCCGGACACTTCTCAATACAAATATTGCAATTCTGGCAATAATCCCGCACCCATTCGTGTGGATTCCCTTGGGCAAAAGGCAGATTTTCGATATCCGTGTAAACGGCTGCCAATCTCACGCGGGGGCCGTTGTTTTTCGTAATCAGTAGCCCATTCTTTCCCGAATATCCAAGACCAGCATCCATGGCAAGGGGGATATAGTTCACATCACCACCGACAGCTGGACCAGCATGGGCGTTATAACCTCTGTCACGCAAGAATGTCGCCACTTTGTTGACTATCACACCCACCTCATAATAGGTGCGAAAGACTTCGATAAAAGAAGGTATAGATGGGGCAAGTTTGATCTTGTCTCTATTCATTTCTATCGTAAATACCATCGCATTTTTATACAGGATTTTGAAATCCCTGAAAATATACCTGGGATTGACTTGTGTGTAACCGATCTCTGAAATCCCCAAATCTTTCGCATAAGTTTCTACCGCTTTCAAAGTATCTGGATCAATTTCGCGCTTTCCGGTATATGGATTGTGTTTAATGCTACTGGCGCTTTTCGCCATCTCATAGACTGCTCCGATCAAGAGCCGGCCAATATATCTCATCTGCCTGAAGCGCGCCATCAGGCTTCCATAATCCAGGATGACAAGCGGAACAATCCTGGGTTCTCTCGCTTCCGGGTGGCTTGCGATCGGTTGATCCTGCTTTCGTAGATAGGGCTCGATTGTCAAAAATCTGGGCGCCTTTTTGATTCTTTCAGAAAAAATGATTTTTTTCATTGTCATCATCCAAATCCGTGTTCTCGCTCTCCGTATTCGAGCTGACTGGTAGAAATGTGGGAACGCTGGACCAGGTCCTTCCGTTGGTGTTTGGAATTTTTTCTATTATTGAATTGTTTCTCTCCAAGTACGCAAAGCTTTCGTTTTTGGAAATTCATCTAACATATGATAAAATGGTTCTACTTTTGGAAACTATTTTTTGGAGTTTAGCATGCCTAAGATTCTCGCAGACGAACAAATCTTCAGCGCTGTAATGCAAGTGGTCTCGTCACGTGGTTATTCGGCTCAACCACGAAACAACTGGCGGATGCAGCCAACATCAGTGAAGTGACATTGTTCCGAAAATACGGGAGCAAAGCCCAGCTTGTTAAACAGGCAATTTCGTTTATTCTGGAACAAACGGATTTCGCCACAGCAGCCAGATACACTGGAAATATTGAAACAGATTTACTTAGCATCGTACAGGCTTACCAGGAGTCAGCTGTCAAGCATGGCCTCTTCTTCGCGACCTTGTTTTCGGAAGTATCGCGCCATCCGAGTAGTGATTCGATGAAGACTGCGGATCATTTTCCATGACCCACGAAGTGCGCTGAGCTAATTTGAAAGTCTGTTGCATAGATCATTTTGCATGACCCGCGAATTGCGATGAGCTTTTCGATGCATTCCTATGGCTTGTTAACGCTTGCCAGCACGATATCCACGGGAAGAGCGTACATGCTCATTTCAACGATGTCTGTTACCAAGAAACCGGCTTCTGCTAAGGCTCTCTGTGTGTGGATGGGGCGGCAATCAATCAACTTTGGAAATCTTGCGTGCGCCCAATTGTACAAGCTCACCATCAGATTGCTCTCTTGCCTGATTCCCATGGCGACGACGCAAATTCGGCCATCAGGCGCCAGGACTCTGTGGCATTCTGCTAAGACGATCGGGGATTTCTGGGGTGTCGAACAATTCCAGGGTAAAGCTCATAAATATGGCATGCATGCTGTTTTCAGGGTAAGGAAGGGCAACCGCATCTGCGCAGACCAGGTCGACACGCTGCGACAAGCCTGCTTTCGCCACCTTTGTTTTTGCCACGCCAGCCATTCCCTCAGAGAGGTCCACCCCATAGACCTTGCCAGCATGACCAACAGCCTGAGCCAACGGCAGGAGACACTGGCCTGTGCCAAATCCGATCTCAAGCACCTGCTCGCCGCTCTTGACCTTGAGTTTTCGCAGGCCTACTTCTTTATATTTTTGCTCTGCATTCCCTGCGAAAATATCGTACCAACCGCTCAACTTGTCGTAGTTGGCTTTGACATCTGCTCTGGTGCTGGTAGCTTGACTTGGGGGGTTGACTTTGCTCATGGATTCTTTTGGTTCATAGCGATTTTCTGCCGCCTCAACGTTTCCTAATTCAATTGAGGTTCACCCGACCTACATTGCAATTCAGGCGGCATATCCTTATGGCTTTGCGAATTTAGAAGATAGCTTTCCAGCGAAATTGAATCCATTGTCATCCAGACCTTTGTATTCTATCTCCACTCTACCGCCTATAAAATTCCTGTCAGGTAAACCGATCACATCGTATACCCCATTGATCCAATGTTTATCATCGATAGAGCTATTACCATCTATACGAATTTCCACATCCCACTCGCAGCGCCCATTACACCACGCATAACCTTCGATATCATAATATACGATGTTCATCCAGGTGATTGTCGCTCCAACTCCCTGAGATTCTGTAAAAGTCACAGCATAGGAATACACACAGGCAGGTGGCGTCCCTTTTAAAGTGCAGGGAATTGATTCTGGTATCGATGCAACCACTTTAGCCGGTCCACTTGGGGTTGGAGTGCTGGTTAATGTGATTGTACTTGTGGGGCTGGCAGTGTATGTAGGGCTGGCAGTTTTTGTCTTGGTTGGAATGGTTGTAAGAGTTGGTCTTAGTGTTTTGGTAACGGTTGACGTCGGCGTGTTTATAGTAGAAGGACTTAAAGTTGAAGTTTGAACAGAGGTCTGCGTGACTGCAGGGTTCGGTGTAGCCTTGGATGCTGGGGGAGAGCAGGCGCTCAACAGTAAAATTAAGGGTACGAATAATAAAGAATTAAGCCACTCAAATTTTCTAAATTCAAGAATTGTCGAATCTGCATTCTTATTCATATCTACCTCAGAGTCGTTCCGGTGAAAAGGTCGGGACTTCATTCATTATTATACACAGGATTTTCCGACCTGACACGGAGCCCATTTCTCTGCAAAGATTCCATGACATAGGCTAGAATGATTGAATTAGCAATGGGCAGGTCATCCCAGGTGCTGATCAACAGTGACAATCTGCACACACCTAAAGGGACGAACCTAACTTGACAGAAACTCTCCTTCCTGACACAATGGCGAAAACCCTTAGTGGGAAAAAGGAGAATCATTATGATGTCACGGACAACGACACCACTGAAAGCATTGTTAATCACCCTAATCGCTTTGTTATTAACCAACTCAATCCACCCGGCATCGGCCGGCGTCAGCATCTGGACCAGCCAGGGACCTGAAGGCGGAGATATCAATGTTCTGGCGATTGATCCGCTTTCACCAGACATCCTGTATGCAGGGACCTCCAGTGGCAGCATATACAAAAGCACGAACGGCGGGTCGAGCTGGCATCTGGCAAGCATGGATTTGTATGGTTTTCTGATCAGTGCGCTGGAAATCGATCCAAACACGCCTGATACGCTTTACGCTGGGACAACGGACGATGTGTTCAAGAGCACCGACGGCGGCGTAAACTGGAACCCAACCCATACCAACCAAGCGAATGACAGCATTTTTTCCATCGCCATCGACTCTACCAAGCCGGAGACCCTTTACGCTGGGACTTGGTCCGGCGTTTTAAAGAGTACGGACGGCGGCGATAATTGGAGCTTCTTCAATAATGGGTTGTCACCCGTATTTGTTATAAACAAATTGGTGATCGATCCTGCGAACCCGGAAACGCTTTACGCCGGAACATCGCCCAATGGGGTCTTCAAGAGCACAGATGGAGGCGAGAATTGGAGCCCGGCTAACACTGGCATGACCCCGGGCGAAACCGATGTCTTCGCCCTGGTAATCGACCCGGCTAACCCAACCACGCTGTATGCAGGAACTTACTACAATGGCGTCTTCAAGAGCACAAACGGCGGCGCAAGCTGGACTGCAGCCAATACCGGTCTGATTGCTGTTGATATTCGCCTTCGCACCCTGGCAATTGATCCAGATAACCCCGAAATCTTGTACGCAGGGACATTCTCGGCAGGCATATTCAAAAGCACGGACGGCGCCGCCAATTGGAGCCCGGCCAGCATTGGCTTGCCCGACGATTCGATATACGCGCTGGAAATTGACCCGGCTAACACAGCCACACTGTATGCAGGAACACTCAAACAAGGTGTGTTCAAAAGTACAGATGGGGGTGGAAGTTGGAGTGCAGCCAATACCGGGTTGTACTGAAACCATGGTGTTTGCACTAAAGGCGGATCCGCTTACGCCCGGCGTGCTATACGCGGGGACCTTTGCGCTGGGCGTGCAGAAAAGCAGCGATGGCGGTTTAAGCTGGTACCCAGCCACTGATGGTCTGAAGGTTGGATTTATTAATTCTCTGGCGATCAATCCGCTCACACCAGAAACCTTGTATGCCGGCACATCCTCCACAGGCGTGTTTAAAAGCACGGATGGCGGCGGAAGCTGGAACCCGGCCAACACAGGCTTACCCGATTCCGAAGTTTATGCCCTGGTAATCGACCCGTTAACACCGGATACGCTCTATGCAGGAACAGGCGGCGACGGATTATTCAAGAGCACGGATGGCGGCGCGAGCTGGAACGCCAGCAATGTTGGTTTACTTTCATATGAGATATGGAGTTTGGCAATTGACCCGGCGACGCCGAGCACCCTCTATGCGGGGACATCCGAAGGTTTATACAAGAGCACAAATGGCGGTGCAAACTGGAATGAGGTCTCCAGTGATTTGAGTGAAAAATCCATTGAAGCCGTGGCAATCGACACACAAACGCCAGGCACCCTTTTCGTTGGGACCTTACTCAATGGTATTTACAAAAGCACGGATGGCGGTGCAAGTTGGAACCAAGCCGGCGATTTGCTCTATATCTCCTCCCTGGTGGTTGATCCGGCGACGCCGACTAACCTATACGCAGGCATCTATGACGGCGGTGTGTACAAAAGCACAGATGGCGGCGCGAGTTGGCACGCATTTGACGCTGGTTTGACTTGTCCCAATGTTAATGCCCTGGCCATTGATCCATTTAATCCAAGCAACCTGTTTGCCGGCACGTACGGCGGCGGGGTATTCACCATTCAGCAGCTTGCCTATCAGGTTAACCTGCCCTTGATCCTGCAGTGATCTATTTGTAAGGAGAATCATCAACATGTCATGGACAACGAAACCGCTAAAAGCATTGCTCGCTATCCTGCTCGTTTTTGCCTGGATCAATCCCACCAGTCCGGCGTCTGCCGAAGCAGATTCCTGGACCAGATACGGTCCGGGTAGCGGCAGCATTTCCAGCATTGTGGTTGACCCGCTTACACCCACCACTGTATATGCTGGGGCAATTGGGGGCGTTTTTAAGAGCACCGATGGCGGGGATAGCTGGAGTCTTGCCAGCATGGATTTGTACGGCCGCAGCATCTACTCGCTTGCAATCGACCCGCTAACGCCCGAGACGCTTTATGCCGGCTCTGATTTTGTTGAAGTTTACAAAAGCACCGACGGTGGGGCAAGCTGGAACCCAACCGGCGATGGGATAACACAGAAAGTATACGCACTAGCAGTCGACCCGCTAACGCCAACCACCCTATACGCCGGGACGTGGGAACATGGTATCTTCAAAAGCACAAATGGCGGTGAAAGTTGGATTAGAGTTCAAGTCTAGCCTCGATGTTAGACACCTGGCAATTGATCCGATATCACCAAACATCATTTACGCCGGGACTTATGAATACGGTGGGTTATTCAAGAGCACAGACAGTGGTGAGACCTGGAGCATTATCAGCGCTGGTGTAGGCACCGGGGTTGTGACCACACTGGCTATCGATCCAAAAACACCCAGCACCATTTATGTTGGCTTGGTTGATGGTTTATATAAAAGCATCGACGGCGGCGCAAGCTGGACCGCAGTCAATAACAGCTTAATTCTAGATTCAGTAGACAACTTGTTGATTGATCCGATCACGCCAGACATTCTTTACACAGCGAACGGTTCAGGTATACTCAAGAGCACTGACGGCGGCATGAGCTGGGAACTGGCGAGCGTCGGCTCATACATATTCAAGGTGAGAACCCTAGCTATAGACCCAGCTACACCGGATACCCTGTACGCTGGAACAAAAGACGGCAGCGTATACAAGAGTACGGACAGCGGAGAGAGTTGGCGCCCCGCCAGACCTGTAGGGGCTGGGGTTAACGTCTGGACCAGACATGGTCCAGATGGCGGAAACATTCTCAGCATAGCCATCAACCCGTTTACACCCGATATCCTCTATGCAGGCACGAGCAATGGCGATCTATTCAAGAGTTTCAATGGCGGTGAAAGCTGGAGCCTGGCTAGCACAGACTTACCTGGTCAACGAATTAATTTTGTGACAATAGACCCAGTAAATCCGGATACGTTGTATGTCGACTGCGATTTTGACATGTGCAAGAGCACAGACGGCGGAATGCACTGGAGTGGTATCAGCGCTGGCATTAACTCTTCCGATGTCCTCGCCCTGGCCATCCATCCGGACAAGCCAGAGATTGTTTATGCTGGAATAAAAGGTAGCGGTGTGTTCAAGAGCACAAACGGCGGCGAGAGTTGGAACTTTGTCTACAATGTTTTTTTCCCGAACGAAAAAGAAATCCTTACCCTGGTAATCGATCCGACTTCACCAGATACAATTTACGTCGGTATCGAAGGCAATGGTGTGATGAAGAGTACAAACGGCGGCGAATCCTGGGTCTATGCAGATTTTGGCCTTCTTGGTGGAGACGTAACCAGTATTGTTATCAATCCAGCCATACCGGAAACCATTTTCGCAGCAGCTAATAATAAGGTATATAAAAGTACAAATGGGGGAAGAAACTGGAGCCTGGCTAATGTTGGTTTGACCCAAACCTATGTATACACCCTTGCCATTGACCCTGACATGCCAGATACTCTGTATGCTGGCACATACAAAGGTGTATACAAAAGCACGAACGGAGGGGAAAGCTGGAGCCTGTCGAGCCCTGATCTGGCACAAACCAGGATAAATACCCTGGTTATCGACCCGACTAAGCCGGGCACACTTTACGCTGGCGCCGAAGGCCGCGGCGTTTTAAAAAGCGCTGATTCCGGAGAAACATGGACCTCAATCAATAAAGGCTTGTTCGCTGCCAGTATTCTTTCCCTGGCAACCGATCCGATCACTTCGAACACGGTTTACGCGGGAACTTATCATAATGGGGTCTTTAAGAGCACGGACGGCGGTAAGAACTGGAACACAACAAAAAGCATCCTGAGCGATCTACCCATCCACTCTCTGGCGATAGATCCGATAACCCCAGATACACTCTACGCTGGCACACACAGTAACGGCATATTCAAGAGCACGGACGGCGGTGAGAGTTGGAATCCGGTCAATAATGGTTTAAACCCGGATTTATATGCTATCACAGTTACTGCCCTGGTTATTCACCCAACGCAGCCAAGCACCCTCTATGCAGCAACACACAAAGGCTTATACAAGAGCATCGATGGTGGAGAAAACTGGAGCCTTTTAACTATCTCTCCCGATTCTCTGGTCATTGACCCAAAATCGCCGGACACGCTCTATGCTGAGACCTATTATGGCATGGTCAAGAGCACGGATGGCGGTGCAAGCTGGAGCCAGATAAATAACGGCTTAGGGCTCCATAACCTTGTTATCGTCACCATTGCCATCGACCCTGTCAATACTGACACCCTTTATGTTGGTACCAATATCTATGGGGTGTTCAAAAGCACGGACGGCGGCGCAAGCTGGAATCAGGTTAACTTAGGTTTAATTAGCTTAATAATAAATGCACTGGCTGTTGACCCGCAAACTCCTGACACTCTTTACGTGGGTGCAGGTCCTTTTTCTTATAGCGGCTTGTTTAAAAGCACGGACGGCGGTATGAGCTGGTTTACATTTGACGCCGGTTTGACTCAACCTAAAGTAAACACCCTGGCTATCGATCCCCTCAACCCAAGCAGCCTGTATGTCGGCACGGACGGCGGTGGGGTATATACCAACCAACATCATGCTTATCAAATTTCCCTGCCGCTCATCTGGCATTGATCCATTTGTAAGGAGAATCATCAACATGCCACACACAACAGCATTACCCAAAATATTTCCTATCATCATTCTGGTATGCCTGGTGGGTGGACTGGCCAGTCCAGCCAGGTCAGCCACTTCTGGCGATTACCAGTGGACGCAAATAGGGCTTGAGGAAAAGTCGATTTTATCCTTGACGTTAGATTCCGCCGCGCCCAACACCCTTTACGCAGGATTATTCGACGGCGGTCTGTACAAAAGCACAGACGGAGGCGTAAACTGGAATAAGCTCATCAATGGTTTAACAGCCAAAAACATCTTTAAACTGGTAATTGACCCAGTTTCACCCAATATACTCTACGCGGCGACAAGCAAAGGCGTATTCAAAAGCACGGATAGCGGTGAGAATTGGATCCTGGCCAACAATGGCATCACCAGCACTTATGTAGCGACCCTCGTAATTGACCCGTTGACGCCCAATACCCTCTATGCGGCAGCCTCCACCGCTGGTTTGTTTAAAAGCACCAATGGCGGCGAAAATTGGAGCTTATCTAACAACGGCTTGGTTGGTTTGGATGTTACTCGTTTAGCAATCAACCCTGTAGATCCGGATGTCTTGTATGTGGGAACATCCAACCACGGTGTCTTTAAAAGCACAGACAGTGGAGCTCATTGGGTTGCAATGAATAGCGGTCTCCCGACCATAAATTTATCTGTCTCGACTCTGGCTATTGACCCTGCTACACCCAACACAATCTACACAAGCATAAATCCCGGCGGTGTGTTCAAAAGCATCGATGGCGGGGTCAATTGGAACCTATCCACCACCGGTATTCCTTATGATGTAGGCGCTTTTTTGATAGATCCGCAAAATCCTGCCACGCTTTACGCCGGGAAAACGGGCGACGGTGTGTACAGGAGCACAGATGGCGGCGCAAGTTGGAGCGCGTTTAACGATGGGCTGACTACGCCTAATGTAGAATGCCTGGTCATCCATCCAACGAACCACTTCCCTCTGTATGCCGGTACATACGCGGAAGGCCTATTTGTTTTCCAGGAGATTGTTTATCGAGTCAACCTGCCCTTGATCCTGCGCTAGATTAGGATGTAGAGACGCCCTGGTGGGGCGTCTCTACATCCTTACAGAATTGTCGACATCCCCACCCTCCCCCACGGCTTGACATTTCCTCCCCTTGCTGACACAATCAACGAAACAAAAACCCTCTCCAGGGGATCAAGGGCGGCGCATATAGCCTGCCTGACAACACGCACCACCCGAAAAAAGAGGAAAATCAAAAATGCCAAACAAAATCACGATTACCAAAACCTTACTCATCGCACTCCTCGCCTTGTTTCATTTTCGCCCCCACCCACCCGGCAGTCGCTGGCGTGAATGTCTGGACCAGCTATGGGCCGGAAGGCGGCAGGGTCTACACCCTGGCGATTGACCCGCTCACGTCCGGCGTGGTCTATGCAGGAACGCATTCCCATGGCGTTTTCAAGAGCAGCGACGGCGGCGCCAGCTGGAGCCCGGCTAACACCGGCCTGGGCGATCTATATATTTTTTCGTTAGCAATCGACCCGACCACACCAGACAGGCTGTATGCAGGCACGGGGAATGGCGTCTTCAAGAGCACGGACGGGGGCGACACTTGGAGCCCAGCCAACAGCGGGATCACTTTTCATTCAGTGCAAGCCCTGGCAATCGACCCGCTCACGCCGGATATCCTATACGCCGGCGTATCGAACTCAGGGATATTCAAGAGCATAAATGCGGGCGCAAGCTGGAGCTCGATCAACTCCGGCATGCCCTTTGGCATGATTTACAGCCTGGCGATCGATCCAATCACGCCTGCAACGCTGTACGTAGGAACGGAAGAGGGTGTGGTTAAGAGCATCAACGGGGGCGAGAGCTGGAGCCTAACCAATACCGGTTTGACTGCTGGTTCTGTGCTCGCCCTGGCGGTTCACCCAACCACGCCCAATATCATCTTTGCCGGCGCCAGTAACTCTGGTCTGTACAAAAGCAGTGATTTCGGCGAAAACTGGAGCGCGGCTAACACCGGTCTGACAACCACTGAAGTGCGCAGCCTGGCCATCGATCCAACCACGCCGGATACCCTGTACATCGGGAGTTTCGATGGCGTGTTCAAAAGCACAGACGGCGCAGCAAGCTGGAGCGCAGCCAGCGCTGGTCTGAATGGCTCAGAGGTTCGCACCCTGGCGATTGACCCTTCCACCCCAAGCGCCGTGTACACCGCTACGGAAAGCGATGGGGTCTTCAAAAGCTCCGATAGTGGCGCAAGCTGGTCGGAAATCAACAGTGGGTTGGTCGCTACGATGGTTTATGCCCTGGCGATGGATCCGCTGACACCCAGTATTCTCTACACAGGGACCTACATCAATGGCGTCTTCAAAAGTGTGGATGGCGCTGAGAGCTGGAGCGCGGCTAATACGGGTTTAAATTCGCCTTATATTTATTCCCTGGCGGTTGATCCAACGACGCCTACCACAGTGTACGCAGGTACCTGGAGCAGCGGTGTGTTCAAGAGCACCAACAGCGGTGCGAGCTGGAGCCCAGCCAATACAGGCATCACTTTGGCAACTGTGAATGACCTGGCGATCGACCCGCTGACGCCCACGACCCTGTATGCCGCCACCATGACTTATGGTGTCGCGAAAAGCACTAACAGCGGCGCCAGTTGGAGCACGATCAATTCCGGAATGACTGCTTCCTTCCTTTACTCCATAGTGATTGACCCGCAGACTCCAAGCACCCTCTACGTAGGCGGTTTTCCCGGCGGTGTGTTCAAAAGCACCAATAGCGGCGCGAGCTGGAGCCAGGTAAAAAACGGCTTGCCAATTAATTCGATTCGCGCCCTGGCGATTGATCCACAGACACCGACCAGCCTCTACGCGGGGACTGGAGGCGGCGGCGTTTTCAAGAGCGTCAACGGCGGCGCAAGCTGGAGTGCGATCAACGCCGGCATAGGATCTTATCAGATTAACGCCCTGGAAATTGACCCACTGGCGCCGAGCACTCTTTATGCTGGGACAAGCAATGGGGTGTTCAAGAGCGTCAACGGCGGCGGAAACTGGTCCGCATTGAATACCGGCTTGACGCATCCTGATGTAAGCACTCTGGTGATTGATCCGTTCTTTCCGAGCAGCGTTTATGCTGGAACACCGGGTGGCGGCGTGTTTTCCATCTGGCAACATGAACACCAGGTTCTGATGCCATTGATTTATCACTAAGTTTGGAGTAACCAACATGCAAATTCGCCCGGCCCAAACCCAAGACACTGCAGAGCTTCAACGCTTGATCGCCGAATTCCGCGTAGCCCTGGCCGAAATACGCGGCCGGGTGCGAGATATCGATTTGAACGCTGCCCAGGCTGAGCTGGCGGAATATCATGTCAAAGGCTTCCCGATCTATGTGGCCGAGGCTGAGCTGGGCGAGTTGGTTGGTTACCTGGTGTGCCGGGTAGAGGGCGAGGTGGTCTGGGCGGAGTCGCTGTATGTGCGCCCCAACGTGCAGCGTCAGGGCATAGGCACGGCGCTGTATGCCCAGGCGGAATTGTTGGCCCATGAGCTGGGCGGCGATGCGCCTTATAACTGGGTGGACCCGGACAATGAGAAGATCATCCGCTTTCTGCAGCAGCGCGGCTATAACGTGCTCAACCTGATCGAGCTGCGCCGCCCGTACACGGGGGAAGAGCTGGCGCACAGGGTGCAGGTTGGCGATTACGAGTTCGACCGCAGGCAATTCAACCCGCGTTTGCACAAGTTGGAGTGAAGTCAGCTAAGTTGGTATACTTTGGCGAATAATTATTTCATCAGCACTGGCAGGTAAATCTTTAAGGGTGGCGTAAATTCGTATGAGCCCATATCGCAGCGGGTAAAACCATCCGAGTCGCCATCCACCGGCCGGGTAACCCCGCGCTGGTCGAAGGTAGGTGTGCAAAATTTGGGGTGCCCACTGTCGATGGCCGGGCTGTTTTCAGTCAGCGGATAGGTCTGCGTGAAACCGCCATAATCACCTAATGGACCGAGTAGCGGGTTATCAGTGATATTGCCAAGCCCCGTGTAGCCGCCTTGGATCAAGCTGTAGGTGATGGGGGTTATATTCACACTAAAATTGTAGATTTGATCGGGACTGTTAGCCCACAGAATAACGTTGATCATGGTAGGGTTGCTATGATCATCCATGTATAGTCCGCCGCCATCCCCCGTAGTGGTGTTGCCGTAAAAGGTAGCATTGGTGATCTCGCCGCTGCTACCGATGTTGAAGATCGCGCCGCCGCCAACTGAACTAGCCGTGTTTGCAGAAAAGGTGATATTTCTAATACCGGTTCGCTGAGATAATTATAGATGCCTCCACCACCTATCACAGCCTGGTTGTTTTCAAAGGTAACATTGATCAAGACTGGGTTGCTAGCTGCATTCGCCATCGCCCCGCCATAATTTGCCTGATTACCCGAGAAGACCACATCCGTCAGTTCAGCATGGCTGTTAGCCGTGTTGTACAGGCCGCCGCCCTGGCTGGCAGTGTTGGCGACGAAGCGGACGTTGGTCAACACCGGGCTGCTGCCATCGTTGAACAAACCGCCGCCGGGCAGGTCGGCATGGTTATTGACAAAGTTTATGTTCCGAAGGGTCAGGTTGGTGCTGTAGCTGTTATACATGCCAGCCCCGCTTTCACTAGCAGCGTCCCCGCCGGTGATGGTGAAGCCGTCCAGTGTGGCGCGATCGACCCATTGATCCGCCATGACGACATGCAGGGCATTTGTGCCAGTCAAAGATGAGTCTGTTCCAGACGGACTATAACCAACCGCGTTGATATCGTTGCGGTCCACATCCCCGCTTAGGGTGGTCAGGTTAGCCACCCAATCCCGTTGTTCACGATCATCTTCGTCGCCATTGAAACCGGCCAGGATGGTCACGCCGCTTTTGAGGAAGAATGTATCCACCTGGGAATATCCAGGGTAATGCGTGCCCCTTTTTACCCAGATTTCATTCCCATCAATCGCCTGGGTGATGGCTCGCTGCAGGCTGCAAGCAGTCGCCCAGCTTTCGCAGTCAGCGCTCTCGCTGCCATTCGGGACGGCAAATAAGACACCCCCGCCAGCACGTGCGGGCTGCAAACCGGTTGCGTTTAAGCTCATCACAGCCACCAACAAAAAAAGCAACATTATGAATAGTGATCGGTTTTGCATATCTTTACCTCCCCTTCTGAGATGATTAAAGAAAACCGAGGGGTACATCACCTCAAGGAGAGCACTGGTCCTGGATGCGTAAAACACTCCGATGAAGTGCAACCGGGCACATTGGAAAATTATAACAGATCAGTTCTAAGCGCTAAGCTAGCTTCAATTTGCTTGTTCTTTCGCCTTGGAAAACAATTCTATTAGATTTAAATTCTGAGCCAAATTCTCAAGATAATCATAATCCAAAATATCTTTCTGGACCTTTAGGATACCGATTACATCACGCCACTGTCGCTCTGAAACCTCACCGCCTAAACGATACCAGGATAATTTCGCAAGCAATAAATCTTCCGGACTTGTAACCCAGGCTTTTAGTTCAGGATCAGAAGAGATAACTTCCTGTTTGGCTCGCAAGAATTGCATTTTCGTGAAATAGGAATCCGCTGGCAAGAAAATATCCACTTTAAACATGGATAAGCGATGAATAATGTTGAAACTTGAACGCTGCTGGACGGCATCGATTATCATCATTTGATCGATATAGAAATGATCGCTCAATTCATTTACTAATAATGTAATGTGCGCCATTTGCAGGTCAGCAATAATATCTGAATCTTGAGTGGTCCGAACCATGCCAAACAATGTACTGGCCATTGATCCACCGATAAAATACGAAACCCCCAGCTTTTCCAGGCAACTTGTTACCAGGAGGGTGACTGAAATGGCATCATCTTCCATAATCAGACACCCCATACACCTTCTTTGCCAATTCTTCTCCAAGTACTAAATCTGCCAAACGTCGCGTTATTTCACTTTCATCTGCTGTCGGAAAGCGTTTACGCAACCCTGCTTTGGCTAATTCATGGGCAGAGGCATTCAAGCTGACCAGCATTTCCATCTTTCGCCAGGTGGGTACATCTCGCAGAAGCTTGATTTGGAGATCTTCTATATCAGGATGTGTGTCTGAGTAATAGCCGCTCATCGTTGAAAATCCTATTGGCTTGAATGATCAGGCTTTCATATTTCCAGCCTATGCTAACAACAGGCTGCTTCCATTTCGATTTTAGCATATTTATTAACAAACTCTGCACTTTCCCCGTCTCTGCCAGGGTGTCCATGACGCGTGAGTGCGATACTATCCCAATAGATATGCCCGGCGGCCTATCATGAACAAACTGAAGTTTATTCAACATGTGACGTAAGCTACGGCTCGCGCCTGGACAGTAGCCAACCGGGGATATCCAAAAGAAATCGCGCCGCATGCAACGGATCGCAGGTTGGTGTAGCTGCGACGGGTGAAAGCGGGTAAAATCGATATCGCATGAACGCGACAAACTCGCCCGATCAAGATTTGAAGGCAGGCGCTCCCTTCTTTGGCGTAAAGCTAACCTGGAACGGGCTGGCAATTCTGGCTGCGTTGGCGTTGGGCAGCGGGCTGCGCCTGTATTTCTACCTGTTGAACCGCTCGCTGTGGTTCGACGAAGCACTGCTGGCGCTTAACCTGGTCGATCGATCCTTCGCTGAGCTGCTGCAACCACTGGAAAATAACCAGGGTGCACCGTTGGGCTTCCTGATGGTGCAAAAGGCCGTCATCAGCACGCTCGGCAATCGTGATTATCTGCTGCGCCTGTTCCCTTTGCTTGGCGGGCTGGCCTCCTTGCCCTTGTTTTACCTGGCCGCCAGGCGCTTTCTGCAGCCCTTTGCCGTTCAGGCTGCGCTTTGGCTGATGGCCATCTCCCCCCCTTTGATTTACTACGCCAGCGAAAACAAACAATATTCCACGGATGTTTTCTTCGCGGTGCTATTGCTCTGGTTGGCCGGGCGTTATCTGCAAAATCCAACGCATGACCGCAAGCTGGTTTGGTTAGCCATTTGCGGAGCCGTGGCGCTCTGGTTCTCGCATCCCAGCTTGTTTGTTCTGGCAGGGTTTCTCTTCGCCTTTTGTATAGAAAGCCTGATTATACGGGATAGGCAACGCCTGGTGAAATTGCTGGCTGCCGGAGCGTTGGGTATGGCCAGCCTGGCGCTGACCTATGTGCTTAGCCTGCAGCACCTGGCTGCTAACGCGAGCCTCAAGAATTATTGGCAGGCGTCTTTTGCGCCTATTCCGCCCTGGGAAAATTGGTCCTGGTATGCGCAAGTGGGCTTTCAAATTTTAGAGAACCCTCTAAAATTACCCGTCACCTGGCTGAGCCTGGCTGTTCTGACCGCTGGCATGCTTTCGCTGTTCGTGCGCCAACGCAGCACAGGCTTACTGATAAGCTTGCCCATTCTCTTGACCCTGGTTGCCTCTGCCCTGGAAAAATATCCCTTTGGCGAGCGCCTGGGCTTGTTTATGACGCCCATGCTCCTGCTTATCCTGGCGGAAGGGATGGATATGATCCGGATTAAGCTGCGGGAAATCAACCTGCCGCTATCCATTATTGCCTTTTTGGCGCTTCTGATCTATTTCGCTTACCCCGCCTGGCAAGAGAATTCCAGAATGCTCGCTCCCGCCGCGTTAAAACGAGCACATCAAACCCTTGCTGGTCCATCTGCGCGAGAATATGCACCCACAAGACCGCATTTATGTCTATTACGGCAGTGGGCCAGCCTTTCGCTACTATGCCCCGCAATTTGGCTTTGTGGAAGAAAGCTACTGGATCGGCGCCTATAACAGGGATCATCCCGATCAGTATTTGCAGGAAATTGAGCGCTTTGCTGGAAGCGGACGGGTTTGGTTTCTGTTTTCACACAACTGCGCCTGGTGCGCAGTGAATGAAGAAGCTTATATCCTGGCGCACTTGGAACAATTCGGGCAGCGGCAAGAAGCGCTCACTCAAACAAACGCCAGCCTGTACTTGTACGACCTGCGCTGAGCTGCGATGTGTTCGCCGGCATGGGTTATCAAACCGCCTGTTTCGTGAGAAAATGAGACCATGAAAAAGTTCCTGCTGCTCACATTGATCTTCTTGCTAGCGTCTTGTTCGCAAAATGCAAATTCCGTTCCCTCCAACAGCGCATCTCCTGCCGCGCAGAAATCCCCACTAAGCCAGTCCGAACTGATACCCTGGTTTGCAGACGCGCCTGTCGCAATCGACGACCTGGACCTGCAAGCGCTGGCCATCCTGGACGGCGATTTGCCGCCGGGTTACCAGGGTGGGCAGGTTTACGATGGTTTGCCTAAGATTTTCGAGGGCCTTCCGCCAGCTGAGCTCGCATTCTACCAGCTGATTGAGCGCGAGGGTTCGGGGGCTGGTGGCGTCGCCATCCTGTTCTTCCCGGATGCGGATCAGGTCAACCAGGCTTATGATCGATTACTTCAGGGCATGGTCATCGAGGAGACTGAGCGTATTTCGGGGCTTGGGGAGCGCGCCCATGTCTACATTTTTTACCAGGCAGGCGTATCCTTCCGTTTTGTGGATGCGCTTTTTGAGCGCTGCGGGACTGTGGTCCACATCCGCCTGGGCGACACCTTCAACAAGGATGAAGCTGTCAGCTATGCGAAAAAATTAGACCAGCGGCTGTTGGATGCGATTTGTCAGTAAGAGAGTCAACAAAAAAACCCATCCATTGGACAGGTTTTTAGTTGTGGCGAGAGTGGGATTTGAACCCACGACCAAGGGCTTATGAGTCCCCTGCTCTACCACTGAGCTACCTCGCCGTGATTCAAGCTGCAAAATATTACTACGCTCCACTGGTTTTGTCAACAACCTTTTTACTTTTTGTAAACCAAACTTTAAAAGTGAACCATCTAAACTTCAAAAGTGAACTATTAAGAAATGAAAAGTGAACTCAGGTAAACTTCAAAAGTGAACATCGCAACTTGAAAAGTGAACCACTCATGGTAGAAAGAACCCAAAAACGGGAGGACCTGACCATGACACAAGTTCACAAACGATTCACTGCCGAGCAAGCAATCCCAACCCAGATAGAAACCTGAGCAAATCCTTCTGGTTTACTTAGTATGGGATGAGAAGAAAGTACTTATTCAGGAATAATTCGTATCCAATCTCAGATTTCCTCGTCATAACCTACAGAGAAGTTAAATCCCAGGCAAAGGCTTAATACAACGCGCCTCTTCTTCGGGGAAACCCTACCAGTCAATTTAACCTGGGGAAAAAAAGAGTATGAATTACGAAAGGAAATTGTAGGATGAAAACTACTTTATTAAGTCTATTGGTTGCCTTTGCGTTAGCCATGGGCGGGGTTAGCGACAAAGCCACCCAGGAGCAGGTCCCGGAAATGCTTCAACGGGCAAATCAGCTCGTGTACCAGATGGTCAAACTCGGCGAGGATGGGCAGCCTGTCCCGCAGGAGTTGGCTCACCTGTATATGGAGAAGATGTACAAGGCGTTTGGCGAGGCCGCCGGAATGAAGAAAGCCGATCAAACAAAAGCTATGCAGCAGATCCGCACCGCCTTGCAGACCCAATCTCAAACGATGACCCAATTCCGCAAGAATTTCCCTGAGAATGCCGACCCATTGATGGCGCAGGTCATGGAAATGCTACAAGCCCAGAACCGGTTGGTCAGCCTGGGCACAACCGATCCACTGGCGTTCAAAGCTGTCGTGCGTCAAATGCTTTCGGCGGGCATGCCTGCGGATAAGACGCCCAGCCAATCGGTTGGCGCCGGCAAGAACTCAGCCAATGGAGGCGGAAAAGGCAGTAAAGGCGGGAAGTAAATTCCTCACCTCCTGTCAAAGAAGTGGATAAACGCCAACTCGTTGGCGCACTCCCCCACAAGCGAAGCGGGCGGACGAGGTAGATAAACCACGCTCCGTCTAATGCCCAGCGGATTACGGAGATAGCAATTACTCCGTCACTGCGCTAAGTGGATATCAGCAACCAGACCCTATAGGTTTCCACAACCTTTAGGGTCTTTTTTTGTTTGAATTGACCTCAAAAAAGAATTAGCCATACCGAAGTTGTCTGAACCATTTGACAAAGCACATCTTTCTCACCATAATATAACTATCCATTTTCCTCCACTGCCAGCACTTTTCCTCGGGGAAATTAAGGATGACCTACAATGCCTGGCTGATTTCTACACGAATTTTTCGAAAAAATTTCATTTATGGCGTTCCACAGGAGGTGAATGATGCAACGGATGAGCAGGTTGGGTACGCTATTGCTGGTCACCTTACTGGGTCTTGTGCCTGGTTAGAACCGAAAACAGCCTGGCAGGATCACAAATTTGGGCATCTCACGGTCCGCAGGGTGGTACCATTAATACGCTGGCGGTCGACCCCAGTAACCCTGACACGCTTTATGTTGGCACCTCAGAAGGCGGTATCTATAAGAGCACAGATGGGGGCGATCATTGGACAGCTATAAACTATGGTCTTACGGGTAAACTGGTTTACACACTGGCTATCGAGCCAGGCAATCCGGAGACCCTGTATGCCGGGACTTATTATTATGGTATCTTCAAAAGCACGAACGGTGGTCTTAGCTGGAGCCCCAGCAGCAGCGGTATCCCTGGCGGCTTGGCGGTTTCTGCGATTGTGATAGATCCCTTGACGCCTGCCACGTTGTATGCAGGGACATCAATCGGGGGAATCTACAAAAGCACGAATAACGGCGGAAATTGGACGATAGCCAGCACCGGGTTGGACAATACCAATATCAACTGCCTGGCTATGCACCCATCTAACCCAGCGATATTATATGCCGGGACAAACGGAGGCGGTATATTTATAACGACCACTGGGGGTAGCAATTGGAGCGCCGCCAATAGCGGATTGACTGCCACAATTGTCTATTCGATTGCCATCGATCCACTGACCCCCTCCACACTTTACGCAGGCACTTTCGGGAGCGGTGTTTTTAAGAGCACAAACAATGGCGATGATTGGTCTCAAGTCAACACTGGTTTCTCCAGCCTGACAACCAACACGCTGGTTATTGACCCCGTCACACCCTCCACCCTATATGCGGGGACGAACATCGGCGTTTACGTCAGCACCACCAGCGGCGCGGGATGGAGCCTGGTCAGCACAGGGTTAACCTCCACCAGCGTTGACTGTCTGGCAATCAACTCGCTCAATACATCCACATTGTTTGCCGGGACTTTCGCAGGCGGCGTATTCAAATCTTCCAATAGCGGCGCAAACTGGAGTCCGGCCAATAACGGATTGGTGGCCAGTAAAATCTACACCCTGGCCATCAACCCAAGCCTGCCAACGACCTTGTATGCAGGGTCATATGGGGGGGGAATTTATAAAAGCCTGGATGGTGGTCTGCATTGGAGCGCCATCAATAATGGCTTGACCCAGGTTTATATCTATAGCCTGGCCATTGATCCCGTTACGACCGATACAGTCTATGCGGGTACATTTACGGGAGGCGTCTTTAAAAGCACCAACGGCGGAGGTGAATGGGCTGCGTCCAACACAGGTCTAACCTTGTCCGGAATATCTGAGCTGGTCATAGATCCGCTCTCACCAGCGACGATTTATGCGGGTACCTACAATGGTATGTATAAGAGCACAAACGGAGCAGGGAACTGGGAGGCTATTCAAACTGGAATCACATCCAACGCGATTACCGCCCTGGCGATCAATGCCACAACCCCCTCGATCCTGTATGCAGGGACATCGGATGCGGGTATTTTTAAAACGCTCAATTCAGGAACTAGCTGGGTTGCCGTTAACACCGGGCTGACCAATCTTAACATCTATGCGCTGGTTGTCGATCCGCAAGATCCCGACAAAGTCTATGCTGGAACTTGGAACGGCCTCTTCAAGAGCACAGACGCTGGGGACAATTGGAACCCGATCAACACCGGACTGAGCAGCCTCTATATCCGCTCCCTGGCAATTCATCCCGACACACCGCAGATCTTATATGCAGGGACAAATAACGATGGCGTGTTTATTACACAAAACAGCGGTGGGAATTGGGCGCCTTTCAACACTGGCATAACGATGCCATCGATACATTCCCTGGCAATCGATCCGTTGCATCCTGATACTGTGCACGCCAGCGTTTGGGGAAATGGTGTGGCCTCTACCGTGCAAGCAAGATTGATCTACTTGCCCATTGTCTTAAGATAGTTCCCCACTCCGTCGCTGCGCTTAGTAGAGAGAAAAGATCAGACCCTCAAGGTTTCGGTAACCTTGAGGGTCTTGATTGAATCGCAGCCAGACCACACTCATAATTCAGAATATTTAACCATGTATTCTTGACAATTGTACGGCATTGCCGTACAATTGCACTATGGAATTCATCGAGACTTCGTTGTTCACCAAACTGGTACAACAATACCTTGATGATGATGTATATCATGAACTACAACTTTATTTATTGAACTATCCAGAAAGCGGAGATGTGGTCCCTGGTTCCGGTGGTGTGAGAAAAATACGTTGGGGAGCCAAAAGTAAGGGCAAACGTGGCGGCGTTCGTGTGATTTATTTTTGGAAAACACTCCACAACGAAATTTGGTTGCTCACAATTTACGCCAAAGGAGAGCGCGAGACGATTCCGGCGCATATATTGAAGCAAATTGCTGAGGAGATTAAGCATGTCTGAACGTGAGATTGGAAAAGAAATTTTAGATGGTATCCGGGAAGTGAAGGCTTTCAAAGAAGGAAAGGTTGAACTGGTAACACGTAAGTTGGATGAACCATCACATCCTAAGCAGATACGCGCACGCTTGAAGTTGTCACAGGCCGCCTTTGCCGGCTTGATGGGGGTGAGTGTACGTACAGTGCAGGATTGGGAACAGAACCGCCGAGAACCCAGCGGTCCGGCTAAATCGTTGTTGAGGATTGCTGAACAACATCCAGAGATATTCTTGGAAATTACGTAAGATTAGACCCTAAAGGTTTTCGGATACCTTTAGGGTCTTGGTTTTTGATAGATTGTCCCCTGGATGAGGGTTTAGGACCGGGTCAAATTCTTAGCCAGCGCTTGCAGAGCCTGGTAGTAGGGCAAGATACTGGGCAGGTAGTGGCGCTCACCTTTGGCATGTGGACCGATGCCGGTCTGTCCCCAGACCACGCCCTGGCCGCGCGGCGCGAAGCGGGCGCTGGTGCCGGGCAGCTTACGGCTGAGGCGCGCCGGCTGACCACTGGCTTGTTCCACGGCCTGGATCAAAGCGCCCAGGTAAGGATTATCTGCATCGCAAACAATCCCCGGTTCATCGGTTGACCAAACCAGCTCCAAATCATTCGTGCGGCAGAATTCGTCCAGCTCCTGGCGCAGAGCAGACAACGTCATCCTGAGGGATGGGTCGCACTTCGACGCCCAGCATACCCTGGTCGGCGGTGATGTTATACACGCCGGGTGTGCCCACCTGGATGAAGGGGAACTTGGCTTGCGACTGCCAGCCATCCGGGCTGCTCAGGGTCAGGCGGCGCCTGAAGATTTCAATTAGAGCGCTGCGGGCTTGTAAGAGGCGCTCGGTCAGGTCCAGCCCACCTTTGGCTGTAGCTACGCCAGAATGGCCACGTTGGCCGCGCACCAGCACATCAAAGCGCATCACACCGCGGTTTTCAGTGCAGATTTCGCCCCACAGCTCATCACCCTTTTCACCGGTGCGCTCACCGGCGATCAACAGTTGCGGCGCATAGGGGGTTTCTTCTCCGCCGGGTTGGCGCACCCAGGATTCTTCGGAAAGCATGCGCAGCACATGCGGGGTGCCCATCGGCTCGCCCTCGCCGTTTTCTTCGTTGCCAACCAGCAGGCAGTTCACCGGCGGGTAAGGCGGACCAGCATGCAAGGCATCTTTCATCCAAACCAGGTAGGTAGCCACAACGGTTTTCATATCGGCGGCGCCACGCCCCCACAGGTAGTCGCCATCCAGGCGCGGCTCGAACTGACCGTCATCCGGCTCGGGCTCGACCACGTCAAAATGCCCGGAGAGCATCACCGGCGCTAGCATCTGCCCGGGAAAACCGATTAACAAGGCGGGGTATTTTTCCTGGTCGTAGTAGCGCACACCCAGACCCTGGCGGCGGGCATAATCGAAGATGAACAGGGAGGCCCGGCGCACTTCTTCCAGGCGCTCGTTCGGACAGGCAGTCACCGAGGGGATGCGGATCAGATGACTGGATAAGGATACAATCTCGCTGGTCTTGTCGCGGAAAGTGATACCCACTTCTGCGCTGGATTTCGGACGAAAACGGATCGGCGCTTCCGGGTTGCGGCGAACTTCCTGGCGGGCGCGCTGCACAAACTCACCCAGCTTTTCGCTATCCAGGCGCAAAGAGTCATAAATTTCAGCAATGTGCTCGACTTCTTCCGACACTTCTGCCACGCGTTGTGCGTGATGGGCTTTGAACCAATCCATGGGGACCTGGTCGCCATGTTCCAAATGACCAGCCAATTCCTGGCGGATTTTTTCAGCGGTGTTGGGACCACCCTGAGCCATCTCGACCAGAGGTTGCAAGTCCTCCCAGGCGCCAACTGCCTGGGCAAGCGGGCGCAATTCGTCCAAAGTCCAGGAGAGGAACTCGCGCATCGGGATGGGCTTGGCAGTCAGGGGATGTTCAATTTCACTGCGTAAACCGTTGCGAGCCGCCAGGTCTTCATTACGGCGCGCCCGTTGCAGGTCTTCGGCGTCGTAACGGAAAGCCCGGGCAAATTGCGGGTCGGCGTAGAAGCGCATCATCAGCAGGTGCTTGAGGGTCAGGTTAGCGACTTCCAGGTCCATCGGGTTGCCGCCATCATCGGTGCGCACTTCGACACGCGCCATGGGCAGGTTGATGCGGGCTAACAGGTTCTGCTGTTCGATCTGCTTGGCCATGTCTTCGACCGAGAGCACAGAGCCCTGGGAGTACAGGCCGCGTGAGTACAGGCTGCGCAATTGATCGCTGGTGACCAGGATCATGCGTTCTACCGGCTCAGCATGCGAGCGGGCGCGCACCGGGGTCCAGTTATTGTTGCCAAAACGCACCTCGCGCCGCACCAGGTCATAAGAGATCGACAGGTAATCGGCGTAGGAACGATACAGGTCCGGTAAGTCTATTTCCGGTGGATTGGGGAAGATCAGGTTACGCTGCGAGTCCAGATCGGTCAGCAGCATCACAGCCTGGTCATCACGGCGCACTGCCAGGAAAGGCGTTGAGGCGCTCGTGGCAATGAACAAGGCAGCGAAGGCGCGCATCAAGCGCGAGGCGGAAATGTAAAACTCGCTTTTGTACTCATCTAGATGAAGCTGGTTGCGCTGATTGGCCGGCAGATGCATGAAATCCCAGGCGAAGAGCGGGTCGGGCAGGGAAAGATTCGAATGCGTGCCAGCAGTCGCCAGGTTGTTGCCGTACATAGAAACACAGCGTTCCAGGTAACGGCGCTTGGCGATATGCCAGGATCCCGGGATGCAGTTGAAGCCAACATCCAGGGGGTAGATCAGGTTACCGTGCCAGTGCAACAGTTGATCGCCAAATTTACTACCGGCCTGGTGCAAAGCGTTGACCAGGACAGATTCCATCAGGCGCGCCTCCTGGATAGCGCCACGCGCAGAATAATATGGGCGGGTTGCCCATTCGATCATCCAATTGAAGACTTCCAACTGGCTGAAACCGCGCGTATAGGAAGACAGGCATTCTTCTCGCAGGTAATCGACAAAGGATTTCTGGCTAGGACCTGAACCGACCGTTAACAAAGGGCGGAAGTTCGAGTCCAGCATATTCCATTCCAGCTCGCAACCTGCAACGCCCCCATTGGGGCTATCTTTGACCGCCTGCTCCAATGCCAGGAAATATTTCTCAGCAAAAAGCGAAGGGTCATAACTCGGATCAGACATCATAGAGCATTTAACCCTTCCCACAGGCGTTCAGCAGCACCCTGGGTGCGCTCCACCGGTGTGGCGTATGAGAAGCGCAGCCACTCGCCGCCATAAACCGAGAAATATACACCCGGTACGATGGCGACCCCGTGTTCTTCAGCTAAATACTGGCCTAGTTGCTCGGTGTCCTGCCAACCACGGCGTTGTAAATATTCACCCACATGAATGAAGGCATAATAACCTTTGCCCATGATGTAGCGGAAACCCTTCTGGCGCAAGAAGGCATCCAGAACGATGCGGCTGGCATTGGTTGGCTCAATAATGGTGCGGGCAGCCTGTGCGTAACCCATTTCGTAGGCGGCAATGGCCACGGCATTGGGGAAGAACGGCGGAATGACGCCATGCGAGGCGCGCGAAACGATAAACTTGACCACTTCATCCCCGGCGATCAGGTGCGCGCTGCGCACGTTGGAAGCGCCCAGGCTCTTGGTCAAACCATCCAGGAAGATCAAGCGCTGCCGTTCGGCCGGTTCAAAATGGCGCAGGAAGGTGTTGATATCCATAGGGGATTCATCGGTGATGTAATGGTAGATCCAATCCAGAAGCACAAATGCCACTCCAGCTTCAAGAGCGGCCTTCACCAGGCTCACCTGGCGTTCAAGGCTGAGAGTGTTGCCAGTGGGATTGTCCGGCGAAGTGAGCACCAGGCCAGCCACCTTGCGGCCGGATCTGGCAGCAAAATCTACGCAGGCGCGTAGGCTGTCTTCGGTATAAGCCCAAGCTTCTTCGGGCGAGCCTGGAGCGTACAACACATTGGCGCCAACGCCGTAAGGCCCCCAGTTGTAAGAAATCCAAGGGACACGCGACACGATAACAGCATCTCCCTGGCGTCCATGTCCCAAGGTCTGCATGGCTTGGAAGGCTTTTACCAGGGCATCACGTCCGCCAACAGCAGCCACCACGTTTCCCGGTCCGAGACCGAGGGAAGGATCTAGCTGCCAGTAATCTTCAACCACCCGGCGGCGGAATAAATCCGTGCCAAAGGGCATATCGTAAGCAGTACCCTGCTCGATCTGGTAACGCGCGGCGCGTTCCAGGATTTCTTTGGGCACACCAGGCAGGCTGGCGCCGCCGTCGCCCTGGGAAGCGTCGTAGATCGGGCTGCCAGGGGCTTTCTGCTGGTAGACTTTGAGCGCCTTGTTGATCAGGAACATGCGCGAAGGCGGGATAGCGGCCATCTTGGTCAGGTGGTCGCTTACGGGAATGAGATTGTTATCTGGAATTGCAAATACAGGGGTTTCGTTTGTCGGGGTTTGCATCATCGTCTTTTATCTCCTCTTTATTTGACATTTCGCCCCTTTGAAGAGGGGCGAAATGGACAGGCATTAAAAGACGATTTTACTATGGAATTAATAAATCGCTGATTTTTTAATCTTAATTACAATTCCCGATCGACGATGTAAAAAGCCAATGATTGCAATGCTTCTCGGTAAGGATTGGCTGGCAAGACAGATAAAGCCTGCAAGGCCTGATCAACAAAGCTTCTGGCGTCTTGCATGGATTTTTCGATGGCCCCACTGCTGCGAATGGCCTCAACCAAGCGGTCAATATCTGCTGAGACCGGTGTCAAGCCGTTGCGCATTAAGCCAATCACCGGATCGTCAGGAAACTCATCCAGGTAGTACAGCGCAGGCAGGGTGATCAACCCCTGGCGCAAATCGCTGCCGACAGGTTTTCCAACCGTGGTCATCTGTCCGGTGAAATCCAGCACGTCATCCACAATCTGAAAAGCCATGCCAATTCCGTATCCAAAATTGCGAGCGTTCTCTTTGACAATTTTATCCACCGCGCTGATCATAGCAGCCGAGGTTGTGGACAATTCAAACAAGGAGGCAGTTTTGGCGTAGATGCGCTGGTAATAATTATCATGATTGGCGACGCCATGACTGGAAAACAATTGTGTGATTTCTCCATTGACGATGGTTGCCAGGGTTTCGGAGAACATACTCATCAATTCCAAATCGTTGGTTTCAGATGCCAGCCGGGCAGCTTTAGCAAAAATAAAATCACCGGTCAAAACTGTCGCGGCCGGTGACCACTGCGAATTGAGGGTTGCCATCCCGCGACGCAAAAAGGAGCCATCGATCAGATCGTCATGCACCAGGGTCGCGGTGTGTAAAAGCTCGATCGCTGAAGATAATGTCACCAGGCGTTGGACATCGCCACCCAACATATTACCCGTCAGCAAAACCACTCCCGGGCGAATGCGTTTTCCACCCGAGGATAACAAATGGTTGAGAGCAGTAGCCAGGTCAGGATGATGGCTATCTGCCTGCGAGCGCATCAATCGCTCGACCATCCCGATTTGCTCTTGAACAAGGCTGAAAAAGTTTACCGTACTCAAAAGATTACTCACCAATGAAAAAGTCTCTCAGCATTCTTATAGATAATTGATTTTGCCTCATCCACAGGCACTCCCTGGATATCGGCAATCTTTTCTGCCACCCATCGAACATGAGCCGGTTCATTTCTTCTGCCGCGAAATGGGTGCGGCGTCAGAAAAGGCGAATCTGTTTCAATGAGCAATTTATTTAAAGGAACGTAAGCCACCACCTGCCGCAATTCACCCGCACTACGAAAGGTAACTGGTCCGGTTATTCCGAGTAGAAAGTTTATCACAATTGCTTGCTCAGCATAATGTGAATTTTCACTAAATGAATGAATCACGCCGGGCTGATCAGCCAGAGGGTTGCCATCAGAATTTAAATCCTGCACCCACTCGCCAAGAATGCCCAACAAATCATCCGTTGCCTGGTGCTGGTCCACTTCATTGCGCAAATGAATGATCACCGGCAACTTATGCCTGGCAGCCAGGGACAATTGGCGGCGCAAGATTTGCGCCTGCAGCAGGCGCGGCGACCGGTCACGATAATAATCCAGTCCAATTTCTCCGATTGCTGCCACCTTTGGTTGGACAGCCATATCTTCCAGCTGGGCCTCGGTGTTTTCATTCCAGGATAAGGCATCGTTCGGGTGCACCCCAACGGCTGCAAAAACCTCAGGGTATGTCCCAGCCAACCCCAGCGCAGACTGGCTCGAGGCAATATCCACACCCGGATTAAGCATGCGCTGCACACCAACCCGGCGGGCGTTTTCCACCACTGCTGGACGGTCGAGATCAAATGCCTCAAAGTTCAAGTGGCAATGCGTGTCAACCAGCAATTACTTAATCCCTGCCACTTTCAAGCCATCATCCAGGATTGCCTGCACACGGTCGCCATGGGTGGTTTCCGTATAAACGCGTAAGATCGGTTCAGTACCAGAAAAACGAACCAACAGCCAACCACCATCTTCCAGGTTGAACTTAAAACCATCCGTCGTTTCCAAGCCAAGCACCTTCAGACCGCCGATGGTGTGTGGATTGGCATCCAGAATGCGCTGCTTGCGCTGCTCGCGGCTGCCCTCAAAACGAGTGTCAATGCGGTCATAATAGTGTGCGCCGACTTTCTCAAAGAGCAAGGAGAGCAGCTCAGAGGGCTTTTTGCCGGTGCGCACCATCATATCCAGCATATACAGACCGGCCAGGATGCCATCCCGCTCGGGTACATGTCCGCGGAAGGCATAGCCGCCCGATTCCTCGCCGCCGATCAGGGCATCTGTTTCCAGCATCTTGGGCGCTACATACTTAAAGCCCACACCCGTATGGTGCACCGGCACGTCGTAAAGCTTGCCTAATTTATCCAGCATCACGGTGGTTGAAAGGGTTTTGACAATCGGGCCGCGTTCGCCGCGCACCTGCAACAGATAATAGGCTAACATGCCAAACACACGCAGCTGATCGATGAATTGACCCGTTCTCATCACCCACCCCCACCCGGTCTGCGTCGCCATCCAGGATGATGAGCACATCGGATTGGTGCGCCAGCGTAGCAGCCAGCCCAGCATCCACGTTAGGCTGGATCGGCTCAGGACGTTGCATTTCAGGAAAGATCGGGTTGCGCTCGGCGTGAATCTCGCGGACCAGGGTCTTACCGCCGGACAGCAAGCGAGGAAACCAGCCAGCGCCATTCCCCCACATGGGGTCGACCGTAATTTTCAGACCAGCATCTTTGATCTTTTGCAGATCCACCAGGCGCTCGATTTGGGCGATATACGCTGGAGCGGGATCAAAAATTTGCACCAAACCATCTTCCAACGCCTGCTCCAGGCGAATGCTTTTAACCTGCTGCTCGTCATCCGGGATCAGCGCTTCAATTTCTTTCAAACCCTGCGGGTCGATGGCGCCGCCGTACTGGTTGCGCACTTTAAAACCATTATCCGTGGGTGGGTTGTGCGAAGCGGTAATATTGACTGCTGCGACCGCGTTCTTCGCAACGACAGAAAAGGAGATCACCGGGGTGGGAGTCGCCGATTGGGTTAGATAAACCTTGAGATCATTGGCAGCCAGTACTTCGGCTACCGCAGCGCCGAAATTCTCGGAGTGGAAGCGCTTGTCATAGCCCACCACCACCCATTGACCCTGGTGTCCATTTTGGAGCAGGTAACTGGCAAAGCCTTGGGCGCAGCGCCTCAAGTTCGCAAAGGTATAATCCTCAGCAATGCGACCACGCCAGCCATCTGTTCCAAATTTGATTTGAAAAGACATAATTCCTCCCATCATGTTGCAACGGATTGTGATTCTATTATATCAAGGGAAAGCAACATAGGGGATAAATTAGAACTTTTTCAGAATAATTCACGCTATAATAAGACACTTTCGCAAGCGTCGATGTTCAAGTAAACTTGTCAAAATAGGTGACCATGATGAATTTTGTCTATATCTCTCCGCATTTTCCGCCGAATTACTACCAGTTTTGCCTGCACCTGCATAACCTGGGTGTGAACGTCCTGGGGTTAGCTGACGAACCCTACGAGCTGCTGCGTCCGGAGCTGCGCCAGGTGCTGAGTGAGTACTACCGCGTCAATGATATGCACAATTATGATGAGCTGGTGCGCGCCCTGGGTTATTTCACCCATCGCTATGGCAAGCTGGATCGCATCGATTCGCAAAATGAATACTGGCTGGAAACCGAAGCCCAGCTGCGCAGCGATTTCAATATGTTCGGCTTGAAGCGCGAAGATATGCCGCCCATCAAGCGCAAATCAATCATGAAGCAAATGTTCATCAAAGCCGGCATTCCGGTGGCGCAAGGCAAGGTGGTACATACCCTGGCGCAGGCCAAACGCCTGGTCCAGGATACCGGCTACCCCGTGGTCGCCAAACCCGATTCAGGCGTTGGCGCAGCGGCAACCTATAAGATCCACTCCGATCAAGAACTGGAAGACTTTTTCCTGCTAAAACCGGCAGTCGAGTATATTATCGAAGAATACGTCCAGGGTCAGATCTGCACCTTCGACGGCCTGACCGACCGGGATGGCAACCTGGTGTTTTATACCTCCCATCAATACAGCCAGGGCGTGATGGAAACCGTCAACCAGGACGACCTGATCTATTATTATTCTCTGCGCGATATCCCTGCCGATCTGGAAGCAGCTGGGCGCAAGATCCTGAATGCTTACCAGGTGCGCGAGCGCTTTTTCCACTTTGAATTCTTCCGCTCGGCAGCGAATGGTGAAATCATCGCCCTGGAAGTCAACATGCGCCCACCCGGTGGGATGACCACCGATATGTTCAACTATGCGAATGATATCGACATTTACAAAGAATGGGCGCATATCGTTGTGCATAACCGCTTCACAGAAAAAGCCACCCGCCCCTACCACTGTACCTATATCGGCAGGAAGTTCAACCGCCATTACAGTCATTCGCACGAAGAAATCTTGCAGGCTTTTGGTGAGAAAATTGTGCATCACGAAGCCATCAGCGGCGTGTTCAGCGCGGCCTTAGGCGATTACGGCTACCTGGCGCGCACGCCCGAATTGGATGAAGTCCACCAGATGGCGGCATTCATTCACGACACCCAAATCTGAGGAAATAGCCATGCAAACAGAATACCATCAATGGTGGAGTCCCAAATTAAACCAAAACATGGAGCTCAAGGTTTACGGGCACTATGGCAAGCCCCTGCTGGTCTTCCCTGCTCAGTCGGGCCGCTTTTTTGATTATGAAAATTTCGGCATGATTGCGGCGATCCAGGGGTTCATCGATGATGGAAAGATCAAAGTTTTCGCCGTCGACAGCATTGATAGCCAATCCTGGGCCAACGGGAACGCACACCCGGCGGACCGGGCGCGCAGACACGAGGACTACGACCGCTATATCCTGGAAGAAGTCGCCCCTTTTATCGACCAGCATTGCGGCTGTGTTGGTGAAAAAATCATCGCCACCGGTTGCAGTATGGGGGCTTACCACGCAGTCAATTTCTTCTTTCGCCACCCCGGCGTGTTTGGCGGCGTGATCGCCTTGAGCGGATTGTACCAGCTGGGTATGTTCCTGGGTGATTACATGGACGACCAGGTTTATTTCAATTCTCCGTTGGCTTACCTGCCCAATATGGCGGATGCCTGGTATCTGGAGCGCTACCGCCAGGGCCAGATCATTATCTGCTGTGGGCAAGGCGCCTGGGAGGATGCAATGCTGGCCGACAGCCTGCAGTTGAAGAGCATCCTGGATGCCAAAGGTATCCCAGCCTGGATTGATATCTGGGGACATGATGTCAACCACGACTGGCCCTGGTGGCAAAAGATGATGCCGTATTATTTGGACCAGATCTTAAAACCCTAAGGGTCTTGGAGACCCTTAGGGTTTGGACGGTTTAGATGCCTTGATTAATCAGTATTTTTTGGTTACCGATGCCTAATGGAGACCATTAGGGTTTGGATGCCTTGGTAAATCAGTATTAACTGGTTACCGGTGGTTCATGCAAACCCTTAGGGTTTGGACAGAAAGGGTGATTATGACCTCACCACCTGCTTTATCACCAGGATGCTATTACCATATTTACAACCGAGGTGTAGATGGTCAGGACATCTTCATCGAAGAACGGAATTATGCTTATTTTTTGACTTTATTCACCAGACATGTGCATCCAATTGTGGATACCTACGCTTATTGCTTACTAAAAAACCATTTTCATCTCTTTGTCAGGATCAAATCCCCTGAAGATGTTGAGCTTGGTAAATATATATCTGATTTCGATGCAAACCCAACCCAAAAGCTATCTACCGAAAGCTCTTCCAATTCCGGAAAAATTTCGGAGAACTTTAGGGTTTTTAATCCATCTAATCAATTTTCTAAGTTGTTTAATGCCTATGCCAAATCAATTAATAAAGCGTATGGTAGAACAGGCAGTCTATTTCAGCATCCCTTTCAACGCGTTATTGTGAAAGACGACCGGCAATTCTGGAATGTAATTCGTTATATCCACCAGAACCCGCAAAAACATGGGTTTGTAAAAGATTTTCGTCGCTGGAAGTATTCTTCATATCAAGTCATTCCAAGCAGTAGGACCACAATGATAGACAGAGATATGGTATTATCCTATTTTGGTGGTGTTGAGAATTTTATAAGAACACATGCAGAATGGGAACTAAACCTGAATCAAGAAATGTTGTTCGATTAGACTATATCCCAAACCCTAAGGGTCTTGGAGACTTCGGATCTCAGACTGAACAAGGATCTCGCGATGAAGCACTTTCCAATTAGACTAGATCCCAAACCCTAAGGGTCTTGGAGATTTCGGATCTCAGACTGAACAAGAGTCTCGCGATGAAGCACTTTCCAATTAGACTAGATCCCAAACCCTAAGGGTCTTGGAGATTTCGGATCTCAGACTGAACAAGGATCTCGCGATGAAGCACTTTCCAATTAGACTAGATCCCAAACCCTAAGGGTCTTGGAGACCCTTAGGGTTTTAAACATAAAGGAACCAACCATGGATCAAAAAATTTACCTGGATTATGCTGCCACCACGCCGGTAGCGGAGCCAGTGTTGGCGGCGATGCTGCCCTACTTTTCTCAAATATTCGGCAATTCATCTTCCGTGCACCGTTACGGACAACAGGCCGAAGCCGCCCTGGAGAACGCCCGAGAGACCCTCGCCAAAGGCTTGAATTGCCAGCCCAAAGAAGTCATCTTCACTTCTTGCGGCTCAGAAAGCGATAACCTGGCCTTGCGCGGCGCGGCTTTTGCAGCCCGCAAGCAGCGCAATGCCCGGCATATCCTGATCAGCCCGGTGGAGCATCATGCTGTGACGCGCACCGCCCAGCAACTGGCAAGCCAGCACGGCTTTGAGCTGGAATTCCTACCGGTGGATGAGTATGGCAGGGTGTCTGCCGAAGAGGTGGCTGCCCGTCTGCGGCCTGATACAGCGTTGGTTTCGGTGATTTACGCCAACAACGAGATTGGCACAATCAATCCGATTACCGAAATCGGCAAGGTATGCCGCGCCAGGAGCATTCCTTTTCACAGCGATGCGGTGCAGGCTGCCGGTTATCTTTCCGTAGATGTGGATGCCTTGCAAGTAGACCTGCTCTCCCTGGGTGCGCACAAATTTTACGGACCCAAAGGCGTCGGCGCTTTGTATGTACGCCAGGGAACACCGATCACGCCCAGCTCAAACCGGAGGCAGCCAGGAGTTCGGGCTGAGGGCTGGCACGCACAATATCCCCTATATTGTCGGCATGGCAGAAGCATTTCGGCTGGCTGTTGAGAATCGCCAGGCACGGACAAACATGGCCCATATCCCTGCGCGACTACCTGATCGGACGCGTCCTGGAAGAGATCCCCGAGAGCCAGCTGACCGGTCACCCTTCCCTGCGCTTGCCCAACCATGCCAGTTTTGCTTTCCATGGCGCAGACGGCAACGCTTTGCTTATGCTGCTGGATCATGCTGGCTTTGCCTGTTCTTCAGGCTCGGCTTGCAAAACCGGTAATCCCGAGCCATCGGATGTGCTCACCGCCATCGGGCTGAGCGATGATTGGGCGCTGGGCTCGTTGCGAGTGACCCTGGGAAGCGACAACAAAAGCGCTGATATCCAGGCCTTTATCCAGGTTCTGCCCAAACTGGTTGCCCAGGTGAGGCAATTGGGAGCATAGATGATGAGCTCTGCCCCCGGTCAAGAAACCCACGGTTGTGGTCGCCATGAGCGGTGGCGTGGATAGCTCGGTTGCGGCAGCCTTGCTGGTGCAGCAAGGTTACCAGGTGATTGGCATGATGCTGCGCCTGTGGAGCGAACCGGGCAGCGAATGCGATAACCGCTGCTGCACTCCGGATGCCATGGCGCAAGCGCGCCGGGTGGCAGCCATGCTGGATATCCCATTCTACGCGATTGACGCCCAGCAAACCTTCCGCGATACGGTGGTGCAAGCCTTCCTGGACGGCTACGCGCAGGGGATTACACCAAATCCCTGCTTGACCTGTAATCGCCAGGTCCGTTGGCAGTTTTTGCTGCAGCGCGCCTTGGCTCTTGGAGCAGACTACATGGCGACCGGACATTACGTTCGCCTGCAACGCGACTCACACGGGCACACCCAATTGCTGCGTGGCGTGGATACGCGCAAAGACCAATCTTATGTTTTGCATGTGCTCAACCAGGCAGCAGCTTAAACACGCCCTCTTCCCCCTGGGCGAATACACCAAGCCACAGGTGCGCCAACTCGCCCACGCATTCGAATTACCCGTAGCCGAACGCGCCGACAGCCAGGATCTGTGTTTTCTCGGCAATGGCAGCTACCAGGATTTTCTCAGCCGGTATGCACCCCAAACCCAGGAGCCAGGTCCAATCCTGGACCAGCAAGGCAACCTGCTTGGTCAGCATAACGGTTTAGCTAACTTTACCATCGGGCAACGCAAAGGCATTCGCCTGTCTGCTGCGCAGCCTTTTTACGTGTTAAGTAAAGATGTGGAAACTAATAGCCTGATCGTCGGACCGCAAGAAGCTCTGGGGAGTTCAGGCCTGGTCGCCCATCACGTCAACTGGCTGGATGGCGCCCCTCCACCGCAAGCCATGCGCCTGCTGGTGAAAGTGCGCTACAAGGCACAGGATGCCTGGGGATGGGTGACACCTTTAGGTGAAACCCACGCTCAGGTTGCCTTCGAGCAGCCAGTACGTGATATCACTCCCGGGCAGGCAGCCGTTTTTTATCAGGGTGAACGCTGCCTGGGTGGTGGGATTATTCAATCAGAACAAGCAACAATTCAGGGAGGTTAAAATGACCCTACCGGGATATCTGCTCGGATTCGTGATCGCCTCGTTACTCGGTGTGCTTTTTCATCTGTGGCGCGGCGGGCATATTGGCCGCTTACTCTTGTTCGTGGTTTTGAGCTGGGCTGGCTTTTGGGCTGGTCATTTCATTGGGAATTATTTGAGCTTTTCTATGGGAAGATTCGGCGTGCTCAACATCAGCACCGCTATCCTAGGCAGCCTGATTTTCTTAATTGTGGGAAACTGGCTTAGCCGGTTTGAAAAATAAATAAAATGAGGCTGCCTGTAAAAGACAGCCTCATGTTTTTTATATGAGGAAATTACTAATTAGAGGGCAACAACTTGAGCGGCTTGTAGACCTTTTGGACCATTCTCGATGCTGAATTCTACCTGCTGGCCCTCTTCCAGGGAGCGATAGCCTTCAGATGCAATGGCCGAAAAGTGTACAAATACATCCGGACCACCTTCTCGCTCAATGAAGCCATAGCCTTTACTTGCATTGAACCATTTGACTTTACCAGTTACGCGTTCGTTCATTGTGTAGATCTCCTTACTTAGAAAAAAAGAAAATGATTATTCGGCTAACGAAGCCTCCGGTTTGTGCTTTAACCAATTGGGTTATTTAAGCAAAAAACGGCTAAACGTGGACCACACGTTCAACCGGCTTTCTTTAACAAACCTAGAAAGAACTTACGTGCCACTTACTGAAATAAAGTTTATCAGCCCACATCTATTTCGTCAAGGTTTTTATGATAACAGGACCTTCATGGTATGATAGGAGGCTAAGAATAGAGCCGCCAGGACAAGGCTGACCATCCATCAGCAGCCCAATCATTGAGCCAGACGGCCTCCAGATAAGGATCCTATGCATTCATTTTCATCCAGTACACATGCCCAATTTGGGGACCTGGTGCAATTAGTCAGCCCCAGCAATAAAGTATTTATCTTCAGACTGGTACCAGGCGCTGAATTACATACCCACCGAGGCATCGTGCACCACGATGAATTGGTCGGGAAAGCCTGGGGAAGCCAGGTGCACACCCACCTGGGCAGTATCTATTTCCTGCTTGAGCCCTCATTAAGTGATATCCTCAAAGAAACCAAACGCAACACACAGATCATGTACCCCAAGGATATCGGTTATATCCTGGTAACCATGGGTATCGGCCCTGGCAGCCGTGTTCTTGAAGCCGGAACTGGCTCGGGGGCATTGACCACCGCCTTAGCCTGGGCGGTCGGTCCCCAAGGCAATGTATATTCCTACGAACAACGTCCCGAAATGCAAAACCTGGCGCGTAAAAATCTGGAACGGGTCAACTTGCTGGAGCGCGTCGAATTTAAAACCCGCGATATCAGCTTGGGTTTTGACGAGCAGAATGTAGACGCCCTGTTCCTGGATGTTCCCAACCCGTATGATTTTCTTGGACAGGTACGCCAATCCTTGAAATCAGGCGGATATTTTGGCAGCATCCTGCCAACCACCAACCAGGTTACTCGCTTATTAGGCGCCCTGCACCAGTTCCAGTTTGCCTTTGTGGATGTGTGCGAGATTATGTTGCGCTACTATAAGGTGGTCAGCGAACGATTTCGCCCTGCGGATCGCATGGTTGCGCATACTGGCTACCTGATTTTTGCCCGCCCGATGCTAATCCCAGAAAAAGACTTGGAAGCCGAAAACACGGTCGGGATGGAAGAAAACATCGCCAGTCAAGAAAGCATTACACAAGCGCAACATGCGGATGAACTTCCTTCAGAAGAAGATATGAAGCCAAAAGAACTGCTGGTTGAGCTGAGCGCCCCAGAAACTGCACCAGCTGATGAAAAATCCGCTCTATCTAGCGAGGCGGAAATTGAAAACTGGGTTAATGAAGAGATGTCGGCTGCCAAGAAGCGCTTTTTGCATGAGACTTATTTCTTCGATGACCACGATCCAGAGGCGGATATTGAGTGGGATTATTGATCTAAGGCAGCGTGAAGTGAAGCAGCAACTCGAAAAACAGCAAATCCAGGCCTGCCTGGAAAACGCCAAACGGCAAGAACTCCAGTTTGCGGTGGAATTTCCTGAGCTGCAGGCATACCTGTCTGGTCCTCCCAGACCAGCCGCTGTCCTGATCCCCTTTTTGATGAAAGACGACGGCTGGCATTTGCTCTTCACCCGCCGGACAACTGCCTTGCAAGAGCACAGCGGGCAGGTCGCCTTCCCTGGAGGCAGAATGGATCCGCTGGATGAAAATCCATATGCAACCGCTTTGCGTGAAGCACAAGAGGAAATTAGCCTGGCGCCCAAAGATGTTCAGGTGCTTGGTCGCTTAAACGATTATCTGACGATTACAAATTACCTGGTAACGCCTGTTGTGGGAATCATGCCCTGGCCTTATCCCCTGCACGCCTCTCCCCACGAAGTCAGCCGGGTTTTCACCATTCCTTTGGACTGGCTGGCTGATCCCCAGCATCACGAAATACGCCAGCGTGCAATCCCCGGTCGGGAGAAACCCGTACCCGTCGTTTATTTTCAATCCTACGCTGGCGAAATTTTATGGGGCGCAACAGCCCGTTTTACCCTGGATTTATTGGAAATGCTAAACCTTAACGGCTCAGCAAACAAACATTAGCATCAAGGCTATAGAAGAAAAAAAAGACCTGCCAGCGGGAAAAGCCAGCAGGTCTTTGTTAACCCTGACAAAAAACGGGGATTTAGTCCTCGTCTTCTTCTTCTTTCTTGCCTTTTTCGATGACTTCAGGTTCTGCTTCACCCAAGGATTCCATCGCTTCCAGTGCAGCTTCGGAAATCGGGGCTGTTATCAGAACAATCATCTCATCAGGATCGGTCAGCACTTCAACACCTTCGGGTGTTTGCAGGTCTTTAACAAAAACGCCATCGCCAATGTCTTTCAGGTCAGCCAGGTTGACTTCAATGATCTCTGGTAGATCGCCCGGTAAACATTCGACTTCGACCTCTTCTTGACCAGTAACCATCACGCCATCCTTGTCTTTGACGGCTGATGAAGCGCCAACCAGTTCAATACGGACCATAGCGCGCATCTTCTCAGTCATGGAGACTTCCTGAAAATCCAGGTGAATCAGTGAACCAGATACCGGGTCACGCTGTTTTTGGCGCACGACCACATTATGAGGTAGACCATCTACTTCTAAGACCATCAGGGTTGAACCACCGACGCCTCCCAAAGTAAGGCTGGTGACATGGTGCGGTAAAGAGATTGAATAAGGATCCATATTGCGTCCATAGACCACTGCAGGCAGTAAACCTTCACGGCGCAAGGCGCGCACCTGTTTGCCAGTTACCTGGCGAGATGTTGCTTTCAGTACGATTTTATCCATTGTTTCCTTCCTCGGAGCCCTCTCACCCGGTTTGTCCCGGATTACCCTGCTCCTACGGTAAATGATGTCCGGCATATGCCGGTGAATGATACAGGTTTTTGCGACTGCTATTCCTGGACAGAACGTAATCGCAGATTGCCTGGGTTAACCAATCCTTCGTTTCAATAAGCGCATAACCAGCAGCACCATTCCCATGCCGATTCCAGCGCTTAAACCGGCCAATAAGGCACGCGGGGTATCAACCATGGTTTCTACCTGCCCCTCTACTTTGGAGGTCAACAGCAGGGTAGTTCGAATCTTGTCGGCTTTTACCTGGCTGGCTATTACGAATGCCGCCTGGCTGCCTTCGAGATGAGCGGAATCAGCCACCAATGCGCCAATATTGCTCTCCTTGGCATGGAATTCACCTGTGTTGGCCAGCAAAATCAAAGCATCCGTGCCATCCAGATCGCCAGCATTGACAAGCAAAGCCAGGCTGTCCTGTATGGTAGCTTGCTGAACTTGGATACCTGCCAAAAAAGCATTATGTCCTTCAACCTGGTCCGCCATTACCTGGTTTGTGAAACCGCCAGAGATGTGCACAATATCAGCCTTAACCGATTCCACATTGGTATTCGAAAGCGTAACGGTTTCTGCAACTACACTGCTGTAATCGCTGCCCATTTCTTCAACAACCGGTTGTTCATCCATACAGTCGATCCTTTCTTCAGGGTAAGGAAATCTTACGCCCATCATCTTTTGCTGTGACCATAGCTTACCATGCAGCACAAAAATACCCCCTGCCTTTGGGGGCTATCAACGGATATGCATTTTAGCGCCTTACACATGAGATGTCAAGCATTTTCTACTTTGCTTAAGGGGACATTTCTACTTGGCTTGACAGCATTTTCTGCTTTGACAGCTTTTTCCTATCTGGGTAAGATATAATTCAGACAATAAATGAGGTATAAGGAGTCATTATATGAATACACCTTCACTTTCAAAAATTGGCGTACTCACCAGCGGAGGTGATGCCCAGGGGATGAATGCGGCTGTGCGAGCCGTGGTACGGACGGCGCTTGACCAGAGTGTGGATGTCTACGCGATTTATGAAGGCTATGAGGGTATGGTACAGGGCGGCGATTATATCAAGCCGCTTAGCTGGGAATCGGTGGGCGGCATTTTACATCGCGGCGGAACGGTGATTGGCACCGCCCGCAGCGATGATTTCCGCACGCGTGAAGGCCGGCTCAAGGCTGCCTGCAACCTGCTGATCAATGATATCGATAGCCTGGTGATTATCGGCGGAGATGGCAGCCTGACCGGCGCCAACATTTTCCGCCAGGAATGGACCAGCTACTTAAGCGAACTGGTAGAAACCGGAAGGGTTGACCCAGAGAAAGCTGCTCAGCATCCTTATCTAAAAATTGTAGGCCTGGTAGGCTCCATCGACAATGATATGTACGGCACGGATATGACCATTGGCGCAGATTCGGCCTTGCACCGCATCACCGAGGCAATTGACGCCATCAGCAGCACAGCAGCCAGCCACCAGCGCTCATTTGTGGTAAAAGTGATGGGGCGCAATTGCGGTTACCTGGCTCTGATGGGCGCCCTGGCAACCGGTTCTGATTGGGTTCTGATCCCGGAAAATCCTCCCGATGTGGAAAACTGGCAAGAAGTGATGGTGGAACGCATGAAAGCCGGTCGCAAAGCCGGCAGGCGGGATACGATTGTGGTCATGGCTGAGGGGGCACGCGACCGGCAAGGCAAGTACATCGGCAGCTCGGAAGTGGCCAAAGTGATGGAAGACGCCATGGGTGAAGAAGTACGGGTCACTGTGCTGGGGCATGTGCAGCGCGGCGGATCCCCGAGCGCCTTCGACCGCAACCTGGGCACCTTGCTTGGTCATGCAGCTGTGGAAACCCTGATCAATTCGAATGCGGAAAGCGAGCCGCAACTGATTGGTCTGCGCGGCAACCGCATCACGGCTTCACCCCTGATGGAAAACGTGGAAAAAACCCAATCCGTAGCCAAAGCGGTCACCGAGCAAAATTATGAACAAGCCATGGCGCTGCGCGGAAACAGTTTCAAAGAAGCCTTTGACACACTCAAAACCATGTTACGCGCTTTGCCCCATGCTCCTGCCCCAATGCAAAAACGACATCGTCTGGCAATTGTCCATGCCGGTGCACCTGCTCCCGGGATGAACGCAGCTGTGCGTGCGGCAGTGCGGATTGGCATGGATCGCGGGCATATCATGCTGGGTGTAAGGAATGGTTTCCAAGGTTTGATCGATGAAGAAATACAGGAAATGGAATGGATGAGTGTTAACGGATGGGCATCGCGCGGTGGTTGTGAATTGGGCACCAATCGCAAAGTTCCCAATGGCAGTGATTTCTATGGGATAGCCCGCGCCATCGAAAAGCACCATATTGATGGCCTTTTGATTGTTGGGGGTTGGGCTGGATATGAGACAGCTTTTCAATTGCTTAAAATGCGCGACAATTACCCGGCATTCAAAATTCCCATGGTTTGTTTGCCAGCATCCATCAACAACAACTTGCCAGGTTCAGAGCTCAGCATTGGGGCTGATACGGCGTTGAATAATATCGTGGAAGCAGTCGATAAGATCAAGGATTCCGCTGTTGCCCTGCGACGCTGTTTCGTAGTCGAAGTGATGGGTCGCAATTGCGGCTACCTGGCGCTTTACGGTGGACTGGCTACCGGTGCGGAACGGGTTTATATCAGCGAAGAAGGCGTCACTCTCAAAGACTTGCAGGATGATGTCGCCAAGCTCATTTATGGATTTTCCCATGGCAAACGCCTGGGGTTGATGATCCGCAACGAGAATGCCAATAAAGTATACACGACCTCTTTCATGGTTTCTCTCTTCGAAGAGGAAGGCAAGGACCTGTTCGATGTACGCCAGGCTATCCTGGGGCACCTGCAGCAGGGCGGCAATCCATCCCCCTTTGACCGCATCCAGGCCACCCGACTGGCTACTCGTTGCATCGATTATTTGATTGAGAATGTAGAAAACCAAACCCAGGAATGTGCATTTATTGGGCTACAAGGCAGGGAAATTCGCTTTACCAAACTGGAAGATTTTGACCGCGTGGCAGATTTGAAACAGCAGCGTCCTAAAGATCAATGGTGGTTAAGCATTCGCCCAATTGCCAAAACCCTGGCTCAACCAGGACCCAAGGCTTATAACGAGGAGCATGGATAAACCAAAGTTTTTCTCAAAGCCATTTCTACAGGCTTTCTTCGGGGTTTTGAGCGCAATCATGTTCCTGGCAGCCGCTTTTCTGAGCGGATACTACTTTCACGCCAGCCAGGAGACTTTGCCCCAATTTGAAATCCTGGAAGAGGCTTATCAAATTCTGGTTCATCACAGCTATCAGGAAGCTCCAGACGAGCAAAGATTGGAATATGCCATGATCCACGGGCTGGTGGGAGCATACCAGGACCCGTACACCTTTTTCCAGGAACCGGACCAGCATGAGCTGGCTACCATTAACCTGGAAGGCGCCTACGGCGGGATCGGGGCTGAGCTGCTCAAAGATGATGTCGGTTTTTGGATCCTTTTTCCCTATCCAAATAGCCCCGCAGAGATCGCTGGGGTGCTGAAAGGGGATCTATTGCTGGCCGTTGACGACCTGGCTATCACCTCCGATACAGACCTGGACCGGATCAAAGCCGCCATCTTCGGTCCGGTAGGTGAGGCTGTGAAGGTTGAAATTGCTCGCCCGCCCGGTGATAAGCCAATCCGCTTGACGATCGTGCGCGGAGAATACTTAACCCCTTCGGTCAGTTATCGCATCGACCCGGATGAAGCCCGCCTGGGCATTCTGTCCATCCATTTGATCGGCTCGCAAACCATCGATGAGCTCATAACGGCGATTGAAACCCTAAAAACACAAGGCGCGACCCACTTTGTCATGGACTTGCGCCATAACCCGGGAGGCTACCTTGCTTCAGGAGTCGATATCGCCCGCTTATTCCTGACAGATGGAGATATCTTGGTGCAACAATACCGTCACAAGGCGGCAGAAACCCAAAAAGTTGAAATACCCGGGAAATTCACAGAGTTTCCCTTAGTAGTCCTGATCGGCGAAGGCACAGCCAGTGCAGCTGAAGTGGTAGCGGGCGCCCTGCAAGTCAACCAGCGAGCCATCTTGATTGGGGAAAATAGTTACGGCAAAGACACCATCCAGCAAGTGTTTGTTCTCAGTGATGCATCCAGCCTGCGAGTGACTGCTGCCTATTGGTGGGTGCCTGGACTTGAGAGCACCTTTCCTGAACAGGGGTTAATTCCCGATCTCTACGCTCCCAAATTTGAGAATCCAAATCAAACCGATCCTGCGCTCCAGGTTGTCAAAGCTTATTTTTTCCCATAGGAACTTCCAATATGAATCGAAATGACCCACGAAGAAACGCTCCCATGCAACGGAGAACGAACGTCCCCGGTCAATTCCAGCCGCAAAAGGGTTATGTACAAATGCCAGTGGATGAATATGCGCGTACGATGCAGGCTCGAGCAGCCAATCGCAGATCAAGCTCCTCCTGCTGCTTACACCCAGCTGGCTGTTTTCTGATGCTCTCCAGCGTTGTGCTGGTTGCCCTGGTCCTGGGTGCATATTTTCTGCTGCCCTTCCGCACCAATATTCTGCTGCTGGGCATGGATTACGCCGACCCTGGATTTACGGCGGCGCGCACCGATACCATCATTCTGACTACCTTCTTGCCGCACAAGCCCTATCTGGGTGTCCTATCCATCCCCAGGGATTTGTGGGTGAATATCCCAGGCGTCGGAGAAAACCGGATCAACACAGCCCATTTCTTTGCCGAAGCAGCCCAGCCGGGGACGGGTTCTGCAGCGGCTGAACAAACGGTCGAAGAAAATTTTGGCGTTGAAGTTGATTATCGTATGCGTATTCGCTTTGAAGGTTTCCGTGAAGTGGTCGATGAGCTGGGTGGTGTCGACATCGAGCTCAGTGAACCAATGGCGGGATACCCTGCCGGCGTGCACCATCTTACCGGGAACAAGGCTCTGGCCTTCGTGCGCAATCGCGCCGATTCAGATGACTTCTTCCGCATGCAGCATGGACAGATCATGCTAAAGGCAATCTTCAAACACATGCTCAAACCCCAGGTATGGCCGCACATCCCAGGCGCGATGTTGGCCTTGTGGAACGCCACCGATACGAATGTGCCAGTGGTACTCTGGCCACGCTTGGGAATGACTCTTCTACGCCTGGGTCCTGACGGTGTGGACAATCGCATCATCAGCCGGGACATGGTTTTGCCCTTCACGACAAACCAGGGCGCCATGGTGCTTGCTCCCCAATGGAACCTGATCAATCCTGTGCTGCTGGAGATGTTTGGAGAATAAGTTTTCAATTCTCCCAAGCCAGCAATCACAGCCTATGTTAAAATAGACCCAATGAGCATAAAAATCGTTGCAACCAACCGTAAAGCAAGCCATGAATATTTTCTCCTGGAAAATTTCGAAGCCGGGTTAGCCTTGCAAGGCAGTGAAATTAAATCGATTCGCGCCGGGCAGATGAGCCTGGCAGAAGCTTATATCCGCACAGATGGAAAAGAAGCCTGGCTGGTCGAGGCGCATGTCGCCCCTTACGAACAGGCTAGCATCTACAATCATGAACCGCGCCGCCCAAGAAAATTGCTCATGCACAAAAAAGAAATCCGTTATATGTGGAATGAAGTCCGCCAAAAAGGAGTTACCATTATTCCTTTGAAGGTGTACCTGAAAGATGGGCGCGCCAAAATTGAGATTGCCCTTGCTAAAGGGAAGAAGCTCTATGACAAACGAGAAACCATTGCCAAAAGGGACTTTCAAAGGGAAGTGGAGCGGGGTTTCAAGAATCGACCATAAGCCCAATCCTTCCACAATTTCCGGTGTCAACCGCCAGGATGCGGCTGTTAAACAGGAAATTTACACGCGGCTGATCCCCGATGAATTAATTCAAAAATTTAATATCCCCAGTACCTACCAGGATTCTGATGGAAACCCTTTGTTATTCTTGCATTGTCCGGATGGCAGCGCCACCACAGAGATGGAGCTCTACCACCAGAACGGTTTCCAGGATCCGATCCTATACGGGCAGATCAGCGACACGCTCAACGGTCAAGTGCATGTGATGCTCTATGTGCTGAATGACCCTAACTCGGAGCGCTTCAACATCGACCACTTGCCGAATGGCGACTCAACAGAGTTCGGAACCGTTTCTCGCAACCTGCCAGCCGAGATTGCTGCTATGCACTACGGACTGGCGCCTGGGCAGGTACGCCGCGGCCTGCGCATGCTGGGTGAAGCAATCCAGGCCTTTGAGCGCTTTGTTGAAAGCCTGGACCAGCAAATCTACTTTGTTGAGCCCTTGTATTACCATAATGCTATCATTTTCGAACGCTATGGATTATCCTATGCAAAAGGTCGGCGGCTGATGCAGAGAATCCAGGAAGGTTTCGAGCCAGGCGGTGACCTGCGCGAAAAACTGGATAGCTCGACACCCTTTCGCCAGCCTGAGGCTGCCAGCAGCATTCGCCTGCGGTCCTGGGCAATTCACGATCAAATCCTGGGGGAGATCTACCGGGATGTCACCATGTACAAAACCATCGGTCAGCAAGCGCAGGTAAACACCTGCCCTGGGATTGAATGGTAGCGCCTGTTTTCCCATGGAGTCAAATATGTTTTCCAACAACATCCTGGCGGTAGTATTCACATTTGCCTTGATCCTGGTCTGGCTGCGAATCTTAGATTTTGCAGCCCACCGCGGCTGGTTAAGCAGCCACCTCAGCCGGAAGCTTATCCACACGGGCACAGGTCCAGTTTTCGTTTTGTGCTGGTTGTTGTTCGATCATTCAACCTTTTCACCCTACCTGGCGGCCCTGGTTCCTTTCGCCATCACGCTACAATTTCTGCTGGTTGGCTTGGGAGTGATGCGCGACGAGGCAGCCGTCAAAGCACTGTCTCGTTCAGGAGACCGGCGTGAAATCCTAAAAGGTCCCTTGTATTACGGTATTATTTTCGTACTGCTCACCATTCTCTACTGGAAAAATTCACCAATTGGCATGATTGCCCTGATGGTCCTGAGCGGCGGAGACGGACTGGCTGATATCATTGGCCGCCGATTCGGTATACACAAGCTTCCCTGGAATCAGGGTAAATCCTGGGCCGGCAGCCTGGGTATGTTTTTTGGCGCGTGGGGGTTCTCGTTGCTCGTGCTATGGGTATACCACGCTGTAGGTATCTTCCCACAACCGGTCGGGGCTTACCTCCTGCCAGTGACCTTGATATCCCTGGCTTGTACCTTAGTTGAGACCTTGCCAGTGAAGGATATGGACAACATCACCATCACCCTCACCGCGCTGCTGCTGGGGCATCTATTGATATAGTAACCTCCCCGACGGATAAGGTGATCCACCACTATTGACCTATCGCCAATATCTGATAGAATTTATCAATATTCGATCATCAAGCAGATCAAGAAATGAGGTGTATAGCATGCTCTCCAATCAAACAAAAACTGAAGTGATTAGCCTGACCCCAGCTGCAGTCAGTGCAGTTAAAGATATGTTGACAGAACGCAATTTAGAAGGTTATGCTTTACGGGTTTTCGTTTCCGGCAGCGGTTGTTCCGGGCTTAGCTATGGTATGGCGTTGGATAACAATATTCGGGCGCAGGACCTGAGCTGCGATTTTGACAGCGTTAAGGTTGTCGTCGATGAAGTCTCGATCGATTATTTACGCGGCGCCACGGTAGACTATGTCCAAAATGAGACAGGCAGCGGTTTTGCGATTGATAATCCCAACCAGATGTCATCATGCGGATGTGGCTCTGATTCATCAGGCTGTTCCGGCTGCGGTTAACAACCGACATCATTCTCTCTAATTGTTACAGTAAACCAGGCTGCCGCGGATAAACGGCAGCCTGGTTTTGTCATTCTTAGATTGAATTAGCGGCCACGCAGGAAGGAAATCAACATTCCAAATAATCCCAACACGCCAGTTCCGACAATAATTAATCCCATGGGTAACCGTCCAGGGTTCAGTTGTGAAGTACCAACCGAAAAGGTCGGGATAGGTTCTAATTCGCCGGGCGGGGTGAAGGTCGGTAAACGAGTGGCAGGAATTTCAACCAGAAATTGTGCAGCCAGGGTTGGGTCAATCGTAGCAGTCACCCGCGGGGTCGGTGTCGGCGGCGGCTCGACCACGGGGACAGTTCCTCGTAAGGTCACCAGGTCCTTATAAATCCAGGCAACATTGCCTGGCGCGCCGGGATAGATGATCTGGATCCAATCGCCGCCAGGAGAGCGCCCAATGGCAGGCGCTTCTGCTCCTTCAGTCAAGATGCCAATGATGTCGTATCCCACGGTGCTGGGTCCGGAGCGAAGATTGGCATAACCCACCTCACTGTCCATCACAATCACAAGCGCGCCGACCGGTGTTCCAGTTACGGTAGGAATAGAACCGGTAGGAATTTGGGCAAATTCACCTGAATACGCCTGCACACGATAAATGCCGGCAAAAAGTCCGAAAGAGATGAGCACAACCAGCACTACCGCTAGCGGCCAAATTTTGTTTGAGTTCATGCTGCTCCTGTTTGATTATTCACTTTCAACAGAAGAAGATTATAATCTATCTCATGGAACAACGCATATTTCACGGAAACCTGACACCAAAAGCCTTGGCCAGCGCGCTGCAAGGCGAATTTAATCGTGGCAATCTGCGCACCCAACAGATTGGCTCACCCCAGAAGATGATGGTCCAGATCGCCACGCGAGACCAACCCCTATCGGGTGGGCAAACTGCCCTGACAGTCAACATCGAGGCGCTGGAAGATGGCGTCGCGGTCAGTATCGGGAGACAGGCTTGGTTAGGGGTGGCTGCCAGCCTGGGAAAAACCGCCCTGACCGCCTGGCGCAACCCCTGGCGGCTGTTGGAGCGCCTGGATGATCTGGCTCAAGATATTGAGAATCTGCAATTATCTGAGAAGGTTTGGCTGACGATCGAAAGTACAGCGCGTAACCTGGGAGCTACATTTGAGCTTTCTGAACGCCTGCGCCGGATCCTGTGTGAATACTGCCTGGTGGCTAATCCTGTCGGTGAAGCTACCTGCATTGCCTGTGGCGCACCCCTCGGGCGGGCTCAGCCAGAAACCTGCATGAATTGCGGCTTTGTGATTAAACGGGGAGAAGATATCTGTCCCAATTGTGGTATTCGAATAATCAAATAGGGTAACCGCTAAGGACGCTAAGAGGCGCTAAGGTTTTTGAATTAAATTTAATAAATCCAAGGCCAATAATCAGAAATTTATCTATGGAGCATAACAAACCATCACCCAAAGAAGGTCTACTCTATAAAGATGAGGTGTATGCTGTCATTGGCGCTGCCATTGAAGTGCACAAAGAACTGGGTAATGGTTTTCTTGAAAGTGTATATGAAGAGGCTCTAAAAATCGAATTAGCCGATAAAGATATTCCATATCTAAGTCAGGTGAGGCTGCCTGTTTACTATAAAGGTAAACAATTGCCAAAAGAATTTGTCGTGGATGGACTTGCTTATCAAAGAATCTTGATTGAATTGAAATGTGTGCCTCAACTTACACATATTGAAGAAGCGCAAATTCTACATTATTTGAAGGCTTCAGGATTTGAGTTAGGACTTCTGATCAATTTTGGTGCAACATCCAGGTTAGAATGGAAGCGCTTCGTGAGGAGCTCTCACCATAAAAACCTTAGCGATACTTCGCGTTCTTAGCGGTTTAATGGCCTTCATCTTGATATAAAAACGCAGGGGCATCTATAAAGAGACCTCTGCGTAATCTGTGTTCCGCTGTGGTAATCCGTGTATTAGTTTTTTAATTTAATCAATGCATCTCGAATCGAGGGCAGCAGGGCAGTGTCGGCGTTGGGACGGTCGGCAACGGCGCTGGTGGCGTTGAGCCGGGATTCGAGGCGGGTTTCCAGGCGTTCCAGAGTGGATAGAGCAGACAGGTAGCCAATATCGCCAATCAAGCGGGTTGCAACCTGGCGGGTGGATAACTCTGCCTGGCGATCAGCCAGGATTTCCGATAGGTGATCCCCGGCATGTGAGCATTGGCTGATCACTTTGGAAACATAGGGATAATTTTCCTCATCTAATTTAACCAGGTCGAGTAATGCAATGATCTGGTTATGCCTTAATTGGGCCAAATTGGATTTCAAAAAATAGATGACTTCATTCACAGCTCGATTACCGTTAAATGGCAAATCTAGCAGGCTAGATAACTCCCTGACGATCCTGGCGCGCAAAGAACCATCAGGCTCCGCCAGACGAGAGACCAGAAGATATGCCAGAAGAGGTGAATTGGTCGCTGCACCTGAAGCAGTTAACATATCGAATCCGGATCGCCGGATTTCTAGCTCAGGATGGATTAAATCCTGAGTCGCCTTCAAAAATTCCACACTTTGCTCTACAGCAAAGAATGGTGTGTTAGAAAAATTTTGTAGATTTGTTTGGTTAACCCCCACAAGGACTGGATCTATGTCCATAATTTGGTTAACACTCCTCTTCTACGCCCTTCGGAAATTTTTATTGGTTCTTTAAGTGTTTTGATCTCGATTTCAAAATCTGTTAAAAAATCAGCGCAACGTGAGCCCAACCCAGGTTCACCCTCTGCGCCTAACTCACAGTATACACGATTGCTGGTTAAGGATCATCCAAGACTTGGTTAACCTTGTCTAAAATATTGATTATCTGAGGGTTAAATGGGATAACTATACGAAATTATTTAGCATTCTAGAGTTTAACCTTCCGAAGAAAGTGGTTTCCGACTCTTGTCCAGTGTGAATTGTCATAAAAGAGATATGACAGAAATCACTATACTTGAGGGTATTTTTCTTCATACTTAATGATGGGAAAACAATTTTCCAGAACCCTCGCTCACCGCAAAACGACATCTATCCAATTTCATAGAGACCAGACCATCCCAAGGAGGCGAACCGCAAGCAATTCACCAGCTCTGTTTCGGTATTTCTAAAAGGCCCCATAACCCCTAACACTCCGCCACGGCCAATTGCACCCGCTTTTCTATGTTTGACGAGGAGGTGGCATTTGACCGCACAAACCCTAACACCCAATGATTCAAATCCGAACCTCAGGTTTCTGGAAGAAGTAAGCTCCAGAACCGCAGGCGTCTCTCGATTGGAAATGTGCATCCAATGCGGAACCTGCGGGGGATCCTGCCCACCAGCAGCGGATATGGATCATACCCCACGCATGCTCTTTGCCATGGTCCGAGCTGGTATGCGGACTGAAGCATTGAGCAGCAACACCCCGTGGATATGTGTTTCCTGTTACCACTGCGTGGTGCGCTGCCCGCAAGAAGTACATATCGCCGATGTGATGTATACCCTCAAAAGTATGGCCATCCAAGCCAAGCTATACAAAGATTCGACAGCACCCGATTTCTCACAGACATTTGTGGACATGGTCGAGGAATACGGCCGCAGCTACGAATTCGGCCTGGCGACCCGGCATTATCTCAAGCATTTTCCGTTGCGGCTGCCTGGTATGGCGCCAATGGGACTGGGCATGCTGAGTAAGCGCCGCATGGACATGACTCCGAAACGAATTCAAAACATTGAGCAGCTCAAGACCATCCTGGAGCGAGCAAAAGAATTGGAGGCCTTGTCATGAACAAATACTTGTTCTATCCCGGATGCGCCATGGAATCAAGCGCCAGCGCCTATAACGACTCCTTGATGGCAATTCACAAACACCTGGATATAGAGTTTGAAGAAATCAACGATTGGAATTGCTGCGGCGCAACCGAGTACGTCGGTATCAGCCTGACGCCAGCATACGCCTTGATTGGACGTAACCTGGCTCTGGCCGCCAAACAAGCCAACGGCAACCAAACCGTCGTTGCCTCTTGCAGCGCTTGTTATCTCAACCTGGCTAAGGCAGACCACTACATGGCAGAACGCCCCATCTTAGGCGAAAATGTGAACAAAGCCTTAGCGGCAGGCGGCCTGCAATATACCCCCGGCACATTGACCATCCGCCATTTGTTGGATGTGATGATCAATGATATCGGCTTGGAACGCATCAAACAAAAAGTAGTCAGGCCGCTGAAAGGTTTACGCCTTGCGCCTTACCTGGGATGCATGGTCCCACGACCAGATTACGAAAAACGCTGGTCGGATCACGAGCATCCCAATGAGTTGGATCGTTTGTTGAAAGCCTTGGGGGCAGAGGTGATCGACTTCCCCTTGAAAACCCATTGCTGCGGTGGGCATATGACCCAGATTAGCCCATCGACTGCCTTTGAGCTGATCCGCCGTCTGATCCAATCCGCAGATCAATATCACGCCGATATGATGGTCACCCTGTGTCCAATGTGCCAGATGAACCTGGATGCCTATCAAAATGAGACGAACCGTTATTTCCACACCAATTTCAAAATGCCGATCGTTTTCTTCACCCAGTTAATGGGGTTGGCATTTGGTTTAGAAGCCAAAGCTGTTGGCTTTGGCAAGGAGCTGGTCGACCCGCGCCCGGCGCTCAAGCAGATTGGAGTCGAGCTGCCGGTTGAGGAACCGATAGAAAAACCAAAACGTGGCAAGAAAACAGGCTTGCCTATGCCAAGCATGCCTGCTGACAATTCAGAGGAGGTGTCACAATGACCAGCCAACCTCAAGATCAAGAAAAAGGCAAAGAACGCATTGGTGTTTATGTTTGCCATTGCGGCACGAATATTGCCGCTATGGTCGATGTTGAAGATGTGGCGACCTGGGCAGCGGAAGAGCTCAAAGATCGAGGCGTCGTGATCGCCCGGGATTATAAATTTATGTGCTCCAGCCTGGGGCAGGAGTTGATTGAAAAAGATATCCAGGAAGAAGGCTTGACGCGTGTCGTGGTTGCCGCTTGTTCTCCGCACTTGCATGAAAATACTTTCCGCACAGCCTGCGGTCGCGGCGGACTCAACCCATATCTATGCGAACTAGTCTCCATCCGTGAACAGGTCTCCTGGGTGCACACCGACCGCGGCAAAGCTACTGAAAAATCGAAAGCAGTTGTTTCTGGTGGGGTTGAGCGCGTGATTCATCATGAACCGCTCGAACCGCTGTTGGTGCCCATCCATCCTGCCACCCTGGTAGTGGGCGGCGGTATCGCTGGCATCCAATCTGCCCTGGAGATTGCTGATGCGGGCTTCCCGGTTTATATGGTCGAACGGGAACCTTCCATCGGCGGACACATGTCCCAATTCGACAAAACCTTCCCCACCCTGGATTGCTCGGCTTGTATCTTGACCCCACGCATGGTCCAGGTTGGCAGCCACCCCAATATTACCCTGCTCACTTGGAGCGAGGTGGTGCGTGTGGAGGGCTATGTGGGCGATTTCACCGTTACAATTCGTAAAAAACCACGTTATGTGATCGAGTCGCTCTGCACTGGCTGCGGGATTTGCCAGGAAAAATGTCCAAAGAAGGTGATTGACGATATTTACGAAGCCGGTCTTGGCTACCGAAAAGCCGTTTATGCTCCATTCCCCCAGGCAGTGCCCAAATACCCGGTGATCGATAAAGAAAACTGCATCTATTTTTCCAAAGGAACGTGTAAAGCCTGTGAAAAATTCTGCCCAACCGGCGCGATCGATTTTAACCAGGAGGACGAATTTATCACCGTCCAGGTTGGTAATATCGTTCTGGCAACCGGTTACGATCTTTTTGACCCGCGTCGGGTGACCCAATATGGTTATGGCAGGCTGGCAAATGTCTTCACCAGCCTGGAATTTGAGCGCCTGACCAATGCCGCCGGACCTACCAATGGCAATATCGTATTACGTGACGGGGTCACGGTGCCACAAACCGTGGGCATTATCCACTGTGTAGGCAGCCGAGACCGCAACTTTAACAATTACTGTTCGGTGATCTGCTGTATGCAGAGCCTGAAATTCGCCCACCTGGTGCATGAGCGCACCGGCGCAACGGTGTACAACTTCTACATCGATATGCGCACTGCTTACAAAGAATATGACGAGTTCTACCAGCGCGTGTTGGAAGAAGGCACTTTGTTTGTACGTGGCAAGGTGGCTGAAGTGACCGATGCAGCCCGGTTGCCGGGCGAGGAAGGCAAGCTCATCGTACAGGTTGAAGACACCCTGGTCGGCAAGCAACGCCGCATTCCGGTGGATATGGTTGTGCTCTCGGCGGCTATGGAACCGCGCCAGGACGCCAAGGAAGTTGCCCATTTGTTCGGCATCTCTTGCAGCGCAAATGGCTGGTTCATCGAAAAACACCCCAAGCTCGACCCGGTGGCTACCATGACCGAAGGCATCTTTATTGCTGGCTGTGTACAGGGACCCAAGGATATCCCCTCCAGTGTGGCGCAAGGTGCAGCTGCTTCTGCCCGAGTGATTGGACGTATCCAACAGGGGCAGATTGCCTTGGAGCCTGTGCGCGCTTCCGTGATCGAAGAGAAATGCTCAGGCTGTCGAATCTGCAATAACCTGTGTCCATTCAACGCCATCACCTTCCACGAAGACCGCATGGTCACCGAGATTAACCCGGCTTTATGCCAGGGCTGCGGCACCTGCGTAGCCGCCTGCCCTGCTGGCGCTATCACCGGAACGGTCTTTAGCAACGAACAGATTTTCGCCCAACTAGAAGGCTTGCTGATGGTCAATTTTGATATGAGCATGGAAAGCGGAGGCAACTAATGGCTGAAACCTTCGAACCCGTGATTATTGGTTTTACCTGCAACTGGTGCAGTTACCGGGCAGCTGACCTGGCTGGGACGGCGCGGGTGAAATACCCGCCCAATGTCCGCCTGATCCGCCTGATGTGCTCTGGCCGCCTGGACCCAACCTTTGTCTTCAAGGCTCTGGCAGAAGGTGCAGATGGCGTTTTGATCACCGGCTGCCACCCTGGAGAATGTCACTACCTGGAACAAAATTACAAAGCCTTGCGCCGCTTTTTGCTGATCCGCCGCACGCTGGCAGGGCTGGGTGTAGAACCTGGACGTGTAAAACTGGTTTGGGCCAGTGCGGCAGAAGGTGTACGCCTGGCGCAAGAAATCTCCACCATGGTTGAAGAAATTCGTACGCTAGGCCCGCTAAACTGGCCGAAATGGCGCAATTTCGATGGCTTTCAGAAATTGGATCTTCCCGATCAAAAAGTTGAATTAACCCAGGAGGTGACGCCATGAGTGACGCAAAAGAATCGCCCAACGCAAAACCGAAATTTGCCATGTATTGGGCAGCTTCCTGCGGGGGCTGCGAAATCGCAGTGCTCAATATCAACGAAAAAATCCTGGAAGTCGATGCCAACTTTGAAGTCGCTTTCTGGCCAGTGGCAATGGACGCCAAGTACAAGGATGTCGAGGCCATGCCGGACCAGTCCATCCTGTTGACGCTGTTCAACGGCGGGATACGCAACCGGGAAAATGAAGAAATCGCCCATTTGCTGCGCAAGAAATCACAAATCCTGGTCGCTTTCGGGTCCTGCGCGTGTGAAGGCTGCATCCCTGGCTTGGCAAACTTGTCCAGCCCGGAGGAACTCTTCAACACCGTCTACCATGGCGTTTCAACCGAGAACAACCAGAGCCTGCTTCCCCAGCCTCATTTCCAAATGCCTGAAGGCGAAATCCACATTCCTCAGTTCTACCCGGTTCTCAGAACCCTGGATCAGGTGGTAAAAGTCGATTACTACATGCCTGGCTGCCCGCCAGAATCGCACCAGATTGCAGCGGTGATCGATCTGGTTATCAAAGTCTTGCATGGAGAAGCCAGCCTGCCGCCAGCAGGGGCTGTCATCGGGGCAGGCGGGTCAACCGTATGCGATGATTGCCCGCGTCAAAGAAATGTTAAACTGGTCAAGAAATTCCAGCGCATACAGGACCTGGATCCAATTGACCCGGAGCTGTGCCTGTTAGAACAGGGCGTTCCCTGCAACGGCCCGGCTACACGCCAGGGCTGCGGGGCGCTTTGCCCGCAAGCCGGTGCACAATGTATCGGCTGCTATGGACCGGCTGAAGGTGTCCTGGATTACGGGGCGCGCCTGATTTCTGCGTTTGCCTCCGTGATTGACAGCAACGATCCGGAGGAAATTGACCAGATCCTGGCAGGTATTCCAGATCCAGCCGGGCAGTTTTATCGCTTCAACCTGGCTGGCTCTCTGCTCAGAGCGGGTATGCCGGCCTGGAAGAGAAACGGCAAGCACTAGGAGAAACGCCATGCAACGGATAACAATCGATCCTATTACCAGACTGGAAGGCCACGGCAAAATCGAAATCTTTTTAGATGAGGCTGGCGACGTGGCGAATACCTATTTCCAGATACCTGAGCTGCGCGGCTTTGAGCGTTTCTGTGTCGGCCGTCCGGTCGAGGAGATGCCTTTACTTACGAATCGCATCTGCGGGGTATGCCCTGAAGCGCACCATATGGCGGCTGCCAAAGCTGCCGATGCTGTTTACCAGGTCGACCCGCCCCCTGCAGCCAAGAAACTGCGCGAGCTGCTCTATTCGGGTTTCTATTTCACTGACCACACCACCCATTTCTACGCCCTGGCTGGTCCCGATTTTGTGATGGGACCAGATGCTCCGGTAGCAGAACGCAATATCCTGGGTGTGATCCATAAAGTTGGGTCTGGAAATTGGTGGGCAGGTGATCCAGGCACGCAAGTATGGGCACCGCATTGTGGAAATGATTGGCGGCCGCAAAGTGCACCCCTGTACTTCCATTCCTGGCGGTCTGACCAAGGGGATTACCAAGGAGCAACGCCAGGAAATCGAAGAAATGGGCCGCTGGGGAATTGAATTCGCCCAGTTTAGCCTGAAGTTGTTCAACGATATCGTCCTGGGCAACAAAGCTTACCTGGACTTGATCCTGGGAGACATCTACACGCACAAAACCTACTCCATCGGATTGCTGGACGAGAACAACCATGTCAACTTTTATGATGGCAAGGTGAGTGTGGTTGCTCCGGATGGCGAACGGATCGGCAAATATGCCCCTTCTGAATACACGGATTGGATCAGCGAGCGGGTCGAGCCCTGGACCTACCTGAAATTCCCCTATCTCAAGAAGGTGGGATGGAAAGGTTTTGTGGATGGCAAGGACTCGGGAGTGTACTTTTCAACACCACTTTCCAGGCTGAATGCAGCCGATGGCATGGCAACCCCCCTGGCCCAGGAGCATTATGAGAAATTTTACGACGCCCTGGGAGGCAAGCCGGTTCACCAGAGATTGGCAATCCATTGGGCAAGGCTGATTGAGCTGCTCTACTCAGCAGAACGGATTGTGGAATTAGCCACCGATCCTGAAATCACCTCGGACAAATTCCACAGCGTTCCCACTCAAACTCCCCGAGAAGGCATCGGCGTTGTCGAGGCGCCGCGCGGCTTACTCACCCACCACTATAAGACCGATGAGCGCGGCATACTCACCGAAGTTAACCTGATTGTCGGAACGACGAACAACTATGCCCCCATCAGCATGTCCATCAAGAAAGCCGCCCAGAACCTGATCAAAGGCGGTGAAGTAGTCACAGAAGGCATGCTCAATATGGTGGAAATGGCTTTCCGGGCCTATGACCCCTGCTTTGGATGCGCTACGCATTCACTGCCCGGTCAAATGCCCCTGGAAGTGACCATTCGTGATGCGCAGGGCAATCCAGTAGAAGTGCTCAGGCAATTCTGCTGAGATGCCGGAGGAAACAGCACACGCCGGGCAGCTGATTGAGCCTCTGTCAAAGGCTGCCCGGCCCAGGATTTTAGTCATTGGACTGGGAAACCCAATCCTGGGCGATGACGGCGTCGGCTGGCATGTCTGCCAGTCTGTGCAAGCCCGCCTGCAGGCAAGTCAAGACCAGCCGGATGAGACGTTTATATTGGGTAGGCATTTCTCGAAAGATGATCTCGACGATATCGAATTTGATTGCCTTTCCCTGGGTGGTCTGGCGTTGATGGAAAGATTGGTCGATAGCACCCATGTCTTGATCATCGATGCGATCACAACCCAGGCAGCACCTGTTGGGACAGTGCTGTGTTTCCCGCTGCAGGAACTTCCCATGCTGGCGATAGGTCACCTGGCTTCTGCTCACGACACTTCTTTGCAACATGCCCTGCAAGTCGGAGAAATGATGGGCGCCAATCTACCCAAGCAGATCACCATCCTGGGTATCGAAGCGCAGCAAGTGTACGATTTTTCAGAAAACCTTTCCGCACCCGTCTCGGCTGCCATTACGGAGGCAAGCGAGCGGGTCATCCAACAATTGAGAGAATGGATAGTCCATCCAGATAAACCAAAACCAATCGTGTGACAAGGATATATAGGAGGCGAAGATGATCTCCCCAGAAAAACTCAAGCGCATCGCTTTTTTTAGCCCTTTCAAAGCAGAGCATTTGCAACAGATCGCCATGATGGCAGATGAAGTGGAAATCCCAAAAGGTGAAATTCTATTTGAAGAATGCCAGCCAGCCGAAATCTTTTACATCCTGCTAGAAGGAAATGTAGATTTGTACTACAAAACCGAAGAAAGTTATCCCAAGAAAGTTAAAAAGGAATTCGAGGTTGGCGAAATCAATCCCGGGGAAATCCTTACCTTTAGCGCGCTGATCGAGCCTTATGTGTTAAACGCGTCTGGAAAAGCATCCAAAGACAGCACAGTGGTAAAGATCGACGCAGTCAAGCTACGCGCCTTATTCGAGGCAGAACCCCGTTTGGGTTACCAGGCCATGCAGCAACTCACCAAAGCTATCATGGAGAATCTGGCCTACACACGCGTACAACTGGCGGCTGCCTGGGCTTAAACAAAGTGGTTGTGCGCGGGGAAGAAAATTGTATATAATCTTAACATCAAGTTTCTTTCCAACCCGTAGCAAGAAAGGCCAGGGGAAGTCAATGGTAACCAAAGAAGACTTATTCTTTCGTCAAGTCGTTACTTTACGAGATGGGGCGCGCGTCTTGCTGCGCCCGCTCGTCCCAGATGATCGCCAGGCTCTGGTCGATTTCTTTGTCCCTGTTCCCATGGAAGAGCGCCGGTATATGCGCCACAATATCAACGACCCGGCTGTCGTGGCGTCTTGGGCAGAAAACCCAGATTATGAACGTGTTTTCCCCCTGATTGCCACGGTCGCTGAGCGCATCGTAGGCAATGGCACCCTGCACTTCGGCGAGGGGCATGCCCGCCACCGGGCAGAGATGCGCATCTTCCTGGCAAAGGATTTTCGCCGGCGCGGCTTAGGTAACAAGCTGATCCAGGCTTTGATTGAACATGCCCGCCGGCGCAGCATCTACTTGCTGGAAGTGCAAATCATCAGCGATCACGTCGATGTGATCAAAGCCATGTCCAAAGCAGGTTTCGAGACCGTGTGCAGCTATGAAGATTATTTTCTGCTGCCGGATGGTGAGTTGCGCGATGTGGTGCACATGATCCTGCACTTACGTACAACCACCGACGAATTTTGATCAGACACGCTCAAAAAAGATTTCGAGGTTTCGAAAACAAGCAGCGCTTAGCTTGTGACCCACATCGTCTTCACAGAAGCTGACATACGCGCCAGCCTGCTGCAAGATACGCTGCGCCTGGCGCGCTCTCGCGATGGGCACTAATTCATCCTGGGCGCCATGCGCCATGTAAACAGGCAAATCCAGAAGCGGTTGACCTACCGCCAACGAGCCGGCGCCATCCGGCAAGAAACCAGCTAAACCGGCTACGGCATGCACCCGCCCAGGATTGAGCAAAGCAAAGGTAAATGCCAGGGCGGCGCCCTGGCTGAAACCCACCAGGCTGAGCTGAGAAAAATCTGCCTGGGGAAAGAACTCGTCGCGCAATATTTCATCCAAGGCCGTCACCGCTGGTCGGAAATCATCCACCCAGGGCCAGGCCTTGGCCCGATGCGGGTGCCAGCCATAACCTCCCATTGGCGTGGTATGCGGCGCACGCGGAGCGATGAGCAGGCTATTTTCAGGCAAACGAGGCGCAAAAACCCACATAGCATCCTCATCACCGGTCCAGCCATGCAGAAGCAAGATCACCGGAAATGGACCTGCCCCCTCGGGCTGTCGCCAACGGATAGTCCAACCGTTCAGCTCCATTTTCATGAGCTTGCTGTTTTTTCATGCAGGTTTCCTCCGTTCTTATGTCTCCTGCCTTTTCAATCGCGTCATAAATCAAGGGTCAAGATGCGTTATGCCGCTTGACAAACCACTCCATGGCCAGCAGAATCAGCCAAATGAGCAGCAGAGGAGCCAGTCCGGCCAACAGGCAAAGCGCCCCCAGGATGGCAGCATTACGACCATAGATCAGGTAAACCAATCCGTCGCCAATCAGGAAAAGGATCAGGATGAAACCGAACAACAGGCGGGCGTTGGTCTGGCGTGCGTATTTGCGTAAATCATTCATAGGAGTCTCTAATTCCCGGCTTTCTCAACCTGAACGGGCATCAAGTTCTTCATTCGCCTGCGCCAGACATTTGGCCAGCTAATTTGGCGTTCCAACTCAGGCAGGGCTTCCAGCGCAGCCCGCTCACCCAGGTCGGCTACCATGCTTGCATCTACATGATCCAGCAGGCCAATATCGCCTACTGCGGGTCGGATCACCACTTCTGGCTTTTCCACAGCTAACAATAATTCGGTGAGCTGCGCTCCGCTGATATCAATGGCGCGCAAGAAGACATTCAAAGCCTGTGCTATGCGCAAACGCGCCAGGTAGCGTGCCAGGAAAGGCAGAGAGTTCATTAGACGCGGTTTTGAAGCGCTGCTCCAATGCTCAATGGGCGGAGAAAGCACAACCGCCGCCACTGGCAAGTCTGGTGCGAGAGAACGAGCCAGAGAGACCGGTACCGGCGCTAAGACGCCGCCATCCACCAGCAAACGCCCCTCGTGATGGGCTGGCGGAAAGACACCCGGTACAGCGATGGTCGCCAGAATTGCATCGATGACTTTTCCCGAGCGAATGGTCACCAGCTCCGCAGTATCCAGATCCACCGCGGTGACTGCAAATGGGAAGCGCAATTCATCAAAAGTACGCTCACCCAGCAGTTTGTGCAGAAGCTGGCGCAAACCAGACACACCCATCCAGGAAGGTTCGTCTTCTGGCAGACGCCGGTAAGCTTCCTGGTAATCCAGGTTAATGGCCTGATCCAAGATTTGGTCTACACTCAAACCGGCTGCATAAAGCCCGCCCCATAAACCACCTGCGCTTGTTCCGGCAATGCCCGCCACCTCAAAGCCGTTGTTTTCCAAGACGCGCAGCACACCTAGATGGGCATTGCCTTTGACACCGCCCCCGCCTAAAGCCAGCGTAATCGCTCTAGACATTTTTCCTCCTGTTCAACCGTCATCCACAATAATCTAATTCTACTATGGAGTTCTTTTATTGCATGGGTTTCATCTAATGCAAAGCCAGATCAGGTGTTCAGCCTGTTTCCCGTTTGGTTATTTCGGGTTACAATGGGCGCATGTGCAGCGAACAAGAATGGGTCCGCAAATTTGAGTCTGAAATCGTCAATGCTCAGGCTGCACGCCTGGCAGGAAACGAAGGTAAAGCCCGGGTCTGCGCCCGGCGAGCAGCTGGACTTGTGGCAGCAGAGTACCTGCATCGAAATCAATTACCCCTATCCGGACCAAGCGCCTATGACCATTTACGTCGCCTGCAGAGCTTACCGGGGTTACCAACCCAGAGCGCAGAAATTGTCGAACGATTGCTGCTGCGTGTGAGCAAAGATTTCAACTTGCCAGTTCAGGCCGACTTGATCGATGATGCCCTCCAGCTTAAGAGAATTTTGCTCGGTGAACCAGATGGTGATTGAGGTCAGAGACCAGATACCCCTAGACTTTACTTTAAAAAAAGCCAGGAATAATCCTGGCTTTTTCTTTTATTGCAGCCCAAAAGCTAAACCGCAGTCCGCTTGTGTTGCAATTCCCCACCTGCCTGGCGTAATAGCCCAAACATGCTGAACAAAAAAACGATGGCACGGATGCCGGTAAAAATCAGCATAAAAATACTGAAAATTGAGGCGGCAGCCAGGGCAAATGACTGAAATACGTTGCCCTGCTTCTCGGCCAGGGGAAAATTGGTCAATAAGCGACCTTTCAAGTCCAGGGAAAATTCCTGGCGCATAGCAACCGGTTTTAACATCAGGTCTAAAACGGTCTCTAACTCCTTATCCAATGCGGGAGTTTTCCAGAAGTCTAATAATCTCATCACTCATTCTCCTTCAACGGGGTAGGCTACGATGCCAATCGTGCCTGGACCGAGATTGGCTGCCACACCAATCGAAAGTTCAGTCAGGATCAGGTTCTTACAATTCAGCCGCTCACGCACCCGTTGCATTAACGCCTTACCCGATTCGCGGATCTTCTGCGTGCACCACAGCTGCATTCACTAGACGCCGTCCAACCCGTTGAGCGGTAATTTCCAGGATGTGATCCAAAGATTTTGAGCGTGTGCGCACGCGCTCCCCAAATTCCAAAACGCCTTCTTTTAGGATGATCACTGGTTTGACATTGAGCAGCGATGCCAGGGCAGCCTGCAGGGCTTTCACCCGCCCGCTGCGCCGGGCAAATTCTAGCGTATCCAGGGTTAAGACGACCTGAACATCATGGCTGATCTGAGCCAGACGTGCGATGATCGCTTCTATACTAGCCCCAGCCCTCTCCATCAAACGCGCTTCCCGCAGCATGTAGCCCATGGCAGCCGATCCGCTGGCTGAGTCAACCGGATGGATTTGAAATTTTCCGGCCAGTTCCTTGGCAGCTATACGCGCCGAATTGAGGGTGCCGGATAGTTTTCCGGTAACATGCAGGGATAAAATGGTATCTCCAGCCCTGGCGATTTTCTCATAAAATTCGATAAATTGACCGGGGGTAGGTTGGGAAGTCTTAGGAATTGTGCCGGTTTCATTGGCTATGCGATAAAAATCCGCGTTCGAAAGATCTATCCCTTGCAAGAAGGTCTTTTCCCCAAAATGAATGTTGATGGGAATCACTTGAAGTTGATATTCTTCTATCCACTCGGGCGGTGCATCGCCTGCGCTATCCATCACAATGTGTAACAAGGTTCATCCTCCAGATAAAATCCCTTCATCGAACGCCGGAAAGCTCAGGTTTCCGTTGCCATCAACCTCCGATTTCAACTCATCCAGATCATCTCGCAAGGAGAGCAGGGTGCGGTGATACAGACTTTTGATGGCGCCTTCCGTGCGACCCATAATTTGTCCAATTTCAGCATTGGACAGGTCATCGACAAATTTCAACAGGATCAACTGCTGTCGCTCTGGCGGCAAACGGCGGATAATCCGCAGCAAGCGCTCGCGCTCTTCGCTTTGCATCAATTCCTGTTCCGGAAGGTCAGCGTGATGAGGGTGGGAGAGCCCATCATCCAGGGGGATTTCCTTGCGGCGGCTGTTATCGCGATGCCAGTTGGCAACCAGGTTATGAGCGATACGGTACAGCCAGGCTGAGAAAGGCAGCCCACGATTATGGTACTTGGGAATATGCTTGAGCGCGCGGTAGAAAACACGCTCAGTCAGGTCCTCCGCATCGTAAACGTTGCCTGTCCGGTAGTAGATGTAATTGTAGATGCGCCCTACATATCGATCGTAGAGCACCCCAAATGCTTCACCATCACCTTGAGTAGCCTGGGCCAGGGCAAGGTCGTCGCTGATATCTTGGTCCACGTTCACCCTTGTTTCCAGGGTTACCAGAGGCGGCAGAAATCAGCAGCAAAGCAATTGAAGTCTGTCGCTTAGTAAAACCCCAAATTTTGAAAAAAGTTGCTTTGGCAGTATAACATATTCTGCAGAGCAGGAAATAGCAGCTACTCCATGGTTACGTCTTCCGGCGGGCTGAAAACGCCACAAATATGGTATAATTTCAATTCCACGGGGATGATAGGTCTCGACGGGAGAGGCAAGCCCCGAATTGCGAGCCGAGCGGCGCCGAACTCGATAACTCAGCGCAAACAACAAGTGCCAATCGCACAAACTACGCTGCAATGCCCCTCGCTGCATAAGCGATTAGTGTTGTAGCTGGTCTCCAACAGAGAGACCACGTCCGCCCACCCCGAACTCCTGCCGGAGGTGGATGCGGGCGTCACAAAGCGGGAGTGCCGCACGTCTGATGGTGCTGAGCGTGTGAAAGAAGGGCTTTCGGGTCCCAGCGCCTTGCGCGTGGTCTGCCTGTGCTGGTAGAGACGCCACAAGCGAGAACAACCCACCAGCTACGCTCGTAGACATTCGAGGGAAGAATCTTTCGGACTCGGGTTCGATTCCCGACATCTCCACCTTAAAACCACGCCGCAGAAATGCGGCGCGGTTGATTTAAAGGAAGCAGGGCGGGTTTGGAACGAGCGTGTTTAGAAAACCGGGGGGGTATTACCGGATATGATCACTGTTTTTTCGTTGGAATAATTTCCGTAGGAATGAGCAATGGTTGCATCAAACGTAATGCTATCGCCGGGTCCTAGGATGAACGCATCCGAGTTGATCCGGATCGTCAGAGAACCTTCTAGAACCAGGATAAATTCTTCGCCAAAGGGGTGGCGTTTGGGTACGCCGCTATTCTGACCTGGCTCAAGTTCCATCATCGCCAGTTCAGAGCGGCCGTGGAAAGAAGGACTCAACAGCATATATTCAATATCAGAGTTATACAGGATAAGTTTTCTTCTCTCGTTCTTGCGCACAACATTGACCAGGGCAGAGGTGCTCACTGCCGGTATGTTTTCGATGTCCCCTTCAATAAATAGTTCACCAACTGGGATGTTAATCACTTCTGAAATCTTTTGCAGCATTTCCATGGATGGATTGATTTTGTCATTTTCTATTTTGCTGATCGTGGAAGGCGATACATCCATTCTGACAGCCATTTCTTTGGCGGTTAATTTGATACGCTCTCGATAGAAGCGAATTCTGCGACCGATGGAAGTCATACTTACCTCTTTAAAAACCAAATTTTACACAAGACAAAGGAATTTGATCTGTTCATTATTCCATCCAGGAAAGATAATTCTACTAGATAGTAGGGTAATTAAGCAAGTTTACAATATTTTTTACAATCAGACAACTGAAATTGTAGAGGAACCTGGATTAAACGATCTAATTATTAATTATATCAATTAATTGACTTATAGTCAATAACTTGATATAATATTTTCATCTGATTAGCAGGTTGACATACAAGATTTCTCATGTATAATACGATCCAAGAAATTAATTGATTATATTTCAATTAATTACCTTGCATCACCAAGCCTTGTTGTGGCTTCAAAGAATTCAGATCAACCCACCGCTCCCGTACCTTTTTTCTTTTTTGTAGAACATTCAAAATAATCATCAATATCTCTGCAAAGGCAGACCAGAAAATCCAGACAGAAGGCTTTCTGACTTAATGTGAAATTCCTAAATACAGGATTGTTAAATGCAGCCATTATTGGATATTCAGAACCTGAAAGTGAAATTCAAAACACAGAACGGCATTGTTAACGCAGTAAATGGCGTTTCGCTTAGCATCAATCCACAGGAAACCCTGGGCATTGTGGGCGAAAGCGGCTGTGGGAAAAGCGTTTCCATGATGTCCGTTTTGGGATTGATTCCTCAGCCACCCGGAAAAATTGATTCGGGTGTAGCCAATTACCAGGGAGTTGATCTGCTCAAATTATCCAATGATGAGCTCAGAAAATATCGATCATCCAAAATTGGCTTCATCTTTCAGGATCCAATGACTTCTCTAAACCCTGTACTCACCATTGGTAAGCAGATTTCCGAGCCGCTTGAAGCTCACAAGGGATTAAGCTACAACGAATCTCGCGATCAGGTCGTTCACATGCTAGAGATGGTGGGTATCCCCAACCCAAAAACCTGTTTAAATCATTTTCCGCACCAATTCTCGGGTGGTATGCGCCAACGAGTGATGATCGCTATGTCGCTTATCTGTTCGCCGCAATTACTTATTGCCGATGAACCCACCACTGCACTGGATGTTACCATCCAGGCGCAAATCATCGACCTGGTGAAAAGACTGCGCAGTGAATTAAACATGGCTGTCATTTGGATCACGCACGATTTAGGCGTGATCGCCAACCTGGCGGACCGTGTAGCGGTTATGTACGCAGGTTATATTGTTGAAATGGCAAGCACAGAAGAGATTTACAAGAACCCTGTGCATCCCTACACCAAGGCACTGCTGGACAGTTTACCTAGAATTGATCGTAAAGGGTTAAGGCTTCGACCCATCGAAGGGTTGGCGCCTATTCTCATGGAAGAACCAAAAACTTGCCCGTTTGCACCCCGTTGTAAATATGCTTCACAATGCCGGCTGACCCTGCCTGCACTGGTTCCACATGGCACAGATGACCACCTGGTTGCTTGTTGGTTAGAATTCATGGAAGGCGGGGCAGCCAATGACTGAGCAAAAAGTATTACTTAAAGTTGAAAATCTGTCCAAGCATTTTCCAATTACCAAGGGAATTATCTTCGACCGCACGATTGGGGAAGTACGAGCTGTGGATGGGATCAGTTTTGAGATCATTCAAGGCGAAACACTCGGCTTGGTCGGAGAATCGGGTTGCGGCAAAACAACAGCAGGCAGAACGATCCTGCAACTGTACCAACCCACCGGCGGTAAGGTGTTTTTCGAAGGCAAGGATCTGACGGCATTGAAGGGTGAAAACCTGCGCCAGACCAGGCAAAGAATGCAGATGATTTTCCAAGATCCTTATGCCAGTCTCAATCCACGCATGACGGTCAAACAGATTATTGGCGAGCCACTGCGTGCATACAAATTATCGCGCGGTAAAGCATACGAAGAGCGTATCCTGGAGTTAATGGCTCTCGTAAGCCTGGATCCTTCGATGATCGACCGTTATCCTCATGAATTTTCAGGCGGGCAGCGTCAGCGCATCGGTACTGCCAGAGCTTTGGCTCTAAATCCATCCTTGATTGTCTGTGATGAGCCCATTTCAGCCCTGGATGTTTCCATCCAAGCCCAGGTGGTCAACTTACTTGAAGACTTGCAGGATAAGCTGGGACATACCTACCTATTCATATCTCATGACCTCTCCATGGTGCGCTATATCTGCGACCGTGTTGCCGTGATGTATTTGGGTATTATGGCAGAAATGGCTGAGAGTGACGAGCTATACAGCCATCCTTTACATCCCTATACCCAGGCCTTACTGTCTGCGATCCCGGTTCCAGATCCGTTTGTAGAAAAGAACCGGCAACGTATCATCCTGCAAGGCGATGTACCCTCACCAGCCACCCATTTTCAAGGCTGCAAGTTTTACGGACGTTGCGAACTTGCACAGAATATTTGCGCAGAGGTTCGCCCAGAATTTCGAGAAGTATCCCCCGGTCATTTTGTCGCCTGCCACCTGGTTTAGACAACCGGTGATCACCCGACCTGGAAACCTGTCTACATAACCAGATCACTCGAAAGGACTGTTTGAATGAAAAAAATTATCCATACGACTCACTTAATCGACTGCACAGGTGCACCAGTCAAGGAAAATTGGTCTCTGATCGTCGAAGACGGCTTGATTATCGAGATGGGACCTTCCGCCAACTACGCCGGTACTCGAGGCGGAGGTCTTGGACCTTCGCGACGGGTGGGTAACACCTGGTTTCATTGACATGCACGCCCATTTTTGTTACAGCGAGGAAGCTGAGTTCCAGCAATCAGCAATCCGGCCTAACAAAGTCAATATGCTGAACTGCGGTTTTATCAACGCCGAAGAATGGCTTTACCAGGGTGTGACAACCGCTCGGATTGTTGGCACCCCCTTCGACCTGGACATTGAGCTGCGTAATGTCATTCAAGACGAACCAACAGCAGGTCCGCGCCTGGTATGCAGCGGACATATGATGACCATGGTCGGCGGTTGCCGCACACCCTGGGACAAAATGAAGGAAGAGATCAACGGTATAGAAGAAGCCAGGGCGTTTGCCCGCAAGCACTTTGCCGGTGGAGCAGACCTGGTCAAGCTGTATATGACCACTTTATTAGAAGAAAATGTAGCTGAATATCTGGAAAGGACCTTATCCCTGCCGGATGACGCCCCCGATACGGGCAGGTGGGGCGCATTGACCGTGGAAGAAATCCGAGCAGTCTGCGATGAAGCGCACAAAATCGGTAGAACGGTCAGCGCCCACGTCGCTCCAGATTTCGGCATCAAAATTGCTTTACGCGGTGGTGTGGATACCGTCGAACACGGTTCCGAGTTGGATGATGAATGTATTGCCCTCTTCCTGGAAAAAGGAAGCACCCTGGTGCCAACTTTGGAAGTCTCCCACCACCAATTCTCCAACCCCGAATTAAGCAAAGCTCCCGATGTGTTTACAAAATTCGCTTTGAAACGCTGGGGCAGGCAAATTAAATATTTGAAACAAGCTCATCAGGCTGGTGTAAAAATGGCGACAGGCACCGATAGCGTAATGGAAGGGATGCATTATTTCCCCGAGGTAGAGCTGATGGTCGAAGCATTAGAGATGTCACCGATGGATGCCCTGATCTGCGCTACGAAAAACGGTGCAGAGGCTATGGGCTTGATAGGAAAGAAGATTGGGACCCTGCAACCTGGCAAATATGCGGATCTTGTACTGATGCAGGAAAATCCCCTGGAAAATATAAAAAATATACGCACGCTCAAACATGTCCTCAGAGAAGGCGAGATCGTCGCCTCACCAACACCTGATGACCCGAGAGGAAAGGTTGGACACCGTGGGTAAACAAGCCATTCAAGCTGCTGGATTCATCGATCTTCGTCAATCCGAAGTCAATTTACACGAAAATGAATTTCTTCTGATTGAAGACAAGCGGATAAGCGGGTTTCTCACCAAGGGTGAGCTTCCCGATGACTGCGAATTGCTGGATTTTTCTGATAGCTATGCACTGCCTGGATTGGTGGATGCTTCGTTTCTGCCCCATTTGATGTTTTCTGATAAAGGCTCCAACCCATCGAATTACGGACAATTCGTCTGGACAGCCAGGCAAGCGGCGCAGCATTGGTTCAAGACTGGTGTAACAACAGCTGCCACCTTAGGTGCTGTAGACGACCTGGATAAAGACCTGGGGGATTGTGTCAACCAGGGTAAATTCCTTGGGCCGCGCCTGGCGTCTGCTTTGACACCAATCGTACCCGCTGGTGGAGATAACTTTCCATGGGGATACGGAGTGCGCCAGGTATTTGGACCTGACCAGGCCCGCAGAGCGGCGCGTGAAATCATCAAACGCGGGGCTGAGAGGCTGGTTGTGTACGCTGACCCTCCGATGAGCTTTTTCCCGGATCCACAAAAAACTGCCGAACAGCGGCTATGCTTTGACCTGGAAGAGTTGAAGGAAATTGTCACCCAGGCCAGCCAGGCTGGCTGCTTTGTGCATGCACAGGCAATTTCAGCAAAGGCTATTGAAGTTTGCGCCACGGCAGGCGTACGTTCTATCGGTTGCGCCTACCAGCTTGCACCTGAACATTTCCCGTTGCTCAAAGAAAACGGGGTTGCCTTAGCGCCAAACCTGGCTCTCGGAGCGACAGCGATGGAGATCGGACCCTCGGTTGGCATGAGTAAAGCGACTGTCGACATGGTTGCTGCTCAGCGCATCCCTGCACCGTTATTGCTCCAAGCCAGGGATTTTGGTATCGAGATTATTTGCGCTACAAATGCAGCCTTTTTACAAGGTGATATGGTCAAAGAGTGTCTCTGCCTGGAGGCAGCAGGTTTTTCCCGCCTGGAAATCTTGCGATCGGCGACCTTGACTACATCCAAAAGTCTAAAACCATTCTGCCAGACTGGTTCATTTGCAAAAAATAACCATGCAGATATCGTGTTCTACGAGCGTAATCCACTGGAAAACCTGCACAACTTGAAAAGCATCGAAAAAATCATGTTGTCTGGCAAGCTTGTTGATCTAAAAGGAGGTTAACAAAGAAAAGATACCGATTGATTTTCAATTTATCGAGATTTATCAACTTGAACTATTTAGGAGAGAACAATGAAGAGCAAATTTTCAAAATTATTAATGCTAGTGGTAGTGGGATTGCTGCTCATCAGCACTGCGTGCCAGCCAGCGGCTGCACCAGCCCCAACTCAGGCGCCTGCTCAGCCCGAAGTAGTCGAACCGACAAAAGAAGCGCCAGCAGAAGCGCCCAAAGCAGAACCAACCAAAGTTGAAGTTACTGAGGCTCCCGCCGAAGTAGTCACTGAAGAACCCAAAGAACCCGTTGTATTACGACAGCCGGCAAACGAACCCAGTGGGTTCGACCCAGCCCTGGGTGGTTATGGTTACCAGGAATATGTGAATGTGTATGAACCCCTGGTGGATTCCTTCTCCGGTGGAGAAATCACCCCACTGGCAGCAGAAGAATTCTCTGTCTCGGAAGACGGCCTGGTTTACACTTTCAAACTGCGTGAAGGTCTGATGTGGAGTGACGGTCAACCCCTGACTGCAGAGGATTTCCGCCTTTCCTTCCTGCGCCAGTTGGATCCAGCCACTGCTTCCTACTCTGCGCATGAGTTCTACACCATCAAGAACGGCCAGGCTTACAATGCTGGCGAAATTACCGATCCCAACGAAGTCGGTATCCAGGCGCCAGATGAGCTCACCCTGGTGATTGAACTGGAACAGCCCACACCGCATTTCCTTTATTACATGGGCAACACCAACTTCGTTCCTGTCCGTATCGATTTGATCGAAAAATACGGAGACCAATGGATGGAAGCCGGAAACCTGGTTGGCAATGGTCCTTATATGCTCACCCAATGGGACCACGACCAATTAATCGTTTTGGAGCGCAATCCTTACTACACTGGTATCTGGAAAGATAATATCAAAGTAGACCGCATCGAATTTGTATTGATGGCGGATGCCTGGAACCAGGCAGTCCCATCCTTTGAAGCTGGTGAAGTGGATGTGGCCATTGCTCCTGCATCTGAAATTCCACGACTGCAGGAAGATCCAGAATTCGCCGAGATGCTCACCAATGTGCCCATTTCCGGTTCTGAAATCCTGATCATTGACACCAAGAACCCTCCCACCGATGATGTACGTGTACGTCAAGCGCTCTCCATTTCGATTGACCGGGTGACCCTGGCCAATGATATCCTGCGCGGCGTGTACGCCCCTGCTGATAGCCATAGCCCTCCCGATCTGGTCAGTTACAATCCCGGAGATGCTTACGGTTACCAGTACGACCCCGAACTGGCTGCTCAGCTTCTGGCTGACGCCGGCTATCCTGGTGGAGAGGGCTTCCCACCCTTTGAGGTAGCTTACTGGAGCGTTGACCTGGCATCCCTGGTGATGCAATCGATCCAGGCTATGTGGAAAACAAACCTGGGTATCGAAGTGACCCTGCTGCCCATTGAGCCATCTGCTATGCGCGACTGGCGCATTGCCCGCAACGAGCTGCCCTTCAATATCTACTACGGTTTGAACTGGTGCGGTATCCCAGATGCAAGTGAATTCCACAATGCCATTCTGGATCCAGACAACTCGCTCAAACGCTCACGCTACGACAATCCCGAGTATGTTGAGCTAATCCGCCAGGCTTTTGTCGAAACTGATCTGGCTTTACGCGCAGAAATTTACCAACAAGCTGAAGCCATCATCAACCGGGATGTTCCGATTATCTCCCTGTTTTACGAAGGTCAGACCTGGTTGGTTAGACCGTATGTCAAGAACTTTGTTGACATCACCACTGCGGTTGCTTCTATGTTCCGCTTTGCCCAACCACCTGGTCTTGAGATTTTGCCGCAATAACCTGTCAATTTAACGGGCATGGCGTGGTTTCACGCCATGCCCACCAAGAAATTACAAAACTAGCATTTAGGACAAGACAATGAGCAAATACATAATCAGGCGTTTACTCCTATTTATTCCTTCTATCCTGGCGATCTACACCATCACATTCTTCCTGATGCATGCAACGCCAGGTGGACCATGGGATTCAATCGGACGACCATTGCCCCTAAATGTCATTGAAAACCTGAATATCAAATATGGCTTGGATAAACCGGTCAGCTACCAGTATCTAAAATTTTTATCCGGAATTATTCTCGAAGGCGATCTGGGTGATTCCTATAGCAGAATTGGCCAAAGCGTCTCAAAAATTATCATCGACCGTTTCCCCGTTTCTTTCCAACTGGGTGTGTTGGCGATCTCGCTCGCTCTTGTCGGAGGATTGTCCCTGGGTCTTATCGGTGCCGTAAAACACAACACTTTCCTGGACACCATCACCACGTTCTTCTCGATTATTGGCACTTCTACACCCAATTATGTGGTTGCCACAATACTGATTATCTTGCTTTCTATCTACCTGGGCTGGCTGCCTACCGGTGGGTGGGATGGCATCACTTCAAACAAAGTCATTATCCCGGTCATCGCGCTTTCTTTTGGACCTATGGCAGTAATTGCCCGATACACCCGTACATCTGTCCTGGAGTCGCTGGGGCAAGATTATATCCGCACAGCACATTCAAAAGGCTTGAAAAGCTACATTGTTTTTACCAGACATGCCTTACGCAATGCGCTTATCCCCGTTACGACCGTTGCAGGCATCAGTTTTGCAGATGTGATTACCGGTTCATTCTTTGTCGAATCGATCTGCATGGTGCCGGGTATTGGCCGCTATTTCGTTACATCGGTAACCGCTCGAGATTACCCGGTCATCTTAGGCACCACCCTTTTGTACGCGGTACTGGTGATGATCATGAACCTGGTTGTCGATATTGGATATGCTTACCTCGATCCAAGGATTCGCTACAAGTAATCCAAGATAGATTGAAAATTTCAGCAAAAATAAGAGAGAATTTCTGATGAGAGATGCCCTTTACCGATTATTCCGTAACAAAGCAGCAGTCGTAAGCCTGGTATTTATACTGGTTCTGTTGACGATTGCCGTTTTTGCACCTTTAATTGCTCCTTACTCCTATGATGAAGTGGATTTCAAGGCCATCACGCAGCCTCCATCCAGTCAGCATTGGTTGGGGACCAATTCGCTTGGCAGAGATGTCTTTTCCAGGCTTTTATATGGCGCCAGGGTTTCTCTATCGGTTAGTATTATCGCTCAATTTGTGATTATCTTGATCGGTTTACCGGTTGGTCTGATCTCTGGATTTTATGGAGGCTGGATCGATACCATTATCCAGCGTGTTGTCGACATCCTGTATGCATTTCCATCCTTATTGTTCATCATTGTGGTGATGACTTTTATGCAATCCAAGTTAGCGAGCCTGGACTCTGGGATAGGACATGCCATTTCTAGCATAAACGACCTATCCGGCGGTTTACTTTCTGTCCTGATTTCCCTTGGCCTGGTCTTTTGGCTAACCGTATCCAGGCTGGTTCGCGGTGAAACGCTCTCGATCAAAGAAAAAGAGTTTGTGCTAGCAGCTAAAGTTGTCGGAACCAAGAATCCTGTCATCCTCCTGCAACATATTCTGCCCAATATTATTGCTCCGGTGGTGGTCGCTATCACCTTCGGCATTCCCAATGCGATTATGATCGAAGCCGGCTTATCTTTCCTGGGATTGGGGATTAAACCCCCCATGCCATCCTGGGGCACAATGATCTCCGAAGGTGTGAAGAATATCCGCTCTTTTCCACACCTGATCCTATCATCCGGCATTGCCCTATCCTTAACACTATTGGCTTTCAATTTCCTCGGTGATGGACTGCGCGATGCGCTGGATCCATCTCAACGTGGAAAAAAATAATCTCGAATGGAGGTTTCGAATGAAAACACTTATCCATACTGGCAAACTGATTGGCATGGTCGGCAACAAGGTCGACAAAGATGTATCGGTCCTGATTAACAACGGACGATTTGAAAAGATCGGCCCGCAAGGCAGTATCCCTGCCAATGGCGCGCGTGAAGTGGATGCGCGCAACAAGGTAATGATCCCCGGGTTATTTGACTTGCATTTCCACCTTTTCTTGCTGCTTACCGGCCCGGTAGGCGGTTCTTCTGAAGTCACCCATATTCGAGATGAAATGGTGGCTGCGAAAGTCTTTCATGCAGCCAACGCTGCCAAGATTTGGCTGCAAACTGGTGTGACGACCATCCGGGACGCTGGCGCTGGACAATTGTTAGCAGTGGCCATGAAGGAAGCTATTCAGGCCGGTCTGACGCCAGGTCCTCGGGTGGTTGCCAGCGGTCCCTTGATCGCCCAGACAGGCGCTTTCAGGCCCGGTTCGGAAGATCACGGGGTTGAAGTTACCGGCGCAGACGAAGCGCGCAGAGAAGCGCGGAGACAGCTCAAGGCTGGCGTGGATGTGCTCAAGCTATATGGCGCTTCCACCATTGGCGGAGGCGGCGGGCGCTTGATATCCGAGCCTGGCTGGACTCAATTCACCGTCGAAGAGATGAAAGCTGTAGTCGAAGAAGCGCACAAACCCGGTCGTTTATCTTCCTGCCACACCGGCAGTGCACAATCGATCAAGAATGCCATCCTGGCTGGCGTAGATTTTATCGACCACGCCGATTTTATGGATGATGAATGCATCGACATGCTGCTTGAAAGCAACACCCCCATCGTCCCAACCAAATCTATCGCCTGGAGCCTGGAGAATTTTGGTGAAAAGATGGGTTTTGGACCGCATATCGCCAAGACCAGCGCCAAGGTGAGCGTGATCGCCAAGAAGAACCTGGAAAAAGCATATAAACAAGGCGTTCGCATTGCAGCCGGTACGGATGCAGATAATCCGCATGCCTGCATTCAAAAAGAATGTGAATTGCTCACCGAAATCGGCATGTCGAATTATGAAGCACTTCAGGCTGCCACCACAACTGCCGCAGAAATTCTCAGGCTGGATAAAGATCTGGGAAGCATTGAAGAGGGCAAACTTGCCGACCTGGTTCTGTTAGATGCCGACCCTCTGGAAAATATCAGCAATCTACGAAAAGTAGCCCGTGTTTATAAAGAAGGTGTCGAGATACAGCTTCCCCTTTACGATCTTACCCGGTTTTTTGAATTGGTCAGTTAGGTTACAGGAGTAAGGATGATCCGAGATCAAAAAAAGCGAATTGAAACGGTCAATGCTCCCCCATCAACCGGGTTCCGCAGCCAGGGCTTAATGGCTGCGGGTATCCTGTTTACTGGCGGGCAGATCGGCGCTGAAATGCCGCAGCCTGGTGTTTTCCGCGAGCCATGCACCGAGATGAAAGAAGCTGTGCAAGTTACCCTGCACCACCTGGAGCAGGTCACCCTGGCAGCCGGTTGCAGCAAAGCGGATGTATTCGAAGTCTCCGCTTTTCCAAAAACACCAGGCAGTAAGGAAGAAATTCTCGCAGAAACAGAAAAGTACCTGGGCAGAAAACCCCTACTTTTCAATTATCTGCAGGTTTTTGACACGGCGGCGCATTCCCTGATTGAAATGGATTGGATGGCAATTACCAGCTCCGCATTAGACGCTGAAACAGCTGCCCGCTATATTCATCCCCTGGGCAGTGGACCTTCTGGGCAGTTCATCGAAAGCGGTCCTTTTAGAATCTGGAACAAGATGGCAGGTTATGGACCCGATCTTGGGATTGCCTCTAAAGCCCTGCTGGACGAAATGCTTGAACAATTACATGCTGTGGGAAGCACCTACGAAAACCTGTTGAAGCTGACGGTTTACATCAAAGAATTTGACCCATACCCGCTGTTCAACGAGGCAACCAGGGAAGCATTTTCCGAGATTATTCCACCTACACGATCCGTGCTGGTTGCCCCTGAAATTACGGGGGAAGCCCAGGTTTGTGTAGATCTTATTGCCTTGAGATAAACCTGGATATTTATGGATCACAAACTAACCCTGCTGAAAGAACAGGCTCAGCGTTTGGATGCTGACGACCGGCTTAAAGACTTCAAATCTTTATTCATGTCTGCTGACCCTGAAGAACTGTACATGGACGGAAATTCTCTGGGAAGATTGCCCATTCCTACCCGGGAAGCTCTTTCTGAGGTGATCGAAACCCAATGGGGAAGTCGATTAATCCGCTCATGGAGCGAATGCTGGTACGACGCCCCCGTGCGTTTAGGGGAAAAATTAGGCGCATTAATCGGCGCCAAACCCGGCGAAGTCTTGATTTCTGATTCCACGACCATCAATCTGTTCAAGTTAATCGTGAGCGCCTTACGAGCCCGCCCAGGTCGTAAAAAGATTATATCGGATGTGCTGAACTTTCCCACAGACCTGTACACCTTGCAAGGCGCGATTAACCTGATGGATAAAGGTCACGAGCTTTGCCTGATCCCCAGCGAGGATGAAATAAAAATCTCGATGGAAGATTACGCAAAAAACCTGGATCAAAACACAGCCCTGGTGACCTTTTCCACACCCACATTTAAGAGCGGTTTCTTGCACGACATTGCCCAAATGACGCAAATGGCTCATGAAGCAGGGGCGCTGGTCCTTTGGGACTTTTCGCATGCTGTGGGGGTCATTCCACTTGAGGTATCTGCTTGGGATATTGACTTTGCCGTTGGCTGTTCGTATAAATATTTGAATGGCGGACCGGGAGCGCCTGCTTTCCTTTACGTCAACCAGAAACATCAATCAGCTATTCAAAACCAGCCACTGGGTTGGTGGGGGCACCAAAACCCCTTTGTTTTTGACCTGGAATATAAACCGGCAGACTCCATACGCAGAATGCTTGTGGGTACCCCCCCAGCGCTCTCGCTCATGGCCATTGAACCGGCGATCGATATCGTGCGCAAGGCTGGTGTCCATAACATCCGCGCCAAGAGCATTCGCCTGGGTGATTTCTTCATCCAGGCTTATGATGCTATCTTGCACGAAAAAGGTTATGAGCTGGGTTCACCCCGTGATGGTCAAATCCGGGGTAGTCATATCAGTTTGCGGCATGCAGAAAGTTTCCGTATCTACCAGGCGCTCACCAGCGAGCTTAAAGTAATTCCAGATTTTCGAGAGCCTGATAATATCCGCCTGGGATTTTCACCCTTATATACCTCCTTCAACGATATCTATGAGGTTGTTTTACGCCTTTCATCCGTTGTGGACGAAACCATTTTCGAAAAGTATGACAACCTGCGCTTAAGGGTGACTTGATGACGGTAGAAAGCTTTTTCTATGAAGCGGCAGCCAGATCCTTGAATCTTTGCGAGCTAAACGGCGCGCAATATTCGGATATACGCATCGTCCAGACAGAAAAAGAAAATCTTTCCGCATCCAATGAGCGCCTGGTGCAAAAATCTGCGGGGAGTAGCCTCGGTTTTGGAATCCGGGTATTAATCAACGGCGCCTGGGGTTTTGCAGCTTCGGATCAGCTATCGCTTGCAAGCGTGGATGCAACCGCAAAAAAAGCCATCCAGCTGGGGAAAGCCAGCGCCAGATTAACCCACAAAAAAGTGATCATTGGAGATCCTGTCCAATCCATCGGCGCTTACCGGACGCCGATCATCACGGATCCATTCTCTGTAAGCGCAAATGAAAAAGTCAAATTGCTGTTCGATGCCATCAAGATTATGCGGAAGGTGGATGGCATCGTCAATGCTGCCGGCAGTATGGAGTTCATCCGCAGAGAAAAATATTTCGCCAGCAGTGAGGGAAGCCAGGTAATCCAGGTGATTTACGAAAGCGGCGCCGGCCTTACAGCTACGGCTGCCAAAGATGGGTTGGTTGCTCGCAGAACTTGGCCAACCAACCTGGTTCGCCAGCAAGGTACAGGCGGCTATGAGCTGGTCTTAAACCTAGATCTGTTGGAGAACGCTCAAACGGTGGCTGAAGAGGCAGTGCAAATGCTATCAGCCCAGCCCTGCCCCAACGGTGTTTATGATCTGATTTGCGCCCCAACTTTGTTGGTTCATATTCTGCATGAAATCGTGGGACACAATACCGAGCTGGATCGCATTCTAGGTGATGAGATGGGTTATGCTGGTACTAGCTTCGCTCCCAAGGATCTTGCGCAAAAGTTCCCCTATGCTTCTCCCCTGGTGAATATCTACCTTGATTCAACCTTCCCAGAGGGTTTGGGCACATTTGGCTACGACGATGAAGGTGTCCCAGCCCAAAAAGCTGACCTGATCAAAGATGGAATCCTGGTTGGGTTTCACACTTCACGCGAAAGCGCCTCCCAAATCGACCAGGCGAGCAACGGTTGCATGCGCGCCGATGGCTACAACCGTGTCCCCATTATCCGCATGACCAATATCATCCTGCAACCTGGTGATTGGCGCTTCAGCGACTTAATCCAGGAGACCAAGCGCGGTCTGTTGGTTGGCGTGAATCAGAGCTGGACCATTGATGACCGCAGGGAGAATTTTGACTACACAGCCCAAGTTGGTTATGAAATTCACAACGGGAAAATCGGTAACATGATTAAGACGCCAGCCTTTCGAGGAAATACACTCGAATTTTGGAAATCATGTGACGCCGTTTGCGACCAGGAATTTTTCCAGCTTTATGGACTTCCCATTTGCGGCAAAGGTGAACCCTGGCAAGGAGGCCCCATCTCGCATGGGTGTAGCCCGGCAAGGTTTAAGAATGTGCGGGTAGGAGGTTGATGATGATCCTATCCAAAGCAGACATGAAACAATGGCTTTCCAAAATCTGTCGTTCAGATCCCGATTTTGAAATTGAAGCGACTCTTATCAGCAGCCATGAAGTTACCCTGCGCTACGCGATGAACCGCATCCATCAAAACCTGGATGAGGCTCAAACCTATTGTTCGATCCGCGTCATGAAAGACAAGCGAACTGGGGAAGCTTCAGCTAACCAGGTTGATCAGGAAACGATTGACCAGTTACTGGTGAAAGCAAAACATTATTGCCAGCTTTCATCTCATGCCGATACGCAGGTTGGTTTTACAGCAAAAAACGAAATGCGCCAGGCCTGCGAGCAAACGAACGAGAACCCCGCTTCCATGGATCTAGACCAGATTACAAGCCATGTGGATGCGGTGTTTACTTGCTCCAAGAATTCTGGTTTAGAAGCTGCCGGTGTGTTTTCCTGCAGCCACAGGCGTACAGGCTTCGCCACAACCAACGGCGGACAGGTGATCACAGACCAAAACTCAAGCCGTATGAATGTAATGTTGTTCAATGGCGATGAATCTAAATCCGGATGGGCTTCCCAGGCATCCACCCAGTGCTGAGAAAATTCAGTCCGATCGATTGGTAAAGGAAGCTTTTCAAAAAGTGAGCATTCCAAAACAGAATCGGATCATTCAGCCTGGAGGATATCCAGCGATACTTGATTTCTATGCCAGCGCAGAAATTTTCTCCATACTCTCTTCGAATTGTTTTTCGGGATCCAGTTTTCACGATAGCGGAAAAATTTCTGTGGACCACCTGGGTGAAACACGATTTCATCCTTTGGTGAGCCTGTGGGATGATGGCAGCGATCCATCGGGTTGCCCAACCTGGTGTGATTTTGAAGGGGTGGCAAAACAGCGGGTGCAATTGATCGAAAATGGAAAACTGGCTGGCGCTGTGTATGACCGTGAGACCGCTGCAAAGTATGGGAGACAATCGACCGGGCATGCCCAATCTCGCCGGGAGTTGTTCGCTTCAGGACCTCAAGCCAATAACCTGTTTCTACAGCCAGGTGATCTATCCATCGATGAGATGATCCAAACGATCGAGCGAGGCTTGTGGATCACCAGGTTTCAATACACCACACTTTCTGACCCGGCTGAGCTGGTGATCAGCGGAACGACACGGGATGGCACTTTTTGGATTGAAAATGGAAAGATCCAATATGCGCTCCCAAACTTAAAGTTCCGTGTTTCAATATTCAAAATACTCAAAGAAATCCAGGAAATGAGCCAGGATACACGCCTGTTGGAGACCGATTTTGGCGTGATCCAAACTCCCTGTATAAAAGCTAAGGATTTCAATATCCTTTAGGAGGACAAATGAGCGATCTGAATGATCTTCTACCCGGCGCAAAGAACGCAGTCCAGGTATGTATGGGCGTCAAAAAAACCGATAGAGTTCTTATATTCACCGATAAGATCACCGAGAATATCGGCAAGGCGCTGGAATTCGCCGCGATGGATTGCGGAGCAACTGTGGAGTTAATCTTCCTGGAGGATATTAGCCAGCGTCCGATCACTTCCGTACCCCAAAAATTGTGGGATTTCCTGGATGCCTTCAATCCAAGCGTCACTTTCTATGCCGCTTCATCCCAGAAAGGGGAAATCCAATTCCGCATACCACTGCTGGAAACGCTAAGGGAAAAATATGCCGTCCGGCATGGACATATGATCGGGGTCACTCCTGTGCTGATGCAAACCGGAATGATGGCAGATTACCAGGCTGTCTCCAGGCGCTCCCTCCAGATTTACGAGCTGGTAAAAGATGCCAGGGAGATCAAAGCTACCAGTCCCAGCGGTACAAACCTGGTCGCAAATTTCGATCCATCCAGACTCCGATGGGTGAATTGGGATGGTATTTATCACCGCCAGGGTATTTGGGGAAATCTGCCCGAAGGAGAAGTGTTTACCTCCCCTGCCTTTGTGGAAGGCACCCTCTCCCCAGTAGTATTGGGTGATTTTTTCAGTGAAAAGTATGGCTTATTAGAAACACCGTTAATGATCACCGTCAAAGATTCGCACCTGGTAAGTTGCGAGCATGAAAATGCCCAACTGGTTGAGGATTTTCATACCTATCTGAAAGAGCACGAAAACGGCACCCGCATTGGCGAATTTGCCATCGGCACCAATGAATACCTGAAGGAATTTGTGGGGAATTTATTACAGGATGAAAAATACCCAGGCTTGCATGTCGCCTTTGGAAATCCCTACTGCAACTACACCGGCGCCAAATGGGACAGCCCCATCCATGTCGATGTGGTCATGGATAAGATCAACCTGTGGGTAGACGGAGTCCAGATCATGGAAGAGGGAAAATTCATTATTTAATTACCTTACCCTCACCACCAACCCCTTCAGATACTCCCCCTCCGGGAAATTCAAGGCGACAGGATGGTCGTTATCCTGGCTGAGGCGCTCAATGATTTGGGCGTCTACACCCGCGTCCAGGGCCGCGCCGGCTACAATTTTCTGGAATAGCTCGCTGGACACGCCGCCCGAGCAAGAGAAGGTGACCAACAGCCCGCCTGGCGCTAACAGCTTAAAGGCCAACAGGTTGATATCCTTGTAGCCACGGGCAGCTCGCTCAACCTGGGATACAGTGGGGGCGAACTTAGGCGGGTCCAGGATGATCAGGTCAAAGCTGCGGGCGCGATCGCGCATCTGGCGCAGTTGTTGGAAGACATCGCCTTGGATAAAGTCGATGGGTGCATCATGAGGGTGCAAACGAACAGTTTGCGTTACATCATCGGGCAAACTAACAGTTTGCGTTACACCATCTGGCAAGCTAACAGCTTGCGTTACATCATCGGGCATGCTAACAGCTTGCGTTACATCATCGGGCATGCTAACAGCTTGCGTTACATCATCTGGCAAACTAACAGTTTGCGTTACATCATCGGGCAAGGCTAATCAGGCTTGCGTTACATTTGCGAGGTTGGCGCGGGCCAGGTCGAGAGCTTCGGCAGAGGCGTCTACGCAGGGTGAGAGAGGCTGCGCCGCCTGCCAGGGCGTTCACGCTAAATCCGCCGCTGTAGCAAAAGCAGTCCAGCACCCTTCTGCCGGCTGCCAGGGAACGCAAGCGCTGGCGGTTTCGGCGCTGGTCCAGGTAGTAACCGGTTTTGTGCCCCGAGATCAGATCCACCCACAGATCAACGCCGTTTTCATGAATGAGCATACGCGGCGGGGGCGCTTCTCCGGCCAGAACGCCAGTACGCTCCGGCAGACCCTCCAAGCGGCGCACGTCCACATCCGAGCGCTCATAAATATTGTGCAAACCGGTGAGCTGCTCTAACGCATTCACAATCTGCGGCAGCCAGCGCTCAACGCCGCTGGAAAGCGCCTGCAAGCTTAACCATTGGCCATAACGGTCCACCACCAGGCCAGGGAAGCCATCCGACTCGGCGTGCACCAGGCGCACAGCATCTGCTTGACCTTCAGGAAAGAACACCCGCCTGGCGGCAATGGCTGCCTGCAAGCGGGTGTACAGAAATTGTTCATCAATTTTCTCGTCAGGGTTCCAGGACCAGACGCGGGTGCGGATATTCGAGAGCGGACTGAAAGCGCCCCAAGCCAGGAATTCCCCTTGATGGGAGAGCAAACGCACCGTTTCGCCATCGCCTGGTTGCCCATCCACCCGTTCAATCGCCCCGGAAAATACCCAGGGATGGCGGCGCAGCAGGGACTTTTCACGCCCGGCTTTCAGGCGGATAGATACTGGATCAGGATGGGATAAGGCCAATTTGCTTTCCCGCAACTTCGATGATATCCATCGCCGACTCAATATCCTCGGGTTCATGGGCAGCGGTCACGGTTGCGCGCAGGCGCGCCAGGCCTGGCGGTACGGCTGGAGAAACCACCGGCAAGACAAATAAATCGCGATGCTGAGCTTCACGTGTCATGCGGTAAGCTGTCTCATCATCACCGCACAGCACCGGCACAATGGCGGTTTCGGTTCTCAGGGTATCGAAACCCCTTTTCTTTAACCCGTTAATAAATTGGCTGGCATTGGCGCGTAACTTGTCTACCCGCCAGGGTTCATCCAGGATGACTTCGAAGGCAGCTTTTGCGGCAGCCGCTTGCGCCGGCGGTAAGGCAGCAGAGAAGATGTATGCGCGCGCCGAATGCCGTAAAAAGTCAACCAGCTCTTTTGGACCAGCAATGTAGCCGCCTACCGAAGGGATGGTTTTGCTCAGGGTGCCCATCTTGATATCGATGCTGCCCGGCATATTGAAATGTTCTTCTACGCCGCGTCCGGTCTTTCCCAGGACGCCGACCGAGTGGGCTTCGTCGATCATCAGCCAGGCATTGTAACGCCGGGCTAACTCAACAACCCGTGGGAAGTCAATAATATCCCCATCCATGCTAAACACCGAATCGGCTACGATTAGCTTGGTCACCCCATCAGGGACTTGCTGCAAACGCTGTTCCAGGGCTTCCATATCGTTATGGCGGAAACGCAAGAACTTAGCGCCCGAAGTGAGACAGCCATCCACAATGCTGGCATGATTGAGCTTATCCGAGATGACATAATCCCCACGGCTTAGCAGGGTGGAAATGACGGACAGGTTGGTGACATAACCGGAGGTGAAGGTCACCGCAGCTTCCGCGCCTTTGAAATCAGCGATGGTCTGCTCAAGCGCCTGGTGGACGGTGAGGGTGCCAGCCAGGGTGCGTACGCCGTGTGTGCCTGTGCCAAAACGATCGATGGCATCTTTCGCGGCGGCGTTGATGCGCGGGTGACCAACCAGGCCGAGATAGCTATAAGAAGCATACATGCCCATTTCACGGCCGTTAACCATGACGCGCGAACCGCCGCGCAGTTCCGAGACAGGCTGGTTGTAATAATACAAATCTTCCGCCCGAAAATCATTTACGCGCTTGGTCATCGCGCGCACACGTTGTACAATCGCATCATCTACTTTGGAAAAATCCATTGAATAACTCCTGACTCAGTTTTTCAGGCGAGGGCAAGTCGTTTTCTCCGGCTAACCGGCGCCCAGCTACTTCCTGTGAACAAAAATAATGGCTGAAGTTTAAATGATGACGGGTGGATTGTCAACTACTAAGCTTTGACACTACGCTGCCGTCATTCGCCTCAAGCCGGCCTCATCCAAAATAGTTACACCTAATTTGCGGGCTTTGTCCAGCTTTGAACCGGCATTTTCGCCTGCAACCAGAAAATCGGTATTCTTGCTGACCGAATCGGTGACTTTTCCACCGAAGGATTGGATATAGGTTTTGACTTCTTCACGCGTAAAAACGGGTAACGTACCCGTAACGACAAAGGTTTTTCCAGCCAGTGGTTGAAAATCCGGTGTGGAGGTTGTGTTCTCAGCTCTAGGCCATACCCCAGCAGCCCGCAATTTCTCTACCACCTGGCGATTGGCAGGACGGGCAAACCAATCCACGATTGCCTGAGCTGTGTTGGGTCCCATACCTTCGATGGTTTGCAGCTCTTCAAAGGATGCCCGCCCTAATTCATCGATATCGTTATACACCCTGCTCAAATCAGCAGCCATCACCTCGCCCACCCCACGCATGCCCAGGGCTGTAATCAGCCTTGCCAGGGACTGCGACCGGGAGGTTTCGATCGCCTGCAACAGGTTGTCGGCTTTCTTCTCGGCAAACCCCTCCACCGTGAGCAAATCCTGGCGCTGCAGGTTATACAGGTCGGCCACATCACGGACAAGTCCGCTGGCGACCAATTGCTCGACAATCTTGATCCCCAGGCCAACGATATCCATGGCGCCTCGCGAGACAAAATGCTCCAGGTTACGGATTAGCTGCGCCGGGCAAGAAGCGTTCACACAGAACCAGTAAACCTCCCCAGGCAGGTTTTCCACGGGTTCGTTACAGGCCGGGCAGCGCTGCGGAGGTTGGTACACGAGCTCATCCCCTTTTCGAAGCTCGACAACCGGTCCAATCACATAGGGGATCACTTCGCCAGCACGCTTAACCAACACTCGATCACCTATGCGAATATCTTTTTCGGCAATATAATCGAAATTATGCAGGGTAGCCTGCTTGACAATCACCCCACCGATATCGACCGGCTGCAGCATGGCATAAGGGGTTAACACACCGGTCCGCCCTACGTTTACACCGATATTCTGCAGTGTGGTGGTTACTTCTTGGGCCGGGAATTTGAAAGCAATCGCGCCACGCGGGTCTTTGCCCACAAATCCCAGGTCTGCGGCCAGTTGCAGGTCATCCATTTTGATCACCATCCCATCCGCCTCATAAGGCAGGCTGTGACGACGTTCATCCCAGGCGTTTATCTGACGCAAGGCGCTCTCCAGGTCGGGGTGGAAGCTGGCATGCTGTGTTACCGGAAAACCCAGTGCTCTGAGATAAGATAATTTCTTCCACTGGGTCACAGGAAAATCGCCTTCACCGGCGACGATATCATACACCAGCAAGTTGAGCGGGCGTGAAGCGGTCAGCGCCGGATCCAACTGGCGCAGTGAACCAGAGGCGGTATTGCGCGGGTTCAGATAGGTCTTTTGACCCTGCGCTTCCAGGCGGCTGTTCAAGACTTCGAAGTCTTTGATGCTGATGAATACCTCTCCGCGCACAACCAGGTACGGCGGCGCGGCCGGACCGTCCGGATTGACCGGAATGCGCAAGGGCAGGCTGCGCAGTGTGCGCAGGTTGGTGGTGACATCTTCACCCACTTCTCCATCGCCACGCGTAGCGCCCTGGACAAAAAGTCCATTGCGGTAATGCAGGATCACGGATAGACCATCTATTTTGGGCTCGACCACAAATGTGCTCCTGGCGACGCGCTCATCCAGGCGAACAATGCGATCATACCAGGCGCGTGCATCCTCTTCGCCGAAGGCATTCGCCAGGCTAAGCACCGGCGCAGGGTGTCGGACTTTACTGAAGCGCTCCGATGGCTGCGACCCCACGCGTTGGGTCGGCGAATCGGGGGTAATCCACTCCGGATGTTCGGCTTCAATGCGGCGCAATTCCACCAGCAAGCGGTCAAACTCCACATCACTGATCAGAGGGGCATCCTGCACATGGTAGCGGTAGTTATGGAAGTGAATTTCTCGGCGTAACTCTTCCAGGCGCTGCCTGGCGATTTGATCCTGTTCAGTCATCCAAGACCTCCAATTGTTAGAGAAGAATTTCTCATCCAGACGATATGATGCATATTACAAAATTCGTGTCATTCGAGGCTAAAAATTGTAACGCCAACGATTAAGGGAGCACTCCAAATCAACTGCGCTTCAGGCTGAGCTCGCTCTCGGCGAAATTAGCTGCAGCCAGCAGCACCAGGCTCAGCCAGACCAGATCCGCCAGCAAGCAGGTGCACCAATTGCATCCACACCGGCGCTAAAAGGACCAGGTTAACCAGCCCAGCAATGCCCTGGATCACGAATAATCCGACCAGTGCTGCCGCCAAACGGCGAATGGTGGGATTCGCCCTGAACATGGCAGTCAAACCAGCCAGGAAGACCAGGTAGGTGCCGGTGAGGATGGCGATGATCGGGTGATAGACACGCAGCCGCACCAAGAAGTGCGCTTCAGCTGAGAAATCTTCACGCAGGCCTTCCGCCAGGCTGGCCGAGGGAAATAGGGTATCCCCCAGGGCAGTCACAGCGCCACTAATGCCTAAGACCAACATGAACAGGAAACCCGCGGCAAAAAGCCAGGTTTGGATGCCGTGTCCCTTCAAGTTTAGAGCTTCGCCGCCGGAAGCCCACCAGGCAGTCAACGCCAGGGCAGCCAGGAGCAAAAAGGTGTTAACCAGGTGGACGGCCATGGAAATAACGCGCCCCATGGACGCATCGTGGGCTACCCATTCGAACAGCACCAGACCAGCGCCAACCAGGGCTTCAGTGATAATGAAGAATAAAGACCAGCTGGCGCCTTTGCGCACCATATGCCCAGTCGGGTAAGCCCGAAATGCCCAAATGAGCATCCACACCACCAGCAGCAGAGCCAGACCGCTCGATAGGCGATGACCAAATTCAATTAAGGTCTCTAACTGGGGCGCTCGTGGGATTACCTCGCCATTGCATAATGGCCAATGGCTGCCACAGCCTGCCCCCGATCCAGTTGCGCGCACATAAGCCCCCCACAAAACCACCAATATATTGTAAGCTAACACACCCCAGGAGAATTTTGAAAAGCGATTGGTTCTCATTCTTTAATCCTAGAAATAAAATTGAACGCTATAATTGGCTTGATCACGACCAAAGAAGACCACAATCCTGAAAGAGGCGGAAAGATGACTGAAAACGACATTATGATCTATGGCACGGATTGGTGCTCCGATTGTGTCCGAGCTCGAAAGTTTTTCGATAAACACCAGGTTGCCTATGTTTGGATCAATATTGATCATGACCCTGAAGCCGAGCAATGGGTCAAAAAGGTCAACCAGGGGTTTCGCAGTGTTCCCACAATTGTTTTTCCAGATTCGTCGATCCTGGTCGAGCCTTCTAACCAACAACTGGCTGAAAAGTTACAAATTCAAACCCCCAATTAGTCGTTGGGGTTTGGGCGCCAGGCGCCTTAAATAGATTATCCCATGCGCCCAGTAATATAGTTCTCTGTCAGCTCTTGGTCGGGGAGGGTAAACATCTTCGGGGTCTCTGAAAATTCTATTAATTCTCCCAACCAGAAGAAGCCGGTGTAATCAGACACCCGGGCAGCCTGCTGCATGTTGTGGGTAACAATGACAATGGTGTAGGTTTTTGTCAGCTCTGCGATGAGCTCCTCGACCACCGAGGTGGCAATCGGATCGAGCGCAGAGGCAGGCTCATCCATCAAGATGACTTCTGGTTGCACAGCCAACAAGCGGGCAATGCACAGGCGCTGTTGCTGACCAAGCGATAAGCTCATTGCGTCTTCACGCAACAGGTCTTTGAGCTCTTTCCAAAGACCAACCTGGGATAGGCAATCTTCCACCAGCTGGTCCATCTCCTTCCGTTCGCGCACCAATCCCAGCATGCGTGGCCCAAAGGCTACGTTGTCATACACCGATTTGGGGAAAGGATTGGGTTTCTGAAAAACCATGCCCACTCGCCGGCGCAATTCCACCAGGTCAAAGTCTGGGGCATAAATATTCTGTCCATGCAACAAGATTTCACCATCCACCCTGGTTTTGGCGATGGTGTCGTTCATACGGTTCAGGCAGCGCAAAAAGGTGGATTTGCCGCAGCCAGATGGACCAATCATGGCGGTGACCTTCTGTTTTCGAATGGTCATGCTAATATTACTGAGCGCTTTGTAAGACCCGTAATAGAAATCCAGGTCGTTAACTTGCAGAGCAGGTGTTGTCGAATCCATGATTTGAATTTTACTCGAAAATAGCCTTTGACGCATAGAGATGGGAACCAGATTAGCCTTGTATCCTCCCCTTTTTGCGACTATAATTTTCGACGATGAAACAAACACTCCTTTTCCTGGCTTTAATGGCACTCACCATCCTCTCAAGCTGCTCACGGACATCTTCTAGCAACCCTGACGATCCAAGCGCACTTTCAACCGGCATCGAGAACAAGGGCTCGGATACCGTGGTGAACCTGGCTTTGGCATGGGCTGAGGCGTACCAGGGAAAAATTGCCAATGTCACTATTTCGGTTACCGGAGGCGGTTCGGGGGCGGGAATTGCATCCCTGATCAACGGAACCGCCGACATCGCCAACGCATCTCGTAAAATCAAGAGCGAAGAAATCCAGAATGCTGAGAAGAATGGCATATCACCGGTTGAGTTTGTCATCGCCAGAGATGCGATCGCTATCATTGTTCACCTGGACAACCCGGTCTCCCAACTGACCATGCAACAGGTGGCAGATATCTACAGCGGGAAATATAAAAATTGGAGCGAGCTGGGCGGAGAAGATCGACCGATCGTGCGCCTCTCACGAGAGACCAATTCTGGTACGCATGTGTATTTCCTGGAAGAGGTGCTCAGGCTGGGAGATCCAGACGATAAAACCCTATTTTCCACCGATACGCTCTTATTGCCCTCCTCGGAAGGCATCATTGCGGAAGTACGCGAGAATCCAAATGCCATCGGATATGACGGGTTAGGTTATGTTACCGAGGAGATGAAAGTCGTTGCTATCGCCACGGAAGAAGGGAAGCCCTTTATCATGCCCTCCATTGAAACGGTCAATGACCTCAGTTATCCCATTTCGAGAGATTTGTACATGTACACAGCGGGTGAACCGGAAGGGATTGTTAAAGATTACCTGACCTGGATTTTATCTGCTGAGGCGCAGGAAATTGTGAAAAAACTGGGCTTTGTGCCCATCCTTACCCAACCTCTGACTTCGAATTTACCAGGAGACGCCCCCTAAACTCATGCGAAGCCAGGCATCGATTAACTGGAAAGAAACCATCATAACCCGCCTGATCCAATTCTCGGGTTATTCTGCGATCGTTTTTGTTGCCCTGATCTTTTACTTCTTGATGAGCGAAGGACTGCCTGCTACGGTCGAAGTGCCGCTCAAAGACCTGCTTAGCGCTCGCTGGTATCCAATCGAAGATTACTACGGTCTGCTGCCGCTGATCGGCGGCTCTCTCATTGTCACGATTGGCGCCAGCCTGATTGCCATGCCTATCGGAATTGGGACAGCAGTCTTCATCGCTGAGGTGGCTCCTCGTTGGGTTAGAGAGATTCTCAAACCAATGGTGGAAATCCTGGCTGGCATCCCCTCCGTCGTTCTGGGTTTTTTAGGTTTCTTGGTGTTAGCCCCATTCTTGCGGGTTTTTCTGGACCTGCCTACCGGTCTAACCGCCCTGACCGGATCGATCCTGCTGGCCGCCATCTCGATTCCAACCATCGTCTCGGTGGCGGAAGATGCCCTGGATTCAGTGCCACGCTCGTATCGGGATGCTTCCATCGCCCTGGGTGTAACCGAATGGCAGACCATCTGGAATGTCACTTTGCCTGCAGCCCGCTCCGGTGTGCTGACGGCGGTTATGCTGGGGATTGGACGCGCTATCGGCGAAACCATGACGGTGATGATGGTGACTGGCAACGCTGCCATCCTGCCTTTCTCGCCAGCCAATCTCTTTTCACCCGTGCGCACCATGACGGCCACCATTGCCGCTGAAATGGGCGAAGTTGCCACCGGTAGCGTACATTATCATACGCTGTTCCTGATCGGTATCGTGCTCTTTCTCATTTCTCTGGTGGTGAATGTTACCGCATCTGCTGTCGTCTTCCGCCAGAGTAAACGCTCAGAACGCATCTTATCGTAGACCAACATGATCAAAGCACCTCACAACCCCATTTCTCGACATACGATGCAACGCCTGGGTTTCGGCGCTTTGAGCCTGGTTGCTTTAATTACCGTTATCCCCATCATCCTGATCGTAGCTTATATCATCTTCCAGGGATTTCCAGCAATGAGCTGGGAGTTCCTCAGTGCTGCGCCTTATGACGGAATGCGCCAGGGCGGCATTCTACCCGCCATAGTAGGCACATTTTTACTCACCCTGGGAACGGCTGTTTTTTCCGTACCGCTGGGCATTGGCGCAGCGATCTACTTGTCGGAATACGCTTCTGAAAACCGGTTAACCCGTATCATCCGCATCGCTATCATTAACCTGGCGGGGATTCCCTCTGTGGTCTACGGTCTATTTGGATTGGGTTTATTCGTTTTGTTCTTAAACTTCGGCACCAGCATCCTGGCAGCTTCATTGACTCTGTCCATCATGACCCTACCGGTCATCATCAGCACATCTGAAGAAGCCTTGCGCGCCGTTCCAAACTCCTTCCGAGTGGTGAGTATCTCGGTTGGCGCCTCTCGCTGGCAGACCATCCGCCATATAGTGTTGCCCCAGGCGGTCCCTGGTATCCTGACCGGCGTAATCCTGGGCCTGGAACGCGTGGCCGGGGAGACTGCACCTATCCTGTTTACAGGGGCGTCTTTCTTCCTACCGCATTTGCCCAACTCGGTTTTTGACCCAACCATGGCTCTGCCCTATCACCTGTTTGTCATTTCCACCCAGGTGCCAGGGATGCCTATTTCTATACAATACGGCACTGCCCTGGTTCTGCTGCTCTTCGTGCTGGGGATGAACTTGTTAGCCACAGTTATTCGTTCACGCGCTCGCGCCCGCCGGCAATGGTAAATTATGGAAAACAACCCGTATAAAATTGAGATTGAAGATCTCTTCCTGAGCTATTCAGACGGCGCTGAACCCCTGCGCAATATTAATCTGAAGATACCCGCTAACGCCATCACGGTGTTCTTTGGACCTGCTGGCGGCGGAAAATCTTCCCTGCTGCGCTTGATCAATCGTTTGAACGACCTGGCAGATGTTACCTATGTCAATGGCAAACTTTGGCTGGCCGGGCAGAATGGCGAGCGCATGAATGTGCTCGAAGATAAGGTCGATGTGATCCAGTTACGGCGGCGAGTCGGTATGGTATTCGCCCGCCCAATCGTTCTGCCGCTCAGCATCCGCGGCAACCTGACTTACCCCCTGGAACTGACCGGGGTAAAAAACAAGGGTCGCCTGGATGAAGCCGTGGAACGAACCTTAAACCTGGCTGCATTGTGGGACGAGGTCAAGGACCGGCTGGACGATCCGGCTGTGGCGTTATCCGGAGGACAGCAACAACGCCTGTGTCTGGCGCGCAGCCTGGTGCTTGAGCCCGAAGTGATCCTACTGGACGAACCTACTTCTGGATTGGATCCCATCTCCACCAGCAAAGTCGAAGACACGCTGCAAGAACTCAAAAAGGAATTTACCATCATCCTGGTCCCCCATTCTGTGCAGCAAGCTGCCCGAACAGCAGATTTTGCAGCATTTTTCCTTCAAGGAGAGCTGGTTGAGGTAGGCCCGGGTCATACCCTGTTTGTGAAGCCATATGATAAGCGTACCCAAGACTATGTTGAAGGTCGGTTTGGATAGAAAAAATGTCTGAAAAAATTCTGGTAGTTGAAGACGAGCCGGCATTACAAGAAACCCTGGTTTATTCACTGTTAAAACAGGGCTACACGGTAAAAAGCGCCCTGGATGGTGAGCAGGCGATCCAGGCTGCCAGGGACTTCCAACCGGACCTGATTATCCTGGATATTATGCTGCCAGTATTTGATGGATTTGAAGTTTGCCGTATCTTACGGCAAGAAATGAACACGCCGATTCTGATGTTAACCGCTCGGGATGATGAGATCGACCGGGTGATTGGCCTGGAACTGGGCGCTGACGATTATATTACTAAGCCTTTCAGCATGCGCGAATTGATGGCGCGTGTCAAAGCCCAGTTGCGCAGAGTGCGCTTGATTCGTGAAGAACGAGAAAGTGATGACGTACTCGGAAAAGAGACTGTGCGCTTTGGAAACCTGACCCTGGATTTAACTCGCCGCGAGGTCCTGCTGGATGACCGGCCTATTGCTCTAAAACCCAAAGAGTTCGACCTTTTGCTGTTCCTGGCCCGACACCGCGGGCATGTCCTTTCACGCGAATTAGTCTTGGAGCGTGTATGGGGCTGGGATTTCACTGGTGGCAGCCGTACCGTGGATGTACATGTGCGTTGGCTGCGAGAAAAAATTGAACCTGACCCTGCCAACCCTGAGCGGATTGTTACCGTGCGTGGGGCTGGCTACCGATTCGAGGGCTAATGTTTCGAAGCATCCGCTGGCAAATTGCTTTTCCCTATGTGCTGCTGATCCTGGTTACCCTGATCGGCCTGGGTTTTTACATCACTGACTTCGCCCGCACCACCTACCTGTCTGATCTGGACCGGGAATTAGGCGCTGAAGCCCTGTTGATAGCCGACCTGGCCAAAGACCCAATCCTGGATTTCACATCCCCTTCCCTTTTGGATGAAATGGCGCAGAATTGGTCGCAGCGCCTGGGGAAACGCATCACAATAATCCGGGCAGATGGCGTGGTGATCGGTGAATCTCACGACGACCGTTCGCAGATGGATAACCATATCGGGCGTCCTGAGATTGTGCAAGCCCAACAAACCGGCAGCGGCGTCAGCACTCGCTACAGTCACACCTTGGGCGATTTTTTGCTCTACAAAGCGGTCTCGCTGGTTGAAAATGGAGAAGAAATCGGTTATGTTCGCCTGGCAATTCCACTCAAAAGTGTAGAAGATCAAATTTCCCGCCTGCAGCGCGCCCTGACGATCGCAACGGTATTGATTACCCTGGCAGCCATCATCCTGGCTGTCTGGATTGCAGGACGATCGATGCAGCCCTTACGACATTTGACCAAAGCGGTGGCGCAAATTGCCTCCGACGCAAAACATGCTCCACAGCTGGCCGGGGAGGTGGATCAACTGGCAGTAGACGAAATTGGCCAGCTGACGCGCGCCTTTAATGCTATGTCCATCCGCTTAAACAACCAGATCGCCGCCCTGAAGACCGAACAGGGCAAAATGGCTGCTGTACTGAGCGAAATGAGCGATGGCGTCCTGATCGTAGATGAGCAAGGCAAAGTCCAGTTGATCAATCCTGCTGCGGAAGAGATGTTCAATGTCCATCAGGCACAAGCCCTGCACCAATCCATGGCAGTGACCTTGCGGCATCACCAGTTGATCGAATTATGGCAGCGCTGCAAGGATAGCAAACAAACCCAGTATGCCACCCTGGAGCTGGCCACTGGCAAGCAATTTTTCCAGGGAGTAGCCACGCCGTTAGAGCAAGCTCTGCCAGGGAATACTCTGCTCTTGTTCCAGGATTTGACGCGCATGCGTCGTTTAGAGACCGTGCGCCAAGATTTCATCAGCAACATTTCACATGAGCTGCGCACACCTTTGGCTTCTTTGAAAGCGCTCACCGAAACTTTGCAAGAGAGCGCCCTTGAAGATCCGCCAGCCGCCAGGCGTTTCCTGTCTCAAATGGAGATCGAAGTCGATTCCCTTAGCATGATGGTATCGGAATTATTGGAACTCTCCCGCATCGAATCGGGCCGCGTGCCGTTGAAACTGATTGCTGCTGCGCCGCAGGAGATGATCCAGCAAGCGGTAGAAAGGCTCAACCTGCAAGCCCATCGCGCCGCCTTGGAAATCGAAGTCGATGTTCAGCCAGGTTGCCCGAAAGTTTTAGCCGATCCCAGCCGTTTGGAGCAGGTTCTGGTTAACCTTTTACACAACGCAGTGAAATATACCCCCCAAGGCGGAAAAATCACGGTTTCTGCCCAACCGCAAGGTGAAACTATCCTGTTTTCGGTCCAGGATAATGGAGCAGGCATTTCAGAAACGGATTTACCGCGGATTTTTGAGCGTTTTTTCAAATCCGATCGAGCTCGTTCTGGCAGCGGCACAGGCCTGGGATTAGCCATCTCCAAGCATCTGGTAGAAGCGCATGGAGGGAAAATTTGGGCCAAGAGTGTAGAAGGTCAAGGCTCCACCTTCTATTTCACTTTGCCGGTTGCGTAAACCCTGATCTACCAAAATCACAGTTTTTCTGCACAATAGGGGCAGTTGGTCCACTCCGGATGGACTGATTTCTGGCATTTGGGACAAGAAACCTGGTAGCCAGATAGTCGATTAGTTCGTTGATTACTTTGAACAAAGCTGACAACACCGGTAATGAGAATCACTAAACCTGCAACCGGAATAAACCACATCAATGCCATCCCAATAAAAGGCCAAAAACCCACCGAACCCCAACCCCCCATCATGCCTGGCCCCATCATGCCATAATAGCCGCCTGTTACTGTTCTCCCAGTCCATAAAAAGGGCATTCCAAGCAGGGTAACAAATCCTAAAACGATTAACAAAATCCAAACCCATTTTTTGTACATCCAACACCTCCAACCTTTTTTCCGATAGTGAATCAAATCGTATCAAATTAAGTCGGATTTGATATGCGCTAAATAACGGTTTTCTTGTACGCACAAAAGCGTGTAAGCCAAATTGCCTATCCTGTCATCAGCCATATCACGGTTGTAACCTGGAGTTCGCACCGCTAAAATCATCAATCGCAAGAGTAGATTTCACAGAAAACAATCGTATAGGAGCATAGAAATGAAACAAGAAAACCGACACGAGCCAGGTAAGGCAAACCAGAAAGCCACAGGAAAATCCTGGACTACCTTGCTGGGAATTTTTAGCGCTTGCTTGCTGTTAATCCTGGCGGCTTTAGCGATTTTCCAGACCTTGCAACCAGGAAGCATACTTGGACAAAAAGGATCACCAAGTTTAACCGTGGATGTTGAAGAAATTAACCTGGGTGAAATACCTGTCGGTCAAAGCGTCCAGGCTGCGTTCCAACTGACCAATACCGGTACCCAGGCGCTCAAATTCAGCAAAGCGCCATATATTGAAGTCAAAGAAGGATGTTGACCGCCTACACCCACCATCAGTTCGATGGTGATCAATCCAGGCGAAAGTGCAACTCTCTTCATGGAAATTCAAGATGCCAGCAGGTATGGGCGGACCTCACGATTTCCGTGTTTTCCTTCCAAATAATGACCCCGAATGGGGAGACAGGTCTCTGGCAGTGATCTCCAATTGGATCGAATAACAGGTGCAAAAATGCAACGTTTTCGTTTACTCGTAACTGGTCTGGTTTTGCTCATTTTGACCGGCTGCACAGGAATTTCATTCGCGCCAGAGGTGGGAAGCAGTGCTGGACATTCAACCCTGCCGGTGGAAAGCAGCCAACCGCAAATTGCAGCCACACCCACTCCAGGAGCCATGGCTCATTCCAACCCTGAAGCAGCCCATATGATGGAGCCCATCACCAGCTCGAATATCCTTCCTGCCAGCGCTGAAAGAGGTGGACAAGAACTCGCATATCGTATGGAGGCTGGGGTTAAAGTATTCGAATTGAACACTCAGGTTGTGGAATGGGAAATATTGGAGGGGGTAACCGTTATTGCGATGACATACAACGGCACCGTACCAGGCCCGCTAATCCGGGTAACCGAAGGCGACCAGGTGCGCATTGTGGTGAATAATTTGATGGATACTCCCACTACAGTGCATTGGCATGGCGTCGATGTTCCCAATGCTATGGATGGCGTGCCGGGGGTAACCCAAGACCCCATCTTGCCAGGGGAAAGCTTCACCTATGAGTTTACTGCCAAACCAGCCGGTACATTCATGTATCATTCTCACTATGAGGGCGATATACAGGTCTCAGCCGGTTTGTATGCTCCCCTGATCATCGATCCCAAAGAACCAACCTCAGATCCTGATCTCGATGTCACCCTGATGCTCTCAGAATGGCTAGTGAGGGACGGGCAAACCTATGCAGCCATGCCAATGGCAGGCATGGAGCCGAATTATTTCACCATTAATGGCAAAGCCTTCCCCGCCACGGAGACTATCACAATCAAGAAAGGGCAACGCCTGCGCTTACGGTTTATTGGAATCGGTCAATTTATCCATCCTATGCACCTGCACGGCGTTCCATTCAAAATTGTGGCGACCGATGGACACCCGGTGCCTGAAGGTGCGCAATTGACCAAAGATACGATCAGTGTGGCGCCTGGAGAAAGATATGATGTGGAGGTTATCCCCACTGAGTACAGGCATGTGGATGCTGCATTGCCACATCTTGCATCACACAACCAATGATAACGTTGAACCGGGTGGACTCATGCTTATGATCGAGGTTGTAGATTGAACAGAAACGGATATGAAGTGAAGATTACCCTGTTAACTTTTGGAGGTGCATCAATGTATAGAAATAAATATTCCTTTTTGATCATTTTGATGATCATGGCAATACTGTCTGCCTGCTCAGAAAAGCCAGCTTTATCAACGCAAGCACCCAACAATCCAGTCACTATTCAAGTTGAGTCTGAACCAAATCCGCCTACGATGGGAGATGTCGAATTCGTGCTCACTATCCTGGATGACCAGGGACAACCATTCGAGGGGGCCGTTGTTGATGTGGGCGTTGACCATATCGATATGAGCGGCATGGAAATGAATGGCATGGCAACCCAACAGAGTCCAGGAAAGTATGCTATCACGGCTAATTTTAGCATGACCGGTAATTGGGAAATGACGGTGATTGTTCGAAAAGATGGTTTTGAATATCAAGAAGTGTTTTCTTTGAAGGTGCAATAGTTCTTAAGAATCAGACAATTCCCATCAACGAGGTGATATACTTTGAATACAAACCATTAACTAAATACTACACAAATCCTGCAACAGGAATCACATCCATGACCCTAGTATCTCCAAAAATACGCGTTTTATTGGCGGATGACCATGCCATTGTACGAGCTGGTATTCGCCAATTATTGGAGCATACCGGTGAGATCCAGATCATTGCCGAAGCCAGCGACGGCCTCTCCGCCCAGAAGATGATACAAGAACACCAACCGGATGTGGTGGTGTTAGATATCCAGATGCCGAAAGCGAGTGGTATCGAGGTAACCCGCTGGATACGGGCGAACCAACTAGAGGTTGGCGTGCTGATCCTGACCGCCTTTGATGACGACCCGTACATTATGGCCGTTCTGCAGGCAGGGGCAAATGGTTATGTGCTCAAGACAGCTGCGCCTGTCGAACTGATTCAGGCTGTGATTGATGTGCACGAAGGAAAATCGGTGCTGGATGCTTCCATCACACAGAAATTGATGACAAACCTGTTTGGCAGCCAACCCAAACCTGTGATTGAAGAGCTCACTCCCCGGGAAGCGGAAGTGCTCAGCCTGGCAGCTAGAGGCTTCACCAATAAAGCCATCGGCGTCCAGTTGCATATCAGTGATCGAACGGTGCAGGGTCACTTGGCGCATATCTTCAACAAGCTGCAAGCCAGCAGCCGGACAGAAGCGGTGATGCGAGCAGTTTCACTGGGTTGGATTTCTCAACATGCCGGCGCCATCTCCGAAGAATAATACTGCCACGCGTGCAGTGAACCCCCGCCGAACTATAAAAAACAGTTGGCGCAGCCTGAACTGGCAGTTGATGTTTATCACCATCCTGCCGGTAACTGCCCTGGTATTGCTGGTTGCCGTAGGAAGCCTGAGCGTGCACCAGAATGCGATGCGCAATATGGTCGGCGAACGGGATATTTTAGCCGTACGCACAGTCGCAACTGCCATCGAAGAGCAAATCACGCATCGAATGTATAGCATTGAAAGCCTGGCTACCTTGGCTGAAGAAGTTGAGCCTGAGCAATTCGAAGAAATTCTCCGGCAGCCAGGATACCTGACCAGTGAATTCGATGCCGGATTAGCTATTTTTTCCTTGCAAGGAGAGCTGGTTGCCGCCTCTGTTGATACGCCGCTTTGGGTAACCTTGTCTGCCAGGTTACCAGAACTGGTCAAAAACCAGGCTGATCACAATCCAACCACACAAGCATTTATGCAGGTCGAAGAACCCTTGGAAGATGGGCGCCAGCTGATCGGCGTTTACTCTTTCTCCCCTTCGCGGCAGTGGATTGCGGCCGGGGCTGTCTCCATTTCCAGGATAGTCGATCGAATGCTTGGACAGGCTTTTTCCAGTGAATACAGCACGTCGATCATCCTGGTCGATGCAGAGGGACGTTTGCTCTACCAACACGGCGCTCCATCCTACCAGGCTGATACCAACCTGCATCCGGGCGTTCAAGCGGCGCTCAGTGGGAAAAGCGGGGTGCTCTACACCCAGGATCAGAAAGATGAGTTGGTGGTAGCCTATAGCCCGGTTGGTTCACAAGGCTGGGCGCTGGTGTTCCAAGAAGCCTGGGAAAGTGTTGAATCTCCCACCCTGCGCATTTCCCAATTAGCTCCCCTGGTCTTAGCGCCTGTATTAATCCTGGCAATTGTTGCCCTGGGATTTGGCGCCAAACAGATCATCACCCCCTTGCAGAACCTGGAAGCGAGAGCCTCTATGTTAGCCTGGGGTGATTTCGATGCCATCGAAACCCCGGTAGGCGGAATTGACGAAATTCGCCAACTGCAGGACGAGCTGATCCACATGGCGCATAAGGTGCGTGCAGCCCAAAAGAACCTGCATAGCTACATCGGCGCGATCACTTCTGCACAGGAAGATGAACGTTTGCGGCTGGCGCGTGAGCTGCACGATGAAACCATCCAAGCCTTGATCGCCTTGAAACAACGCGCCCAGCTCTACCAGCTCAGAGCGTCTTGCACGGATAGCGAAGTCTCTGCCTTGAGTGAGATCGCCTGCTTAACCGAAGAGACTATTCAAAATCTGCGCAGGCTGATCCATGCCCTGCGACCGATCTACCTGGAAGACCTGGGACTGACGACTGCCCTGGAAATGCTAACTCGCGAGACCGCCCAAACCCTGGGCATCCCGGTCGGTTTTCGCAAAAAAGGGACCGAAATACGGCTGCAAGCCCAAATTGAGCTGGCCCTGTTCCGTATGGCGCAAGAAGCCTTCCGCAATATTGAACGACATGCCCAGGCTACCCAGGCCGATTTGCGCATCCATTTTGAGCCTGAGATGCTGACCCTGGAAATTTCCGATAACGGGAGCGGTTTTGAAGTGCCCAAGAACCCATCCGAATTTGCTCCGAGTGGGCATTATGGTTTGTTGGGATTGTACGAACGGGCGGATTTGATTGGAGCCGCTCTTGAAATCCAATCTGAGCCCGGAAAAGGGACTTTCCTGAGATTTCGGGCGCCCATTTCTTCCCATTAATCCGTTGTTAACAAAGCATTGACTCAGCGTTAATGCGCCACGCTACTGGCGTTAAACATGAGGGACTATACTCCTCTATATGAAAACAAGAATCTATAACAATAATCTCTTGGAGGAGAAATCTATGTTTCGACATGTTTTGCGTTTGCTGACGATCACCATGACGGCAGCTATCATCCTGGCGGCTTGTGCACCTGCTGCAGCGCCTACAACCGCTCCCATCCAAACCGAAGCTCCCGCAGCACCCACTCAGGCGCCAGCTGAGATGCCCGCTGAACCTACACAAGCGCCTGTAACCACCTCAGATCAAAAAGTCCAATTACCTGAAGTAGATCCTTTCGAGCTCAGCGGCGATGTGATTATGGCAGGCAGCTCAACTGTCTACCCCCTGGCCGAGCGGATGACCGAGCGTTTCAAAGACGAAGGTTTTCCAGGTAATATCACCATCGATAGCATCGGCTCCGGCGCCGGCTTCGAGCGCTTCTGCGTCAACGGCGAAAGCGATATTGCCAACGCCAGCCGAGCCATCAAAGACAGCGAAGTGGAAAGCTGCCAGGCCATCGGCCGCAACCCGATCGAGTTCCGCGTCGGTACGGATGCCCTGGCTGTGGTTGTCAGCTCTGAAAACACCTTCATCACCGATGTCAGCCTCGAGCAGCTGGCGATGATCTTCTCCACCGCCGAAAAATGGTCAGATGTTGACCCCTCCTGGCCTGCTGAGAACATCCTGCGCTTCAGCCCTGGCACCGACTCCGGCACCTTCGATTACTTCGTCGAAGCAGTCTTCGATAGCGAAGAAGCCCCCATCCTGGAAGCAGCTAACCTGCAGCTCAGTGAAGACGACAACGTGCTCGTCCAGGGCGTTGAAGGCAGCCCCTATGCCATTGGTTACTTTGGTTTCGCTTACTACCAGGAAAATGCCGCCAAGCTCAAAGCCCTCTCCATCGAAGGCGTCTCCCCAGATGCCCAAAGCGCTGAAGACGGCTCTTACCCCCTGGCGCGCCCCCTGTTCATCTACTCCGATGCCGCCGTCCTTTTAGAGAAACCCCAGGTTGCCGCTTACATCAACTTCTTCCTGACCTTTGTCAACGAAGAAATCATCGATGTGGGTTACTTCCCGGCCAGTGTGGAAGCCCTGGAGGCTGCCAAACAAGCCTGGATAGAAGCTATGCAATAATCTCTTCCGTAGGGTGTGTCCATCCCGCCAATCGGAAATCGGCGGGATGGACGAAGAGACCCGTTGCGAAGTCAATAAGAACCATCATTCGCTTCATGTGCCTTGCAGCAATATGACCCTAAAGGTTTCAAAACCTTTGGGGTTTGAGCATGAAAGATCACAATGCGTCATGCAAAATGATCTAAGCAAAAGAATGTGAAAAAGAAAAGCACCACGCACTCTGCGACTCTGCGAGAGATCAAAAAAGAACAGGAGTTATGTCGATGGATGTTCCATCAACACATCAAATCAAAGAAGAAGGGAATGGCCATCACCATGATGATGAAAATATGAGCGAGCCATTCAAGACCTTCGATTTGCGAAAGAAAAGACGCTGGAACGAAAGCCTGATCCAGGGTTTTCTATTTGCCTGTGGCGCCGTATCCATTTTAACAACCATTGGGATCGTGTATGAGTTGACCAAAGAAGCCATGCTCTTCTTCAGCAGTGAAGAAGTCACTCTGGTGCAATTCTTCACCGGAACCAAATGGCAGCCGCAAATCCTGCAATTTGGCATCTGGCCTCTGGTCACCGCCACCCTGATGACCACCACGATTGCCATGCTGATCGCCCTGCCGTTAGGATTAGGCGTGGCCATCTTTTTGAGCGAATACGCCTCCCAACGTGTACGCAGCTGGCTCAAACCAACCCTGGAAGTGCTGGCTGGTGTGCCCACAGTAGTGTATGGTTATTTTGCGCTGACCTTTATGACCCCGCTGCTGCGCTCTATTTTTGGCAATAACGTGGTGGAAATCTACAACACGGCTTCCGCGGGGTTGGTGATGGGGATTCTCATCTTGCCATTGATTAGCTCAATGAGTGAAGACGCCTTGAGCGCCGTGCCGCGCTCCTTGCGTGAAGCAGCCTATGGGCTGGGGGCAACCCGGTTGGAAGTAGCCGTAAAGATTGTGGTACCCGCAGCGCTCTCAGGTATTTCGGCTGCCATAATCGTGGGCATCTCGCGCGCCATTGGTGAAACCATGATCGTAGCCATTGCAGCTGGCGCCGGGCCAAACTTCACCCTCAATCCATTCCGTGCAGCCGAAACCATGACCGGACATATTGTGCGCATCAGCGGCGGCGATCTGAGTTATGACACCCTGGATTACAACAGCCTGTTCGCCATCGGTTTGCTGCTCTTTCTCATCACCTTGAGCCTGAACCTCGTCAGCCAGCGAGTTGTCCGGCGTTTCCGTGAGGTGTACGAATGAAGTCTACCTCTTCCAGCTCCTTTCCAGAGATCATCCATTCAGGTCCTTCCAACCTGGCCCACCGTCACAAAGTAGGCACAATCTGGCGGGTTTTGTTCCAGGCCTCCACCATTATTGGCGTGATCGCCCTGCTGGCGCTTCTCCTGACAGTGATCGACCAGTCCTTTGGTTACATAGCCCTGGAAAACAAAATTGATCCCGATACATTGGCTGTTGATGGTGTTGCCCTGGAAGATTTGCCCAAAGAAAGCCTGCTTCCCATCCTGGAGGCGAACATTTCTAAGGGTCTCTATCGCCGTTACGACCGAGAATTGCCATTTACAGAACGTGGGCGTGAGGATATCTACGCCCTGGTTCTTGAAAGAGTTGTCGAGCCAAAGATTGTCGGCACCTGGCTGCTTTGGGACTCGATCTTTCATGCACAACAGATCCGCGCTGAGCTGGCAGAAAGCAACCCGAAGGCAGAGCTGGTCTTTCGCTCCTGGGTCAGCGTCGATTTTCTGAATTCGCCGCAGTCCAGCCAACCTCTGGCAGCCGGTGTACGCACGGCTATTTTGGGCTCATTATGGACCATCGCCATTACCATCTTGGTTGCCTTCCCAATCGGGGTTGGGGCGGCTATCTACCTGGAAGAATATGCCAGGGATAACTGGATAAACCGTTTAATCCGCACCAATATCAACAACCTGGCAGGTGTGCCATCCATCATCTATGGTATGTTGGGTTTGGCCATCTTTGTGCGCACCCTGGAACCACTTACCAGCGGAGCAGCCTTCGGGGTCAGCGACCCGACCACAGCCAATGGCCGCACCATCCTCTCTGCTGGATTTACCCTGGCTTTACTGATCCTGCCTTTGCTGATCATCAACGCCCAGGAGGCGATTCGCGCCGTGCCCCAATCGCTGCGACAGGCTAGTTTTGGCTTGGGCGCTACCCAATGGCAGACTGTCTGGCATCATGTACTGCCTGATGCGCTGCCCGGTATTCTGACCGGTACCATCCTGGCTATCTCTCGGGCGATTGGAGAGACCGCACCTTTGGTCGTGGTTGGCGCGGCTACATTCATCACCTTCGATCCGGATGGACCCTTTTCAAAATTCACCACCCTACCGATCCAAATCTACCAGTGGACATCTCGCCCGCAGGCAGAATTTCGCAACATAGCGGCTGCAGCTATTTTGGTTTTGTTAGCCCTGCTGCTCGCACTGAACGCCTCGGCTGTATTGCTGCGCAACCGTTTTCGTAAGAGGATATTATGAGTTCAATCGTTTCCAATGCTCTCTCCCCCGTGCAGACAAATACTGTGCGCGGTAAAAATGCCATCCTGACTCAAAACTTGAGTGTCTATTACGGCGATTTCCTGGCTGTTAAAGATGTCACCCTGGAGTTCGAAGAACGCAAAATCACCGCCATGATCGGACCTTCGGGTTGTGGAAAAAGCACTGTATTGCGCGCCTTGAACCGCATGAATGACCTGGTGCTTTCCTCACATATGCAAGGCAAGGTGCTTTTTCACGGAAAAAATATTTACGATCCAGATATTGATCCGGTAGAAGTACGCAAACGCATTGGTATGGTTTTTCAGAAAGCCAACCCTTTCCCAAAGAGTATCTATGAAAATGTGGCCTGGGGTGCGCGCATCAATGGCATCCAGGGCAATATGGACGACCTGGTCGAACGATCCTTGCGTGGGGCGGCTTTATGGGATGAGGTCAAAGACAAACTAGACCAAAGCGGTTTATCACTTTCCGGCGGGCAACAACAGCGCTTGTGTATTGCTCGCGCTATTGCCGTACAACCCGAAATTATTTTGATGGATGAACCAGCCTCAGCGCTTGACCCGCTGGCGACGTTAAAAATTGAAGAATTGATGCGCGAATTAGCCCAAGACTACACTATAATAGTGGTCACACACAATATGCAGCAGGCTGCCCGCGTTTCTGACTACACGGCCTTCTTTACATTGAGCGAGGATCGCGCTGGCTTTCTAATGGAATTTGGCGCAACCACACAAATTTTTACAAATCCCAAGCAGAAAACCACCGAGGATTATATTACCGGTCGCTTCGGCTAAAAGTTTACATAATTGAAGGAATGAGATATGGCAAGAGAACTCTTAGATCGCAAGATCCAACATTTATTAGATGAAATCCTCGTTTTAGATAGCCTGATCGAGAACGCCACCTCTGAAGCGGTGCGGGCGCTCAAGGAACGCGACCTGGAAACTGCGCGAATCATTTATGATGGCGATAAGTTGATCAATGCCAGACGTTTTGAGCTAGAAAATGACTGCATGATCACCATCGCCACACAACAACCGATCATGGCAGGAGATTTGCGTTTGCTGGCTTCGGTGTTGGAAGTAGTCAGCGAGCTAGAGCGCATGGGCGATTACGCCAAAGGAATCGCTAAGATTTGCTTGTTGATGGGAAACGAACCACCGGTCAAACCTCTGATCGATATCCCCAAGATGGGCGAGATTGTGGTCGATATGATGCACCGGGCTGTTGGAGCCTTTGTCTCCCATGATGTCGAAACTGCACGCAAGATACCCGAACAAGATGACCTGGTGGATGCCCTTTACACCCAGGTTTACCGCGACCTGGTGGCAGTTATGATCAAAGACCCGAGCGTCATCGACCGGGCAAACCACTTGATGTGGGCAGCCCATAACCTGGAGCGGATGGCGGACAGGGTGACCAATATCTGCGAAAGAACCATTTACGTCGTGACCGGAGAGATGAGCGAGATCGACAAATCGGATGACCAGATCATCGGCGTCTAGCACATCCAAATCACGCCGCAAGCAGCAAGCTTGCGGCGTTTTTATTTCCAGAATAATGATAGAATCAGGAAATTCGTCACATGAATTCTCAGGATTTTCGGTTAAACTTAATCCGTACTGGCTGATCCCCCAAAATATTGGCTCTCAACATGCATCGACAGGTATTTGCATGCGCGACCAAATAGTCAGCTTATTCGTATTAATCATAAAGTGAGGTCTACATGTCAGCTATTCGCGTTATCTCCTATATTGCCGCTGCAATTTTGATCTTTTTTGGCATCCTGTTCGTATGGGGTGCTTTTGATCCAAACAGCGGTTCTTTCGCATGGATACCGGTAGGTCTGGTCAGTATCCTGGCTGGGTTTGGCCTGATCTGGTTTGCCAGCCGCCAAAAAGCCGCCAGCCAGGCGGGTAACCAGGTTACTGTGCAAGTCGACCTTCCCGGGAATGTCAGCCTGGACACCTTCAAATGCCAGTCATGCGGAGGCTCTCTATCACCGGAACACGTGACCATGGTAGCCGGAGCTCCGGTGGTTTCCTGCCCTTATTGTGGTACCAGCTACCAGCTTACCGAAGAACCCAAATGGTAAGCATCACTTCGGTTAGTATGTTAGGTAGTTGATACTAAAACCAGAAACAATAATTGGTAAAAACAAAAAATCATCCAACACAACGGAGAAAAGTTATGAAATTGTGGCGCATTCTTATCCTTTGGTTAGCACTGGCGCTTGTCATGCTCACGCCGGGAGAAGCCCTGGCGCAAACTTACCTATTCAGCTTGGACCAGCTAACTGTGCATGTTTATTGGCAGGAGGACGGGACAGCCTCCCTGGCTTATGAATTCATATTTACCAATAATCCCTCCGCCTCCCCGATTGATTATGTCGATGTCGGTCTACCAAATAGAAATTTTGATGAGAGCAGCATTTCTGCTGATGTAGATGGAAAACCGATTACCGATATTTCCCGTTCTGGATACCAGGGATCTGGCACAGGTGTGGCTTTAGGATTAGGGAGCGATGCGATTCGCCCGGGACAAAGCGGTCGAGTGCATATGTATGTACCTGTCATTCGGGATGTAGTCTATAAAGACAGCGAGGGTGACGATTACGCCAGTGGTGTGTTCGCCACTCCCTGGTTTGGTTCAGAGTTTATGACCGGCGCCACTGATATCATGGTCATATTTCACTTGCCACCTGGCGTGAAACCTGAAGAGCCACGCTGGCATGGCGCACCGAGTGGCTGGCCTGCAGAGCCCGAAACTGGCTTAGATGAAGACGGCCGAGTTACCTACACCTGGGCTAACCCGGATGCACGTGGTTATGTGCAATATGAATTTGGGGCTTCCTTTCCTTCTCAATATATTCCCGCCGCAGCTGTCACCAGCCCTAGCGTAAGTGAACGACTGGGTCTTAATCCGGACGATTTCATCGGCTTCCTTTTCTGCTGTGGTATTGGCGGTTTCATCATCTTTAGCTCTGCACTTTCATTCTACAGTACGAAGAAACGCAAGATGCAATACCTGCCGCCAAAGATAGCCATCGAAGGGCACGGGATCAAGCGCGGATTGACTGCGGTTGAAGCAGCCATTTTATTGGAACAACCCATGGATAAGATCCTGACCATGATTTTGTTTTCGACCATTAAGAAAGGCGCATCCGAAGTCGTTCAAAAAGAGCCATTAAAAATCAAACAAATCCTGCCTTTGCCAGAAGGTCTTCAGGAATACGAGACCGATTTCTTGAAAGCCTTTGAAGATAATACAGCCTCCAAACGGCGCAAAGCTTTGCAGGATTTGATGACTAACCTGGTCAAAAGTGTGGCAGCCAAGATGAAAGGTTTTAGCCGCAAGGAAAGCATTGCTTATTATAAAAACATCACCGAGCGCGCCTGGGGACAGGTAGAAGCTGCTAATACGCCTGAAGTGAAAAGCGAGAAGTACGATGAGGTTATGGAGTGGACCATGTTGGACAAGAAATACGAAGATCGCACCCGCGATGTCTTCAGCGGTGGACCGATCTTTGTGCCAACCTGGTGGGGGCGCTTCGATCCGAGCTTCGGTCGCACGGTCTCGACCGGTGGAGGCGTGGGTCCTATCTCTGCGCCTAGCACAGGCGGAAGCGGCGGGCAGAGCATTTCGATGCCATCCTTACCAGGAGCAGCTTTTGCTGCTTCCGTTGTTAATGGCGTACAGGGCTTCTCTTCCAGCGTGGTAGGAAACTTAACCGATTTCACCAGCGGGGTGACCACGCGTACCAACCCCATCCCGGTCAGCAGCAGCCGTCCTAGCGGAGGTTTCCGCGGCGGTGGAGGCGGCGGAGGTTGCGCCTGTGCTTGCGCCTGCGCCGGATGCGCTTGCGCCTGCGCCGGCGGCGGCCGGTAAGATGCCTGGCAGAATCATGTCTAGTATTCTGCTCAGCAATTTGGATAAAATCAAACCTCGAGACTTGATATGAGCATTCTCAACAACCTGGGACAAAAGGTTCACAACCTGCGCCAACGCATACAGCCTTCTCCCCTGTTATATGCAGAACCGGGGTTATATCACTATGTACGCCAGGACGAGGATGAACATAGTCGCTTGCACCTGCGTATTGACGAGGATGGCAGCGGATTTTTGCTGGTTAATGCCAACCGGGTGGTGCACCTGAACCCCACCGCCGTCCAGATGGCTTATTTGGCCATGGAAAAGGCGCCCCCAGCACAGGCAGCCAGGTGTCTGCAATCCAGGTTCCAAGTTTCCAAAAAGCAGGCGCTAGACGACTACCTGCTGATTCAAGAACAAATCGAACAGCTCATCCGCCCCGATGGCGCCTGCCCGTTGCATGACCTGGATTTGGAGATCAATGCGCCTTTCAGCGCACGCCCGTCAGCGCCCTACCGCATGGACCTGGCCTTGACCTACCGCTGCAATAACGACTGCTCGCATTGCTACAACGCCCGTCCCCGCTCTCACCCTGAGCTGGATACCAACCAATGGAAACAGGTGCTCGATCGATTATGGGAGCTGGGCATACCCCACATCGTCTTCACCGGCGGCGAACCGACTTTGCGAGCGGATTTACCCGAATTGATCGCCTATGCGCAAAATAATGGCCAAATTACCGGCATCAACACCAATGGGCGCCGCTTAAGCGATCCTGCCTATGTGCAGCAACTGGTAGATGCCGGCCTGGATCATGTCCAAATCACCCTGGAATCGCATATCCCCGAAATTCATGACGCCATGGTGGCTTGTAATGGCGCCTGGAAGCAGACTGTCGCAGGAGTCCGTAATGCTGTGCAAAGTAAGCTGTATATGATGACCAATACCACCATGCTGGAATCCAACAGCCCGCACATGGCCAAAACCCTGGATTTCCTGGCCGAATTGGGCGTGCCCACGGTAGGATTGAACGCCTTGATCTACGCTGGGCATGGCGCTACCGTCGGCACAGGATTGCGAGAAAGCGAGCTCCCCGCCTTGCTGGAGCTAGCGCGGCGCAAAACCGACCTCAATGCACAACGCTTGATCTGGTACACCCCCACGCAATACTGCAATTTCGATCCCATGCAATTAGAGCTGGGCGTCAAGGGCTGCACAGCGGCGCTTTACAATATGTGTATTGAGCCAGATGGCAGTGTGCTGCCCTGCCAGTCTTACTATCACAGCCTGGGTAATTTCCTGGAAAGCGATTGGGAGGAAATCTGGAATCACGATTTATGCATCTCCCTGAGGGAACGCAAATATGTGCAAGACAAATGCCACGGCTGCTTGTTGCTACCCGAATGCGGCGGCGGCTGCCCACTGGCCACTGAATTTGTAACCATAGCATAAAATCTGCCTGCGACTTCAAAAGCTTATCGCTCTTCGTGGGTGATGAAAAATGATCCGTAAGAAAAAGTTTCGATAAAAGAAAGCTTTGCGCACTTGGCGGGCTTTGCAAGAGATCAAAAAAGGAAAAAAGAGGCGAAAAAATGACAAAATTACTCGATCCCATCCGCCGGCTTTTTAACGGCATCCAGCCCCTGCCCACCGGACTGTACCACTACCAATCCCCACCGGATGACCCACGCAATTATCGCCTGCACTTGAGGATGGAGGTGGACGGCGGCGGCATCCTGATCGTCAACGCCTCCACCGTGCTGCACCTGAACCAGACTGCAGCCGAGTACGCCTACTACATGGTCCAAAACCTGGATGTGGAGATGGCGGCTGACAAAATGGCGCGTCGTTACCAGATCGACCGGAATACAGCCAGGCAAGATTACCTGACCTTTGCCGAACGCATCCAGAGCCTGGTGAATACACCCGACCTGGACCCGGTCACCTTCCTGGATTTTGAACGTCAGGCGCCCTTTAGCGGGCAGATTTCCGCGCCTTATCGCCTAGATTGCGCCCTGACTTACCGGATGACACAAAGCGTTGAAGAGGCTGCGCCTGTGGACAGGGTCAAACGCGAGTTGAATACTGCTGAGTGGGTGCAAATTCTAAACAAAGCCTGGAAAACTGGCATCCCCCACATCATTTTTACCGGCGGAGAACCCACTTTACGCGATGACCTGCCTGAATTAATCGCAGCCGCCGAAGAAAATGGTCAGGTCACCGGCTTGCTTACAGATGGGATCAAACTTGCAGACGCAACTTACCTGGACCAATTGCTTCAAACCGGGTTGGACCATTTGATGATCATCCTGGAGCATACCAAAGACCTGGTTTGGAAAGCGCTGGAAAACGCTTTGCAAGCAGACCTCTTTGTAGCCGTGCATCTGACGCTGACAGAAAACAACCTGGAAGAAAACCTGACTTTACTGGAGCGCTTAGCGGAGATGGGGGTAAAAGCAATCTCGGTGAGCGCGACCCACAAAGAGCTTGCCCCCCAACTGGAACAATTGCGCCAGAAAATCGCCCAATTAGAGCTCGATCTGGTCTGGAACCTGCCGACCCCTTACTCGGCAATGCATCCGGTTGCCCTGGAAACCGGTATCAGCGAACTTACCCAAGGCGCTGGCACAGCTTTTCTGTATCTGGAGCCCGACGGCGATGTACTGCCAGCCCAGGGAGTCAACCGTGTGTTGGGCAATTTCCTGAACGACAGCTGGGAGAAAATTTACAAGGCTGGGGCTTAAAACCCTGCGGGAACATGCGGATACCCTCCAAGAACCGCCCTTTTTCAATAGCCGACTGGCGTAAGCGCTTCCAACAACAAGCTGATTGGACGCGTAGCTTGCGCCAGTATCTTTTACCGCGCCTCGGTCTGAAGGCGGGCAACAGAATTCTGGAAGTGGGCTGTGGGCCAGGGGTCATCCTGGATGAGATCAAGCAGCAAGTAAGCGGCGCTGAAACAGAATTTCCCCCAAGCAATATCCCGCAATTATTCGGCCTGGATATTCGCCATGATTACCTGGCGTATTATGCCAGACAAAATCCAGCTGTTCCGTTGGTTCAGGGGGATGCGCACAGCCTGCCATACGGGAGCTGCGCCTTCGACTTGGTGATCTGCCATTTCTTACTGTTGTGGGTGAACGATCCGGTGAGCGTTTTGCGTGAAATGCGGCGTGTCTGTCGAACGGCGGCTCTGTGCTGGCGCTGGCTGAACCGGATTACGGCGGGCGCATCGATTATCCGGATGCGCTGGCAGAGCTGGGCAACCTGCAGACAAAGGCGTTACATGAAAAAGGCGCTGACCCAGAAACGGGGCGCAAACTGGGCTCGATGTTTGCTCAGGCAGGATTGAGCGAGATCGAGGTGGGGGTCTTAGGCGGGCAATGGCGTAAAGATGTTTTGGAAAGCGAACGGGAACTGGAATGGCAGGTATTGAGACAGGACCTGGGGGATTTACTGAGCGAGGCGGCCTGGCAGGCGCTGGAAGAAACTGGACGGCAAGCCTACCAATCTGGCAGCCGCATTTTATATGTGCCTACCTTTTACGCCTGGGGCAGGAAATAAAAGACACGCCATACAATGATATCTCTAAACTCCCCCTTCAGGCAACACCCGCAACCCTTCCGCCAGGCCCGATTGCCATAATTTGCGGTCAAAGGTAGCCAGAAAAACATCGCGTGCTAATGACTCTCGCCAGATACAAGCGCTAGCAAGATGAACGGCATCAAAGCCTCGTAAATCATATTGGCAAGCCAAACGGTCAGCTCGATCAACAGTTGTTTCAGTAACCGGTAATCTTACAAAACTCTCCCATTCTGATCGAAAAACATCAAGGGTTCGGTTTTTTGTCACATGATCCACAAAATTCATGCGACAGAGACGGCTTATAGCCGCAGATATCTCTGCACGGGTGATCAGACCGGTAGAAAGAACCTGGGCATGGGAAATCCAATTTTCTACCAGATCTGAGCCGGTTTCAACCACATATCTTTTAACTAATGCACTAGCATCCAAATAAATGATCATTCTCTCATCTCTAACAACAGATCGGATGCCAAACGGTCACCTGTATTTACCAATGGAGATGAAGATGGGCCAAGTTTCTTTCCATTCCATTTAATCACGCCTGCTCTAAGCAAATGTTCGATTTGTCCATCCAAATCATCAGCGATTGGTAAAATGCGCCCAACTTCCTTACCATGATCCGTAATCGTGATGACCTGTCCTCCACGTACCTTACGTAGATATGCACTCAGGTTTTCCTTTAGATCACGAATACCAACATAAATTTCATCCAAGAAACACCTCCAGCTTATGACCACATTATAACATAGTAGTCACAATTTTGATACTAACCTTTTTTAACAAACAGCGAAAATATTAACTTAAAGCAATATGTGTCACATATTTATTACGTATAATAATTTCATTATACTATTTTTCACAAGGAGATTGATCATGGATAAAAAGCACCAAACTGCAAGGACCATTATGGCTATCGTGGCTGTGGTGGTGGGACTGTATTTTGTCTTCTTGGCGCCTGCCCAACTGGATAACACCCAGTTCACTTTGATTTGGAAGCAAACCAAGCAAGGCACAACTTTTGGCCCCGGCCCTCTCAGCCGCTTATATCTCGGAACCCTGCTGCGCGGCGCAATCATTATGGCGGGACTTGCCTTAATCGCCATAGCTTATGAGCTTTACAAGGGGAAAAAATGGGCACGTCCCTTTGCCCTGACCATGCTAGCAGTTGCCCCCATCGGCGCTTTCTTTGTCGGTTTGGGCTACCTGGAAAATATCGGTGGTTTCCCGCCAGCCTGGGCAGTTTTCATCATTGGTCTCCTGGCTTTTTGGGCAATCCTGTTATTGGAACCCAATGACAAGCAAACCAAAATTGCTCAATTCGTGGTCATCACCCTGGTAGGTATGCTGGGAACGCAAGCCTTTACCCTGGCGCCGCACACCTATCGCCTGATGGCGCAGGATTATGGCAAGGCTATTAAGGTACCCGAGGTCAACATTCTGCTGCATTCCGGTCCCATTATGCTAATCCTGATCTTCCTGTGCTGGTTCGCTATCCCTCAACTGGCTGAAGGCAAAGAAAAAGGCTGGTGGATGGCATTAATCTCCGGTTTGAGCATCGCTGTGGCGGGTTTCCCAGTGCATGTGCTGCGACCGACTGCTTCCCTGGTACCGGAAGGCACTCTGGCAGCTTCACCGTTCACCTCCACCTATTTTATGGCGGCTCTGCAGGGTGTCATCCTGGTGATTATCTTGCTCATCCCCTATTTTAAAAAGCAATTTACGAAATAGAGTTTCAGACAAATGAATAGCGATCTTGAAATTTTTCTACTTCGCACAGGGGGGAAAATCGCGAAAAACAGGGTGTAGAAACAAGATCGTAAAAGCCCCCTGGCAATTGATGCCAGGGGGCTTATTTACTTGTAGAACCCATATGTACAACAAACTTAGTTTGTTCTCTAGTTGTTGCTTGAGCTGCTTGCCCCAGCTAGTACTGCATCAAATAAGTTTTCGATAGTTAAAATTCTCCAATAGCCAGAAATGAGTTGGCAATGGCGATGAAATACAATGTAGACTTGAGCAAAAAACGAATAGGCGAGTTAGTTTCACTTAACCAAAAGATTCAGCCTGGTGCTAGAAAAATCAAGTTGGCATACATTCGACTATTGGTTGACTCTGGGAAATCCTATTTTGAAGTAGCTGAACTTATATAAACAAGTTGGTTGACGGTTCTGCGAACGCGACAAAGATATGTTGGAGGCGGTCTGGATTCTGCGCTTAATTAATTGCCACGGGCAGGAAGGCTGCCTAAATATGACTACCAGTATCGTCGGGAAGGTAATTGCAACCTGTTCAAGTTTCTGTAGCTCCTGGTAGGTTGGCGGCACATCAAAGTCACTACCCATTCACCCGCTGCTTTTTATGTGGCCTTTTCACCGGAGCAAGCTCATTACCTCGCCAAGAAACTGGAGTATCACGATACGCTGGAACATAGCAGCTGGTTGAACATGGCTGAAGTTGAAATCTCTGTTCTGACTGAACAATGTTTGGATCGCAGGTTGGCCAGCCAGGCAATCGGCGCCAGTGAAGTTTGTGCTTGGGAAGTTGAACTGAACGCCGGCCGGGCAACTATCGATTGGCGTTTCACCATCTCGAATGCTAGGGATAAACTCAAGAAATTGTATCCGGTGGGAGAAGAGTAATGATGGCCAACGCGGGCATAAGCTGCCCGGTGGTTTTTAGCTGGCGACCCGGCTAGCAAGGTATTTTCGCCGCGAACACACCTGGGCGGCCGCTCAGCGACGCCGGGTCTGATTAATGCGGGGTTAACCGCGACAAATATTTTTACGAAAGTGCTCTCCCAAATTAGCGCACTACGAATGGTAGAAATACAGTTTCATCAAGATATAGACTTACATATAAGCTATTGCCTTGTACGTATTGTCTTGTATTATCAATTGGATCTATTTCAAAAGTCCATGATGTTGTTACTTGGCTACCATCCACTGCTCGGTCTAGCTTCATCCAGCTCTCTCCACTATCGACACTTCTTGTAACTGATCGATACTGGCTAGTTAAGTACAGTGTGCTGTTATCAAACTGATCGATATAAACAGAATCGTAACACGGTTCTGGGGTTTGCAACTGATCCCAGGTAGAGCCCCCATCTTCACTTTTATAAAGTTGACATTGCAAGCGATAATAAATGTTTGAATTAATTGGATCAACAGCAAAAGAATTGGCAATAATACCACTATTAGCCCAAGTGAGACCTGCGTTCTCGCTAATAAAAACTCCCTCATCCTTAACTACAGCATATATCTTAGATGGATTATGGTTATCAACAAGAATTTGCGTAACAATTCTGTTATTGGGACCTGTTAATGGAATTGTTACCCAAGTGTCACCCCTATCTTCGGATCGATATATATACGGAGTTCCAACTGCTGAGCCTGCCATCACAAGCGTAGAAGTAATTGGATGAACAACAAGGGCTGAAAATCCAATTGGAACTGGTGAGATGCCTTCATTCTTCTCTGTCCATGTTTGTCCACTATCATCGCTCCGATATATACCTTCGGAAATTCTTAGGCCAGCATATATATAATTCGGGGAAATAGGATCAATAGCTACTCTATCTCCGTTCGAAGATAATGGCAATCCAACAGTGTTTGTAATCCAAGACGTTCCAAAATCATTAGAATATATAACCGGAATAGATGTATTATCAGTGGCTATGTAAATATTTGCTGAATTTGTAGGATTGATTGCTATATCATGGACATGAACATAAATGCTACTCGGCAAACTTAACTGTTTCCACAAAACAGGAACAAGGGGATCAATGAAGGTATTCTGTGGTTGCTTGTATATTAACGCTGAAATGAGGGGATCTTTAGCTGTAACAAAAATGTTTGGCATTACTAAAATCCCCATGGTTAGAAGAGACAGTATTATGAAGCCTATTTGTTTACGTTGCATTGTATGTTTTCTCCCTGACAAAACGATAAGAGAAGCCACAAAGCCGAGCAATACGTTTTCTACGGCGAATCCATGCGGTATTGACGGGCGATTATTTCATACAGAATATCAAGATCAACATCATCCAATTTATTGATGTAGAGACAAGCAACCGATTTCTTGTGTTTGCCGAGCTTAGCGTAGAGTTCCTTTGCCCCTTCGAATTCGTCGCCGACATAAAAGGTCATGTTTGCTTTGCGTGGCGAAAAACCGGCTGCTGGCATATCTCCCTCGCGCCCTGTCTTATAGATATAATGAAGCGATCCAAAGCCGATAATAGATGGTCCCCACATAACTGGAGGCAGCGCGGTAATTTCCTTGTAGATCTTCAGGGCTGTCAATGTATCATTGCGACGGCGGGAGTTTTCAATATTAGCGATGAAGTCATCAACAGATGCCGAGGTAGGTTTAGTCTTGTTTTCAGCCATATCTGCCTCCATGTAGGTAATTATTTATACCGATCAATGCGATGTTGATACGAGTAAATAGTATTGAGCCATCAAGATGTATAAATCGCAATACAGACTGCAATTCCAGATCAGATCGGGCCACCTAACTATTAATTATACAGATTTGTGCTCTACTTCAGATTCAAAGTATAGCAAATCAATTTTAGTATAATTTTCTGAATAATCGTCCACTTGTCATAAGCTAATTGAGCATGATACTACGGCCCAGCACAAGTATTATATACCTGAACCGTTGTTAGAGATGTTTCTGTGTCCGAAACAACCTCACCCAAACCCAAAAAACTGCTTGACCAACTACGGGATGCCATTCGCATCAAACACTATTCCTATTCCACAGAGAAAACCTATGTCCATTGGGCGAAATGCTGTACGGCTGCGGCTTACGCCTGATGGAATGCCTGCACCTGCGGGTCAAAGACATTGACTTTGAGCAGTCCCAAATCGTTGTTCGTGAAGGTAAGGGCGTAAAAGATCGCTTGACGATGTCGCCTGTCAGCCTGATCGAACCGTTGAAAGCGCAAATTGCTTTTGTGCAAAAACAGCACACCCGTGACCTGGCAAATGGATATGGCTCGGTGGAGCTGCGCCAGATTTTACTCAAATCGTGCTGCCTAACAAAATTTTTTTGATAAGGTACCAGGTATTCTATGCGATTACCTGATCAGATTATTTGCCTCCGGCAAATCCGCAAACTGAAGTTTGCGTTACATTTACTTCTCCTTAGCAACCTTCGCGTCCTTAGCGGTTCCCCCACCTTATTCCAGCCCATAGCCTACTCGAAAAAGCGGCGCACCGTCAGATGGATTCCTGACCTGCTGCATATCACGCGGCCAGTTATAGCGCAATTTACCCGTAAATGGCTGGTCGCCAAAGAGCACATCTGCCATGCCAAGCCCCTCGCTGCCTGGCAACCAGGCGGCTACCAAAGCATCCATTAGCGGCAGCTGACCGGTCAGCACCAGGGGTCGCCCTGAGTAAAGGATCACAACCAGGCGCTGGCAGCGGGCGCGCATACGTTCCAGCAAGGCAACATCTTCTGCCGGCAGGGTCAGGTCGGCGCGGTCGCCAAATCCTTCGGCATAGGGCGGCTCGGCGATGACCGCGATGCCTACTTCCGCCTGCTCACCATCCAGGGTTTCGAAGCTGCCTGACGGATCGTAGCTCACCCGGCTAGTTTCAGAAACAGCTGCACGGATGCCATCCAACAGCGTATCGCCCATCGTGATCGCTCCAGGTTTACCCAGCCATTCGATGGTCCAGCCGCCGCACTGCAGACCGATATCATTCGCAGCCTGACCGCCGACCAGCAGATTGGGTATCGATTTATCCAGAGGCAAGGTCTGCCCATCATTTTTCAGCAAGACCAGTGAGCGAGAGACCGCTTCTCGCGCCAAAGCCCGGTGTGCGTCCGAACCAACCAGGTCGAGTAAAGCTTGATCAAGGTAGTTGCGGTCAAAAACGCCGGCTGCCAGCTTGACGCGCAAAATTCTACGCACGGCATCATCCACTCGCGGTAGGGAGATATCGCCCTTTGCGACTGCTTGCTTCATGGTGTTGATAAAGCGCCGGAAATCCCAGGGAACCATGCACATATCCACGCCGGCATTGACGGAGATCACCACCGCCTTGTAATAATCCGGATCCAGCTGGTCCATGCCTGCCCAATCGGAAATGATAAAACCTGCAGAAGCCCAATTCTCCTTTGAGCACTTCCGTGAGCAGGTAATGGTGCCCATGCAATTTCTTGCCCTGCCAGCTGGAGAAAGAGGCCATCACGATTTGCGCTCCTGCCGCCAGAGCAGCCTGGTAAGGCGGCAGATGGACTTTTCGCAGGGTTTCTTCATCCATCTGGGTGTTGCCCTGGTCAATGGTGAAGGCAAACATGCCGTCATCTCCAGGATAATCGTAACCCGGCGGGATGGGGAAGCGCATGCGGGATGTACCCCACTCGGCTGCGCCATCTGCCAGGTAATGTTTGGGATTAGCCAACACGGATAGCGGGTCATTGAGCTGGTCGCCTTGCGACCCACGGATATAGGCCACGCCTAGATCCGCCACCAACTGGGGATCCTGGGCATAGCCTTCATAGAAACGCCCCCAACGCAGGTCTTGAGGTACAGCAATGGTCGGGGCAAAATTCCAGGAAACGCCGGTGGCTGCCAGCTCCACTGCAGTCGCCCTGGCAATGCGCTCGACCAGATCTGGATCGCCGGCAGCTCCCAAACCGACATTGTGGGGAAAGATCGTCGCCCCAACCACGTTGTTATGTCCATGAACTGCATCCACCCCGTACAGGATGGGAATGCCCAGCCTGGACTGTAGGGCGCCTTTCTGGAAGGATGAGACCATCTCAGCCCAATCGGCAGGCGTGTTCCTGGCTGGATTACCCCCGCCACCGCTCAGCACCGAACCAATGGCATACTCGCGCACGTCATCGGGGGTCAAGCTGTTCTTTTCCACCTGGGTCATCTGCCCAATTTTCTCGTCCAGTGTCATGCGCGCTAAAAGATCATCCAGGCGCGTATCGATGGCGAGGTGTAGGATCTGGGTAGATTGGGGCTCGTGAGTTGGGTGGGTCGGATTGTTCAAAATTCTGATTTCTGCTCAAATTCATAGCATTACCTTATGTGATGGATTAATTTGATTTAACAAGTGCATATTTTATCGCAAGAGAGCCGAGTTCGTAAATCTGTTCAGAGCCTTCCTCTAATTCATCCCCTGTGATTTGATAGCCCCATTCAATCAATTCAGGGGAATTCGAAAAATCCCAAAAAGGAACGGAGGTTGGCCCAAACAGGCCAATATATCGGGTAGAAATTCCATGCGCTTCTGCCAGTTCCAATTCGAGAGCGACGTTAGGCGTTTGTCTGCAACAATGGATAACTTTTCAAAAAAGTCCGACAGATGGACCCCAAATCCCTGAACACCACGCGCATCCAACAAATCTAAGGCAATAATCTGGTTGGCGCCGGCCTGGATTGCTGGCTCGATCGGTAGATTACTGACAACCCCGCCATCAACCAGATATTGATCCTGTCCTTCACAGGCATGAACCAGGGAGGCAGCGCAGTGGAAGTGAGCAGGGAGACTAACACCTTTTCATCGGGGGATAGACCGTGCAGCACTGGTTTAGCTTCGTCAATATCTGCAGAAACAATGATCAGCCGCGATCTGTTTCAGATCGCCAAATTTCAGCTCAGAAGTAAGACCATTGGCGATGAAGAAATCACGAATTTTTCTAGCAGGATCGGAAGAAGAGCGACCCACCATGGCTCTAACTGCCAACCAGATGTAATTGGATGGTAGTAGGTTGGCGTTTATGCTTTCGAACCAGGCGCTTTTCAAGCGGTCCAGGCTTTGACGAGTAAATCCGTGCAAGGCCAGGAAGGCAGCGTTCACCGCTCCGATAGATACGCCCACCAGCATATCGGGCTGGTAACCGGCTTCCAGTAGGGCAGACAGTGCGCCTACTTGCAAAGCGCCGCGTGCCCCGCCGCCGCTCAGGACAAAGGTGAGGGGTTTGTTGTTCATCTTGATTCAAGTATAGTGGAGGAGAAACGGAGAAGTCAATCAAGTCTCATGCTTATTGTGATTCGTTTATAATTGGTGGAGAGAAAACCAAAATGAATGAAGTTATCCAAACCATCTTCCAAAGAAGAAGCACTCGACTCTATCAGCCCCGCCAGATTGAAGGCGAAAAGATTGAACTGTTGCTGCAAGCTGCCATGGCTGCCCCCAACGCCTGTAACAGCCAACCTTGGGAATTTGTGGTAGTTACAAATGAAGAGATCTTGTCTGAATTGCGCTCGGGGTTGCAATTTGCTCGGTATAAAGCGCCATTAGCGATCGTGGTCTGTGCAAATGTGAGTATCGCCAACAATTCAACAGCCAGGCATTTTTGGGTGCAAGACTGCAGCGCAGCCACTGAGAACTTACTGATTGCTGCCTCCAGCCTGGGTCTGGGAACCGTCTGGATTGGCGTTTATCCATTGCCAGGGGTGATCGAGACGGTCTCCAGAATTACCAATCTGCCGGAGAATGTTACTCCCTTATGCGTGATCTATGTTGGCTACCCGGCTGAAGAAAAGCCGGCTCGCACGCAATACGACGCCCACCGCGTCCACTGGCAACAATACGAGCCGCGCAAAAGAAGGGCTAAGCGGAAGAACGCGAAATATTTGTAGAAGTAGAATTTTTCTGGCAATTGAATTGAAAAATACAGGAAACGATTAATGAGTTTCCTAATTTCGCAAACAACAGATTCATTACTTTGTGGAAGCGGATATTCGATAGGGATTGTATTCTTCCAAAGCCTGTTAAGTTTGATCAGAATCCTCCAAACCCTTCAAACATTCATCAATATTTTTCTTATATTCTTCCCTTTGTTGAGCATCATAAGTGCTTGAGAGTGCATCTTGGTATTGTTTCACAGCATCCTCATAACATTTGCGCATTTCGATTTTATTCCCAGTGATTTCATATATTTCAGCCAGGATTTTTGAGTACAGACCACGCCGGGCGGGGTTCGTCGCTAATTCCCGGCTAATATATAGTAATTAATAGCCAAATCAAGCTCCTCGGTTTGCAGATGGATAAGACCCAGCCTTGCATTCGCTTCAGATGCTAATTCCTGTAAACGAGGGTTCTTCCCATTGTCAAATTGAGTAACCACAATATCAAACTGATTAATAGCCTCAACTAATAATTCTTCACCTTCAGATGAATCGCTATGGCTAGGTTGTCCAGCAAGCCATTGAGCGAGAAAAATTTGTCCTTTTCCAAAAGCAGCCTTTTCGAGAATATCGGCTGTTTCTGGCTGCCCTTCTATAGAAGTTGCTTTTTCGAATAATTCTAAGGCACGCGCCATTTCATCATTATTTGGAGGAATATTATTCTCAGTGAATTTTTTTAAACTATAACTATAATACACACCACCCAAACCAATATAGGCTCTTGCGTAATCTTTTTCGATTTCTAGAGCCTTATTGAAGGAATTTTCTGCAAGTAGTAAGTCTCCAGTTTTACCAGCGCAGTTTCCAACAAACAAATAAATCACTTCTCTCCCTGAATTAAATTGCCATAAATTGTCGTCATTTGCTTTTTGAAAGAAAGCTAATGCGCCTTCATAATAATGGGTGAGATAAAGCCCAAGGCCTTTTGCTACGTAAGCCATAATCTGGGATCGTCTTGACAACTCGCGGTTTAAGTTAATTGTTGTTGGTGTAGAGTTTCCCGAGAATGGGACATTTATTTGCGAGCCTAAAATGTGTTGCCCGATTAATTCTTCAGAGGGAAATAAATTACGTGAGTTTACATAAAATTCGGGTGAGATTACATAATTACCATTCTTGGTCTCAATGACACCGTAAATAATAAGATCTGCATTCATTTTTATTGCAAGAGTTGATGCCGATCGCTCACGATCTTTAGAGTGTCTTTCCGCTCACCCTTGGAGATGTCTCTGGATCGATAATTTGTATAGAAATGTCATCTGCAGCTTCCATCTCTTTCAATTTTTGGTTAAAATATTCATAGAAAATTTGACTGATTAGATTTGCCTGTCGTCCGGACATTGCTTGATCACCGATTGGTTGAAAACCAGCAATTACAATATTCCATTCACCAGTCATCTCTCTAGGAAAGTATTTTGGGAAACTTTCAGATTTATCAAATCCAATTACAGGCAAGAAATGATTGAAAAATAATGTATAAATCAACAATAAACCAGATACCAGGTATGGGAATTTCGATTTATTGTATGACCCCTTGATTCTTAATAGGAGAAGTTTAAGCTTGTCATCAGACCGTAGGCGACCGTGTAGGTTTTGCTTCCGACTTCTTCGGAGCTGCTTACTGACAACACACCGTTGACAGTGTTGAGCCATGTAACCAGCATAACATCCTTGGTAGGAGAAAATTTTTCATCAATGACATCTTCATCGATTGACTTAACCGGATGCAATGGACCGCCAAGTTCATCTAATAAAATTGATGCTAGTTCATTGTTTAATTTACGATCTTTTTTCCAATCGGATATTTCGATAAATGAAGCTATTTGGTAAGATCCATCATTCTTCTCAACAACCAGAAACCAGGATTGATTACCACCTTTCTCAACGAGCTCACCTTTAATTTTGGCTATTGATGTGTACGGTTCTGCAAGAATAAAATTCTTGCTGATAGAAAATGAAGTCATTTATTCACCTGTTTCGATCTGTTTTTTAGATCGGAATCACGCATTACACTTATTCGTTCCTGAGATTATTTGATAGGACAAATATAATAGGGATCGGTCTGATCGCCACCTTCTGCAACCCAGCCTTCGCTTCCATCATTTAAGCGAATCTTCCACCAGGACCAATTGTCTGAGCAAACAGGACCATCAATAATCATCATAGAGGTTCCTGGAGGTATCCGCATGAAACTATCCTTGGACTTTGCAGGACCAGATCGAACCTTTAAATTATCAGATTTTGTGCATACCCTAGCGCTGTCTCCAACACGAACCCGTTGATCTGGGGCATTGGGGCATTCTTGGAAGGATCCAGACTTCAAAATACTATGCATAAAACCATGTCTCTGGAAGACATTCGCCTGAAATATCTCCAATAGCAGCGAAATAATAATCTGATTTGCCAAGTGTAAAATCAGTAAAATCAATAGATAACTGACCTTTTGAATCAGCCTGGTATCTTTCCCAGCCATCCAAATTTACAATTCCCTGGTCTTCTTTATAAACAAGAAAGCGAATACCTTCTTTTGGTTGGAATCCAGATAGATGGCAGAGAAACAATTCACCATCTTTTGCAAACGTCAATTTTAATTTCTTATTTTCTGGAGAGTAATAGGGAACAAAACCCGGACCATCTCCTCCCCCTCCAATGAAATATTCCATTTCCTCGATAAGATCAGTAGGAATATTCTTGTTAGCTGTAGATAATTCGAACTTTTGATAAGATTTGTTTACAGGTTGAATTGGGTTCTGAGGATTGGGAATGGATCCAGATTTTTGTGGGCTTGTTGGCACCTTAACCAATGGTTTCGAGGAGGGATTGGTTGCCTTTTTTTGCGAAGCAGGGGCAGAAACAACCTGGCTCTGGCATGCCGTCAGTATAGATAATACAATTATCATCGGAATTAATATTTTGGGGGAAATTCTTTGCTTTGACTTCGCCATTTTATCCTCCAACGATTTTCAATGTTCCTTCAAATGTATATTTTTCTTGGAATATCCGGATTTTCAGGATAGCAAGTGGTTTTAGTCCAAGATTTTTTACTTGAGCATATCTCATCTGGTTCCATATGCAATCCAAGAAGCACCAGCAGAGTAGATTATGGTATCAGCCCATGTATAAAACAAAAGATCAAATCCATCACTTGTAATATTTTGGGGGTAAACTGCTATTCTAGGGTTAGGTCCAGATTGCATATCAAATATTTGAATGCTAACAAATACATCTGGAGGCGATGTATATTTACTAGGAAAAGTTATCCTGGTCGCATAATCCCGACCACCTATCCCTGAATTTAATGTCCAACCAGGACAGCTTCCCCAATCACATTGAAAATAACCTGACTGAATCAGATAATTGTTTACATCCGCGCCTAGTTTATCATTAGTCACTGATCCGTCGGGAATAGTTAGAGCCATCTGAGCTACTGCAGCACCTGGAACAACTGTCAGCTTCTCGCGTGGGCTCATCTCAGTATCGTTTCCAATCTTGACACCCAGGAACAACTTCGGCCTCTCCCCATGCTGTGCTTGGAATGGGATTTAAGCTTCCCAGCATGACATTGAACAGCCCATTCTGCACAGGCACTGCATTTGATCCCGACCTTACTTCTTCCCAAAGTGCTGTTGTGCTTAATAAGGAATTGTATATCCTAAAGGTCATCTCATAAGAACCTGTTACCGGGGTTCCAGATGTGTCCATCAGCGTACCCTGGTATGATAGCACGCCTGAATTCAAGGCCTGGTTGGTTTGTTCCGTTTTAGCCATTGCCTGGGTGACTACCAGCATAGATCGCGACAACCAGGATCGTGACCACATTCAAGATCACTAAAGGTAGATTTCTTTTATCGAATAGTGTGTTCATGGTATCCCCTTTACTTCACTATCACGGGTAAGAAGTTCTTGAAGAATTCAAGGATTTCAGTTATCCAGCTCCAAAAGCCTGCAGTCACCTGGTAGTTCTCACTTTGTGCATACCCAGAAACAGAACTCTTGTGATAATGTTCCTCTCAGCTGGAAGTTGTTTGATTGGGCGTTCGTCGCTCCCATCCCAAAAGTGCTTTTCTCTAGCCGGTAATTTTGTGAAGCCGGTCGATCAGGGTAGACATCCAGATAGATCGAATCTGTGTACACCGGTGAGAGGTTTCCTGCCAGGTCTTTGTATTGGATTTCCACTGAATGCGTTTGTCCCGTCAGCTGGGGTAATACCCACCAGGATGCTCCTTCATACATTCGCCAATCAGACCACGTACCTCCTACATCTCTCAGGTGCATCTGGGTTATTCCACTGGCGTTGTCTGTTCCAAGCGTATTGAGTCTACATAGGTCTGGTAGGTTGTTGGTTCGCCTTCCTTGATGCTGAGCGATCCGGTCGGGACGGTGCCATCATAGCGCAAGGTAAACAGTGTGACCCAGCCACTCGAGTTCCCTGCTTGATCAATCACTCTTATTCGCAAATAATATGTCCCATCGGTAACTGATATTGGGTCATAGTGAAGGAAATGAAGCATAATTAATATCCGTCCCTGATGGATTAACTCCCCAATAATAAATGTAATAACCAATGCCACTGGTCGCATCGCTGGCTCCAATCCAGTTGAAGTCCAGGTCGTTACAGAATTTTTGCCAGGTGTTGTTCTGCACTGAGCAGCCCGTTGTGACTGAGGTTGGATTATTAGGAGGAACAGTGTCTATTTTAAAGGAACTTGATTTTACCCCTTCCCAATTGCCCACATTATCCATGGATTGATATTGAATTGTGTGTGATCCATTCGTGCTAATAGAAATTGGTCCTGAATACACCACCCATCCCGCGCGCTATCTGAAGTTGTATTGTGAATAAGAGACCCCGAGAATTATCATCCGTTGCAGATATGGTTGCCGTAACATTAGTTTGATACCAAAAATTTTCACCTATCGTTGCCTAATAGGGAGACTATCGATATTGGAGGAGTTTGGTCTTTGAGTGGAGCCACACATAATACATAGAATACCATTTTCATCTTCTTTAGCAGGCTATCGCAACCGGTACCACTGCAAGTCCCCCAAGTCGATAATGAATTACGGATTGCCTCACGATCGAATCCTTCGATTTTTAACATGGTCCGAATAGGTGTATAGTAGGATAAGGCTAATGTATTCGCTGTAGCCCTCATTCCCATTTCTTGGTCTTGGTAACTCTGAACTCCAACACTATCAAAGTTACAGATGTACTCCATCTTCCATGTAGTTGCTAAAGGGTTCCAACAAGCTAAAGTATTCTCATAAGGTTTCCAACTCATCAAAGCTTGAACCGCAAACTCCGACCGATTTATACTTTAATTTTAGACAGAACTCCTTCCATAAAATCTACACCAACATTCTTGCCTGCAACACAATTTATCGGTGGGCAAGAATATTCTTGAGACATGGACAAGTACCTTGTGTTTTGATCAAAACTTGTAACCGACTTCCACTCTGAAACAATCAACTCCCCTTGATAGGAGAAGTCGCTTGAATTTCCTTCTTTGTTGTCGCCTGTGATAGCAAAAGAAGGGTTTATCACAAGTATGATTATCAGAATCAGTATTTTGCTAATATGCATAATTTCTCCTGGTCAAGATTTTTTGTGTGTTTTACGGATTTAACCGCTTCTTATTGTTATTCTTTTTGTTCACAGGAAAATAAATTCGAGATTTACTCCACAAAATACAGGCTCTTATTTTTGTTTGCACACAAATTCAGCTCAATATCCAATTCCAGATTGTTCAAAATATCCTTGGAAACGTAATAATCGTCAAATCAACCTTGAGTTAAATTCTCAGTGTGCTTATTTGCCAATAGCTATCCAATTCACAATAATATCTCGAGTGCCTGAGGTATGACCGCTCCAAACATCCCATCTAATCCCTGTGGTTGACAATGTAACCAGGATATTTATCCCATGATCCGCTTGTGTATCGCTAATATTGGAATTTGTCACAATGGGAATGGATTGAAATGGAGTAGAAAATGTCGAAAAATATAAGTAATTATTCCAACCAGGTGAAAGAGAAAGGGTTGCTTTGCCTACTTCATATCTTTGATAAGATCCCTGGAGATTTTAAGAGGGATGGTGCTTTTTCTTGGGTGATGATTCCATCTGGAACATTAAGTGCCATATTGGCGATGGGTACCCCGGTTAACTTCTCACGCGGAGCTCATCTCAATGTCGCTACCAATCTTCACACCCAGGTATAACTCAGCTTCCTCCCACACTGTGCTTGGAATCGGGCTCAGGCTACCCAGCATCACAATAAACAACCCGTTCTGCACAGGCACCGCATTTCCACCAGACCTGGTTTCCTCCCATAGAAGGCGTCGTGCTCGTCATAGCGTTGTAAATCCTGAATGTCATATCATATGACCCCGTGACCGGATCCCCTTCTGTATCCATCAGATTCCCCTGGTAGGACAGCACACCAGCATTCAGCGCTTGGCTGGTTTGTTCTGTTTTGGCAGTTGCCTGGGTGACTACCAACATGATTGCTACGATGAGAATCGTGACGATATTCAAGATCAAAACAGGTAGATTTCTTTTTCGAACAATGTGTACATGGCTTCCCCATTTCCTCCTTAGGATGTGTGCGAATTTCTTTTTACTCACATTCATGCAGGCAGTTTTAGAGTTCCTTTATGTCAGTGTAGTTCCCTGTAAAATTCTTCCCACAATTACGAAGCGAAGAGAGAGATTGTTGAGAAGTTTCCTTCATTTTTGGCAAACTATTATATAAGAATAGGATTGTGCCTGTCCATCATCCCAGACGGTACCATCCGTTCTGTGGAGAAAGACAGTAATCTTTCCGCCATCCCAAGGTGAACCAGTAGTCGCATTGACATAAGGGCTCCAGTTATATTGTGGCTGAATAATAGCATCGACCATTTCATTACACTCGGACGGGATAGTAATAGTCTGCACTAATACCCCTTGAGTTCCACTACTCATAATTGTATTTCTTCCAAAATAAATTTCTACATTCTCAGATTCTGCAGATTTGATCAATGATGGAGCATCCTGTTGAGTTATAGTTCCATCCACAATTTGATCACCTGCAATTGAATCGTTAGCAGCAGTTAAAGCCATTTGTGCAACCGTAGCGCCCGGTACAACTGTCAGCTTTTCCCGAGGAGCCATCTCAATGTCATTGCCGATTTTCACACCTAAGAATTGCTCAGTTTCCTCCCATACTGTGCCTGGAATTGGGTGCAGGCTACCTAGCATCACATTGAACAACCCATTTTGCACTGGTACTGCATTGACGCCAGTTCTGACTTCCTCCCATAGAGGTGTTGTACTCGTCAAAGAATTATAAATCCTGAAAGTCATGTCGTATGACCCGGTCACTGGATTCCCGGCTGTGTCCATTAATGTCCCCTGGTAGGACAATACACCTTCATTCAGCGCCTGGCTGGTCTGTTCTGTTTTGGCTGTTGCCTGGGTTACGATTAACATAATCGCTACAATCAAAATCGTAGCGACATTCATTAAATCTCCAGGAAGATTTTTCTTAAAAACTGTATTCATAGTTTTCCTTTCTGAATTGGATCAGTTCTCTGGATTATTACAGAGATACTAATTTCCAATTGCGATCCATTGGATGCGAATCGGGTTGGTAGTAGGTGGAGAAACATAAACTGTAGTCTCACATCTACCGGGCAGATTGTTACCAACTACTATTGAGTGATTAGCTTCATAATGGGCGTTTGTCGCTACAAATGCCCACACACCATTGGGGAAACAAGGGTAACTAACAACAATTACACCGTTTTCATCAGAGCCAGTATAAAAAACGGGCCAATCATGTCTTATGATTTCTCCTTCTCCCGCTCCTCGAATAAGTGTAGGTGCATCTGTTTGTGTTAGTGAGCCATCAATGATTTTTGCGCCTGTTATCGAGTCATCAGGCACTGTGAAAGCCATCTTAGCCACGTTTGCTACTGCAGCGCCGGGTACAATGGTTAATTTCTCACGTGGGACCATCTCAACATCATCCCCGATTTTTACGCCCAAATACAATTCCACTTCTTCCCAAACTGTACTGGGGATGGGATTCAAACTACCCAACAAAATATGGAACAATCCATTTTGCACAGGTACAGCATTCACACCGCTATGCATTTCCTCCCATAACGCCGTTGTGCTAGTAAGAGAGTTATACATTCTAAAAGTCATATCATACGAATTTGATACGGGGTTTCCCGAGGAATCGATAAGGGTGCCCTGGTAGGTTAACACCCCGGAATTTAAAGCTTCAGCCACACTAATCTGTTCAGGATTGGCAACTGCCTGGTTGACGACCAACATGATCGCAACAATCATAATAGTTATGGCATGGGGAATTAATCCTGGAAAATTTGTTCTTTCTATTATTCTTTTCATGAAATTTCCACACCTTTTTTCTATGCTAGATTATTGTAAATAGTTTTTCTCGATTGAATAATGCCTATACAGATTTATGGTTTACACCAGATGATAGCGCTCCGTTCATAAGTCCATGTCATCACTGTATATGGGTAATCAGGTTCATTGACCTTCCATACGTTATAATGATCTGCTGGATCTCCATTCCCGTACACATGGATGTCAACATCGTTGATCCGTTGACCTACATAATACCAATCTTTGTAGAAGTAGCCATTTCCCTTGCCTCTTGGAGCGGAAGGATACTCAGTGTAGTGAGCTGTTAAGGTCTCTGCGTGAGAAAATGTACGCCCAATAGCCTGGCAAAAACGTGGATAATTCCCATTGAAGATGACATCTGCCATCCATTCTGTTGGTGTGGCAAATGATCCGTAAAAAAAATAAGGTTGTTCGCCAAGTTTTTCTATGGTTATCGATCCATCTGGAACAGTCAGCGCCAGTTGCGCGACATCGGCCATGACTGCGCTGGGTACAGCAGTCAGTTTTACTCGTGGTTGCATTTCATCATCAGACCCTATCTTTATTCCCAGGAACAGCTCTGCTTCCTCCCATATTGAGCCTGGGATAGGATTAAGGCTGCCCAGCATCACATTGAACAAGCCATTTTGTACTGGTACCGCATTTCCACCTGACCTTACTTCATCCCACAATGGGGTCGTGCTTGTCAAGGAATTGTAGATCCTGAATGTTATTTCAATGGACCCGGTTACTGGGTTTTCTTCGGTATCCATCAATGTTCCCTGGTAAGACAATACGCCTGCATTAAAAGCCTGAGTAGCCTGTTCTGTTTTGGCGGTTGCCTGGGTAAATACCAGCATAATCGCAACTATTAAGATTGTAATAGCATGCGGGACTAGCCCTGAAAAATCAACTTTCTTTTGCACTTTTTCCATGATATATCCAAATCCCTTAAATTTAGCAAATCTTAAAAAACACTCCAAATTTATGTGTCTAAATCAAATTTTTTATTTACACCAAATAATGGCGGTTCTTTCAAATGTCCAACCATTCATAACAATAGCCCATCCCGCACTTCCACTGTACTTCCACACATTATAGATATCATCTGGGTTTCCATTGCCATACACATGCGAATCGTCAACATGATAGCGAGCTCCAACATAATAATATCCAGGATAGAAAAAGCCATTTCCACGACCTTTAACATCCGCAGGCTCAGTGTAATGAGATATTAGAGTTTCAGCTCTGGAATATTCGCGCCCAATAACTTCGCAAAAACGAGCATAATTTCCATTAAAAGTTACATCTGCCAGCCATTCTGACTGGGTAGCAAATGAACCACTAAAATAGTAGGGTTGTTCACCAAGTTTATTAATGGCTGATCGATCCATCTGGAACTGTCAACGCCAATTGCGCTACATTCGCCATGACGGCACTTGGCACCACTGCCAACTTCTCGCGTGGGCTCATCTCCACGTCACTTCCAATCTGTACCCCCAAAAACAGCTCGGCCTCTTCCCAAACTGTGCTTGGAATGGGGTAAAAGCTTCCAAGCATGATATTGAACAACCCATTCTGTACCGGCACTGCATTTGAAGCAAATCTGCCTTCCTCCCACAAAGGCGTTGTGCTAGTCAAAGAGTTGTAGATCCTGAATATCATCTCAATGGACCCGGTTACCGGGTTTCCTGATGTATCCATCAACGTTCCCTGGTAAGACAGCATCCCAGAATTAAGTGCCTGGCTGGTCTGATCTGTTTTAGCAGTTGCCTGACTTACGACCAGCATGATCGCCACAACCAGAATAGTGACCACATTCAAGAGCACTAAAGGTAGATTTCTTTTATCGAATAGTGTGTTCATGGTATCCCCTTTACTTCACTATGACAGGTAAGAAGTTCTTGAAGAATTCCGCAATTTCAGTTATCCAGCTCCAAAAGCCTGCTGTCACCTGGTAGTCTTCACTCTGGGCATACCCCGAAACAAACTCTTGTGACAAGGTTCCTCTCAGCTGGAAGTTGCTGGATTGGGCGTTGGTCGCTCCCATCCCAAAGGTGCTTTTCTCTAACCGGTAGTTCTGAGAAGCCGGTCGGTCCGGGTAGACATCCAGATAGATCGAATCTGTGTACACCGGCGAGAGGTTTCCAGCCAGGTCTTTGTATTGGATTTCCACTGTATGCGTTTGTCCCGTCAGCTGGGGTAATACCCACCAGGAAGTTCCTTCATACATTCCCCAATCTGACCAGTTACCTCCGACGTCTCGGAGGTGCATCTGGGATACTCCACTGGCGGGGTCTGTTGCTACCGTATTGAGATCTACATAGGTCTGGTAGGTTATTGGTTCACCATCCTTGATGCTGAGCGATCCAGTTGGGGTGGTGCCATCGTAGCGCAAGGTAAACAGTGTGACCCAGCCACTCCAGTTCCCTGCCTGGTCCCTGGTCCGCAATCTCAAATAGTAGGTCCCGTCAGACACAGCCGGGGGATCGTAATAACCATACGAGGTGATCACGCCATCAGTAGCTGATGGGTTCGTACCCCAGTAATATTGAAAATATGCGAGTTCCACTGGTGGCATCACTGGCGCAACACCAGGTGAAATTCAGGTCTTTATAGAGGTTTTGCCACACACCGCTTTGAGCGCTGGTACCTGTGGTAACTGTAGGTTGGGTTGACCGGCGCGGTGGCATCGATTGGTATGGTGACAGACTTATCTGCCTCTCTGTTACCAGCGCCATCTACAGACCGGTACAGGAGCGTGTGAACGCGATCTCCAGTTACGAGAAACGGTCCCGTATATTGCACCCAACCGGCGTTATCCAGGTTGTATTCGGTAGAAGCTATGCCTGTTTCATCATCGCTGGTTGAGATCGTTGCCGTCACATTGCTGCGATACCAGCCATTTTCGCCTGTGGTACCTGATAAGGTGATGGTGGAGACAGGAGGAATGGTATCATCTACCCAGCAATCCTCATAAACTTGGTACCTTAAAAATCCTGTGTAACCACACATCGGTTCAGGTTTAATATTGGTTCCGTTATAATTCAGAGAAAAGTGTAAATGTGGCGATGTTGCTCCTGACATTCCCGACTCAGCGATAATATCGCCTTGTGTCACATACCCCGTTTTTAAAACATTATTCAGATGACCGTAATAGGTGTAGTAATTATTATCACCGTCGTATGTAATAGTAATGTATGTACCCCATTCCGTATTATATTTAGCTGTCGCATAACCAGAATGAGCAGCTCTTACTGGTTCATAAGATAGATTGAAATCTAAAGCAAATAAGGCAATAGGATGACAGACTGGATCATCTATATGATAAGCACAATTAATAGTTTTTGTTCCATTATAAGGAAATTTAAGATTAGGAAAACTATTAATTGACGAAGGTGTGTATTCGGGTGTTGAGAGTATCGAGTGGTAATTTGGCGGTAGATTGTTGTTTGTTAAGAATTTCAAATTATTGATAACTGACAAAAATAGAGCTTCACCTTTAATAGTTTTTTGAGCACTAATTATGTAATACGTTTGATTTACCATTAGGCTTGCTTTCATAACAGTGAACTTGTCATAGATTGAATATTGCTCTAAAATTGTTTCATAACCGTCAATTTTCACAACACTGGTGATGACATTATTTTTTTCTTGCATAGGAAACAATTCTTGTTCAGCAGCTAAAATGTCATCAAGGTTACCTTGAGGAATTTTTTGTGCAGAAATTTCTACTTTATCAGAATTACCTTCTTTATGACCATCAGGAAAAATTTGGATGACATTAACTGGTCCAAGTTTTTCTTGTATTACAATTTTAAATTTATTTGAATTAGGTAGACTCAACTGAATTCCAAAATCAGCCAAAGTTGTAGGCTTTTGAGCAAGAACTCTTAATTCCTTACCCCCAAATAAGTTAAGCATCAGAATGAGAATTATTATAAATATTGTTCTTGAAAAAAAGTATTGATTTTGATTACATAATTTATTCATTTTACTCCCTATAAATATAAATTATTTGAAATTTATAAGATCAAAGTGGCTTTTTCACCCAACAATGTTTGTTGCCTTTTTTCAGTCAAAATTTTCCAAAACATGAGACTTTGTTTCAATCCCCCTCAGAAGGAAAGAAAATTTAATTCGGATAAGAAGAATTTCAAAAAATAAATATCTTCATTCGTCGAAAATAATATTCATCCTTTTACTGTAATCTGTGTAAAGTTTGTAGAAATTCTCGAATGAGTGATTTGTCAAACTAATTTTCCCCTCATTTTGTCCCCTTAATGTTTGATGATTAGTAATTTGAATTTAAGTAAGCCACCACTAATTAGGACAAATAATATTCCAAATTGAAAAATTATTTACAAGAATTATACCAATAAATTGGTAACGTGTTAAAAGTTAATCCTGATAAGGAATGGGCAAAGGTAAGGTGGTATACTGTGTTCAAGTGAAAGAAATATATTGTCAAACAGAAAGCACAAATCGTGCTGGGTTTTATTACCAACTTATAGAAGCGTGTGATAATGAGATTACAGTCAGAAATCGCATTGATGTTATCTCCAGCTATCACCTAACTATTGTTTACGGTGTGTTGCAATCAAGTAACGCAACAAAGGTTATCTGATATCGGGATTGATATGGCAGAGCTACATGCATGAAATAATGATTGCTGGAAAATCACTGCTCAGCTCTCTCTCGGCAGCCCAATCTCCACCTGACCCTCCACCACCCTGACGGGATAGGCGGGGATATCGACCACCGCCGGCAGTGACAGCACCTTGCCGCTGCGCACATCAAAGGAGGCGCCGTGGCGCGGGCAGACCACCTCGTAGCCATTCAGCTCCCCGTCGCCCAGGGGACCGTCGTCGTGGCTGCACAGGTCGGCGATGGCAAATAGCTGCCCGGCGATGTTGAAGATCACAATTGGCTGGTCGTCGATCTCAACAAACAGGCGCTCGCCGTTGGGAATATCCGTCTCAGGCGCAATGCTGACAAACTCACAGGAGTCCGGGTCGATTTTGGTGTAGTTGTACATTTCCCACCTCAGTTATTATTCTACTAATTCGTCGCTGGCTTCGCCCAGCCCATACACGCCGGCTTTGAGCACTTTCAAGGACAACAGCGCACATTTCAAACGCACCGGTCCCAGCTCAATTCCCAGCATCTCCAGTAAATCATCCTTGGTGATGGCTTTGACTTCATCCAGGTTCTTGCCCAGGATGCTTTCCATCAGCAAATCGGCGGAGGCCTGGGAGATGGCGCAGCCCTGCCCGTCGAAGACGGCTTCTGTGACCATCCCATTTTCATCTACACGCAGATCGACGCGGATATGATCCCCGCACAGGGGGTTGTCGTCTTCAAATGTAATATCGTGAGGATTCAACGAACCCCGGTATTGGGGATTTTTATAACGGTCAATGATAACTTCGCGATAAAGGTCGTCCATTTAGGTTTTACATTCCAAAAATTTCGATAACTTTGTTCAGCCCCTCAGCCAGGCGGTCGACTTCATCGAAGCCGTTATACAGGTAGAAGCTGGCGCGCGCTGTGGCGGGGATATGGTATTTTTCGTGCAGAGGCATGGCGCAATGATGCCCGGCGCGGATGGCAATGCCCTGCTCATCCAGGATTTGCGAGATATCGTGCGGATGCACGCCTTTCATCATAAAAGAAGCCACCCCACCCTTGTGTTCTGCAGTAGGTCCAAAAATGGTCAGGCCGGGTACTTCCGACAGGCGATCATGGGCATACTGGATGATTGCATGTTCATGCTGGGCAATTTTATCCATGCCCACCGATTGCAGGTAATCGACAGCCGCCCCCAAGCCCACCGCCTCGGCGATCGCCGGGGTTCCAGCTTCAAATTTGTGCGGGATTTCGTTGGGCGCAAAGCTGCGCAGGTGCACACGCTTGATCATATCGCCGCCGCCCATGAATGGCGGCATGGCTTCCAGCAATTCCTTCTTGCCGTACAAAACGCCGATGCCGCTGGGACCTACCATCTTATGTCCGGAAAAGGCCAGGAAGTCCACATCTAAAGCCTGCACATCCACGGCAAAATGCGGCACCGACTGCGCCCCATCCACCAGGGTCAAAGCACCGGCCAGATGCGCCAGGCGGATGATTTCCTGCGCAGGTGTAATCGTCCCCAACACGTTGGACATATGCGTGAAGGCGACCAGTTTCGGCTTCAGCTCGAGCAAATGCTCGTACACATGCATATCGAGCAGACCGTCATCGGCTACCGGAATAAACTCCAGGCGCAAATCCAGCTCGTGCGCCAGCATCTGCCAGGGCACCAGATTGGAGTGATGCTCCATCTCGGTCAGCACCAGGGTATCGCCAGCGCGCAAGTTCTTACGCCCCCAGGTGAAAGCCACCAGGTTAATCGATTCGGTGGCGTTACGCGTGAAGACGACCTGGCGTGGCGAGGCGGCATGGATAAATGCGGCAATTTTCTGGCGCGCCCCCTCATACATGGCCGTAGACTCTTCGGCCAGAACGTGGATACCGCGATGGATATTGGCGTTGTTCAGGCGATAGAAATCATCCATAGCTTGGATCACCGCCAGCGGTTTCTGGCTGGTGGCGGTTGAATCCAGGTAGACCAGGGGCACACCGGGGCGAATCTCCCGGCTGAGGATCGGAAAATCCTGCCGGATGCGTGCCACATCCAGGCGGGAATTGGTTGATTGCATAGACTGGTTTGGCATAAAAGAAACGCTCGGTTCTATTCGAATTCAGTCTTTGCCGGTCGAGGGCGCAGTTTTCGACGGCGACGGACCGCTTTGCGCACGTTGGCCGATTCTTTCGGACACCACAGTACATGATCCGGCACCATCCACCCATCGGTTAGATAGACGCTTTCTTGAAATTGTACTGCGATCATTTTCGGATCGACTTGCACGACAGTTCCCACCAACCAGTCGCGAACGCGGTCCCCACCTTTTTCGTGATCACACATCACTTCTACACGGTCACCTACCTGGTAGGCTTCGTCTCGATTCGGAGCAGACGTAAAATATAAACCGGGCAATTTTGCCTCCCATCAAAATTTCGCAAACTCAAACTAACTATTTTACCCCATTTTTTCAAGAATAGCATCTTGAAAACGAGTTCTGACGCCCTCAAATGGAATTCGTTGCATGATTGGGTCAAAGAAGCCTTCCACAACCAGGCGCTCTGCCTCAGAGTATGGAATCCCGCGGCTGCGCAGGTAGAAGACCAGCTCCGGGTCGATCTTGCCGACCGTAGCGCCATGGGTGCAGCGCACATCATCCGCCAGGATTTCCAGGCCAGGGATCGAATCGGCGCGGGCATTCGAGCTGAGGATCAGGTTGCGGTTGGCCTGGTAGCCATCCGTTTGCTGAGCGCCTGGAGCAACATAAATCATCCCCTGCCACACCGACCGGCTGTGCGCTTTCAGTGCGCCCTTGAAAAGCAGATCGCTGGTGGTATGCGCCGCCAGGTGGTTCTGCTGGGTGTCGTGATCCAGATGCTGCACACCGTCGGTGAAGTAGAAACCCGACATCCGTCCACTGGAGCCTTGCCCCACCAGGTCCAGATCGGAGAAGTTTTTAGTCAGGTGGCTGCCGATGGCGCCAAAGATCCAATCCAGATTTCCGTCTCGCTCCACCCTGGCGCGCTCGTGGCTGAAGTTCCAGACATGCTCGCCCCATGATTGCAGCTCGACAAAGCGCAGGTTAGCGCCGGCGCCCACATGAATTTCCACAATGCCAGCGTGCATGGATTGTCCCTGGGCTTCAGTATGCGAGGCAGCTTCATGCACATAGGTCAAGGAAGCGCCGTCTTCCAGCCACACCAGGACATGCGATAAATAAGCCAAGTGGATGCCAGACCCCCACAGAATGCTATGCAGAGGCTGTTCCACCTGGACATTACGAGGCACATAGACCAGTACGCCGTTTTGCCCCAGGGCGTTGACCAAAGCAGCAAACTTACCCTCATCGCTGCGCACCACCTGACCGAGCAAGCGAGCCAGCAAATCCGGATGCTGCTGTTCTGCACTGAACCAATCGGTGAAGATCACGCCTTGCTGAGCTAATTCTGGGTTCAGATCTACCTGTGCGCCAGCCGCGGTAAGCAGAATCTGCCCGCCATATTCGTTGTCTACCAGCGGAGTAAGCAATTCTGCCGGCGGTTTTGGTAGTCGCTTTACATGTTCTGGATCCAGGTCCGGCAATTGGAAACTGCCAGCTGGCAGGCTGCGGATATCGGTGCGCCGCCAGGCTTCCATGCTGGTATCCGGTAACGATAAAGTTTCAAACAACTCCCAGGCTTTGCGGCGAAACTCCAACAAAGCAGGGGCTTCCGCCAGCTCGCCAGACAGAAACGGCGACATTTGAGGGGTGAATGCAAATTCTTTAGAAACCGGCTTATCACTGCGCCGGGATTTTGTGGTAACAATTCGCGTCGTCATAATTATCCTACTGAGCCTTCCATTTGTAATTGGATCAGGCGGTTCATTTCGATGGCATATTCCATGGGCAATTCTTTCACCAACGGCTCAATGAAACCGGAAACCACCATGGTGGTTGCTTCTTCTTGGCTCAAACCGCGGCTCATCAGGTAGAACAATTGCTCTTCGCCCACCTTGGAGACAGAAGCTTCGTGCCCGATGGTGACATCATCTTCGTCGATCTCGATATATGGGTAGGTATCCGACCTGGCTTGTGCATCCAGCAAAAGCGCATCACAAACCACGTTGGATTTGACATCCTTAGCGCCTTTGTGTACCTTGAGCAGACCGCGATAAGAGGCCCGCCCGCTGCCCTTGCTAATCGACTTGGAGGTAATCTTGCTGCTGGTATGCGGGGCGACATGGATCATTTTGCCGCCAGCATCCTGATGTTGCCCTGGACCGGCAAAAGCCATGGAGAGTATTTCGCCATGTGCTCCGGGACCCAGCAAGTAACAGGAGGGGTACTTCATGGTCGTCTTGGATCCCAGGTTGGCATCCACCCATTCCATGGTCGCGCCTTCGAAGACCAGGGCGCGTTGGGTCACCAGGTTATAGACATTGTTCGACCAGTTCTGGATGGTGGTATAACGCACCCGGGCATTTTTCTTGACCACAATTTCAATCACACCGCTATGGAAAGAATCGGTGGTATAAGTCGGGGCAGTACAACCTTCCACATAATGCACCTGAGAGCCTTCATCGGCGATAATCAGGGTGCGCTCAAACTGCCCGATATTGGCCACATTCAAACGAAAATAGGCTTGCAAGGGCAAATCAACCTTAATCCCCGGGGGAATGTAGATGAAAGAACCACCTGACCAAACCGCGCTATTCAAGGCGGCAAATTTATTGTCTTCGATGGGGATCACCGTGCTGAAATACTGCCGGAAAAGATCGGGGTGCTGGCGCAAACCGTCCTCAATACTCAGAAAGATCACACCTTGTTTCTCCAGGTGGTCTTGGATTTTGTGATAGACCATCTCGGATTCGTATTGAGCGCCGACACCAGCCAGGAATTTTTGCTCGGCTTCGGGGATACCCAGACGGTCAAAGGTGTTTTTGATCGAATCGGGCACATCATCCCACGAGCCCCCTTCACCATCCATGGGCTTTACATAGTAAAAGATTTCATCCAATTTAAGGTTTGACAGATCAGCGCCCCAATTAGGCATGGGTCGTTGCATATAGTGCTCTAAAGCCTTCAGGCGAAATTCCAGCATCCACTGCGGCTCACCTTTCATTGAGGAGATGCGTTCCACAATTTCGCGGCTGAGACCTCTCTCGCTTTTATAAACATAGGTTTCCGGATCTTGAAAACCAAATTGATACTCGCCCATACCTTCTAAAAGTTTCGCGTCGCTCATGCTTTCCTCCAATAAATGCAGGCTCGCCCAGGGCGGCCTGACCGGTAGTTATCTAGATCGGTTCTATGCAGCTGCGCCGCTCTTTTCGCGCAGCCAATCATAGCCGTGCTCTTCCAGGTGCAAAGCCAGTTCCGGACCGCCGGTTTCCACGATGCGACCATCCATCATAATATGTACATAATCCGGTTTGATATAGTTCAGGATACGCTGGTAGTGAGTGATCACCAACACACCCAGTTCAGGTCCGCGCAGTGCATTCACACCTTCAGAGACGATGCGCAAGGCGTCAATATCCAAACCTGAGTCGGTTTCGTCCATCACGGCAATTTCTGGTCGCAAGGCTGCCATCTGCAAGACTTCGGCGCGTTTTTTCTCTCCCCCAGAAAAACCTTCATTCAAATAGCGGCCGGCAAAAGTGTGGTCCATTTTCAATAAATCCATGCGCTCTTTCAACAGACGGCGAAATTCCGGAATCGAAATACCCTTATCTTCTGGGTTGGCTGCTTTGCGGTGCGCGTTCAGAGCAGTGCGCAGAAAGTTCGCCACGGAAACGCCTGGAATGGCGACCGGGTATTGAAAAGCCAGGAATAAACCCAGGTGCGAGCGTTGATCTGGCTCAAGCTCCAGGATATTCTGACCCTTGAACCAAACTTCACCTTCGGTAATTTCGTAATTGGGATGACCCATCAAGGCATAGGCCAGGGTGGACTTTCCAGTACCATTTGGCCCCATCAAGGCATGTACTTCACCTTTTCGTACGGTTAGATTGACACCCTTCAGGATTTCTTTGCCTTCAATGCCAGCATGTAGATTTCTAATTTCAAGTTCAGCCATGAACTGTACTCCTTCATTCAGTAGACTTCAAAGAATAGCCAGATTATATCAAGAATGGAGGTCAAAGTCAATAATATTTACGATAATAATCTTAAATATTGACAAAATTATTACGGCATGTTAAAATCCTGATGATAGTCAAGTAAGAAAATGGAAAAAGAGTGAAGAATCATGTTAGCAGATACAGAAGCTAAGAACACGCGCGAGCGAGTATTACAGACTTTATTAGCCAACGAACGCTGCACGATCAACAACCTGGCCGATTCGGTCGATATTAACCCCATTTCAGTACGCCACCATATCAGTCGGCTGGAAGCTGAGGGGCTGGTCACCTCCGCAGAAGAAAGACACGGCGTAGGTCGTCCCAGACGTTTATATTTTCTCACCGAAAAAGGGCGTGAACGCTTTCCCACCCGCTATATTCGGCTGACCTTGCGGTTGCTCCAGCAATTGAAGGAAAGCCTGCCACAGCCCATGGTCGCCAAGCTGTTTTCTGAGATGGCCAGGGACCTGGCAAAGGAATATGCCTACGAGGTGAGCGACTTGAGCATGGAAGAGCGTTTGCAACTGGTGCAGCAATTACTCTCTGCTGAAGGCTTCCAGATTGAATGGGAGCGCAAGGGAGAGCAGTATACGCTGCGTGAGATCAACTGCCCCTACTACCATATCGGGCAAAATCACCCGGAGGTATGTGTCATCGACCAGACTCTGATCGCCACTTTATTAGGTATGCCAACGACCAAAGTACAATGCATGCTCAACGGCGATGCGCATTGTACCTATCTCTTAAATAATGAAAATAAAGAGGAGACGCAAGAAGCATGAGCCAACCATCCAATCGCTCAAGCGTAACCTGGCACGCTGAAAGCACACACCCTGAATTGATCGATGCATTTCGCGAAAAAATGCGTGAGGTTATCGATCCTGAAATTGGTTTGAATATTATCGAACTCGGCCTGGTGCGCAACCTGTCCATTTTTGAGGACCGCGCTGAGGTCGAGATGATCCTGACGACACCCTTCTGCCCCTACGGTCCTGCTATGCTAGAGATGACTCGCGTCAAAGCAGAACAGGCATTAGAGCTGCCTACCACCATCGATATGGGCTTCGAAATGTGGGAGCCTTCGATGATGGAAGAAGGCGCCGGCGCTGAGTGGGGTTTGTTCTAAAATGCCTTGATTTTCTGGTGCAATTCGGTTAATATGAATTGCATATGAGTACACCAACCACCCAACCACAAGAAAAATCTGCATCGCCTGTATCCCGGGTTCGCTCAGCGACTCGGGATATGTTGCTATATTTCTTCCTTGTTTCCGGAGTTGCCGCCCTGATGGCCACCCTGTTTACAGCCTGGTCGCCAGACCAGTTCCAGGCGAGCACTTCAGATCCCCTGGTAACACCCATCACGATCGGACAGCCCGTGATCCTGCCTACCGAAGTGGAAGAAGGCGCACCCACACGCACACCGCGAGCCCGTAAACTGGTTGGGATCGTAGCTGGACACTGGAAGAACGACTCGGGAGCAGTTTGCAGCGATGGCTTGACAGAAGTGGAGATTAATCTCAATGTCGCCACGATTGTCCAAAATCTGCTGATCGAAAAAGGTTATGATGTCGACTTGCTGGCTGAGTTCGACTCCCGGCTTGACCGGGTACGAAGCGGATGCCATCGTCTCAATCCATGCTGATTCTTGCGAATATATTAACAACCTGGCTACCGGCTATAAAGTAGCTACCTCCCTGGCCAAGTACCAGCCGGAGCAATCCACCAGGCTGACGGCGTGTTTGCGAGGACGCTATGGCACTTATTCAGGTCTCCCAGTTCACAGCCTGAGTGTGACGCCTGATATGACCGAATACCATGCCTTTATGGAAATCGACCCATCTACACCAGCAGCCATCATCGAAATTGGCTTTATGAACCTGGATCGCCAGTTCCTGACCGAAAAACCCGATGTCTGCTGCCCAAGGCATCGTTTCCGGCATTGAGTGCTTTTTCAACAACGAGGCCGTTTACCCGGTAAATCCCCTGCTTAATCCAACAAGCTCACCCACCCCGTAGCGGAGTATCCATGCACAGCGCTTTTCAATACAAAACTTACCTGCTCAAACGTCAAATCATTGCCCTGACCGGAAAACTGCGTCTTTACAGCCCTGATGGGCGATTAATCATGTTCTCACAGCAAAAAATGTTCAAGCTGAGGGAAGATATTCGCGTGTATTCTGATGAAAGCAAAACCGAAGAACTGCTCTTCATCCAAGCCCGGCAGATTATCGATTTTTCTGCTGCCTATGATGTGCACGACAGCCTGAGCAATGAGCGCATCGGAACCATCCGGCGGCGCGGCTGGCAATCGCTGGCCCGCGATGAATGGTCCATCCTGGATGCCAACGAACAACCCATTGCTGTGCTATTGGAAGACACCTTACAATATGCTTTGCTGCGGCGTTTCTTGTTGGGCAACCTGCTCCCCCAAGATTACGATATCCGGATGGGCGAAACTTGTATAGCCGATTTAAAGCAACGTTTCAACCTGTTTCGCTACGAGCTGGACCTGGATTTCAGCGCCGATAGCGCTAATCGCCTGGATCGACGCTTAGGTGTAGCCGCAGGCGTTCTCCTGGCCATTGTTGAAGGTAAGCAGGATAATTAAGAGGAATTTGTATGCCAAGCCAACCGCTATTTGCGGGATTGATCATCGATGAAAACGATCATGCGGTAGAAGTCGCCTTTGTTGGCAGCGAGGCCTGCTATGTCGTAGACGACGCCGGTTTTCGCCGCCACATTTCTTCTGAGCATGTGGACATCCAGGTATTGGAGGCTATGATGGAGATGATCGAAGGTCATGAAGACCTGATCAGCTCACAGACCGCCAAAATGCTCGGACAAGAGGACCCTTTTTCCGTAGCAATGATCGAATCCCAGCTCAAAAATATTGACCAACAATTCGAAGCCCTGTTAAAAACCGGCATCCCTGAAGAGATGCGAGCTTACATGGGCATGATGGGTTTTCGCGTCCGTGTCAACATGCACGGTGATGTCATCGAAATCGATCAACCTGGAATGATTGCCCCGGAAGACGAATAAACGCTCAAATCGGAGGCGCAAATGGACCCGCAGACTGCCGCTCTGATCCTGGAATCACAACTGGCGCCCTGGCGAGCTGCAATTGCCAATCCAGAACAAGCCCAGCAAGCGGTGCTGCAGCGCCTGCTCCAAGATTATGCCCAAACCCGCTATGGAAAAGAACATAACGCCGGTCAGATTGGGACAATTGCGGATTACCGCCGCGCCTTCCCCGTCCAACGCTACGAAGATTATCTTCCCCTGATCCAGCAAGTCATGCAAGGTGATACCGAGCTGCTGCTGTGCGAGCCGCCGGTTGGTTGGGCAATCACACGCGGCACCACCCAGGGAGAATCCAAGTTCATCCCCATGACTGCCAAGGATCTGGGGATGCGCATCAGCGCCGGGCGCGCCATGATGAATTACGTGGCCGAAACCCAGAATTTTGACCTGTTCAAAGGGGTAAACCTCAATTTGAATTTTCCATCCGTCGTTGGCACTGTCCAGATGGGTGACCAACAGGTGGAATACGGTTATAGCTCGGGTATCTATACGAAATATGTATCCGCATTCACCCCCATCCGCTCTGTCCCCAGCCAAGATGAAATCGATGCCTTAGGCGGCGGAAAGACCTTGCGCGACTGGGAAAAACGCTTTGAGCTGGCTTATCTTAAATGTAAAGATGAAAATGTAACCTTGGTCGGCGGTGTCTGTCCAACTGCCATCAGTTTCGCCCAATTCTTGCACAAGAAATACCGCCAATACCCCAAAGATTTGTGGAAAACTCAGATCATGACGCTCGGCAGCGTAGCGGGCATCAACACAAATTATGCTGAAGCCCTGCGCGCCCTATACGGTCCAGCAACCATCCGTGAGATTTACGGCGCCACCGAAGGCATGTTCGGACAGCAAATGGACCAGAAACGCGCCTGGACGCCAAATTATGACTTGTTTTTCTTTGAAGTTGCTATTGGCGACAGGGTTAAAATGCTGCACGAAATGCGCCCTGGAGAGCTCGGAGCGCTGGTCGTTTCCACCCCGATCCTGGCGCGCTATCGTATCGGAGACCTGGTCATGGCCTTCGAGCCTCCCTATTTTCGTTGCATCGGGCGCGAAAAATGGTGGACGCCCTTGCGCTACGCCTGGAATGAATTCAGCAGCTTCAACCTGGGTAGATTGTAGTCCTACCCTACTTGCGCATGCCGCGCAGAATGATCGATAAACCCAAACCAATCAGCAGCACAGCCCACAGGACACCCCAATTGACCAGGTCGCCCAGGGCAATGCTGATAAAGATGATACCCAAAATCAGGGTGCCAAAAATCGGACGGCGATAGGCTGGCACCGCCAGGCGAATAAGCACCTCCACCAGCAAGATTACCCCAGCTCCCAGCAGCACCAGAGGCCAGGCGCCTGCCAGACGGGACATCCAACCCATGCCCGGCATGTTCATGGGCAAGCGAATCAAATTGTCCAAGAAGCCCAGGTTGGCTGCCAGAAAGACCAAACCGGCCCAAATAAAGATTACAGCCCAAACCATGGTCCCTAACGGATCTCGACGGTATTTTTCATCCCAATTTTTTTCTTCTGATGTTTTTTCTTGCTTCTCATCATGCTTTTCCATTTCTTTTTCGTTCATTTTTTGCTCTGACATAGAGACCTCCATGGGGTGAACAAATCGATCAGGTAATTTGATTATACATGAAAGAGACGTAGAAAATCTACGTCTCTTTTAAGGAATAATGATGTCCTATTGCCAATATTATTCGACGAAATACACCTGATCTGTAGAAATTAGCTTTGGCTAATCCCATTGCTGGTAGTATTTTCTGATTTGCTCACTCAGCCGTTTTGCCATGACAAATCTGTTTTGGTACTGGCCATCATTTAGGTACTGGTCGAGCTGAGAACGCAACTGGTTTTCAACATCTACCTCATTCAATTGAGTCGAACGGCTATTCTGAATCACCCATTTCCCGTTGACCATGAGATGAGATACATGTTGTCGAGTACCCCGCTGGAGCAATAAATCACCTGCCGAAACCGCAGGTGAACACCAGACACCCTTCAATGTTTCAGTATCCACCAGCAGTAGATCCGCCAGGTAACCAGGTTGCAATTTTCCGATTTTCGTTCCTTGGCTGAATGATATCCTGGCCCCACCTGTTGTACCTGCGGAAAGGATATCCGAAGCGGGGATGGAATCAGCGCTGGCGCCTGGCTTTTTGCTCAAGATCCATGCCATGCGTAATTCTCTCAGGTAATCCTGGTCGTCATCCAGACCAAAACCATCCAAACCAATTCCGAGCGAGACCCCCTTAGACAACATCCGATCTACCGGCGCAATCCCGCTGCGCAGACGCAGATTAGAGCTGGCGTTATGGACTACACCTACACTTTTCTCTTGGAGTAAATCCAGGTCTTCTTCTTCCACCCAAACCATGTGCGCCAGGGTCAGCCAGGGTCCCAAAACACCGATATCCTCCAGGTGACGAATATTGCTTTTTCCCCACACATGGTAAGCCGATTGTTTCTGGTAATGGGTTTCCATGCAATGCGTATGCACCTTGCGCTGCCTGTTTCTAGCCTCCTGGGAGATCTTTTGATAGAAGGCATCACTGCACCATTGCACACCTGAAGCGCAATACGAGATTTCCACCGTTTGCTGGTCATCTTCGTAATTATTCATCAGAGAGTTAGTCAGGGCAATGTAGTCTTCATGAGAAAGTGCAGGTTTAGCTAAGAAATGCTGATTGGCTGCTAAAACCTCGGGGTCAAGAGTTTCCAGGAAAGATAGCAAGTTTTCGTAAACCAAAGGGTTCTGGTCGCTATATTGCAGGCTAAGAACCACACGGATGCCCGCATCACGGTAACCACGGATCACAGCGCTGACTTCCTCTTCAACCTTCGCCCAGTTGCGGACCGTATGCAAATGAACCACGGTCCCCACCCCTGAGCGGAGCAGGCTCAATCCTGAATAGGCAGCAGAAAAATAAGGGTCAATGACCGGTTGGGAGCGCTGCTGAACAATCCACACTTCTAAGAGGTCATCTGGTATTCCCATGGAGGCCGTACCTAATACTCGTCCATGGTCATGGCTATTTATCAAGGCGGGAAGCATCAAATACTTCTGCCCGCCAAATTGCGCCGCATCAGGGTAACGAGCGGATAGATCATCCAGCCGGCCAGAATCCAGGATAAGGTTGTCTTCTACCAGAACCGCGTAATCATCCACAGCATCCTGGCTTGCATCTGTGATGACCTTCCCAGCCCAAACAATCGTCTTCATTCGTCATCCTTTATATATAAGATAAACACTATTCGGCGATTGATTATTGAAAATCGCCGAATAGTGCACAAAAATCAGTTGGTTTTACAGATCAGCAGCCGTTGTATAGTCAATCTCGCCATTAATCAATTGCTGTTTGATTTCCTCGATCTTCTGAGCAATGTCATCGGGTACTTCACCGTAGTAAGGAGCTAATCCAGCTCTGCCTGAAGCAAGGTTAATGGGAGCATAACCACCCAGGACGCCTGCCTGTACCTGTTTCAAAATCTCTTGCATGACACCACTGTAATCCATCAGAATGCTGGTCAGGATGACATTGGGGGCGAGCGTCTTCTGGTCGGCAGACATACCGATCACTTTTATGCCTTCTTTAGCTTCAGCTGCTGCTGTGACACCGAACAATCCGTGATTTACAGCAGCCATTACGATATCAGCTCCGTTTTCGATTTGCCCTGTTGTAGCTTCTTTGGCTGCCAAAGCGTCATCCATATTGCCGGTGAAGGTAACAAATACGGTTACGTCTGGATTGACTGACTTAGCGCCTTCTTCAAAGGATTTTGCAGAGGCTTTATATACTGGGATCTCAGCTCCGCCTACATAACCGAGGGTATTTGTCTTGGTCATCAAACCAGCTAACGCACCAGCCAGGTAGAAAGCATCTTCGAAAGCATTTCCAGAAATCCAGACATTGTCAGGCGCAGATTCAACTACATCAGGACCGGCCATCGCAACAAATGTCGTTTCAGGGTGCTCAGGAGCTGCCTGAAAGACGGTCGCCTGGTATTTTCCACTATAGGCATAGACGACATCATATCCATCGTTGGCGTATTTTGACATCAGGCCAGCAGCGTCTGCAGCATCTACAGCTTCAATATAAGTGGTCTCAGCGCCCAGGTTCTTTTGAGCATCCACAATGGCAGAATAGCCAATTGTATTGAAACCACCATCATTGATCAAACCGCCCAAGAGTACTGCCAAGCGAACAGGTTCACCAGAGGTTGCAGGAACGGGTGTCGCTTCTGGTTGTGCTTCCACTTCCACAACAACTGTTTTTTCTACTTCCACTTCAACTTCCTGTGTGACGACGACGGTTTTTTCCACCACGACCTCTTTTGTCTCAACAACTACCTGAGGTTGGCAAGCAGTTAATGCAAGAGCGAAAAGAGTTACAACGATTACGAACAAATTGATTTTCTTAGACATTACAAACTCCTTTTGATAAGTTAAACATAGATGATCGTTCAAAAAATGAAATTGGTTGCACTCATGTCCTCTGATCTACTCATTGTGAAAAATGGATAATGGGAGATAAGCAGACACAAGTAAGTTGGGCGGTGTAACGATGTTGCTAATTTTCAAATCGACTGCTGCACTACAGAGTATATAAGCCTCCTCCTTCGTAAGATTGTGGTTTTTTGACAGGTAGTCAATCATGTATCGCACGGCCTTCTGTGCATTTTTATATAAATCTGCACCAAAACCGGTGGTTACATAGGAAGGTTCGGTTGAGTAGCCTTTCCCCCGCCCAGCTGTGACAAATCGAGGTTCTTCCAGATGCAGTCCTTTGTGTAAATTGAATCTCAAAGTTACCGTCATCGGACATTCTATGGCTGTTCCACAAATTTCACCCTCACCCTGGTTAGCATGGCAATCACCTACGGAAAACAATGCTCCAGGAGCAAAAACAGGCAACCACAACCTGGAACACACTCCCAAACCCGGCAAATCCATATTGCCGCCATTTTCCCTGGGTGGATAAGTGATCAATGGTTCGTCATCTCTCGGAGCGACGCCCATGATGCCGCAAAAAGGTTCGTAAGGAACGATGATGCCACTGCCTTCTTTAAAATAACAACCTTCATCCGTAATCTTCCAATGATGGATATATGGATCTGGAAAGTCTTCAGCCAAGAGAGAGCCCCTGGTGATATAGGTGAAACCCCAATTATTATGCTCCAATTGAATCGTCTCAATTTCCAAAACATCCCCTGGTTCAGCATCCTTGATGAACACTGGGCCAGTAAGTGCATGCAATTTACTGCGATCCACCAGGGTCAACATATCGGATGTCGTCTCTGGAGTTACCTGCCCGCCAGCGCCTTCCTGCGTTTCGAAGATAACAACATCACCACTATTTATATATAACCGGGGTGGCTCAAAGCGGTTCCAACGATTATGGGTGTTCGACTTATCCAGATAATATTCTTTCATCATTATTTCCCTGAGTGATTCAATGATTGAATTTCCACGTGTTTCCTCGAAACCAGATCATTCAGCCAGGATTGGGCTATTGTTCCTAACGCTATTTTTTCTGGTTCACCCACACCTTGCCTGCCTACATGATAAGGCCAGGTAATGTACATCTGATAAGCCGGATGAAAACCGCAAACATTGTGAACCATTTTCCTATCATTGACAATGCTCTCGATCAAATTAGCAAACAGAAGACCTGTTGCAAGGTTCCTGGGTCTACCTCCCTGGGTCGTGATCTTTCCAAGGAAATTTCGCACATTTTCTGCAATCTCTTCAAAATCTTGCTGCCCAGCATACACGGGTATCGTTCGTCCACCATGCTCACCAATAATTTGAACATCATGGTAAGCTATATTTCGTTGGGCCAGAACGTACCGCAAGCGATTTCGATCCAGATCACCCCCAAACCCCATCACATGATTTGCTGGTAATTGATAGTTCTGTTGGATAAAACCTGTAATATCATCCACCGGAGTCGCCAAGGCAATAATAATGACATCCTTTTTCAGCGTTGCAGAATCCAGAATATTTTTTGTAATCCGGATATTCGCTTCCAGGACATCCTTTCCGGTCTGCCCGACTTCCATCTGAGCTCCAGATGTTAAAGCGATAACATCCGCCTCCGCCAAGCGTGAGAATGAAGCAACTTCGAGCTTCAACGCAGGAACGGGATTGGCACTGGCAACATCCATGATTGCCGACTGAGACCACTCATCCTGAATATTCATCACCAGGATTTTCTCAATCCCAGGGACATCCACCAGGTGAAACAATAATGCTGAACCAACATTTCCAGTACCTACAACAGCAACATTCATTAAGTATCCTCCAAATCAATGATTGAGAATTGTCAAGATAGTATTCACTAAAAAAATTTCTAAGCTACTTAACAGGAATGACTGGTTTTCCGGAGGGTGTTCCAAGGAGCTCCCGATCCTGCATAATCATCTTGCCACGTAAAATGGTATTAACCGGAATACCCTTTACTTTCCATCCTTCATACGGATTAAGCCGGTTTTTATTGTGCAATCTATTGGCATGGATGGTATCTTCCGCTGCCAGATCAACCAGGACCAGGTCTGCATCCGAACCTATTTGGATTGCACCTTTTCTTGGATACAAGCCCCAAGTTTTCGCAGGGTTTTCGCAGGCTGCGCGCACATATTGTTCCAGACTCAATCGACCCTGATTAACCTGAGATAGCATCAAAGGTAAGGCGGTTTCAACACCAATAAACCCAGCAGACGCCTTCCAAACATCTTCAGCAGTTTTTTCTTCATAACTATGTGGAGCATGGTCAGTTGCGATATTGTCAATCCAGCCTTGCCTCAGTCCCTGCCACAATGCTTCCTGGTGTTCACGAGAACGGATCGGTGGATTTAACTTGATCAGGTTTCCAAGTGTCTCATAAGCCTCATCATTGAATAAAAGATGCCCCACAAGCACCTCGGTAGTGACCGGAAGCCCTTTGATCTTCGCTCGTTTGATTAATTCCAAACCCTGGTAAGTGGAAAGGTGAAATACATGAAACTGGTTCCCAGCAGCCTCTGCCAAAAGCAGGGCACGTTGGATGGCTTCTTCTTCAGCGAATGCCGGTCGCATATCCAGATGCGCACGCGGATCCTTGCGACCCTTGGCAATTAAATCAGCTTTTATATGCTGGAGAATATAATCATTTTCAGCGTGAGCCCCAATTCTACGCCCAGCTACTTTGGCGCTCAGGAATGCCTGGTAGAGCACACCATCATCCGGACAGCGAATATATCCGGTCGTCTCTCCCATGAAGAGTTTATAACCAACAACACCCGCCTGCGCCAGATCTACAAGCTCCCCTTGATTGTCGGAAACAATGGCTGCATAAAAGCCATAATCCACATAGGAACGATCCTTCACCAGCTGCACCTTTTCGTAAAAACCTTTAACGGTTGTTAGCGGAGGATTGGTATTGGGCATATCCATAATGGTTGTTACACCCCCAGCCGCAGCAGCTTTCGAGCCAGTTTCAAAATCTTCCTTATATCCCATGCCTGGCTCACGGAAGTGTACATGATCGTCAACCAGACCTGGAAGAATGGTTAATCCTTGTGCATCCAACTCGGTTGTGGCAACACCATTAAAAAGCCCGGATGACCCAATTCCAACAATCTTGCCATCGCAAATTGCCAGGTCTGCAAGATGTGTACCTTGAGGTGTCACAACCGTTCCATTCTTGATCAACAAATCTGCATTCATTTCAGTACCTTTCTCTATATCTGAAGAACCAGTAATAATCCGATAGACCTTATTCTCTGGAATAAGCTTTGGTCAAAGCAGATGGGGCTGATCGCCGCTTTCCGAGTAGCAGGATGATAATGGTCAACACATAAGGAGTCATGATCAAGAACTCAGAAGGCACCGGCGCGCCTAGAAATTGCAGGCGGAATTGCAACGCATCTATAGATCCGAACAACAGTCCACCGGCGAAAGCCCAGACAGGATCCCATCGACCAAAAATGACCAGCGCCAGGGCAATAAACCCCCGACCGGCTATCATTGTGTCGCTATATAAACCTAAAACGACCAGGGAGAAGTATGCCCCGCCAAGGCCAGCTAAAGCTGCACCGACAATCGTGCTCAAGTACCGTACTACAGTCACATTGATCCCGACGCTGTCCGCTGCTGCTGGGTTTTCTCCTACTGCACTCGCTCGTAATCCAAAACGAGTTCTTATAGTGAATGATGCTACTGATGATCACCAATCCATAAATTACATACACCAGGGCGTCTTGTTTGAAAAAGATCGGACCTAAGAAAGGGATCTCAGATAAGATTGGGATTGCTATCGCCGGAAACGGCTTTACCTGGGGCATGGAGAGCGTGGTGGTAGATGGGAAGAAAAGCCTGTAGGCAAACAACGCGGCACCACTACATAAGATCAACATAGCATAACCAGACACGATCTGATCTGACTTAAGCGTGACCACCCAGATAGCAAAGATAAAACCGACTATTGCTCCAATTAATAATCCAGCCAAGGCTCCGTACCAGAGATTATTCGTGTAGAAAGCAACCGTGAACCCAGTGAAACCACCTAGAAGCATCACGCCTTCTACCCCCAGGTTAAAGACACCTGCACGCTCTGCAAAAATTTCTCCGAGTGCAGACGCCACAAGGGGAGCTCCAAGACGAACGCCTGCTGCCAGAACCTGAATTAGAAAGGCAACCGTTAGAATTCGAGACCAGTCCATTATTCTCTCGCTTTCTTCTTTTGTTCAATAGTTTCGTATTTTTTGCGCAGCATGAAACCGGCAACGACAAAGAGTAGCACCAAACCCTGGAGAATTTGAGCCGCAGAAATTGGAACTCCAGCAACTTGCTGCATACCTTGAACACCTACCTCTAATCCAGCAAAGAGGATTGAAGCAACCAGGACTCCCCAGGGGTTGCCTCTTCCTAGAAGGGCGATGGCAATAGCTGTGTAACCATAGCCTGGAGAGAGGTGTTCGATCATACGGTGTTGAACGCCTGCTAGCTCGCTGACGCCTGCCAAACCGCACAATCCACCACCGATCAACATGGTGATAAATATCATCCGGGATGTACTAATGCCTGAATATTCCGCGGTCCTGGGATTTGCGCCAAGGATTGTTAGCTGATATCCATAAATTGTCCTGCGGATAACCCACCACAAGATTATAGTTGCGACAATACCAACCAGGATACCTGCATGCAAGCGTGTGCCTGATAAAAGCACAGGCAATTTTGCACCATCTGCAATCACTGCAGTGAAGGGTTCTGTATGGTTTGGATCCCTCCATGGGCCGCTGATGATAAATTTTGCGATCTCGATTGCCACGTAATTGAGCATCAGTGTGATGATGATTTCATTGGCGTTGAAACGTAATTTTAGAAAGGCAGCCAAACCTGCCCATAATGCACCGGCAACAAATCCAAATAGAATGATCAGGGGAATTCCTAACCAGGGAGAAATATCGCCTAAAAATAATCCTACAAAAGTTGCTCCCAACGCCCCCATGTAAATTTGACCTTCAGCACCAATATTATTGATATTTCCTTTGAAGGTCAATGCAATCCCTAATCCCTGCCAACAACAACGGCGCAGCCTTGACCATGGTTTCAGCAATACCGCTCCGTGTACCAAAGGCACTTTTGAGTAAAGCGCCATAAGCAGTAAAAGGAGGAAAACCGGACAAGAAAATTAATACGCCCCCAACTACCAATGCCAAAATCAAACCTAAGGCTGGGATCAAATTGGGAGAGAAGCGAAAATATTTTCGGAAATCTGGATTTCTTTTTACTTCTGTGGTCATCATCCTCTCCTTAGTCGGTCGATCCTGAAACGTCATCTTGCGTTAATCCGGCCATTGCCAAACCCAGGCTTTCCATACAGACTTCTTCCCGATTGCAATGGTAAACAATTCTGCCCTCGTACATCACTGCGATGCGATCAGCCAATGCCAAAACTTCGTCCAGATCCGCAGAAAATAAAAGGATTGCAGCGTTTTCATCTCGTTCTTTTAGGAGTAATCGGCGGACAAATTCAATGGCGCTTACATCCAATCCACGCGTCGGCTGCTCTGCAATTAAAAACTTGGGATGTAAGTAGGTTTCTCTTCCAACAATTAGTTTTTGAAGATTGCCACCAGAAAGTGTGGAAACAGGATCAGACAGTGAAGCATAACGCACATCGTAATCTTCAACCAGTTTCTTCGTTAAATCTTCAATGGGTTTTATCGATAGAATGCCATTCTTAGAAAATGGTTCCCAGCGGTGGTTTTTTAATATCGAATTTTGGATTAACGATAAATCCGTAGCCGATCCTCGCGAATTACGATCTGCTGGGATGTAATGCACACCACTTCTGTATCGATCCGCTACACTTGCATGTGTAATATCCTTACCATCAAGGAATAAATGACCTTCTTTAACTGGCAGAATGCCAGCCACGGCTTCGGCGAGCTCTGATTGTCCGTTTCCATCCACACCAGCAATGCACAATATTTCACCAGCGTGGACATCCAGGTCAATATTCTTCACCGCCATCTTTCCCTGTGATCCCAGCACATGAAAGTGTTTCAACGAGGCAACAATCTGCTTTTCTTCCCCCGTTCTCTCGATGCGCGACTCAGGGAGAACAACATCTCTACCTACCATCATTTGGGCTAATTGCTTTTCGGAGGATTGGGCTATTTCAACCGTGTCAACCAATTTTCCCCTGCGCAATACCGTAACACGATCTGCCAGTGACAATACTTCTTTAAGCTTGTGGGAGATAAAAATGATGGATTTACCTTTTTCCACCATAGCGCGTAGAGTCTTGAATAAGGGCTCAACCTCAGGCGGCGTCAGAACTGCCGTTGGTTCGTCTAATATGAGGATATTTGCTCCCCGATAAAGCACTTTCAATATCTCAACGCGCTGCATTTCGCCGACACTAAGTTCGCTGACCTTTTTATAAGGTGAGACATCAATACCAAAATCCCTGGATATCTCTTCAATCTTTTTAACAGCTTCTTTATTTTTCAAAAATGGGCCAATGGAAATTTCACTACCCAGGGTAATATTTTCGGTTACAGTGAGTGTAGGAACAAGTTTAAAATGCTGATGTACCATTCCAATACCCGCATGGATGGCGTCATTAGGTGACCGAATCCGCATTTTATTTCCTCTGACGATAATTTCCCCTTCGTCAGGCTCATACAAACCATAGACAACATTCATTAAGGTAGTTTTTCCAGCCCCATTCTCGCCTAAAAGAGCATGAGTCTCACCTTCTCGTAGTGAGAAATTCACATTCTGGTTAGCGACCACCCCCGGGAAACGCTTGGTTATATCAATCAGCTCTAAAACGTTGGTCATGAGTATTCAGCCTCCGTATTACCGATTTTTTTAACTGTTCAGGAGAATAAACATTGTATATAAAGCCTGATAAGCGCTTATATCCTATATTCGGAATATCATAATATCAGACATTTACCTGGTAAAATAGTAACATAAATTATAAAATTTTGCAAATGTGATTTTCGTCACATTACAATTATGACACCGGATTTTTTGTTGGGTTTAATTACGAGTATGGACAAAAATTGATTATTGATAAAGAAACTCATTCCATGTCTCTCATGAAAAGTGAGTGTCATCCCCACTGCTCAGTTTGGACAGAGCTCAAGCTAATCAGCAAGTGATGATAAAATACAACGACGTTGATTCTCCGGGAGGAATAAATGGCATTTCAAAAATTCAAGAAACGAACCATGTCTGAGGAAATTGTTCAAGAAATATTAAAGATGATACAACGTGGAGAATATCGACCCGGTGATCAAATCCCCTCAGAAATTGAACTCATGGAAAGAATGAATGTTAGCCGCTCGAGCATTCGAGAAGCCCTGAGAGCATTGAGCGTGATGAATGTGATCAGCATACATCCAGGTCGGCGTACATACGTAACTTCTCTGGCGCCAGATTTACTCATGGAACATCTGGAATTTGTTATCGGACTGGAAGATGAGACTTTATTGCAACTGTTCGAATCCCGTAAATTATTGGAAGTTGGTTGCGCCAGCCTGGCTGCGGAGAGGATTTCTGACGAAGAAATTCAGGAACTTGAAAAGATTATCCAACAAGATAATTTTTACGATATGGATATCCAATTACATAGAAAAATTGTGGAAATAACAAAGAACCCAATTATTCGACGAGTTTATTCCAGCATAGAAAAACTAGGAGAAATGAGCCGAAAAAGAACTGCCCAGCTCCCTGGCGTCCGCGATCAATCTCGAAAGGACCATGAAAAGATCGTCGAAGCCATTATCGCCAGAGATCCAAATGCTGCCAGAGATGCAATGATGCAACACTTGACGTTTGTCGAAGAACAATTGAAAATCAACATTTAACTTTTTTCATCAGGACAGCCCAAAATGCAACGAAAATGTAACTCCAGAATTATCCCCCTCCAAACAAATCGCAAAAGTCCTATTCGAAGTCAAAGCTGTGCAGCTTAACACAGAAGTATTCTACAAATATGTTTCCGGTATCTTAAGCCCGATCTATGTCGATAACCGTCGGACAATTTCTTTCCCGGGTCCGAGAAAATTGATCGTTCAAGAGTTTGTACGATTGCTTCAGGAGAATGTGGGCGTCGGACCCAAGGATGTGATCGGCGGCGTGGCCACAGGCGGCGTTCCTTGGGCTGCCTGGGTGGCGAACGAATTGGATTTACCCCTCATTTACGTAAGACCATCTGTAAAAGACCGCGGCATGAACAAGCAAGTGGAAGGCGTACTGAACCCAGGACAAAGAGTCATCGTGGTGGAGGATCTGATCACCACCGGTTTGAGCTCGCTCAACGCAGTTGAGACCATTCGCAGCCTGGATGGTGTAGTGGAAACAGTGGCTTCCATTTTTTCCTACGATTCACCGGCTTCGACGATACGCTTCAAGAAAGCAGGGGTGAACAAAGCGCCATTAACGAACCTGGACTGTATTCTGGAAGTAGCCCAAGAAAGCAAGCTGCTCAACCCCGCCCAAATGCAGATTGTTCAAGATTGGATGCACACCACACTGTCCACCTGGGGCATGGAGGATCTGTAGCGCCTGGATTGCTTCGCAAAGTTCGCTCGCAATGACTCCCGCTTTCGGTTGTAACTTTGGACTGAATAGAGTCCTGACACCAGGAGTTACTCGTAGTGGCAGGTGCTAAGACATGTCTCATAGGAGTGAATACGCCCTCGAGCCATGGATATACTTGCAGTGACAGGCCGCAGCATCTCTCAGGTGACCAGATCGCTCTTATTTGATCACATTAATTAGACATAGCCTCAAGATACCAGAGTATCCGCTTCAGCGCGGCGATAATAGCCCCTGAAGGCCGCGCTTTCTTCCAGCAAGGCCGCAACCTGAGTCCCCAGGCGATCTGGGGATGGCATTTTTTCCCTGCCAGATTCTCCAGGCAGGGCATCCTCGGTTTCACTTCCAGTTTTTTCTGTACCAGCCTGGGACACTTGGGCAGAGGCTAATAACAGCATTTCTCCCTGATCATCCTGGATGGCAATGTACCCGGCAGCTGCCATCCAATCCAACCCCAGCCGTACAGCCAGCAGGGATTGTCCCGTAGCCGCCGCCAGATGTCCCAGTTCTACCTGCCCTTGCCTGGTACGCAGGGCATATTTCACCAATCCAGCCAGGCGCTGCAGGAATGGGGTGAGCTTTTCTGCTTCAGGCGGAATGTTGAACAGGTACAGCGTTTCGGGCTGCACGCGTGTGAGCGCTTGGGACAGCTCAGCCCGGCTATGTGGGCATGTCCAAATAACCAGGCTTGAGGCAGGTCCCAAGTTGAAGCGATCCACCAGGTTTGCTTGCGGAAAGCGCTTTCTCAATGCCGCGACAGCTTCCGCTTCGGCCCATATCAGCGCAGTGGGATGTTCTTCCAAGATAGCTGCCAGCACAGGGATGGGACGCAGCTCGCCGCGATGATCAAACACCCGGGTGTGCACCTGTGCAACGCCGGTCTCAGCCTGTAAGGCAGGTCGGAAGTCCTTCCAGGTGAGCTGAAGCTGGGGCTTACCTTGAAAACTTGCGCTACGCAGCTCGTAAGCCAGGTCAATCGGCTGCGCGGCCAGGTCCAACCCTGCAGCCAGGTCAGCAGATTGCCACCACAGCACTTCTTTCTCCAGGCCATACGGATCTTTCAGGATTAACTTTAAATGCTCTTGACCGCGACCGATGCGCGTCGACTGGGTTACCTGCAAATTGCGGGAGGCCAGCACCAGTGGTGGATTGCCTGCCCCAAAGGGCGCTAATTTTTCCAATTGTGCGGCCAGCTCAAAGCTCAGCTCAGAAAAATCCAGGATGGCATCCACCGGTAAGGATGGCTGTGGCAATTCCTGGAGTGCGGCAGCCTGGCGCAGGCGCTGGCGCAGCTCAGGGATGCGCTCCGGTGGCAGGCTCATGCCAGCAGCCATGCTGTGCCCACCGTATCCCAAGAATATACCTCTGCTTCCAGGTGCATCACCGATATTTTGACCTGCAGTATCCTTCAAAGAATGTGTAGAAGTATTTTCCTGCACCCAACGCAGCGCGGCGGTGATATCAAAGCCCCCCACCGAGCGTGCTGAGCCGCGGGCTGGCTCATCGGGCGGCGCCGATAGCAGGATCACCGGTTTGCCATACAGCTCCACCAGGCGACTGGCAACGATGCCGATCACCCCAGCCGGCCAGGCCGGGTGTGAAAGCACCAGGATGGGATCTTCGAGCAGCTCAGGGTCGCGCTCGATCTGAGCTAATGCGCCTTGCAAGGTCTGGCTGGTCAGCAACTGGCGGCGAGCATTAAGCGCCTCCAGGCGAGCAACGAAGATACGCGCTAGAGCCTCGTCCTCGCCGGTCAGAAAATCGACCACAGGGTTGGCGTCCGCCAGGCGACCTAATGAATTCAGGCGCGGCGCTAAAGTAAAGCTGATCACCTGTTCATTAATTGCCCCCAGGGGTACTTCGGCAGCTTCCAGCATCAAGCGCAGACCCAGGCGCTGACGATCTCCTAAGACCTTTAAACCACGTTGCACCAGGTAGCGCGTCTCACCGCGCAGTTGGGCTACATCCGCCACGCAACCCAGGGCAGCCAAATCCAGGAATTGCTCAACTGTTTTGTGCGTACCAGCCGCCTGGAACAGCGCTTCGGCAAGTTTATAAGCTACCCCTACCCCAGGCAGGCTATGGAGTGGGTGCTCATCCGAAAGAAAATTGGGGTTGACCAGCGCCAGAGCGTCTGGCAGCTCGGGCGGTATTTCATGGTGGTCGGTGACCAGGACCTGGACGCCGCGTTGTTTGGCATAAGCGACCGCCTCGACGGCCGAGATGCCAGTGTCGCAGGTGAGCACCAGGCTAATTTGCCCCCCCCTATGATCATCCAGCAAGCTGCTCAGCACGGGAATATTGACGCCATGCGATTCAACCTCACGCACGGGGATATGAAAGCGCACCTTGCCGCCTAACTGGCGTAAGGCCGAGACAAGCAAGCTGGTAGAAGTCTGCCCATCGACATCAAAATCGCCCCAGACCAGGATGGTCTCCCCTGCCTGCACCGCCTGCAACAAACGCTCAACGGTGGTGTGCATCCCGGGCAATTCAAACGGTGAAACGGGCAGGTATGCATCCGGGTCTAAGAATGGTTGCACTTGTTCCAAGGTCTGCAGACCGCGTCTATGCAATGTTTGGGCAAGGAGGTGAATGCCTTTATGAGCAGAGCTGGCAGACGCTTCCGTTTGCGCGCCCAGTGTTTCGATCAGCCAGTTGAGCAGGTCAGGATGGGGTTCTACCGGCGCTAATTCGATCCAGTTCTTTGGCATGTTAGCCTCTAAAACTCAATTTCGGCGATTTGATCAAAATCTAGCACAAATTCACTCACATCGGGTTCTCCCAATTCATCCTCAAACGCCTCGAGAGACCCTGCGCTTACGCCACGATCGCACAATGAGCGGTAGACGCAATATTTGCAATGTTCTTCACGCGAGGTCATGCTGAAGGCATCTTCCGGCATAAGAGAAATTTCTTTGATTAAAGAAAGCATGTTAGCCTGGTCGCGTTCAAATTGACGTGCATCGTAAGTAAATCGTTGCAGCTTGTCGGGTTCGGCTGCATACCAGTAAAGCATTTCAACCTGCTCTGGTTGCAAGGCTTGACCACCGTTCCAGCGCGCAGCTGACTGAACCAGAATCAAGGGGTATAGCTGGGTCTGGATGCGGGCTGACTGGATTTCCCGGCGCAGTGCTCGCCGCGAGGTCTTCCAGTCTACAATCACGATTTTTTCAGGCAAACGATTGAAAATCAGGTCATACTTGGCCAGCACACGAAATTCACCCATGGGTGCAGCCAGGCTGATCTCTGGGAGCAAGGCAGGTTGGGGCAGATCCTGCAGGTCAAAACCCAACAAACCCGGCACACGTGATTGAAAATTGGCCCACCAGGTTGCCAGGTCTGGTTCCATCTCCTGGGCAGAGATGCGCTCCAAGGGAATCCCGGTAAAAGCTTGCTGTAACATGCGATGAAAACGCGCACCCTGGCGCATCCAGCGCTCGGATTCCTGCACCGGTTGCGATTCCAAGGCTGGCCAGGCTACCTTAAGCAAGTAGCGCAACTGAAAACGTCGCCGGCAATCCACGAAATCTTGCAGGTTGCTCTGGCTGAATTGAAAATCTTGCGGCAAGCTCATGGTTTTTCCTTTCGCATGTGCTCTTCCCAACGCTGAGCCAATTCCAGGAATGCCAGTGCGGGCTGTTTATCATTATTTTTCCCAGTGTTCCAGGTGATCACCAGCTCTCGTTTTGCCCGCGTAATGCCCACGTACAAAAGACGCAGACGCTCACGAATATAATCGAGGCGCGCCTGCCAGGTTCCCTGGCCTTCTTCGTACCACTCATAAGCATCATCGCTGGTCAAGGCCTGCAGTTGGGCCAGAGTTTCTGCTTCCAGGTTAAGTCTCTGACGAATGTACCACCTGTCCGGCAAGAACTGGTCGGTCTGAGGGTCAGAGGGGAAGTCATAATTGTTCACCGACACCAGGTATACCCGGTCCCACTCCAGCCCTTTGGCTTTGTGCATGGTGGCCACCACCACTTTGCCGGCATATTTTTCCGGGTCAAAACCGGTATCTTCGTCGCTAAAACCCAGAAAGCGGCGCTGGTTGGCAGCAATCTCACGCAATTCCTGGTTGAATTCGGTCATGCGCCAGTTGGGATGCGCCTGGGCAGATTGACGCAACATTCCAGCCAGTTTATGGCTTAAAGCCAGATCAACCGGCTCATTGAACAGGTCCTGGGCCAGGGTGAGAATCAATTGGTCAATGGGAAGCAGCGCGGCAGACTGCCAGCGTTGCAGCACCTGGCGGAATTCTTGCAGGTTCTCCAGGTTTTGCGGTTCTAATGTAGCGCTAGCCTGGCCAAGCCAATCACGCTCTGCGGTTGGATAAAGGAAGTCCTCGACCTGTCCTACCTTTTGCAACCATTGCGCAGTTTTATGGATGGCTTCCTGGTCTGGCTCATCCTGGCTGGTCTGTGTGCGCCAGGCGCGATATGCTGCCGAGAGTTTCATCGATGAATTTGGATCTGCCAGGGAGTCCAGGATATCGCGCAACACGCCCGCTGAAATCCGTGTAGCGCTGGTGCTCTTGAGCAGACTGTCCACGAACTCTATATTGCGTCTTTCGAGCTCATCTACCACTTCCTGAGCGCGAGGATTGGTAGAAACCAGGACGGCGACAGTCCGGTTCTGATGTTCAGGCAGCCATCGTTCGAGGGAATCGGCAATCACTTCAACTTCTTTGCTTGCAGAGAACTTTTTCAGATGCAGAAAAACCTGGGCTGGGTCATCTGATGGATTGGGCTGAGGATCGTCATCCGGCGCAGGTTGTATCCAGGGAGGCGCTTGCAGCGCATCCCGAGCATCTTGTACGGGATGGGCGTGCATGCCCCAATCCACCAACAGGTTAGCCAGGCTAATAATGGATTTCGTGGAGCGTCCAGAATTGGGTAAGTCTCGGCGCAAGGTATCTGTTCGTTTGATAAAACTACGCAAGAAATCCGGGCTGGCGGTGGTAAATGTTTCGAAGATTGCCTGGTTTGGGTCGCCAACCCGCACCCAATTCCCTTGTGGACCAGCTAACTTGGAGAGAATTTGTTCCTGCAGGCGGCTGCTATCCTGGGCTTCATCCTCCAGGATAAAGGGCCAGCGGCGCTGCCAACGAGCCAGGTAATCGGGGTCCATCTCTAAAGCCTGCAGAGCCAGGCCGATCAAATCGTCAAAATCCACCATGCCTCGGTAAGCCAGGGCGCGCTGGTAATCGCTGTACAAGTCCAAACCCATCTGGGCCAGGGGCAAGGGTATGGGTAAATCCGCCAGCATGGCTTCAAGCCTCTCGGGCGTCAAGCGCAAATCTTTGACTTTACGGATGAAGGCATTGGCCAGATCACTTACCTGCCCCGGCAAGTTCTTCCGCAACACATTGTTGCGCTGGTATTCATTCAGGTCTGCAGACAGGTAATTCTCAATAAATTCCGGGTGGCTGCTCAGCCAGGACTGGGCAATCTGGCTGCGAATACGCCCGGCTTCGTTTTCGTCCAGGATTTGGAAGTTATCATCCAGGTTAACCAAGGCGGGCCGGTCACGTACCAGGTCGTGCGCCAATCCATGCAGGGTGCGCACACGAATACCCAGGTAAGGAAGCAAACGCCTATCCGTCAGGAAGGAGGCGACTCGCTGTTGGAAATTCTGCACGGCTGAGTTGACCAGGGTCACCACCAGGACTTCCTGATCATCTTCGAGCACACCGCTAGCGATCAGGTCGGCAGCTAACAAGGAAAGCGTCCAGGTTTTTCCACTGCCTGGCACGGCGATCACGCCCATCCTGCCGCCCGGGTAATCCATGATTTCTTGCTGCGCTGGTCTTAGCCGGATGCCCTTCATACCAGATCATCCTTCCCAACCTGCTGAAGCGCTCGTTGGAAGGCGCGCAGAAATTCTCCGCGCTGCTCGAAGCCTTGCTCTCCCAATTCGCTCGTCCCCAGGTAGACGCGTTCACCACAGCGACGCAGCAAACCAACCGCCAGGCGAAAGAGGGTATCCTGGCTTCGCAGGACCTCATCCTGGTCCGTCCACTGCTGCCCTGCAGGCCAGTCTCTCCCCAAAACATAGGGGTGAGTCAAGGGCTGGTACAGTCGCTCAGCCCAAGCGCTGCTGCCAATATCCAGCCAGAACTGTATCCTGGCCGGTCGATTGCTCATCAGGAATGTGTAAGCTGGTGCGATCAGAACCGCCGGACGCTCTTCAAGCTCCCAGGCAGCCAGGTATTGCGCCGCGATCACCCCATCCTGCACCATACGCAGGTACTCTTGTCCAAGCGGTGCGTCGCGAGCATCCAAAACCGGTCCAACCGCCCAGCGAAATTTCTGGATTGATTCGATCAGGTTGGCGGTAACTTGAGCTGCATCAAAATGATTGTGAAAACCGTAGCCAGGTTGGGATAGCACTTCCCCAAACAGTCGGCTGAGGAAAAAATCCAGCTCCTGGCTTTCTTGGGCGGCTTCGAGCAACCAAAGACGCAATCTTTCGAAGCGCTCACCCAGACGGTAAGTGATACGTTCTTGCACATCCGCTTTGATTTGATCAAAGGAGTTCAGCACAAGCTGGCCTTTTTGCCTGCGCAAGACGATATCGCTGAGCAAGCGGGCGCGTACCAGGTCCATGCCATCGATCGCCTGCACCAGGGCGTATGCCAGGTCCGCCCGCTGTGGTTCATAACCCCAATTCGGAAAAGCCAGGCTGGTCAGCGTCAGCAAACAGCGCGTGGCTGGTTCATCGCGCAGGGACCGCGAGGGGCGATGGCTGCGCACCGGCACCTGCAGCTTTTCCAGGCGATTGACCAGGGAGAAACGCAGGGCATCCGGCAGAAAAGGCGCCAGGATGACAATCTCTTGTGCAGGCATCTTGTGTTCATGCACCAATTGAGAGCATTGCTGGGCAACCCAATCCAGCATCTGTGGGAAGAAATGGTGATAGGAAAATCGAACGCTCTCATCCAGCAAATCCTTGCTTTGCGGAGCATCTGCATCTTGCTCGTTCTGAAAATCAGGCAGAGGGAAGGTCTGCCGAGGTTTGTTGCGCGTCGATAAGACCGAAACCAGCAGACTACCCAATTGCTTGATTCCAGGTGAGGTCACCAGGGTTGAGTGCATTTGAATCTGGGCTTGGGAAAGATCCTTCAACCGGTATGCTGAATGGGGATCTGCGCCCAAGAAATTGCGAAAGCCCGCATGCCAGTCAAATAGTACCAGGCTGGAAGTCATCTCCGGCAGCCATTCTCCTACAATGTCGTGGGCAACCGGGGTATCTTCTTCACAATTGTCATAGATCAAATGTTGGTATTGGTTCAACAGGTAAGCCCGGCATATCTCGCTACGCCACAATCGTTGAGCAAAGATCTCCATCTGCAGGGAGAAATCCAACAAATTATGCTCCAGGCAAAAGGAGCGATACAGATCCACGCTGGCTTGCACATCCTGAACCACATGCAATTGTTCGGGTTCGCCCACCCAGGCTACGCTTAACCTTTTTCCAATTTCGGCTAGGGGAAATCCTACCAGGGCAGACTTATTCAGGTTATCCAGCACCTGGCTGTAAAGGCGATTGGGGGGAATACGCACCGAGTTAAACCAGCCTTCATCCAGCTTGGGGCGCAGCAAATGCGCCATGAAATACTGGGCTGTTTCCAGTGTCAGAAAATTTGGGGGTCGCTCTGGATGGGCAAATCCGCTCTCGCCGGCAACCACCGGCCAGAACAGGTCAATCATCCGCCGGGCCAAACCACCGAGGGTGACCACAGAAGGGATGCCGCCAGCAATCACCCGCGAGAGAGCAGCCTGATAAGGCGCTGCCAAAGTCCGCTGAGGAACCAGCACCAGGATACTGTCCCCAGGGATGTTTTCCCGCAGCATATAAGCAAGACGGTTGGCAGCTGCTGTGGTTTTACCTGCGCCTGCCGGTCCTTCCAAAAAGACCCTGCCGGTCAGCGGCAATCGTTCGATCTGGTGTTGGATTTCATTCAATGTCACCAATAACCATTCTCCTAGAAACTGTCCTGCCTACCATGAACAAAGTGAAGTTTGTTCTGAATCGTTTCTCGACTGACCGCACACTTTTCTAACCCAAACCACAGTTTGCGGATTTGCCGCAGGCAAATTATCCGTTCGCATGATGATTATCCTAACCAGAATTGTAACAGCCACAGGACTGCCATGCCAACCAGAATGGTCAGGATCATATTTCTGGTTTTTAAACCAACCAGGATGGCGACTGCCCCGGCAACCAGACGAGGATTGGTAAGAGAAAGATCTAAAACGCCATTACGGATCAGCAATTCCGGAAAGATGATGGCTGTCAGCACGGCTGGCGGCACAAAACGCAAGGCGCGCTGCAGCCAGTCAGGAATATTCAGCCTTCCCCAAAACAGGATAAATGACAGGCGAATGGCAAAGGTTAGAACGCCGCCAAGAATGATAATCAACCAAAGTGACACGTACGCACCTCAATGGAATAAAGTGAACAGAAATCCCAAAAACCTGGCATGTTTACTCCTGGGATCCGTTTGAATGCGTGATTTTCGGCTGCATCCAGGTCTCCAGTAACATCCCAACCACTATACCCACCAGGGCGGCCAATACCAAACCTAATTTATACGGCAACGCATTCGCAGCCACCCCCACCAATCCAGCAGAAAGCGCAGCAGCCAGACTGGGATTGTCCTTGATATTCGGCGCCACCAGGGCAATAAACGTAAGCGCTAATGTAAAATCCAGCGCCCAACTGTCCGGGATGATTGCGCCAAGCAGAATGCCCGCCGTGGTGCTTAGCTGCCAGGTGATCCACAAGGCAAAACCTGCACCCAAGAAAAACCAATGATGGTACTGGCGAGGATGCAAGCGCTGAACGCCGGTTTCACCCCTTTGCGCTTCTGATTGATCGCCTGCCAGGTAATCTGTAATCACAACCGCATAGGCTTCATCCGTCAGCAGGTATGCCAGAAGCCATTTCCAGCGCCAGCTCAGGCGTTTCAGAAAGGGCGCAACCGAGGCGCTGTAGAGAGCATGACGCAAATTAACCACCACGATGGTCATCAGAATCACCAAACCTGGCGTGTAGGACTGGTAAAGCTGAGCCGTGATGAATTGGGCAGACCCGGCGAACAGGATCACCGACATCGCCTGGGCTTGCAGAAATGGCATACCTGCAGAGATCGCCAGTGCGCCATAGATCATGCCGAATGGCAGTCCAGCCACCAGGATTGGCAATTCAGCACGAAAACCATTTAAGAATTCTTGGATGGGAGTGGCAGGCTTCATGTGATCATCGAGTATAATACGCGCACTAAAGGTGTAAAGCATCCATGATGATTAGTTTAAACTAGAAATAGCGCAAACATAATTTGCCGCTATGCTAACACAAAAAACCGGTCATGCGAATAATTAACGAGAACAAAAATTCTCGCCACACCAGGAGAACCCTATGAATTACCAGCGCAAATTACGCTTTCTGACCAGCCTGATTATCCTATTCAGCGTTTTGCTATCTGCCTGCAGCAACCAGCCAGCGCCTGCCCCGGCTGAACCAGGAGAACCACCCGTTGGACCGACCGCTGAGCAGCCAGGCGGAGAACCAGTTGATGATGGCCAACATAAAGCGGTCACCATCCTCTTCCCGCAAGAAATCACCGCACTCAGCCCGCTGTATACCACATCATACTTCGAACGCATCATCCACCAGTTGTGGAACGCCTGGGCCTGGGATTTTGACGAACAGAACAACCCCCGCCCGATGCTGGTGAGTGAAATTCCCAGCTCGGAAAATGGCGGCATCTCAGCGGATGGGCGTGTGATCACGATGAAGCTACGCCAGGATCTGACCTGGTCGGATGGCACAGCGCTCACCTCCCAGGATTTCCTGTTCACCTACCAGATGTTCATCAGCTCAAACAACCAGGTTGCTTCGCGTGAACCCTACAGCCTGCTGGAAAGCCTGGAGACGCCCGATGCGCACACTGTGGTGATGACCTTTGCTGCACCCTACGCACCCTGGCGCGCCGTTTCCTGGCATGGGCTATTACCTTACCATATCCTGAACCCCATCTTCGACGCCGAAGGCACTGTGGACAACGCCGAATGGAACCAGCAACCCAGCGTGGGCTGCGGACCCTATGTGTTTGCCGAATGGACACCTGGCAGCCATGTGCGTTTTACGGCTAATCCCAATTACTGGCTCGGTCAGCCAGAGATTGATGAAATCCTGATCCGCTTTGTAGCCGATAGCGAACAGGTTGGCGCGCTGACTTCTGGCACTGGCGATATGGGCACCTTCTTTGCATTTTCCGATATCCCCACCCTGGAAGCTGCCGGACTGAGCATCAGCAAGGTATTTTCGGGTTTCAATGAGGGTTTGTCCTTCTATCTGAACCCGGTCTACGGTCACCCGGCGTTACAGGATATCCGTGTGCGCCAGGCTATTGCCATGGCAGTCGACCGCCAGGCATTGCTGGATACGTTGTTCGGTGGGCAGGCGCAAGCAGCCATATCATATTGGGATAACACTCCCTACCTGGACCCCACCCTCACCCCCTGGCCATACGACCCAGCCCGCTCGGCTGCCCTGCTGGATGAAGCCGGTTGGATGGATAGCAACGGTGATGGGCTGCGCGATAAAGAAGGCGTCGATTTAGCCCTGACCTACGGCACTACGACCCGTGAAATCCGCCAAAAAGCACAGGCTATCATTCGTGAACAACTCTTGCTGGTTGGCATTCGCCTGGATCTGATCGATTATCCGCCCAGCGTCTTCTTCAGCGGCTTTGCCGAGGCCGGACCGGCAGCAACCGGCCAGCTGGATGTCTACCAGCTTTCATCCGCCATCCGCTTTCCTGACCCGGATACGGCCGACTTCCTGTGCAGCCAGTTGGCCTCCATGCAAAACCCGGGCGGCGTCAACTGGATTGCCTTCTGTAACCAGGAATTAAACGATCTACTGGTCAACCAAATTTCCCAGGTTGGCAGTCCAGATACTGAAAGGCAACAAACCTTCCACCAAATTTCGAGGATCGTCTTCGAGAGGGCTTATTTCATCGGCCTGTGGCAGGACCCAGATGTCTGGGCTCTGAACAAGCGTCTGTTGAACGTACGCCTATCCGGCGTCACCCCCTTCTTTAATGCTATCGAATGGGATGTATCCGGTTAGCGCGAGATTTTTGCTTAACGAGTTTCAGTCACCTTACGGAGTGCGCGCGGCTGGTCGACATCAAAGCCGCGCGTATTCACCAGGTGCATAGCGAATAATTGCCCAGGCACAATGCTGGTGATCGGCGACAACCATTCCGGAACGCTCACCGGCAGGCGAAAGGCAATGCGCGCCTGGCTGAGTATGTGTTCATCATCGCTGATGGCTATGATTTCGGCGCCCAAAGATTGGAGCTTTTGGGCGAAATCCATTAATTCAGGCAGCATCTTGCCGCCAGGGGCAATCAGGATCACCGGAAATCCGGGTTCGACCACAGCCAGGGGGCCATGCAGAAAATCGGCGCTGGAGTAAGGTTCCACCAGGGTATAGGTTAATTCCTTTAATTTGAGCGCCAGCTCAAAAGCGGTGGCGTAATTAAAACCGCGTCCGATGACCACGCTTTCACGCATATAGCGGTAGCGTGGCGTATGCTGGCGGATATCGGCTTCCATGCTCAAGGTTTTTGCCACAGCCATGGGCATCGCATGTAATTCAGCCAGCATGGACGGATCCTCGCGCAGTGTCACACTCAGCAAGGCAATCGCGGCCAGCTCAGCGGTATAGGTTTTTGTGGCGGCAACCGAACGCTCCACACCGGCGTGCAGGTCGATGACATGTTCAGCAGCCTGCGCCAGGTCCGAAGCAGGCATGTTGGTAATCGTTGCGGTAAGCACACCCTGGCGGCGGGCTTCCTGCAGCACGGCCACAATATCCGGGCTTTTGCCGCTCTGGCTGATGCCCAAGACCAGGGCATCCTGGAAGACAGGCGGATGCTGGTAAACGGTGAACAGGCTAGGGCGTAGCCAGGCCAACCGGCAAACCATTATAGGCGCCCAACAGGTACTTGGCATAGCGGGCGGCGTTGTCGCTGGTGCCACGCGCCGCGATGACCACATGGGTGATCTTGCGCTGGCGGATGGCCTGCACCAGTTGGCGAACAGACTCTTGCTCGCCTTGCAGCAGAGACTCCAGGACTTGCGGCTGCTGGTGAATTTCTTGGTAAAGGTGGGTGTTTTCAATCATTGATAAGTCTCGATAGATAATGATTTCGATCTTCTTTAATAACCCGCAGTGGTTGTTAAGGATCAAGTCATTGAAAAGGCAGAAATCAATTGCGGGTCAACTAGAGAGATTTTTGCAATGTCTCTGCTACAAACTCGTTCAGACTCTTTCGCTCTTCTGCAGCTTTGAAGGCTAAGTTTCGATGTAATTCGGGTGACAAGCGAACGTTAAATCGACCAGAATATGGTTTTTCTGGCTTCACACCATCTTCCTGGCACATTTCGAGGTAAAGATCAATCGATTCATGAAAAGAATTTTCTAACTCCTGCGGTGTTCGTCCTTGAAATGTAATTACCGAGCGGATGCCTATGACTTCGCCTGTAAAGATTTTGCCATCCACATCATATTCGACTATGCCAAAGTAACCTTTGTATCTTAATTTCTGAGTTAGTTTTCCCATATTTCAAATATATACAATTCGGTCCGATCTTCTGTTTAGCCCATTAGGCGAGAATTAGTTAACGCTTCAGATTCCTATACTTAATCCTATGCGGTATCTCGGCATCTTTGCCCAGGCGGCGCTTGCGGTCGGCTTCGTAATCCGACCAGTTGCCCAGGTTCCAGCTCACCTGGCTGTCGCCCTCAAAGGCCAGGATATGCGTGACAACGCGGTCCAGGAACCAGCGATCGTGGCTGACGATCAGCGCGCAGCCGGCGAAGTTCTCGACAGCTTCTTCCAGGGCGCGCAGGGTGTTAACATCCAGGTCGTTGGTTGGCTCGTCCAGCAGCAAGACATTGCCGCCGCTGGTGAGCATCTTGGCCAGATGCACCCGGTTGCGCTCGCCGCCGCTGAGCACCCCCACCTTCTTTTGTTGGTCGGCGCCCATGAAGTTGAACGAAGAGACGTATGCACGGGAATTTCGCTTGCGACCTCCCAGGTCCAAGAAGTCCTGCCCGCCCGATATTTCTTCCCACACGGTCTTTTTCCGGGTCCAGGCTTTCCCGGCTCTGGTCCACATAAGCCAACTTCACCGTTTGCCCAATCTTCAAATCGCCGCTATCGGGTTGTTCAGCGCCGGTGATCATACGCAGCAAGGTGGTTTTGCCGGCTCCGTTGGGTCCAATCACGCCAACAATGCTACCGGGTGGGATGCTCAATTCCAGGTCATCGATCAGCAACCGGTCCCCGTATGCTTTGGTCAATCCTTTAGCCTCAATGACGAGATCCCCCAACCGTGGTCCAGGCGGGATATAGATTTCCAGGTCTTCTCGACGGGACTCGGACTCCTGGCTGAGCAGGTTTTCGTAGGCGGTCACACGCGCCTTGCCCTTGGCCTGGCGAGCCCTGGGCGACATGCTGATCCAGTCCAGCTCGCGTTGCAAGGTCTTCTGGCGTTTGCTCTCAGAGCTCTCTTCTTTGGCTAAACGGTCTTTTTTCTGCTCCAACCAGGAGGAATAATTTCCCTTCCAGGGGATGCCATAACCGCGATCCAGCTCCAAAATCCAGCCGGCCACATTATCCAGGAAGTAACGATCGTGGGTGACGGCGATGACAGTGCCTCGATAATCCTGCAGATGGCGCTCCAGCCAGGCGACCGATTCGGCATCCAGGTGGTTGGTGGGCTCGTCCAGCAGCAGGATATCCGGCTCGGTGAGCAGCAGACGAGTGAGGGCGACGCGACGACGCTCGCCGCCAGACAGCACTTGGATGGGAGTTTCGCCGGGCGGGCAGCGCAGAGCCTCCATGGCAATCTCCAGGCGATTATCCAGGGTCCAGGCGTCATGCTGGTCCAGGAATTCCTGTAGCTTGCCTTGCTTTTCGATCAGGACGTCGAAATCGGCATCCGGCTCAGCGAATTGCGCGCTGATCTCATCGAATTGGCGCATGGCATCCACCAGGGGCTGCACGGCTTCTTCAACCACCTGTTTGACTGTCTTGTCGTTGTCGAGTTGCGGTTCCTGTTCCAACAAGCCAACGGAGTAACCCGGCGAGAAAACCACCTCACCGGTATAGCCATCATCCTTGCCGGCGATGATGCGCAGCAGGGTGCTTTTCCCGGCTCCGTTCAGACCCAATACGCCGATCTTGGCGCCGAAATAAAAACCCAAAGATATGTCTCGGATCACCTGGCGGTTCACCGGAAAAACGCGGTTTACCCGCACCATTGAGAAAATCACCTGCTGGTCGCTCATAACACCTTCCCAAAAAATAGATTTATTCGACTTTTAGCTCTGCGCTCACAACCAGGAATGGCAGGTTGGGCATAGCCGCATAATATTCCACAAAACGTTCGGTCTCCGCAGAATTAAAACCTTTGATATTCTCAGCCCAACGAAAGCTGATGGTTTGGTAGAGCAGCTCAACCTGGACTGTGAAGGGTCCGCTGGCAGCAGCCAGGTCTACCTGATACTGGATGCGGTCTTCCCCACCCTGGAAGTTCTCATCTGCAAGAGCTTCGCCATGAACGGCCACTTCAGCAGGCGCCGAAGCCTTATCGAAGCCTTGCGGCAGAATACGGTTATCCTTCATGTAAGCAGACCCCCTCAGCAGGGTGGTGGTTGGATTGCCTTCCGTATCCATCATAATGCTTTCATAAATCTGGACCTGTTCAGGGTTGTCGATCAGGGTGTAATGCGGTTCAACCTTGAGCATGTCCAGGTCATGGTCATTGCCAAGGATAGCGCCTGTTGCTTCAGGCGCCCCACTTTCAAAGACAACCTGTCCGCTGGCGTCACGCACGACGACATGCAGCCAGGCGCGCCGGGATGGAAAACCGGCTGGGAATTTGTGCCCGACCTGTGCTTTGCACCAGGACCTCAAAGCTCAGTTTGCCGTCTGCCAACGTTTGGTTCTCGATGGCCAGGCTGGCAGTTTGTGTGGTGAGTAAATCCTGCGTGTTCTGAATGGTCGTCTCAAATTGGTCATTCGAAGCGGTAACACCCAGCTCATCGCCATACACCTGGTATACCTGCGGCATATACTGGTTGCCGCCGACAAAGTAATGCTGATAGAAGGGGCTGCGCGGGGGTCCACCGGTGGTGGAAAGCTGCACGCCGCCCTGAGCTACTGGCATGTGGCAGCCCTGGCAGGATTTTTGATCGACGAAAGCGCTGTTCAGCCATTCCGAATAAACTGCCTGTTCTGGGAACTCGCCGGCTACCTGGTCTTGCGCATCCAGGAAGGGTGTATTCAGATTGTGGCAGGTACCGCACATGGCGGACTCTTCAATATGGGGACCAAGCTGCGGGATGAACCCGGAGACGCCTTGCATAATGCGCACCAGTCCTGGTTGAGGACCATAAGGTCCATACAGCAAGCGTTCGCCTGCTGGCGTTTGGGTATCAATCAGATAATGACCGCTGAAGCTTTCAGGCGTATCAAAATTATCTGGTTGAAACTGGTGACAGAGGGTGCAAGAAATGCCGTCCATGGCCAGGGAGTGTTTGGGATGCTGTGGATCTACATAGCCTTGATCCAGGATAGCGCCCGTCCCACCTTCGGAAACATCTGTGGTGCGCGCCATGGGCATATGGCAGGTGGCGCATTTATCTTCGATGACTTCCTGAAAATCCGGGTTGCTAAGCACTTCCCGGCGTACAGAAGCCTGCCAGTATGGATCACGGGCTGCGTTGGCCATGGAAGTCGATCGCCACAAGCGGTCGGTGGAAACATCTTTGCCCGCCATGTCGATCATTTGCGTATGGCAGACTGCACAGTTACCCGACCCATTGAAAAGGGTATCACGCACCGAGATCAAGGGCAATCCCTGCCCTTGTGTATCCGCAACGGCCGGCGGCTCGCTGGGGGCAGTTGGGTTAGCTTCAGACACCTGCGTGGGGCTCGCCTGGGAAATTTCAGGAATTGTAGGGGCTGCTGCTACTTGCTCGGGGACAGGGGCAGCCTGAGGCGGCGCTGTGCACGCTGCCAGAAAGAAACATAAACCTGCTAGAAGAAATATCGTTTTATTCATGGACTCTCCCTCTTATGAATTGCTAGCAAGAATTTCGTTTAAATTATCGATCAGGTCAGGTATATCTTCTTGCACTGTCTTCCAAATAATTTCTTCATCCAACCGGAAATATGCATGGATCTATTTCTAGGTGACAAGAACCGCCTCTTCCAAGACCTGCTGTTTGTATATAAGGTTTGAGGGAGCGGTAGGTTGCCAAATCAACTTTACAACCTAGAATCTCTTCTAAATATTGTTTTAAACCAATGAGATGAAACAAACCAACCGGTTGATTAAATTCAACAATCAGATCAATATCACTGTCTGGCAGAGCCTGATCACGGGCCACACTTCCAAATAACAATAAGGATTTGACAAGGTACTGCCTTTGGATTGTTTCCTTTTCGGCTCTGATGAGCTTGATGGCTTGGTCACGTTTCATGGGGATATTCTCCTACACCTATTATACTTTAGTATAAAATGATAAAGAAGAATTTCACATTTGAATAACAACTCAAACTCGATTTATGGCAACCGAGCATCTTAAAATTGTCTATGCGCTATCTTCAGACAGGAAGAGCTTCAGGCTGTACGAGCAATATTGACCAAACGAACGCCTGCCCGGTGCACCTGGCGAAAATTGCCGCCCTGGGAGGCAGTTCGTAAAACGGAATCGACATCCATGACAACCGAGCCGGAAACCAATGAAACCCCATAATCGAATAAAATCGGACTGAGCGGCGAGCTGGGTCCTAAGATCATCACATCGGCATGCTCAGGGCACAAGGCAAGCAGACCGGGCAATGTGTGGTTAATCAGGGTCATACCGGTGATCGCGATCACATCCGCTTGGGGTAAGACATCTTTGGGCCATCTCAGCATGCAGGTCGCCTGGTCGCGGCTGCAGTTCTAAAATCGTTAGTTCCCCCACCCTGGAGCGCAGACGATCCACAAACGGGAAATGCCCAATTAAAGCAACTTTCTTGCCATGACCATGCAAAGCTATCCTATCTTCAGCGTTGCCATCCACCCAAAGATGCGGCTGGCGCGGCAGCAAGGCATTGATGGTCGCCATACCAATGCTGGCCAGTGTGCGCTGCTCAGAAAGCACCCAGTGCGCAAGATCCAGGGCAGGCTGGGCGGTCAGCTCTCCCGCTAAGGGTACATCCGGACGAAGGTGATCTTCATCCGGGTTCATCAAAGTCGAACCTAAGCCGCATTGAACAACGCCGTTTACTTCCACGGCGACAACCGTCCAATGCAAACCCAGGCGAACTTCAATTACTTTTCCCTGGGGAAGTTTTTCGAGGATTTTCTCCAAGATTTCCATGAATGCTCCTCTTTTTCGATCTCGCGCAAAGCTCGTTAAGGACGTAAAGCTTTCCTTCTTGAAATCACATCTGATTGATCATTTTGCATGGTCTATGAAGTGTGATGAGCTTAATGAAAGCTATTTAGCTTTGAAATACTGAGTGCTTAATTAAAATACAAACCATAATGCATCAAATTGATGAACTAATTCCGTTAGCATACTACAACTCATGATACCAGTCAATTGAACTTGATTGAGCCATTTTCCACATAACTTCTCAGGTATAATCAGCACAATCTCAATCCAAATTGACAGAAATCATTGATTGTGATATAAAGAACAAAACGGGCTGCGAAAATCAACAAGCTAACATCACGTCACAAATTTCCTTTGAACAAATGAAAGGCCATTTTAATAACTATCCAACCTGGCAGTAAGATCTTACTTGTCTGACTCTTCAGGTATTGATTCTGATAACGCATTTTTAAATTGGTGAATCAGGAGCGCGTTATGGATATTAGCATTGTCTTAATCGTAATCATAACGAGTTATCTAATTGGTAGTATTTCTTTCACGCGTTTGGTAAGCCATTGGTTAGATCCCCGTCTAGATATCGAAAACGTAGAAATTGCAGCGGAAGGGAGTGACACAAGCACCACGCTGCGGAACATCGGTGCAACAACTGCTTCGGTCAAACTTGGACCAAAAGTCGGTTGCACGATTGCATTTCTTGATATTTTTAAAGTAGCTATTCCAACCTATGTTTTTAAACTGATCTATCCAGACGGTGAATATTTCTTAATCGCAGCCGTGTTTGGGATGATTGGTCACAATTGGCCAGTTTTCTACCGCTTTCGCGGCGGTGGGGGAATGTCGTCCATTTATGGTGGTTTTCTTGCTATCGATTGGATAGGAGTTATTCCTTGCTCTTTTGCCGGCATGGCCATCGGATTCTTGCTTGTCAAAGATGTATTGGTAGCCTACCTGGCAGGCGTCTGGCTGATGATCCCATGGATGTGGTTTCGATTCCACGAGCCTGCTTACGTGCTGTATGCCGTGGCAGTAAATATCATCTTCATGTTGGCTTTGTTACCGGAAATTCGAAACCAGATTCAAGCCCACAAAGAAGGTAGAGAAGAAATGACCGCATCCATGGAAACGTTTCCTATGGGACGTGGCATGTTAAAAATGATGGAAAAATTAAAACTGGTAAAAAAACCTTAACTTATCGTTACTTTACTCTTGAGGGCGCATTATGAATAAGCGATACATTCTGCCATTAAACCAACGCAATCTGCCCGAAACAGTGGGCATGAAAGCCACCAACCTGAGAAAACTGAAGGACAGGGGATTACTGGTTCCCAATACATACATTTGTACCTGGCGTGCTTATCAGGACTACAAACAAAACGGATCAGACCTAAGAAATAAACTGGCTATTGAATTACAAGAAATCATACTTCCCAAGAAGCTGTACGCGATACGCTCGTCAGCCAACATTGAAGATGGTTTAGATTATTCTTTTGCCGGCCAATTCAAGTCGTATCTGGAACAGCAGGGACTGGACCAGGTGCTTGATGCAACCTGGTCAATCTGGCAATCTGCACAATCTCCCGAAATCAGCACTTACCTGGAACGGATTCAGCACCAAAAAGAGCCCCTTAAAATGGCCGTCATCATCCAGGATATGGTCAATCCTTGCGTTTCGGGAGTGGCGTTTAGCAAAAACCCCATCACCCTACTGGACGAGGTTGTTGTTGAGGCTATCCCTGGCTCAGGTGACCGGCTGGTTCAGGATGGTGTCACGCCATTAAGATGGATTGATAAATGGGGGAGCTGGATTCATTTTGCTGAATCGGATATCATCGATGAGACCATCATCCGGGAGGTGGTTTCACAGACCCGCTGGATTTCCAAATCATTCAAGATGGATGTTGACCTTGAATGGGTGTATGACGGCAAGCAGATTTATTGGCTCCAAATGCGGAAAATCACAGCCCAACATTCCGGAAAGATTTATTCCAACCGGATTTCCAAAGAAATGATCCCAGGGTTGATCAAACCTTTGGTCTGGTCCGTGGCTATCCCGGTACACAGCCATCACTGGAGCCAGATTATCCAACGCGTCCTGGGCAAAAAAGGGCTAGATTTTTCTGATCTCATCCATCCCTTTTATTACCGGGCATATTTTAATATGGGCGTATTCGGGCAGGTGTTTGACCAGCTGGGGATGCCGCGCGAATCCCTGGAGATGATGATGGGGTTACTACCGCCTGATACCAAGAAGCCTAAGATGAAAATGCCGACGAAAGCCATCAGGCATATTCCCAGGATCAGCGCTTTCCTCATCTACCTTTGGACTTTCGGTAAGAAAGCCAAAAACTCACTGCCAGAGCTTCAGGCAGAATGCCGGAATGCTGAAAAAGTGAATCTTGATGAACAAGACGAGTTAGAATTATCAAAGAGAATCGATCAGATCTACACTATCTATAGTCAATCTTCCTATTACACATTGGTTGTGCAGCTACTTATGCACATCTATCACCGCTTTCTCAAGAATAGCCTGGATGATTTGGGAATAGATATTCAACAATTCGATCTCACAGAAAATATGCCTGAATTAGTACCCTTTGACCCGGCTGCCGGCATGCAACGCATGGCATTGAATTTCCACACCCTTCCTTTAGAAATTCAGGAGAGTATCCGCCAGGCACCTTATTCGGAATTTTGTCAGCGCACGGATATTAACGAATTGAGAGGTGAATTCCAAGCATTCCTGGAAGTATTTGGGCATATCAGTGAAAGCACAAATGATTTTTCATCACCTCCATGGCGAGAAAACCCAGAAATTGTTTTTCACCTGATGACCAACAGCCAACTTCAAAACAACAGTAAGAAAGCACAAATTCAATTCAAAGATATCCAGGCTGCCGGGATGCAGCGGATCTGGCTAAACATCCTCTATCAAAGGGCACGCTTATTCCGCTATTACCGGGATGCGATTACAACAGTATTCACGAAGAGTTTATGTCTGCTACGTAGTCACTATCTTGCCATGGGAAAGTTGTTTGAGAAGAACCAAATCCTGACTGACCCACAGGCAATTTTTTACCTGACAAAAGAGGAAATCAAAGAAATCGTTGCCAAGGGAGAAATTACGGTTCACGCGAATGAGCTAGCCAACAAACGCAAAAAAGAGCTGGAACAATGTCGGGATATTACACTGCCAGAAATTATTCACGGCGAAGTTGCACCCCCGGTAATCCATCAGAGCATGAGAAAACTGGTTGGAGTGGCCAGCTCAAGAGGCTATTATCGTGGACCTGTCAAAATAATTCGAAGCATCGCTGAGTTTGAGAAGTTAGAGGTTGGCGATGTTCTTGTAATCCCTTACTCAGATGTCAGCTGGACACCCTTATTTGCTAAGGCTGGCGCTGTGATTGCCGAATCTGGTGGGTTGCTTTCCCACAGCTCAATCATTGCCAGAGAATACCAAATACCAGCTGTCGTTTCGGTCAGCGGAGCCTTACAACTCAGCGATGGTAAGCATGTCAGTATCGATGGATACAAAGGCGAAATCCTAATTCTTGATTTACAGACCACCTAGGAGAAAAAATGCCTGTTCTAGAAACCCAAAGCTTAAGTAAACAATACAACCTTGGCTCCCACCAGGTAGACGCTTTGCGCGGGGTCAACTTTGTTGTCGAAGAAGGTGAATTTGTCGCCATCATGGGTCCTTCCGGCAGTGGAAAATCCACTCTACTGCACTTGATTGGCGGATTAGACCAGCCATCCACTGGGGAAATTAGCCTGGCAGGGCAGCCTCTGGCTAGCCTGAAGGACCGCCAAATCACTTTATTGCGCCGGAGAAACGTCGGGTTTGTGTTTCAATTTTTCAACTTGTTGCCCACCCTAACGGCTGAAGAAAATATTACCCTGCCCCTCTTTATTGATGGAAAGAAAATCAAGAAAAACCAACAGCGCCTCGACCAGCTGCTGGAGTTGGTTGGGTTGGCAGATCGCCGCCATCACAAGCCTGAACAACTCTCAGGGGGTGAGCAACAGCGAGTAGCCCTGGCGCGCGCATTGATTACTGAGCCGGCTATCGTTTTGGCTGATGAACCAACCGGAAACCTGGATACAAAAACAGGCACCCTGATCATGAATTTACTGCGCAGATCCTGTGATGAATTGGGGCAAACGATTGTGGTGGTAACCCACGACCCCAGAGCAGCATCCTTTGCTGACCGCATTGTTTTCCTTCGGGATGGCGTAATTGCTGATCAAATTATTTTTTCCGAAAAAGAAGACAGTGCGACTCGCTTAAAAATGGTCATCGAAAAGATGGAATCCATCAGCATTTAGGTAAAACTTCTAACACTATGTCCCTCACAAGAATGCTCGCATTACGTTCCCTACGTGCCCGGCCAATGCGCATGCTGCTCAGCGCCTTTGGCATTATTCTCGGTGTGGCAGCTATCCTCTCGATTGGCATTACAAACCAAACGGCATTGGAATCCGTGGAGCGCTTATTTCAAGATACCTCAGGAAAAACCGATCTCGTCGTCATCAATGCCGATTCAGATGCCGATGGAATGGATGAAGAACTACTCTTCAAACTGGAAGATTACCCTGGGGTGCAAGCAGCTGTCCCGTCCTTGCATGTCCAATCCATGCTGGCCGTGGAAGAAACCCCTACCGAAATCGAATTCAATTTTTTCGGCACCAGCATGGGGGGGTTAGTTTTGTACGGTATTGATCCAGAAACGGATCCGCTGGTGCGCCAGTATGTATTGAAGGACGGTGAGTTTTTATCGAATGATCTGGGAAAAGAAGAAATTGTCCTGACTGAAAGCCTGGTGACAGAAAATGAGTTAGAAATCGGGAAACGAATTGGCATTCGGACTCCCAATGGAGTCATCAACGTTCGCCTGGTCGGTGTTTTGGCGCGTGAAGGCGCTGGAAGACTCAATAATGGTGCTTTTGGTTTGCTGCCTTTGGAGACCGCTCAGCGTTATTTCGATTCTCAGGGTCAAATCAGCCAGATTGACCTGGCAGTGCCGGAAGAATACAAAAGCAGCCAGGCAATGGAAACTATTCGGACCCAGTTATCAGCCTATCTTGGAGAGCAGTACAGCGTTGTGTATCCAGCTGAACAAGGGCAAAGAATGTCTCAGATGCTCACCAATTACCAGATTGGGCTTAACTTTATGAGTGCCATGGCGCTATTCGTTGGCGCATTTCTTATCTACAACGCCTTTTCAATGACCGTGGTAGAACGAACCAGGGAATTTGGCATGCTACGCACGGTAGGAATGACCCGCTCCCAAGTGACCTGGCAAGTTTTGGTGGAAGCGCTTTTGCTCGGTATCCTCGGTTCAGCAGCTGGTCTGGGGTTAGGCATTCTGATGGCGCGCGGTTTGACACGATTGATGGAGTCTCTGCTGGGTCAGGAGATGAGCCAGGTTCCTATTCCAATACCTGTCGCTGTACTTGGCGCGGTAACAGGCATCCTGGTCACGATTATGGCTGCGCTTATCCCAGCCTGGCAAGCAGGACGAATATCTCCGTTAGAAGCCTTAATGGTGCGCGGGCGCTCTCGGCCTGGATGGTTATTACGCTATGGATGGATACCTGGAATCATCTTGCTGATCCTTTGCACGTTCTTGCTCATCTTAAATCCTTTTCCAGATGACCCGCAATTTATGTTTGGCAGCCTGGTGGTTTTCTTTCTTTTCACTGGCGCCGCATTAGTTATCCCAGCCAGCACTACCATCTGGGAACACCTGTTTGGACCCATCATCAGGATTTTTTATGGCAACAGCGGACGTTTGGGGAGCAGTAATATCCAACGCTCAAGATTGCGCACAACTTTGACCGTTTCTGCATTAATGATCAGTGTCTCAATGGTCGTCATCGTGTGGATCATCACCGGAAGCTTCAAAGGGGATCTGGAAGTATGGTTAACCAGCTACATGGGCGGCGACCTTTTTGTCAGTTCGTCTCTCCCGATGAACAGTCGAACCATTCGCCAGCTGTCGACCGTAGAAGGCGTTGCTCAGGCTGCACCAGTTCGTTATTTCGAGACGGAATGGCGACCGTTGAACGGAGAATCCGAGCGGATCGCAGTCATGGGGATCGATCCAGTCAGCTACAGCCAGGTGACCAATTTTCAATTCAGCGAACCCTGGGTGGATCCAGCGATTGCCTTGGGAAATCTGGCTCGAGGGGATGCGGTTTTTATATCCAGTGTGTTGGCGGAAAAATTTGGTCTTAAACCCGGCGATCAAATTGTGATGAAGACCAAAGCAGGACAGCGAGCGTTTCTAGTGGCTGGCGTTGTGGTGAATTACTACAACCAGGGTCAGGTTATCAATATCCATTGGCAAGATATGGAAGATTATTTCGGTTACCGGGATGCCAATGCAGTGATGATAAAAGTTATCGAAGGTGCACCAATCGATCAAGTTGCTGCAAGAATTGACCAGCAATATGGGGATCGAGAGCAACTTGTGGTGGAGTCCAATCAAAAAATCCTGGACCAAATCTCTTTATTGATGCGCCAGGCTTTCAGCATGTTCGATGTGCTGGCAATGATATCGATCATGGTTGGCTTTTTTGGCATCACCAATACCTTGACCATGAATGTAATCGAGCGGACTCAAGAAATAGGAATGCTGCGCGGGATAGGCATGACCCGTTCTCAGGTCATTAGCATGGTGATGGCTGAAGCAGGATTGATGGGCATCATCGGAGGATTGATGGGGGTCGTGTTTGGGTTGGTCCTTTCGCGCATCTTTTTACTCGCCATGACCGCTATGTCTGGATACCGGATTGACTTCACTGTCCCGGTTGAACGTCTGGTGCAAGCCTTGCTGATTGCCATCCTGGTCTCACAAATCGCAGCATTTTTCCCAGCCCTGCGAGCAGCCAGGGTCCGTATCCTCGAAGCCATTCATTATGAATAAAAGTGCTACTTACTCTGAACAAAAAAATACTGCTAGATAGTATCCGTGGTGATCTCTCGGCAGCAACGCACAAAATCGAGCACGACGGGCACATTACGCATCAGCAGCGCCATATTGCCTTGCACGCTGACCTTGCGGGTGAGCAACGCTTGCATGGGCTCCAGTTCGTTTTTGATCAGGCGCACATATTGGTCATAAGGTGCTTTCAAGGTCAGGACGGCTTTGGTATTGGCGGCGTTATCCAGGATAGCTGAAGAGCGGCATTTTCCGTGCCACAGATCCAGGTAAAAAACCAGGGTTTCTTTTAAAGCGCCGCCGGGCTCAATCACACACAGCATATCCCCTTCCCAGTTGCGCGCTACCTGAGCATATTTTTCGTCCGTATTTAGTTTTTCTTCCAGGGCTTGCAGCCAGGAAGCTTCAGGAAATTTTGCCATTGAACCCTTCTATCCTTAAATTCTTTAAAAATAGCCAATATCGAATTTAACGCTCAACCGCTTTGGTTACCTTCTCTATGCGAGAAACCACCCTGGCAGAGAACAAAGTCATGGTCAGGTAGAGCAACGCCACCAAATTCCACACTTCGATGGGCGTAAAATTGGTGGACATGAACTCTCGACCCCTGCGAGTTAAATCTGCCACAGCAACCACACTCACCAGGGACGAGTCCTTAAGCAAGGCAATAAACTCATTACCCATTGGCGGCATAATCACGCGAATAGCCTGCGGGAGAATTATGAAACGCATGGCCTGAAAGTAATTCATGCCCAGGCTTTTGGCAGCTTCCATCTGCCCACCCGGAATGCTCTGGATGCCAGCTCGATAAATTTCGCTCATGTATGCGCCGTAACAAAATGTTAGCCCCATCACAGCCATCGGCAGCGCGCTAGCCTGGTAGTTGGATAAGGCTGGCAGGTTCAGGGAACGCCCAACGCTCTGAAGCATGACAGGAAACGCAAAATACCACCAGATTAGCTGCACCATCAAGGGAATGCCACGGATCAGCTCGACATACAAGGTAGCAATTGAGTAGATGACCCGGTTTTTTGAGAGCCGCCCTAAACCGCCAAACAGACCCAGGATAAGCGTAAACACAAATGATAAGACCGTCACATACAGGGTGACCCAGATGCCATCCCGGACAAAAATTAAAATGCGCATATAAGGATCGGGCGAAACAACCACCATGATGATGATCAGTGCTACAACACCCACAACCAACCACCACCAGGCATCGATGCGTGCACTCGGTTCAGCGCCGGGTATGTGGGTTAGATCAGCTTTTTTATCCTGCAGTTCGGTTTGCATGGGCTTCTCCATTCATATAAAAAACCTGCGAGGCAGGACGAACAGCCTCGCAGGCAAAAATCATCAGAGGCTATTGGCCGACTTCAATCCACTTTTCGGTCAATTGGTCCACCAATCCTTCAGCTTTAACAGCTGCCAGGCCTTTATTAATCTTTTCGATGAGCTCTGTATTGGTTTTGCAAACTGCAATGCCATAATTCTCATCGGTGAAGACCTCGCCTACGGTCTTCAATTGGTCTGGGTTCTGGCCGACATAACCCAAAGCCAATGGGTTATCGGCGACCACGGCATCAATTTGACCGTTCATCAAATCTTGGAATGCCAGGCCAACATCGTCATACGTCTTCAGGGTTACGCCAGCCATTTCGCCCAGTGCGATAGCGCCGGTCGTTCCGATCTGTGCTCCGACGACCTTACCTGACAGGCCGTCCTTGCCCATGATTTCAGTATTGTCAAAGCGTACGGTAACCACCTGACCCGCCGCAAAATACGGGTCAGAGAAACCCATGGTTTGAGCGCGTTCTTCGGTGATCGTAATGGCTGAGATAGCGGCGTCATATTGGCATTGAGAAATCCCTGCTAAGAGGGGATCAAAGCCAACATTGATAAATTCCACTTCAAAACCACCTTTTTCTGCAACGGCTTTGAGCAGATCGATATCGAAACCGATGATTTCCTTAGAGGCTTCATCCACCATTTCGAATGGCGGCCAGGTGGCATCGGTTGCTACTCGCACTTTGGTTGCGCCAGCAGTGCTTGAACAAGCAGCCAGCGATAGGCTGAGCAATAGAACAAACAAGATCGTCAGGGTTTTTTGGCGTTTCACTAGTTCCTCCATTTGTCGTCTACTTAGATTTGGTATTGGAATTAACAAAAAGAATTTTCAGGCGCAATGAGTGGATCAGAGAGCACATCACCTACCTTTCATAAAACTATTCTGATGCCCAAAACAACAGTTGGTAGAATTCTAGTCTACTACAATTATAGAACAATGTAAACACTAATGCAAGAAATAAACGTTCAACATTTACTACACACAGATAGGCTTACTGAGGCAAAGAAATTTCAGGATTTTGTTCAATGAAAAAAAAGACCTCCAGATTTTCCAACCTGGAGGTTATAATCCATGCGCTGGGAGGGACTTGAACCCTCACGCCTTTCGGCACATGGCCCTCAACCATGCCTGTCTGCCAATTCCAGCACCAGCGCTAGAGCAAAGGTATTATAATCGGGTCTGTCTCATTGTCAAGCAAGATTGAAGGTTCAACGCAGTAGAAAATACCAGGCAGACCCCGGTTTCGACAGGCTTTTCCAAGGAGTGCACGATGCGTATTGTAGTAGATGCCATGGGTAGCGACACATGCCCAGACCCTGAAGTTCAGGCGGTTGTTCAAGCTGCTGATCAGTACGGTGATGAGATCATTCTGGTCGGTCCTGAAGATGATTTAAAAAGACGCTTGGGGCAAGTGTCAGGTCCAACTCACCTGATCCAAGTTGTAGATGCGCCTGAAACGATCACGATGGAAGATAAAGGTCTTAAGCTTGCCTTGAAAGCCAAACGAAAAGGCTCAAAGACGTCTATGGCGGTGGGCATGGACCTGGTGCAAAACGGCGAAGCCGATGCCTTTGTCACCGCGGGAAACACCGGCGGCGCCTTGGCAACAGCATACTACCGGCTGGGTGTCATTCCAGGCGTCGAGCGGCCCGCTCTGACGGCCTTGTTCCCAGTCAAGAACGGACATTGCGTAGTGCTGGATATCGGCGCCAACCCGGAATGCAAACCCGAGCATTTAGTCCAATTCGCCATCATGGGCTCAATATACGCCCAAAAGCTGCGCCGCATATCCACTTCCCAAAGTTGGCTTACTCTCCAATGGTGAAGAAGCTGGTAAAGGCAACGAGCTGGTCAAAGGCACGTATCCTTTGCTGGAAGCATCTGGACTGAATTTTATCGGCAATGTCGAAGGCAAAGAATTATTCGGCGGCGGGGTAGATGTGGTTGTAATGGATGGATTTACCGGAAATATTTTGCTCAAATCCAGTGAAGCGGTTGCTAAGTTATTGGTAGACGTGCTGCGCGAGGAAATGATGAGCAGCCTGCGCACTAAGCTAGGCGCACTGATGGCCAAACCAGCCTTCGCCGGCATCAAGCGTATGATGGACCCGGCTGAAGTTGGGGCGGCGCCATTACTGGGCATCGATGGCCTGGTCTTTATCGGTCATGGACGCTCCGACAGCCGCGCCATGCTGAGCGCGATCCGCACAGCCCGGCAGGCGGTTGAGGCGCAATTATTGCCTGCTTTGAGAAATGCCATCCAGGAACAGCTCTCTCAGGTAACAACAAAGGACATAGAGGCACAAACAAATTTATGAACGATCATCGCAATCGCCAACGGGTGGTAATCACCGGTTTAGGCGCAATTTCTCCGCTAGGCAGCTCGGTCGAGCAATTATGGCAAGGATGGATGCATGCAGAATCAGGCATCCGGCGCATCACCCAGTTTGACCCCAGCGACCTGCCCTGCCAGATCGCTGGAGAGATACCGGATTTTAATCCGGAGGATTACCTGGAACGCAAAGAGGCGCGTCGCATACCGCGATCGGGCCAAATTGGCCTGGCAGCCGCCATGCAAGCCGTCAAAGATGCCGGCTTACCCGATGAGCTGCCTGACAGCGAGCGTTGCGGGGTATGTTTTGGCACGGCGATAGGTGGTTTGGACTGGGCGGCAGACGGCATTAAAACCTTTCACGAGCGCGGCCTGGGCAGAGTGAACCCCTTTACGATCCCTGGTGGCATCCCCAACCTTTCTTCTTTCCTGATCGCCCGCCAGTTCCAGGTCCTGGGACCCAACAGCACCGTAACGACCGCCTGCGCCACAGGCACCCAGGCGATCGGTGAAGCTGCAGAATGGATCCGCCATGGAAAAGCCGAGCTGGTGATCAGCGGAGGTACCGAATCACTGATCCATGATTTCGCGATCGCCGGCTTTTGCGCCATGCGCGCTCTCCCCACCAACTATAACCAGAACCCGCAAGCTGCCTCTCGCCCATTTGACGCCAGGCGGGAGGGCTTTATCTTCTCGGAAGGCGCTGCCAGTTTGGTGCTGGAAAGCCTGGATCACGCCCTGGCGCGCAACGCACACATCTACGCCGAAATTGTGGGCCAGGCTTCTTCATCAGACGCTTTGCATATCGCCGCTCCAGACCCGGAGGCTAAAGGGCCTGTGCGGGCGATGCGCTGGGCGCTGGAAGATGCCGGTATGCAAGCCCATGAGGTGGATTATATCAATGCGCATGGTAGCTCTACCCCACTGAATGATTCTGCCGAAACTTTTGCAATCAAACAGGTTTTTGGTGAACACGCCTACCGGCTGGCAGTCAGCTCCACCAAATCCATGTTGGGTCACGCCATGGGCGCTTCCGGCTCATTGGAAGCCATCGCCTGCATTCTTGCCATCGTCCACGGCTGGTTGCCGCCCACCATCAACTATGAAGAGCCAGACCCTGAATGCGACCTGGATTACGTGCCCAACCAGGCGCGCCAGAGGCAAATTCAAACCGCACTGTCCAATTCCTTTGGTCTGGGTGGGCAGAATGCCTGCCTGATCTTCAAATCATATCCACATGCTTCACAAGACAAATCATAAAGATCTTATCTTAATAATCAGGAGTTTTTAGTTCACATGAATATAGTCCGCAATGATAAAACGATTAAGCGCAATTCCCGTATTGCCCAATTCACCATGTTGGGCGGGTTGGTTGTTCTGGCAGCAGGAATGTTTATTTCATTCCGCTATCCAGAACAGTTTGGCATATCCTTAGGCGCCCTGATGGTCGGTTTTCTTCTTTCGCAGGTCGGCATTTACTTCAGCAATCGCTGGGGCAGGCGCCCGCGCCCGGATGAGCTCATCGATCAAGCTCTCAAGGGTCTGGATAACAAGTATTCCCTGTACCATTATTCCACACCGGTCTCACATTTGCTGGTTGGTCCCGCTGGCGTTTGGATTTTACTGCCCTATTACCAGCGCGGCAAAATCACCTACGAAAACGGGCGCTGGAAACAAAAAGGCGGGAATGCTTACCTGAAAATCTTCGCCCAGGAAAGCCTGGGGCGACCTGAAATGGAAGTGGCTGGTGAGATGGATAGCTTGAAAGCTTATTTCACTAAAATCTTACCAGGGGAAATCACACCAGAAATCAATGCTGCGTTGGTCTTTACCAATCCGCGCGCCGAGATCAATATACCAGAAGACGAGATGCCACCGGCGGAAGCTATTCCGATTGTGAAGTTGAAGGAACTGGTGCGAAAAACCGGAAAATCCAAGGGCTTGTCATTGGAAAAGGTCAAAGTCATCCAAGACGCAATCCTGGCGAGTTGAATGAAAGAGTGGCTCGAAATTGCTTTAGAGGAAAAGATCCCTATTCCAGAACCAAGACCAGCCGATCAATATAGTGGAAAATTCAACTTGAGGATTCCCAGGACATTGCACAGGCAACAGGCAGAAGCTGCTGAAGATGAAGGCGTAAGTTTGAATCAATTTTGCAATAAAATCCTGGCTGAATCGATCGGAAGATACCAGGTTTCAAAAAAACCTGAAAAATAATCCATCACGCTTGATTGGAAAAAAGGCTGGCAGTGTTGCCAGCCTTTTTTGAATGATTAAAGTGAAATTATTAGCCCTTGAGGAATTCGTTCAGGGCTTCGATGCTGATGCGGTAGGCATTGCCGATCTTCTTGGCTTTCAGGTCACCGGCCGTGATGGCTGCGATCACATCTTCTTCAGAAACGCGCAGATAAGTAGCGGCTTCGGAGGGAGTCATCACCGAGGGTGGTGCACTGGGAGTGCTGCTGCTAGGAGCAGGCTGAGTTCCGCCTGTTGCACTTGCACCAGTCATGCCCTGCAGTGCGCTGCTGAGCACATTGCCTACGCCTAAGCCAGCGCCGATACCCGCGGTCAGACCCGCGCCGCCGCTGGGGTTCTGGGCTGCATCACGCATGGCATCCGCAGCCTGCAGTTGAGTGTAGGTTTGCATATCCAGCATACCCATAGCGCGCAGTTCTTCGGCAGATTTGGTGGAGGGTTTCAAATTCTCAAGATAGAAGGTCTTGAGGGTTAAGCCAAGCGCCAGGAAATCGTCCTGTACCTTGGCGCGCACGCCAGCACCAAGTTCTTCGGTCAGACCGATTAATTCGGGCACACTGTTCTTGGCAGCTGTTTCGCCGAGCAAATCCTGCAGCTTAGATAGCAGCATGGAGCGCATACGGCTCTCGATATCACCGGTGCGGTAAACGCCCTGAGCGCCAACCACCTGGGTAACAAATTGTTGTGGGTCGCTGACCTGGAAGCTGTAGGAGCCAAATCCTTGCAGCAAGGCTACACCCAAGCCCATGTTGGGGTTGCGCACAATGATCGGCTGCGGGGTGCCCCATTTGCGGTCCACAAACTCGCGCATCGAGACGAAATAGACTTCAGCCGGGAAGGGGGTCTTTTCGTTGAACAGCTTGCCGATCTGGTCAATAATCAGGGGAATATTATAGGTCACGATAGTATGGCGGCCTGGGCCAAACACATCCAAGGCGTTGCCATCCCGGAAGAAAACCGCGCTCTGCGATTCACGCACAATCACCTGGGAGCCGATGCGAAAATTACCAGGTCCCATCTCGGGAAAGCGGTGAACGATCTCATCACGCATCTCGTTCGGATATTCAATTACATCAAAAATTCTAGCCATTGCCTGTACTCCTGCTTCGTATTAGAAAGAAAATGGTTTATGCCAACCTGCAGTTTTAGCCGACAGTCCCGCCCAGGAAAACCTCTTCACGCCGGTTGAAGGTCTCGATACATTGCTGGGCGACGGTATTCAGATGACGAATGGAGGCCGGCAAGCCTTCTGTGCCCGTCGAAGCCTGGACATTGTCAATCGCTCGCCCAACCTCTTCAGAAAGATCGAGCAATTTTGCGTCAAAATCATACAATAATGCCAGCTCATCTTCGTTAATCATCACTGCATCAAACAGTCCGGAGTAACCGCGCGTGGCGCGCCGCACCCGGTCTGCGAAAGTGCGCAGCTTGATGGCAGATGCTTCCAGGTCGTCAATCCAGGAAATATCACCGCTGCTGATAAACTCGCGCTGGATGGAAGATAGGCGCTGCCATTGCTCTTCAAAGCGCGCCGCGACGGTCTCACGCAGCAATTTATCCGCATCGCGCCGCTTTTGTCGTTCTACATATCCCTTGAACCCGGGGATTTTTCCCAGGATTTTCTTGAAGGGATCCATATCCGAACCGATTTCATCATAAATTTGATCACTCATTATACGCTCCTTGAGGATAGAGTAGAACACGGAAAGATTCACTTTTGATTATACCTTAATCAAACACATTCTATATACGCAAGCAGGCAAGAAAAGTTGCGCGTTCGAAGCATGTATGATAATCTATCGTGGAAAAGGATCACGGGTTAGATGGAAGGTGCGGATTACGCAGAAGAATTGATCTTCATACCCAGAAAACCTGCGTGATCCCAGGCGTTCTTCGTGTTGAAAAGCTCTTCGCACTTCTAGGATCAAACTAAATTATCCGTGCAACAGACATTCAAACTGAAAAGCTCTGCGGGCTCTGCGAGAGATCAAATAAGCTTATCGCACTTCGTGGGTCATGCAAAACGATCCGTATTATGAAATTTCAAAAATAGCTTGGCATACTTGGCGAGCTTTGCGAGAGATTAAAATAGAAAACTTATCAACCTTAGCGGCTTTGCGAGAGATCCACAGAGGAGGAAATATGCCAGCGTCTGACCAGGGAACATTGAAAGGACGCTATCTGCTTATCCCGCGCACGCTCATTTTTTTGAGCTGCGGCGAACGGGTGCTGCTGATCAAAGGCGCAGCGGACAAACGCCTGTGGGCAAACCTGTATAACGGTGTGGGCGGGCACGTGGAGCGCGGCGAGGATATCCTCAGCGCAGCCCGACGTGAGCTGCTGGAAGAGACCGGCATCCAGGGGGTGAATTTATGGCTGTGTGCGGTGCTGGCGATCGACACCGGCCAGGAAACCGGTATCGGCATCTATGTGTTCAGGGGAGAATATCCCCAGGCGGAGATCGAAGCGACAAAGGATGAAGATTCCATTCGCCACCCTTTCCCCTCCCATGAGGGCAGTCTGGAATGGGTGCACACTTCCAGGCTGGGCGAGCTGCCCCTGGTGGAGGACCTGTACACCCTGCTGCCGAGAGTCACGGCACTGCGCGCTGGCGACCCGCCGCTATCGGCGCTATACCAGTATGGGGTGGATGGGAAGATGAGGATTATGTTTGGGGAAGATCGCCCGGGGATGAATCCACCGGGCTAGTTTGCCTAGCTCTGGGAGCTAATAAATCGAGCCCTGAGGGCTTTGCAAATGAACTGCAGCTATCACAAAAACCAAATGCTTCAGCCAAAGCGCTCCAGTCATTTGTTGCATCCTGAAAGAATTCTCAAGCCATTTGATTGACGATGTATTTGGCTTCTACGCCCACACCGCCAAGCAAGGAGGAGCTCAAGGCAGTCTGGAAAGGCAAACCTACGAAGTACAGGCCTGGCGCTTCCAGGATGACTCCCCGCTGATGGCGGGGGTAACCATATTCATCGAAAACTGGCAAGTCGATCCATTTGTAATCCGGTACGAAGCCGGTCGCCCAGATGACCGCTTCCGCTGGCAAGCTGCGACCATCTTCTAGCTGCGGTTTTCCGGACAGAACAGCGGAGACACGCGGTGTGCTTTCGATGCCTGCCTCCAGTACTTGCCTACGGCTGGAGCTGATCAGCGGAGCTCCCTGATAGAGCACTTTTGTTCGCATTTTACGCCCGATCGGGGTTTTCACATTCAGCACCCCGTTGATGAACCACCAGTAGAGCCCTCCCCCGAAAACTCTGCCCAATTTATCAGCCGGGATTCGCCCTACATCCCGACCTGCCAGCCAGACTCGTTTGCCTGATCTGGCAAGTTCAAGGGCGATTTCTGTCCCAGAATTTCCCGCCCCCACCACCAGGATATTTTGAACCGGGATTCGCCCTGGGTTGTAATAAGCGCTCGAGTGTATCTGCAAAATATGCGCATCAAGCTTTTGGGCGAAGGCGGGTATTTTAGGTTTCTGGAAAGGACCAGTGGCAATGATCACCTTCTTAGCATCAAGGCTGCCTGCACTGGTTATTACCCGATAACCCTTGTCGCTGCGTGTCAATGTTTCGACTTTCACGCCGTGTTGCACTGGCAGGTGAAACTGACCAGCATAAGCCTCTAGATAATCCGCGACTTCATCCTTTGTAGGGAAATAAAAGTCAGCTTGCGGGAAGCGCGAACCTGGCAGGCTGCTGTACTTGCTGGGTGTGAATAAACGCAAACTATCCCAACGGCTGCGCCACACATCGCCGGCACACTTGTTTTCATCCAAGATGGTAAATGAGTGTCCTTGCTGAGTGAGGAAGTAACCAGCGGCTAGACCAGCCTGCCCGCCGCCGATAACGATGGTTTGGGTCGGTTCGTGTATTGACATGTTCGCATTTCCTTATTACAATGTAGTCATACTCTAATGAATGGAGTTATACTATATGCTATGAAGAATGTCAATAGGCAAAATAGACAATCTAAGTCCACTTTACGTTCACGTCAGGCGCTGGCTACCGCCAAGATGATCACTACGGCAGCTAAATCCCTGTTCTTAGAGCAAGGCTATACAGGAACAACCATTGAAGCAATAGCTGGACGTGCCGAGGTAGCCGTCAGCACCGTATATGCCGTCTTTGGCTCAAAGCGCGGTATCCTGCGTTCTCTGCGAACCGCATGGCATGAACATTCACAAATCCGGCAAATAACCCTTGGGGATCCCGGTGTCTCTGAGCCAGAAGAACTTCTGGAGCAGCTGGCGCAGGCAACCTACCGGCAGTGGCAGTCGGGTTTGGAGGTATTAATCATTTATAAGGGAGCGGCAGCAGCCGATCCTGAGGCTGCCGCTGAACTAAAGGAGGCTTTACAGGGTCGTCGTAAAGCTTTGGAAACTTTCGCCCAAAGCCTGGCGCCGCACCTACGCAGCGGGCTGGATCCAGCCCATGCTGCGGCGATCCTACAGGCGCTTTGCCTACCCGAAGTATTCAATGAGCTAGTCCAGCATGCTGGTTGGTCAGCCAAGGCCTACCAGGACTGGCTATCTCATGCAATGAAGCGCGAACTGCTCGAGGAAGCAGAATAAGGTACGCCCGGGCATGAACCCACCGGGCTAGTTTGCAAAGCTCTGCGAGCTGGAATACCATGCAACTTCTTTCAACTATTCACGTAGATAATATAGAGTTCAAGGTGTGAACAGTTTCTTTCGAAAGGAGAATCTCCGATGACAACTTCTTCGCGCAAAAAAGTCCCCTGGTTTCTGTGGCCGTTCTGGGCGATCTGGCGGCTGGTGAGCGGGATCGTAGCATTTACCGGCAGGCTGGTGGCGGTGATCCTGGGTTTTGTGCTCATGCTGGCAGGTGTGTTGATTAGCCTGACGATCGTGGGTTTGATTGTGGGTGTGCCGCTGTTTATTGTTGGCTTGTTGTTGGTGTTTAGAGGTTTGTTTTAAGGGTACAAGTGGTATGTAGAACAAACTGTTAGTTTGTTCTAAGCAAACTGACAGTTTGCTTTACATTGGGCAATCTACAGGCTGCGTTACATAGTACCGAAAAAGACGATGGCTAATCACACAGCCATCGTCTTCATTTTGGTTCAATCAGCGGCTATTCCGGGAGCTGGAAGTACATCAGGCGGCTGTTGCCGGCGTCGCTGACCCAGATGCCGCCCAGACCGTCCAGGGCCACGGAGGCGGGCATTCCAAAGGTGCTCAGATCGGCGCCATAATCTCCCCAGTAGTAGAGCGCCTGCCCCTCGGCGGAGAGCACCAGGATGCGGTAGCCTTCCGGATCGGCGATGTATACACGTCCCTGATCGTCGACGGTGAGATAGGGTTTGTTGTCCAGGGATTGGCCATACCAGGCGGTCAGATCCCATGCGGCATAGGGATAGTAATCGCCAGCGGCATCCGGCACAAAAACCTGTACACGCTGGTTCCAGGTGTCGGCTACATACAGCTTGCCGTCAGCGCCCAGAGCTAATCCAACCGGCTCGTCAAATTCTCCGGCGTTCATACCAGCGCTGCCGAATTCCGAGAGAAAGTTACCCTGTTCATCAAAAACAACCACACGTTTGTTACCCGTATCGGTGACCATGACTTTACCGTCGGCAGTGACAGCTAGATCACGTGGTCCCCAAAAGGCGGTTGGTGTTTCTGCCTGCCCAAAGGCGCCCCACATGGTCAGGAATTCTCCTTCGGCGCTGAATTTTTGTACCCGGTGGTTCCAGGTATCGGCTACGTACACCGAGCCATCCGGTCCCAGGGCGATACCCCAGGGCTGGTTGAAGGTTCCGCCTGGCGCTAAACCAGTGGTCACATCGCCAAAGCTGCCCCAACCTGCAGAAACTTCGCCGCTGTCCGAAAGATGCTGGATGCGATGGTTATCTGTATCGACAACATACAGGCTGCCATCTGGGGCGACTACCAGATCGCGCGGGCGCTGGAACTGCCCGGGTTCGCTCCCCGGGCTGCCATAAGTAATCTCGGCTGTCAAACTGCGCCCCTTATCTTCAAATGGATCGGGCAGTAAGGCTTCTACAGACGGGGCTGCGCCGTAATTCCACAGGGATTCGACCACGTCTTTGCGCACATACAGGCGCATGCGATCCGCTGGAGACCATTGAGTCAGCCTGAAGTCGCGTCCGGTGACTTGCCCATAGCGGCTGTAATCACGGTTCAACCAGATTTCAAACAAGGCTTCTCTCATTTGCGGGTTGCGCATGGCATCCACCACCCGGTCCCAGGTCAGCCCGAAGTAATCCTGGTTGGGCCACCACAAGCGGATATATTCAAACTGGTGGTACAGATTTGCAACCACCGGCTCCATTTTTCCATAATTATTTGCACCAACCAAAATCAAAGGCACATCTCGCAAGCTACGCGTCGGGTCAGCGCCGTAGAAGCGGGCATTGGGGTAGTTGCGCAGATACCACCAGTATGGATAAGAGGTGTCATTATCATAAGCAACCACCACATCCAGGCCGTCCGTGGTCCGAATGGAGATTTCTTCAATTTGCTCCAGGGCCGTCTTGACGCCACCGGCTGAGTGAGCATAAACCAAGAGCTCGTTGGCCTGGTCAAAATTGATGTAAGCAGCCTGGATGGCAGTACGGGCTGTCAAAAATCCCAGGCAGGCAAAGACAAATAAGGTAAACAGGCGCGCCATCTGCCCGGCGGACCAGGTTTTCACCAGATAGTAAAGCCCTGCAGCTGAGGCGACCGCTGCCAACAGGCTGGTCAGGAAGGTGCTGGTGGCTTGCAGCTGATCCAGGCTTTGACCCTGGAATGGAGGTGTTGATCCCAGGAATGAAGCTGTCACGCCAGCCAGGCTCAGCCCGAACACCGGTAATAAAGCGAGTACCAGCCAGCCGCGCGGGCGCTTAAAATCAGACCAGTCGGTCTCATCAACCAGCTTTCCCAAAAACCAGGCTGCGCATAAAATCAATGGCAAGGTGATGTGCACCGTTAACCAGGGCATCTTTTCACCCGCCACTGTGTAAGCAACTAAGCTGGTTACCGACCAGAAAGCAAACAAAGCCAAAGCTGGAGGGTTTTCTTCCTTTTCTTCTTCTGGTTCAAATACCTCGACCAGCTCTTCGACCGGTTCTTCTTTTGCCTGCCAGACTTCATCGGCAGCCGATGAAATCAGCTCAAAGGACGGAGTGGGTTTGCGGACTTGTTCGGCAGGGACCGAAGCAGCTTTGCTGGCTGGCACAACCGGCAAATCAACCGTTTCATCATCTTCGATCTCTTCCTCATCGTAATCTTCGATGGGTACTCCAGAAGACTGAGGCAAACGGAAAGAGAGTATTTTTCGAATCCCAACCAGAATGAATGCCAGGATAGTTCCCAGAGCTGGTAAGTATTCATAAACTGGCACCTGAATCAGCCAATAATAATAGCTTGGCTGGCTGCCCCGGTTCACGCCTTGTTGTTCCAACCAGTACCCTAATGAGCCTACCAACCCGGTCAGAAAACCTGCGCCATGAGTGAACAGGGAGGTATAAAACAGAATAAAAAGTCCATAAAAGATGCCTGCATTGATCAGCCACTCTCGCGTATTCCACAACATGCCGATCGCCAGGGAAATCAAGAATAATGGGATCAGGAAAACGGCGATGTGGAAAATATCCGTACTGGTCAAACCCATCACCTGGGTGGCGTTGGTAGGCACCAACCAGCCGACAAAGCGAACTGGGAAGGCGGCCAATTGAGGCAAGACAAATGTTCCCAGGATCATTAACAAACCAAAAGATCGTTCCCGGCGAATGGCTTCCCAGGAATAGCCGCGGATCAAGAAAGTTGCTGCTGCCCCCAGGGCTAACAGGCTGGCAGCGATTAAGCCATATTGCACACTAGAGGGCAAAGCCGGTGTAAGATGGGCTTCCTCCTGACCAGGCACTGAAGGAGACAATGTCGTGGCCGGATTGAGCGACAGGGAATCGCCTTTCAGGAAGAAAGAAGCGGCAACCCCACCGACTAAGATCAGGGCGACCATCAAAGCCAGGATGAAGCGGCTGCGTTGCCCGGGATGTTTCCATTTTTTTTGTGTCACCTGTTGTATGAACAGGAATGCCAGGAAGATGAGAGCCTGGGCTTGATAAATGAAGGCCGTTTCTTTAGCGGTAAAGTGCAGCGCAGTGACCGCGGAAAGGGCATACAGATAGCCGTACTTGCCAGATTCCAGGTATCGCAAGATAGCCCACAACATGACCAGTCCAAACAAAGCAACAAAGGTCTCGTTGCGAACATAGCGCCCGTAGAAAAGCATATACGGAGAGATCAAGTACAGGAAACCAGCGATCAAGGCCCCCGCCCGCCCCAGGTATCGCCTGAAAAACCAAACAAACACGACTGTGGCGATTGAGAATAAAACAGCCGGTATGCGCGCTGTAAAATCATTATCGCCAAACATAAAGTAGGAGAGGGCGATGAGATGAAATTGGAATGGACCATGCATCAAGGGGTCGTGGGCTAAACCCTGCCCTTGCATAAAGCGCCAGGAATAATACACATGCGTGTTCTCATCATGGCTCATTACCCGTGATTCCAAGGTCATAAAATCGGGTGAATACTGCCAGCAATAAGAGCAGGATGTACAGGGCAATTTCACCGTTGAGTACGATTTGGTTGAGCAGCGGCCTGTCTAGCCAGGATTGGCGTTTCTCAGCGGAAATCTCCATAAAAACTTTTAACCCTCATGGTTGGTTTTAGCTTGGATGGTTGTATCAAGAAACAAGGTGCTGGCGGTTATCTTCATTTCCGCCGACCTGTCTCATTTTTTTTCGTATGGGCTCTTCCGGACTCGTTTGAAAGGTGAGGAAGGTTTTCGGCCAGGTCGATCTTGAGAAAAAGGACCTGGTTTTCCGCTCGTTTTCCTTGACGATGGCTTACCAGGGGTGGTTTTCCCAGAGCCAGGTCTACCCGCAGATGGCTTTCCAGTTTGCGATGAACCGCTGGACGCTCTGTCTGCTGGACCTTTTTGCGAAGTCGATCTTTGGGGCGACCGCTTTGGGGCTGATGCTTTGGGGAACGGGCGTTTTGCAGGTACAGCTTTCTTGACCGATTTGGGATCCTTTAATGCCTGCACCTCATCAGCAGAAAGGTAACGCCATTCGCGTGGTTTAAGCGAGCCCAGGTTCAAACTGCCGATACGCACGCGGATGATGCGCACAACCGGTAAACCAATGCGGATGCAGGTTTCGCGGATCTGCCGCTTACGTCCTTCGCGTAAAACGATGTTCAGCCAGGCGCCTTTTCCAAACAGGGTTTCTACACGAACCTCAGCAGGCGCCGTTCGATAACCATCTTCCAGAACCACACCATGTTTGAATGCTTCCAGCTGTTCCATATCTGGATGGCGCGCCACAAGCACCCGGTATTCTTTCTGATGCCCATAACGGGGGTGCGTAAGCTTGTTGGCCAGGTCGCCATCATTGGTGAGCAAGATCAGGCCTTCGCTTTCGTTATCCAGGCGTCCGACAGGGTATATGGAGGCATTTACCGGCACCAGATCGATGACTGTCGTGCGCGGGTCTGGAGCTTCTACCGTCGAGAGGACATTGCGTGGCTTGTGCAAAGCGATATAGACCAGCTCCTCCGGGGCAGCGATGATTTTACCGTCCAGGCTGATATGGTCTTTTTGCGGGTCGGCTTTGGCGCCTAATTCGGCTACCTGGCCATTAACGCGCACACGCCCGGCAAGGATTAATTCCTCACAGGAGCGCCGCGATCCGTATCCCGCGCGTGATAATATTTTTTGTATTCTTTCTTCCATCTTGGTTATTATAATCCAGTCGTCAGTTAATCTTTCAAGAGATCGCCATTTTCAGGCGGCTGGTTGGAAATTGTTTCTTCCAAGTTAAGTGGGGGCAATTCATCCAAGGAATTTAGCCCGAAGTATTGCAAGAAATCTGGTGTTACACTGTATAAGATCGGTCGACCAGGCGCTTCGGCCCTGCCGACTTCCTGGATAAGTCCTTTTTGCAATAAGCTCCGCATCACCCCGTCAGAATTCACACCGCGGATCGCATCCACCTGGGGGCGAGTGGCCGGCTGGCGGTACATAACGATCGCCAAGGCTTCGAAAGCCGCCCGGCTGAGGCGCGTGTTTAACTCCAAACCTAGTAAATGTTCAATGGCCTGGGAAGCCTGCGGAGCAGTCGTCAGTTGCACCCGGCCGCGGTGACGCTGCAGACGTAAGCCGCGTCCCAGCCCGGGATTATTGTATTCGCTTTCCAATTCGGCTAACCCACGCTCAATTTCCGCTACCGGCAAATCCAATGCCGAAGCCAATTGTGCAGTGGTCAGCGCACCTGGTGCAACGAAGAGAAGGGCTTCCAGATAGGCGCCCAGGCTTAAAGGAATGTCAGGAAATTCTACTTGGTTCATGCTATGATAAAATTCTGCAAGGTATTGGTTACCCCTTTAGGAGTAGAATAAGTTATGAATAAAAATAAACACCTACGTTTAACATTATCTTTGGCTGTCAGCCTTACCGTACTCATGGCTGCCAGCATTGCTTGTAATTTTCCTGGGTTAGGCGATCCATCCGCCACACCAACGGCGCCGGTCCCAGTCTCATCCGAGGCGGTTCAGTCTCTGGAAGAAACCCTTCAATCTGCAGCCGCTACCGCAATCAGCGGAGGCAAGGTTGAGTTGGTCATCACAGAGGCTCAGCTTACGTCCTTAGCAGCGCTCGAATTACAAGCCGTCCAGGAACCCAAGATTGAGAACATTCAGATTCGTCTGCATGACGGCCAAATTTTCACCACAGCCCGGGTAACGGTCAATGGCATTGCTGCGGATTTATCGCTCACCTCACGTGTTATTCTAGGCGCCGATGGACTGCCAAAAACCCAAACCGTCTCTGCAAAACTGGGTCCATTGCCTCTACCCGACAGCATGGTCCAGCTATTTACCCAGGAAATTGATGCCATGCTTGCCGAGCAAATGGTCTTTCAAGGGCAGCGCATCTTTGTGGAAAGCCTGAACATCGCAGACGGGATGATGGCAATCAGCGGTTATCTAAAATAAAGGCCAGATCATTACCCTGGCGACAAAAGGATCATCTGTCCAATCCATCCGAACTGCGATTATACCACTCTCACTTATGAGAACCACCTCCGTCCGTGTTTTTCTCCTGATCCTGGCGCTGATTGTTAGCAGTTGCAACGCGCCTGCAGTCACGCCCGAGATGATCCACGTAGAAGTGAAGGCGGATGGGCAAAGCCAGCAGATCGAGCTATCCCCAGGCAGCACAGTTGAACAGGCGCTGGTGAAGGCAAACATCCGCCTGGGTGCTTTGGATCGCAGCGAGCCAGACCAATTCACATTATTGGATGAAGGCTTGGCAGTCCAAGTGGTGCGGGTAAGCGAAAGCTTTGAAATTGAGCAGGAAGTCATCCCTTATGAAAGCCAGACTCTGCTGAACGAATCCTTACCGGCTGATCAGGAAATCCTGATCCAGGCAGGCAAGAATGGTTTACGCGAAATCACCTACCGCCAGGTCAGGGAAGATGGCGTGCTGGTATCCAGCCTGCCTATCCCGGTGAAAAGCGTGGTGATTGAAGACCCTTTGCCAGAAATCCGCATGGTTGGCATGCAATCACCTTTTGCTCCGGTTGCCATCCAAGGACAGATTTTCTACTTAAGAGACGGAAATCTGTGGTTGATCGAAGGCAACACCTCTAACCGGCGAGCAGTTCTAACCAGCGGCGACCTGGATGGGAGAATTTTTTCATTATCGGCTGATGGACAATGGCTGCTTTTCACCCGTCAATCTGCTGATGAATCAAAAATCAACAGCCTGTGGGTTGCCAACTTGTGGGAAGCTCTGGCGGGCAACCCAGGCGAAGCAAAAATCATCGATTTGAAAGTAGATAATGTGATCCACTTTGCGGATTGGAGACCAGGCGGTGATACGCGCATCATATTTTCAACCGTCGAACAGCGCCCGTCTGCGCCTGGTTGGCAAGCCAACAACGATCTGCAAGCCATGGTTTTCAGCAACAGCGGCTGGACAACTGAATGGACAACTCTGCTGGAAGCCAACTCGGGAGGCGTATACGGCTGGTGGGGAACAGATTTCTCCTGGAACCCAGCTGGCACACAATTAGCTTTTAGCCGGCCGGATGGTATCGGCTGGGTGGATTTTGAAGAAGAACTCTTAACAAGCACTTTAGAAATTACTCCACTGCAGACCCGGGGAGATTGGGCGTGGGCTCCTGGATTAGCTTGGAGCGCTGTTGGAGAGCGCCTGTTCAGCGTCGATCACCCAGCTCAGAATACCGCAGTGACACCCGAAGAATCGCAGTGGTTTGATTTGGTCTCCGTAAAACTGGATGGGAGCGATAAGCAAACCCTGGTCAGTCAAAGTGGGATGTTTGCTTACCCATTGGTCTCACCCACGGATGCACAAGGTGTTGCCCAGGTTGCCTATTTGCAAGCGATCTTCCCCAACCAGAGCGAGACCAGCCGCTGCCGGGTGGCTATAGTTGGTGAAAACGGCCAGGGGCAGACCATTCTCTTCCCAACGGGTGATTCTGCAGGTCTTGAACCCACCAAACACTGGGGCGCCTGGTCACCTGAACCCTTACCCGGCAAGGAATCTTTTGCTCTGGCCGTGATCTACCAGGGCAATCTATGGCTGATCGACACAAAAAGCGGTGAATCATTCCAGATAACCGGCGACCATCTTACATACCGGGTCATCTGGAAATAATCAAAAAAAGAGAACGGAAAATAATCTATGCGCATACTTATTACGGGAGCAGCAGGCTTTTTGGGGTCCCATTTATGTGATCGCCTTCTCAAAGAAGGACATAGCGTGATTGGGATGGACAACTTCATCACTGGCAGCCCGGAAAACCTGGCTCATCTGGCTGGTAATCCAAATTTTTCCTTTATCCGCCACGATGTTTCCAATTTTATCTTCGTGCCAGGCAAATTGGATGCAGTCATGCATTTCGCCTCACCAGCCAGTCCGAACGCCAAATCGCCATTTGGCTACGTAAATTTACCCATCCAGACCATGAAGGCTGGGGCTCTGGGAACCCATAATTCGCTTGGACTGGCACGCGCCAATAATGCGCGCCTCCTGTTGGCTTCCACCAGCGAAATTTACGGCGACCCGCTGGAACATCCCCAAAAAGAAAGCTACTGGGGGCATGTCGACCCGATCGGTCTGCGTTCGGTTTACGACGAAGCCAAGCGCTTTGCCGAAGCCTTGACCATGGCTTACCACCGTTTTCACGATATTGACACCCGTATTGTGCGCATCTTCAACACATACGGCCCGCGCATGCGCCTGGATGACGGGCGCGTGGTGCCCAACTTCTTACAGCAAGCTCTCAGGCAAGAAGAGTTAACCATCTACGGTGATGGCTCCCAAACGCGCAGCTTTTGCTATGTGGATGACCTGATTGAAGGCATCTACCGGTTGCTGCTTTCGGACGAACACGACCCGGTAAACATTGGTAATCCGGTCGAACTAAGCATCCTGGAATTGGCACAGCTTACCAACCAAATCACCCAAAACCCGGCTGGTATTCGCATCATCCCCGGCGAACGCGGTGAAAGCGACCCACAACGCCGCCGGCCAGATATTACCCGCGCCCAAAACATCCTGGGATGGGAACCGAAAATATCACTACTGGAAGGGCTTCAAAAAACCTTACCCTATTTCAAATCAAAGCTAGGGTGACCATGGGTGTTCTCCTGACCAACCCCAAGGAACGTGCGCGCTTCCTGCGCTTTGCAGTGGTGGGTGCTATCGGAGCTGTCATTGACTTCGGGACGATGAATATCCTGGTCAATTTTTTGCACTTCCCGCTGGTCGTCGCTGGAACCATTTCCTTTATCGCTGCTATCCTGAGTAACTTCCTCTGGAATCGATACTGGACCTACCCGGATTCACGTACAAAACCACTGATCCGCCAGCTGTTACAATTTGCTTTTGTGAACATCTTGGGGTTGGCCATCCGCATCCCAATCCTGGCCTACGTAGAACCGGTATTGCTGGATCTCTTCCAGAGCCTGCCCTTCCGCATTCCCATACTTACACCAGATTTCCTGGCAGATAACATAACCCTGGCTTTCGCCGTATTGGTGGTTATGTTTTGGAATTTCTTTGTCAACCGCTATTGGACATATAATGATGTACAATCTTGATTGAATGGTTCACAACAGGTCAGGTAGCATGCCCAGTCAAAAAATATTGATCCCAATCTATACCAGCAATGGCAGCTTAGGAGCTTACCTGGCTTACCCATACCTGTATAATCCGGATGGTGAATGGATTGGATGGGTATCCCCTGAGCGGGAAGTCTTTTCTGTTCACGGGCATTTAGCTGGTATGCTGACCCAAGAACCGAGAATTTTACGGCAAGTGGAGTGGAGCTCTAGCAAAGCTCGCCAGCAACCCCCGCCTACCCCGGCGCGCATTCGTCCCCCTGCTCAGGTACCCTTAGCGCCACACCTGTCTGAGCTATCGAACAGTATGATCGACGTTTTAGAGAACGCTTCCCAATACCTGCCGCCTGTCGATTTTGGCGATCTGCGCGACGACCTGGATTAGCGATATGATCAAGGAGAATAAACTATGCCCCCAGAAGAACAAGCCAACCCTATTGAGCAGCCAAAGAATGCAGAGCTAGACCAGTGGTTAATCCAGGCCTGGACCCACCATGCAAACAAGGAATATCCCCAGGCAGAAAACCTTTTCCGCAAGGCATTGCAGGCTTACCCGAATGCCGAAGAAGCTGCTTATGGCTTAGGATTATCACAAAAGCTGAATGACCGCCCAAGCGAGGCCATCCAGTCATTTCAGAAAGCTTACCATTTGTTGGAACACTCCGAATCCATCCAGGATTCAGCCCGACGAACCATGCTGCGTCGCCTGGTAACTGCCCACCTCTCTATGCTAGGCGCTCAGTAGGTGAGGAGCTACAGTCCCATGCTAACCCACCGCCAGCGAATGGAGAACTGCCTGAGTGGAAATGCCAACGATCGTCCACCGGTTGCCTTGTGGCGACATTTTCCTGTGGATGACCAGGACCCAGGTCTTTTGGCGAAAGCCACGCTGCATTACCAAACTACCTACGATTTCGACCTGGTCAAAGTAACGCCAGCCTCATCTTACTGTTTACGCGATTGGGGAGTAGAAGATGAATGGCGCGGCGCCAGCGAGGGGACGCGCCAGTACACCCGCCGGGTGATTCATTCAGCGGACAGCTGGCAGAAATTACCTTTGTTGGACCCAGAACGAGGCGCTTTAGGGCGGCAATTGACCTGCCTGAAACTGCTTCAAAAAGAATTAGAACCGACTACACCAATTGTTCAAACCATCTTCAGCCCGCTCTCACAGGCAAAGAACCTGGTTGGCGGCGACCAGCTCCTGGTGCACTTGCGCCGCTATCCGGAAGAAGTCCATGCTGGGCTAAGAATAATTACCGAAAACACACGCAGGTTCGTGGAAGCTCTGACACAACTGGGGATTTCCGGTATCTTTTACGCGGTCCAGCACGCCCAATACGGATTACTTTCGGAAGCTGAATACTTGAGCTTTGGAGGTTTTTACGATTTACAGGTCTTAGAACCAGCCAAACCTTTCTGGCTCAACATGCTGCACCTGCACGGTGAACAGGTGATGTTTGATCTCTTCAAGGATTACCCCTTGCAAGTGATTAACTGGCACGACCGCGACACCGAACCCGATCTGGCTGGTGGTTTCACAAGGTTCCCTGGTGTGCTCTGCGGCGGTCTTCAGCGCCAACTGGTTGAATTAGGAACCCCGCAGCAGATCCGCATCCAGGCACTAGACGCTCTAGAAACCACCCATGGACAGCGTTTCATCTTGGGCACAGGCTGTGTCACACAGGTCACAGCTCCTCATGGCAATATACTGGCAGTACGACAAAGTGTAGATTAAAACATTCATGGCTGGCACACTGCGAATCATCGGCGGAAAGGCACGCGGTCAACGCATACAATCGGTACCAGGGGATGCGACCCGTCCAATCACCGACCGGGCAAAAGAATCACTGTTCAATATCCTTTCCAGCGACCTGCCTGGTTCTGTGTGGTTGGATTTATTTGCCGGAACAGGCAGCGTCGGGATCGAAGCTCTCAGCCGGGGAGCAAAGTTTGTGCGTTTCATCGACATGCAGCGATTGGCGATCGAAACGGTACGCTCCAATCTCAAAATTACCAGGCTAGAAGATGGCGCTGAAGTGCTGCGTATGGACGCCTTTACTTTCCTTGAGCGCCCTCCTGACCGGCAATTTGACACAATTTTTGTCGCCCCACCCCAATACAAAGCTTTATGGAAAAGAGCCTTGCTAGCCCTGGACCATCATCCAGAGTTTTTGAGCGATGACGCTTGGGTGATCGTTCAAATACATCCGGTTGAATACGAATCACTTTCCCTTCAGAACCTGGTGGAATTCGATCAAAGGAAGTATGGCAGTGTTTTGTTCATTTTCTATGAAAGAAGCTTGCCAAGCGCCGAGGATACATGACATCCATCGTGGGCAAATCCTGTCCAATGGCAATGGGCTAAAAATCTTCCACATGTTATACTTTAAGCAAAATAGCTATGCGTATCTATCCATCCCAAAGATGGATTGGTCGCTTTTTGAATGGGTTAATCCAATCAAATCTATCTATCTACACAATAGGGTTTTCAGGAAAAGGATATATGAAAACAAGAGAATACATTGAGCTAGAAGAGCGCTATGGCGCACACAACTACCACCCCTTAGATGTCGTCATTACCAAAGGTGAAGGCGTCTGGGTTACCGATGTGGACGGCAAACGCTACCTGGATTGCCTGAGTGCTTACTCTGCATTGAACCAGGGGCATGTGCATCCCAAGATTCTGGCTGCATTGACCGAGCAGGCAGAGAAGGTCACCTTAACTTCCCGAGCTTTTCGCAACGACCAATTACCTTTGCTCTATCAAGAGCTGTCCGAGATGACTGGTTATGAAATGTCGTTACCCATGAACAGCGGCGCTGAGGCGGTGTCCACCGCCCTGAAACTGGCGCGCAAATGGGCTTATGTGGTCAAAGGTGTTCCGCGCCACCAGGCAGAGATTATCGTATTCTCCAACAACTTCCACGGCCGCACCATCACCATTGTTTCATTTTCTTCCGAGCCATTTTACAGAGACGATTTTGGACCCTTCACCCCCGGCTTTAAATTGGTTCCTTATGGTGACCTGGAAGCTGTAAAGCAGGCAATTACCCCGAATACGGCAGCCATTCTATTTGAGCCCATCCAGGGTGAAGCTGGCGTGATTACGCCGCCAGAAGGTTTCCTGCGTGGACTGCGGAAAATTGCGGATGAGCAAAATGTGCTGCTGATCGCCGATGAAATCCAAACCGGATTAGGGCGTACTGGCAAAATGTTTGCCTGTGATCACGAGAATATTCGCGCCGATATCATGGTCATCGGAAAGGCTCTTTCAGGCGGTTTTTACCCGGTTTCAGCAGCCCTGGCAGACCAGCCGATCATGGGGCTTTTTCAACCAGGGGAACATGGCTCCACCTTTGGGGGTAACCCGCTCGGTGCGGCGATTGCGCGTGCAGCTCTGCGCGTGATCAAAGATGAAAAGCTGGTTGAGAACGCGGCGACAATGGGCGAGTACTTTATGGAACAACTGACCGAAATTCCCAGCAAGCATGTCAAAGAAGTGCGCGGAAAAGGTTTGCTGATCGGTGTTGAATTGAAACCCGAAGCTCGCGGCGCTCGCCGCTTCTGCGAAGTGCTACAACAAAAAGGGATTTTAGCCAAGGAAACCCACCAGCATGTGATTCGCTTTGCACCACCCCTGATTATCGATAAGGCAACCATCGATTGGGCTTTGCCTCTTATTCGCCAGACTTTGACCATGGAGTAGTCATTTATACCAACCCGGGTGACCCATTTCACCCGGGTGTTTGTTCTCATGAGGTGAATTATGAATATCGGAATACCAAAAGAACAGCGTGCATTTGAATACCGGGTAGGCATGCACCCGGCAGGTGTTAAGATGCTGGTCAAACAAGGTCATACCTGCTATGTAGAACATAACGCAGGCTTAGGCGCTGGCTTTAGCGACCAGGAATACGAACAGGCTGGAGCTAGAATTGTCTATTCTCCGCATGAGGTGTTTGGGCGAGCTGACCTGGTACTTAAAGTAGCCCGTCCGATAAAGGAAGAAATCGAATGGCTGCGCCAAGGAATTACTCTGGCAGGCTTGCTCCACCTGGGATCCGCCCGGCAGGACAAGATCGACCTTTTGCTAGAAAAAGAAATCACCTCGATTGCCTACGAACAGATCCGCCTGGAGGATGGCACAGTACCTATCCGCCGTCCCCTAAGCGAGATAGGCGGTTACCTGGCTGCCCAGATAGCAGCCCGTATGCTGCAGAACAGCGAAGGCGGCAAGGGTGTGTTAATTGGCGGTGTTCCAGGCGTTCCCCCTGCAGAAATCGCGATTATTGGGGCAGGGGTGGCCGGTTCCTATGCTGCCCGGGCTTTTCTTGGCATGGGTGGACATGTTACGATCCTGGATACAAATATAAACGCACTACAGGTCGTTTACGATCGGAACCCTGGGGTTGTGACGATGATGTCAAACTCATTTAACCTCACTCGAGTGTGTTCATTTGCCGATGTTGTTGTCGGCGCAGTGCTTATCCCAGGTGAAAAGCCGCCTATCATTATCACCCGAGAAATGGTCCGCCAGATGAAACCGCGTTCTGTGCTGATGGATATCAGTATTGACGAAGGTGGTTGTATTGAGACTTCTCGCCCCACCACGCACGAGCACCCGACATATATTGATGAAGGTGTGATTCATTATTGTGTTCCCAACATGTCCAGTATCGTAGCGCGCACCGCCACACATGCTTATCTGAATGCGGCTTTCCCCTTTATCCTGGAAATCGCTAACCGGGGAGTTGATGTTGCCATCCAAACCAACCCAGCAATTGAGCAGGGTGTGGGCACTTACCATGGGATGATCCAGCACATCTCATCCCTATCAAATATCCCAGATGCGGAGTAGAACATGGATTTCAACAAGCTCTACCAATCCAGAATTTGCAGTCCTGAAGAAGCTGTGCGGAATATCCAATCCAACCAGCGCATTTTCTTAACCGGTAACTGTTCTGTTCCACAGATGACTCTCAAAGCATTAGTAAATTATGCACCCAACCTGCATAATGTGGAAATATGCCAGGCTTTAAGTGTCGGACCGGCAGATTATGTCGCCCCAGGCATGGAAGAACACCTGCGGGTTAATACCATGTTCGTCAGCGATAATATCCGCAAAGCTGTGCATGAAGGCCGCGCAGATTTTACACCGGTGTTGCTTTCCGAATTCACCCTACTCTTCAAGAATAAAATCCTGCCGATAGATGTTGCCCTGGTGCATGTTTCGCCGCCCGATGAGCATGGATTTTGCAGTTTGGGGATCGAAGTTGGTTTGACCAAGTCGCCGGCAGAATCAGCTAAAGTGGTCATCGCTGAGGTGAACCAGCAAATGCCGCGCACCTTGGGTGATGCCTTTATTCATGTCAGCCGCTTGGATCATATTGTCCCCGTCGATTATGCACTGCCCGAGCTGCTGATGGGGAAAGGTGAACCCGAACCCGCTATTGATAAGATCGCCAGTTATATCGCTGAGCTGATACCGGATGGGGCAACTATGCAGCTGGGTATCGGCGCCATTCCAGATGCGGTGCTTAAATATCTGTACCACAAGAAAGACCTGGGTATCCATACTGAATTGTTCTCCGATGGTGTAATCGATCTGGTGGAAGCCGGGGTGCTCACCGGCGCACAAAAAAGCATTCATCCATACAAAATCATTGCCGGATTTGTGATCGGCAGCCGAAAACTTTACCAGTGGGTGGACGACAACCCCCTGATCGAATTGCATCGCACAGAATACGTCAACGATCCTTTTGTAATCGCCCAAAATGAAAAGCAAGTGGCGGTTAACTCGGCGATTGAAGTAGACCTAACCGGACAGGTATGCGCAGACAGCATCGGACCAAAACTGTACTCCGGTGTTGGCGGACAGCTCGATTTTGTCTACGGCGCTTCCCGGTCTAAAGGTGGCGTGCCAATCATCGCCTTGCCTTCCACAACCAAGTTGAGAGATGGGCGTGTGATCAGCCGCATTGCCGCGATGTTGAACCATGGAGCCGGTGTGGTGACCACCCGAAACCATGTGCGCTTTGTGGTGACCGAGTATGGCATCGCAGATCTGTATGGCAAAACCATCCGCCAGCGCGCCCGCTCGCTGATCCAAATAGCCCATCCCGAATTTCGGGAGGACCTGGAGCACATGGCAAGAGAGCTGAACTATATCTAGGTTTGCCAGGAGGTGGATGGTCACTTTCGTCAGGCAATCCACCTCTTAAATGTCTGTTATTCATTATTGAACAATGCACCGGGAAGGAGAAAAATCTATGGGACGCAGGACCAAGATCGTTGCCACCATCGGGCCAGCCAGCCAGGACGCAAATTCCATCACCAGCTTGCTCAAAGCCGGAATGGATATTTCCCGCCTGAATTTTTCGCATGGTAGCCATCAGGTCCATGCTCAGGTATACCATTTGCTGCGCGACACCGCCAGAGACCTCAACTTACCGATCGCCATTTTCCAGGATTTACAAGGTCCCAAGATCCGCACAGGGGAGATTGAAAACGGGCAGGTAGAGTTGCAGCGCGATCAAAAATTGACCCTGACAACTGAGAAGATCCTGGGCAATGCGGAAATAATTTCAGTCGATTTTTCTGGTCTTCCGCAAAGCGTGCAAACAGGAAGCCGCATCCTCTTAGACGATGGCAATTTAGAATTGATGGTAACAGATGTCCACGGCAACCAGGTGGAAACACGGGTCGCCTTGCCAGGCATATTGAAACCACACAAAGGGGTCAATCTTCCCGGCGCTCGCCTGAATATCCCCGGTTTTACTGCAAAAGATGCAGCCGACCTGGAATTTGGCCTGTCGCTCGGGGTAGATGCTGTTGCAGTTTCCTTTGTGCGCAGTGCTGCCGATATTACTCGGGTCCGCAAAGCGATCAGACAGAGCGCTCATGGCGACCCAAAAACACCCATTATCGCCAAGCTGGAACGTCCAGAAGCGCTCAACAACCTGGATGAGATCATCGCAGAGGCAGATGGTGTGATGGTTGCACGCGGTGATTTGGGCGTAGAAATGCCTACTGAAGCAGTACCCATTGCGCAGAAACGCATAATCGATACCGCTAATCATCGCGGCAAGATGGTCATTACGGCAACGCAAATGCTCGATTCAATGATCAACAATCCACGCCCAACACGGGCGGAGGCATCCGACGTGGCGAATGCCATTTTCGACGGTTCCGATGCGGTCATGCTTTCCGGGGAGACAGCCACTGGAAAATACCCAGTACAGGCAGTTCGCATGATGAGCGCTATCATTGAGATGGCAGAATTGCACTTGAAAGAATGGGGGCACTGGAAGGGTGATATCGATTGCCCAGCTGATGGGGACGACACATTTTATGTTGCCCAAGCTACGCGCGAATTGGCACACGACACCAACGTGGCTGCCATCGCTGCCTTTACGCAATCGGGGCATACAGCTTTATTTCTGTCCAAAACTCGACCGAATGTTCCCATCCTGGCTTTTACACCGGATATCAGAACTTACCAGCGCCTGAATCTCTACTGGGGCGTTTCTGCGCACCTGGTACCCTTTGTGGATAGCGTTGACGATATGATCCAGGCTGTCGAAAAATCCATGCTCGAGACTCATTTGATTGATTATGGTCAACAGGTGGTGGTGACCTGCGGTTATCCAATTCTAAGACACCACGCTACCAACCTGGCATTGCTGCATACCATCCGTAAACCCAATTCATGAGTCTACCGGTGGAGATTGGTTTTGCCTGACTCAATTGCCTTTATTCCTGGCAAGCAAGCTGAGGAGGTCTTCCCCCTTGGGCGCTTTTTGCCGCCTCTTCCCCAAGGAGTGCTTTCATCCTGGCTGCAAGAAAATTTCCCACCCGGATGCCTGGATACTTGACCCTTTCTGCGCATCCCCAGCACTGATCGTCGAAGCAGCCCAGGCAGGATTCTGCGTACTGGCTGCAGCGAACAATCCGATCGAACAATTTATCCTGGAGCTTTTTTGCCAACCACCGGCTGCCGACGAGTTGCGCTCCGCCCTGGCAGATTTAGCTGTGCTCCCCAAGGGGAATGAACGCATCGAAGCCTATATCCGCTCTTTGTACCACACCCTTTGCCCGCATTGCGGAGATACGATTGAGGCGCAAGCTTTCATCTGGGATCGGCAGAGCATGAAACCGGTCAGCCGCCTATTGAACTGCCCCTCGTGCCGCAACCAGGGGGAATATCCGGCAACACAAGCAGACCAGGAAAATGCCGCTCGTCATTCAGCAAAAGGCCTGCACTGGTTCCGCGCCTTAGAACGCGTTGCACCGATCAACGATCCGGATCGCCAGCACGCTGAGGATGCTATGGCAACCTACTTGCCACGTAGCGTGGATGCACTCTTCACCCTGGTGAACCGGCTGGACCACTTTCCCATCGATCGGCAGCGATTGATTGCTGCTTTATTGCTACCGGTGTTTGACCAAAGTAATACCTTATGGGCTCACCCGTCCATCCGCTTTCGTCCCAAGCAACTGACACAGCCAGCAAAATTCCGTGAGTTAAACATCTGGCAAACCCTGGAAGACACCATAGACACCTGGGCTCGCCTTCTGGATTTGCGCAGCCAGGATAGCCAGCGAGTACCTTTTTTCAAATTTCCCGACCTGGCGCCAAGCAGCGGAGGTGTTACACTTTACGCAGGCAAGTTAAAGGATCTCTCTGCCGGTTTGTTAAAACCGGAAAATACGGACTTCCTAAACACCCTGGACATAAAAGCGGTGTATGCTGCCATCCCCCGGCCCAACCAGGCTTACTGGACTCTTTCTACCCTTTGGGCTGGCTGGCTGTGGGGCAGCGAGATGACCGAGAGTTTCAAGAGTGTTCTGCGCCGGCGGAGATACGATTGGAGCTGGCACTGCACCGCGCTGACATCTGCGTTCAATTCTTTAGCAGCAATGCTCAAAGCAGATACACCCTTTTTGGGCCTGAGTGGTGAAGGCGAACCCGGCCTGGTGACTGCCTGCTTGTTGGCCGGAGATGGCGCTGGCTTTTCGTTGCAGGGATTAGCCATTCGCCAGGAAAGCCGGCAGCTGCAAATCCACTGGAATCGCAGAAAAATAGCAGCTACCCATGCCGCATCTTTACCCAGCCAGTTCCAGGAGATGGCTGCCCGGACAGGTAACCAAAGCCTACACCAGTACCTCGCCAAACGGGGTGAACCGGCGAGTTACGCTCAGCTGCATACCGTCATGTTGTCACAAATCGTGAAGTCCTCCGGATTTTCAAATGCCCGAGGAAGTCTCCAGGGGTGAATTGCTCAGCATCGTGCAATCCACGCTGCAACACACCACCCTGCAGGACCCTTTCTTGCTCCATATCGGCGGAGGTGAAAGGTCGGTCGAAAGCGGTCGTTGGTTTTTCCAGCCTGAAGATAATGGAGACCAACCCCAAAGGATGGCCCAGTTGTCTTTATCCGATCGCGTAGAGGTGGAACTTGTGCGCTATCTACTGGAATATCCTGGCTGCAGCACACACGAAGTCGACCAGGCTTTATGTAAAAAATTTCCTGGTTTATGGACGCCAGAAGCGGGTTTGATCACCGCCTGCCTATTATCCTATGGTAAGACAATTTCAGGGGAAAAAACGAGCTGGGTGATAAGAGAACAGGACACACCAGCATTACGCCACGCTGACCTGAGAGAGTTGGACCGCCTACTGGAACACTGCGGTTCATCTGCCAAGTTCCTGGTAAAACGTACCCCTCCATTAGGCGCAGCACAACGCCCTGCAATCTTGTGGCAAAACAAGAGTTCTGAAACACAGTATCTATTCTTTATCACAGCCTCTGCGGTGATTGGTCCTATGATTGCACAGATCGATGACTATCTGGAATCGCATACCGAACACACACCCCAATTGAAAATACTGGTCACCCCAGGCAGCAGGTCTAACCTGATCCAATATAAGATGGAGCAAAACCTGTATCTAAAAAACGCCATTGAAGGGCAATGGCGTTTTCTAAAATTCCGTTCACTACGCAAACTGGCAGAAAGCGATCAGCTCAACGCTGCCAGCCTGGAACTATTTCTTAGCCAGGATCCGGTCGAAAAGACAGACCCTCAGATGCCACTATTTTAAAGCTTCATCTCAGAATCCGCCCCCATCCCCAGGCGTTGATGAAGGTGCAGGAGTTGTACTCGGAATTATGACCATGGTTGGCATGGGTGTTGCCGAAGGTAGAGGCGTTGGACTGGCCGGCGTAGTCGGTGTCATCGTTGGGGTGGCTGTTGGTGTCATGGTCGGCGTCGGAGTTGGCGTAGGAACCTGGAGGTTCAGGCGTATTTCAACTTCGGCGTAGGTATCTTCAGTGCTGAATAATGTCAGCCTGAGAGTGATCACACCTGGCGGAATATCCGACACATCCCATTCGTAAAGCAGCTCGGGATTCCTAAATCGCTCTTTGCCCTGACCTAACAACTCCCATCGGTCTGGTTTCTCTCCCAGGCCATATTCCAAACGGAAGAAATCAAAATATTGGGTAGCATCGATCACAGCATAAATCGGCAATGGATTAACGGTGATTGTCTCGCCGTTTCGTGGAGATGGAAAACCCAGGATGGGTCTTGGGTCATCCGCCCGGCACTCCCTGGTTGGTGCGAAGTACAATGGTGGTTCGAAACCATTCTTCTTGAGCCAAGCCTGACCTTGTGGGTCTCTGCGTAACCAGCGCCGGGCGTATTCATCGGTGACATTGATCACGAATTGCTCTTTAATAAAATCCGAACAAGCAGCCGAGGCACGCAGACCGGTCCAGGTGTCAATGAAGATTTCTTGCCATAGATCCTGTTCCTTGGGCAAAGGCATCTGGTCGGCAGCGAACAACTCAACCCGCTCCTTGGGGCACCATTTCGAGGGCTCTGCACCAGAAATTTCACAAACCACGCGTTCAACCACGCTGCCTGGTCGAGTAAACGGTGTGGGGTTACCGCCTGTCTGCTGTTGAATGGCAGCTTGCATCACTTTTGCCCAGACTGGGGCAGCCCCTTGCAAACCGCTGGTATTCTGCATGGGGGTGTAATCCGCGTTCCCAATCCACACGCCAATAGCCAGGTCAGGGTTATAACCCATAGTCCAGTTGTCACGGAAATCATTGGTGGTTCCGGTTTTAACTGCAGCTGGGAAAGGCAAGCGTAAGACGGAATCGGGGCCAAAAGCAGGGGTGCGCGCCTGGTTATCTGAAAGAATGGAAGATATCAGGAAGGCATGTTCAACGCGAACAACCTGTTCTCCAGGTTGGGGGATGTATTCAAAAACAACCTGGCCCTGGTGATCCAGGATACGAGTAATGGCTACTGGCGGAATCCTACGACCATAATTCGCCAGGGTAGCGTACGCCTGGGTCAGTTCCAGCAAGGTCACATCCCCACCGCCCAGGGTAAGTGAAAGTCCATAATCATTGCGAGTAAGTGTGGTGATCCCTAACCTGCGGGCGAAGCCTACCAGACCTTCTGGCTGCGGCGTATTGGGGTCGTCATTCACACCCACAAATTGCAGCGTTTTTACCGCCGGGATATTGTAAGAATTAGCCAAGGCGCTGCGAACCGTAACGGGGCCATGGAAGCGCCCATCATAGTTGACCGGGATATAGGGCGGCATAGGATCATTCGGAAGTCCGGATGGAGAAAATTCAGAGGGCACATCCCAGATCAATGTCGAAGGCGTCCAGCCTTTCTCAAAAGCGGCCAGGTAGGTAAAAGGCTTGATTGAAGAACCTGGTTGGCGTGGGCTGATTGCCATATTGACCTGACCGGAAGCTGCCTCGTTATAAAAATCAGCTGAACCCACCATGGCCAAAATTTCACCGCTATTCGGCTTAATTGCCACCAGGGCGCCTCCAGTAGCACGCTGCTCAACCATCGCAGCCACCTGCTCTTGGATTGCCTGCTCTGCAATATCCTGGATCGCCGGGTCGATCGTCGTATATACGCTAAAACCCGAGCGATAAATCGTTTGGGCGTCATATTGGGCTTCTAATAACGAGCGGATGTAGGTCACCCAATGCGGGTAACGCATTTCCACCTTAGGAGGCTGGAAATTGAAATTCTTGACCTCGTCAGAAGCCCGGGTAACATCCACAACCGTTAAGCAAACCGGTTGGGGGCTATTACTGACATAGATACAGCCCTGCTCCTGGCTGGTCTGGAACATCAGCACAAGCACGTCTTCCATGCGCGAAAATGTCACATCCGGGTTGGAATAGACATCATAGATACCGGGCGCCTGGGGAAGTCCAGCCAGGAAGGCGGCTTGCCCTAAAGTCAAGTTTCCTGCTGAGGTGCGGAAATACGTTTCTGAAGCAGCCTGAATACCATAAGCCAGGTTGCTATAGTAGATTTCATTCAAGTAAAGCTCAAGGATCTCGTCTTTGGAATAACGCCGCGTGATTTCTGCAGCCAGGATGGCTTCCCGCATCTTGCGTTGGTAAGACTGCTCAACCCGTTCTTCTGGCGAGAATAACAGGGCACGCGCCAGTTGTTGGGTGATCGTTGAGGCGCCAGAAATGGTTTCACCTCCCTGGTAATTCTGGACAAAGGCACGGGCAATGGCAAAAATGTCAAAGCCGGGGTGACTGTAAAATCCCTTATCTTCGGTGGCGATCGTGGCTGCAACCAGGTAGGGTGAAATTTTGTCCAGAGGCACGTAGGTACGCCGTCCGGCATTGGGATCCAGGATCTCATACAGGATATTTCCATTGCGATCCAAAATCCGGGTGGTCTCAAATTGAGAGGCGCGTGTGCGCAAATCCTGGATATCCGGTAATTGTGAAGCAATGCGATAATACTGGTAAAAAGCGATTGAGCTGCCACATAGCAAGATCATGATGAAAACGAACAGCATGCTAAAGACAGCACGCGCCAGACATCCCCAGAACTTCTTAGGGTTTTTGGGTTTCTTAGCTGGGGGCGGCGTCTGAACTGGGGGGCGGGAGGTGCGCGGTGGATAGGCAACAGGCGCTTGGCTGCTACGTCCTGAAGCAGCGCGAGGATCGGAGGTCGCAGGATAGCCCTGGTGAGGACTGCCTTGGGGAGTGCGCCGGGATTGCGCGGCGTAATCTGCAGGCAAAGAATTTGCGTACGGATTTTGCGTTCTGCTGGTTGGCGATTGATTGCCGTATTGGTCTGGCTGCGAACGAGCCTGAGGCAGCTGGTTGGTGTAAGCCGTCGATGAAACTTGTGTGGCTTGTGTATCAACCTCGCGCTGCGGCGGACGCGTCTCGACTTCCATGCGACGCGTCTCCTGCTCCTGCGCAGGTTTGCCTCCGAAGGGTTGCGGGGGGCGCTGAGCCTGGTTGACCAGGATCGGGGCAGTATCCTCTTCGTCCGTTTCGGGTTCGCTCAGATCCAGGTCTGAACTGGCTTCTTGGCTGGCAGGGTTCAATTCTTCAGTCGGCGACTGCGTATCCGTCTCAGGTGAGGATTCTACCTTTTGAGGGCTTTCTGTAACCAGGTCGTTCTGGAGCTCATCCCTTGATTGAGCTCATCAAAGACCAGGTTGGGGTCTTCGCTTTCAGGCGAACTCATCAGGCGCCGGAAACGATCACTGGCGCTCTCAGAATTGGATATTGGTTGATCAGTCATATCTGTATATTTTTTCCTTCATCACCAGGAGACTGTGAAACGGTCATCCTATACTGGGCGGGAGGCAATTAATGCCGTCCAGAGCCCTTTCATGACAATTTCATCGACCTGATTTTTGATACGCACTTCAATAGAAACTGAGCCGCCCCCAATCCGGCGAAGCTCCTTCGTTTCATGGATTTCAAGCTCAGCATGCACTGTATCGCCAATAAAGACAGGTTTGAGAAATTTCCACTCATTGATCTCGCGAAAAGCGATCACTGTACCTTCCATCAATCCAGTTTGCACAGCCAAACCAGATGCAATCGATAGAATCAACAATCCATGCGCCACGCGCTTCCCAAAGAAAGACTTTTCACTGTAAGCAGCATCGACATGCATTTGGTTAAAATCACCTGATAAGCCTGCAAAATGAACAATATCGGCTTCGGTGATCGTCCGGCCTGGGGTCTGAACCACCTGACCGGTTTGAAATTCTTCAAAATACATCCCTCTTGGCATAGCTGGTAAAGGGCTCATGTGATCCTCCATCTTTGGTTGAGTGAAATTCCTGATACCGCCGACAACGTTTGACAGTTATTCCTCCGTGATTTTCTCCATTCTAGCATAAATCTGCTAATCTTGTCGGGCAGGGCAGGTTGCTGAAATCATGCTCGCCAGGTGTGGACCTTGATATAATACTCGAGGTACTGGTGAGCCAGGCAGACATTTAGAATGCTGCCCATATCAATTGAGATAAAATCTCGGATCAAGGATAAACCTAAGGAAAGTTATGCGAGACTGGCAATTAACTTCCAATGACCCACTTACATTAACCCTGGCAACCGACGCGCGCCTCGCCAACACCGATTATGTTAACGATCAAATTTGGGAGTTGACCCTGGGAAAGGGCTCTCCACCAGCCATAGCAGTCCAAACCACCTTTGGACTGCGGGCGCGCATCATGCGTATGTTTCCCAGGTTTCATGAAAACGACCATACGGTTATTGATCCTGGTCAATTCGTACGCAAGCCTACCATCCAGGTTTGCCAGCCCAATACTATTCGCCTGGAAGGCTCTCCTTTGGAGGGCATCGAGTTAAGCATGGAGTTTTGGGTTCCGCTTTCGCAAGCCATCTGCGGAAGAGTATTGCTGAAGAACCAGAGTGATCGTAACCGGCAGATCCGGGTGGAATGGATTGGACAGCTGACACCAACCGAAGGACAGCGACTGGCGCCTATCGAAATCCAGGGTGTGTCGGTGTTAGCCGGTCAAACTGCTAACCTGGCGCCGCTTATTTTTCTCACCAAGGGACCAAAATTTGGCAGCGGCTCTTATCCTTGTCTATCCTTAACCTTTGACCTTTCACCAGACGATGAAAAGAGCTTTGTCTGGGTACAGGCTGCCATGGAAAACGTTGAAACTTCGTTCGCTTTGGCACGCAGCCTGGCAGGCAGCCGGTGGGAAGCGGAGCAGGCGCGCATCGAAATGCAGAATGCTGGACAGGTTGAAGTTTATACCGGTGATCCTGATTGGGATGCATGCCTGATGCTTACCCAAAAGGCAGCCTTAAGTTGTTTTCTCAGCGCTAATTCAGTCCTACCGAATCCCACCCTGGTGCACAGCCGCCAACCAGACCAGGGTTACTCGTTACGCGGCGATGGCTCTGATTACAATCATTTGTGGGATGGGCAATCGGTCCTGGATGTTTTTTGCATCAGCCGCACGTTGAGCGCCACTGCTCCGGAAATGATACAAGGTTTGCTCAATAACTTCCTGGCAATCCAGGGGGAAGATGGTTTTATTGACATGAAACCAGGCCTGGCCGGGCAGCGCAGCCGTCTATTAGCAACTCCGCTATTATGTGGCTTGGTTCTGCGACTTGATGAGGTCCTGGACAATCCCGAATTTATGCAAACGGCTTTCCCTAAACTATTAGCCTTCTTTGAAAGTTGGTTTACACCCCACAACGATCGTGATCAAGACGGCATCCCAGAATGGACCCACCCCATGCAAAGTGGGCATGAAGATCACCCCATCTACTCTCCATGGAATAGCTGGTCATTAGGGGTAAGAATTTCGAAAACCGAAAGCCCCGCTTTGTGCTCCTTTTTATACCAGGAATGCCGCGCTTTGATTCAAATCGCAAAAAAGATTGGGGCAGAAGAAAGGATTTCTGAACTGGAGGAGATCGCCGCCAGGCTGTCTCAGGCAGTTGAAAATGCCTGGGATAAAGACAGCTCGCTTTACCTGGACCGGGATCGCGACACCCATCAATCGCCGGAAGGCGGACTGCTCGCGCAAACCAATGGCCCAGGACTCATCCTAATCCAACGCTCTTTTACACACCCTGCCCGGCTTTTATTCAATATCCAACCTGGCGAGTCTAACCGCCCCACTCCCACAATTTATATCCACGGTCTCAGCCCTGCCGGGCGACACCGCATAGAGCCCATTCGCAGCGATCAATTTCGCGCCGGTGCAGAAAGAATCAGTTACACCACAGACAGTGTTTTTTCAACCATCGAACAAATCGAAATCCGTGACTTGGGAAGTCAGGACCTGGTGTCGATTTACCAGGTGGGCTTGACGCATCAAGATCAGAGCCTTTTCACACCCTTGTGGGCTGGCATTCCAGCATATGAGCGCGCAGCCCAATTGGTTGAAAAGACCTTGTGCAATCCAGACGGTTTTTGGAAGCCATTCGGGGTACCGCTGTGCGCAGACGTTTCGCATGAGCCTGAAGCCAGGATCTACCGTGCCAGTAGTCTTTTTTGGCACCAGGTTATTGGGGAAGGCTTGCTGGCTTACGGCTTTCGCGAACAGGCTGCAGAATTGGTAAGCCGCTTAATGCGGGCTGCCATCCAGAACTTGCGTTTAGAGGGCTGTTTCCGCCAACATACAGACACGATGAGTGGACAGGGGTGGGGAGAAATTAATGCGATTAGCGGGTTAGCGCCGTTTGGTTTGTTTCTGGAAACTTTAGGCGTACAATTTTACTCGCACCAGCGTTTAATGATCCAAGGGTTCAATCCTTTTCCCTGGCCAATTACGGTAAAATACCGGGGAACGAAAATCGTGCGCGAAAAAGATTTAACCACGATTAGCTTTGCAGATGGACAAAGCATTGAAATCGACGATCCAGCGCCCAGGTTGATTTCGATGGAACAAACGAACAAAAGGAACAAGTTTTAGGAAAATGGCAAAGCAAACTTCCCATCACCAAAAAACTGGTGGTATCATATAGATAGAAGTTCTCATTTTGCTATGATTAATAAACAGATGATTAATGTTCGAGCCGACTGGTATCCATACGACTAAAAAGGCAAACAAAGCAAAAGCATCGCAAAGAGGAGAGAAAATTGGACCGCGAAGAGATTGATTTACTGACATCAGCAATCGTACAAATTCAGGATGTCGAAAATGCAATCGATGCATTAGTAAAAGAAGGCATCATGGTTACCCGGCTTTCAAGTTCGGGGGGTTTTCTAGGAAGGCGAAACGTAACCCTTCTCATTGGCATAAAAAAAGAAAAGTTGGAAAATGTAATCGATATCCTCGGCCGCACCTGCCGTCGACGAGTGGAATATGTATCTACTCCCCTTGAAGGCTCTCCCTTCCACCTGCCCCTTTCAACCCCTGTAACCATCGGCGGTGCAACAGTCTTCACCCTCCAGGTTGAACATTACGAAGAAATATAAAGGAGCGTCTATGAAACTGATCTTAACTGTTATGCGAGATGAAGACACGGAACCCGTATCACACAGCCTGATTCAATCCGGATTTAGGGTAACCCGCATCGCTTCCACGGGTGGTTTCTTACGACGCGGACAATCGACCATGATTATTGGTGTCGAAGATGAGAAAGTACAGCAGGCGATCCAGGTCATTCGCGATCATCTCTCCCCACAAGCCGAACCGGACATGAAACGCGCAACTGTTTTTGTATTACCTATCGATGCATATATCCAAATTTAATCAGTAGAAAGATTCGATTCGCGAAATTCTTCCACTTGATAAGTTTGTACCTGTAATATTTTTTCATGCCAAAGGTTTGGTTTTGCTCCCATCTTTTGGCATAAGTGTTGCAAAAAACGTTCTTTATCGGGCAGCTTTTCCCATACTTGTGGAAGAAAAGTTGCCCTTTTGAATCCATCCATCAGGGTCACGCCGTCAATATGTGGTCTCAAAGCAGACAGCAATTCTTCAGGTGTCTGATAGTGCAAGGGCTTGGGGGGTGTCAGCCTGGATATCTCAATCTCTAATTCATCTAATTCATCTTCCCTGACGGGTGGGAAACGATAATCGCTCAGAGCAGCCGCAATTGCATGTTCACGCACATCTTCTGCAAGGGGCTGGTATGCTTCAAGCGCGCCAACGCAGCCTCTTAAGTTTCCCCTTCGGGTGAGGGTGACAAAAGTGACGCCAGGAGCGCGTAGGCATTCTGGGTATTGAGATAAATCCAAGGGTTGTACCGATTTACCGCGCACAGCATCTTCGATGGCTGAGCGAGCAAGCTTTAACAATAGTTCTTTTTCTAATTTGGATAATTGTTCCTGCATAGATGCACCATCCTCCCAATCGTTACCCTTCAGTCTCGGCTGTGGGGTTGGTCAAGCCATGGTAACCTCGCTGGTAATACACCAAAGGCGCATGCAATTCACTCGCTTGCAAGGCAACAACTTTTCCGATCACTAAAACATGATCGCCGATCTCCTGAAAACTGTAAACCAGGCAGTCAAATCCCACCAACGCATCGTTGAGCAAGGGCGATTGAGTTTTGAGGGTAAAGGTCTCGACACCGTCAAATCGGTTTTCGACATGGACATGTCTGCCAGCAAAGCGATCCGAAAGTGCTGCCTGGTCTTGACTGAGAATATTAACCGCAAAGGATTCAGACTGTTTGATGAGCTCCAAGGTCCTCGTTCCTTTTTGTAAGGACACTAAGAGCAACGGAGGTGCAAGTGAGACGGAGATAAACGAGCTAACCGTCATGCCATGCCGTACAGCCTGGAAAGCACTGGTGACTACGGTTACACCTGAGACCCATTGCCGCAAAGCTATGCGAAATGATTCTTCATCCACGACAGCTGTGTTTAGAGTCAAGCACACCATCCTAGAACTGAGATTTTTACGATTATCAGCGAAGCAATCGAATGCGTTTAAAGTATATCGCACTTTCATCACCCTCGCATTTGATCGCCTACTCCCAAAGAAAATACGCATACAGCCAATCTGAGGGTTCAAACCATGGAAATTCTACACTCATTCATACCCCTCGTTTCTCAAATCCATATGTAGTCAAGGCAATTAGCATATGAGCAGGTGTGTTATTACTTATTGACATCTGCACTTGCCTATGCTATGCTTCAAATGGAGGTAAAGTATGAACCGAGCTCAACTTTTACTCAACGACAATCAAAATCACCGTTTGCGCGAAATGGCCAATCGGGAAGGCAAAAGCATATCTGAGATTGTCAGGCAGATACTTGATGAGTATTTTAAGGAACAAGATCTAAGAGAACAGACAGCAGCATTAGAAGCCTTGAGGAAACTGGATCAGATCAGAGAAGCAAGCGCAAAATATGGAGTTTATGTAGGCAATCCAGTTGAAGAAGTTCGTGAAGAAAGAGATCAGGATATGGAGCAGCTTTGGCGACAGTCGTTGTAGATGCTAACTTCGGTGTTGGGCTTGTCCGGCAGATGCCCTATTCAGGTTCCTGTCGGGTCAATATTGAGCATTGGATTACCCGGGGGTATTCTATTGCTGTACCAAATTTATGGGATTACGAAGTGGTCTCAGCACTATTTCGCCTTCAATCGCTCAAAATGATATCGAAAGAAGCAGCTCTGTCCGGTATTAAATATCTGTTCCAGTTAAATTTAATCCGCTATCCATTAGATTGGAAAATGGCATTTACAGCAGCAAGTTGGTCTGAAAAGCTAAACCAGCATAAAGCATATGATGGTCAATACCTCGCTCTGGCAGAAAGATTAAATGCTGATTTTTATACTGCCGATAAAAAATTATTTAACCGCTGTCAGGAGATAAAGGCTGAATTTGTCTACATATTTGATTGAGCCATTGTACTTAACGGTGAGAAATTCCTGTCAAGCCAAAGTAGAAATGTCCCCTTTTTGACAAAGTAGAAATGTCCCCTTTTCAAATAAACTCCTTTATGTTAAACTAGGGCGTTAGCTTAGCCCAAATAGGCTGCTTTCCGCTCCTGACCCACCCACGGTGGCCAACAGGGGCAATCCCGAGGAAAGGAGGCATCCCCATGCGTGAATATGAATTAACCCTGATCACTCATCCTGAGCTGGAAGAAGCTGCATTTAATGAAGTTCTCACCAAAGTTCAAGGATGGATCACCGAAGCCGGTGGTGAAATCACCAAAACCGAGCTTTGGGGAAAACGCAGACTTGCTTATCCAATTCGCAAACTCACGGAAGGCTATTATGTGTTCATGAACACAAAAATGGACCCGAAGTTTGGCGTAACATTGGAACGTAATTTGCGTTTCTTGGAACCAGTTATGCGCTTTTTAGTTGTAGCAAAAGACGAATAACTTCAAGCGAAAAAGCACACATCCAAGCTTTTTCAAGAAGGAGTACCCGAAGATGAGCCGTGGCCTTAACAAAGTTCTGATTATCGGACGCCTGGGACGGGACCCCGAGATGAGATATACCCCTTCGGGGAGACCGGTAACCACATTTACCCTCGGCGCCAGTCGCAGTTGGAACACCGCCGATGGTGAAAGACGGACCGAAACAGAATGGTTCAACGTAGTTGCCTGGAGCAACCTGGCTGAGATTTGTAAACAATACCTGATAAAAGACCGTTTGGTTTATATTGAAGGACGATTACAGACCCGGCATTGGGAAGATCAGGAAGGCAACAAACATTCATCCACGGAAATCGTGGCTAACGAAATGATCATGCTCGATGATCGTCGAGACAATCACGGAACATCCGAAGAAGAAGAAAGTGGTGAAGAATTCTTATTCTAACCCGATAAGAAACCATCACCAAACCCTAGCGTGTAATCGAATAAAGAACTATCAGGAGTACTGCAGTGAGTAATCAATCCTTTTCAAATGACGCCGCTGGCGGACGCCGCTTTTTTAGCCGCCCGCGCGAATGTCAATTCTGCACGGATAAATCTGCGCGAATTGACTACAAACAGATCGAAGTCTTACGACGCTATGTCTCTGACGACGGGAAGATTCGCCCCCGCCGCCAAACAGGTGCATGCGCCAGACACCAACGTGAGCTGGCTCGCGCCATCAAACGCGCCCGCCATATAGCTCTGTTACCTTTCTCAGGTGAAGTTCTGCGTTAAGCAGATTCTCCATTGACACTCCGCGGGGCATAGGAAGTTCTTCCTGTGTCCCGCATATTGCATAGCCCTTGTTAACTCAAGTGGGATGCATGCAATGAGGTAAACCTATATGGCAAAGAATCCACGAAAAGTCAGTTATCCAACCAAGAAACACCTGGCACGTGTAGAGCGCGAGAAAATCCAAACGCGCAATATCACCATTGCCAGTGTCATCGTTGTTGTTATCGTGCTCATCGTTATTGGGTACGGCATTCTCAACCAGACCGTTTTGCAGCAGATTCGCCCGGTCGCTACAGTCAATGGTGACCGCATAACTGTGGACACCTTCCAGGCGCAAACCCGTTATGCGCGTTACACCCTGGTGAATAATGCGTCCAGCACCTTCCAATTTGCGCAGATGTTCGGCAGCGATGTGAACACACAAATGTCGTTTGCCCAGCAACTGCAGCAATACCAGGCGCAACTTGTGCCTAATGTGATGGGTGAACAGGTGATAAACCGCCTGGTCGAAGACCTTCTGATCCGTCAGGAAGCCGATCGGCTCGGGATTACGGTAACCAAGGATGAGGTCGAAAAAGCTTTCGAAGAGGCCTTCCGCTACTTCCCCGAGGGAACACCTACTTCAACCGCAACCCTGGAACCTATCCCGACTTCTACGATTTCGGCGCAACAACTAACGTTGATCCCACCGACTGCCACGGCAACTATCACACCCACCATTGATTTGACTCAGACGGCTGCGGCCGAGCTGATCACCACCACGGGTACTGTGACAGTGGAAGAGGCAGCCACCGCAACCCCCACCCTTGAACCTACCAGCACTCCCAATGTACCGCCATCTCCGACCACTGTCCCAACAGAGACAGCCACGCCCACCGCGTTCACTCGGGATGCATACGAGACTCAATACGCTGACACGGTCACACAGTTCGGTGATCAGTTCGATGTCAAAGAAAAAGATCTGTATTATGTTCTCGAGACCCAGCTCTACCGGCAAAAGGTGATGGAAACCGTAATTGCGGATCTTCCTAGAACCAGCGAACAAGTTTGGGCGTTGCATATCCTGGTTGAGACCGAAGATCTAGCCAAAGAGATTCTCACACGGCTGGAACAAGGCGAAGAGTGGGGCGCATTGGCATCCACCTATTCCACAGATACCAGCAATAAAGATAAGGGTGGCGACTTGGGTTGGTTTGGTAAAGGTAGAATGGTGGCCGAGTTTGAGACAGCCGCCTTCGCTTTAGCCGTCGGCGAGACCAGCCAACCGGTACAGACTCAGTTTGGATACCACATCATCCGCGTGCTGGGACATGAAGAACGCCCACTAAGCGATGATGAATATCTGCAAACTATGCAAGCTGAATTTCAGAATTGGCTTGATGAACAACGCGAAGGCGCTGAGATCAAGGTGGAAGATTTCTGGACGGAGATCGTTCCAACAGAACCTACTCTGGCGCCCGAAATTGAACAATTCATCTTAAGCGCTATGCAACAATCGACCACACCCTCTGAAATCACACCATAATATTTTGGAAGTTTCAATCGGATAAAAAAATGCCTGTCGGGAAATTTTCCCGGCAGGCATTTTTTATGGGATAAAATTTTGACTGGCTTTACGCTTCGGTTACGACCTGGCTAACTTCGTCCAGTTTTAGACTGAGAACCTGGCTGGCTGAATCTCGCCCCATGGTGACGCCATAGATCACATCCGCGACCTGGACGGTGTTGCGGTTATGTGTGACGATCACAAACTGGGTATTGATGCTCAGCTCACGCAATAATTCTCTAAAACGGCCCACATTCGCCTCATCCAGCATTGCATCGACTTCATCCAGCACACAGAAAGGTGTGGGCGACACCTTCAAGAGCGAGAAAATCAACGCTGTAGCTGTCAGACTGCGCTCGCCACCCGACAAGAGCGATAATCCTTGCGTACGTCGACCAGGCAGGCGCGCCTCAATATCGATGCCTGTATTGGTTAAATCATCTGGATCGGTGAGAACCAGGCGAGCTGCCCCGCCCCCAAATAAACGGGTGAAGATTTGTTTGAATTCGATCGCAACCGCTTCGAAAGTTCTCAGCAATTCTTGTTCCATAATTTGATCCAGCTCGGCGATTACCTGCCTTACATCATCTTCAGCCTGCTGTAAATCCAAAACCTGTTCGTTCATGAATTCGAAACGCCCTTTTACTTCCTGGTATTCACTTTGCGCTTCGGGGTTGATGGCTCCGATCCGCCGTAGCTGGGCGCGCTGGCGCTTGATGGCTTCTTCAACCTCAGGTGACAATTTGGCCACCTTTGGAAGCTGTTCGACCATCCCTTCCAGTGGTAAAGGTGTGGGACCGGAAACCTGTTCGACATATTCGAAAGCCACCAATCCAAAATCATCTTCAATCCGTCGCCGCAAAGAGTCTAAAGCTTCCTGCTGGCGAGCCAGGTTGATACGCGCCTGGGCATTCAGATGTTCTGCCTGATTCAATGCTTGCCGGGAGGCGGCTTCATCCTTCTCCATGGCGGTTAACTGAGCCTCAACATCCGATAGTTCGGATTCGGATGGGTCAATCTGAATCTGAAACTGGGATAGCTTTTGGCTTAGCAAGAGCTCTTCTTCGTGCAATCCTGTCTGTTGAGTGTCCAGTGTGTTGATAGTCTCTGCCAAACGCGCCTGTTCATCTTTGATCCTACCCATATTCTGGGTCTGCCGGCTGCAAGCCTGTTGGCGTTCTTGCATCCGCCGTTGAGATTCGTTCAAAGACCTTTGAGAAACTGAAAGCAAGGTGCGCCAATGCGCCAGATTGGCTTGCAACTCATCCAATGCATAGGTTGCCAGTAAGGCGTTTTGCTGACGCATTTTTTCCCGCGCCTCAGCCAGAGATGTTTCCAGGGTCTGCAGATCAGAATTCAATTGGACTGTCTGTTGCTCATCGCTGCTGATTTCCTTGCGCAAACGGCCGACTTGATCCTTCTGCCAGTCTGCCTGGCGCTTGATTTGTTCCAGGCGTAATTCTGCTTGTTGCCGGGCTGCAGAGGCTTGATCGAGAGTCTTACGCGCGGTCTGCTGAGCCTGGTTGAGTTGCTGTTCCTGTGCTTTATGTTTTTGCCAGTCCTGTTCCAGCTTCTGGATGGCATGTTCAAGGTTACTTAGCCTGATTTGCTGCTCATCCAGTTGGGTGGTAAGTTCACGTTGCTGGCGGTTTCGCCCAAGCAAAGTCTGGCTTCCGGCTTGCTCATTGGCCGCGTACACATGGACTGGTCCGCTGGCGTCAAAAACTTCGCCGCGCAGGGTAACCGCGCGTGTGCTCGATGGAGAATCTTTCAAAACCTGACGGGCTGCCTGACGGTCGCTCACGATCCAGGTTTGACCGAGCAACAGGTCCAGCACGGGGGCCATTTTTTCCGCTGCTTGCACCAATTGGGACGCCAGCCCTAAGATCTGAGGGGATGAATGTTTTGATTGGGCAAGGTTTTGATTCGAGTTGAATGACTGTACCGGCAGAATGACTCCACGACCAGCTTTTTCCACCAATAAATCCAGAGCCTGATCCAAGTTTTCATCCAACACAACTGCATCCAGGTATTCTCCTAATGCAGCCGCAATGGCTGTCTCATATTCAGCCGGAACTTGCAGGTATGTGCTAAGGGCGCCCTTGGCGCCGGAAAAATGTTGTTTTCGCACAGCTTCCAGGATGATACGCGTCCCACTGGCGTAACCTGTCAGGGAGTTCTCGGCTTGAGCCAGGACTTCCCATTGGGCTTTGGTTTTTGCCAGGCTGGCAGAAAGGACAGCGCGATCCTGGTCCATCTGGCGACGCTGTTTTTCCAGTTCCTGTGAATGTTGGTGATGCGCTTCGAAAGCAGACTGTGCTTGCTGGAGCTCCTGTTGTGCTTTTTCTGCGTGTTTTTTTGCCTGCTGTAAACCTTTTTGGGCTTCCAGCTGCTCCTTTTCGGCTTTGGCAAGCGCCTGTTCTGCCTGCTGTAAAGACTGCATGGCACGTTGTTGTTGAGCCTGCTTTTCTACGATGCGAGCCTGAATCTGTCCCTGGCGACCGTTCAAATTGCCAATTTCCTGGCGGAAACGGCGTAATTCGCTCTCCACCTGGTCTCTTTCGCTCTGGCGCTGAGCCAAATCTTTCTGTGCATTTTCAGCCTGGGTCTGGGCTTCGCTCATCTCAGTTTGTATGCGCTCGACCTCTTGCTGAGAAGCAGCTAACTGCTCTTCGAGTAGACCCAATTCCTGGCCAGCATTTAGCTGCTGGGTTTCTAAAGCTGCCTGCTGCTGGCGGATAGCATGCTGGCGCTCTTCTGAAACAGCTAATTCTCGGCTGATGACTTCGCGCCGGGCGTGCAGCTCTGCTAGCTCTCTGCGCCAGGTATTCAGATTTTGGCGGATCTCCTGAATATGACTGCGCAAAGCGCTTAGTTTTTTATCCAGAACTTGTTGTTCAGATCGTGCCTGTTTGAGGTGAGCTTCCTGGAGGCGGGAGGCATGCTGGGCCTGGGTGAGTTCTTGCTGTGATCGATGCCAGTGAAAGCCATACCATTCACGCAGCATTTCTTGTAGATCGGTTTTTACCTGTTCGTATTCCTGTACGCGCCGCGCCTGTCGTTCCAGGCTTTTGAGACGTGGCTGTAATTCGGAAAGAATATCCTGGACACGCTCCAGGTTCCGGCGCGTGTTCTCCAGGCGTTTGAGAGCCTCTTCTCGCCTCGAGCGGTGCAATCCAATACCGGCAGCTTCTTCAAACAGTCGCCGGCGCTCTTCTGCTTTGAGCGATAAAGCCGCATCGACCAATCCTTGCCCGATGACTGTGTAGGTTCGTTCTGCCAGGCCGGATTGGGCTAACAATTCCGATACGTCCTTCAAACGCATACGTTGGCCATTGATCAGGTATTCATTTTGCCCATCCCGGTATGCCCGGCGGGTAATAGCCACCTCGCTGAAATCGATCGGCAGCCAGTTCTCGGTGTTATCGAAGGTGATCGTGGCAGAGGCCATGCCCGCTCGTGGCCGGTTTTCGGAACCAGAGAAGATCATATCTTCGGTCTTCTTTGCCCGCAGCAAGCTGTAGGATTGCTCACCTAACACCCAACGCAAACTATCGGCAATGTTCGATTTTCCGCTGCCGTTCGGTCCGACTATCGCGGTAACCGTTTCCGCGAACTCGAACAAGGTGCGGTTGGCAAAGGTCTTATAACCGTGGAGTTCTAATGATTTTAAGTGATTAGGCATCTGTTTTACCAGGTATTTTTTAGTTTTTCCAAAGCTGCTATGGCGGCAAGCTTGGCAGCGATTTGCTTACTATGTCCATGACCTGTGCCGATGGATTGACCATCTAACATGACTTCCACCACAAAGGTCTTTTCATGTTCTGGTCCCTGTTCGGCAACTGTCCGGTACATAGGCGGCGTGTATCCTTTTGCCTGGACCAATTCCTGGAGCAGGCTCTTGGGATCTTTGTCTTCATGCTGAGCGACAATTCGCTTGGCAGCCGCAATCAGCATGGGCTCAACAAAGCGGGAAACAGCACCCAGACCAGCTTCAATATACAAAGCGCCTATCAGGGCTTCAAAAGCCCCGCACAGCAAGGCCTGCCTTTGCCGCCCACCGGCTCGGCTCTCTCCGCGCCCCAATCGAAGAGCATTTCCCAGGTTAATCTCCCTGGCAAAATCAGCCAGTTGCTCCGTCCTGACCAGGCTGGAGCGCATCCGAGTCAACTCACCTTCCTTCATTTCTGGAAAGCGGTGATAAAGCCATGCGCCGACCAGAAAATCCAAAACAGCGTCGCCCAAAAACTCCAGGCGCTCATTATCTTCGAGGGCTTCTTTATTCTCATTTACATAAGAGCGATGGGTTAAAGCCCGGCTAAGCAAAGAGTTGGATTTGAATGGTAATTTTAAGCGGGTAGAAAATTCCTCGGGCGATTCAACGCCGAGTTCTCCCTGGTCTGATTCTTGCATGAGCTATCCTCCAAGAACTCAGGGAGCGCCAGGCACCCCACTCTGGTCGAGTAGCTGGCGATCCATCAGTTCGTCCTTGATTATTTGATTGGGTGAAGTATAAATGAATTTCTAGAGATGGTAAAGCCCCCAAATTTCCTAACTATTGTCATCTAAACAGGATTTAACAATCAAAACTGCATTATGCCCACCAAAACCGAAGGCATTATTCATCGCATAAACCAGCCGGGTAGTTCGAGACGCATTCGGTACATAATCCAGATCACACTCAGGGTCCGGTGTTTGGTAATGGATGGTGGGCGGAATGTTTTGTTCCCGGCAGGCTTGCAGGCAGAAAATCGTCTCCAGGGCGCCGGTCGCTCCCATCATGTGCCCGGTCATTGACTTTGTGGATGAAATTGGCGTTTGATAGGCCAGCTCGCCAAAGGCCGATTTGATCGCCCGCGTCTCTGCCAGGTCATTCAATGCAGTTGCAGTGCCGTGGGCGTTGATATATCCAATGTCCTGCGGAGCAATCCCAGCGGTTTGCATAGCCAGGCGCATCGCCCGCGCCCCACCCAGACCCATTTTCTTGCGGAGCGGTAATATGATAAGCGTCCGCTGTGGCTGCATATCCCACAATCTCTCCCAGACAGACCGCATTTCGCTGCCGGGCATGGTTTTCCGCTTCCAGCACCAGGATAGCCGCGCCTTCACCCATTACCAGGCCATCACGATTTAGATCAAAGGGTTGGGGAGTTGTCGGCGGCAAGTCGTTGCGGCGGGACATAGCGCCCAGGCGATCAAAAGCGGCTACTCCAGTGCGGGTGATAACTGCTTCCGCTGCACCGGTGATGACCACGTCCATCATACCGCCACGTACAAGATTCCAGGCCATCCCAATCGCATCGATACCAGAAGCGCAGGCTGAGCCAATTGAAAAACAGGGACCCATAAAGCCATGATCGATAGCAATCATCCCGGCAGCGCCGTTGGACATCAACATGGGGATAGCAAATGGGCTCACTCTGCGTGGGTTATCGGAAAAAGCAGTCAAAATGGTGTCTTGAAGTGAATTGATCCCACCAATAGCTGAAGAAACAATCACCCCCACTCTAGAGCGGTCTACCTGACTATTGTTCAACCCAGCCTGGTCCAGCGCTTCCAGGGCGGCCACTGCGGCAAATTGTTCGCAGCGATCCCGGCGGCGGGCTTCTTTGGCTCCCAACGCAACCTCGGGAGAAAAGTCTTTTACTTCGCCCGCGACCTGCACCGGCCATTCAGAGGCATCAAAAAGGGTGATTCTGTCAATACCGGAAATGCCAGCCAGTGCATTTCTCCAGGTTTCTGCCAATGTATGTCCCAGTGGATTGATCGTACCCATTCCGGTGACAACCACTTTTTCTGCCATTGTTTCACTCCTTTGTACCAGTACGCAACAAGATCACCGGGAGAAAACAACCGGTGTGCAATTGAAAACCACAATTTTGATCGGTTGAACTTGTAATTAATGCTTCAGGTATTTCAGTCCATGACCGCTTAAAATGACCGCTACTGGTTCGGGAACCGCGCCAGTGACTTCAGATAATGCTTGCCAAACCAATGCAGAGGTTGGCTCTACATAAAACCCTAAACGAGCTAATTGGTCGCGGCCTGGCAAGATTTTTTCTTCGTCTACGGCAATGAAGAAACCCTGATGTTGGTTAGCGAAGCGTAGTACGGCATCCCCACGCAAAGGCGCTTTGATGCGCACACCCTCCGCAATGGTTTCTCCCTCGCTGACCCATCCCAGTGCGCCAGCGCCGTACTGATGGATGGCCCAAATTGGCGCGCAAGCTAGTGCTTGTACACCAATCATCTGTGGCACCTTATCAATCAGCCCGGCCTTTTGCAGGCTTTCGAAACCTCTGCCAATCGCCAACCAAAGATTACCCTGCCCTACCGGCGCAATGACGCTCCCCGGCGCCTGGCCTAATTGCTGGTAAAGCTCATAAGCAATCGTGGCATAGCCGGTAAGACCGAATGGCATGTAGGCATGGCTGGCATATACCTCACCGTTAGCCGCTGCACGCAGAACAGCTTCGGCAGCATTCGAACGCGCTCCCATGATACGCACCACTTCAGCGCCATAGGCTTCAATTTGCTGGCGCTTGGGACCCGCAGCCGCATCCGGGATAAATACTTTGGCTTGCAGTCCTGCCCGGGCTGCATACGCTGCGAAGGATGCCCCTGCATTCCCGGATGAATCTTCTACAGCCGATTGTATGTTTTGTGAAAGCAGATAGCTGAGTAAAACAGCTGAGCCGCGGTCTTTGTATGATCCGCTCGGGTTGAGCGCTTCATGCTTAAAGGCTACCTGCTTGCCAAAAGCCTGCGCCCAAACCAGGGGAGTTTGACCTTCGCCCAGGGAAACGATCGGGGCATTGTCTGGTAAGCCAAAAGCATGCCGGAATGGCCAGATTCCAGGCAGGTCCTTTTCAACCTTATCAAGGGAGAAAGCAGGGTGTTCATCGAAGTCAAAAATCCCCCCACAGGTCAGGCATCGAAACGGTGTCCCGGTCAACGGGTACGGTCGGCGGCAATTGGTACATTGAATTTCAGTCATCTTTTCCTGGCTGGTAAGCCCCTTCTATCCATAGTTGTCCATCGGGTCCAATTTCTTTTTTCCAAACCGGCACGATTTCCTTCAAACGATCGATACCATAACGGGCTGCTTCAAAAACGCCAGTATGGCGGTGGGCAGCGCTGCAGGCAATCAGAACAGTGGGAGTGCCTGGTTGCAGCGAACCGACCCGTTGCACAATAGCGATTCCCTGTACATCCGGCCAGCGCTGGCGGATTTCGTTAGCCACCTGTTTCATCTTGGCTTCTGCCATTTCCTGGTAGGCTTCATAATGCAAAGAAGCTGTCTGATGAGCCTGCTCACCTTGAGTGACCGCACGCACCATCCCGGTGAAAATACAGGCAGCTCCGCTCTCCGGCAAGGTAATGCGGGCGACGAGCTCATCCAGATCCAGGGCTTGATCGGTTATTAACGTTATTTCGGGATAGACCGGTTGGCTGCCGCCGCTCACAGGCGGGAAGATGGCTATCTCTGCTGCAAGCGGGATTTCATCCTCATCAAAGGCAAAATCGCGGTTGACGGCAATCAACGCGCTGGGGAGCATTCCCGCCAATTCTGGATAGGCTGAGACCAGACGCGGTTTTAAATCGGCTACCAGAGCGCCGTCTGGCAGCTCTAATTCTACATGGTTGAGACCGGTTTTTTCACGGTAGTAGGCAAAAAAAAGGATTTTGACGCGATTCATAAAATACCTGTAAGAAAATATTCAACCTTATTCATTTTTCACATCACCGCTCAGGCCGCCTTTTTTCTCTACCAGACGGATGTTTTGGATATGCATGCTTTTTTCCACAGCTTTGGCCATATCATATATGGTCAGGGCAGCCACTGAAACAGCGGTCAGGGCTTCCATTTCAACACCGGTTTTACCAACGGTATGCGCAGCAGCCCGAATCCTGATTCCAGGGAGGTCATCATCCAGCTCAAAATCGATCTCTACCTGGGTGAGGGGAATGGGATGGCATAAGGGAATCAGTTCTGCAGTGCGCTTGGCAGCCATCACACCGGCGATTTTGGCGACGGTCAAAACATCGCCTTTCTTCATCTCACCTTTGCGAATTAACTCCAGGGTGGCAGGGAGCATCCGGATCTCCCCTTTTGCCAGGGCATAGCGATCGGTATCCGGTTTATGCCCAACCGCTACCATTTGGGCCTGGCCTTGCTCGTTGATATGGGATAATTTTGTGCTCATGGCGAAATTATAGCATCAATTTTGTGGCAGCCCAGGGCATGATATAATGGGGCGCTATGAGTAATCTATTCAACAAATGGAAAAGCGGGCTGGCGAAATCCAGCAAAGCTGCCTTCGGGCAGATTGCCACATTATTAGGCGCTACCCAAATCACTCCAGAGACCTGGGATGACCTGGAAGCGCTGTTGGTCCAGGCTGATCTAGGCATGGATACGACCGATGTGATCCTGGACAACCTGGAAAGAAGGGTAGACCGGGAAGGCCTGATCAAAGCCAGCGAGTTAAAATTAGCCCTGCGTCAGGAATTACGCGTGCTTCTAAGCGAACCGCCTGAACTGGATTTTAGCCATCAGCCGACAGTTATTCTGGTGGTGGGGGTGAACGGCTCTGGAAAGACAACCAGTATTGCCAAACTTGGACAGCGTTTCAGCCAACAGGGAAAGAGTGTCCTCTTGGGCGCTGCCGATACCTACCGGGCTGCCGCTGTCGACCAGTTGGAGATCTGGGCAGACCGTCTCAAGCTGCCAGTGATATCCGGACAGGCCGGCGGGGACGCTGGCGCAGTGGTTTATGATACGATCAAGGCAGCTGAAGCGCGCCACACGGATATCGCCTTGATTGATACGGCTGGTCGTTTGCACACCCGCTTCAATTTAATGGAAGAGCTGAAGAAGGTGCACCGCGTCGCCGGTAAAGCCATGGATGGCGCACCCCATGCAGTTTGGCTGGTGATGGATGCCACCACCGGTCAAAACGCTCTGCAACAGGCCCGCGCTTTTAAGGAAGCTGTGCATGTGACGGGTGTGATTCTGGCCAAGCTGGATTCATCCGCTCGCGGTGGGATGGGCTTTGCTATCCAACGCGAGCTCGGGTTACCGATTTTGTTTGCAGGCTTGGGCGAGAAACCCGAAGACCTGCAGCCCTTCGACCCAGATTCCTTTGTAGATGGGATCATGGGCGAATTTGAAGAATAAGTCTCTCTGATGGAGTTGTTGATCATGCAAGATTTGATAGACCGTTTAGAAGAATGTCAGAACCTGAGCCGCCATTTACTGGTGCGTCTTTGACTTCGCTTTAAAAGAATCCCAAGAGCAAGAATTTCAAAAGCAATCTGAAGACCCGGAGTTGTGGAACGACCCTGAGAAAGCCAGGGGCGTGATGAAAAAGCTATCTTCCCTGCAGAACGAGTTGAGCGGACTGAGAAGCCTGGTACAACGGATTAACGATAGCCTGGAGTTAGCCAGCATGGAAGATGAGAGCCTGCGCTCTGAATTGGAGCATGAAACCCGGATTATCGAAAAGAAAATTGATCAGCTCGAATTTACCGCCATGCTTTCAGGAAAGCATGACCAGGGCAATGCTCTCTTAGCCATCCATGCCGGAGCTGGAGGCACAGATTCGCAGGATTGGGCAGAGATGCTGCAGCGTATGTATTTACGCTGGTGCGAATTGCGTGGCTTCGAAACTGAAATCCTGGACACCACCCTGGGAGAAGAAGCGGGTGTCAAAAGCGTTACCATTGCGGTGAACGGCGCATATGCGTTCGGATATTTACGCTCAGAGAAGGGCGTACACCGCCTGGTGCGGCTCTCACCCTTTGATGCAGCCCACCGCAGACACACATCCTTTGTCCTGGTGGAAGTGCTTCCCCAGGTGGAAGATGACGATGAAATCGTGATCAATCCAAGCGACATTCGCATCGATACCTATCGCTCAGCTGGTGCAGGGGGTCAGAATGTGCAAAAGAACGATACGGCCATCCGCATCACCCATATCCCCACAGGCCTGGTGGTAACCTGCCAGAACGAACGCTCACAAACCCAAAATCGGGAAAACGCTCTGCGCGTGCTGCGCGCCCGCTTGCTCGAAATCAAGCAAAGCCAGCAGGAAGAAGAACTGGCGGAGATGCGCGGCGAATATACCAAGGCTGAATGGGGCAGCCAGATTCGCTCGTACGTGCTGCACCCTTACCAGATGGTAAAAGACCACCGCACCAATTATGAAGTGGGCAATGCCCAAGCGGTTCTGAATGGCGCCATTGACGAATTTATTGAAGCCTATTTGCGAGCCAGTATGGGCAACGGCAACATGGAAAAGGCATAGATAGACAGGCGAGTAGATGAAACCCAACCCTGCTCGCCTGATATTATTTCTCATCGCAATCCTGGCGCCCCTATCCCTGAGCGCTTGCGTTACGCTGAAAGACCCAGAAAGCGCTCAAGAAAACCGGGCAGATATCGTTGCGCTGTTGACTGCATCGAATCCAGTCGAGCAAAGTTTCCAATCCAGACGCTCTCAACTGAATAGTGTACATCTTTACATGAGCATTGCTGAAACAAGGCAGTGAAACTCAACCTGCAGTGCTTTTTGAGTTATTTCGCCTCGCAGATAGCGAAGAAGTACTGATTTCCCAATCGATTGATTTCGTCGACATCGAAAATCAGTTTCCTGTTGTTGTCTCCTTTGCCCCCCAGGATGATCCGCCAGGTCAAGACTATGCCATCCGATTGACGATCCATTCCGGCTCTGTACGGGTTTATGGCAGCCAACAAGATATCTATACGCAAGGAGAGCTGCATTCCGGGCAGCTACCTCAGCCAGGCGATCTGAGCTTCCGGTTAGGCTACAACTATGGACTGCAAGCCATGCTGCAAGATCTCGTCAATGGGCTGCGCTGGTCCTGGCTTCTATTTCCATTGATTTTGACTGCGTGGTTGCCGGGCAACTTGCTTCTGAGTGGTCTACTGGGAAATGAGAAGAAATTTTCCCAGGTAGATTTCTGGCAAAAAACTGCCCTATCCATTGGCTTGAGCCTGGCAGTGATCCCAATTTTCCTACTCTGGACGACAGCAACCGGTTTGCACTTAAACCAAACCAGCATCTACCTGTGGATGGTTGGGCTGTTGATCTTCAAAGCCTGGCAAAGCCGGGAGCGCCTCTCGAGCCTGATAAAACAAGCGTGGAAGCCTTCCTTGCACTGGGACGGAACTTCTTGGACATTCCTGCTGATCTTCCTTTTCTCCCTGGGCATCCGCCTGGCGATGACACGCGACCTGGCTGCACCAGCCTGGGTAGACTCGGTCCACCATGCCACCATAATACGCCTGATTCTTGAACAGGGCGCCTATCCAAACACCTACCAACCGCTTATTCCTGCCGTTATGGCCAGTTACCACTCTGGTTACCATGCCATCATGGCGGTTTTCATCTGGCTATCTGGGCTAGAAATTGAACAGGCCATGCTGATATTTGGACAGGTGCTCAATGCACTCAGTGTGGTTCTGGCCTATTTATTTGCATTCACACTCACGGGCAATCGCAAGGCAGCTGTGCTGGCAGCTTTGATCTGTGGGGTTTTCACTCCCATGCCAGCCTACCTGGCAAGCTGGGGACGTTATACCCACCTATCCGGGATGCTAATCTTGCCGGCAGCTTATACCATGCTGGCGCAATTCTTCCCGAGCAAGCCTGAAACCCTAACAGATCCACCTTTAACGAACTCACTGCAGGTTAAGGTCAAGATTCTGCTATTAGCTGGGATAGGAACCGCGGGGCTATTCCTGACTCATTACCAGGTGTTGGCCTTCCTGGCCAGTCTTCTGCTTGCCCAGGCAGGAGTGTGGTTGGTACGCAGCCTTTGGCAGTCAGCATCCAGAAGGGAAATTCTGCCCAGGTTGGGTTGGCTGTTCGCTACGGCAGTTTTCACAGTCCTGCTCAGCCTTCCCTGGTGGCCAAAGGCGTTGGAAACCTTGATTATTCCCCGTGCAGCCTACAATCCTGCCACAACCCCGTTTTCAGGTTTCTCTTGGGGATACCTGACCAGCGCATCTGGCATACCGATCCTGGTTCTGGCTGTTTTAGGATTAGTTTTGGCCGTCTTGCAGTTACACTGGTTTGCCACCATCTCATATTTGTGGGTTGGGTTATTATTCTTGCTGGCAAACCTGGGGGTGTTGGGATTGCCCTTCTCCACCTTTGTCAACCATATTTCTGTTGAAATTGCCCTATTCTTGCCAACCTCGGCTTTTAGCGGATACGCCCTGGCTGAGGGCTATCGGCTGGTCAATCGTTTCATTCCAAACGCTTACCAACGTTGGCTGCTGGCACTTGCCTGGCTGGTCGCTATCCCACTCTGCCTGCTGGGAGCTCAAAAACTGATGCCGATCATCAATCCGGTCACCCTTCTGGCGCGCCAGGCTGACCTGCCCGTCATCCAATGGATCGAAACAAACCTTCCAGAAGATGCGACCTTCCTGATCAATCCATTCTCCTGGGGATATGGCATTTATGCGGGTAACGATGGCGGCTTTTGGATCACACCCCTGGCTGGGAGAAAGACCATCCCACCTCCGATTTTGTACGGCTTGGGTGAAAGCCAGCAGGTTGTGACGATGGTCTCCGAGCTAACCAGGCAGGCCATAGAGCTGAGCAAAGATCCACCCGCTCTTCACGCTTTGATGCAGGCCAACCAGATAGAATATCTCTATTGCGGTGTGCGCGGCGGCGTATTTGATCCTGCCCTTTTCCAAGCCAGCCCTTTGTTTGAGCTGATTTTTGAACAAGATGGCGCCTGGGTTTTCAGGCTGCGTTGATTCATTTTTGGCTAAAGACTTGACAATGTTAACACCTAACCGTATAATTCTTCTTTGCCTGCCCACCAGGGCAGGCATTATATTGAGCCTTCATGTTAAGGCGAAAAATAAACAGCAATCTTTGCCGTAAATTGTCAAAGGAGTAAGACCATGCCCCCACATCCAAAGAGAAAGCTCTCTTCAGGCCGGCGTGACCGCCGCCGGGCACACGATGCCCTTGAAGCCCGCAATCTAGTCCAGTGCAGTAACTGTGGCGAGATGCGCCTTCCGCACAACGTTTGCCCTAATTGCGGACATTACAAAGGCCGCGAAGTCATCAGCGAAGAAAAGAAATAAACCAACGGGCCGTGAATTCACGGCCCGCTTGCGTTATTCAAGATTCTGGATATGTCTCCCGAGTTAATCGCTATCCTTTTTCCTGGCCAGGGTTCCCAGGCTGTTGGCATGGGATATGAACTGGCTCAGAAATATGCACGCGCCCAGGCACTCTTCCAACAAGCCGATGAAATCTTGGGATATTCCCTATCTCGGTTAGCCTGGGAAGGCCCTTTGGAGACTCTTTCTGATACTTTACATACCCAACCTGCCCTATATGTTCACTCTATGGCGGTTTGGACTGTATTTCAATCAGAGTTCGCCAAGTTCCAACCTGCCTATGTCGCCGGGCACTCCATGGGTGAGCTGAGTGCACTGACTGCCAGCGGGGCGCTGCCCTTTGCTGAAGGGTTGAAACTGGTGCGCAGACGCGCCGAGGTCATGAAACGCGCCGGAGAGAGCACCCCTGGTGGTATGGCAGCCGTTTTAGGCAGTGATATTGAAACACTGGATCGCATCTGTGCGCAAGCCAGTTTGCCCAACGAAATCGTTCAGGTAGCAAACGACAATTGTCCGGGTCAGGTAGTCATATCAGGCGCAAAACCTGCCCTGGAACGCGCTATCGAACTGGCAACAGCTGCAGGAATTCGCCGTATAAGACCCTTAGCTGTGAGTATTGCCGCCCATTCTCCGCTGATGGCTTCAGCCCAGGCAGATTTTAACCAGGCTGTTGAAGCTTCTCCGATAGCCAACCCACGCATTCCATTGATCGGAAATGTCACAGCACTACCCCTGGTCTCAGCACTGGAAATCGGCGCTGATTTGCGCGCTCAATTGACCTCCAGGGTGCGTTGGACTGAATCCATCGAATACCTGGTGAAACAAGGCGTACATACCTTTATTGAGCTGGGCAGTGGAAATGTTCTGACCGGGTTATTGAAACGGATTAACGATCAGGTTTCTGGTTTTTCAATTGGCTCGCCGGAAGATCTTGAAAAGTTCCGCTCAAACCAGTAAAAAAATTCCCAGGTTCTGAACTCCCCGATGCAATCGCGGTATAATGGGCACGCCCTGCATGTTATGGACGAATTTATTGGAGGATGTTGATATGGGTTTAAATGGTAAAAAAGCGATTGTTACAGGGGGCAGACGTGGCATTGGCAGAGCGATTGTTGAAGTTTTAGCGCAGCGCGGTGCAGATGTTTTGATGGCAGATCGCAACCTGGAAGAATGCGTGGTTGTGGCTGAAGAAATTTCACTCGCCACCGGTCAGCGGATCATTCCAGCGAGTGTAGATGTGACCGATGCAACCCAGACTCGCTCAATGATCGAACTAGCACAAAAAGAATTCGGTCGCATCGACATCCTGGTCAACAATGCAGGGGTCACCCGGGATACGTTGATCATGCGTATGGAAGAAGAAGATTGGGACGTGGTCATCGATACCAATCTAAAAGGTGTATTCAACTGTTCTAAAGCCGTCATACGCAGCATGATGAAGCAGCGGTTTGGGCGCATCATCAATATCTCCTCAGTATCTGGCCTGGCTGGTCAGGTGGGGCAAACCAATTATTCAGCCTCCAAAGCCGGCGTGATTGGCTTTACCAAAGCCCTGGCGCGAGAAGTTGCCTCACGCCAGATCACGGTTAATGCTGTGGCGCCAGGATTTGTACCCACAGCCCTGACCAATGACTTGCCCGAAGAACTCAAGGAAGCCATGATGAAGTTGACCCCCTTAGGGCGCTGGGGAAAACCAGAAGAAATCGCCTACGCTGTGGCTTTCTTTGCCTCCGACGAAGCAGCATATATCACTGGCCAGGTTTTAAGTGTTGATGGCGGAATGATGATGATGTAGGTCTCCCGCACAAGCAAAGGAGAAAATCATGGACAAGAGTGTCAAAGAGAATTATTCCAACCGAAAAGGGAAGACAACGATTGCCCCAGAAGTGCTACTGGCAATCGCCCGGCTGACTACCCTGGATGTGCCAGGCGTCTCCAGGATGAGCGATACACCAGGCAGCGTCAACCGCTGGCTGAGCCGCGGTGTGGGCGAAGGGGTACGCATCCAGATCAGGCAAGAAATTGTTTACGTGGACTTGTACATTGTCTTAAAAGAAGACGTTAATTTCCGAGATGTTAGCCGCCAGGTACAACAAAATGTATCCCGCGCGATCTCTGAGATGGTCGGTATGCGCATCGGACACGTCAATATTCACATAGAAGATATTGAATTTCAGGAAGAACAGCACACAAATCTGGCACAAGAGGTCTGATATTTCATGAAACAACGAACCAGGGCAAGAAGTCTCGCCCTGCAAGCACTTTTCGAAATTGATTTAACCGGTCATCCGATGGGCTTAGTTGTCGACCAACGAATTAAAGACACGCCATTAGATGAAAGCCTGACGCATTTTGTGCGCCAGATTGTGTTGAATGTAGCCCCAATCGCCGAAACGTTGGACTGGGTGATTGCAGAACATGCCCCAGAATGGCCCATGGACCAGGTAGCCTACATTGATCGCAATATCTTGCGGATCGCTTTATGGGAGATTGCCATATTCAAAGAGACACCTCTCAAAGTCGCTATCAATGAAGCCGTGGAATTAGCCAAAGAATATGGCTCTGACGGTACACCTCGCTTTGTGAATGGCGTGTTGGGAAGCCTGACCGATCACCTGAATGAAGTTCAACAAACCCTGCAAAGCTTAATCAAATCCAGTCAAAAAACGCCACTGGATATGGACACATCACCCATAGAATAATCACTCATGGAAATACTTGGTGTTGGCCCTCTAGAACTGCTCTTCATATTTCTGATTGCATTAATCGTTTTAGGACCCCAGGACATGAAAAAGGCTGGACTAACCCTGGGGCGTTTCTTGCGAAAAATTATCACCTCCCAAGGCTGGCGAGACTTTCAGCAAGGCTGGCGCAACCTGCGTTACCTGCCCAATAAAATGATGCGGGAAGCCGGTCTCGAAGAAGATGTGAAATCCATCAATGAAAGCATGAAAGAATTTCAAAAACTCAAACCCGCTTTTGATACCAGCGCATTAAACAAAGAGCTGAAAGAAACCGAAAAAGATATCTCTTCCTGGCTGACACCTCCCACGATTGCCTCTCCGCCTCCGCCAACCGTGGAGACGATTGAAACCAGTTCCCAAGTAGCGACTGACACACCTCCAGCTGCGCCTGAAACCGAAACAACGTCTACTTCTTCTTCTGAATCCGGATCCGAAAATGCGTAAGATTTTCCACACCATCTATCTGATTATTTCTGCGCCTTTTCGCCTGGTGTTTTGGATTTTGAAGTTTATCTTTCGGTCGATTGCCGGTTTCTTCATCGAGGTAAAAACGATTCTGACCGTCGAGGCAGAAGATACCCCACTGCCGGATGTAGTTTCTAAAGTGGTCGAAAATCCGGATAGCATCCTGGACCAGCTGGCAGATTTACGCCGCTATTTACTGCGATCGGTTGCCGCCCTGGCGCTGGCAACAGCTTTGGCCTTCACATTTAATCAGCAGGTCCTGGCATTCTTAAGTAGCCCTTTGGAAGGCGGGCTTGAATCCCTGGTGGCAATCGAAGTAACAGAACCCGTCGGAACCGTGATGCGCGTCTCCCTTCTGGCCGGTTTTGCGATTTCCTTTCCATTTATTGCCTTTCAAGTATGGTTGTACATCGCCCCTGCTATCATCAGTCGCCGCAATCGCATATTCGGATTGCTGGCCATACCGGTAGCCACTTTATTTTTCGTGGGCGGTATGTTATTTGCGTACTTTGTCTTACTGCCGGCTGCCTTACCCTTCCTGCTCAACTTCATGGGCATCAATACGATCCCGCGCCCTTCATCGTATATCAATTTTGTCACCGGCATCATGTTCTGGCTCGGGGTCGCCTTCGAATTTCCATTGGTGATCTTCCTACTGGCGCGTTTAGGATTTGTGCGAGCTGAGATGCTTTCTCAACAATGGCGATTGGCGATCGTAATTATTGCCGTGATTGCCGCACTGATCACCCCCACAGTTGACCCGGTCAATATGTCTCTGGTGATGGGTCCACTCATCATCCTGTATTTTTTCAGTATTTTATTAGCCAAGATTGCTCAAAGAAGGCGCTCCGCCGCCCAAGCCTAGAGGTGTTATGCGCGCCCGACGTGCTCTACTCTACACTCCTGGAAGCGACCTGAATAAAATTCGCAAGGCAGCCTCCCTGGATGTTGACTGTCTGTGCATGGATATGGAGGACGGTGTTGCCGTTAACCAAAAGGACCAGGCTCGCCAGAATATTCGGGAAGCCTTGCAAAGCCTGGATTTTGGACGCAGCGAAAAACTGGCGCGGATTAACGCAGTGGGGTCGGGGCTTGAAGAAGAAGACCTGGCGATTGTATTGCCGGGCAGGCCAGATGGAATCGTGATTCCCAAGCTTGAACATGCCTGGCAAATCCAAATGATAAGCCAAAAGATCGCCGCATTCGAAGCACAAGCTGCTTGGACCACAGGAGATATCTGCCTGTTGGTAGTGGTGGAAACAGCGCTCGGCCTGCTCAATCTGCGGGAGATTGCCAGCGCAGACCCTCGCTTACAAGCCATCATCTTTGGGGCAGAAGACTATACCCATGATATCGGCGCAACCCGCACACCTGGCGGGGCAGAAGTGCTCTATGCTCGCAGTTCAGTAGTCGCCCATGCCGCTGCATTCGGTCTGCAAGCCATTGACCTGGTGACCGTAGACTTTCGGGATGCGGAGAAACTGATCCAGGAAGCCAACTTTGGCGCTCAGTTGGGTTTCCACGGCAAACAGGTTATCCACCCCAACCAGGTTGAAGCGGTGCAAACCGCCTTTACCCCCAGCGATGCAGCCATTGCTCAAGCCCTACGCCTGGTTCAGGAATTTGAACGCAATCAGCAAGCCGGACAGGGCGCTTTTGCCCTGGATGGGAAAATGGTGGATGCCCCGGTGGTGAAAGCCGCCCTGAAAGTTTTGAATTTAGCAAAGGCCGCAGGAAAACTGAGCCAAAGCGAGTAATTTATCGACCTGTTGAAGTGCGAAGGTGCTTTGGTGAGATGCCTTCGTTTTACAAGAACGGATTGAGCCAGATAGGAGGTAAGGATGAGACCCGTTTACGTTGTTTCTGGGGGAGTATCAAAGTTTGCCAAATCCAGACCGGATAAAACCTTCCAAGCCATTGTCAAAGAAGCCTATGATTACTGCCTGCAGGATATACACATCGATTTCGAAGCTTTCAATGAAATCGTGGATGGATCGGTAGCATCCTATTTTTCAGATCATTTTACCCGCCAGTTGATGGCCGGTATCATGGCGCAGGATTACCTGGGCCTGGCGCCTAAACCCAGCCACCGCGTGGAAGGCGGCGGGGCTACAGGCGGCATCTGTTTTCAGGAAGCCTGGAAATCGGTGGCCAGCGGGCACATGGATGTCTGTGTCGCCTATGGCTTCGAGACCATGAGCCATGTCGAAACCTGGAAGGGCAATGAATTTATCGCCCTGGCTTCCGATGTGTCTTTTGATTATCCGGTGGGCGGTTTTTATTCCGGATACTACGCCATGATGGTCACCCGCCACATGAAGGAATTCGGTACCACGGTTGAGCAGATGGCAGCCGTGAGCGTCAAGAACCATATCAATGCTTTCCACAACCCCTATGCACAAAAGCGTAACCGCTATACGATCAATGACGTGCGCAACGCTCCCATGGTCGCCTGGCCGCTGACCCGCTTGGATATCTGCGTGATGTCCGATGGTGCGGCTGCCACCATCCTGTGCTCTGAAGAAGGATTGCGCAAGCTGGAAGCGGCTGGCGCGGTCATCTCCAGACCGTTGGTGCAGGTCACTGGCATCGGACGCGGCACGGATGCCATGCGCATGGCTGACCGTCCTCATGTGGATTATGACGAATTTATGAAACGCTACGCCACACCGGAAGAGAGCAGCTCGGAGGAAACCAAAGCCTACTATCGGCGCTTATGGGAGCACGGCACACGTTACCCAGGTGTGCACTCCTTCCGCGCCGGACGCACAGCCGGCAATATGGCCTATAAAATGTCCGGCATCCAACACCCCTTGCAGGACTTAGATTTTGTCGAATTACACGACGCCTATACATCCAGCGAAATCCAAACCTACGAAGACCTGGGAATGTGCCGCTATGGAGAGGGCGGACCGTTTGCGGTATCCGGCAAAGCCTTTATGCCCGGCATCGATTACGGGCTGGATCTGCTAGAAAAACCCCTATGCCCGGTCAACCCATCCGGCGGCTTGATTGCCTGCGGGCACCCGGTCGGGGCAACCGGCTTGATGCAGGCCGTCTTCGCCACCTGGCAACTGCAAGGAACCATCGGAAAGCATTTTGGCGACCAAACCTTGCAAGTGCAGGCAGCCCGCAAAGGCGCGATCCATTCGCACGCCGGCACCGGCACTTATGTGACCGTATCCATCCTGGAACAGGCAGCCTAAGGCTGCTCAAGAGGAGGCATGATCATGTCGAAAATTCCTGAACGACCTGAAGAAACCCTGGGTGGTTATATCGTCCACGGCGTACCCTTCCCGCTGGATAGCAGTCCAGAAGCGCTGCAATTCCTGAAGAAGATGGCGCCGCTGCAAATTGAGCAAAATTACCAGATCACTTACCTGCACTCCTACGGGCAGGATAGTCCCTGGTTTGCAGCCCTGACCAACCGGCGGCTGCTGGCTAACCAGGATCCAGAAAGTGGTTACACCTATGCGCAGCCACGCGGCCATGATATGCACTCCGGGCGCGAAACGGTGTGGATCGATATTACTGATCGACCCGCCAAAATCCACGCCTTTACCGTGTGTTACTTTGGCTCGCAAGAATTCCTGCCAGAGACGCCTTTTGTGCTGGCTCTAGTCCAATTGGAAGGTGTGAATACCTTGCTGCTGACCCGCCTGCGTGGCGTTGACCCGCAACAGCCCAACCTGGACTGGATCGACATGCCCGTCAGACCCAAATTCCTGCGAAACAGCAAGCTCAAACCCACGGATGTGTATTTCATCCCGGTTAGTAAAGATAACCACTAAGAACACCTGTGGACAAATTCCCCCTCTCCCATGGTGATTTCCCATGGGAGAGGGTCGGGGTGAGGGCTTTAACTTCATGCAGCCAGTCATCACATCCATTTGGGAACTCCTTGAGGACGAGATCTTCCCTGTTCCATCGCAGCCGGAGGGCAGGCACCCGTATCTCAATCCGTACCGGGATAGCCTGCCAGGTGTGGAGCACCCGCAGGCGGCGAGCATTCGCCAGCAAAACTTACAGGCTTACCTGGAACACTTCAGGGCAGACCCGCCACACTGATCCTGGGAGAAGCGCCTGGCTGGCGCGGCTGCCGTTTCAGCGGAGTGGCTTTTACCTGCGAGGCGCAACTCACCAGTGGTGAACTGCCTTTCAGGGGTTCACGCAGCAGCCTGGTAAACACCCGCTTTGGCCTGAATGGCAATCCTGGACCGAAAGCCGTTTCCTGTTCAACGGGGTACCGGGAAGCCAGCGCGGCGATATTCTGGCGCTGCTTGCTGCCCTATGCTCAGGATTTCCTGGTTTGGAATGTCTTTCCCTTTCACCCGCATCAGCCTGGAGAAGCGTTAACCAATCGCAAACCTGTTATGGGTGAAGTCAATGCGCAAATCCCATTCCTGGTGAAACTGATCGAGCGACCTGCAGCCTGAGGACATCCTGGCCGTCGGGAAATTCGCCCAGGCTATCCTGAGGCGCAGCTCGATACCGCACCAACCCATTCGCCATCCATCCCATGGCGGAGCGCGCCTGTTTGAAGCCCAGGTGCTGGCGCATTTTGAGAAAAGCAGCTCACGCAGCTCCTGATTTCGCTGGTAAAATGCTGAGAGGCTTGTGATCGATCCACACACTGCGGGAATAATTCTTGCACCTTATGCAATCACAACCCAAGTAAACCCTAAAGGTTTTTGAAACCTTTAGGGTTTGAAGCAATCAGATTAATTGAACAAACAAAGAGAATTTTATGCTACCAAAATTCGCCCATCGCTTGTTTCTCCTAATGCTCCTGGCCAGCCTGGTCGCTGGCTGTAACCTGCCCAATCCCCAGGACTGGCTAATCCAACAGAGCCCTGCCCAGGAGACGGCTGCACCCGAAGCGCCTAAGCTCTCCACACCACAACCGCCGCTGCCAAAGACGATTGTCACCTTCTTCGTGGAAGTCCCCATCCTGGACCCGGTTGTTCCTGACAATGGTCTACCCATCGAACCTGCAGGCGAACCCACGCCAGAAGTGCTCGAGAGCCCTTCTGAGACGCCCACCGCCGAACCTGCTGATGCACAACCAGCCACCGCCACCGAACCCGTGGAAGAAGACCTGGAGAGCGAAGAAACTGAGCTGGAAGAAGGACAGAGCGAGCCTGGCATCGAACAAACCATCTTCTTCACCATTCTGGATGAGGTAACCGGTCTGGCGCTGAACAGCCAATCTCAACAGATGCAATTGGTACCCTCGGATGTAATCACCTCTACCCCTGGCACCCAGCTATACGTGATCAGCGTGCCGCTGGAAATCGGTTCGGTGGTCAAGTACCATTACGAGCGGCAGACCGATTCTTACCGCGTCGCTGAACATTTATTGGACGGCAGTCCCATCCGCTATCGCCTTTTCTATGTGCAAAGCCCCGGCGAGGTGCGCGATGTGGTCAGCCGCTGGACGGATACCCAAAACGAGCAGGGCTTGGGGCGCATCCGCGGGACGATCACCGATGCAGTCAGCGGCGCACCAATCCCCAACCTGCTGGTGATCGCTGGCGGAGCTCAGGCAACCACTATGGCGGACGGCAGCTACCTGATCAATGGCTTGGCGCCCGGAACGCATAACCTGGTGGTGTACGCCCGAGACGGGGCTTACCAGACCTTCCAGCAAGGCGCGCTGGTGGCTGCTGACTCGATGACCCCAGCTGATATTCAATTACAACCCTCCACCTTTGTCAAAGTCATCTTTGTCGTCAGCTTGCCCAAGGAGACCCCACCTATCATCCCAGTGCGCCTGGCAGGCAACCTGTACCAGCTGGGCAACACTTTTGCCAGCCTGGATGGCGGCATCAGCAGCCTGACGGTTAACATGCCCGAGCTGAGCATACTACCGGATGGACGTTACTCTGTCACGCTCGATTTACCGGTGGGCGCTGATATCCGCTACAAGTACACGCTGGGCGACGGTTTCTGGAACGCCGAACACAGCGCCACAGGCGAATACAGGCTGCGTCAGCTGGTCGTCCCAAATCAGAATATTGTCGTGGAAGATACAGTCGAAACCTGGATGACAGGCAATGCCAACACCATTACCTTCGATGTCACCGTACCGCAAGACACACCAGCGGACGATTTTGTCGCCATCCAGTTCAACCCGGTCTTCGGCTGGACAGAACCGCTGCCGATGTGGTCACTGGGCGAAAACCGCTGGGCGTATATCCTGTTCAGCCCGCTCAACTTGCCCGGCAACTTCAGTTACCGTTACTGCCGCAGCGGACAATGCGGCAGCGCCGATGATGAGCGCACACCAGGGCAATACGGCGCCGGTCGCCCCCTGGAGCTGCTCGATCGCCCGCAACAGATCAGCGACCAGGTCACCGGCTGGATCGATCTGACCGGTCAGCAGCCGGTAGAGCTGCAAAACGCCGTCCCAACCACGCGTGAAAGCGGCTTTTGGGCGGGCATCCAGTTACAGAATGCCTACCGCCCCTCCTGGAAGACACGCCTGCCGGCCAGCATGGCGCATATCCAGCAACTGGGCGCTAATTGGGTGGTGCTGACGCCCACCTGGACCTTCGGACGCAATGCTCCCGGGAATGAGCCGCCCAGCCTGGAACCATCCCCGGAGCGAGATATGCTCTGGTTTGACATGCAGTCTTTTGCCGACCAGGGCAACAGCCACAATCTGCAAATGGCGCTCTACCCAAGCCCATCCTTCTTCATTGATCAGGATCAATGGTGGCTGGAGGCTGCCCGGGATGACGCCTGGTGGGATGTGTGGTTTGATGAATATCGCAGCTTTATCCTGCATCATGCCGTATTTGCAGAACAGAACCAGTTACCGGCACTGATCATCGGCGGCGGTTGGCTCTCGCCAGCCCTGCCTGGCGGCTTGCTGGCAGATGGCAGTGAGGCAGCCGCTCCCATGGATGCGGAGACACGCTGGCGCAGCCTGATCGACGAAGTGCGCAGCGCTTACAGCGGGCAGCTATTGTGGGCGCTGCCAGTGGAACAACTCGCCCAACCGCCCTTCCTGCTCGAGCTGGTGGATGCGGTCTACGTGGAATTTACCTTCTCAGATGAAGTCCTGGCTTCGCTGGCCAACCTGGAATTCAACCTGGCGACGCGCATCGACGACCAATTCAATACCCTGATCACACCCTACCACGACCAGAGCGGCAAACCTGTGGTGGTCGCCTTCTCCTATCCATCGCAGAATAGCCTGGCAGACCAGGCAGAAGCTTACCAAATCTTTTTGACCGCGGTCGAGAACCGTCCGTGGGTGACAGGCTTTGTCAGCCAGGGCTACTATCCCCCCGCCGCTCTGCTGGACCGCTCCAGCTCGCTGCACGGTAAGCCGGCCGGGGAGGTTTTGAGTGTGTGGTTTAAGGGGTGGGTGAGCCAATAGTAATTCTGGAAATCTAAAAACACACAAACCCTAAAGGTTTTGAAAACCTTTAGGGTTTTGTTAACTATCCCCCCTCCAACGCCGGCATCACATTCACCTGATCGCCATCCTGCAATTCATCCTCTTCACCCGCCATCCTGCCATTAATCACCAACAACAAGGCATCCTCAGGTAAAGGCAAGGCCAGGGCAGCCAGCAGATCAGACAAGCGGCTGTCCATCGGGCAATTCCATCACCAGGCGCCCCATGCTTCCTTGAGGCGCCTGGCTCTGTAAAATGCTGTGCAAGCGGACGTTGATCACCAATCAAACACCGTGTCCAGGTCTTCTTCGGATACATCGAAAACAGCCTGATGCGGCGGCAGGGGTTCACGCGTCATCCACTCCGGCAAACGGTCATCAGCCGCTGTGAAGCCAGCCCGACGGTTGAATTCCCGCTCCAGTAGCAGGGTCTGTTTGCCAAGCTCCTGCAGGATATCCTTGCCGGTATCCCAGCCGTAGCGAGCATTGAGCAGGGCTGGGATGGTGTCCATCGCCAGGGAGAAGCCAAAACCGGTGAAGACACAGGCGCCCAGGGTGTCGTAACCGGCCATATTGATCTGAGCATTTCGTGATAAAGGCATCTGCCCTTTGGGGTCAAGATGATCGACCTTGGCGCGGATGGTCAAACCGCAGGTGTGGTCAGCGCCTTGCGGGGAGGTGGCAAAGGTGATGCCGGTACCTTTGATGGCACGCGGCTCGTAAGCGGACATTGCCTGTCCCTTGACTGCCGGGACGCGCTCAACGCCGTACATCTTACCTACCGCTGCAGCGCCGTTCCCCAGGATGCGACCCAGACCGCTACCCTGGCGAATTTCGTCCAGTAGCTGCATGGCGCGCTCACCGTCGCCAAATTTCATCAGACCAGCTTCGGCTGCGACACCCAGGGCGGCCCCAATTTCGATCGAATCCAGGCCTAAATCGTTGACTTCCCAATTCATCTGGGCGATGGTATCCAGGTCGTCAATCCCCAGGTTCGAGCCCATCAAGCCAATCGTTTCATATTCCAAAGGCGAGACCAGGCCCTTTCCGCTGGCATCCGGATAGGTATTGGAACACTGGATGCTGCAACCCGGCATACAGGCATGTGTGGTTTCGCCTTCCCCGCCGCGTTCCAGGATCAGCTGGCGCATCAGCTCACCGCTCAATTTCTCCGCTGCTTCGAATTGCCCATCCGAAAAGTTGCGCGTGGGCAGAGCGCCAAAGCCGTTGCACATCAAGGTCATGGCAGCCGTGCCGTAATCCTTGTAGACCGTGGTTTGCGGGTGTTCCAGCAGAGCTTTAGTGAAAGCCTTCTGCGCCTGTCGGAAGGCTTTGGCGTCGGCTAAGGGCGGTTTGTCGCAACCCTGGTCGTCAAAAACGATCGCTTTCAGTCCTTTCACTCCCATCACCGCTCCCAGGCCGCCGCGGGCTGCGATGCGCGAGGGGACTTTATCCTTGTCCAGGTTCTGGATGCCGGCGGAGGCCATGCGCATCTCCCCACCAGGGCCGATCAATGCTACGGCAACCTTGTCGCCATAACGCTGCAAAAGGCGCTCAGCTGTCTCAAAGACGCCCAGACCGGTCAGATCATCCGCCGCTTCGAATCGCGCTCCCTGACTGCTAAGATGCAAGACCGACAGGCTCTTCGTTTCCGGCTGACCTTCGATAATCAGGGCTTTCATACCCAGTTTGGCCATGTGCAGCCCAGTGGTGCCGCCGGCATTGGCTTCTTTGACGCCGCCGGTGAGCGGGCTTTTGCCGCCAACGGAGATGCGGTCGCAGCTCGAGAGCATATGCCCAACCAGTAAGCCTGGTGCAAAAATCAACTTGTTCGAAGGACCAATCGGGTCGCAGGTAGGGGGTACTTCATCCAACAGGATTTGAGTCAAAAGAGCTCGTCCACCCAGTCTTTCCCAGGTAGAGGGGACTTCTTCTTGGGTTAGTTTTTGTTCTTTTACATTTATTCGCCATATTTGCATAGTACATTCCTTTTAACCAAGCACTTCCTGCAAAGCTTCTCCAAAAATCTGCAAGCCCTGTTCGATTTCTTCTGCGCTGACCATCAAGGGTGGGATCCAGCGCATGGTGTTATCCCAGGGTCCGCAGGTGAGCAGCAGCATGCGCCGGTCCAGGCAGGCATGCGCGACGGCTTTAGCGGTAGCCTTATCGGGCTTGCCAAGTGCATCACTGAACTCAACTCCGATCATTAAACCCAGGCCGCGGATATCGCCGATGGACGGATATCTGTGCTGCAAAGCTTGCAAGCCTTGAACCAGCTGCTGACCCCTGTCATGAGCGTTTTGCAGCATGCCGTCTTCCCGAATGGCCTGGATGGTCGCCACAGCTGCTGCGGTCGCCAGGGCATTGCCGCCATAGGTGCCGCCGTGCGAGCCAGGGATCCACTGTTGCATCAGTTCCAGGCTGCTGAACACACCTGAAAGCGGTAAACCGGAAGCCAAACCCTTGGCAACGGTCATGATATCCGGTTTGAGCCCGTAATGTTCCAGGGCGAACCATTTGCCGGTGCGGCCAAAACCAGATTGAATTTCATCCAGGATCAATAGGATACCATGCTGATCGCAGATCTTGCGCAAGCCATGCAGGAAGCTGGCAGGCGGAGCAATATAACCGCCCTCGCCGAGCACAGTTTCGATCAGGATGGCAGCCGTTTCCTGGGGCGCGGTTTGCGTCAGGAGCAGGTATTCCAGCTCAGCCAAACACCAACGGCTGGTTTCTTCAGCGGTCCAGCCATAGCGGTAGGCATACGGAAAAGGAGCGACAAACACACCCGGCATCAATGGCTGGTAACCGGCGCGATAAATGGTTTTAGAAGTCGTCAGTGACATCGTACCCACTGTACGCCCATGAAAGCTGCCCTGGAATACGATCACATTGGTACGTCCCGTGGCGTGGCGCGCCAGCTTGAGGGCACCTTCCACCGCTTCTGCGCCAGAGTTGCTGAAAAAGAAACCATCAATGCCAGCTGGTACGATGCTTCTCAATTCTTCCACCAGCTGCAGAATGGGTTTGTGGAAGACAATATTCATCTGACCATGCAGCAAATTGCCAGCCTGTTGGCGAATGGCTTCCACAACCTTGGGGTGGCAATGCCCGGTATTGGTGACGCCAATCCCACAGGTGAAATCAAGGTATTCATCTCCATCCGTGGTGTATAAATGTGCTCCTAATGCCCTTTCAACGACAATTGGCGTTAAATGCGTCCATACGGGAGAAAGGTGGGAAAGCGCGTCCTGGTGAGCTGGCATATGACCTCCTTTTCGTCAAACATGGTGTGTGAATTCTGCCCAGGGTTATTTTAGACCATCCTCTTCCATCCTGCAAGTTATTCAATGCACAAGCGTGTCAGCAATTACGGATTAGCGCAAGCCAGGATACCCGGCGTTAGATCTGTGTGAAGAACCCATTGACAGCCCACGGAACATCAGATAACCTTTAGAATGAAAAAGAGAGCCAGGATATGCAAAGAAAACAAACCCCACTAGAAGTGCAATCAAACAACCAGGCTGGCAACCTGGTAGTTGTACTGATTTCTGCCAACTCGGAATGGCGCGCTGTGCGAAAGTTACTGCCTCTCGCTGAAGTGGAAACATCCCCCTATGGTGAGTGGTTCAGTATCACCCTGCCTGATCTTGATACACAAAAGCCAGGTCATTTTCCTGCAAGGCGGTTGGGGAAAAATCGCCGCGGCAGGCTCAGCTCAATACGCTGCTCAGCCGCTGGTCGCCCAATTTGTTAATCAACCTGGGCACTTGCGGTGGTCTTGCCGGTAAGATAGAACGGGGAGAGATCATTCTGGTTGAGAAGACCATCGTTTATGACATCATCGAACAAATGGGAGAGTACGATGCTCATCAGGGTCGCTATGCCACTCAACTGGACCTGAGCTGGCTGCGCCTCCCTTACCCCCAGGAAGTGCGGCGTACATTACTGGTCTCTGCTGACCGGGATATCCTGGTATCGCAGGTCTCCTGGTTAATGGAAGAATACGGCGCTGTTGCTGGTGATTGGGAGTCTGGCGCGATTGCCTATGTCGCCAAAAGAAACCAAACTCGACTGCTCATCCTGCGCGGGGTGACAGACCTGGTGGGGGAAAGCGGTGGTGAGGCTTATGGAAACAAGGAGATCTATCACCAGGCTACTGAAAAAGTCATGGAAAACCTGATGAGCGCACTACCTGCCTGGATTAAAGCTGGAAGTATTTGAGTATCCACTCAGCCGCTTCAGTCAAAGGGAACTGCACAGCCAATCGGCGCATAGCCGGGATTTGATCAACGCGATCCATACTGATTGGGTACGGTAGCACCGGGTTGACACGCAGGTAGCGGTCTCCCAACAACTGGCGGCACTGGTAATCGGCCAGACCAGCGCTCCCTTCAAACATCAGGTTGAGGATATGCGGCGCCCACTGCACCAATCCCCAATCGCCATCCAGGCTATCCAGGAAGCGCGGGTTGAAACCGGTACCCATCGAAAGCAGCCGGATATCGTCTAAGGTTTGACCCCCGGTGGCCGGGTGCAATGCCTGGGCTAAGGCGCACATGCTGGGATTTCCGGCAACCACACCACCATCGATGTAACCATCAACAATCGGAAAATAGGTCGGCGCAGCGCTGGTGTACAGGCCAACATCCACTACGAATTGCTTTTCATCTGAGTCATCGCCTGGGAAGTTGTGGAAAAATTTTGGCTTCCAATGCCGAGCCTGTCCAGGAGCCGTCGCCTGGTTGTCCAGGTCGAAAGCGGTAACCAGTACCTTTTTAGGCAGGTCTCCCAAGCGCAAACCAGGAAATTCGAGTTTCAATGCATCCCGTAAGGGCTGTAATGCATAATCCGCACCCAGGAGTGTACCAATATCACGAATATCATCCAGGACGGTGTCGGCAAAGACCTTTTCTCCGTATGTTTCGTACAGTTTACGGGCATCGTGCGGCGACTTTCCAGCCGCCAAACCCAAAGCTAACAACCCGCCCGTTGAAGTGCCAGCAAACAGGTCAATTTGCGAGAGAAAGCCTGGGCAAACATGTTCCAAGCGCTCCAGCATCATGGCCGTGATCAAACCGCGAATGCCGCCGCCATCCAAAGTTAAGATTCGATATGCACACACTGATCCACCTCCTGGAAAATACCCTGGCTGTCCGGCAGCCTGAGACTTACGTTGCAATATTCTTACCAGGTCAAAGGAAAGGATTATCCGCGAGAAATGTTCCGAGGCAATAGGGAGAAAATATCAAAAACTGATGCGAAAAATCAAAAAGAAGCTGACTCACCATGGATGAAACCAGCTTCTTTTGAGTGCTATTCAGTTTATATTTTCTGCAAATGACAAGGCTATTCGTAAACCGTCACAGTAAAGAAGCCATCCATGTCGGCATTTTCTAAAACATAGAAGGCACGGTCATTCCAGTATTTGTAGTAATCAGCTGCCTGTTCAGCAGTCGCTTCACCGGCGGCCAGTTTCTTGCCCATGGCCACACGCAACGGAGTGGGCAATGGGGTGATCACCACCAGGTTGAATTTGATGCCAACTTTCTTGCCAGTATCCAGACGGGTGAAGATCCACTCGCGCATGGGGGGCAGCTGGTTGGTGGGCTCTTCGCTGTAGACCATCTTGTTCTGGCGGATGAAAAGATCGTTAGCCTTCCCAAACTCAGCGCCGATGAAACCGGTGTGTGGAGATGCGCCAGTGATGAAAGTAATAATATCGCCAAAGACACCAACAAACCATTCATCTTCTGCGCCAGGAGCTTCCACAGCAATCTGGCCGCGCACCGGAATTTCTCCGTTGGGATACAGGATTTCCAAGGCTTTTTTCGCAATCGTCCAGGCTCCTGTGGTCGCACCGCAGGAATGACCAGCCAGTTTAACCGCTTCTTCGTAATAATACGGGACTGGTTCCTGTGATTGGCCAAAGATTCCGAAATAAGGTTCTTTCATCATAATGGGAGGAACCTCTGTGATATAAGCCTGATCCCAGGCGAACTCTTCTGGTGGGACTGAGCCAATGCCGCTAACGATCGATTCGGGGACTTCAGCAGAGCCTTCCTCATGAATGGTTACAGTGAAGAAACCATCCATATCCTGGTTATCCAGGACAAAGCGAGCGCGGTCGTTCCAGTATTTGTAATAATCTTCAGCTTCTTCCGGAGTTGCTAAGCCCTTTGCCAGCTTAGCGCCCATCTGTTGACGTTCTTCAGTAGCGATAGGAGTAATCACAGACAGATTAAAGTTCACGCCAACTTTTCTGCCGGTATCCAGACGGGTGAAAATCCATTCCATCTTGGGGGGCAGGGTGCCGGTTGGCTCTTCGGGATAAACCATCTTATTCTGGCGCAAAAACAGGTCATTGGTTTCGGCAAATTCAGCGCCGATAAAGCCTGTTTTTGGAGCAGCGCCTGTTACATAGGTAATAATTTCACCAAATACACCCGTAAACCACTCATCGGCGGCGCCAGGCGCTTCGACAGCAATCTGGCCGCGCACGGGAATTTGGCCATCCGTGTAGAGCGCTTCCAGAGCTTTCTTTGTGATGGTCCAGGCGCCGGTGGTCGCTCCGCAGGAGTGACCAGCCAGCTTGACAGCATCATCATAATAGTATGGCACAGCTACTTGAGACTGCCCAAAGATCATGTAATAGGGTTCAATCATCAGGATTGGCGGCACTTGGTCAATATATTCCTGGTCCCAAATACCCACCTTTTCAGGTTCTGCAGCAACTTCTTCAACCTGGGTTGCTTCTGCGGTAGGTTCAGCTTCTGCAGGTTTTTCCTCTACTGTAGGCTCAACTACAGGTGCAGCAGCCGCCTCTGTTTTTGCAGGTTCCGGAGCAGCCTGGGTAGGCTGAGCTTCAACTGGGGGGGAAGGTGGCTGCGCAGTTGCTGCAGGCGCACAGGCAGACAGGACAAAAACTGCTATCAAGAAGACTGATAAAACCGTATAAAACTTCTTCATTTTCTCCTCCACTCATAATGTAAAATATTAATTATCTCTACTGAACAATGTCCTAATTTATGTGAATAGTCACAAATGAAGATTATCACAATCAAAAGCATAAAGCTTTAACCTAAGTTAAATGATCGCAGGATTACCCTGGCTTTAAATTGCGTGGTGACCCGGTACGTGCAGAACCTGGCTGCTGGTTTAACCCTCTCTGCGTTCTTTGGGTATTGAGGTAAACTTATTCCAAGAAACTCCAGCACAATCGTCAAAAGGCGGATCCTAATGATGCAAGAAATCCTCAAAATCGACCTGAGCAGTGGCGTGATTTCCAGCAACCCTATCCCGGCAGAATGGCAACAGGACTACCTGGGTGGAGCCTCGTTAGCTGCCCGCTTGTTATACGATCATCTCAGCGTCCAATTACATCCGCTGGATGCCCTAGCGCCTCTCTTGTTCCTCAATGGACCCCTCTCCGGGACTTCTGGGCCGGCGGTAGGGCGCTTTGTAGTCTGCGGGCGTTCACCGGCAACCGGGCTATGGGGTGAATCCAACTGCGGTGGGTTCTGGGGACCTGAGCTGCGCCAGGCCGGTTTCGATGGCTTGTGGATCGAAGGACGCGCCAGCCAGCCGGTGTACCTGTGGATACAGGATGGTAAAGTTGAAATTCGGGATGCAACCCACCTGTGGGGGATGGACACCTACCAGGCGCAAAGCACGATCGAAGCAGAGTTGCAGGCCGGTAAAGTGCGCCTGGCGACGATCGGCCCAGCCGGCGAAGCCCTGATTCCCTTTGCCTTAATCCTGGCCGACCACGGGCGGGTAGCCGGACGAACCGGCATGGGCGCACTGATGGGGTCGAAGAATCTAAAAGCCATTGCCGTGCAGGGCAAGGCTAAGATTCCTGTGGCAGACCCACAGCGTTATACCGAAATCCGCAGCCGCGTCAATCGTGAGCTTCGTAATGACGCCACTGCCCAGGTTTTACGCGAATTGGGGACAGCAGGGGTAGCCGAATATATGGATTACCTGGGCGAGATGCCCAAAAAATACTTCTCCCAAGGCCAGTTTGGGGATGAACTAAAAATTTCCGGCGCAGTGATGAAAGAAAGTATCCTCACAGGTGTTAGCGCCTGCCATGCTTGTGTGATCGCCTGCGGGCGGGTGGTACGCCTGGAAGATGGGGACAAACGCAAAGGACCGGAGTATGAAACCATGGTTGGCTTTGGACCAAATTTGATGCTCAATGATCTGGTTCTGACCGTCCGCCTGGGCGAGCTGTGCGACCGTTATGGTCTGGATAGCATCTCGATGAGCAATACCCTCGGGCTGGCTTACCGCTTGTTTGAGCTGGGCAAGATCGGTCTATCAGAGACTGGCGGTTTGCCGCTCACCTGGGGAGATGGCTCGGGGTTAGAAGAATTGATCAACCAGACTGTGCAACGTCGTGGATTTGGCGCCTACCTGGCGCAAGGCGCTCATGCATTGGCAAAAGCCTTTGGTGCTGAAGAGGAAGCAGTTCAAGTCAATGGTTTAGAACTCGCCTACCATGACCCGCGCGGCGCTTCCGGCATGGCCCTGGTCTATGCCACCTCGCCACGAGGCGCTTGTCACAACCAATCCGATTACTTCCTGGTGGATATCGGCCAGGTGGAAAGTGAATTGGGGTTGGAATTTTTCGACCGCCAGGGTGGCGTGGAAAAAGCTGCCAATGTTGCCCGTCACCAGGATTGGCGCACGCTGGCGAATGCCCTGGTGATGTGCCTGTTCGCCAATGTAGCTCCACATGATGTTTTAGCGTTGATCAATGCCGCCTGTGGAACAGATTACACGTTGGACGACATCCTGCGCTGCGGCGAGCGCGGCTGGAACCTGAAAAGATTACTCAATATCAAATTAGGTCTGAGCGCCAAAAACGAGCTGCCTGCCCACTGCCCTGTTACGTGCCTACGCAGATGATCCGCAGGGCGAGCAAGGCTATGCGCCGCCTCTGGAGTCTATGTTAGCGGCTTATTACCTGGCCCGTGGCTGGGACGCCCACAGCGGCATACCGGCTCCAGAAAAACTGGACGAACTGAACCTTAGCTGGGCTATACCCGGAAAGTGACCCGTGCCATGCAGCCGAAAAAATATACAAAGCGGTTAGTGCTGATCGTCTGGTCCATTACGCTGCTGCTATTCGCCAGCAGCGCCTGCGGTCAGGCGCCTGGTTCCTCCCCCGCAGCGCTGCCAACGCCTACCACGCTGCCAGCCCGTGTCGCAACTTTACCCATTCCTCGTGACAATTCCCAGGTACAGGACGCCAGCCAAACACCGCCGGAAGTCCCGGTATTGTACATACCACTGGAAGGGCCTGCTGCGCTCACTCAGGCTGAATATTCTGGCATGGCCTGGTACCAGGACGAGCTGGTCTTAATGCCGCAATATCCACAACGCATGAGCGACCGGCCAGGCGGCGTTCTTTACGCCATTCCCCGTCAGGCGCTGCTTGATTTCATCCAGGGGAACTCATCCGCACCGATCCGGCCGCGGGAAGTGCCCCTGATCAGCGCTGATCTGGAGAATGCGGTATCCCTGTTCGAAGGCTTTGAAGCCATTGCCTTCAAGGACCAGCGCGTATACCTGAGTATCGAAGCAAGGGAAGGCCTGGGCATGATGGGCTACCTGGTGTCAGGCCAGGTGCAAGGCAACTTAGAGCAAGTTCAGCTTGAGCTTGACAGCCTGGTCAAAAACCCACCGCAACAAGACCAATCCAACCGCACAGATGAGGCCATCCTGATCGCTGGCGAACGGGTGATCACCTTCTTTGAATCTAACGGAGCGCAAGCTAATCCCAATGCACATGCCAGCCTTTTCAGCCTGGCGCTTGAACCCGAAGGTGAGATAGAATTACCACCTGTAGAATACCGTCTGACAGATACGACCGAGATGGATGCAGACGGACGGTTCTGGATGATGAATTATTTCTTCCCTGGGGATACCGACCTGCTCCCCTCGATAGATCCTCTCCGCGAACGCTATGGCGCTGGAGCAACCCATAGCCAGTACTCATTTGTCGAAAGGCTGCTCGAGTTTCAATATACACCCCAGGGGATTAGCCTGACGGATACAGCCCCTATTCAGTTTCAGCTCTCCCCGCAAGATGAGGCGCGCAACTGGGAGGGGGTTGTCAGGCTGGAGGGACTGGGATTCCTGGTCATCACAGATAAATTCCCCAGGACCATTCTTGGGTTTGTCGCCTACCCATAAACTACTTAATTAGCGGTGAACGAATATATGCCTGCATTATAATCTATACGCAATGGAGAAAATAACAATGAAATATGTTAGCGTAGCCCAAATGATCGCCATCGAGAAGGAAGCCAACTCACTCGGTCTGACATACGAAACCATGATGGAAAACGCCGGGCGTAACCTGGCCAACGCAGTGATGGATGCTTACGGTTACCTGGATGAAGACGGCGCAATTGGCCTGGTTGGATCCGGAAACAATGGCGGCGATACGCTGGTTGCCCTGCACTACCTGGCGCAAGAAGGTTGGCGAACTTGTGCTTATATCGTGCGTCCCCGCCCGCAGGATGATGCGCTGATCCAAAGACTGCGCCAGGACGGGGTAGAAATCTTATGGTTGCAGGATGATCCACAACACCAGGAATTAGATCAGTGGCTGGAAAAATGCGGCGTGGTGATGGATGGCATTCTGGGGACTGGTTTTCGCTTGCCGCTCAAAGGAGAAATCGCGGAAACCATGGAACATGTTCGCCAGAAGCTCACCAGCCTGTACGAAGCGCCTTTTGTGGTAGCGGTGGACTGCCCTTCAGGGATCGATTGTGATAACGGAGACGCGGCTGATGAATGCATCCCGGCAGACTTGACGATCACCATGGCAGCCATCAAACAGGGTTTACTCATGTTCCCTGCTCACCACCTGGTGGGGGAGTATCAGCTGGTTGGCATCGGTTTACCCGATGATGGCGAGAGCTTGCAATCCTGGCGGGAAGTGCAGACCTTCATCCCCGACCTGGAGTGGGTTAGAGGGGTTATGCCGGAGAGACCTTTGGATGCCCACAAAGGCACATTTGGGACGGCTCTGGTAATTGCCGGTTCGCTGAACTATACCGGTGCAGCCCTGTTAGCCGGGCAGGCAGCTTACCGCGCCGGCGCTGGCCTGGTCACCCTGGGCGTTCCCAATCCTTTGCATTCAGCCCTGGCCGGTGTATTCCCAGAGGCTACCTGGTTGTTGTTACCGCACGAAATGGGCGTAATCTCCGAACCGGCAGTAAAAATTGTGCTTGAAAACTTAACCCGGGTAACTGCCCTGTTGGTTGGACCTGGTTTTGGAATTGAAGATCCCACTGCTGAGTTCATATCTCAGCTGGTGGCGGGTACAAAGAGAGGCAAAGGCAGTAAGATCGGTTTCGTCAAAGAAAACGACCAGGAAGAGCTAATCAAGCGTCCAGAACTACCTCCCCTGGTGATCGACGCGGATGGCTTGAAATTACTGGCAAGAATTCCTAATTGGGCTGCACATCTACCGCCCCAAACCATCCTGACGCCCCATCCAGGCGAGATGAGTGTGCTGACCGGGCTGAGCCTAGCAGAAATCCAGGATGCGCGCCTGCAGATAGCCCAACGCTTCAGCCAGGAGTGGGGGCATATCGTTATCTTGAAAGGGGCTTTCACGGTGATCGCCTCCCCTGAGGGAGAAACTGCAGTGATCGCGGTGGCTTCCCCGGCTCTGGCGCGGGCTGGTAGCGGCGATGTGCTTGCCGGTCTGGTAGTTGGCCTGTTAGCCCAGGGAATACTGCCATTTGAAGCAGCTGTCGCAGGAGCTTGGATGCATGCCCAGGCTGGACTTCTGGCTGCCGATGAGCTGGGAAGCAGCAATGCCGTCCTGGCTGGCGACATTTTGGACAGCTCGATTGATATTCTAAGCGAACTGTCCTGAACCATCTAAACGGTGTTAACAAAACTTCGGCATAGAGCATCCACAAACGTGGGACTCTATGCCGAGGTAATTTATCGATACAGGCTATAAAATGCGACCGCAGGGCAAAGACGCGTTAAAAGAAAAAAACACGCCTCAATTGACCTGAGATATGACCGTAATCAATCGAACTCAGGCTTCTGATGTACCATCATCCACTACTAGCGGTACGCCTTCGTCTCCAATTGGTCCTTTGACTTTCTGTTGCAGCTCAACGGCGCGTTCCTTAGTCATACGAGCCAGATCCTCTGCCTTGACGCGTAAATCAACTAAAGCTTCGTCTGCGCGGGCGCGGGCATCTTCTAAGGCTACTTCGGCCTTATGACGGGCATCCTGGCTAACTTCCACGGCTCGATCGCGCAATTCGATACTCTTTTCTTTGATTATCGTTCGGGTCTCTTCACCCGATTTTGGTGCGGATAATAAAGCTGCCGCAGCGCCAACCAGGCCACCAATCACCAAACCGGCGAAAAATGCTCCAAAATCATTATTGTCTGACATAAACTATTCTCCTTTCGATGTCTTCGTTCCCTTACCTTTTTTTGCCAGGCCAATCACTTGTAACAATTGTGAAAACCCAGCCATGTATTCATTCAGCTTAATAACCGGCTCTACCAGGTTCTCGCTAAGAAAAACTGTCGTGCCGCGTAAATGACCCATTGTATCCTGTGTAGAGTCCAAGATCGGCTTTATCTCGTTTTGCAGTAAATTGATCAGGCGCGCCAACTGGATCATCAAAATCACCAGGGCAAATCCGATCAGCAAAGACTTTAAAGCCATAAAGATAATAAAGATATCTCGAATTTTTTCCGTGTTGGTGGTAGGCAAAGCCAAAACATAAATTCCGCCGATCAGGATCAGCAGGAACAACACCACCCCCAAGATGATGAAGATCATGATGCGGCGTTGTTCAGGGGAAGTTGGCTGTGGCGCATGCAGCTCCTCATTTGCTGAGGGCTGTGAACTGGCGCTTTGTGTTTCCAGCGCTTGTTTAGATTGATCAAACCTGTTGTTATTATCCATAATATGTCATCTTTTTGCGGATGGACCTGGTACCTGATAAGATTATAACACGAGCTTACTCGTCTCGTGTCCTGATCCTTAGCAGAAACTCATATTAATTTTTTTGATCGATCTTATTTCTATCCGCGAATATCTCCTCAGGAATTTTCAGGCACAATCCCATGCTATTCTTATAAAAACCCTTGTATTTTTACGAATATAGGAATATAATTACTTAATACTACGAATAACGAAGTCATTAACCTATGGATAAAATCGACCTCGAAATCATAAAGCATTTACAATCCGATGGCAGAAAGCCTTACACAGATATCGCTAAAGAATTAGGCGTCTCTGAAGGAACGGTCCGCAACCGGGTAGCCAGGCTGCTTGAAGATCGTGTACTGCAGATTGTCGGCATGATCGACCCGGTTCAAATGGGTTTCGATGCTCCGGCGATGATCGGTGTATCGGTGCGCCCAGCCATGTTGGAATCGGTGGCAAAAACTGCCGCTTCCTTTCCTGAAGTCAGTTACCTGATCATGGTATCCGGAGAATTTGATCTCTTTATCGAAGTATTATGCCGCGATCGAAACCACCTGGCAAATTTCTTGAATGAAAAATTGATGCGCGTACCAGGTATTACCCGAACACAAACCTTCCTCACCTTAAAAACTTACAAGATGGCTTATGGCGCCTCACCGATGACAACTAAAAAATGAGTGGTGATGGGGTCGATGCTTACACGAATTTGAAGCATGCAATTTGATTAACAATTTATACAAGGAGAAGATAATGGGTGATGCTTTTGCAGTTGAGCTTCGCAATGTGGTCAAGCGTTTTGGCGCAGTCACTGCAGTAAATCATGTCTCTCTTGATATTAAAGATGGCGAGTTCTTTTCCCTGCTTGGTCCTAGCGGTTGCGGGAAAACCACTACCTTGAGGATGATCGCAGGCTTCGAGCTGCCCACAACCGGAGATATCTTAATCGGCAACGAAATTCAAGGCTACCTGCCGGCCTATAAAAGACCGGTCAATACTGTTTTTCAAAATTACGCGCTTTTTCCGCACCTTTCGGTCGCACAAAATGTTGCCTTTGGTTTGGAAATGAAAAAAATTGATAAAACTTCGATCAAACGCCGGGTTCAAGAAGCTTTGGATCTGGTGCATCTGGGCGATATGGGACATCGAAAACCTAAGCAATTATCTGGTGGGCAACAACAACGCGTTGCCCTGGCGCGCGCCCTGGTTAATCACCCCAAGGTCTTATTGCTGGATGAACCCCTGGGTGCGCTAGACTTGAAATTGCGTAAAGCTATGCAGGTGGAGCTCAAAGCTTTGCAGGTGCGCGTGGGGATTACCTTTGTTTATGTCACCCACGACCAGGAAGAAGCCCTGACCATGTCTGACCGGATTGGCGTGATGGACCAGGGCAAACTGTTGCAAGTTGGCACAGCCCACCAGGTGTATGAAACACCCAATACTCGCTTTGTCTCGGATTTTATTGGCGAGACCAATTACCTGGACGGACATATCGTTCGGGTTCAACCTAACTTTGTGGAGGTTTTGGTGGATCCCAATATCTACCTAAAAGCCGGCTACACTCAAGACATCGGCATTAAGCAACAGGCTTCGATCGCCATTCGTCCGGAAAAATTGTTCATTAACCAGGAACTTCAAGCAGGTTACAACCAGGTGGAAGGCATCGTCCAAGAGATCATTTACACTGGCTCGGCAACCACCTATCAGGTTGGTCTTCCGAGTGGCGCAATTTTGACCGCACGGCAGCAGAATTCTGCAGGCAACCAGCAAATCCAGGCTCAACCAGGAGATAAAGTGACCCTTTCCTGGTCGATTGAGGCCTCAAAAGCCTTTATTGCCTGATCGGAACAAATGCTATGCAAACGACGCTTAGAAAACATCCCGCCCTGGCTGCCTGGCTTTTATTAACGCCAGCAGCCTTGTGGCTCTTTATCTTCTTCATCGCTCCGCTCTTTATCGTCATCGTTTATAGCTTTCTTGAGCGCGGCACCTATGGCGGTGTGATCTGGAACTTTACCCTGGAAAATTTCCAACGCGTATTTGACCCGCTTTACCTGAAAACCTTTTCCCGTTCGGTAAGCATAGCCCTGACCACCACCGTGATTTGCCTGGCTGTTGGATACCCGCTGGCATACTACATTGCCACACGCCCCAAACAGCGCCGCAACACCTTACTCCTGGCGCTGATGATCCCCTTCTGGACCAACTTCCTGATCCGCACCTATGCCTGGCTGACCCTTTTACGGACTAACACCGGGCTGATTAATGGTACTTTGCTATCCCTGGGGATCATCCAAGAGCCCCTGCCCATCTTTGGTAACGATGCCGCTATTATCTTAGGGCTGGTTTACGGCTGGCTGCCGGATATGGTGCTGCCCATCTACGCAGCCCTGGAGCGATTGGATCGCAGCTTATTAGAAGCCGCTAACGACCTGTACGCCCCGGGAAGAAAAGTTTTCACGCGGGTAATCTGGCCGCTATCCTTGCCCGGAGTAGTGGCTGGCTCGATGCTGGTCTTCATCCCCTCCCTGGGTGCATTCGTCACACCATCCATCCTGGGTGGTGGCAAGTCTCTGATGATCGGGAATATTATCAGCAACCAGTTCCTGGCGGCGCACGATTGGCCTTTTGGCGCAGCTCTCTCTTCCTTGATGATGTCTCTGATGCTGCTTGCAACCCTGATCTATTTCCGCTCCAGCGGTCAGGGAGGCCAAATCAAAATGAGCCCAGCGAAACCAGCACACCTTCCTGAAAATGCAGTCATGCAACCCAAGAATTTCCAAGAACGCCTGGACCAATGGAAATATCGCCTGGGTGAAACCGGCCTGACTGCTTACGGCATCTTGGGTTATCTTTTCCTGTATTTGCCCATTATCATCCTGGTTATCTTTTCATTCAATGACTCACGCTCGACGGCTCAATGGAGCGGGTTCAGCACCCATTGGTATGTCGAAATGATCCAGGATGACCAGATCATTCTAGCCTTATGGAACAGCCTGTTTGTTGCCGTCGTGTCAACATTCATCTCCACCATCATCGGTACCTTGGCAGCCATGGCGATGGAACGTTATCGGTTCCCGGGAAAACTGGCCATGGACGCAGTCCTTTATCTGCCCATCATCATCCCGGATATCGCCATGGCGATTATGCTGCTATTGTTTTTCAACATCAGCGGCATCGGTTTTGAGCCCTGGAAGCTGACCCTGTTCGGCGTGCGCCTGGCAGTGCCTTACTCTGTGATCATCGGGCATGTAGCTTTTAATATTTCTTTTGTGGCCGTGGTGGTGCGCGCCCGGTTAGCCACCATGGATAACACTTTGGAAGAGGCCGCCAGCGACCTGTATGCAAACCACTGGAAAACATTCTGGCGGGTGACCCTACCCATGATGATGCCGGGCATCTTGGGCGGAGCGTTATTAGCCTTCACCCTTTCTCTGGACGATTTTGTGATCACTTTCTTTACCAGCGGCGCCGGTTTCAACACCCTGCCGGTGCGAGTGTATAGCATGATTAAGAAAGGGGTAACCCCGAAGATTAATGCGGTTTCCACCCTGATGCTGGTCTTCTCGTTTGTTTTGATTGGAATTTCGATGATCTCGAGGAAAGGAAGCGATAAAGGACCGATAGACCTGAATATTTAACCGATCGTCCCTGGTGAATACAAACGCCAATAAAGGAAGGAGAGAAACAGATGAAAAAGAAAATCTTAACTTGGGTCACTTTGCTAATGCTATTGAGTTTGCTGGCAAGCTGCGCCAGTCCAGCCACCCAGGCGCCAGCCGAACCCCCGGCTGAGCCACAAGCACCAGCCGAAACCCAAGCGCCAACCGAGCCCGAGGAACCTGCAGCAGAGGAGTTGCAGCCAGCCCCAGAAATCGTGATTTACCATTGGTCAGAGTACATCGACCCGGAAATCTACACCCTTTTTGAGGATGAATTCGGGATCAAAATAGTTGAGGATAATTTTTCAAACAACGAAGAGCTTCTAGCCAAGCTCCAAGGAGGCGCAACCGGCTATGCACTGATCATACCTTCCGATTATACGGTCGGGATTATGATCGAAGAAAATATGCTTGCAAAACTAGAGCATGCCAATATCCCCAACTTAGCCAACCTGGGAGACTATTTCCGCCAGCTGCCTTACGATCCGGGGAATGTGTACTGTGCAGGGTACCAGTGGGGGACATCCGGTTTGGGTTATATTGACGGTGAAATCGAAGCACCCACCTCTTGGGCTGTTCTTTTTGAGCCAGATCCTGAATCGCCTGCTTATGGACGTACAACGATGCTGGATGATGTGCGCGAAAGCTTTGCCGCCGCGCTGGTTTATCTGGGCTACGATATCAACACCACTGATGAAGCCCAATTGGAAGAAGCCAAACAGCTGCTAATCCAGGCCAAAGCAGGCTTGTCTGGGTATGATAGCGATACCTTCGAAAATTTACTCGCCTCGGGAGAGAACCTGCTTGCGCATGGTTGGAATGGAGATTTCCTGGTTGCACAGGAAGAGAATGAAAATATTGCTTATACCATCCCACAAGAAGGTGGTGTGATCTGGGTCGACAACATCTGCATTCCTGCCACAGTAAGCCCGGAACAAAAACTGGCTGCAGAAATGTTTATCGACTTCCTACTGCGTCCCGATATCGGCGCGATGCTGTCCAACTATAACTACTATGCCAGCCCAAATGCGGCTGCAGAAGCAGAATTAGACGAAGAATTTCTAACGGACCCGGCAGTTTATCCTCCGCAAGAAGTCCTGGATAAACTTCAGTTCATCCGACCTGTCGGAGAAGGGGAATCCGTGTTCCAGCGCTTATGGGACGAAATTAAGTCAGCGCAGTAGAAACAAATAACTGTAAGTTGGGTATATCAGCCGCTGGTGAGCTGATATACCCAATTGGGAATGATCAATCGCTTATATTGCCTGGCTGGTTAAAAAAGAATTTCTAAGGGATTACCGCCGCGAAGAACGGCATTAAAAAGCAGTGCATAGCAAAAAGGAATTTGCCATATGTTTATCAACGGTCAATTTACCACAGGAAGCAGTACAGAAGCTCTGCCTGTGATAAACCCCGCTACAGAGGAGATCATCGCTGAAGTGCCACGCGCAACGCCAGAAGATGCTGCTCAAGCTGTCGCTGCAGCCAAAGCCGCCCTGCCCCTTTGGAGCAGGATGCCAGCCGGCGAACGTGCAACCCTTCTGCACCAAGCTGCTCAGGAGCTGCGCAACCACCATGAAGCCTTGGTGCACCTGTTAACACAGGAGGAAGGCAAGCCATTCCCTGAAAACGAGGAGGAAATGTGGTGGTCTGAAGAGACCTTCGATTATTACGCTGAATTAAGCCGCCACCAGCGTGGAGAAATGCTGCCAGCGGGTGCTGATACCCAAATCAACTTCACCTTGAGAGAACCCTGGGGGGTTGTAGCCTGTATTATTCCGTGGAATTATCCGCTTTTATTATTAGCCTGGAAATTAGCACCTGCCCTGGCGGCAGGCAACACCGTGGTGATCAAGCCATCCGAATTGACCCCGCTTACTACCCTGGAAAGCGCCCGAGTTGCTTTTCAGCATTTTCCGCCTGGGGTAATCAATATCGTCACCGGTTACGGCCCAGAGGCTGGCGAGCCGTTAGTCACCCATCCGGATGTGCGCATGATCGCCTTTACCGGATCGCTTGCAGTGGGGCAGCGCATCGCCAGTCTGGCAGCTCCTCAGATGAAGAAACTGCACCTCGAATTAGGCGGCAAGGACCCCATGGTGATTGCCCCAGATATTGAGATGGACACTGCAGTGCGCGCCCTATCCTACTCGGCTTTGCTCAACACCGGTCAGGTGTGCACCAGCACAGAGCGTGTGTATGTGCACCAAGATATCTTCGCTCAGTTCAGTGAAGAATTGAGCGATTTTGTCAGCAAACTTCGCCTGGGAAACGGCCTGCAGGATGGTGTGGATATTGGACCTATGATCCGGCCAAAATTCCGGGAAAAAGTCGACCAGCAAATTCAAGAAGCTGCAGCCAGCGGCGCCCGTATACTGACTGGCGGGAAAATACCGGATCACCCCAGGCAAGGATATTTTTTCGAGCCAACGGTAATGATCCGGGTAGATCATTCCATGCGCATCATGCGTGAAGAGACCTTTGGTCCAGTGATCCCCCTGATGCCTTATTCGGATTTTGATGAGGCGATCCAGCTTGCCAACGATAACCCTTATGGACTCGGCGCAAGCCTGATGACCCACGACGCAAAATTGGTCAAACGCTTTTACGAAGGGGTCCAGGCTGGAACGGTGTGGATCAATGACCCCCTGACCGATAACTTTGCCGGTCCTTTTGGAGGCATGAAACTGAGCGGTTTGGGAAGGGAATTGGGGCAAGCAGGTTATGATGAATTCTGCCAGATTAAACACATCCACTGGGATGTGGCTGGCAAAATCCAGAATTATTGGTATCCCTACTAAGACAAACCATGAACTATTCAAGGAGGCGCTAGCGGAATGTACCTATCTCATGCAATGCATGAATTCATTACTCAGGAAACAACCCATTAACCAACCTAATTCATGGAGAGTATTTATGAGTTTACAAGGTGAAAAAACCCATGCCTTATATGAAAAGGCAAAGAAGTACATCCCTTATGGTGTGAATTCCAATTTCCGCTTTTGGGGCGACGACACCATGATCATTCAACGTGGCGAAGGCGCTTATATTTGGGATGCGGACGGGAAGAAATATGTCGACTATCGCCTGGCTTTCGGGCCAATTATTTTAGGGCATAGTTACCCGGAAGTGGTGGAAAAGGTAAAGGAGGCGATTGGCAACGGCACTTTATTTGCCTGGACGACTCCATTAGAAATTGAATTGACCGAACGAATTTGCCGCATGTGCAAGGTTGATAAAGTGCGCTTAACCAATACAGGCACCGAAGCCACCATGCATGCCTTGCGTATTGCCCGCGCCTATACCGGCAGGGAGCGTTTTATCAAGTTTGAAGGGCATTACCATGGCATGGCAGATTACTTCATGTTCAGCACGGCTTCAGCTAACAAAGCATCTTTAGGGCATATTCGCAGCCCAATTGCAGTGCCAGCCACATCCGGTATCCCGCGCCACATCCAGGATTACGTCACTGTGCTGCCTTTCAACGATTTCGAACGATTGGAAGAAACGATTGAAGCGCAGTGGGGAGACCTGGCCGCGATCATTTTTGAGCCTATCATGGGCAATGCAGCCGGTATCATGCCCAAGCCGGGTTACCTGGAAAAAATGCGCGAGCTTTGCACAAAGTACGGTATTGTGATGATCATGGATGAAGTCAAAACCGGTTTCCGCATTGCCAACGGCGGCGCCCAGGAATATTTCGGCATCCAGGCCGACCTGCTAACTTATGCCAAATCGATGGGCAATGGCTTCCCCATCGCGGCCATCGCCGGTAAGGAAGAAGTGATGATGACCGTCCGGCCAGGCGCAGTGGCGCATGGCGGCACCTACACCGGAAATGTGGCCGGGGCAACTGCTGCTGTTGCCACTCTGGATATCCTGGAACAAAAACCTATCCTGAAAAGCATTGAATCCTATGGTCAGAAACTGATGGATGGCATCGGTCATATTTTGACTGCTGCAGATATTCCCCATTATGTCACTGGCGTCCCGGCTATGTTCGGTTACATCGTTGGCTTTGACCGGGAACCGCTAGATTTCCGCGACTACAATCAGGGCGATGATGAACTGTATGAGAAGATCGCCTATGAATTGATCCACCGCGGCGTCATGCCTGATAGCGATGGGCGCGAACCGTGGTTCATGAGTTTCAGCCACGATGAGCAAGTGATCGATGACACACTCAACGCCTTCGAGGAGGCCGTCAAGGCAGCCAAAGGCTAGAAATCAGGAACATCCCAGGGCAAGCTGGCCCAGCCAACCCTGGGATAAACCTCCTGTGCTAATGATCATACCTGAACAGGAATTCGAGCGTAAAGCAACCAGGAGTTAATCTATGCGAAGTATGTGGATTAATGGAAAACCAACCACACCCCATGGCCACCCACAGCAGGCTATTGACCCTGCTACCGAATTGAGCTTTGCTGAATATGCCTGGGGAAGCCAAGAAGAGGCTGAAATGGCTGTAAGTTCAGCCAAAGGCGCGTTCTCCTCCTGGCGTCGTACCCCAGCCAATGAACGTGCGGCCATGTTGCACGAAATTGCTCATCGATTGCGCGCCAGCAGTGATGAGCTCTCGGCTGAGCTTTCCCTGGAGACCGGGCGCTCGATCCGCAAAAATCGGGGATACGTGGAGTGGTCTGCCCAATGCTTTGATTATTACGCAGAGCTGGCACGCCATTCCCGCGGACGAGTTATCCCCTCCCCAGAAGCCAGCCAGCTATCCATGGTCATTAAAGAACCCCTGGGGGTCGTGGCTGCTATCATCCCCTGGAATTACCCGCTTCTGCTCCTGGTGTGGAAACTTGCGCCCGCTCTGGCAGCTGGAAACACTGTCGTGATTAAACCGGCTACATACACAACCTGGGTCAGCCTGGGATTTGCACGTTTCCTCGATCACCTGCCGCCTGGCGTGGTCAATATCATCTCCGGTTCTGGAAAAGAAGTGGGGGATTACCTGGTCACCCATCCTGACGTTCGTATGATTGCATTTACCGGCAGCACCGAAGTCGGGCAACATATCATGCGCCAGGCTGCCGAAGAGCTGAAGCACATTCACCTGGAGTTGGGTGGAAAAGACCCCATGATCGTTTGCGCCGATGCGCCGGTGGATACTGCTGCCAAAGCCGCCGTTTGGGGCGGGTTCTTGAACGCCGGTCAGGTATGCACCTCTGTTGAACGCGTCTATGTGGATCGAAAAATCTACCAACCCTTCCTGGAAAAAGTGGTGGAGATCACCCAAAAACTGGTCCTTGGTCCTGGAATAGATCCAAAATCCGAGGTGACACCGATGATCCGAGCCAGTGAGCGGGAGAAAGTGCATCAGCAGGTTCAAGCTGCCATCCTTGGGGGAGCACAGTTACAGTGCGGTGGTCAGATCCCACCTGGGATTCCACAAGGTTTTTATTACGCCCCGACTGTACTTTCTGGAACGAAGGAGGAGATGGAAGTGATGCGTGAAGAGACCTTCGGTCCTGTCCTGCCAATCGTGCCAGTCGAATCCTTTGATCAAGCTTTGCTTCTGGCTAACCAGTCGCGGTATGGTTTAGGCGCGACTTTGTTCACCCAGGATGCACGCATTGTCAAGCGTTACATGGAGGAGATCGAAGCCGGCAATGTATGGGTCAATGATCCCTTAATCGACAACCTGGCCGGACCTTTTGGCGGGATGAAGCGTTCTGGGATTGGGCGTGAGTTGGGCAGTGAAGGTTTAGAAGAATTTCTAGAAACAAAACATGTTCATTGGGAGATCGAAGGGGGACCGAAATCCTGGTGGTTCCCCTGGGATTAATTTTTTATATCTACTACAAGGAGAAAACCTATGCGAATCACCGTATTGGGAGGCGCTGGAAAGATGGGTTGTATATCTGTGCAGGACCTGGTCAATGATGAACGCGTCCACCAGGTTGTCATTGCAGATACCAACCCGGTTCAGGCGAAAATTGTCGCCGACACCCTTAACAGCAACAAAATTGAATTTCAAAAGGTGGATACCCAATCACCAGAAAGTTATATCCAGGTTTTGAAAGGCTCAGATGCCTGTGTCAATGCAACCATCCGGCATACCAATGTTGCCGTGATGCAAGCCTGTTTACAGACCGGCACCAGTTACACTGATATGGGTGGCCTGTTCTTCGTCACCCGCAAGCAATTGGAGCTGCACGAGCAATTTGAAGAAGCCGGAATCAGTGCAGTCCTGGGAATGGGATCTGCGCCCGGTATCCCAAATATTCAGGCGCGCTACGCTGCCGACCGGTTGGATACCATCGACACGATCCGCATTTACGATGGCATCAAACCCCCTGCGCCCAATGATGTGCGCTTTACTTATTCAGTCCCGACAATTGTTGACGAGCTCACCTTGGAACCCATGGTGTACCGCGATGGAGAATTTAAAGCCTGCGAGCCATTAACCGAGTTCGAAGATTACTGTTTCACATCACCGCTGGGCATTCTCCCCATGCATCTGTCCTTACATTCGGAAGTTGCCACTCTGCCCATCTCGTTCAAGGATAAAGGCGTGAAAGAATGCTTCTTCAAGATCAATTACTGGGGCATGGCAAAAGAAGTCGTCGAAAAGATCCGCGTACTGGCGGAGTTTGGTTTTGGCGGTTGGGAGTCGGTCGAAGTGGATGGCAAACCAGTTGTCCCCAGAGATCTGATGATCGCCATGCTATCCACCTATGTACCACCCATCACCGAGTTTCTAGCACCCCCGCTGCGTAAGCCTCCGGATTGGGTCAAGGAGATCGTCACAGAAGTCAGTGGGTTCAAAGACGGCAAAGCAACCACCTATCGCCTGGGTGCGCTAACCTGTAAAGGCGCCTTACCGACCGGGGTCGCCCCAGCAGTGGCAGCCATCTGGTTAGCCGAGAAACGTATCCCACCTGGAGTATATCCGCCTGAATTGGTTTTGGATCCGATCCCATTCTTCAAAGAATTAGAAAACCGTCAAATCCTGACCCAGGTCAGTGTTACAACAATGCTCTAAGAAAAGCGAATTTTCTCAAGGAAGGTAGCATGCTGGAAAACCCTGCACAACTCGAGAACTATATTGCTGGAAAATGGACACGCGCGCCTGATGCCCCATTCACTACCAGTCCACAATCCCGCCACGAACGAAGTTCTCTGCCAGGTTCCCCTATCTCGCCGTGCTGAGGTGGATCTGGCAGCCCGGGCTGCGCAACAGGCATACCCGGTCTGGCGAAGCATACCTGCGCCAGACCGGATCCAAACCCTGTTCGAGCTAAAGAACCTGCTGGAATTCCACTTCAACGACCTGTCTGAGACGATCGTAAAAGAAAATGGGAAAACCTTGAAAGAAGCCCAGGGTGAAATGCGCCGAGCGATAGAAAATGTTGAAGTAGCATGCGGTATTCCAACAATGATGCAAGGCAACCTGTTGGAGGATATTGCCCGGGGAATCGATGAATTCATGATCCGGCAACCGTTGGGAGTGGTTGCGATCATCGCGCCGTTCAATTTCCCAGGCATGATCCCATTCTGGTTCTTGCCATATGCTTTGGCTTGCGGGAACACTGTAATTGTAAAACCATCTGAACGCACGCCTATCACCATGGCAAAGGTCTTTCAGCTTCTGGATGCAGCTGGACCTGCCACCAGGGGTGGTCAACCTGGTGAACGGCGGTCCAGAAAGTGTGGATGCCATTCTCGAACATCCAGAAATCAAAGCCATCAGCTTTGTGGGTTCCACGGCAGTTGCCCGCAAGATTTACAGCCAGGCATCCGCCCATGGGAAACGCGTACAGGCGCAGGGCGGGGCTAAAAACCCGCTGGTTATCCTGCCAGATGCCGATCTTGAAATGACCACCCAGATTGTCACCGATAGCGTCTTCGGCAATGCTGGGCAACGCTGCCTGGCTGCATCCCTGGTTGTCACAGTCGGCAAGGAGGCCGCCCAAACTTTTCCACAAGCCCTGGCGCAAGCAGCCCAGGAACGCATCGTCGGCTATGGGCTAGACCCAAAGACCCAAATGGGACCAGTGATCAGCCAGCAATCCAAACAAAGGATCCAAACCTTGATCCAATCTGGGATCGATGAAGGCGCTTCCTTGCTGGTGGACGGGCGACAGGCAGACATACCCGGTTATGAAAACGGCTATTTTATGCACCCATCCATCCTTAATGATGTGCCATTGGATGGTGAAATCTTCCGGACTGAGATTTTTGGCCCAGTAATGGGGTTGATGCATGTGGACACTTTGGATGACGCCATTCGCCTGGTCAATAAGGGTTCCTATGGAAACATGGCGTGCCTGTTTACACAAGATGGAGCGGCTGCTAGAAGGTTCCGTAATGAAGCCCAGGCTGGAAATATCGGAATCAATATTGGCGTAGCTGCGCCAATGGCGTTTTTCCCCTTCAGCGGTTGGAAAGACAGTTTCTTCGGCACTTTACACGGGCAAAGCCACCATGCAGTCGAATTCTATACCCAGACTAAGATTGTGATTGAGCGCTGGCCCAAACAATGGTCGCGGCAATTCTGACACGGTTAATATAAACCACTCCGAAGACCGGGTACACAGGTGAAAACCGGATAAGTTCTGATCAAACTGAAAGTTTAATTAATTCGGGCTGCGAAAGCGTGTTTCGCAGCCCGAATATTTATTGTTCGAACCTGACCAGTTATCCAGCCAGGCTTTCCATTTCAAAGACAATATCCTGAAATTCGGCTACCATCCTGCTTGTGCTGGCGACCTGAAAAATATCCAGGAGGCTGCGATAATACCACAGTGTTCCCTCTTTGCCACCAGTAAAGCGCATCCAGATTTCATCACCCGCCGAGCGCAGGTCCTGGACGATCGAACGTCCGTTGTGCAATTTATCTGCCAGCGAGACTCGTAATACCGGAACAGGCGCACTCACCAGGTGCTCCAGGTATTTTTCTTTACGAGCCTGCCAGGGTGGCTTTGGATGAACATAAGTATCCGTACAAGCATCCACAATCATGGCAACCTGATCGCCAAAACGGCGGCGAATCTCATCCAGGGTGCCTTGACCTCCCTGGTCCTCAACCGCATCATGCAGCAAGGCAGCTATTGCCTGGTCTTCGTCACCGCCATCTTCCAAGACAAGGGCTGTAACCGCTAACAGGTGGGCGATATATGGCGTTTGAGTACCCTTACGCAGCTGGAATTCGTGCAATTCAAGGGTAAACTGCATGGCGCTGCGAAAACGGGAGGTCAGGATGGGAGTCGCAGGTTCTAACATCGGTTGATATTCAATCGCTAAGAATTTCGTATGAACTGCTTAGAGGAACTCCAGGGCGCAGGGTCGCCAGCACCGAACAATACTTCTCTTCGGAGAGTTGTATAGCCTTTTCCAAACGCTCTGGGTTAATCGCCCCTTTGGCAAGATAATGCAGGTGAATGCGCGTAAATTTATACGGTGGTTCCGAATCCTGGTCGCCTTCACACACTACTTTCAAGTCTTGCAGGGGTTCCCGTTGCTTTCCCAGAATCTCTACCACATCATAAGCAGAACAGGAAGCAGCCGCCATCAAGAGCATCTCAGCCGGTTTTACACCTACCCAATTGTACTCAGGATCCGGCGATGGTCCGGTCACTACCGAATGACCATTCGAGCCGGTCACGGTCATCATTTTTCCTTCAACCCAGCGTAAAGTAATCTTCCCCATAAATTCTCCTTTTTGATTGCTTTTTTATTGCGTAATGACCCGTCTCAGGATGACGCAAGTTCATTTCAATGCAAGCGTGGTTTATGCCATGCTTGCCATGGATAAGATTTCTTCCATTTGCTCAGCCACTTTCCCATGTTCAGGGTTCTCCGCCCGGCTGAGCATCAGTTGATTAGCAATGCGGTGCAACAGTCCCGGGTTTACCTTGGCCAACTCCGTGGTGATCTTTTGCCAGAATTTTCTCAGCTCCGAGTTCGGATGGGTAGCGGCGTACACAGCTATTTGGGCCGGTGAGGCCATGCTCAAATTCCAGGTGCTGACGTTAATATCCAGTTCTCTGCCAGCGTTGGACCAGAAATACGCTAACATCGGATTAATCAGACCGCGCATCCTACCCCACAGCGGATCCTCTTCCTGGACCAGGGCAAAGAAAGCCAGGTAATAAGGCCTGGCTGAGGCGTAATCTCTGTTCACCTGGGAAAGCTTACCAGCAATCGCGGATGCATAGGAAGCCATATACCAGTTCAGGTCTTCTAGAGTTGCTCCGGGTTCTCCACTTTCGACCGCATCCCATTGCAAACGGCAGGTTACCAGGTATGTCTGGCTGGAGGCGGCAAAATCCTGAGAGCGCTGCAACATAGCCTTTTTTGAATAGGCACGCGCCGATTCTGCACCTGGCGGCACATTTTCCGGCACCTCGGTTTCCTTGATATCCCTCACCAGGATTTGTAGAACCGGATCATTTTCAAAAGGCAGAACCGCTTTCCCCGGCAGTGCGTAACGCTGACTTTTCCGTGTAATCATGTCCCGCTGCTTCAAGTCTTCTAATAAGTTTTGGACATAATCCACCTGGTTGCGGTCATTTAACAACAGGTAAGCCAGCTCACCCAGATCCACGTCATATCCTGAGCGAATAATGGCGTAGATGAAATCCGCTTCCGCCCTCTCGACAAAATGCGCTTCGCTGTCAATTCCAGGCGCCAACCAAACCGGAGCTTGCAGGGAGATGGGATGATCTTGGAAATCGAATCCATTTTGGTGCAAAGCCAGCTGGAAAATTTCTCGTATGGTGGTGGAATTTCGCACCAGCCCCTGAACAGCATATCGCTCTGAAAGCATCTCAGTCAATTCATCGATCGAATATTCACCCGGATGGTCTGTAATTTCGCGGTAAATATCTCTGAGAACATCCCGGCGAGTAGCCATATCGACGGTGGAGATCTTCATGCGAGTAAACACCTGACGGTATTGGGAATCCAATCCATGGCGGGGTGGTTGAACTTCTTCGGCTGCATAAACAACCTCTGTGCTTTCTCCTGCCTCTTCCAGGTGTCCATTTCCATTCGAGGCCAGGAGGAAATCTCCAGGAGCGACAAATAATTGCATGTCACGCAAAATCAATTTGACCAGGTCGCGATTATCTTCCAACCAGGATTTGAATTGGGTGTATCCAAAGTTGGCTTCATTAAATGCAGGATCTAAAAGCAACATGGTCTGTCTCAGTCGGGTTGCCAGCAGAGGCACATCCCCGCGTTGGGCATGGGCTTGCAGCGCCTTGGACAGTAACGCACGCGCCTGTTCAATCTCAACACAGGATTGCTCCTCTAATTCCACCATCTCCCCCAGGGCTGTCTCCAGGTATACAAATTCGTCGCAAGATTTCACTAACAGTTCATGTGTACTGCTGCGCGGACCAATTCCAATAGTATAGCGGCCATATTCACGCAGCTTGGCAGCCAATGGGCTAAAATCACTATCACCGGAGACGATCACAAAGGTTTGGATCTGGGAACGCGTCAAGGCAAGCTCAAAAGCATCAATCGCCATGCGAATATCAGCCCGGTTTTTTCCGGAACGCACACTATAGATTTGGATTAAATCAATGGAGTTATTCATCATCTCATCGCGATAACGTGTGAAGCGAGACCAATCCCCATAAGCGCGTTTCACCACGGCGGGTCCACGGCTCTGCAAATATTCCATCAGCGCAGTCACTTCAAAATCGAAAAATTCGCGCTCTGCCCACAAAGCTACGTTCTCAAAATCAATAAAAATTCCCATTTGACCGTTCATTTTTTAACTCCGCCTTTTTTTGGGGTAAATCATCCTGTCGTATGGATAGCTGCAGTGTTTAACAGGATCCACGGTTTAGAAATTCCAAATCTGTTTTGCCTGGGCAAGAACTGCCCGCCAGGATCGACCTTCCGGACGCGGCGAAGGACCTAAGTAATCTTGCCAGGATCGCTCAACAAATACCGTCACAAATGCTTGGCTACAAATCTTGGCTGCCTCTAAATCATAACCTCCTTCTAGAAAAAGCGCAATCTTTCCACGGCAATTTTTTTGCGCCCAAAGCTGTAAGCGTCTTAATAAAGTGTGAAAACCTTGGGCTGAACATAACAGGTGTCCCAGGGGATCTTTCCAGTGCGGGTCAAACCCCAGGCAAAGGAACAAAATCTCTGGCTGGTAGGCATCCAAAGCGGGCAAGATAAGCTCATCCATCACTGCCAGGAAGCCTGTATCACCTGTGCCCGGTGGAAAGGGGATATTCATATTCGTACCTTCCCCCAAACCTGTTCCAAGTTCATCCAATTTCCCACTGCCCGGAAATAAAGGAGATTGGTGGGTAGAGATATAGAAGACATCGCCTCTCCGCCAAAAGATATCCTGGAGACCATTCCCATGATGCAAATCCAGATCGATGATGGCCAGTTTACGCACATTCGAAAAACCGGGCTGGTTTGCAGTGAGCAGATATTCAGCCGCGATGGCTGCGTTGTTGAGCAAGCAAAAACCCATGCCTCGCTGCCTGGTAGCATGATGACCCGGCGGACGGGTGATGGCAAAACCGGCCTGGCTTTTGCCCGTCCAGACTGCAGCGGCGATGGCAAGAGCCCCACCAGCTGATCTTAACGCCAGGTCCCAGGAGGCTGGCTGAGTATAGGTATCCATATCCAGGGGTTGCCCCGATCGACAGACTTGCTCTAATCGCTGCAGATATTCCGGGCTATGTACACGTGTCTAATAAATCCATAGGAACCTGGAAAGGTTCTAACTTCGGAATAGAGTCCCAGGCATCGATTTCGACCAAACCCTGGCAAAAAGCAGTCACCCGCTCTGGACGCTCGGGATGCCCAATCTGCATGTGTTTCTCGTGTCCGTCAGGATAGAAGAAGACAAATTCATGCATACCGCCTCCGCTCAGCGCTGCTGCTTTCGCAAAGCCTTGCGCAAATGTTCCCAGATTTGCTTAACCAGGTTAGCCTCCTGGGTCGTAACCGGCTGGGTGCTATACCGAGCCTGAACAAAATATTCAGTAAGCGCCTGGGTTTCCGAAAGCCAATTCAGCTCTACCTGTGGATTAGCTTGATCCTGTGCAACTGGTGACCGGTCTAAATTTTCTTCATCCGCTTGCAAAGCCGTGCTCTCTGGCAGATCCAACCCGATCTCCAGCTGGGGGTTCGTTGGGATCGTATACCTGGCTTTCAATTCCTGCAAATATTCGTAGGGAGTCTGCCAGGGTTGGCGGGCTGGTCCTCTCTCGGAACTACGCCGTAGCATTGCCAGGTAATAAAAAAACACCTTTTCTCGGTTGGAGAGGCGGCGCAAATTCAATCTTTGGGTCAAGCGGGGCTGCTCTGAACCCTGGAACCTGGATCGTAAGGCCGCCAGGCTTTGTTGAACTTTTGCCTGTATCACCAGGTTTGTCCTGCGTAGCTGGCCTGAAATCCACAACCAAAATTGGTACAATCGCCGGGAAAGACCTAATCGTCTAATTCCAGACCAGAGCGCCTGGTTTTCACGAAAATAATAATAGATGGCAAAAATTAACATGCCAGCCAGGACTACCCAGAAAAGGATGGATTTTAACAACTCCAACCATGGTAATTGCGCTGCATCAACGGGTGGAGGCGGCAGATCTATCGCCGGCTCTGGCTGTTGGATGTTTTCGGCCCCTGAAAACTTGAAGAGCGAAGCCAGGAAGGCTACGATCATAAAGAAGGGTGCAGAAATAAAAAAGATCAAATAACTAAACAGCGAAACCAGGGCTGAGAAAATGTAATTGAGCAGGCTGAGCAAGCTGATTGAATAACGCGTCGGTAAAATTGCGGAGATGATCGTCAGGATGAAAATTGCGAAGGCGCTGCTGAGCAGCCAGTGACGCACCAGTTCTTTTCGAATGGTCAGATCCTTCCCGAATCCAGGTTGTGCTCATCAGATTGAGTTGCGTCAGGCTAAACAAGAACAATGTGAGGAAGAAGAAAACCAACAAATTGGTCACACCAGCCCTCATATCGGGGTTCTGCCGCCAATCGCTCTGCGCTTCCATGCCCAATAAGGATGTGACCAGCACCATGATCACGCCCAAAATCAAAACAGTGGATACCAGGCTCTCGCGCACTTCTGTTCGCAATTCATAGATACCGCTTTCTTGCTCTACTTTCAGCAGTCTTTCGTCAACATCCAATCTGCCCAACAGGTCTGCAAACCTGCCACTGAACATCCAGATAACCAGCATGACTAAAACCGAGAAAAGAAATTCTCCAGAGAGCAAGTCCCCCCACTGACGGTTGACCAGGTAATTGATATCCATCCCAAAAGCCTGGTAACCTTGGGAAAAATACGTTCCCAACTTCAATAGCAAAAGGATCACGATCCATTCAGAAAAACGATAAAAGACCCACTCTTTATCCGGAAATGCAAAATGGCGCAGACGATTGAAGGCAAACATACCGTCCAGGGCAGTAAAAAAACCGACCAGCGCCAGGTAAAAGCCGTTCCAATCGGGAAAAAAGAATTCGCCAAGCCGGACAAAACTGGCCGCAAAACAGGCTAACAAAAGAGCTGAAATCAGATAGCTGGCTAACCGAAACCACCCCTGGTTGGTCGCAATGGATTGATTTTGATCGATCGGCGCTGCCTGTGATTGGTTTTTCATACGCTGATGGTTATCTCCGCCAGATATCAAGGTCTTCTTCTCGCATAAAATTCACCAACGGAATGCCAAACTGCCTGGCTTTCTGCTCTAATGAGAGAATGTCTTTGGTTTGCCCGCATTGCACCAGGTATGCGTTCATGCCTGCCCGCCGCGCCTGGAATAAACTATCGAACAGGTCATCATCCATTTTCCCGCTAACCAGGATCAATGTCGCCCCCCAAGGCAATTTGGCCAATTCCTGGTGCAATAATTGAGATAGTGGCAGGCTTTCGACCATCTGCAAACGCGCCAGGATTTCCAACAAACGCAGTAAGTGACCGCGCCCGCGCCTGGCAGGCAGAATGGGGGGTAAACTGGCGTCCATGAGCGGGTCATAACCATTGGTCGCCAGTCCAACCGATTGGCGGGCAGAAACAATCCAATTCGCCATCGAGGCAGCTACGGTGATAGCTAACTCAGAGTCAAAAAAACGAGTACGCAAGTCGTACTCGTTGGCATTCAGATTGAGAAAGATCATCGTCTCTAAGGAGATCGAGGGCTCAAATTGCTTGACCTGTAGCCTTCCGCTGGTTGCAGTGGCTTTCCAATCGATGCGACGCAGCGAATCGCCCGCTGTGTAATCACGCTTGCCGCGCACCCGGGTGGGATCTTCAAAGATCGGCTGGTTATGCCTCAAGGTCCCCATGGGGGATTGTGAAGGAAAATCAATTTTTACCAGGGGGATGATCTTGGGATAAACGGTCAGGTATTCAGGCGCCAGGCTATGGGTTCGATTTTTCCCAACTCCTAATACATCTCCAGAAAAAAGGTGTAAAGGTCCCACAGGGTAAAGACCTCTTTTTTTGCAATCCAGCTGATATGAAAAATCGAGGTTACCCTTGGGTGTCAGGTAAACCACGTCCTGGAAAGGTCCTCTGGAATGCAATCCGACCGGCAGGCTTTCGCGAATTTGCAGCCAGGGCACGGGTAAAAAACTACGGTTCTTAATGTTCAAGTCGACCCTTATATTTTCCCCTAAGAAAGCCCAGTGATTAAATGATCGCTCGAGATCGATACTCCGCATCACCTTGCCACCCCACCACCTGCTGGCGATTAACGCACCAAAGAAGAGATACACCAGGGTGAGCACATAATCCCCTTCCAGGAAGATGGCAATGGCGATCAAGGCTAATAAAAAGACAGGCAGAAACTTACCCATTTGACTCCAATCCAATCGGAATGGCAGACAATAAATCAATCAGGATCTGGCTGGCTTTGCGGCCGCGCAATTCCGCTTCTGGTTTTAATATCCAGCGATGCGGAAGGATAAAAGGCGCCAGGTATTTAATGTCATCCGGGATGACAAAGTCGCGCCCACGAATGGCTGCCAATGCCTGGGAAGCCTTGTACAAAGCCAATGAAGCGCGCGGGCTGCAACCCAAAGCCAGATCTGGATGCTGGCGCGTTGCTTCTACCAGGCGCACGATATATTCTTGCAGCAAGTCATCGAGATGAACTTCCCAGATCAATTGCTGCATAAACAAAAGACCGGTCAAACCGTTTACTTCTGGGTTTGTCTGCAAATTGTCTTGAGGGTTACTCTCCCTACCAATACCCGTTTTTTCAAGTGCTTGTTGGATTTGTGATTGCAACCCAGTAAATGCCACGGCTTGTAGTGATTCGACCGGATGGTGACGCCGCAAATTGACCAGCATGGTGCGTTCATCCTGATAACTTGGATAGCCCACCGGCAGGCGCATCATAAAACGATCCAACTGAGCTTCAGGTAAGGGAAAGGTGCCTTCGTATTCGATCGGGTTTTGCGTAGCCAGCACCAAAAAAGGACGCGGCAGGCTGCGCGTCACGCCATCCACTGTCACCTGCTGTTCCTGCATGGCTTCCAACAATGCCGACTGGGTGCGTGGTGTGGCGCGGTTGATTTCATCAGCCAGCAAAATATTGACAAAAATCGGTCCCTGGCGAAACTCAAACTCACCGGTCTGTTGATTAAAAATGGAAACGCCAGTGACGTCATTTGGCATCAGATCTGGTGTGCATTGCAGGCGCTTAAAGCTGCCAGCAACACTAACTGCCAGGGAACGCGCCAGCATAGTCTTGCCGGTGCCGGGTACATCCTCAAGCAACACGTGCCCTTCACACAATATGGCTGTGATCAACAGCTCGATTACACTGCGTTTTCCAATGATAACCTTCTCAACATTCTCAATGATCGGGGTGACGAAGTCTTGGACAATTTTCATAAGGTTAACCTGTTTCTTTATTTTGATGAATGAGTGAGTGTCTTCTTTTCTTCATCAGACCATCTAATTTTTTTGACAGGTCTGATGTCCTAATTTTAGACGGATTGCGTCTTAGTTGTTTTGGTTATCCAAGGACACAATCCAAACTGTACTGGTACAATAATAACAAAAGACTATGAGGAAAAATCTCCTCGCTTCATTTTATCTTAAAGAAATCGAACTACGAGAACAACTCAGCCAAAAGAGGAAAATCGAATGACAAAACTTCTCTACCAGCTCAATAGTTATCAAAAAGAGTTTCAGGCAGTGGTACAGGCTCAGGACGCAGAAAACCATGCGGTTGTCCTTGACCAGACTGCCTTTTATCCTGGCGGCGGTGGGCAGCCTTGCGATACTGGCGTCTTAGTACGTGGCGATACCTCATTCACAGTGCAGCGGGTCAAGAAAGTTGAAGGCCAAACTTACCATTTTATCGACAAGGAACAAGCCCTGCCAGAAACAGGCAGCCAGGTATCAGGCAAGATCGATTGGGAGAGGCGTTACCAGCTGATGCGCACCCATACCGCCTTGCATATCCTGTGCGGCGTAGTCTTCCGGGATTATGGGGCGCAGGTCACTGGCGGGGATATGGATCCCCTGCAAGGTCGCATGGACTTTGAATTTGAGAGCATGCACAAGGAGCTGGTCGATGAAATCCAGGCAGCTGTCAACCTGGAAGTCGCCGCAGCGCGTGAAGTACAAGTGCGCATATTACCGCGCCAGGAGGCCTTTGAAATTCCAGACCTGATCCGCACCAAGATTAACCTGCTGCCGCCTGGAATCCCAGAAGTGCGCGTGGTCGAAATCAAGGGGCTTGATCTGCAGGCGGATGGCGGCACCCATGTCCACAACACATCCGAAGTCGGGCGCATCCAGGTCACCGATTATAAAAGCAAGGGCAAGATCAACAAGCGTATCTATATCCAAATTAGCGACCCGGCTTAAGTTTAATGAAAACAACTTCCGCCCAGGTTGTGATCTGTGGGTCCGGGATAGCCGGCGTCAGCGCGGCATATTTCCTGGCTGTGCAGCAAGGCGTTAAAGAGATCATCCTGATCGACGAACGCCCGCCGCTTAGCCTGACCAGCGACCACTCCACCGAATGTTACCGCAACTGGTGGCCAGGACCAGGAGATGCGATGGTGGCTTTGATGAACCGCAGCATCGATTGGCTTGAAAAACTGGCCTCCCTGTCCGGAAATGTTTTTCACCTGAACCGGCGCGGCTACTTATATTGCAGCGCTGACCTGCACCAAGCAGGAACGGATGCAGCAACAGGCGCAAGAAATTTCCCGGCTTGGCGCTGGTGAATTGCGCATTCACAACCGGACTTCACAAGAGGACTGATTACCAGCCAGGCACTGGATCAGGGTGGGCAGATGCCCCTGCTGGCGCAGATTTATTGCTCAACCAGTCGCTCATCCGCCAGCATTATCCGTATCTTGCTCAGGATGTGATCGCAGCGCTGCATGTGCGCCGGGCAGGATGGTTCAGCGCCCAACAGCTGGGGATGTATTTGCTTGACCAGGCTCGCCAGGCTGGTGTGAAAGTGCTGAGCGGCAAGGTTATGGGTATCGAATTGCAGGCGGGGCAGGTGCACAGCGTTGTTCTGGAAAGTGGCGATCAGCTGAGAGCACAAGCTGTTGTGCTCGCTGCCGGTCCCTTCCTGGATAAAGCAGCCAATTTCCTGGGAATCCAGCTCCCTATTCACCACGAATTGCACTTAAAAGCCGCCTTTAAAGATAGCGCCGCTATCTTGCCCAGGCAGGCGCCCCTGGTGATCTGGAACGACCCGCAAAAGCTGGATTGGAGTCCTGAAGAAGCTGACTTCTTGCGGCAGGATGCGGATTTAAGTTACCTGCTAGAAGAATTACCGGCCGGCGTGCACACCCGACCGGAAGGCGAGAGCGGCTCCCAGGTTGACCTGCTTTTGTGGGAGTACAAGACGCGGGTGATGAAACCTGTGTTCCCCACTCCGGAAGACCCCCAATACCTGGAGATCGCTCTGCAGGGATTGAGCCGCATGCTACCTGGGATGCGCACTTACCTGAACCGGCTGCCCCAACCGCGCTACGACGGCGGTTATTACACCAAAACGCCTGAAAACCGACCTCTGATTGGAAAATTACCGGTTCCAGGGGCCTATGTGATCGGAGCGCTGTCCGGTTTTGGCTTGATGGCCGCCTGCGCAGCTGGCGAGTTGCTGGCCCTGCACCTGACCGGCGCAGACCTGCCCGCCTACGCCCCGGCTTTCAGCCTGGATCGATACCAGGACTCGGATTATGTCAAAGCCATTCAGGACAGCCAGGACAGCGGGCAGCTATGAGAATGTGCAGGGAACGCTTGTGGTACTACAAGAGTAAGCTTTGGAAGTCTCAGAAGCTGGTTGCTATGCTCAACGAAGTTTACATCTCGATCTTTCGGAAACGCCAGACGGCCAGGGTGAAAAACAACGCGGCGTAGCCCAGCAGCACTGCTACAGGCGCCAAGGTCGAGCTGATTTCCAACCTGCGGATGAGCATGTTTTGGAAGCCGGTCATTGCCCAGGCAGACGGCAGTATGCTGCCGATGGCTGCAAATGCCCCGCCTGCCATTTCCAGCGGGAACCAGGTCCCACCCAGGGCTGAGAACAGGAACATGGCTATCATAGCGTACAAGATCACCTGCTGCTCTCCCTTCGCCACCACCCCGATCAACAGCCCAACAGAGGCTACCCATAGGCTAAGGGCAATTGCTAATAGCAGTGCGCCAAGCGGTTCACGCAGGTAGTCGACGTGTAATACGAACTGACCAAAAACGATCAGGATGGCGGTTTGCAGAAAGGTCAAGGTGAACATGGCGAGGAAGTGTCCAGCGACGATCTCCCACGTAGATAAAGCGGTGGTGATCAAGCGCTGCAAGGTGCGGCTATTCCGTTCCTGCACCAGGATTTGTGCAGATGTGATCAGCCCGAAGATGGCAAACTGCACTATGATTCCCGGCGAAGCCTGGTTGTAGGGGTTGCCGCCGGTCCAGTCGCTCGATTGTTGCAACACAGCCTGTTCGGTTCGCACCAGGTTGAGCCGGTCATTGTCGTCCCATTTGCTCCAAGCCAGATCAAAAGCTGGTGAGAATTCAGTGGGATCACCTTGCAGGTCGGCGCTGATGCTGGCGATTTCAACTGCGCTCATCAACTGAGAGATTGGACTGCGCAGAAGCTGGTAGAGCGATTGGCCTAGCGGAGAATTCGGCTCGGCAATCAGCTTCAACTGCAAGTGATCTCCATTGTTGGGACTTACGGCCTGGTCGCTGAAACCGGTGGGGATGATTAAAACTCCAGCGACATCGCCCTTGTGAAAGGCAGCCATTGCAGCGGCTTCGTCCAGTGGAATAGTTCTGATGGCTTCAGAGGAATCTAACCGAGCAAGCAGAGCTTGACTTAACGTTGCCTCGGGCTGTGAGTTGACCACTGCTAGTGGAATACGTGTATCAGCGTTTTCATCGCTAGCGTTGCCATTAAAGGCAAACCCCATGAAGAGCGTGAACACGATCGGCATGGCAACGATAAACAAAAGAGAGCGCTTATCGCGCAGCATTTGCGATAAATCTTTGAGGGCAAGGTCGATGATTCTCATTTCAAACAATCTCCTAAGCAGCATAGCGCCGGTTAAACATGACCGCGCCGATGGCGAACATCACTATTCCCATCACAACAACAATTGCGAAAGGCACGAGCATATCGGCCACCGGTTGGCCGCCCAGGGCCATACGCCAGATTTTCAATACCCAGCCCTGCGGCACAAAATTGCCCAGCGCGATGAAAGCAGCAGGCATTCCACCCGGAATGTTGGCAGTAAACAGCCCACCCAACATACCAAAAACGGTGAGGCCCCCGCCCAATACGGGTCCACCCTGCCTGGTCGTCTTGACGAACGAAATTAACAGCACACCCAGACCCCCTGCTGCGATGACTTGTCCGGCGAGCGCCAGGCTGATTTGAAGAGGCTCCCCCCACTCAATTCCAAAAGCATAACGGCCTGCCAGCATGAGCACTAAACCCTGCACAATCACCGTGATGAACATAGCCAAAAATTTGCCAGCCAGGATGTGGGTCCGGCCGGTGGGTGTGGTAAACAGGCGCGCCAGGGTGCCTTCTTCTTCATCGCGCAGGATGGACATCATGGCGTAAGCAGCGGTGAAAAAGGCAAAGAATATCATCTGGCCTGCCATGGTTAAGCCCATCATCTGCTGGAATGGATCGGCAGTGTTTGCTTCGTTAGCAGCAGGCGCGACAAATACCAGGGATGCTTTTTCAGGATTGTGGAACAGGTCGCGCTGGAAATCCCGGTACCAGGTGGTATAGCGCTCGATCCAAACAGGGATTTCAGCCAGGTCAGGCTGGAACCCATTGGCTACCTGCCGCTCTTGTAAGGTCTGAACGGCAATGCCCCCGCCAGCCACACCATCGACCATCATGGTAACCATATCTTCCACCACAGCCGGCCCGATCGACAAGGTTGGATCGCTGATGATGAGCACCTGGCTATCTTTTGCTCCACTCAAGTAGCTGCTGGTAAAAGTCGAGGGGATGATTACCGCCACACCGATATCCTGGTTGTCCAAAGCTAATCGGGCGGCGGATTCGTCAGAGTAGTCGCTGGCAGTGATCCAAGATTTAACGCTCTCATCGAAAAACATGGAGCGGATGTTGGTCCCGATAGGTGTCTCAAGCACTGCATCACCTGAAATAAAATCTGCGTTGACCACCCCAACTTTGATTGGAGTCATACTGACGTCTCCGCCAGACATGCCGCCAAATGCGAAGTAGATCAATCCCGTTAGCAGCAGCGGAGCAACGACCATCATGCCGATGGCGAAGACGCTGCGGAATGAGCGAGTGAGATCATGAATGGCAATATCAAAGATTTTCATTAGAACTCCAGATCAGTCTCTTAACGCTCTTCCGGTCAGGTGCAAGAACACCGTTTCCAGGTTTGGCTCTTGAATCTCGACTGAGGTAATGCGCACTCCCGCCGTCGCGGCCGCATCGAACAGCCGTGGCAGCACCCGGTTCGAGTCATCTACCAATACTGTTACTTTGCCAGCTGTGATGTCGAGCTTAACCACACCTTCGGTAGTTTTCCAGCCAGGCAACACCTGCTCAAGTTCACCGGTGACCGTCAGATCAATACGGGTTTGCTCGCCCACCAACCGGATCAGCTCGTCGTGCGTGCCGTAGGCAATCACTTTGCCCTTGTCCATGATGGCGATGTGATGGGAAAGCTCGGCAGCCTCTTCCATGTAATGAGTCGTGTAGAGCACGGTCATTCCCTGTCGGTTGAGCTCCTTTACATTGTCCAGGATATGCCGGCGAGACTGCGGGTCTATGCCCACTGTGGGCTCATCCATAATGATCAATGCGGGTTTGTGCAGCAGAGCTGCGCCGATATTCACGCGCCGCTTCATACCTCCCGAGAACTTGCCCACGTGATCCTTCTGCCTATCAGCCAAACCGATGATGAGTAAGACTTCATCCACACGGGTTTTAAGAGCCGCACCACGGAGACCATACATCTTGCCCCAGAAGACCAGGTTTTCACGCGCCGAGAGATCTGGATAAATCGCAAGATCTTGCGGTACGACACCCAAGCAGGCTTTGGCTAATTGAGGTTCAGTGCGGACTGAATATCCCATGATGCTGGCATCGCCGCTGGTCGGTGGTAGCAGACCGCTCAACATCGAGATGGTAGTCGATTTACCCGCTCCGTTCGGGCCTAGTAGGGAGAGCACTTCTCCCTTTTCAACATGGAAATCTGCGCCTTGCACAGCTTTTAAGGTACCAAAGCTCTTGTGCAAATCGCGGACTTGAACAGCAACTGGATTATTCAGGTGGGGTTGAGGCATGGCTTTCTCCTATGGCTTGGTTTTGGGAGCAGATAAACATTCAACAGCCAGCAGCGGGATGCCCAGGTCGCGAATATGATTGAGCATGCCATGCAGGCTAGATTGGTCGGCGACGATACCGCGCAAGGTAGTGGTGGTAAAACCGCCAGGTGTAGTTTGGCTGCTCATCGTCATTCCACTAAAAGAGTTGGTCCAATTCGGATCCAGGCGCCCTTGCAACTCAATTCGATATTCAGCCGGTTGGTATAAATTGATTGGGTTTGATAAATTCGTCATAAGTTTTTGATTTGAGCTTCCTTCCTATTGAATATAACCAATCGGTTGGGGAAAAGCATCATCCAAAGGGATTAATGGGAAGGATTAAAAAATAAAGCCCAGTTTTCATTCAAACCAAGCTTCATGGGTAAACAGGATTAATCCAATTACAACAGGTGCAGCTCTCTGGCCTTATTGACTGCTTCCATGCGGTTGTGGGCGGAAAGTTTAAGATAAATATTCTGAGCATGCGCTTTTAGTGTATTGGGGGAGAGGTAAAGCTTGCGAGCAATCTCAGGATTTGTTAAGCCATTGGCCATCAGTCTGAGTACCTCAAGCTCTCGTTCCGACAGAGGATCAACGAGGTTGCCAACTGGCAACTTGCGTGCGCTAGCGGGGAGGAAGCCACGCTCCAATTGATGAATTTGTCGGACGATCGCCAGGCGGCCAGCTGGTTCAGCCTCCGCCAGCAAGCGTGCTAGCAGGCTTTCAGCCTCAGCTAACTTTCCCTGCGCTAACCAAATTTTAGCTGCAATCAGGGCGCTTTGCTCCCATTGCAGCCGGTAGACCGCCGGGTGATCTGCATCAAAGGTGGATGCCCATCGGGCAGCGGAAACTAAGTCCCCCTGCAATAGATAGAATTCTGCCCGTTGGGCTTCTACAGCTGGTCGCACAATGATCGCATCCAAGGTCGTCCGTTCGAGCAGGTCATTCAGGATTGAAAATGCGGCAGATAGGTCTCCTTCAGCCGCGCTCAGCCGTGCTAATCCGAGCATGCCCGGTAGTAGAGACTCCCAATTGTTCCACATTTTCCCCTGTTCCAGCCCGGCTTGATAGTGATTCTTGGCTGCCTCAAGATCGCCTTTTGCAAAAGTCAGCTCTCCCAATCCAATCTCGGCTAGTCCCCAAAAAGCGGATGACCGAGGTGAGAAAGTCTTTGCAGAATCTAGGGCGCGTTGAAAGGTGGCAAATGCTTGCTGCGCCTGATCCTGCAAAATTTGCATTCGACCCAGATGCCCCATGGCGAGGGCAATGATATGCGGGTTTTTCTTCACCACCGCATCCATTTCTGCTTCGGAATAAAGTTTGGTAGCCATGACAGGATCGCCATGAAATTCATACGCGAGACCCAGCTCGAACAACATGACACAACGCAAGTTGCCAGGCGGGTTGAAAGCAAACGGTTCGTTTGGGGTGTTTACCAGGCGCGGCAAGGTTCGTTCCCCCAGGCTGATGGTTTTGTCCAGCTCAAGTGAATCCACTGCCAGGCGAGCTCGCGCGACGCTGCCTTCCAGCAGTGCAGATCGCTGAATTGAAGTGAGCTTGTAAGATCCTGCCTGATGATCTAGAAATTCTTCCACTGAAACGCCAGCCGACTGCTCGAGCAACCGCAAGAATCGCTCGGCTTGTTGAATATTTCCGGTAGCATGACTTGCCCAGACAGCCATCAAGTTCAGACGTGGATGAGCGCCGATAACCTCTGCTGGAACCCGTTGCAACCACTGGCAAAGGGTGTTCATCTCTGGACCCATAATCAAAGCCGGATCCGAACTCTCGATCACAGACACAGCCTGTTCGTAATCACCACATGAGATCGCGATCTCCACACTGTCCACAATATTCCCTTGAGCGGCATGCCACTGGCTAGCGCGGCGCTTCAGATCGACTACAGCAGCAGGTCCTGCCGTGTCGACCATGCGCTGTTGTAACAGGCTGGCAAACAGGTGGTGATAACGGAACCACTCCCGGTGGTTATCGAGAGGTGTGATGAACAGATTAGCGCGCTCGAGGGCGTTGAGCACAGCCTGGCTGTCCTTGCGCCCGGTGAGAGCATTGCAGAGCGGAGCGCATAACCGGTCGAGCACTGCGGTTTGCAGTAGGAACTGTTGAAACTCCACCGGTTGGCGCTGGAGGACTTCTTCGAGCAAATAATCGGCGATATAGCGGTCATTGCCACGGAAGGCAGACACAAAAGCGTGCGCGTCCGTCACATCTTGCAGGGTAATAGCTGCCATCTGCAAGCCAGCAATCCATCCTTCTGTGCGAGAATCCAGGTCATCCACGTCATTGACAGATAAATCCAAGCCCATCACTTCGTTGATGAATTGGGTTGTTTCATCATTCGTGAACCTCAGGTCGGATGCGCGCAACTCGCACAACTCGCCGCGAGCCCGCCGGCGCGCGAGCTGTAAAGGTGGGTCGGAGCGTGTTGTGATGACCAGGTGGACAAGTGGAGGCAAGTAGTCGATCAGGAAGTTAACTGACTCATGCACGGATTCGTTCTGGATGACGTGGTAATCATCTAGAACGAGGATGAATTCAAGACCAACGGTCAGAAGATCGTTAGCTAACTCAGCCACCAATGTGCGAAACGGCGGGGGCTGCGGAGCATAGAGCACTGGATGGATGCTCTCTCCTAGCCGGGAGTCTATGGATTGCAGAGCAGCGTCAACATAACGCCAGAACCGGATGGGATCATTATCTAATTCGTCAAGGGTCAACCAGGCATTCTTCATCCCAGGTTGACTGGCAACGGTTTGGCTCGATTGACCGAGACGGCTGAGCCACTCGGTGACGATGGTCGTCTTACCAAAACCAGCCGGTGCGCAGACCAAGCGTCAGGCGTACCTCGGGATACAAAGCCTCAGAGAGTTTATCCAGAAGCCTTGTGCGTGTTACCAGGTTGCGACGAGGAGACGGGGCGAAGAGTTTGGTTCTGAGCAGTCCTTCGTTCATGCATGGATTATATAACAGGTGTGTGTAAAGAGTACAGGGTCCTGGTTGGCAACGAATCCAATCGTTCGCCAATCATCGGTAAGTGAATGCTCGGGATGAAACTAGCCCTGATTATTTTCTTTTTCGTGAAAATTCCAATTCATTCTTAGCTGGAAGAACTCCAACGAACAGTGGTTAAACCGGTTAACCTTTCTTCAGATATTCACTCAAAGCACGCAGTCCCAGGCTGTAGGATTGCCATCCGAAGCCGGCAATAGTCCCCAGGCACACCGGGGCAATCAGCGAGATATGCCGGAATTCTTCACGCGCGTACACATTGGACAGATGCACTTCGACCACCGGCAGGTCTATACTGGCAATCGCATCCCGCAAGGCGATCGAGGTGTGCGTGTACGCCCCAGCGTTAAAGACAACCCCCTGAGCCCATTGGCGTGCATCCTGTAAAGCATCGATCAGAGCACCTTCACTGTTGGATTGGTATGCCCGAATTTCAAGACCTAATTCTTTTCCAACATCTGCCAGACGGTGGTTGATCTCATCCAGGGTCAACGCGCCGTAAATATCTGGTTCACGAAAGCCTAAGAGATTCAAGTTCGGACCGTTTAATATCAAAATTTTCGGGGTTTTCTCGCTCATCTTAATCTCCTGCTAACAGATCACCAACATCGGGTATTTCAACCCCCCACCTGACCTCGCCAGGTTTGATTGGCAACACAAAGCGCACCTGACCTGCCTTGCGCTTTTTGTCTACCGCCATAGCATTGACAAGCGCCTCGGAATCCAGACCATCCGGGATTTGGCTGGGTAATCCAACCATAAGCAATACTTCCTGTAATTCATCCAGGAATTGCGGACTGGCTAATCCCATGCGAATGGCAGCACGCAGAACAGCCACCATCCCGATGGCAACCGCTTCACCATGCCGCACCTGGTAGCCTGAGACCTGTTCGATCGCATGCCCGAGGGTGTGGCCCAAGTTCAAGGAAGCCCGCCGCCCGCCTTCGAAGGGATCATCCAGGATAACCTGGATTTTGACCGCCATGGCGCGCCGAACCAGTTGATTCCAAAAATAGACCTCACTTTCGGACCAGGAGCCTTGTGATTGCGCACCTTGAGGAGGATTTGGGTGAGCGCCTGGAGCATGCAAATACCCATCCTGGACCAGTTGGCGGCACAGGTCTAACAAGCCTGGATCGGCTATGACTGCATGTTTGATCACCTCAGCCAGACCATTACGAATTTCCACATCCGGCAAGGTTGCCAGGGTCAAGGGGTCCGCCAATACCAGGCGTGGGGCATGGAAAGCGCCAATCAGGTTTTTGCCTTGGGGCAGGTCTGCGCCGGTTTTTCCACCCAGGCTGGCATCCACCATGGAAAGCAGGCTGGTGGGGACAGATACCCAATTCACGCCGCGCAGATATGTAGCAGCCGCAAAGCCCGCCAGATCGCCAACCACACCGCCGCCCAGGGCTATGACGGTGCTGCTTCGTTCCAGCTTTGCCTGTAGAAAATGATCCCACAAGTCCACTACCGTCTGCAGGGTCTTGTGACTTTCTCCAGCTGGCAGGCTGATCGCCTGGGTTTCATACCCGGCTGCGTGCAATGCATCCAAAGCTGTCTGCAGGTGGTGGACTGCCACGTTTTCATCCGTCACCAGGGCAACCGGTCCGTTCAAGCCGCGCATCTGCAGGGTTTCTCCTAAGCAGGATAGCGCTCGCGGGAATACTCGCACATCATAGGCTGCCTGCATACCGGTGACCTGAAAAAGTCCTGACTGCGCCTGGATTTGCTGGCTCAGCTCGCTGAGTGACGATTCCGAAGTATCCAGTTGCGGACTAAAGGAGGCATAATGCTCACTCCTGGCATGCAGAAGTGCTTCTAATTTATGCGCTGCATCGCCAGCCACCAGGGGGCGCACAGTTTGGTCTGCTTGCAATCGAGATAATAGGACTTCCAGCGGAGCGGAAAGGCAAATCACCTGCCCCATATCTTCTGCAATGCGCCGGTTATCGGCTCGCAGCAATGCCCCACCCCCCAAAGCAATCACACAGCGCTGCGTTTCAGCCAGATTGCGCAATGCCTGGCTCTCACGCTGGCGAAAACCAGTTTCCCCTTCTTTGGAGAAGATTTCTTCCACCGGCATCCCGGCTTGAGATGCGATCACCTGATCCAGATCAATCAAATCAAAAGACAAATCCTGCGCCAACTGCCGCCCCAGGCTGCTTTTTCCGGAACCCGGCGGTCCATACAGAAAGATCCTTTCCATCCGGAGAGCTTCATTTCGAGCCATCAATCCTGTCCCTCCTCAGGCCAAAACAGGTGACCTTCGCCTGTAAGCTGCAAATGCGACAACCTGGCCTGGCGCAACATCCCCAGGCGCGGCAGGATTTCTGCCATTGAGTCGCCGCCCAGCTTCTCTAACAGGGCGTCTGCCAGGATCAAAGCGGCCATGGCCTCCAGAACCGGCACTGCCCGCGGCGTTGGACAAAAATCGGAACGCTCATATTGGGTGGTGGTCTCCTGACCGGTGTGCAGGTCCACGGTTGGCTGAGGCGTCAAAGTGGAGGCGATCGGCTTCATGGCAGCCCGGATCAAGATGGGCTCGCCAGTGCTGACGCCGCCCTCGATGCCGCCGCAGCGATGGCTGGTGCGCACCAGTTTTTCACCATCCAGATAAATGGCATCCTGCACCTGAGTGCCTGTCAAGCGGCTGTTTTCAAAGGCTGAGCCGATCTCGACGCCTTTGATGGCCTGTACGCTCAGCATAGCTGCTCCCAGGCGCGCTTCCAGGCGCCGGTCCCATTGAACGTGCGAACCCAAACCAGGCGGCAACCCTAAGGCGAGCACTTCGATCACACCGCCCAGGGTGTCTTTTGCCTGCATCACCTGGCGAATACGCTCCTGGATTTGTTTTGCGGCGTTGGCATCCGGGCAGCGCACTTCGTTTTGCTCAGCCGACAAAATGCGTTCCTGAAAAGGAATATGCTCGAGCTCAGCTGTGACTTCACCAATGGATGCCACGTATGCCCCAATCTGCACACCACATTGCGCAAGGAAATGCTTGCAAATCGCTCCTACCGCCACCCGGGCAGCTGTCTCACGCGCGGAGGCTCGCTCCAAAGCTGGGCGCAAATCGCTGTAACCGTATTTGATGGTCCCAGCCAGGTCGACATGCCCAGGGCGGGGAGCGCTCATGGCAGGAATCAGCCGGCCGCGCCACTTAAGATGGTCGCGATTTTGGATAGTGATGGCAATCGGCGCGCCAGTAGTGACACCTTCCATCACGCCGGACAGAATTTGCGCCTGATCCTGTTCCAGCTTCATGCGCGGTCCCGCCCCAAATCCTTGCTGGCGGCGCGTTAGCTCCCGGTTCAGAATGGATGCGTCCAATTCCAAACCAGCTGGAATACCTTCCAGGATGGCGGTTAGAGCTGGTCCATGCGATTCGCCAGCTGTCAGAAAACGTACCGTCATGCTTGCCTCCATTGCGCCAGGCGCTCCACCGCTTGCTGAAGTCGTTCTTGTGGGGCGGTGATCGAGATGCGCACAAATCCCTCCCCTCCTGGCCCGAAAACGACACCGGGCGTAAAGCTGACCTGGGCCTGTTCCAATGCCTGTGTGGCGAAATCTACGCTTGAGATTCCGTCAGGTACAGGGCACCAAACATACAGAGAAGCCTGCGGCTCCTGGACCTCAAAACCAATCTGACGCAGTCCTGAAACGAGGGTATCCCGCCGGTTTCGATAAACCTGGTTGCGTTGCTCCACCCAGCTTTGGTCGCCGGTCAGAGCTTCGACTGTCCCTTCCAAAATTGGCAAGAAGTGCCCGCTATCCTGGTTGGTCTTCAGGGTGAAGAGCGTTTTGAGCACTTGAGCGTTTCCCAAGAGGGCTGCGCTGCGCCAGCCGGCCATATTATGTGATTTGGATACGGTGTTAAATTCGACAGCCACCTGCTTGGCGCCGGGCGCCTGTAGCAAGCTGGGAGCTGGCTGACCGTCAAAGGTCACGCGGGCGTAAGCCGCATCGTGGCACAGTAAAATTCCGTGCTGTTGGGCAAAGGCAACAGCCTGCTCGAAAAATGCCAGGCTGGCTGTAGCTGCAGTGGGATTGTTGGGATAATTCAGCCACAGAATTTTTGCCCGGCTAAGCGAGTGTTTTGAGATCATCGAAAAATCAGGCAGATAACCATTCTCTGCCAGCAAGGGCAAAGTCACCGGCTGCCCGCCAGCAAACAGAGCGCCGCGGCTATAAGTAATGTAGCCGGGGTCGGGAACGATGACCACGTCGCCTGGCTCGATCAGGGCTTGCTGTAAGTGAAAAATACCTTCTTTGGAACCCAGCAAGGGCAAGATTTCAGTCTCTGGATCGAGGCTGACCTGGTGAATTTGCTGGTAAGAACTTGCCCAGGCTTGCCGTAGGGCAGCTGAGCCACGGTGTGGCTGGTAGGCGTGGCTGCTAGCCTGGCTGGCGCTGCGGGTGAGCGTTTGAATAATCGCCTCTCCTGGCGGCAGGTCGGGTGAACCTTCATCTAAACGGATCACATCCAGGCCGGCCTGGCGCATGGCATTAATCTTCGCCCCAAGCCCAGCAAAAAAATGGGGGCTGAGGTGCTGCATTCTTTGAGCAACTTTCAAATTTTCTTCCATGATTGAGACACCATTCTGTTCAAGATTTTATAAATTCGGAAACTGCCGAAAACATCGCCTGGCGCGGCGCCTGGCTGCCAGTCCAGCATTCGAAAGCCAGGGCTGCCTGTTCAACCAGCATACCGATGCCGTTGCTGGTCTGCAAACCTGCCTGATTTGCCTGCTGTAAGAACTTGGATTGAGCAGGATTATAAACCAGATCGTAAACCCAGGCCTGGGATGGGAGGGGTACGCCAGCTAACCAGGGTGAGGCGTCTACTCTTGGCCACATTCCCAGAGGGGTAGTGTTGACCAGCAAGCATACCTGCTCACTAGCTGCAGTTAATCCATGTGGATCATAAGCCACTACCTGGATACTAGGACCATCTACGGGTATCTTCAGGCTCTCAATCAGTGCTCTAGCCTGTTCAACCCTGCGGGCTGCCAGCCTGACCTGCCAACCCTGTGAGCACAAAGCATAGACGACCGCCCGCGCAGAACCCCCAGCGCCCAGCACCAGGGCCTGCTTATCGACTGGATTTTGAGAATGCCTATCGCCCAGAAAGCGCTGCAGATCAGCCAGGAAGCCAGGGACATCCGTGTTTTCACCGATTAACTGCTGGTCCAGGCAATAGATCGTGTTCACCGCTCCGACGGCTGTTGCGGCAGGTGTCAGTTGTTCTAAATAGGGTATCACCACCTGCTTATAAGGCACCGTCACATTCAGCCCCTGTAACTCACTCCGGCGGATTTGCGATAACAAAGTGGTAAGATTTTGCGGCAAAGCCCGATCGTCAGCAACTGGGAACAGGCGGTACTCACCATCCTGATTCAAAGCCCGTAAAGCCGCCTGATGAATACGCGGCGACAGGCTGTGCTCTAATGGGTAACCGACCAATCCCAACCTGATCACGGGCTAATCCACCTTTCCATCTTCCTGAATGGATACCTGAGCACCCAGGGCGGTCAGGAAGCGGAAGAAATCCGGGAAAGATTCGTTGATGATCTCAGCTTGCCTGACCATCACCGGCTTCTGGGAAGCCAGCCCGCAAAGCGCTAACGACATCGCCAGGCGGTGATCTCCATGTGGTTCGACCACACCGCCAGACGGCAGATAACCGCCCTCAATCTCAAAACCGTCCTCCCGTTCATCAGCGTGAATGCCCAGCTTGCGTAGCTCACCACACAATGCTGAGATGCGATCTGATTCTTTCAGACGCAACTCCTGCGCATCCCGCACCAGGCTGCGCCCCTGCGCATAAGCGGCTGCCACGGCAAAGGCAGGAAATTCGTCAATCATGCGCACCACCTGGTCGCCGCTGACATCGATAGCATGCAATGCGCTATGCCGGATTAGCAGGTCCCCGACTGGTTCTCCCTGCTGCTCAGTCTGGTTCTGGATTTCAATTTGGGCGCCCATCGCCAGCAAAGCTTCCAGAAGCCCAGTTCGAGTCGGGTTCAGACCGACCCCGTTCAGGCGCACATTCGAGCCTGGCGTCACCACCGCTGCGACAATGAGGAAGGCCGCGGCAGAAAAATCTCCGGGAAGGCGCAGCTGTAAAGGCTGTAACTCGCCCGGGGAGACCGGCCATATTTTTGTAAAGTAAAGGGGAGAGCTATCTGAAGAGTTTCCCAACTCGGACGAACTTCCCTTGCCGGTCATGATACGCACACCCATGCTGCTTAACATGCGTTCGCTGTGATCACGCGATGGACCAGGCTCAAAAATGGTGGTCGGTCCGTCAGCGGATAGGGCTGCCAGCATTAAACAGGATTTGACCTGGGCGCTGGCGACTTTCAGCGAGTGGGACATGCCGCGCAAAGGCAGCGGCGAGGCTCCCATGATCAGAGGCGCACAACCCTGCTGCGCCTGGATGTCAACACCCATCTTTTGCAACGGGTCCACAATGCGGTTCATGGGACGCCTGCGCAAACCTTCACTGCCCGTTAACACAGCCGGGCGCGCCCAGGCTGCCAGGGCGCCAGCCAGTAAGCGCAGGGTGGTGGCAGAGTTGCCGCAATTCAAAAGCACAGGCTGCATTGCCTCAGCTGGGCGATCCCTGTTCACGCCTGCACCTTGCAAAGTCAGGCGCTCCCCATCCAGCTGCCAGGGGATATTCATCGCCGTCATGGCATTTAGCATGGCTTGCGTCACACCAGACACCAGCAAATGCTCGATCACTGATTCACCTCGCGCCAGAGCCGCGAACAGGATAGCCCGGTGAGATAAGGATTTATCTCCTGGAATGGCAGGGCAACCCGATCTACCGCTTTCTCCGGTTAAAGGTTGACCTGGCGAGACTGTCAGCGTTTTGCTGTTAAAAGTACCAGGATCAGATCCCATCATGTGTGCTCCTTTGACGATCGATCGACCAGTCTGTGGTAATTTTCGGCCCCAGCAGTTAACACTTTTTCGAGCTCAACTTCATCCCCAGCGCTGATCAATGCGGAAAGTAGGGATAATTGCTGTTGAACTGCAGATAAATTTTGCAGGATATTTTCCTGGTTGGTCATGATAATATCCAGCATCATGGGCAGAGAGCTGGGCGACAGGCGTGTGGTGCTGCGAAAACCAGAGCCCACCAGGCAGGCAGCCTCAGGCGGAGTCACAGCAGCCAGGGCATTGGCAGCCAGGTAAGGCAGGTGGCTGGTGGAGGCCACCCAGCGGTCATGTTGCTCAGCCTCCAGCCATAAGGGTACTGAGCCAATTCCAGTCGCCAGATCTTGCGCCAGCTGTCTGGCGCGCGGGGTTGTGCTTTCCACCGGCGTGAAAATAAAGGCAGCTCCCTGGTACAGCCCTGCTTCAGCATAAAACAAGGATGATTGTTCTTTGCCGCACATGGGATGCCCGCCCAAAGGCTCAAAACGCGGCGGTAATTTTTGCATAGCAGCCACAATCTCAGCCTTGGTGGAACCCAGGTCCAGGACCAGAGCTGAACCTGGGTGCAATTGCGGCAAATTTTCCAGAGCTTTCAGGATGCTGCGTACTGGCAAAGCCAGGATCACCAGGTCTGCCAGGGGCAAAAGCTGGGCAGGATCATCTGAACAGCGATCCACGATATTCATCTGGCGGGCTAATTCCAACGTAGTAGGATCCCGATCAACACCCAACAGCATGGAGCAACGCCCGCGTAAGGCCAGGGCTAACGAACCCCCCATCAGACCCAATCCCCAAATAGCAATCGTATAGTTTAGAAAGAAAGGTTCCATGCAGCCAACCTGTTATCTAGCTGAGTTCTTTTGGTTGCGATTTAGCCACGGGTACCGGGGCTACAGAACGCCCTACCGCCAGGGCAACAGCTTTTACCTGGTGCACCAGCTCGGCAAACCGTTCAGGTTTGAGAGATTGGCCTCCATCGGAAAAAGCCTCTTCAGGCTTGGGATGGACTTCTATGATCAGACCATCAGCGCCGGCTGCCACGCCTGCCCGAGCGACAGCGGTGACCAGGTCCCATTTGCCAGTAGAATGGCTGGGGTCAATGATGACCGGGAGGTGTGTGAGCTGCTTGAGTACAGGAATAGCATTGATATCCGTGGTATTGCGTGTGGAGGTTTCGAAGGTGCGGATGCCACGTTCACACAGGATCACACGCCGGTTGCCATGTGAGAGGATGTATTCGGCCGCCATGAGCAATTCTTCCACGGTTGCCATCAAACCGCGTTTGAGCAAAACAGAATGCCGGCTTTCACCAACCGCATGTAACAAACCGAAATTCTGCATATTGCGTGCGCCGATCTGCAACACATCCACATAACGAAGTAACAAAGGCAGCTGTTCCTCGCGCATCACTTCGGTCACAATCGGCATACCGGTCTGTTCACGCGCCTCAACTAAAAGCTCAAGACCTGCCTCCCCCATACCTTGGAAGGCATACGGAGAGGTGCGCGGTTTGTAGACGCCACCTCGCAGAGCGTGGGCTCCAGCTTCTCGCACGGCGTGAGCAGTTTCTAAAAGTTGGGAGCGACTTTCCACTGAGCAAGGGCCTGCAATAATGATAATTTCGTCACCGCCAATTTTTACCCCATCGAGTGGAAACACGGAGTTTTCGGGTTTAAATTCCCGCGATGCCAGTTTGTAAGGGCGTGAGATAGGCAACACCCGATCAACCCCAGCCAGGTGGGTGAATTGCTCCTTTTCCACCGGTCGCCCATCACCAATGGCGCCAATTACGGTTCGTTCTGCACCAATAGACACATGCGAAGCCAACCCGTACGATTCAACCCTTTCGACCACCAGATTTACTTCGCTCGGGGTTGCCCCTGGTTTCATAATAATCATCATAGCTTATTCTCCTCAATCTAAAATTTTTAGTCAGCCTGATGTAGGTCAGGCCGCAAGCGCACAGCTTCCCCAAGGTACACATGGCAGACCTCGGAAGCAGATAAGTTCGTGTTCCAATGCAACATAACCCGGATACAGTGCCCTAAAGCGCCTGGAACTGGGATCTCTTGAGCGCACATCATGGGTACCTGGTTCCACCCCAATTCCCGTGCGGCTTGAGCAGGAAAGACCGCGTTGAGGTCTGGCGTCAGCGTAAAGATGGCGCTAGCCAGATCATCCTTGTTTAGCTCGGGATTTTTATTCAAAATCGCTTCAAGCAACTGGCGGGTGGCCTTGAGAATCGATTCTGCGTCATTCTTCTCTACAGTAATCGCACCGCGAATAGCTCGTACAATCATCAAAACCTCCGAATAAGAAAAACGCGAGACCGTTGGTCTCGCGTTTCGGGTAGAAGAAAATGGTTCGCTGCCCGCTTAAGCGCCGCCAACGGCATCCGTATCCCGGAAACCGTAATAATAAGCGGCAAAATAAAAGCTGAAAGCGTGAGTCTTGTTGATCATGGTTTAATAGGTCCGAGTTTATCCCAGCCGAGCCGATCCGTCAAGGGAAAAACATGCCTGATTTCCATGTGATTTTCTATTCGCGCCGCAAAGCCCTTACATGGAGGAACCGTGCGAAATTGTAAGGAATTTCGAGCCACAATGAGAAACCTCGTAGAAAAGGCTATGCTATAATCACTTTACATTTTTATTTTCACTAATGTTGACTACAGCAATATTTATTTTAGACAAGTAAGGGTTATCACAATTTTTTATCCACTGCTCTTATTAGACAGAAAGTTTACCAATCTGGAGAACATTTTTTTGCCAGGTTCTCGATAAGGGATGCGACCAATGTCAGATTTGTTTGAAAAAGTCGAAAAAGCAAAAAAAGAATGGGAAAGCTCGGTAGATGTCATTTCCGAAGGTGTGGCTGTCTACGAGGCGCACTCGATGATGATTCTGAGAGCCAACTGGACCCTGGCTAAGTTCTTTGATACCTCCCCTCATAAACTGGTGGGAGAGAATCTGCACCTGCTCCTGTGTGGTTGTATGCAGCCTTTATGCCCTATCCGCAACCTTCTGGCAGCACCACAAGTTGATTTCCTGGAATACGAGCCTGGCAACAAAGAAAAGCTTTGGACGCTTTCCACGTATCCAGTCCCAACCACTCAGTCTCAGGCTGGACGAAGCGTCCTGGTGGTCCGGGATATTACCCAGGAAAGGACCATGCAGCGGCAAATGTTCCAGGCTGAAGCCAAAGCATCCATGATCCGAACCGTCGCCAGCCTGGCGCAACAAACCGGACCCACTCTCGACAGCCTGCAGAAAAACCTGGAGATTGCCAATCGTTGGGTCGACCAATTACGCAATGCACTGATCGATTATCGCGTGGCGCTTCAAACCATAAGCGCAACACAAGCCCCGCTTTCTGAGCTCACCTGGGAAAAAATCGAAACCCGCCATCATGTCGAATTCCTGCTTCAGGATTTCGAAGAACTTCTAGACCAATCAACAAACCAGATGGGGCAGATCATCACCTCAATTCACAGCCTGAGTGAGCTGCATTCTGAGTCATTAAATGTCCAGCCCTGTGACCTGAACAGGATCGTAGAAAATTCTATAAATACCGTTTGGAATGATGTGAGACAAAAAGCGCGCATCGAACGTTATTACGGTCGTATATCGCCGGTCCCTTGCGATTCTTTACGAGTTCAGACTGCATTAGATGAGCTACTGGTCAACTTGATAAAAACATTTAAGAGCCAGAAGGAACTTAAAGTCCAGACAAGAATGTCAGATGATTTTGCAGAAATCGTAGTCGTCACAGCCATAACGCCAAAGGCAAAGCCCGGAAAAGAAACCTCCCCATTAAGCTTGGATGGATATGAAAAGCATATTCGCCCAAAGATCACCACGGTGTATCAAGTGATAGAAGAACACGGTGGTCGAATAAAAATTGAGCACCATGCCCCAGAGAGTTTCTCGATCATTTTAGCGCTACCGCTGAATCAAACCCCATAATGACACAATCATCAGAAACACACCTGGCTTCCCAAGAAAATGCGTCCCGGAAGCCAGGGGTTTTTTATGTTTTAGCGCAGGCTTGATAGAAGATCTTCCACAGGCATAGCCGGCATGGAAGTCACTTTGATGCTGCCCTTCAAACTCAACTCACTGCTGACTCTTATCACTGAGCGGTTGTCAGGCGCATCCACTAAAGTCACCAGATCATAGGGTCCCAAAACCGCATACTGAGCAATCAGGGTTACCCCCATTTTCTCCATCTCACGGTTGACTTCCTCAATCCATTCTGGGTGTTGGCGTAACCGTTCAGCACCATCTTCGGTCAAAGTACCTAATAAAATAAACGTCGCCATGGTTACCTCCTTTCATGCTTTCCTACTATAATTATATCGATTAAAGAATTCCTATTCAACCAGGACATTGGTCACAAGGCTACCAGAAGAAAACTCAAAATGAACCCTATCAAAGAGCTTTTCCAACTTGATCCATCCATTATTTTTCTAAACCACGGTTCCTTTGGGGCTGTTCCCATCGAGGTTTTTAATACTTATCAGGACTGGCAGCGTCGTTTGGAATTCCAGCCCGTAAAATTTCTAGGCCGTGAAATTACCAGTTTGATGAAATCTGCACGCGCCTGCCTGGCTGATTATCTGCACGTCATGGAAGATGAAGTCTTGTATTTTCCCAACCCAACCACAGCAATGAACATGGTTGCCCGCAATATGATTTCCTCTCTCTATGAACAGAGCAGTCATTCTGGTAGTGGGTTTAAATTGCACCCGGGAGATGAAATCCTGACTAGCGACCACGAGTATGGGGCGATGGATCGCACCTGGAATTATGTTTGCCAATGCAGCGGAGCCTATTACCGCAAACAGCCTGTAGCTATCCCACTGGAGGATGATCCACAGGCATTTATTGACCAGTTTTGGGAGGGGGTCACTTCACGCACCCGGGTGATTTTCATCAGCCACATCACCAGTCCTACCGCTATCATCTTTCCTGTCCAGGAAATCTGCCGTCGAGCCAGGCAAACTGGGATCTTGAGCATTATAGACGGAGCTCACGCTCCTGGGCAAATCCCGCTCAACCTGGCTGAACTAGGGGCTGACATTTACACAGGTGCTTGTCACAAATGGCTAATGGCGCCAAAAGGCAGCGCTTTTCTCTATGCCCGCAAAGAACTCCAGCATTGGATGGATCCTCTGGTAATCAGCTGGGGCTTTGCAGCTGAAGCCGGGTACGGTTCCGGTCAACGCTGGATTGATTACCATGAATGGCAAGGTACACGTGACATGGCTGCCTTCCTTAGCGTTCCCAGCGCTATCAAATTTCAACAATCACACCACTGGGAGGCGGTTCGCGATCGTTGCCACCACCTGGCGGTAAGCCTGCGCCGCAGCATTCAACAGTTGACGGGATATGAGGCATTGTGCCCGGAGACCTCGCGTTGGTTTGCCCAAATGTTCAGTGTACACTTGCCCCCTGAAATTGACCCCAAGCCTTTCCAGGCACGACTCTACCAGGATTATCAGATTGAAGTTCCAATTATGAAATGGAAGGATCACACCCTGCTGCGCGTTTCCGTTCAAGGTTATAATGACCAGGCGGATACAGATTCGCTGTTGGACGCACTGGCGGAATTGTTACATCAAAAGATGAGTCCAATTCAGATGTGGGGTGTGTATCGGTAGCGGAATGACCCTACACAATCCAGGAGAAAACAATCACTGAAAGATCACCTTTAATAAAAGGATGGAAATTATGCGGCGGAAAATACTCTTCACAACATCGGCTATTCTATTGGTTATCGTCATCTGGTTTGTTTTTGCGCCGCCCCAATTTATGCTCAACCTGCTTAAACCTGTGGATTTGAGGAACCCTGCAGAAACGGGTAAAGCCCTGGTCGCACAATACAACTGCGCTTCCTGTCATCCCATCGGCAATGATGGACGTCCTTTTGGCCCCAGGCTGGACGGCGTCACTCGAAGGTATTCTGCAGATGAGCTGCGCTTGTGGCTGCTCAATCCAAATAAGGTAAAACCTGGGACAGCCATGCCGGACTTCAACCTATCGGATGGGGAGATAGAAGCCATCATGTCGTATTTACAGACTTTGGGTAACTCCTAAAAGAAGAAGCGGGAAAATGATCGTATCAAGCCCACTGAGGGGTGTTGACCACTTGAGAAAGAGTCATCGTCAAATCATCGCCCTGTATTACCTGGCATACCGGAACACCGAGAGATTGTAAAGTATGCGTCAACGTTTTAGCGCTTTGATCTGCACCAAAACTAGCTTGATCGATTAACACCACCACTGGCCGCAGACCTCGCCGGAGAAGCAGATCCACAGTTCCAAAAACCGAATCGGAAGTATTCGGAGTGATCACCACAGTGGTACTGCCGCGGGGTAAGTGCCTGGCCTGGGCTTCAACCAGCACCTGCAAAGGCAACTGCCCATCTGCCCTAAACAAGGCTAACGTTTCAAGAATTTTTCCCAACTGCCGCCCTCCCCGGTCGGATGGCAAAACCTGCAAGGAAGCGCCTGAACAGGCTAATCCCAGTGAGCGTCCGCGGGCGAGATAAAAGCGAGCCAGTGAAGCGGCAATCGTAACGGCATATTCGATGGTAGCTGGCGGCAATTTAAAGATAAACTTCTTGCGCCACACATCCCGGGGGTCAAATTCAGTCCGTGGTTGCTGGATTGCCGTGTGCACAGCACTGGAACCATCCACGAAAAGCCACACTTCTGCCAGCGGATCCAGCTCGAATTCTTTGGTCATAAAACGATTGCGCCGGGCGGTACTGACCCAGTGAATGCGGTTTAAAGGATCCCCTGGCTCATACTCCCTGACACCCGAGGCATTGGATGTGATCTGCACAGTGCGTCTGCGTAATGCTTCACCACCAGGCAATAAACCGGGAGGGTTGGGAAAATTGTAAATATCCACCATCATCGGATAGACCAGGAGGGAGTCATCTTCTTCAAAATTGCGCTGGGCAGGAAAGAGACCAAACAGGTCTCCAGATTCTAAAACCGTCGGTCCGAGTGGAAACACACCGCGCTCGGTCAGGCGCGTTCGGGCAAGATATGTCCGGCTTTCACGACCGCCAATCATAGTCAATACGTGTGAGCCATGCGAGCCCGGCAAAGTCGACTCATCCCTGACTTCGATCCATAAAAGTGGTAAACGCCCCCGGTTCTGAATTTCATATCGTTCTTCAAAAATTTGCCCCACTTGAGAGCGCAAGAAGCGCGTCTTGCGGCGCACGTGGATACTTCTTAACGAGAAGCGTGATATCACCCAACTGCTGACCAGGATTAACCCCCAGATATAGCTCAGTCGGTAATAAAGCGTAGAACCGGTTACCGCTCCAGCCACCAGGCTCAGGAGCAATAAAACCAGGATAATCCGCAGGGCGACAGTCATTTTCCCTGCCTTTGATCTATATCTGTTGAGAAGAGGATGGAGTCGCTGCCTGGCTCAGCCCGCCAGTCGGGTCTCCGCCAGGAACAGGAATACTCCGCAGGATTTCTTCAACAATCTGGGCTGCGTCTAGATCGCGCAAGCGTGCGCCTGGACCTAAAATCACCCGGTGCGCCAGGGTTGGGATCACCAGCGCCTTAATGTCGTCCGGCAGCACATAATCTCTGCCCGGCAATAGCAGCTTTAGCCTGGGCGGTGCGGAAGAGCGCCAGGCTGCCGCGTGGGCTGGCGCCAAGGTAGACTTCGGCATGCTCGCGTGTCTGCTGCACAATATCAACGATGTATTTCTTCAAAGCTGGAGAAATATAAATCTCTTTCACGGCTTCCTGTGCCTGGGTCAATTCTTCAACTGAGACAACCTGATCCAGGTCAGCCAGGGGGTGACGGAATTGCTGGCGTTCTAACATTTGGATTTCATCATCCAATGCCGGGTATCCCAAGCGTAATCGCAACATAAAACGATCTACCTGAGCTTCTGGCAATGGGAAAGTGCCTTCGTACTCGATAGGATTCTGGGTCGCAAACACCAAAAAAGGACGCGGTAATGGCCGCGTGACGCCATCGACCGTAATCTGCCGTTCTTCCATTGCCTCCAAAAGGGCTGCTTGCGTTTTGGGTGTGGCCCGGTTGATTTCATCAGCCAGGACCACTTGCGCCATGATTGGTCCTGGACGAAATTCAAAATCGCGGCTCACCTGGTTGAAAATTGAAACACCGGTAACATCGCTGGGCAACATATCGGGGGTAAATTGAATGCGGCTGAATGCGCATCCCAAGGAACGTGCCAGGCTGCGCGCCAGCATGGTTTTCCCCACCCCGGGGACATCTTCGATGAGCAAATGACCCTGACACAATAAGCCCACAACGGCCAGGTCGATCGTGGCTCTTTTACCAATAATCACTTTTTCAATATTCGAGATTACACGATCTGCTAATGCTTGCACTTCTGTCATCCTATTTCTCCCTGATAACTTGTCGGTTCGGCAACCATGAATAAAATCTTACCTGTAAAAATGTCGATAGCCAGAGTGGATAGTGTTTACCAACCCTTGAGCAAGAACACATTAAGTACCAACCAGAAAACAGAATAGTTCAAAACCCTTGCTTTTTGGTATCGCCCAGCAAAGTAACAGGATCGTTAGCACCAAGCCAACCGTGTAGCGCAACAAACCGCCAGTTTCCCGAAAGGTAGAGAAGGGCATGAACAGGACACTCAAAACATTTAATAATAATACCAATACTATCACATTTCTATCCCGTTGCAACCAGGCTTTGAGCGAAACCCATAACCCCCACAAGGCAGGCCAAATAACAAAAGGTCCAAATACCAGCAGCATAGCTAAGAAATAGGTTAAGCTGGTTTCGGCGATGCGGAAAAGGCCCATGAAAGGGATCCATTCGAAGGATGTTGCCATGTCTCCGCCAGAACCGATCCCCAAAGAGCCAAATTGATAGACCAGCCACACCTGGAAAAGCACAAAAGGCAGACCGGCGAGTAGAGCAAGACCCAGGGCGGATGTGTAATCTTTTCGGAATAAATAATCCAGAAAGGCTGCCGCCACAAAAATTAACATAACTTCTTTGGCAAATACTGCCAGACCCAGGCTTAACCAGGCCAGCCATTTTTTGCCTTTCAGCAACCAGAACATACCCCAGGATGCCAATGCATAGGCTAGCGGTTCGGGTAAGTCCACGATTAAGGCTAAGAGTAAACCGGGGTACAGACCCAAGACCAGCGCATACCAGGCCGACACTTTCATCTCAACCAGGTAAGCGGCTACTGCCCATGTGGCAGCTCCCAGGGAGATTAGCCCGATAAGCAACAATATCCAGGGAATCAGGGTAGGATTTCCGAACGATAAACAGCGCGCCAGCATTGGCATGAGAATCCGCTGATAACGATAAGCTGGTACATCTAACAGAGGGGCGACCAAATGGGGAGCAGGCTCCCGGGCGATATAAAACACGAATTGGCCATCATAACCCCGATCGCCGTTAGGATCGCCTTGCGAATAATACGAACCGGAGCGTACAAAGTACATGGCATCCCCATCCACCTGGATTAGGATCACCGCAACCAGCAAGCTTGCAAGCAAGAAAACGACCAGGGCGGGCAGAAAAGCGCTATTCTTTGGTTTCATGATGCAGCATTTAAGGGCGTTCATTTTTTTGCCTGCCCCACCACGCAAGAAATCCAGCAAACACCAGGCTCAACAAGCTGATGAGGATCCCCAACCAGAAAGAAAACGGCCGGTAAACCAATTCAAGGATATGATCTCCCTGCGGTGTATACACAGCCTGGAATAGATAATTGGCGCGCATCAGCGAGCTTTTTTCTCCATCCAAGCGCGCCTGCCAACCAGGATACCAGGTATCGGCCAACACCAGCCAGCCATCCGTATGTGCATCCAGCTTGATTTTGATATGATTGGGATTGTTTGTCTCGATCCATTTCAGGGAAGCGCTTAGGCTACCGGCTGGTGAAGAGCAAACAGTTTGCCCAGCCTGTTGCGCATTTTCGATGATCACCCATTGATCCCAATCTAAACCTCCCTGGCTGACCGCCTGCCAGGCTTCTATCTCGCTTGCCACATTTTTAGCGCAGGGCACCCAATGTACCCGCTGACTTGCCTCGACCAACTGCCATTCATAATTCCCAAGGTGTTCTTCGTAAGACGTCAGGACGCTCCCGACATTCATCCAGGCTAAACGCTGATGCAATTCTTCTTTGGGTAGTTCATCCAGGTGAACCATCCAGCGTTCATACCGCTCGGGAACGAAGGGGTCGAAGTTGTTTACCGCATCCAGTCCCTCGAGTAAGCCCAGGTTTGGCAGTAGCAACGCTCGCATTTTTGACCAGGACTCGCCGGGCATATAACTATCAAAGCGAAGAAAGCGCTCAAACTTTAGCTCATCTTCTAACGAAGCAGGAAGGTACACCCGGCTGCCAGAGGGCTGCGAGTCAGATAGACCAGAAGCCTGATATTCGGAATAAAATGCCAGGGGAACACCCGGATTGAGTCCCCAGGCTGCCACCAATAAATCCAGGGATATCACAACCAGGACCGTTAGCCGCCAAAGATTGGTTCTGCGTCTAATCGTATCACCTGCAGAAAGACCCATTGGATTTGCCAGCGGCGCTGACAGGCTGAGCAAACCGGCAAAGACACCCCACACACCGGCCATAGCTGTGGCGCGCAGCATACTTGGGCTGACTTCGCCTAAAACGGCCCAGGCGATCCCCGCACCCAGGCTGACCGCCACCGCTCCGGCTGTCCCCAGGCGCGTCCAATACAGGCTGCGACCTTGCGGTCTGCGCCATTTTTCTGCGCCCAAACCAGCCATCAGCGCCAGGATAAACTCCAAGCCAATCAACACCCTGGCAGGCGCCTGGAACAGATCAAAAGTAGGGATATGCTGGTAAAACCATGGAAAAATGGGTGTGAATCGACCAGCCCCCCAGATCAAGATCACAACAATGCCAACCAAAATCCAGGCCATATAAGGTGGTCTCGAGAAACCAGGCAATTGTCTCTCCGGGACGCTTTCCGTTTTACTCGGCTTTGTCATTCGAGCAAGCGGCTTAAGTAAGAATGAGAGCGCCAGAAGAAGCGGCAACAAACCCATATAAAGTGCATCTTCCCAGTAATTGGCATATCCCCAATAATCACCCTGCACTGGGCTGCCAAATAGACCCGGCGCCAGCAAGGTTGCCAGTTTCCAGGGCCATAAAGAATACGATAGAGCCAGATCAAAGTCAACCGCCTCAGCTCGCTGTGATTGAAGCAGGTACTCGGCAGTGGGAGCTAGCTGCACGCCGGCTATCCCTGCTGCCAGGAGAATTGCTGCACCAAACCAAAGCCAGGTTTTTGCCAGGCATTTTAAACCCTGCAGTCGTCCAAATTGCTTTGAGTGAGAAGAGTTTACAGTGTGGCCAGTGTGAACAGCCCAATAAGCACACCAGGCGGCTGAAATTAAGAGAATATACCAGGCAGTTTGAGCATGCCCACTCAGCAACAACAACGCCAGGCTGAATGCCAGGCGCAGGAACTTTCCACAGGTGAATGACAGCTTTCCATGTTCTGGGGTTAATTGCAACAGGATCCAGGGTAGCCAGGCGGCGCTGAATACAATGGAGGGAAAATTAACCCTGGCGGTCAGGTAACTGCACATCACCCAAGCCAGAGCGCTGAGCGATTGCCCAAAGACTCCGCTTCCCAGTTTCTTCAACAGGACAGCCATGCCCCAGCCCGAAAAAAGCAGATGGATGCCCAATAGTGGCGTGAGTCCCCAGGCTAGCCAGGGGGAGCCGCCCAGGGCATAAAAAATCGCCAGGAGCCAGGTTGGCGGGTAAAACAGGGCTGACTGGTAATTGGCCAGCAAAGGCGCCCCCATTCCCACCCCAGGGTTCCACAAAGGTAAATGCCCATCCATCACCGTCTGAAAAGCATAAGACCACCAGGGTACAAACTGCAGACCCGGGGTGCCCCAAAATAACGCCTTGCCGCCGAACAGAAGCGGGCTAAGCCAAATAAGTAAGACCAGTCCGGCAACCACAAGCGCTGAATAAGGAACCAACCTGGCTGCCAGCCTATGTGAAACCTGCAGTCCGAAGTGATGACGGTTTATGGACATGAAATTTCCACCTGAAACACCTGGACATCAGCGTTTTCAAAAATTTTTCGGAAGCCCGGCGATTTCAACAGGCTGCCAATCACCCAGCCTACGTTCATGAGGTCCCCAAAAAACATAATTGACGCCTTGGGAGCAAATCCAATCAAACCTATCTTGCATGTTCGTTCCAGCCTGGTAAAAAGCCTCAACCTGGGGCAACAGCTCACTCAGTCCAGCGCTTTCGGGTCCATGCCCGATCACAACCCTTACGGGTGCATAAGCTGGTAAGGCGTTGCCTGTGGGATAAGCGCCTAGCACAACCTGGCCGGGTTGGGCAAGCTGGTTGAATTGCTCATAAGCCTGTACCTGGGCTGTGGGCAGAAAAACCGGCTCAGAGGGGGCTGCGGCAGAAACAAACCCCATCCAAATGAGAACCAGAGTGGAAGGAAAAGCCAGCCCCAACCCGATTGTCGCCAGGCGGCGTACTTGCTGATCTTTTGGTTTCTCGGGAGCCTTACCAGCGCTCAAAGCGGCAAGGGATAACACAATCCAGGCTATCCAGACACCTTCGGGCAGCCGGCGCTGTAAATTCACCGGAAAATAAGCCAGGACTGGTAATAGAAACATCCATGCGCCCAAAAACGCACCCCCAGCTGGATGTGTCGCCTTCAGCCGAGGCCAGCCAACCCAGGCATACGGGATCAACAGTCCATAGGCCAGCAGGTAATACAGCGGATGGGGAGAGCGAATAATGTTCTGGGCTGACCAGGCTTGTAGAAAGGGATCACGAATGATCATCCAGAATTGAACGAGAGAAAACAACACCGGCAAACCAGCCGCAGCGGCCAGCGGCGCTAATTTTTGTCGCCACAGGTCAATCAAGTATGCAATGCGCAGGGTGCTTAAGCCGCCAGTCTGCTGCTGGATGTGGTACCCGATCCAAATCACAATATAAACACAGATCAAAAATCCTATCAGCAAAAAGGTGAGCGGCTGGGCTAGCCCGGATAACATCCACAGACCTGCGAGCTGGATGATCAACTTTCCTTTTTTCCCATAATCCACAGGTTCATCCATCCAGCGGAAAGCGGTGAGCAACGCCCATAACAGGCAAGCTCTGGCTAAAGCCAGGTGCGGCAAACCATAAATCCCCAGGAAGCCAAAAGTCTCTGGTGAATAAAATTCCAATGGCATGGATTGCCCTGGTAAATAGGGGACCAACCACAGGAACAGCCAACCCAGACCGCCGCCCAAAACAGCCAAAATTACACCCAGACGCCGTAATGGAACTGGCTTTATGAAATAGGCGATGAATTGATAAGTTGCCAGGATGACGAGCACGCTGGCAGCCAGGCGGTAGAGATGGTAAAGCGCTACCAATTGCGGGTGCATGCCAGCGGGAGCAGCCAACTTCCCTAAGGTGAGATAGGGAAAAAACATGAGTACGCCGGCTTGATCCTGGCTGGTATAGGGCGTCTTGAAAATCCAATCCCCGCTGGAACCAGCCAACATCTTGGCTATGTAAGAATTGCCATCTTCTACAGCAAACACAAAACCAGAGAAACGGTAGTCTTCTCCCTGGCGGCTATATGCATAAAGATAAGGCATGCTGGTTAACAGGCAGACAAAAACAATGCAAGCCCACAGCCAGCGCCATTCAGCCTTACTCAGCGTGCTATCCAGCCAATTCTTTGACTTTTCAGGCATTTCCACCAGCCTTTTCTTTACGTTTTACAAAGCTATGCGCAGCGATCGCACCTGCAGTCAAGACAAAAACGGTTAAACCTAGTAACAGGCTAGCAGGGCGCAATGCAAAGCTTACCTGGTGCAACCCTTCGGGTAGGATGACCGAGCGCAGCAATCCGCGGTAGGCCTGGATGTCAACCGGTTCACCGTCCACCTGTGCCTGCCAGCCCGGATAAACGATCTCCGACAGCACCAGGACGCCTGGACCCTGGGCTTGGACAATCCATTGGTTGGGGGAAGATTGAACAATGCTTACCTGCTGACCGGTGAGTACTCCGCCCTGCTCGACCCAAGCGCGTGGGTAAGCTAACTGGTTCAGATAGATATAGATACCATCCTGGATAGAGATCTGTTCCAGACCAGCTGCATCCATTGGAAAAGCGCTCAGGACATAACGAACATTAAGCAGACCCAACAAGTCTGCATCGCGGCTGGTAAAGGCGGTTGTCTTCCTGGGGGTTTCCACTGGCAAAAGGTGGGATGGTCACATGATACCCACTGGAAGGCACACCGCTGGCTAACTGCATAAACTCCACATAAGGACTGAGCTGCACCGGATCCACGCCACTGGCGAGCTGTATGCCATAGTGCACTGCGCTTTGCTGGGGCAGACTGTAGGAGGGCGAATACACGCGGAATTCTCCGGTCTGCAAAGATAAGTACTCCGCTGCGGCTTGCGCTTCGAGGACCTGGGCGGCAGGCCGGCTCACAAACAATGAGCGATCGACGATGCCCCAATCCAACAGGCAAATCAATAGGATTCCATAGACCATTCTTTGCGTCCAGGCAGTGTTTTTCCTGGCTTTTTTCTGGCAATAGAGCACCCACACTATACCTGCCAATAGGATGGATCCACCCCATAGGAAGTTATCAGGAATTGCTTTTGTCATCAGCCATATACCTGACCACAAGAGAAGAAGCAAAACAACCAGACCAAAGCTCAGCAAGTTAATGCGCTTATGATATTCGAGGTCTGATGGTTGACTCAAAGCATGGATGGCCTGGCTGGCAAGCATGAGCATTGCAAATTGAGTTAGGAATAAGGCTCGCGCCGGCACTCGCAGCAAGCTCATCCCAGGCAATTGAGCAATCCAGGCCATTCCGGGCAAGCTTTCACCCAAGGCAAACAGGCTGCTCAGGAACAAAATCAGCAGCCAGAAACGCGTTTGAAACGAGTGTTTCCAGATGAAGATCGTAGCCAGGCACAACAAAAAGACTAATGCGCCACTATACAGTACCCATTCATGGAAGCCGCCAAAATCGGGAAACAGCAAACCCAACAACCGGCCAGGCGGAAGAGAATATGCACTGAAATCCTGCAAAGACAGGTCAGCCCGGCTGGTCAAACGAGTCAGCTCTGCCAGCGGCAAGGCCAGCGGAGCTGCCAGACCTAAGGCAGCTGCTCCTTGAAGCGCCAATCGCCCGAAAGGTCTCGCAACGCGCTCTAAAGCATTCTTGGCAGGCGACTGCCAACCCAGAAACAGGCTGTAGGCTACCCAAACCAGACCCGCATAGACTCCCCAGCGCACATCGGCAAGGAAGGTCAGCGCCCAGATCAGGCTGCTTAGCCAGGGAAAGCGCCTGGGGGCTGCAGTTATCGCCCACAGCAGCCAGGGCAGCCAACAAACAGCATAGAGCAAGGTCAGGTGACCTGCGCCGTAATGAGCAAACAATTTCGGCATCAGGGTAAACCCAAGCGCTCCGAACCAGGTTGCGTTTCTGGAGAGACCCAGGCATGACAGAAATTTAGCCATTCCCCAACCGCCCCACAAAAGATGCAAGAGGACCAACAGGTTAAAACCCAATGGCAGAGGAAAGATCAGCGCTAACCAGCCAGGCGGATACCATAGACCAGATAAAGGATGGGCGAAAAAAGGATAACCGCTATAGATCAATGGAGACCAAAGCGGCAGCTGCCGGTCGATCCAGAGCGATTGCTGCAAGAATACTGCGTTGGGATAGTGGGTTGTCGCCAGGTCGGAATATTGCGCCTGCGCAGATGGGAAAGGAAAACCGCTTATACCAGGTAAAAGCAAAACAAGCACCAACCCAAATGGTAAGAAACTCAGCCAGCGCCACAGGTCATGTCTATGAACGCTTATTTTGGGACGAGATGGCTGCTTCATATTGTCTGACATACAACAGATCCATATTCAACCTAGCAATCATGCCTTCAATCCAACGGCAGCTGGTACAGGCTGGCTTCTCCTGAGCTGCAAACCCTGGTCAATCCTGGCCAATCCGGAAATTCACCCATCTTCGCTTCCCGCGCTCCCCAAAAGAGATAGTCCACACCACGCTGTTGCAGGTAAGCCAAAGCGATGGGAGCCTGCTCAAATTCACCGCTGTGTTGCATCAATTTCTGGACGATTGCCTGCTCCTTCTCTGCCTGCGCCGTTTCAAAGGGATGACCGTACAGGACCCTTCTACCGGTGCGAGCGGGAATATACAGCCCCATCTGTGGAGATGCCAGGATCAGCGCATCAGGCTGGGTGTTAGCTTCGACCCAGTCCAGGCATTCAACCTCCCCAGCTGAAAGAAACAAGCTTGGGTCCTGCGTTTGAACACCATGCATCCCAGCCAGGATGACCATCAGCGGCGAAGGGATTGAAAGCAGAAAAATACCTGCAAATAGTAAGCGCTTGGAACTTTTGATCCTGCCTGCCAGTGCTTCTAGACCTGGCACAGCCAGACCTGCTATCGGGACATACAAGCCCATGATAAAGCGACGTTGTAAAGACCAGGGAAAATACATCAGGACCAATCCAACTAGCAGCCAGGCAACCAGAGTGTCTGCTTTCCACCCAGCCTTGCGTAAACGGCTGAAAACAGCCGGTGCAGCCAATAAGATGGCCGGTGAGAAGGCAATCAGAACGTCCCAAATGGGCGGCGAGGGGGTCAGGTTTTGAGTATTCCAGGCAGACAGGACGGGCTGCAAGCGGGTGATGACCAGATCGTAGACCAGGACTGGCATCGCGAAGATCAGGATCACGAAAATATCCAGGAGCTCAGATCGAATTTGCCGGTTTTGATAGCATAACTTGACCAGCCCATCTGGTTGCGTACGGCTCAGCCATAACAGCTGCCAGACAAGCCGGACTCCCCGCACCAGCAAAACGATCACTACGCCAAAGGGGGATACCAGCGCCAGGATCAATGCAGCTGCCGAATCTACAAGCCTGGTTCGCCATGTGCTGCGCCAGTCTGGATCAATTTTCTCTGGATCGCCTCGTAGCAGGATTAACAGCAGTCCCAATCCCAGGGGAAAATGCGGATTGGCATAAGCCGATAGAAAAGGATAAGCCTCTGCCACCCAGAAATCTGCAGTTAAGCTTCCACTCAAAAAAACTAGCCAACCCATTCCAGCCCCGAACGCGGAGAGCACAAAAGCAAAGGTTTTGCTCGTGCCCCGAAATCCATGCGAGTGATAGAAGATATCCAATGTCCAGAGCAGAAACAAAGCTCCCAGCCAACGCGCCAGATGGTAGGTCAAAATCAAGGAAAGGCCTGTCCAACGCGCCAGGTGACCTAAAAAGAGATAGAACACAAACAGGTAAGCGCCATCTCCGGGGTCAGCAGTGTAGGGAAGTTTGAATGTCCAATCACCTCTCCAGCCCTGGTACATTTTTGCCAGGTAGGAATTTCCATCGATCGGATTAAGCAAGAATCCCTGGAAGACCACTTCACCCGAAGTCTGCCAGAAAGCCAGACCATAAGGTAAGAGCACCAGGACCGAGAACAGGATGGCATATAGCAGAAAGCGATTGTTCGACACAATGTCTCGCCAATTTTAAACCTTGGGATTTTTCTGGTTGTTACTATACATTTAACAAAGTAGGGTGTCAAGCATCCGCTCCAGGTCCTTGCCAATTTGTCCGGTTGGAGGGTGTTTCCCTTGCCTTATCAGCCATCCGCCTCTATAATCTAGCACAGTGCGGCGAACCAGCGTCTATCACCTGTCAGCAGCCATTCGAGCAACAGCCACCCCGGTTCAGTCCGTTTGCGGCAGAAAAGTAATCTAATCCCGAGGTAAACAAGCATGAGCTCACCCTTTAAACTTTATCGCTTACAGACAATTGACACGCAGCTAGATGGCATGAAGCATCGCATCCGTGATATTGATGAATTGCTTACAGCTGACCAGGAGCTTCAACTAGCATTGAAAGAAGCTGAAAAAGCAAAAGTTGCTTGGCAGCTGACTCAAAAGAATTTGCGCCTGGCAGAAGACCAGGTTCGCCAGCAACGATTAAAGATTGAACAAAGCGAAGCCACCTTATACAGCGGCAGAATGCAAAACCCCAAAGAATTACAGGATTTACAAAATGAAGTGGCTTCCCTGAAAAGATACTTGAGCGTCTTAGAAGACCGCCAACTGGAAAATATGCTGGCAGAAGAAGAAGCAAGCAGCGAAGTTGAGAGCGCTAACCAGTCCCTGGAAAAGATTAGAACACAAAAAGAATCGCAAAATGCCAAACTCGACGAAGAACGAGAGCGGTTATTGAAAGATGTGGATCGTTTTCAAGGTGAAAGAAACGCGGCTATCAGCGATATTCCAAAGGCAGACCTGGACCTTTACGAAAAGCTACGCATCCAACGGCGTGGAGTTGCTGTCTCAAAAGTTGTGGATAAAGCTTGTTCGGCATGCGGGTCAACTCTGAATGCTTCGTTGTTGCATGCAGCGCATTCTGCCAACCAAATCTCTCGCTGTGATCTGTGCGGACGCATTCTATATATAGGATAAACCGATGGAATTCCTTCAGAACATCCGCCTGGACCGAAATTCTTTTTGGATCGGATTTCTGGCAGCCAGCTTATTCTGGTGGCTGGTTCGTATTTCTCGCCCACTTCTGGCTCGATTTCGGCAAAGTTTTCGCAGCCAGGCAGAGAATGTTCAATGGGAGTCACGCTCGGTGGTCGAAGTGCGTTTGCGTAACGAAACCTTGCGCTATGCTCAATCACAACATCTGGCGGCAGCCCTCTTTTCCCTGGATGAAATTGTCTTGCCTCCACGCTTGCTCGTTTCGGGTCTGACGCCAGAAACCATCGACAACCTGCCTACCTTGGATATCACCGAGACACTCATTCCCGACACACCCGATTGGCCGCAAATAGCCTCCCATTACAATTGGCCTTCGTTGAGCCTGGCAGAAGCCCTTTCCGCTGGCGCAAACCTGGCTATCACCGGCCAACCTGGAACAGGGAAAAGCGTTGCCTTGGCTCATTTTGCCAGCCAATTAGCCAGAAAAGAAATCGAGATCAGCGGCATGCAATCAGCGCTGCCTCTCTACGCCCATGCTGCTGACCTGGTTTTACCAGCCACATCACCAGACAGCCTGAGCTCACCACTCGAGACTGCCCTGGCGAATTACATCTCCCAGGAAACCTTTTCTAAGTTACCTGCCTTGATCATCCAGGTCCTGAAAGAAGGACGCGCCGTCTTGATCCTGGATGGGATGGATGAATTGGATCCATCCGGATTCGATCTGGCTGTTGGTTACCTGGAACAATTACTGGGAGTTTTTCCCAAGTTACGAGTGATCACTGCAGTCTCATCCGAAACCTGGGGAAATTTGCCCCAAATTGGTTTCCACATGCTGCCATTAGCAACCTGGAACCAGCGCCAACGCGGGTTGCTTCTCGAAAAATGGGGCAACTTGTGGAAGCAACACTTCTCCAACACGCATGTTGACACACTCCCTGCCAGATCCCGATTTAATCAAAGGATGGCTTAGTCAGCGAAAGCGCCAGCCTGACCCCCTTAGAGCTGGTCTGCAAGACATGGGCAGCCTTTGCAGGTGACTCAACGGGCTCTAAGGCTTTGGACGCCATGGATGCTTACTTGCGCAGAAAACTGGTGGGGCTGAATGAAAAACAGCGCAAAGCTCTGGAACACGTAGCTACCCAAATGCTGCTTACCCAACAACCCATTGCAGAGAAAACCACCCTGGAACGCTGGCTAGGCGGCCAGGATGAGTTTAAAGAGCTGCTTGATGATCCAACTTTGCTTGAGCCAGGCGCCGAATCACAGCCCAGGTCGTCAAAGCTGAAAGTTAAGTCAGGTTCAACTTTAGCCAGTTTTATCGAATGTGGGATTTTACGTCCTCACGCTGGAGATCGTTATGCGATCAGCCATGCGGTGTGGACGGGTTACCTGGCTGCGAAAATGCTGGATGTTGGAATCGCATTCCGAGCACTGGATGCTCAAAAGCCTTGGGATGCCAGAAACCTGGCGATGCAATTCTTGGCTTCTCAGACTGAAACGAATGAATGGATTGGCAAGCGGTTACAACACAACAGCGAAGCCTTACTTCCCAGGTTTCTTCTACAAGCCAGTCGCTGGTTGCCTTACGCCCCGAATGACGCACACTGGTCCAAATCCATCTTGCGCGGCCTGGCGAGTGAATTGCACAACCCCGCATGGACCATGCAAGTAAAAGCACGATTGCTCGCAGCCCTGATCGGGTCGGGAAACAGTGGGGTTAGTGTTCTTTTGCGCCAATTATTGCGCACGCCTGAATTGGAAACACGCCAGCTGGCTATCCTGGGCTTGGGAATGATACGTGATGCGAAAGCAGTAGATGATTTATCAAAATTTCTAAAACCGGAAGAAGAACCTCGAATTGCCAGCGCCAGTATTCTCAGCTTGGTATCCATCGGCAGCAAACAAGCCCTCGAAGCGGTCGCAACGATACTGTTGCAGGGAAACGAACATTTGCGGCGATCGGCTGCTGAGGCTTTTGCGAATGATGTGGAGGAAGGGCACCCAACTCTGAAAGAGGCCAGTGAAATGGAAGATCCTGGCATTCGCAGGGCAGCTGTGTACGGCCTGGCGCGCCTCAACCAAGCCTGGGCAGACCAGATCGTAGAAAGCCTGCGCACAGATGACCCACAATGGGTGGTGCAAGATGCTGCCAATCAGGTGATGAGTTTACGCAGTGTGGATAACCCACGCATCCCTACCAACTTGCCAGCATTGAGTCAAACTCCCTGGCTGATCGAATTTGCAGCCAGCCGAGGTCTGGGAGTGGCTCCTGGTGAACCGGCTGTTCAATTGCTTTACACAGCTTTGAAACAAGGCGACCAGAAACAAAAGATAGCCGCCCTATACACGATAAGCCGACAAAGCCACTCTGCCCACATGTCTCAGTTGGAAGAGAGTTATCACAGCCCTGAGGCAGAAATCCGCCAGGCTGCAGTAGAGGCAATCTGGCGGCTGCAAACTTGCGGGATAGATTTCATCCATCCAAGCCAGTAAAATTGTTTAATCACGAACTGCCAGTTTGAGAATTGGAACTGTCTTCAACTGACCGTTCTTTGCCCTGGCTTAAAAAGCCAAAGAATACAGTAAATTCCTGATGACCATATCAATGATTTGTAAACCGATAATCAATACCAGGGGGCTGAAGTCCAGGCCTCCCATCGGAGGCAGAAGCCTGCGTATGGGGTTTAAGAATGGATTGACAAAACGGTCCAACATTTGGCGCACCGGGTGAAAAGGATCCACAAAGTAGGACAAAACGACCTGGACAATCACAAAGAAAATAAGGATCTGGACAATACGATGGATAACTTCAGCTATTAGAATCATCATTTCTCTTTTCTCAGGTGTAGGCCCTTTCCCCCATGATGGCTGTACCAACCCTCACCTGGGTAGCCCCTTCCTGTATCGCAATCTGATAATCTGCACTCATCCCCATGGAATATTCCAACCAGGATGCTTCGGGGAAGTTGGCCTGGAAGAATTCGCCTAATCTACGCAGCTTTTGGTAATATGGCCGGGCCAATTCCGGATCGGAAAAGTAGGGAGCCATGGTCATCAGTCCCTGGACATTAAGATGGGTGAAAGCCAGGACGGTTGAAATTTCCGGGAACAGGCGCTCCCATTGACCCTCATCCCAGGCGGTAAAACCATGTTTGCTGGTTTCACCACTCATATTGCACTCCAGAAGAACGGGCAGCCGCCTTCCCTGTTCTTCCGCAAAACAATCCAGACGCCGGGCTAGCTTCAGACTATCCAAAGAGTGGATACAATCAAAATACTGGCAGACCAGCCTGGCTTTTCTGCTTTGGATATGCCCAATCATATGCCAGTTAATCTGTGTGTAGGCTGTGCAGGCTAAGATTTTTTCCACGCCTTCCTCGGCATAATTCTCACCCAGGTGCTGAGCTCCGGCGCTAATCACTGCCAACACAGATTCTAAAGGGTGGCCTTTTGTGACTGTAACCAGCTTGATGTCATGAGAATCACGACCAACCGAATGAGCTGCGGCTTCAATCCCATCCATCACCGCAAGATAGTTCTTTTCGATGGTTAAGGGATCAAGCCCGGTCACAAGCTAACTCTTTCTGATCTTAACATCCGATGAGAGCTCCAAAGCGTCCTGTTTTGCCTGCCTCTGCTCGATGCGAAAACCAATCCTCGACATGGCAGGCGGTGCAGATTTCTGCCATTTCGATCTGATGCACACCTGCCTGCTCTAAAATGCATTGATTGGCTTTCCACAGATCAAATTTTACCTTATTGTCTGAAGATTCACCGTTTGATGTTGAAAGAAAGGCATGCGATTGTTCTCCGAATGCCCTGCGAACTTGCTCAATTACATCCGGTCCTATCTGGTAATGGTCCGGACCTATCGAAGGTCCTATGCAGGCGATTATATTTTCAGCTTTACAGTTGAAATCCCGGACAAAACGTTCGACCAGTGCTGCGGCAGCTCTTTTTACGGTTCCCTGCCATCCTGCGTGGGCGATGCCTACCACCCTGTGATTTGGCTCAAACAGAAGAACCGGAACACAGTCTGCAAAACGCATGTATAGGGTCAAACCTGGGCGGTTGCTCAGCAGTCCATCAGCTTTGAGATGAGGTTGATTCTGCGGCCTTGGGGCATTAGCGTTGACGACATCAGCGCTGTGGACCTGCCAGACATCATAAACATTCAGCGGATCGCGCCCGACCGCCTGGAGCGAGCGCAATCGATTCACCTGGACTCGATCCACTGCATCACCCACAGTCCCACCCACATTCAATGAACGCCAGGGTGCAGGGCTAACGCCGCCATGGCGAGTAAAGACTGCATGAACTACGCCATACGTATTCAGTGATTCAAATGTATAAAATCGAATTCCGTTGACACTCTGAAATGGCATGCTTTACCCAATTGGATGAACTGGAAATTTTCGACAGCATCAAACATAACCTGGCGAAGCCGTTAATCTTACCGGACAGACCGTTGAATCCTTTCCCATTTATCTGCCATGATCTGGCGAGTCTCGGCCATCGTCTCTTCAACCAAAGGATAACCAAACCAGGCCGTTCCAAAACCAAACAATCCACCCGTAAATACACGCAATGTGGGTGTGCTCTCCCGGTATGGCAGGAAGTTCAACGGCGGTTGGCTGAAAATCTGGCTGAAACCATCCAACCCAATGGGCGCCAGGGCGATCAGGACCCACAAGTACCACGGCAGGGGAGGCAAACGTCTACCGGTCCAGGAAAAAACCAATCCAAATAATAAAATCGAGGCGTATATGGCGATATCCCGTTCGCATAAAGCCACTTTGAAACCAACCGGATGGTTGTGGCTCAGCTCACCTACATACGAACGAGCAGCGGTCAGTTCTTTATCGTAGCTGCCTTCGCTTAGTCCGGTGGCATCCATAAAAGATTTATATTCATCTAAACCCGCTGCTTCCCGAGGATAAACCGGCTGCTCGCCAAACAAAAAGAAAGACCGGTAGGCTAACTGGTGACAGACGGCGCTATAGGCTTTGTAGATTAGATTGGCCGGAGTTTCTGCGCCTGTGCGCATCAGCACCGGGGCCAAAAAAGGCAATCCCACATAGATGAGCACAAAAAGATTGAACATAGCCAGGTAGTGTCTGGCTATCCAGTAGGTTACAGCATCTGACTTGCTCCAAATTTTCGCTGCAGGCGTCAGGTATTCTGGCGGTGGATTCTTGATTTTTTCGATGTGATGCTCTCGATCTGAATGCGCAGCCAGGGTAACTTCCAGCTCCTGGCGGGTAAATGGAGCCTTTAGCAGGTATGGGCCTACCTGGACGACCGGTATTTCAAGGTCAAATTTTTTCCTGATCTCGCTATCCGATTCAATATCAATCACCTCCAGGCGGTGCGGATAGAGAGCTTGGAGTTCTTTCAAATCACGGAGAACATCTTCGCATAAATGGCACCCCACCCGGCTATACAAAGTCACCTGGATCATGGGGCTAATCCTGTCTGCACCAGATAGACATCCAGCTGCTCTCTGCTCAAGGAACCCATGTGGTGATAACGTACAATACCTTGCTGGTCAATGAAGAATGTGTTCGGCAAGGCTAAAACTTTATACAGTTTTGTTACATCCCCATCCTCATCCAACAAGACTTCCAAAGTAAGTCCCATATCGCGGACAAATTCACCCACGACATCTGGACTCTCTTCCTGGTTGATGGCCAATATCAATAACCGGTCTGGATAAAGGTTCTGGACTTCCTGGAAGAATACCATTTCTTTGACACACGGCGCACACCAGGTCGCCCAGAAATTCAAAACTACGATCCGGTCTTGAAGCTCAGATAATCTTACCGGTTGATTTTCCAGGTTGGGAAGTGCGAAATCTGGTGCAGGCGTATCCTTAGCAGGCGCCAATTCGCTGTCCAGGGATAGACCTAGTTGGTTCAGGTCAATCGAGATCACGCCTAACCAATTAAGCAGCCATAATGCTCCTGCACCCAGGAACACACCCACCCACAGGCCTATCACCAGGATCAAGAGGGGTTTATGATTTGATTTCGAGGGGGTCATGATTGCCTCCAGTATCTCGGTTTTCCAGCTTACTCAGAGTCAACAGCCTGCGGTTTAAGAAATATCGCCATAGGCAGCGCCACAGGAAACAGGCTGGCGCCAAAGAACCACCAATCGAAGAAATTCCTTCCTTTACGGGAGGCAATGAAAGCAGGGATCAACCCCAGCACTGTCAAAGCCACGAACGCGATCAGTAAAATCCGTCCCAGGGCGACTTCATCATAAATTCCGAAAAAAGAACCCAGACTGGCAAGCTGCTCAAACCGTCCGCTCAACAGCAACAAACCCACCAGGATGAGCAAAATACCCATCAGAATCTCGATATAACGCATCACTTTTCCGTACCGGCGAATAACGGTGGTTACCAGGCTGATTTGGGTTGAGGCAATCAAGAAGGGAATAGCCAGGCCGGCAGAATATGCACTTAATAGTAATAACCCTTGTGTTATGGATCCACCGCTGATAGAGAGGGTAAGAATCGATCCCAGGATAGGTCCGACACAAGGCGACCATCCAGCTGAGAAAAAGATACCCATCAAAAAGGAGGCCAGGTAGCCGCGCTGGCGGTCTGGGGCTGTTTGAGGGCGCAGGTCATACTCCAGAAAAGGAATTCTGAACAGGCCGGTCATATGAATGCCAAAAATGATGACAACGATACCGCCAATGGTCGCCAGCCAGTTACGGAGATTATAGAGCAAGCCGCCTATAGCCGACGCAGCCAATCCTAAACTGATAAAGATAACACTAAAACCCAACACAAAAGCCAACCCATGGCTAAGTGTCAACCAACGACTGCCCTTTCCTGCAGCAGTCGTCGCCACGGATCGACCGCCAAGATAGCCCACATAGGCCGGAACCAGGGAGAAGACACAAGGAGAAAGAAATGAGGCTAAACCAGCCAAAAATGCGATCCCGATACCAACATTTGCGAAATCCATAATGATTGCACTCCTGAAATTTCTTGATCAGTTCTATCTTTATTTTTCGACAACCACCACTTTTGAGCTGCCTTTACCCGATATGGTTACATCACCTGGCAATGCGGGGGTAAAGGGTAACGTCCAACGAAAAATCCATTTTGCATCATCCGGGTTGGCGTTCACACACCCGTGCGAACGAGGCACACCGTAGCTATTATGCCAGAATGTTGAGTGAATAGCCATCCCCTGTCCTGAGAATAAAACTGTCCAACCGATCCCAGGAAGATCATAACCGCCGCCGGTGGTACCACCGGTCATGTGCACAGACACCAGCTTACGCCAGATTGTGTGCGACCCCAAAGGTGTTGCCCATTTAGCGGATGGATTCCCTTCGCTTGCCACCTTTGGACCGGTCGAAACCCGGCAGAAATAGACTTCTTGCTGTCCTTCATAACAGGATAAGGTCTGATAGGTGACATCAACTTCGACCCGTTTATCATCAACCTCTGGATGAATGGGGCTGATTTCTTGCTCATCCAATGGGCGGAATGCCTCGGCAGCTGCCCAAAAGATATCTCCATAGCTGCCATATCTTTCGCCAACCCGGTAGAAGATTTTTCCCTGTTCGTCTGTTTTAATCTCATCCACCCACATTATCTGGCTATAGTACAAACGCGGACTCTGAGTATGGGATAGCCAGGGTGAACGCGCCGGAGGATTTGCCAAAACCAGGTCGACATAAGGGACGGTCACTTCTACCCAGAAACCCTCCACGCCGCTTAATTGTGAAAGCGGTTGGTTGGGATTATGCTTAACTGGCTGCAAGTTCGGTGCGTAAATATATCCTTCGGGTGTCTCAACAAAGCGCTGGTTAAACCATAGGGGACGTTTGCCAACTACCTCCCGCAGCCAGACTACGGTTTCATCGATATACTTGACAGCTACTGTGGGGCTATCATCATCTGGACGCAGCTTGACATCAACCTGCCCATCTAAAATTCGGCCAAGGCGTTCGCTCTGGGGAAATTCCAGCAACGCCGGTGGAGATAACTGGATGCGAGATCTATGCCATGGAGCCAATGCCATGCCACCAATACCAGTCAGGGTCGTTTTGAAAAAATCTCTTCGGGAAAAATTCTCTTTTACCATTAAGCCTCTATCACGCTTACCTTCGTGCTCTCTTCACCCGTTACGGTAATGTCGATCATACCAGGATCGTAAACCACTTCAGGTGCTGCCCATCGAAACACCCACTTGGCGTCTTCTGGCAAGGTGTTGACACAGCCATGAGATACTGGATCGCCATAATTGTGGTGCCAAAAGGTAGAATGGATGGCAACACCACCTGTGGCAAAGATCGATGTCCAGCCAATGCCGGGTAAATCATACCCGGCGCCGGTGGTCCCACCACTCATCTGCAGTGAGATATATTTACGGGTGATGATATGCGAGCCAAGCGGAGTAGCCCACTTGTCTACCCGGTTTCCGTACATATCAAATTTCGCGCCAGTTGAAACGCGGCAGAAATATACTTCACGATTTCCCTCGAAGCAGGACATGGTTTGGTGGTTGATATCAATTTCGATGCGCTTATCCATCGCGTCCGGAGAAATCGGCGTTAATTCATCAGCTGTCACCGGGCGAAAAGCCTCGGCAGACACCCAAAGCATATCAACACCCCCATAGTAGTTGGGGTTGATCCTGTAAATGGTTTGTCCCTGAGAATTGGTATTAATTTCATCGACCCAAAAGACCTGGCTATAATATACCCGCAGTGGCAACCCTTCGTCTGTCCTGGCTTCAACCCAGGAATTGGAGGATGCTCCTCGAACCAAGGATGCTTCGGCATACGGGACAGTTACCTCGGCCCACATCCCACTTCCCAATGAAAAGGCAGATAAATCTTTGACGGGTACATTAGGTCGATTGTAAACCGGCTGCAAATAAGGACCGTATATATACCCCTGGGGAGTTTCGACCCAACGCTGGTTGTTAAAGATATACGATGGTCGTTCGCTAATTACTTCTTTGATCCAGGGCAGGACAGCGTCTTCATACAGTGCACCTACTGTTTGACTATCCGCATCCGGGCGAAGTTTGAGATCAACTTTCCCTACGGTAACCCTACCCAATCTCTCTGCCTGGGGAAAATCTGGTGATTGAAAGATAAAATCAAGCGGGCGCGTCAATAAGAAGCTGGCGCCTAAACCGGAAAGCTTGAGCATATCGCGGCGAGAGAGCTTCGCCGTAGAAGAGAACATTTCCGGGCGAGTTGGTTTCGGAGGGCGTGATAGCATCATAGTAAATCTGCAACCTGTAAATTCAGCACGTTAAAACACTTCCATGGTTTGAAATCGAACTCCGTTAAGCATACACGCAAAAGAATATCGGGTCAATAGACCAGAATTTACAGTGTGATTAGAATTTCCTGAGAAGCCCGGATTGCATCGCTTGACATCTCTTCCAAAGGGTTATAGAATTGCCCACTGAACATTGTGCGACACTAACGACTTGCCTGGTGGACATCCAGGTTGTTTTGAACGCCCTGGCACACTGGACACGCCCCTGATGATCACTGAATAAGTTGGAAGAAACATCGCACCAGGATTGATCCAGTTGATGGAGAAATACCTGGAGCATGTCATTTTATTAATTGCTCCAAGAAATCCGATCCAGTTGGGAGAAACCAGTGGAAAACAAAAAGAATATCCTGATTTTGTTCTTTACATTGATAGTCATCATGCTCGGTTTTGGCATGGTGATCCCCATCATGCCCTTTTATATCACCAGTTTAGGCGCAAGTGGGAGTGCGATGGGTGCTTTGATGGCCACCTATGCCATTATGCAATTCATCTTTGCTCCCATCTGGGGAGGACTATCGGATCGATTTGGACGAAAACCTATACTGATGTTAGGCGTATTAGGGAATGTCATCGCCCAACTTCTATTTGGTCTTTCCACAGAATTATGGATGCTGTTTGCCTCCAGAATTTTAGCCGGCTTGCTCTCCTCAGCTACCTTACCGACCGCACAGGCTTATATCAGCGATAGTACTTCCCATAAAAATCGCAGCGGCGGGATGGGCATTTTGGGTGCAGCCATGGGCATCGGTATGGTGTTAGGTCCTGGTATTGCTGGATGGCTGGCAGAATTTTCGCTGTCATTTCCCTTCTTCCTGGCTTCCGGCCTGTCTGCAATCGCCCTTTTATTGGTATGGATCATCCTACCCGAATCACTCCCTGCAGAAAAGCGCACTAGCAGCTCAAACCGGGCAAAAGGTCCACAATTGGGCCAGATGTGGCTCGCTTTAAAAAGCCCCATTGGCTTTCTTTTTGTCATCGGGTTTCTGCTCAGTTTTGGATTAACCAATTTTGAGAGCATCTTCGGCTTGTATGCATTAAATCGCTTTGGATATGGCCCCCGGCAAGTAGGCATCTTACTGACCATGATTGGTCTGATCTCCGCCATTGCACAAGGTGGGCTTACCGGACCTGTCACCCGACGCTGGGGAGAGACCCGTGTGATCAAAGCTGCGCTTTTGACCTCCGCCATCGGTTTCCCTTTGATGCTGGCAGCCAACTCTTACCTCACCATCCTGCTGACGATCGGTTTCTTCGTACTCTCCAATTCTCTGCTCACACCGGCAGTCTCGTCATTAATTTCCAAACGCGCCACCACTGGTCAGGGCATTACCCTGGGGTTGAGCAACTCCTTCATGAGCCTGGGGCGCAGTGTTGGACCTTTAATGGCAGGCTTCTTATTTGACTTGAACATGAGCCTGCCATATTTGACAGGAGGACTGGTCATGCTGGCCGGGTTTATCACCAGCTTATGGAAAATGAAAGAAGTAGACCAACCGCATGACGGAAACGACCTGGATCCATCTCCCATCCAGGTCGAAGAAACGATCCGTTAAATCCTGCTTGCTTAAGCGTTAATTTTCTTGCGGCGTAAGCGCAGGCTGTTACTGACTACAAAAACACTGCTTAGAGCCATTGCACCGGCAGCCAGCATGGGGTTCAGGAAGCCAACGGCGGCTGCAGGGATTAAGAGGATATTGTAGATAAAAGCCCAAAAAAGGTTTTGGCGAATAGTTTTCAAAGTCTGGCGAGATAATTGAATCGCCCGGGCAACACCAATCAGGTCGCCGCTCATCAGGACAACCGGTGCGGCAGCCAGAGCCACATCTGTCCCGGTTCCAATAGCAATCCCAACTTCTGCTTGCGCCAGGGCTGGGGCGTCATTAATCCCATCGCCTACCATGGCAACCACCCTGCCTTCAGATTGCAGCTTCTTTACCTCCGCAGCCTTATCTTCCGGCAGTACTTCCGCTAAAACTCTATCCACCCCCACCTGGCTAGCAATTGCCTGCGCTGTTTGGCGGTTATCACCAGTGATCATGACAACCTTCAAGCCCATTTGATGCAACGCACTGATAGCTCGTGCTGCGCCTTCCTTGACTGTGTCTGCAACGCCGATGACTGCGCGTACTTCCTGATCCACCCCAACCAGAATTGCGGTTTTTGCTTCTGCCTGCAATCGGTCAATGGCTGGTTGTAACCCGTTCAGGTCAAGAGCCCTCTCCTGCATCATACGACTGTTTCCAACGAGAACCACATGATTATCGACAGTTGCTTCTACTCCATGCCCTACAATTGCCTGGAAGGAAGAAGGCGTGATTAGCACCAAGGACCGGTTACCAGCCTCGGCCAGAATAGCCTCACCTAATGGATGTTCACTGCCTTGTTCTACCGAAGCAGCCAAGCGAAGCATCTCGTTCTCGTCGGTACCAGGTGATACGATGATATCTGTCACCGAGGGTTCGCCACGTGTGATCGTTCCAGTCTTGTCTAAGATGACTGTATCTACTTTACCAGCACGTTCCAGGGCCTCGCCAGATTTGAGCAAGATGCCCATCTCTGCCCCTTTACCAGTCCCAACCATAACCGCTGTGGGTGTTGCCAGACCCATAGCACATGGACAAGCGATCACCAAAACGGCGACTGTATTAATCAATGCCCGGGTGAACGCATTCGTTTGCGCATCTGGATTCAGGGGGACCAAAAAGAACCAGATAAGGAAGGTGATCAATGCAACCAGGATGACCACAGGGACAAAGACAGCTGAGACCTGGTCGGCTAATTTTTGGATTGGAGCTTTACTGCCTTGCGCTTCTTCAACCAGGCGGATGATTTGCGCCAGGGCAGTTTCTTTACCAACCTTGGTGGCTTCGAAGCGCAACAATCCCAGTTTATTCAAGGTAGCCCCAATGACTGGGTCACCCGGTCGCTTTTCTACTGGCATGGATTCGCCGGTCAGCATGGATTCATCGACCGCCGAGCGTCCTTCCACCACTACCCCATCGACTGGAATTTTCTCGCCAGGACGCACAATTACCACGTCGCCGGTGCGCACATCTTCAACCGGGATTTCTATCTCCACGCCATCCCGGATCAAACGAGCGGTTTTAACTCGCAAGCTCATCAGCTTTTTGATTGCGTCACTGGTTCGTCCCTTAGCATTGGCTTCCAGGTATTTACCCAGCTTAATCAACGTGATGATGACCGCGGCAGTCTCAAAATAGACGTGCCCATGCAGCCAACCAAAAACGATCGGCAGGGAATAGAAATATGCCGCAGAAGAACCCATGGCAATTAATACATCCATGTTTGCGGAACCATTGCGCAATGCCTTATATGCGCCCAGGTAATACTGCCAACCTACATAGAATTGGACAGGTGTTGCCAGAGCCAGCATCAGCCAGTTTGCCCAGGAAGCATGTGACCAGGAATCCGGCAGCAAGCCAAGATCCTTTCCCATAGAGAATAAAAATAGCGGAACAGTGAACACCAACCCAACCATTAATAAATGGCGCTGCTGTCGAATCTCTTTCTCTCTTGCCAGGCGCTCCGCATCTTCCGCTTCCGCGCCTGTCTCGACAGCTTCAAATCCGTTAGCTGTGACAATTTTCCGCAGGTCTTGCTGGCTAACCAGGGTTGGTACATAGCGAATACGCGCTTTCTCGCTGGCAAAGCTCACCTGTGCATCCATGACTCCTTCCAGACTGCGCAAGGCTTTTTCCAGGCGGCGGGCGTCGTTATCATCGCTCATCTTGCGGATGGCGAGATCTGCTTCGCCAGCAGCGATATCGTACCCGGCTCTCTGGACACGGCTGATCAGGTCATCAAGACCCGTCAGTCCAGGGTCAAATTCTACCGTCGCCCTTTCCGAAGACAGGTTAACCACCGCAGATTGCACCCCATTGACTTTCTTCAGATTACGCTCAACGGTCGCCACACAATTTGCACAGGTCATGCCTGTTATGGGTAACATCAACTGTCGATTTTCAGTCATAAGATCCTATTCTGCCACAGGGTAATTGATCTCAGTCAATAAATTCTTGATCTGTTCTTCAGTGGCTGGTTTTTCGAACGTGATGACAGCTTGCCTGGTGTTAGCATCAGCTTTCACCTCGACCACACCCGGCAAGTCTTCGACCTCAGATTGGATGGTGTGAACACAATGGTTGCAGGATATATTAGGGATTTGATAAGTTACAGTTGTCATTTTGACCTCCAAAAAAGTTGAGTTAATATTGGGATTGGAATCAAGCATAATTTCTCAATACGAATCCGATTACATCCGTTTGAAGAGAGTACGCTTATGGCCTGGTTGCTGCTTCAAAAACATCGGTGATTTCATGCAAGACCCGCTCTCGTTCCTGCTCATCTTCACCGCGCACAGCAGTGATCAAGCAAGTATGCAAATGCTCTTCCAGGATTTGGGTACTGACCTTGTTTAACGCACTTTGGACAGCCTGGATTTGTCGAATGACATCAATACAATAGGCATCTTCTTCCACCATTCTTTGAATACCGCGCACATGCCCTTCAACGGTTTTTAATCGGCGCAACACGTTTTCATGCTTCATGATTTAATCTCCTACCCCCCCCCAGGGGGGTAGGGATAGTATAGCAAATCAGATAATATTTGTCAAGTATATTTAGGGGATTACTTTAAAGCATCTGCAATAGCGTTGTTCAACACCTCAACCGGCACTGCGCCTACCCATTGTTGGATGACAACCCCATATTGATTCAACAAAAAGAAGTGCGGCTGACTTTTATAACCCAACTGCTTCTTTAGATGCGCGGTAAGTGGGTCATCAATATCCAGGTAGATAAAATTCATCTGTTCCTTGTAACGTTCATCCAGGCCATGCACCAGAGGCGCCATCGCCTGGCAAGGACCACACCAAAAGGCAAAGAATTCGATCAATTGGACTTTTCCGGATGCTAGAACAACCTCTTCTGGGTTGGTTGCAACCAGGCTGGATTGTATCCAAGGCGGCGGCGGTATGGGTGTCTGGGTAGGACGGGGTGTGGGTGTGCTCAATGGGCTGGCAGTGGGTAAAGGCGTCAGGGTTGGTCCTGGGGTGATGGTTGCTTGTCCTGGCATCAGAGTCATCGTCGCAGAGGGGATGGTCAGGGTTTGGGTGGGCAATGTCGCCTGAGTCTCGCCTCCAGGATTGACCGGTTGCTCGCTGTTGGGGGGATTGGTCGGGTACTTGGTCACAGTTGGATTTGTTCCAGGTCCTGGATATTCACCGGGAGAATCAACGACTGGATAGGCATCATTGGAACCTGTGGTTGCCAACGGTGTTTGAGTGTGAGTGGGAGTGGGGGTTTGCGAAGGCGAAGACGTAAGCTCAATACCTTGCACAGGGCTTTCTAGCGTGTCTTCTGCTTGAGGGTAGCTGGACCCTGCTGTAGCAGCGGGGGAAGTTTCTATTGTGGGAGAAGCAGATATAGAATTTTCAATCCCCATCGGCGTGGCTGCACCCGTTTGTGGACCGGATGTACTGGAATTTCCGAGTGGGAAAAAAGGTAATTGACATGCGGACAAAAAAAACACCCCAGTGATCAACATCAGCAGCCCAATTTTCAGGCATCTCAGGCATTTCATGCTGCCAGAGCTAGCCCAGGAGGATTGCTGTGCATGTGTTTCACGGGAAGAAAATTTCTCGGACTTACTCAATGGACGGCCAACCTTTTTTTCAGAAAACTCCTGTCATGACCTGCTACACCTGGACTAGAAGAGATTAAATACGTACAAGCGATGCCCTCACTTGGAATCCAGTCCTAACAATGGTTGCTCCATGATATCAAATAAAGCCGCTTTGTCAAGCAAGAGCCAATTCCGGCTGGTTCTCTCCAGTGTTATACTTACAAAATACTCAATCACCCCAAGGGAAGACGGGAAGGTGAACGCATGCAACAAAACTATTCTGGACTGATGGAAGTATGAAAATCTCTGTAAAATTAATTTCTTACCTCTTGATCCTGATCCTGGGAGCCGTGTGGATTTTTACCAGCCAAACAACTCCTGATAACACCACTGAGGGGGAAATCCCTGCTCCCCAAAAAGGTTTTTTGGCGCCCGATTTCTCGCTGCCAGATGCCGCCGGCAATCCCATAACTTTGGCTGATTTGCGCGGTCAGCCTGTATTGGTCAATGTCTGGGCAAGCTGGTGTACACCATGTCGCGCCGAAATGCCCGCAATGCAGCGGGTTTACGAAACCTACCAGGCTCAGGGCTTCACCATCCTGGCAGTGAATGCAACGCTCCAGGATCAAATCCCTTCAGCTTTGAGTTTTGCCCAAGAAATGGGTCTGACCTTCCCAATTCTGTTCGATGAACAAGGCGTGATTTCTACACTGTACCAGGTGCAAGCGTTGCCAACTTCCTTCTTCATCGATGCCGATGGGTTCATCCAGGAAGTTGTGGTTGGCGGGCCAATGTCTGAGGCGCTATTAGAAATCCGGGTACAGCAGTTAATCGAGAAGACAGGAGAGTAGTGGTATGCTGCCGATCCTGCACATTGGCCCATTAGCCATCCAATTTCCCGGTCTGGTCCTTTTATTGGGTTTATGGTTGGGATTATCCCTGGCTGAACGATTTGTTGGCAGCCACCCCCAACGCTACGGCACTGCAAATAGTGAAGTTACTCCCCCTGCACCTGTACCTGCCCAAATTCTGTATAACCTGGCAGTTGGCAGCCTGATTGCTGCCATCATCGGAGCACGCCTTTTCTATATCTTGCAATACACACAGGTTTTTATTGATGATCCTACCAGTATGATTTCTTTGAACACTTCCCTGTTGGATGTACGCGGAGCTATCCTGGGCGCGATATTGTTTGCACTTTATTACGGACAAAGAAAACGTTTGCAGTTTTGGCATACGCTGGATGCATTGACACCCGCCCTGGCCGTGCTGGCTATTTTCATCCATCTATCCAACCTGGCGTCCGGCTCCGGGTTTGGCTCACCCACCCAAGCTGCATGGGGCATCCAATTATGGGGAGCAAACAGACATCCTGTCCAACTCTACGAGGCAGGCATAGCCATTTTGATTTTGTTCCTTTTGTGGCCTGCAAAAACCAGGTTTACACTCACCCATCCAGGTGAATATTTCCTGGTTTTCATCGCTCTGAGTGCTGCCAGCCGGCTTTTGCTGGAAGCCTTTCATGGAGATAGTCCTTTGCTTTTTAGCGGGTTTCGTTTATGGCAAGTAATCGCCTGGTTTACCCTGGCATTCAGTTTTTACCTGCTTCATCATCTGGCACAAAAATCGCAGGGCATGGCGTCCCAGGATCAAATAACAGCTGAGAAAGGATCCATTAGCGATCATGGATAAAGTCATCATTCGAGATTTATTAGCCCGAGGGGTAATTGGCGTCTACGAATTTGAGCGCCACATCCAGCAAGATATATTGATCAATGCTATCCTGTACACCGATTTGCGCAAAGCAGGAAAAAGCGACCAAATTGAAGATTGTATTGATTACGAAAAGACCTCCAAACGGCTGCTGCAGCACGCTGAAGAAGCTGCACGTTACACAGTTGAAGCACTTGCAGAAGATCTGGCGCAGATTTGCCTGGAGATTCCCGGCGTAGAAAGCGTAAAACTCCGAGTTGAAAAACCCGGAGCTATTAAATTCGCACAATCGGTGGGTGTAGAAATTGAAAGAACTTTGTCGGATCTGGCTACAAAACCGCGTTAGAGCCGCGGGAAATGTTCTCCAGGAACTCCTGCCTGGTAGCCAAATGGGTCCGGAATGCACCCAACATCGCTGAAGTGGTCATCCTGGCATCATGTTTTTTAACACCACGCATGGTAGCACACAAATGCAGACCCTCAACAACCACCGCAACACCCAATGGATGCAGTAGACCATTGATGAATTCTGCAATCTGGCGGGTCATCCTCTCTTGCACCTGCAGACGCCGAGCAAACATATCCACCACACGAGGAATTTTGGACAAACCGATGACACGTCCCTTGGGCAGATAGGCGACATGCGCTCTTCCAATAAAAGGCAGCATATGGTGCTCGCACAGGCTGTAGAACTCGATATCTCGCACAATCACCATTTCATCGTAAGCTTCTTCAAAAAGCGCATCATTTACCAGAGCAACCGGATCCACCCGGTAGCCTTCCAATAATTCCATATACATGCGAGCCACGCGATCTGGTGTGTTGGTTAGACCTTCTCGCTTTGGGTCTTCACCGATGGCCTGAAGCATTTGGGTAACCGCCTGGCGAATAGAGGCCTGGTCAATTTCATCCGTCGACAACAGATCTGCGAGGTCGAAAATCTCGCCATTATCCATGGTTTTTCATTTTCCTTTGCTTAGGATTTTCATTTCCATTTTTTTAACACAAATAACAAAGTTTAACCGTAATTTTCTTTATCGTCAACGCGAACCTGGTTTTGTGATACTTTTGAGGTAAGGTACAGGCAAGGGGCTGCCGGTATTCACCAGCAGCCCCGCCATCGTGCACAAACTAATTTCTACTTAAAACAACTCGCATTTACCCGATTTGAGGTTCAATCAAACCGTAATTGCCGTCCCGGCGGTGGTAGAGTATGTTCACCGCCTTGGTGTTAACATTATAGAATATGAAGAAGTTTTCGTGCCCCAACAAGCTCATCTGTTCAATGGCTTCCAGTTCGTCCATGGGAGACAACGGAAAATGTTTTCTTCGAACGATCACTGGACCAAGTTCTGCTGTTTCATCTTCCTCGCTTACTGGTGCAACTACATCGGAAGCAGACCTACCATCCCCCCTGCCCCGGAAGCGTTTCCCCTTGTATCGTTCTATACGGCGTTGCATCTTATCAATGGCAGTATCCAAAGCGGCAAAAATATCATCCGCTCGCTCCTCAGAGCGCAAAATGAAACCCTTCCCTCGTACTGTAATCTGTGCTACCTGCCGGTCAGCAGCACTACGAGCAGATTTAACATAGGCTAAATCCACTCGAGCTTCGTCAATATCTGGCAAATAACGATCCAGTTTTGACACCTTTTTATCCACGTAATCTTTCATATGATCCGTAATGTCCATACTTCTTCCGTAGATTTCAACTTCCAGTGTCATCATAACCTCCTCATAAGATTTTTAGAGTCGTTACCCTTTCGATAAATCCAAACCCTTCATAATGCCATAACAGGTGTAGCTGGGTCAGCGGTTTGAGCCAAAGTCATTGCAAACACCTGATCAGCGCCTGCTAACATTATAGCACTAGCGCAAGATTCTATGGTAGCTCCACTGGTAGCAACATCATCAATGACCAACACCTTTTGGTGTCTTATCCTGTTTGGGTCAGCAAGAAAAGCCCCGGCAACATTATGACGTCTCTGGTCTAAGGACAATCCCACCTGAGATTGTGTTTCCTTGATTTTGTGTAAACCCTTGCCTTCGTAAGCGGTTCCAGTAGCTAGCGCTAAGGGGAAAGCCAGCAAAGCCGCCTGGTTATAGCCACGTTGTTTTTGACGGGTAGGATCTAATGGAACTGGCAAGATACAGTCGATTTCCCAATCCAACTGGGATAATAGCTGAGCCAGTGGTCGAGATAAAATTTCACCCAAGGCCATATCACGACCATATTTGAGCCGGTGCAAAGCCTGGCGGAGAGGTCCATCAAATATAGCCCAGGACCTCATCGCTTTAAAGCTAGGGGGATGGGTTTGACAACGAGAACACAGACCCGAGCGATGCCCAAGTCGTCCACAGCGAGGGCAAATTTGGGACTTAACCTGGATAACTTGAGATTGGCAGCTCTGACACCAACGTGAGCCAACCTTGCCACAACCACCACAATGTGGCGGGTAGAGCCAGTCTAAAATTCCCCATAATTTGCTATAGGTCTGATAAGCGTAAGAGCTAGCCCTTAACGGATTGTGCATATGACCTCACAGCTATGGCATTAATTATAATGGCGTCAGGTCTACTGGACAATCCCTAATCGAATAGCTAACCTCCAAATAGCATGCCGCCCAAGGAAGAGCTGAGTAATCGCAAGAAAGCAGGCGTCATCAAAACGATACAAATCGATGGGAAGATCAGCAAAGCCATTGGGATTAACATTTTGATCGGTGCTTTGTGCGCTTCCTCTTCAGCCAGCTGCCGGCGTTTGATGCGCATCTGATCAGCCTGGATGCGTAAAACCCTGGCCATGCTGACGCCCAGTTGCTCGCTTTGGATAACAGCCGCCACGAAGCTGGTCAGCTCAGGAATACCAATCCGGTCAGCCATATCACGCAAAGCATCTCGGCGTAGTTTTCCAAGCTGAATTTCGCGGCCAACACGGCCAAATGCCAGGCTGAGCTCATTATCCCATTTTTCATATACTTTTCCCATTGCGCCGTCAAAACCTAAACCGGCTTCAACGCAGATGGTCAGTAAATCCAATGCATCGGGTAAAGCTTTACGAATACTTTTTTGACGTCGCTGGATTTTGCTGGAGATCATCATGTCGGGCACGTAAAAACCGAGGGCAGTAAACCCAGCGACCATGAGCAGTTTCATCCCAAGACTCCATGGAATGCTTCCGATCTTGAAAATAAATAAGATGAATCCCCCCAAGAAGATGGACAAAATAAATCGCAGCGCCCAAAATGTTGCCGGCTCTAATCCCTTAGGACTTCCAGCCAGCTCCAATTTTTTGGTCGTAGCCTGTAATGCATTTTGAGGCGTAAAACGCACGGCAAATTCACCAAACTTGCGGGCTAGCGGTAAAATCACGCGCTCAGAAAGAGGTTGGGAGAGCTCAATTTCTTCCAGATTTACTTTTTCGCCGCGTGCAGCAAATTCTGCCAGGCGGTCTTGCAAAGGGTCACTGCGCCTGGAATCGCGCATCCCCAGTACGGCTAAAGCAATCGCCCCACCGATCACAGCAATGATAATCACAGCAAAAATAATGGTTTCCATCTTTAAGACTCCCGAAGGCTCTTAGACTTCAATCTTTCCAATTCGCGTCATCACAAAATAGCCCGCCATGATCATCGCGCCACCGATCGAGAGCGAAATCAAACCGGGAATACGTGTGGCTGGGTTAAAAAATTCCATCATGTAGGGCCGGTTCAAAAACCAGAGAGCCAGTGAAATAATGAGTGGCATCATGGCCAGAAAACGGCCTGAGTACATCACCTGAGTGGTAAGCACTCGGATCTCACCTTTAATCCTGACCCGCTCGCGGATGGTATAGGAGATCGTATCCAGGATTTCAGCCAGGTTTCCACCAACTTCTCGCTGCACGTTGATCGCAGTCACGACCAGGTCCAGATCTTCGCTGGGTATTCGCCTGAGGAGATTATCCATGGCTATTTCCATGGAAATACCGATCTGCATCTCTTGAACAACCCGGCGAAATTCATCGCAGATGGGAGGCGGCATTTCTTTACTTACTGCTTCCATTGCCTGCATGATGGAGTATCCTGCCCGCAAGCCATTCACCATCAAGTTCAGCATATCCGCAAGTTGGTCGTTGAAGCGGACTAAGCGTTTGGCTTGTTGTTGCTTGACATAGAAACGGGGGATCATCATGCCGATGATAAAGCCAATCACCGAAAAAACCGGAATGCTGGAGCCCCGGTCGTTCAAATACCAGAAAATAAAGCCTAACCCTATCCCAAAGATCACCTGGGAGGCAATGTATTCTCCCGGTTTCAACTTGAGATCGGCTCTGGCCAGCTCTCTGGCGATTCCACCGCCCATATTGGATTTTTCTAACTTGCTGTTTACCCAATCTCCAATGGGAGAGGCTTTTTCTCCCCTTCTGCGAGAGTCTTCGATGGTCTCATCGTCAAGATATTTGCCAATGCGTTGCTCGACCAGGACTCGCTCACTACGGGCAGTGACGACAACCCCTACCAGTAATAGGATGACTGCAAGCCCGCCTCCAATTGCTAAAATAAGCAGCATGGTTGGATCCATTGTGTATGCCTCTCAGTCCTGCGCTTAGTAACGGCGCCGGTCTCCAACACCAAAGATCGTGGCTGGTAAATGGATACCTGAAGCCTCAATTTTTTCCATGAACTTAGGACGCAAGCCAGTTGGTCGTAAGCGTCCCACTACTTTTCCATTCTCATATCCACTTTGTTCAAAAGCAAACACATCGGTCATGGTAATGACATCACCTTCCATACCGTTAACTTCAGTGATGTTGACCACCTTACGGGAACCATCGCGCATGCGTTCCTGGTGGACAACGACATCGATGGCTGAAGCGATTTGTTCACGTATCGCCCGGACCGGCAAATCCATACCTGCCATGAGGGTCATGGTTTCCAGGCGAGCCATGGTGTCACGTGGACCGTTGGAGTGAGCGGTGGTCATGGATCCATCGTGACCAGTGTTCATGGCCTGGAGCATATCCAAGGCGGCTTCATCACGGATCTCACCAACGATAATTCGATCGGGACGCATACGCAGCGCATTGACCACCAGTTGACGAATAGTAACCTCGCCTTTATTTTCAATATTGGGTGGGCGGGATTCCAAAGTGACCACATGCTCTTGTCGCATCTGGAGTTCGGCTGCGTTTTCAATGGTTACAATACGCTCATCATTCGGGATAAATTGTGAAAGAACATTGAGTAAGGTGGTTTTACCAGAACCTGTACCACCGGAAATAATCACATTCAAACGTGCTTCCACACAAGCCTTTAATAACTGCAGCGATTCTGGCGTCAAGGAACCGTATTCGATTAATTGTTCAATGGTAATCGGCGCCTTAAAGAACTTACGGATCGTGATCACTGGCCCAACTAATGAGATCGGAGGGATAATGGCATTGACACGTGAGCCATCAGGCAAGCGCGCATCCACATAAGGGCTGGATTCATCGATCCGCCGCCCCATAGGAGCAACAATCCGGTCAATGATGCGCATGACATGGTCATCGCTTTCAAATGCAACCGGTACACGCACAATCTTTCCTGAACGCTCCACATAAATATTCTTTGCACCATTGACCATAATTTCTGTGATAGTCTCATCTTCCAAAAGAGGCTGCAAGGGACCGAAACCCAGAATTTCTGCGGCGATTTGTTCGAAGAGCCGGTGGCGTTCTGGTCGAGTAAGAACAATACTCTCTTCACTCAGCACCTGCTCAAATAATTCCTGGATCGTACCGCGGACATCATTGATCCGGGAAATATCCATCGCTGGATCAAGTTCAGCCAAAAGGCGGTTCTGCACCCGAATCTTCAAGTCCATATAGGTATCCCGTTGAGCGCCAGCGCCTGGCGGGGCTACCCTTCTGGTCTGGACGTTCAACAAGCGCGTTGCGCCATCCCCATTATTGTTTTCGGGTGGGTTTCCAGTCTTTACTTGACCTTGTTCAATTCTCTTTAGAAGAGACATCTTCTCTGCCTCCTGGTTTACTTACCAGTTATCGCCTTGTTGGAAAAGGCTGTTTTTCTGCCTCAAGACTAAGTTCCTTGATCCGTTGCCGGACGGCATCCGCTAATACAAGGATACTTTTCGAAATCGGACGAGACCGGTCACCGATCATAAAAGGTACACCTCGATTGATCGAAGGCACCACCACGCGATCATCGAATGGAATAACAGCCGAAACCTCGTGCTTAAAACTCTCGCCTATCTTCTCGGGCAAGATACCGATGCGCTTGTCATAACGGTTGACCGCAAAGATGATCCGCTGGCGTGGGATCTTCAGAACATGCGCCAGATCCATAAAAAGACGCGCATTCTTGATTGCGGGTATTTCTTGGGTTGTAATCAGAACAATCAAATCACTATGATCCATTGCCCCCAAGACTATATCTGTCAGCATGGAGGATGCATCGATGATCACATAGGAAAAAATTCTGCGCAGATACTTAATCACTTTGACAAACTGCTCACCTTGGATATTCTCTGCATATTCCGGGCGCGAAGGTGCGGCTAAAATTTTCAAACCAGTTGTTGAATGAGCGATCATAACTTCTTCAATGATTTCCGGATCCAGTTCATCTGCGCGTGGGGCCAGGTCTAGAACACTATTGCGTACCTGCTCATTCAGAAAAACAGCCAGATCTCCAAATTGCAAGTTACCGTCTACCAGGGCAACCTTTGTTTCTTCAGAGTGCAATGCAATACCCAGGTTGACTGCCAGGGTAGTTGCCCCACAGCCACCTTTTGGCGAGTACACAACAATGATTTTTCCGAGATTTGTTGCGTGGATGGATGGCTGAAGGGTGCGTCCATTAAGGCCTGGATTTTGATAGGCTGCTTTTGCCTTTTCATCCTGGGCCATCTTTCCGGCGCGCCGTATTGCAGAAATAAGCTCATCTGCAGCAGGCGGTTTTGTCAGAAAATCACGCGCTCCGGCTAACATGGCACGCCGCATATAATTGGGGTCGCCTTGCATCGAAAGGATAATCACCTGGGTGGTTGGGTAATACCGGCGGATAAATTCTGTGGCGTTGATACCCTCTAATTCTGGCAAGCCGATATCCATTAAGACTACATCCGGTTTCAGGTCTTTGACAGCCTCGATACCATTGCGACCTGAACTCGAAACACCGACGACATCAACATCATTTTCAAACTGCAGCAGTTTACGGATGTTTTCTCGCGTTTCTGGGACATCATCGACGATTAATACGCGGATTTTGTTACTTTCAGGCATACATGATCCTATTCTTTATACTAGCGGTCATCAAGGAACCTGCCAGATAATCCACATCGGGTGGCCGCAGTCTTGAAAACCGCAGCCACCCGCTTGATGGAGATTATTCAGGCTGGGGATCCAAAGTCGACTCAGGTGGTTTTAGTTCATAAACACCTGGTTCCATCCCATAAGGTAATCGCAAAGGCACTGGGATCATATACTGATCCAGCAAATATTGCAGCGTGACTGGATTAATCGCCGCTCGGGATGTATCGTTTGGTCCACGCAACGCCAGGGTCAATTGTGCACCGCTATAGATCAGGTAGTTCAACGTGACTGCATCTTGTGGACGAACGATCAACGTGGCTACAACCGGTTTCTGGACCTGAGCTTCCGGTTGATCTTGCTGACTTTGATCACCTTCGACCGGTTGATTTTCTTCAACGATTTTCTCGTTTTCAAGCGAGAAATCACCCATTTGAAGCACAATTGCATCTTGCATGAGCATATGTGTAGCAAGGCGTGGGCGTTGTCCTTCGGAAGGAACCATTAGCACCGCCTGCCCCAGAACAGGATCGACCTCAACTTTGCCATAAATACCCGGGAATTGAGAGTTAGGGTTTTCCAACTTACCAGATGATGGATCAGCAGGGAGCTGTGGCAGCAAGCTGGTTACTCCGGCTGTTAATGGCACACTTTCCTTGGTCTCCGGATCAGGAGGGCCAGAACCAATCACCACACCTGTATAATTGGGCAAAGCCGTCTGGAAATCTGTGTCTAAATCCATGAATAAGAGCGAAGCAATGACGTCTACATGATCTCCTGGCCGAGGAGCGTAGGACACACTTGACAATCGGTCAATCGGGATGGAAACGGCAATCATGCCAGCCGGGATGTTCATTGCCCAAGACGATCCGCTCATTGGCAGTTGTTCACCAGCGCCCAGCAACATGGTTTCCATTACGGGGGTGCCTGCCTGCAGATCGTACTTGACCTGGCGGCCTAAGACCTCCACCATTCTTTCTTCAGAAAACATGCCAATAGCGACCGAATCCTGCTGCCAGGGGATCAGGTTAACAACCGAATCATCCAGAACGGTTCCTTTTGGAGTAAATTGGGTAATGACCGCGACTCGAGTCATCGGCTCAGATTTAGTCGGCTCATTTGCCGCACCATCCACGGGTTTGGAGAGAAATTGCTGGTATAGGAAAAATACAGCCGCCAAACCTACAATGAGAATTAGAGCAAGATATATAAAAATTCGGCCTCGGCGCATCAGTGCCTCCAGTCTTGATAAAGTGTCAAAATAACCTATTATTCATGATTTATGCCAGGAATTTACGATTCTGCAATCCTCTTGGCATAGATAGTCTACCTGAAAACCGCCAGATACGCTACCTTACACGCCTCACAAGAACGTAAGATTTTTACCGAATTGCATTACGCTTATGTTGGGTTATTAAGGGTAAAGGCCTCGCAGGGGAGCAAGGCCTTTACTGATCCTTGGATTTTTCTCATTTGCCCAGCTAAGGATTCCAGGCAAACGGTTTGAGAATTAGATGTTCGTGACAATATTGCTGAATACGTTTCCGATGGCGGGTCCGAGCAGAGCTAAAATAACAATAACAACAATCGCAACCAAAACAAGAATTAGAGCATACTCTACGAGGCCCTGGCCTTTCTCTTTGCGGTCGAATAACATGATCTTTCACCTCCTTTCTATTCGTGTGTGCTCTTTTTGTTGAGCCACTTCTATTATAGGTAATATTGGTAAAAAATCAATAGCTGGAGGGCCTTTTTTGCCTTACACATATGCAAAGTGCATTATATTGGCAATTTTTGTTGTTCTGCAATTAACTTCGCTCAACAAAGTTTCTCATTATGCAGAGATTGCTGGAACCTGGAATGACACTCGCGTCCCCTGCCCGACCTTACTGTCTATCTTGAATTCCCCACCCAGCAATCCAACTCGTTCTCGGATAACTTTTAATCCAATGCCGCTCGATTCCGATTGCATATCGGCTGCAAAACCTTTGCCGTCATCATCAACCACCACACGGATGTCTTCTTCTGCCATATCCAGGTGAACTTTAATTTGTGTGGCCTGGCTATGTTGGGCTGCATTGTTCAACAGCTCTTGAATGGCGCGAAAAATCATCACTTCCTCATACGAAACCAACCTGCGTTCAACACCCGTAATGGATAGAAGAATATTGATCGAATTCTGTTGCTTGAATGCATCCACATATCGCTTTAGAGTGGGGACCAAACCCAGGTCATCCAGCATCATTGGGCGTAATTCAAAAATAAAATCACGCACTTTCCGAAACGAATTTGCAGCAGCAGTGCGCAGCGCATCTAATTCCTGTTTGGCTTTCTCCTGATCCACATCAAACAAGCGCATGGCAATTTCTGTCTGCAAGATAAAATTCGAAAGGGTTTGCGCAGGTCCATCATGCATCTGGCGAGACAGACGCTGGCGTTCTGCTTCCTGCGCCTGGATTGCCATTTCGATCGTATCCAAAGTTTCTCTGCTCGCTGTCCTGGCATATCCTGAGGATGAACCGTTTTCAACCAGGTGAACAACCTTATCCATCACATCAATATAACGCGTCAGGTGCGCCTGGTCGCTATGCAATTTTTCAACCTGGCCGCGCATCACCAACAGCCTTTGCTGAGCGTCTAAGGCTGAATCATAGGCCATGCGAATATCTTCCCGTGGCAGTGTTTCAAACTGGTTATGGATTTTTTGTAAATGCGTGGTGATAGCAGCGTTTCGTTGGGCAAGTTTGTGCATGTCCACCTGACTTTGCTCCAACATCAACGTTATTTCTTTCTTTTCACGCCGGTATTGCTCCAAGTCGGCGATGATTTTCTCCCGGATATTCCCCCAACTCTCGTCTACGTGTTCTCGCTCGTCTACATTCATAGGATCATCTCCGCATTCATTCTTCAGGCTGAATATTTTCCTGATCAAAACGGAACCAACCGTGTTTCATGGCAAATAAGGCTGCCTGAGTGCGGTCGGCAACGTCCAATTTTCTCAAGATAGATGTAATATGATTTTTTACGGTCTGTTGGCTAATTCCCAAATGCATGGCTATTTCTTTATTACTTAACCCATTGGTCAAACTGAGTAAAACTTGCATTTCCCTGGCAGATAATGCTTGGTGCGCCTCTCCGCCATAATGCGATTGCTCCAGGGACTGTGAAGTTCTTCGCTCGATATATTGTTTAAATTCTTTGCCTGGAATCACCAAGTCATCGTACACATAATTTCCTTTGCTCACCTGTCGGATAATCCAATCCAGCTCTTCAGGAAGGATATCCTTGGAACAGTAAGCAGCAACCCCCAAGTTCATGGCATGTAATCGCTGTTCCATGTCATCATATGCTGTCAAAAAAATAACTTTTGAAGGGATTTTTTCCGCCATCACCTTCTGCATGATCTGGGGTCCGTTCATGCCAGGCAAGTTGATATCCACAATCGCGACATCAGGTTGGTGATGTTCGATCATCGCCCAGCCATCATTTCCGGTCGAGGCTTGTCCAATGATATGAATTTCCGAGTTTAAGGACAATGCATCCGCAACACCTTGCCGGAACAAAGGGTGGTCATCTACCAAAAGAACTGTAATTTTCTTCATCCTGATCCATTCTTCCCCAAACGGCGCCGGTTGGCAAGAGTATAGCACAGGAAAAGTTGACTGGCAAACATTGCCTTGCTAAACTGATAACTAGAAACTTAACCATTTGCTTCAAATATTTCAGAACCTTTTTCAAACTGGTCAAGGAACCCAATCGTAAATCGTCATCGGTTCCACACTGAAGATCGATTTCCCGGCTGTCTGGTAGACCATCTCTCGTCCATTGATCAAATCAGGGTACCATGAAGGAAAAGTCATCAAATACTTCACCTGCTTCTGATCCAGGAATTCTGCCAGGCGATCTTCATTACGCATAAATGGTATTACTTCAGGAGAAATCAGACCTGCAAGGTCTAGGATCTCCCTATCAGAATAATAACCCAATGCTCCGATATCGTGGGCAGCAATTAAATCACTAGGTTGTGTGTTTTCAGCGATCCATCTCGAGGCCTGGACCATTTCGGTTTCAATCCAGGCTACATCCTGTGCATAAGCCCTGGCCCCAAGGAAAAGAAAAAGCCCTTGAACGAAGACTAAAGAGAGTAGCCAGGTCCGAGAAAGCACCCAAAAATAACGCCAGGACGAGTACTCTTTCAAAAAGTGTAAGAGACCCGCCAATCCCCAAGTGAATAGCACAGGCATTACGGGCATAATATAACGCCCGTGCTGATAGGTGACCGGTAAACGCCAGGCATATAAACCGATAAAGCCTACTACCCACAGGAGGGTAGAAAATTTTTCCCAGGACCTGGTTTTGGCAGTGCGATAGAGCATGATTGCAATCCCAGGCAACAGGATGGCTCCAGCGCCAGCTAAAGGCAAACGGATCTGACCCCAGAATCTCTCAATCCAGGCGGACTCTTGCAGGGCTGCATATTCGGTTTGCTTGGCCAAAAAAGTATTTGGCCATATATTCCCGGCCAGCATGTAGTTAAACACCAGATAAGGTCCCATCAAGAGAAGAAAGCCTGTAAGTGAAATCGCCAGATTCCGAAATCGTTCACGCCAAGTCTGCTTTCGAAAGTAAATCACCCAACACAATGGACCTAACAAAGTTAAGCCATCCGGACGTAACCAAATGCTGGCGCCAATCAGAACTCCCACCCAAAACCATCGTTCTTTCAACGAAAAAAGCAGGAGTAAGGTGTAAAAAACCAGGCCGCTAAATAACAAGGTTTCCATCCCAGAGCCCGCTGCCCAAAGGAGATGCCATTCCAGGACCAGGAAAACTGCTACCCAACGACTGCGTGATGGCTCAACCCCAAATACCTGTTCAGAAAAAATCATGCCTGTGTAGGCAACCAGGACCAAGGATAGCCATCCCAACCCGTAAGTCCAGGCTAAATGTGGTAAACGAAACAAATACCCTATAGCCAGAATGGCTGACCATAAGGGGGAGGTTGACCCAGCAGAAGGCTGGCCTGGGATAAAGGAAAATTCGCCCAGTTCAGCCAGGTTTCGGGCATACGTCTGATGGATCCAGGAATCATCCAAAGGGAAACCAATGTGGCTATTAAGCACGCTCGCCAGGAGATATATGCCAGGTCCCAGAACAGATATCCATAAGAACCAGGTGGAAAATCGTAACCTGCCAATCCTTTCAAAGAACGGATTCCCTTGCTTCAAGGCGTTGTCCCTTCCAGAATCAATTCAAATATTTTCACCTCGCCAACCTTTTTGAGAAATTGAATTCCCTGAATATCGACGGGAAGCCCATACAGATCCAAATCTCCCTGGAGCTGATTAAACTCCAGCAACAAGTATCTCACCTGGTAACGTTGGGCAACAGCCAACAAAGTGGTTACATCACCGTAAGGTATGGATACCGCTGGCCGGCGCGAAGCCAGATAATAACCGGGAGGATTATTGACCATGACGATATCTTCTTTTTCCGCCCCATATTCTTGTAAAACCTGCTCTACTTGTATATACTCACGAGAGCGGCTACCCCAGACAGCTAAACCTTGCCTTTCGGCATCAGGGTTCCCTAATGCCAACAACCCACTGAGCAAAACTGCCATTCCAATCAAAGCGGGTTGAAATACACGCCTGGCTTGTTCTATACGCCAATTGCGCACCTTACCCGCCCATTCCAACACACACTCAAGCCCTATGGGTGCGGCTATCCAAAAAATAGGCTGCAGGGCAGCACCCGAGTGAAAGAAGCCGCCTCTTGCGCCTGCAAAAGGGAAGATCACCGTCATTACAATCAGGAGCAACGCCCACACAGCAAGCGCCATTTGGATGTACTTTTCCTGTTTCATAGACCACAATCCAACAACAATCAAAGGCAGCAAGAAAACCTCTCCCTGCACGGCGATCAGTGTCTGCAAATGATTGCCCAGCGCCCCAAAACGAGCTTTCAGAATGTTTGCCCAGCCAGAAGCCAACCAATGTTGTATCGTCAGGCTGTCAGCCGGGTAAATGTACAATTGATCATATTGGGTTAACCACAAAGTCTGGAAATTCCCAGGAGCAAATGGGCTGCCAAAAAGTTGATAGTTTCGCCAAAACCAGGGTCCCATGACTAGTAAGTAGGCAGTCATGGCAGCCGTCAGGGTTATTACAATCAGGCGGACGTCCATTAACCCATGTTTCCGCTTTCCCAGCCAAATCAAGTAGAAAAGACTGGCTGCCAGCCACAAGATTCCATCCGCACGGGACAGGTGCATCAAACCGGATGTAAACCCAAGCCCACCAGCCAAGGCTGCAATCCAGATCTGATTAGTTTGCTTTTCGAGCTGGAAAATGCAAATAAAGAATACAAGACCGAGAGCCATGACGAGGGCGAATGAATCGGTGTGTGTGATATATGGGAGGTAAAAAGCGCTAAAAATAGCCAGCAACCCGCTCAGCAAAGCTAGCCTGCGATCGTGATGGAGGCTATATGCCCAAGCGGCGATACCCAAGGGCAGGCATAAGGCGATAAAAAAAAGCACCAGACGTCCTGCCAGGTAGCTATCCGTACTCAATAGCTTCATACCGGCCGCCCCTAGAATTGAAACCAGTGGCATCCAATACAAATGCGATGGATGGGGAATACCCGATGGATCATCCAAATAATTCCACAGAATCTGCTCAGTGAAACCATGCCCTTCAAACAAGCGGATAGCACCTGCAAAATAATATTCTGCATCCATATACCCAGGCAGCGTTTGGATCATCGCAACGCCTGATAAAATTATCAGGTTGATCAAAAAAAGCGCAGCGTAATGACGAGTTTTCATGGTGCTCTTCCAACGGAGGCTGTACATGCGCCCAACCGGTAGATTGAATAATCTGTGCCAATCGATACAGGTCCATCAAGCTCGTCAGTGACAAAATCCTGCAATGCCATCCAATCTTGATCTGAGTAAATCGAAGTCTGCTTTTGCATCCACTCAACACCCACATGGTAAATCAATACATGCGTAACTTCTTGTAAGCAAAGCTGATTCTTGATGTTGGGTGGATCAGAATAAGCCTGGCGCAGGTACCACCAATTATCCAGGGTGGCATCCGTCAGGCATTCCCGCTGGCAATAGAAAACGCGCGGTTCCCACAAAAAGAGCAGCCTGGCATTTTCAGGCAATGTTTGGATAACCTGCATAGCCGGGTAATAAGCGCCAAGCTCCCTGGTGAGAAAGGCATCTTGGTTTTCAACCCCGTTGAGAACAGCCAATGGGTTACGCTTAATCCAGGATTGCCACTCAGATAACCCCGAGAATAAGAAGACAAGCAACAGTAAGGCAAGCAGCACTCGCTGCAATCTCACCTGCCCAAATCGTAAACCCGCAACTCCCTGGAGGCCTGCTGCTGCTAGCACGGCGTAGACTGGAAAGACACCAAAATAATGCCTGGGCCATAACAATTCGTTAGCAATGTGGGAAAGGACTGTCCAAACCAACCAATTGACCATCGCCAGGAGCAATAAAACTTTTAGCATACCTTTTTGCCTGGTTGTTCTTTTTTTCCAACCCAACCAAAGGGCGGGTATGAATGCCAAGAATAGTGGCGAAATGTTTGCGCTGTATTCGGGTTTACCCAACACCTGAGCCCCTTCTATGCCAAATAGGGTGGCATCGACGGGTAAGAGCAAATCCTCCAGCCAGGTTCTCTGCGGTAACGGGTCTTTACCGAAAGTTTGCTGCCAGGGATCAGGAGTCAGTTGCCCCATAGCCATCGGATACAACGGCTGTCCGGTGTACAAGAAATTCTTCAGCAGCCATGGACTAACACAAGCAAAAACCACCACGGCTAAGATGACCCCTTCATTTAGAAGTGAACGCCAACTTTTACCAGAAAAAAGTGCAGCCAACCTTTTCCTGAAGTTGTTCTCGGTATCAGGTAATGAATTCTCAAAGCTGGGCTGCCGACCAGAAAAAAGCAAAGCTGCGGTAAACAAAATAAGGAGCGTCCCGGCAGTGTATTTCACGCCAATCGCAAACCCCATCAATACGCCAGATAAAGCCAAACAGAGTGGAGAATGGCTTTCCAGGTATGACAGCAAAAGGATCCAAAGCGTAACACCTGACAAGATGATCCACCAATCTACATACGCCCAGTGCAAAGCTTGCGAGATGCTTGAGCCACTTAACAAAATCGCCGCCGGCAGCCAATTCCATTGCCCTCCCAGGATTCGCGTGGAAAAACCCGCCAAACCAAGCAGCGCGATCACGCCTACCGCCCAGCCAAAAACCGCTGCGCTGGTGGGTGCATGCATCAAGATTGCCCAGGAAGACCACATTGTGCTGATGCCTGGGAAACCCGCATAGAGATTGTCAGGAAGAAATGAGACACGCCCAGCTGCAACATACCGCCTGGGCACTTCCAAATGGTACACCAGGCTATCCCAACGAGTTGGCGGAGCCAGCGCCAGGGTCAAATTGAGCAATAGCAAAAACCCGACAAAGAGTAAGGATACCCGCTCTACTAAAATGGATGGAGCAGCTTGACGGAAACCACAATACAGATCTTTCCACCAGCTCCAAATAGCTTTCCGAAAAATGAGCAAACCCACAAGGGCAGCTCCCCAAGCGATGACCGTTTGGAAAAGACCCAGGAGGCCTGCTGCCAATACCCACAGACTTAAGCATCCAAGCCCAAGTGCAAATTGAACCGAGGCTCTTTCTAAGCGATTTAGATCCAACAGCGCGCCAGAGATTGAGCGCCCCATACCGGCAGCTAAGCTAACCAGAATCAATACAACTAACATATCGACCAGGCTGGAGAGGATCATTCCCGCCTGGAAAGGATTTAGCGGTTTGTGGATCACGAAATAGGCAGCAATAATCATCGCCGCCCAAATCAAAATCAGCACTGCTATCCAGTTTCTATGGGGAGAGCGAAATGATGCCATCGATCAAGAAATCCACTTGAATGATTGTGCTAGTTTTTTTGCAGACGACGAAGTTGCTCTAACAAAGGCTTGGTTGGGCGCAATACCCACCAACGTACCCAATAAAGCGTGATAAACAGGAAAACTGGCAAAGGGAAAAACATGACTGGGCTTTGAGTGGGTTGGTCGCCGGGTTGCAAGGTAGATAAGAAAAGCCACCACAATCCAAAGAAAAACAGCAGCATGCTAACAGCTACCAGCCATTTGCCAATGGTCCGCCAGTGAGAATCCCAGGCAGAAAACACGAGCACCAGGGCTGGGAAGAGCGCCAGGTAATTTTCTGTCGTGGTGGGGATGCCAACCAGGTTGGTTGCCACCAGGGTTAGTAAAGCGGTCCAATAGAACCAGGAGAAATCTTTGTGAGAGGAGGCGCGCCACTCCACAATCATGGCAGTGATCATCACGATCGTGATCGCCCAACCCAATTGGTTGCCAACACCAGGTACTGCATCCATCAATATTTCCCTGGGTGTGCCTGCCAGGGTATACCCAGGGTAAGCAAAAATTTGGCGCAGATTCTCGATCAGCCAATCCGACACAAATAGGAAACTCGTGGCAATCAGAAAAGCCAGGCTGCTGATGAAACCCCAGAATAACTTCCAGCGGCGCTGCGCAATACTCCAGAAAATCACGTACACAGCTAATAGGATCATCATTTGGGGCTTAATGGTGGCATACGCCAGCAGAAAGCCTGCCAGGCCATCGTGATTCGCGCGGATTGCCAGGAAAGCCAGGCCGATGATCAGGGCCACAAGCACCGAAGGATTTCCATTAATCAGCGGGCGAAAACTGTGATACCAAAATACGGTAAAGAAAACTAAGACAACCAAAGTCCAAATGGGAATTTTCCAACGGCTTAAAGAAAGGCTGATCAACAACAAACCAACCAGGCTAATCTCCAGAACCGTCATCCAAACGGCACGCGCCATGTGATAATCCGGGATTAATGCAAACGGCGCCATGAGATACACCGTATAAAACGGATAGACAAACAAAGCCTGGTCTTCATCTGGACGAGCAGCCCGTCCATACATCAAATTGTGGATTTCCTGGGTAGCTCTCTGACTATACGGGCTTTCTCCTTCTAACAGGAAAATCCGGGTAGCCACATACCTTGAGAGAAAATCATTTCCCCCCGGATTCTGGTATGAATATGAATAATTCGCCCAGGTTAATCCCACAATCGTCGCCAGTGCAGCAATGATCAGAGCTATGAACAGTGTGTTGGTTTGGTTTTTATTCAAAATTTTCTCAGTAATTTCTATGGTTTAATGAAATGCTACTTTTTTTACAAATTCTTGAAAAGAATTTTTGAAATCTCTTTCGGCTAATAAAAAGGGGCTTTAGTTAAGATTTTACCCTATCTCTCTGTTTTAGCGTTTGTAAATCACAGCCAGGGTATCTGAGTAAAGCAACTCCCAGCCGGCTTCATCCAGGACACGAACAATGGGTGCATCCCGTTCAACGAACACCCAACCCACCTGCCATTGGTCCAGGATCTCCTGCCAACCTGGTCTACCCAGGTACGCATCCATCCATTGGGTAATAATTTCGTCATCATACAGGTCGGTCCGTCCATCCACAAAAACCAAAGCTTCACGAAGCTCCCAGATCAGGTACCCACCCCAATTGTACGAATTAAACAGGTTGCCATCTGGTAAATCCTTCTGAATAAAAGCTGCCGCATCAACCGGTAAAATTTCCCGGAAGGCTGCCTGGTTTACCTGCTGCGGATAAATCAGAAGCCACCTTGATCAGACCTGCAACCCCCAAAATCGATAAAAGGATGAGATTCACGATTTGCAGCCGCCTGGAAACCCTTACTTCAGTTTGCAGTTTGAGCTTTTTACCCACCAGAATGGATAAAGCCTCCCCATGCCTGGCAAGCGCTGGAGACGCGGCCAGGGCAAATAAGGCCAGGTTACGCCCAGCTAAGAAGCTCATGTAGGCAAACACAGACACCAGAAGAAAATCTGATAACGCCATTCTGCGCTTGGATATCCCTGTCGCGGCAATGATTGATAAAAGCATCCATATAAAGGGTTGAACTGAAAGCTGGTGGAAGTTTGGGGATTGCCACTCCTGTATATGATCCTGGAGGGCGAGGATCGACACCGTTTTAAATGGATATGTCAGGATTGAAACCCCAGAGGGATTAATACAAGCCGCCAGTAGGAGGCAGAGCGAAACCCAAAACAGCCAGTAATCAGACTCAAGCAAATGCCTGGGCTGCCCCCAGATTGCCTTCAGCCTTGAGAAGAATTCTCCCTGCCAAAGCCAGCCAACCAGGCGAGAAAAGGCATAGATGCCGCACAAGATAAACCCAACGGCAAAACCTCCATGGCTATTCACCCATACCGCCATCAGAAGGGGCAGCAGCCACAATCTACGACGAGATTTCTGATTTGGCTGCCAACGCTCAGCTTCCAAGATGTAAAGAAAGACCGAGGCTAAGAGCAGGGTAACCAGGTGCGGGCGCGCAGACCAATACACACCAGAAACCGAAGCGGCTAAGATCATAATCAAAGCGCGTAGAAAAATCCCACCACGTAAAGTCAACCACAGAAAGAGAAAAGAGAGCGTAACTAGCCCAGCTGTTAGCAGGTTCAAACCGCCAGGCCCTAACTTTTTATAGATCAGAGCCATAGGCGCTTCAAACAACCATCCTGGGTAATTCCAATCTGCACCCAGACGAGTGTAGGAAAACAGGTCGCTTTGCAAAATCGAGCGGTTTTCAACCATCCATTCACCAGCGCGAAGGTGCCACCAACTGTCTGTATCCATGGAGATACGAGCTGCCATGACAAATAAAGCCATAAAAATTATTGCTGTGATTAGTTGCCGGATATTCAATCGTCTTTTTCCTTTAGCGTTACTCAAGGATGGGTGGTAATCCCCAGCCCCATTTCCGTAGGGTGAATCAATGCAGATAACTTGTAAAAAATATGATAATCACCAATCACTTTTTCTTCCCAGGTTATCGATCGCAGGTTAAATTCCACTCGCAGCTTTGCGTCTAAGGCATCGTGGCGTGTTGTGATATAGGCTACCCTGTCGGCGTTTGAAACCCTATCCCGGTATGGTTGGTAGCGGTCATCCCTTTGAGTGTAGCGAAAATCCTGATGATAGGGCAATGCCGGCAGATAGATCAGACTCTCTTGAGACAAGAACGCCAGCGGATAACTGACCCAATAATTACTATACCCATAAACTTCACCCTGCGACTGTAAAAAGTCAATCAATTCCTGGTCAAAGCGGCGATCAATTTGCGTCGGTGCATAGAATTGAGTTGTAAACCCTGGCGGAATACGCTGGGCGCATTGCATGGTTCCCCACAAATTGAAGATTAACACCACACCAAGCAAGCTGTAAACCCGCACACCAAAGGTATTGCTCAACTTGACCATACTCCAGGCAGCCAGCATCACCAAAGGAACAGAAAGTGGAACAAAATAACGCCCGGATGGATCAGCGCCAAAAGGTGTCAGCACAAACCCTGCTACTAAAATAACAACCACCAGAATCCAGAGAACATGGACCCAACCTGTTTCCAGACCAGTTTTTCCGGCTACCCAGATCGATTTATCTAAGCGCCTGGGCAGGTCTTTGACCACAGTGATGGCCACCAACACCCAAAAGAAAAGCACCAGCGGGATGAGCGGCAAGGCCAACCAGGTCACATCCCAGGGTGGTCGAAAACCCATTGCGGCCGTACTGCCTAGCAAGATTAAATTGACCAGGTGCTGCCAGGTTTGGACAATCCAGGGTACTTGTTCTACACCAGCAATCGCCCCTCCACCAAGCTCCCAAATCAACTGGCGCAGACCGAATTTCAAGGCGTAACCCCACCAGGGAGCTGCACCTAATAAGATGCCAGCCAACAAGATCGTCACCGGAACGATCAAGCTCTTCAACGACAGGGTGAACCCTTCAGGAGACTGGTGTTGATTCTGGTTAACCAATTTCGACCAATCCCAAAAAACCAGGAAAAGGTAAAGCAAGGCGGCAGCGCTGAAAACCAGGCTAATGCCAAAAGCCCACAACCCCAAGCCGATTAAAAAACCCAACACGGCCCACTTCCACAATCTGCCTGGAAAGTGATAGGCACGCCAATCCTGATGAATGCCCAGTGCGAGCAGGAGGATAAAATTGCCAATCAATAAAGCTTCGCCATACCCTCCCAATGAGACTGTCGTGTATAAAGTCAGATTGACCGTCGGGATGGCTAATAATAGCACGGCAATAGCTGCAGTCTTCCAGGATGCATAGGCAACATATGCCAGCCAGACAGTCGAAAGCATAATCCCAAGATATAAGATGCCCTGTACCCATCGGATTACCCAAACGGATTGACCGAAAAGCCAGAAGCCAATCGCCACCAGGTACGCATCCAGGCTACCCATGTATGCCTGACCGTAAAAGAAAATTGGAGATTCGCCCTGCAAGATATGTCGAGCCATCAAGGCAACTACCGCCTCATCAGAATTGAACGGCGCTAAACCTGAACACACGATCCAAGCCTTCAAAGCGATGGCCACCAGGCAAGCCAATAGGATCCAAATGGGTGGAGCTTGCAAAAGTCTTGGGAGTTTACTCTCTACAGGCAAAATGGTTCCTTTTATAATGCAGGTATGCTTTCATCTCATCATCTTAATCAGCCTGACAGGAAGAAGCGCACGATCTTGTGGATTTTCTTCTGTCTATTTCTGGTTGCGATGCTCGCCAGATTGCTCCCCGGTGCGAGGATCATCGACGATGCATTTATCACCTATCGCTATGTTCATAACCTGATCAACGGCAATGGCTTGGTTTACAACCCCGGTGAGCGGGTATTAGGAACAACAACGCCATTTTACTCGCTTCTCTTAGCCTTACTCAGTTCAATTTTGCAAGGAGGTCAGGAAAACCTTCCGATCACTTCGACCTTTCTCAACGCCGTGGCAGATAGCGCAGGGTGTCTGCTACTGTTTGCCATTGGTCGCAGCCTCGGATGGTCCGTTGCGGGGTTCGGAGCAGCGTTAGTGTGGGCGGTTGCCCCTTTTAGTGTCACTTTTTCGATTGGTGGGCTTGAAACCAGTATCGTAGTTTTTCTCATATTGGCTGCTTGGTACACATACTTGGTAAGAAAGACGTTCTGGACAGCCTTTTTCGCTGCGCTGCTCATTCTCACCCGCCCAGATACCATGATTCTTGTCGCTCCCCTGACGCTGGATCATACTCTCCAGATCCTAAAGACCATAAAAAGTCACAAAAAGGAGGGAAAAAGGATCTCATTCGCAACCTACAAACCACACATTGGTGAAATCCTCGCCCTGTTTTTGCCGTTAACTGGTTGGGTAATCTTCGCTGCGCTTTATTACGGCAGCCCAGTCCCACATTCAATTACTGCAAAAAGCCTGGCATACCAGATTTCCTCTGAATCAGCATTGGTGCGCCTGCTGCAGCATTACAGTACACCATTCATGGAGCAATACAGCCTTGATGGTTCCTTGCTGATAGGTTTGGGGGTGCTTTATCTCTTCCTTTCTATATTGGGAGGATGGATCGCCAGCAAAAACAATCGGCGCAGCTGGCCTTTTTTCATCTACCCCTGGCTTTATTTGATCGTTTTTTCGATTGCCAATCCGTTGATCTTCCGTTGGTACCTCACACCTCCGCTGCCTGCCTATATTCTCTCCATCCTGATTGGCGCACAGCACCTGGTACAAAAAGGGTTAACAGTCTTGCTTCAATGGAAGGCTTCTCAAAAAAGCGAGCTGAGTAAGCTGTATCCCATCACGGCTCAATCGATCTTAGCCTTGATCATCATTGTGATACCTTTTTCATTAACGCTGCAAGGATGGGATCTTCTCCCAGGCAAGGCAACAATACGCCCTGTCCCCAAGATGGCCTGGATAGAATTAGAAGTGCTGTACCGCCAGGTGTGTGAACAGCTAACGCCGCTGATTTCTGCTCAGAGTAACCCGGCCATCGTGATCGCAGCTGGGGATATCGGTGTTCTGGGTTATTGCACTGGCGCAAAAATTTTGGACCTGGTTGGATTAATTTCTCCCCAAGCCACAAGGTATTATCCAGCGGATGAAGATCTTTATCTGATCAATTATGCGATTCCACCAGATTTAGTTATAGACAATTTACCAGATTTCCTGGTGATCCTGGAGATTTATGGGAGAGCTGGTTTACTAAAAGATGCACGCTTTCTCGAAGCCTATCAGTTGATAGAAAAAATCGAAACTGATATCTATGGCAGCGACGGGTTACTGGTTTATGAACTTAGAAATCCTTAAGGACCAAAATCTCAAAATTAAAATTCTGCTGATCAGCTTGCTCATCATGCTGCTAAGCGGGTTCTTCATTTGGGGGTCAGTACTGGTACCTTTCCATCCTGATGAAAGCACCTTCATTTACATGAGCAGCGATTTTGAGCTTTGGATTTCCCAACCGCTCAGTCTGGCATTTAACCCGGATAATGTTCAAGATGATCGCCAGCGATACCGGCTGATTGACGCTCCTCTAACGCGTTATTACCTTGGCCTGGCACGAAGTCTCAGCGGACAAGAAGCTCCCACCAGTGATTGGGATTGGTCCGCAAATTGGATGGAAAATTTGTCGATCGGCTCGGTGCCCCAAGCTGAGTTGATGCAAACCAGTCGACTGGCGATCAGTTTTCTCTTCCCGTTCACCCTTCTGCTCATCTTCTTGATCGGGCGTGAAATCCAAGGATTTAACACCGGGATTTTAGCCGTTCTTTTTTTTGGGTTTAACGCCCTTGTGCTAGTGCATAACCGGCGTGCCATGGCCGAAAGTTGGCTGACCCTGGGGATTCTGCTGTCAATTTGGAGCGCTCTGCAAGCAGACCGGCGTCCATGGTTAGCCGGGGCTGGCCTGGCAGTTGCCTTCGGCGCAAAACACACAGGTCTGCTACTGCTTCCTTTGGGGTTGTCCGTGATTCTCCAGCCCACATTGCTCAACCGGCACTACCTGGGCAAGACCATGAAAGCCCTGGGACAATTTTTGGGAGTTTTTTTGATCCTGACGGCGTTGTTGAACCCGGTTTTTTGGCGGCAGCCGCTGAATGCCGCGCGAGCAGCCTGGGCAGTGCGCACCGATCTGGTAACCCAGCAGGTTGCCAATTCGATGCAACCCGAACCAGGTCGTCTCAGTCAGCTTATCACGATCCGGCTGGGAACCATTATCGCCAATAATTTCCTGGTTTCTCCGGCGTTCTACGAAGTTGGAAATTACAGAATTGAGACAGCAGAGGCTCAAGCAACCTATCTGCAGGTCCCGGGGCATAATCTTTTGCGCAGTCCAGTCGGTGCTGGGGTATCGCTTTTTTTGACCCTCTCGGGTTTAATTTACAGCGTGAGAGACTACAAAAAGATGCCCAAGCGCCAAAAGAGAGCCCATGGCATCCTGTGGCTGGCAGGCGTCATGCTCTTTTTGGGTGTACTTATCCTGGTTCCCCTACCCTGGCAGCGCTATGTCGTCCCTTTGATCCCCATCACAAGCTTGTGGGCAGCATACTCATTAGCACATTTTTTGCCAATAACTCTATCGTCCCCTCCAAAATTAACCGGATAAACAAATCAGAACCGGGGTAGGATTTTTTTCAGAATTATGTATTCAATTCAATATGTGTTATCATTATGTCAATAGTGATGCATATTAATCAGTTAAGGAGGTAGCATGATTCGAACTCAAATACAAATCACAAAAGAACAATCAAACAAATTGAAAAGGCTGGCATCCAGACAAGGAGTCTCTGTTGCTGAGTTGATCCGCAACAGTATTGACAAGATGATTTCTGCTAGCAGCCTACCCGACCAGGATGCAATGCGCAGAAAAGCAATTGAGGCAGCTGGAAAGTTGACTGGTCCGAATAATTTATCCGTAGATCATGATATTTTCCTTGGAGAAGCCTATAAATCATGAATGTATTTATAGATACATCTGCTTTTCTTGCCATTCTTAACTCCGAAGATCTTTTTCACCAACCTGCGAAGCAAACATGGACAGCTATCCTGTCCAACGAATATCGACTTGCATGCAGCAACTACATCCTGGTTGAATTGATCGCGTTATTACAAAATCGATTCGGATTAGACGCTGTTAGATTATTTGAAAACGATATACTGCCAGTAATTGATGTAATCTGGATAGATGAAGACACTCACAAACATGCTATTAAAACTCTGATCTTGTTAAATCAAAGAAGGCTATCTCTGGTAGATTGCACAAGCTTCGAAATTTTACGCAGTCAGAATTTCGACCATGTCTTTACTTTTGATTCACATTTTTCTGAGTTAGGGTTTTCAGTTTTTCCCACCCCAATTGATTAAATTAGGAAACAAAAAGACCGCTGATCTGTGTGCAACAGCGGCCTTTCGTCATTCAAGGGAGATTATCCCAAATATTCACGCAATTTGCGCCGGATAGCGGGATGTCTCAGGCGGCTGAGAGCCTGGGCTTCGATCTGGCGCACACGCTCGCGGGTAACGCCCATCTTTCTGCCCACCTCTTCCAGTGTATAAGCCTGTCCATCCAACAAACCATATCGCAATTGCAGGATACGTACTTCGCGCGGCGGTAAGCCGTTGAGCACACTATCCAGGTGTTCGCGCAGGAGATTGTAGGTGGCTGTGTCATCCGGTGCGGCAGCTTCGTCATCCTGGATAAAATCACCCAGAACCGAGTCTTCTTCATCATCGGTCGGGGTTTCCAGGGAAAGCGGCCGGCGAGCTACCTGGATCATATTCTCAACCTTCTGCGGGGTGACATCCAAAGCATCAGCCAGCTCTTCCACCGATGGGTCACGCCCAAGCCGCTGAGTTAGTTGGTGCTGGACACGCAACAGCTTATTGATCTGGTCACCCATATGCACCGGTACACGGATGGTACGACCCTGGTCAGCAATGGCGCGCGTTACTGCCTGGCGAATCCACCAGGTTGCGTAGGTGCTAAATTTATGGCCTCGGCGATAATCAAATTTCTTGGCAGCCCGGATCAAACCGATATTGCCTTCCTGGATCAAATCGAGAAAAGGCACACCACGCCCCATATATTTTTTGGCGACACTGATTACCAGGCGGGAGTTTGCCGTGATCAGGTGTTCCCTGGCTGCCCAACCATCTTCAATCAAGCGCTGCAACTCCTGCCTGCGGCGTGGGCTAATAATCCCCTTTGCCAGTTCTTCCCGTGCCAAACGGCCGCGCTCGATGCGCTGGGCTAACTCAACTTCTTCTTCTGCAGTAAGTAACGGGACACGACCAACCTCTTTAAGATACAACCCGATCGTATCATCGGTATCAATATTAGCCAGGTAATTATCTTCAACAGCCAGGTCTGGCTGGGTTTCATCCTCAGCATCATCTTCTTCAGCTAATTCCTCATCACTAGGACCGCCAACAGTGGTTTCATCCAGGTAAGGAATGCCTGCGCTAATCAAGGCTGCAAATGCTTCTTCTAGTTGATCTACATCTTGCTCAGCATCTGGGAAAAATCCCAGGATATCGTCGATGGTTACATAGGTTTTTTGTCTGCCTAACTCAATCAATCTTGCGATAGCTGGATGATCGTCATCTTCGTGCTCTTCCATCGCATTTAACAATTCATCATCAATCATAATCTCTCCAACACCAGCCTGTATTCACAGTAAAAGTTATAAACAGAATACACGCTTTTTAACTCAAAATCAATACCCAATTCCGATTCCTGATAACTTCATAAGGATCTCAGAAAAACGACCATACCTGGACGGGGGCTCATCATCAGCCATGCAGACCATCGGCCAGGATAGTGCTACACAAATGAACTCTACGGAACCTGTGTTTGCTCAACCCCTTCTGTCAGCTCAATCTCTGCAGCAGGTGTCGGCAGCAAGGGTGGATTCTCCAAAAGATTGAGCAAAGCATCTAAACCAAACTTATTCACAACCACCACCTGGCTTTGGTTACTGGCTAATACATAATATCCAGAGCCTGTAGGTGTTTCGTTGCCAATATTCAGGACGATCTGGCTGCCATCCTGGCTGACCAACAAAATTTTATACAAAGCATTCTCTAGATTCAAAGCCTCCAGGCCGGGCAATGATCCCGGCGAAGAGACAATCGTTGAGCTTAAAAATTGTGATAACGCCGATTGGACAGCAGCCGAATCAGCTGGGGCTATCTGCGGCTGTGTCAGGCTCCATTCGCCCTGCGCAGGTCGCACCAACTCAAGGTTCTTCCCATCTGAGCTCTGGACGGCAATTCGAGTAAGCGCTTGCTCCTGTAGATCAAATAAACTTTGATTGGCTGTGGTTGGCGTTATTTCAGGTTCTTGATCCTGGTTGGATCGCTGAACCCAAACTAAGCCTGCCAAAACAACCAAAAACATCAAAAGAACAATCCAGGTCGTACGACGGATCATCGTTTTATCCTCTTCGCCGGCGTTGTACCCAAACGACGATACCCCAAACCAAGGCCAGAGCTGGTATCAAAAACACGATCCCTAAGAGCATCAGCTGCGTAGTCAGGCGGTCTGGAGGCATCAACAGTCGCTGGGTTGAGTTCTTGGGTGTGAGCGAAATCAATGCTTCTTGACCAGCAGCCCAATCAACAGAACTGACCAGTAAATCACCATTGGCGTATGCAAAATAGTTCGCATCAATGGCAAAGTCAGCATCCCCAAAAACAACCAGCCGGCCACCATGATTAAAATTCTCCGCGACCACTGCCAAAGATACCGGTCCTTGCAGATCGGCAGCCTGGTCGAATTGGATTTGGTTAGTTTCCAAGCCCACCATATCTGTTTCGGCCCAGGATTGTGAAGCGGTCAGCACTAACTCAACCGGGCTGACATTTTCAACCTGTGCGTCGATGGTCACACTACGAGCTGTTGGGAACTGTGACGCGACTTGCTGAAGTTTACGGGTGATGGCATGTTCGCCATAACTGGCGGCATAGGGGGCAAAAGGTTGGTTCGAAGTCAGATCAACGATCATATTCTGTCCCAACAGGATTCCCCAGCTTTCGGTTAGGTAACCAGCCATTGGATCAGCTGCTTCACCAAACTCAGTCATAATGATGGGTTCCTGCATAACAATTAATGCCCCACCATTGCTGGCAAATTGACTCAACAAGTCCACTTCTGCCTGGGAAACAGGTTTCCGCGGACCGGGCACAACAATCACATCAGCATCTTCCGGTATCAGGTTGGTGGAGAGCAAATTGAGCATTTTTACCTGGTAGTTTTTACTTTCCAAGGTGCTCTTGACTTGAGAGTAGGCGCGATCGCCTGTATCTTCCGGGCTATACTCACCATGTCCAGTGAGGAAATAAACCACGCGCTCTTCCGGGCTGATCAGTCGAACCAGTCCGGCTGTAATTTCTTGCTCGCTGACCGCGGTGACAGGTTCACTACGGATTCCCATGTTCAAGACAACCGTGCCATCCCTGGTCACCCGGGCTTGTTCAGCAGCGACTGGATCGCTTTCAGGATCAATAAAGGAATAATCGAATTTATCGTTGGAATAATATTTATACTGTTCCAACAAATCTTTGGTGCGCGTAGCATCTAAACGAGCGGTGTAGAAAGCTTTTGCGATGACCGGTTCTTCAAGACTCTCCAGGGCGGCAATGGTCTCTGGTGCTAGCGTATATTGTTTATCCTCGGTCAGATCCCAGCGTTTCGAATTTTGGAACACCAGGTAATTAACCATCACAACAATCCCTACAAAAGCCAAAGAAAGCACCAGGGCATTACTACCGTATCGCGCTTGGCGGCCAGTCAGGAGTTGGCGGATCCGGTCTGGGTCTAACATCGCATATAAGGCCAGGCCAATCACCACCAGGCCCAGACTCACCTGAACATACAGGTCAAATTTATTCTGAACCAGATAGAAACCAATCGCTGCAAGTGCAGCTACTAAAGCTAAAACCAGCCCTAAGGGGGCAAAACGACGCCAATTGGGATTCATTAGCCCCACCTCCGAATTTCAACCGACATTGTTCCAAAAAACAACGACAATGCAGTCAGGGATAAAAAGTAAGTTACATCCTTGAGATCCAGGATGCCGATAATCAGGTTTGCAAAGAAGTGTTCCTGCAAACCCAGGTAAACGACGAATTCAGAAAGGGCAGAAGCAGAACCCAATACCTGCCCAATCGGTGTAATAATCCACCACAAGAAGATCATGACGCCCAGAGTGGCAACAAAGGCAGCTATTTGGTTGTTGAACAGGGATGAGACAAACACACCAATTGCAACCAAAGCTGCACTCATCAATAGAATTCCCAGATAGCCAGTGATCAAGGGTCCCTGATCAATTCCAGGTTCTACCAACTGGTGCAAGATCATCGGGTAAACCAACGTAATCGCAATAATCGTCGCTAAAAGCAGGAAACCGCCTAGCCATTTTCCCACTACCAATTCCCAGTCCCTAACTGGCGCGGTCAGGATCAGCTCAATCGTCCCCATGCGTTGTTCTTCTGCCAGTAAACGGGTAGTGATAGCCGGTGTGATAAAGATTAACATCGTCGCCAGGGGACCTAGTACGATATCCACTCCAGGTACATAACCCGATTGGAGTGCAGAACGCTCTAATCCAAAAAAGTAGAAAATCGCCCCCACGACCAGTAAGACAAAAAAGGTCATCAGGTAAGCTACCGGGCTGGCAAAATACAATTTGTATTCTCTTTTTGCTATTGTCCAAATATTATTCATAGAAGATCTTTCCTCTCCAGGTTTCGCAAGATTTACTCAGCCATTTCTTGATCTTGATCTGCATCCGCTGCTGTGAACTCTTGTTCATCTAATAAGCCTTGCTCACTAGTCTCGGGAGGGGTGGGCTCATCTCTGGTTAACTGTAAGAAAATTTCTTCCAGGCTAAGACCCACTGGTTTCATCTCCAGAAGGTCGAAACCTGCATTGACCAGGGCACGGGCTACTTCAGGACGCGAATCCATCCCGGGCGAAGTTTCAAATTCAAACAATCCATCGCCTTTTTCTGACAGGCTATTCACACCAGGTAGACCGCCGATGATTTTATCCAGGCCATCCGAATCACCACGGATTTTGAGCGCCACACGCTGGGATCCAGTCAATCGAGATTGCAGTCGTTCCGGTGTATCTTCGGCAACAATACGGCCCTTGTTGATAATCATCACCCGGTTACAGACCTGCTGCGCTTCTGAAAGGATGTGGGTGGACAACAAAACCGTATGTTTACGACCTAACTCGCGGATCAGGTTGCGCACTTCGATGATCTGGACCGGGTCCAGCCCGATGGTTGGTTCATCTAAAATCAGAACCTCCGGCTCATGCAGGACAGCCTGAGCCAGACCAACACGCTGACGCATTCCTTTTGATAAGTTGCCGATGTAGCCATCCGCGCGATCGTCCAGGTTTAACATTTCCAGAACTTCGTCAATCCGTTCTTCCGCATTAGGAACTCGGCGCAAATCGGCCATAAATTTTAGATAATCGAAAATGGTCATATCCGGGTATAACGGTACTGTCTCAGGCATATACCCAACCCGCTTACGCACTTCCAGCGACTGCTCGATGATGTCAAACCCGGCGATTTCAGCTTTCCCGGCCGTTGGCGGCATGTAACCAGAAAGTATACGCATTGTCGTAGTTTTACCTGCGCCATTCGGGCCAAGAAACCCAAGAATTTCTCCTTTTCCGGCATCAAAGTAAATATTGTCAATTGCCCGTCGAGAGCCGTAATCCTTCGTCAATCCTTCAACACGAATCATATCTTGCTCCTGCATTCATATAGTTATACACAAGAAAAAGCACAGCAACCCTCAGCGGCGGCAGTGCTTAGAGTGAAAGGGAAACCCGCCTTTCAAAAACCCATACGTACAGTCTATCCACCTAATGGTATGTAAGTACTCCGTGTAAGTTTATACATTAAAGAAAAGTCTCAAGTCAAGTGGATTTCAAGGTTCTCATAGAATCCTAATATACATTAAGATGCCGTAAAGAGCGAACGTTCGCACTGCTATTAATTTGACCATCCTTCTTGACACAAACGCAAGCCACTTGTACAATCGGGTAAATTCCCTGCAGGGGAAAAACTTATTGAGTTTGGCCAGTCCATCATTGGCAAATTTGCATGCTTTCTCTGCTAAAACACGTCACTATCATTTTCCTAAGACACGTTTCCCTGGGAAAATGATACTTTTTTTCTGGTCAGACACAGGTCGCCAAACCGGTTAAATTCAAGGAAAGGAGTTTTCTATTAAGTAAACAGATTGGATTCAAGTTATGTTCATAATAATACCGGTGGGACTATTTTTTCTGCCCAATTTTGATTACTAATTTTTGCGGGAGGATAACAAATTATGTATGGACTTACAAGCTTTGAGCAGATAGCTATCTGGAGTGTTCTAGTGACAGCAATCATTGGATTGCTGTACGCAATTTTCTTAAGAAGCCAAATCCTAAAGGAAGATATGGGCACTCCAAAAATGCAGGAAGTCTGGGGGGCGATTCGGGACGGCGCTGATACTTATCTGCGCAGGCAATTGAAATCCATTATTCCATTAATCCTGGTTTTAACTGTTGCGCTGTTTGCCTCTGTGTTTATCGTACCCCCCACTCCTGAAGCATCTGAATGGTACTGTGGTGTTTTCAAGGGTCTCCCAATCGAACAAGCCAAAGTCTGCAGCAAATCATTAAGCCCTGCAGATTCTCAGCAAGTGCGACTGATCATTGGGATTGGGCGCGCTTTTGCCTTCGTATTAGGCGCTACTTTTTCCCTGATGGTTGGACAAATTGGTATGCGCATGGCAGTTCAGGGAAATGTGCGTGTGGCATCCGCTTCGCGACGATCCTTCGGTGACGCTCTGCGCATCGCCTATCGCACCGGTACAATTACCGGTATGCTGACCGATGGACTGGGACTATTCGGCGGAACATTGATCTTCATTATTTTCGGTATTTCAGCGCCCGACGCCCTCTTAGGATTTGGTTTTGGGGGCACCTTATTAGCCTTGTTTATGCGTGTGGGCGGCGGTATTTTTACCAAAGCAGCCGATGTTGGTGCAGACCTGGTGGGTAAAGTCGAAGCTGGAATCCCTGAAGACGACCCACGTAACCCGGCAGTCATTGCTGACCTGGTTGGAGACAATGTCGGAGACTGCGCTGGTATGGCTGCCGATATCTTCGAATCCTATGAAGTAACCATTGTCTCTGGCTTGATTTTAGGTCTGGCGCTTATGGCATATGACCGGTCATCTGGAGTGGATCATCTATCCATTAATTGTGCGCGGTATTGGCGTTTTGTCATCCATCATCGGCACTTATGTCGTGCGCGGCGGGCAAGGCAAGAGCGGCGATGCCATGAAAGCCATCTTCAAAGGATTCCTTTCCTCAGCAGCGATCTCTGTCGCCCTTTTTGTGATTGCTGGCTACGTTTATCTGCACTTGATGCTCAAAGATTCCGCCACAGGTTTATTACCTGGCGGTTGGTGGCGAACTCCAATGGCTGTTACGATTGGTGTATTGCTGGCGATCCTGATTGACCGGCTAACGGAATATTTTACCGGCACGCATGCCACACCTGTCAAATCGATTAAGAAAGCTTCTGACACCGGTCCAGCTACTTTAATCCTGCAGGGCCTTTCAGCAGGCTATGAATCCTCGGTCTGGTCAATCCTTGTCATCGCTGGCACAATCTTTTCATCGATCATCATCTTCTCGGGTATTGATGTTTCAGGATTTGCCAGTCAAGCTGGTATGAGCGCTGGCTATGCAACCACCACATTCATTCTTTACGGGGTCGCAATGACCGGTATTGGCATGCTTACCCTGACTGGCAACAATGTGGCCATGGACTCGTTTGGTCCCATCGCAGACAACGCCAATGGGATTGGAGAGATGGCCTGGCATGGTATTGATGACGATGACACCAATGCAGCTCGTCAGATTATGGCTGACCTGGATGCCGTGGGAAATACAACCAAAGCGATTACCAAAGGTGTCGCTATCGGCTCTGCGGTCATCGCGGCTGTATCTCTTTTCGGCTCCTTTATGGTAGATGTGAGCCGGGCGCAGGATACACTGGGTATCCCCCTGGCAGAACAGATGCGGACAATCGGCATCCGCGTCGATATCCCGCAGATATTTGTGGGTATGCTCATCGGTGGAGCATTACCATGGCTCTTCTCCTCCTTTGCCATCCAGGCAGTTTCCCGAGCTGCAGCCCTGATTGTTGAAGAAGTGCGCCGGCAATTCAAGTTAGGCGTTCTGGAAGGAAAAATCAAACCAGATTATCGTCAGGCGGTTGAAATATCTACAGCTGCCGCCCAAAAAGAACTGGTCCCCCTGGCATTGCTGGCTGTGGTTACTCCTGTTGTTGTTGGGTTGGTCCTGCAGGTTGAAGCGCTAGGCGGTTTCTTGGCGGGCATCATCCTCTCAGGGCAACTATTAGCAGTATTTATGAACAACTCTGGCGGCGCATGGGATAATGCCAAGAAACTGATCGAAGACGAACCCAGAGACCCAGCAAACAACCTGGGCAAAGGATCCGAGCGCCATAAAGCTGGCGTAGTTGGCGATACAGTCGGCGACCCGTTGAAGGACACAGCCGGACCTGCGCTCAACCCCATGATCAAAGTAGTCAACCTGGTCTCTGTAATCATCGCCCCGATCGTGGTTCAATACAAAACCCTGTCTTTTGGTGGATGGATTGCTGTTCTGCTCCTGCTTGCAACCCTGGTCTGGTCGGTGTGGCAAAGCAAAAAGACTGTCAGTGGATTAAAAACCCAAACTCCCGCAACGGGTGACTGAGTTAACGATAGTCGAATGATCCCAGCAGAAACTCACTTTCTTTGCCTGGGAATGCATCGCAAATCACTTTTAAACATGCTCCTTTTTTAGGAGCATGTTTTTTTCCTGAGCAAAACCGGAAGCAAGTCTGAACTTATCAGTTTTTTAAGCTTATTCAAAAAACATTTTTCGAGCTGGCAAATCACTTGCAACTTTATCAATAATAGGGCATACTTGAAAGTAAGGGAGTAGGAGCCATGGCAAAAATATCTTTACGAGCTTATACACAAGAAATTGAACGCTTGATAGAAAACAAGCGCCTGGACGAAGCAGTAGCGCATTGCCATCATATACTAGAAGCATATCCTAAGCACATCGATACCTATCGACAGTTTGGCAAAGCTTACTTGGAACAACAGCGCTTTGGTGATGCCGCCGATATTTTCCAGCGCGTCCTTTCAGCCATCCCAGATGATTTCATTTCCCATGTCGGGATGAGTATCATCCGAGAAGATGAGGGCAATCTGGATGAAGCACTATTCCATATTCAGCAAGCCAGCGAAACTCAACCATCCAATATTGCCATCCAGGATGAGCTGCGCCGCCTTTACGGACGGCGGGATGGCATTGAACCCCCCAAGATACGGCTCACCCGTGGCGCTCTGGCGCGAATGTACATCAAGGGCGAACTTTATCAGCAAGCCAGTGTTGAAATTCGGGCAGCCCTTTCAGAAGATGCCAACCGCATCGATTTGCAGAGTTTGTTAGCCCAAATTTATATTAAAACCGGCAAGATTACTGATGCACTTGAGCTAGCGCGCAATATCCTGAAAAAATTACCCAATTCCTATGATGCTAACCATATCCTGGCCAGGTATCTGCCTGCAAGTGGCCGCGAGTCCGAGGCAGATCAGTACCGCCAGGTGATCAACCAACTAAATCCCTATGCTGCCTATACCTCAGACGAGGTTCCAAGTGTGGATCAGGTACCCGAACAAACGGTTCTCCTGGAAAGACTGGAATGGAAGGCGGGAATGGATGGCGAGGCCACTAGCAAGCAACCAGCCTGGGCAGAATCGCTTGGGCTTGAACTGGGTGGTGTCCAAAAATCCGTCGAAGAAGAAATTCCGGATTGGATGCGCTCTGCCGGTTGGGAAGCCGGGGGCGAGGAAAATGAGCTTTCCCAGTCCGAACTGATCGATGAGTACAAACCGGATAGCGGAATCGAAAAAGCAGACATCCCCGATTGGCTTAAGGAAATAGCCCCTCAGGAAAGCGAATTAATGACAGATGATTTAGATGAATCAGAGACAGAAGATGAAGATGTGCTTCCCTGGCTGGAAAAAATCTTGCCAACCAGCCCTGGAAGTGAATTGGAGATGGATTCCGAAAAGCTAGCTTTCTCCGGAGATCTTACGGAAGACAAGACCAGCGTAGATTTGTCTGAAGCAGAGACAGTGCTGCCATCCTGGCTGAACAACACGGGAGATCGCGAACAGTCTGAAGAAGCAGACGAGATCCCCGACTGGCTAGCTGCTCCCGCTGAGGAAGCGAAGCCGTCTGGGATGAGGACGCCGCCGAAGAAACCGAAGCCGAACTGGCCGCAGAGATCCCCGACTGGTTGGCTGCCCCCGCTGAGGAAGTCAAAGCCGCCTGGGATGAGGACGCCGCCGAAGAAACGGAAGCCGAACTAGCCGCAGAGATCCCCGACTGGCTGGCTGCCCCCGCTGAGGAAGTCAAAGCCGCCTGGGATGAGGACGCCGCCGAAGAAACCGAAGCCGAACTGGCCGCAGACATTCCCGATTGGCTGTCCGCCCCCGCTGAGGAGGCAAAGACCGTCTGGGATGAGAACGCCGCCGAAGAAACCCAAGCCGAGATGGCCTCAGAAATCCCCGATTGGTTGTCCGCCCCCGCTGAAGAAGCAGAAGCTGCCTGGGATGAGAACGCCGCCGAAGAAACCCAAGCCGAACTGGCTGCAGACATTCCCGATTGGCTGTCCGCCCCCACCGAAGAAGCAGAAGCTGCCTGGGATGAGAACGCCGCCGAAGAAACCCAAGCCGAACTGGCTGCAGACATCCCCGATTGGCTAGTCCGCCCCCGCTGAAGAAGCAAAGCTGCCTGGGATGAGACCGCCGCAGAAGAAACCCAAGCCGAACTGGCTGCAGACATCCCCGATTGGCTAGCCGCCCCCGCTGACGAAGCCAAGACCGTCTGGGATGAGAACGCCGCCGAAGAAACCCAAGCCGAACTGGCTGCAGATATTCCCGATTGGCTATCAGCCCCCGCTGAGGAAGCAAAAGACCGTCTGGGATGAAGACCCCAACCGAAGAAACCCAAGCCGAACTGGCTGCAGATATTCCCGATTGGCTATCAGCCCCCACTGAGGAGGCAAAGACCGTCTGGGATGAGAATGCCGCCGAAGAAACCCAAGCCGAACTGGCTGCAGAAATCCCCGATTGGCTGTCCGCCCCCGCTGAGGAAGCAGAAGCTGCCTGGGATGAGAACGCCGCCGAAGAAACCCAAGCTGAACTGGCTGCAGACATTCCCGATTGGCTGTCCGCCCCCGCTGAGGAAGGCAAAGACCGTCTGGGATGAGAATGCCGCCGAAGAACCCCAAGCCGAACTGGCCTGCAGAAATCCCTGATTGGCTGTCCGCCCCCGCCGAAGAAGCAGAAGCTGCCTGGGATGAGAACGCCGCCGAAGAAACCGAAGCCGAACTAGCCGCAGACATCCCTGATTGGCTAGCCGCCCCCGCTGACGAAGCCAAGACCGTCTGGGATGAGGACGCCGCCGAAGAAACGGAAGCCGAACTGGCCGCAGAGATCCCCGATTGGCTGTCTGCCCCCGCTGACGAAACCAAGACCGCCTGGGATGAGGACGCCGCCGAAGAAACCGAAGCTGAGATGGCCTCAGAAATCCCCGATTGGCTGTCCGCCCCAGCTGACGAAGCTATAACCGCCTGGGATGAGACTCCAACCGAAGAAACCGAAGCTGAGATGGCTGCCGACATCCCTGATTGGCTCTCGCACTTGGATGAGCCTGAGCCAACCATGGAGGACACTCGCCCTTCAAAAACATCGCTGGCTATGGCGCAAAAAGAGACGGACATCGAAAATATCGACCAGCTCAGCCAGCTATTCGATGCTGACCAATCCGAGACCCCAGAGCCAGAAATGGAATCCTTAACAGCCAAGTTGGATACCGTTCTTCAGACGGATGAAGCAGACGAATTGGAAGTGCCAGATGAAGATGATCAAGCCTTCGCCTGGTTGGAAGGACTGGCAGCCAGGCAAGGGGCTGATCAGGAAACTCTTTTCAGCGACGAGGCGCAAACCCAAGAAGCGCCCGATTGGATCCTGGAGGCTGCCAGTGAATCAAAGCCGATCAGCGATGTCGAGCTTGAATACCTGGAACCCGAGACCCCAAAAAGGTCACAGACTGAATTGGAATGGCAGGCCGAGGAGTTCGAAGAACCACTACCAACCGCTGAAAGCGCAGCCTTAACAGCAGAGATAGAAGATGTCGTAGAACCAGGGCAGGTTGAAGCAGCCATTTCTGAATTAGAGGAAATGGATGATGCATTTGCCTGGTTAGAAAGCCTGGCAGCCAAGCAAGGCGCTGATGAAGCCCTGCTGCTGAAACCCGAAGAGCGCCAGTCTGAAGCGCCCGAATGGGTCCGACTAGAAAGCCTGGAGCAGGCTGCTGAACCAGAAGCGATTCAAGAGACGTCACAAGAAAGCGAAGAGATCTCAGAGCAGATGTTAATTTCTGCAGAGCTCGAGACGGACACTGAGCCGCCCATCCAGGAACTCGATACCCAGGAAACAGTGATAGCCTGGTCCCCGGCAGAGCCTGAGCCAGCGACCCTGCTCTCGGAACCTGATGAAATCAGCCTGATTGAGCAAGTGTCCGAACCCAGCGAAATCGAAACAACGGGGGAAGCAGCAGTCATGGAAGAATCACCCGAAGAGGAAGCAGTTGCAGCCGAAATATGGGGTGATGAAGAAGTTACGGAAGATCTGTTCAAACCCGAAGAGATTATTTCCGAAAAAGCGGATGAGACGAAATTCACGAAAGAGATTTCTGGACCTGAAGCGGTTGAGCTTGAAGCGCCAGAATTGGCACATTTGGAAGAAGAAAGCCCGGACAGTGAGGAAATACCCGAATTGCCCGCCTGGCTTGCGGATGCTGAGCCAACCCCTGAAGATGAAGTTCTGGAATGGACACCTCCATCCCGCATGCTAAAACCGGTAGAGCTTAACCAGGCTTCACTGGTCGAACTGGAACGTCTGCCTGGCGTTGGTTTTCGATTGGCGCAAGAAATTATCGCTTTCCGTGACCAACACGGTCACTTCAATAGCCTGGAGAAATTAGCTGAAGTGCCTGGCGCAGATGATTTGAACCTGGAAGCGTTAGCGCCTTTCCTGATTTTACCTGAGCCAGTTGAAGCGATTGTTGAAGAGGCAGTCTCTACGCCTGCTTTAACTTTCGCTCAGGCAGCAGACGTGCCAGAGCTGGAACCCGCCCGCCAGGCATTGCTCCAAGGCGATCTGGAAGCTGGGGTTCAGATTTACAACCAACTGATTGAAAGCCAGCATGCACTGCCGGATGTCATCCAGGATTTGGGAGAAGCAGTCAAAGTCCATCCGGATTCATTCGAATTATGGCAGAGCCTGGGAGACGCCTACCAGCGCTCCTACCAGGTCCGAGAGGCGTTAGCAGCCTACTTAAAGGCTCAGGAGTTATTAGGCTAAGTTTTCTGATACAATTAATTGCATAACCTGAAACACGAAACGTGGTACGGCTCGCTGCTGTCATCCCTCCGCCTGCTGTATCACGTTTGTTTGTGAACTTATTCTATTGGAGGAAAACATGGAAAAAACATTGGTACTGGTAAAACCGGACGGCGTCCAGCGCGGTCTGATTGGTGAAGTCATCGCCCGTTTAGAGCGCCGTGGTCTGCGCCTGGTTGGGGCAAAATTCTTGCAGGTCAGCCAAGAGCTGGCCGAGACGCATTACGCCGTGCACAAAGGTAAACCCTTTTACGAGAAGCTGATCAAATACATCACCTCCGCCCCGGTGATGGCGATGGCCTGGGAAGGCCCTAATGCAGTGGCAGCCGTGCGCCAGACGATGGGCGCCACCCGTCCTACTGAAGCGGCACCCGGCTCACTGCGCCACGATTTCGCCCTGGAAGTGGGCCGCAACCTGACCCACGGCTCCGATTCGGTCGAGAATGGTGAGATCGAAGTCGCCTTGTGGTTCAAACCTGAGGAACTGGTCTCCTGGAGTCGCGAAGTCGACCCCTGGATTTTTGAATAAAATACCGCCCGTTCAATTTCAGCGCTCCCCAAAACCAAAGCGGGGGCGCTGTTTTTTTCTGTTTTGAAGTAAAATAACCAACCTGACTTAAAAATCGGGTGATGGCAATCGATAGATTTCATCACCCACATTCAAAGGAAGCAATTTAATGGTATTGCAAGCAAATGAGATTCAGAATGTCTTAGACAAAATCCTCTTCCAGGTGCAAAAGCCTGGACGTTACACCGGCGGCGAGATCAACCAGGTGGTAAAAGATTGGGATCAGATCGACACGAAAGTCGCCCTGGTTTTCCCGGACCTGTATGATCTGGGCATGTCAAACCTGGGCTGGGCGATCCTGTACGATCTGCTCAACCAGCGCTCCGACGTTCTTGCCGAGCGAGCTTTTGCCCCAGCCGCCGACATGGAAGCCCTGATGCGCGCATGCGGTTTACCCCTTTATGCACTGGAAAGTAAACAGCCGCTTTCCGCCTTCGATATCATCGGCTTCTCTCTGCCCTACGAGACCATCTACACCAACACGCTTAACCTGTTAGATCTGGCAGGCATCCCGCTTTTCTCATCCGAACGCGATGAAAGTCACCCCCTGGTGATTGCCGGCGGGCATGCCTGCTATAACCCGGAACCGATGCACGCTTTCATTGACGCCTTTGTGATCGGTGAAGGTGAAGAGGTTATCCAGGATATCGTCAATACTTACCAGGCCTGGAAATCCAGCGGGGCGACCAGGCAAAGACCTGCTACTCGACCTGGCCCAGATCTGGGGCGTGTACATCCCGACGCTGTACCAGGCACATTATCATGCAGATGGGACCTTCGATCGCCTGGAAAAACTGGACAGAAAAGCGCCAACAAGCGTAGTTAAACGCATGGTCGCTAAGCTGCCGCCACCCACCACGCGCTTGATTGTGCCTTATATCGACACAGTGCACAATCGCGCTCCGATAGAGATTATGCGCGGCTGTACGCGCGGCTGCCGCTTCTGCCACGCCGGGATGATCAACCGCCCGGTGCGCGAAAGGCCAGTGGCGGAAATCCTGGATGCGGCTGAGCAAGCCCTGGCCAACACCGGCTACGAAGAACTTGGCCTGTTATCGCTTTCCAGTTCCGACTATACGCACATCCTCGAGCTGGTCAACGCCATGTCGGAGCGTTTCAAAGGGCAGCATGTCAATATTTCCCTGCCCTCCTTGCGCATCGAATCCTTCTCTGTGGATCTGATGGATGCGCTTATGGATTCGCGCCGTAGCGGCTTCACCCTGGCGCCAGAGGCGGCCAGCGAGCGCATGCGCGAAATCATTAACAAGCCCATGCAAACCCAGCAAATCCTGGAAACCGCCCGCGCCATCTATTCACGTGGCTGGCATAATATCAAGCTTTACTTCATGATCGGTCACCCCTCCGAAACCCTGGAGGATGTGCAGGCTATCATTGACCTGTGCAAAGCCGTATTGGCTGAAGGGCGCAAAGTCATCGGCAATCGCGCCCAGGTCAGCGCTGGAGTGAGCACCTTCATCCCCAAACCGCACACCCCCTTCCAATGGGTCTCCTGCGATACGGACGATCAAATCCGCAGCAAGCAGGATCTGCTACGCAAATACCTGCGCGGTAATGGCTTGAAGCTGACCTGGAATGCCCCAGAGGAAACCTTGCTGGAAGCCTGGTTATCGCGCGGCGACCGGCGTATGGCGCAGGTCATCTACCAGGCGTGGAAATCCGGGGCAAAATTCGACGCATGGAAGGAATACTTCCGTTTTGATTTGTGGCTGCAAGCTTTTGACCAGGCAGGTCTAGACCCAGCCTTCTACACCCATCGCGAACGCCCCATTGATGAAACCTTTCCATGGGAGCATATTAGTACTGCCGTGCGCAAAAAATATCTCACAGAAGATTACTTGTGGAGCCTGCAAGGAAAAACACGTGTCGATTGCCGCCAGAACTGCTATGCCTGTGGCATTTTGCCCACCTTTGCCGATCTGCGCCGGCAGAACCCTGGAGAAGTGTGGCAGTGCCCGGAAGTCAAAAGCAAACGCATCCCGGTCAGCCAGATCAAAGCCGTCCAAGCGGAAACCATCCAGGAACTGCCCCTGGAATTGGCGCATCAATCGGAGGCAAACCAGCCATGCGATTAAGGATCAGCTTTGCCAAGAACGACCTGATGCGCTTCACCGGTCACCTGGACCTGCACCGCGCCTGGGAAAGAATTTTCCGCCGCGCCGCTTTGCCCCTGGCTTACACACAGGGTTTTAGCCCGCACCCGCGCATCAACCTGGCCTCCGCCCTGCCGCTGGGTTTCACCAGTGAAGCCGAGCTGGTGGATGTGTGGCTGGAAGAAGAGCTCCCCCTGGACGAGATTGCCCGGTCGTTAACCCGCGCCATCCCGCCCGGCATCCAGATTACAGAAATCCAGAGCATAACAGAGCGCCTGCCCAGTTTGCAAAGCAGCTTGGAATCTAGCGAATTCGTGGTCACTTTCTTGGAAGAAACCGCCGGAGCTGCGAGAACAGGTACAGCGCTTGATGGAGGCGGATAGCCTGCCGCGCACCCGCCGCAACAAGCCTTATGATCTGCGCCCGCTGATCGAGGCGCTCGAGGTGTTGCCAGCCACCGAAGAAGGATATCCCTGCCTGCGCATGCTGCTCTCCGCCCAGGAGGGCGCCACAGGTCGCCCAGAGGAAGTGCTGGATTGCATGGGCATCCCGGTTGAAGAGTGTCGCGTACACCGCACTGGTCTTTTCTTTGATCGCGGATGATATGCTTATCGCACTTTGTGGGTCATGCAAAATGATCCGCAAGCATAAATTTCAAAGAGAAAGTTATGCGTACCTGGCGAGCTTTGCGAGAGATCAAGAAAGAATTGGGGGGAATAAACGGGAAAAAACTAGAACCAGAAAATATCAAGATTAGCAAAGAGGTATTGAAAAACTTCGTGATGCTTTGTGTACCTTCGGGGCTAAGAATTCTCTTAGCCACTTGCAGTATGATCAAGGCGTGGTAGAATAGGCACGCACAAAAGTTAGCCCCCATAGCTCAGTGGATAGAGCGTTGCCCTCCGGAGGCAAAAACCCGCGTTCGAGTCGCGGTGGGGGTACTTCAGCAAGCTGCCCAGGATAACATCCGGCAGCTTGTTTTTATTTTGCACCAAAATCTTACTACTCCCTTTTAGATCACCAAGTTTAACCGAATAGATAAAAAACTAAGCCCGTCACAACATGGATCGGGATGATTGCCTTTTGTACCCTGCAATCCAAGGATATTGGTTTCCATCATGGCTTAAGTTCATCAAGCCAAATTTAACCCAGAAATCCGGAATATCTTTTACGTTTTCCTGTGTTCATGTTATACTTATCACGTCCTTACACTGTCAGCACACGGAGGGAAAATGGCGCGCAAAGTTTTTCGGACCGGAAACAGCATGGTCGTATCCTTGCCTCGCGAGGCGCTTGAATACTTAGGTCTGCACGCCGGTGCAGAGATTGAACTCAATATTGATCGGGAAAACCAACAGGTGACCATCCGGCCACTGGAAAAATCACTGCCCTACCCAGGCATTGATGAGATTTTTGCTCGCCAAATTTCAGAATTTATCGAACAGTATCGACCTGCCTTGCAAAAACTATCTGATTAAAATATGAATTACCTGACCGCCGATCAGGTGCTGTTTATCCATTATCGGCTGATTTCAGAGACGGGCGGGAAACACGGTGTTAATGATCCTGCCGGGTTGGCATCTATCCTACGCCATACACGGACCAGCCAGGATGAGGCCCTGTCCCCCCAAACAGCTTTTTCGCTCTGCAGCCAATTTGTTAACCAGCCTGGTGAACACATCTATTTTCAGCGACGGTAACCTGGCGACTGCTATCGCCGTGACCGATCTCTTTCTGCGCGCCAATGGTTACCGCTTGGCCGTGGACCAGCAGTCACTGCAAGATGTGTTAGTTAAAATCAAACGAGGGGATTTGGAGATAAGCCAGATAGAACGCTGGCTTAAATATTTTTCATCATCTCTGGATTAACAGAACCCAGGGATTCAAATTTTCCATTCCCACTAACGATGAAACCTTGGCTGAGTTTATAAGAGATCCATGTCCTCAATAAAAGTGATCAACTCAGGAATATCTTTTCTGACAATTATCCAAAGGATGTCAAAATCAACCTGATCATAGCCATGTATTAATCGATTGCGTAAACCAATCATCTGCAACCACGGTAGCTGCGAATACTCTGAACGAAAATCATCTGGCATCCGATTAGCTGCTTCGCCAATGATTTCTAACAAACGCGAAACAGCAAGATTTAGCATTCGATCTCGATCTAAATCATCTCTGCTTTTCCCCTCTGTAATTGAGATTATTTCTTTAGAATAGCTGTATATTTGCCTTAATATGATAAGAGTATTATGCTTGCTCATATGCGACCACCGCTTCCACCGAGACAGACTGGCGGATATCCGGGCTCAGAAAGTTTGGCGTTTGCAGATCCACCTTTCTTCCCAATAATTCTGATAACTGCGCTTCGATGAGAAAAAAGTCCAGACCTGGTGTATGACCTGGCTCAAATTCTACTAGAACATCAATGTCGCTTTGCGGAGAAAAATCCTGTCGCAGGTAGGAGCCAAAAAACGAAAGCTTTCGAATATGGTGAATTTTACAGAATGACACCAATTCTTTTTTGGAAATTTTTGGTTTTTGAGTCGTATTCATATCTTGATTATAGCGGAAATATTGGTTTTTTTATCAATCCCATGGATTGATCACACGCACACCACTGGGCTGAAAGTCATTCACGTTGCGCGTTGATACAACCAGGTTGTTCTGCAATGCGCTGGCGATGATCAAAGAATCCATGACACTGAGCGGCTTTCCCTGGCTCTCCATGCGAGTGGTTAATGATCCCCATAAAAGCATGGTCTCAGAATCAATAGCCAGGGTGCGATCCGCAAAACGCTGCAGCAAACCCTGGTTCAGCCAATGGATTAATTCTATCTTCCGAGCAGAATCAGGCAGGCGCTCAATCCCACGCTGGATTACTCCAATTGTAATAACGCTGATGAAAAGGTTCTCTTCCGAAACGCTGTTAAGCCAATCGATCACCCGTTGGTCCGGTTGGCGCCGGGTGAATTCGGAAAGTACACAGGTATCCAATAAATAGTTCATGCTTCGATCTCGAGATCGCGTGGCAGGCTCTGATCTCTCTCGATTTCCAGGCTCGAGCCGCGCAGAGGCGAATCAAGGAGAAACTGCACCAGGCTATCCTCGGGCTTGATCATGCGCTGGTATTCATCATAAGGAAGTATGACAACCGTTTTACGACCGCGGCGAGTGACGATTTGCACTCCTTGAGCAAGTGCTTTTTCTACCACCTCGCTGAACCGGCTTTTCGCTTCTTGAAGCTGCCAGATATTGTTCATGGTTACCTCCTGTTTTACCAATCTGACTAGTCTGACTAGTCTATCTAGGCCGTTATTATAACATGTCTCGCTCCAATCCACAATAACTTCTGGTGTCTTTTACTCGAGAGAGATGTAAAAGTAAACATGGGAATTGATCACTCGATGTATGGTTTAGTTCCCTTGCACATCCATACCAGGCGCATTATAGTTAACTGGATGCGTACTCAACACTTTCCGTTGAAGATTGTTACCCTGCTGTGCCTGGGACTGCTGGTTTTATCTGCCTGCGCGCCGAGCGAGCTACCCTATCCTTTCTCCGAGTGGCAATTCACGGACGTCAAGGTGTTGGATGATGATCTCATTTCCCATTCGGAACAGATTTCATTCCCGGATCTTCTGGCATTGTACCTGAGACAATCCGGGCAGGACTTGCAGCTGCGCCTGGATTTTTTCGATCTGGGGGATAGACCGGATTTTGACCTGCACCTGGCCTTTGATACGGTTGCCGGAGGTGTCGAATTACCTGACCTGACCCATACCAATTTCGCATGGGATACCCTGGTGAGAATATCAGCCAGCGGTCAAATCGAGGTGCAGGACGCACACGGGCGACCCGTTCCGCAAGCGCGCCTCCAGGTTTATCGCGATCCCATCCTGGACCACCTGGTGCTGAGCGCTTCCAGGGACATCTTGCCAGCAGGGCTACCCGGCTACCAGGTCTTGGCCTGGCTGACCCCGCCTAATAGCGGACATGTGCTGGATACGTTGCCAGTCGCCTTCAGTGAGAATCGCCCCGTGCAAAGCGTGCAGCTCTTGATGGCCTTCTCCGACAGCTTTCCGGCATACACCCCCGCCCAAGCCCTGCGCCGCTGGGATGGCGCCCACACTGGACCATCCGGCGGACGGCACGGGTTGTACAACCTGCTGCGCATTACGGACATTTTTCATGCGCCGGTAGTCTTGCTTGACCTGCTCAACCCAAGCAGTTTATCCGCCCTGGACTATATGGGAAATCTGGAGACCGTACAGGCGCAAATGGATGCCGGCCTGGTCATCGCTCCCCAATATGCCCCTGCTATTAAGGGTTTTGAGGGTACGGCAGCTGGAACTCAGCTTCTAGACGCCTGGTATGAACTAAACCGTGAATCCATCCAAAATTTTGGGATGCGCCAGCCTTTGCTGCTGTATTCGCCCTCCGGGTACGTCCCAGGTGAGAGCCCCGCCAAGCTGGTTTTTCTGCCAAACGAACAAAGTCAGGGATCAGAAAAAGGCATTCTTCCCACCCAGGCAATACGCAGGCAAGATAAAATTCTGTTGCCTTCACCCAAGAACCTATCAATTACGCAGGCCAGTACCGGCGGTCCGACACTGGAGCTGAAACTGGCGATCGCCTCAGCCATGCAAACCAGCGCAGTGCACAAGCCAGGGAGCATCCCCGATCTGCTGGTGCTGGGCGGATCGCTACCTGCCAGTACATGGGGAGACCCGCAAGCCGCTCGAGCGACACTGCGCTACCTGGCTTCACGCCCCTGGCTGCACTTCCTGGGCGAAAACGACTTGCTCACTTTGAAGGTCAGCCCGACAGGCGGGGAAAGGTTCGCCTACGCTTCTGAAGCTACGCCTTCACCCTATTCCCAACTCTGGCAAGCCATTAAAAGCGCGCCCCCTAACGACTTCAGCCTGGCTGCCAGGCAAGCCTTCCTGGCAGCAGCCAATCCGGTCTACCCACAACCAGCTGAGCTTCCACAGTTGCGGGAAATCTACCTGCAACAAGCCTGGGCGCTGCTATCGGCGGCTGAGTGGGCGAAAAATCCTTACCCTCATTCGAGCTGCGAACTGGATTTGGATCAGGATGGATTTCTCGATTGCAGCTTTTCAAACAATTATCTATACGCATTTTTTGAGCCGGCAAGTGGCGCCTTAACCCATCTCTTCTACCGCCAGCCAGAAACCGGAACCAGCTCCCACAGCCTGCACCAATTGATCGGACCCACTGCGCAAATCATCAGCGGTCTGAGCGAGTCCAGCACCTGGGATCTGACTGCTGGTCTGCGCGCCGACCCGGCCATTCTCCAGGGTGCTTTTGACCAGCCTGAAAAGATGTACACAGCCCAAAGCCTGGCCGATGGCATACGCTTCACCAGCCCGGATGGCAGTCAAAAAACTTATCAGTTCACGCATAATAGCCTCAGCATACACTACACTGCACCAGCAGGATCTGATATGACTCCGCAGAGCATCCTGCTTATGCCTGATCCTTGGCTGCGCTTCAGCCCTGGCTGGTGGAGTGATGATGCATTGGAAGCGCACCAGGGTCAGTGGCGCATGAAGTGGGTGCAGGGGGTTGAAGTGTTAATCAGCGCTTCTCTCCCCCTCAGTGCACGTTCATTTCTTGATTCGCGAACCTGGATGTCTGCCACCGAAAACCCAAACCACGAACAGCCAGGCGGGCATTTCCTACCCTTCCCGACCCTCATGCTGGATCTGCCTGCCGCCAACCAGTTCGAAGCGACCATTCAATTTTTCCAAATAGACGAGTGAGATTTTTAAATCGCCAGTCTGTTTACCTGGCGGGTGAACAAATTTATATCGTCAGCCTGGCGATAGAGCTTTTGGCTTTCTATATAGTCATACACAGATGGTAACAGGTAATAACGGTAAGCTGCCCCTTGAGCCATTTTCTTGCGTAAAAGGCTGGAAGAAATTTCCAACAAGGGCGCTTGGATAAAGCGAACCTTATCTTTCAACCCGGGTAAAGCTGCTTCCAGGGTGTCCAGGTCGACAGTTCGTCCCGGCCGGAGCATGACACCAATTTCATGGCAGGCTTGCACAAATTCCAGTGGCCGCATCCAGGTGGGCAGATCAGTCAGCGAATCACCTCCCATCAAATACACCCACTGGGTTTGGGGATGTTGGGATCGCAACAACTGCATCGTATCAGCTGCATAATGCGGCGCTGGGCGATGAATGTCCACGTAGGAAAGCTCGAAGCGCGCACTCGTCAACCAGAGCCAGCTTGAGCATCTGAATCCGATGGTTAAGATCGGAAATTTCCCGGCCTGTTTTATGTGGAGGATCAGGTGTAAGCAGCCACAGAACGCGATCCAATTGCAGTTGGGTAAGCGCTTCCTCAGCCAGAATCAGATGGCCGATATGCGGGGGATCAAAGGTACCGCCAAAGACACCCAGGCGTTCAGGCTGGATCCCACTCAAGAGCAATTAATCCTGCCATTCCAGCTCATAATCTGCAATGAAGACCGTATCCCCTTCCTCAATGCCCGCCTTGCGCAAGGCGGCGTCAATCCCCAGGGTTTCCAGGATGCGCTGGAAGCGGCGCACAGATTGGAAATGTTCCCAATAAGTCATTTCCGCGGCGCGTTCAATCGCTTCCCCATGCACCCGCCAACCCTCAGCAATTCGTTCAATCTGAAATTCCCTTGGGTCGCTCTCAGCGCGATAGACTGGGGTCTCAGCCACTTCGGGTAAAGGTGGGGCGGCTCGCAGCATCTCAGCGGCTGCGTAAAGCAGTTCGCGCACATGCGTGCCAGCCACAGCTGAGATTGCCATCGGAACCGGTTGGATATTGAGGTTTTTTTCTTTTTTGATACGCTTCTTCAGGTCCGCAGAAATCTCTTCCCAGCGCGCCTGAACATCGGGCAAATCCATCTTCGTCATTGCCACAAGCTGGGGCTTCGAAGCCAGTTGCGGATCGAACAGAGCCAGCTCGGTGTTAATCTGGGAAAAATCGGATATTGGGTCTTCGGACATGCCATCTAAAAGATGGATCAACACGCGTGTGCGCTGGATATGGCGCAAGAAATCATGCCCCAACCCCACGCCTTTGTGGGCGCCTTCGATCAGACCTGGAATATCGGCCAGCACCAGGCTGTTATCTTCGTCCAACATGGCCACACCCAGATTGGGCTCGATGGTCGTGAATGGATAGGAGGCAATCTTGGGTTTTGCATTGGTAACCACGGATAGCAAGGTGGATTTTCCCGCATTGGGTACACCGACAATGCCGATATCTGCAATCAGCTTGAGCTCCAGGCGCAGGTTACACTCCTGACCTGGCTCACCGCGCTCACCGATCTTAGGTACGCGGTTCACCGAGGTGGCAAAACGAGCATTGCCGCGACCGCCTCGCCCCCCCACCGCTACAGTCAAGCGCTGCCCTGGCTCGACCAGGTCGCCAAGAACTTCACCGTTCCCATCATCATAGACAATCGTTCCAGGGGGAACCAGGATCACCAGGTCTTCTGCCGAACGCCCGGTCATATTCTGTTTGGCCCCGTTTAAGCCATCCTGCGCCAGGTACTTAGCCTGGTGGCGAAATGACGAAAGCGTGTTAAGGGTCTTGACGACCTCCAGGATCACATCGCCGCCTTTTCCGCCATCGCCGCCATCCGGACCGCCGCGCGGTACAAATTTTTCACGCCGGAAATGGACTGCGCCATCGCCGCCTTTTCCGCTTCTTACAAAAATATTTGCTTGATCTATAAACATGCCGTGATTATACCATCGCGAAGAAAACTGCTCAGAGATTAATTTGTTCTAAGGTTGTGAATTTATTGTGGAGAATTGCACAATTAGCGCTTTTGTGGTAAAAATTCAGCATACTTTCAGGAGGAGCGTATAACATGTCCATGAAAACAATCCCAGATATCGTGATTGGCCGACTTCCACTTTACTTGAGAGCTTTGCAATATATGTCCAGCGAAGGTCGCCTGGTAACATCCTCTCAAGAGCTCGGAGAAAAGCTCGGCATTTCTGCGGCTCAGATTCGGAAAGACCTGTCCCAATTTGGTGAATTCGGAAAACAAGGCACTGGTTATGATATTGACTACCTGCTCAAGCAGATTTGCCAAATTCTGCATGTCGATCACGAATGGGAAATTGCGATCATTGGCGCCGGAGATATCGGCTCTGCCGTCGCTCGTTATAAAGGCTTTTCCAACCGCGGCTTCCGAGTGGCGATGATTTTTGATGATGATCCTCAAAAAATCAATACGAAAATTGATTCCTTCACCATCCAACCCAGCTCTCAGATGGTCGAGGCGATCCATTCTGCAGGAATCAAGGTTGCCATGTTATCAGTACCAGCCGCTGTGGCCCAGAAAGTGGCAGATCAGCTGGTGGAAGCCGGTGTGAAGGCTATCTTGAATTATGCGCCGATCAGCCTGAATGTTCCCAGTCATGTCTACGTTCAATACATCGACCCTGCTATCCACCTGCAACGGATGACCTATTACCTGGAATAAGCCTCGCTCAGACTGAAAACATCTACCTGACAATTCTGAACGACCGCGCACGCAGCTATTTAACAACAAAAACCCTGGTAAGCAATTGTGCTCGCCAGGGTTCATTGATCTCGATGAGATGCTTACACTGGAGGCAGGTTACGCCGGATCAATGGGTACATACTCATCCCTCTGGCTGCGCCTTCGGCAGTACAGGTTGTTGGATTGTCCACCCGATAAGCCGGTACACCCAGCTCCTTGGTCATCAACCTGTCAATCCCGCGCAGCAAAGCGCCGCCGCCAGTCAATGCAACGCCCCGGTCAATAATATCCGAGACCAGCTCCGGCGGAGTCTTTTCCAACACCCGTCGGACAGTTTCTACCATATTGCTCAAGGGCTCGCGCAGAGCCTCGACAACTTCGCCAGTGGTTAAAGTGATCGGACGGGGTAATCCGCTCACCTGGTCCTGACCCTGGATTTCCATGGTCTGTTCTTCATCCTGGGGAACCGCTGCTCCGATGCGGATTTTTACCTGTTCGGCGGATAGCTGACCAATCAGCAGACCAAACTTTTTGCGAACATAGGACATGATAGCCTCATCTAGCGACATACCGCCAGAGCGCATCGTTTCTGCAGCGACAATCCCATACATCGCCAAGACAGCCGCTTGTGTAGCCCCACCGCCCAGGCAGACAATCATATTGCCAGATGGTGTGCCGATGGGAAGATCCACACCCAAAGCAGCCGCTAGTGGCTGTTGGATAAGATAAGCTTCCCGGCTGCCAGCTTGTAGAACTGCTTCATGCACTGCCCGGCTTTCGACACTGGTGACGCCATGAGGAACCGTGATCATCACATGCGGCCCGAAAAATCGCAGAGAGCCAGAGAGCTTGCGCATTACCGCTTCCAACATATACTCGGTGACTTCGTAATCCGCAATAACTCCATTCTGCATGGGACGGGTGACTTCCATCGATTCAGGCACCTTGCCCATCATATCCTGGGCTTCCTGTCCCCAGGCTACCATCTTCTGTTCCTGGATCACAATCGCGGCAACAGTCGGTTCCTGCAGGACAATCTGCCCACCCTCAGAAACCCGGATGAACAATGTCCCCAGATCGATACCTAGCTCCTTAGAAAAAAGGGCCATAAGTTTACTCGCGTTCTCCTTGATCTGAACCTGGAGTGCGAGTTTGTCCACGGCGGAAGCGTTGAGCAGCCTGCAAACGTAGATTTGAGCGCCTGAGTGCAGCTTCCATCGCCAGGTAGGAATCTGTGTCCGGCGGTGGACCTTCTTTCAGGAATTGCTCGGCCCGGCGACGCGCAGATTCAGCTCTAGAAATATCTATTTCGCGCACGTTTTCTGCAGCATCCGCCAGAACTGTGATGATATCGGGTTGTACTTCCATCACCCCACCCGCGATGGTGAAATACTCTTCGACACCTTGAGAGCGAACGGTTAGAATGCCGTATTTTAATGTCGAAAGCAATGGCGCGTGGTTAGGAAGGATGCCCATCTGCCCGGCTTCTCCAGGCACAATGACCACATCCGCATCGCCCTCATAGACCATCCGGTCCTGGGAAACGATTTCACATCGAATTGGCATGACAGATCCTTTCTAACTAGCCAGCTTTAGACATGCGCTCGGCTTGCTCTACCGCCTCGTCAATCGATCCTACCATCATAAAAGCACCTTCCGGCAGATCGTCGTGCTTGCCATCCAGGATTTCACGAAAACCGCGGATAGTCTCGCGCAAGGGTACATAGCGTCCCTCACGACCGGTAAACTGGGCAGCTACGAAGAAAGGCTGTGAGAAAAAGCGCTCGATCTTGCGTGCACGGGAGACGATTAACTTGTCATCTTCGCTCAATTCATCCACACCCAAGATGGCGATAATATCCTGCAAGTCCTTATAACGCTGCAGCACCTGCTGTACTTCACGTGCGGTGGAATAATGCTCATCACCAACAATTTGAGGATCGAGAATACGCGAGGTGGATGCTAAGGGGTCCACAGCCGGGTAGATACCTTTTTCAGAGATGGAGCGCTCCAAAGCGATGGTCGCATCCAGATGAGTAAAGGTGGCTACTGGAGCCGGGTCAGAATAGTCATCTGCAGGCACGTAAACGGCTTGCATAGAGGTAATTGAACCCTGGCGGGTAGAGGTGATGCGTTCCTGCAGCTCACCCATCTCAGTAGCCAGGGTAGGCTGGTAACCTACTGCAGAAGGCATACGCCCTAACAGCGCTGATACCTCAGAACCAGACATACTGAAGCGGAAAATATTGTCAATGAAAAGCAAAACATCACGACCCTGGTCACGGAAGAATTCCGCCATGGAAAGCGCGGTCAAAGCCACTCGCAAACGTACCCCAGGAGGCTCATTCATCTGACCGTAAACCATCACCGTGTCCTTGATAACACCGGATTCGAGCATTTCACGGTATAGCTGAGTGCCTTCACGCGTACGTTCGCCAACACCAGCAAAGACCGAGTTGCCCTGGTGCTCAATGGCGATTGAGCGAATCAGCTCCATAATGATAACCGTCTTGCCCACGCCTGCACCACCGAAGATGCCGGTTTTGCCGCCTTTGGTGAAGGGGGCGATCAAATCGATAACTTTCACACCGGTCTCAAATACTTCGACACGCGTCGATTGCTCTGAGAATTGTGGGGCTGGGCGGTGGATGGGATATTTCACATCCGAATGCACAGCGCCTTTGGCATCAACAGGATGCCCCAAAACATTAAATATCCGCCCGAGGGTCTGCTCACCCACCGGGACCATAATCGGGGCGCCGGTCGCATAGGCTGGTTTGCCACGCTGCAGACCATCGGTAGCGTCCATTGCCACCGTACGCACCCAGTTATTTCCAAGGTGCTTCTGTACTTCTAAAACCATTGGCAATCCACCTTCTCGGGGGACCTCAACGGCCTCATAAATATCTGGTGATTGTTCTGGTGGAAACTCAACATCCACCACACCGCCCAAAATTTGAACTACTCGTCCTTTACCTTTCGCCATTCTCGCCTCCATCATGACTTGGCCAGCGCTTCAGCGCCGCCTGCAATATCCAGCATTTCATTCGTGATTGTTTGCTGACGTGCTTTGTTATATTCTAACTGCAAAGCGCCAGCCAGCCCCGTAGCGCTGTCGGTAGCATTCTTCATCGATAACATACGGGCAGCATGTTCACTCGCCAATGATTCCATGATTGCCTGGTAAACCTGCAAGGCAGTAAACCTGGGCACAATTTCATCCAGGATTTCGGTCTGTCCAGGCTCATAAATATATGAAGCTGAGGGACCGCGGACAGATTTTTCAAAGGTTTGCACGCGTTCATCGGCTTCGTGGAACTCAAGGGGGAGTAATTTTTTGATTGTAGGGGTCTGTTTGACCAGGTTGACAAAATCGGTGTAGACCAGGTAGACCTCATCCACATCACCCTTCAAGAATTCATCCACTGCCATCCGCCCTATCGCCGAAACATCAGCGAAACTGGGGGCAGCAGGCAGATTACTGAATTCAGCAACCACATTCTGACGGCGGCGCAACATCAGGTCGCGCCCTTTACGTCCCACGGTGATAAAACTCACTGGTACTTCAGAACGGGCAAAACGCTCCAAGACAAAGCGTACAATATTGGTATTGTAAGCGCCTGCCAGACCACGATCGCCAGAAATCAACACGACCAACTGTTTTTTAACCTCGTTACGCCGGGTAAGCAAAGGATGCAGCGACTCACGACCAGGCTGACCGGCAATATGGGTCAGCACCTGCCAGGCCTTGGTTGCATACGGCCTGGTATTCATCATTGCCTGCATGCTTTTCCGTACTTTGCTGGCGCTCACCGCCTGCAATGCGCGCGTTACCTGGGCAATGTTTTTCACACTTCGGATACGAAGTTGTACTTCTCTTGCATTAGGCATGGTATCGTCCTTCCTCCTCTTTCTCCAGGCTGCCTTTGGAGCCGTTTACTTTGATCCTAAAACGGCGCCAGGCACAGCTTTTGGATGGGACTATTGCCAGGTGTTTCTGAATGCATCCAGTGCGGAGCGCAGTGAAGCTTGCGTTTCGTCTGTCATGCGCTTATTAGCAGCAATATCCTTGCCAATTTCTGGATAAGAAGTTTCCATAAAGCGCAGGAGAGAAGTCTCCCAGGCACGCATCCGATCTAAAGGTACCTTATCGGCATAACCCTGGGTGCCGGCATAAATAACCGTGACCATATTCTCGAGCGACATGGGCTGGTACTGGGGCTGTTTCAAGATTTCCTGTAAGTGCTGGCCACGATTGAGCTGGGCCTGGGTGGATTTATCCAGGTCAGAGCCAAACTGAGCGAAGGCAGCCAATTCACGGAAGGAAGCCATCTCCAGGCGCAAGCGTCCCGCCACCTGCTTCATGGCTTTGGTTTGGGCATCGCCACCTACACGCGAGACGGAAAGGCCCACGTTCACTGCAGGTCGAATACCGGCATAGAAGAGGTTATTCTCCAGGTAGATCTGTCCGTCCGTGATCGAGATCACGTTAGTGGGTACATAAGCAGACACATCGCCCAATAGTGTTTCAATAATCGGCAAGGCCGTCAATGAACCACCAGAACCTTTTACTTTGACTAAGCGGTAGGCAGATGCGTCGTCCATGGCTTTCAAAGCCGTCTCAGCATCGTGCAGGGCTACCGGTCCGGTAAATACCTTGCCATCAACAGCGGCATCTTTTTCAGCGAGGTTACCCTCAAAATCCTTTGCAACAATTATGTACTGATCCGCTAAACGGGCAGCTCGTTCCAGTAAACGTGAGTGCAGATAGAACAGGTCGCCAGGATAAGCCTCACGTCCAGGCGGACGGCGCAGGAGCAGAGAAACCTGGCGATAAGCCCAGGCATGTTTGGAGAGGTCGTCGTAGATCACCAGGGCATCGCGGCCTGTTTCCATGAATTCCTCGCCCATGGCGCAGCCTGAATATGGGGCAATATATTGCAGGGCAGCCGATTCATCTGCTGCGGCTACCACAATGGTCGTGTAATCCATGGCGCCATAGCGTTCCAAAATCGCTACGGTACGAGCAATCGCAGATTTCTTTTGACCAATGGCAACGTAAATACAGAACAGATCTTTGCCCTTTTGGTTAATAATGGTGTCAATGGCAATGGCGGTTTTCCCCGTTTGCCGGTCGCCAATCACCAGCTCACGCTGGCCGCGCCCGATGGGGATCATCGAGTCAATTGCTTTCAACCCCGTTTGGACCGGGCTATCAACATCTTTCCGGGCTACGACGCCTGGGGCAATTCTTTCAATCGGGCGAAAGCGATCAAACTTTAGCGGGCCTTTGCCATCTATCGGCTCACCCAAAGCGTTGACCACGCGTCCAATCAGGCCATTGCCAACCGGTACTGAAGCGATGCGCCCCGTAGAGCGAACTTCCATACCTTCATTTATCTCTGCGTAGTCACCCATGATGATGATCCCAACGCTGTCATGCTCCAGGTTAAAAGCAATCCCTTTGACACCGTTGGCGAACTGTACCAGCTCCTGGGCGCGCACATCGGACAAGCCCTTCGCCTTCGCGATACCGTCGCCGGCTTCGGTAACATAACCGACATCCCGAACTTCCAACTCCGGTTGGTATGAATCAATTTGTTTTTTAAGATCGGCGGTGATTTGACTGATCAGGTCGGACATTTTGCCTCCGAGAATAAAATAGTTTCCTGCTGACAATTCAAAGTTCAATAAGAACTTACTATAACGCATCACGGCCCGGACTGGTGCTTTCATCCGGGCGCGACCTGGGTTTATGTTGTCTGTGGCTTACATCGGTGAAGTAAACCCATCCGAAAACCTTCCCTGCAAGTATGGTTACCAAATGATACCTGAAAGCGCTTATCTTGTCTAGTTATTCACAAAACAAGCTGCCAGATTATTCTCACCCATTCTTGGATGATTGTTCTGGTGAGCGGTTCTTTCCACCACGCCCGAGTTCTAAAGACCTCTCGTAGGCTGCCCAAATGGCTCTCGAAATCGCCGTGCGAAAACCAGCTTTTTCCAGGTAATATAATGCTGCAGCGGAGGTTCCGCCAGGTGAGGTAACTTCATTGCGCAAACGCGCCAGGTGCACCGGATCTTCCCGACGCTGGTAATAATCCACCGAGCCGCGCACGGTCTGAGCGACTAATTGTTCAGCAATCCGCCGCGGGAAACCCAGGTGTACGCCTGCATCCACCATTGCTTCCATAAAGAGGAACACATACGCCGGTCCAGTCCCCGAAAGCGCCGTAGCCATATCCAGGTAGTGCTCTTCCTCTAAGAAGATTTCGTCGCCCAAAGCTCCAAGGATCTGGCGAGTCATCTCGAGCTGCTGCTGAGAGACACCCTTAGAGGCTGTCCAGACCGTAATTCCTTCTCCGATCTGAGCTGGTGTGTTTGGCATTGAACGCACGATGAGTTTATGAACCAATCCAGAGCTGATCGTTTCGATTGAAGCACCAGCAACAATCGAAAGGACCAAAGCATCCGGCTTAATGGCGCCTTTCAAGCCTTCCAAAACTTGCTCCAGGCGTTGAGGCTTGACCGAAAGCACCACAACATCTCCAAATCGAGCCGCTTGGGCATTGTCTGTTGTGGTCTCGATGGCATAATTGGTCTTCAGCTCGTCCAGACGTTTCTGACCCGGACCTGCTGCGATCAACGCCTGAGGACCGGTGACACCTTGGCGGATCAGGCCAAAGATCATCGCCTCCGCCATAGCGCCCGGACCAACGAAAACAATTTTTTTGCCATTGAACAAAGTGCAAGCCCTCCATTTTAAACCTGGCAAACCCAGGTAATGTTTCGATTAACTAAAATATTGCAGCGCCTGGCGAAGACGCATCTCCAAATCCTGAGGCGTGTCGCGCGGGATCGATTGCAGAGCTGTCTGCGCTTCTACTACGCTATAACCTAATGAGGTCAATGCAGCCAGTATCTCAGTATCCTGATCGGTCAGCATCGTGGCAGGCGTCAAACCGATGTCTGCAGGCAAACGATCCTGTAATTGGAGCAAGATCTTCTGGGCTGTCTTCTTGCCTACGCCGGGGACTCGGCTGAAGACATCAGCTTGTTCATGAAACACAGCACGCCGGATGGCATCGGGTGAAAGTACCGAAAGCACGGCTAAAGCCAGGCGGGGACCAATCCCATTCACCTCCAAAAGAAGCAAAAAGAATTCGCGTTCTTCTCGGCTTTCAAATCCGAACAGATTAAGTGCATCCTGGCGGACAACCAGGTAGGTATGCAAGAAGAGGCTTTCGCCAATATGCGCTTGCTGGCGTACTGAAACTGGCGCAAATACCTGCATGCCGACCCCGCCGCCCACCTCAAGCACCAGGCTATCATTCAGAATATCCACGATCTTGCCATTCAGGCTGGCAATCATCCTCCACCTTCCTCTGTTCCATACAAGGCATTGATTTTCATGCTATGCACATGACAGATGGCAACAGCCAGGGCATCGGCTGCGTCATCCGGCTTAGGAATTTCCACTAAATCCAATAGCGCCCGCACCATGTACTGGATCTGTTTCTTATCTGCACCGCCATAACCTGCCACAGCCTGTTTAATCTCCAGAGGTGTATATTCACCCACGGACAGGCCAGCCTCAGCCAATGCCAGCAATGCTACCCCGCGCCCCTGCCCTACCGTGATGGCTGTGCTGACGTTGCGCTGAAAAAACAACTTCTCCACCGCGCCGCTTTGAGGGCGATGGAGAAGAATGATCTCAGATAGACGTTGGTGTAAAGCTAACAAACGTTGGGACATGGGCAGGTTTGCGGGTGTTTCCACAACCCCATAATCGACGACTTCCAGGCTGCCGTTTTGCATTTCCCTGACTAATCCATAGCCGGTTGTGGCTGTACCTGGGTCGATCCCAATGACCAACATACAGGTTTAAGCTTCTTCCAATTGCGCCATAACACTGTCCGAAATGGACAAGTTCGAGTAAACGCTGGAGACATCATCCAAGTCTTCTAACGATTCGATCACTTTCATCACCTGAAGGGTATCTTCGTCGTTCAGCTCGGTCTCCTGATTGGGGATCATGCGTAACTCGGCTTCTTCTGGTTGAATACCAGCCTTACGGAGAGAATCGGATAGCGCTTTGAAGACCTCGACCGGTCCAATTATATCGACCATATCACCATCAAAAGTCACATCATCGGCGCCAGCATCTACAGCAAGTTCGAATATTTTGTCTGGATCATGCTTACCGAGTGGGAAGGCGAAATAAGAATTGCGCTTGAATTGCCAGCCTACCGCGCCTGCTTCTGCAAAGGTACCGTTTGAGCGATTGAGGACATGGCGAACCTCAGAAACAGCCCGGTTGCGGTTATCGGTGACTACGTGGATCATCAATGCGATGCCATGCGGAGCATAGCCTTCGTACATAATCTCTTCGATTTCGTAGCCTTCTTTAGAATCGCCGGTACCGCGCTTAATGGCTCGCTCGATGTTATCTTTCGGCATATTTTGCGCTCGAGCGCGATCAATGGCATATTGCAAGCGAAGATTCGTGGCAGGGTCACCGCCGCCATCGCGCGCGGCGATCACAATTTCTCGCGCCAGGCGGGTAAAAACCTGACCCCGCTTGGCGTCCGCGGCGCCTTTTTTGCGCCGAATGGTTGCCCAGTGTGAATGTCCAGACATAACTTACTCTCCTACTAGGAATTTAAAGAATAATATTCGAACTTATAGACAAAAAATTATACCATTGAATACAATTGAATTCCCCCGTGATTGTCAATAAAGAACAAAGGCAGAGCCGCCAGGTTTTCTCGTTCCTGACGGCTATTGTTCTTCTTTGAACCAAAATAACCCTAATTCAATTATTCTGCGCCTTTTATGAAGCCTTCGGTCATTTCCCGTGCGATTTCATCTTTAAATTGCTTAGGAGGGGTTTTCATAAAATAGGAAGATGGGGCAATCAATGGACCAGAAATTCCCCGGTCAAGAGCTAACTTAGCACAACGTACTGCATCAATAATAACGCCAGCAGAGTTGGGCGAATCCCACACTTCGAGCTTGGCTTCCAGGTTAAGGGGCACCTCACCAAAGGTGGTGCCTTCCATGCGGATATAGCACCATTTGCGGTCGGTTAACCACGGTACATGGTCGCTTGGGCCAACATGCACATCTTCTGCTGGTAAGGGATACGGAAGCATGCTGGTAACAGCATTGGTCTTGGAAATTTTTTTCGATTCCAGCCGCTCGCGTTCTAGCATGTTGAGAAAATCAGTATTACCGCCAAAGTTGAGCTGGTAGGTATGATCCAGTCGTACACCACGATCTACAAACAGGCTGGTGATTACGCGATGCAAGATGGTCGCGCCGACCTGGCTCTTGACATCATCACCGATAATAGGCAGCCCACGCTCGCGAAAACGGTTGCCCCAGTATTCCTGGCTGGCAATAAAGACCGGAATGCCATTCACAAAGGCACAGCCTGCTTCCAGAACCTGCTCCACATACCATTTGGTCGCCATCTCCGAGCCCACTGGCAGGAAGTTGACCACTACATCCGTTTTGGTGCTCTTCAAAATTCCAACAATATCAGCGGTTGGACCGGGAGATTTTTTAAGTATTTGGGAGAGGTATTTCCCCAAGCCATCGTGGGTCATTCCACGCGCCACAGGTACATTCAGGTTAGGCACTTCACTAAACTTGTAAGTGTTGTTCGGATAAGCAAAGATGGCTTCGCTAAGATCTTTGCCCACCTTGGTGTCGACCACATCAAAAGCGGCAGTGAATTCGATATCACGGATATGATAGCCACCCAGGTTGGTGTGCATCAATCCTGGTACCTGATCTTCATCTTTCGCCTTTTTATAAAATTGTACTCCTTGAACCAAGGAGGAGGCGCAATTGCCCACCCCTATAATCGCCACGCGCACTTTTTTGCTTTCAGCCATCAACTTCTCCTTAATATTATTAGTCCAAATCCAGGTTACAAACCCTGTGCAAGGTCAAGAATTGTCAGGTTTTAATCCACATAAAAACCCGTCCCATTATACTCTTCATGGACGAACTGTTCCAGTTTTAATTAACCTCAACCTCATTAATTCTGAACAACACAATCTTCTTGATCAGTTCCAGGGGCAAGGAATCAGACAAAGGAAACTGGACCGATCCCTTGCCTTTTTTATAAGCGAGTAGTTCCTTTTCAAAGGCATCCATGCCGGAAGGGGTTGGGTATATACCAATATGATTCTTGAAAGCAGCATAATGCACCAGGTTGCCATGATACAGTATCGTTGGAATACCATATTTGACTGCTTCACCAGCCTCAGGTAGTAATTCGAAAATCAGGTTTCGAATAGTGTGCAACCGTTCCAGTGCAACCCCTTCAAAATTACTGAAGTATTTCTCAACCTGCGCATCCATCGGTTTCATGGTTTCTTACCTTTCTTTCCATTCACAAATTGTTCATCATATTCAACATGACCATTGCGATCATATCGAATCCAGGAACCGTGTTTCTCCCCTGCCCAAAAGTGACCTACTTGCCAAAGCTGCCCATCCTCTCGGTAAAATCTCCACTCACCTTCCATCATGCCATCAAGAAAAGCGCCTTCTGCTTTGACAATTCCGGTTTTGAAATAATAGGTCAGGCGATCGTTCTCTAGCTTGGAGACGATCTGCCCATTTTTATAGGTCTTCTCTCCTATCATAAGGTCCTCCTGGTCTAGATTGCACCTGGTTTTATTAGCCAGGTTCAGGTTAGGATCTTATCATACTACTACTTAGCACAATTCGATCATTATTTATCCCATCCAATAACATGGTTTGACAGCACCCCAAAAGGGTGGTACATTCGTTGGTATTGGGAGGAAAAAGCTAACCAGCAAAAGTTTGCGTATAATGCACCACTACATCAGAAAAACCAGCGAAATCCTTTGGTTGCATCGCGATCAGATGTTGATTAGCAAACACTCCAAAATCAACAATCCATATTCATAAAAATGGAGGGAAACATGGGTATCAAAGACAAGGTCAGCTCAGATCAATGGAAAGTTTTATTTAATGCCCCATTTGCAGCATCCACCTACGTATCATCAGCCAGTGGCGGCGGATTGGATATGATCAAAGAGGTCATCACGGCTGGAAAGTTTATGCAGGATTTAGCAGGGCAATCTGGCGGCAGTGGCTATGGCGAGCTGGTAGACGATCTGCTGGCAGCCATGAAAGGTATGTCACCGGATGATGCCAAAGCTGAGGCTTACAAATACGAAGGCAAAGATCTGGAATCAGTCCGGGACGAAGCCAAGCGAGTTGTAGAAGATGGCGTTGCACTTTCCGCTAGCTTGCCTGACGCAGACGGCTACAAACGCTGGATTTTGGATATGGCTACCAGAGTAGCTGAAACAAAAACAGGTGGTTTCCTGGGTATCGGCGCTAAAGCCGTCATCGATGAGAAGGAACAGGCTGCATTGGATGAATTGGCAGCATTGATCAAATGATAGATTAATCACTGCTCGCGCCGGCGAGAGTTATTAACCCACAAGTATAAAACCCGCCTTGCAAAAGCCATAAGCCTCGAGTATAATCCCATCGCTTCGGGGCGTGGCTCAGCCCGGCTAGAGCGCACGGTTCGGGACCGTGAGGACGGCGGTTCAAATCCGCCCGCCCCGACAGAAAAAAGCCCTGGCAGACTGCCAGGGCTTCCCGTTTTAATTTCGCAATGCCCGAAAAATAATTTACACGGCCAGATAACCCCCATCAACAAAAAGAGAAGTGCCTGTTACATAAGATGATTTATCGGATGCCAGAAAAATTGCCGCCCCAACCATTTCATCTGGTCTGGCAGCGCGCCCCATGGGTATGTGACGCATAAGATCTTCCATCTGTGCAGCCATCTCTGCCTCTGTCGAATGCTGATAACTTTGCCCGGTCAGTGGGGTATCTGTAAAACCAGGAGCTAGGGCATTGACCCGGATACCAAAACTGGCCAGATCGCAAGCCATGGATTTGGTTAACATTCTGCCGCCGCCTTTGGATGCTTGATAATGGGGGAAATTTGGCTGCGCAACCTCAGATACCTGAGAAGTTACATTAATAATCACGCCGCCGCCATGTTTCGCCATATGCCTGGCAGCCGCCTGACCACAAAGATAGAGACCTTTGAGATTCGTATTAATCACTCGGTCCCACTCTTCTTCAGGAAGATCGATAAAATTGTAACATGATGAAACGCCTGCTCCAGATACCAGGATATGAATTTGACCAAAGGTTTCCTCCGCTTTTTTCATCACGGCGTCAACTTGTGATGCCGAGCTGACATCCACCCTAACCGCAATCGCGTTTCCACCCGCTAAGCGAATCTCCTCAGCCGTGCTTTCTGCATTTTGATCGTTGATATCGCCTACCACAACTCTCGCTCCCTCACGAGCAAAACCTAGCGAGATTGCCCGGCAAATACCACTACCCCCTCCTGTGATGATCGCATTTTTTCCTTCTAATCTCATAATAATTGTTCTCCTGTTGGAATTAAGTTTATGTATTTCTCAAAAGGGATTGTTACCATCTCACAGCAAAACCGCTGGAGGTTATGTACCCAGATCAAGCCGCCATCCTGTGAACTATGTGATTTCTGAGACTTCTGTTCCAATGACTTCTCGAACTATTATATGCCAAAATAACTATTCAACTCGCTTATCGTTATTCATAAGCAAGTCAAATAATTTGGTATTACATTCATCACTTGAATCAATAGTATCTCATTCCGTATAATCATCGCTAGTGAAAAATATTACAAGCCTGATATTCAACTCGATTTGCGCAAAAATAAAATGAAACTTCCAAAATTCTTCCCCTTATTTTTTATTCTATGTGTTTGGGCTCTCAGCAGCTGTGCTCCAGTAGTGCCCACCATGCCGCCTCCTGCACCTGCTACCCAGGCAACGCCTGAAGTCTCTCCTTCAGTCGAAGAAATCCAAGCTACTGAAGCTGAGGAGAGCGAGGTGGAGCCATCCAAGGCTGCCCCGACAGAAGAGACAACAGAAGCCCCGCTCCCAAGTGAGGCGGTTTCATCTGCGTCCAGTACGGATTATTGCCTGGAATGCCACCAGGACCAGCAGATGCTAATCGACACCGCTAAACTTGTTGTGGAAGTTGAGCCTGAAAACGAAGGCGCTGGCTGAGGCGGCTCTGTGGCTCCGTTGGAGCCATGGGAAAAAGTGCTGGTTAGCCAGGAATTTCCAGACACAGTACACGGCAAGGCTGGGTGTACAACTTGTCACGGCGGGCAACAATCCCCTGATAAGGAGAATGCCCACACCGATATGATCGCATACCCTAGCGCAGACACCGAAGCGTGTGGGCAATGCCATCCACAGGTGGCGGAGACCTTCCCTACCAGCCTGCATGCCTCCCAAGAAGGTTATTGGACGGTACTGGAGGAGCGTGGCGCCGATCGTAATCACCCAGAAATGCAAGAAATGTTCGGAAACCACTGCGCCAGTTGCCATACCACCTGTGGCGATTGCCACGTCAGCCAGCCGCGCTCCGTGGGCGGTGGCCTGATTGATGGGCACGAGTTTAATGCCTCTCCATCCATGACGCGCAACTGTACCGCCTGCCATGGAAGTCGTGTGGGCAACGAATACCTTGGAAAGAATGAGGGTTTGATGGCGGATGTTCACTTCCGCCAGGCGCGTATGAAATGCACCGACTGCCACACCGGCGAAGCCATGCACGGCGCTGCAGAAGACGGTGGTACTGCACACCGTTATGAAGGCGCACAGGTGCCGACCTGCACCTCCTGCCATACCCAAGTCGGGCAGGCTGGCGATGCCATCCAGATGCATTCCGTTCACGGCGACACCCTTTCCTGCCAGGTATGTCACTCGATCACCTATACCAGCTGCGATGGATGCCATGTGCAGGTTTCTGAAGAGACCGGCAATCCTTTCTTTGCCACCGAAGGCACCTACCCCACGTTTTATATCGGTTTGAACCCACGTCAGGACGAGAATAGGCCTTACCAGTATGTTCCCGTACGGCATGTACCAGTCGCTCCGACCAGCTTCCAATTTTATGGCGAGAACCTGTTATCCAATTTCGACGCCCTGCCCACCTGGGTTTACGCCACCCCACATAATATCCAGCGCAATACCCCGCAAACCGAATCCTGCGAGGCTTGTCATGATAATCCAGAGCTGTTCCTGACTGCAGATAAGGTCAATCCGCAAGAGCTGGCAGCCAACCAGGCAGTCATCATCGATGGGGAAGCCAGTGCAGAAGCCAGTCCGAGCCAGAACGGCTTTCCGCCCTTACCTGCCAACCATGTGGGTTTGCCGGTATGTATCGCCTGCCATACGGTGATTGCAGACCCGGTCTACCCGGAAAGCCACACCGCCTACACTGATGAGCAATGTACAACCTGTCATCGACTTCCCTAACCATCAGGTTAGAAAGCTATTATGAAATTAATCAAACTGGAGAGCAAAAATTATGAAGAGGAAAATATATAGTATCGTTTCGGTCATGATGGTCTTGAGCATGCTACTGGGTGCTTGTACATCCGCCCCAGCCCCCACTGCTGAAGCGCCTGCCCCAACTGTAGTAGAGCCTACTAAAGTACCTCCAACAGCAGTACCAGAACCAACTGCAGTGCCCGAGCCTGTTCAAGCAGGTCCAGAGGCTCTGGATAATGCTTATAGCGTGTTGCTGGCCTCGATGAAGGCCTACAACACCCTGAAAATGGATGCACTGATGGAGCAACTGGTTGAAGACCAACCTCCCTTCCTATTGGATGTACGCAGCGCTGAGGAAGTTGAGGAAAATGGACATATCGAAGGCGCGGTCCATATTCCCTTGCAAGAACTGGCCAAAAACCTGGATAAGCTGCCAAGCTTTGAGACACCTGTTGTAGCCTATTGCGGCAGCGGCTGGCGCGCCACTATCGCCATGAGCGCTCTAACTGCCTTGGGCTGGCAGGATGTCAAAGCACTTAAGACAACCTTCCAAGAATGGAAAGACGCCGGCAACCCGGTTGTCGAAGGTGCAGCTGAAGATGCCCCAGTCCTGGACGCCGCCCAGCCAAATGAAAGCCTGGTCCTTGCGTTCGATGAGATGCTAAGCGCTATCCCCAAAGGCTTCGGTGCAATCAAAGCCGATGATCTTAATGTGGCTATGGCTGAAGAAGATGGCTTGATCTTAATCGATGCACGCACTGCCGCCGAGATTGAAGAACAGGGCAGTATTGATGCCGGCGACCTGGTGGAGTTGAAGATTTCGCTTGAAGATTTTGTCTCCCAGCGTAAAAATTGGCCTGGCGAACTGGATGCACCTATCGTAGTCTACTGTGGCAGCGGTCATCGCTCCACCATGGCCATGACCATGCTCTGGACCTATGGCTATACCAATGTTCGCAGCCTGAGCGGTGGCTTTGCTGGTTGGAAGGCTGCTGGATTGCCCTCTCAAGGTGGTGTTGCTGCCGAAGAGGCTCCTCTGGATGCTGGGTTCACCTCGTTGTTGAGCAATATGACAGCTTACAACACCATGCAAATGGATGTGCTGAACGAGAAACTGGCTGAAGACGAGCCCCCATTCTTGTTGGATGTTCGTACGGTTGAAGAGGTTGAAGAGAACGGCCATATCCTGGGTGCGGTCCATATCCCACTCAATGAACTTGGCAAAAACATTAACCTGCTGCCATCCTTTGAAACCCCGATTGTGGCTTACTGCGGCAGCGGCTGGCGTGCCACCATTGCCATGAGCGCCTTGAGCGCCCTGGGCTGGCAGGATGTTAAAGCCTTGAAGACCACTTTCCAGGCCTGGGTGGATGCTGGTAATGCGATCGCCCCCGGTCTGCCCGAAGCTGCGCCTGCTTTAGACCAATCCCAGCCCGATGCCGCGCTGCTGGCAAAGCTTGATGCCATGCTCAGCAATGTACCGGCTGGTTATGGCGTGATTAAAGCCGATGAGCTCAACACCGTTCTTGCAGAAAACCCGGACTTGATCATCATCGACAGCCGCACCGAAAAGGAAATTAGCGAGCAAGGCAGCATCGATAGCGGCGATATCGCCCAGGTTAAACTTCCCATCGAAAGCTTTATTGCGGATAAAGCCAACTGGCCAGTGGATAAAAACGCCCCCATCGTTGTCTATTGTGGCAGTGGGCACCGCTCCACCATGGTCATGAGCATCTTGTGGACCTACGGCTACACGGATGTTCGCAGCCTGAGCGGCGGCTTCAAAGGCTGGCTGGATGCTGGTTACCCTGTCGCTAAAACCGGCAGTTACATGGACCTGGCTTTCAGCACATTATTGGAGAACATGGATGCCTACAATACCATCAAGATGGATGTGGTCAATGAAAAACTAGCTGAAGATACTCCCCCCTTCCTGCTTGATGTACGCACCACAGCCGAATTGGAAGAAAACGGTCACATCTTAGGTGCTGTACATATCCCCTTGGTGGACCTGGCCAAGAACCTGAATAAGTTACCATCCTTCGATACCCCCATCGTGGTTTATTGCGGCAGTGGTTGGCGAGCAACGATTGCCATGACTGCCTTGAGCGCTATGGGCTGGAACGATGTCAAAGCTTTGAAAAATACCTTCCAGGAATGGGTCGATAACGGTTTTGCGGTTGAACCCGGTCTGGCCGAAGAAGCCCCTGCCCTGGATGCCGCCCAGCCAGATGAGCAGGTGGTTGCAAGCATGGATGCCATGCTCAGCGGTGTACCGGAAGGCTATGGCGTGATCAAGGTCGATGAATTGAATACCCTGTTGGTGGAAAGCGATAACCTGGTTCTGATCGATGTGCGCACCTTGGAAGAAGTAACCAAAAATGGCATTATCGATGCTGGGGAAATCGCCCAGTTTCATATTGCGCTAGAAGAGTTTATCAGCATGAGCGCAGATTGGCCTGCGGACAAGGCTGCCCAGATTGTGGTCTATTGCGGTAGCGGTCACCGCTCCACCATGGCCATGAGCATTTTATGGGCCTACGGGTACACCAACGTGCGTTCTATGAGCGGCGGATTCGCCGCCTGGACAGAAGCTGGTTACCCGGTCAGCGAGTACGTCGCCCAGTAGTCTTTCTCAAATTTCCAACTCTCCCCACTCTCGCCAGGTGCATCTAAGGACGCCTGGCGAGATTTTTTCTACCTGATCAAGTGCATCTGCCGCAATTAATCTCCCTGAAAATTGGGAAATTGTTGTCAACCGTTACATCCTATCATTTTTACTGAGCAAGCACAAACAGTATGCAGGAACTTGACAACCGATCAGGATTTTTATAAAATTTTACAAACCTAACAAACGTTCGATAGAGGAATACATTGAACAAACCTCAAAGTGTTCCCAAGGAAGAAGCGATCTCTACCGCTGATCGCCTTCTCGATGTAGCGACGACCGCCTTCGCGCGCAAAGGTTATTACGGCACCAGCATCCGTGACCTTGCGCGCGAAGTTCATTTAAGCGTTGCCACACTGTATTACTATGCCAAGAACAAAGATGACCTGTACTTGATGGTCTTCGAGCGACAGTACAAAGAAGAAGCTAAGTTGATTATCGATATCCTGGCAACGGCAGATGAAACCACGACCCATAACCCGGATCGCACTGCGCAAGTTGCTCTATCGGTTGATGGATGCGCTGATCGACCGCTCCACCGCCAACCCGGATATCGTGCGCTTATGGACGCTACGCTGGCTTGAAAGGCCAAAGCAGACCGAAGGCATCGAGACCCAATTCTTCATCCCGCTCTATCAGATGGTCGAAGACCTGCTCAACCGCGCCCAGGCAGTTGGTGTGATCGATCCCAGATTGCCCAATCTCGATCTTGTTACCCATAGTTTCACCTGGTTACATTATGGCTATTTTGGCATGGGTCATCTTACCTTCAGAACGGAGGACGAATACCTAAATCAAGACCAGATCGAAGAGTTCCGCACTTTTGTACACATTTTTCTTGATCGGATGTTGCGGTTTTCAGACCAGATTCAGGACTGAAGATGACATCACAATTTACCAATGAACAATACACAACCTATCGAGACGCCATCAGCAATGAGCGTTTACCGCTGGCCTTTGTTGATTTGGATTGCTTTGATGCGAACATTGACCTTGTCTGCCAAAAAGCAGCCGGAACAGGGCGCACCATCCGCATCGGCACAAAGTCGCTGCGTTGTGAGCCGCTCACCCGCAGGATCTTTGAACACGGCGGGGCAACCTTCCGGGGTCTGCTGACTTTCACAGTCGAGGAAACAGCATGGCTGGCTCAAAAAGGCTACGATGACATGATCATCGCCTACCCCACTTGCCAGCCATCGGACATGGCGCTCATGGCGCAGATGACCATGGCAGGCAAGAAAGTCATGCTCATGGTGGACAGCCTGACGCATCTTCAGGTGCTCTCGCAAGCTGGACAGCAGGCAGGCGTAGTCATCCTGGCATGTCTTGAGATCGATATGGCGTACCGCCCGCTGAGAACAGGCGCCGTGCATCTCGGATTGCGCCGTAGCCCGCTGCGCACGCCTGCAGAGACGCTGGCATTGGTACGTGCGGCAAAACACCTCCCCAATGTACGCATCAACTCCGTCATGGGCTACGAAGGGCATATAGCCGGCACCGCTGACGACACGCCCGGCAAACGCCTGAACAATGCCCTGATGCGCTTTATCAAACGCCAGTCGATCAATGAGTTTTCCCCACGCCGCGATGCGATTGTCAGAGCCCTGCGCAATGAGGGGTTGGACCTGGAGATCGTCAATGGCGGCGGTTCAGGCAGCCTGGTCAGCACGCTGGCAGATTCGTCTGTGACCGAAGCCACGGTTGGCTCAGGATTTTACTGCTCGGCATTGTTCCACCACTTCAAGGAAGTACACTACCGTCCAGCTGCTTTTTTCGCCACGCAAGTGGTGCGCATCCCCACCCCAGGCATGGTCACCTGTTTGGGAGGTGGATATGTTGCCTCCGGACCAATCGGTCCGGAAAAACTACCTGCTCCTGTCTTACCCCCTGGATTGAAATATCTACCCCTGGAAGGCGCGGGCGAAGTGCAGACGCCACTGCAACTTCCCAAAGATTGTCCCGAATTAGCCTTGGGCGACCCGGTCATTTTCCAGCATGCCAAGGCTGGTGAGTTGTGTGAGCGATTTGGCGAGTTGGCGCTGATCCAAAACGGGAGAATCCTTCGGACGCGTGCCCACCTATCGCGGTGAAGGTCAAACATTCCTATAACAGAGGTGCTTCATGCAAATCCCAGAACAGGGTAAAAGCCCTGAAGAAATCTTTGAATTTCTGAACATTGCCAAGTCGCAGGATCTGAAGTGGGACGATGGGCGTATGTACGCCTATGTCTACGACCCCGGTCAAGATGCGATGGAGATCGGCAAGCAGGCGTATATGGCATACCTGGTGGAAAACGGACTCGACCCCACCACCTTCCCCAGTCTACTAAAACTGGAGACAGAAGTAGTACGGGCGGTCATCAACCTGCTGCGGGGTGATGAACAGGTGGTTGGCAATTTCACCACCGGCGGCACCGAAAGCATCATGCTGGCCTTGAAAACCGCCCGCGACTGGGCAAGGCTGCATAAACCAGAAATCAAAGAACCCGAGATCGTAATCTGCCAGACGGCGCATCACGCTTTTCACAAGGCGGCGCAATATTTTGGTCTGAAGGTGATCATGACCCCCTTCGACACCACAACCTATCGAGCAGATGTGCAGGCGATGCGCGACGCCATCACGCCCAACACCATTCTGCTGGTCGGTTCAGCTCCCGGCGTATTCGCAGGGTGTAGTGGACCCCATCCCGCAGATCGCCGCCCTTGCCCAGGAGCACGGCTTGCTTTGTCACGTGGATAGTTGTGTGGGCGGTATCCATCTCTCTTTCATGCGCAAATTGGGCTACCAGGTTCCGCCTTTCGATTGGACAGTGCCTGGTGTGACTTCTATCTCCACCGACCTGCACAAATTTGGATACTGCCCCAAACAGGCTTCGATTGTGATGTACCGCAACAAGGAATTACGCCGCTTTCAGATATTCACATCGACCCGAACTACCTGTTATACACTGATTAACCCCACCATTATGAGCACAAAAACCGGCGGACCGATTGCCGGGGCGTGGGCCGTGCTTAATTATCTGGGCGAAGAAGGTTACAAAAAGATCGTCCGCGCCGTGCAGGAAGCCACTCAGCGTATGATCGCCGGGGTTGAGTCGATTCCCGAGTTAAAAGTGATGGGAAAGCCAGATATGTGCCTGTTCGCGTTCACATCCGATACGCTGGATTTGTTCCAGTTATGCGATGTCATGCTTTCTAAGGGTTTCACCGTTCAATCCCAATTTGGCAAGCCTGGCGCGCCGCGCAATATCCACATTTCCATGCAGTTTAGCGCCGTCAAGAACGTGGATGCTTTCCTGGCAGCGTTGCGCCAGAGTATCGATGAAACCAAAGCATTAGCACCGATCGATGTGGCAAGCATGCAAGCCCAGTTAAACGCGATGCTGGCAGCCAACGACCCGAACCTTTTCGAAAAAGCCGCCGCGTTGGCAGGGATTCAGGGGCAGAACCTGCCGCCCGGTATGGCGCTGATCAACACATTGCTCGAGTCGATGTCGGATGATGTCCAATCGGAATTCCTGATCGATTATTTCAATAATTTATATATTTAAGATCCAATCCAAGGGAGAAGGGCACATGTCAAAGACTAAAAGCAGGACCAAATGGCAATTCTTTACATTCAGCGGCGGAAATTTCGCCAACACCCTGGCTTACCAGGTACTGGGGAATCGTGTGCAGTTCTTTTACATCGATGTCCTCAGACTCAGCCCTGCGATCGCCGGCATGGTCTGGACGATCTACGGCATTTGGAACATGATCAACGACCCACTGATGGGACAGTTGACCGACCGCACACGCTCTCGTTGGGGGCGCCGAATTCCATACATCTACTTTGGCGCTATCCCGCTCGGACTATCGTTCTTCTTCCTGTGGACACCTATCACCACCAGCCCTTGGGTGATAGCCCTCTATTTCTTCATGGCGCTGTTCATATTCGACACACTCTACAGCCTGACCATCATCGCCTATAACTCGCTTTTCCCCGAAGTGGCCAAAACGCTCACCGAACGCATCAGCCTTTCGACCATCCGTGAGATCCTGGCAGTCATCGGTCTGCTGGCGGCTTATATCCTGGCGCCCATTCTCTCCGAAGAGATCGGATTTGTTGGGATGGGCGCAATCATCGGCGCGCTGGTGGCGGTCGGTTATCTGATCACCCCGCTCGGGTTGAAGGAAGGTCCGATTCCTTCCGATGAAGTTCAGGTTGGCATTCTCGCCTCATTAAAAATCGTACTGGGCAGTGCACCTTTCCGAAACTTCGTCGGATTCAACCTGATGAAAGAGTACGTCTTCCTGATCCTGGGCGCCATGCTACCCTTCTGGCGCAAGTATGCCCTGGGCATCCAGGGACCAGGCCAGGTCTTTGGCATGGAATTGGGCGCAGGAGATCAGGAAGCGATCCTGCTTGGCGTTCCCTTCATCCTGACCATCCCCGCCCTGCTGATCTGGCAGCGCATCGTGCCACGCATCAGCAGCCGCAAAGCCTGGATCATCGGCAACTTGTTGTTTATACCTGGACTGTTGACCATGATGCTCGCCAACGATTTTTACACTGGCTTGATCGGCACCGTGTTAATCGCCCCCGGTCTGGCAATCTACCAGCTCCTGCCGCTGCCCATGCTCTCCGAGGTAATCGATGACGATGCCCGCAAACACGGTTATCGTCGTGAAGGAATATTCTTCGGGATGAACGGCGGCATTGTCAAGGCAGCCTTTTCGATGCAAGGTGTGTTCCTGGCAACCGTCTTTTCGATCTCCGGATATGTCGCAGGAGCAACCGTCCAGAGTGAGAGCGCCATTTGGGGCATCCGCTTCCTGATCGGCGGCACACCCATTCTTTCAATCATCATCAGCTGGTTACTGCTATGGAAGTTCCCCTTCGGGCGTACGGTTGAAGCAAAAAGCGCATCATGATGTCCACGATTCAAGCTCTCGATTATGCCCATTCCAACCAGTCGCGTGCACTCGAACGGTTATGTGAACTGTTGCGTTTTCCAACCATTTCCGCCCTGTTTCCCGGGAATCGCACCGAATTTGATAACTGCTCCGCCTGGCTGGTAAACACCTTGCAGATAATGGGCTTCACCCACGCCCAGGCTTATCCCACCGGTGGACCAGACGTAGTCTATGCCGAGTGGCTGGGCGCGGGAGACGCACCGACATTGCTACTATATGGTCACTATGATGTCATGCCAGTCGAACCCGTCAGCGAATGGACCCATCCGCCCTTCACGCCAGTTATCGACGAAAAGCGCATCCACGCCCGGGGCGCCTCGGACGACAAAGGACAATTTTTCGCCGTGTTATGCGCCGCCGAAGCCTGGCTGCAAACTACCGGTTTACCTGTCAACCTGAAGGTCCTGCTGGAAGGTGAGGAGGAGGAACTTAGCAAGAATCTCGGTGAGTTCATCCAAAGGCACCGTGAGATGCTGCGCTGTGACGGCATCATCATTGCAGATATGGGTGGATTGGATCCGATGCTTCCGCTCATCGAATACGGTACACGTGGCAATTGCGCCCTGGATATCACCATCAGCGGCGCAGCTAAAGATCTGCACTCCGGCACATATGGTGGCGCAGTCGACAATCCATTCAATGTCCTTGTTCGCCTGCTGGCGAAGATCCAAGATAGTAAGTCACGCAAAATTCTGGTTCCACACTTTTACGACCAGGTCAAGGAACTAACTGAGCGCCAACATGCTTTGGCTGCTGAAGTCCCCATCACAGATGAAGTCGGCTTGTTTATCACTGGCGCGCCAGCCTTGGGCGGTGAACAGGAATATCCGCTGAAGGTGCGCATCAGCGCCCGCCCAACCTTTGACATCCATGGAATTCGCGGCGGCTACACTGGCGAAGGCGTCAAAACGGTCATCCCCGCCACCGCTACAGCCAAAGTTAGTTTTAGATTGGTTCCTGACCAGGAACCTGATGAAATTTACCGTTTGGTGACTGATTATCTGACGAGCCTGGCGCCCCCAACCGTCAGGCTTAGCTTTTACGCAGACCGGGCGCGCTGCGCCTGCCACGGTTAGCCTGGATGCGCCGGTCGTTCGAGCAGCCAACGAGGCTTTCCTGCGTGGGTTTGGCGTGCCCCCAAAATTTGTGCGCGGTGGCGGCTCACTCCCTATCCTGAACATTTTGCAGTCTGAACTCCATCCTGATGTGCTCATGACCGGTTTTGGCTTGCCCGAGGATGGCGAGCATGCTCCTAATGAAAGCCTGGCGCTCAGTCAGTTTTCACGCGCAATCTCCATGATGGTGCATTATTTCCAATTGATGGGTGAATCACAATGAACACAGAAACTTTGTTTATCAAGCGATCTGAGGTGCGCGCCTTGTTGACTTTGCCAGAATGCATTGAGGCAATGGGACAAGCATTCACCATGCAAGCGCTGGGACAAACCCTAAAACCTGCACTGATGCATGTAGATGCTGATGGCGGAGAATTCCACATCAAGGGCGGTGGGCTGCGGTTGGAACGCACCTATTTCGCCCTGAAAGCCAATGGCGGTTTTTTTAACAACCGTGCCCAATTCGACTTGCCCAATATCCTGGGATTGATCCTTCTTTGCGACGGCAGCAACGGACGCCCTCTGGCGGTGATGGATTCAATCGACATCACCATTCTGCGCACCGGCGCGACGGCTGCCCTGGCGGCCAAATATCTGGCGCGCCCCGATTCTTCCATGATTAACCATCTGTGGATGTGGAAACCAGGGACAGATCCAGTTACAGGCTATGCTGCAGGTGCTGCCAGGGATCCGCCAGGTTTATGCCTGGGATGCCAACGTTGCTGTTGCCAGCAACTTCGCGGCTCAGATGACATCCGAGTTGCCAGTGAACGTGCAAGCGGTGGAAGAGGTAGGCGCAGCGGCGCGAGCCAGTGATGTAATTGTTACCTGCACACCGGCGCGGAAATTTTTCCTGCATCGCGAAGATATCCGCTCTGGCACGTTCATCGCCGCCGTCGGCGCCGACAGCCCCGGAAAACAAGAACTAGAACCGGCATTGGTCGCATCCAGCAAACTGGTGGTGGATGTCCTTGAACAATGCGCAAACGTGGGCGAGCTGCAACATGCATTAGCAGCCAACCTGATCACGCTGGAACAGGTGCATGCTGAGTTGGGGAAAGTGGTGGCTGGGCAGATCGAGGGTCGCCAAACAGACGAAGAGATCATCATATTTGACACCACTGGTAGCGCCATTCAGGATACGGCAGCCGCAGTGCTGGTTTATGAAAAAGCTCTTTCACATGGTGCAGGACAGTGGCTAAACTTGTTTGAGTAGGGGTAATGTCATGACGATCACACTTCAAGATATCCTGAGGGCTGCCGAGCGCATCGAACCTTACGCCCATCGAACACCAGTGCTCACTTGCCAAAGCCTGGACCAGATGGTGGACGCCCAGGTCTTCCTGAAATGCGAAAACCTGCAAAAGGTAGGAGCCTTCAAGTTCCGTGGAGCGATCAACGCGGTATTTTCACTTTCCAATGAACAGGCTGCACGCGGCGTAGTCGCCCATTCATCGGGGAATCACGCCCAGGCATTGGCATTGGCAGCACGCTTGCGCGGCATCCCAGCCTATATCGTCATGCCCAGCAATGCCCCGCAGGTCAAGAAGGAGGCAGTCAAAGGCTATGGGGGCATAGATCACCTTCTGCGAACCAACTCTGGAAGCCCGTGAGAGCACTCAGGCTGAAATCATCGCCCGCACCGGCGCAACGGAGATCCATCCTTACAACAACGAACGTGTCATCGCTGGGGCAGGTACGGCAGCATTGGAGCTGCTGCAGGATGTCTCGACCTGGATGTAATCCTGGCGCCGGTGGGCGGCGGTGGTCTGATAAGTGGTACCGCCATTGCAGCGACAGAATACCTTCCTGGCATTAAGGGTTATTGCCGCCGAGCCCGAAATGGCAGATGACGCCTTTCGCTCCTTGCAGGCAGGACACATCGTTCCATCTGTCAACCCCCGAACGATCGCGGATGGCTTGCTCACCTCACTGGGAACGCTGACCTTTCCCATCATCCAGCAACGCGTTGAGCAAATTGTTACTGTCAGCGAGGCGAGCATCGTTGCTGCCATGCACTTCATCTGGGAACGAGCCAAGATTATCATCGAACCTTCCGCCGCCACGCGATCGGCTTGTTGTTGGAGCGCAAGATAGACTTATCTGGCAAACGCGTTGGCGTTATCCTTTCCGGCGGCAACGTTGATCTGGAAAGACTTCCCTGGCAGGTGTAAACTCACCTCACTTCATGGATCAAGCAATAGGATCCGTAAGATATGTTTCAAGAAAGAAAGCTTTGCGCACTCTACGGCTCTGCGAGAGATGACAAACTAAAGTTTGTGTTACATAAAGGCTTTGCGAGAGATAAAAAAAGCTCATCGCACTTGGTAAGCCATGCATAGTGATCTGTGAGATGAATTCTCAAAAAAGGAAAGCTTTGCATACTTTGCGGCTCTGCGAGAGATGACAAACTAAAGTTTGTGTTACATAAAGGCTTTACGAGATAAAAAAAAGCTCATCGCACTTGGTAGGCCATGCAAAGTGATCTGTGAGATGAATTCTCAAAAAAGAAAGCTTTGCGTTCTTAGCGATCTTGGCGAGAGATCAAAAAAGGAAAGTTTTACATACTTTGCGACTTTGCGAGAGATGACAAACTAAAGTTTGTGTTACATAAAGGCTTTGCGAGAGATCAAAAAAAGAAGGAGAGAGGATATATGTTCGAAAGCACTTTACCCCATGTCAGCCCAGTTTGGAACCGCAATACCAATATCATCATCGATCATGCCAAAGGTGCTTATGTTTTCGATATTACTGGACAAAAATACCTGGACTTTACCAGCGGAATTGGCGTCACCAGCACCGGTCACTGCCATCCCCGAGTGGTGGCAGCCATTCAGCAGCAGGCTGAGCGCCTTTTGCATGCCCAAGCCAATATTTACTTTCACCGCCCTTTGTTGGAACTGATTGATACCCTGCTTCCGCTGGTTCCTGAGGGAATGGATAGCTTTTATTTCACCAACAGTGGCGCAGAGTGTCTCGAAGGCGCGGTTAAGCTTGCCAAACATGCCACCGGCCGCACCAACGTGATTGTTTTTAATGGCGGGTTCCACGGACGCACTCATCTAACCATGGCCATGTCGACCAGCAAAGTCACCTTACGGCAAGTTCTACCAGCCGCTGGTCTCCGGCATCTTTGTGGCGCCATACCCGTACTCATATTATTATGGTTGGGATGACGACACCACAACCGATTTCTGCTTGAAAGAATTGAAAAAGATGTTCAAAGGCCAGACTTCCCCCGAGGAGGTGGCGGCAATCGTCATTGAGCCCGTCCTGGGTGAAGGTGGCTATGTCGTTCCGCCCTCCAGGTTCCTGCAGGAACTGCGCGATATCTGCGATCACTACGGCATCTTGTTCATCGCCGACGAAGTTCAATCCGGTTTTGGACGCACTGGAAAATTCTTTGCTATGGAAAATCACGGCTTCGTACCGGATGTGATGACAGTCGCCAAAGGGATTGCATCGGGTGTCCCCCTTTCTGGCGTCATTACCAGGGGAGAGATCGCGGCGAAATGGCTGCCTGGCTCACATGGAGGTACTTATGGTGGAAACGCGCTCGCATGTGCAGCCGCGAAAGCCACTGTGGAGGTCATATTAGAAGAAGAACTGGTTAAAAACGCTACGGAACGCGGGAACCAACTACGGGTACGCCTTCGCGAAACTCAAAAGCGATTCCCTGTTATGGGAGACGTGCGAGGCATCGGTTTGATGGATGCTGTTGAATTCACCCGTAATGGAGAACCTGATACTACGACCTGCCAGGCAGTCAAGTCTGGATGTCTGGAACGTGGTTTGATTATCTTATCCTGCGGTCCCTTCGACAATGTAGTCCGCTGGATCCCACCACTGGTCGTCACCGAAGATCAGATTGAAGAGGCTGTTGACATCTTCGATGATGCACTAACAGCAGTTAACTGACCCAATGATCTGCGTTTGTAAGGCGCAGGCATCAGGACCTGCGCCTTACCTTTTTGCTATCTTTGGCTTCGCCCTGTACCAGCAATATTTCAACCCTTCCCCTGCTGATCACCAACTCACTATAAGTGCACCAGCTCGCGCAAATTCTCCCACATCACATAAAAGCCAGCAATCACTACCACCACAATCACCAGCGGCCAGAAGAAGTGGAAAATAATCAACAAGGCAGAGACCACCGCCAGACCGATGGCGACACTGTTGAAAACCTGCGGCAGTTGGCGCTTGAAGCCCGATTCAATGAAGGCAAAGGCAGAGATCAAAGCCACCAACCCGAGCACAATATGCTGGCGGAAAAAGAGCACCAGGACCACAAAAGTGATCATCAGCAAACCGATGCTAATAGCAGCCCAAAATTCGGCCAGGCGGCTGGAACGCAACTCACCGTTGGAGGCTGGTTGGTGCGGTCGGGTGATATGCAGGCGCGCTGGCTCACGCTCGCCATTTTTAAGACGAGTACGGTACTGTCGCAAGGCATCCAGGCGTTTGTCGTTCATCGCCGACCGCTGCCGGAGATCGGCTAATTCTTCGGACAGGTTGTGAGTCAGAAATTGGGTGTTTTGGTCCAGGGAGCAAAACTGGGAACGCTGCTGAATGGCATTGCGCAGAACACCCAGCTCCGATAATTGCTGGCTTTTTTCCTGGATGCTTTGTTCAATTGCCCTTTGTTCCTCTGCAAGTGTATGTAGCTGCGCCTGGGTATATTCCAACAACTTGTTCGGAGGCGGCTGTTTATCCAAACCGACGAAACCAACCGGATCGTACCAGGCCTGGCGGATACTGCCGTCGCGGTTATACATCGGTCCAGCAGGAGCATCTTCTCCAGCCACTGGATCCTGGGCATAAAGACCCCATAGACCGCGGTATTGAGCAACCCAGCCTGGGGTGGGAGAAAGCAACCGGGGTGTACCCCAATGTTTGTCACCCCCAGGACCAATGGATGCGCCATCTCCGCGAGCGAAATCCACAAAGGGTACGCGGAAGATACTTGTGGGACTGGTCTCGTGCAGGCTCTCTTCACCAATCAAACCAGTGATCTTGCGCCACAGGTCTCGGAGCCGGCGGGAAAATCGCGCCACCGGCGCCATGAAGGGCAGTTCCAGCTCAGCCAGGTATTCACCTGGCGCATAATAGCAGGCGTGTGAACCAGCGCCAACGTAGACTACCACATGCTCACCGACCTTGATGACCTCTGGATCGTCCCAACGACGGCGCAAATCATCGCCAGTGTAATCGTGCATCGAGTAAGCCACCCACTCAGGAATTAACTGGTTACTTTCATCCTGGTACAGGTAAATGTTGACCAGCTCCCAATCAGCTTCATGGTCATTGACGCCAAAATAACCCGATCGCCAATTGTTGAAAGCATAGAAATACCAATATTGCAGCACGATCCAATCGCCCTGCTGAAGGACACGGCCATGGTACTGGAAGCATTCGGCTGCCTTGATGATTTTTTCATATTCCAACGCCGCTGCCGCGCTGGTATCTCCGGGCACACGGCCACGCAATAACAGGCTTAGGGAAAAAATCAGGTCGGCAAAGCGAGAGCTATAACCCACGCGGGCCAGGCGTCCTGTGTTCAAGCGAAAAATATTCTGTGGGTCAATGTTCAGACGACGCTGGCTCAAAAAAGTAATCAGGTTAACCACATCCAACGGCTCGATAAAACGCAAAAAGTAAATGGTCTCATTGCCATCCATGCGCGGCTGTGCAAGATTATCCAGGCTGACCTCCCCTTGTGGGATCAAGCACACAGCTTCCATACCCTTGCGCTGCATCCACAGGCTACTGGAGCGGACATAAGGTTCGACATCCATAGGGAAGAAAGTTTCTCCCTTGGTAAAGCGCAGCTCAGGCTCAAACCTCTTGAGCAGTTCAATTTCTTGATCAGGTGTCATCATCATGTCTTTGAAGGCTTAATAAAGCGTTGAAATGCTAACTGCACTTCATAGTAATTCAGATAAAAAACCATAAAAATGCCAGAAACCATCATCAAGTAGATATAAGGATGGCGAAAATTAAAGTAAACATACAAGGCGATCGCTAAAATGGTTCCTTCCAGGAGGACAGCCAGGGTCCAGGCATGCCGCCACATGCGCAGGAACAGAAAACCAGTGATGAGCAGCGGCAATGCCAGAGTAGAAAAAAGGAAACTGGTTATCACTCGACTGGGGATCGGGACACGCATGGTCGTAAAATCGAGCAACACTTCCAGTTTACTCAAGTCAATAATCTCCACGCGCAGCGGCGCCAAAGAACCATCCTGGTTGAAAAGTAAGGAGAGGCGCGCTTCCGGCTGGTTGTAAATCTCGATGCCTACCAGAAATGGGAAAATTAGAAAAAGGAAGAGCGCCTGCAAGATGAGTAAGATGCCCACGGCTGTGACCGACCAGGGGCGTTTACGGGATCCGGCGGGCGGTTCAGGTATTGCGGTGACTTGTGCGCTGGTTGCGTTCATCGTATGCAGCTTAGCTCGGTTGTTTAGCCACTTTGTGCATATACTCAAAGACTGCCCGAGCCAGCAAAGTATCATCCAAGGCGCGATGACTGTTAGGCAGTCCGATGCGGCACATCTGACCAGCTTGCTCCAATCTCAACCAGCGCTGGTAACCGGCAAATTCCGAAAAGAGTTTCATAATATCGAAAGATTGAAAGGCAGGCGGCCTCCAGGGCATACCAATTGCGCCATGCGACTGCTTCATCATGCGCAAGTCAAATTCAGTGTTGTAGATGCCCACCTGGCGGTTGGAAAGGATAGCTTCGACTTCCGGCCAGACATGCATCCAGGTGCGAGCGGTGCTAACCACGTTATCGTCGATTCCATGTAAGCGGACAGCATCCAGCGGGATGGAACGTCGCGGTCGCACCAGTGAATCGTAGAGAGTGCGCCCTTCGTGGTCCACAATGCTGATTTCAATGATTTCCGCAGCTTGGTCCAGCCCGGTGGTCTCTGTATCCAGGAAAAGTGGTTGGGCTTCCCAGATACGCAAAATTTGATCAAAGAGAGCTTTGCGGTAAGACATGGGCATAAGTTACTCCTGAGTATAATCCAAATCGAGCGAAATGCGCACTTCACACACCTGGTGCTGGAACTCAGCACCTGGACGCAGCACCAACACCAGGTCACTAGCCTGTGGGTTTATATCGAAAGCCAAATTAGTGCGCCAGCGTGTTCCTGGCTGGACCCAATCCTGGTAAAGATTGCCAGAATTCTGGATGTACAGGTATCCGCTGGCTGCTTTATCAGGCTGATAGACTAGCGCTTTGCCGTTCAGATATCCTTCTAAGAAATAATCCAGGTCATAAATAATCAGAGGCTCTGAAGTTGTATTCTCTAACTCCAGGCTGAAGATGATGTATTCCCCTTTGGCGTGATGCTCGAATAAATCCCTTTGCCGGATGGGAATAGCAGGCACTCGGGCAATCAAGGATTGTCCGCAGGCAGCCGGCTGGCCTATGGTGGCGGCTGGCGCAGGGGCCTGCGGGGTGACATCCGCTGTAGGGGCAACAACCGGCGGTTGGTAAGGAGGCTTGAGGATGAAGCGATTCTTTAGCGTCTGGAAGATGTAATTCTGCCACAGGGCAATCATATCTTCCTTGGCATATTCGTGAGAGCTGAAAGCCTGTAAAATCACACGACCATCCACACAACTAACCAGAATTGCATGATCATTGGGATACTGGGGATGTGTACCGGCCAATAAAACGGGGGCCTGTTCTTGGCCGGCAGAAAGTGAGTCCAGTTTGAACAAGTCGCCCAGGTCTCCACTCCACAAGGCAGCCGCGTTGCGCAAATTGGTTGGAATCTGGTTGGGTTCGTAAAAAACCGGGTTCTCAGGCGCCAGCCAGAAGAAAACGCGCAAATCAGGCTCATACCAATCTGATTGGTAAGCCACACCGCAGCGATCCATCAGTATCTGGGCTCTGCCATTCGGGGCAGCATCCCAATCCCAATACTCGACAATCACCGAAGCGCCCAGCTCCACTTGCTGGTCCAGGTATTCGAAAAACTCACCGCCAAAATCACGGCGCGCTTCAGCCGCAGCGATAACCAGATCCCACTCGACTGGGGAAAGCAACTGCGTTTTAAACCATCCCTTGGCGCTGCCCACATCCAAGTAAAAATAATTTTCCCGGTCCAGGGCTTCCTTTACGTATCGCTGGTGGCGAGATGCAGACATATCTTCAAAGAGTAAAATCTTAGCGCTCTTCAAATTGCGCTCGAGGTCTTGGTTGGGATCGACCAATACGGGCGCTGCTTCTGGTGCGGGTGTCTCTTCGGTCTGTGGAGCAACTGGCAAAGGCGTGCTCTCCACCGGCTGAGTGGAGACATCTGGTGTCGCCAGTAACAGGCTGGCTAGCTGGGTTTGGGTGCGTGCCAGGCTGGTCATTTGCAAGAATAGAGCGCTGCGGGTTTGCTCAGCCTGCGGATGGGTGGGCTGAAACAAGCTGCAAGCTGGAATGACCAAAAGAAAGAATAAGGCTCCAACAAGGATTCTCTTGCGCTTGTGTTTCGTTGAGTTGGGAGGTTTTGACCACATGAGACAATTTCCTGGATAAGCCAGTTAAGAAGTAGATTTTGATCGGGTTGGCTACCTGTTCAACAACGTTAAGATTTTACCCGATAAATTCGCTCCTATGTTATCATCACCGGCATGATGAGAGAAAACCTTTCCCCATATTTTGACTTTATCACCGAGACAGCCTACCAGGCGGGACGACTGACCCTGGGCTATTACCAGACCGGCATCCAGGCAGAGTTCAAGTCAGATGAAACACCGGTTACCGTTGCAGACCGCAAAGCAGAAGAGTTCATCCGCTCCCGAATCGAAAGCCGTTATCCAACCCATGCGATCGTAGGTGAAGAGTATGGGCTAAAAGAAAGCCAGGGAGAGACCTATCGCTGGTTTGTCGATCCGATTGATGGTACAAAATCCTTCTTGCGTGGTGTGCCCCTCTACGCCGTGTTGATTGGTTTAGAGATCGAAGGCGTTGTGCGCGTGGGAGCGGCATATTTCCCCGCATTAGATGAAATGTTGGCTGCTGCCAGCGGTTCAGGCGCCTGGTGGAATGGCAAGCAAGCGCGTGTTTCAAACACGCAGCACTTGAGCCAGTCCCTGGTCACCTGCACAAGCAGTTACGGTTTCAAAAAATATGGTCGCTTGAAGGAATGGAATCGTATCCAGGATGCCTGTTATTTTCAGGCTGGCTGGGGTGATGCATACGGTTACCTGCTGGTCGCGACGGGACGGGCTGATCTGATGCTGGATCCAGCCATGAATGTGTGGGATTGCGGCCCATTTCCCCCAATCTTGGAAGAGGCAGGGGGTTATTTTGGGGATTGGAACGGAAAATCAACGATTTACGGGAATGAAGCCATGGCAACAAACCAGGACTTGCTCCCCCAGGTGTTGTCCATCATTCACACGGAAGAATGACCCAACAGATTGTCGCAGATATTTCTTTGTGAAACAGGCTATTAAAAGAACCAGGGGTTCCCGATAGCTCGCTTCGGAAACCCCTCGACATCACCCGGACCCTGGGGCGCGACAGGGTAGCGGTGTGTAGTCTCTACCTTTATTGCTTTTCTTGCGCTTACATATCTTAAGACGCAAGTTTTAAAAAAAAGATACGGGCAATTCGACGAATATTTAGATTAATTTTTTCTAATAATAGGAAATCATCTTGAAGTGTTCAATTGCCTTCAAGAAGAGTATTGCTAGCTCTGAGCATAAATCGTGTATAATTCATATGTTCTGGGCGCACGGATTGAGAGAGGCAGCAAAGAATGTCATTTCTTATTGCGGTCGCGAATCACAAAGGTGGGGTAGCCAAAACAACGACCTCCTTCTCACTTGGCGGTGCACTGGCTCAAAACGGTTATGAAGTATTATTGGTCGACCTGGATTGCCAGGCCAACCTTACCCAAGCCTGCGGCGTTGATCCCTTACAAACCTCTGGTTCCATCATCAATGTATTCTACGATTGGGCTTCCTTGACCGGGGTTAGCCGCGCCACGAAGATACCCGGAATGGATCTGGTGCCATCCCATCCCAGTATGGAGCTTGCCGAACGCTTTCTCCCGGTGCGGAAAAATTACGAAACTATTTTGCAAAGTGTGAGCCACCGTTGGCTCAATTATGACTATGTTATCTTTGACTGCCCGCCATCCCTGGGAGCAGTTACAACCAATGCTCTCAACGCAGCCGATCTCCTGGTCATTCCTGTGACGCCTGAAATCTTTGCCCTGGAAGCTCTAAAGAAGATGCTGGTAATCGTAGAGCAAACACGCCAATCCGGCAATGCCAACTTACAATATCGCTTGCTGGTAACCATGCTGGATGTTCGCCTGCGAATCCACAACGAGCTTTATGAATTCCTTTCCAACAAGTTCAGCAAGACTCTTTTTAAACAAACCATCCAGATCGATACCAGGCTGCGTGAGAGTGTAGCAGCCGGCTTACCCATCACGTCCTACGCGCCTCACAGCCGCAGCGCCCAACAATACCTGGCGTTGTCGGAGGAGATCCACCAGCATGCCCGGCAAGAAATTTCAAGCTCAATTAGAAAACCTGTTTTCCAACAGCAACGCGGCTGAGATCAAACCTGAAGCTTCATCAGGCGCGGCTTTCCCCGGTTGGGTGTGGGAATGCGATCTTCAGGGGAAAATCACTTATTGCAGTCCTGAAGTCGAACAGGCTTTAGGTGTTCAAGCATCCGAGTTTATCTCACAAAATCTGCTCAACTATCGCTTGTCGCCTGAATCAGTGGAAGGTATGGCTGAGCTGCTGCGGGACATTGAGCAACCCAAAAGCTTTATTAACCTCCTATAAACATCATAGCGGTGCGATGCTGCCGGTGAATCTGTATGTACTCGGAAAATGGGTTGACGAGGATGGTCGTTCGATTGTCCGTGGTTTTTCTCAACTCCAATTATTGGAAGATAAGCCTGTACCTGAACCCGATGCTCCAACACAGAAGCCTACAGATACTGCTGCAATAAGCCCGGATCAGTTTGAAACAACGCCTATTGAGGCTCCTCATGCTGAATCGGATCATAAAAAAATAAAAATTGGCAGCCAGTTAATCATGGAGATTTTAAAACATCTCAAGGAAACAACTAAAGCCATCCGCTTAGCCAAATACAGCCGCATCTTGCTCACCACTATCCAGGAGAATGTTGAGGATACAACGTCGGGGAAAGAAAGAATAGAGTACTTGTTTGGTAAACGAGTGATTGCCTATCCAAGTCTGACGGTCACCCAACTGGTTCATCGCCTGGAGTGGGGCAATAAGCTGGATTTAACTGAATCGGAAAAAGAATTTGTGATGAACAACCGCTTTCAAACGGGCAACTTGCTGGGGAGGATCCGCCAGCAACTTGGTAACAAAATCATTTTAAAAGCGGATAAATCCTGGATCGAAGTGATCATCCGAACCGAAGGTAACCAACCTGCAACGATCGAACTTCAATCGAATGCTAATCCTGACCCGGATCATCAACTAACATTAGACGAATTCATCCATGACCCCTTGGTGCTGATGCCAAGTTTACGCCAGGCTATCCTGCACCCCAAACAAACAAATGAAAATCTGGAGCGTGGGGTCGATTTCCTTATCCCCCTGTAGAAAAATTCAATCCGCTTCGGGTATATCCACCGGTAACCCTTCCATCGCCATAATACGTAGAGCATTAGTGGTTGGGCTGGCGCCAGGACGGATGTTGTAATCAAAAACCAGCCGCCCATCCTCTACACGATCCCGAAAATGGTAATTCTTCAGCATTGGATGGTATTCGGCCAGGCTGGCCAGTTCCAGGTCGTGCGTGGCGACTAATCCGATACCGTTACCCTGCAAAGCTGCCTGCAAGTAAGCCCTACTACCGATCAAACGTTCGCGATTGTTCGTGCCACGGAATATTTCGTCGATCAGGTAAAGCACGGGGTATGGATCATCAACTGGTAAAGGCGGCGCCTGAAGTTTTTTCAGCAGGCTGCTCAAGCATTTGACTTCGGCGTAGAAATATGAAAATCCATCACTGATGGAATCACTGATGCGAATACAGGAATGCAGTCGCAGAGGTCGTGACTGCCAGGATGTTGCCAATACGGCAGCCCCAGCATAAGCCAGGCAAAGGTTGACACCCACGGTTTTAATGAAAGTGCTTTTCCCAGCCATATTGGAACCTGTGATTAACGCCACCTCCCCTTTCTTCTCCAGGCTGAAATGATTGGCTACCCTCGACTGCGGGGGCAGCAGTGGGTGGGCTAAGTGCTCTGCCCGAAACAATACAGGCTGCGTGGGTTGGATATCAGGGAAGCTGTTGCCAGCCTGGGAGCGGCTGAAATCCGCCAGGGATATAAGCGCTTCAATTTGATACAGACGGTCTAACCAGAGCGGTAACTGTACTGCCAGGCGGCTGCGAAACCGGATTGCCAGGGCTGCCCAAAAATAGTCCCAGGGCAAAAAAATATTCAGAAGTATCCCCATTACCGGGTTCATGCGTAAACCTACCGCTGCAGTCACCCATTTAAGGCGGCGCAGGATGGCTGAAGGGGCATCACCAGGCTGGCAAAAGGGCTTGCAAAGCTCGCCAATCGAAGGCATCCGCTGATAATCAGCCCTTTCCAGGTACTGTAAAACCGGTCTCAGTTTCCCAAGCTCGGCATCCAGAACGGCAACCTGGTCCAGAATTTCCATATTCTCTCTACCGGTGAAGTTGTAAAAGCTAAGATACACAAGCGCGCTGATGATCCAGATGGCAGGCCAATCCAACACCGCATTCCCCAGGAATAGCCCCAGGGTCAGAAAAGCAAGCAAGGAGGCTAAAGGCAGGCTCCAGCGGAGTTTCTGCGAGGAGAATTCCACCTTTAACCAGGAAAGGATCTGGTCCCCGCGTAGATGCTCCCTGGAGTGCCAATTGAAAAACCAGCTGCAAGCGCATGCCAAAGCGAGGTACACAGGTTAGCTCCTTCACCCAATTCTGCCTGCGGGTGATTGTCTCAAGGTCCGGTTCAGGATGTGATAGCCAATGCGCTAAACGCTGTGAGCCTTGTTCCGAGATAGATTGGTCGATGAGATGATGCAAGGAGCGAGGTCCAGTCAAATCCAGATCAATTTCCAGGGCGTTACGGACACGCTGCTCAGGCAAGCTGCGGTAAGGCAGGTTTTCCCAATCCAATTGACTGCGAGCCAATTGGCGCTGGTAGATTGCCTGCCAAAGTTGGAACTTGCGGATCCAATTATCTAGCCTTTGGTGGAAAGCTACGATCACCACAAAAACCAACAGTGATGCAGCGAAGACCAGCCAGCCAGCCGTGTTGCCTGCAGCCATGGCTGCCAACCAGGTGAGCAAGGCGCCTGCGGCAAAAGCCAGCATGCGAAAAACAGAAAAACGCTGGCTGAGCAACTGCAAAGACTGGATTTTGCTTTGCAATCTTTTAAGCTTGTGGATCAAGTGGTTATTCACTACAGATTGGGTATAATCCATATTCAAGGTCGTTTTTTTGAGTTTTTTCCAGGTTAGCACCCGGCATTCACTTATTGCCGTAGATTATACTTGATAGATCGTACGATCATCGTTTAGATGAAATCTTCCATTTCCAGGAGGAAAACCGGCATGGAGTACACAGATTTATTTATCCGTTTCGGCGTAGCCATGGGGATTGGCTTCCTGATTGGCTTACAACGAGAGTACGCCTTTCGGGATTCTAACCGGGAATTGGTAGCCGGGGAACGTACATTTGCTCTCATGGGCCTGGTCGGCGCGTTGGCGGCTTTTTCAGCAGAAGTGCTCAATCTACCAGCAGTTTTCGTGGGGATATTTGTCGTAGTTGGTCTGGTAACAGCGGTCTCTTATTTCGTTGATGCATGGCGTGGTTTTATTGGTCTGACCACGGAGATCACCATCTTAATCGTGGTGATTTTAGGCGCGCTGTGCTACTGGGGGCATCTTACCCTGGCAGTCGCATTGGGAATTGCCACCGCAGTCCTGCTTTCCCTAAAGATCGAGACCGACCGGTTGGTGCAGGCATTAACCCGCGAAGATATCGTCTCAGCGCTTAAGCTGGCGGTAATCAGCGCTATTATCTTGCCAGTTTTACCGAATCAGCCCATCGGACCTCCCCCGCTGGATGTTTTCAATCCGTTTAAAATTTGGCTGATGGTGGTTTTTATCTCGGCTATCAATTTTCTTGGATATGTATTGATCAAAATCATTGGCCCAGAACAGGGTATCGGTTTGACCGGCTTGTTGGGCGGTATGGTATCCAGCACCAGTGTGACACTGAGCCTATCCGAGCGCAGCCGGCGCGATACCTGGCTGGGAGGTTCTTTTGCGCTAGCGATCATTGTTGCGTGGACGGTGATGTTTGCCGCGTGTGATCATTTACGTCGGCATCCTCAGCCGTCCACTTATTAGCAGAAATCTGGCTGCCTCTGGCTGTGGCAGGCTTGCTGGGAATCGCGTATACCTGGATATTGGCTCGTTCTCACCGCGCCGCCGCTCCAAGAAAAAGAGAAAATGGAGTTTTCTAACCCTCTGGATTTATGGGCAGCCATAAAGTTCGGTTTAATCTATGCACTCATCCTGGTGGTTGCCCGTAGCGCACAACTCTATTTTGGCAATACTGGTATCCTGGTCTCAAGCATCTTGGCTGGCCTGGCAGATGTCGATGCGATTACCCTTTCCTTGACTGAATTAACCAAACGCAACGAAATTGGGTTGGATATCGCTGGGCTGGCAGTTGTGCTGGCAACGATGTCCAACACCGTGGTCAAAGGCGGCATTGTCATTTTTACCGGTCATCCAAACCTGCGTAAAGCCATTTTGCCGGGTTTCTTGCTTATCCTGGCAGCCGGTATCATCCTGGCTGTGATCACCTTCGCTTGAAATGGATGGGTCTGCAACCCCTAACAGAGATCAACGGTACAGCCCAAACCCGGTGTTTCGGTGGCGATTAGCCAGCCATCCTTCAATGAAAATCCCAGCCTGGTGGGATCATTGATTAAGTCCAGGTGTCCATCCAGGTCCCCGTATTTTACATTCGGGCTGGAGAGAGCAAAACTTAAGCCAGCAGCGATTAGGAGAGCAGGTTCAACCAGGCAGCCGACCATGCTAACAACACCTGCCGCGCGTGCAATCGCATCCATCTGGCGAGCGCCGCGCAAGCCTCCGCCTGCAGCCACCTTAATGCTAAGCCCATGGACGCGCCGGTCGCCCAACAACGCAAGAGCCGATTCAGGACCTGTGACACTCTGATCTGCAAGGATTGGCACCGGGCTGACCCGTGTAACCTGTGTCAAGCCATCCAAATTTCCTGCCGCTACGGGTTGTTCGAACATTTCCAAATGATTGCTTAAAGCCCTGGCAACATCCAGGGCTTGCTGAACGTTGTAGCCACCATCCGCATCCAATCGTAAAATGACTTCCGGTAAAGCTCGCCGAATGGCGCGAATACGCTGGACATCCAGCTCTGGGTTTTCCCCACCCTTGACCTTGAGCATTCTGAAACCCTGCCCAGCCCAACGCTGTGCCATTTCGACGCTCTCGGAAACAGATGAGAGCGGTATGGTGACGGAGGTCTGTATTCGGTTGCGATAACCGCCTAAAATGCGGTAAAGTGGAATACCTGCAATCAGCCCTAAAAGATCATGGAAGAGCAAATCAAAAGCGCAAAGTGCAGCGGGTGATTTTTGGATGACCGGAGAAAGTTGTGCCAGTGAATATTCTAAATTGGTCGGATGCAGATCAGGCACCATGCTGGCAGCCTGGAGACAGGCTTTGATCGCCTTTTCTGGGGTCTCAGCAGTCAAATCCGGATGTGCGACACCGCATCCCCAGGCATTGCGCCCATCACGCGTATCTGCGCGCACAAATATGGCTGTCACCTGGTGAATAGGGGCAATACCGGCCATACGCACCGGTTGGCGCAACTTCAACTCTACCGGGCAAACCTCGACCTTCGTAATCTGCATCTTGAACCTCCCACAAGCTGTGGATTAATTGAACGCGTGTCTTTGATGGCATTCGATCGCCGGTTTGACTAAATTATACAACGCTTCCCAGAAACTACTCATTTATCCCCCCTAGCTCTCAAATGTCAGATCTCACCAATACTACCTCTTCGCCAGCCTATGTAATTTTTTTTGATGTCTCTATTTATAAAAAAAAATTAGCAGGTTAGAAATGAACAAATCCATGTTGCTCACTTCCCGCGCCACAATCTTGGAAACAAAAAAGGGGTTTCTTTCTTGTAATCCAAATATTCCTGGCCAAATCTTTCAGTCAACTCCTTTGTCTCATGAATAAAGATAAATGTTAGCAATGCGCTGTGAACAACGATTGAGAGAAGGACGACTACACCAGATCCCATCCAAAAACCAATTCCCGTGTAAAAGAGCAGCGCCCCCAGGGTCATCGGATTACGGGTATGCGCATAAGGGCCAAGTGTTATCAATCTCTGCGTGGGCACCTTGGGTGCAGGCGTGCCTTTTCCAAAGGTGTATTGAATGGAGACTGACCAGACAACCAGGGATATTCCTACCAGGGTTAGGAAAAGTCCACCCACCCAATTGACCCAGCTCAAAGATAACCGCAGCCAGTCGCCACTTGCCCATCCAATTCCTGCTGCCAGGATCGCCATCAACAGCAGACCAAAAGAGAAAAGCACAACCACTCTTTTTCGCAGCTTTTCGGGATTAGGCTTTGGTTGTTCCATTTTAGCATTCCTTATCATGTGTGGATTCCACTCGTTCTGGACTTAAACCTCGATGTATATAAAATCTAGATAACTTGAGCATACACGAATTATTAGCTTTTTCCTATTACTTTAGTCGGATTTCACTCCGAAATCCGACTAAAGTTGTATACATACTCAGAAAATAAGCTTACACTGAGATAACCATACAGAAAGAATAAAGGTATTCAATATGACTAAATTCCTGAGTAAATGGTTTCGAAAATTTCATCGTTGGATTGCTATTCCAACCGCTCTGGCTATCCCAGTGGCTGTGATTCTCAAATTGATTGGTAGTGAACAACTCCTGGCGGCTTGGGAAAAAATTGAAATGATCCCCTCTCTATTAATGCTGATTATGGCAATTAGTGGGTCTTATTTGTTTCTGCTCCCCTATATTGTCAAGGGACAGCGGAAGAAAAAAGTTGCTCCTACCAGCGAAAGAAAACAACCTTCCGCAGTCGAACAAGTGTAACGCCTGGTTTACCACAATCAGTCATGTGTTTTGACACGAAAAACCCGCCATGATGGCGGGTTTTATGCTTCAGGTGACCCATATAGGACTTGAACCTATAACCAACTGATTAAGAGTCAGCTGCTCTGCCGGATTGAGCTAATGGGCCTTGCGCCGCAATATTATACCGCAAAGAAATCCTCTGTCAACTTTGTTTTCAAAATAAATTCCACCTTTAACTTTAGTTAGGTCTTATACCATTGCTGGACCGATCGATTACAATAATTCTGGGACCCTAACAGGAGGTATTTGCATGCACTTTGGATTAGATATTGCGGATGTGCCCGGTATCAGCGTCGGGCATGCCGAAAATAACGAAGCCCTAACCGGCTGCACCGTGATCTTGTGTGAGACAGGCGCTATCGGCGGGGTCGATCAGCGCGGTGGAGCACCAGGTACACGCGAGACGGACCTGCTACGACCTTTGCACCTGGTCGAAAGAATTCACGCAATTTTATTAGCCGGCGGCTCAGCTTTTGGTTTGGATGCGGCTGCCGGGGTGATGCAGTACCTGGAAGAACGGCAGGTGGGTTTTGATGCCGGTGTTGCCAGGGTACCGATTGTCCCAGCGGCAGTGATCTTTGATTTAAACCTGGGGCGCGCGGATATCCGTCCGGATGCGCGCATGGGCTACCAGGCATGCTTGCAGGCCGGAAAAAGCCCGGTTCCGCAAGGTAACGTCGGGGCAGGAATGGGCGCCAGTGTCGGAAAAATCTTGGGAATGGGGCAGGCTACAAAGTCTGGAACTGGAAGTGCAAGCATCTCAACCGCTGATGGATTAGTGGTTGGGGCGCTTATGATTGTAAATGCATTCGGAGAGGTTGTGGATGCCAACCATGGGAGGATCCTGGCTGGAGTACGCACCATTGGGGGCATATCAGGAACAAGCCCTGAAACATTTCCATTTACTTCCACCTTGGATTTAATGCTCAAATTTAGCTCTCAACAACCGCCCGCCTTTGGTCAAACCCAAAACACGGTGATTGGCGTGGTGGCAACCAATGCAGGCTTAAGCAAAGAACAAGCCAACCTGGTGGCGCAAATGGCTCAGGACGGCGTGGCGCGTTCCATCAGACCAGCCCACACCCTGGTTGATGGCGATACCCTTTTTGCGATATCTACTGCAAACCACAAAGCCGATGTAAATCTGGTGGGCGCCCTGGCTGCAGAGGCCGTTTCCGAGGCAATTTCCCGGGCGGTAATGTCTGCTGAGTCAGTGTCTGGCTTGCCTAGTGCAAATGATATCCTAAATGCGTAAATGGTAAATAAACAATGATGAATCAAAAAACAAACAATGATTCAATTCTGATTGTCGAAGATAATGATGTTCTCCGGCAAGGTCTAATCGATATGTTATCGTATGAAGGCTATAAGGTCTTTGGAGCTCGCAACGGGCTGGAAGCCCTCGACCAGATGAACAACGTCAATCCAGAATTGGTTATCTCGGATGTCAGCATGCCATTGATGGATGGCTTTTCTTTCTTCCAGGCGCTAAGAAATCGCCAGGAATGGGTGACCGTCCCCTTCATCTTTCTCACCGCCCGGGTTGATCCGGTGGATGTTTTGGAAGGGAAGAATCTTGGGGCTGATGATTACTTGACGAAACCGATCACTCGTGAAGAGCTGGTCACGGCCATCCAATCCAGGCTGGCGCGCATGCGCCAGCTCCAAACCGCACAAATGCACCAGGCTTACCAGGAAAGCTTGAAAGTGATGGCTAATGCTATTGACCAGCGTGACCCGCTCATTCTTGGGCACGTAGACCGGGTGACTGAATACGCTCAGGTGCTGGCGCGCTACCTGGGATGGAATGAACAACAATTGGAAGAATTGCGTTTTGGAGCGATTTTGCATGATATCGGAAAAATCCACATTTCCGAACAAACCCTTTTCAAAACCACTCCCTTAGATGACCAAGAATGGCAAGAAATCCGCCAGCATTCGAACAATGGCGCAGAAATGCTCAAAGATGTAACCCAGCTGGCGGATGTCATTCCGTATGTGCGCCACCATCACGAGAATTGGGACGGCACAGGCTACCCAGACGGCCTGGCAGGTGAGGCAATTCCCTTAGGGGCGCGCATTTTGGCGATCGCTGACGCCTTCGATGCTATGACTTCGCCTCACCGTTATGGAGCAGTACGCTCTCTCGAAGAAGCCATGGACGAATTACAGGAGGGTTCCGGAACTCGTTACGATCCAAAAATGATCCGCATTTTCACCATCGCCTGGCATAACGGAGAAATTTTCAAGATTGCTGCTAACTTGAACCAGGTGCATTAAACTATGCTTTGCGCGTAGCATTGATCAGGGCAACTGCACCAATAATAATGAAAGCAGCGACCAGGGTCCGCAACGTGAGTGGTTCTTTGGCAATTACCACACCTAAGAAGATGGCCACTAACGGGTTAACATAAGCATAGGTCGCAACAAGGGGTATGGGAGCGACGCGCAATAACCATGAGTAAGCAGAATAGGCTATCCAAGAACCAAAAACAATCAGGTAAAGAAATCCCAGTATGGAACTCTGCTGGATAGCCTGGAAATCCAGGCGTCCCCATTCTCCTGACACACTCGCCAAAACCAACAGACCTGCACCACCAGTCAGCATCTCCATACCAGTCGTTAATAACGGTGATTTGGGTAGTTCTGCCTGTCGCCCATAGATGGAACCTGTTGCCCACAGCAGAGCACCTATCAATATAACGATCGCGCCTGTAATGTCAATTGAGCCCAAAGAGGCTTGATCCCGAAAAGGATCGATCATCCATAGGATGCCAACAAAACCAAGCAAAACGCCGATCAGGGTACGAACGCTCGGACGGTTGCCGCCCGGTCTGATCGCATCAATCAGCACCAACCAAAAGGGCGTGGAAGCTATTAACACCGAGGTAATGCCGGAGGGAACACGCTGTTCAGCCCAGACTACTCCTCCATTACCGCCCACCAACAAAAAGAGTCCAATCACGGCTGTCGATCGCCAGTGAACCGATTTAGGCGGCTCATCCCCCGCCAACCTGCGCCAGATGTAAAGGATAGAACCAGCAATCAGGAAGCGCACACTGGCCATCAGGAATGGGGGCATGCTCTCCACAGCATATTGGATTGCCAGGTAAGTAGAGCCCCAAATAATATAAACGGATAACAAGGCTGCCCAGATCTTCCATTTCATAGTTCGGTCTCTTGTGAAGCATGTGTGAATTCCCATCCCAACATGGCTTTCTTACGCAGAGGCCCATAACGGTAATGGCCAAAAACTCCCATTTTTTGTATCACCCGGTGGCAAGGGATCAAATAGGCGATAGGATTATTACCCACAGCCTGGCCGACTGCTCGCGAAGCTCCAGGCAAATTCAGGCTGGAGGCGATCTGGCCATACGAGACTAGCTTGCCATAGGGGATGCGCAATAAAGCTTCCCATACTTTTATCTGAAAATTGGTGCCAGACAAGTGGATATGTAAACGACCACCAGGTTTATCAGCTAGAGGAAATATATCACCCATCAGCTGATAGGTCTTATTTGCATTTTCTGCCAGTTTTGCCTGCGGCCAATGGGCTTGCAAATCTTGAAGTGCGCTTCCACGCCCATCCTGGTCCACAAACCGCAAAAAACATATCCCACGACCGGTTAGCGCCAGAAGACATTCTCCAAAAGGCGTGGGATGAAAACCATATTCGATATCCAAACCCGCACCCCGGGCTTTATACTCACCTGGTGTCACCGCTTCACAGGTAACAAACAAATCGTATAATCGACCTGGGCTGGAGAGGCCCGTCAAAAATGCTGCCTGGTCAACCGATATCGATTCTTGAAGTGCGAACTTGGCATGTTCTTTGGTTAGAAATTGCAGAAAACGTTTGGGGCTGATGCCCACCCAGCGTGTAAACAGGCGCTGAAAATGGTACTCGCTATATCCCATTTGATCGGCTATAGCGTTTAAATCGGGTTGGTCTTGAAAATGGTCTTCCAGATATCCAAGCGCCTGTTCAACCAGAGCGTAATCTTGGGAAAGTTGTTGGTATTTCTGAATGTTGTCTTGCATCGGTCACTCCGTAGGATCATACTGTTGGAATGCCCACCATTTTACTTGCCTCAGGATAGAAATGCCACCCGTTTCTTGCGCAGATTTGGATTTTGCTTAGAGACCATCTCCATCTCGGAAGATTATGTCGTGTCTCAAAAATAATGAGACTGTAGGGGCCAAAATGGGCGTTTGTCTCAAAGATAATAAGACTGCGTCTCACAGATACTTAGACCGGCCTATCTATGTCTCGAATATATTGAGACTGTCCGAAACTCATCTCGCAGTTGTTGAGACTGGCTTCGCGTTGACTTTGTCTCAGAGATAATGAGACTGGCATAAAATAACCTCCACAGTTTTGGAAATCAGCAGAACAGAAAAGGAGATCGATATGCCAGTCAGGAAAGTATCCAACCGGGGAGGAAACGCCATCAATAGGTTTCCTTCCACCAGTATGGGGCGAATGATCGCGTTCGAGTGGCCCGCTACCGGCTGGAGGCGATCTACCCGCTACTTGAGTTGGAACGACGCACCCGCACAGCCGTGCTGGACCGCGTGCTGGAAATCAAAGCTGCCCAATCTGAGCCGAACGGACCCTCGCTACAAGATTCGGTCAGCATAGCCGCTATCTACCGCTGGATCGGTGATTACGTGCGCAGCGAACAAGATTTGCGGGCATTGATCCCGGCCGTACATGCCCTCGGTGGAAGACATCGCTCGCGGCTGCGCAGCGAGGCTGAAGCGTTGGTGGAACTGGTCATCCAGGACAAGTACAAGGTGCACGAAAAGGTCACCATCGACGATGTGCGCTGTGAGCTGGCCGTGCGGATCGCCGAAGAAATCCGGGTGCGGCCACCCGGAGAACACCTCGGTCTGCCTTCCAGAGCCACCCTGGCGCGCCGGATCGAGGCATCTCAGGCATTCCAGGATCACCAAGGGCAACGTCGGCGGAACTTGACCAGAAAGGCAAACGCCCAATACGGGCAGACACACTACCCGAATCTACCCCTGGAACACGTCGAAATCGATCACACCCGCTCGGATCTGGCGGTGATCGATGATCGCGACAACCTGCCACTGGGACGGTTGACTCTGACATATTGTCTGGATACAGCCGCTCGCTACCCGCTGGGGTACTATCTGGGCTTCGAGCCGCCCAGTTACCTGACAGTCATGGAATGTTTGCATCACGCCATTCAACCGAAGGCTGGGGTGCGCCGGTAGTTTGGCGCTGAAGACGAGTGGCTGGCATACGGCATTCCGGCGCGCCGTTGGGAAGAGAAGGTTCAAACCAGTTTCGCCCCCGCGCTGCCGCCCAGTGCGGAGGAGCTCAAGACCAGGTTGACCTGGTGGCGTTGGGACAGGCCAAGCGCAAAATCCAGCAAATCGTGGACGCAGGCCGCCAGCGTAAGCGCCAATCCACCCGGGCGCGGATTGCCCGCTGGGACACCGCTGGAAAACCCACCCGCCAAGCGGCGATCGATCCAGAACCGGGATCCAAAACGCCGGTTGTGATCCCCCCAAGCCCGGCAGCCGTCACTCCGGCACTACTTTCCGGGGATGAAGAGCAGTGGGAGATCGGTTATGCGCCGCTCAGGCACGAGCAGGCGCAGCTGGCCGAAGAAGAGCAGGTGCAAGATGAATGACGAAACCCGCTCCTTACTCCCTCAAGCCAATACGGCGCTGATCCGCTACCCGCGCTTCAAGGCGGTGCACAACGACATTCGTGAATGCCAGGAGATGTCGCGGCTGGCCAATGAACCGCAGTGTATGTCGCTCGAAGGGGTTACCGGAGCCGGGAAATCTACCCTGGTAATGGATTACATGGCTTTGTTTCCTCGCATTGAACAATCCGATAGTACCCACATCCCGATCTTCTATGCCGAGACCCCTTCGCCGGTGACTGTCAAAGGCATGGCCGCCACCTTGCTGGCGCGCCTGGGCGATCCGGCCACCCATCATAGCACCTTGTGGGCAATGAATTTTCGCCTGATCCACTTGATGATGGCTTGCCAGGTGGAGTTGGTTATTCTGGACACCCCGAATGAAGCATTTGTTGCCGAACCGGTGACGAACGACGAAAAACCGGTCGGAAAGCGGCACCAGCCTTCGGCCGCAGAAGTGCTGCAAACCCGATGAATCCTGCCTTGCTTCGACGCACGCAGTTGCTGCCGGGCAAGTCACTAGCCTCCGTGCTGGAGCGGCTGACGCAGCTCAACTATTATCCATCTGCGCGCACCTTGCAGCAGATTTGCCGCAACTGCTTGGAAGCGCCAGCGAACCAGGATGAACTCCGTCTCCCGCGATGGGTGGAAACCTTCCTGCAATTAGCTGATCTGACGCACATTGCACCAGAAGAATTGTTTGCCGCCAGTGACCACCGCTTTGCACCATTCTTGACATCGCCACAGCAGCCGCCTGTGGAAATCCCTTGGACCGGGCTAACTTCCAAAGCAATCTCGACGTCCAACCTGGCGCAGGGGCGCCTTCGTTCGCCTTCGGCTGTCCAATACTGCCCTCATTGTTTGTAAATCGCAGCCTATCATCGCCTGAGTTGGATCCCAATCTCGTCAACTATGTGCCTGGAACATAGCTGCCTGTTGACTAGCCGGTGTCCTCAGTGCCACAAGCCCATTTCCATTCAAGAAATCGTCTGGCAGCGCTGCCGGAATTGCCTGGCATACTTGAGCTCGGCCAACACTCTCTCTATTGAAAACGATGAACTGGGAATCCTGTCACAACATTCCATTCAATCCTGGCTTATGGATGGACATATGACAAAGTCGCTTGATCCACCTTCTCAACATCCGGCCGTGCTTTACGATTTCCTGGAATACCTGGCGCGACGTTTTCTCCACCACAGGAAAGATTGGTCGTTCCTACCTGCACCGCTGGATGGATTGAGCACCCGTATGATCCCTTCCTCGTACTGGCCACAGGCTCTGACTCCCGATGGGCTGTTTCGATTGCTGAGGGCAGCTTTTACGGGCGTGGCAAACTGGCCCAATGGCTTGTTCCGGTTTTTGGATGCTTGCTGTGGTGTCACCCCATTGAATGATGTGCAGCGGCTGCGCTCTTTTCAACGCGATTGGTTACAACCGGCCTGGAAGATCCCAAGCCTTGAATTCTTGCAGCAAGGCTATGTGGGTTACCTGCTCGCCCGCAACCTTCCCCTCCCTTTTTCTCTGGTCAAGAGATACCAACACGTGGCGTGGTTTTCCGAACAGACTGGCTTGTGGTCCGAAGAACGAACCGCACAGACCCTCGGCGTTTCGCTTGAAAGACTTCGCTTCGTGACATCCTGCGGGCCGATGGCAAAATTCCGGTGGCCTGGTTCACGAGCAAATACAACTCTATTCGAGCGTGACAAGGTGTTGACCCTGAACCGCAAATGGAGGCGGGGTTGGTCCGTCTACGAAACCAGCTCCTGGCTCGGCCTTGAAAAGAAGGATGTGATTGAACTGGTGAAACGAGGCGAGCTGATCCTTCTGGAAAACCGGAATGAGGATGAGAACCATTGGGTGATTTCCCGCAGCTCGGCCGTTGCCTACTTCGAAAAAGTGGTTGCTCGGCTCGATCTGTATCAGGGCAATCGACGTGACCTGGCTTGCTTGGGCGAAGCCTCCCACGAATCGTCCAATCTTGGCATCGATGCGGTTACTTTACTCCAAGGGGTCGTGGACGGATTCTTGCGTGCTTACAAGCGTGATCCTGAAGTCCCGTCTTTGGGTCACACCTGCTTTTCGAAAGACTCAACCTATTATTTACCCGACCTTTGTTATGCCAGGTACGGTTGGATTTCTGGTTATGTATTTGCGCGTGAAAAGGGCTTTTTCCACCGTATTGTGATGGATTGGGTGGGCGCGGGGTTGGTCAAGCCTCAAAAAGCTTTCGGCCACCACATGTATTTTGTCCGCCAGGATTTGGAAGAACTTTGGGCTAAGAGCGTCCCCGATTAATATGACGACCGAAAAGAATTCTTACTTCGGTAACAGTTATCTATCTTTTGCTCCACTCATTCATCAATAATCTCTTAAAACGAGAGGAAGAAATATCATATGTGCCACGAATTGCTGTTCGGTAAGGAAATAATTGAAAGCTGTTTCATTGATTCTTGGCCCACTGTTCATTGCTGGCGGATCGTACTCTTGAGCATTCACTGCCACAACACACACATGACAATTGGGGTCGGAATAATCCCACACAGGGCCACCGCTCTGACCTGGCATCATATCGTTATCGTAAAAGAACAGCGTTGTTGTTGACGATGTAATACTTCCCAATGATGCCCACATTGTGGTTCCACCTTTATCTCCAGGGTAACCAGTAAGAGCCGTAGTTGTTCCTACCCCATCTCCTGAAACTATCTTAAAGCCTAGATTTCCCGTTTGTTGTCCAATTCTACATGCCAGTTTATAAACTCCATAATCATACCCTCCGTCGCCATTATCAAACCAGGGTGTGAGAACTGACTCGTTAAGTGTGCGACAACTGCCAAATGGCATAGAATTAGCATCATCTGTATTTAATGCTGGAGTAATGGTTACATTATAGGCAAATGTTTTCGTTCCGATAAAATTGTAAACACAGTGCCCAGCCGTTACTACTGTGCTGGGTCCTAACATCCAGCCTGTACATGCAAAAGAGTTGTTTGCATCCCATTGGCCTTCAATTTTCACAACAGTTGTCCAGGGAAACACTTTTGTGTCTTGTACCTGGAAGCGATTTTCATCACCAATTATTCGCAATGGTGAAGGGCTAGATGAATTTTCAGGATAAGTAGGTGGTACAAACTTTGAATTTTCAATGATTGAAACATTGTCTGAATATTGAGGCGCAACTTGGTTGAAATCGACAAAGTGTCCATCACTATATACTGCTACGACGCGATCTTTTGGTATAGGGACTAAAGTAGGCAATATGCTGCTGTTTGTTTGCCCACCTTCAGGTGGTGGGTATGCCAAATCCCCACTCGAAGAATCTTGGGGCAGCAAGCTTGATTCAGGTGCAGGATAAGGCACATCGGGAGAAATAAACGGAGCGACATCGGTTTGTGGAGGTGGATATGCAAATGTCGTTGTTCCACCTTGAGCAAATCCGGCAACAAGGAAGGCCAGCAAACAAGCAAATACAAGCATCGTAAGCTGAAACAATGCCTTTCGGATACTTGAGCGCGCAATCTTAATTTCCTTTCCCTATTTGAGTATTATGATTTCTATAGCGCTTGCCTGTACTGGATCCGATGTTTGAATTGGACCGGTAAAAAGCACTTCAACAGTTTGGCCTTCTTCGAGCAGGCTTGAATCGGCATCCATAAAATTTCCATCTGTTTTAAAATAAATATGTGTCTCACTATTGATGCCAACAATGGCTTTATCGTAGACTGTATCTGTTTCTTTACCCCCCTCGACCAGTATCCCAGTGATTTTTCCACCAGATGTATAGACATTGATAATTTGCCCCCGTATATGAGGGTTTTTGGTTTCCAATTGTATGGGGGTTCTAGTAGGGGTTGGCGTGGGAGTGGTAGGTTGGCAGCCAATGAAAATTAACATCACAAGAACAATTGTTCCGACGAGACTGATATTTTTCATCTCATCAATCCTTTCTTGTTCATTTCTGCGCTAACACTACATCGAAAAACAAGTACTATGAAAACTCATGGCTTTCCTTACAATTTTATTATATACCCACTTGTGAATTTTCCTGCAAGCGAAACTCTCATTATCACAGGTTTTAGCTGAACGATTACATATGAAATCTCCCGACAAAACGCTCTGGAGGATCTTTTCATCATAGAGATGATTTGGGTCTACGCAACTTTAGTGCCTCAGGTTATTCGGGTAGGCTACAAGTTCGTTTTCGCCTATGCCAATCTCACTATGTTTGAGACAAATTTTGAGCCGCAGGCAGTCTCACTAACTTTGAGACTCCGGTCTCATTATCTCTGAAACGAGTCTCATTATCTTTGAGATCCTACAGATTAAAAATAATTGACATCTGAAAAGATTTTTGATAAACTAAATATGTCTGACAATAATTGTCAGACAATATGGTTCAGACAATCTTTGTCCGACACATACAAGAACATAAACAGTCTATTCATAAAGTCTTGTCATCGAAACGGAAGAACCAATGACTACCCTTCTTGTTCGGCACGCACATCTGTTGGTCACTATGGACGACCACCGCCGGGAGATTCCGGATGGTGGTCTTTTTATTCGCAATGGTTTTATCGAACAGGTCGGTCCTACTCACAGCTTACCCTCCGAAGCCGACGAAATCCTGGATTTAAGCGGGCACATTCTGATGCCCGGCTTAATCAACACCCATCATCATTTCTACCAGACACTCACCCGAGTAGTCCCTGCGGCTCAGGATGCCAACCTGTTCAACTGGCTGAAGACTCTCTACCCGATTTGGGCGCGCATGGGACCTGAAGATATTCGCATCTCAACGCAAACTGCCCTGGCAGAATTAGCACTTTCTGGCTGCACCACTGCTCATGATCATCTTTACCTTTTTCCAAACGGATCCCGATTGGATGATGAAATCCTGGCAGCCCAGCAACTCGGCTTGAGGCTGCACGCCTCACGCGGCTCCATGAGCCTGGGAGAATCTAAAGGTGGGCTTCCGCCTGATAGTGTGGTGGAAGATGAAGATGCAATACTAAAAGATTCTCAGCGCTTGATAGAAACTTACCATGATCCAAATCCCGGATCGATGACCCAGATCGTTCTAGCGCCTTGCTCTCCATTTAGTGTGACCGGCGACCTGATGAAACAAAGCGCAATCCTGGCTCGCGAGTACGGCGTCCACCTGCACACACACCTGGCAGAGACACAAGACGAAGAAGTGTTTTGTCAGGAATTATTCGGGTATCGCCCGGTAGCTTATATGCAATCTCTGGATTGGGTGGGACAGGATGTGTGGTTTGCACATTCTGTACATGTCAATCAGCAGGAAATGGAAGTATACAAACAAACTGGCTGCGGTGTGGCGCATTGCCCCAGTTCCAATATGCGCCTGGCTTCGGGAATTGCTCCCATCATGCAAATGCGTCGAATGGGTGTTAAAGTCGGCCTGGGCGTCGATGGCTCCGCCAGTAATGACGGTTCACATCTGCTTGAAGAAGCACGCCAGGCCATGCTGATCGCTCGCGTCAAGTCCGGACTGGAAGGCGCATCGCTTTCAGGTGAGGATGCTCCCCCACTCGATGACCGCTCGCCAGGCGTTGGAAATCGCCACCAGAGGCTCAGCCTCGGTGTTGGGCAGAACTGATATTGGCTCCTTAGAAGTGGGAAAGTGCGCCGATTTCTTTGCTATTAACCTGCAGCAGTTAGGTTACGCAGGCGCCTTGCATGATCCTGTTGCCGCCCTGGTTTTTTGCGCTCCCAGCCAGGTTGATTACAAGGTAGTAGGTGGAAAGTTCATCGTAAAAGAAGGGCAATTCCAAACGGTCGACCTGCAAGACCTGGTCCAACGACACAATCGCGCCGCGTATCGATTGGTCAACGCGGCATAAAAGTCTATTATTCCCTTCGTTATCGACCAGCAAAGGAGGATTTATGAAAGCAAGCGATTACGCAAAGATGACCCTCGGGCTTGTTGATGTGGCTTTAGGAAGAAGACCTGCCGACCTGGTTATTCGGGACGGGCGTTGGGTGTGCGTCCAATCTGGAGAGATCATCCCACATACAGACATCGCTGTGTTGGGTGAGCGCATTGCTTATGTGGGTCCTGATGCCAGCCACACCATCGGGGAACAAACCCAGGTGATCGAGGCGCACAATCGCTACCTTTCTCCAGGCCTGATGGATGGGCATATGCATGTCGAATCCGGGATGATCTCGGTGACGGAATTCGTCCAGGCAGTCCTCCCGCATGGCACGACGGCGATGTTTATCGATCCGCATGAGATTGCTAACATTTTTGGGATTGAAGGCGTAAGACTGATGGTCGAAGAGGCTGCTCTCCAACCTGTGCACGTGTGGGTACAGGTACCCTCCTGCGTTCCTTCCGCACCCGGTTTTGAGACCCCTGGAGCAAAGTTCGGCCCTGAAGAAATTGAGCAAGCTTTGCAGTGGGAACAGGTTATTGGCCTTGGAGAAATGATGAACTTCCCGGGTGTGGTTCACGGCGACCCACAAATGCACCTGGAAATGGGTGCAACCCGTGCAACTGGGAAAGTCATCGGTGGGCATTATGCCTCACCAGACCTGGGGTTACCATTTCACGGTTATGCAGCTGGTGGTCCCAGAAGATGACCACGAAGGCACACGCGCCGAAGATGCTGCAGCCAGGGTGCGACAGGGAATGAAGGCCATGCTGCGCTATGGTTCTGGATGGTTAGATGTCGCCGAAGGAGTGCGCGCCATTACCGAGATGGGCCTAGATTCGCGCCGCTTTATCCTGTGCACGGATGACTCGCATTCAGCAACGCTGGTCAACGAGGGTCATGTCAACCGCGCCATCAAACAAGCTATCACCCACGGTGTGTCACCCATGACTGCCATCCAAATGGCAACCATCAACACGGCTGAGCATTTCGGTCTTTCACGCGACCTGGGCATGATTGCTCCAGGCCGGTACGCAGACATCCTCATCCTTAGCGACCTGGCAGAGTTGAAGATTGACCAGGTATATGCAAAAGGGAATCTGGTGGTTGAGGGTCAGAAAATCCTGATCAAAGCGCCGAAATTCAGCTACCCTGCCTGGGCAACCGATTCGGTTCACCTGGGTCACCCCTTGACAGAAAAAGACTTCGTTTTACCTGCTCCACAAAAGAGTGAAGTAACTGCACATGTGATTGGTGTGATTGAAAACCAGGCTCCAACCAAACACCTGGAATTTAAAATCAGAGTGCAGAAATCTGAAATAAAAGCGGATATGGAACAGGATATAGCAAAAATTGCCCTGGTAGAACGCCATCAAGGAACCGGCGTTGTGCAAGTTGGATTGGTGCACGGCTTTGGTTTTTCGGCTCGGTGTGCAGTTGCCTCCACCGTAGCCCACGACAGCCACCATATGATTGTGGTTGGTACCCATGAGAGCGACATGGCCCTGGCTGCCAACTATCTGGCAGAGATCAAAGGCGGACAGGTTGTTGTAAAAGAAGGAAAAGTGATTGCTCAGGTTGCCCTGCCGATTGCGGGTTTAATGTCAAATTCACCAGCCAGAGAAGTAGCCTCACAAGCTGCCAGTGTTTTAGAGGCTTTTCGGAAATGCGGTTGCTATTTGAATAACGCCAATATGCAATTGAGCCTCCTGGCTCTAGTAGTCATTCCTGAATTGAGGATTTCCGATTTGGGTTTGGTCAATGTAAATGAATTTAAATTTATTTCTGTGCTTGAATAAGCCATTTTTTATGTGCTGCCAACCAGGTATTTCAAGCTTAAGCAATCAATAAATAGCGTTCAAATCATCAAAAGGAAGAATTCAACCAGCATGAGCGAAGAAAACCGCATTCCCCAGACAACTGTTTCTCAGCGCTTGCACGAAGCTTTGAGAAACAAGATAACAAATGCCCAAGCCGGTCAGCGTTTACCATCCGAACCTGAGCTAGCCCAACAACTGGGAGTGTCGCGTGCTACCCTCAGAGAAGCTATGCGCACCTTTGAGACCCAAGGGCTAATCCGCCGCAGGCAAGGGTCTGGCACCTATGTCACCCACACCACGCATATCATTGAAAGCGGTTTGGAAATCCTGGAGAGCATCGATACCCTGGCTGAACAAATCGGCTTAGAGGTTCATATGGGAGAATTATCCATTGAGACACGCTCGGTCACCAAAGAAGAGTGTGACAAGCTAAAGCTAGAACCCGAAAGCCTGGTTTTACAGGTATCACGGGTGATTATGGCTGAAGATCGACCTGTAGCCTACCTGGTGGATATCCTTCCTGAAGATATCCTGCCTGCTGAAAGATTGGATAAAGCATTCACCGGTTCAGTTTTGGACATTTTATTGAAAAACTTTGAGCCTGCACCTTATCTCTCACGCACAGAGATCAATGCAGATACTGCTTCCTCCGAGATTGCCAGGCTTTTGGGCATTCAGAGAGGCGCGGTTTTACTGCGGTTCGTAGCCGACCTGTATTCTTCCAATGGTCGACCCATTGATCATTCCATTAGCTATTTCCTGCCCGGCTATTTCCGTTTTCACGTGGTGCGCCGGGTGGGTTAGGCAACCAGCTTGCAAACAGATTTCACTGGAAAGCAAGTAGGGTTGTATAAAACTAATTTCTATTCTTAATTAAAAAGGAGATATTCTGAAATGCGTAGTTTTCTTGGACGAGATATTCTTTCCCTGAAGGATTTTGAGCGAAACGAGTTTTTCCATGTCTTGGAAGTAGCCAAAACCCTCGAACCTATTCCACGCAGCCGTCGCAATAGCGACTTGCTGAAGGAAAAAACTCTGGTCACAGCCTTTTACCAACCATCCACTCGAACCCGATTAGCACATGAAGCCGCCATGCACCGCCTGGGCGGACATGTGACCGGATTCTCGGATGCAAAGATGACCCGCGCCGGTGATTTTTACCAGGAATCGATCAAAGACACCGTGAAGATGCTGGAATTTTACGGCGATGCAATTGTTATGCGTCACTTCCAACAAGGTGCACCGCACGAAGCAGCCAAATGGGCTTCAGTGCCGATCATCAACGGTGGTGATGGTTGGGGCGAGCACCCTACACAGATTTTGACCGACCTTTTCACTGTTTGGACCGAGAAGGGACGTCTGGATGGCTTGAAATGGCTTGCCGTAGGTGACATGCGCATGCGTACCATGCACTCTCTGGGATATGCGCTTACGCAGTTCGACTGCCCCATCACCTTTGTCTCCCCTCCGGAAATGTCCCTAACCCCAGAATTCAAGGCTGACTTGAAACAATACAGCCTGGATTTCAAAGAGGCTGAACATGTAGAACAGGCTATTGCCGATGCGGATGTGATCCTGGTTGAGCCAGTTGTACAGCCGGATTACACTAAATCACGCGATGAGCGCAGTGGTGAACTCAACCTGACCCCCGCCAACTACAAGATTACCCGCCAGCTCTTAGAAACGAAAGCCAAATCAGATGCCATTTTGCTGCATTCTCTGCCACGCATGGATGAAATTCCTCCAGATGTAGATATCACCCGCTGGTCACGCTATTGGCAAGAAGCCTACAACGGCGTTGTGATGCGCATGGCGCTCTTGGCCTTGATTCTAGGCGCAATGGAATAAGAAAGCCTACAAACACAACCTGTGATCAGAAAATAGGAGATTTTTTATGCAAACCAACCTTCGTGGCCGTGATTTAATCGGCGATTTAGACTTCAGCAAAGAAGAAGTTGAAACTGTTTTGGATGTGGCCTTTGATCTAAAACGCAAGCGCTCCTTAGGCGAACCCCATGCCAACCTGCGTGATAAAGTCCTGGCGATGTTGTTTTTCTTCTCCAGCACGCGCACCCGTGGCTCCTTTGAAGCCGGGATGGCGCAATTAGGCGGGCACGCGGCCTTTATCGAAAGCAAAACGACACAGATCGCCCATGGCGATACTCCTAAGGAAATTGGAGAAATTTTTGGTCGTTACTTTGACGGAATTGCCATCCGGCATGTGGATTGGGGCATAGGCAATGGCTACCTGAACTCAGTAGCTAAGGCTTCGCGTGTGCCGGTACTGAATATGCAGTGCGATGTTTACCATCCCTTCCAATGCCTGGCGGACTTGATGACCATCATCGAGAAGAAAGGTCGTGACCTGCGCCGCAAGAAGATGGTCGTTTCTTGGGCTTATGCCGCATCTTACCAAAAGCCCATGTCAGTACCGCAATCTCTCGTACTACAAATGCCACGTTTTGGGATGGATGTCGTTCTAGCTCACCCGCCTGAGTTCAAGTTAATGCCTGAAATTATGGACCAGGCTCAAGAACAGGCCCGCAAATTCGGGGTTGGCTTTGAAGTTATGGATGATATGGAAGCCGCCTTCAAGGATGCAGATATCGTTTATGCCAAATCCTGGGGAGCTATGGTGCACACGCCTGATGCTGTTCAAGGCGCTGACATCATCAAAAAATATGCCCACTGGATCACCGATGAACGAAAAATGGCCCTGGCAAAACCCGATGCAATCTATATGCATCCCTTACCAGCCGACCGGAATATCGAAGTGACCGATGCCGTCATGGATGGACCTAACTCGGTGGTCTATGATGAGGCAGAAAATCGCTTGCATGCCCAAAAAGCCGTCATGGCTTTGACCATGTATTAAAGGATAAGGATTATGACAGAACATAAAGTAGCAGTGGTTGCGATTGGCGGCAACTCCCTGATTAAGGACAAGAAACGCCAATCCGTTGAGGACCAGTACCAGGCAGCCAAAGAAACCACCCAACATATCGCCGATATGATCGAAGCAGGTTGGGATGTGGTCATTGGGCATGGCAATGGTCCCCAGGTAGGTTTTATCTTGCGGCGATCAGAGATCGCTCACAAGGTTGAGGGAATGCACGAAGTTCCTTTGGATGTTTGCGGTGCAGATAGTCAAGGAGCTATTGGGTATGCTTTACAGCAAACACTGCAGAATGAGCTGCATCGACGCGGCATTCACAAGAATGTTGCTACGGTTATTACGCAGGTTCTTGTTAATCGGAAAGACAAGGCGTTCGAGCACCCCAGCAAACCCATCGGGGGTTTCATGGATGAAGAAGAAGCCCAAAAACGTGCTGCCGACCTGGGCTGGTCGGTGGTTGAAGATGCCGGTCGTGGCTGGCGAAGGGTGGTTGCTTCGCCAATCCCTGAGAAAATTGTTGAGCTGGAATCCATCAAGGCTTTAATTGAGGCTGGCAGCACCGTCATTGCAGTGGGCGGTGGGGGCATTCCTGTGATTGAAGACAGCAACGGGGACTATCTCGGCACGGCTGCCGTGATCGATAAAGATTACGCCAGCAGCTTGTTAGCCCAGCAAATTGACGCTGACCTGTTCCTGATCTCAACAGCTGTGGAAAAGGTGGCGATAAACTTTGGCAAACCGGATGAAAAATGGCTGGATCGCATGACCGTTTCTGAAGCCAAACAATACCTGGCTGAAGGAACGCATTTTGCCAAAGGCTCGATGGCTCCAAAAATCCAGGCAATTATCTGGTACATGGAATTGGGAGGAAAGCAAGCCCTGATCACAAATCCAGAAAATATCGGCCGCGCCTTGCGCGGTGAAACTGGAACCTGGATCGTACAGGGATAAGTCAAGAGTTATATGTCATTTGACATCTAAAAATCCGGTCAGTTAACTATAGACGAGATGGTTAGATTGGTGTTATCCTATAGGAAATCGTATTTGGAAAGACCCTGGCAGAAAAGGGTGTTGTCAACCGTTTTTTTCTAGCAAGGAGGCGTTTCTAACCGATATATCCGATGCTTTTCCCCAATCCTATCCAACAAATCATCAGTTAAAAAACAAGGAGGAGTAGTATGCAAATGAAAAACTTATGGCGACTGATTGGTCTACTGGTGGTTGTGAGTATGGCATTATCAGCCTGCGCACAACCCACGCCCGCACCAACCCAACCACCTGCAGCCCCTGCAAGCACAGAGGCGCCGCCTGCTGAACCAGCCGCGCCTGCGGCAGAGGAAGTGGGTGGGTTCCAAATCCCAGCTATCCAGGAAGGCAAGTTCAATGTAGCCATGGTTTTGATTGGCCCGCATGATGACGGAGGCTGGTCTCAAGCACATTATGAAGGTCTGGTTTACATTCAAGAAAACATGGAGAATGTTCATATCGCCTATGTTGAGAATGTTCCGGAAGGCACTGACTCTGAACAAATCTTTCGCAGCCTTGCTCGTAAAGGCTTCGATTTGATTTTCGGTACTTCATTCGGTTTCATGGACCCGATGGAGATCGTTGCCAGTGAATTCCCGGATTCAACCTTCATTCACACCAGCGGCTACAAATCCAATATGACCAACTTCGGCAACCTGTTTGGCGCTATGGAAAACATGAAATACCTGGCAGGTATGCTCGCCGGAGCTCGCGCCAAGTTGGATGGCAATCCAAAAATTGGTTATATGGCTACCTTCCCGATCCCAGAGGAATTACGCCTGGGCAATGCGATTGCGCTGGGTATGAAGAGAACCTGCCCGGAATGCACCATGGATGTCCGCTGGATCAACACCTGGCATGACCCTATCATTGAGAAAGAAGCTGCTGCTTCTTTATTCGATGCCGGCGCACAGGTTGTATTCACCGGTGCAGACACTCCGGCGGTTGCTGATGTCGCCCAGGAAAAAGGAAAATGGGGCGTCACATACGACTGGGCAGGATCCTGCAAAGTGGAACGCTGCCTGACCGCTCCCTATTGGAACTGGGGCCCTGTTTACACCGAAATCGCCAAGGGTGTGAATGATGGCACCTATACACCCGGATGGCATTACTTTGATGCCGATGTTGCCAGTATGGGATTATTCGGGTTGATGGAAGGCGAAGAGCTTACCGCTGGTATGAAAGATTTACCACCCGAAGTGATTGAAGAAGTCCGCATGCTCCTGGATCAGATGTTGAAAGGTGAGTTCACCCGCTTCGATGTATTTGCTGGCGAAATTAAGGACAATAAAGGTGTTGTGATTGTCCCAGCTGGTGAAAAGATCGAACAAGCAGACATCGATCAATTCCCTCCCGGCGCCGAAGGCCTGGAATGCAAGTACTGTATGTACTGGTGGGCTGATGGTATTACCGCCGAACTGCCATCTTTAGGCAACTAGCTCTAACCGTTCACCGTTTCAGGGCCAGAAAACTCTTGATCGACCTGGGTATTCTGGCCCTATTTGAATAAACTCTGAAGAAATGAGCGAGCATGGATAATCAGACAATCGCTGCCCCCAGTCAGGTACAAGCCGCTTCACTCGTGGTAGAGATGAAGAATATCATCAAGCGCTTTCCAGGCGTCCTGGCCAATGATCGCGTCAACTTTGAGCTGCGTAGAGGCGAAATTCACGCCCTCCTGGGCGAAAATGGGGCTGGAAAAAGCACCCTGATGAATGTTTTGGCAGGCCTATACCGGGCCGAAAGTGGATCAATCCTGTTAAACGGCAAACCCGTCAATTTTTCATCGCCTCGGGATGCCATACAGGCTGGCATCGGCATGGTTCATCAGCACTTCATGCTGGTACCATCTCAGACCGTCACCGAAAATATCCTTCTTGGCCTGGATGACCCCCGCTTTTTCCTGAAATTAGCAGAATATGACCAAAAAATCGAAAAATTGGGCAATCAGTTTGGGTTAAAAGTAGACCCACGTGCCAAAATATGGCAGCTTTCGGTCGGTGAGCAGCAACGTGTTGAGCTGCTAAAAATGCTGTATCGTGGCGCACAGGTTCTCATCATGGATGAACCTACCGCAGTGCTAGCGCCTCAAGAAATCGATGGGCTATTCCAGACACTGCGCTCAATGGTTCATGCAGGCAAATCGATCATCTTCATCAGCCATAAACTACAAGAAGTGATGGCGATTTCCGATAGAGTTACCGTTCTTAGCAAAGGCAAGGTCACAGCCGCCAGTGTAGAGACCAAAGGCATCACCAGGCAAGAACTCGCCCGCTTGATGGTGGGAAGAGAAGTCATTTTCCGCATTGAAAAACAAACCAAAGAACCTGGAGTTGTGGTTCTGGATGTCCAGGATGTGCATGCCGAGAATGACAAAGGCTTGCCAGCTTTAAGAGGGGTATCCTTGCAGGTACGCGCCGGTGAAATCCTCGGGCTGGCTGGTGTGGCTGGTAATGGGCAGCGTGAGCTGGCGCATGTGATTAGCGGGCTGCGCAAGTGCGCCCAAGGAAAGGTCCTCCTAAACGGAGTAGAAATCAGCAACCATGCTGCCAGCTATAGTATTCAGCGTGGATTAGCCTATATCCCCGAAGACCGGACGCATGTCGGATCATCCCCGAACTTGAGCGTTACCGATAACGTCATTATGAAGAACTATCGCCAGGCGCCTATTTCACATGGTTGGGGTATTGACATGTACACAGCCAAAACCTTCGCAGAAGGTTTGAAAAAATCTTACGATATTGCTGTTCCGACCGTCAATACACCTGTCAGATTGTTGTCTGGTGGTAACTTACAACGTGTGATCCTGGCGCGTGAAATCTCCGGAAAACCTGCTCTCATGGTTGCTGTCCAACCTACACGCGGGCTGGATGTGGGCGCCATCGAAGGCGTTCACCGATTATTGCTGGAACAGCGCCAGAACGGAGCAGCCATCCTTTTGATATCTGAAGAACTTGAAGAACTTCTTTCGCTTTCAGATCGTGTGGCGGTAATCTACGAGGGAAAGATCATGGGTGAAACCCAGGATGATGACCTGGACACCATAGGTCAGATGATGACCGGCACTCCCCTGAACCAAATCCGTAAAGACGGAGCAACCCAAAATGTCTGAAACCATTAGCGAACCCCAACCAGGCCGCTCAACTGGCCTGCCATTTCGAATTGCCTTCGAACCCCGCCTGGAAGAACCTCCGCGCTGGTACCCGTTTTTGATATCCCTCATAGCTATTATTGCTGCACTCATCCTGGGCGGTGTTATCATCGCCATTGCAGGGGGAGATCCCTTTAAAACCTATGCCCACATAGCCCGAGCCTCCTTTGGTAACCTGGGAGTTTTCTCAGACACGATTGTCAAAGCCACGCCGCTGATCCTGGTTGGCCTGGCTTGTTCCATCGCATTTCGTTCCCGGTTATGGAATATCGGTGCAGAAGGCCAGTTCTTTTTGGGGGCTTTTGGCGCCAGTGCTGTGGTGCTGATCCCTATTTTCGGCAAGGATGTTTCTCCCTGGATCGTTCTCCCCAGCATGATGCTGGCCGGGATTTTAGCCGGCGCTTTGTGGGGCTTTATCCCCGGCTTTCTGAAGGCCCGCTATAACGTGAACGAAATCATCACAACCTTGATGCTAAATTATATTGCGGTTGCCTGGAATAATTTTTTCATTTTTGCAGTTTGGAGCGAGGGCGGTTTTCAAATGAGCCCAATGTTCCCTCGTAATGCCTGGCTGCCTCGACTGGCAGATTATGCCAAGGAAATTCCAATTTTTCGGGGCTTGACCACTCATATGGGGTTGGTGATCGGTATCCTGGCTGCCATCGTGGTTTGGTTCATCATTTACCGTAGCCGCTGGGGTTATGAAATCCGCCTGATTGGCGACAACCCCCGCGCCGCCAATTATGCCGGCATCAATATCTCCCGCAACACCATCCTGGTCATGATGTTATCCGGCGGTCTGGCAGGCTTGGCTGGCGCATCTGAGATTAGCGGGGTAGTCCACCGCTTACAAGGCTCCATCTCCCCGGGGTACGGTTTCACCGGTATCATCATCGCCTGGTTGGCAAAACTTAATCCTTTTGCAGTCATCCTGGTTTCGATCTTGTTCGGCGCTTTGATCCTGGCTGGGCGTGAAATCCAACCATCCGGTATCCCCAAGATGATCCAGGGCATCATCCTGGTCAGCCTGATCGCCAGTGATTTCTTCCTGCGCTATCGCATCCGCATCATCCGCAAGTCTCAGGAGGCTTAATCATGGATTGGATTATCATCTTACAAGCCGGCGTAGGTACAGGGACTGTGCTCCTTTTTGCCACCGTGGGCGAGCTCTTTGCTGAACGATCTGGTGTGCTTAACTTAGGTGTGGAAGGGATGATGCTGATTGGCGCAATGAGTGCTTTTAGTATCGCCCTCAAAACCGGCAACCCATGGCTTGGTATGCTGGTCGCTATGCTCGCAGCTGGGTTAATTTCCCAGATCCATGCTTTCATCACTATCACCCTGCAGGCCGACCAGGTAGTCAGCGGTCTTTCGCTGACCTTTTTGGGCACCGGGATCAGCCTGGTCTTGGGTGAGGGTTTGAGCAAAGCTGGTGCGGTTTCTTTGCTGCCCAGGTTCTCAATCCCACTTCTCAATCAAATCCCCATCTTGGGTCCAGTCTTTTTCAATGATCATAGCGTAATGGTCTACCTTGGTTACCTGATCATCCCGCTTACCAGCTATTACATTTACTCAACCCGACCGGGTATGCACTTGCGCGCGGTAGGTGAATATCCAGCCGCAGCGGATGCACTCGGGATTAGCGTTTACGGCTTACGCTACTTTTACGTTTTTGTAGGCGGTGTTTTTGCTGGCTTAGCCGGAGCAACTATCAGCCTGGCTGTTTCGCCGGGTTGGTTCAGCGAGCTGACAACAGCCGGTCAAGGCTGGATCGCGATCGGTCTGGTCATCTTCGCACAGTGGGATCCCTACCGGGCTGCCTTCGGCTCCTATGCGTTTGGCGCACTACGGCGAATGATCCTGGATATACAAGGACCAACTACCCTGTTGGGAATGGCCAACCCCTTTTACTACAATCCCTATTGGGGTTTTTTCCTCCAAATGTTACCGTATGCCTTTACCGTCATCGTGCTGGTGATCGGTTCCAGGGAAGCCATGCGCAAACGATTAGGCTCTCCAGCTGCCCTGGGCAATCCTTATATTCGGGGTGAGCGTGGTCTGTAATAACCACTTTATCTTCATCAAAGCAGAGGATTTATGAATTCTTTTGTCGCTTATCAATGCTCTTTATGCTTCCAACACTACGACCCAGAAGAGGTGCAATACACCTGTCCGAAAGACGGCGGCAACCTGGACGTGGTTTTGGATTATGCAGCCATTCGCCGGTCGGTTGACCCGCAAAAAATCACCTCATCCAGAGAAGCCTCGCTTTGGCGTTATCTCCCCTTGCTGCCAGTGGGTGATCCAGGTGGATTGGGAACACCGCTCCGTGCTGCGGGGTGGACGCCTGTTTTCTCTCCTGCACAACTAGCTGCAGATCTTGGTTTGCAGTATTTGTGGGTCAAAGATGAGAGCCGCAACCCAACAGCATCCTTCAAGGACCGCGCCAGCTCGATCGTGGTAGGCCGAGCCCGGGAAACCGGCGCAGAGGTGGTCGTAACTGCTTCCACAGGCAACGCTGGCGCAGCCCTGGCAGGCATGTCCGCCGCTGTGGGACAGAAAGCCATCATCTTTGCCCCGCGCACAGCACCGCCAGCCAAAATTGCACAGCTGTTGGTGTATGGCGCCCAGGTGATCCTGGTTGATGGGACATATGATCATGCCTTTGACCTGACCATCCAGGCCGCGCAGGAATTCGGCTGGTACTGCCGCAATACTGGGTACAACCCCTTCACAGTGGAGGGTAAGAAAACCGCAGCCTTCGAGATTTGGGAGTGGCTGATCCACAATCTACCCGCCCCACTCCAACAGAAAACCTTGAATGTGTTTGTCTCGGTTGGTGATGGCAATATAATTTCCGGAATTCATAAAGGCTTCAAGGATTTGCTCGCCCTGGGCTGGCTGGATAAAATGCCGCGCATCTTTGGCGTCCAGGCCGAAGGCTCCGCTGCCATTGCAAATGCCTTCCTGGCAGGAACAGAAACGATCACACCGGTCAGCGCCAACACCCTGGCGGATAGCATCTCCGTGGACTTGCCACGCGATGGCGTGCAGGGCCGTACGCGCTGCCAAACAGACCGGTGGGCAGTATGTTCTGGTGAGCGATCAGGAAATCTTGTCCGGGATCGCTGCTCTGGGCAGAGCTGGCATATTTGCCGAGCCGGCTGGGGCAACATCGTATGCTGGTCTGGTAAAAGCTGTGCAGCTAGGATTGGTCAACCCTGATGATCTAACCCTGGTGATCAATACCGGCAGCGGGCTTAAAGATGTGCGCGCTGCCATGCAAGCCGTGGGAGAAGCTCCAATTATCGAACCAAGTTTAGAAGCAGTCAAAAAACTTTTGAGTTAGCAAAAATATGAAACCAACCATTTCAATTATTGCACCCATCTACAATGAGATTGGAAATCTGGACGCACTTTATGAACGCGTCTGCCAAACGATGGACGCCAGTGGAGAAAGCTGGGAGCTGATCCTGGTTGATGACGGATCCAGAGACGGCTCAACCGAAAAAATCCGCGAGTTCGCCCAAAAGGATGCTCGCATCAGACCTGTGATCTTTGCCAGGAACTTTGGTCATCAGATTGCCGTTACGGCTGGTCTGGATTATTCCAGGGGACAGGCTGTGGTGATTATCGACGCCGATTTGCAAGACCCTCCTGAAGTGATCAACGACCTGATTGCCAAGTGGCGAGAGGGATATGAGGTGGTCTATGCAGTACGTGCGGAACGTGAAGGCGAAAGCTGGTTTAAGTTGGCAACGGCATCTCTTTTCTACCGTTTAATCTATCGTATCACCGATGTGGATATCCCATTAGATACAGGCGATTTTCGCTTGATAGACCGTAAAGTAGTGGATATTCTTTGCCAGATGCGAGAACGGCATCGTTTTTTGCGTGGCATGGCCTCCTGGGTTGGTTTCCGGCAGGTAGGCGTTTTCTATAAAAGAGCAGCCAGGTTTTCGGGCAGCACAAAATACCCTATCAAAAAGATGGTCAAGTTTGCCAGTGACGCCATCACGGGTTTTTCCTATTTTCCATTGCAGGTAGCTACCTACATGGGATTTTTCTCTGCAGGTCTCAGCATCCTGGCTATTCCAGTCGTCGTTGCTTTACGTCTGGCCGGCTCACAAGCTTTCTTTGGTCAGGCTACTACTTTGATTGCGGTTCTCTTCCTGGGCGGTGTCCAGCTGATTTCCCTGGGTATCTTAGGGGAATATATCGGCCGCCTGTACGACGAAGCAAAAGGCAGACCTTTGTACATTGTGAGGGAGGGGCCTGAGGACAACGGAAAAGAATCCTCTTAACCCTAATCATTAATGCTTAAATTGACTTGACAACTTGGCTAGATCTGGTCCAGGAAATTTTCGTTCTCCAAAAAAGTTTTTTGAATAGCGAATAGAACTCATTTTGACTTGGAGAGCAAATGTCATATTATTAATATGACATTTGTCACTTTTTTCGGAATTAAATGGATGCTATACTATTTCATAATGATGAAATAGTTTCAGTTATCCGAATTCAGAGGCTAGCCAATCCAACAAATTATGGATACCTCAAGACGAGACCTCGTGAAATCCGCTTCCAGATCGCTAGATATTCTAGAATATCTAGCGAATCATCCTGGTGGCGTCAATCTTACCGACCTTCATCAATTCTTATCCATCCCCCTCAGCAGTTTGCACAACATCATAATGACAATGGTCCAAAAAGGGTATTTAAGCCGAGATGAAAATAACTTATCCTATCATCTGGGCCCGAAGATTGGACAATTGGCTAGCAGTTATTACGATCAGATCGATTTAATAAGACTAGCTGACCCCTACATGCACCAAATGGCGCGTTTATCTGGAGAAACCTCCAGCTTGACGGTTCTGAGAGAGAATTTTGTCGTTTTCATTCACAAAGTAGTTGGCGAGGGGGTGCAGCAACTTGTAAATCCTGTTGGAACAATGTTGTCTGCCCACGCAACCGGTTCTGGCAAAGTTATGCTCGCCTACTTGCCAGAAAGTGAAATTGACCGTCTCTACCCAACCGATGTACTCGAGAAGTTTTCTCAAAACACAATCTCGTCAAAAGTTGTTTTAAAAAAAGAACTGAGTAAGATTGCGAAAAATGGTTGCGCCTTCGATCATGAAGAATCAGCTCTTGGAATATGGGCTGTAGCCTGTTGTATTCGCAACCGCCATGGATTTCCAATGGCATCCATAAGTATCGCAGGGTTACACGGAAGAATCAAATTAAAAAATTCCACTGAATGGATTAATCCTCTTAAAGAAATGACAGCTGAATTGAGTTACTCTTTGGGGTTCAAAGATTAAGAGAGTTGAGCACATTGAATGATTAAATCATATTCGTCTGTGAAATGATAAATATGGACTTTTAGGGGTAAATTTCCACAATAATTAATATACATAATTTCACAAAATTCCAGGACTGTCAGGAGTAGTTATGGCCAAAATTAGTAAACTAGAATCAGATGTTGTAGTGGTTGGGGCTGGCGGCGCAGGTATGCGTGCTGCAATAGCCGCAGCGGAGACTGGTGCACGTGTGATAGTCGTCACCAAAGGTCAGGCAGCTCGGAGTGGGGCAACACCAATGGCTTGTCCTTCATATCAAGCTGCTTTTGCAATGGAAGATGACCGAGACAACCCTGATATCGCCTTTGAGGATACTTGTTTTGAAGGTCGATATTTGGGAGATGAAAACCTGATCCATGTTTTGACTCGTGAAGCAACCGAGAGAGCCATGGAAATGAATCGATATGGAATGAAGTATCGAAAGAAAGAAAATGGCAATTTTTTGCAAGTTGTTCATCCAGGGCACTCATATGAACGTAATCTGGTCATCATGGGAAATGGATACGCCATGGCAGCTGGATTGCGGCGTGAGATGTTGAAGCATTCTTCGATTTCGTTGCTAGAAGATGTTGTAGTCACCCGTTTATTGACCGATGATGAGAGGATCGTAGGTCTGGTAGGGTTAGATATGCGAAGTGGCGAGTTAATTGCGTATTCAGACTCCAGCGGTTATTCTGGCAACCGGTGGGTATCCAGAGTTATGGCGTTGGACAGATACCGAACCCGGATTAACTGGCGAAGGTGTTTTTCTCGCCCACCAGGCAGGCGCTGATCTTGTTGATCTCGAAATGATGCTCTTCTATCCTGCTGGGTTATGTTATCCATCCGAGGTGGAAGGCACACTGGTTCAATATGAAGGACTGATGACTAAGAAGTATTGCGCCGGTGCAATGCTCAATGGACTTGGTGAAGAGTTTTTACCAAAGACAGATTCCTTACCTGTGCGTGACGTCATGATGAAATTGATGTTTCGGGAAATCCAAGAAGGACGGGGAACTCCTCATGGTGGAGTTTATATCGATCTTAGAAAGTCACCTCGCTCTGGAGAAGAAATCCGAAATATTCTTGCCCAATTAGATTCACTGCCGTACGACCAGTTACGAGATATCGGCATAGATATTGAAAAAGAGCCCATTGAAGTGATGCCAGTTACGCACTTCACACTCGGTGGGGTCAGAATTAACGAATGGGCAGAAACAACTCTGCCAGGATTATTCGCCGCTGGAGAAGTGGAAGGTAATGTTCATGGTGCAAATCGAACAAGTGGGAATGCCTTAGCAGAAACTCAAGTCTTTGGTAGGCGTTCCGGTATTCGTGCAGCAGAATATGCTAAAAACGTTACCCATAAAATTTATGATATGAGTGAAATTAACAGAGAGATCGAGCGAATCGAAAAATTAATTACACCAATTGATAATAGTACGCGTCCCATCGAGCTAAAACGACAGATTAAGCAAATTATGCATGAAAATGTGCATTACAGTCGCAATGCCGAAGGTCTTCAATATGCCATCGACCAGTTCAGGTTTTTGCGTGAAGAAATTTGCCCAACTATGAGAGCAGATCTATCGCACCGAATTTTCAATTATGAATGGGAAGAGGCTATTGAAGCACTCTTTATGGTGGATCTCGGAGAAATGATTGCTGCATCAGCCTTGGCAAGAGAAGAAAGTCGTGGACACCATTGGCGAACTGATTTTCCATCTATGAGACCAGAATGGGAAAAACACACCATTGTTAAGAAGAATGGGGATCGAGGTTATCTGGTTACAGATGCCCCCGTCATCAGACTAAAAGATCGCACAAAGGAGCGCCGTCAGGCCGACCATGCCCTTATCAAAGCTGGCGTTCTAGAAGGATATTCAGGAGAATAAAAAATGTCTCATATTTTGAAAAGCGATTCACATGAAGAACAAATTACTGGCGAGCCAATCGTAGCAGAAATTTTCAGGTTCGACCCTGCCATTGATAAAGAGCCCCGGATGCAAACCTATATTGTTCCCTATCTCCATAGAATGAGCATCCTCACACTTTTACGAGAAATTTATGAAAAACAAGACTCAACTTTGGCTTTTCGCAACCAACAATGCGGACGAGGCATTTGCGGTACCTGCCATGTACGCGTAAGTATTAACGGTAAACTAACCAAAGGTTGCAGCGTTCCTCTAGAACCAGGTTGCAGGATCATCATTAAACCTGCCAACGAGTCAAAAGTTATCCGCGATTTAGTCGTTGATTTTTAATATGGCGTTTAGAGTGAAGGGAGGTCTACCATTATGCTTTATCAAAAATATGAAATGGCTCATAGCCTGAACGAGGTTTTTAAATTACTCAATGCTCAGGATGGAAGAATTGTGCGCCCAATTGCTGGCGGCACAGATCTAATTCTCCAACTGCACGAGCATATCATCTCAACAGATGTCCTTGTTGATATCAGCCGGGTGCCAGAGTTGCGGGGAATACGGGTAGAAAATGACCAGGTTGTTATAGGGTCGGCGAGTACATACGCCGAAATCTATCGCTCTCCAATCATTAATCAACATGCCTATCTTCTAGTCGAGGCAAGCAAAAAGGTTGGAGCCGTTCAAATCCAGAATATGGGCACGATCGGCGGAAATATTGGCAATGCATCTCCGGCTGCTGATGCTATCCCCTGCTTGTATGCGCTTAGAGCCGAGGTAATAGTTTGCGGTCAGGATACTGAACGTAAAATTCCAATTGAAAAATTTCATCTTGGATATCGTAAGATCGACTTAAATAAGGGTGAGATTATCAAAGAAATCCGCTTTCCTCTATCAACGGCAGGATTTGGCTCGGCGTTCTATAAATATGGGTTACGCAAAAGCCAGGCAATATCTGTTGTGGATGCAGCCGCATGCATTCAGATCCATGAAAACAAGATTGTCCAAGCTACTATAGCGCTCGGCGCTGTTGCACCTACCATCATTCGAAGTCATTCAGCCGAAGCTGCCTTGATCGGACAAACGCCATCAATCGACTTGATAACAAAAGCTGGTGAGGCTGCTCGATCTGATGCTCACCCGATTGACGACATTCGAGGGAGTGCAGCATTCAGAAAATACCTGGTAGCCGTTTGCGTTTCTCATGCAATCAGAGCCGCATTTGAGCGAGCAGGGAAATAAAGAAGGAGAATTTATGAGTGATAACAACATAATCAACATGGAGTTAACGGTCAATGGAGAAGACGTCTCCATGGCTGTTAAAGGTGGACGTAGATTATTAGATTTCTTACGGGATGACTTACACCTGACCGGCTCCAAAGAGGGTTGCGGCGAAGGTGAATGTGGTTCTTGTACAGTCCTCTTGGACAACCATAGTGTCTTAGCGTGTCTTACCCCAATGGAACGCGTGATTGGCTGTTCAGTCGTCACCATCGAAGGGATTGGGACTCCATCCGATCTGCACCCTGTCCAGGCAGCACTGCTCGAAGGTGGGGGAGTTCAATGTGGAATGTGTACACCAGGAATGGTTATCTCTGCCATCGAACTCATCAATCACTATCCAGACCCATCAGTGGACGAGATCATTGAAGGAATATCAGGCAACTTATGCCGATGCACCGGATACAAGAAAATCATCTTAGGAATCCAACAAGCTGCCCAGGAGATGCGCAATCTCACTCAGCCTGCTGAGCCAGGCAAGGAGCAAGTAAAATGAATGTCCAGAGGAAAATGGTTGACGAAGATTTTGACCTTATCCAAGATCTTCGAAGCTCAGTTGACCAGGGTTATGAAACGGTTGGAAAGTCAGTACTCCGTAAAGATGCGGTTCCAAAAGTCACTGGTCGGGCAATCTATTCAGCCGATTTGCATATGCCGAATATGCTCATCGGAAAAGTCCTTTTGAGCACTCAAGCCCATGCCCTAATCAAATCCATTGATATAACTGAAGCGGCAGCTGTTCCGGGTGTAAGAGCGATTCTTACAGCAAAGGACATACCTGGCGAGAATGTTTTTGGGATTGCAATTCCAGATCAACAAGTGTTAGCCGATACTAAGGTACGTTTCATCGGTGAGCCAGTCGCAATCGTAGCAGCAGAGGATAATTTTTCTGCCGAAATTGCGATTTCGAAAAATTCATGTTGACTATGAACCGCTTCCTGCTGTTTTCAACCCTATGGAAGCACTCAAACCTGGTGCTGCCCTGGTCCATGAAAAAGGGAATATTCTGTACCACACTAAGGTAAGAAAAGGGAACATTCTGCAAGGTTTTGACGAATCAGATGTGATTGTCGAAAATCTTTACAAAACTTCTGGTCAGGACCATGCTCCAATCGAACCGGAAGCAGGTTTTGCCTGGATAGACGCTGAAGGTATCCTGAATGTTTTCTCAGGCACCCAGTACGCATTTCGTGACCGGAGACAAATTGCTATTGTTCTGAACCTGCCGATGAATAGAGTGCGCGTAGCAAACATGACCATGGGTGGGGGTTTTGGTCGCAAGGATGATGTGACAACAGAAATCATGGTTGCGTTACTTACCTGGAAAACAGGCCGACCGGTTCGCCTGGTCTACTCACGTCATGAAGCCATGTTGACACAAACTCACCGACACCCGACCTATGTGAGAGTACGAACGGGTGCACGCCGCGATGGGAAATTAACCGCTATGGAAGGGGTAGTCTACGGAGATACCGGCGCTTATTCCTCACTTGGGATATATGTGATTAAGAAAATGGCGCTTTTCCTCGGGGGACCCTATTATTACCCTCATTTCAAAGCCGATAGTATTTCTGTTTATACCAATAACCCAATTTCAGGGGCGTTCCGGGGTTTTGGTGTTCTTCAAGCAGCCGTTGCTCATGAAGGGCAAATTGATGAACTGGCAGAGAAGCTAGGTATGGATCCTCTAGAATTTCGCTTGATGAATTGCCTGCGGCCCGGTTTGGGCTTCTCGACTGGTCAAATTATGACAGAAGCGTGTGGAATAGAAGCAACCCTGGAAAGACTTCAGAGGTATATGCTTGATAACGGATTACATTTCAATAAAAAGCAGGAGGTACCAGCATGAAACTACGCGGTTTTGGTGTTGGCGCGATGGTTTACGGATTGGGATATGGTTTCTCGAGACCTGATTTCTCAACCACTGATGTTGAATTAGCTCCTGATGGAACGATTACAATCTGGAATGGCGCTAGTGAACTCGGTCAAGGGTTACTTACTTTGCTCTGCCAGTTGGTTGCCCAGGAACTTGGTATTCCATATGACGACACGTTCATAATTTCTGCTGACACCTCACGTACACCTGATGCTGGACCGGTTTCTGCCAGCCGTTCCACATATGTACAGGGGAATTCAGCTGTCAAAGCAAGCCAGGATCTAAAAAAATCAATGTCTGAACTTGCTGGGGAACTCTTACACACTGATCCCAACCAGCTTCAGTATCAGAATGGATTAGTTTTTGATCAAAATGACCCCTCTCGTTTCATAACGTTTCATCATCTCGCCGGGGAAATGCATAAACGTGGGCGTCGCGTTAGGGGCACCGGTTATCACAATATTACCACTGCAGATGTTGACCCAGCAACTTCGCAAGGTGATGCGTATGCATCCTACGCTTGGGCCAGCCAGCTCGCAGAAGTTGAGGTCGATACTGAAACTGGAAAGGTCACAGTTTTACGACTAGCCTCTGCCACAGATGCAGGTAAAGCGATTAATCCCAAAATGGTGGAAGGTCAAATTGAAGGCGGTGCAGTTCAAGGCTTGGGTTTTGCTCTGATGGAAGAAATGAAAGTAGAGCAGGGCGTATTCCTGAATTCCAAGTTAAGCACATATTTAATACCAACAGCCGCTGATGTCCCAATGATCGAGCCTTTGATCGTTGAGGTATACGATCCAACAGGTCCTTACGGAGCCAAGGGAGTAGCTGAACCAGCTACGATTCTCTACTGCGCCGACCATTTTCAACGCCATCAACAACGCTATCGGCAAGGTGTTCCATTCAACCCCTGCCACACCGGAAAAAATCCTTAAATCCCTAGGCAAAATAGAGCATGAAAAGGAGGATGAACTATCGCTAAATGATCTACCCTACCCACAACCGTAATTTGAATTCAACCGATATGTGACAGGAGAAAGGGAAAGATAATGTTGAAAAATTGGAAGCTGTTAATTTCACTGTTGACGCTAATCGTTATTCTCTTC
>CAWJHE010000015.1:0-18431 GCA_963842455.1 uncultured Chloroflexia bacterium
TCGGGTTGGTTCTGATCGCCTGGCCTGCTCGCCCGCCGCGCCCTGGATCAGGATGCGTGATCAACCACAACCTTTATCCCGTCCCTTTGGAGGTGTTCAATGTCCGAGCAAGTGACCTATGAATTATTGAAGGGGTTCCTCGAAGCGTTTAACCGCCACGATCTGGATTCCATCATGGACTATTTCGCAGAGGATTGCGTCTTCTATATGCCAAGAGGCGCCAAGCCGCGTGGGGATCGGTACATCGGAAAGGATCAGGTTCGAGCAGGGTTGGCAAAACGATTTGAGGGGCTTCCGGATGTGCATTATGGAGATGATCAGCACTGGATCGGTAAAGATTTCGGCGTCTCTGAATGGACACTAACTGGCACATCTGCCTTAGGGCAGCACATCGAAGTGCGCGGCGTTGATCTGCTCGAGTTCGCTGAGGGCAAAATAATCCGCAAGGATTCTTTCTGGAAAATACTTGAGTAACTGACAAACCAGGTGAACATGCCAGTAGGATTGCTCTACAATATTACCGCAATGCATCCCGCCGCGCTATATTTTCAGGTTCGTGTACCGTTCACCAACATGCTTGAGAGAATAGATAGCAATTTAAATGTCTCTGCATGTTCATTCTTGTTTCTGCCTAATCATCTTCTGTCAGCATCAATTTTACTGGAGGATATTCTCCCCAATATAAATAGACAGGATCTTGTGGGTCAGGTTCATAAGGCAGCAAAAACATATAATCAGCTACATCCTCATCGTACAATCCCGTAAAGGTCTCGGGTAATATTCTGGTCTTTCTCTCTGGGATTAATCCGCTAATAATGGCTCTTGTTTTATCGATAGTGCCAACAATGATCGTTATACAATTGACAGCTTCGTTGTCAGCAAACTGAACTAATAGATCTCTTCGAACAAAATCCATTCCAATAGCTCTTTCCCCTAGTCTGGAGACACTTAACCTTACCAGCAAGTATGCAAACTCAGGTTCGATGAAAGTTAATCGTATTTTGGGAATGTAAACAGTAATTTGCTCCTTGGTTAACCAGGCTTTGATCACAGTCAACTCCAGTGTGTCAGCAGGAAATGGTGTATACATTCCCACAAAGACTCTGGTTGGCGTTGGGGTCATGCTCGGCGTCAATGTTTTCGTGGGCGTTTCAGTGGGTGTAAAAGTAGCGGTCGGTGTAAATGTAGTTGTTATGGTTGGGGTCGGCGTCCAGGTGCTTGTCAAGCTGGCTGTCGCTGAGGGTGTCGGTGTTGGCTCAACGGTTAGCGATGAGCAAGCTGACATCAAGAATAGACAGAACAATGCAATCCATACCAACAAAATCTTCATCTTCCCCTCCTTTGGTAATAGCTTCTTTGATTAGCTATGCTAAGAGTATGACAGAAAATAAATCACTAGTCAATCATGGGTTTTTCTGATACGAATGTTATCTTGCGCATAAGATCTCAATCCGTTCTATTCGTTGCAAGAATACGATGACAGCTTTTCACTCTCGTAGTATGACTTCGATGTTTCCGCAGCCAAAAAGTCCTACTTGTCAATTCGTGAAAATTCGTGGCTCACAAAAAGCCTTCGTGGTTCTTCGTGTCCCTTCGTGGCTAAAAGATCTGCGAGTGTCTTCACCTCTCCCCGCAAGCAAAAAATTCCTGACTAATAAAAAACCTTCGCAACTCTTCTTGTCATTTCGTGGCTAAAAGATCTGCGAGTGTCTTCACCTCTCCCCGCAAGCAAAAATTTCATGGCTAATAAAAATAACTTCGTGGCAAAAAAAAGATTTCCAATATCTTGCCATCTCCTCTCAGGCTTAAAATTCGTGTCCATTCGTGAAAATTCGTGGCCAAAAAAACCTTCGTGGCTCTTCGTGTCCCTTCGTGGCTAAAAGATCTGCGAATGTCTTCGCATCTCCTCGCAGGTATAAAATTCGTGGCAAAAAAAATCTTCGTGGCTCTTCGTGTCCCTTCGTGGCTAAGTTCTTTCCCCCAATTTTCCCCATTCTCAATATTTTTATGATACGATATTGCCCTGCAGTTTTCAAACTGAATACCTTAAGGCGAATTGGATAAGCCCGGTCCAAGCCAGTCATTCGGCAAAACGCAGGTCTCTTATAATGCGAAACCCCGTTTTGGCCCAGTAACGGCGTTCCATGATGCCCCATTCCAAGAAAGGGTCCTTTGATGGCAGCTTACTTCTGTGAAAAACTGGAAGCAAGACGGCTAGATGACAAAGGTGGCTTTGGGGTGTTTGCTTGCGAACCGATCCATGCCGGTGAGTTACTAGCCGTTTGGGAGGGTAGGTTAATCCGCCTCCCAGAATTAGATCAGCTTTCTCCCCTCAGGCGCCGTATCACGGTGCAGGTGGAGGAAGATTTTTATTTAACCTCCATCAGCGAGCCGGAACCAGCCGATTATTTTAATCACAGCTGCGAACCCAACGCCGGCATGAGCGGACAGATCGCCCTGGTCGCCATGTGCGATATTGAGCCGGGTGACGAAGTCTGCTTTGACTATGCCATGACCGACGGCTCTGATTACGACGAATTTGAATGCATGTGCGGTACACCGAGCTGTCGTGGGCGCATTAGCGGAAATGACTGGCAAAACCCCGATCTGCAGGAACGCTACCGGGGATACTTTTCGCCTTACTTGCAAAAGCGCATCGATCGTTTGCAAAGCCACTACCTGATGACCGAGCAAACTATCCGCCTGGCCTCACCATTCCGCGCCAGGTTTTAGAACTTGACGTGTAGTTCCTACAACCAAACCCTAAGGGTCTCGCAGATCCTTAGGGTTTTCAATTAAACCATCAAAATCATTGACACTTTGGATGCTTATGATATAATTTCCAACTGGTAATAACCACATTACATCACACTTACGTAACGAGTTATGGCCCGGGTATTGAAAGGATTGCATGTGGAAAGCCAGCGAATTGATCCCTACGCATTTGTACCGAAATATTACCAGCTGTTTACAATCCTTCGTAATAAAGTCCAGGATGGCGAATTACCACCTCTCCAACCCATCCCTTCCGAACGTGAATTAGAAGAAATCTACAACGTCAGCCGGACAACCATCCGCCAGGCAATCTCGCTGCTCACCAGCCAGGGCTTTGTTTACCGCGAACACGGACGCGGCACTTTTGTCGCGCCCCCAAAGTTACAGAACAGCCTGCACGAACTGACCAGTTTTACACAGGATATGCGCGTTCGCGGCTTGGTTCCGGGTCAGATCATCCTGGAGCTAGCCTATATCGAGCCAAGCCACAAAGTCCGACAGCAATTAGAATTATCCTCAGATGCGCAGGAAGTCCTATACTTAAAACGTCTGCGCCTGGCAGATAACCGGCCCATCGGTATCCATACCGCATACTTGCCTCTGGATAGTTCTCAGCCAATAACCATCGAAGAAATCAACCAGAGCGGCTCGCTATACAGCTTGCTGCAGGATAAGTTCAACCTTATACCCAGCAAAGCCTACGAAACCATCGAAGCGACCATCGCTGACCCGGAAGAAGCCCAACTACTTGAGGTACAAGAAGGTAGCCCACTGCTCTTATTCGAGCGCACAGTCTGGTCTCAAACCAGGCAGGCTATGGAATTTGTTCGAGTTCTCTACCGTGCTGACCGCTATCAATATTTTGTCCACCTGACGAAGTAAATTTTTTTATCCATTGATTGGTTAGAACCACATGACATCATTTTTACCTGAAGCCGAATTGAACCACCCGAGGTGAATCTAAACATGAACCCAAGTTCAAATGTCTCTACAAATACAAAGTATAAAAACAAATTTGCTCAGTTCCTGATAGATAACAAGAGTTACCTCACAAGCAAACGCAAGCGTGTCGACTTGATCACCGCCTTACTTTTCCTGTTTCCATCCCTGGCAATTTTTGGGGTTTTTACTTATTATGCGTTGGGTTTCAACGTTTTTTTGAGTTTTACTTCTTGGAATTTCCTCTCCAAAACCAAAAATCTCATCGGATTGACAAACTATACCAGGATGTTTTCCGATGATCGTTTCTGGCAAATTCTTGGCAACACAACATATTATGCTGTGGGAACCGTTATTTCTTCCCTGGTGCTTGGGCTGATCTTCGCCCTCTTGCTTAACCAGAAAATCCCAGCTAGAGGCTTCTTCCGCACACTCATTTTCTCCCCTTACATCACAACTACTGCTGCTGTGGCTGTTTTATGGATTTGGATTTTCGATCCCAATTACGGTTTGATCAATTATGGTCTTCAACTCATTGGTTTGTCTGGACCCAGGTGGCTCACGGATACCATGTGGGCAATGCCTGCCCTGCTGATCATGAACACCTGGCGAACCAGCGGTTACACCATGGTCATCTTTCTGGCAGGCTTGACCGGCATTCCTCGTGAATATTACGAAGCAGCAGAGATAGACGGCGCAGGCAGGATTCAAAAATTCTTCAATATCACTTTGCCGCTGCTTTCACCCACCACCTTCTTTCTGGTTGTCACTTCTTTATTAAGCGCTTTCCAGGTCTTTGATCAGGTAGCAGTCATGACGCAAGGAGGCCCGGTCACGGCCACCAAGGTAATCAATTACGCCATCTACACCGAAGCCTTTGTCAGTTTTCGCGCCGGCTATGCCGCTGCCATTGCCACCGTGCTTTTCATCATCCTGCTCATTCTTACCATAATCCAACTGCGTTTATCACGTCGTTGGGTGCACTACCAATAGGATCATGGATAAAACTATGACGACTCAAAATTTTTCCAAAATGTCCTACCCTGTTCGAGAAAGATTACTAAAAATTCTCTCCATTCTCGCCCTATCGGTGATTGCTATTTTCACAGTTTTGCCCTTCCTGTGGATGATTTCCACCAGTTTAAAACCAGATTTAAAAGCGGTTTATGTTTTCCCACCTGAGTGGATCCCCAAACCGCCTTCCTGGCAAAACTACGTCGATGCCTGGAACTCAGCCCCATTTGACCGCTACCTGTACAACAGCTTGATCGTCAGCATCAGCGGCATGAGCCTGCAGGTGATCAATGCCTGCCTGTGCGCCTATGTCTTTTCTCGCATCAAATTTCCCGGCAGGGACATGATCTTCCTGCTCTTCCTGGCGGTCTTAATGATCCCCGGACAGGTCACCGTCATTCCCAATTACATCGTCATGTCAAACCTGGATTGGATCAACACCTATTGGGCTTTGATCGTCCCCAGCGCTGCCACCGCCTTCGGAACCTTTCTTATGCGCCAGGCTTTCATGGCTGTTCCCGACGATCTGGTCGACGCGGCCATCATCGACGGCGCAGGGCACCTGCGCATTCTTCGCCATGTGATGATACCGCTCAGCGTCCCCATGATGATCACCCTCGCACTACTGGTTTTCAACTGGCGCTGGAACGATTACTTCTGGGTATTGATTATGACAAGCTCGGATCTGATGCGCACCTTACCCGTCGGTCTGGTTGCAATGCGCGCTGGATCAGAAGGCGGATCCAAATGGCATATTCTCATGGCTGCAACCGTCATCGTCATCTCGCCCATTATGATCATCTTCGCCTTTGCACAGCGTTATTTTATTGAAGGCATTTCAAGAACAGGATTAAAAGCCTAGGTTTCTTGCCCAAGCTTCAAGCCTAAGGAGGTGATTTTCAAAATAAATGAACTGAAACACAACTTTGACCATAATATCGACTAAACAACACATATAGGAGTTGAATAATGAAATCCCTGACGAAAATTTTGACCTTTGTAATATCCTTAAGTCTGCTGTTGGCAGCATGCGCTAGCCCAACAGCCGCCCCCACCCAGGCGCCAGCCCCGGTTGAGCCAGCCGCTCCACCCGCAGCCGCCCCCACCGATGTTCCCGCCGTAGAAGCGCCTGCCGCAACCGAAGCGCCAGCCATGACTGAAGCGCCTGCCGCAACCGAAGAACCAGCAGCCTCCGCCATCACTGAACCGATTACCATCGAGTTCTGGACGATGCTAGGCGGCGATCTCGGTGAGAGAGTCAAGAAACTGGTAGAAGAATATAATGCGAGCCAGGACATGGTCACCATTATGGAAGTCAACCAGGGCGACTACGAGCCTTTACTGCAAAAGCAACTGGCATCCGTTGTCGCTGGCAACTTCCCCCCTGTCACCTTGATTGACTACAAAACCGTGCCTTTCTTTGCTCAAGCTGGGGTTTTGGAACCCATCGCCAATTGGGCCAGCGAAGATGATATGAACGACTTCATCCCTGGTTTGCTGGGCGATTTGACCTACGATGGCGTTGTGTATGCCCTGCCCTTCAATCGCAGTTACCAGGGTGTCTACTTCAATAAAGATCTCTTCCGCCAGGCAGGCCTGGACCCCGAAGCGCCTCCCCAAACCTGGGACGAATATGCTGCTGCTGTAGATGCCATCGATGCTTTAGGCGATGACATTTATGGATCATACATTTACCGCCGTTCTCATGAGTTCTTCCTTTCCTTTGGTGAACCCATCAGTGACGAGAATTGTGACGTGACCGTAACCAGCGACGCTGGTGTAGCAGCCTACCAATACTTGCAAGATCTGCGCTATGTCCACAACGCCTTGGTGCCCGCCAACCTGAGCGGCCCGTTTGACCAGGCAGCCATTGAATTCATCCAGGGCAAAGTCGGCATGTATTCCGGCTCGATCGCCATTCAGAAGCGCGTTGGCGATACCGTTGAGTTTGACTGGGGCTTCTTCCTCATGCCCGCTGGTCCGGGTGGTTTTGCATGGCTCGGCGGTGGCGGCAATGTTGCCATGTCAGCAAGCGCAACACCAGAACAGAAAGCTGCAGCCTGGGACTTCACTCGCTGGCTAACCAGCAAGGAAAAATCAGCAGAATGGCATATGGGAACCGGTTACCTACCGACCCGCAAGAGCGTCGCTGAGCTTCCCGAAGTTAAGGCGTTCTACGCAGAAAATCCATCCTGGCAGACATCTGTTGAAGGCGTTCAATATATTTTCAAGACTCCCTGCGCCATCGTTAATATTCCTCAGTATGTCTCCATCACCACCCCTGCTACAGACCGCGTGGTCTTGAACCAGGAAGATCCTTTAACGGTATTGCAAGACCTGCAGGCAGAACTTCAGGACCTGATCAATCAAGCCCGCGATGAAGGCAAATTGATCATCCCTAAATAACCAAGATTATTTCCTCCGTTTGGGACATAGATCAACATTTATTGTTGTTCTATGTCCTATTTTCTAATCACGACTTTATTGGAGCGCCATGAGCAACGATCCCGAAAACAATTCTTCTCAATCATCCCGCCAGGTTCTTTACACATCCAGCCAAAAGTTATCACCCGAACCTCGCATTAACTATATCGATCATCATTTCCTTGTGCCGCAAGGCGCTAGCAAGGTTGGCATACAGCTTTCTTTCTTCAAGAAAGAACTGGCTCAAGTGTTTGTCTCGCTTCACGATCCAAATGGTTTTCGGGGCAACCGCATGAGACCGGGCGGGAAGGGAGAGATCATCCTGGATTGTTGGGTGAGTCCCAACCAGTCCAGCGAAGGCGCCATCCCAGGTCCATTACCATCGGGTGAATGGCGCGCTCAAATGGACATTGAAAGACTGGGTGAAACCATAGAGTACCACCTGACCGCCTATGCTGAATTCAATCCGGTTTCCGATACAGCAGCATTCACCTACCCAGAAGAAGTTGTGATTAACCCTAACCCTGGTTGGTATAAGGGCGAGCTGCATGCCCATTCGACGGAAAGCGACGGCAAATACCCGGTAGATACGGTCATCCAGGCCGCTATCGATGCAGGCTTGGATTTCTTCAGTCTGACAGATCATTTCACCTCCAGCCAGTGGCATAAACTGGCAAAGTTAGTAGACAATGGCAAGATTGCCCTGATCCGCTCGCTTGAAATCACCAGCCATCAGGGTCATGCCAATCTGCATGGGCTTAGCCAATGGGTCGATGTGTTCGTTGACCGGCCATCCTGGAGTATGAACCAGGCTGCCGACTCCACACATTCCCAAGGAGCTCTTTTCTGCATCAACCATCCTTTTAGTGGAGATCTAGCCTGGAAATCCTATGATTTCGATTGGGCAAAAGCAGACCTGATGGAAATTTACCATAACCTGGAAGGGGCAAACAATCACTTCCACACAGGCTTGTGGGATCTGTTGCTCAACCAGGGATATCGCATCATCGGCGTGGCAGGCACCGACAGTCACGATCCCTTCAAAGGCACCGACCAGATCAACCAGGTGAATACTTGGGTTTTTGCAGATCAATTGAGTGAAAAAGGCATTGTCCAGGGCTTGAAACGCGGCAGGGCTTACATCAGCCGTGGACCCGAGATACGATTTAGCCTGCAAAATCATGCAGGGCAAACCGCCGAAATGGGTGACCGGCTGCAAACAGATGGGAACCCGGTGCTGATCCAAATCCAAGCCCAGGTAAACGAACAATGCAGATTGTTTGTCTTTCGGAATGGTTTACTCTTCAACTCCATGGTTCTCAATGCCTCTGAAGGTTGGACGGATGTGAACATGGAGGATAGTGCTCCTCCCAAAAGCGGGTACTACCGCATGGAATTGCACAAGTATTTTAAACATCCAAGCCACCCAGGTATTCACTGGCGCGATTACACAACCATGCAAGCCATCAGCAACCCAGTTTGGGTTGAGAATTCTTCCAGCCACTAATGATTAATTTACGGGAACTTCACTCATGACAGCCACGCACAATCTAACCAGTTTGCTCAAAATTCGCCAGCACCTCACGCCGCAAAACAAGGTGGACTATATCCGGCATGTCTTTACCGTACCCCCCAATGCCGTCAAAGTTGCCTTATCACTGACCTATTTCAATGAATTCTCGGACAGTAATCCCCTGAAGGAGGTCATGTTCGTCTCTTTACACGATCCCAATGGGTTCCGAGGTCATCGCATGTTTCCTGGCGGACGTGGCGAGGTTACCCTTAACCTGTGGGTAAGCCCGGACGACTCTTCTGAAGGCGGAATTCCAGGCGCTCTTCCCGCCGGCGAGTGGACTGCCCAAATCGATATTCGCGTACTGACAGGCGAGACAGATTATGAGTTGCTAGTCTATGGCGAAACCGGCGAGCCTCAGACCGCCCCTGAACCAGGAATATCCCGCCGATCACATCGTCAATCCCAAACCAGGCTGGTATAAAGGTGAATTGCACGCCCACTCTACCGAGAGCGACGGTAAATTTTCTGTAGAGCAAGTCGTCCAGGCAGCCATCGACCATGATTTGGATTTCTTCTCACTTACAGATCACACCACCAACAGTCAATGGCATAAGCTGGCGAAATTGGTCAACCAAAAGACAGCCCTGATCCGCTCGCTTGAAATCACCAGCCATATCGGTCACGCAAATTTGCACGGTCTGCAATCTGGGTGAGATGTTTACATCGATCGTCCAGGGTGGGATGTCAACCAGGCAACTGATGCCGCTCACCAACAAGGTGGGCTCTTCTGCATCAACCATGCCTACAGCGGTGATTTGAGTTGGCGGGACTTTTAGCCTGGACTGGTCAAAGGTCGATATGGAAGAAATCTTACCATAATCTGGAAGGCTGCAATAACGACTACCAGTTATCACTCTGGGACCACCATCTCGCAATCTGGTTACCGTATCGTAGGCGTGGGTGGCATCGACAGCCACAATCCCTTCGAAGACTTGCACGAATTGGGGCAGGTGCATACCGTTGTTTACGCCGATGAGCTGAGCGAATCAGGCATCATCCAGGGGCTAAAACGCGGCCAAGTGTATGTCAGCCGGGGACCAGCAAATCCGATTCCAGGGTTCAAGAGCCAATCCGGAAAAACTGCCCAGATGTGGGAGAATCCCTTGCCCATCGATGATGGACCGTTTCCAGTTCGAGATGAAAGTGCTATGGGATAAACCATTGCGCATGTTTGTCATGCGCGACGGTATGATGTACCAGATCGAAAAACTTGACGGCTCTCCAGACTGGCAAACCGTGAATTTCACTGTAAGTGACCAAAATCCGGCGGGATATTATCGCATTGAGCTCCACGATATCACTTCTGTCCCCCCTATTCGGGCATACTACTGGCGTAATTTTTCTACCATGAGAGTGCTTACAAATCCCATCTGGATCCAATGAGATGCAGCATGACAGAAATCCTACCTTGAACAAATGCCGCTAAAAGCCACCCGCAGAGAGCTGGATCAAGAACCAGCAGTGATCGCCCATCGTGATCGATTCGCTCTCCGCCGAAATCATTGGTTTAGCTCAACAATTAGAACAGCGGCAGATCAAGCATGTCATCCTGCTTGGATCGGGTGATTCATATTACATCGGATTAGCCGCCCGGCATGCTTTGCAAAGCTATACGCATTCAACTGTCACGGTGCTCCAGGCCCTGGAATTTGCCTGCTACGGTTATCCGAACATCGACGAGCGCTATGCAATCATTGTGATCAGCTCAAGTGGGCGCAAATCGGTCATTTGGGATGCACTCGACAGGGCGGTGGACACTCCTGCCTATATCATCGGTATCACGGACAACTCGGAAGAGACCAACCCCATCCTACAAAAAGCCCATACCGTCCTGCTCACCCAGGCGGAAAAGATCGGCTGGCCTACTCAAACCACTTCAGCAGCTCTCACCGCTCTCTGTATGTTGGCGATTGAGTGGGGTTTTCTTCGTCGTCTTATGACTTCCCCGCAGTACGAAGAACTGCATGAACAGTTAAATTCATTGCCATTCAAGATGAAAGCCGTGCTTGAAATCAGCCGTAACTTTGCAAGCAACGTTGCTCAAGAAACAATTGAGCAATCCATTTTTACCCTCATCGCCAGTGGACCAAACGATGGGGTTGCTCTCATCGGTTCTGCACTGCTCTCCGAAGGTCCACAACGTTTTGGCCTGGCTCTTACCGCTCGAAGAGTTCCATCACAGTCTCCGCCAGTACACGCTCCAACCAGGCAATCCCGTCATCCTGCTGGCAACACACCCGACCTGTCTGCAACGTTCTCTCGAGACAGCCATCGTCGCACATGAACGAGGCGCTTTCCTGATCGGCATTCTGGGTGCTCAAACAAATGAAATAGCAAAATTTTGCCGCCACCACATAACGATCCCGGAGGGTCCAGAATCATTAAGTCCCCTTCTAACCCTGGTTCCTTTGCAGGAACTCAGCATACAACTGGCTGAAAGACGGGTCATCCAAGGGTATAATCGTCCCCGCCATTAAGGATTTTCCAATCGGAAAGATACCTTAAACAAAATAGGTTTTCAAATAATCAAGACCATGACAAGACAAACCCTTGCCAGGTTGTTTCAACCTGTAAATCGATTTAAGATATTTTTCACCTTGCAATACCTTGGTGTGGGTATCTTCGCGCCCTATATGGCCCTCTTCCTGAATAGTAAAGGACTATCCGGTGCACAGCTCGGCATCATTCTGGGCACCATGCCACTGGTCAGTATCATTGCTCAGCCAACCTGGACCACGATCAGTGACCTGTTCCAGTCGCGGCGCACCTTGCTCATTTTGTCCTGTCTTTCCGCTGCCGTGATCGCCTCATTGTACTTTTTGACGTCTTCATTTTTGGGTTTGCTGCTGATTTCAGTCCTGTATGCTCTTCTCCATGCGCCTATCGGCGTACTGAGCACAGCCCTGGCGTTAGACCATCTCGAAACGCTAAACCGGCAGGACGAATTTGGCTATATCCGCCTTTGGGGCTCGTTTGGTTTTGCTGTCACAGCCTTACTGATGGGCGCTTTTGTGATCACAACCATGACATCCATACTGCCGCTGCTGTACAGTGCTGTGATGTTCGTTCTCACCCTGCTAGCTTTTACGCTTCCGGAAGGCGAGAAGAAAAAACCATCCGCCTGGTGGCAAGGAATAGCCATTGTCTTCAAGAAGAAAGAGATTATTCTTTACTTTATTGGCTGTATGTTCATAAATACCTCCATATCCATCGGACTACAGTACATGCCGCTTTTTATGGAAAAACTCAAGTCGATGGGTTGGATGATCGGTCTGGCTGTTTCCTTGCAAGCAGTTATGGAAATTCCACTGATGGCAAAAGTTCCGAAATGGACTTACAAATATGGACTGCCTGCCGTGTTTCTACTTGGCGTTGTCCTCCTCCCCCTGCGCTGGCTAGCGTTTATCTTTATCCAAGAGCCAGCCTGGATAATCCCAACCTCCATCTTTCACAGCCTGGCCATTATGAGTCTGATGGTGGTCGGCGTGAAACATGTGGACAGCAAATTCCCCAAAGAATGGCGCGCCTCCGGTCAGGGTCTCTACTCCACCGTCATGAATGGAATTGGACCATCCATTGGCTTGTTTATTGCCGGCAACCTGTATGATGTCCAGGATATTCAAACCGTGTGGTTATTTACCTTGGGCATCACCGTGGTAGGTGTGATCATTCTGCTGGCTGTTTTCTCGCCTTTCAAACCCCGCAAATAATCGAAATTGCATGGGCGGGGGCAGGTCTTCTCGCGCCACACCGGGCTCCCATCCTTCGTTCACCTAACCCGGTGCGCACTCAGGTTCGGGGATGACCTGCCCCTACATTTTGGAAAATATTTGTGGAAATTCGTGGCTAAATCCCCCGCGCACATGGGCAGGTCTTCTCGCGCCATACCGGGCTCCCATCCTTCGTTCACATAACCCGGTGCGCACGCAGGTTCGGGGATGACCTGCCCCTACATTTTTAATAATTCGTGGCAAATCCCCCGCGCACATGGGCAGGTCTTCTCGCGCCATGCCGGGCTGCCATCTTTCGTACACCTTTTCACGGTGCGCACACAGGTTCGGGGATGACCTGCCCCTACGTTTTGGAAAATATTCGTGGAAATTCGTGTCAATTCGTGGCTAAAAAAACCTTCGTGGCTAAATCCCGCGTGCACATGGGCAGGTCTTCTCGCGCCATGCCGGGCTCCCATCCTTCGTTCACCTAACCCGGTGCGCACGCAGGTTCGGGGAGGACCTGCCCCTACATTTTTAATAATTCGTGGCTAAAACAAATCCTTCGTGATCCTTCGTGGCCCTTCGTGGCTAAAACTTCGTGGCTAAATCCCCTCACGCCAACCCATGCTCCAAGGCATACAAGGCAGCCTGCAGGCGATCCCTCAACCCCAGGCGGGTCAGGATGCTGGACATGTGGTTTTTCACCGTGCCTTCGCTCACACTCAGCTTCTCGGCAATCTCACGGTTGGTCGCACCGGTCGCTACCAGACGCAGCACCTCCAGCTCGCGTTCGGTCAGGTCAACTTCGGGGATGGCAGCCTTTGCGCGCCTGGCTGGCACGGTAGGCGGGTAAGTTCAGCTGCCCCACCAGCTTGCCGGCCACCGACGGTGAAAGCTGGTAAATGCCGGCATGCGTCAGACGCACCGCCTGGGCCAGGTCCTGGGCAGGGATGTCTTTTAGCAGATAACCGCTCGCCCCGGCCGTCAGCGATTTGACAATATACTCTTCATCATCAAAGGTGGTTAGCATCAACACCTGGCAGTCTGGCAGACGCTTGCGAATTTCAATCGTCGCCGCAATCCCGTCCATACGCGGCATGCGCACATCCATCAGCACCACCTGGGGCTGTAGCTCCAGCGCCATCGCCACGCCTTCTTCACCATTGGTCGCCATGCCCAGCACTTGCATACCTTCTTGTAGAGCCAGGAGAGAAGCAATTCCTTCTCGGACCAGGCGCTGGTCGTCAACAATCAGGATGGTTATCGGTTGCAGGCTCATAAGCTATTCCTTGTCTCACGATCTAAGATTTCTGTTGCCCTCGGCACCTCAGCGATTAACACCGTGCCCTGTTCAGGAGCACTCTGAACCACCAGGCTGCCGCGCAGCATCTCCAATCTCTCGCGAATACCGCGCAAACCAAAGCTGGTACTGGCAGAAGTACCATTCCCCTGCAAATGCTGCAGGTCAAAACCGATCGCCGTCATCGCGCAGCACCAACCGAGCCGCCTGTTCATCAAAGGCTACACGCAAAAAGGCATGCCTGGCCTGCGCATGCTTCTGAATATTGGTCAGACCCTCCTGGGCAGCCCGGTATAAAGCGATGCGTGTTGAGCGGGAGTAAGGGTTCTCATCGCCGCTGATATCCAGGGTCACCTTCAAAGCCGGCGAATCGATTTTTCGTACCAATTTTTCCAACTCTTCTCCCAGGTGAAATTCCGTCTCAGGAGTGCGCAAAGCACTGACCGAACGGCGAATATCTCGCAGGGCTTCGCCCGCAGCTTGCTTGGCGTCCAGCATGGCTTGGGTGGCTTCCTGTGGATTACGTTCCTGGTAAGCCAGCGCTTTTTCTAATTGAATATGCACGGCTGTCAGGTAGTGTCCTAGCGAATCATGGATATCACGCGCCAGCCGCACCCGCTCCTCCGCGGCTGAAAACTCGGCTACCTGTTCGGTATACGCCTGCAAGCGCCGGTGCGATACTTCCAGATCAGCCAGCAATTGCTCTGTCTCCTGGCGGTGGGCGTCATCCCGGCGGATGATATGCGCAATCAAGGGCACAAACAGCATCACAAAGGTCAGCGCCAGGATATTGGAAGCCGCTTCGGGGTTGGTGTACCACAATTGCTCCACCTGGCTGACGCGCCAGATATTGAAGACCACATAGAACAGGCTGAGGAATACACTGGTGCGAGCGCCAAAAGCAAAATAAGCGCTATAGGGGATCATCGGATAAAGAAAAACGGCTATCCGGTTACAGTCCAGGGCTACAATGCCTTCGACCAATAAGATGCGCACAGCCAGCATCCCCAAAGCGATCATGCGCGGCGGCGAATTGCGATAGCGGCTCTCCTCAAACCACTCCAACCACAAGAGCACCACCAGGATGACGGCAATCCAAGAGTTGAAATCAAACGGCAGGCTTCCCTGGCAGTTCGCCACCCCATTCAAGTAAGCGACTGCGCCGGTGATACTGATATACAGGACTGAGAATTTAAAACGAAAAGGACGTGAAGTGGTGCGCCGCAGCACGGACTCCAGGCTCAGGGGTGGTACTTGTTCTGGTTTGCTTATTCTTTCGGCATGACATTCATTCTCTTGAAATTTGATTATAGCATGCGCCAGCCCAGCGAGGATAGTGCCCCAAAGTCGCCTCTTCTTAGCCAAAAGTCATCTATCCAATGGCTATTGCTTGCCTAGAATCTAAGTAAATCCAGGCATAAAAATAGGACCTGGGACACTAGCATCCTGGCTTAAAAGCGGTTAATCTTTTCTAAATGAAAATCTAGGAGGAGAGCTATGCAAATTGTTAGTGATGCAGGATGCGACATTTCGCACAGCAATTAGTGGGCGGAAAAGTTACCGTGGTTCCGCTCAGTATCAATCTGGCCGGTAAGACCTACCGCTCAGGCATTGATATTACCTATAAAGAATTTTATACCTTATTGGCAGAAACCGGTGCACTACCGACGACATCGCTGCCCTCACCGGGTGAATTTGCGGAGCTCTACCGGGAGCTGGCTGCAAAAGACCCTGAAATTCTGTCGGTGCACATTTCGTCCGGTCTTAGCGGCACCTCGAACTCCGCCCGAGATGGCGCCGCCCAGGTCCCAGAAGCAAATGTCACCATACACGATACCATGACTCTCTCCATCGGTGAGGGCTGGCAGGTGGAAGCCGCGGTGCGCGCTGCCCAGGCTGGCTGGAATGCCGCTCAAACCGTGCCCGTGCTCGAGCGCGTTCGCGAAATCACCGAAACAGTTTTTACCCTTCCAGATCTGAAATACTTGATCCATGGCGGACGTATCAGCCATATCAAAGGTCTTTTGGCGCAACTGCTCAACATCAAACCGATCATCGGTGTCGGAAAACACGACGGGAAATACTTCCAACGTGACCAGCAGCGCACTTTCAATAAAGCCATGGCCGGCATCGTTAACTTGATTGCCAAGGATGTGCCCACGCGGCGCTCCCCTGCGCATCCAGGTGGCCCATGCCAATTACCCCGAAGGCGCTGACCAATTGCAGGAAATGATCGAGAAAGTCTTCCCTTGCGAAAAATTGCCAATCAGCGATATTGCCCCTGTCTTAGGCGCACATACCGGACCAGGCCTGGTGGGCTTATCCTACGCACCGATGGATAAATTCCCGACCATCTCGTAAGCTTAGCCTTTGGATAACAACATTCTGGCATCCAGAGCGCGGCAGCCTTCGTTCTCGTAAAACACCCTCAGGGGGTTGATATCGACTTCCTGGATTTCCGGAAAGTCTTGCAGCAGCTGAGCCAGGCGCAGTAAAGCATCGACCACGGCTTCGATATCCGAAGCCTGGTCGCCGCGTGCACCCTTCAAGATCTGCGCGCCGCGCAATTCTTCGATCATCTCCCGCGCCTCCCAGCGTGCCAACGGTGCGACCCTCACCGAAACTTCGTTCAAGAATTTCAACAAATATCCCCCCCAAACCCACAACCACCACCGGACCGAATTGAGGGTCTTGACGTCCCCCCAGGATCAGCTCGCGCCCACCACTGACCATCGGCTGCACCAGCACACCATCCAGGTGCGCCTGCGGATATGCGCTGCGGATACGGGTCATCATCTCTTCGAAAGCTTCCGCAAGGGCTTCAGGGTTGCGCAAATTGAGCTGCACGCCGCCCACATCGGATTTATGCGAGATCTGTTCCGCCACGATTTTGATCGCAACCGGATACCCGATCTGCTGAGCGGCGTTCTGAGCTTCTTCGACGGTCTGAGCGCAGCGCCCCTGAACCGTCGGTATGCCGTAGATTTCCAGAAGTGACAGGGCTTCCGATAAGAGCAAATCTCGCCCCTCGATCTTGGCGTGCTCCACCAACTGCCTGGCAGCCGTCCGATCGACCTGGAAATGCTGGATCTCCTTATCCTTCTTCAGCCGTTGCGCCAGGAAATCGTAGCGCTGGCTGATCTCCAGGGCGCGAATGGTCTCCACCACCTGGGTAAAAACTGGAAAGGCATAATTCTGCTTCAAGTAAGAAATTTCTTGGGCGGCAGTCGACAGGTAGTAAGCCACCGGTTTTTGATACTGCTCCACCAACCCCATGATGCGCTCTAGCAATGCCCGGCTGGCCAGGTTCTCTGCTTCGGAAAGCGAAGTATGCAAGAACACCACCCCGTCCACATCTTCCAGCTGCAGGGTCTGTTCGACGATCTGCGCATACACATTCAAATCAAACAGATCGCCCAGGTCCAGCGGATTGGTCAGTTTGATCACAGATGCCCGGAAATGCTGTTCGATTTCGCGCAAAAAGCTCTCCGGAAAATGCGCCAGCTCAAAGCCGGAAAGCTCACAGGCATCCGCTGCAATGACCGCATGCCCACCCGAGCGAGAAATGATCGCCAGGCGTTTGCCGCGCATCGGCGGCAGGCGCAGTATTTTCATATTGTTGCCCAGGGTGGTCGCATCGTGCACGCGCATCATCCCAGCCTGCTGGAAAGCAGCCTCCACCACCTTGTCATCGCTGGTCAGCGAAGCCGTATGCGATGCAGCAATTTTCTGCCCCAAACGTCCGATATTGGCTTTAAAGACCAGGATCGGCTTGTGCGACTGGCGCGCCACCTCCATCAAACGCCGTCCATCCTTGATGCTCTCCAGGTAAACAAAGATAATCGCCGTGCCTGGGTCATCGATCATATACTCCAGCAAATCTTCTGCGCTGATATCCAGCACATTGCCCACCGAAACGAACTTGTTCAAGCGCAAGCCTTCGTTCGCCATCAGATTGAGCACACTCATCCCTACGCCGCCGCTCTGGGTGATCATGGAGACATCCCCAGCCTTGACGAATTTCTTCAACCGTGGAAAAGGCACGCACAGCCCATTTTCCATGATTCATCACCCCGATGCAGTTCGGCCCCACAAACCGGATCCCATACTTACTGGCTATGCGCACAATCTCATCTTCCAGCTGCTTGCCTTCTTCGCCATACTCCCGGAAGCCAGCCGTCTCGATCACCACCCAGCGAATCCCCTTCCGACCACATTCCTCCAGCACCCCCGGTACTGTCTTCGCCGGCGTGAAGATCACCGCCAGGTCCACATGATCCGGTATATCCCCCACCGAATGGTAGATGCGCCGCGTCTCCACCATGCCGCCGCTCGGCCCAACCGCGTAAACAATCCCGTTGAACTCATACTCCACCAGGTTGGCGACGATATTACGCCCCAGGTTGGTCGGCTTGGAAGAAACACCAATTACGGCGACGCTGTTCGGATAAAAGAATTCACGCATGGCTGGCTCCCTATCGATTATTCAAATGGATCAAGTTGGAAAATATCTTGATTAAATCTTAGCATGGAGAGCCCGAAATGCAAGTTTTTGATCACCGGGAACCAATCCGCACCTGCAGCGTCCATATACAAGCTACAATGACGTATTCTTCATTGAAATGAATCTCTCGCAAAGCCGCAAAGCATGCAAGGTCAAATAGCATTGTTAACCATCTTTGTGTAGCAA
>CAWJHE010000016.1:0-73881 GCA_963842455.1 uncultured Chloroflexia bacterium
CCTTCCTTATCTGAGTTTAGAACATGTAGAGAGTAATACTGGGAAAATCATAAAAGATAAATCAATTCTGGGCTTAGATGAAGGTCTAAGCTTTCGACTTTTGCTTTTGATGATCGCCATGTTTTGTATGGAAAATTACGACCCTACTGAATAAAGTGGCTTTACCTGATTTCGCGGGTAGGTGTACAACAGAGATTATACCTTTACTGCCTAATAGGAATATCACAAGAGAATTCCTTGCATGGGTTTTACGTCGTCGAGAGACCATAGAAGCCGCGATGAAGCAAAAAACTGGTTCTCGAATGCCCCGTGCAGATATTGGAAAGATATTATCCATAATCTTCCTCTTCCACCTCTCCCTGAGCAACACCGCCTCGTCTCCATAATAAAGGAGCAACTGGCAGCCGTTGACCAGGCTCGCGCAGCCGCTCAGTCCCGCCTGGATGCCATCAAAGCACTCCCCGCCGCATACCTCCGTCAGGTATTTCCCACATCTGTTCAACAACTACCTTCAGGATGGAAATGGAAAAAATTAAAGGATATTAGTACAAAGATTGATTATGGGTATACAGCCAGCGCAGATTATAAAATTTCTGAGCCAAAATTTCTAAGAATTACAGATATTCAAGATGGGAAGGTTAATTGGGACATTGTACCTGGATGCAAAATTACCGACGCTTATGAGGTTGCTAATAAATTGGAAGACGGTGATATTGTTTTTGCACGAACTGGTGCGACAACTGGGAAAAGTTATCTTATAACTGATCCTCCTGCGTACCAGTCTTTGCATCCTATTTAATTAGAGTAAAAAATGACCCAACAGTAATCGACTCAACTCTCCTTCATTATTTCTTCGTCAGTGATGGTTACTGGTCCCAAATTTTCGAGGGTTAGAGGTGGGGCTCAACCTAGCTTTAATGCAACAATGCTTTCATCTCTAATGATTCCTGTTACTGATTTACAAAAACAAAAACAAATAGTTAATTCTGTAAAAGAACAACTGTTAATTGTTGACACTGCCAGAGCAGCCGCTCAGGCTGAATTAGACGCCATCAACGCCCTTCCATCTGCTATCCTTCGCCGCGCATTCAATGGAGAATTTTAATATGCCTTCTGTACCCAACCGGAAAAACAACTCAAACGGTCGTCGCCTTCCCACCCAACAATCCGTTGACCAGGCTGTAAAAAACATCTGCGACATCATGCGTCGTGGCAATTGCGCCGGTGCAATGCAGTACGTTCCTGAACTGACTTGGCTCCTCTTCTTACGCATCCTGGATGAAAAAGAGCTTCGTGAACAGCAAGAAGCTGATGCCCTGGCCGTGCCATACTCCCCTTCCCTCTATTTCCCTTATCGCTGGCGGGATTGGGCCGCTCCACCCGAGTCTTTGCCCTCAGGTCAATCGAATAAGCGTTTGGAGCTCCAGGATGCTTCCTCAAAATTCATTTTTCAACTTCGTCAACCTGGATTTGCTTCCTCACCTAAAAAGTCTCAAGGATCATCCGGATGCTACGCCTCGCCAGAAAGTTATTAGCCAAATTATGACAGGTGTCGAGCGCGTCCGCATCGATACCGAACGCAATTTCTTGGATGTTCTAGACAAAGTGAACCGATTAACCGCCGAGGCGATCGATCCTACCCATGTTTTCACCCTTTCTCAGGTTTACGAAGGTCTTCTCTTGAAAATGGGTGAAAAAGGCGATGATGGTGGTCAATTCTTTACACCCCGCCAGGTGATCAAAGCCATGGTCCAGGTTATTGATCCAAAATTCGACGAAACTGTCTACGATCCTGGTTGCGGGACCGGTGGTTTTCTCGCTCAAAGCTATGAGCACATTGAAAGTAATTTAGGCCAAGATGCAACCGCTGATCAGTTAGAAACCTTAAAACAAAATGCATTCTGGGGTCGTGAAAAAGAAAACCTGATCTACCCGATTGCTCTCGCCAATCTTGTTTTACATGGGATTGATAAACCCAATCTCTGGCATGGGAACACGCTTACTGGTCAGGAAATATATGGAGGATTATTGGAAAGGGGCTCCTCACTCTTTCGACGTCATTCTTACCGATCTCCTCCCTTTGGCGGCAAAGAGGGCAAAGAAGCCCAGACAAATTTCGACTATAAGACTGGCGCTACTCAGGTATTATTCATCCAGCATGTTATTCGTAACCTTCGAGACGGTGGTCGCTGCGGCATTGTCCTGGATGAAGGCTTGCTTTTCCGCACAAATGAAGATGCTTTTGTAAAGACTAAGCGTAAGTTGCTCGATGATTGCGAGGTCTGGTGTATTGTCAGTCTCCCCGGTGGTGTGTTTACTGCAGCTGGTGCTGGTGTAAAAACCAATTTAATCTTTTTTACCAAAGGTAAACCTACTCAAAAGATTTGGTATTACGATCTCTCAGACATAAAAGTTGGTAAGAAAACCCCCTTGCTCTTATCCCATTTTGATGAATTTTTCCAACTTCTAACCACTTGCGGCGATAGTCAGCATTCATGGACAGTAGATATTGATCAGCGCAAGCAGCAAGCCAATACTGGAGCTCGACCTGTAAAGGACGAGGCCGCTGGCCTCAATCGAAAGCTAATTGCTGCCAATGAATCTCTTGCTCAACTCCAAAAATCTCGCCCTCAAAATGCACAAGCCATCCAAGATGCCCAAAAACAGGTTAAAGACCTGAAGAGTGAGATAAAACAACTCACTAACAAAATTAAAGAGATCGAAAATTCAGTCTACGATCTCAAAGCTGTCAACCCTAATAAAAAATCCATCGTCGACACCCGCACTCCAGCCGAGCTCCTTGACATCATCGAATCCAAAGGTAAAGAAATCGCCGATGCATTAGCTATCTTGCGAAATATGTAGGTTCAATTGGAGAAATCGATTAATCTCACAGGTTCACCTGAGTCATATTGAGAGTAAATGATTTTCCTGTCTCCCAAATTGATTTGGTATGTCTATTAATTATTTAATACCTAAGGTTAATTTTACTATTTTTTCAATTTCTTGGATTCTGTGCTTCGGTAGAATTCCCCAGAAATCCAATAAACCTTGTTTATCCAAAGCGCGAATTTGATGGCAAATAGCAATTGAATCTTGTCTCAAGCCACCTTCGCCTTTTGGAATATATAGGCACGTCGGTAATTTTTTGCCATTACCAAGGTTAGTAGTAAATGGAATTACAATTACAGTTAGAGTTGCTTGGATTAGTCTATCATCTTCAAAAATCAAAACAGGCCTTTTGACCGGCCTGTTCGGAACCTTTAACAGGATTTAGATCTGCTAAATATACTTCCCCCCGCTTCATTAAGAATTTTCCTCTTCATCGATCATGGAAATATAATGATGATTACCAATATTAGCTAAATGAATGTCCTCATTCACCAAACTTAGAATAAAGTTCATTCAATTCCTTTTCATTATTTAGCAACTTTATTCTCTCTCGGATATTCAAATTCCTTTTTTCTGTTACCTGAATTACTTTTTCTTCCATTACCAGTGAGGTTGACTTCCTCCCCGATTAGAATAAATCCGGGCATAGCAGTAACACTAAATCCAAATACAGAAGTATTGATTGACTTTGTCTCTTTAACTTGCCATTGAGTACGATCAGAAGTGTAAGTCATTTCACTTCCTCCAAATTTACTTCCTTTACCGTCTTCCAAGGGGTATTGTTTTCCTGAATGGATATTTCCATCCTTCCAGATTTTTCTGTCTTGGCTTGCTTAATTTTAATTGTTTTCATAAAGCTAGATCTCAACTCTGCACTTTCTATAAGCGCAATCGGTTTACTTAATTCTGCCCCAGTGCCAATATAGAGACCTGGTTCGAATATCGCTCCCAACCCCATTTCTTCCTTGTACATATTGTACAGATTCCACATAACATCTTCAAGGTTTGCTTCAGGATATATGACTTTTAGGCCGAGGGATTTTGCTTCCTGGCGTCCGATAACATAATTATGATAATACAATTTCTCAGCAAGATTATCAACTATTTGAATTATTGCTTCATTTTCCGTTTGTTGCGACATATGCAAGCTTAGCAATTTACTAGCCATCATCCGAATTAATGCATGACTTCGATATACACTGCCTAAAGCGAGTGGATGTAATTTCTCTACCAACATTCCTAATGCATCAATCATATTATTTTCCGAAGTTATTTGGAGGCGATCTTTGGCAAAATTGAAGAAACCAGCAACGTCCTCCACACTAATTTCAATTGATGGACTACCAGGCTGATCACCACCCTTTGGATTAAATGGTGTTCCAATCGATGGGTCAATCGGAGAAAGTTCTCCCATTTCACCCATGATAATTTCTTCAGCGCCTAACGCTAGCAGTGTTGCTGCACTGTGTGCTTTATACGGAATTAACACCCCTAGTTTCTCACAATGCTCGCGTGCAAGTGTGACTATTCTCCACGGAACGATAGTATCTCCACCTTGGCTATAAATAAAAATGTCCAGCTTCTCTGGTCGACCGACATTCCGCAGGTGTTCATAGAAGAAGGGAATCACATCCATCGCCATTTTTGCAGTAAATGGTGAATTGACCTGATCGGCAGTCACAAATGTGATGACTTTCGATCCCCTGATATGTTCAATCTCCCTAAGTAGTTGTATTGATGTCAAAATAACACCTTCATAATTCTATGTACGAATAATTATTGATTTTCCATACTCTGACCTAATTATACAAGATTTTATTAATCAAATCAAAATTCTCTCAAATAATCAATAGTTGGATGGTGTAAAATAATCGTAATAATCTTAAATTGAGCATTACATCTTGAATAGTAAAGGGTTTAACATTGAGAATCACACTTATCCTACTCATAACGATCCTGCTAGTAGCTTGCTCGCCCTCCGAAGCAGCCATTCAAACGGCAATCAGCCAAACCCAAATGGCTCTGCCCACTAGTACAAATACGTCCCAACCTACATTCACTCACACTCCTGAGCCAACCGCAACACCGACCATTGAACCAACCTCTACCCCAACAGTAACGCCAACACCAGATCTCAGGGTAATCACACTTGATTCCTATGAATTCTTGTTAACCAAAGAAGATTGCCCTCCGGAAGCTGGATATTACATACCATATGAAAACTGGATGTCCCCCCATTACAATATAGAAATTCTCTCTCAAATGGGACATGATGAAGGTTCAAAATCCCTCGAAAAAACTGGTCGTATTCTAGGATGGGTGGTAATATTCAGAATAGGGGCAGCAAATGTAAAAGCTCCTCCTGAGTTTTATCATAACATAACCCAATTTAAAAACCATGAAGGTGCCCTCCATAACATTAATGATTCTTCAACTACTCATGAAATACTAAATTATAAATTAGTGGAAGATAATTACCCTCTCGGTGATTATTCTCGCGTTTATTCTCGCAGAGAATTGAATAAGAACGGCGAGGTTTTTATCGAATATAGAATTGAAACAGCTTATCGAAATTATCTATCTATTGTCGGTGGGTATGGTACGAGTGAATTTGATATAGATTATGTGCTTAATATCGCGGAGATCGCTCTAGAAAAACTCAAATCCGCTCCCCTAGGTGAATGGTAATAAAACCATAGACCAAATATCAACACACAAGTAAAACCCCCCTCTCAAATTAGCACATATGTACTATAATCCCCTGGTGCTCCTGTCTCACTAGCCATCGGTGATCCACCCTGACCCTCTCCCGAATCAATGTATACACCCCACTGCGCTCAGGGGAGAGGGCTTTTCTTCGTGAAAATTCGTGGCTCACAAAAAACCTTCGTGAATCTTCGTGGCCCTTCGTGGCTAAAAATTGAGATGGCTTAACAAAGCGCGCTATTCTCCAGCCATGATGACGGGCAAATAAATGCTCGTATCGGAGGCTTTTGGCAACGGCTCGGGCGGATTGGGGTCATCCGGCCCGCCTGGGTCAACCTGCGCAAAGATGTTGACCAGCAGGTTTCCCCATCCGATCGGATCGCTGCTCTGGTCGCTGCGCATCCCCATTCCGTCTGGCGCAGACCAGTTCGTGCCAAGCGCAAAATCATAGTTTTCCCCGGTGTAATAGCTGCTTTTGATGTCCGGGTAAAAGATCGATACCCCATGCGCATGGTCGTAGGAGCTGCTGTTGTACACCACGTAGCCATAAATCGTCCCGATCAGGTTCTGGGCAGCGTATTGGATGTTCTGTTCCTCGAAATTTTCTATCACCAACTCGGCGAAATGAAACAGGTCGATATAGTAAATTCGTTCGGAATAAGGAACCCAGGTGCTGGGGAACTTGAGCACTTCGTTTTCCCGGATTTCCCATAATTTGCCGGCGTTCCCGGCGATATTCTGGTTCAACTCCCCGGCCAGCTCCTCGATGGCGTATTTGACCGCCTCAGCCTGGCTCAGGTCAACCACCGACATCGTATACCCTTTATACGTCGTTTTGTTCATCCGCATAACCCAGCATGAATTCCCTGGCGACATCCAAGGGTCTGGAGGTGGCTGTGATCTGTTTCAGGGCGTCGCTATAACCCTGGTAGTAAATCCATTGAATATCTTCGCTCGCCACGTAATAACTCGCTACGTCCTTGAACTGGTATCCACTTTCGATCAGCCCCATCATGCAGGCGTTCATCACCAGCACATCCAGCGCCTGGTAGGAGGAGACTGTAGATTCGAGGGCCTGCCTGGTTTCTGCCAGAGTCAGGATGTCATCGCCGGAGGTTTCATCTACCATGCTGCCGCCCAAACCGGCGCCATGGTCATCCATGACGAGCGCGTAATTTTTGGCAGGATAGTTCTGCATGCCCCATTGCAGGAAAGTCCGCTAAGGTAGCGCTGCTGCCCATATTCAGCTCGTCTTTTTCCCATCGATCGAGGCCCTCCTGGTAATCTGCAAGCCGGGCCAAATTCTCATCGTACTGTATTTCATAATAGGCTGAGTTGCCGGTTCCGAGTTGATCCCATAACACCAGGATCTGGATATCCTTATTCTCAGCGCCTTGTTCAATAGCATTCAGGATGTGGGTGTAGGACCTGCCCACGTTATCGTCCAGGTCTCCGGCGATGTAAAACATGATCACCCAGGAGAGCTCCCACGATGTTTCATGAACATAAACATGTCCGGCGCCGTTCGTCCCCCCTGGCGTCAGGGTGCTGGCATAGGAGTAAAAGGCAATGAACTTCCCATCCGCGGAAATGGAAGGGAACCATACGTCGGCGTCTGCCTGCGAGCCGTCTGAGCCGATGGAAACCCGCCGGGTTTCGCCGGTGTGCATATCGTGGACGAAGACATCGTATACGCCGTTCGTATCCCCGACAACCAGGTTGTCGGCAACCGAGCGAAATGCGACAAAGCGTCCATTGGCTGAGATGCTATTCTCCAATGAAATACCATTACCCTGATTGCCATCCGAATCTACGGAAACCAGCCTGGTTTCACCGCTGTAGATATCATGGACGAAAACATCGCTGAACCCATTGGCATCATCGGGCGTCAGGTTGTCAGCGTACGAGTAAAAGGCGACCAAGCGGCCATCGGCTGAAATCGATGGCACCGATCGAACCCTGATTACCCTGGGACCCATCTGAAGCGACGGAAACTCGCAGCGTCTCCCCCGTTTGCCGGTCGTGCACAAAGACATCTCGATTGCCATTGGTATCATCCTGCACCAGGTTGCTGGCCATCGAATGAAAGGCCACAAAGCGCCCATCGGCTGAGATGCTATGATACGCATCCGAGAAATCATTGCCCTGGCAGCCATCTGAGGCGACGGAAATCCGGGCGGTCTCACCGGTCTCCACATCGTGCACAAAAACGTCCTCGACTCCGTTTGTATCCCCAGGAACCAGGTTAGACGCTAAGGAGCTGAAGGCGACAAAGCGCCCATCCGCAGAGATGGAAGGAAACCACGATCTTGCGTTAGCCTGCGATCCGTTGGAGGCCACGGAGACCAGCCGCGTCTCCCCGGTTTCCAAATCTTTGACGAAGACATCCAGATTTTCGTTCGTATCGCCGGGGACCAGGTTATCAGCCCACGAATCAAAGGCCACAAAGCGGCCATCGGCTGAAATCGCCGGAGCGCTGGATAAATCGTTGCCATAGGCGCCATCCGAGGCCGATGAAACCAGCCTGGTTTCGGCGGTTTCTGTGTCATGCACAAAGACATGCGTCACCCAGTTGGTATCGACGGGCGTCAGGTTGTGCGAAACCGAACGAAAGGCGACAAAACGTCCATTGGCCGAGATCACCGGCATGAATCCCCCATAATCGGCCTGAACCCCTGCCGAGTTTACCGAAACCAGGACCGTATCGCCCGGTATGGCAACAACCGGTCCAGAAGGGGGGAATAACCCAATGAGCAGGATCACCGCTACGATAATCTTCGAATGGTTTGTTTTTTCATAGTTTGGAATGAATATTTCCATCGAATAGAACTCGCACACATCTTCATTCCCCTTTATTCATCCACAGGCAGAGCCAGCAGCTCTTCAAAGCTCATGCCAAACCTGTCCTGGATGTATTGCCTCACCAGCTCGATCGAATGCAGGTAAATGTCCTCGATCTCAGGGTCGCCGAAGGCGTTGAGAAAGTATTGTTCCACGGTCAGCTCTTTGTTGCTGACATAACCGTCGATATGCTCCTGCGTTTCGAGGAAAAACTCAAAATCAGCGCCGCCCAGCGAGTTATCATCTGCGCCTACCACAAATTTCTTTTCGTCGCTGTGGTAAGTGATCACAATGCGGTATTCATCGCTTAACTCTGAAAAAAACAGGAAATCATAGTCCTTCTCACCCCATTCTGGGCGGTGGATTTCGAGATTCACATCCCATCCCTCCCGCTGCTCATAGCGCCAGACTGCATTGGCCTCGTCCGGAAAAAAGCCCAGATTCTTGAGCGTCGGCGGCCCATACGGCAGCGCATACAATGCTTCGGCAGTCATATTGAAAGTTGAGCGGATGACCTCGTCAAAAATGCGCACGGGTGCAAGCAGTGCATCTTCGCCTTCCATAACCTCAATTGCCGCCCGCACTACCTGCTCTAAGCTTTCCCGCTCCCCCAATCCCACGTTCAAGCCGCCGTTGTTTGGGTCGAAAACGTAGTTCATCAGGGTCTGGCCGTCCTTAACCATACCAAACACGTAAGCGTCAAGATCGCCGTAGAAACCGACCGACAAATTGTAGCCGTCCTCCAGGTTCATGGACAACCGGATGAGATTTGCATCCCATTCCATGGGTGGAGCGCCCCACTCGGAATGGTTCATGATCACATCCATGTTTTCATTTGCATATTTTGCCAGATGCATCTCATGGTTCATAGAAAAACCAAGTTCTTTGAGCGTGAAGGCGATGGTGAAATCTTTGTTGACCAGGCCAGGGTAGAGGTCGGCCAGCGGTGAGTAATCGCTCACGGGGCTGTTTGCCAGGTAAAGCTGCTGCAGGTTCTCCAGCGAGGCCAGGGGTGATACATCCGTGATCGACGCATGATCGAGGAAAAGTATTTCCAAATTGACCAGGTCCGCCAGCGGGCTATAATCCTGCGCTGCGCAGTTGGAAAGCGCCAACCCCTTCAGGCTGGTCAACTGGGCCAGGGGAGTGATGTCGCCAATCGGGTTACCGCTCAACGACAAAGTCGTGAGCTTTGTAAGCCCCTGCAACGCTGAGATATCCGTTATCGCCTGATGGGAAAGATCGAGATTTTCCAGGTTGGTGAATTTTTCCAACCCGCTGATATCCGTAATCGGCGCACCTTCGGAAAGGCGTCGCGGCAGCTCCATGTTAAGGTCCAGGCGCGTTACCGCCTGCGCTTCTGGAGCGGTGATGCCGCCATCCCGCTTGCCCATGGAGGCGCGTAGCAATGCCTCCAGCACCGGATCGTTGAAGACGACCACAGCCGGCGCGGCTGTAGCTGGAACCGGTGGAGCCAGAGTCGCGGTGGACGTGACAGCGGGTTGCTCCACAACCTTTGCGGGTGTGGCTGGCGAAGCGGCGGGTGTATTACAGGCTGCTAGAATCAGGGTTATAAAAAAGGCGAGCAGTGTGCGTAGTGGTTTCTGCATTGTTAATTTTCCTTGTATTAATGGGTGCTGCTGCAATTTTAGTTTATCAAATATTGTGAACCATATCACAAAACTTTGCAAGATACAAGAGATGAAAATCAAGGTTTTTTTAGATGCTTTTCATTCGTGCAATTCGTGAAAATTCGTGGCTAACAAAATCCTGCGTGAATCTTCGTGACCCTGCGTGGCCAAGAAGTTAACCCAAAAACCCTAAGGGTCTTCAAGACTCTTAGGGTTTAAGGTTGAGCGGTGTAAAGGTTACGGAGTGTCGATGCGGATCAGCGTCGGGTTCGGCATGCCGGACGCGCCTGAGTAAGCTACGCTGCCCAGGTACTTGGTCGCCGGGGCCAATCCAGTGAATGTCAGCTGAATTAAGCCCGTCGTGCCGAGCACAGCCGTGGTCGGTGCGCTGACCGTCATATTGCCAGCCGGTGTGCTTCCCAACAGCCAGTGGAACAGGGTGAAGTTGGCATCCGGTCCATCCGTGCCCCAGCCATGCACCACTACGGTGTAATCAGCAGCCGCCGGGTTCATCAGGTTGACTTCTTCGGCCGAAGTGCCCGATCCGCTGCTGCCCACCAGGGTCGTACCGAGGTAGACGCACAGATCCAGGTCGTCCGCGCCGTCGGTGAAGTCATCGAACAAGGAGAAGCGTGCATAGGTTATGCCCGCCGGGATAGTCACCGGCACCAGGATGGCGTTCGGGGCAGTCAGAGAACAAGAGCCATCCGTCGGATCATCAGCAACAACGCCAGTGAAAGTGGTGGCTGCCACCAGTCCACGCCCTTCAGCCAGGAATGAGCCATCATAGCCAAAGGTCACCGGGTATTCGATCGGGCTGCCATCGCCGGAGAGGGCCGCCGGCGCAGCCAGGGCGACCGGTTGCGCTACGATGGGGATGCGCACCGAGTACTTGCCATCATTGCTGGCAAAGGTCAGCTGCCCGCCAGTGTAGGTGTTTAGCGGCGCATCGACGCGCGTGATGGTCACCTTGATCTGCTGGGTTGCGCCTTTCTGGATAGCAAAGGAGGCCGGGGCAACGGTTACATTGAAACCAGCCATACCAGCGACAGAGGCAGTGTAATGCGCGTTTTTGCCCACATTGGTGACCGTGCGGGTGACGGTTTGCGAGCCGGCCAGGTTGCCTATGGCAATCGAGGCCACGTTCAGGTCGCTGGGGTCCATACCGATCGTCGAGCAGTAGGAGGCTACCAGCTGACCGGTGCCGCACATGAAGCCCAGCCAGTCGTTCCAGCCGGCGTCAAACACCAGCCCAGGCTCGGCGGCTTTCACCGGCTGCACATGCCCGGCGCCCTGGCGGAAGATCACCAGCGGATGGGTGTTGGGTCCATCCAGGATGTCATAGGCGGAGGTCATCAAAGCCGATTTGATCATCATCGGCGACCAGCTCGGGTAGAGCTCCTTGAACAGGGCTGCCAGGCCGGCCACATGCGGGCTGGACATGGAGGTGCCGCTGTACAGGTTGAACAGCCGTCCGGCGTTGCCTGGAGGCGCCACCGCAGCCAGGATATCCTGTCCGGGAGCGATCAGGTCCGGCTTGAGCAGGTCTCCGCCGCCAGCGATCAGTGGACCGCGGGAGGAGAAGGATGCAGTATAAGGCGCAGGCGTGGTATAGGTGATGGTAGCTTGGTTGATGGTAGCTGTGGCGCCTGCTGTGGCTGCATAGAGCATGAATGGGCAGCAAATCTGTTAGTGAATTCTGCAGATGGACCGTGGGTACAAAGTGGAAATCGGCATTCAGGGACTGGACAGCATGTATTGATCAAAATCATGCCCACGCCGCCAGCTTCCATCACCGCCAGGCTCTTGTTCACCCGGGCGGTATACTCCACGATCACAAACCACAATCTTACCGGCCATAATGGCAGGATCCAGAATCGGGACCCGCCGATTATCGATTGAGCAGAACACAAGGCGACCATGGTATGATCGTGCGCCGGGTCAAAGCTGCATCCTCCGCATTGATCAGGGGCGCCGGGCCGACTGCATTGGCCAGAGATGCGCCGTAATAAGTTACTCCATTGCCCAGGGTTACCGAGCCTTCGCCGCTGCGGTTATGCGTGCCGGCGGCTACGGTTGTCACCCAGGGACCTGGATGCGCCACGGTTGCTGTGGTGGGTCCGCTGTTGCCCGCCGAGGTGGCTACGAAGATGCCGGCATCGGCTGCGTACAGGAAGGAGACCATCACCGGGTCCAGGAAATTGGTGCGTGTGCCGCTGATCGAGTAGTTGATCACGTCCACGCCGTCGGCGACTGCCTGGTCGATAGCGGCCACCAGGTCAGCGGTATAACCGCTGGCGGTGGAGGCGTCTTCGAGCGACCAGAGCGCCTTGTACATCGATATCCGGGCGCGTGGTGCAATGCCACTGATGGCGCCGAACACAGCTGCCGGACCATCTGCGGGCACGCCGTAATTACCGCCTGCAGTGGAGGAAGTATGCGTGCCGTGTCCGTTATAGTCTCGCGCCGAATTGAATTCCCAGGGTCGCAGGGCATCGATGCCAGCATCGCCGCCCCAGGATTCGTTGAAGTACTGGGCGCCGATCAGTTTCTGGTTGCAATTGGCGGCGGTGAACTCCTCGCCGGGTGTACATTTACCGTTCCATCCAGGGAGCTGGCGATAATCGAGCTTTCCGGATTTGCCTTTCGGGTTTACACCGGTGCGGTCGCTGAAGCTGGGGTGCTCCGGCCAGATGCCGCTATCCACCAATCCGATGACAATATTCTCACCCTTGGCGCCAAATGTCTGCCAGAAACCAGTTTCTCCTGCTAGCCCCAAGAAGGTTGGGGTAGAAGAAGTGTCCATGGTATACATTTCGTTTGCATTGACAGAAATGACATTGGGCAGTTTCTTAATCGCTTCAGCCTGTTTTGCGTTCAACTCAGCTGCGAAACCATTATAGCTAAAACGAAAATCGTATAGTTTTTTGGTTGCGCCTACCGAGCGCATCGCCAGGTCGTGTTTCCCATCCAGGAAACCAGCATACTTGATCACTTTGGGATCTAGAGGATTTATTTTTTGGCCTTTCGCCGGTTTAGTCGTCGGATACCCTGCTATTCCACCGCTATAAGCCACAACCGGCTGCTCTGCCATTTGAACGATATAAACCTGGCTGGCTTCCTGTTCCAACTGTGGAGACGGAGCCGCAAAACCAGGGCCAGACATGGCCAAGAGCGCTAATAATACGAATACACTGAACAGCTTTTTCATATTGACAATCTCCCTTCCTTAGAATCGAACCATGTTTGTTAAACCAAAAAAGAATAACCGCACTCACGCCCCATTGCGCCGCAACACCTCCTTAGCAAATATGAATCTATTTCGATGAATTCGAGATGAGGGTTAAGAACTTACCAACTTTCGAACCGCATCCCAGCCAGCTTTGATACCAGTTCCCACGCGGTTCAGAACACCTTGCATTTTTGCAAGGTTAACTAGATATATTATATGCATTCTAAACAGCTATGTCAAATAATAATCGAACCCGTGCAGTTCGAGCGAGATGTCAAACCCCTGGCATACCGCTATTTCGGCGAGCAAAGAGGTGAAGCCTATCTGAAAGCCATCGGCGGTGAAGCTGGCGTTGCTGATGACATCCTGGTGCGCATCCATCCCAAACGCTGGCTGAGTGTGGATTATTCAAAGCTCGGGCCGTTGGAATGAGTGGATAGCGTAATTTATGCTTGGCAATTCGTGGCTCACAAAAAACCTTCGTGAACTTTCGGCCCTTCGTGGCTAATTATTTCCATTGGGGGCGAATCACCGGTTTCATGATCTGCTAGCGCTCATTCCGCTGCAATTGCTGCATCCGACGAACGCTACGGGAGGACCTGCACCAACGGTATTCGTGCATTCGTCCAGACGGCTCCCTGACCGCCTCGTGCATCCGATCATGGGGCGGGTTACCGGTCATGTTCTGCCCCGCAGCGATTGCTTTATTCGGCGAACCCTGCGGGGCCGCCCCTACGGTATTCGTGCATTCGTGAATCCATTCGTGGACGGCATCCCTGATCACGCCTTTCGTGACTTCAATCCTCCGATCATGGGGCGGGTCTACCGGTTGCATGTTCTACCAGCGCTCATTCCGCAGCGATTGCTTTATTCGGCGAACCCTGCGGGAGGACCCGCCCCTACGGTATTCGTGCATTCGTGAATCCATTCGTGGACGGCATCCCTGTTCACGCCTTTCGTGACTTCAATCCTCCGATCATGGGGCGGGTCTACCGGTTGCATGTTCTGCCAGCACTCATTCCGCAGCGATTGCTTTATTCGGCGAACCCTGCGGGAGGACCCGCCCCTACGGTATTCGTGCATTCGTGAATCCATTCGTGGACGGCATCCCTGTTCGTATCCCTTCGTTGAAGAAACCTTCGCATCCTTACCGGTTAGCAAACTCCTGCGCCACTTCCGCCCGGAAATTTGCATCCTGCAGCACATCCAAACCCGTCAACGCCAAACCTTTTCCGGCTCGGATAAGCGCCTGGTCAGCGTATTCCGTGCGGGCGGCTCGGGCAAATTCGGTGGTGTGCGGGGGCAGCTTCTGGCCATTGCTGATATCGACCAGGGCATGGATCGCCGGAGCGACATGCGAAACATTGCCCATATCGATCGAGCCAAAACTATCCGGGCTGGACAGGAATGTACCCGAGCCTAATTCTGTGACCATATAATCACGGAAGCGCTCTGCTAAAGGCATGTTGTTGAGCATATCATCGTATGAGGCTTCATATTCCAAGAATTCTACCTGGCAGCCGCTCGCCAAGGCGCCAGCCCGTGCACAATCTTGGAACCTGTTTACAATTTGATCCAGCGTGGAGCGTTTGGCTGCCCGCAGGTAGAACCGTCCCTGGCTGAAATCTGGAATAATATTGGCGGCTTCACCGCCTTTGGTGATGACGCCGTGCATTCTGACATCCGGGGTCACTTCCAAGCGCATGGCATTCATATTGTTGAAGGTCAGCAGCAGGGCATCCAGGGCATTGATCCCCTCCCAGGGAGCAGCGGCTGCATGAGCAGCTTTGCCGTGAAAGGAAACCTGCATGGGCGTCAGCGCTAATGAGTGCGTAGTGGTGTAGTTTCCTTCGTGTGGGTGGATCATCAAAGCCGCATCCAGATCGTTCAACACCCCGCTCTTGGCCATGGCGCACTTAGCGCCATCGGTCTCTTCTGCCGGCGTACCCACCACCCAGACTTCACCTGGCAGATCATCGATCAAGCTGCCCAGACCAATGCCGGCTGCCAGGGCAGAGGTGGCGATGAGATTATGACCGCAGGCATGCCCCAAACCGGGCAGGGCATCGTATTCTGCCAGGAAAGCCACGCGTGGGCGCCCGGACCGGCCTTTGCGCGCGCAAAATGCGGTGGGGATCTGTGAAAAGCCCCTTTCGACCACAAATCCGAAAGACTCCAGGGTTTCGATCAGCAGATTCGAGGAATACACCTCTTCTCCGCCTAATTCAGGGTGAGCGTGAATGTTATGCGATACCTGGATAATGGTTTCTCTGGCATGTTCAATGGCTGCGACCAGCCGCTCTTGCATGGCATGGAGTGTCATGGTTTTCTCCTCATCACTCTAGTGTTCTGATTATTTTCGGTTATCGTTGCTGCGTTCTCTAGCTGATTATATCCCTCTCCTGGCAACACAAGACATTCTTTGTCAAGGCAAACGCTGCTGGTTTGCCTTGACAAAGTCTTTTCTATGAACGTTTCAATTGGTATACGATCGACAACCCGAGTGGTTTTATCGAATCAGACCAAAACGGGCGTGCGAAGCTATGCTTAGAAGGGTCCGAATTTGATCACCTGAGCGATGATGGCGAAGATGGCGCCTTCGATCAGGAAAATTAGAAATAGAGGCCAATACCAGCGCACCCATTTTTCATAGGGAACCTTGGCCAGGGCCAACCCGGCCAGCAAGTAACCCGAGGTCGGGATGATGATATTGGTGAAGCCATCCGCAAACTGGTAGATCAACACAGCCGTTTGCTGGGTCATATTGAGCAAGGAGGCCAGGGGTCCCATGATCGGCATAGTCACCGAAGCCATACCGCCGCCGGATGGGATCACCACCGAGATGATCAGCTGCACAATATACATGCCGATGACCGCAAAGGCTGACGGGAGACCAGAGACCAGGCCGGCCAGGAAACTGACGATCGTGTGCAGGATAAAACCATCGCGCAACACCACCAGGATGGCCCGGGCAATACCGACGACCAACGCGCCAACGGTTAATGCCATAGCCCCATCCACGAAGGCTTCCGCAATCTTGCTGGGCCACAACCCACCGATGAAACCGCACACAATGCCCATACCCAAGAACAGAGAGGCCAGCTCATCGATGTACCAGCCATACTTGGTGACGCCGTAAATCAAGAGCACGAAGGTCAGCAGCATCACAATCAAGACGATTTTTTGCGCCGTGGTGAAGGTGTGTTTGACATCGTCTTCGCTGTGCAAGCGTTCTTTGTCTTCGGCATGCATAATCGAGATTTCAGGGTTCTTCTTGACTTTGCGGGCATACCAGTAAATGAACGCAGTAGCTGTGATGGTGGTAAAGATCCAAATCACCACGCGGTACTCCAGACCCGAAAAGATGGGCAACCCGACAATGCCTTGCGCCACGCCCAGGGTGAAGGGGTTCATAAAGGCGCCGGTGAAACCTGCGCAAGGTCCTACCAGGGCCATGGCGACGCCGGTCAGCGAGTCATATCCTAAACCGATAGCCAGCATCACCAGCATGGGAATGAATACCAGCGCTTCTTCCGCCATACCAAATGTGGTGCCGCCAATGCTAAACAAGATGGTCACCACAATCAGGATCAGGCTCTCCCGACCTTTTAGATTGACGGTCGTGGAGCGGATAAAGGATTCTACAGCCCCGGTGGCTGCGATAATATTGAAGGATCCGCCCACGATAAAGATGAAGAAGATGATACTGGCAACTTCACCCATACCTTTGGGAATCGATAACAGCACTTCCCATGGGTCGACCGGCGCTTGGTCCACCGGATGATAGGTGTTTGGATCGATCAAGCGGGTTGTTTCTCCATCCACGACCTGCAAGTCGTATTCGTGCGCTGGGACAATGTAAGTCAATATGGCTGCAAGGATGATTAATGCGAAAAGAATCACGTAAACATGTGGGAATCTCTCTAAGAATTTCTTTGTTTTTTTTGTGGTACCTGTGGTAGACATGCTTCCTCCAAGATCAATGAAAAAAAGGGTTTAGAACAAAGAGAGAAAAATTGATTAACCGCAAATTTCCGCGCCCAATAGGGCATAGGCTAAGGTTGCCAGGCGCAGCTCTTCGACGGACACCCGCTCCGCAGGAGAATGGGCTACGGACAAATCCCCAGGTCCAAAGACCAGGGTGGGTATCCTGGCATAATTGCTGATCAATGAGGCATCCGTCCAACCTCCAAAAGCGGAAATCTTGGGGGGCTTGCCCTGCAAATGTTCCAGGACAGCCTCCAGTTTAGTGACCAGCGGGTCATCTAGCGGGATTTCCATGGCCAGGTGATCCAGCGTAGCCATATTACTTTCCATGCGTTTCATGCTGGCTTTGAAGGTCGGGTTTTCGGCGCTTAAGTCATCCAGAATTTGCTGGTATTCATGCAAAACCTGCTCCAGCGGCTCCTGGGGGATATAACGCCTGTCCAGTTGCAGGATGCATTGGTCGGCTACAGAGCTGGGTTGGGTGCCTCCCCGGATAACCCCAAAGTTCATCACTGCTGAACCGATGACCGGATGGATGCGTTGTTTAAGCTTGGGCATCAGCGTATCTTCAACCCGGCGGATGAAGCGGGCTGCCATACTGATGGCGTTGATGCCTTTCTCAGGTGTGCCGCCATGGGCCGCCTTGCCCTGGAAGGTAAACTCCAACCACTCCAGGCCACGGTGCCCAGCCATAATCTCCAGGCTGGTCGGCTCGCCCACCACGCAGCGGTCAGCATGCGGACCGTGCGCCACCAGGTATTCCGTGCCTTCGGAGCGATCCTCTTCGTTGATCACACCGCTGAACAGCAAGTCGCCGCGCAAGGGTACCTCCAGGTCCCTTAATAGCCGCATAGCAACCATCATACAAGCCAGAGGTCCCTTCATATCCGCTGTGCCTCGCCCATAAAGATACCCATCTTTAACAAAAGGTTCAAAAGCTGGGAAGTCCATCTGGTAGGCTGGCACCGTGTCGATATGCCCATTGAGCATTAACGAACGCCCACCGCCACTGCCTTTCGAGGTGCAATACACGTTGGGACGATCTTCTAGCACAACCTCCAACTGCGGCTCAAAACCCCATTTAGCAAAACGCCCTGCGATATAATCAGCGCAGGGGCGTTCTCTCAGTGGGGCATCCCGGTGGCTCTCGATGGAGATCATTCCAGAGGCAAGCTCAATCACCTCATTTACATCCAACGCCTGTTCAAGTTTTTTGCTCAATTCTATTAAATTTTCTTTCATCATACCTCCAACTATTGAAAATATAACGGCAGACAGCGTCACAAACTGTCTCCGAAAAAACATGGAAACAGTTCGAAAACTCGCAGAACCAGGTTAATTTTTCAATTGATAACGATAAAGCTAGATAGAGATAAAAGGAGGCACATTGAAAATGTGTAATGAGGCGAGGTGATGCTCATATTATATTAATATTGTTGGCGCTTGTCAATCAAATTCCAATTCTCAAATATTTTTTTTGAGAACCTGTTGGGATTCTATGGATTGAAATCTCCAACCTAATTTTTACACCGATCCGCCCAGGTCAGATTTTCCAAAGTTGTCAGACTACCTGATAGGACCGTTGACAGACATCCTCAACGGGAGTATCATCCTTTTGGCTTTCCCCGGTATCTAGCCCCTCGGAAAATGAACCAACAAAAAACAAAAAAATGTTAAAGGAGAAATCAAACATCGTGAACACAAAAAATGCCAGCCAACCTCCGCGCGCCCAGTTTACTACCGGGCTGGGAGTTCTTTTCGCCACTTTGGGTTCGGCGGTTGGGCTGGGAAATATCTGGAAATTTCCTTCCCTGGCCGGCTCCAATGGAGGCGCCGCCTTCCTGATCCTCTACATTCTGTGCACCTTATTGATCGGCATTCCCATTATGGTCGTCGAGCAAATGTTAGGCCGCGAGGGCCGCGGCGACGCCGTCACAACCTTGCGCCGCCTGGCGCCCAAGCAGCTCTGGTGGCTAATCGGAGCTGGGGGTATCCTGGCTGCTTTCTTGATTATGGCTTTTTACACCGAAGTAGCTGGTTGGGTTTTTGCCTATATCATCAAATCCGCTTCCGGCGCTCTCTTGTCCACCAATCCAGAGATCACCTCGGCAGCTTTCGCCAACCTGGTGAGCAGCCCATGGCTTTCCCTGATCGTTCAATGGGTGGTTCTGGCTGTCACCGGAACGATTATCCTGTTCGGCGTCACCAAAGGTATTGAAGCCACCACCAAACGGCTGATGCCGTTGCTGTTCATCTTGCTGATCGTCGTCGGCGTCCGCAGCCTGACCCTGCCAGGCGCCAGCGAGGGATTGGCGTTCCTCTTCAAGCCCGATTTCTCGAAGATCACCGGACCGGTAATCCTGGCTGCCATGGGTTTGGCCTTCTTCAAGCTGTCCATCGGCATGGGTTGCATGATCACTTACGGATCGTATTTCGGTAAAGATCAGGACATTCCGCTGACCGCTACCCGCGTGGCTTTCTCCGACCTGACCATCTCAATTCTGGCCGGAATCGCCATCTTCCCAGCTGTGTTCGCTTATGGTTTTGAACCCGCCTCAGGACCTTCGCTGCTTTTCATCACCATACCGGCAGTTTTCGCTTCGATGCCCATGGGTTCTGTTTTCATGACCATCTTCTTCATCCTGACCGCCATCGCTTCGATCGGTGCGATGCTTTCCTTGATCGAAGTGATCGTATCCTGGCTGGAAACTGTGTTCAGCTTCTCACGCGCACGCAGCACCCTCCTGACCATCCTGGCTCTGGCGCTGGTAGGCTCGACGGCAGCCCTTTCCAATAGCGCCATGGCTGAGTTCAAGCTCTTTGGCATGACCATGTTCGACCTGTTCGACTATGTTTCGTCCAACCTGCTGTTGCCTTTGGGTGGTCTTTTCCTGTCCTTGTTTGCTGTGTTCGTGTGGGGTTTCCCACGCTTCAAACAGGCGCTGAGCAACCAGGGCACATTAGTAAATAAGACCTATGTGACGGTGCTCTATGCGGCGTTAATGACCGTGACGCCGATCAGCGTATTGATCATTTTGCTGACCGGGTTGAAACTTATCTAAATATTCCTATTCCAGGGGCAGGTTTAACGGACCCAGGATACTTTAGCGCTTCTCCTGTCAGCAATTGCCATCATCGACCCACGCTGCAGGATGCCTGCCCATACGACCCCTCACCCTAACCCTCTCCCCTTCGCTGCGCTGGGGGAGAGGGCTTATTCGTGAAAATTTGTGAGAACTCGTGGTTAATCGCAGATTCCAGCATCTATCCACAGGTTTATCCACAGTTTTCTCCACAGGCAACGCGCGTTGATCCTGCAGGATGTGCTACAATTAGCCAGATTGTCCGGATTATCGGACCAGCGCAACTTTGGAGCTCATTCATTTATGTCTACACGCAGAAATTCTCCCGTAGAAATCGACCCAATCCCAGCGCATCAGTGTTCCGTCAACCTTCGCCTGGGTATTCTGACCGGGCTGCCATTCTTCTCTGAGCTTAGCCCAGACGAGATCCAGCATATCAACACCTTGTTCGTCGAAAAGGGTTACGATCAAGGTGAGCCCATTTTCTTTTCCGGCGATACAGCCGAACGCCTGTACGTGGTCGCCGATGGGCATGTCAAGCTGATGCAACACACCTACAGCGGTCAGAATGTGATGTTGGAGCTGCTCAAACAAGGTGAGTTCTTCGGCAGCCTGTCGCCCACAACCCGGCCAGGAATACACGGAAACGGCCATTGCCTACACCCCCTGCTGTTTGCTGACCATCCAGAACCAGGATTTTTCATCCCTGTTGCAACAGCACCCCAGCGTCTCGCTCAAGGTCATCGAAAAGATGTCGCAGCGTTTGCAGGAAGCCAACCAGATGATCCGCCGGCTGAGCGCCCAATCGGTGGAAGGCCGCATCGCACACATTCTGCTCAGACTGGCGGAGAAAGTAGGGCAGCCCCAACCGGTCGGCTTGCTGATCCAGCTGCCCCTCTCCCGAGCAGACCTGGCGGAGATGGCTGGGACAACCGTCGAGACCGCCAGCCGGGTGCTGAGCCGCTTCCAAAAAGAGAAACTGGTCGAAAGCGGCCGGCAATGGGTGGCCATCAAAAACCCTGGTATGCTGCAAACCTACCAGGAAATCTAAACAACCTCCCAAACAAAACGCGGTTAATTGATCTGCATCATTCATATTCTCTGCACCCTGGTATATCATCAGGGTGTATTTGATTAACCAAAAGGAGAAAGATGATGAAAACCTTATTGAGAAGCCAGGAACTTTCCTGCCCATCCTGTGTCGCCAAAATTGAAAAAGCCCTGCTCACCCTGAACGGGGTGCAGAAAGCCGAGGTGTTCTTCAACACCGGGCGCATCGAAGTAGAGCATGACCCGCAGGTATCCAGCAGCGACGACCTGCTCAAAGCCATCCGCAATGCTGGTTATGAAGCGCGGGTTTCACCATTCTAAAATGGCGAATTTGAGCGGATAGACACGGATTACATGGAGAGTGTCGTTGGAAACATAGGTTGACTTTGGCAACTCGCGCTGTGAAACCGCGATGGACGCCAAGTAAAGCGAAGAGGAAAAGATTAGCCACGAATTTTCACTAATCTACACGAAATTTAACTATGGATGGCTAAAAAAGAATCGCCGATTTGCGTTGATTGACGCGGATTACACGGAGAGTATCGTGGTTTAGCCCGGTAGGGCTTCGCAAACTAGCGTGGGGTTTCAACCCCGCCGCGATCCCCGCCGCACCAGGCCTTGCCTCTTCGTCGACACATCGCCGCGATCCCCGCCGCACCATGCCCTGCCTCTTCGTCGACACATACCGCGATCCCCGCCGGACCAGGCCTTGCATCTTCGTCGACACCCGATGCGATCCCCGCTGGACCAGGCATTGCATCTTCAACGACCCACCGCCGCCGCGATCCTTGCCGAGCCAGGAGTTGGACCATGGCATGATCATACCCCAATGGGAACGCACCGAAGCTTAAGCATCGGGCTAGCTTGCAAAGCTCTTCGAGCTGCTATTAGCCCGGTAGGGCTTCGCAAACTAGCGCGGGGTTTCAACCCCGCCGCGATCCCCGCCGCACCATGCCCTGCCTCTTCGCCGACACCCCGCCGCGATCCCCGCCGCACCTTGCCTTGCCTCTTCGTCGACACATCGCCGCGATCCCCGCCGCACCATGCCCTGCCTCTTCGTCGACACATCGCCGCGATCCCCGCCGCACCAAACCTTGCCTCTTCGTCGACCTCGCCGCGATCTCCGGATGAAATGATTTTTCATCCCTTATCAATCGTAGCTATAAAAACCTTCGTGGAACTTCGTGTCCCTTCGTGGCTAAAAAAGAATCGCGTATTTGCACTCATATATCGGATTACACAGAAAAACTCATTGACTTACAAGAAAAAATTCGTGTCAATTCGTGGCTACAAAAAACTTCGTGGACCTTCGTGTCCCTTCGTGGCAAAAAAATCTTTGCGGCTTTGCGAGAGATTGTACAAACTCACAAGAGATCAAACAAACTAAAGTTTATTCAACATCAGCAATGCAACCTTCAAGAGAGAAGAAAATCCTATGACAACCATGCTCAACAACCTGCGACAAACCCTGCAGTCACCCGCCCGGCGCAAGAAGATCCTGCTCTTTGCCAGCGGTGGGTTGATCCTGGCAGCTCTGGCCGCCGGTCAATGGCTGCCAAACCCGACCTGGCATAACCTGCTCATGGCCGCAGCAGCCGTCATCGCCGGCGCGGACATTGCCCTGCGCGCCTGGCACAGCCTGCGCAACCGCCACATCAGTATCGAGTTACTGGTCACCATCGCCGCCACCGGCGCGTTGATCATCGGCGAGTACTGGGAGGCGGCTGCGGTGACCTTCCTGTTCATCCTGGGCGCTTACCTGGAAGCCCGCACCCTGGGACGCACCCGCCAGGTGCTGCAAAGCCTGCTGGACCTGGCGCCAACCACCGCCCTGGTGGTGCGCGACGGACGCCAGGTGGAAATCGCGCCGCACGAAGTGCTACCCGGTGAAATTGTGCTGATCAAACCAGGGGCGAAGGTGGCCGTGGATGGCGATATCCAGGACGGTTTTTCGAGCATCGATGAGAGCGCCATCACCGGCGAATCCATGCCGGTGGACAAACAATCCGGCGATCAGGTCTTCGCTGGCACGATCAACCAGGCCGGATTATTACACGTCCGCGCCACAGGCGTCGGCGTAGACACCACCTTAGCAAAGATCATTCGCCGGGTAGAGCAAGCCCAGGACGAGAAAGCCCCCACCCAACGCTTCATCGAACGCTTTGCTCAGTACTATACGCCCTTCATTATTATGCTCAGCGCGGTTGCTTACCTGATCACACAGGACGCCGAGCTGGCCTTGACCCTGCTGGTGATCGGCTGTCCCGGCGCATTGGTGATCTCCACACCTGTTTCGGTGGTGGCGGGCATCGGGCGGGCTGCCAAAGCCGGCATCCTGATCAAAGGCGGCGAATACCTGGAAAACGCCGGGAAAATCTCAGCCCTGGCTCTGGACAAGACCGGCACCTTGACGCTGGGACGCCCGGTTTTGACCGATATCATCGTCCTGCAAACGGAAGCTGTTCCGGCTGGTTTTGATGGCACACCCAGAGCGCCCATCAGCGCAAACGAGCTTTTGCGCCTGGCAGCCATCGCCGAAAGCGGCTCGGAACACCCTCTCAGCCAGTCGATCCTGAAACATGCCTACCAAACGCTGGGCGACATCCCGCATGCGGACCGCTTCGAAACGTTCACCGGTCGCGGCGTGAGAGCCTTCTACCAGGGTGAAGAGATCGTGATCGGTGCGCCGCCTCTGCTGGACGCATTGATGATCGATATTCCCACTGCGGCGCACCAGGCTCTGAACGAGCTGAAATCCAACGGAAAAACGGCTGTGCTGGCAGCCATCAACGGCCAGGTAAGCGGCGTGCTGGGGATCGCCGATACCATTCGTCCCGAATCTGCCCAAATGGTAGCCGAGCTGCGCCGGGTTGGTGTGCAAGAAATCGTAATGCTGACCGGCGACGACCCCCTGACAGCAAAGGCTATCGCTGCCCAGGCTGGCATCGACCAGGTGCACGCCTCCCTGCTGCCGGAAGATAAGCTGACAGCTATCCGCAATCTGCAAGCTAAAGGACACGTGGTCGCCATGCTCGGGGACGGCATCAACGACGCCCCAGCCCTGGCCGCCGCCGATATCGGCATCGCCATGGGGGTCGCAGGTACCGGGGTTGCTATCGAAACTGCCGACATTGCCCTGATGGCCGATGACCTGATGAAACTGCCCGAAGCGGTACGCTTATCCCGCGCCACACTGAACAATATCCGCCAGAATGTGGTCATCGCCTTGCTGACTGTCGCCGGATTGCTGTTGGGTGTGCTGCTGGGTGAGGTGCACATGGCCTCCGGTATGCTCATCCACGAAGCTTCTGTGCTAATCGTTATCCTGAACGGGATGCGCCTGCTCAGATAGGCCTGCGGTTCGAGTAAAATTATTATCGAAAGGAGAAGCAGCTCATGCCAACCCTGACGCGCTGGTTCTTAAAATCTTCCCTGCTGTATTTACTTCTGGCAGTTATGCTGGGCGTGTTACTGGAAATCCCGAATACCCTCGATCTTGACTGGTCTGTGCGCGCCTTCAGCCCCTTCTATTTTCACAGTTTTATGGTCGGCTGGGTTGCCCAGCTGATCTTCGGGGTGGTGTTCTGGATGTTCCCCAAATTTTCAAAGGAGCAGCCACGCGGTTCCGAAACCCTGGGTTGGGCGACTTTCTGGCTGTTGAACTGCGGCTTGTTGATCCGCCTGGTAGCCGAACCGGCGCAGGCGATCCAAAACCAGGTGTGGTGGAGCTGGCTGCTGGCGCTTTCAGCCGTGCTGCAGTGGCTGGCCGGGATGGCTTTTGTGCTCAACACCTGGCGACGCGTGAAGGAGCGTTGAGATGCCCCGGCTGACCGTTTGGTTTATCCGCGCCGCATTGATCTATCTGGCCCTGGGCTTCACCTACGGCGCGCTGATCTTGTTTCACAAGGGCATCCCCCTGCACCCGGCTATGTGGAGCTTGCTTGGCGTGCATATTGACTATGTGCTCTTCGGTTGGACGCTGCAACTGATCCTGGGTATGGCATTCTGGATCTTACCGCGCTTTGCCAAAAAGCCTTACCGCGGCAACGAGAAGCTGGCCTGGGCTGCCTTAATCCTGATCAACGCCGGTATTTTTGCCTTGAGCCTGTCCCCGTTCTTGCCAGGGCTCACCTGGCTAGCCCTGCTGGGGCGGGTATTACAAGCCGCCGGGGTGCTCAGCTTCTTACTGCATGCTTGGCCGCGCGTCAAAGGCTTCAACCAGTAGAACCAACCGCTGAGGACACGAAGAGCCGCTAAGTTTTTTTATTAAACCTTGGCGCTCCTTAGCATCCTTCGCGGTTTTCCATCGCTAACAGCCCCAGGTTTCGCCAACGAGTTAGCACGGGGTTAGGGCAAATGTTGCCTCTATCTCTAGGACAGGCTTCCACAACGAGTTAATCCTGGGTCAGGTCAGATTCCCTCTCCCGCTGGGAGAGGGTCAGGGTGAGGGGAGAGAACGTGTTAAAATAAGACATCGAACCAAATTCTGCATCATGGTAACCTGATGGAAAATCCAACCAACTCTTCTCAAACTATTCCCTCCAGCTTGGCGCTTTTCTTCCAGGAATATGATTTCTCCGAATTATCCATCGAAGATGATGTCAACCTGATCATCCAACGCACACTGGAATATGGCGATTGGGATGAATTACGCTGGCTCTTTCAGGTCTATGGCGCGGCAAAAGAATCCGAAAATTCATTCGTCTTCTTGGAGAAAGAAGCCTGAGACCACCAACCTTCAATTATTGGCGTAAATTAATGAGAATCCGCAAGTGGGAACATTCTCCCTTCGAGACACCTAAAGGTGAATTATGGAAGTTTTAACCATGGATCATCCACACTGGGAAGCTTTAACAGACTCTACACAAAACGCTTTTCGAGTATTATCAGATATAGACATCATTCAAAACTTCTACCTGGCTGGCGGAACTGGTCTGGCTCTGCACTTAGGGCATCGCTTTTCTATCGATCTCGATTTCTTTTCAGAAAACGAAGAAGCAGTCAACAGCGTGGAACGGTCAAGATTTCGAGAAGTTCTCGCTCACCCTGATTTCGAAATTTTGATAGATAAAGATACAACTTTTGTCGGTAACTGGAAAAAAGTGGGAGTAAGCTTTTTTCGGTTAGAGCAATATCCCTTAATTTTTCCACCTCATTTTTTAGATGGTATAAAAATTGCCAGCATAGCAGATATCGGGGCGATGAAACTGGCGGCAATCATTGACCGGGGCACTCGAAAGGATCTTGTTGATCTTTATTACATCCTGCAGCATGTTCCCCTCGAAAAAGTTTTCCAGACAGCGGCCAAGAAGTATCCAAATTTCCGATCTTTTCCAGCCAGTGCACTAAGAGGCATGGCTTACTTTACGGATGCAGAAAATTTTCCCATGCCAAAAATGATAGAGAAAACCTCCTGGGTAAAAATGAAGAAGTATTTATCAGACCAGGCATTGCAAGCGGGAAGAAAGCATCTAGAAAATTATTGGGGATGAAACAGACAATGCCCGCGATGAACCACTCACGAACAACCAGCAGTGAACACAAGCCGAAACCTGTTACCAGTAATCGATGGCTTCTATTCCTGCTGCTCGCCCTGCTCTTGCTCAGCTGCTCACTGCCCACAGTGGCCATCTCTCGCATCCTCTACACCCCCACACCGACGCCAACCGCCACCGCCACTCAAACCCTGACCCCCAGCCCGACTGCCACCTTCACCCGCACTCCAACCCTGACGCATACACCCACGCCCACCAACACTGCCACCCCCACCCCGATCACACCCACGGCTACACGCACAAACACGCCCAGCGCCACCCCCCTCCCGCCGACGATCACACCCGGCATCAACGAAATCACTTCCGGGCAAGATGCCTGGCGCTTGCTGCTGGTCGACACCCCGCAAACCATCGAAATGCATGGCATCTACTTCCCTGGCAAGGACGGCGTTTACATGCCCAATTATCTCTTTTTGCGCTTAAATTTCGAATGCCGCACCCAAACCCCCTTGCTCAGCCTGTACACCGGAGCAGACAAAGGCCTGCTCTACGCTGCCCGCCCGGATGGCATTCCCGATCTGACCATCCTCGACCCGGCTGGGAATATCTACCCGGTCGTCCTGGTGGGTCCGTGCTGGCTGGCGGCGCCGCTACCCAAACCCCGCCTGATCCCCGGCGAATACACCCTGCGCTTCCAGAACCTGCCGGAGTTCTACTTTGATTTTTCTAGCCTGCCCTGAGAATTTAGATCAAAGCTACGCTTTTGCCCCAGACACCTCAAAGCAAGCTTTGCAAACTTGGCGGGCTTTGCGAGATATCAGGTTACTCCAAAAGGATCGTCCCTAATGACAACCGTCATTGCAAGGAGATCATCCTTTGCCCGGAGTTCAGCGCACTTCGCTGCCCCAGTAATCTTTCCCTACCAGCGCTGAGCCTGTTTCGCAAAGTGTCGGTTCTAATGATACTTGTTCCGTTGGTCTTGCGAGACTTCAGTGAAGCAATCTAACAGCTCTGAGACAAGACCACCGAGATTGCTTCGCGCAAAACACTTCAATGACTGCCGGAGGTCCTGTTATTCGCAATTGTCGCTTCAGAACTCCTGAATCAAGAACTACACGCATTCTTACTAATCCTGTCTGGCATTCTCAATATCATTCAATCTCATCTCCGAGTAAGATACATTGAGGTTATCAAGTTTCTCCACACCGCATCAAATTTAGCCAGGATTTCATTTTCTTGAAGTTGTTGATACCTTCATAATCTTCATAAGGAATCAAGACAGCCTCTGGACGTGAACCCTGGTTAATATGATGGCTGCCCTTTATTGACAACCAGCTCAAAAAAACTTCGAAATTTGCTTTGTAATTCGGTTACACCAATCATTTGCTGCATAATTGCCTCCAAAGATACATAATGATATACATATTATACTATGTACTTGCGGGCTCATGAGAGCTCTGCAAAAGATACAAAAGTTTGCGACCTTTGCGACTTTGCGAGAGATCCAACAATGGCTACAATGTATTCTATGCAAAATTAATAACAAAACTGGCTGACCAGGTTGCCTTGCGGATCGCGCAGATAAGCGCAGTCGCCAGCGTCATCCCAGATCGCCGACGGGCTGTAGAATGACAGCCCGCAGGCCTCGGGCACATACTGGTTGGTATAGATGCGGCAATATCCGCCGGCAATTAGCAACAAGTTGGGGAAGGTAAACTTATGTCCTTTTTCATCGCTCAGCGTCCAACCGGAAAGCTGCACGGCAAAGGTGGACAGGTTGCGGATTTCAGCAAACTCGTTCGGATCCTGCCAGCCCTCGCCCTTGGGGTTGATAAACACCACACGCACATCGCCTGTTACGGATTGGGGCGTCGGGGTCGGGATCGGCGTCCGTGTAGGCGTGGCTGCAGCAGCCCAGATTCCTAACCCGGCAGCCTGCGCCAGGCGTTGCGCTTCGAAAAAGAAAACATCACAGCTGACATCTGGCGGGAAAGAATTCGCCCGAGCAAAACCCTGCCGGATCAATTCATGGTTGACAAATACCCCTTGCGCCAAAACATAGCGCACCCACTGACCCTGTTGGTTCACATTCGAGCGTTCTTTGATCAGGGTGACCCACTTACCCTCAACCAGGCGGCGATTGGCCCTCAGCGCCTGGTCATAAACCACACTTCCTTCAACATCTGGCAGCTCAACGCCGATATAACGCACCTGAACCGGTTCGCCATCGACTTCAATTTCGATCGTCGCCCCATCGATCACCTCTTTTACCAGCGCCACCTGGCTGACGCTATTCCAGGGAGCGCACCAGTTCGATGTCGCCAGCGATGCCGCCGTTGGGGTAGGCAAAGGGCGTAAAGGTGGGTCTGGGTGTAAAAAAGGCCGGGTTGGGCGTCAGCTCTCCTGGGTCAATCAAGGAATGGCGTGGGAGAAGATGTTGGCGTTTCGACGGGGGTGCCCTGGGTTTGCGTGGTATCCGGTCCCGGGTAAGTCGTCGTCCCTGGCGTGGATGTCTCCGGACCGGGATACACATCCGTGCAGTGATGGTCGGCTGCACGGGCGGGTAGGTGGTCTCGTCGATCTGCGCCAGACCGGGCGAGCTATCCGTGCTGCGCGCAGCCAGGCTGACGATCACGGCCACCAGGCCAGCCATCAAACCCAGCAAAGCCAAACCCATCAGCAAGCGCAGCACTTTCGGCGGGCGCTGTTCGGGTGGTAAATGACCGGAGCTCAGCGGGTCTTGAGAAATGCCCATACCCCCATTATAGCCTGATCTTTATATAATCGCCCTTAACAATACCTGCCGGTCGACAATTCCCAATGTTTTCCCCTGCGTATCAACCATCCAAAAACACACCTTGACAAGAACATTTGTTCTAATTATAATCAAAGCAAACCGTTAGCACAGGGAGAGAACAAATCCGATGATTAGCTTTAGACGCATTTCAAAAGGGCAGCATTTGTCACGCCGCAGACGGGCGCCCGCTATCCGGCTCAAGATGATCATCCTGCCTGTTGTCGCCCGCCTCCTACCAGGAACTACCCCTACAGCCTTTTCGCGCCGGGCGCACCCCGTCCAGCGCGCAAGCCATCCCACGGAGCATCGCATGGTCACTTTGCCGCCCCCTTTCACGCCCCTGCTCACCGCGCTGATCGGCGACCCTCGCCTTTCGGCCTCACTTTTCCGCAGTTACGCCCGCCTGTACGCCGCCGCCTGGCCTTACGCCTACCAGTGCACTGCCGCGCTGGATTTTGAAAGCCAGGTGGTCGCCTTACTGGGCGTCAGCCACTCGCAGGCGCGCCAACATCTGCGCCTGCTGCGCCAACGCGGCCTGCTAAGCTGGAGCAGCGACGGCAGCCGCCGCTATATCTTTCGCTTCGCCTCCCCGCAGCTGAGCATCTACCCTGGGCCAGACGAGCAGCCCATCCGCGCCGCCCTGCCCGCCGCCGGGCTCTCCCCAGGAGAAGCAACCCCAAGCGCTGTAGCCAGCAGCTTGCCAAACCAGGCAGCCGCCCAGGACGGAGCATCGCGAAAACCCACTGTACCGCCCAAGACACTCCCCGCCGCCGACTCCGGATTACCGGACAATGGTGGTGTTGGAGTTAATTTCATTAATCAAGATAGACTCATACAACAACAACCAGACTCCGCAAAAACATACGGGGTCATCTGCGCCGCCCAATCTGCAACGCCAGATGCGTATTACAGCCAGGCTGTGGAATTCCTGCGCCGCGCCGGCGTGTGGAACAAGACCGCCGATCGCCTGGCGCAACAGATCGCCGCCAATGAGCACAGCGGCGACCCCGAGCTGCCCGGCGTGGGCGATGTGCTGGGCTGGATGGCCTATTGTTACGCCGACCGCGAGCGCAACCAGATCAGCAACCCGGCAGCCGTACTGGCCGCCAACCTGACCAACAACCGCCCCTGCCCGCAGACCTACCTCCCGCCGCTTATCTGCACCAGCTGCAAGCGCAGCCAGGAATATTGCCGTTGCAAGCCAGGCAAAGCCCAATACGCCTACCCGGCCGAATTCGTGACGCCGGCGCTGAAAGGTGTTAACAAATATTCAACTTATGCCGACCGTTGGGGGGTGTGCATGTATTGCCATGCGGTTCCTTGCCAATGTGAACAGGAGTAGCCGCTTTGGATGCACAAGCTACGGAAAGCGCTCAAGAAAGACGATGGAAATGAACCTGTGGAGGAGATTTTTGCGCTCCCTGGGGCTGCAGCCGATCGCCGAGAAACGCCGCTTCAAGATGGATGCCGCCCTCATCGACTACGTGCAGACCCTGGCAGAGCAGGAGCACCGCCCGCCGGAAGAACTGGCCGCCGACCTGCTCGCCAGCGGATTGGAGCGCCGTGACCAGATGTACCTGGCTGCCCACTGCTGGAGCCGCCTGACGCCACGCGAACAACAGGTGGCTGCCCTGGCCTGCCTGGGTTACTCTAACCGTCAGATTGCCGGGCGGCTGGTGATCACCATCGAAACGGTCAAGTCGCACATGACCAGCGCCCTGCGCAAATTCGAGCTCACCAACCGCAGCGAGCTGCGCCAATCCCTGGACGGCTGGGACTTCAGCGAATGGGATAAATAAACCAAGGGAGACCGGCGAGCTGATCGCCAATCTCCCTTGATCCATCTTTGAGATTTCGGGTGAAATTTAATTTTTAATTTCGACGCCCAGGTGCGAGAGGATAATATCCAGGGGCCAATGACGGTGCTCGCTGAAGGCGCGCATCGCATCCTGTAAGGCGCGCTTCTTTTCATCTTTATGCCGCGTCAACCATCCACCTACGGTGATCTGACCCAGGCAATCGTAGATATCTGCGACAGTGCCATTGCTCTGCCGTACAGCCTGGTTTACATATTCGTGCAAATATTTCTGGTATATCTGATTGTCCATTAACCACTCCTCAGCTTCAGGAGCTGCAATTTCGCATGGTCCATTTGAAGTATAGTGCTTAAAATTCTACAATGATTGTAACTCAAAGTACCACTTTTTTTCATGTATTCGTGAGCTTATTCGCGGAAGAGATTTGTTGCACACACAACCAGGTTTTCAACCGCTAAGGACACCAAGAGGCGCTAAGGTATTTAAGCTGTTTTTCCACTGATAAATCCTTCGCGTCCTTAGTGGTTCAAAATCGCGGATTGCGCAGAGAATTATGCCTGTTTTCTACAGGCGTACAGGTATCCCAGGTTGGCGTGCACCAGGTTTGGGGTTCGTTTCACCTCAAATCCCTGTCCACCCAAAAAGGTTTCCAGGTCCTGGTAGGTGTACCCGTGGACGCCGTCGTGATACTCCATCACCAGGCGCTGGACGCGCTCCAACGCTTCCGGTTTGGCATTAAATAGGATATCGTATTCAGCGCCTTCACAATCCATCTTTAACAGGTCGCAACGCTGGATGCCATTTTGCACAAATACCTCGTTCAAGGCCAGGCTGGTGACCTGAACCGTGCGCTCGCCAGCGTTGGCGCTTGCGGGCTGCGATTGCCGGCTTTGAATCTGCAGCGGCTCGCCCCCCGACAAATCCAGGACCAAAGCGCCGGTCTGACCCACTGCCTGCTGAAAAATTTGCACATTGTTCACCCGGTTAACCGCCAGGTTGCGTTCCAACAAATTAAAGGATTCCATAAAGGGTTCATATGCATACACCTGGTTATTGGGAAACCCTTGGGCTGCCAGGATGGAAAAATCGCCCAACCCGGCGCCAATATCCACCACCGTCCAGCCATCCTGCAAAGGTTGTTCCATAGCGCTCGTAAAAGCGGTCGAGATGGGTTTCCTTCAAACACCACACATCCATCCGACCGCGTACATAGAAACTCAACCCGCCAGGTTTCAAGCGCACCTGTTTCACATCCGCGCCGCCAATCCCCAAGAACATGCGCAAGATCAGCCACGGATTATCAAATTCGGATAGGAGTGTCTGTATCGATTTTAAATAATATGCGTACTTCGAAAACGCCATACCATAACCTTTCCAAGGTCGTTGAATGATTTACCAGCGGATAAGTATACACCATCGAGATGTCAACCGCAAACTGACCATTTCTTAAAAAATGGTTAGCCGAGACCAATATTTATGTGTATAATAGAATAGTAGTTAATTTTTTCACAGGAGGACATATAAATGGCAAAGCTAGAAGAAGTTGAAGGCATTGGACCTGCGTTTGCAGAAAAACTACGCGCAGCAGGCATCCCCCACATGGGAGCACTCCTGAAGAAGGGTTCTTCTCCCAAGGGACGAAAGGAGATTGCAGAAAAATCTGGAATCACTGAAAAACTGATCCTGGAATGGGTCAATCATGTCGATCTTTTCCGCATTAAAGGGGTCGCTTCTGAATATTCCGATCTGTTAGAAGAAGCCGGTGTGGACACGGTACCCGAGTTAGCCCAACGCCGCCCTGACAACTTGCACGCCAAAATGGTTGAAGTAAACGAAGCCAAAAAACTGGTGCGCCAACTGCCTTCCCTCAAACAGGTCGAAGGCTGGGTAGCGCAGGCAAAAGCCCTGCCACGCGTCATCGAGTATTAATTTATTCCTGGTTGCGCCGGTACTGCCAGCTTCCTTTCTGTATTGAAGTGGGCAAACCGATCGCTGCCAATAAACTCAAACTTAATCGATCTTCCGCCAGGTGCACAGATGCAATCAAGTAACCCTGGCGGAAGGTTAATTTTAATGTCCCGTCTGCAAGACATTGCACATTCCCACTTAAAGTCTCCGGCCAATCTGAAAGCACAGCCTGGTAGCGCTGATCCACCATAAATTCGATTTCGGAAATTCCGCCATTTTCCATTTCACCATCCGCATCCCAAACACCCGGCAGAGCCTGGCAACCAGCCACACAGACCAGCGCCAGTCGGAACTGGCGAAGGCGTCTCAGTCGCTGAATTGCCTACCGCATTCAACCGTCCAGGCGCGCCCAGGGTAGAGGTTGGAGCAGGGCTTGCCAAAATCCCAGGGATGTACTGCGCCTGTTCAGTGGCAGGCGTAAGCGCCAGCGCTGCCAAGGTCGCCTCGGCAAAGCGCTCAGCCTGACGCTGCGACTGCAAAGCCGAAGCGACCAGGGTTTCTCCCCATGCAGCCATCTCATCTACACACTGCCCAAATGGTATAGGGGCAGCGCCATCCGACGAACCCGGGCAAACCAAAGCCAGGCTGCTGGTGAGCGGTTCTAGCATCACCGGCCATTGTGACAGCTCAGACTCCTGAGATAGACGCGCAACCTGGCTGGAGCAAGCCCAATCGAAGGTTAGTCGCACCTCGCCAGTAGCCCCGCGTGCAGCCGTGCAAGCAAAGAACTGCAGCGCAGCTGCTGCATAACGCGTCGCCTCCCGCAGGCTGTCAGCATCCTTCGTCATCTCAGTTGGCCGGGTTGGAAACTCTTCCAGGTTATTATCTATACGCACATTATGGGTTATCCGCTGCGATCCACCTGGCGCAGCCAGCCGCACCAGGTAACTGGTCGCGGAAAATGGCTCCAAAAAAGCTGCATGTCCCAGCGTCGCGCCGCTCTCCGGCGCCCCTTGTTCAGCAAAGTCCACGTACACCGCTCTGCCCTGTGGAGCAAGCCAGTACGCTCCCATTTTCGCGCCCTGTTCGTACCAGAAGAGCAGCTCGCCGTTGGGCAACCAGGCGATCAACGGAACAGACTGGTAGCCGGTGGCAATCACGACCGGCTGTTGCGGCCAAGCCATGACAGGAGCTTCCGTTACCTGGACGAACGGCGTTTGTGATGACTGTGCAGCAGGTTGGCTGTGCACAGCGACAGGGTTCACCACAGGTTGGCTCGTCTGTGGTTTCGGAGTGGTTGCTGTGCAGCCGCTGAGGAAAATTGCGATGATCCAGATTGAGACCGTGAATTTTGTAAAGCTCATGCGACGATTATAACCGCCCCCTGCTGAGCAAGCTGCCAGCATAACAACATTGTAAAGAATTCACGGGTAAACAACAATCCCCGATCGGTGATAGAATCCCGCTATGATCCACGAAAGCATTCGCCCCTGGAAAACGTTGTCCACGCAGACCCTGCTGCAATTCGAGCCTTTCCTGACTGTTGAAAAGCACGCAGTCCAATTACCGTCTGGTCAAGTGATACCAGACTGGACCATTGTTAAAATTCCGGATGCCGTTATCGTGCCTGCCATCACCCCTGACGGTTTGTTCCTGTGTTTTCGCCAGACCAAGTACGCCATCCCAGGCCTGACCCTGGCGCCGGTAGGCGGTATGCTCAACCCTGGGGAGCAGCCGCTGGCAGCCGCAAAACGAGAATTACTGGAAGAGACGGGATACACAGCCCCCGACTGGACACACCTGGGCAGCTACATCGCCGACCCTAACCGGAGTGTGTGCACCATTCACCTGTTCCTTGCTCAGAATGCAGTTCACACCCAAGCAGCCGATGCTGATGATTTAGAAGACCAGCATCTATTACTGCTCCCACGGAATGAAGTTCAGCAAGCGCTCATTCAGGGAGAATTCAAAGCCATCATGTGGACTGCAGCCATGGCGCTGGCATTAAATCGCTTCTCTATATAACCTGGTCAACGATAAATAAATTAACGTTGGGACCCGCTATGGTCGCAGAGTATTTTTAGTGGTTTTGCGTTCTTGATGACATGAGTTATTCCGAGAAGGGCGCTCTTTACTCGGAGGTCAGCGCACTTCGCTAACCCCACAATCTTTCCATACCAGCGCCGAGACTGCTTCGCAAAGTTCGCTCGCAGTGACAACTGGCATTCCGAGAAGGGCGCTCTTTACTCGGAGGTCAGCACACTTCGCTAACCCCACAATCTTTCCATACCAGCGCCGAGACTGCTTCGCGAAGTTCGCTCGCAGTGACAACTGGCATTCCGAACGAAGGGAAGCAATCTCACTCTTTACTACGCGAGCTTCGTACAGAACGTCGCAATACTTCGCTAACGGCGCCACAATCTTTCCGAACTACCAGCCTTGAGACTGCTTCGCAAAGTTCGCTCGCAGTGACAACTGGCATTGCGAGATGGGCGCTTTTACTCGGAAGTCAGCGCACTTCGCTAACACCGCAATCTTTCCATACCAGCGCCGAGACTGCTTCGCACAGTTCGCTCGCAGTGACAACTGGCATTCCGAGAAGGGCGCTCTTTACTCGGAGGTCAGCGCACTTCGCTAACCCCACAATCTTTCCCTGCCACCTTCGAGACTGCTTCGCAAAGTTCGCTCGCAGTGACATCTGTCATTGCGAACGCAGTGAAGCAATCTCAGCTCTTGACTAGCACCGAGATTTCTTCGCACAGAACGCTCGCAAAGACTCCGCTTACGGTCGTCACTATAATCCGAATTAAAAACCTTCGCCCACCTTCGCGCCCTTCGCGGTTAAAATCCCCTGTTCCACGAAATCATATCTCCCTCTCCCATGGTGGTTTTCCATGGGAGAGGGTCGGGGTGAGGGCTAGATCCCCATCTTCTGCAGCTCCCCCCTCAGCGATTCTGGCTCAGTCAAATGAATGGCCAGCATACCCAGGCTGCGCGCCATGCTCACATTCGCCTCAGAATCGTCAATCAACAACAACTCATGGGCAGGCCGTCCCGTCCGTTGGATCAGCACTTCAAATATGCGCACATCCGGTTTCACCAGCCTCTCCTCGCCTGAGAGAACAATGTCTTTAAAATAGTCCATAAACCCAAACTGCGGGCGCACCAGGTAGAATTTCTCAGCAGACCAGTTGCTCAGGGCATACAGCTCATGCCCAGCCTGGTGCAGCTCAGTAAGCACCTCCACCACCGGCTGGATTGCGCCGCCCAGGGATTGCTCCCAAGATTCGTCATAGGCGCGGATCAGCTCGCAATACTGGGGAAAGCTGTCGCACAGCTCACGCACCGCTTGAGCAAACGGTCGTCCGGCATCCAGCTGAATATTCCACTGCTTGAAACCGATCTCATCCAAAAACTGCTGTGTTTTTTCCAGGTCGCCATCGAAGTACCTGCTGTAGAGATAATACGGGTTCCAATCCAGCAATACATTGCCAAAATCAAAGACCAGCCCCAGTTCTCCGGGGCGGATGGTTCGAACATTTGAATGCTCCAAAGTCAATCGATCTCCTTAGTTAAGACAGAATTACAACCCTATTAACCGTCTTATTGAAAGTAAAAAAATATCATACCACAATGAGAGTTTTGTCGACCTTCCAACAAGGTTCAATGGTTGACTTTTACCTCATTCATTCTATAATCTAATTAGATCAGAAAACTGGGCGCAAACAGGTTTGACTTTCAATAATTTTCGCCTGATAACCCAATTCGGGAAATCATCCAAAGCGACCTTTGTCTAAAGAGCTGATCTCTAAGACCATCATCCCAAATACCACAGGCGGGTAAGACATTTCAGAATGCATGATTAACTCGCTTCCATCTGATCTAATTCAGGAGGTTGAGATGAATCACGTTCGAATAAATATTAAATTAAAAATACGGCAAGGACTGGCTTTCGTAATGATCTTCATTTTTATGATTCCCAACCAGATAAGCCAGGCAAAATATTTCACCCAGGGTATCGACATTCCAGAACAAATCTCCAGTTTAACGATCAGCACCTTCCCCCAAAAACCTCCCATTATTGACGGGGTCGTTTCTCCGCAGGAATGGGCTTCAGCCACGTCGATGCCACTCAATATCGGCGGAGCCCTGATGGTGATGAATGATTACGTCAATATCTACTTGCTCATCGATGTCACTGCTGACACCCACGAAGATCCATTAACCGTCTCACCATCCGACTACTTCTGGCTCACATTCGACGTCAATCAAAATGGAATCATTGATGCCAATGTCGACCTGCTTTTCAATTTCTACCCAAATTCAGAAACACCCTGTGTTCAAAAATATACAGGTCCAGGAACTTTTACTGGTTGCTCTGTTCCCGATTCAACCTACCAACCTGGCTTCGGTGTAACACCTAACTCTAGCACACCCCACCGCTTCTACGAAGTAGCCATCAGCCGGGCAGAGATCAGCCCCTCCGCCGCAATCTCACCCCTCCCAGCTCTACCTAATATAACCAACCTGGCGCGCATAGGATTGAAAATCTACTCACCAACGCCATCTATCGATTATTACCTGCCTACCAACCATACCTTTGATTTCAGCGACCTGCTCGAGATCAGCCTGGCTTCTCCCAGGCTCATGCTGCTGATGCTCAGCCACCCCGATTTCTTAAATGCACTTCAGCCGCTTAAAGAGCACAAGGATTACACCGACCTGCCCAGTTACGTGATGGACTGGCAGAGTGTCGCCAAAGCCTATGGCAAATGGGGAAGAGACGATCCGGAAAGGATAAAGAAAGCCCTGGCAAACCATGAATTCTACGCCAGTCTGCTATTTGCCATGCTGGTCGGAGATTCAAACCGCTTCCCCATGCGCTACACCGTCACAGACCGAAACTCTCCCAACGCCGATTGGGCATTCTACTCTGCGGATCTGTACTACGCCGATCTATATGAAAGCGACAATCAAACCTTTGAAAGCTGGGATAGCAATGCAGATGGATATTACGGTGAGCTGCATGGCGAGCAGCTGATCGGTGTGGTGAATGTTGACCAGGTGGACACTTCTCCAGATATAGCGGTTGGACGAATACCGGCAGAGTCGTCTGCAGAAGTTAGCACCTATGTCAACAAGGTCATTAACTATGAATTTAATGCCTATAACGCCGATTGGGCAAAAAGAGCGCTGATGATCGCAACGATCGATTTCGTTAGTGATGCCTGCCTGACCAAAAACATCATTGCAGACAACTACCTGTCTTCCAAAGGCTACACTTCCACAAAACTCTACCAGGCTGGCAACCCCTGTTTAACCACAGACCCACCCACTTCCGCCAATATCAACTCCCACATGAACGCTGGGGTGAGTTTTGTCAACTACTTCGGTCATGGCAACCTGACCTCCTGGGCAATTCCTGACGATGCCTATACGACCAGTGATTTAACCGGTCTGACGAACGCAGACCGCTTGCATATAGCCGTTTCAGGCGGCTGCGATACAGCCCAATACGCCACCCAACCACCTTACGATGCTTACACAGATATCAACGGAACCATTCACACAGGCGCCAACGCTGGCGAGCTCTTCCCCTCGAAGCCCACCCAACCCGCCCCGATCCAAACCGTCAACAATCCAGAACCATTGATGGAAAGCATGCTGGTAAAGACGAACAAGTCCGCTGTTGGCTATGTAGGCTATGTGACTGGTTCACAAGCCTGGGGTTTGGACTTGGACAAATTCTTCTATGAATCCCTCACGTATGGGTATAACACCTTGGGCGGCATGTGGAATTACATGGTGCGACGCTATTACCAGGTTCACCCAATTCCAGCCACTTTCAGTTCACCCGATTGGTATGCGCTCGCTGGCGTTCATCAACCCTGGAAGTTCCACCTGTTTGGCGACCCATCCCTGCGCATTGACGGCGTATCCACCTTCCAGAAGGATGATTTTGCCGGGTTCTGGAACCAGCACCACGACGGTTGGATAGGCGCGCTTTCCATGACACCAGTTCCTGGAAGTTATATCGATAGCATCCCCAATATGGACGGCGATTACTTCCCCTCTTACGGTGGAGACCACAACGCTTATGGCTATGTGCGCACCTGGAATTACACCATCCCGGTCTCGAATAGTTGGCCGGATTATATGCTGCGTTTCTACATCGATTTTGCTGACACCATCAGCACTGGCGATGACCAGCGCTTCGATGGCTACCTGTTCACCCACGACCGGGACGCCATGGCTGGCTTGACCTGGTGGAAAGATACCCCGTTTGGTTTTTATGCCCAGAAAGCTAGCGGTGTCGCCGGTACTCAGCTGGCTTCTGAAACACCACTCAGCGCCACGGTCTTCAATAAAAGCGACTTCCTGGGCAATTACTTTATGAACCACGATGGCTGGAAAGGCAAGCTGCAATTGATTGCCTATTACGACACACCCGGTCAGCCCAATATCACCGGGTCTTATATCGACGGTAGCGGGCTCAGTCATCTGGTGCGAGCTTACGTACGCACCAGCACCTATTACCTGCCTCCCGATTGGGGTCCAGATCATAAGATTGAAATGTATATCGATCTGCCAAACACGCCCACCAATCCGGACGACGACCAGTTGTTCGAAGGCTACCTGTTCACCGGCGCCAAAGAAGCTATGGCCGGTATAACCTACTGGCACGAGCGGCCCTTTGGTTTCTATGCGATAAAAGAAATCCCAACTTACCTCCCCCTTATTCGCAGATAGTAGCCTGACATAAGAGTCCCTGGCCCTAAGCCAGGGACTCTTTTCGTTAACAGTTTCCAGTCGCTCTCAACAACCGGGAGTTTAGTTTAGCCTGCCTTGCTTCCGCAACACCAGGCGACCCGACCCGGGCTGTGCCAGGATTTTTCCGTCCTGGTAAACCAGGCTGCCGCGCACATAGGTCTCCAGCACCTTTGCCTGGAAAGTATGCCCCACATAAGCGCTGTGTTTATTCTTAGAGAACATGTCGTCTGCCTGCAAAGTCCAGGGCGAGTCCAGGTCCACTACCACCAGGTCGGCGTCCGCCCCAGGCTGCAGCGAGCCTTTCTGCGGATACAGCCCGAAGATACGCGCCGGGTTGGCGGACATCATACGCACCAGAGCAGATAGCGACAGGCCACGCTTGATGACCCCTTCGCTCAGAATGGCGGGCAGCATGGTCTGGATACCGGTGATGCCGCCCCAGCCTTTCCAGATATTCTCCAGCCCCTTGGCTTTTTCTTCCCAGGTGGTCGGCGAGTGGTCTGAGGCGATGGTGTCCACATGCCCGGCCAGCACACGCTCCCATAATTGTTCGACTTCTGGACGGGTGCGGATGGGTGGCGCACATTTCGCAGATGGGCCGATGCGCTCGAAATCCGACTGGTCCAAAACCAGGTAATGCGGGCAGGTTTCAGAGGTCACGTTCACGCCGCGCGCCCTGGCTTCGTAAATCGCATCAATCCCCTCAGCGATCGAGATATGCACAATGTGCAGGTTGCCGCCGGTTACGCCGGTCCAATACACGGCTCGGCGGATGGCTTCAACTTCATTCTCTGGCGGGCGCGATTCGCACCAGGCCGCCCGGTCAATGCGTCCGGCAGCCTGCATTTGCTTGCCCAGGTAGGTGGTCAGGTATTCGTTTTCAGCGTGTAAACCGATGACTGCCCCGGTTTTGGCGGTGAACTCCAGGCCGCCATACAGGATATCGTCGTCAATGCGCTCAAAATCGACGCCGCTATTGCTCATAAAAGCCTTGAAACCGATCACCCCGTCCCGGTGCATAGCTTCCAGGTCTGCCAGGTTGTTATTGACCAAGCCTCCCCAGCTGGCATAATCGACCACGACTTGCGGGTTGGCCAGGGAGCGCTTCTCGGCTAAGAGCTGGCTGTTAATCGTAGGCGGGGTGGCATTCAGGGGCATCTCCATCACCGTGGTCACTCCACCTGCCGCAGCCGCCATACTGCCTGTGCCATAACCCTCCCAATGCGTGCGCCCGGGCTCGTTGAAATGCACATGGTCATCCACCACACCGGGCAGCAGCAGCTTGCCCTGCAGGTCGTGCACCACTTTTGCCGTACGCGATGCGTCGCCTTCAACCAGCTCAACGATCTTACCCGCTTCAATTAAAATGCCGCCGCGGAACTCAGCTTGCTCGGTTGCCACCAGCGCATTTTTTAGATACAAATCGCTCATCTTGCTTAATCCTTTCTCATTCATGATTCAAAGGTGTATGAATAATTTTAGCAATATCCCTGGCCAGTCGTAACGGATCGGGATGCGCCCAAACGCGCCGTCCAAACAAGACGCCGCTGCCCCCGGCGCGCATCGCTTCGCTGGCCGTCTGTAGGGTCCCATTCTCATCCTCGGGATAAGGGCTTTCTTCAACAAACACGGGCGCCGGACAATGCGCAGTGATCTTCCGGAAAGCCTCTTCTGAACCCGGGTAATCTGTTTTGACCAGATCAGCGCCAAGCTCAGCCGCTACCCGGCAGGCATACGCCTGCAAATCCACCTGGTATTGCTGTTGCGGCATGGGATGCGCCATCGCCAGCATGGGCATGCCAAAGCGATCACAGGCCTGCACGGCCTGGCTGAACTGCTCAAATAGAACGGCTTCATAATCTGAGCCGATGAACAGGTTCATCGACACCCCAACCGCGCCCAGGCTGACGGCGTGCTCCACGCTGTCAATCATAAAGCGGTGGGTCTTATCCTTGGATTGGGTTGTGGCTGTGGTTAGTTTGATGATAAATGGCTTACCGCCAGCCAGGATATGCCCCGCCAGCTTAACCAGGCCAGAATGCAGCAAAAAAACATCCACTTCAGCTGCGTTCAGCCTTTCCAGCGCCTTTAAGGGGTCCTGCAAAGCCGGATGCAACCCTTGGGGGATGACCTGATCCAGCGCAATGATAAAGCCGCGCCTGTTTTTATCGAGTATTTGCCTGAGACGAATGTGTTTTCCAAACATAGTAAGTAAAAATGATTAAGTACGTGTATGTAATATTTTTAGACGCCAAACTAATGTTTATCACTTTACATTGCATGAATTATACAATACAATCAAGCTAACTTCAGATTTTTATGTTAAGGCCTTAGAGAACACTCATGAAACCATTTTATTCTACACCATTACTCTCACCGGAAATACCCTTAGATGACCATTCGCGCCAGGTAATCCAAGACGCCTATGATAAAGAGCAGCGCAAGATGGCGCAGCTCCCCACCGATGACCCCCTGGACCCCAAGCGCATCAGCCGGGTGGAAATTACCTGGGACGAAATGTGGGCGCAACCAGAAGTCATCCAGAACACACTGGCTCTGGAAACAGCCTCCATCCAGGCTGCCGCCCAGCATTTTGCCAAACTACCCATTGACCGCATCGTAATGACCGGTTGCGGCGATTCGATCGCCAGCATGATGGGCGTCAAGCTAGCCTACGAACGACTGCTGGGCATCCAGACGGACACCGTTCAGGCCTTGGATTTCGCCTATTATCACCATTCCACCGCAAACTCACGCACGCTAGTCATCTGCTTGAGCTCCAGCGGGGCGACTACCCGTACCATTGAAGCCATGATGGCTGCTCGCATGGCCGGCGCGCAATCACTGACCCTGTCGAACACCCCAGGCTCGACCTTGATGGAAGAAGCCGACCGCGGCATTTTGATCCACGCTCAGCGCAAAGGCTGGCCGACCCAATCCTCCACCGCTGCCATGGCGACCCTGATGCAATTCCTGATCGAGTACGCCGCTGCGCTGGGTAAAGATGCCCAAAAAATTGCAGCCTATCGCAGCGCCCTGCAAGATGTTCCTCGTTTAATGAAACAAGTACTGGAAGCCTGTAAAGAACCCGTTCTGGAAATTGCCAGACGAGAGGCGCAACTTCCCATGTACCTGTTCGCCGGCGCGGGTCCCTGCCTGGGCGCAGCCGAATTTGGCTCAGCCAAGGTCAAGGAATGTTCCCCAGACCGGGCGATTGCCATCCAAATGGAAGAATTCCACCACTACAATTCGCTGAAAGCCGGCGATCCCTTGTTTATCCTGGCGCCGGATGGCTTCAGTGTGCCACGCGCCCTGGATACAGCCAAGGAAGGCAAGCGCTGGGGTGGACGCATTTACCCCATCGTCAACCAGAACAACCACGCCTTCGATGAAGTTGCCACCGATGTGATTCGCATGCCGGACGTGATGGAAGAGTTCTCGGCGTTTGTCTACGCTGTCCCGGCGCAAATGTTTGGCTATTATGTCGCCATGGAGAAGTTCAGATTAGCAAAAGGATTATCATGAAAACAAAAATATCGGCCCGTTTCATCATCGGCTATCAAAACCAGGACCATGTCGTCTACGAAAATGGAGAGATGGTCTACGAGAACGACCAGGTTATCTTTGTTGGCCATAATTACCCCGGTGAATGCGACCAGCATATCCAGGCTGGCAACGCCATTCTTTCCCCAGGCTTTGTGGACCTGAACGCCCTGGCGGATATCGACACGACGGTGATGAATTACGATCAGCCTTCCCATCTAGGCTCTGGCATGGGTTGGTCGCAAAGCTACTTGCAAGCCGGTCCACGTGAGACCGCCACCCCTGAAGAAGAAGCTTTCAAGACACGCTATGCTCTGACCCAACTGGTCTTCAACGGGATCACCACCGCCCTGCCGGTCACTTCTCTGACCTACAAAAAATGGGCCGAAACGAAAAGCGAATTTGAAGTCGTTGCCCAGATTGCCGCCGAGCTGGGTTTACGCGTCTACCTGGGACCCAGCTACCGCTCCGGCGTGAACATCATCCGCCCCGATGGCAGCCGCACCCGTTATTGGGACGAACAAGCCGGGCTGGATGGTTTGCAAGGCGCTGTGGATTTCATCCGCCAAGTTGATGGCGCCAACCAGGGAATGATCCGTGGTCTGCTGGTGCCTTCCACCATCGATACCTGCCTGCCGGATGTTGTTAGTCAAAACACGGCGCTTCTCCGATGAGCTCCAGGTTCCCATCCGCCTGCATGCCGCCCAATCCTACCGGGAATTTCAATATATCCAGGCCGATTTTGGCAAAACCCCCATCCAGCACCTGCACGCGCTGGGTTTCTTAGGACCGCGCACCATCATTCCGCACGCCATTTATGTCAACGGCTATTCCCGCATGGACTGTGGCGAAGGTCCAGACCTGCAAATGCTCACAGATACGGATACCATCGTAGCCCACTGCCCCTTTGCCATCGCCCGCGGCGGCGCTACCATGGAGTCCTTTGAGCGTTTCAAAAGCCTGGGCATTCGCATGGGTATGGGCACCGATTGCTACCCCAGCGATATGCTCATGAACTTACGCCTGGGCAGCATGATGTGCCGCTTTGTGGAAAATTCACATGATGTTGCCACTACCGCTGATATGTACCGCGCCGCCACCTCTGGGGTGCGGATGCCCTCGACCGTTCCGATCTGGGACGGTTGACCGCCAGGCGCCAAAGCCGATTTCTTCATCGCCAGCCTGGATGGATTTCATGTTGGACAGGTTGATGACCCCATCCGCACATTGGTGCTTTATTGCAACAACACCGATATCCAAAGGTCGTCATCAACGGAAAAATGGTGATGGAAAACCGTTCCATCGCCCAAGTAAACCAGGAGGAGTATTCCCAACGCGCGCAAGCGTATTATCGACAAATCTGAAGACAGTCCTATTCCGACCGCGACTACCTGGAAAGGCCCATCGATGTGCTTTTCCCTGAAGGCTTCAAGGTCATTCGTCAAGCATAACTGGTGAGATACCAGCCTGGCACTCAGGCTGGTAAGATTGTTCTATATATTGTTCTAGTGAGGAGTAGAAATGTTTAAGAGAAGTTTCCAATTATTGATCGCCATCCTGGTAGTCAGCAGCATGATCTTAGCTGCCTGCCAGCCAGCCCCTGCAACAGAAGCGCCCGCACAACCAGGCCGCCACTGAAGCCCCCGCTGCGCCAGCCGCACCTGCTGCAACCGAAGCCCCAGCTGAACCGGTCGCTACCGAAGCGCCTGCTGCTACCGAAGCCCCAGCAGCCACCGAAGCGCCTGCTGAAGAACCAGTTGTTGGAAAAAGACACCCTGGTCTACGCTGTCAACGCCGATATCCGCACCCTGGACCCATCCCTGGCGTCCGGACGTTTGGACGTCTCCGTGTTGTACTCCGTCTTCGATCTGCTTGCTATCCGTGACACCAATGGCATTTCCCAGCCGCATGCTGCCGAATCCTGGAGCCGCGTCGACGACCTGACCTGGGAAATCAAGATCCGCCAGGGCATCACCTTCACCAATGGCGAGCCCCTGAACGCCGAAGCCGTCAAATTCACCATGGAAAGAGCCCGCGTTGCCGATTTCAATGACAACTACCAGCTGCCCAGCTCAGACCGGACTGACAGAAGTCAAAATCATTGACGATTACACCGTGCACTTCATCACCGAAGCACCTGCCAACACCATGGAATTCTGGTTGGCTGAATCACCCATCCTCCCGCCCAAGTACTATGGCGAAAACTCCATCGAAGACGTTGCTGAAGCCCCCATCGGCTCTGGCGCTTACAAGTTCGTGGAATGGGTCAAGGACGATCATATCACCCTGGAACGCAACGAAGATTTCTGGGGACCCAAACCGGACTTCAAGTACATCACCTTCCGTGTCATCCCTGAAGCCAGCGCCCGCATCAATGAGCTGCGCGCCGGCAATATCGATGTCGCCTCCGCCCTGAGCCTCGACCAGGCCTCCCAGGCTGATTCTGATGTCTCCGCCGCCGTGTATGTGATCGGTTTGCGCAAGATGCACTTGACCGTCTCCTTCAGCGGCGAACAACCTGCCCTGCAGAACAAGCTCGTCCGCCAGGCATTGAACTACGCCGTGGACAAAGAAGCCATCGTCAATGACCTGCTCGGCGGCAACACCGACATCCTCTCCAGCTATGTCAACCCGCCCAACAACAACCCCGATCTGGAACCGTACCCCTACGATCCCGAGAAGGCAAAAGCTCTGCTTGGCTGAAGCCGGTTACGCCGATGGTTTTGATGTCGTTATCGAAGGCCGTCCAGATGCTTACGGCTTCGACAAAGAGATCATGACTGCCCTGGCTGAATACCTCAAGATGGTCGGCGTGAATGCCACCGTGGAGTATGTTGAAAGCGGTTTGTTCTGGGAAAAAGCCGAAGTCCTGACAGCTTCAAAGGATTAGCCTGGTTAGGTTGGGCAGCTCTAATCAACCCGATTGTTGAGAACCTGATCCTGACTTGCGGTCACGTGGACAATGCTGCCAACTACTGCAACGAAGAAGTCGACGCCCTCTACAACCAGATGCTGGCTGAAGCCGATCCCGCTGTGCGCCAGGAATTGAACTTCCAGATCCAGGAACTGGTCTGGGACGACGCTCCCTGGCTATACCTGTGGCATCTGCCTATGGTTTATCGGCGTTTCCAACAGCGTAGATTATGCCCCGCGTGCGGATGGCTACATCTTCCTGTGGGAAGCGAAACTCAAGTAAAATAGTTTTCAGATTAGTTGAACTGTTTGGCTGGGGCAGGCATGCTTGCATCACAGAACCCCAAAACCCCAGCCAACACTTTTTTTGACATGCACGTGAAATAGAGAAGGCTGCCCCTGCTGGCTCGTTTCCAGGGGCAGCCCTTAGTGAGAAGAATCAAAGGTATGAGCACATATATCCTGCGTCGATTGTTACAAGGTATCCTCACCTTTTTAGGCGTTTCCCTGCTGGTCTTTGTCATGGGACGTATGACCGGCGACCCCATTCGCCTGCTGGTGCCCGAGACCGCCACCGCTGAGCAGCGCCAGGCGGTACGCGAATCCCTGGGGCTGGACAAACCCATCCTGGTGCAATACGGCATGTTCCTGTTCAACCTGGCACAGGGCGACCTGGGACGCTCCTACTTGCAGCGCACTGAAGTCACCGAATTGGTCCTCGGCCGCATGCCAGCCACCCTGCAGCTCGCCTTGGTCTCCATCGTCCTTAGCGTTATCATCTCCATCCCCATCGGCGTCTTCGTCGCCTTGAAACGCAATACCTTTTGGGATTTGCTCGGCAGCGGATTGGCCTTGCTGGGTCAGGCAACCCCCAACTTCTGGCTGGGTATGATCCTGATCATCATCTTCGGGGTCGAGCTTGAAAATCTTGCCCATCTCTGGACGCGGTACACCCGCCCATATTATCCTGCCAGCCACCACCTTAGCGCTGGCTTCGGTCGGCTACTTCGTGCGCCTGATGCGTTCCAGCATGCTGGATGTTTTGGGACAAGATTATATGCGCACCGCCAAGAGCAAAGGCGCAACCAACACAGCCATTCTCTACCAGCATGGCCTGAAAAATGCCCTCATCCCGGTCATCACCATGATGGGTATGCAATTTGGCAATATCCTCACCGGCGCATTTATTGTAGAAACGGTATTCGCCTGGCCAGGGATCGGTCGACTGGGCGTCACATCGCTCTTCGAACGCGACTTTCCCGGTCATCCAGGGCGTGATTGTGCTCAGCTCGGCAGTCTTCGTGCTCTCCAACCTGCTGGTGGATATCCTCTACTCGGTGCTGGACCCACGCATCCGCATGGATTAAAGTATGACAACCTTATCGACACCATCAAATTTCAAGAGTTTCAAGCGTAAATTGCCCCGCTGGTTGGATGCTTTGCTTTCCAGCCCAGGTGGTATAGCCGGCAGCCTCATTATTATTGTCGTGGTGATCATGGCTGTATTCGCTCCTGTGATTTCTCCCTACAGCCCTTCCGAATTCAGCATGCGCGACCGTCTTGCAGCCTCCCTCAGTCGTTCCAACCCAAGAAGGAAAAATTCCGCATTATTTAGGCACCGATTCGCTCGGACGCGATCTGCTCAGCCGCGTCATCTACGGCGCCAGGGTCTCGCTCCTGCTGGGATTGATCTCATCATTGCTCGGCGGAGTGGTCGGCATCGGGCTGGGTATGCTGGCTGGTTACTATGGCGGGCGGGTGGATTCGATTATTTCCTTGTTGATCAATATCCAGCTGGCCTTCCCCTTTACCTTGCTGGCGATCTTCATTATCTCCATCTTTGGAGGCGGTCTGGAAAAACTGGTGATTGTGCTGGCTTGGGCCACCTGGGTGAACTACGCCCGCATCATGCGCGGCCAGGTGATTGCCGTCAAAGCGCGCGAATATGTCGAAGCGGCTTATTCCATGGGCGCCAAACCTTTACGGGTGATGCTGCGCCATATTCTGCCTAACGCCGTTTCCCCCCTGACCGTCGTGGCTACCTTTACCATCGCTTCGGTGATCCTGCAGGAATCATCCCTGAGCTTCCTGGGTTTAGGCGTCAACCCCGAAACCCCCACCTGGGGCTCGATCCTCAGCGACGGGCGCTCCTATCTTCAGGACGCCTGGTGGATCGCCACCCTGCCTGGTGTCGCCCTGCTGATCACTGTGCTGGGCGCAAACTTGTTCGGCGATTGGCTGCGCGACTACCTGGACCCGCGCCTGCGTATGCAGTAGGCTGATGCATTTTAAAAACAAGAAATCTTTGCGTACTTTGCGACTTTGCGAGAGATAAAGTAATAAATAATTTTATTGGAGCGAAACATTGTTAAACCTGGTAAACCTTGGAAATGTGACCATCGATGATGTCGTGCTGTACGACGGCTCGGTGAGCATGGGCGCCTTTGGCGGCGATGCCGTCTACGCCTCCTTAGCTGCGGGTTTGTGGTCCCCCGATATTCAATTCGTCGCCCCCATCGGCAACGATTATCCCCCCGAAAATATCCAGGCTCTCAAGCGAAGAGGCTGGGGCGAAGAATGCCTGCCGGTGCGCGACGTACCTACCCATCGCAACTGGGTTATCTACGAAAACGACGGACGCCGCACCTGGGTGCTGCGCTCCAACCGGGATGATTTCTTCACACTCTCGCCCCTGGTAGCGGATATTCCGCAGAAATTCCTGGCAGTCGCGTGCTTTCCTGGTTTTGGCGATGGACCTGGCTGCCCAGGAGAATCTGGTCAATGGGCTGCACGGTGGCAAATCCCTGGTTGCCCTGGACCCGCAAGAAGACAATATCGTCGGGCATGAAAAGCTCGTCCTGGAGATGCTGCGCAAGGTGGATATCTTCCTGCCCAGCGAGATCGAAGTCCAGCGCCTGCTCGGACATGACGACTACCGCCTGGCTGCCCGGCAATTCTGTGAATACGGCTGCCAAGTGATCGCCATCAAGCTGGGTGAAAAGGGCTCCCTGGTTTACGAGAAAGCCACCAACCAGTTCTTTGAAATACCGATCTACAAGACCAAAACCGTGGATACCACCGGCGCAGGCGATTCATTTAGCGGCGGCTTTATGAGCCAATATGCACGCAACCAGAATGTCTTGCTCAGCGGGCTGGCGGGTACGGTAAGCTCATCCTTCTGCGTTGAAGGCTTTGGTCTGGCGCATATGTTTGATGTAACCCCGCAGATGGCCGCCGAACGACTGAAGGAATTGAGCGCTAGCCTCAATCTATCCACACAGGTTTAAACCGTGGTCATAATCGTTTTATCGCTGCACAAGGTGATTTGAAATGGGTGAAATTCTTAAAGTGAATGATTTGAAAGTCCAGTTCCAGACGCGTGATGGACTGGTGCATGCAGTCAATGGCGTCTCTATAAACCTGGACGAAGGCGAAACTTTGGGGATCGTCGGCGAAAGCGGCTGCGGCAAGAGCGTCACCATGATGTCTTTGCTGCGCATTGTCCCCAGCCCACCGGGCATCCTGGCCGGCGGGACGGCCATGTTCGAAGGCGTCGACCTGCTGAAGATTCCGGATGAGCAGTTGCGCGCCATCCGCGGCTCAAAAATCAGCATGGTCTTCCAGGACCCGATGACTTCCTTCAACCCCGTAAAGACCATCGGCGACCAGGTGTCTGAACCCTTGCGCATCCACCGCGGCTTCAACCGGGCTCAAGCCATGGAATACGCCATCGAGATCATGGACATGGTCGGCATCCCGGGCGCAAAGGAGCGCTTGAACGACTATCCGCACCAGTTCTCGGGCGGCATGCGCCAGCGCGTGATGATCGCCATGGGCTTGATTTGTTCGCCCAAGATTTTGATCGCCGATGAACCCACCACCGCCTTAGATGTGACCATCCAGGCTCAAATTGTTGAGCTGGTCAAACGACTGCAGAAGGAACTGGGCATGGCCATCATTTGGATCACCCACGATCTGGGCATCATCGCCGCATTGGCAGATCGCGTCATGGTCATGTATGCCGGTCTGGTCATCGAAGAAGTGCCGGTAGATGACCTGTACGAAAACCCGCAACACCCTTACACCATGGGTTTGTTGGGCAGCCTGCCGCGCATGGACGAAAGCGGTCACCGCCGGCTGACCTCCATCGATGGCATCCCGCCGGTGCTGATGGCGCCTCCCAGCGCCTGCCCCTTTGCGCCGCGCTGCACCTTTGCCATCGAGCGCTGCCTGCAGCAAAACCCACACCTGCAGCCTGTTTCACCCAAGCATAACGTGGCTTGCTGGGTAGACCCTGCCACGAGGAGAGAACGTTAATGGCTTCCAATCCTGTTCTGCTGAGCGTACAAAACCTGGTCAAACATTTCCCCATTACTCGCGGGGTTGTGATCCAAAAAAAGGTCGGGCAGGTGCATGCCGTAGATGGCCTCTCCTTCGACATCTTACGCGGCGAAACCCTGGGCCTGGTAGGAGAATCGGGCTGTGGAAAATCCACCACCGGCCGCACCATCATCCAATTGCTGCGCCCCACCTCCGGTAAGGTGCTCTTTGAAGGGCAGGACCTGGTCGAGTTGAAAGGCGAAGAGCTGCGCAAGAAAAGACGCAAAATGCAGATGATCTTCCAGGACCCCTACGCCTGCCTGAACCCGCGCATGACGGTCAGCGAGATTGTGCGCGAGCCGCTCGAAATCCACAATGTCGGCGAACGGCGCAGCCTGGAAGAGCGCGTCCAGGAAATTCTTGAGCTGGTCGGGTTGAACCCCTCATTTTCCAGTCGCTATCCGCATGAATTCTCCGGCGGGCAAAGGCAGCGTATTGGCATCGCCCGCGCCATCGCCCTCAACCCGGACCTGATCGTTTGCGACGAACCCATCTCTGCCCTGGATGTCTCCGTGCAGGCGCAAGTCGTCAACCTGCTGGAAGACCTGCAGCAATCTCTGGGGTTAACCTACCTGATGATCGCCCACGACCTTTCGATGGTACGCCATATCAGCGACCGCGTGGCCGTTATGTACCTGGGCATCATCGTAGAGCTGGCCAGTCGGGATGAGCTCTACAAACACCCGCTGCACCCCTATACCACCGCATTGCTCTCCGCCGTGCCCATTCCCGATGCCCGCGCCGAACGCCAGCGCCAGCGCATCATCCTGGAAGGCGACGTGCCCACACCGGTCAACCCGCCCTCTGGCTGCCGCTTCCGCACACGCTGCCCCCTGGCCACCGCAGTGTGCGCCGAACAACAGCCCGAATTCCGCCAGGCCAGCCCCGGTCACTGGGTTGCCTGTCATTTGGTGTAAGTACCATCGCCAAATGCCGATCACGTTTAGACAGACCTCCCCCATGTAATAGTAGCCAGGGTCAGCATCCAAAAGCCTTTGGTTTCCCCATCATCAGCGTACCTACATAATCGGTTTTGCTGGCATGCGGGTGCTCGATATCTGTGGGATCCCCGATCACAAAGTCAGCTTCTTCATTGAAAAGCAATGTTAGCATTGCCTGGAGACCATTCTCTTGTAAGAAACGTTGGATACGCTTATAACAGACTGCTTCGTTTCCTGGCATTTTTGCTGTAATTTCGCTGAGCCGCGGCGAGCGAGCTTCCATGATCCCTTGTAGGATTTCGCTCGTAACTTCTATGTTGGATGCAGCGGAGCTTGTACAACAGTCTGTGAGGGAGGAAATGGAACTTGTCCACTTACCATGACCGCTGAAATAGACGCTTTTGTGACCTTGGGTAGTTATGGGACAGATGACGACCATATTGGGTTGATTTACGAAGAACAGGGAGATTATTCGGATCTAATCTTGGAGGCCATCCGACCAAATGTTATCATACAACAACATTCATGGAGGAGGGACACACATTTTCTTGGAATAAGACGAGAAGGAGTATCCTGGTCATGGTCATGCGCCTCATGTCCTGATAAGTGTCCTGTACACCTGCCCATGATTCGTAAATCTGTGGTTACCCCCTATTATCGTAATCCTTATCCAATTCCAGGTTCTCCCAATCCAGAGCCCCTTAGTCCATATCCGTAAAAACCAATTATAATCATACCAATAATGTAACCTTCTGCCACTTTTTTTGGGATGGTCGCCAGAAAATTATACTTAGGTCAAACAATGAGAAATCGCCTTTGTTTTGTTCCAATGCTCGTATGGGCGCTCACTGCTTGCCAGACTATCACCATTTCACCAACCCAATTGCCATCGGTACAAACCTCATCGCAGCCGGTATCGACTTCGACAGAGGTAGGAGCCTTATTACCCTCTATGATCCCTGCATCTACACCGATTGGCTCAATTTCTCCTTCAGTAACTTCTTCTCTTGTACCGTTCTCTACCACCATGCCACCAGCTACGATCCCGGTGAAGTTCAGCAACTTTGACTGGGATGTACGTCCACCCATCGATGTGTCGCATGAACCTCCCTTGATAGCAAAATCGAACGAGACTGTAAATCTCAAATTTAGCCTGGCATGCGCGTATGACAGATCCCCTTGCCTGCCAAACGCAACCTTATATGTGTCCTATGGGGAGAAACATCCTTTTTCTCCGATTTCTCTTACAGAAGAAAACCAAAATGGCTTACGTGTTCTTACTGCCAACCTTCCAGCAAGCGATGAAAAAGGGCAATCCTTACGCTATTATCTTCAGGTGAACGATCCGGCAGCAGGTCTGGATGTTCGTTATCCACTGGAAGGAACGCTTGATCTGTTCATAACCCCAGACTTCATCCAGATTGACTTACCTGATCAGCAACCGGCAGAGGTCAGGGATCTGGCGCTCGAACTGCCCTGGGGAGATGGCCTTGAAGCAGTCGGACTGCAAAAATATGAGGGCTATCCCCCGCTTGTAGGGCCTCTCGCCATGGACGTGGCAGACGATGGGAGGATTGGCCTGCTGGATTACGTCAATGAGCGGATCTTGATCTTCGATCCGAACGAAAAAAAGTATCTCGCCAATCCTTTGCCTTTCAAATTACAAGGTCGCGGGGATATACAATTCGACCGGAGCGGGCAAATTGCTGTGTTTGATCCAGTGGGAGAGCCAATGGATCAATCCACAGTGAACATTCCACAGATCTATCGTCTACTTCCAGATGGACGAATTGGCGTACAAGCGCCTGTTTTTGTCTGGATACCCGGTCGGCTGACCCAGGACTTGGAGGTTTTGGATTTGCGTGATCGCCGGTTTGTAGCCCCCTTTCTATCTTCCGGAGAGATCAACTCTCGCGAAGGACAAAGACATCGCCGTAATCCAAACCTTCTCTACCGGTATGTGAAAGGTTTGGAGCCTTATGTGGCTCGTTTCGCAGATGTGGAGGCAGGCTTGGCTTTCGAACTCCATTCCGTATCTCCCCTTGGTGCAATCGTGTCTTTAGATAAGAAACCCCAAGGGTATATCGTTGTGATCGAAGTTCAGCCGCAGTACCGTGCAATCTGGTTTGATCGCTCAGGTGCGATTTTGAAAGACGTTGTCTTGCCGGATGAATATTATTCAGACATGAGTTTCTCTAGTCGTACATCAGTCAACTCACATGGCGACCTCTACGTGTTGAACTCCACAAAAACCGGCGTACAAATACTCTATGTGTCTGCGCCATGAAATTCTTACTTAAATCTGCGAATGGCCAACATTATGGTAATAATCTCCTCTCCTTCACCACCACCAAATCACTGCCGCTTCTGCCAAACACCTCCGGCGAGTATAACTCCTCCGCCTTGGCGGGGGGGGCCACTAACGTTCCGGGCGTGGCAGCGCGGGCGATTTAGGTGCACTGGTACAGGCGTCCAGGACCTTCCTTGCTCAGCGCCAGGTTCTGCAGACTGCTGGTATCCCAGGGCAGCTCGCTCAGGAAGCTCATCGCGGCCAGGATCTCGCGGCGTTCGGTGGTGCGGCTATGGTGGATAAAAAAAACGACTCGATATTGGTCAAATGGAAGTCTGCAGTCTTGTTATTCTTTTTGTGTTTTGTTGGTTTTCTAAGCTATCAAATAGCATTATCCAAAGCAAGTTCCATAGCCAGCGAAGCACAAAATCAAACGTACAAAGAATCTATTGTCGATTTATCGATTCCCACCGCTAGCAAAAACCTGGTTGCCCTCAACTGGAATTGTGTGGGACCAGAAGTTGCAGTTTTACGGACGAAATTAGCCCTGATGCCAGAATCTGATGTGAGCAATAGAGAAACCATTGAAGGAGAAATCGAGGCATGGGAAACCCTGATAGCCATCTGTGAAACCGTAACGCCACCGGCGGGTATTCCTGAAGATTTGCTTCAATTTACGCGAGAAACTGTCCCCCCATTTGAAACAGGCATTTTCGAGGGGCAGCCAGGCGCATATTTTCATGGGTTTGAGGCAAAAATCGAGAACCATTGGAAGGGAATCATGGATGGAAAGTATGTTTTTGTGTTCGCCGGCGCCTGGGTAGACGATCCTGACCAGGGATTTATTAAGGTGCAAATTACCCCAAAGAGAGGAAACCCAGTTTGGAGTTACTTTCCAAGCCCTCAAAAATCAGGCGCATTACGGATAATTGACGCAAAGGGTACACGCCTGGTTATCCAATCAGCCAACGACAAAAACATCTTATATTTTGATATACCCGCCCTCACCTATGTTCGTTCACTGGATGAAACCGTGCCTCCTGCTTCCGCAACTGAAATTCCTGCTACTGCACAACCTACCACTTTTCAATATCCATATCCATGAACCAGCCGTCATAGGGCGGTGGGTTTGTAGGGATTCACTATTGGCCTTATGTCATCTAGTGATGTCCAGTGCACCAAACCTAACAAAAATGCAAGGTCGGGGATTCCCCCATAAAAATTCTATAAATTCTCATCTTTCCTCGTATCCTCATCCACCTTTTCACGTCTAAGTTTATAAAGCTGCATGCTTCTGGGCGCAGGTCATGCAGCGCTTGCTGAACAACGCAAGTGAATGACTCTAAGCAACGTACTCTATCGAGTGCCATCACAAAACGACTCGAAAGGCAGAAAAGATGACACAACTCTCCCAGAAACGAAAGCGCGCCCTGACTGTTGCCTTGATCCTGATATTTTCACTGGCTGTTTTCGCCAGCGGCGCGTATGCGGCTGCCCCAACCCGTGTTTTTGTGCAATACCACCCTGGGGGGCAGGCGGCAACGCATGCAGAATTATTCCGCGCTGGGGCAAAAATTCACTACCACTTCGCCGACCTGGATTCATTCGTGGTCAGCCTCCCTAACGTAGCCTTGCAGGGTTTACAGCGCAGCCCATTTATTGCCTCGATTGAAGAAGATCCCTTGCGCAAACCAGTTGAAAGCATGCGCACCAGCGTATCCATCGCGCCGGCATCTACCAGCAGCCAGGTCGTGCCTTACGGCGTGGACATGGTGCAGGCGCGTCAGATTTGGGATGCGAACCGGGATGGCAAGATTGACCGCAAAGCCCCCACTGGCGCGGGTCGCACGGTGTGCATTATCGACACCGGTTTCTGGTCAGACCACGAAGATTTCTCCGGTGTGGACGTGTTAGGCGGCTATACTCAAACCAACACCAACCCCGACGACTGGACCTTCGACGGAGTCGGCCATGGTACGCATGTGGCCGGAACCATCGCCGCCATGAACAATGACCTGGGCGTGGTTGGAGTCACCCCCGGAACAGTTTCTCTCTATATCGTCAAAATCTTCGGCGATGATGGCTTATGGGTCTCCAAAGCGCACGCCTCGGATCTGATTGCAGCAGGTTATCATTGCGCCGATAACGGCGCCAATATTATCAGCATGAGCCTGAGCGGCACCCAAAAGAGCGGCAAAGAGGAAATGGCTTTCGATAACCTGTATGCAGCCGGCATTCTCTCCGTGGCTGCAGCCAGCAACGACGGTATCGACGAATACCATTACCCGGCATCCTACGATTCGGTGATTTCGGTTGCCGCCCTGGATGAAACCTACATGGTTGCAGATTTCTCGCAATTCAACGACCAGGTTGAATTGGCTGCGCCAGGCGTCGCCGTACTCAGCACCATCCCCTACCTGGAAGTCAACCAACTGACGGTTGATGGCGAGACCTTTAATGCCAACCATATTGAGTACAGCCCCTATATCAATGCAGGCGGGGTTTTGGTGGATGGCGGTCGCTGTCTGGCTACAGATAATTGGGATGGCGCAGTCGTATTATGCGAGCGTGGCGATATCTCCTTCTTTGATAAAGTCATGAATGTCCAGAACAGCGGCGGCGTGGCAGCTGTGATCTATAACAACGAACCGGGTAGTTTCTTCGGCACCCTGAGCGAAGGCAATTCATCTACGATTGTCGCCATCTCGCTCAGCCAGGAAGATGGGCAATACCTGGTTGCCAACAAGCTGGGCCTGTGGGCGGATATTTCCACCAACATCACCTGGAACGCCAGCAGTTACGAAGCCTGGGACGGCACTTCCATGGCCACCCCGCACGTCTCTGCCGTGGCTGCCCTGATCTGGAGCTGGGACCCCAGCCTGAGCAACGGCAAAATTCGGGAAGCCCTGCAAGCCACCGCCTTAGACCTGGGCGACCCGGGTCGGGATGTGTATTATGGCTATGGCCTGGTGCAAGCCTACGATGCCTGGGTCTACCTGGGCGGAGGCAAACCCGCCAAACCACCCAAATAATAACCGTCCGGTTCAGTAAACTTGCACTAAACCACCTGCCCCTTTTTACTGATCACCGGCATACCGAGACGCTCTCAATTGGAGGAGACCTCGAGGCTGTCACCCCCTGGACAGCCTCGAGGCGCGTTAAATTACCTCGAATATTACAATATTTCACTATTGAAATTTTGTTCACCTGGGTGTATAATGGATCGTATTGGTCCATCCTACTATGCCCAGGAGGCAGCTCCTATGCTCTTACAAGAAGAACGGGAACAAATTGTTTTTTACGGCCGAAAACTGATCAGCTCAAAACTGACCACAGGCTCGGGGGGAAATCTCAGTATCATCAACCGGCAGCAAAACTTAATTGCGATCAAACCTACCGGCGTCGATTACCTGATTATGCGTCCAGAAGATGTTGTGGTGATCAACCCTGAAGGTGTCATTATAGATGGCTCCCTGCGTCCATCCAGCGAAGTCCATTTCCACCTGCGCTTGCTCACTACACGCACCGATATCAACGCGGTCGTCCACACTCACCAGGTGTACGCTACCACCATTGCCTGTCTCAATTGGGAGCTGCCGGCCGTGCACTACCTGGTCGGCTTTTCAGGCAACAAAGTCCCCTTAGCGCCCTATGCCACTTATGGCACCCCTGAATTGGCTGAGAACATCATCCGATCTATCGGTCAATACAACGCTTGCCTGATGGCCAACCACGGCATCGTCACGGTTGGCCCGAACCTCTCCGTCGCCTTCAATGTGGCGGAGGAGCTAGAATTGGTTTCGCAAATCTACATTCAAAGTAAGAGCATTGGCCAGCCAGCAATCCTTACCGATCAAGAAATGGAGGTGGTAACAGGAAAATTCCAAACTTATGGCCAACCCCAAAGCCTGGCGTGAGGATGGAAGCAGTCCTTTAGAACCAGATCAAACAAATTCCAAATATTCGCATATCAGATCACTTTTTGAACAATCCCGATTAAAATATTCAAGCTAACCAGAAGAGGAGAATCGAATGAAAAGCAAATTTTTATGGTTCCGTCTAATGTCGTTATTGGTAGTAGTCGCCATGCTGAGCGCCTGCGCTCCGGCTGCCACTCCGGCGCCTGCTGCTCCCCAAGCGCCTGCTGAAGAAGCCAAACCCGCAGAACCTTATGAAATTGCAGTGGTCGTGAAAATCACCGGTATTCCCTGGTTCAATGTTGTAGAAACCGGCGTCGATAAAGCTGCCAAAGAGCTGGGTGTCAATGCCTACCAGACCGGACCCGCCCAGGCTGACCCGGCGCAGCAGGTCAAGATCGTTGAAGACCTGGTCGCCAAAGGTGTAGATGCCATTGCTGTCGTCCCCAATGACGCCAAAGCCTTAGAGCCTGTCTTCCAGAAAGCCAAGGAAAAAGGCATCATCATTATCACCCACGAATCACCTGACCAGGTTGGTACAGACTATGACTTCGAATTGATCGACAATGTCAAATTCGGTCAGCAAGCCTGGGAGCAGCTGGTATCCCATATGGGCGATTCTGGTGAATATGCCGTCTTCGTTGGCGGATTGACCGTCCCGCTGCACAATTTCTGGGCAGACACCGGCATTGCCTACGCCAAAGAAAAATATCCCAACTTGACCCTGGTCACCGAGCGCATCCCCTGCGGTGAAGATCAGGAACTGGCCCGCCAAAAGACCCTCGAATTACTCCTGGCTTACCCGAACCTGAAGGGTATTGTCGGATTTGGCTCACTCGGACCGATCGGCGCAGCACAAGCACTCAAAGAAAAAGGTCTTGAGAACCAGGTAGCGGTCGTCGGAACAGTCATCCCATCCCAAGCTGCTCCTTACCTCAAAGATGGCTCCTTAAAGCAAGGTATTCTATGGAACCCGGCTGATGCTGGTTATGGCATGGTCTGGCTGGCGAAATACTTGCTGGAAGGCGGCAAGGTTGAGACTGGTGTCGAAATCCCCGGCATCGGAAAAATCACGCTGGATGGCTTCGTCGTCAAAGCTGACGCCATCCTGGACATCAACAAAGACAACGCCGAATCCCTGGGATTCTAATTAATGGTTTAGTAAAAGAGCCTCTCCGCCTCCTTGCAGAGAGGCTCTTTTTTTACAAACAGGTAACCGGGAATGCAACCTTTTCTCTCACTCAAAAATATCAGTAAGCATTATGTTGGTGTAACCGCCCTGGACAATGTGGATTTCGAAATTTTCCCTGGCGAAATTCACTGCCTGGTTGGTGAAAATGGCTCTGGAAAATCCACGCTGATCAAAATCATCTCGGGCGTCGTGCCGCCCGATCATGGAGCGGAAATGCTGATCGCCGGAGAGAGCATGCACGGCTCGCAGACCCTGGATGCCATTCGTAAAGGCATTCAAATCATCTACCAGGACCTGTCGCTCTTTCCCAACTTGAGCGTCGCCGAGAATATCGCCCTGGGACAGGTCATCGCCGGTCGCAAACGCCTGGTCAGAAGGAAGGAATTGACCCAGATTGCCCGTGACGCCATGGCGCGCATCGATGTGCATCTACCTTTGGAGACCCAGGTCAGTGATATCTCCCTCGCCGATCAGCAACTGGTCGCCATTTGCCGCGCCTTCACCAGCGACGTCCGCCTGCTAATCATGGATGAACCGACCGCCTCACTCACCCGCAAGGAAGTGGATGCCCTGCTGCGCGTGGTTCAGGATATGCGCTCCAAAGGTATTGCTGTGATCTTTGTCAGCCACAAGTTGGATGAGATCCTGCAAGTTGCCGATCGGGTGACCGTGCTGCGGGATGGCAAGAAAGTGGGTACCTTCCCCAGCGGCGAATTGGATGACGAAAAACTGACCCACTTAATGACCGGCAAAAAAGTGACCTATTTACCCTTCCAGCCGCTCACACAAGCCGAACAGCCCGTGTTGGAAGTCCGAAATTTAAGCAAACACGGCAACTTCAAAGACATCAGTTTCAAGCTCTACCCCGGTGAGATCCTGGGGCTGACCGGTCTTTTGGGTTCAGGTCGCACCGAGCTGGCGCTGGCGCTGTTTGGGGTGAACCAACCCGAATTCTGGTGAAATTTGGTTTGAAGGCAAACCGGTGAAATTTCATTCTATCCCGGATGCCATGAAGACAGGCATCAGCTACGTACCGGAAGATCGCCTGGTGCAAGGACTGGTGATGAACCAATCGGTTGGCAAGAATATCACGCTAACAACCCTGGAACAATTATGCAATCATTTTCATTTGTTAGATCATAGAAAAGTTGAGACAGCCATCCAATCCTGGGTGAAGGAGCTGTCCATCAAGATACCATCGGTGGAGTCAGCCGCTCAAACCCTGTCTGGGGGCAATCAACAGCGGGTAGTATTAGCAAAGTGGATCGCCACCAATCCTAAAGTCTTAATCCTGGATGGTCCGACCATCGGCATCGATATCGCCGCCAAATTCTCGATCCACGAGACGATTCGAGCCCTGGCGAACAGGGGCATTGCCATCTTGCTCATTTCGGACGAAGTGCCCGAAGTGTATCAAAATACCAACCGCCTGATGGTGATGCACAAAGGCAGAATTACCGGTGAATTTGTGACTGCACAAACCACCTTGAACCAGATCCAGGATTTCATCAACCAACCAGAGGCAGGAATTGGGTAATGAAGAAAATATTCTCTTACCACGAAACGTACGTCTTTATTGCCATTGTGATTTTCTCGTTAGTCATCACGAGCATCAACCCCAGTTTCTTCACACTTGGCAACCTGTTCGATCTGCTCAAAAGTTACTCGTTGATGGGCACCTTTGCGATTGGGGTGTTGTTTGTGCTCATCTCCGGTGGTATTGATATCTCTTTTACCGCCACAGCCACCATCACAGGCTATGTGATTGCCGTCTTGCTCCTGCAGGTTGGCGAGCAAATGAATATCTTCCTGGTATTCCTGATTGCGGGGACCTTAGGCATCTTTCTCGGCATGCTCAACGCCGTGATCATCTATTTCTTCAAAATCCCCAGCATCATCACCACCATCGCCACCTTGAATATCTATTATGGCTTGCTGACCGTGTTTTCCAAAGGCAAATGGCTGTACGGCTTTCCAGAATGGTTTGGAAAGTACACACAAATGTATGTGATCACATTCTATAATGAAAACGGTACACCTTATGGCTTATCGGTCATTACCGTTTTGTGGTTCGCTCTACTGCTACTGGCCTGGTTTGTGCTGAAATACACCGTCTTGGGACGCAGTATTTACGCCATGGGCGGCAACGCCGCTTCAGCCAGCCGGGCTGGCTTCAACCTGCTCAAATTGCATCTGTTTGTGTATTCATTTATGGGTCTCATGGCTGGATTTGCGAGCGTCATCCAGGCCTTACTGGTCAACACCGTTGCGCCGAACTCCCTGGTTGGCAAGGAGCTGGATGTGCTGGCGGCAGTCGTTTTAGGCGGCGCCAGCCTGACCGGCGGAACCGGCAGCGTCCTAGGAACGGTCCTGGGTGTAACCCTGATCGCCATCATGGGCAACGGGCTGACCTTGATGCATGTACCTTCCTACTGGTACAAAGTCATCATCGGTACAGTCATCTTAATCAGTGTGGGCGCCAGCGCTTACCGGCGAAAAGTTGCTGCCCGCCAACGTGCTGTGATTGAAGTTGAGTAAGCTGGGAGGTTTCTGTGGGTCGTAAATTTTCCGAATCTCTGGTCTTGTTAATCCTGTTGATCGGTGTCATCCTGTTGATGTGGCTGTTGAACGGCTCAAGCTTTCTGAGCCTGGGCAATTTTCAATCCATGGCTTACCAGTTGCCCGAATTAGGTGTGCTCTCCATGGCTATGATGGTCACCATGCTGACCGCCGGGATCAACCTTTCGATTATCGCATCAGCAAATCTTTCCGGCATCGTCATGGCGCTCATCCTGACGCAGACCATCCCCCCCAAATCCACCGGACCGGGGGGCATCGGCCTGGTGCTGATTGCTATCCTGGCCGGGTTGCTCGTATCGGCCTTGATCGGCTTGCTAAACGGCTTTCTGGTAGCGCAGTTAGAGATCTCACCCATCCTGGCCACCTTGGGCACCATGATTTTGGTCAGCGGTTTAGCGCTGGCCATCACCAAAGGTTATGTCATCTCCGGTTTTCCAGCAGGCTATGCTGGCGATCGGAAATGGCAATATACTCGGGCATCCCAGCGCCTCTGATCCTTTTCGCCATAGGCGTTTTCGCGCTCAGCGTGATCCTGCAGCACACGCCATTAGGTGAAAGAATTTACCTGATCGGATCCAATCCGACGGCCTGTTTCTACTCCGGCGTCAAGAACCCACAGGTGCTGATGCGCACCTACCTGATTTCGGGGCTGTATTCCGGTCTGGCAGCCATCATCATGATCTCACGCTTCAATTCAGCCAAAGCAGATTACGGCGAGTCCTATCTGCTGCTCACTGTGCTGGTCTCTGTGTTGGGCGGCGTTTCGGCTGCTGGTGGCTTTGGCAAGGTCTCCGGTCTGGTGCTGGCGTTGGCGATCTTACAGATCATCTCCAGCGGGCTCAACCTGATGGGGGTCAACACCTTCCTGACCGTCGCCTTATGGGGCATTGTCTTGATCCTGGTGATGGTGATCCAATACGTGATCGATACTCAACGGCAAAAAAGGAGGACCACATGAAACACCTGCTCGGCATCGACCTGGGCACCACCGGACTGAAAGTCAGCCTGTTCACGCAAGACGGTAATTTGCTGGCCTCCCAATCCTGCGAGTACCCGCTCTCTACACCTCAGCCTGGATTTGTGGAACAAGATCCCGATGATTGGTGGCATGGCTTTGTCGGCGCGGCCCAGAAATTGAAAAGCTCCTTTCCGGATGAATTTGCCTCCCTGGCTGGCATTGGCCTGTGCGGTCAGATGCACACCCAGGTTTACCTGGACGAAAATGACCACATCCTGCGACCCGCCATCACCTGGATGGACCAGCGCTCTTCCGCTATCGTAGCCCGTATCCAGAATGACCCCATTGCCCGGCAGCTAATTTACGATGAAACCGCCAACTACGCCTCCACGACCTATACAGCGCCGCAGGTTAAGTGGGTCCAGGAAAACCAGCCGGAAATCTGGAACAAAACCCGCAGTATTTTGATCGCTAAAGACTATCTCAAATACCGGCTGACCGGGGTCAAAGCCACCGATTACGCCGAAGCCAGCGGGTCGCTGCTCTTCGATGTTCGCCAGGAACGCTGGTCACAGGCAGCCTTCGATTATTTTGGCATCCCACCGGATTATTTCCCGGACGTCTATCCTTCTGACCATATCATCGGGCAGGTACAGCACCCAGGCTGCCAGGGAGACGGGCATCCCAGCAGGTGTACCGGTCGCCAACGGCAGCTCGGACAACTCCGCCAGCGCCTTGGGGGCAGGGATGACCCGCTCCGGTCAGGTTACGCTGATCATCGGCACAGCTGGTGTGATCTCAGTCTGCTCCGATCGCCCGCTGCTGGATACTTCCGGTGGCACGCTTTGCTGGCATTACTGCTTGCGTGATCATTGGGTCACCCTGGGTATCACACAGACTGCAGGAGAGTCCTTGCAATGGTTCAAGAACGCTTTCGATCCACAGATTGACCCGCAAATCCAGTTCCGGTGATATTTTCAACCAGTACAACCAGGCGGTAACAGGTGTGCCTGACGGCAGCGGTGGGGTCATCTTCCTGCCTTATCTCAACGGCGAGCGCACACCCTACTGGGACCCGGCTGCCCGAGGCGTCTTCTTCGGCATCAACCTGGCTACCCAAAAAGCACACTTCATCAAAGCTATCATGGAAGGGGTATCCTTCGCGCTGCGCAACAATATCGAGACCGTTGAAGCCCTGGGCATTCATATCAGCGAAGTGCGGGCGGTCGGCGGCGGCTTGAAAAGCCCCGTCTGGCTGCAGACCCTTGGCAAGATTCTCAAAAAGCCTGTGGCAACCGTCAACATGCCAGATACAGCCAATTTAGGCAATATTCTGCTTTGCGCAAAAGCCCTGGGGATGATAAACTCTTACCAGGAAGCTACCCAAAGGCTGGTGCAGATCTGACCAGGTCGTCCATCACCCACAGGGCGTACCGGTCTATGAAAAGCAATATGAGCTGTTTCTGGAGCTTTACCCACAATTGAAAGGCAGTTTTCAAAAAGCCTTGACCTGAGAGCGATGAAAGACAAACCATCCCTTCATTTGTTAGCATTTGATTTAGGCGCTGGCAGCGGCAGGGCCATGCTCGGCCATTTTGACGACAGAAGTCTGCAGCTAGAAGAGTGTTACCGCTTCCCAAACCAACCGGTTCGGGTGGGCGACCATCTGTACACGGATGTGCTGCATCTATGGACGCAGGTCCAGACCGGTCTGCAACAGGCCGCCTACAAGACCCAAGGAAGCCTTACCAGTGTGGGGGTCGATACCTGGGGTGTGGATTTTGCCTTGCTGGACGAGCAGGATTGCTTGCTGGGCAACCCCCATCATTACCGGGACCCGCATACACGTGGAACCCTGGAAATTGTCCAGGAGATCGTTTCACTACAAGATATCTATACGCAAACTGGCAACCAGCTGATCGAATTCAACACCCTGTTTCAGCTGATCGCCCTGCAACGCGATCAAAGCCCCTAGCTTAGCTCCGCCCAAACCTTACTGATGCTGCCAGACCTGTTTAATTTCTGGCTTTGCGGCGAAAAAGCCAGCGAAGCGACCGTCGCATCCACTTCTCAATGTTTCAACCCGATCACGCAGAACTGGGCGAAAGAGCTGGTATCCGTGCTGGGCTTGCCCACCCATATCTTCCAGAAAATCGTCCCAGCTGGCACGGTCCTGGGGACACTGCGCCCCTGGCTGGCAGAAGGATGCGATTGCGCAGAGCTGCCGGTAATTGCCCCAGCCTGCCACGATACCGGCAGCGCGGTGGCCGCCATCCCGGTGGACCAAGACCGCTTCATGTATATCAGCTCGGGAACCTGGTCCTTAATTGGCGTGGAGCTCAAGCAGCCCCTGATCAACCAGGCTACCCTGGCTGCCAATTTTGCCAATGAAGGCGGGGTTGGAAAGCGCACTCGCTTGTTGAAGATTACACCGGGCATGTGGATGCTGCAGCAGTGCCGGGATGATTGGGCTCGCCGCGGTCAAGCCTATTCCTATGATGAGCTGACGGAACTGGCGCGTCAGGCGACGCCCTTCGGGCCATTGCTGGCGGTTGGAGACGAAGCCTTTGTGGCGCCCGGCGGTATGCCCGCTCGCATCGTGGAATACTGCCAGCGAACCCACCAGCAAACGCCGCAATCACCTGGCGAGATCGTGCGCACCATCCTGGAGAGCCTGGCTTTAGAATATCAAAATTGCCTGGAGAATCTGGAAAGTTTACTAGGCTATCCGCTGGATGTAATCCATATTATTGGCGGAGGCTCGCGCAATAGCCTGCTTAACCAATTGACCGCTGACCTCACCCAAAGACCTGTGATAGCAGGACCAGTAGAAGCGACCGTGGCTGGCAATATCCTGGTGCAGCTCATGGCTCTGGGAACCCTGGCGTCCCTGGATCAGGCGAGACAGGTCATGCGCGCCTCATTTCATCCGAGCGCCTATTTACCCGCCTCGCATTCAGGCTGGGAGGATGCCCGGGGACGCTATAGCAAGCTGGTCGCTCAGGGAGGATAGAAATACCATGGATGAGAACCAACGCATTGCATTGAAAGTAGCCCAACTATATTATGAGTCTGAGCTCACCCAGGATGAAATCTCAAAAAAGCTGCGGCTTTCTCGCCCAAAAGTGTCTCGCTTGCTCCAGGAAGCGCGTGACGCCGGTTTTGTTAAAATCACGGTTGCTCCTTTTCCGGGCAGCCACACCAGGCTTGAGCGCAGTCTGGAAGAAAAATATGGCTTGCTAGATGTGCTAGCCATTGATGTAAGCCAGCCGAAACTCCTACCCGCAGACGGCACAGCGAATTGGGCGCAGCCGCCGCTGGTTATCTCAGCCGGATTATCGCGGATGGGGATACCATCGGTTTAACCTGGGGGCTGACCCTGGCGTCGATGGTGGAAAACCTGAAGCCGGAAAAAAAGAAAAACATCACGGTTACACAACTGGTGGGCGGATTAGGCGAGCCAGATGCTGAAACCCATGCCACCGAGCTTGTCCGCCGCCTGGCTATCATGCTGGAAGCCACCCTGCAGCTCATCCCAGCTCCCGGCATCGTTAAGAATATCGAGCTAGCCCAATATCTGCGCATTGAACCCTATGTCGCCCAGGTCCTTGATCAATTGAAACAGGTCAACCTGGCATTTGTGGGCATTGGCGCACTGAACCAGGGCTCGCTTTTGATGCAAGATGAACGCATCATCACCTGGGAGGAAGTACAACCCTTGATCGAAAAAGGCGCGGTTGGCGATATCGGATTGCATTTTTATGACCGCTTGGGTAATGTGCTGCCCTCCGAAATTGAGAAGCGCCTGATCGGAGCACAAGCCGATAATTACCACCAGATCGATCGCGTGGTTGGGGTGGCAGGCGGAAAAGACAAGTATCTCTCTATTTTGGGCGGCGTGCGCGGTCGCCTGATCAATACCCTGATCACCGATTTTGAAACAGCCCAGAGACTGCTCGAAGAGCCAGACGGTTCATGATGCTGCAGGCCTTTATTACCAGCGACCTGACCGAAATTCATTACCAACGACTTGCCTCGCGAATGCAATGCCAGCGGGGAGGTTGGGGTATGAGCGGAGAAAAATTAAGCCCCGCTGCGCTGATCCAAGCGGCGCAGGCAGCTGATATCCTGGTAATTAGCTACGAACAGGTCACGGAGCAAGTGTTCCAGCAATTAGCTCAATTGAAACTGGTAGGTTGTACACGCTCCACCCCAGTCAATATTCACCTGCCAAGCGCCACGCAGCGCGGTATTCCAGTCCTGCACACGCCGGGACGCAACACGCAAACAGCCGCCGAATTCACGCTCGGCTTAATGCTCTCAGCCGCCCACCATATCGCCCACAGCCACCACGCTCTGCGCAGCGGCAAATATCTTGGAAATAATGCACAGGATTTTCAAGGCTTTGACCCGGGTCATGACATCACTTGGAAACTGGATGGGGAAAGTCCATTCAAAGATTTCCAGGGCAGCGAACTTTATGGACGCACCCTGGGTATTATCGGGTTGGGAAAGATTGGCAGCCGGGTGGCGCAGATGGCACAGGCTTTTGGTATGCAGGTGATTGCCTTTTCTCCTTATAGCCTTGCAAAAGAAGCTGCTGCCACCGGCGTAGAGCTGGTCTCTTTGGTCGACTTGATGCGGCGTGCGGATTTCATCACGATCCATGCCCGCGTCACACCGGAAACTTTGGGTCTGATTGGTGAATCCCAATTCAACCTGATGAAACCCAGCGCTTACCTGATCAGCACCTCCAGAGCAGCCATCATCGACCAGGCGGCGCTGATCCAAGCGCTTGAACAAGGACGCATCGCCGGCGCAGCCATGGACGTATACTGGTACGAGCCTCTCCCCCGTAACCACCCCTTGTTACAAATGGAAAACGTCACCCTCACACCCCACCTGGCCGGCGCAACCCGCGATGTCGTCGAACGGCATTCACAGATGATCGTGGATGACATCCTCACCTGGCTGGATGGCGGCCGTCCCCGCTATGTGGCTAACCCCGAAGTTTTAGGGTAAGACCGCTGTTTAGCCCAACGATCAACTTTTTTCAAACCTCATATTTGCCCAGCCGGTGCGAGATATCCCGGGTGTTTCGATACAAGGCCAGGTAATCCTCGTAGAACGGCTGGTAGACCTGTCTGCGCCGAGCATCCGGTTCCACCAAGGTGCGGATCTTTACCCATTGATCCAGGTCGGCGCGTGTCAACACGCCTGCTGCCAGCCCCGCCAGGAAAGCATCCCCGTAACTAGCGCCAACTGTGATTTCTGGCATTACCTGGGTAATCCCTGCCACATCGGAAACAATTTGCACCCAAAAGGGACTGCGTGCACCCCCGCCAACCGCAACTACGCGCTTGACCGGCGCGCCTATTTCACGGAAGGTCTCGACATTGTGGCGGATGCCATACGCCACGCTCTCTAAAATCGCGCGGAACAGGTGTTCACGTTTATGCGCCAGGGTCAAACCGGCCATCACGCCGCGTGCCTGCGGGTCGTTAATCGGGGTGCGTTCCCCGCTGAAATAGGGCAGCATCAGCAAACCACCCGAGCCTGGGGCGATGTTCTGCGCGGCAGCAAACAGCTGAGCATATGCCTGATCGGAAGGGAGATCTCGGGCGAATTCATCGCGGAACCAGCGCGTGAGCGAGCCAGTCGTCGCCATACCCGCCGCCAGGGCATATTGCCCGGGGAAAACGCCAGCCACTGTCCAGGTGCGTGGGTCGGGTACGGGTTTATCCAGCACCAGGATGAAGAAGGTGGTGCTGCCGTACATAATCATCAAATCACCAGGCTGCACCACGCCTACGCTCAATGCTTCGCTCAAGGCATCCACTGCGCCGACCGCCACCGGCGTACCGGGTCGCAAACCGGTCTCAGCAGCGCCAGCCTGGGAGACCTCACCAGCGATCTCATCGCTCCAGGCCATGCGCGGCAGCATTTCCAGCGGCGCCAGGTCCGGCGCCAGGTCGGTGGACCATTCCAGCTTGCGAATATCCACCAGGGGCATATAATGGCTGGCAGTGTGGCGATCGATCACCTTCTCTCCGGTCAGCCGGTAGATCAAATAGCTGCTGGCTGTGGTCAGGTGTGCTGTCTTCTCCCAGATTTCAGGCTCTTCCTGTTTTAGCCACAAGATTTTCGGGCCGATCGCCTGGCTGGTGAGCGCCATGCCACTGAACTCAAAGATGGCGTCTTCTCCCAGGCAGTTATTGATTGTCTCGATCTGGCGGCTGGCACGTGTATCCACCCCATACAGGATTCCCGGGCGCAAAGGCTTGCCAGATGCATCCAGGGGCAGCAAGCAGGGACCGATGGCGCTCATTGCCACAGCAGCCACGTCTTCACCAGAATATGGCGAGCCATCCAGCAAACCCCGGCAAATGGCTACCACATCCGCCCACCAGATCTTATCCGCATCCTGCTCCGCCCACCCCGGGTGTGGGATGCTCAAGTCATGTTCCACAACCAGGGTTTTTACAACGTTACCACCCGGCGAAACCAGTACCCCTTTGCTGGAGTAAGTGCCCACATCGATGCCTAGCAAGAGTTCGCTCATGAATATTTTTCTCCTTAAAATTGCAAATTGCCTTCTGTATCCTTCGTCGGAGTTCCAATCAAGCGGTAGATTGAAACATTAAAAACACCCTTCACCAGATCAATCCTGAATCGGCGCATCAATTTGGAAAGTTGGGTCGAAATCAAAGAGCGTTGTTGTTATTGCATTCACATATTCTTGTTTACTCTCACCTGTTTGTGGATCGTTTACTACCGCATAAATCTTTCCATCCTTGACCATTTTATAGGGTAAGCCATCTGCTTCTCCGATCCAAAGCTCAACCTGGCTCTCCAATTCCCCGTCGTGTGTCTTGGTTATTTCGACGTAATGGATCACCTGCATTGGCTTTACCATCCAGTTGATCCTTGCGCACAAATTCAACCTGGCTGAGCATCTCACCGATTGACTGCTCGGTGACAACTTCTTGACCCATGAAGGCATGCGCGGGAATTTGAGCTTCTTCCCACCACCCGAAGAATTCGTCGTCATATACACTTTTTCACCGATGACGATGTATTCGACTTCATCTTCCACACTGACAATATGTTTCTTATCTGGAGGGATGAATTCGATGATGGAGTGATTTACTTTTCCATCTTCGATTTCGGTCAGGTTTTCCATTCTGTTTTGGGTGCTGGTAAATGCCATCAGGGCTGATATGATTGTCGAGCGCATGCTTTCCTCATCAGGAGTAGGCGCTGGAGTCTGGGTTGCAGCTGGCGCAATGATTACCGTCTCTTGCGTAGACACTGCTGATTCTACACTTGTCGGTTCTGAAGGAGATGTTGGACCAGAATTGGATTGGCAAGCGGTAAGGCTACCTGCGAAAATGATTAAGACCAAGAGAAGAGCACAAAATTTTTGAGTTTTCATAAATCTCTCCATTACTTAAATGATTGGTTTTTACTAAAAATTGTACTCCCCCAAGTTCAATTCTACCGCGATTGTAATAATTTATAGCAATAAACTCATCGCACACCTTATGTCATATAAAATGATCTGTGAGTTAGTTTTTCGAAAAAAGCTCTGCGCTCTCTGCGAGCTTTGCGAGAGATCAAATTCAATTCCCAACCTAAATAAAATCAAAACCAAATCTTCATATTTTCCTAACAAGTTCTTGTTATCCTTGGAGTGTAAGTCAAACAGAACGACTTACCTCGAACCAGATCATAGAACATAAGGAGATTATGTATGAAGAACAAATTTTTAATTACCATCATTGGCGGGGCAGTAGCTCTGACTTTAGTTGCCGGAACTGCAGCCTTTCTCACCATCCGCAGCGCACAGGCGCAGGGAGAATTGGTTAGCCGCGAATTACGCTCGGTCTTCGAACCGGTTGGGCTGGACGACAGCCAGGATCCGGGCATTGCGCACGGACGACCAGGACGTTTTCCCGGTAACGATATGCCAGCTATGCGAGATTCCGACGATAGCTTCTTAGCCGAAGCCCTGGGCATCAGCGCTGAAGAGCTGCAAGCCGCTCGCCAGGCTGCCTGGGAAAAAGGCTTGGCGCAACTCGTTGAGGCTGGTGAGATCACCCAGGCGCAGGCAGACCGCCTGAAAGAACTGGGCATGGGAAAGATGGGTCTGGCTGCCAGAATGGGCGGTTGGATGATGCCAGATGTCAGCCTGGACTATGACACCCTGCTAGCCGCTGAGCTGGGTATCAGCGTAGATGACTTGCAAGCTGCGCGCGACGAAGCAAAAGACCTGGCCTTACAGGCTGCGATCGATAGCGGCAAGATCACCCAGGAACAGGCAGATTTGATCAAAGCCCGAGAAGCTCTGCAACCCTACCTGGACCGCGAAACTCTGACCGCAAAAGCCTTGGGCATCAGCGTCGAGGAATTGCAAGCAGCCCGTGAAGACGGAACCATTATGCAGGACATGTTGGCAGCCAAGGGACTGAACGCAGTCGATTTCCAGAAAGCGCTTCTGGATGCTTACCAGTCAGCGATCACCCAGGCTGTGCAGGATGGCGTCATCACCCAGGCGCAAGCCGATGAACTGCTCAATCAAGGCGTGATGGGTGGCTTCCGAATGCCCGGTGGTAAGCCAGGGATGGATGGACGGAAGCCCGGTGGGTTCAACAACTTCCCCACCCAACCAGAAATCATCGAGCCGGAGAGCGGTCTCTAATCTCTTCTAACAACTGAAGCATGGGAACGCCCAGGGAAAAGGGCGTTCCCCACTTTTTTTGAGAACACAAATATTTCACACTTAAAGGTAGAACCGATGCAGAAATTAACTCTGAAACTTGTAACCTTATTTCTACTCGTCCTGATGCTCCCTGCTTGCTCAGCCATTCCAGCAAGCCTTTCGCAATTAACCGAGATGATCCCAAGTGAAGCGCCCAGTGTACCGGTGGAAGTCAAACCGGTAGCCTACACCCAGGCGCCGACGGTGGAAGCCCTGGCTGCTGAGCCCCAGGTTCAGCAAGCGCCAATCACAGCCAACAACTACACGCAAGATTTACAATCGGCCCTGGTCAATCTTTACCAGGCAGCTAACCCAGCCGTGGTGTACATTATCAACGGACAGGGCTCTGGCAGTGGTTTTGTTTACGACGCAGAAGGTCATATCGTCACCAATCACCATGTGATCTCTGGCAGCCGCCAATTCGAAGTTGTCTTTGCCAGCGGTGAGCGCATGCTGGGTAAGCTGGTCGGCTCGGATGAAGACAGCGATCTAGCAGTGATCAAGATTGATGAAATGCCGGCTGGCGTGACCCCTCTACCCCTGGCTGAATTTAGCAGCATCCAGGTCGGGCAGATTGTAGCCGCCATCGGCAATCCCTTCGGCGAGCAGGGATCGATGTCGATGGGGATTGTCAGCGGCGTGGGGCGCAGCCTGCAATCGCAACGCAGCGGCTCGAACATGGGAGGTTACTCGTTGCCCGAAGTCGTCCAGACCGATGCTCCGATCAACCCAGGCAATTCCGGTGGTCCATTGCTCAATCTGAACGGCGAGGTGATCGGCGTCAACAGCGCCATTGCCACCACTTCGGGGACCAACAGCGGGGTCGGGTTCGCCGTCCCTGCCAGTGCATTGCAGCGAATTGTACCGGTATTGATCAGCGAAGGGAAATACACCTATTCCTACATGGGTGTAGCCTTTGATAACGAAATTTCCCTGGATGAACTGTCCACCTACAACCTGCCCCAAACCCAGGGCGTCTACCTGCTGCAGGTTTCTCCAGGCGGTCCAGCGGATGAGGCAGGCTTGCTCGCCGCCGACCCACAGACCGGCCGCGGCGGGGACCTGATCACTGCCATCGATGGTCAGCCGGTCAACAACTTCGCCGACCTGAATAGCTATCTGGTCTTCCACACCTCCCCCGGTCAGGAGATCCTGCTCACCATCCTGCGCAACGGCGAGCCAACGGAGATCTCCCTGACCCTGGGAGCGCGGCCGTAAGGCAGTAGAATTTTAACCACTAAGGACGCCAAGATAAGCGAAGGGAAATGATTAGCCACGAATTTTCACTAATCTACACGCAATTTGTCATTGCGAACAAATCCACGGCGATAGAGTGCCATTCATTCCGAAGTGACGACCGTATGCGCCGGTCATTGCGAGCGTTCTGTGCGAAGCAATCTCGGCGCTAGTCAAGATGAGAGATTGCTTCACTCGTTCGCAATGACAGATGTCATTATTAGCCCAGAGTGACGACCGTACGTGCCGGTCATTGCGAGCGTTCTGTGCGAAGCAATCTCGGCGCTGATAAGAGGAAAGATTGCTTCACTACGTTCGCAATGACAGTTGTCATTATTAGCCCAAAGTGACAACCGTGCGTACCATCATGGGAGCGGTCTGTGCGAAGCAATCTCGGCGCTAGTCAAGAGGAGAGATTGCTTCACTACGTTCGCAATGACAGTTGTCATTATTAGCCCAAAGTGACGACCGTACGCGCCGGTCATTGCGAGCGGTCTGTGCGAAGCAATCTCGGCGCTAGTCAAGATGAGAGATTGCTTCACTACGTTCGCAATGACAGATGTCATTATTAGCCCAGAGTGACGACCGTACGTGCCGGTCATTGCGAGCGGTCTGTGCGAAGCAATCTCGGCGCTAGTCAAGAGGAGAGATTGCTTCACTACGTTCGCAATGACAGTTGTCATTATTAGCCCAAAGTGACGACCGTACGCGGCGGTCATTGCGAGCGTTCTGTGCGACGCGGATCTCGGCGCTGGTCAAGATGAGAGATTGCTTCACTACGTTCGCAATGACAGTTGTCATTATTAGCCCAAAGTGACGACCGCATAGCTGCGCCGGTCATTGCGAGCGGTCTGTGAGAAGCAATCTCGGCGCTAGTCAAGATCGAGAGATCGCTTCACTACGTTCGCAATGACAGATGTCATTATTAGCCCAGAGTGACGACCGTACGTGCCGGTCATT
>CAWJHE010000017.1:0-1008339 GCA_963842455.1 uncultured Chloroflexia bacterium
GTCTCTTGGCAATGACCTACTCTCCCAGGGGGTCGCCCCCCAAGTACCATCGGCGCTAACAGCCTTAACGACCGGGTTCGAGATGGGACCGGGTGTACCACTGTCGCTCCAATCACCAAGAGACTCTTTTCACATTGTTAATTACCTTCTGAATAGATTGCGCTTTTTCTTGTCAAAGTCCTCGAAAAGTTTCCAGTTCTCCGCACCAAGGGTTAAGCCCTCGGCCATTAGTACAGCTTAGCTCAACACATTGCTGCGCTTACACTTGCTGCCTATCAAGCAGGTAGTCTTCCTGCGGCCTTACTCCCTTACGGGATGAGGGACCTTATCTTGAGGCGAGTTTCCCACTTAGATGCTTTCAGCGGTTATCTCTGCCGGACATAGCTACCCAGCGATGCCGTTGGCACGACAACTGGCACACTAGCGGTCCGTCCACCCCGGTCCTCTCGTACTAGGGGCAGCTCCTCTCAAATCCCTTACGCCCACAGCGGATAGAGACCGACCTGTCTCACGACGGTCTGAACCCAGCTCGCGTACCGCTTTAACGGGCGAACAGCCCGACCCTTGGGACCTTATCCAGCCCCAGGATGCGATGAGCCGACATCGAGGTGCCGAGCGAAGTCGTCGATATGAACTCTTGGACTTCACCAGCCTGTTATCCCCGGGGTAGCTTTTATCCGTAGAGCCACGGCCCTTCCACTCGGTACCGTGGGATCACTAAGCCCGTCTTTCGACTCTGCTCGACGCGTTGGTCTTGCAGTCAAGCTCCCTTATGCCTTTACACTCTTCGGTTGGTTTCCATTCAACCTGAGGGAACCTTTGGGCGCCTCCGCTACCTTTTAGGAGGCGACCGCCCCAGTCAAACTGCCCACCTGGCACGGTCCCCCACCCGGTTTACGGTGTGGGGTTAGGGTCTAGACATAATCAGGGTGGTATTTCACCGTCGGCTCCACCGAGGCTAACGCCCCAGCTTCACAGCCTCCCACCTATCCTACACAGATCATCCCCAAACTCAATGCCAAGCTACAGTAAAGCTCCACGGGGTCTTTTTGTCCTGCTGCGGGTAAGACGCATCTTCACGCCTATTTCAATTTCACCGGGTCCTTCGTTGAGACAGTGCTCTAGTTGTTACACCGTTCGTGCGGGTCGGAACTTACCCGACAAGGAATTTCGCTACCTTAGGACCGTTATAGTTACGGCCGCCGTTCACCGGGGCTTCGGTTCAGAGCTTCGCTTGCGCTAACCCCTCCCCTTAACCTTCCGGCACTGGGCAGGTGTCAGCCCCTATACATCGCCTTTCGGCTTTGCAGAGACCTGTGGTTTTGTTAACCAGTCACTAGAGCCATTTCACTGCGACCTCCCGGCGCTTCATCTGTTCAAATGTCACGTCAGGAGGCACCCCTTATCCCGAAGTTACGGGGCTAATTTGCCTAATTCCTTAACGAAGGTTCCCCCGTTCGCCTTGGTATACTCTACCCGTCTACCTGTGTCGGTTTGCGGTACGGGCACTCAGGTCTCATCGCTTAGTGGCTTTTCTTGGCAGCAGGGCTCAACCACTTCTGCCTCAGGGGCTCGCTTTCGTGCCTCGGCTCAGCTCGCAGATTTCCTCACGAGCCTCATCACCTACACACTTACACCCACACTACCAATCGTGGGCTGGCCTACCCCGCTGCGTCCCCACTTCGCTCCTCCTGAATGGTTCCGGAATGTTGACCGGATGTCCATCACCTACGCCTTTCGGCCTCGGCTAAGGCCCGACTAACCCGACGCGGATTGACCTGCCGTCGGAAACCTTAGACTTACGGCGAACACGGTTCTCACGTGTTTCTCGCTACTCATGCCTGCATTCTCACTTCTGCCTGCTCCAGCCGTCCTTCCGGTCGACCTTCTCCGCTGGCAGAACGCTCCCCTACTGCCCCAGCTTGCGCTGAGACCCATAGCTTCGGTGACAGACTTAGCCCCGTTATATTTTCCGCGCAGGATCACTTGACCAGTGAGCTATTACGCACTCTTTAAAGGGTGGCTGCTTCTAAGCCAACCTCCTGGTTGTCCCTGTAATCCCACATCGTTTCCCACTTAGCCTGTACTTGAGGACCTTAGCTGATGGTCTGGGCTGTTTCCCTCTCGACCACGAAACTCATCTCCCGTAGTCCGACTGCCATGCTCTGGAGTACCGGCATTCGGAGTTTGGTTGAGTTCGGTAAGCGGTAAGCCCCCTAGCTCATCCAGTGCTCTACCTCCGGTACTGAACGCATGACGCTAGCCCTAAAGCTATTTCGGGGAGAACAAGCTATCTCCAGGTTCGTTTGGCATATCACCCCTACCCACAGCTCATCCCCTAATTTTGCAACATTAGTGGGTTCGGGCCTCCACGGGCGTTTAGACCCGCTTCACCCTGGCCATGGGTAGCTCACCCGGTTTCGTGTCTAATCCTTGCGACTATACGCCCTATTCAGACTCGCTTTCGCTACGGCTTCGGGTGTCTCTCCCTTAACCTCGCCACAAAGATTAACTCGCAGGCTCATTCTCCAAGAGGCACGCCGTCAGGCCTAGTGCCGCACACCCGGATTTCTCCGGAGCACAGACGCACCATTAGCCCTTCGACTGCTTGTAAGCTTACGGTTTCAGGTTCTATTTCACTCCCCTTACTGGGGTACTTTTCACCTTTCCCTCACGGTACTTGTTCACTATCGGTCGCCAAACGTATTTAGCCTTGGAGAGTGGACTCCCCAGATTCCTACCGGATTAGCGTGCCCGGCAGTACTCAGGTGCCCGGCGAGAGTCGTTCGGTTTTCGCATACGGGACTCTTACCCTCTTTGGTAGGCTTTCCCACACCTTTCTGCTAACCTCACGTTTTCTTACTCTCATTTGCCAGGTCCTACAACCCCACACAGCTTGCTGCGTGGTTTGGGCTAATCCCCTTTCGCTCGCCACTACTCAGGGAATAATCTCTTTTCCTCTGGGTACTGAGATGTTTCAGTTCCCCAGGTTCCCCTCCTCTATCCTATGTGTTCAGATAAAGGATGCTGTCGTTTTACAACAGCGGGTTTCCCCATTCGGACATCCCCGGATCTACACCTGTACACGGCTCCCCGAGGCTTTTCGCAGTGTCCCACGTCCTTCTTCGGCATTTGGCGCCTAGGCATCCACCGTAAGCCCTTAGTAGCTTAACTCCGTGATGCGGAGAAATCGAAACTCTTCGATTCCTTTTACTTCACTTCTTTTCTTACTTTTTCTCTTGCGCCTTATCTATTCAGTTGGTAAGGTGCTCGGCGGTTCCCCGCCCATATACATCCCTCATGTTCCCATCAGAGACATACATCGGCTTGGAACCCCTTCCCTTCAGACAAAAATACCCGGCAAATCGCCGGGTACTCTACCCTCTTCGATTTACCTTGTTCTTTTGCTATCCTGCTATCCAGCTATTCAAACGTTCTTCTTCCTCGTCGCATCCTCGAAAGTTTGCAGCTAGTGGAGATGAGGGGACTCGAACCCCTGACTTCCGCCTTGCAAAGGCGGCGCTCTCCCATCTGAGCTACATCCCCAGACAATTGCGCCTGGCATCCAAGCCCGGCTCTTACACCCGGCCAGTGCGCCAATCACCTTGCTGTTGGTGGGCCTGACAGGATTCGAACCTGTGACCCCTGCGTTATCAGCACAGTGCTCTAACCAACTGAGCTACAGGCCCATAAATATTCTCAGCGCCTTAGCAACTGAGGAGTGATAGGAAATTCTTCACTGAGATTTTCGTCTCGCCACCGCTGGCAAGACTTTTGGAGATCGAAGCTCTTCGCACTGCATCATCTCTGATACCTTGCTCGCTTCTTCTCTCCCTAGAAAGGAGGTGATCCAGGCGCACCTTCCGGTACTCCTACCTTGTTACGACTTCGTCCCAGTCACCAACCCCACCTTCGACGGCTCCCTCCTTGCGGTTAGGATACCGGCTTCAGGTGTTGTCAGCTCCCATGACGTGACGGGCGGTGTGTACAAGGCCCGGGAACGTATTCACCGCACTATGGCTGACGCGCGGTTACTAGCAACTCCAACTTCATGCAGGCGAGTTGCAGCCTGCAATCTGAACTGAGGCCAGCTTTATGGATTGGCTCCACCTCGCGGCTTTGCAACCTATTGTACTGACCATTGTAGCGTGTGTGTAGCCCCGGATATAAAGGCCATGCTGACTTGACGTCATCCCCACCTTCCTCCGGCTTGATACCGGCAGTCCCGTATGACACTTGTAACATACGGCAAGGGTTGCGCTCGTTACCGGACTTAACCGGACATCTCACGACACGAGCTGACGACAGCCATGCAGCACCTGTTCAGGCTCCCCGAAGGGTCGGTCCCCTTTCAGTTCCCTACTACCTGTATGTCAAACCCGGGTAAGGTTCTTCGCGTAGCATCGAATTAAACCACACGCTCCGCTGCTTGTGCGGGCCCCCGTCAATTCCTTTGAGTTTTAACCTTGCGGCCGTAGTCCCCAGGCGGTAGACTTATCGCGTTTGCTTCGGCACTGATGGCTTTTACCCCACCAACACCAAGTCTACATCGTTTACAGCTAGGACTACCGGGGTTTCTAATCCCGTTCGCTCCCCTAGCTTTCGCGTCTGAGCGTCAGGTGCGACCCAGGAGGCCGCCTTCGCCACTGGTGTTCCTCCCGATATCTACGCATTTCACCACTACACCGGGAATTCCACCTCCCTCTGTCGCCCTCTAGCCTACCAGTATTGAACGTCCTCTCCCAGTTGAGCCAGGAGCTTTCACATCCAACTTAATATGCCGCCTACACGCGCTTTACGCCCAGTGAATTCGGATAACGCTTGGCTCCTACGTGTTACCGCGGCTGCTGGCACGTAGTTAGCCGAGCCTTATTCCGGGGATACTGTCCTTCCTCATCTCCCCGAAAAGCGCTTTACAACCCGAAGGCCGTCATCGCGCACGCGGCGTTGCTGCATCAGGCTTTCGCCCATTGTGCAATATTCCCTACTGCTGCCACCCGTAGGTGTCTGGCCCGTGTTTCAGTGCCAGTGTGGGGGGTCACCCTCTCAGGCCCCCTACCCGTCTTTGCCTTGGTAGGCCTTTACCCTACCAACTAGCTGATGGGACGCAGGCCCCTCCCAAAGCGGATTTCTCCTTTCATCTACCTCCTCTAACCGGGTAGATATCATGGGGTATTAGCAGCCCTTTCGAGCTGTTATCCCCCTCTTCGGGGCAGGTCACCAACGCGTTACTCACCCGTTCGCCACTAAGAGATTCAACCGAAATCTCCTCTCTCCGTTCGACTTGCATGTATTAGGCACGCCGCCAGCGTTCATCCTGAGCCAGGATCAAACTCTCCGCAAAATATTTCTTCGCATCTTTCGACGCGTTATGTACTCTCCGAAATCTCAGGTTCTGTCTTTCCTATCACTCTTCAGTTGTTAAGGTGCTAGCAAGCAGGCTGCATTTTAGCAGCCCCATCTTAGCATGTCAAGGGTCTAATCTAACAGATGTGCTCTTCTATTTTTAGAGAAGAGAAAAAGTCTCTTGGCAATGACCTACTCTCCCAGGGGGTCGCCCCCCAAGTACCATCGGCGCTAACAGCCTTAACGACCGGGTTCGAGATGGGACCGGGTGTACCACTGTCGCTCCAATCACCAAGAGACTCTTTTCACATTGTTAATTACCTTCTGAATAGATTGCGCTTTTTCTTGTCAAAGTCCTCGAAAAGTTTCCAGTTCTCCGCACCAAGGGTTAAGCCCTCGGCCATTAGTACAGCTTAGCTCAACACATTGCTGCGCTTACACTTGCTGCCTATCAAGCAGGTAGTCTTCCTGCGGCCTTACTCCCTTACGGGATGAGGGACCTTATCTTGAGGCGAGTTTCCCACTTAGATGCTTTCAGCGGTTATCTCTGCCGGACATAGCTACCCAGCGATGCCGTTGGCACGACAACTGGCACACTAGCGGTCCGTCCACCCCGGTCCTCTCGTACTAGGGGCAGCTCCTCTCAAATCCCTTACGCCCACAGCGGATAGAGACCGACCTGTCTCACGACGGTCTGAACCCAGCTCGCGTACCGCTTTAACGGGCGAACAGCCCGACCCTTGGGACCTTATCCAGCCCCAGGATGCGATGAGCCGACATCGAGGTGCCGAGCGAAGTCGTCGATATGAACTCTTGGACTTCACCAGCCTGTTATCCCCGGGGTAGCTTTTATCCGTAGAGCCACGGCCCTTCCACTCGGTACCGTGGGATCACTAAGCCCGTCTTTCGACTCTGCTCGACGCGTTGGTCTTGCAGTCAAGCTCCCTTATGCCTTTACACTCTTCGGTTGGTTTCCATTCAACCTGAGGGAACCTTTGGGCGCCTCCGCTACCTTTTAGGAGGCGACCGCCCCAGTCAAACTGCCCACCTGGCACGGTCCCCCACCCGGTTTACGGTGTGGGGTTAGGGTCTAGACATAATCAGGGTGGTATTTCACCGTCGGCTCCACCGAGGCTAACGCCCCAGCTTCACAGCCTCCCACCTATCCTACACAGATCATCCCCAAACTCAATGCCAAGCTACAGTAAAGCTCCACGGGGTCTTTTTGTCCTGCTGCGGGTAAGACGCATCTTCACGCCTATTTCAATTTCACCGGGTCCTTCGTTGAGACAGTGCTCTAGTTGTTACACCGTTCGTGCGGGTCGGAACTTACCCGACAAGGAATTTCGCTACCTTAGGACCGTTATAGTTACGGCCGCCGTTCACCGGGGCTTCGGTTCAGAGCTTCGCTTGCGCTAACCCCTCCCCTTAACCTTCCGGCACTGGGCAGGTGTCAGCCCCTATACATCGCCTTTCGGCTTTGCAGAGACCTGTGGTTTTGTTAACCAGTCACTAGAGCCATTTCACTGCGACCTCCCGGCGCTTCATCTGTTCAAATGTCACGTCAGGAGGCACCCCTTATCCCGAAGTTACGGGGCTAATTTGCCTAATTCCTTAACGAAGGTTCCCCCGTTCGCCTTGGTATACTCTACCCGTCTACCTGTGTCGGTTTGCGGTACGGGCACTCAGGTCTCATCGCTTAGTGGCTTTTCTTGGCAGCAGGGCTCAACCACTTCTGCCTCAGGGGCTCGCTTTCGTGCCTCGGCTCAGCTCGCAGATTTCCTCACGAGCCTCATCACCTACACACTTACACCCACACTACCAATCGTGGGCTGGCCTACCCCGCTGCGTCCCCACTTCGCTCCTCCTGAATGGTTCCGGAATGTTGACCGGATGTCCATCACCTACGCCTTTCGGCCTCGGCTAAGGCCCGACTAACCCGACAGCGGATTGACCTGCCGTCGGAAACCTTAGACTTACGGCGAACACGGTTCTCACGTGTTTCTCGCTACTCATGCCTGCATTCTCACTTCTGCCTGCTCCAGCCGTCCTTCCGGTCGACCTTCTCCGCTGGCAGAACGCTCCCCTACTGCCCCAGCTTGCGCTGAGACCCATAGCTTCGGTGACAGACTTAGCCCCGTTATATTTTCCGCGCAGGATCACTTGACCAGTGAGCTATTACGCACTCTTTAAAGGGTGGCTGCTTCTAAGCCAACCTCCTGGTTGTCCCTGTAATCCCACATCGTTTCCCACTTAGCCTGTACTTGAGGACCTTAGCTGATGGTCTGGGCTGTTTCCCTCTCGACCACGAAACTCATCTCCCGTAGTCCGACTGCCATGCTCTGGAGTACCGGCATTCGGAGTTTGGTTGAGTTCGGTAAGCGGTAAGCCCCCTAGCTCATCCAGTGCTCTACCTCCGGTACTGAACGCATGACGCTAGCCCTAAAGCTATTTCGGGGAGAACAAGCTATCTCCAGGTTCGTTTGGCATATCACCCCTACCCACAGCTCATCCCCTAATTTTGCAACATTAGTGGGTTCGGGCCTCCACGGGCGTTTAGACCCGCTTCACCCTGGCCATGGGTAGCTCACCCGGTTTCGTGTCTAATCCTTGCGACTATACGCCCTATTCAGACTCGCTTTCGCTACGGCTTCGGGTGTCTCTCCCTTAACCTCGCCACAAAGATTAACTCGCAGGCTCATTCTCCAAGAGGCACGCCGTCAGGCCTAGTGCCGCACACCCGGATTTCTCCGGAGCACAGACGCACCATTAGCCCTTCGACTGCTTGTAAGCTTACGGTTTCAGGTTCTATTTCACTCCCCTTACTGGGGTACTTTTCACCTTTCCCTCACGGTACTTGTTCACTATCGGTCGCCAAACGTATTTAGCCTTGGAGAGTGGACTCCCCAGATTCCTACCGGATTAGCGTGCCCGGCAGTACTCAGGTGCCCGGCGAGAGTCGTTCGGTTTTCGCATACGGGACTCTTACCCTCTTTGGTAGGCTTTCCCACACCTTTCTGCTAACCTCACGTTTTCTTACTCTCATTTGCCAGGTCCTACAACCCCACACAGCTTGCTGCGTGGTTTGGGCTAATCCCCTTTCGCTCGCCACTACTCAGGGAATAATCTCTTTTCCTCTGGGTACTGAGATGTTTCAGTTCCCCAGGTTCCCCTCCTCTATCCTATGTGTTCAGATAAAGGATGCTGTCGTTTTACAACAGCGGGTTTCCCCATTCGGACATCCCCGGATCTACACCTGTACACGGCTCCCCGAGGCTTTTCGCAGTGTCCCACGTCCTTCTTCGGCATTTGGCGCCTAGGCATCCACCGTAAGCCCTTAGTAGCTTAACTCCGTGATGCGGAGAAATCGAAACTCTTCGATTCCTTTTACTTCACTTCTTTTCTTACTTTTTCTCTTGCGCCTTATCTATTCAGTTGGTAAGGTGCTCGGCGGTTCCCCGCCCATATACATCCCTCATGTTACCATCAGAGACATACATCGGCTTGGAACCCCTTCCCTTTCAGACAAAAATACCCGGCAAATCGCCGGGTACTCTACCCTCTTCGATTTACCAGTGTATCAATTGTTTAACCAGCCAACAATTCTTTCAAGCTCTATTTTTCTCCAATAGATTTAAGTTGTTCAGCGCCTTAGCAACTGAGGAGTGATAGGAAATTCTTCACTGAGATTTTCGTCTCGCCACCGCTGGCAAGACTTTTGGAGATCGAAGCTCTTCGCACTGCATCATCTCTGATACCTTGCTCGCTTCTTCTCTCCCTAGAAAGGAGGTGATCCAGGCGCACCTTCCGGTACTCCTACCTTGTTACGACTTCGTCCCAGTCACCAACCCCACCTTCGACGGCTCCCTCCTTGCGGTTAGGATACCGGCTTCAGGTGTTGTCAGCTCCCATGACGTGACGGGCGGTGTGTACAAGGCCCGGGAACGTATTCACCGCACTATGGCTGACGCGCGGTTACTAGCAACTCCAACTTCATGCAGGCGAGTTGCAGCCTGCAATCTGAACTGAGGCCAGCTTTATGGATTGGCTCCACCTCGCGGCTTTGCAACCTATTGTACTGACCATTGTAGCGTGTGTGTAGCCCCGGATATAAAGGCCATGCTGACTTGACGTCATCCCCACCTTCCTCCGGCTTGATACCGGCAGTCCCGTATGACACTTGTAACATACGGCAAGGGTTGCGCTCGTTACCGGACTTAACCGGACATCTCACGACACGAGCTGACGACAGCCATGCAGCACCTGTTCAGGCTCCCCGAAGGGTCGGTCCCCTTTCAGTTCCCTACTACCTGTATGTCAAACCCGGGTAAGGTTCTTCGCGTAGCATCGAATTAAACCACACGCTCCGCTGCTTGTGCGGGCCCCCGTCAATTCCTTTGAGTTTTAACCTTGCGGCCGTAGTCCCCAGGCGGTAGACTTATCGCGTTTGCTTCGGCACTGATGGCTTTTACCCCACCAACACCAAGTCTACATCGTTTACAGCTAGGACTACCGGGGTTTCTAATCCCGTTCGCTCCCCTAGCTTTCGCGTCTGAGCGTCAGGTGCGACCCAGGAGGCCGCCTTCGCCACTGGTGTTCCTCCCGATATCTACGCATTTCACCACTACACCGGGAATTCCACCTCCCTCTGTCGCCCTCTAGCCTACCAGTATTGAACGTCCTCTCCCAGTTGAGCCAGGAGCTTTCACATCCAACTTAATATGCCGCCTACACGCGCTTTACGCCCAGTGAATTCGGATAACGCTTGGCTCCTACGTGTTACCGCGGCTGCTGGCACGTAGTTAGCCGAGCCTTATTCCGGGGATACTGTCCTTCCTCATCTCCCCGAAAAGCGCTTTACAACCCGAAGGCCGTCATCGCGCACGCGGCGTTGCTGCATCAGGCTTTCGCCCATTGTGCAATATTCCCTACTGCTGCCACCCGTAGGTGTCTGGCCCGTGTTTCAGTGCCAGTGTGGGGGGTCACCCTCTCAGGCCCCCTACCCGTCTTTGCCTTGGTAGGCCTTTACCCTACCAACTAGCTGATGGGACGCAGGCCCCTCCCAAAGCGGATTTCTCCTTTCATCTACCTCCTCTAACCGGGTAGATATCATGGGGTATTAGCAGCCCTTTCGAGCTGTTATCCCCCTCTTCGGGGCAGGTCACCAACGCGTTACTCACCCGTTCGCCACTAAGAGATTCAACCGAAATCTCCTCTCTCCGTTCGACTTGCATGTATTAGGCACGCCGCCAGCGTTCATCCTGAGCCAGGATCAAACTCTCCGCAAAAATATTTCTTCGCATCTTTCGACGCGTTATGTACTCTCCGAAATCTCAGGTTCTGTCTTTCCTATCACTCTTCAGTTGTTAAGGTGCTACAGCTTCTTTCTCTACTTCGCCTCTTACAGACTAAACGCCGATGTCTCTTGGACATCGGCTGGTCAGACCGACAAGCATTTGCTTTGGTCTCTGACGCAGAGGCGTCATGGAAAATTGTCAGCGATCTGCCCTACTCGGGCGAGACCTGGTTTGTTTAAAGTGCGTTACCTATTATACGCATCTTGCGCTTCCTGTCAAGAGGCCTGGCGGATTATTTTTCAAATTGCTTTCCGCTTGATTTCTTGGCCAGGCGCTGGCATCCACCAGCCGCAAGATTATACGTCAATCCCATTCTTTGTCAAGGGATTCCAGACGATTACTTATCCTCAGGAACTTGCTCCCTCATCTTGTTTCTTACTGCCAATTTCCACCAACTGAATCTGTACCTGGTAACGCTTTCCAGCAATCTCAACCTTCTGGTTAGCATAGTACCCACGTGAACCGGTTTTAAATTCTTTCGGGGTGATTGAAAGCAAAGCCAGCGACTGTCCCCGATCATCTTTTAATTCTGCCGCAATATACTTAGGGGTTTCATCCATTTTTTTACCTGCTTTATCAATTTTCAGATGGATTAAGTAGCAAACACCTGAGTGAGGGGGGCACCCAGGTGTTTGCTAAGATATTCTATCAAAGAATGCGAAAAACGCAAGGGTATTTATGGAATTTTTAAAATTGATCTGGTTGTCTCACAAGTTTTGATAATTTTGAACCCGGAATTCCCTAGTAAGACCATTTCGTCACAAATTTCCTTGTTGGATATAATGCACACTAGAAAACCATTTAAAGCCATCCAAATGATGAACCGCAATCCAAATGCGCCTACACCAGGAGCGCAAATGGCATACCAGGTGAACGGCGAGTCAAAGCGATAGAAGAAATTGCAGCTGTAATCTTTCATTCATGGATTGAATCGACCTGGTTTTTCTACCCCAGCAGGCTTACACTAGCCGCCTTGGATGACCTGGATACCAAGGATGAATCTTGGCAAACAGATACTCAATTAGACCTAACAAACAACGACTTAAGCTAAAAACCGCTCCACACTTGGTGTTGAACGGTTTGTTGTAGCTGTGCCCCTACGGAAGTACCGTACGTTAACGTGTCTTAGCCGCGAAAGGGTGGCTTATTCGGGCCACGGCTTTTTAGCCAGTAGCCAGCCCAAGCGCTGACACTTCTAATCCACTTTTCCAAGATTGCGTTTCTGTATTTTCTATAGCTCCTTAGTCGATACTGACCAGTTCATACTTGCGGCTACCCAGACCAATTGCTTCGCCGTGTTCCAGGGTATGGATACCATTGCGGGATTCCATCCGCGCAATCAAATCTTTGCCGTCCAGCGCGGCATAGACCAGATCCACACAAGCCTGATCCAATGCTACCGGATCCAATGACGCCAGGATGCCAATATCCTGCATGGTTGGCACTGCGGGACTATTGTCGCAATCGCAGTCAACCGACAAATTGTTCATCACATTGATATACAGGATGTTTTCACCCAGGTAGTCGGCCACGCCTTTGGCCGCTTCCGCCATTGACTCAAGAAAACTACCCTGGTCGCCGCCCCAGGGAGAAGTCGAACTGGCGCCAGCGGTGTGAATCAGGCATTTTCCCGCCGTAGATGCGATGCCAATCGACATATTTTTAATCACCCCGCCAAACCCACCCATGGCATGGCCCTTGAAGTGGGCCAGGTTGAGCATAAAATCGTAGTTGGCAAAATGAGAACCGACCACGGCTTCGGTGAGATGTTTTCCTCCCACAATTGGGATGTTCAGCGTTCCTTCAGCATCCATGATATCCACCGGCGCAATGCCCGTAAAGCCATGCTCTTCCATAACCTGTTGGTGCGAGGCTGTGTTTGCGCGCCCGCCGCCATAGGCTGTATTACATTCCACAATCGTGCCATTGACTTCTTGCACCAGCGGCGCGATCAGTTCAGGGGACAGGAAATAATGCCCACCCGGTTCGCCGCTGGAAATCTTCACGGCAACCTTGCCTTGCGCCGCCCGGCCTAGTGTTTGATATATTTTCAGCAACCCATCGGCGCTGATGGCGGTGGTCATATAGACTGCGGCAAGGTTCTTAACCACAGGTGTTTCTGTGGCTGGTTTGGTGGTGGCAGTGGCTTCCGTTGTAGGTGTGGGTGCTTGGGTTGGTTGAGCGGTCTGAGTGGCGGTTGGCGTCAAAGGGATTATTTTCTGACAGCCAGCCAGAAACGCCCCCGTTGCCAACGCCATCAAGCGCAGGAAGTCCCGTCGGGAAAAGTTTTGTTTCATTATATTTTCTCCTAAGAATCCTTTTATTTCCAAAACCAAATCAGGCCATTATAGGTGTATTCCATTGCTGCCTGACCGTTATGTGAATATCCGTCCTTAATCCGAAATGCGATATTTCCGGACACTTCACTATCAGCCGATATGAAATTTCCACTCGGCATACCAATCATTCCTTCAAACTGGCTCGTGAAATGTCCGTATTCAAAGTCGTTCGTTCCGGTAATCGCATAGATAAAAAAATCGTCCGGGCTGTGACCGGATGCAGTGACTGCCGCATCTACATCATCGCCCTCATAATCCATCGCTCCGCTCATCGGCAGGAAATATCGGAATTCATCCAGACAATTCACAAAGGTATACCACGTGGTAACAGAGCCCATCGAAAATCCGCCAAATGCACGATGGTCTCTGGAAATCTTAATATCCTCCGGCGATGTACTTTCCGCATATGTCGAGTAGGTTCCTTCCACAGCAGGAATCAGGTCATTTACCAGTTCATTGTGATAATTGACCGTCAGAGTATAAAACGCCAAGGTATAGTCTCCACTATCCTCCGGACTTTCATTGTTGTAGGTAGGACATACAATGATAAGCGGCTCAACCTCTCCATTCTCTATGGCATGATCAATGACATTTTTAAAGGAATTCGGATTATTCGGTGTACCAAGGGTTGTTGTTTCATTACTCCAGCCGCCATGCATCAGATAAAAAACATTGTACTTATTATCTTCAGAGTACCCATATGGCAGATATACGATTGCTCTTTTGGTAAGCAGCTTACTTCCTTGTTCATATGTTTTCGATTCATAGGTATTGTAGGTGAGTTCCACCAAAGTTCCCAGCTGATCTGCAGGCTGGAAATACTCCTGCGGAATAATAGCAAGTTCTTGCGGAACAGGATGCTCACTACCGCTTTCCGTGTTCATGTAAGCTTCTGTCTCCTGTACTGCTTCCACCTGTGCTGGTTCATCTTGTACTGGTTCCGCCTGCACTGTTTCACTGGCTGCATTATCCTGTACGTCAGGGACCGGAGTAACATCCGATGCATTCGGGCTGCCACATGCCGCAAGCAAACCGATAAGAAACAGCGACACAACCATCTTTCCCAGCCTTCTTTTTGTTCTCATTCTCCATACCTCTTCAGTCCATCTGGTTTTCCCAAAATTTAACCGCATGATCTATCCACCCTTCAGCAATCGTCCCTTCGCCAAGGCCGAACCCGTGCGGTAAATTATCAAAAATCTCAATCTCTGCGTCCGTTCCGTTTGCCTTGATCTGATTAATGCGGTTCTTCATGATGCGATAGCTTGCAATGCCGTCGCTGGTGCCCACACATGCATAGGTCGGCGGCTCATCTCCGTTCACTTCGGTAAGCCCCGTATATTGCATGATAACCGCTGCAGGTCTCGGATACTCCGCTTCTCCATAGGCTGCTGTTCCGTGTGATCCAAGCCAGGCTGCCATCCGCGCACCTGCAGAGCCTCCCCACAGGGAATAATCCACTGTATTAACCTTAAGTGCATCCGCATGTTCAAAAATAAAGGCGATCGCTCGCGCAAGATCCTCGCTGGCTGTCTCGGCTCCTGGCCGGTAAATCAGTGCGAATGCGTTATATCCCTTTTTCGATAATTCCAATGCGTGCGGGAAGCTGTCATGCATGGCTCCTACATATGCAAAGGCGCCACCGGCATTCACTATGGCAAATTTCTCCCCCAACTTCCCCCGGAAAAAGAAAAGTCCGGTATTTTCCTTGGCAGGATCAGCGGCTTTTTCTTCATCCGTGTAGATGTCATAAAAAATCTGTTCCCCCGCCTCTGCTTTGGTTTTCATGAAATTTACTATTTCGACTGTCTGGTCGGTATTCACATAGGTGTAATAAGCCAGGATGCTCCCTACCTCACGCAGAGTCTGGTTTGTATCAATCGTCCTGTCGGCAGGAAAAATCAGTCTCCCGTATCCTTCAAAGGCAGGATCATCTATGACATCCCATACTTTTGTGTCCGCCGTGTAGCCAGTCTTTATATAATCTTCTGGCACAGCTGTGGATATCTCGATATCCGTGACTGCTGCTGTACCAGATTCATTCGTTGCAGCCTGTCCTTTATCGACAGCTTCCACGACTGATTCTGCTCTTGATGAAGAAATCTGCACATCTGTTGTATTGCTACCACATCCTGTAAGAAGCGCAATGAACATCAAATAGATGGCAAATACCACTCCGTATTTTCTATATTGCATACTGCCACTCCTTATGGTAGTCTCCGAACAGTCATCCCATAATCGTTTCATCATGCACAAATGCCAAATCTCTGGCGTACGTTCCTCCGCCATTGATATCATAAGGAAGATATGTGATGAAAGTGTGAGAAAATTCGCAGGCTTTTGTGAGATTTCTTTTATGTTCTTTTTTCAGATGTTATACTGAAAACGAAGGAATGTGATGAATAATGGCGAAGCTCCTAATTGTGGACGACGATCTGCATTTACGTAAACTTGTTCTGACTTATGCGGAGGTTGCAGGGTATCAATGCGATGAGGCGGATTCAGGCGCCAGGGCGCTTGAAAAAATGCGAACAACCGCTCATGATCTCATTCTGCTGGATGTGATGATGCCAGGCATAGACGGTTTTGTTGTGCTGGCAAAAATCCGAGAGGTTAGCCAGGTGCCCGTAATCATGATGACTGCGAAAAACGAGGAATTTGACAAGTTACTGGGCTTCAATCTTGGTGTTGATGATTATGTATCCAAACCGTTCAGCCCCAAAGAACTGATGGCTCGCGTGGGTGCGGTGCTCAAAAGAACGAGTCGGAAATATGGAGAAGTGCTGGAATACGGTAAGTTACAAATCTCCCCTGAAGGGAGGACGGTGTCCATTTCCGGAGACAGAATTTCCTTACCTCCCAAAGAGTTTGATCTTTTGCTCAAGTTGGTACAGAATGAGCATATCGTTCTAAGCCGTGAGAAGCTTCTGGAGACAGTATGGGGGTTTGAGTATTTTGGAGACACCAGAACAGTGGACACGCATGTCAAAGCACTGCGTGAGCATTTGGGTCCTTATCGCAAATACATCCAGACAGTCTGGGGGGTGGGGTATAAATTTGAATATAAAGAAGAATGACCTAAAAACCTCACTCTTTCACAGGATGGTGTTTCACCTATGGACGATGATGATGGCGTTGGTGTTGCTGGCGGTTGCTTTTATGTGGGTAGCACAGGTTTTTCTATTTAGCCAAAACTATTTAAACGCTGCCATCTCTGATGTGGAAAGCAAGGTCGAAGATTTGGGGCCAAGGCTTGCCGAATCCGATCTTGCTAATGACCCGGCATTGCTTTTCTCCCTGAGCATGTCGGTTAACGGTAAAATGTTGATTGTGAATGATGAGGGGGAGCTGATCGACGCCTATAGCGCAGGACACCCACTGGATTTAAACAACGACAGCTCGATCAAAACTGCCTGGACCTCCGTTCAAAACAGTGATCTTTACTCCAAAGCCTTGAATCGGGAGCGATTTGCCGAACCGAAGACTTACGGTGGTACTTTTACGTGGCTCTATATTGGCCTGCCTATCCGTTATGACGGGCAGGATGCTTATGTGATCCTGAATCATTCACTTTCCGATATTTACACAGTGCTGGATGTCAACCAGAGGCAGTTAATAGTCCTGAGTGTTTTGCTGACGATGGTTGCATCCGTTTTGGCAGCACTTTTTTCACAAAGATTCACCAAACCAATATTTTCCATCAAAAACGCGGTGGATGAATTGGCGAAGGGTGACTTGACCGCAAAGCCCGGTCTTAAGCGCAGGGATGAGTTGGGCCAACTTTCCGCCTCAGTCGATGTTTTGGGGCAGGAATTGCAGCGTGTTGAGATCGCAAAGAGAGTTCGTGGCCGGATATAATCCACCCTGGGTACCTGGCGCTCTCGCCGGAATGACGAAATGATGCTGACATCAACGTGGAACGATTACGATAAGCAAATAAAAACTTCGGCCGGTTTTTTCAGGAGAAACAAGGTTGATCATTCGAGTATGCTAAAGATCGGTTATATGGTAGACACGCGGCGTATTTGCCGAGAATTCAACGAAAGAGAATTGATCTGGGAACGTTATCAGCGCAGTCAGCATCAGGGAGGCCGCAAGCAAGGAACCGGTATCGGTCTATCAATCGTCAGCGCCCTCCTCAAGTCACATGGCATGCCATATGGTGTGGATTGTCACGATGACTTGACAGTTTTCTGGTTTGAGTGCCCAAAAAGTATGCTAAAAACAGAATGACAATCGAGGACGGTATTTCTATAGGTTCCCTTTTGGGGGGCGGAATCGCCCCCCGTCGGCGTTTAGTCCGTTATTTGCCTTGAAAACGGCGCCTATCAATGCAAATTACCGACAAGCGCTTTTCATCTGCGATTAAACATCCAATTTCCTGCTACCCAACCATTTCACCATTTCGGGGTTGCGATGGTCAAAGAAACAGCTTGTTTTGGTGTCTAATGTTGCAATCGCCGCCATATCTTCGGCGTTTAATTCAAAATCAAACACACTGATATTTTCCAACATTCGTTCTTTGCGGGTTGATTTTGCCAGGGCAATGATGCCTCTTTGGACCACCCAGCGGAGAATGACCTGGGAAGCGCTTTTATGGTGCTTTGCGGCAATGGAGAGCAGAATTTCATTTTGGAAAATATTATTCTTGCCTTCGGCAAAGGGCGCCCAGGCTTCAACCGCTATGTTATTTGCTTCGAAAAACTTTTGTGACTCAATTTGCTGCTGGAATGGATTGACTTCAATCTGATTGACCGCCGGCGTTATCTTGTTATGAATGATCAAGTCCATCAGGCGGTCAGGCTGAAAGTTGGAAACCCCAATGGACCTGATTTTGCCTTGCTGGTACGAGTTCTTCCATCGCACGCCATTCACCGTACACATCGCCGTAATGGTTGGTGGATGAGATATAGATCAATGTAATCCAATTGCAAGCGCTTGCAGGGAATTATCAAAAGCTTGCAGAGTGCCTTCATAGCCATTGCTCTGGATCCAGAGCTTGGTCGTGATAAACAATTTTTCTCTGGCGACACCACTTTGTTTGATACCCTTGCCAACCGCTGCTTCATTCTGGTAAGAAGCAGCCGTGTCAATATGGTTATATCCGGCCTGGATGGCATCCACCACGCTTCTTTCACATTCAGCCGGATCAGCGATCTGAAAAACGCCGAAACCAAGAATTGGAATTCCAACGCCATTGTTTAATTTTACGGTTTGCATCATTTTCTCCTTAATTGGGATGCTGCTCTGGGGTAAGCAGCTGGGTGAACGAAAGCGAGGCTAACTTCCAGATGCCATCTTGCTGCACATACACTTCGGTGACCATGAAGGGATTGGTGACTTCATTGCCTCCAACCACAGCCAGCAGCGTGATTCTGTTCAAAAGAATGGCCGTTGTGCCAATGATCTGCACCGACACTTCATGGATGTCCGCATGCTTATAGTGAATTCCGCCGTTCTTGATAATCTCAATTTCCTGCTCTTTTCCCCAGGATCCGCCCATGTGAACAAAGACAGCCTTTTCATGGAAGAGAGCGTCTAGAGTGTCTACGTTACGCTCTGACATCCAAAGCCATTTCTCATTAGAGAGTTCGATTACTTCTTGTTCCAAATTAGCATTTTGCAAAATTCACTCCTTATGTTTATGCAGTGTCGCTGTATTCTTATCTTTAATCATCCCTGTTATTCAATTGCTGATCCGGCCAGGTATTGATCATCGCTGACATGTTCCATCCAATCAGCAGACTTGCCATCGAGATGTTCCACAATCGAAATATGCGTCATGGCTGTAGTTGGTGCAGCGCCATGCCAATGCTTTTCTCCTGGCGAACACCAGACCACGTCGCCCGGGTGCATCTCCTCAATTGGACCGCCCCAATTCTGCACTCGGCCGCAGCCAGCTGTCACGATCAGCATCTGACCTCGTGCATGAGTGTGCCACGCTGACCGTGCACCGGGCTCGAATGTTACGCTGGCGCCAGATGCGCGCGTGGACTCTTTTTCCTGGAACAGCGGATCAACGCGTACATTTCCAGTAAAATACTCGGCAGGTCCCTTACCGGAGGGCTGTGAGCCAGTGCGTTTGATTTCCATTTTGTGAACTCCTATCGCACTCACAAAATAAGGTTGAGCTACTTCTTGAAGACCTCGCGCGCAACCTTGACAGCCGAGAACGCTCGCGGCCACCCGGCGTAGAAAGCCAGGTGAATGATCACCTCGGCGAGCTCAGTTTCGGACAGAACGTTATCCTTAGCCCGATTCAGGTGACCTGGAAGCTGTTCGGTGTTTCCGTTCGCGATGAGCGCCGCGACAGTGACCAGGCTGCGGTCTCGCTTCGACAGCTCTGAACGTTCCCAAACATCGCCAAACAACACATCATCCGTGAGTTCAGCCAGCTTGGGGGCGAATTCACCGACCAGCTTTTTTGCGGTTGATAATTCTTTTGATTCAGACATTTTGTATCTCCCGTTCTTACTCGTTCACCATCCTAATACCGGTCGCCGATTACTTTGATCTGCAACATGGCTTCTTTGATTTCACTGAGGTCGTTGGCTGTTAACTGGATATTTACAGCTCCGAGGTTTTCGTCCAGCCGCTCGAGTTTACGCGAGCCGGGGATGGGCACGATCCATGGCTTTTGTGCCAGCAGCCAGGCTAGGGCAATCTGGGCCGGAGTAGCGCCTTTTTTCTGCGCCGATCTTTCTCCAGCAGAGTCAATCACCACCCGATTGGCTTGATCGCTTCCGGCGTAAAGCGCGGGTTGCGGGACTGCGGATATCGGTGCTGTCATAAGGTGGTGTTCTCGTCGACCTTGCCGGTCAGGTAGCCGCGCCCCAGCGGGCTGTAAGGCACCAGGCCAATGCCGAGTTCTTCACAGGTCGGCCAGGACACCGTTTTCTTCGATCTCGCTGCCACCAGAGCGAATATTCGCTTTGCAGGAGCCGCGACCGGCTGCACGGCATGGGCGAGGCGGATTTGCTCGGCGTTGGATTCGGACAGCCCAAAGTGCTTGACCTTGCCCTGCTGAATCAAATCCTTGACCGCCCCAGCAACCTCTTCCATCGGCACGTTCGGGGTCAGGACGATGCTGGTAGAACAGGTCAATCACCTCGATGCGTAAACCGCTTGAGGAAGCCTCGGCTACACGCTTGGATCTGCTCTGGGCGGCTGTCCATCCCATAGCGGGGACGCTGGGTCCCATACCTCTGGACCGTGTTTCCAGCCAAATTTGGTGGCGATGATCACTTGGCCCTTGAACGGCTCCAATGCCTCGCCGACCAGCTCCTCGTTTGTGAACGGCCCGTAGACTTCCGCCGTATCAAAAAAAGTCACGCCGCGCTCGACAGCTTTGTGCATGAAGGTGATCATTTCCTGCTTATCGGTGGGCGTATCGCCAAAACTCATGCGCATGCAGCCCAGCCCAAGCGCTGAAACTTCCAGGCCGCTGTTTCCTAGTTTGCGACTTTTCATCTTTGATCTCCTCTGGTTATTCAATATCCTGGATTGGACTAGCTTGGACTTTTTCTTTGGTCAGAATTGCGGTTCTCATACACCTGGATTTTGTAGTTCAACAGATCCAGTGTCTTCTGCATTTCTGACAATCCTGGAAACCAGCAAATCGCGCTGCTCTACTCAGGATTTCTTTGCGGGCATCGATGGTGCTGGTCGCCCTGCTGAACCAGATCCAACATAATCAATCAGCACTTCAATGGGCAAGCCCGGCGCTGCGCATGCACTTGATAAATTCAACCCGTCGGATGTCAAGCTCGTGGTAGTCACGAATGCCACTTATCGCTACGACTTGACTGGCGGGATCAAGTCCAATCCGCTCATAGTAGCGCAGCGTATCCTGACGAAATACCGGAACGTTCACTTACTTCAGCAATCTTCATAATCTCACCTCTGAAGGATAGTGTACCACCTGGAGCTAACTCCAAGTCAAGGGTTATTTATGATTTAATGCCGTTGAAATCAATTTAGTCAAAGATTCGGGAGTAAAGGAGCGTCAACGAACTAGACACACCAGAAGCCCCCAAGAAGCAAGTGCTTTTCTTGGGCATCAATGATGTGTACCTTTATATTTACGTACCTTGAGAGACCATCACATCAGTTTTGCTGCTTTTCATTGCCCAGTAAATTGACCGCACCCTTGATTCCGAAATCCCAAACATCTCCGCCAGATCTCGCGGAGTCTTCCCCGCCTTATGCAGCAAATAGATCTGCATATCCCACTCCGATGGCTCCTTCGGCTCAGATTTCAGGTGTTGGCGTGTCTTCTTTCCCTCGATCATGAAGGTTGTTAGGATCGAGCCTGTTGCACTGGCGCTACGAACACCATCCGGCGCAAGGGCATCGAGCGGGAAAGAATACCACAGACGCGCCAGGTTGTAGCCAGGCTCGATTTTGGTGATGAAGCGGGGGAAGAGCAGGCTGCGCAGCACCCAGATATCGCCAGCCTGACTGGCGGTTTCGATCTAGCCGCGCCAGCCGGCTAAGGCCAGCGCTAATGCTTCGGGGGAGATTTCGACCTGGGCGGGGGCCTTTTTGGATCGCAGTTCCTTGACTCTCGACCTGGTAGCCTTGAGCGGCAGCGAGCAGATCGGCGATGGCAATCGATTCGTCGACCGTGTGGGGGTCTTTTTCCCGGCCAATGCCGAAGCCAACGGTGGCAAGCCGGCGACCCCGGCGCTGTAGGCTGCGTTGGTGCAAAAGCGTTAGGCGCCAAGACGCGGCGACAACCCAGCCGAGCGCAAGCCATCCAGAACGGACTGGAACCAAGGGTGTGTTTCCAGGAAGAGCCGAGGGAGGGTGAGTTTTTCGCCCTGCATGCGCTGACCGCCACCCGCCCGTACAGCTCGTGGCGAGGCAAAGCGGCTGCAGCATGGATCATGGCCGACAGGGCTACCAGGCTCTTTTGGATCCATATCGTAGGTCATTGGAGCTAAACGCGCTTTCCAAAATATTCCTGTAATGAGTTCAGGTTGCCGGCGCGCAGCAACCGCCCGAGATCTCGGTCGCTGCTTGAACCGAAATGTGGTTGACGATGATCTTGTTCAGTTGAAAGGATTAGTAGGAATTTGTGTATTTAAAGCACTCATCTCGAACTACTCACGTTACACTTCGGTGGGGAGTCCTGCAAGCCTGTCACGCTGATCGAAGCGTAACATTTCCAGAAACTCTTCCACTGCGATGTCACGCAGTTCGAGATGGGTCTTTGTAGCTGTGCCCCCACGAGAGATTCGAACTCTGGTTTTAGCCTTGAAAGGGCTGCGTCCTGGTCCCCTAGACGATGGGGGCAAGCGACGGAATTCTACCACTGCCTGGATATCAGGTCAAGCAATTCGACGCCAAATTTCCGGGCAATTTTAAAATTCAGTCAGCGCTGATTTTACCGTCTTGGAATAATTGTGACTTTGCGGCGCGGTTCTTCGCCAACACTTTCTGTAGTTACCTGCGGATTGTTGCGCAGCTCAATATGCACCAGTCGCCTTTCACTGGCCGGCATTGGCTCAAGAGCCTGGCGACGGCCGGTTTTTACAGCTTGTTCAGCCAACCGCTTAGCCAGTTGCCGTACCTGCTGCGATCGGCGAGCCCGGTAACCCTCAACATCAATCACCAGTGGTACCGATTTACCCAACTCTTTCCCGATTATCAAGCCCGCGATATACTGCAACGCATTCAAAGTCTCGGCGCGCGGGCCAATCAAGATGCTTAAATCTTTTCCGAAAATGTCCACCTGAAGTGGAACCCGGCTTTGAGCATCTTCTGGCTCCGCATAATGCGCTTCTACCTGAGCCTTGACTTGCATACGAGCCAGTAATTCGCGTACCACATCTTCGGCCACATCTAAATCAAGATCATCCTGATCTATCGCAGCCTTGCGCTCCAAATCCAATGGGGGAGCTTCCTGATCCTCCAAAACTTCTTCCTCTGGCTCCACAAATTCGTCTTCCAGTTCATCTTTTTTAATTTCGATAGCTGCCGGCAGAGGAATATTCTCTCGACTTTCTTCTGGCTCTCGTTTATTTTTCACAGTCAGTCTAACACGGGCCTGACGTGAGCCTAACCCAAATAAGCCTCGGCTGCCAGAGTCCAGCACATCAATTTCGACTGCATCTTCCGAAAGCCCTAAATCAGCCAGACCTTGAGCAATCGCCTCTTCTACACTTGGAGCAATAATCTCTAAGCTAGCACGTTTTTCCATAAACACCTCAATTCAAGTGAAACTCGCACGATTTAAGCTGCACCGGCCTTCTTGCCAGGGATCAAGTTACGCCAATTCAACTTACCCATGGCTGCATATTGTAAGATTGAAACCAGGTTGCTGGCAACAAAATACAAGGAAAGACCAGAAGCAAATGTAAGCGCCAGGTAACCCATCAGGAGCGGCATATACAAATTCATCGCCTGGGTCATCTGAGCGCCTTGCTCGCCCGGTTGACCCGGTGGGGTCATCAAGCGAGACTGAAGAAATGTAGTGATCACGACAATAATGGCCAGAATGGGAATGCCGATCCCAAAAATGTACGCCCTCTCAGGCAGGTTCAAATCCATCCATAAGAAGCGGCTATCGATCGGCAAAATCTTTGCCACATCAATGAACGGATAAACATGTCGTGAAAGGCTGATCATTTGAATTGGCGTGACAGCCAGGGCTTGGATGATCGCCTGGTAAAGGCCGATAATGATCGGAAATTGGACGAGAGTAGGCAGACAGGAACCAAGAGGATTGACGCCCATCTCTTGATAAAGCTTCATTTGTTCCTGTTGCAGCTTTTGCTTATCATCCTTGTATTTCTTCTGCATATCCTGCCACTGTTTCGATTTCTGCATGTCCTGCATAAGCTGCGTGCTTTTCATCTGCTTGGCCGTCAAGGGATGAGTTATCAAGCGCACCAAAATCGTAAACAGGATAATTGCTAAGCCAAAATTACCTAATAAGCCATAAATCCACAACAAAGTGTTGATCATGGGGTTGAGTATGAATTGATCCCACATAGTTTTTTCCCAACTAACTTTATATTTTTCCGTTTATTTCGCCGGGATGAATGCCCATTTTTGATTGCCATTGGCATCAAGAGCAATGATAAGTTCATCCCCACCCATGGATGCCAACAAGATCGTGTCGCCCACCACGATAGGACCAGGATAGAAATTGGCTTCGAATTGTTTACTCCACTTTTGCCCGCCATTTACCCAATCCAGCGCGAATAAGCTGCCACCTTCTGTAACAAAGTATAGGGTGTCGCCTAGAATTGCAGGCGATCCAGAGATAGCAGGTTTCTGGATATCAACTGGTGTATATTTCCATTTTTCTGCACCCGTTGCTGCATCCAACGCAAACATATTTCCTGCCAGGTCGCCTACATACAATACACCTTCCCTCAACAAACCAGAAGACCATACCCATCCATTTGTCGGTGTTCGCCACACAATCTCACCCTGGCGTTTTACATCCAGAGCAATCACTTCCGAACCAAATGTCCCGATATAAAGGATGCCATCATCACTTAAAATGGGTTGAGCTACCAGCGCGCCACCGAGGTCTTCCGATTCCCAGAGCATAGCACCATTTTCTGCTTGAACTGCATAGATGTGATGATCCATGGATGGCAAGTAAATGGCCTCGCCATCCGAGACCGGAGTTCCCCATAGTGAGTGCTTTGTATCAAATGACCATTGCTTCTCGCCAGAAAAACTCAGACTGTACATTGAATTATCCGAATTAGCAGCAACAATCTGATTGTCTAAGATCATTGCCGAGGCAATATATCGATTTTTCGCCTCACTAAAAGTCCAATTCGACGCCCGGGTTTCCGGATTCAGGCTATGTAACTTAAAATCATAACCTGAAAGGATCAGTTGTCCATCATCTGTGAGTGCTGGAGGGGCGAAGAAAGTAACCTTGTTGTCAGCTTCTGCCGGATATCGCCATTTCTCAGTACCATTGGAAAGGGCCAGGGCATAAACAAAAGTGTTATTGGCTACATAAAGTGTTTCCTGGTTCGGATCAACGGTAAGTCCTGGCCAGCTATTACTTGTCATGGCGCTTCCAGAGCAGGCACTCAAAAACAAGGAAAGACTAATAAGGAGAATTAAGGGGAAAAATCTGTTTTTTTTCATTCAATCATCATCATTTCATTTGAATAAATGGTTTAATCGTGCAATCCATCTTTATGGGACAGGATCAAAGCCACCAGGATTAAAAGGGTTACAACGTAACACTCGCCAAAAAGCCATCGCACCGCCTTTGATAGCTCCATATTTATAAATTGCCTGGTAGCCATAGTGGGAACACGTCGGATAGAATCGGCAGGTATCTGCAGGCAATGCACGTGAGAATGTAGCCTGATACAAGCGGATCAAGCTCAAGAAAACCAACCTTGGGATATTAAGAATCGTACGAGGCAAGTCCCGCAAGCGAGGCTCTTCAACGATTTCAGGGGTTCCATCAAGCGACATCTTTTTCCAATACTCTCGCACGCAACAAAAGCGTTTTCACCGCATCTTGGATCATTTCAAAGCTAGCATCACCCATAGGTTTTCGCGCAATAAAGATCATGTCCCAACCCAATGCCATCTGTCTTTGCAGGATAAATATCGCAGCCCGCAGCTGCCTCTTCACCCGATTTCTCTTTACGGCATTACCCATATATCTGCCTGCCACCACACCGATGCGTAATGATCCAGCATCACCGGGCAAGATCACCAACACAAGAAGCGGGTGGGCATAAGACTTTCCTAAACGCCGCACCCGCTGGAAGTCGGCAGTCTTGGTTAAGCGAAATCTGCGCTCCAACTGTTAGACCGTAAATATCTCTCAGCGTGCAGTTGAAAGCTCCACCCATCAGGCTGGAACAAGTTTCGAGAATTGAAACACCAGTCAACGGATACACCGGTTGGGAGATATATAAATATACTAACTATTCCAATTGATCTTTTTTACGTGGTTGTTCATGGTCACAGTCAGGCGAGCCCGCCCCTTTGCCCGGCGGCGTTTCAAAACCTGCCGGCCATCTGCTGTAGACATGCGAGAACGAAAACCATGAACACGTAAGCGTCGACGAATTTTGGGTTGATAAGTGCGTTTTGTCATGACTCTTTCACTTCCAGTTGTTAGAATTTCAGCTCAAAAATGAGCAGAGGATCAAAATAGTCGGCAGACCGAGTATTAGCCTGTAGACGAAACCCGATTATACCTTAAGCTCAATATTTTTGAAAGCACCACATATAGGAATTTGCTTAGAAAAACCTGATCCAGGCAGAGTAAACTACGCCCTGGAGAGTTCTTCATCCAACTCCCCAGGGCAATTTTTATGCAATTAAAGTGATTTCAGATATTTATTGTTTATTTGCCATCTGAGCTGCACGCACGGTATTCTGCATGAGCATGGCGATAGTCATTGGTCCAACCCCACCTGGTACTGGGGTAATCGCGCCAGCGACCTCTTTCACCTCATCGTAGCATACATCACCAACCAGGCGAGAACCTTTCGGATGGCTGGGGTCATCGATACGATTGATGCCTACATCGATAACCACCGCGCCAGGTTTCACCCAATCACCTCGCACCATTTCTGCACGGCCTACCGCTGCAATCAAAACATCGGCCGAGCGCACAACTGCTGGCAAATCCTTCGTGCGTGAGTGGCAAACTGTAACCGTAGCATTGCGACGGATGAGAAGCAGAGCTGCTGGCATACCAACAATGTTGGATCGCCCTAATACAACAGCATTTGCTCCTGACAACGGAATATTTAACCGATCCAGCATCACAATACATCCAGCCGGTGTACATGGCACAAACAAAGGATCGCGTCCTTTTTGGGCTAACCGGCCGATATTAATAGGATGAAAGCCATCAACGTCTTTCTCAATGCTGATCGTTCGCAAAACCATTTCTTCATCCAAACCGTCCGGCAATGGCAGTTGTACCAAAATACCATTGACGCGTGGATCAGCGTTCAATTGAGCAACCAGCCCTTCAACTTCCTGCTGAGATGCAGTTGCTGGGAGATGATGGCTGAAAGATTCAATACCTATCTCACCACAAGCTTTAATTTTTGATTTTACATAAGATTGGGAAGCTGGGTTGTCACCCACTAAAACCGTTGCAAGTCCAGGGCGCGGCATCCCGGCCGCAACCATCTTCGCTACATCTTCTTTAGCCTCATCACGAACCTGTTGTGCTAAAAGTTTTCCATCAATAATTTGTGCTACCATATGGCTCTCCTTCATTTTTTTAATTCTTTTATCTGTTATGCTAAGCTTAAATTATCCATAATTCATCCAGCTTGACAATGGACATATGTCACTTTGACTGTCATCAATTAGGATTTGTTCATCCCATTTTTTGTTAAGAAAATGATCAAACCAATAATGGCGTCCAGGTTTGATTTTCACCCATCACTTTCAGGAATTTTTCCTCAACTTCAACCGCCAGAAAATCAGGAGCATGATCTCCCAAAGGCACCTGACCACCTGCCGATTTACCATGCCCGCCAGCTTTCCCCGGCGCAGAAACTAGCTTTTGAATGATTGTGCCAGCATCCAATTCATCCGATGCGGTCCGCATTGACAGGTACAAGACCCTTTCATGATACCCCATACACAAAACCGCCACCATATTCTCATGCCGGATCAGCAAATCTGCCATCTCCGCAGAAAAATCTGGACGGTGCATCTCACCCTGGTAAGTGACAATCACCTTCTCGAAGACTTTGGTCGACAATAATCCTTTACTGAAAGCTTGAAAATACTCTCGCGGTAATCCAGCCTGCTCCACTTGTGCTAATTTATTATGGTCCAACCTGGACAATAATTTAAAGTAAGTATACTGGTCTGCTGGAGAACTATCTCGCGACAAAGCGCGTGTATCAGTGCGAACCCCGTAGAAAATAGCAGTTGCCAAATCTGAATTCGGCTTCAGGTTCATCGCCTCCAAATACTGGAACACAATACTTACCGTCGCACCAATTTCCGGACGAATATCAACAAAAGGAACCCGGTCAAGTCCCTGGCGAACGGGATGATGATGGTCGATCACGACACTCAGTGCCTGATCATCTGGGAAACGATTATTCCCAGCTCCTGGTTGTGTATCGATAAGAATAATCGCAGAATATTGTGAATAATCTTCCAAACCATCTATATGTTCCCATTCAGGCGTCAACAAACGTAGCATGGCTTTATTTTCCGCTCTGGCTATCAGTCCGCTGTATACCAGCCGACTCGAAATTCCCCAGGCTTCTCGAAAGAGAAAAGCCAAACCCTTACCGGATGATAACGCATCTGGATCGGGGTTATCGTGAGTCAGAACCAACACAGGTCCAGGCTTAATTAATTCATGCAATTGATTAAGCTGCTCCTGCGTTACCATATTCGTATAAGGAATTTCCAGATCACCCATAAATGATTCCCCATTTCGCATATGTCATCAAATTACCTTGTGTAACTTTATAAAAATTCTTAATCGACCAAGCTAAGTTGGATTTCTTCAGGAAAGAGCATAATCTGAATCTCGGGAGGCGCCTGGACAGACAGAGGCAGAGAATAAGTCCCCGCACTTAATTCGGTTAATGCTAAATATACCACAATCAATTCCTGCTTCAACTGGATTTCATCCAACAATGGCTTTGGCCCAATGATCAGCACGGTTACACTTGCCTGGGAAAGTTGGGCTGTTAGGCCTCCTGGTATGTCTCTCAATTCAATACTTTTTTCAAACACCAGGTAACTATCTACAGGTTCGATATCAATTTTCACCTGGACATTTAAAACCGGGTCGCCAGTTTCACCCAATATTCTTAAGCCTTCTGGGGTAATTAAAGGAACCTGAATAACCAGACTGTCAAAAACATTGACCAGGTTAACCGGCGCTGTGCTCAGAAAATCACCGACCGCATCAATGGATGCCCGATCGCCAGAAAGTGTAACACTGGATGGCACGATATTGATACTGCGAATTTCATATCCTTTCGGCAAACTTGATGAGTTTACATCGGCCCAAATAGAGACTTCCTTAGTGAAGAAATTCTGTTGAATGGGAACACCCACCAAGATGCTTTCTGGATTCATCATCAAATCTAACTCATCTCCACCGGTGGTGATGATTCGAGGAACGATAGCTTCCTGGAAATCAGCTTTACGGTTCTTCAGCTCTAACTCGACCCTGACTTCTCGAATTTTTTCGATTTGAGATTTCGGTCCGATTACATTGATCGTTTGGGGGGATAAGGATATCTCCGATAATGAGTAACCGATCGGTAAACTACCCATATCCAGTATTTTTACGGTTGGTCGAAACACCTGTGTTACTTCGGGTTCCACCAGAAGATTAATATTTGTGGGCTTTACCCATAATAATTGAGAACTTTGGTCTGGTATCTCCACCACAATCGGGACACGGTGCTCCCCAGCTTCTAAATCTTCCAGGCTAATACTGGCTCGCAAATTGGTTGCACTAATTTCACCAATCCGATCCCGAGTCGTCTGTATTTGAACGTTTACGCTATCAGGAATTTCGCTCATCAATAAGAACCCAGGCCTCAGTTCGTCCACAACTAATGGCACATTTTCAATAAATACCTGCTGGGGCGGATCAGTTTGGTAGGTAACGCTTAACCAAGCCACAATCGACAAGATTATGGCCACACCCACATTGGTTATCGATGCTTTCGCACCAACATCTCTAAGCCAGCGCCAACGAACCCCCGAAACACCAGCCATTTGCTCCCGAAACCGGTCCAGGCGGCCTTCCAGTTGGTCAATAGTAATCCCCATGTAAATCTGGCCTGTTTGCGCAACAGAGATCCTGCTGGTTTCTTCAGACACAATAATGACCAACGCATCGGGTACTTTGGCCGAAAGACCTAAGGCGGCTCTATGCCTGGTGCCTAAATGGGTTTCTCCTGTTTTTTCCGTTTCCACAGGCAAAATACAGCTGGCCGCAACTATCCGATTTCCCCTCAAGATTACTGCCCCATCATGTAAAGGTGTATTCGGGAAAAAAATTGTCTGCAAAAGCTCAGTACTTACCGGACCAGTATCAATCGAGATACCGGTTTCAATAATATCTTCTAAAGGGGTTTGACCCTCAAGAACAATCAACGCCCCATGATGTCTGGCAGACAAGTTCCTGGCCGCGCCGATAATGGACGATTTATAATCTTCAAATTCCGAACCATAATAGCGCTTGCGTCCAATCTGACCTAACCCAGTTAAAACTTTTCGCAATTCATCTTGAAATAAAATCGGGAGTGAGATCAACCCAGCCACCAAAACCCCGCGCACTATCCACCCCAAAGTGTTTAGAGGCAGTAAAACCAGGGAAGCAGTCCCCAGGATTGCGGCTATGATGGCTCCGCGCAACAATTGTAATGCGCGAGTTCGGTGTAAAGCCTGGAAGATCACAAAGAAAATCAACGAAACCGCCAGGATATCGATGATATCGCTGACGGTTAAATGTTGGAACAAATATGCAATCTGAAAAAGAAATCCAGTTAAAGTTTCATTCATGATGCATTGTAAAGATCATCAAGGATTCGAATAATTCTCCTCACCATGCATATCATTTTACCCGAATAAACTATCTACACACTGCCATTTCTGGATATGGCCTTGCTTAAACATTAAGCCAAACCAATGAGGATCAAACGGGGAGGCTTAATAAGCGCTTGATAGCCACAACAATCAGAAACAAGGCCAAAGAAAAGACACTTCCACTTAGTGTAATTGTCTGCCAAGTGATCTCTTGCCACCATTCTAGCTCAACACTTTGGTTAGCCCAGGGCGGTCCTCCTCCAGTACTCCCATGATCCACTCCTTGAGATTGCTGCTGCCCAACCATTGTTCCCGAATCCACCTGTGAAGTTCCTGCCTGAGGCTTTTGCATCGATTGAGCCTGCACAGGTTCGCTCGGCGATTGTCCAGAATTTGCATGTGCAACCGAGTCCCCGCCGCTTGGCAACGAAGCGCTATTATTTACTTGCCCACTTTCATTTCTCATCCAAGGTGGTCCACCTTTGGACCCTCCGGGCGTTTGCGTCCCTTCCGATTTCCACCAGGGTCCACCGCCGCGAGCAGGTTCGGCCACCTCTGGAGCTGTTGGCTCCCAAGCTCGGATAAAACCTACAATTGCCTGTATCTCAGCATCTGTCATCCGGTCTCCCCAGGCAGGCATGGCTGTGGACGGAACTCCTAAAGTGATAATCTGTTGAATAGCAGCATCAACAGTATCAGTTAAGAACCCTTTTACATTTAGAGCTGGTGCTCTCTGGGTTCCCTGGCCTTCAGGTCCATGACAATTGGAACAGCTAGAAGAATAAAGCGATGCTCCCAATGCCAGGCTTTCCTCGGTCACTGGAACCGGCGAATCAGGGGCAGGGATTGCTCCAGTCGGAACCTGATTCCAATTCTTCAACAAATAAACCAAAGCATCAACCTCTTCATCCGTCAGGCTGCTATCCCAACTTGCCATCAACGTTCCTGCAACACCACTATTGATTGTACGTTCAAGCGTTTCTGAAGGCTGGCTCTGGACTCCTTCATCATTAAGCACAGGCGCCAGGGTTGTCCCCAGCCCGTCTGCCCCATGACAGGCAACACACTCTTGAGCATAAAGGGTGATACCTTTAATCAAGATGTCCCCGCCCTCGACTATTTCTAGAGCTTTAAGTACTTCTAAATCGGGTTCCGTGGAAAATGGTACCAGGGGGGCTAAGCCAAGATTGACTACTAGATCTTGGGTAGCCTGCCAGTCCCCACTTTGGATTAACATCACCAGGGTACCAATTTGATATTCGTTTAGAGGTCCACCATCCTCATTTGCCCAGGCCGGCATGGCGGTGTTGTACAATCCACGCGCAATGATCTTTGCCAGTGAATCATAATCTGTTTGCCTCAATGCTTCGTTGTCTAATCCAGGAATTGAGCCAATGCCATCGCCTGCCAAACCATGGCAGACAGAGCAATTCTGGGCATACAAAGTCATCCCCTCGTACAAATCTGTTTCTAGTTGATCTTGCTGCGCATAAACAATCCTTGTCGGTTCCTGCAAAGAATACAAGAATATTCCAGCACCAATTAATGCCGTAGCAATGATGCCAACTACATATTCAACAATCCGTGTGGTGTTAGAAGTAACGTTCATGGGTACACCATTGCAACAGGCTCTGAATTCTGACGACTGATCGTCTTACCAGTGTCGACTCGAATGATATTATTTTCTATAGTAATCGGAAAAAGGTCTAAAGGACGCGGTGCAGGCGGGTTGAGCACTTCACCATTTGCTGTAAATTCCGAATTGTGACAGGGACAAACAAACGCGTTCGCTGCTTGATCCCACGGAACATTACATCCCAAGTGGGTGCAACGCTGGTATATAGCCAAGAAACCCCCATCAGCCAGTCGAGACAGATAAAACCGTCCATTTGATATGTGAGTAACGGACCCCGGCGGAAAACTGTCCACTTCGCCCACCTCAATAATGCTCCCAAACTCTCCCTCTGCTAATCTGGGCTGCATATACGAAAGGCTTATTCCTCCCATCTCTAATACAGTCAAGCCGCCTAATGCTAACCAGGTTGTTTTCAATAGATCACGCCGGCTAACTTTTTTCGGTTCTTCATGAACAATCGATTCATTCTTTTCTTTCATATTTACCTCTAATTCCATCAATGATAATTTCTAAAAAAATTCTTAGTGAGATACAACAAGATCCCAAGGCCACACGAGGCTCATCCCAGCACCCCTGAAGAAGATACCAACAATGGTAAGGATAATCAGTGATACAAACAGAAAAATAAAAATAAACAGAATTCGCTCTTCACGGTTTGCATGGAATGCTCTATGAGCAAAGTCATCTAAACCGATTAAACCCAGCAATATGATGGATAAAGGGATTAATCCGTTGGTAACCAATGTGGGCCAATCTGGTAACCAGCCAGTCCAATTCAACAAAAATTCATCAGCCAGAACCCAGATCGGGACCGTGAACAAAGCTATCCCAATGGCCAGCAAGGAAAGCGCCCTGCCGCGATAAGAGCGAAAATATACGCCTGTGTTTTCAACAGAAAAATCCAGAAAAGGCAGTAGCATCAGAACAATCAATGCAATCCCAGGAATAACCACTGCTCCTACCAAAGGGTGAAAATGCAAGAGCAGTTCTTGAATTCCCAGGAAATACCAGGGGGCTTTGGCAGGATTTGGGCTCACCTCCGGATTAGCGATACCCTCCAATGGGGCTGGCACAAGCATCGACCAAATAAATAGTATTGCCACCCAGGCAACAGCAAATACCAGTTCTCTCCGCACCAGGTAAGGAATGGTGGTGACTCTTTCAACTTTTGGGGCTTCTTTCTCGTCCAGCCGGCGGGGCAAGGTTAGCCCACCATCTTTGCGAACTCTCCAAAAATGCAGTGACATCAACATCACAATACTGATTGGAATGATGCTGATATGCAATGCATAGAAGTTGAGTAGTGTAGATGCCCCTACCTCAGGGCCTCCCAATAACAAACGGCTGATGAACTCACCGACAAATGGGATATAAGTCAAAATACTACTGCCAACTGTGATCGCCCAAAAAGCCAGTTGGTCCCAGGGCAATAGATAGCCCGTGAAATTTGCACCCAACAGTAACAGGAGCATGACAACTCCAACAATCCAATTAGTAGCTCGCGGAGGACGGTGACCCCCGGTAAAAAATACTCTCAGCAAATGCAATATTGCGGCGATCACCAACAAATTTGCAGACCAATGATGAATATTTCGTAAAAGATCCCCATACCAGGTATTTGTTCGTAATGCCAAGATATCATAATATGCTTGTGATGGGCTGGGGGTGTAGTTCATCTGCAGGAATACCCCAGTAAGGACCAGTAACATTAACAACAATGCCGACAATCCGCCCAGACCCCATGTATATGTCCAACTTAATGTTCTTACTGGCACCTTTGTTGGATGAAGATGCAGGACCAGGTTATCTACAACCATCCTCATGCGCCCTCGATCATCCGATGGCAATTCTGGAGGGCTCAGGGTACCGATCACACGTGACCAGAAGTTTTGTTTTTGCTCCGGTGCTGCCTGGTTTTCCATATTCAAACCTCCCGACTTAGAATAAAACGCTTTACATGGTATTCCATTAATACTCTTCCCGCAATTTGGAATTGTCTTACACGGAATACTTATTGCTTTGATAAATGAACTTTTAAAAATGCCTTATAAAATTTACTGCTTGTACAATGCACAAGTATAGAAGCTGACTGTGAAGAAGTTGTGGGCTGCATGTGAAGATGTTATGAAAATATTCGATGATAAATTTTAGCCTTCACACGTTCTGCGCGAGGAATTCATCGGATCTTCACAGGGATAAACTAAGATATACAACAGCCCACCCAAACAACACTCATTCACTGGCTACCTGCCAGAAGTTTCCCGGGCTTGAAGTGCACACAGCGATGCGAGATTACTTGCATTGAGAACAAAATCTAAATGTTGAGGAGACTTATTATGAAGAAATTTTTCGTTTTGATACTAAGCGTTATTATGCTGTCGGCTATTTCTGTGAGCTGGTACAACGTATCCGCTAACAAGACATCCGATGAAACCAGTTCACCCACCAATCTGCCAATTACTGAAGGAAAATCAAACACAATAACGAATGATCAACTTTCCGATCTCCCACAGGTATCCGAATCGACAATATCGGCAACAGCGATCCCAATTACTGAAAGCGGCTCGTTAGAGAGCGCTGCCTTGCTTGAGAACAGCCTTCCTCAGACGGCGACAAATGCTTATGGAAATGGTCGCAGGCAAGGCGGTCAAACAAGTACAAACAACGCAGGCATCAACAGCTCTACCCAGGAACTGACTACATTTACTGGTATAGTAAGCACGTATGTTGCCCCTCAACTCACCCTAACAACCCATGAAGGACAAGAAATCATCATTCAAGTCAGGAATTTAATCTCAACGGATGGATCAACGCTCAACCTTACACCCGGAGAACAGGTAACCATCACAGGCTGGTACAACAATCTAGGATTGATGACAGCCAATCAAATATTCCTTCACGCAACTGGAACAACTTTTACGACCAGCAATCAAACTGGCCGCCCTGAGTGGGCAGGAAAAGGACAGGGTAATCAAAACAAGTAAGGAATTGTCAATGCAATCTGGTAATAAATGAATATCTATCAAACCAGGGCTGTCCAGAAAATTAGGCAGCCCTGGTTCTTTGGGAGTTCACCTGAAATTATTCTAGCTCAGACTATCATCAGTTACTACCTGATACCATAGAAGGTTTGGGGAGTTTTCTAACTCGATTATCCGACACTTAACATTCTTGGTAAAATTATCGCCGCGACCTGATTCGAACCAAACAGGAATCAATAACATCACAGGGAAGGTATCATGCGATTACCAAGGGTTTTGGCTTCATTTTTCCTAACGATAATTTTCGGCAGTTTTTTGGCAGGTTGTGCATCGTCTCAAAACTCCGCTCCGGCCGCTGTACAGGGCTATCTCCAGGCAATCATCGATCGTGATGAAACCGCATTAGTAAACCGCTCCTGTTCAAAATGGGAGGCTGATGCACGCACAGAATTCAATTCATTCACTGCCGTGAAACTTACCCTGGACAATGTATCCTGCCAGGAAATTGGGATTTCTGGTGGTGTCACACTAGTAAGCTGCCAGGGCTCAATAGTTGCCAGTTACGGAGCTGAAGATTTAATTCTGGAACTCAATGACCGGGTGTTCCAGGTTGTTCAAGAAGCAGGGGAGTGGCGTGTTTGCGGTTACCAGGGACCATGATTAAAAACTTGTTTACGCGTGAAAATTTCCTGGCCGTCATCCTTTGCCTGATGATCATAGTTATCATTATAATGACCTCAGACCAAGCCCCTCAGTGGATCTACCAGGGTTTTTAGATGACCTTCACAAACATCCTCGTATTTTCACTGATTGCATTTTTGACTTCCTGGTTGGTGCCTGCTAAATGGAAAACGCAGGCATTTCTATTTACCAGTTTAGTATCCATTTATTGGTTACAGCCTGCATCGGCCATTCGGAATTTAGATTTCTGGTTACCGTCCCTGGCAGTTGTCCTGACTTTGATCACCTGGATTGTTGCCCAGAGACCATTAGCGCCTATCGATAAACCGCTCTGGGTAACTGTTTTGATAATCGTCTTCACCATCCTATCCCTATCGATCATGCGTTATTTTGATCCAGTTTGTTGTCTGACAGCCACCAAACCCCCATCAATCTCCTATGTGATCACTTTTCTATTTTCAGGCGCTCTTCTTGCATACATAACCAGCCGAAGATCCATCCGAAGCTCCTATCTCAGGGTTGCTCTGATCCTGGTAATTATCAGTTTACTCATCATCTTGAAATCACCAGCCCTTTCTCAATTGGGCAGCGCTTTACTTCGAAATGCAACAGGACAGGATTTGAATCTGGCTAGCGCGTTGGATATCTCCTGGCTAGGGTTCTCATACCTGGCTTTCCGCCTGCTGCATGTGCTGCAAGATTCAAATACAGGCAGGTTAGCGAACATCTCTTTAGGAGATTTTGTTACCTATGCCTTATTCTTTCCCAGCTACACGGCAGGTCCGATTGATCGGTTGCAACGATTCAATCGCGATCTGCAGGCAGCCAAAATCCAAACCAATGATGTTTCTCCCCTTAAACATATTTCTGCCTTGATCCGTTCAACAAATTTCTTAACAGGCACAAAGAGAATTATCCTGGGAATCTTTAAGAAATTTGTTTTAGCCGACAGCCTGGCTTTGTTAGCGATCAATGATCAAAATGCTGCACAAATCACTGGGGGTTTTTGGGTATGGGTCCTCATCTATGGGTTTTCCCTACGGATTTACCTGGATTTTTCTGGTTATACCGATATTGCCATCGGGATTGGAAATCTCCTTGGCTTCAATCTACCAGAAAATTTCACCCAACCCTATCGAAAAGCCAACCTGACTACCTTCTGGAACAGTTGGCATATCACCTTATCGCAATGGTTTCGGGCTTATTTTTTCAATCCCCTCACCAGATCTCTGCGCGCACATCCAGGGCAAATTCCTGCCTGGACCATCATCCTGCTCGGGCAATTGGGCACCATGATTCTGATCGGGTTATGGCATGGAATTAGCTGGAATTTTGCAATCTGGGGTCTCTGGCATGGCTTTGGATTATTCGTCCACAACCGTTGGGTTGATTGGAGCCGCTCAATCCCAAATAAGATACCGCAAACAGAAACTGTGAAAATGATTAACACCGTCATTGGCTGGTTTATTACCTTTAATTACGTATCCTTAGGCTGGGTTTGGTTTGCAATCTACAATCCCGAAAAATCCATATCCGTTTTTCAAAAGTTATTTTCATTCTAACCAGGAAAATTGTTTTGTCGTCGACATCCCAAAAATCTTCCTCCGATCATACTCAACCTGTCAACATTGGGCGGCTGATTATCAAGGCAAGCTTGCTTTTCGTTTTATTAAACATGGTCTTCGCCTTCTTTTATCCCATGACTTTTTTAGGTCGCATTTCTGCTTACAACATTTTGTTTCCCGGTCGTTCCAGACTGCCCTATGGAGACAACCCTCAGAAATCGTATAACCTGAACCTTTACAATTTAGAAGCCATGTTTGCTTCCCAAAAAATTCACCGCACGGAAAAAGGAAGCGACGAATACAGAGTAATCCTGATTGGCGATTCAGCGACCTGGGGATTTCTTTTATCACCAGATCAAACCGCATCCGCTTTTTTGAACCAGAGCAACTTTGTTTTACCGGATGGAAGGCATCTTAGAGCCTATAACCTGGGATACCCGGTCATGTCCCTAACCAAAGATTTACTCGTTTTATCTCAGGCAATGACCTACGCCCCCGATCTGATCGTATGGGCTGTCACACTTGAGTCATTTCCCTATGACAAACAACTCTTTCCTCCACTGCTGCAAAACAATGCCAACATCGTTCGGAATTTAATCCAACAACACCAAATGAACTTGAATCCCCATTCTTCCGACCTGATTGATCTCAGTCTGTGGGATCGCACCATCATTGGCTCCCGAAGGCCTTTAGCCGACATGGTCAGGCTACAATTATATGGAGTGATGTGGGCTGCTACAGGCATCGATCACGAAATTCCCGATTCGTACTCTCCTGCCCAGCAGGACTTAACCAATGAGCTTTCCTTTCATGGCTTGCAGCCTCCTCATCTGGATCAAGCGGAAATAGCAATCGATATTTTGGAAACAGGATTTGAAATCGCGGGAGACACACCCATTCTATTAGTCAATGAACCCATGCTGATCAGCCAAGGGCAAAATTCTGATCTGCGCTATAATTATTTCTATCCTCGGTGGGCATACGATGATTACCGTCAGTTGCTAAACAGTAAAGCAAGCGATCAAGATTGGCATTATGTAGATTTTTGGGATGCCATTCCAGCGCATGAGTTTACAAACAGCGCAGTCCATCTTTCTCCAGCTGGCAGTCAACTGTATGCAGATCTGCTTTTACAGGCAATTCTCGATCTGACAAAAGCTAAAGTCCCCTCTGGAGATTAACAGTATAATAAGCTTTCAAAATTTTAAAGGAACATAAACTTCGAAAAAGCTACAATGAAATTATTACAGTATTTTTTTACCGGTATTCTATTCTTATCGCTAACAGCCTGCAGCCCGCAACCTTCTGTACCATCCCAGGCGGAAAGCACATCTCCAGTGTTCTCAGCAACGCAAGCCCATCCACAGAGAACCGCCACAAAAAACCCTGGAGACGCCAACCAAGCTTTAATTAGTCAAACACCAAACGCTATAAATTCACAAATCACTGCCAATCCTGCACCGACGGATGGAACCCCACAAGCTACAGCTACCACAGCCGCGACCGCGTTAGCCAACACCCCTAAACCCACCTTGGGTGTGGATGACTGGCAAAAGTTACCTGTTATTCCTGAAATCAGTGATCAGGTCCTGGAAATCTATCAGGCTGGGTTGACCATGGGTAATAACCCTAACAAATTCTCAAAAATTGGCGATTGCGGCTCTACACCTGCCTGGTTTTTGGGCGATTTTGACCGCGGCCCAGATTTTTATAACTTGGGTGAACATGAATATCTTGATGAAGTCATTGCAGAATTCCATGGTTCATTTGAACGAACAAGCCTGGCGGCGCGATCCGGATTAACGCATCATCACTGTTTTCACCTCTCTGGTCGGATCGCACCTATTGTCAGGCAAATGAATTGCCTCTGGCTTGTGAATATCGGGTTCAAAAACCAACCATAGCATTCATAATGCTCGGCACCAATGATATTTGGAAGCCCGAAGAATTCGAACCCCAAATGCGGAAAATTATTGAATTCTCTATAGAAAATGGAATTATCCCAATCATTTCTACAAAAGCAGACAATGCAGAAGGCGATCACTATATCAATATGACGATAGCTCGCCTGGCGTGGGAATATGAAATTCCACTACTCAATTACTGGTTAGCCGTCCAAGCTCTGCCTGATCAAGGTTTACAAGAGGATGGTGCTCACCTGACCTGGGGACGCAATTTTTTCAACGACTCTCAGGCTATGTCAAAAGCCTGGCCTGTACGCAACCTGACAGCTCTTCAAGCCTTGAATGCTGTTTGGCAAAAAATTAACACCCAGGATTAATTTCATCCATTTGGAACACCAGGACCCTACAGATATGACAGACCCATCCATCAGCCAACTAATATCTCCCTACATAGCAGAACATATTCTCAAACAACCCTCTCGCATCATTCGAGATGATGAACCACTAATCAGTTCGGGGCTCATTGATTCCTTCAGCCTGGTTGATTTAGCTCTTTTCGTTGAAGACAGCTTTGGTGTCCACATCGACGATACCGAACTCAGTGCAGAGACATTTGATAGTTTACAAGAGCTTTCCAATCTGATTGAAAAACGTTTGAACTCGTAATCTTCGTTCAACATTTCTCCTCCTTAGGCTCGCCAGCTTTTACACATCATAAGTACCTATATGAACCATCAAAACATTAGCCAGGTTTTATCGAACGCTTATCATCAATTTCCCCACAAAACTGCAGTTCACCTGTTGTTCAGTAATCGACCTGAACAGACCATCAGCTACCAACAATTGGTCAATCGATCTGCAGTATTCGCGAGGTCATTAAGAGCTGCAGGCATTCAAGCGGATGAGGTTGTGATCATTATCTTGCAGCACAGCCAGGAGCTGCTTTTAACATTCTTTGGAACGATCCTCAGGGGTGCAATTCCATCCATAATGCCCTTTATGACGGAGAAGCTGCTGCCAGATCATTACCGGGCTGCCCTGGTTGCTCTTTTTGAGATAACCAAACCAGCGGCTGTCGTTACATACAAAGACTTCTTGTTTGAGGTCCAACAAGCCAGCAAAGACACTTCAATAAAATCAATTCTTGTAGCAGAAGATATTTTTTTGGATATTGGTGAAGAACTCATCCCCCAACCAGCTGAGATTGATTTTTTGCATCTTGGCGGACTGGATCAGCAGCCATCAGATATAGCTCTGCTCCAGCATTCATCCGGAACAACCGGTCTTCAAAAAGGCGTAGCACTCTCCCATCAGTCAATCTTTAACCAGTTGAAAAACTACACAAAAGCTCTCAATTTTTCCGAAAGCGATGTTGTTGCCAGCTGGCTGCCTCTATATCACGACATGGGATTAATTGCCGGTTTCTTGATGCCAATCATCCTCGGAGCAACCCTGGTGTTGTTATCACCTTTCGATTGGGTCCGCGCCCCGTATAGATTACTTCAGGCGATCTCAAAACACCGCGCCACATTTTGTTGGTTGCCAAATTTTGCCTATAATTTTTGCGCCCTTAAGATTCGCGACAAGGACCTGGAAGACGTAGATCTTTCTAGCTTAAAAGCAATCACTAATTGTTCAGAACCCATGCACTGGAAAAGCCATCGCTTGTTTTTTGAGCGTTTCGCCCAATATGGGCTTGAACCAAAAGCATTAGCTACTTCCTACGCTATGGCAGAAAATGTCTTCGCAGTTACTCAAGGAGGCATCCAAATACCTGTGCAAATCGATTATATTGACCGGAAAATTTTTGTCGAGAAACAAATTGCGCGCCAGGTAAAAGGTCTTCAAAATCAAGAGGAGGCGCTGCAGGCAAAGGAAGTGATGGATGATCCAGACATCCTTTGTATGTTATCCGCAGGCCCCCCCATTGAGGGTACCAGGGTTTCAGTTCTATCTCCTGAAGGAACTCACCTGGCAGACAGAGTTGTGGGAGAGATTGTCATCCAAAGCAATTGCATGCTCACTGGGTACTATCATCGTCCCGATTTGACAGAAAAAGCATTTCTGGATGGGTGGTTTCTTACTGGCGATCTGGGTTACCAGGTCAATGATCAATTATTCATAACAGGGCGGAAGAAAGACATCATTATTGTGGGAGGCAAGAATATTTACCCGCAAGACCTGGAACGCCTGGCTGGCGAGGTGGAAGGTGTTTATCCAGGAAGAGTTGTTGCATTTGGGCTATTCAACGAACAAGGCGGCACAGAGGATGTTGTCATCCTGGCTGAGACCATGATAGATGAAGAACAATTTTTTAGTAACTCCGAGGCAAAACAGGAGATCGAAACAATTTCTGCCAGGATTCGCCAACACGTCACGCGCGGTTCGGATATCAGCCTGAGATACGTTCACCTGGTTCATCGCAACTGGCTTATCAAAACCAGCAGCGGCAAAATTGCCCGGTCCGCTAACCGGGACAAGTATCTGGCGCTCAATCAAAAATAGCTCAAGTTAAGGAGAAGGGCACCAAACGGGATCGAAATCAATTCGAGGATCGGTTGTCATTTGCTGTCGACCAGCACCACTGACTGCCATTGTATAAATATCGTGACTTGTCCCAGCTAACCATCCTTCATAGGCTATCCAGTAACCATCTGGAGAAACTACAGCCTCTTTCATCGGAACAGAGTCTTTCCCAATCTTATATTCAACATAATTTTCAAAATCATAGGGCGCCAGCATCGCCCTGGGAATGCCCCCATCAGCTACATATTGTGTAAAGATAACGGAGGCTCCATCGGGTGTCCACGATGGGTGGTAATTCTTGAGCCCTGTGCTATGTGAGAATAAACGCTGGTTGCCCCCATCCGAATCCATCACCCAAATCTGTGGATCCCCTCTGCGAGTCGAAACAAAGACAATTCTTTTTCCATCATTTGACCATGCTGGCTGCATATCAAATGAATATTTTTCTGAAAGCGGTTTTACCGAATTATCCTCAAGATTGATCAGATATAACTGAATGCGACCGTTATTTCTTAATGAAGTAAAGACAATTTTGCTTCCATCCGGGGACCATGCGGGGTCAAAATCTCCTCCCGACATTGTCGGCAATGGTAATAACCCTGTCCCATCTATGTTGACAATATAAAGGGAAGAACCCGGATAATAATCTTTATTGGTGTCACAGGGAGAAATGAATACCAGGCGTTTTCCATCCGGAGCCCAATCAGGCTGGCAGGCGCCTTCGGGCATATCGGTCACTTTGGTTGTGATACCGTTGTTAGATAGAAAATAATATATTTGAGGGATGCCTGTGCTATCCGAAGCGTAAGCGATTTTTCCACCTCCACCACCAATCGAAGTAGGTAAAGGAGTTGGCGTCATTGTCGGGGATACTGTTTCGGAAGGAGAAATATCTGGTGCCAGCGTCTCAACAATTTGTTCTGGTAGGGCAATGGATGTAGGGGATGGAGTAGTGGAAGGCAATTGCGGAATTTCAGTATAAATTACTGAAGCAACGGCTTCTTCACTTACTACGGGAGTCCGGTTTGATTCAATCAAATTCGCTACACTTTGATAAGAACCTGGAAAGAAATTATCCATCATAGTCTGCAATTGGCTTGGGAACAGGATATAAGCCATCGCTGCAAAACTAAATAACAATAAGAAAATTACCAAAGGCGCCAGCCAATTCGTCTGTTTTTTCTTTGATCTCAGATTCTGTTGTTTAGGCGGTGATTTTGGATCCGAAGGTTTCCTTGCTGCAGGAACAGGTGTAAGATGGTTATTCTTCCTCTCTCGCGTAACACCCAGAGAATCCTCAGCTTCCCCATTATTCTGATCAAATTCCGGTTGCGCACCATCACTCTTTTCAAAAGCAAAGCCATCATCTGGCGGGGGTGTGATAATGTATTCGTTGACCAACCTGCGGCTTAATGAGCTGGCATTCAGCAAAGCTTGCTTAAACTCATCCGCACTCTGAAACCGGTCATCCGGGCGTACAGCCAGGGCTTTTTCCATAGCTGTCGCCAACCGGCGCGAAACGCGAGGGTTATATTGACGGATAGGGGTTAGTTCCGATTGATCCATCGCCCTGGCTAAAGCGTCTTCTGGGATCGCTCCTGTCAAAGCAGCGTAAAGTGTTGCCCCCAAAGAGTAGATATCAGATCGGTGGTCGGTCCTGGCGGTTCCATATTGCTCGGGGGGAGAATAGCCAGGCGTCATTGCGCGAGCGCCTGTGGTTGTCTCCTGAGAGCTATCCAGTGTCTTAGCCAAACCGAAATCAACCAGGAAGATATGCCCTTGGGGTGAAATCTTTACGTTGCCCGGCTTAATATCACGATGAATAATGGACGGTTTTCGAGAAGCCAGGTATCCCAAAGCCTCGCATACCGCAGAGCCAATGGTGATAACATCCTCATCTGGCAGAACGCCGATCCTTTCCATGCGTTCCCGCAGATCTTCCCCTTCAATAAAATCCATGACCAGGTATTGCCCCTGCCCTTGGATAATAAAATGGTCTGTTACTCTTGGCAGATTTGGGTGTCTGAGTCCTGCTAAAATCAAGGCCTCGCGTCTGAATTGACGCGCGTACTCATCGGTGGTGAAAAGATTATCCTTAACAGCCACTTCGAGGCCTAAATTCTCATCGATGGCGCGATAAACTGATCCCATTCCCCCTTGACCAAGAATCTCGACAATCCGATAACGGTTGTTGAGCAGGACGCCACGTTCTAACAACATAACCTTAATTTATCTTCCAATCAATTTGAAAATTGTAAAATTCTCTAGAAATCGATCAGGTTAATTATATATCTAGATTTCTAACCTCACGCGCGTGTGTCTGGATGAATCGTCTCCTGGGCGGGACGGCGGATCCCATCAACATATCAAAGGTGCGGTCTGCTTCTGCTGCGTCATCAATGGTCACCAGTAGCAAAGTTCGATTTCCAGGATCCATTGTTGTTTCCCATAATTGCTCAGGATTCATCTCTCCCAAACCTTTATAGCGCTGCAGATTTGCCTTCTCAGAACTGATACCGAAATCTTTAATTATTTGGTCTTTATCAGCCTCTGTGTAGGCATAACGTGCCTGATTCCGATGAGCAATCCTATAAAGAGGCGGCTGAGCTATGTACAGATGTCCTTCTTCAATGAGCTGTAACATATAACGAAAGAAAAATGTCAACAGCAATGTACGAATATGGCTGCCATCCACGTCGGCATCGGTCATAATTATCACCCGTCCATACCGCAATCCACTGATGTCAAAACTGTCACCGATCCCGACACCTAGTGCAGAGATAAGAGCTTTTACTTCATTGTTAGCTAAAATCTTATCCAGGCGGGCTCTCTCCGTATTTAAAATCTTTCCACGCAAAGGCAAAATTGCCTGAAAATGTCGATCACGGCCTTGCTTGGCGCTGCCGCCTGCAGAGTCACCCTCAACGATATATAGCTCTGTTTTCTGGGGATCACGCTCAGAACAATCAGCCAGCTTTCCAGGTAATGTCAGGCTCTCCAACGCAGACTTACGAATTACCAAATCACGTGCTTTTCGAGCAGCATCACGCGCCCTGGCAGATGTCAAACATTTCTGCACAATTGATTTACCCGCCGAAGGGTTTTCCTCCAAAAATGTGCTAAATGCCTCGCCCACCACCTGCTGGGCGATCGTCTGTACTTCCGGGTTCATCAACTTCACTTTAGTTTGGCTTTCAAATTGCGGGTCAGGGTGCTTAATACTCACGATAGCTGTCAGACCCTCGCGAGTATCATCGCCAGAAAAGTTCGCCTCAGCTTCTTTTAACAAGCCGCTTCGACGAGCATAATCATTGATCGTGCGAGTTACTGCCGACCGCAATCCCGTCAGGTGTGTGCCACCATCTATTGTGTTAATGGTGTTTGCAAACGCATACACCGATTCAGAATAAGCATCCGTGAATTGGATAGCTGCAGCAACTGTGATACCGTCAACTTCTTTTTCCACGTGAACTACTGGATGTAAGACATCTCGGTTGCGATTTAAATAACGAACAAATGACATGATCCCACCTTCAAAGTAGAAGGTCATTTCTCTATTGGTCCGTTCGTCAAACAAATAAATTGTTACGCCTCGAGTTACAAATGCCATCTCCCGAAAGCGTTGTACCAGTGTTTCAAATCGAAAATCCAATTCACCCTTGAAGATTTCGGGGTCGTATTTGAAAGTAGTTCGAGTGCCTGTCTCCTGTGCGTCAGCTTTTCCAGTTACCTCAACGGGACCAGTCGGGTAACCGCGCTCGTAGCGTTGAGTGTGAATTTTTCCATCTCGCTTGACTTCTACACGGCACCATTCAGAAAGGGCATTTACGGCTGAAACACCCACACCATGCAACCCCCCCGAGACTTTATAACTGCCTCCTCCAAATTTACCGCCTGCATGCAACACGGTCATAACCACTTCCAAAGCTGGTTTTTTCATTTGAGGGTGAATATCCACCGGAATCCCACGGCCGTTATCAGAGACTGTTACACTGCTATCTGGGTGGATAATAATTTCAACGCGGTCACAAGCGCCGGCTAAGACCTCATCAATCGAGTTGTCAACGACTTCATAAATCAGGTGATGTAAGGCTTTGATATCCGTCCCACCCACATACATACCGGGGCGCCGACGAACAGCTTCCAAACCTTCCAGGACCTGAATATCTTTAGCATCATACGAATAAGAACTTCCTTTAGTCACAGAAACCTCCCAAAAATATACCAGGTTCAGCAAACTGCTAAACTATTGAAAGCCTGGCCTTTTCTAACACCTTAACGACCCATTGATCTGCATCCCTGAAATAGATAAAAGTTGAAGCCAATAAACTGGTAGTGATAAAGGCATGGCCCAAAATACCAACGATGGATAACCAGGATGAAACAGGCGGAATCCGCCAAAGAATACTCATACCCTCACTGATCAATACAATTGTCAAAATCAACAAACTGGTCGTTGGCAGAGTCATTCTGGCAACTCGAAAACTAGTTTTTACAGAACTCCAGACTTTCTGTTGTTTCATAATAATCCCATGAGGTGAAAACACCAAAGGCATTAACAACCAAATCAAAAAACCACCGGCGAATACCGCCAGGAAAAGCACTACCTGCTCCAGCCCTATACCACTAAACAGAATAAACGAGAGGATACAGGAAAAAGGAAAACCGATAATTAATAACAATAAAACCCAACTAACCGTCAAAAGGAATATCTGCAAGAACGTTTTAGGGAACTGATTTATTAGGTTACGCCAAAACACTTTCCCTGTCGTTGCCACCTGAGCTACTAGTGAAAAATAAAATGTGCCTGCCATAACGCCCAATAAGTTCAAGACGAACCAGATTGCGATCGCAGCGCCTGCTGTACTGATTTCAATGGTGTTCGGATCTCCCAATGGACTTCCAAGCGGATTCCGGCTCACCATTAAACTCGGAATCCCCACCGGATAGGTGCGTATTAAGCTGAGAATATTAAAGCTTTGGATCGTCTCCCAAAAACTTTGGAGAAGTTCCGGGTTCCCTAATGATGAAAGGGCAGCTGGCTGTTCAAGAATGCTTCGAAAGAGAGAATATAATCGAAAGCGTGGACCCATCCATAATACCAAGTCTAACAAGAGCGTGAAAACCACCAACCAGGCGTGGTTGCTTATAGCATCAAAACCAGCCGTCAGAGCTTTCATCAGGCTGGGTGGTGGTAGCGAAGATTCGGATGGATCAATTTTATTCATTCTATTTAACAATTTTACCACACGGTCGAAAAGGCCGGCAATCCTCGCCCAAAACGATATGATGTATAAAACCATTCTGACCTGGTCCAAAAACCAGGGTGGACCAGGTCAGCAACGGTCTATCATTAAGATTGATGGATATTCTATCTTCGCAAAAAAACTTTTTGAAGTTGTGTGTCCATCGCAACAAGAGACTGAGTGTGTCTAGTTTAGCCTCCCAGATAGGCTTCTATCACCATGGGGTTCTCAAGTAATTCTTGGGCTTCACCTTCAAGCATGACACGACCAGTTTCTAATACATAGCCTCTGTCAGCAATTGAAAGAGCCATTTGTGCGTTCTGTTCAACCAACAAAATACTGGTGCCTTGTGAATTGATCCGGCGGATAATCTCAAATATTTGCTCAACCAGTAGAGGCGAAAGTCCCATGGATGGTTCATCTAATAATAAAAGGGTTGGGTGAGACATGAGCCCGCGTGCGATCGCGAGCATTTGCTGTTCGCCTCCCGAAAGCGTGCCCCCAAACTGTTTACGGCGCTCTCGAAGGCGAGGAAACAGATTCATCACATCATCCATATCTTTGGCAATCTGCGCCTTATCTTGGAAAATGTAAGCACCCATTTCAAGGTTTTCTTGTACTGTCAATTTCGGAAAGATCCTCCGACCTTCAGGAACCTGGATAATTTGCTTGCGTACAATATCCTGAGGGGGAATTACGGATATGTCTTCACCATTAAAAATCACCCGACCCGTTCTTGGATGCAATAAACCCGAAATTGTATTCAAGGTGGTCGACTTACCAGCCCCATTTCCGCCAATCAACGCAATAATCTCACCCTGATCGAGATGAAAAGATACACCCTTTAAAGCATGAATTGCACCATAATATACTTGCAGATCTTCTACATTAAGCATCATGCGTGTTGTCTCCTTTCACGGCGGAACCTTTCGGACAATTTGGCCGCACCTGGACCCAGGTAAGCCTCAATGACACGAGGATTCTTTTGTATTTCATTTGGGCTGCCTTCGGCAATTTTTTCGCCATAATCCAAAACGCATATCTGATCAGAAATACCCATCACAACGCGCATGTCATGCTCGATCAAAATAATTGTAATTCCCAAAGCATCTCGCAAATTTTTGATGAATGCTGTCATTTCAGCGGTCTCTTGCGGATTCATGCCAGCGGTAGGTTCATCCAAAAGCAGCAATCGCGGTTTATTGGCTAAAGCACGTGCAATCTCTAAGCGACGCTGAGCGCCATAAGGCAGATTACGAGCCAGGTTATCGCCCAATCCGGAAAGGTGCACGAAATCCAACAAACGCTTTGCCTCCCGTACAGACTCAGTTTCTTCCTGCTTAAAGCGTGGTGTATGAATTACCGCATCTATCCAACCATTTTTCAAATGAGGGTGTTGACCAACCAAAATGTTTTCCATTGCGGTCATATTATTGAACAGGTGGATAGTTTGGTATGTGCGAGCAATCCCCAGATAGGCAATTTCATTTGTTCCTAATCCGTTAATAGGTCTATCGTAATACAGAATCTGTCCATTTTCAGGCTTGTAAAATCCTGAAATGCAATTAAACAAGGTTGTTTTTCCTGCGCCATTTGGTCCAATAATACTGGCAATGGATTTTTCGGGCACAACCAGGTCCACCTGGCTCACTGCTGTGAGTCCTCCAAACTTCTTGGTTACTTGAAGAGTTTCAAGACATGTTGTCATGATCACCTCCGCTTAATTCTGGTGCGTTTCTTCCACCATGAACACTCGACTCTACCAGTCCAGGACTTTTCCCCAGGGATTCTTTTTCTGGCGTATCCTTCCCTTTCGGAATATCTGGCTCAAACTGTTGTTCAAGTCGCACATTTTTTGCAGGCATCAATCCTTCTGGCCGAATGATCATCATAACCACCAGCAGAGCTCCAAATACCATTAGACGATAAATGTCCAGTTCGCGCAGTATTTCTGGCAAACCTTTCAAGACGATCGCTCCTAAAATAACACCTGGGATACTCCCCATGCCTCCCACAATCACAATGCACAGAACATTAATGGAGACCATCAGGACATGATCCTCTGGGCCGGTGAACTGATTACGAGAGGCAAATAATGCGCCACCAAGTCCTGCAAATGCTGCGCCAACAGCCAAAGCAAGCAACTTGGATTGGAAAGTGTTAATTCCGGTTGCCTTTGCTGCAACTTCATCTTCTCGGATAGCGACCCATGCCCTACCGGTTCGAGAATTTTGTAACCGGTGAGTTACAAACATAATCACCAACATGGCAAGGATAATCAGATAGAGAAAATCCACGTCCGAATTGAAGGGCTGCCCAAACAGGGTTGGTCCACCAATATCCCGCACACCTCGCGGACCCGCTGTAAGAGGCGTGAGAACATCACTGCGTAGCATGATCCGAATAATCTCACCAAAACCTAGGGTGACAATAGCCAGGTAGTCACCGCGCAAACGCAAAATAGGTAAACCTAACAGAATGCCTGTCAAAGCGGCCAGGATAATACTGATACCAACACTCAGCCAAAAGTTGGTCCCCAAGGCATGCGGTTCAGGAGCTGTAAGTAAAGCCATGCTGTATGCGCCAATCGCAAAGAAAGCCACATAACCTAACACAAGCTGACCGGCTAAACCCACAATAATGTTTAATCCTAACCCCATAATGACATAAATACCGATTGTGCCAACAATATAATTCCAATACGAACCCCAAACCCGCGGTAAGAAAAAGGTCAGCACTGCAATTGCAGCAAAGAGAATATATATACTGATTGAAGAATGGAAAACTTTTTGGAACAATGGATAGCGATTGATCTGTTCAGATAATGGATTTCCCCATTTTCTGAAGGCTTGTCGAATGGAAATGTTCTTCAAATAATAAGATATCAACCCGCCCACCAAACCACTGATAGTCATTACTGAAAAATGTATCAATGATGCTGGCAAAGTAGCCTGGTTGTATAGAAAAATTTTCATGGAGTCAGGAGAAACCATGCTCAAATATGGCCGCGGATCTACATTATTCGTTATCAACCAACCGTATATCCAACTATAACCTGCAACCACAACACCTAAAACCAGCCCTGCTGTCAGACTGCTGGTAATGGATGGCCCAGCCTTTGGCTCATCTTTAAATGTCTTCGCCGCTAAAGTGCCGTTCCAAAGGCCTAAAAGAATATTCACAATAAACAAGTAAGGAACCAAATTAGAAACGTTGGAGTTCCCTAACAATTTGCCAATCAAGCCAGCGATCGTGAAGGTGAAACCCGTCAGTGCGAGGAAAATGATAATGACTGAAAACGTAATTCCGCTGTTCCATCCTTTTCGAATAGGTTGTGTCATCATCAGATTTTCTCCTCGGATAGAGCCTCACCCAAAATTCCTGAAGGGCGAAATATGAGAATTAACACCAGAATCGAAAACGCAATCACATCTTTCAACTGGAAGTCAATTCCAAGAGCTGCAGGACCCATTGCTTCTAATAAACCAAGAAACAATCCACCAACCATAGCGCCTGGAATATTACCAATACCGCCTAAGACTGCAGCAGTAAATGCCTTAATGCCAGGGATAAAGCCAATGAAATAAAAGACAATGCCTTGATGAATTCCCCACATAACACCTGCTGCACCAGCCAGAACACCACTGATAATGAAGGTTCGACTGATAACTGCGTCCACGTCGATTCCCATCAGTGCTGCCGTCTTCTTATCCTGGGCTACAGCGCGCATGGCGCGTCCTAGCTTCGTGCGCTGGACAAGTAAATACAAGCCAATCATTAGTAGGACCGAAAGCACAAAAGAGAAAACGCCTGTATAAGTGATCATCACTGTGCTCTCGCCGACCGGGACATTCCATCCTGTACCGCGTTCCAGTAATACCGGATTAGTGTAATTCCTGCGCTGAGGGCCAAACAAAAGTTGTGCTGCATTCTGAAGAAAAATTGATGCGCCGATGGCGCTGATAAGCGGTACAAGGCGGGGTGCAGTCCTCAATGGCCGGTAAGCGATCCGTTCCAAGAAAAACCCCGAAACAGAGGCAACTGTGCATCCTACAATGAATGCTATGATAACCCCGATAATTGGATAAGCGTTTAGAAAATTTAAATTCGGATCGCTTGCTGAAGGCGCAGGAATGGCATTCAAAATTTCAAAGACAAAATACCCGCCAAACGCCCCTAGCATCATGACTTCACCATGAGCAAAGTTGATCATAAAAAGGATGCCATAAACCAGGGTATACCCAATCGCGATCAGAGCATACATGCCGCCGAGAATCAGCCCAGAAACAGCAAAACGCAACCAGGTGTCTGCACCATATTCAGCACCTGTGACAATCACATCGTACAATCTCCAGATCAGCAATGCCACCACTGCCACACCCACAATCCAACGGAAAGTGTTGATAATCATGGCGCTTCTCTGAAGGTTTATGGAGGTTCGATTCACACTCATAATTTTTTATCTTCTTGTGAGGATAATCGGCCAGTCCGGCCTTTAATTTAAGTTATGGTGGAAAGGAGGCCTTCTCCTTTCCACCAATTGAACTAAATACAGTAACTACTTAGCTTATTCAGCAGGAACCCACTGTCCATCTTTAACAATGTAAAAGATTGGACCCGATGCGTTGCATTCACCGGTTGCATCGCAAGACAACACGCCGGACAAGCCTTTGAATTCTTTCGTATTCCGGACTGCAGCCGAGAGTGCTCCACGTGGGATATACAGACTACCATCATCACCCTTGAATGCCACTGCTTTAATTGCAGCAACCAGGACTGCAGCCGAGTCGTACGCATTCCATGTGAATGGAGAAAGCGCACCAGCAGCAGAGCCAAATTGGGATTGATATGCAGCATTGAAAGTTGTAACTGCTTCAGAAGCAGCGGGGACTAGGGCTACAGCATAGGCGCCTTCGCCATTTGCACCGGAGCGATTGATGAAATCTTCACCATAGGTTCCGTCACAACCGAAGAAGATAACGCCTTCCAGACCAGACTGATTCCATTGGTTCACCAGAACCACGGCTTCTTGTACATAACCGCCATAGTAGACAGCCTCAGGACCTTTTGCAGCGATCGCAGAGAGTGGTGCAGAGTAATCAGTTTCGCCAGGGGTTACGGCTTCTGTAGCCACGACTTCGCCGCCCAACTCTTTAAAGCGGGTAGCGACGACCTCTGACAGACCCTGACCGTAAGACTGACCATCGTGCATGGTTGCCAGCTTCTTTATACCTAATTTCTCAAACAGGTATTCAGCAGCAAACTTACCTTGAGCCGCATCAGTGAATGCAACCCGGTTGAAAACCTTGGAACCTTTTTGGGTCAGGGGCGGGTTAGTAGCAGAAGGTGACATCATTGGGATGCCTTTTCCTTCATAAATGGGCATAGCCGCATCGGTAGCGCCAGAGAAAATATGCCCGGCGATTGCGACTACATTGGCATCCGAAGCCAGCTTATTGGCAACAGCAGCACCACCTTCTGGTGTACCGCCATCATCTTCGGCAACGAGTTCGAAACCAAAACCTTCAATTTCGCCAGCATCTTGAAGAGCAATTAAGGCGCCCTGAGAAATATCAACTCCAAATTGGGCATTGTCGCCAGTCATTGGCGCACCCATTCCGATTTTGATCTTCGTTCCAGGCGCAATCTTTGCGCAGCCAAACTCATCTTGGGCGCATACATCAGTTTCTGCAGGAGCAGCAGGAGCTTCAGTAGCTGCAGGAGCCTCTGCTGGGGCGCTTGTCGCTGCTGGTGGTTGAGCAGCTGGCTGGCAGGCAGCCATTAACACAGACAGTACAACTAAAACACTTACGAGAATATATCGAGCTTTCATTTCCAATCTCTCCTCCTTTGGTATTTGAGTAAGGAAACTTACGGGTGAATCTAGAAAAAATTTGGCGTTAACACATCTAAATAACCGTCAGAAACGTTTAGAAATCCCTTACACCTCCTTCCCAACACAAAGAGATTTTGTCTACTAAAGACAATCCTTTTACCATGGTATGCTCTGGCTTGCCTGCCATAAAGCAGCGAGTATAAGCACAAGATAGCATTCCAGAACTCTTTTGCGAAATTCTTCAGGAGCTAATTATTCATACGATGATATATAAGATTGACATATTTGTCAATAGCTGAAGCAAAAAGTGAGAAATACAATCCGCATGAACACCTGTAAATCCTGAAACATCTTTTGAATTATCAACTATAATCATAACTTACCAGAATCAAGCCAAAATTGAGGCGGGTCCAGAAGGCATAAATCACCCTCTCAAAGAATCCATTTCATGTTCAAAAATAGAAAGCACATGAGCCTATGCCAACAGCTGAGATTATCACGATAGGAACTGAAATCCTCCTCGGTGAAATAGTAGATACCAATGCACCTTACCTTGCCAGGAAACTTAGAGATGCAGGTATTGACCTCTATAGAAAGACAAGTGTTGGTGACAACGCCAAACGGATTGCTCAAGCTATACAACAATCTATGGAACGCTGCGATATCATCCTGACAACCGGAGGTTTAGGTCCAACCGTCGATGATCCTACTCGCGACGCAATCGCCTTGGCCTTTGATACAAAGACTGAGTTTCAACCTGAGCTATGGGACCAAATACAATCTCGATTTCAACGGGTGGGTCGCCAGCCAACTGAAAACAATAAACGCCAGGCGTATGTACCGCTGGGAGCATTGATTATTGAAAACCCTGTTGGAACTGCCCCGTCTTTTATAATGGAAACAGAAAAACACGCCATTATTGCCCTGCCAGGTGTGCCAAGAGAAATGGAATACTTGATTGAACATGCTGTTTTACCTTATTTGCGTAGCCGTTACCACCTCACAGGCATGATCAAAGCGAGAATACTCCACTCTGCTGGTGTTGGGGAATCCCAAATCGACGAATTGATCGGCGATCTGGAAACCTTGAGTAACCCGACTATAGGCCTGGCAGCACATTCAGGTCAGGTAGATATCCGGATTACTGCCAAAGCAAATTCCGAAGCAGAAGCAAACAGCCTCATCCAACCTATCGAAAAAGAAATCCGGAACCGGTTGGGCACATGGATTTATGGCGCTGACGAAGAGACATTAGAAAAAGCAGCGCTGAACGCAGCCCAAAAACAAGGTTGGAGCCTGGCTGTAGTGGAGGCTGGCCTGGGTGGAGATTTATTGCGCCGTTTAGCCAGTGCAGCTCAAGAGCAACAAACGAGTAGAACCAGCATTTTTCGCGGCGGAGAAGTCATCGCAGATTTGCCCACACCTCAAGAGCTTCACGATTTTGTTCAAACATATCGCAGCACCAAACAAGTGGATGTTTGTTTAGGTGTGGCGGTTTATCCTGGAACCGAAAAACGAGACGTACACATTGTACTGATTACACCCGAGGGACAACAACAATTCACCCGCCCGTATGGTGGACCACCAGAATATGCACCGCGCTGGGCTCTTCACCATAGCCTGGATTTTCTCCGAAAGATCTAACCCTGGAGGGATTATGACAAACCTAACTGCAGATATTTTATTCACCAACGCCATTGTTCTGACGATGGATGAAGAATTTCATCAATACGAGCCCGGAGCAGTGGCTGTACTCGGCAATCAAATCCTTGCGGTTGGATATGAACAAGAGCTTGTATCAAAATTTCAGGCTAAAACAACCATGAATTGTCAAGGCAAGGTCCTGATGCCTGGGCTGGTCAACGCCCATACCCATGTTCCGATGACCTTACTGCGTGGTTTATCAGACGATTTACGCCTGGATGTCTGGCTCTTAGGCTATATGATGCCCGTTGAGCGCGAATTTGTTTCTCCTGATTTTGTCAATCTCGGCACAAGACTGGCTTGTTTAGAATTGGTTCGCTCTGGAGTAACATGTTTTGCTGACATGTATTATTTTGAGGAAGATGTTGCCAAGGCCACTGCTGAGATCGGCTTAAGAGCAGTATGTTCACAGACTGTCATGAAATTCCCAACTCCGGATGCTCGTTTCTTTGAAGAATCCCTGGCCATGGCGCGCGACTTCATCCAGCGTTGGAAAGGTCATCCGCTTATCGTACCTTCCGTTGCCCCGCATGCGCCTTACACCTGTACACCTGAGATTTTAAGAGCCACGGCTGAACTGGCCGTTGAGTACGATATCCCTTTGCATACTCATTTAGCCGAAACTGCCATTGAGGTGGAAAACTCTCGGGAAGAACATGGAATGTCTGTTATTCCCTATGTAAAACAGCACAACATTCTCGACGCGAAAGTTCTGGCTGCACATTGCGTGCACATTGACGAAGGGGAGATGCACACCCTTTTGCATCACAATGCTGGAGTAGCCCATAACCCATCTTCGAATTTGAAGTTAGCCTCGGGGTTCGCTCCTGTGCGAAAAATGCTTGAACTGGGGCTGAATGTTGGTATTGGCACCGATGGTCCTGCATCCAACAACGACCTGGATATGTTCGAGGAAGTACGCCTGGCGGCTTTCCTGGCTAAAAGCGTCAGTTCTGATCCAACTGCCCTACCAGCCCACCTTGCACTTTCCATGGCCACTCGTTTAGGCGCAAAAGCCTTACATTTGGGAGACATAACCGGCTCATTGGAACCTGGAAAACGAGCAGATTTAATCTTAGTAGATCTATCTCCCTTACACAACGCACCGCGCTTCAAACACAATCCTCATGGCGTCTATGCCCAGCTCGTGTATGCCGCCAAATCAACAGATGTGAGTGATGTCATGGTGAACGGCCAGTGGGTCATGCAAAATCGGAAACTCAAGTCGATCAACGAGGATGACCTTCTCCTACAGGCAAAAGAATATTCCCGTAAGATAGATTTATTTTTAATTCAACGCGAAAAATCTGTGCTTTCAAAGCTAGTAGCCATCGGTGGCGCTATGGAGGAAGAAAGCTTTGAAGTGCAATCAAAAACACGAATCCAAAATCATTTGCCCATTTTGGAGGCTGTGCATAAACCAGAGATCGAAATCTTGCATCAACGGCATTATCACGAGTTTGATACATATTTTATGTTTGAGGACCCAGACCAGGGGATCTTGCGATACCGTGAAGATGAATATCTGGATGACAGCAATCAAATCAGTAATGTTCGCTACCGATTGACACTCATAGGTCAAGCTCGAGAATACCAATTCCCATCTGATGTTCTTCTTTCGCGCAGCCGATATTTTGCTCCTGCTACTCACAGCTTGCGCTTCTACCGAGAATATTTTAAACCGGTAAAAGAGCTTGGAATTGAAAAAGACCGGCGTAGATGGCGTGTGCTTTACAAAGGCACAGAGTTCTACATCAACCTGGATTTCGTCGAAAAGCCTTCTTTGGGTTATTTTCTCGAAGTTAAAAGTCGCACCTGGAGCCGCAAAGATGCTGATCACAAAGCTCAATTAGCTACTGAGTTACTTAGTTTTCTCGGAGCATCAACCAATGAGCTTGAGACCTCTGATTATATCGATCTGGCAAAGTCTGCATGAACATCCCAATCACGAGGTTCGATTTTGCCAATTTCCTGGCCAAAGAAACCGGGGAATTGTTGTTAAAGATGTTCAAGACCAGCGGACTTGAGCCAAGCTTTAAACCAGATCATTCCATCGTAACAAAAGCTGATAAAGCTGCTGATGAATTCATCCAAACCACAATCCAAGAACATTTTCCTGGAGAGACAATCATCAGCGAAGAATTGCATCCAATCCATACAACATCTGCCCTGCTTCCCGATGATCCTGTTTGGGTTATTGATCCCCTTGACGGCACCACGAATTTCAGCCTGGGTTTGCCTTTTTGGGGGGTTTCTATTGCCTGCGTCAAAGAAGGCAAGCCTTCTGTCGGGGCAATTTACTTTCCAGTAATCGACGAACTGTACAGCGCCCAGAAAACTGCTGGGGCTTATCTTAATGGAAAACTTCTCCAACAAGAGAATGCTTATATAAATCTGTCATATTTCTCTTGTTGCTCTCGCACACACAAGCAATACCTAGTATCCGTACCCTATAAAACACGTATCTTAGGTTCGACCTGTTACACGCTGTGTTCGATTGCTAAAGGTATTTCTATCCTTGGATTTGAGGCGACCCCAAAAATTTGGGATATTGCCGCTGGTTGGCTCATCATTCAGGAGGCTGGAGGGGTGATCGAACCATTATTGGACCATTCTGAACCTTTCCCATTACAGAATGGCATGGATTACTCAAAATCGAACTTTCCAATCCTGGCTGGAGCTAATCAGGAAGTTATCGCCAAGGCTCGCCAGCAAATAACCCGAAAAGCTATTTAATCCGATTAAGTTTCTTATGTGTCCCACTTTGTTATAATCATTCCAGAATAATTATCAAAATCTAACAATCAAGGAGGAAAATATGGAATATCGATTTTTAGGAGATTCGGGATTAAAAGTATCTGCGTTGTCATTAGGAGCTTGGGTTACCTATGGCGGTCAAGTTGGTGAAGAGATTGCTAATGAATGTATGACTGCTGCCTATGAGGCTGGTGTTAATTTCTTTGACAATGCTGAAGTCTATGCTGATGGTAATGCTGAAATTGTCATGGGGAATGTGATCAAACGCGCTGGATGGAAACGTTCTGATCTGGTTGTATCAACAAAAATTTTTTGGGGTGGTGAAGGTCCGAACGATTCTGGCCTCTCTCGTAAACATATCATAGAGGGAACAAATGCTGCGTTAAAGCGCCTGCAAATGGATTATGTTGACTTGATCTTTTGTCATAGACCCGACATCCATACGCCCATTGAAGAAACGGTCTGGGCAATGAACCAGGTTATTACCCAGGGTAAAGCCTTCTATTGGGGAACAAGTGAGTGGGATGCTCAACAAATCACCGAAGCTATCGGTATAGCCCGCCGCGAACACCTCATTCCCCCCTTGATGGAACAACCCCAATACAATATGTTCCATCGCGAACGGGTAGAAAAAGAATACGCACCGCTCTATAAACAGTTCGGCCTGGGAACAACCATTTGGAGTCCTCTAGCCAGTGGTTTACTTACCGGAAAATATAATCAAGGCATACCCGAAGGAACTCGGGCAACCCTGGAAGGATATGAATGGCTGCGTAAACGGTTTGAAAGCCCAGAAGCGCAAATAGAATTGAAAAAAGTTCAAAAACTGGTACCCATTGCCAATCAGTTGGATTGTTCGATGGCGCAACTGGCAATTGCCTGGTGTTTAAAAAACCCCAATGTGAGCACAGTTATCACAGGAGCGTCACGCAAGCAACAGGTACAGGAAAACATGATTGCCTTGGATGTCGCAGAAAAACTGACATCTGAAGTAATGGAACAGATCGAAGCAATCCTGGACAATAAACCAAAGCCTGCCTCAGATTTCCGTTAATTGTTTAACTCCCACTTTCCGGAAATGATGGCTATAATTACAGACTGTAAAAATGATTCGACAGTTTAGAGCATTTGGTCTTCAACCCAGTGAAAATACCTGTCTTCTGACCAGAATGGAATCATAAAGGACTATCTTGGAAACCCAACGCATAATACGCAATCCAGATCCAGAAGATGATTCAACTCGTCAATTACAGGCTGGAACAACACTGGTAAGCCGTTATTTGATTGAAAGCGTTTCTGGCGTGGGGGGTATGGGAGCTGTATACAGGGCGCGGGATATGCATTTCCCAAATGTAACCAAGCTGGTTGCCGTAAAAGAAATGGTCAACCGCGCCCTGGATCTGAGTTTACGCAATACAATTGTTCGCAATTTTGAACGAGAAGCCAACTTGCTGGCATCTCTGGATCATCCTGGAATTCCAAAAATTTATGATTACTTCACCATCAGCGAGCGGTCATACCTGGTGATGGAGTTCATTTCCGGCCAGGATTTAGAACGAATCATCACCAATTACCCTGATTTTCTTCCTGAGGGACGAGTGATTCGTTGGGCTATTGAATTATGCGATGTTTTGAATTATCTGCATAACCATATCCCAGAACCAATCATTTTTCGAGATATGAAGCCATCCAATGTGATGATCAATCAACATGATCATGCCATTTTGATTGATTTCGGAATTGCAAAACAATTCAATGCTGCTAAAAAAGGCACCATGATAGGTACTGAAGGCTATTCCCCTCCAGAACAATATCGAGGTGAAGCCACCCCCATTGCGGATATTTATTCTTTAGGGGCATCCTTGCATCATGTATTAACCCGGAAAGATCCGCGACTGGAACCCCCATTCTCATTTTCTGAGCGCCCCATTCGCGAAATTAACCCAAATATCTCTCCCAGGTTGGAAGAAGTCATCGTAAAAATGCTCCAATATGATCCAGCCGAACGGTACCAGAACATAACGGAGCTTAAAAATGCCTTGACCACAGCAGGAAAAGAGTCAGGATTCCTCACAAAAATTCCCAGCCAAACTCCTGTGGTTCAGCAAGCCATCGAGACAAAGAAACCCGTTTGGCAATTCGAATGTGAAGATGAAATCCGCGGCAGTCCAACATTTAAGAACGGAATTGTATATCTGGGAAGTTATGACAAAAATCTGTACGCCCTGGATGCTAATAATGGAATGCTTATTTGGAAATATCAGGCTGATGGAGGCATTGTCAGTAAACCGGTTTTTTATGAAGAAATGATCTATTTTGGCTCGGAAGACACTCGTGTTCATGCAATTATTGAGCGGACTGGCCGAATAAACTGGACTTATTTTACAAAAGGTCCGATACGTTCGTCCCCAGTTGTTGCTGAAGGTCACATTTTTATCGGTTCAGATGATGGATACTTGCATGTAATTAATGCCATTACAGGGCGACAAGCCTGGCGAGCAGATGGCGGGTCTCCTATTCGGTCGACACCTGCAATATGGAACGAGCGTGTATATTTTGGAACAGAGGCTGGTGATTTTTTCTGTATGAATTACAGCGGCGAAATTATGTGGCGATTTAAGGCAAAACGAGCCATCACATCATCACCGGTCATAGCACAAGGCATCGTTTACATCAGTTCTGTTGATTCTACCCTTTATGCTCTGGATGCAAAAACCGGCTGGGTAATTTGGCGTTTTCGACTTGGTAAGCCATCCATTTCCACCCCATATATCCATGGCGATCAGCTTTATGTTGGAGCAATTGATGGCGTTCTCTATTGTCTTGAAACCGGTTCTGCCCGAGAACTATGGCGCTATGTAACACAGAATCAGATTACTGCCTCACCCACCGTGTTCGAAAATGTAGTCCTGTGTGGCTCTGTCGATGGTAACCTCTACTGTTTGGATACGAGCACTGGGAAACTTCGCTGGAAATTTGAAACCAAAGGACCGATTACCGGTTCACCAGCAACAAACCAAAGCCTGATCTACTTTGGATCAGCAGACAAGAATTTTTATGCCCTTCCACTTTGATGAGATCCGCGATTAGGAGGCGACCTTGAAGAATCTCTTTTCCCGACTATTTGGAACAAAAGCTGCGGATATCGAACAAACAGCCACAAATTCTGCTACCAAGGAGTCTCCAACACTCCCTGTAACAGCTGAAAGTGTTAGAAGGCACAGCCCGGCTTCACCTGAAACTTTCCCCGAAGAGTTCATACCCCAATATGTGATCGGCTGTGCTCAATCAACCGGACAGCAGCGAAATCACAATGAAGATTCCATGTTCACCTTTACCTCGAACCTGGCAAATCGCGGAAACTTTCTGGCTTTTGGGCTATATATTGTTGCAGATGGTATGGGAGGGCACAAGCACGGGGAGTTTGCCAGCAGTCTGGCAGTTAAGACACTGGCACAACACATCCTCACTCAGGTTTTCTCCCCCTTACTTCAGCCTCAACCCACCTATCCCGAAGAGTCCATTCAGGAAATTCTCCAAGCAGGTGTACAAAATGCGCACCAAATGATCACAAAATTCGCTACTGGTGGTGGAACTACTCTAACGGTTGCTTTGATGATTGACCAACAGATGACCGTCACCCATATAGGTGATAGCCGTTGTTACTCCATCTCTTCAGACGGTGAAATGAACTTAATCACAAGAGACCATTCCCTGGTTATGCGCATGATCGAACTAGGTCAACTTACCAAAGAGGAAGCTTCGATACATCCGCAAAGAAATGTACTTTATCGCGCCCTTGGTCAGGGTGAGCCTTTGACAGCTGATATCCAGACCCACCCCTTACCTGCGGGAGGACTAATCCTGGTTTGCTCTGATGGCCTTTGGGGGGTTGTTCCAGAACCCGACATCATGGAAATAATTTCACAAGCAAGCAGCCCACAGCAAGCATGTGAAAAACTCGTCTTAGCTGCCAATCAGGCAGGGGGACCCGATAATATCACAGCCGTCCTAGTGCGTATCCCAGATAAATTTGCACCTTAAGGGATTCTATCGTGATCAGACAAAAAAACAAGATCAATAAAAAAAGAGAGAACAGGGGAGGTTAGCATGCCGTATACGCTTGTTTTGCATTTAGCAAATACTGACCCGGTTGTTGGAGAAGTTGATATATTACCCGCTCCAACTGACAACCTGATCAAGCTTTCCAACCCGCGAAAAATGGACGGTAAGGACCTGCACTACATCGCGGACGGTGTTGTGACGGTTTTCTGGCCTATTGAAAAACTCAATTTTATTGAAGTATTGCCAGGCGAAGAAGATGAGGATATCATCGCCTTCTACAGAGAATAAAACAGGAGCTACTCATGTCAGATTACCACTTAAAAGATCGCCGGATATTGGTTGTGGATGACGAAGAGCGCATGGTGCGATTTATCCGTCTAAACCTCGAGCATGATGGATTCCGGGTGATTGAAGCATATAATGGCACACAGGCAATCAATAAAGTGCGCAGCAACCTACCAGATTTAGTGTTGCTAGATATCATGATGCCTGATATTGATGGCTTTGAAGTACTTAGAATCATTCGCGAGGTCAGTACGATACCAGTGATTATGCTGACTGCCAAAGGTGAAGAAGATGATCGCGTTCGCGGTCTTGAGCTGGGTGCTGACGACTATATCACCAAACCCTTCAGCCCTCGAGAATTAGTGAGTCGTGTAAAAGCTGTATTACGCCGCACAGAAACTGCCAGTGGCTCCACACACGGGGTCATTGAAGTAGATAGCCATCTAAAACTGGACTTTGATCGTCGGGAAGTGTGGGTCAACGACGAGTTAGTACAACTCCGCCCCACTGAATACCGGCTACTGTATCACTTAGTTCAAAATGCAGGTTGGGTCATCTCCCACGACCAGTTGTTAGCAAAGGTTTGGGGTTACGAGTACCGTGACGAGCCCCACTATGTACGCCTGTATATCAATTACTTGCGCAAGAAACTTGAGGAAGATCCCTCCAATCCAAAGTACATTCTCACGGAACGAGGGGTGGGCTACGGTTTGTGGATTATCGTCGCAAAAATCTGGATGAGCCTGAAGCTTAAACCCAGTCTTGGTTAACTCAAGGATACCAAATGCTGAATAAAGAAACCTGGTCAAATTGGGTAGAGGTTGATCTTAAGGTTGTTGAGGACAACGTTCATTATCTGCACCAATCCACAGGTGTCCAAATCATGGCGATCGTGAAAGCCAACGGCTACGGTCATGGCGCTCCCGCAATCGCAAAGGCTGCTATTCATGGTGGAGCAACCTGGTTGGGTGTAGCCCGCATCGAAGAAGGGCTCGAGTTAAGGTCAATATTTCCGAACATCCCCATCCTGCTGCTTGGCTACACACCACCAGCAAAATATCAATCTGCGATCGCAAATGATCTTTCACTCTCAATTTGGAATAGTGATCAGCTTAATCTTGCTCATCAAATTGCTCAAGATCTGAAACGCCAAGCAAAAATTCATCTAAAAGTGGATACGGGCATGAGCCGCTTAGGGGTTCAAGCGGATGATGGCTTGAAATTTGCTCAGCAAATTGTCGCCCTGTCCCATGTTGAATTTGAAGGTTTATTCACCCATTTCGCCAGAGCCGATGAAAGTGACCCTGAGCCAACAGTTTTGCAGGCAGCCCTATTCCAGGAACTTGTTCACAAAATCAAAGCGCAAGGTATTTATCCCAAGGTTATCCATACTGCGAATTCAGCGGCCAGTATCACCAGACCCAATACATTCTTTGATCTGGTTAGAACTGGCATATTAATTTACGGGCTAGATCCTTCAGATGAGTGTCCAGCACCACTATCTATCCGTCCTGCTCTTAGCTGGAAATCCGTGATCAGCCAGGTAAAGATGCTCCCAGCGGGTCGAGGCATCAGTTATGGACACGAATACACGACCAGCAAATCGGAACGAGTTGGCACTGTACCCGTTGGCTATGCAGATGGTTTCAGGCGGACTAAGAATAATATCCTTTTGGTTTCTGGAAAACGTGTCCCGGTGATTGGCAGGGTTTGCATGGATCAGATCATAGTCCAGCTTGATCTGGTTCCCTGGGTGCAAGAGGGGGATGAAGTAGTCCTGTTGGGTTGCCAGGGCGATGACCAAATCAGCGCCGAAGAGGTAGCCACCCGGTGGAATACAAATAATTATGATGTTGTTTGTGGAATCGGGCAACGCGTTCCACGAATTTACAGCGAATCATAAATCGATAAGGGAATTAGATCTCCCTGAATCGGTGGATTATCCTCCTAAATAAGCGCTTTTGACGAGCGGGTTATCGAGTAGATCTTTTGAAGCACCCTCAAGTACTACGCTTCCATTTTCCAAGACGTAGCCTCTTTTCGCAAATTGGAGCGCCATCCGTGCGTTTTGTTCCACCAATAATATCGTCGTCCCTTCCTGGTTGATATCACGCAATGCATCAAAAACACTCTTCATCATTAATGGCGCTAATCCCATCGAAGGCTCATCCAAAAGCATAACCTTCCTGCCGCTCATCATTGCCCTGACCCACAGCCAGCATTTGCTGTTCGCCTCCACTCAGCGTCCCTGCTTTTTGATGCATTCTTTCCCTTAACCGTTCGAAGATTGTGAACACTCGTTCAAGATCCGTTTCAATCTGCTTACTGTCGCTCCTGGCAAAAGTTGCGAGTTTTAAATTCTCCATAACGGATAAATTACCAAACAATCGCCTTCCTTCGGGCACATGCGTAATCCCTAATTCACTAACAACTTTCTCGGGAGAAAATTTCAACAAGTCATGTTCCATAAAGGTCATTTTTGATCCAGATTCAGGATCCACCATCCGGGAGATCGCACGCAATGTTGTGCTCTTTCCCGCGCCATTTGCACCAATAATACAAACAATCTCACCTTCATCAACTTCGAAGCTGATACCATGCAAAGCTTTAATTTTCCCATATGAGACGTGTAGGTTTTCGATTGTAAGTAACATCAAGTTTCAATCTCCTTACCTAAATAGGCATCGATGACTGCCGGGTTGTTTCGGATCTCATCCTTGGTACCTTCAGCAATCACCTCACCAAAAACAAGCGTTTGGATGATTTCACACAATTCCATCACAACTTTCATACGGTGCTCAATCAGGAAGATCGCCATACCAAACTTTTGATGAACCTTGCGGACAATCTCCAACATTTGGATCAATTCTTCCGGATTCATACCAGCTGTTGGTTCATCTAGAAACAAGATTTTAGGCTCAACGGCTAAGGCACGCGCTAATTCAACTCTGCGCTGTGCGCCATAAGGCAAATTGACAACCAGATAATCCGCGAATTGAGAAACACCAACCAGTTTCAACAACTCATAAGCTAATTCTTCATTCTGCTTTTCTTGCTGGTTCCGATGCGCTGTTCCAAAGAAGGCGCCTGCTAAACCATAATCAATTTTTGAATAGCGAGATAACTTCACGTGTTCTAAAACTTTCATATGTCGCCAAAGACGTAAATTTTGAAAAGTACGCGCCAATCCTAAAGCAGCAATATCATAAGATTGCAATCCAACTATATTTTTCCCATCGAAGATGATTTTCCCCTCGGTTGGTGTGTAGATTCCGGTGATGAGATTAAAAACAGTGGTTTTACCTGCCCCGTTAGGACCTATTAGTCCGCGGATTTGTCCCGGTTCAATTTGCAGGTTAAAGTTATTAACTGCACGCAAACCACCGAAGTAATGCGTCATGGATTCAATTTGCAATAGGGGCATTATCCACCTCTTCTGGTAACTGCTTCTTAGGTTTTAGAATCTCGTTAATATCAAATTCTTTGAAGGCAAACAAACCTGTAGGCTTGTAAATCATAACCAGTATAAGTATCAATGGAATAATTATCCACTTGTAAATTTCCAAAGGTCGCAGGGTTTCACTGAGCAAATTGATACTTACCGCGCCAATGATGGACCCTACTACTGAGTTTAGTCCTCCAAAGTAAGTCATGGCTAGGACTTCTGCCAGCATCGTGATCCCGAAGGTGCTGGGGTTTACATAGCGGATCACATGCGCAAACAAACCTCCACCTACCCCTGCCCAAAATGCCGCAAAGAGAAACGCAGTCATCTTCGTTTTTTTGGTGTTAATCGTCATGGCAGCCGCTGCAATCTCGTCATCACGGACTGCATTGAGCGCTTTGCCCAAAGTTGAGCGCACAAAATTGTTTATTATCAAAACACAAAGGACTGTCCAGACAAAAACCATTGGCAAACTTGCCCAATCTGGTTGGTTACTCAATCCTCGTGGTCCACCGAGAAATTCCAGGTTTTCAAGCAAGCTCTTGACAATAAACATAAATGCCAAAGAAATAATTGCCAAATAGTCGCCCCGCGTCCGAAAAGAAGGCACAGCTACCAAAATGGCGCCTAATGCAGAAACAATGCCTCCAAGGATTAAGCCGATAGGAAACAAAAATATTCCAATTTGCGAAGGTAACAAAGCTGGGCCAAATAGGTTGTCATTGATGAATAATCCCACTGTAAAGAAAGACGCAGTGTAGGCGCCTAGAGCGATAAATCCTGGATGTGAACAGGAAAACTCACCCATATACCCATTGATCACATTCAAACTCAAGGTGAAGATAATCGCAATCAGGATCAGGCGAACGACCAGCAGGCGATAGTCAGTCACATCGCACCAAATCTGTAAAATTGCATACAACAACCCCAGGTGGACCACTGCTGAAACCCCAAGTCGCAATTTCAGTAACCACCCTGCCCACCGATTTGTTTGTGAAACCAATAGTTTAGCCACCAACACAATCGGCAAACCATAGATTATTAGCACATAAATCAATGCACTTGGAATTAGCAATGGTTTCTGAAGGACAAACAAAATGCCAAAGAGGGCAGGAATCTTTGGCATACCCAATAAGCGGGCTAGAGGCAACCCGACCAGCCTCTCGATGATAACCGCAATTAAACTTCCAATGAGCCAACCCAGTAAGGGGACTTCTGCAAAAAAAGCCCCAATTTTTGCTAAAACACCAGGAATACCATATTTGTGAACCACCGCTTCAGGTTTTTTTTCAGCCATGTCATACCCTCATCACATCCTAACAAAACAGATCCCAGTCGATTACAAACGCAACTGGGCAGTGTAAGCTTCTCCAAAAAAACCATGTGGTCGAAAAACCAGGATGATTAAAATGATAGAATACGCGATTAAATCTCGCAATGTAGAGGGGAATATGGTCGCCACAAAAATTTCAATAAAACCCAACATGAAACCCGCCAATGCTGCGCCCATTATCGAGCCCCTACCACCCAGAATTGCAGCCACAAAAGCTTTCCAACCAAACGTGATACCCATATATGGATCCAGAACCGGGTAAGCAACCCCAAACAAGATGCCAGCTGCTGCTGCCAATGCAGATCCTATCCCAAAAGTCAATGCAGCAATTGTATTTAACGGTACCCCCATCAAGGGCACAACAACAAAATCGAATGCCATAGCACGCATCGCCATCCCCCACTTAGTCTTCTGGACAAACAGATTTAGTGCAAACATCAATATTAACGCAACTGCTACAATCAATATTTTTTTATTCGTTATACTCACCCCCCAGACTTGGAAAGATTGCGTTGCTATCAACTCCGGAAAACTCAATCTGCTAGCGCCTAGAATGGCCAGGTTTCCAGTCTCTAGAATAATACCAATCATCAAACCAGTGATTGCTGCGGAAGCGCGAGGCGCATTTCGCAAGGGTCGGTAACCAATTCTCTCGACCGCCATTCCAACAAAAGATGTCAGAAACATGGAAATCAATATAGTTAAAACAAGTATCACCCAACTAGGGACCGCAAGAGAAGAAAGTGTAACAAGAGCGAGTAATCCAGTCGCAACAAAAAAACCAATGTAGGCACCAACCATGAAGATATCACCATGGGCAAAGTTAAACAAAAGCAATACTCCATAAACCATGGAGTAACCCAAAGCAATCAACGCATAAAAACTTCCCCATTGCAGGGCATTCACAACGTTCTGTAAGAAGAAGGACATCGTGGTCGCTCCTTGTCTCAAGCGGGTGGGCGAAAGACAACCCTAACGCCCACCCTTATTTTGTCTATGCATCCGATGTGCTTACAAGCACATGATCAAATAGCACCTTATTCTGGGCAAACCTGCTTGTAGAAGGAGAATTGACCTTGTTCGTCGATCCTCACAATTACAGCACACTTAATCGGGTCGCCTTCTTCAGTGAATGTCATTTTCCCCGTAATGCCGTCAAAATCCTTAATTTGAGCCATAGCATCACGTATGCACTTTCGATCGGCTTCCAAATCGCCTGTGATTTTCCCACAAGCCTGGATGGCTTGTTGGACAATCAGCATTGAATCCCAGGTAAGTGCAGCAACATCATCCGGAATATATCCATACTTCGCCTGGTAACGATCAATGAATTCTTTGGTAGCACCAGTCGCTCCTGCGGCAGCATAGTGGGTACTGAAGAACAAACCCTTGCAGGCGTCTCCGCATAAAGTCATCAGTTCCGATGACCCCCAACTGTCACTGCCAAGAATTGGAGCTGTCCATCCTAATTCATTAGCTTGCTGGACAATTAATGCTACTTCGTTGTAGTACTGGGGAGCAAAGATGAACTCTGCACCAGAACTCTCGAATTTTAGTAAGCTGAGCGCTGAAATCTGTATCCTTGGTTGTAAAACTTTCATAGGCAACCACAGAGCCAGCCCCATGTAAATTCTCCCAGGCGCTTTTGAAAAACTCCGCCAAACCCTTTGGATAGTCCGAAGCTACGTCATATAAGACAGCAGCCTTCGTAAAACCAAATTCTTCGGTAACAAAATTAGCGACCACGGGTCCTTGGAACGGGTCCAGGAATGGTGTCCGGAACACCCAAGGGCGGTCTAGAGTAGTGTTCGGGTTCGTAGACCAGGGGCTGATCATCGGTGTCGACATATCGTTAGCCACACCACCTGCCGGAACAGCTTGCTTGGATGCCTGAGGACCAACGATCACCAACACCTCATCCTGGGTGATTAGCTTCGTGTTGGCTTTCGCGGCCGACTCACCTTTTGCTTCATTATCTTCTATCACCAGCTCAACTTCATATTTCGTTCCCCCAACATCCAAACCGCCTGCAGCCTTGATATCTTCCAGCCACATCTCAGCGGCATACTTGGTTCCTTCTCCAACTTTGGGAATATCTCCGGTTAATTCGGCATTGATCCCAATCTTCACTGTCGGCGTGGCTGTCTGACCACACCCGCCCATCAAAAAAGAAACAACCAATAGGATCGTCATGAATCTCAGCATAGTTGATTTTTTCATGTCTCCATCTCCTCACTTAGCGATTCCATATGTCCCAATTAGAATATCAAATCCAAACTGCAAATGTCCGCACATGTTTATTTAATTCGCAAATCACCTCCTTAAAAATCAATAACCAGATTCAACCAGAAAGAGTGTACAGACATTCATATTGGCGTTTCTACGATGTCGAATTAATGAGGATTCTGCAGAGACTGTACACGATAATATTTGGACGATTTTGCAAACTGTCCATCTATATCGAACGCGCTTTCCCCCAGTTTTCTCCTGCAATGAAAGGATTACGTTTTCCACTGTCTGGTGCCACCCATTTCCAGTCCTATAGCGCTGAAAGCCATAATTGCCGGTGAGATGTACCTACAATGTACGATGTCAAACTTAATTGAGTTTATAATATTTTTTAGTGAGAGTCAATCAGTTAAGATAAGAATCTTTAAATTCAGTAACGCTAATTTTTCCAGTTTCCGAAAAAAGTGCCAGAAAAATGCCTGGGAAACCTATCTGGACCCCTTAATATAGGGGCGACCCAGTTCGGATGGTTGCCCTGAACGTCCTGAACGAAGAAGCAAAGCCAAGATAGTCAAGACATAAGGGAGCATAAGCAAAAATTCGTACGGGATAGTACCTCGACCACGACCAATTTGATCCAAGGCTTGAATTCGGTATTGGAGAGAATCGGCTATTCCAAAAAGTAGCGCTCCAACCAGTGCTAAACCAGGGCGCCAGCGAGAGAAAATCACCAACGCGACTGCAATCCACCCGCGTCCCGAGATGATACCCTCCCTATAGAGTTTCAATTGAACAACGGTCAACACCGCGCCGCCTAAACCAACCAGGGCAGCACCCAGTACGACAGCCATGTAACGGGTAAATTTAACACTGACACCTGAGGTGTCTGCAGCTGCCGGATTTTCCCCAACGGCGCGAATATTTAATCCCCAGGTAGTTTTGTTAAGAAACCACCATACCAGAATGACCAATAAAACAGTCAGGTATACCGGTGGAGTATGGACAAAAAGAATATCGCCAACCACTGGTATTTGGCTGAGACCTGGCACTGCATAGGCATCCATACCAGAAACACGGGCTGTCATGCTGCTCAAACCTTCGCGATACAAATAGTCTGACACACCAACACCTAGCAAAACAAGGGTAATACCACTGATCACTTGCTCTGCGCGAAGCGTAATACTTAAGAATGCCATCAAGAGGCCCATAAGAGCACCAGCCAGCATCCCCACGATCAAACCTATCCATGCAGAAATGGTCACAGATTGACCTGCCAGCACTCCATTTTCTAAATAATAAGCCGCCATAAAACCTGCCAGCCCGCCGACCGCCATAATACCTTCCAGGCCTAAATTTAGGATGCCCGCCCTCTCCGTAATGATTTCTCCTAAAACACCTAAGAGAACTGGAATCGCCAGGCGAATTCCTGCTGTCAGTAAAGCGATCAAAAAACTCCATTGCAAAATAGCTTCCCAAATCATGCTTCACCTTTTAATCGAGACCATGCATGGACTGCTAGCACCGAAAGTACAATCACAGCTTGAATAGCATCAGCCAGCTCAGGCGGAACTCCAGATAGCACATGCATGGTTTCTGCACCAATGATTAAGGCAGCAAAGAAAACCGAAGCAACCATGACGCCAAAGGGGTTCATTCTACCCAACAACGCCACCAGCACTGCGCTAAAGCCATATCCACCAGAAATTGTTCCCTTTAAGCGGGTGTGGATCATTAGCACCTCAGTAATCCCCGCAATTCCAGCCAACCCACCGCTGATGAGCAAAGCAGAAACAATAGCCTGGTTTACATTTATCCCAGCATACTGTGCAACAGAGATTCGTGATCCCACTGCCCGCAAGCGAAAGCCAAGCGGCGTTTTCCAGAGAAGAATGTAGATGAATGGAACCAAAACAAACGCCAGAAAGACGCCAAGGTGAACCCGTGTTCCCGGAAAAACCGGAAGCATTGTCACTGGTGCGAACTTAGCGCTGACCGGTAAAACGCCTCCCGGCTCTTGCAACGGACCCCGAGTCAGATAGATCATCAATAGAGAAGCAATGTAGTTCAACATCAATGTTGAAATAATTTCATTCATACCAAAACGTATCTTGAAGACAGCCGGGATCAACGCCCACAACATGCCGCCCAATGCCCCTGCAGCCAGGATTACGAACCACAAAATCGGCTGTGGGAGATTGCTCCAATACAAAGCAACTAATCCTCCCGATAAAGCGCCTATAAAGTATTGACCTTCTCCGCCAATATTCCACACCCTCGCCCGGAAAGCAACTGTCATGCCGAGTCCGATTAATAAAATCGGGCTAGCTTTTAGCAGCGTCTCAGTGATCTGCCTGGTACCGCCAAATGCACCTTTGAACATGATCCAATAAGCGTCGATTGGATTGGAACCAGAAATCAAAATTAACAACGCACCAATCAATAATCCAACCAGTGCCCCCAGGATGGGTGCTCCAGTAGAGACAATATTCGGGGAGAGATGAAACTTACGCTGTTTCTGAGACAAATCCAAATTGGTCATTGAGCCAAATTCCTCTCGGCGAATGGTTTTAGCGAATTGGACACAGATCCACCCATCATCAGACCCAATTGATCAACATCTACCTTATCTGCTTCCACAATACCTACGATTTGACCACAATACATCACCGCCACCCGGTCACTAAGTGTCAGGATCTCATCCAGTTCGGTCGAAAACAATAGAATCGCCACACCCGAATCGCGCTGTTCCAGAATCTGGTTATGGATGAATTCAATTGCACTGACATCCAGTCCTCTGGTTGGCTGTGCGGCCAATAAAACCTTGGGATTACGCGCCAACTCACGCGCCAGGATCATTTTTTGAGCATTCCCCCCCGAGAGTTTTCCTGCTAAAGTAAAAACAGAAGGAGTCCGCACATCAAATGCTGAAATTAATTTTTTCGCCTCAGCAATAATACGAGGTCGATCAAAAAAACCTCGGCGCGTAAAGGGTTCCTGGTCAAAACGTTCAATCACAAGATTTTCGGAGACCTCAAAATCCTGCAACATGCCTCGTTGGTAACGATCTGAAGGAATCAACGCCAGGCCAGCCTTGCCAATTTTTCTTGGAGATGCATTGGTTACATCTTTGCCGCAAATTTCTACCTTGCCGCTTTCGGCAAGACGCAACCCAGCCAGGGTTTCCTCCAGCTCTGTTTGCCCATTACCCGCAACGCCAGCAATTCCCAGAATTTCACCCGCCCTGACATCCAGGCTCACCCGGTCCACTGCCAGAAGGTTGCGATCATTTCGGGCACATAATCCATCGACGCGCAACAATACTTCTCCTGGAACGGATGGTTTTTTATTTACAGAAAAAATGATCTCTCTCCCGACCATCATCCGAGCAAGGCTGGCTGAATCTGCCTGGCTGGCATCGACTGTATCCACCACCTTACCATCCCGTAAAACAGTTATTCGGTCGCTAACTGATAACACTTCTCCTAATTTATGGGAAATAAAAACGATAGTTTTACCTTCATTTTTCAGCCTTTGCATCACATCCAACAACTCATTCACTTCTTGCGGGGTGAGAACAGCTGTAGGCTCGTCTAAAATAAGAATTTCAGCACCACGGTATAAAGCTTTGAGAATCTCGACGCGCTGCTGTTCACCAACGGAGAGTGTCCAGACCTCAGCCTGAGGATCAACCTGTAGACCGTAAGTATCCGAAGCGGTTCGGATGCGCTTACTCACTTCAGATAAGTCTTCTACAAGTGGAGCGCGTGAAGATGGCTGCCCAAGGACAATATTTTCAGCTACACTAAAAGACCTGACCAACATAAAATGCTGATGTACCATCCCTAGCCCGTGTCTGATAGCCGCATTTGCAGAATTGAACTTCACCGGTTTGTCTCGCAAGTAGATTTCCCCAGCATCCGGTTCATACAAGCCATACAGAATATTCATCAGGGTTGTTTTACCTGATCCGTTTTCACCTAAGAGAGCGTGAATTTCACCCAGACGCAAGTCAAAATCGATACCCGCGTTCGCTGTCACCCCAGGAAATGATTTGTAGATTTGGCACATTCGAACAATTGTTTCTGGACTGGAATTCATCATCTTAAACCTTTAGCAAAGAACTGTCTTCTTGTGATAACTCTACCGGTTTTACAAACATTTGCAAAATGAACAATCCCAAAAAATTAAAAACAATAGCTGCCAAAGCATTGCTTACCATTCCACCCGAAAAAAGAAGCGGACCTATTAATGCACCAATCGAATCACCCAAAGAAAACATTGCCAGAGTCGCTGCCATAAATGCACCGCGTGCCTGCGTTGAAAGATTGGACATTAACGGCAACAGGCTAGTTAAATTAAATTCGAAGGTCAGGTAAAAAACAAACAAAACTGCCAGTGTGCTCCATAAGTGGCCAGAAAACAAGGGTAAAACCAGGCAACTTAAGCGAATTGATGATCAGTCCAATAAAGAGAGAGCGCCGTTTCCCGAGCCGGTCAGTCAAACCTATTGCTGTGAAGACGCCTGCAATTCCAGCAATGCCAATAATACTGGAAGCTGCCCCTAACTCTTCAAGCCGCAGGTTATATGCTTGTTCCAACCATATGCCAAAAACAATGCTCACAACCTGGTTTGCAATGACAATCAGCATAGCAAGCAAAAGTCCCATCAATGGGATCAGTCTGAAGATTTCTTTTATGCCTGTCTTTAGCTGCTGGATGCTGCTGGATGCCGGTGGGATTTCGGGCACAAAAAAGATGGTCAATCCGCCTGTGGCAAGCCCCGCTAGCCCCATCCATAAGAAAGGCGAGCTCCATCCTTCACGAGCCATGATCCAACCTACCAAAGGGATGCCAACCACAAAAGCCAAGGACCAGCCCAATTCCACAATCGCTGCAGCTCTCCCGCGTTGCTCATACGGTACTCGATCTCCAACATAAGCATGAATTGAAGAGTCAATAATGACAGTGGCGCCGCCAGATATCAGAAGGCCGAAAAAGAAAACCAAGAAGTTAGGAACAAGGCTGATGGCCACCAAAGAAACACCAGAAATCATCAAGGCAGCGACTAATGCTTTTTTGCGGCCGCGCACATCGCTGGCAGCTCCCAAAAGGGGCCCTAAAAATCCCAAGGCGGAACGGGCAGACACTGCCAATGCCACACTCTCAACTGGCACACCTAAACCCCGGGACAATGCTGGCAAGAATGGATAAACCATCCTGAATGCAGTTGAAACGATCAAACGTGTCAGAGTAAAAATACTTAAAAGACGTATGATCGAACGATCATGTTTCTCCATGAATAAAATGTACCTTTTTGTTCAAGTTTTTTTCAGGATGGGCTTACCAGAATAGCAATATTAAAAAACTTTCCGGTAAGGCAAATACATATAATTCAAAAATCGATTTTGGAATTCAGGGTGATTCGTCAATTCTATATATTCAACCCGTTTAGCAATCTCCGCTGAGATTCTCCGCCGGCTTTTGGAAATCAAAGCTTGCCTTGCTCCTGTCCCGGCAGCATTGCCCACTTGCTGAAAACGATCACGCGGCAAATCTGGGAACATGCCGATTTTTATTGCACTTTCAATATTGATATAGCTCCCAAATGCTCCCGCAATCACAAAAGATTCCAAATCGTTTGCATTTATACCGGCTGCCTCTATCAAAGTTTCGATGCCGACGCGAATAGCGGATTTTGCCAATTGAAGCTCATTGATATCCTTGCGAGTCAATGATATGGCTTTTTGAATTTGAGTTTTTTCCGGAGGTACGAGTATAAATTCAGGGTGGTTACCATTCAAGTGAACCAGAGGATGATCTTTTTTCAGAGCGCCTTTTTCATTCACTATTCCGGCTATCTGCATCTCGGCCAATGCATCCAGAATACCAGAACCACAAATTCCTACTGCAGGCTGGTGATCAATGGTGTACACATGAACCTGACCCTCGCTGATTTGTACACGTTCGATTGCCCCACTGGCAGCTCGCATTCCATGCCGAATATGAGCGCCTTCAAAAGCCGGGCCTGAGGCTGCCGAACAGCTTAGAATCCTACCGTTGTAAACGAGAGAAATCTCCGTATTTGTGCCGATATCAACACCAATAGCAGGTCCTTCACCTTGCCATAAGTCTGTAGCCATCAACATGGCTACATGGTCTGCCCCTACGTAACCAGCAATATTCGGTAATAAATGCACCTTTGCTTCAGGCGCTATTTCTAAACCCAATAAATGGGCAGGAATATCCATTGACTGGTTTACAGCCGGCACACAAGGAGAAAGTCCCAACTGTTCTACGGGTAATCCAGCAAATAAGTGATGCATAGCCGTGTTCCCGACCAGAACTGCATCGACAATCTGTTCTGTGGATATTTCATGGCGTTGGCACAGCTCGATTAATGCCTGGTTTAGTGCATCCACCAATACTTCCTGTAACAATTCACGCCCCCCCGGCTTATCACGCGTAAACGAAATCCTGCTCATGACATCTTCCCCATAGGAGATCTGGGGGTTCATCATGCCAGTACTTTCAATCGTTTCACCCGTTTCCAAATCCAATAAATAAACTGCCACCTTGGTAGTACCAATATCAACCGCAAGTCCGAACAATCTTTTACTTTCCGGGAATACAGCAACAATCTCACCATCACGCAACGCCACACGTGCTTTCCACTTTTGCTGGCGGAGGCGGTCAGAAAGATCAGAAAGCACTCCAAGTTCGCAAGTTGCATCAGGAAAACCGGCATCTGCTAGAGCATCTTGAAGTCGTTGATAATCTGACCTCAGATCATGCAAGGTTGGAACTGTGCATGAAATCTCCACTCCGATTACCACTGGCTCAAAAGGAACCTCTTGCTCCTTCCCCTCCACTTGTAATCGTTGAGGGGTAGATAAGGATGAGGTGGGTATCTCGATCTTTACATCGCTTATTGGGATAGCCTGACATGCCAAACGGTATCCCTTGATTAAAATCCTCAGGACTGATGACAGCTTCTTCCGACATTGTCGGGGGCATCATTTCGCCTTTTTCGACACGAACCAGGCAACCTTCGCACCAGCCCTCACCAGCGCATAGGGACACTATTCCCACCCCCATCTGGCGAGCTGCTTCAAGTAAACTTGTGCCTGCTGGAACTTCCCCGCGCAATCCTATCGGCTCCATATCGATGAAAATGGTCTTCTTAGCCATGACTTTCCTCATAACTCACCCGGTATTTACACACCGCGCGAATATCACAATAATCGCACACAATCCCTTGCTGCTCCAAATCCACTCCAAAACCCATCACCATAGAGAGAGATTTGAGAGGCAACATGAACATTCCATCGGATAACTGCACACCAATTTGACTGCCATCCAAGAGTGAAAAAATCTGGGGCTGTCCCTGATCGACTGGCCAACCAATCATCCCTGGACTGAGTGGGATGGTTGATTGCATCCCGCGCGCTTCGGCTTCTACTTCGAGAAAGCGGCATGCAGCGTTGGCTAAAGCCTCTACAGCAGCCGAGCCAACACCATACAATGCGAGACCCTGAACCACCTGGGTCTCCATCACCTTGGCAGCGTATTGTTCAAGCTCATCACCTATTGTACAAATGATGGCTGTCAGCTCACTGGCTTGAGCCAGATGCTGACCCAAGCCATCACCCTTCAAGCGCTTCCCCCCAGCCATTTTTACTAAGGTATGGCTGACCGATTCGATTTTAAAAGTCTCGAAGAGGACCTGCGGCTTAACCTGCAGCAGGCCCTCTTCCAATGCTTGTGCAGCAATTTGCACTAAACGAGGATTACGAGATCGCAAGATGGCAGGGTCTGCACCCTGACCTCGTAAAACCGCATCGACATCTAAACGTAATTCCCAATCGTTTATTATGGTCATCTCAATAGATCAGGCTGCCTTTGAAGGCTGCGTCGACTGTGTCGCTCGCCAATAGGTCAGAAAGCGTCTGCCACGATCATCGCGCCCCAGAAGCAAATCCGTTGCGCGAATCGTCAGCGTTAGTTTCATCGGATCAGTTATCGCGCAGGTAGCGCCATAACCCATCGCCAGGGATAAGAATGCCTGGTTGAGGATATGCCGCTCGGGCATCCCAAAGGAGACATTACTGGCGCCGAGATTGATATTGACGCCAAATTCCTGCCTGACGCACTCCACCGTCTTTAAGGTAACACTCGCTGCATGGCTATCCGCCCCGATGGTCAATACCAAAGGATCGATGATGATATCCTCAGGGGGGATACCCAGCCTGGCAGCCCGTTCCAAAATTTTCCCAGCAACTTTAACGCGTTCTTCCGCGGTTTTCGGAATCCCAAAATCATCCATCGTTAATCCGATCACTGCCGCGCCATATTCTTTCACCACTGGCAAAACCTTCATCAGGCTTTCTTCCTCGCCATTGACTGAGTTGACCAATGGTTTTCCTGGCAATACAGCCAATGCAGCAGCTAGAGCTTCGCGATTGGCTGAGTCAAGACAAATAGGCGTGTCCACCGTCTGAGCAACCAAACGCGCGATTCTTGGGAGAACGCTGACTTCATCCACGCCTGGCGCCCCAACGTTAACGTCGAGAATATCTGCACCCGCCTGGACCTGCTGGATTGCCAGATCGCGAATATAATCATCATCACCCTTCACCAGGGCTTCAGCTAATTTCTTGCGACCTGTTGGGTTAATCTTCTCGCCAATAACTTTAAAACTCTCGGCAATACTAATGACGACTTCCCTTTTTTCACTGCGAATCACGGTCTGCATAACGCCGGTTTTCCTTTCATCCGATGAAACTTATTGAAGAAGGGTTGCACCTATTATTTCCCGAGAATTTCCTTTGCGAGCTCCACCGCTGAGGCTGCATCGGGTGCATAACCATCTGCCTGGATTTCATCAGCCCATTCCTGGGTGATACAACCGCCGCCGACCATAAATTTATATTGATCACGAATTCCAACTTCCTTGAACAAATTTATGGTTGATTGCGTCGATGGGCGAGTCGTAGTCATTAAAGACGACATAGCCACAATATCTGCCTTTTCTTTTTGGGCAGCATCCATAAATGCGCTTGGGGCGACATCACGTCCAAGATCTACCACCTTAAATCCATGTGACCGGAACAGTGTACTGAGAATATTTTTGCCAATGTCGTGAACATCATTCTCGACAGTACCGATCACCACCGTCCCGAGCGACATCGTTTTACCACCCGATGCGATCATAGATTCTTCCAGAATTGCTGTAGCAGCTTCAGCTGCTTCACCAGCCGACATGAGCTCAGGTAAAAAGATGATGAAGTCCTGAAAATCCTGGCCAATTTTAGTAAGCGTAGGCACAATCACTTTTTGAATCAATTCCAATGGGTCTGCCCCATTTTGAAGAGCATCGCGTGTTAAAGAACCTGCAAGATCAGGATCACCATTTGCCAGGGCTTCTCCCAATTGAATTTTGATATCATCTAAACTAGCCATGTTTCACCTTCTTCCATCCATTATCTAAATCTAAACCCATACCAATGACCGCGTTTCTGACCTGATAATATTTTTCTAACCAGGCTTCTTTTGGTTCAACTGTTTCAATATCGTAATTTTCCGGGAACGGCAGACCACGATTCGGTTCATTGAAAGTATGCTCGTACTTCTTCAACAATTCCAGAACCAACTCGTTGGCTTCCACTCGGGTCAATCCCAGGCAGGCATGCGATACTTCAGCGATGAACCTGGCTTCAAGACCAGTAGTATGGTCGGTTTTGAAACCACCTGTGCAGCCAGCGCCTTGCATATTCATACCGGACACGGTTCCAGCTACTGCGCCCGCAGCAACCTCCCATAACAACTCGGCTGCACCAGCGCCCGATACACAATAAATATCGTTCAACGCTGGGATAGGTGTATTACGCGATAGCGCTTGCCCAACCATGGCCTGCATCCATAATCCCATCCGATCGGTATTGTTGACCCAACGCATGTGCGTATGGCTCATCATATGATAAGAAGCATCATAAAGAACAACGCCTAAGATATGGCAGGCAATCGTCACCACGGCTGTACCTTCTGCGCCTCCGCCAAGACCGCCAATTAACGGGGTCATCAGATCAACAATGTGCATCCCAACCCCCTGTAAGTAGGCCACACGTGATAATTGATCATAATCGGTCTTCATCTCAACCATCTGTGAGACAAGGAAAGCATCTGAAGGTCGTAAGCCATACTCCGGGTCAACTGCAGCAATTTTCCCCTCGCAGGTTAGTGACACTGCCACATCGCTGATGTGCATACCTGGACGACCTGCCCGGCGCACTGCATCACGAGCGACCACAGCATCGCGTCGAGAGCCTAAGATCTCCAATGGCGTGCCTGGAATAATCTGATGGCCCATATATGTTGACACCGAACCAGCTCCTAACATGTCAACCAATGGTTCTTGAGCACAGCTCAACAGGATCAACGGGTGATATTTTTCGCTGCAGGGTGTACCGGTTGGTCCACTAAGCACCACAGCGGGTGTCAAGCTCTCCACATCGCGTCTTCGCATCACAACAGCATCTTTGCCAGTACCTAGTACTAACTTGCTGCGTGCATGCCCTACAATTTCTTCAACCTCATCCCGACTGAATAGTATCCGCCGTTCGGTTGTCTGGTTGTAGACCCCCAAATCCAAAAAAAGTTCAAGCCCTGCCTGGTATAAACGGTCTGCCATGTCATCATCAGATGGAACTGGGACCTGGGGATTGAATTTCAACCCATGTTGTTTTACGAGTTCCGCGGTGCGCTTGGAGAGTTTACGCTCAAAATCAGCCTCTTTCATATAGGGGCCAGTTTCTGAACGTTTCACAATCAGCGGCATCAAATTTTTTTGCATAACAACCTCCAATAAAGTTTGTACAATTAAACCCCCGGAAGGGGTAACCACAACCGGGGGTAATTTTTTCAAGAAATGCTACTGAGCGGCTTGCGGAACATAAGGAACTTCAAATGCTCCAGATACAATATCTTCAATAGCTTTTTGCATGGCTTCAAGCGCCTCGGCAGGGATTTGACTTTGTAAAGCTGGATTGAGGCCAACGACCAGCGCTCCTTCTGGAACACCGAATTTATAAAATTCATTGTCGAATGAACCAGACATCGTAGCGGTCATCATCTCTTCAAACAATGGGGCAAGCTGCCATACGATGCTTGCCAACACCACATCCGGGCCATTCTCGCTCATATCACCTACATAACCTGTTACATAGCCGCCGCGTTCTTTAGCTGCTTCGATTGCACCCAATGCGGGACCTTCGCCACACTCAATCCAAAAATCCACTCCAGCATCAGCTTGGGCTAAGGCTGCTTCTTTAGCTGCAGCTACATCTTCCCAAACGCCTACAGCTGTGGAAATTAATTTCGCGTCCGGATTAACAGATTGAGCCCCAGCAAGAAAAGCTTCGCCCATAGAATGGCAAACAGGGATATCGAAACCCGATAATGAACCAAGCACGCCTGTCTTGCTCAGATGGCCAGCCAGCACCCCAATTGGATAAGCAGCCTGGTAGAAAGGCTGGTCGTAATCGCCTACGTTCTTGGCAGTTCGATTGATGCCGCCTGCCCAAGCGAAATTGACGCCTGGAAACTCTTCTGCCACCTGGAATACACCATCCTGGTAGCCAAAGCCGTGTGCAACAATCATGTTGTAGCCCTGAGAGGCATATTCTCGCAGAATGCGCAATTCGTCGCCTTCAGCAATTCGTTCAGAGAAAGCCGCCTCGTAACCCGCTGCTTTCAAGGCTTCTGCGCCGTTGAAAGCTGCTTCATTCCAGGAATTATCATCCTTGGGGCCGCTCGTGATGATCGCAAACTTCCCTTTGGAAGCTGGCTCTTCCGGTTTTACTTCCGCGGTTGGCTCTTCTTTCACCGGCTCTGTTGTGGGAGCAGGGGTTGGAGCGCTGGTACATGCTCCGACGAGAAATGCCAGGATTGCCAACAGAGAAAAATAGATGTAGATCCTTTTATTTAGCATAGCCTATTCTCCTTTTTTATCTCCTCGAACTTATAAATCTGATTCGGCACTGCGAGCATGCCGCATTAAGCTCCGATTATAACAACTACTGGAGCAATTCGATACAACGATTTACACCTTCAATGGCATTCCGTCCAAAGGCATCCGCGCCGATTTGTTGGCTGTACTCCGGCGTTATGGGTGCTCCGCCGACAATCACTTTGATCCGTTCCTTCAATCCAAAACCATCCCGCAATGCAATACATTCTTTCATGTAAGGCATTGAAGTGGTCATTAAGGATGACAGGCCGATAATATCAGCATTCTCATCCTTTGCCTTTTGAATAGCATCTTTTGGCAACACGTCGATTCCCAGATCAATCACCTGGAAGCCATTCACCTGCAACATCAAGCTGACCATGTTCTTGCCGATGTCATGCAAGTCGCCTTTGACCGAACATAAGACAACTTTTCCGCGTGTTGTACTCAGACCCGAATTGGCTTTCTTCAGCGCTGGTTGGATTACTTTTTCACTGACCTCTTTTGCTTTCTCTGCAGCGTCCATCAACTCTGGAAGGAAAATTTCCAAACGGCCAAACAGTTCTCCAATAGAGGTCATCGACGGTGTGAAAATTTCCGAAAAGAAAATTAATGGATCAGCGCTGGCAACCAACTCAGCCTCTGCCCATTCGACGACCTGCTCAATTTCTGCTTCCAAAAGCAATTTTTTAAATTCAGTTTGTTTATCTTGAAAAACACTCATCGTTGCCTCCATAAACCCTCGTCACTACAGGATTCTAGCTCCCATTGGAAGTCCCATATCTTCTAATTCCCTGTAAACTTCTTCGTACATACCTTGCCACTCTGGCGTTGGTTCAACATTCTCAACATCATAAACTTCCTCAAATGGTCTCCCAATCGGATTTGTGGCCAGGTCTGCCTCATAAAGCGAGAGAAGGCGCAGCACTAATTCATTAGCTTGTTCGCGGCTCATGCCACTAACAGCATGCGCCACCTCACCACAAAGGCGAGCATCTATGCCACTGATATGGCGAGGAATCCTTCCACCTGCCGACATGCTGGCTTCAAGCATAGCCTGTCCAGAAACCGTTGTGGCAATCGAGTAGGCCGCCAATTCATATAACATGGTCTTTGTTCCAGGACCGCCAGCAGGGCCTGCCAGAGAAGAAATGAGCAGATTAGTATTTCGAGACAACGCCTGGAACGCCAGGCTGAGCGCCCACATGATCTCAGGTGTTGTGTCACAATTCAGGAAAGGATGATCGGGTCGTGTTCCATAGGTATGCGCCATATTGACTTGATTCAGAATAATGGGTGCAGCGGTTAAAGCCAATGCAACCCCTTCTGCGCCACCCACATAACCCCCATAAATGGGATTGTAATAGGTTTCCATCGCTCCACCGATCCGGGTCGTGTGCACAACTTTTTCAAGGGCATCATAGTTGGTTTTAAACTCGCTAATGGTTGCTACATGATGCCAATCGGTTGGTCTGAACCCGCCCCAAGATGAAGCTGAAATTTCTCCAAGTGCAGTTGGAGATGTTTCGACACAGCCGATGCACATTCCGGGTCTTCCCGCCCGGCTGATAACCTGGAAAGAGAGTTCAGCTTCTCTCCATCCACCCAAAACTTCCCAGGGTGAATCCGCCTTAATCGGGTGTCCATAGACGCTTTCCAGGGTGGCATTCTCTAACACATCCACCAGAGGTTCCTTAGCATAACTGTACATTACAGGGACGAAGAGATGTTCAGGGACAGGCACACCGTAAGCTCCGCCGACAATTGTTACGCGTCCGGTGTCTTCCGGTCTTCGTGCACGAACTACAACAGCATCATTCCCAGCTCCAAGAATAGCTTCAGAAGGACAGGTACGTAAACCATCCCAAAGTTCTTTGCGGCTCCATACGATTCTGCGGCTGGTATTCTGGCAGAAAAGACCAACCTCGCTGGCAAAATCTAATCCTGCCTGGAAAAGTCGATCCGCCAGATCATCATCACTTGGGACAATTTTCTGGCGGTCAAAATGAATATCATATTCTTTGACCAGGCGCTTAATTGTAGGGGCTACCAGGCGGCGCTCAAAATCTACCTCCTCCATGATAGGTCCCGTTTCTGCACGGAACAATGACTCAACTAATCTTGCGCGATGCCTTAATCTCATTTTTGTTTTTCCTTTCGAGAATCTCAAACTTCGCTAAGTATTTACTCTCCTGCGGATCAATTCGAAGCTCATCCGGCGTTCCGGATGATATTCGAAGGTGTGAAAAATCGGTCTGCCCTCATCCGTATACGCGACCTCATCAAGTACCAACACCGGAGTAGATTTCTTAAATGGGAGCTCCCGGTGGAAGCTAATCTGACTGGCATTGAGAGCATAAACTCGGGAGTGCATATATGCCACCCTCAGATGGAATTGATCTTCGAGGAAAATAAATAACGGCTCTAAAATAGATGCGTCACTCAAGACTTTTTCAAGCCATTCTCCGCGAAATAGTTCTGCTGGGATCGTGTTAACGCAATAAATTGAGGGAGCATTCCCAGCAGTGAATATTTTTTCTGATCTAATCACTTGCGAGCCTTGCGAAAGGTTGAGAGCACTCTCCATCTCATTGCTGGCTATTTGCAAATCACATTGGATAAATTCAATCCTGGATTCATGACCATACCGTAAAAATAATTCTTGAAAATCAATGAGCTGATCCAAAGGGTTTGACATACGCGGCAACTGAGAAACAAACGTTCCTACGCCATGCAGCCGCACCAATTTCCCCATGGCAGTTAAAGAACTCAGAGCGCTGCGCACTGTTGCCCGGCTGACATCGAATTCGCGTGCCAATTCGTCTTCGGCTGGTAATTGCGATTTTGGAGGATAAAATCCTGCCAAGATCCTTTCATCCAAGATATCTTCTACTTGTTTTGCTAATGAAGAAGTGCGGACAGGAGACCGTAACAACTTATCTATATCCTTCTGAAGAACAACCAGGTTTCTCTTCTTGATTTGGTTACTGCTCGGTAACTACTTGTGTGAAAAGAACAAATAAAAAAGTTGTCAGCTTCATAAATGAGGTATGACGACTATCGTGTTACCATAACACAATAGCACAAAATCCGGTTAAGTCAATAACGAAACAATAAAAATGATGAAATCAGCCGTCGCCTTCACAAGTAGAGGTTAAATACACGATAAATTGCCAAAAATAGTTCAAAATTTCAATTGAAAAAGATGCCATCTTGTCACTGGACTAACTATCGACTATACTTTTGAAATAGGAGTAGCATATGACAACCAAGCAACGAATCCTCTTAGTTGACGATCATGAAGTAGTTCGGCTAGGGCTCAGGGCTTTGCTAGACCGGCATCCGAATTTCGAGGTTGTGGCTGAAGCAGGCACCGGTCGCGAAGCCATTGAAAAAGTTGAAGAGTTTTTTCCGGATGTGGTAGTAATGGATATCCGCCTCCCGGGCACATCAGGTATAGAGGCTTGCGAAGAAATTTCCGACAAGTTTCCAGAAGTAAAAGTCATCATGCTAACATCTTATGCAGAAGACGAAATGCTCTTTTCTGCTATTCGTGCTGGCGCTGCCGGTTATGTGCTTAAGCAAATCGGCGGAGAAGACCTGGTTAAAGCGATCGAAGCTGTTGGACGTGGAGAAGCATTACTAGATCCAGCTGTAACTCAACGAATATTTCAAGAAGTTCGTAAAGCCGCTAAAGAAGAAGAAGCATCTGCCTTCTCTTCTCTTACCCAACAGGAAAAACATGTACTGTTATTAGTTTCCGAGGGAAAAACCAATCGGGAAATTGCTAAGGCTCTCTTCCTGGGAGAAGGAACTGTACGCAATTATGTTAGCAGCATTCTTTCCAAGCTTGGAGTCAGCAATCGGGCTGAAGCTGCCGCATATGCTGTTGAGCATAATTTGCGGGATTACCTCTAATTATTGTCTGCACCCAACAAGACAAGCCCAGGTCTGGTTCAAACCATTCCCTGGGCTTTTTATTTTTATTGATGGTGTGCCTCTGCTCTACAGATCGGGCATGGACATAAAGCCCTAAGATAATGCCAATTATAAATACCAAAGTGATGGCCATCTTCCCACTCAATCGATACAGCATAAGAACCAACTGCTTCTAAGTTTCGCAAACGTGTCGCAGGGGTTTCTTCTAATGCTACTGAGAACACCTCTGAATCAGGTTCAGATCGCATATTTGCATGCCCCCCTCTGCACTCAGCACATGGACAGGCTGCCCGCAACAAAGCAAAAGGATAAATACTTTTATGACCATCTTCCCAGGTAATGATTAATTCCGCCATCTGCCGGTCAGCAGTTATTCCAGTTGGTCGCATGATATCGTAAACCCTCGTTTCATTTTATGTTTAGGTTAGTATTCTGTAATTGCACTACTTTATATTTAATATTTTAGACAGCTCAGTTAGGATTCTGAGTTAAAGCCAGAAAATCAGAAACCGCCCAACCGTTACGTGTCTCATCAAACGGCCCTACCAGGTACCACCATTGGTAGCCATCTGCATCCATGGGTCCATCCTTTACTATAAATATTTCAGCCTCACTGGCAACAAACTTGACCTGCCCAGCCAAACTAGGCGTTAGTCTAAATCGTAAACCAGTTCCCCCAGTGCCCGTGATTTGTACATAACCATCGAGAACAATCCCTTCACCTGCGCTCTCCAACCCTGGCTCCCCTTCACTTGCAGGAGTCAGATCTAGAGATGGGGTTGGAACAGGTAGGGTAGCCGTTGGTGCAGATATGATATTAAGAATTGCTGTGGTTTTCGGCGACTTTATTGGATCACTGCGTGTCAGGTATCCTAGTCCAATGACGGTTACAAGTAAAAACAACCCTGTTACAAACGCCAACCCAATAATCTGAGGTTTCAAGAACCAGGGCAGTTGATCAAAAAATCGCCGCAATGTTGAGTTCATTTTCGAGGTATCCAACCATAATGTTTTCATAGACATTTTTAATTCTACCCGATTTTCCCATAACTCCACATCTGTCAATCAATCGCAAAGCCTGCTTGGTATAATTATAAAGCTGTTGCACCTTCAATCATTGAAGCATCCGATTAATTAACTAGAATGATAACAAAATGACTGAACCAATTATCCTGAGTAATCGATACAGACTGGAAGAACGCCTCGGCAGCGGCGGTATGTCCATCGTCTATCGCGCCCATGATCTGATGCTTGAGAGAACAGTCGCCATCAAACTATTGCGTAAAGATTATTCCAACAATCCTCAATTTCGGCAACAATTCCGCCAAGAGGCAAAAGCAGCAGCCAGTCTTTCTCACCCGAATATCGTTACAGTCCATGATTTCGGCCTGGATACTAACCAGTTATTTATCATCATGGAATATGTTCCCGGGAAGGATCTCAAATCCCTGCTCAGGGAACAATCGAAAATCAGTGTCTCTGAGTCTATTGATCTCATGGTACAGGCATGTGCAGGCATTGGCTTTGCTCATCGCGCTGGGCTGGTGCACTGCGATATAAAACCCCAGAATATGTTGGTCACACCCGATTTGCGCTTGAAGGTGGTTGATTTTGGGATTGCCAGAGCGCTGGCCAGCATTTCCCCAGATGAAAAGTCAGAGATTGTTTGGGGGTCGCCTCATTATTTCTCACCGGAACAAGCTGCCGGCAATGCGCCCTCCCCTGCTTCAGATGTTTACTCTTTGGGCATTGTCCTCTATGAAATGTTGACTGGTCAATTACCATTCAAAGGCGAGACACCCGAGCAATTAGCCGACCAACATCGCTTATCTCTACCACCATCACCGCGCAAAATTAACCCCCTGATTCCTAATTCTTTGGAACAGATACTGCTGAAAGTACTATCAAAAGAACCGGCTGCTCGATATCGAACAGCAGACCAATTAGGAAGTGTTTTAAGAAATTCACTCTACCAATCCAATTCTTACTCTGACGAAGTCGCACCAGCAGCTGCCCGTGTGGTGTACGAAAATGAGGCAGAAGAACTTGAAGATTGGCAATCAGAAAATGAAAGTGATTACTCTTCGGCTTCGTATTCACCACCCTACCAACCTGGTGAGCCAGTCATCAGGATTTTGGAAGAAGACGAAGAACATGTTCAAAATTTCGACTGGATCACGTGGGGACTGGTTTTATTTGCATTATTAGCAGCCGGGGGGCTGATCCCATTTTTATTATGGGTTTTTTATATCCTCAACCCCCCAATTTAACCGCGTTGCGAAAAAGAGCTGCATCTTGTCAAAAACACCTCTGACGAGTATGATGAGTAGAACACTCTTAAACAAAAAATCAAAGCCATGGCTTTGATCCTTTGTTTTGGATATAATTTATATTAATGGATAACTTACTACAGGGATTCGCTTAGCTGGTTTTAACCAATGTTCGAATGCACTTCGCACATAGAACCTTACGAACCTTTCGATCACCTTCAAACAGACTGATGGTTTGAAGATTCGGCCGAAAAGTACGTTGGGTTGCCTTCTTCGACCAGGGACGGTTCCGACCAAAAGCCGTTTTCTTACCACAATGTGCACACTTCGCCATGTTACAACTTCCTTTCCGACACATCGCGTGTTCGTTATCAATAATCATAAGCGCCAAGGATACGTGGCGCGAGAGAAATTCTCCAGGACAATAGCCGAGCAATGTTACCACAAACTACAACGGATTACAAGCAGAGTCAAGAACCAATTTTTGATGTATAATCAGCCAATTCAGAGGAAACTTATGACGGATGAAACAACCCCCCTCGGTAGCATACACGTCTCACCACGTGCCATTGCCAGTATCGCATATCATGCCGCTCTTCAATCCTATGGCGTTGTTGGGCTGGCTTCGAAAAACCTGGTCAACGGCTTGACCCAGGCCTTGGTTAAAGACCCCACCAAAGGTGTAGAAGTCGCCTATGATGGTCATCATATTAACATTGAACTTTACGTCATTATCGAATATGGTACCCGCATCAAATCTGTAGCCAACAGTGTCAGTAACGCTGTGCGCTTCCAGGTAGAGAAATCATTGGGCATGCCAGTCAATGAAGTCAATGTGCATGTTAGGGGTTTGCGCATCAGTAATATCGATTAAATCGATCGGCGATTATCCCCATTTCAGGAGTTAATGGATGTCTTCGGATCCCCAAACAGCGGCCAGGCATGAAAAACTGCTTTCCAGACCTATCGATGGTCAAACTTTCAAGCGATTGATTTCAGCCAGCCTTACCTGGCTACGCACAAACCAACAAATAGTCAATGCATTGAATGTTTTTCCGGTACCCGATGGAGATACAGGCACAAACATGGTCTTAACCATGCAAGCAGCCTATGACGAGATTATAGATTCTCCCGAATATAATTTTGGAAAAATGGCGCATGCAGTTGCGCACGGGGCATTGATGGGAGCAAGAGGAAATTCAGGAGTCATTCTTTCACAGCTTTGGCGGGGTTTTGCTCGGGCAGTTGACAGTTCTCCTGTGCTGGATCTACAGACTCTGGTCCTGGCTTTCGCTTCAGCTCGAGATACAGCTTATAAAGGGGTAGTACGTCCAGTCGAAGGTACGATCTTGACCGTGGCGAAAGATATCGCGGCTGCTGCTGATGCTGCGGTCAAAACAGTTGAAAATCCGATATCTTTGCTTGAAATAATAGTTGAGGCAGCTGATCTCTCTGTACAAAGAACCCCGGAGTTATTGCCGGTCTTGAAAGATGCGGGGGTCGTTGATTCAGGAGGCAAGGGACTTTATTTTATCCTGGAAGGAATGTTACGTCATATCAATGGTCAACCCCTAGACACCGCCATTGCCACTGTCAAGCCACTGGCTGATATGATCTTGGAAAACACCATGGAATCGATTGAACCGGGGCAGGACTTTGAAGTCATTGTCGATTTTCGACCCAACACCGCTTTAGATTTAGCCAGTTTCTACTCGGATTTGGAAGAGATGGGAACATCCATCCAGGTGGGTGAAGGCGATGGGATGTATCGTTTGCATATCCACGTGCCCACCGATCACCTGTATCAACCTATTGATTACACTCGAGGAATCGGAACCGTCACAAAAGTTGCTATAGAGAACTTAATTGACCAGATGGACAACAACAAAGATGAGTGTTCTGGCGCAAAAACCCCCTTAGCATCCGTAGAACCCGGACAAATTGCCGTTGTGGCTGTCGTCCCTGGAGCAGGCATCGGTCGGGTTTTTGCTAGCCTGGGTGTTGCTGCATTGGTTGAAGGCGGCCAAACCATGAATCCCAGCACCCAAGAAATCATTCATGCTTTCGAAAATCTACCCAGCGATAAAATCATCATCCTGCCCAATAACAAGAATATTATCCTGGCCGCCAAAACTGCAGCGGAGTTAACCGTCAAAAAAGTTGTGGTCATTGAGAGTCGCACAGTTCCACAAGGACTGTCGGCCATGATGCGCCTGGTACCGGATGGAGATATCGATGAGATTGCCGCCGAGATGACGGCTGCGCTAAATGACGTCGAGACTGGCGAAATTACGATTGCCACCCGCAGTGTCGAAATTGATGAGGTTGAAGTTCAAGAGGGACAAATCATCGCCTTACTCAACGGAAAACTCGTGGTTTCAGCCAGCACTTTGGAAGACGCCTGTTTAGGTCTATTGAAAAAAGCCCATGCAGATCATTTTGAGTTAATCACGCTTTTTTACGGGGCCAATTTGCCTAAACAAGAGGTTTTCCGCATTGCAGACATGGTGCGCGTCAAATACCCCAATCAAGAAATTGAAGTCCAAGAAGGCTGCCAACCACATTACCAATTTATCATTGCCATTGAATAGATTTAAATTGTCTTTCCTCGCAATAGGGGGGAAGGCAAACAGTGTATCTTGATTCGTTTGCCGGAACAACAAAAAATGAACATTGCGCTAGTTACTGACAGCACTGCGGATATTCCCGCATTTCTTTTACAATCCAACAAAATTTTCATGATTCCTAATACGGTGTATATTAATGGAAAGAGTTACCTGGATGGGGTAGAAATCTCACGGGAAGATTTTTATCGCCAATTGCCCGAATTAAGCGCTCAACCCACAACAGCAACTGCATCTCCTGGCACGTACCAAATGCTGTATAGCGACTTGGTTGCGCAAGGATTTGAAAAAATCATATCGATCCATGCTGCCAGCGCGTTGAGTGGAATTTATAATGCCGCCCATAGTGCAGCCCAAACCTTTGGCAACAAAGTCAGTGTGGTTGACAGCCAACAAATAAGCTTGGGATTGGGTTTTCAGGTTTTAGCAGCCGCAGAGGGAATTGCCAGTGGAATGTCACTGGAAGCCATACTCAATATGCTAGAAGATTTGAGAAAGCGAATTCGATTGATTGCCATGCTTGACACATTAGAATATGTGCGCCGCAGCGGCCGGGTATCTTGGGCAAAAGCCAGAATTGGCGGCCTTTTGCGCATCAAACCCTTCCTCGAAGTCAAGGATGGCAAGGTCCTAAGTTTAGGAGAAGCAAGAACCAGAAAAAAAGGCGTTGAACGACTAACTGAGATCATTTCCAAATTGGGCCATCTCGAGAAAATCGCCTTGCTGCATTCCAATGCTGAAACTGATGCCCGCAAATTACAACAACGGGTTAAATCCATGAGCGACGATGCGTCTTTGCTAATCAACGTAACAACCGTGATTGGTGTACATGTTGGTCCAAATGGCTTAGGCTTCGCAGCAATCATTTCATAAGACTGGTAAAATAGTATTCTAATGAAGCCATCTATACAAAAATTACTAAAGTTTTTTAAACTCGAAGCCGACCGGGGGTACGATAACCATGCCGTTATGGGTGGTCTGGTTCGGATGTTAGATCACTGGGTGCCCGAGGCAAGAAACGAAGGAGTCCCCGAAGATCTCATTCAGGCAATCGTTTATCGCATCCAGGACTATGCACGCCTGACCGCCAAGTCGCGTTCAGAAACATTAGAAGGACTGATCCGGCGGATTCACCGCAGTGATTCCGATCCAGCGAAAACCCAAGGTCCTACAATCACAAAAGATGCAAGAGAGATACAAACGGTTCAATCGGACACAGAAATCCACCCAATGGATACGGGTGTCGAAATATCACCTTCACCACAAGCAAAAGAAGCTGAAGAATTAGCTCAAGCAGAGCCTGTTGAAGAAGTTTACAGCCAGGAGACGCCAATCTCTACACCAGAAGCCGACGCCCCGCCAGCACAGATAGCAGACCCTGTCGATTTAAATTCTCCCGTAACCGTTCTACCGGGGATAGGTCCGCGCAACTCCCAAAATCTGACTCGTCTCGGAATCTATACACTCAGGGACTTGCTTTACTACATCCCCAGGCGATATGATGATTATTCTCAATTAAAACCAATCAATCGGCTTGGCTATCGTGAGCAAGCTACCGTGATCGGAACCGTAAAAAGCATCGCAACCAGGCCAGTTAGCGGTGGAAAATACCAACGTACTGAAGCAATTATCACGGATGGCAGCGGAAGTTTACGAGTTAACTGGTTCAACCAACCCTATTTGGCCAGACGGTTACACACAGGGATGCAAATCTCCCTTTCGGGAAAAACTGAGCAATATCTCGGTCGTCTCACCATGAACAATCCCGATTGGGAAGCCTTAGAACAACAGCAGCTCAGCACAAACCGGATTGTACCAATTTATCGATTGTCCGCGCAAATCGCCGCGAAATGGCTCAGACGAGTGATGAACCAGGGCGTAGTCAGCTATGCGCACCGCGTCCGAGACCATATTCCGTATTGGATACAGAAAAAAGCAAATCTGATGGATCTGCAAACTGCCCTCACACAGATTCATTTTCCCGATTCATCAGAAGAGTTAGAGCAGGCAAAAAATCGCCTTTCATTTGATGAAATATTCTTTTTACAGCTCGGCGTGTTACAGCAGAAACGTGCCTGGCAAGATCGCACCGCTCGTTCATTCAAGGTTGACGATACCTGGCTCGAACTACTTTTAGGTTCCCTCCCTTTTAGTCTTACTTCAGCCCAATTAAAAGTTCTTAAAGATATTCAAGAAGATCTGGCATCTGGGCGTCCTATGAATCGGCTGGTCCAAGGCGATGTCGGTTCAGGAAAAACCGTGGTTGCAGCCTTGGGCATTGCCATGGTTAGTCAATCCGGAGCACAGACTGCTATCATGGCGCCCACCAGCATTTTGGCCGAACAGCATTACAAAAACATGCTGCGCATCCTTGCCACACCTGTTCTCGAAATGGGTTCTGAGGAAAGCACTCAACCTGTCACAAATGACGCACCTTTGTCTCCAGATCAGATACGCTTGTTAATTGGAGCAACACCAGAAGATGAAAAGCGCAAGATTAGGGAAGAATTGCAGGATGGAAAGATAAAGCTTGTGATCGGCACCCATGCTTTAATCGAAGACCCGGTAACTTTTGCCGACCTGCAAATGGTGGTAGTTGACGAACAGCATCGCTTTGGCGTCGAGCAAAGAGCTGCTCTGCGGGTTAAGGGTGAAAATGCTCATCTGCTGGTAATGACCGCCACACCCATTCCTCGCACCCTGGCACTGACAATCTACGGTGATTTAGATTTATCGATCATCGATGAATTACCTGAAGGCAGACAACCCATCTCTACTCACGTCCTTCCACCAAGCAATCGTGAACGGGCATATTCCCTGATCCGCAGCCAAATCGAGTCAGGTCACCAGGCATTCATCATCTATCCATTGGTCGAAGAAAGCGAAAACAGCGAAACCAAAGCAGCCACTGAAGAATACCTTCGTCTTCAGGAAGAAATCTTTCCGAAATACAAGATCGGTTTACTTCATGGACGATTAAAGCCAGAAGAAAAAGAGCAAGTCATGTCAGAATTTCAGTCAGGCGAAAACCATATTCTGGTTTCCACCTCGGTGATCGAAGTCGGCGTCGATGTACAAAACGCTACAGTTATGCTAATTGAAGGGGCAAATCGTTTTGGTCTGGCTCAATTACACCAATTCCGCGGTAGAGTTGGTCGAGGTTCAGACCAATCCTACTGCATTCTGATCCCAGATTCTGCTGATGACATGGACAATGAACGTCTGCGGGTGTTATCAGAAACCAATGATGGTTTCCTGTTAGCCGAAAAAGACCTGGAACAACGCGGACCTGGACAATTCCTGGGCACGCGCCAATCAGGCTATTCGGAGTTCCAGCTGGCAAACCTGACAAAAATCGAGGTCATTGAACAGGCACAACGGCTGGCACACGATCTCATCAGCCAGGATCCGGATTTATCCAAAGAAGATCATCAACTTTTATCACAAGCTGTCAAGGCATCCTGGACACCCCACAATGCAGACATTAGCTAATCAGTCTCGGAGGATTTCGTAAAATGGTTCGTGCAGTATTTCCAGGTACATTTGATCCTATTCATTTCGGTCATATCGATATTGCATGCAGGGCTGCCCGGATTTTCGATGAGGTGGTTATTGCTGTTTACGACAAACCTCTCAAATCTCTTGTATTCTCACCCAAAGATCGAATTGAGCTGGTAAAACAATCCTTTATCGAAGAATCAAATATCCAGGTGATGGGGTACAGCGGATTAACGGTTCAATTTTGCCAGACCATTAATGCCCAGGTCATTATTCGAGGTTTACGTGTATTCTCTGATTTTGAATATGAATTTCGCATGGCTTTAGCAAACCATCGCTTGGCGTCAGGCATTGAATCGATGGCCTTAATTACTGCCGAAGAGCACACCTTCCTTTCATCCACCACAGTTAGAGAAATTGCTTCTCTGGGCGGTGATGTGAGCAGTATGGTACCAGATCATGTGGAAAGAGCACTTAAATCCAGGTTTCTAGAGTTAGGTGATGGTCAACAAGTCGTACCGGCTACTTCATTAAGAGATTAGGGGCTGGCAAGAAATTTGCAACCAAAGGTATTATGATCAGAAATTCGAGGAGTTGGGATATACATTATAATAGTTGACGAAATGATTATTTACGTGTAATCTATTAATCGATCAACTCATTTCATCCCATCCCCAACTGTCTTCAGGCTTATTGAGGGAAAGAACTTTATGGACATTTTGCACCTTGTCGATCGACTGGAAGAACTCTTAAACCAGAGCCGCCCACTCTGGTTTACACGCAGCGTCATTGTTGAAGAAGATCGTATTCTGGACATCATTGATCAAATGCGAGTAGCGATCCCTGAGGAAGTAAAAAAGGCCCAACAAATCCAGGCCCAACGGGATCGCATTTTAGCCCAAGCGCAAGAAGAAGCTAACCGTACAATTGCCATCGCTCGCGAAAAAAGCGACCAATTGGTTGAGCGCGACGCGATTGTACAGACGGCTCAGGCGCGAGCTGAACAAATCCATATACAAGCGCGTAGCGAAGTAGAAAAAACCCGGCTCGAGGCGGACCAATACGTAGTTGATACACTTACCCGACTTGAGGTAGAGCTAGATCGCTATCTCAACCAGGTGCGGAACGGGATCAAGACCCTCAAACATGATCCTAATCAACCAGACACTTAGAAATTCTATCGGTTGGATCCCTCCTGAGGTCCAGGAGGGATTTTTGTTTAAATATTCACAAGATCTTAATAAGCCCAACTTTGACTTTTATTATTAGGAGAGGTATAATTGAAGATCGCGGCTTATGCTGATTTATCGTATAATCTTATAAATTGCCACCTGTTGGTGGATGGAAAAACCCTTTTTGGAGAAAAATCATGGATACGAATTCCTTAGAAACCCCGGAAATCACGATCATTCAAGATCTTGATCAAATCAAAAGAAAAACTCAATTTACCGGAACCGTGGTAAAAACCACACTGGCTGGTGCTGTTATCGATATTGGCCTGCCAGTTCCCGGCGTTGTGCACATCTCACAACTACAAGCTGAACCCGTCAACCGTGTAGAAGATATTGTCCAGGTAGGACAAAAGGTTGATGTATGGGTACGGCGTATCTTTCCTAAAAAGAATCGAATTGAACTGACCATGGTCAAACCGCTAGATTTAGAATGGCGGGAAATCGAAAGTGATATGGTGATCAAAGGGAAAGTTGTTCGCCTGGAAAAATTTGGCGCCTTTGTGGAAATCGGCGCTGAACGACCTGGTCTGGTTCACATTAGTGAAATGACCCATGACTACATCAAGAGTGTTAACGAAGTAGTCAAAGAAGGCGATGAAATCGATGTCAAAGTACTCAATGTCAATCGCCAGAAAAAGCAAATTAAACTTAGCATGAAAGCACTGGAAGAACCCCCAGTGAAGATTGCCAAAGAGGTTCAGCAACAGCCTATTGCTAAACCGTCTTCTATCGCCGAACCAGAAGTAAAAGAAGCACCTATCCCCACAGCCATGGAAATGGCATTACGTGAAGCGATGGAGCGTTCAAAGGATTTTGATGGTGAAGGTGAAGACAAAAAGAAAGGCAAAAAGAAATCCAAATCACCTCAAAATGATCTGGAACAGATTCTAATGCGCACCCTCCAGCACAAAGTCCGCACAGGAAAATAAGTTTCCGTTTCTGGGCTCTAAGGGTTAAGACATTCCACCAGAAGATTTGGTGGAATGTCTTTTTTATAGCTCATTCTATAGATTAAAATAGTAAAAATTATGTCTTTGGAGTATGATCTTGCAGTACCATCAACCGGATCGTCCTGATTTTTCTGGTTTTACTCGTAGAAACGAAGAGCTTCGCCAACAAATTGCCGTGAATGACCTGCACCAGCTTGCTCAGAATTCCGGCGGTGTTAGCAATCTTGAACATAACACTCTCGAGCTCATATTCTGGAAGCGCTCAATATCCATCGCGTTTCCAGAGATCCAGATAATCGATCAGAACACCAAAGAAATACTCCCCGATTTTACTCAAGCAATGATCTTGTATTATTTACTTACGGCAGATGGAACACCCTGTTCAGGAGACTGGATATCCTTCGCTGATCTCCCGGATGGGAAATTCTATCAGCGCGCTTTTCAAGGTTATACCGGGCACGAGCTCGCACGTCAAATCGGTAACCACCTGGAAGGATTTATACGGGTTGCCGAAGAATGGCAAGCACATAAAATTCAATTCGCACATGCCGCGTACATCTTCCAGGCACTCCCCCGGGTTCCTTTGCTTGTGGTCTACTGGCAAGGTGATGACGATTTTCCCGCTAACTTTCAAATTCTTTTTGATCGTTCCGCCCCCCATTATCTGCCAACAGATGCCTATGCAATCCTGGGGAGCATGTTGACCAGGAAAATCATGACAAGTTATCACTCCATCTTTGGCTAACCATCAATTGTCCAATCCATACAAAGTGAACTTAATTCCATATTTCAAAAAATAATTCTATATTTTAAGGAGAAAAGAAATGCCCATCGACATAGACCCCGAGACCATCAATGTGGACGAATTACCTGGAATCTGGTCACCAGTACAATGGGAACTGGATGAGAATGAACGTATCTTCGAACTAGAAAACCAGGCAACTGCCAGTCTGCTCTGGTCTGTGGACACTCCCGAAGCAATTCTGCGCCTTTTATTGATGGAACATGCAATCGACCGGGCCTTTGGGCCTCCGGATGGCTACGATCCTGAAAGCCAAGGCGAGTGGAATGATGAACTCCTAACCTTCAAATTCAAACGCCCTATTCGATTGATCCGATCAGAACGGGAAGCCAATTATTTGTACGTGGAATATGATTTTGGAGATTTGGGACAATGGGCTATAGAAATTGAACCAGATCTTGTCAATATTTCCCGACTGTAAAATTTCAACAAAGATTTCTCTAAAGATCTTTTAAAAATTTACGCTTCCATTCGTACACTTTATTCAATGCTTCAATCGGAGATAGGGCATTAATATCCAATTCCTTTAATTCATCCAATAACGGATTTGTCTCCGGAAAAAGAGCCATCTGTCTTGGGGCTGAAGGGTTAATTTTGACAGCTTTTCCTGATGAGGACTCTAGCTGGCGCAAAATCTCCCCCGCCCTTTGAGTAACCGGCCGGGGCAAACCAGCCAGTTGGCCAACATGAATACCATAGGAACGATCAGCACCGCCAGGGACTATTTTATGCAGAAAGATGACCTGACCATCCGCCTCGCTGACAGCTACGTTGTAATTACTCACCCCTGGAAGAAGTTCTGCCAGTTGAGTCAGCTCATGATAATGGGTCGCGAATAATGTCTTCGAGCGTACCCGCGGATGATTATGGATGTATTCAATCACAGCCCAGGCAATTGAAACACCATCATACGTGCTGGTGCCACGTCCGATCTCATCCAGGATCAGGAGGCTGCGCGGGGTTGCGTGGTGTAAGATGTTTGCCGTCTCCACCATCTCAACCATAAAGGTAGATTGACCAGCATGGATTTCATCTTGAGCGCCCATGCGTGTAAAAATTCGATCCACTAAACCAATGCGCGCCGATCCCGCCGGCACAAAGCTGCCCACTTGGGCCATCAACACAATCAAGGCAGTCTGGCGAATCAAGGTCGACTTGCCAGACATATTCGGTCCTGTAATAATTCGCACTCGTTCGCCTTCCGAGAAGATCAGGTCATTAGGAACAAACCTTTCTCCTAGTAAGGTCTGTTCAACCACAGGATGCCGGCCATCACGGATATCCAGGATATCTTCTTCCATCACAATCGGGCATGTGTAACCGCCTTGCACTGCAGCTTCTGCTAAAGCTGCTAACACATCCATTTGCGCCAACGCTTTAGATGTCGACAACATCAGCGCAGCTGATTTGGCCAGCCGGCCGCAAATTTCCTGAAATAACCGCGCTTCAATTTCATGGATTCTATCTTCTGCATTCAACACCAGCGTCTCGTATTCCTTCAACTCCGGTGTGATATAACGCTCCGCATTAACTAATGTCTGTTTACGAATATACTCTTCGGGAGCGTGGCTTGCATTAGCTCTGGTAATCTCCAGGTAATATCCAAAAACTTTGTTGTAACCAACCTTCAGGGTTTTAATGCCGGTGCGTTCCCGTTCAACATTTTCCAGATTGGCTATCCATTCTCTGGCGTGTTTGGACCTTTCGATCACACCATCCAGCTCAGCAGAAAAACCGGGACGGATGACTCCGATGTTCTGCAAAGTTGACGGTGGGTCATCTTCTAAGGATTGCTCAAGAAAATCCTTTTCATCCTGGCAAAGGTGGAAATCCCGTAAAACTTTTTCCAACGCATCGCCGACATCAGAAAACAATGCTTTGATAGACGGCAAACGCACAAGTATGATTCGTAAGCTCACCAGGTCTCGTGGCTGAGCAGACCCAGCGAGAATACGATTGACCAGACGTTCCAGGTCACCTAAAGATTTTAGGGCAGCTCTCAATTCCGTACGCAGCAAACCATTTTCGAAGAAGATCCGAACACCAGCCTGTCTTTGCTGGATTTGCTCAATATCGAGCAAAGGTTTATTGACCCATTGCCGGATCAAGCGCTTACCCATCGGCGTAATACTGTGATCCAATACACCTAACAATGAAGCTTTAGCTGAGCTGCCCCGCATGGTTTCAGTCAATTCCAGGTTACGTCGAGTAGCAGCATCCAGAATCATGTAATCTGTTTGGTGATATGTGCTCAGACCGGTTAACAAGTTGAGGGCGGCTTGTTGGGTCTCGGCCAGGTATTGCAAAATGGCTCCCGAGGCCCGAATAGCCAGTCGCAAACCATGCAATCCAAAACCGTCTAATGAGCTAACAGAAAAATGTCTAAACAATTCTTCTTGACAGCGGCCCAATTCAAAACGCCAGGAAGGCCAGGTAGAGATATGTCCATCCGATTGATTGGATAACGTAACCGAATCTGGCAATAAAATTTCGGCCGGGTGTAAACGGGCCAATTCAGCTCGAACAATTCCTTGGATATCTGATCCGACCAATTCTGTAGCCGCGAACTCTCCAGTCGTAATATCAACATAAGCAATTCCGGCTTTACCCGACTGGCTGACCATTGCCCCATCTTTTTCATCATCCACTTCGATGACCACACATGCCAGATAATTATTGGCATCACCCGGCAGCAAACCCGGTTCAACTATCGTACCTGGAGTCACCACACGGGTAACCTGGCGCGCGAAAAAGCCCTTTTACTGGCTGGTCGCCCACCTGTTCGCAAATGGCTACATGATGCCCTTTCTCTATCAGGCGGGCAAGATAATTTTCAGCCGCGTGATGTGGAATACCTGCCATCGGAATACGCACGCCTTTGGCAACATTCCGCGAGGTTAATACGATATCTAATTCACGGGATGTAATTTCCGCGTCCTGATCAAAAGTCTCGTAAAAATCCCCCAACCTGAAAAAGAGAATCGCATTGGGGTACTGTCGCTTTATTTCCAAATATTGTTTTCTAATCGGGGTCAGATCTTCGCTAGACATAATTCCATTCTATATATGGGCATCAAAATCGACAAGGCTTCAGTTTACGATGACTTTCCTTTAAATCATAACACCATCCCAAGGAACAATGTCATATTTAAGGGATCAGGATATCACAAATTCTTCCAATTCAATTGCTTTTTAGACAAACAAAGAATATAATATGGTCACTATATTCCCGTAAACCGTGAAAGGAGAAAAACTAATGGCAAGCGTAACATTCGATCATGTATACAAGCGTTTTGGTGATGTAATAGCGGTCAATGACCTCAATATCGAGATTGCTGACAAAGAATTCCTGGTTCTTGTTGGTCCTTCTGGATGTGGAAAAACAACTGCATTACGTTGCCTGGCCGGTCTTGAGGATATCAGCGAAGGCAAGATTCTAATTGGAGACCAGGTTGTAAATGATGTCGCCCCTAAAGATCGCGATATCGCTATGGTATTCCAATCTTACGCCCTCTACCCGCATATGACCGTTTTTGACAATATGGCTTTCGGATTGAAGCTAAGAAAAACACCCAAGCAGGAAATCAAGACAAGAGTTGAAAATGCAGCAAAAATACTGGGCATTGAGCATCTCCTGGACCGCAAACCTCGACAGCTCTCCGGTGGTCAGCGACAGCGTGTGGCTGTTGGTCGAGCCATTGTGCGCGAGCCAAAAGTTTTCCTCTTTGATGAACCTCTTTCAAACCTGGATGCCAAATTACGCGTAGAAACCCGCGCAAATATCAGCAAGCTGCACCAACAACTTCAGACCACCTTTATCTATGTAACCCATGACCAGGTTGAAGCGATGACCATGGCCACACGGATTGCTGTTATCAATAAAGGCATCCTCTTGCAGGTCGATACACCACAAACATTGTACGACAAACCTAACAACCTCTTCGTAGCTGGATTTATTGGCTCGCCGGCGATGAACTTCTTCTCTGCCCATATCCGTAAAGCCGATGGCAGACTACATGTAGATGGCGGCTCATTCAACGTGCTAATCCCGGAAGATCGAGCCACCCCATACATGGCCTATGTAGACAAACCGGTTATCTTCGGTATCCGCCCTGAAGATGTTCACAACCCAGAATTCGCTCGTCCAGGCATCATTCCACAGCTTGTGGACTCCACCGTTGATGTCACCGAATTAATGGGCAATGAAATCACGGTCTACCTGAAGACAGGCGAACAAGTTTTTGTCGCTCGTGTCGACCCGCGCTCTCGATACCACATCAACGACAAAGTCCAGGTTGTATTCAACATGGACAACATGCATATCTTCGATCGGGACACCGAGCAAGCGATTCGTTAAACCATAACGCGTCTATCAATTCGTATGCGTCTCCCGTTTTTCCAGGGAGACGCTTTTAATAAACTGACAGAAAGGCACACTTATGAACAAAGCATATACCTTGGTTTTACTCAGGCACGGTCAGAGCATCTGGAATCTGGAAAATCGATTTACTGGTTGGACCGATGTCGGATTAACAGAACAAGGACGTCAAGAAGCTCACAGCGCAGGTAAAATCCTTAAAGCTTCCGGTTATACATTCAACTACGCTTACACATCTGTCCTTAAAAGGGCCATCCATACTTTGTGGATCGCCCTCGAGGAGATGGAATTAGAATGGATACCGGTTATTCGGGCCTGGCAACTAAACGAGAGACATTACGGGGCTCTCCAGGGGCTTAACAAAGCAGAAATGGCAGCTAAGTTTGGAGATGAACAGGTAAAAATCTGGCGACGCAGCTACGCAACCCCTCCCCCTGAATTGGATGTTGATGATGAACGCCACCCGCGGTTTGACCCGCGTTATGCAGAACTTTCACCAGAGGAATTACCGCGCACCGAGTCATTAAAACTCACAGTAGAACGCATGATGCCATATTGGCACACCACGATCGCCCCTTCGGTGAAAGCTGGAAAACAAGTTCTGATCGCCGCGCACGGCAACAGCTTGAGGGCGCTGGTCAAGTACCTGGATAATGTTTCCGAAGCAGAAATCACCGAACTCAACATCCCCACCGGTGTCCCATTGGTCTATGAATTGGATGAAGAGCTTAAACCGATCAAGAGCTTCTACCTGGGAGATCCGGAAGAGATCAAGAAAGCCGCAGAGGCAGTTGCCAAACAAGGCACAACAAAGTAACTTCACTTCTTGATTCAAGAAACTAAAAAGCGCTCAACAAAAATCTTGTTGGGCGCTTTTGGTAGATCAGTACACAGATTCGTAAATTGTTATCTCTTCGGTTTGGCTCGAAGACCCAAAATCAACCCAACAACAAAAGCAAAAATCCCAACATAAATAAAAATATCGCGCCAGAAACGTTCGGGGAAAAGGCGGATGAGTGTATCACTGTAATAAAACAGCCAGGTTCCTGGCTCAAAGAAAACGTTGTGGAAAGCAACAAAGAACACGCCAAAACTGAGTAAAACTAACAATATGATTGCGCTGACGAAGATGACCGTTAACCAACCCCCACGAGCCAGGCCAAGCCGATATTCATATGCCCATTCTGCGCGCCAGGCCCAAACTCCAAGGGCAAAGAGGCCGCCCAGTGCGAAATACCATACCAGCAGTGTAATCTGAAGGGCAATTTGCACATCCACCATATGTTTCAATTCACGCTCGTTGTAAACAGGCGTTCCATCTTCAAAGCGCAGGTCACCTAAAAATGAAATATCTGCCGCATTGAGCAAATAATCCAGAGCAATGCGTGACCAATAGAGCCGGTCCTGTTTCGTAAAACCATAACGATCTTCTGGAAATCCAGGCATACTATACTCAACGTTTAAGAAAGCCGGAGTCATCATCAAACGGACGCCCGTCAAAACGATAGCAATCGGCACCAGGATGGTCACAATCCATCCGAGGAATGAACGAGTCTTTTCGCCTGGCTGCATAGGATTCGTGTAGGTAGCTGTAGATCTAGGCATGATCATGGTCCTCTCAAAACATCGACATCACCAAATAATACATAATTTAAAACCATCTGATTGGTCATCCATTCTACTGGAGCCCAATCATCTGTAAAGACAATCGTTGAATCCGACACGGGTTGTTGATGGATAACAAAGCGCTCAATTGCTGTGATCAACAATGGATGCGTATTCTCTTGAGTATAGAGAAACAAAAGGTTATCATACAGGTTCTGAATTTGAGTAGTCTGAACCGTAGCATAAACAATAGAATTGAAAGAGTTTGGCACATCCATTACATAAACGGATGGGAATACGCTGCGAATCGTTCCGACCAAGCCATCAACGAGGCTCCGGTCTGAAGGAGATCGTCCTACATTAATCACCATGACACCATCCGCATCCAAATGGTCATACACCAACTGAAAAAACTCGCGAGTTGTCAAATGCCAGGGGATATAAGGGGGCTGGTAAGCATCGATGCCAATAATTGAATAAGTGTGCTGGCTTTGAGCCAGACCCAGACGCCCATCCTGGGCGATGGCAGTCAAATTGGGTAGATTCATCTCAAAAAAGGATTGTCCGACCTGGATAATCTCACCATCAATCTCATACCCATCGATAGGAATAGGGCCAAACACTTCACTGGCCTGCCTGGCGACCGTTCCCGCTGCCAACCCAACAATCGCCATGTTTTTGACACGATCGGGGCTTACCTGGGGTTGGTTCAGAAAAGGCGCAGCCAGGAATTGTTCCCATGGACCTGCATAATCCAATTGTTCAGGATGCCAAACCGAATGCACACCCTGACCTTCGTTCAAACGCAGCAACCGGTATCCATCGCTTTCTACCACCTGGATATAGTTATAAGCGGATTCTGACTCATATATTTGACCAGCAGTTGTTTTCAGGGGGCGTCCAGCCGTCAGAGCCGCAAAAAGTAACAATAGAATTAGCATCCAAAGGTAGCCCAGGGCATCCTTCTTTTTTCCTGCAATCCATAACCCGGTTAAAGCCACAACTAACAAGAATATACTAAAGAACATAAAGGTCAGGGTCGTACCCACCACCGGAATTAATACTAACACCGGCAAAAAAGTACCCACGAAAGATCCTAGAGTGGAAATGGCATAAATTTTTCCGGATATCTTGCCTGCTGTCGCTGCATCAGTAATCGCCAGGCGTATAGCAAAAGGAGAAATCGTTCCGAGTAACGTAATCGGTACACTAAACAGGATCAAAACCGCTGTAAATGAACCGATGAGTACCCCAAGCTGAAGTTGATCAAACGCATTTGAAGCTAAGGTAAGCACAGGTCGAGCTATAAGGGGCGCCAAACCGGCGGTGAAAGCTGCCCAAGCGATGATACGATACATAGTTTGAGGGTAAGGGGAACGGTCTGCCCACCAGCCCCCAATAAAATAACCGAGCGTTAAGTATATGAGAATCAAGCCGATAATACTTGCCCAAACCAAATTACTCGTACCAAAGGCTACACCTATCAACCGTGATGCCGCCAGCTCAATGGCTAAGGTCGTCATTCCAGAAGAAAATACTGCAACGTAAAGATAACGATTCATAAACCTTTCCTGATTTCACCTCTCCCGTGGAGATATTTGATGAAGTATAAATCTCACGAGATGGAACATGTATTACTAGTTTACAGAAAACATTCCAACCACCAAAAGCCATACAAAGGATTGACCATGGTTCGGGTTGGCTGATTATATCCCAAATTTTTTTCGAAGGCCTGTGATTTGCACAACCCGAATATAAAGGGTTCACTTTCTTATTGATAGCCTCCTTGGTATAATTTATCAGCTTAACCGGGCAGAGATTCAATGTCAATCTATTCATGACCCATCTTCTTCCCACAATCCTAACCACTATCTCGATGGAGCACTTATGACCCAGAAATTTATTAGCGGAGCTAAAATCCGTCAGGATTTTATCGATTTCTTTATTGAACAAGGCCACACCTATGTACCCTCTGCACCCCTGGTGCCAGGCGGAGATCAGACATTGCTCTTCACCAATGCGGGTATGGTCCAGTTCAAAGATATCTTTCTGGGCACTGACAAACGACCTTACGTTAGGGCGGCTAATTCGCAAAAATGCATGCGGGTAGCAGGAAAACATAATGATTTGGAAGACGTGGGCCGTGATGATACACACCACACCTTTTTTGAAATGCTGGGCAATTGGTCATTTGGAGACTATTACAAACCAGAAGCCATTACCTGGGCATGGCAGCTATTATGTGATGTCTGGGAGCTGCCAAAAGACAAGCTTTGGGTGACTTGCTTTAAAGACGAAAAAGACGAAATTCCCCAAGATAACGAAGCTGCCACAGAGTGGAGTAAACAACCAGGTATTGATCCATCTCATATTCTTTTTTTTGGTCGAAAAGATAATTTCTGGGAAATGGCGGAAACCGGTCCCTGCGGTCCATGCAGTGAAATTCATATCGATCGCGGTCCATCTTTCTGCGATAAGCAAGCTATTGCCGGCCATATCTGCCAGGTAAATGGCGACTGTGCACGCTTCCTGGAATTATGGAACCTGGTTTTCATTCAATACAACCGGCTAAGCCCCACTCAGCTTGAGCCGCTGCCATCCAAGCATGTAGATACCGGCATGGGATTTGAACGAATTGTGTCTGTTTTACAAAACACAAATTCAAACTACAGGACAGATTTATTCATGCCTCTTCTCAATGCTATCCGGTCACTCACCGGTCATAACGATGATGAATTTGAAGCCAATATCACCCCTTACCGGGTCATTGCAGACCACACCCGCTCCGCCACTTTCTTGATCGCCGATGGCGTAGTGCCGGGGAATTTGGGTAGAAATTATGTTTGCCGGATGATCATTCGCAGAGCTGCACGCTTTGGCGGAAAAATCGGTCTCCACAAGCCCTTCCTGGCCGAAGTGGCTCAGAAGGTCATTGAAAATTACGGAGAATTTTATCCGGAGCTGGTGCGCAACCGGTCTGCGATTTTGTCTAATCTAACTCGTGAAGAAGAGCGTTTTCAACGCACTGTTGAAAGCGGTGTTGCCAAGTTGGAGAATCTACTAACCAGGTTAATTTCCAAAGGTGAGAATATCCTGCAAGGCGACCTGGCTTTCGACCTGTACGCAACCTATGGTTTGCCTCTGGAGATCACTCGCGATATTGCCAAAGAACAAAATCTGGCTGTCGACGAGATCGGATTTCACCAGGCGATGGAACAGCACCGCATCGCTTCGGGAGCAGGTGAGGTATTTGGTACCATGGGCGGAGAGGATGTTGAGGTCTATCGCAATATTCTGCGAGAGTTGCAAGACCAGGGTATTTTGGATGCAGATGGCGTTCATTACAATCCCTATCAACTCTTTGAGACAGAACAACCCTTGTTAGCTTTGCTCAAGGATGGTAAAAGCATCTCCCAGGCAAAACCAGGCGATCAAATCGAGGTGTTGCTCCCTGAAACAGGCTTTTATGTGGAGTCTGGTGGTCAGGTATCTGATACTGGTAGAATTTTCAGCCCTGCCGCTGGTTGGAAAATCGAGGTTGTGAGTATGCGGAAACCCGCAGCAGGAGTTATCGTTCATCTTGGAAAGGTTCAGCAAGGAGAACCCAAGGTTAACGACCAGGCTATTGCACAGGTCGATTCCCAACGGCGCAAAGACATTATGCGCAATCACACCGCCACGCATTTGCTGCATGCTGAGTTAAGATCAGTTTTGGGCGAGCATGCCCGCCAGGCAGGCTCTTTGGTTGCTCCTGATCGATTGCGATTTGACTTCACCCACCCCCAACCCGTCACCCTGGATCAGTTAGAAAAAATCGAAGCAGGTGTGAATCGTGCAATTCTCAGCAACTATAAACTGAATATAGCTTACAAACCTTTGGAGCAAGCCATAGAAGAAGGTGCAATGGCCCTTTTTGGTGAAAAGTATGCGTCTACGGTGCGCAATATCACCATCGGAGCATCACTTTCTAACGAATTATGCGGTGGCACTCATGTTGAGGAGACTGGCGACATTGGTATTTTTCTTATCACCAGCGAAGGCAGCACCGCAGCCGGCATCCGTCGAATTGAAGCAGTTTCCGGTTGGCGCGCCTACGAGCTAATCCAGAAACGGTTCCAGATAATCAAGAACATCTCCCTGATGCTGGGTGTTGCCCCTGAAGAAATTCCGCACAAAGCAACAGAAATCCTGGAGGCGCTCAACACTGCCAGGAAAGAAATTTCTGACCTTCGTCACGAACTGGCCAGCAAAGAGTTTATTCAACACCTGGTCTCAGTGCAAACCATCAAAGGTGTACCGGTTTTAGCTGCCAGTCTGCCTGGAGCGGATATTGACACGCTAAGAGAGATGACCGATCGTTTTCGTCAAAAGTACCCTACCGGCGTAGCGGTATTAGCTACAGTCAGCAAGGATGAACGTCCAATCGTGATTGCCACAATCACCGAAGACCTGGTCCAACGTGGCTTGCATGCTGGTGATCTGGTTAAACATATTGCCCAACCATTAGGTGGTAGTGGAGGCGGCCGGCCCACCCTGGCACAAGCAGGTGGAAAAGATGCCAGCCAGCTTGACAAAGCGCTATTTATGGCCAGGCAATGGGTAGAGGAACATCTAAAATAGACGTCTTATGTCACAAAGCCTTAAGATTGGTCCAAAATTCGTCCCGCTTGCACTTTTTTTGATCACTGCGATCACCTTTGCCCCGATCATCCATACCCTCGGGTTTTACTGGGACGATTGGCCTTCAATGTGGTATTTACATTTTCAAGGTCCACAGAGCTTTCACGATAATTTTGCCGTGGACAGGCCGTTGCTGGCATGGATTTTTCGAATTACCACTTCGCTTTTCGGTGAATCGACACTGGCCTGGCAGATATTTGGCATTTTTACCCGGTTCCTGACAACGCTCAGTTTTTGGTGGGTTCTGCGTCTCATTTGGCCAAAATATCATACAGAAGTTGCCTGGACCGCATTCTTATTCGCTGTGTACCCGGGATTTCAACAGCAATATATAGCTGTCACCTACAGCAATGCCTTCCTGGTCTATATCCTTTTCTTGCTCTCCTTTGCAGCAATGATCCTGGCAATACAGAAGCCGCGCTGGTATTGGCTTTTTATGTTCCTGTCCGTTGCTGCATCTGGAATTAGCATGTTTATTGCCGAGTATTTCTTTGGGCTAGAGCTGTTACGGCCTTTGCTTTTATGGTACCTGCAAAAAGAACAAAGAGACACCCACCTGAAGAAAGTCAGGAAAATCATCCTTCAATGGACTCCTTATATTCTTCTCATGGTTTCCTTTTTAGTTTGGAGAATTTTCCTGCATAGCACACCGCGCGGTGAAATTATCATCTTCGACCAGTTAGCCAGCGAACCGGTAAAAACCATTCTCGCTTTGCTAACTACCATCATCACAGATATTTATAAAGTGGCCGCCCTGGCCTGGTGGCAAACCATTTCACCTGAATTATGGATTTCAGTTTTTCGTTCCATACCCACAATCATCTATCTGTATTTCGCCATCATCCTCGTAGCGATCGTTTTTTCGGTTTGGGTGCTCTCGAGTTTACAGGGTTCACATCCATCGCAAACAAGTCAAGAAAAATCAAATTTTCATGGATGGGGAGGCCAGGCGCTGATCGCCGGCTGTGCTGCATTACTGGTTGGAGGCTGGCCTTTTTGGCCCACCAATTTGCGCATTGAGCTCTTTTTCCCCAATGACCGTTTCACAGTTCCCATGATGATAGGCGTTTCGCTTTTACTGGGTGGATTGGTTGCCTTCATTCCCCGCCGCCGCTTTCTGAATGTGATTCTGGTGGCAATTCTGGTAGGATTTTCTGCAGGCATGCATTTCAATACTGCGCTTGGTTTTCGACAGGAATGGCAAGCATTAAAAGCCTGGTTCTGGCAATTGAGTTGGCGAGCTCCGCAAATTGAACCTGGCACCATTATTTTAAGTGGAGATTTATATCTCGATTATTATAGTGACAATTCCTTAACCGCTCCATTAAATTGGACATACGCCCCAAATAACTTTTCCCTGGATATGACTTATCTATTCATGGATATTGAAGCCCGCCTTGGTAACGACCTCGCCAGCATTGAGCCAGATTTACCCATCCATTCCCAATACCGGGCTGCTTCGTTTGATGGAAATACATCCCAATCCCTACTGGTGTTCTTCGCACCACCCAGATGCGTGAAAGTAATGCATCCGGTATATGATCTTAATGTGCCTTATAAACCCAACTACATCCGGCCGGCATTAACCCTCTCCAATCCGGATTTAATCATCACCGATCCAGTGCAAACTGCAGTTCCGCCATCCAATATATTTGGGGAAGAACCCGCGCACGGGTGGTGTTATTATTTTGAAAAAGCAGAGCTCGCCGTTCAAATGGAAGACTGGGATGAGGTTGTCCGCCTTTCTGAAAAGGCCTTCCCATTCAAAAGCAGCTTTGATCGAGAGACAGCCTCGGAAATCGTTCCATTCATCCGAGGCTATGCCCAAACAGGGCAATGGGAAACAGCCTTCTCACTTTCAATGAAAGCTTACCAGGCTTCACCCAAAATGCAAAACATGCTTTGTTCAACATGGTATTATCTATTGCAATCAACACCACAATCTGATGCGCGTAAAGATGTTTTATCCCAGGTAAATGCCAGCCTGGATTGTAAAATTCAAGAGTAATAGAGGCAGAGTTGGGTACCACAAAAATTTCAATCGTAGTTCCCGTCTACAATAGCCAAAACACTTTGGCCAATCTTGTTGAAAGACTGATCCAGGTGTTGCCTGCCTTCTGTTCTGAGTACGAAATCATCCTGGTGAATGATGGCAGCAAAGACCGAAGCTGGGAGATGATCGAGGAACTCAGCCAGAATTTCAATTTTATTCATGGATTAAACCTGATGCGCAATTACGGCCAACACAACGCCTTGTTATGCGGTCTACGCGCTGCGCGTTATGATATCGTCGTAACCCTGGATGACGACTTACAGAATCCACCTGAAGAGATAGGCAAACTTGTTCAAGAATTAGAAAATGGTTTTGATGTCGTCTATGGGACTCCCACAAAACAAGCTCAAAGCTTGTGGCGCAATTTTGCATCACTGATCACCCGCCTGGCTTTGCAGAGCACCATGGGAGTCAAACACGCTCGTAATGTGAGCGCTTTCCGTGCCCTGCGGACACAGCTGCGCAGTGCATTTGATGGTTATCGTAGCCCATATGTCATCCTGGACGTTCTATTGACTTGGGGAACCAGTAAATTTTCTTCTGTAACCGTTGAACATGACCGGCGAAAAATTGGCAAATCGAATTACAACCTCAGGAAATTGATCATGCATGCCGTTAATATGATCACCGGCTTCACAGTCCTTCCTTTGCAGTTTGCCAGCTTTCTAGGTTTTGCATTCGCCTTGTTTGGCATGATTGTTCTCATCTATGTAATCGGGCGCTACCTTATCCAAGGTGGCAGTGTACCCGGTTTTCCATTCCTGGCTTCCATAATCGCAATTTTCTCTGGTGTACAACTATTTGCCCTGGGAATTATGGGGGAATATCTGGCGCGCATGCATTACCGCTTGATGGAAAGACCTCCCTATATTATTCGAGATGAAACACAATCTACACAGGAAAATTCATGACACAATTCAATAACTTATGCCAGTTTCTTGAATGGGATAGCAATTTTTTTCAAATACGCATCGGGCACGTTAACCAAAATTATCTGGATGCAGAAACTCTTAAAGCCAGCCTGGAGTGGTGTAAAAACCAGCAAATTGATTGCTTATATTTTTTAGCAGCCAGCGATGATCCAAAAACCGTCCGGCTGGCAGAAGAAAACCATTTTCAGATGGTTGAGATCCGTTTGATTATGGAGCGCAGTTTAAAGGATTGGAAGCCTGCAGCCCAAAGCGGCAACGATCCGAGTATCACAATCCGACATCCCCAACCACAGGATATTCCTGTTTTGGAAAAGATCGCAGCCTTCAGCTATGTTGATTCGCGGTATTATTTCGACCAAGGCTTTGACTCACAAAAATGGCAAGCTTATTATTCGACCTGGGTGAAAAAAAGTTGCCAGGGTGGAGCTGACCTGGCATTGATTGCTGAGAAAGACGGTGAAGTTGTCGGATATATCACTGGCAATCGGAATAAAGAAAATCCTCGGGAAGGAATCTACGAGCTAACTGGCGTTGCACCACAAGCGCGACGCAGTGGAGTGGGCCAAGAACTATTCCGCAGAGGATTAGATTGGTTTCTTGAGCATGGTGTAGATACGGTATGGCTGGCGACCCAAGGTCGAAATGTTCCCACCCAGCGGATGGTTCAAAGAAACGGCTTTATTACCAAAGCCTGCCAAATTTATTACCATAAATGGTTCAGATGACAAAATATCGAGATTGAACATGAGTGAAATCCGCATCCCCTTTAATAAAGCTGGCTTAACCGGAAAAGAATTCGAGTATATGGGCGAAGCCATCCAACGCGGCCATATTTCTGGAGATGGAATTTTCACTAAGAAAAGCCACGCTTTCTTAGAACAGACTCTCGGTGTGCCAAAGGCGTTATTGACCACCTCCTGCACCCACGCCCTGGAATTATCTGCTTTTTTACTGGATCTTCAGCCTGGCGATGAGGTCATCGTCCCATCTTTCACTTTTGTGTCAACGGTGAATGCTTTCGCCATTCGCGGCGTCCATCCTGTTTTTATCGATATTCGGCCTGATACACTCAACCTGGATGAATCCCTCTTAGAAGAAAAAATCACTCGCACGCACCAGGGCCATTGTGGTCGTACACTATGCTGGTGTTGCTTGCGATATGGAAAAAATCGGAGAGATTGCCAAACGGCACCAGATCCCGATCATCGAAGACAATGCGCATGGTTTGTTCGGCAAATACAAAGGTCAGTACCTGGGCACATTTGGCTGCCTGGCTACACAAAGTTTCCACGAGACAAAAAATATAACCTGCGGTGAAGGAGGCGCATTATTAATTAATGACACTGCCTTGATCGAAAGAGCAGAAATCCTGAGAGAGAAAGGCACCAACCGCAGCCGTTTTTTCCGTGGCCAGGTCGATAAATATACCTGGGTTGACCTGGGGTCAAGCTATCTGCCCTCAGATATCCTGGCAGCTTTTCTATTCGCGCAACTAGAATCCTATCAACAAATCCAATCGCAAAGACAATACGTCTGGAGTTATTATGCAGAAAATCTCGATAGCTGGTGTGTAAACAACCAGGTCAAGATGCCATTCATACCCAGCGAATGCTCTCAACCATATCATATGTTCTATCTGCTTTTTCCATCTCTGCAATCCAGGACCCACATGATTGAGCATCTAAAGTCTCGCGGAATACTCAGCGTGTTTCACTACCTGCCTTTACATCTCTCTGAAATGGGCCAAAAATATGGCGGAAAACCTGGAGATTGTCCGGTGACCGAAAGCGTAAGCGACCAGCTGCTGCGCTTACCACTTTATAAAGACCTGGATGAACCAACCCTGGATTATATTGTAAAATCAATCCAGTCGTTTTAGGTTGGGTAATCTTCCAATTAAATTTTTTCCTTACCTGGCAACCAGCCTATGAAGACACAAATCCTTCAACTGGAAAGATATGATGATCTGGTCTCTGCCTGCGACAAACTAAAGTGGGCTAAGGCAGATCGTATTCTCTTAATATGGCCCGCCAGAACAAAAATTCTTAATCGCAAATTAGATTTGTTGATTTTGAAACGACAAAGCATTGCGCAAGGAGCCCAACTGGCCTTAGTAACGCGCGATCATAAAATACGCTCGCTCGCACACCAGCAAGGTATTCCAACATTTAGCACAATTCGACGGGCGCAATCCAAAGCCTGGAGATTGCCGCGTCGCTTTCGAGGTCTGCATGATTATTACAGTCCTGTAAGAAGAGACCTGGCAGAGCATGGTACCCGGCTTCAACCTGATGGTACCGGGAATTTTCAAAAAGACAGCTTTCTGAGAGCACCCCTTCGTCAGTCGCCCATGTTACGTCTTTTGTTTTTTTCCCTGGGTGTGATGGCTTTCTTGGTCGTGGCAGCATTGCTGTATCCCAGCGCAGAAATCAGCTTACAACCTGCCACCCAATGGCAAGAAGCAAATCTGACGATCCTTCCTGATGAATTGATCGAACAGGTCAGCATCGACGGGAGAGTGCCAGCCAGAAAGCAAACGGTTGTCGTTGAAGCACGCGATAGCTTTCCGGTTAGCGGAACCACCTTGTTTCCCGACACACATGCAACAGGAGAAGTTCAATTTACCAACCTGACAGACGCACCGCTCAATATTCCAAAAGGCATTGTGGTTCGATCTACCGATGGGCAACGTTTTGAGGTCACTTCCCAGGCTACACTACCAGCCGGAAGCGGTGAAAGGGCATCCTTAACCGTGCGCAGTTTGCTGCCTGGCAGTGCAGGTAATGTTCAAGCCGGGTGGATAGGGACGATCGAAGGTGACTTAAATACATTTGCCAGCGTTACAAATGCAAATCCATTACGTTCGGGCAAAGATAAACGCATGCCCGCAGCCACACAAGCAGACCGGCAAAAACTGGAACAAAATCTATTGGACGAACTGGCTGAATCTGCGATTTACCAGTTACAGGAGCAACTACTCCCGGGTGATTATTTAATCCCTGGCAGTCTCCGATTAGTTGAGACCCTTGAAAGAACTTTTACCCCCACAGATGATAGCCCAACGAACCAACTTGGTCTGAGTTTACGACTCGAATACCAGGCAACCTTCATAGCAGCAAGTGACCTTGAGTATTTATCCAACCTGGTGTTGAATACCAGCACACAAAAGAATACCCAAATCATAACTGATAGCTACACTTACGAAATCGCTCCGCCCTCAGACGATAATCTCAACAAAACAAACAACCTTCAGATGACTGTTCGTCGAAAAACAAGAGAAATCATCAAAAACAGCCAGGTAACATCGACCATAATGGGGCTGACGCCAGAACAAGCGCAAGTGCAATTATCAAACCTTTTTACCTTAGAAACCCCTGCGACTATTTTGTTACAACCTGACTGGTGGCCACGTTTACCCTTTATTCCTTTGCGGATAACAGTCCTGGTTATCGATTAGAATATAGGTTAATATGATGAATGAATATTCAACCAACCGCCGCGTCCTGGCAGTGGATCCTGGTGAAAAGCGCCTGGGAATTGCTCTAAGCGATCCAACAGCAACCATTGCGAATCCCTTGATGGTGATGAAGCATATCAACCGGGCAATTGATGCAGCAACTATCGCACAATTAGCCCAAGAACATCAGGTGAACTTGATTGTGATCGGGCAAGCTTTGGATGATGATAACCAACCTACACAACAGAGCCGGCGTGCAACGCGCCTGGCTTCAGCCATACGCCACCAGACTCAGATACCAGTTGTCTTGTGGGATGAAAGCGGAAGCACGCAAGCAGCGCGTTCCGCTCGAATATTGATGAGCACATCCAGGCGAAAAAGGCAAGGTCATTTGGACGATCTGGCAGCCACCTATATTCTACAAACTTTTCTTGACGAACAAGAACCGGCAAGTCATAAGGGCTCAATGGAAAATACCCCATGAAAAAGAAGCGCTCCTCCCTGGTAAATCTACTCGTCTTTTTAATCCTGATGTCTGTTTGCATCATTCTTATCTTGAGTGCCTGGATTGTTTTTAGCTTACCCGCGCAAGCGGCGAGCTTATTTGGGCCAGCCAATCCGGACCTGGCAATCCAACAACATATCTACCTTTCTGCCCGCTTACTGTTGCAGGAAAAAGAACTGACGCAAGCTGGATCTCCTGACGGTGAACCACAAACCTTTGAAATCCAACTCGGTGAAACAACGCCTGAAATCACACGTCGATTACAATCTCAAGGTATTCTAACGAATAGCCAGGTCTTTCGAGATTACCTGGTTTATTCCGGCCTGGATACCTCTATCCAAGCCGGACAATACAGCTTAATCCCAAGATGAGCCCAATTGAAATAGCCCATGCGCTGCAAGATGCAACACCCCAAAATATTTCCTTCAACATCCTGGCTGGATGGCGCATGGAGGAGATTGCTGATGCTCTGCCTACATCTGGCCTCAGCTTCGCTCCGGGATCCTTCCTGGCATTCGCCCAAAACCCAGTTCTATCCCATCCAGTGCTCCAGTATCTGCCAGAAGGTGCATCGTTAGAAGGCTTTTTCTTCCCTGATCAATACCGCATGGATCGAGATGTTACCCAAGAACAATTCATTTCAACCATCCTGGATAATTTTCTAGTAAAAATTACACCAACTCTATTGGAGGGTTTCAAAAATCAAGGCCTCGATCTCTACCAGGCTGTCACCTTGGCTTCTATCGTGCAACGTGAATCGGTAGCCGAAGACGAAATGAGCACAATTGCTTCCGTATTTTTAAATCGTCTTTCCATGGGGATGAGATTGGAAACCGACCCTACCATTCAATATGCGCTTGGTTATCAAAATACAGCGCAATCCTGGTGGAAAAATCCCTTGGGCCTGGAAGATTTGAAATTTGATTCACTCTATAACACATATATCTATCCCGGTTTGCCCCCTGGTCCGATCGCCAGCCCAGGCATACAAGCTCTGACCGCAGTTGCCCAACCAGAACAAACACCGTATTTCTTCTTTAGAGCAAGCTGCGATGGTTCCGGCCGCCACAATTTTTCGCAAACCTTCGAAGAACACAAAGCAAACGCCTGTCCATGAGCCACTCCAAGCTTATTCTGGTAAAACATTCCTTGCCGGAAATCATCCCAGAATCTCCCGCCAGCCAATGGAAATTATCTGCGCAGGGAAAAACACGCTGCATTCCCCTGGCACGACAACTGGCGCTCTACAAACCGCAGACCATCGTAAGCAGTGAAGAACCTAAAGCTCTCCAAACGGCATCCATTCTTGCTGAAGAGCTAAACCTGCAGGCTTTCATCGTCGCAGATCTGCACGAACAAGAACGCCCAAAACCAGGCTTGCTATCTGCAGAGAAGTTTGAAGAACAGGTCAAGGCATTATTTGCCAATCCTGAAATTGTGGTTCTTGGCAGTGAAACTGCCGCTCAAGCTCAGGCGCGATTCCATCAAGCAGTCATAAAATTAACGACACAACATCAAGAAGAAACCATCCTGGTGGTTTCTCACGGTACGGTCATTACCCTCTTCCTACAGATGGTTTGCCAGGTTGAGCCTTTTCCGTTATGGAAATCTCTGGGGCTGCCTTCCTATGTTGTCCTCACTTTGCCTGGCTTTCAACTGGAAAAGATTGTCCCAACGATTAACTCCAAAACTACCCAATAACCCAAGGAATTCTCCCATGAAATTAGCTGTCAATTATTCTACCCAGGCAGCCGTGCTGCTTAGACATGCCTTGATCCAGATAGATTATTTCAAATGCCCAGACTGGCCGGATTTGATTAAGGAAGCACAGTCAAATGCGCCAGTTGCCGTGCATTTCAACCTAACAGCCGGGAATGGCCGTTTACATAAAACAAAATGGGACCTGGTAAAAAAGCTAAAAGAAGAAACGAACACACCCTATGTCAGCTTGCACCTGGAAGCATCGACTAAAGATTTCCCTGGCTATTCACCTGAAGCACTCACAAATGAACAAGCCTCAAAAGTAAAAGAGGCGATCTATAAAGATGTTGAAACGGCTATGCAGACTTTTCCTGCAGAGCAAATAGTGATCGAAAACGTCCCTTATCGCGGAAAATTCGGGAAAGTCCTGCGGACAGCAGTAGAGCCCGATACCATCTGTGAACTGCTGGAGAAAACCGGCGTTGGTTTACTTTTGGATATCTCCCATGCACGTATCGCCGCACACTTTCTGGGTTTACCTTACCAGGAATATATGCGCCAACTCCCCACCCGCCATATCAAAGAAATGCATTTTACAGGCTTGCATCCCTACAACGGCTGGCTGCAAGATCATCTTCAAGCTACGCCTGACGATTGGCCAGTCCTGGATTGGGTATTGCAGCAAATTAGCAGCGGGTTGTGGTCGACACCCTGGTTATTAGCTTATGAGGTGGGCGGTGTTGGCGAGAAATTCTCCTGGTGCAGCGACGGGCAATTCCTGGCTCGAGACATCTCAACCTTATACCACAAGGTGTCACAAGGAATGGCAATTTCCAATGGTTTGTAACCAAGCCTTATGACAGGAGACATGACCAACAGCAAGAACAGTGCCAAAAAATAATCCACGCCTCTTAACCTTTCAGGCCTGGATTATTTTCGAGCAGAATTTCACCCCATATTGGATTAGATTGGTCTAAACAGGCGGCAATGAGGGTGAATCCGTTGCTGTTGGATCAACTTTAGCCTCATGCATAGGTGCTTTTTCATTCTCTTTGGAATCAGCAGCTATTTTTCGCCTCGAGCGGATTGTTTTGGGCTTTTCCGGCAACGCGGCTAGAGCAATTTCCAGAACCTGGTCAATGTGTTCTACGGGAATAATGCGCATCGCATTTCGAGCACGCTTAGGCACATCCACCAAATCTTTTACATTTTTCTTCGGTATGAGGACTGTTTTTAGACCTGCCCGATGAGCCGCCAGAATTTTCTCACGCACACCCCCCACCGGCAATATTCGTCCTCGCAAAGTAATCTCGCCTGTCATACCCACATCGCGCATCACTTCACGGCCGCAAAAGGCAGATACCAGGGCAGTGCAAATAGTGATACCAGCGCTGGGTCCATCTTTTGGTATGGCGCCCTCCGGGATGTGAATATGGATATCCACCTGTTCATAAATGTCTGGATCAATTTCAAACTGCCTGGATCGCGATTTCAAAAAGGATAGGGCAGCTTGGGCGGATTCTTGCATCACATTGCCAATCTGTCCGGTAATTTGCAGATTGCCTTTTCCTTCCACCAACAAGACTTCAACTGGCATAATTTCGCCGCCGTTTTCAGTCCAGGCGACTGCCGTGGCGACGCCAATTTCATTCTGAAGCTCGGCTTCCAAATTAAAAAACTGGGGCGGTCCAAGAAATTTTTCGATGGAGGCGGGTAGAACCAGGGTTGGGTAGCGGCGCTTTTCAGCTTTGAGACGAGCAACCTTTCGAGTCACCCTGCCTATCTCACGCTCCAGGTTACGCACACCAGCTTCGTATGTGTATTCCCTGATAATACGCAAAATCGCTCCATCCGAAAAACGCAATTCCTTTTCTTCCAGTCCATTCTCCTCCAATTGACGGGGGATCAGGAAACGATGAGCAATTTCCAGCTTCTCTTCCTCGATATACCCTGGAAACTCAATTAACTCCATACGGTCTAACAAAGCCGGTGGAATAGTGCCTAATGAGTTCGCCGTAGTGATGAACATGACCCGGGAAAGATCATAGGCTAATTCAAGGTAATGATCCGAAAAAGCAAAATTCTGTTCCGGATCCAAGACTTCCAATAAAGCAGACGACGGATCGCCACGGAAATCCTGGCCTAATTTATCTATCTCGTCCAGCATGAACAAGGGATTTACTGTTCCAGAGCGGCGCATGGTTTGCAAAATTCTTCCAGGCAAAGCGCCAATATAAGTACGCCGGTGACCGCGTATCTCAGCCTCATCACGCACCCCACCCAGAGACAGGCGCACAAATTTTCTCCCCAAAGCTTCTGAAATAGAACGCCCGAGAGAGGTCTTCCCGGTTCCCGGGGGTCCCATAAAACAGAGGATTGGCTGTCGCGAACGCTTAGGATTCAGGCTGCGCACTGCGATATATTCCAAGATACGTTCCTTTGCCCGAGGCAAACCATAATGTTCACCTTCCAAAACTTTCGCAGCATGGCGTACATCCAGGTTGTCATCCGTTGCATTCGTCCAGGGCAGTTCCAGAATCCAATCGATATAGGAGCGGATGATCCCAACCTCCGGAGACATAGGCGGCATCTGACCCAATCGCTCCAACTCTTTAAGAGCGCGCACTTGAACCTCTTCCGGTAAATTTGCCGATTCAACCCGGGTCTGCAGCTCATACAGCTCACGCGCCCACGGATCCCCTTCGCCCAATTCAGATTGGATCGCCTTCATCTGCTCGCGCAAATAAAATTCGCGTTGAGTCCGGTCCACTTCGCTCTGAGCACGCGAATGGATTTCATCCTCCAGCTCTAATACATCCGCTTCCTTTGCCAACAGGCTGACAACTTTGTTGAGACGCTCCATCGGGTCGAGTGTCTCCAGCAGTTCCTGGCGGTCTGCTAAAGGTGGGGAGATCGCAGTAATAATCATATCTGCCAGCCAGCCAGGATCTTCAATATTTAGCGCGTATAAATAAGCTTCCTCCGGCAGGCTGCGGTCAAGCTGCACACATTTTTGGAACATTTCCAGAGCAGTTCGCATGGTGGCGTCTGTCTGACGATCCAGTTCAGCTACTTCAACCACTGGTCGAGCACGAGCCACTAAGAAGGGTTCATCCTGGGTAAACTCAACCAGCTCAACCCTGCGGCGACCCTGTACCAGGGCAGAACTGGAATGATCGGGCATGCTTAATAATCGACCCACAGCGATTTCCACACCGATGGGAAAAAAGTCATCCGGGCCTGGTTCATCCAGGTCGGGATCGCGTTGGATCAGAGCTATAACCGTCTGGTCATTAAGCTGGGCTTCTTCCACACTTGAAATTGCCGCTTCTTGGGATAGAAACACTGGTGTGATCATGTGTGGGAAGATCACCATATCCCGCAAAGGGATCACCGGGCATTCAATTAATCCATCTTCATCTGGCACTGCTTCCGGTACATTATAGAGTTCTTCAGTCCGCCGGTGTAATGCTTCCCCAAAATCATCTTCATCATCGCGGAAATACCAATCTTGATTTTTCATTTTCTTCTCCACGCCCGGTACCCAACAAGTCTACGGGACCGCAACGCTTTATTCCTTAAATTCAGGGTGATTGTACCAGGTATGCCGGGCTTCAGCTGCCATAAAGATGCTGCCGGTCACCAATACTATTGAATCATCTTCAACCAGGTTTAAGGCTTGCCGCAGTGCCGTTTCGACCGTTGATTCGATCGACATTGGGCATTGAAATGCTTCTGCGATTTTTGATAACTCCTGCGGGTCGGCTGCCCGCGGATGGTAAGAACGGGTCAGGATCATTTGCTTCGAAAAGGGAAGCAACTCGGACAAAATTCCACGAATATCCTTATCCTCTGAAGCGCCAAAAACCAGGATGGTGGACTTTTCCGGAAAATAATCTCTTATTGCAACTTGTAAACGCTGGGCCGAATCACGATTGTGTGCTGAATCCACCACAATAACTGGCCGGCGAGACAATATTTCAAAACGACCGGGCCAGCTTACTGCCGTGAAACCCTGACGAATAGCAGGTAAACTGATTGGCAAACCATTTTCATTGGCTGTTAGAAGCACTGCAAATGCTGTGGCAGCATTTTCTATTTGGTGTCGACCCAACAAGGGAATATGCAAATCAACAACCGCGTCTTCCGACTGTGAAGCGGTGTTCCAAACGCTCAAATCCTGCCCGTCCAGGGAGAATGAATCCAGGCGGTATTGGTAATCTTTTCCGACAGCCACCAATGGCGCAGAATGGAGCATCGCAATACGCTCGATCACCTGGAAAGCCTCAACCTTTTGAGGGGCGACAACTACAGGCACACCTGATTTAATGATGCCTGCCTTCTCGCCAGCTATAGCTTCAATGGTATTCCCAAGCACATTCGTATGATCCAGAGAAATGGAGGTAATTACGGAAACCAATGGGGTGATAATATTGGTCGCATCCAACCTGCCCCCCAATCCAACCTCCAAAACCACGGCTGATACTCGCTGGCGGGCAAAATACAGGAAGGCCAGGGCAGTGGTAATTTCGAATGTCGTTAATTCTGTTCCGCGATCCAGATAGGGGCGAAATTCATCGACCAACTCTATCAACTCAGCATGGGAAATCTCCTGCCCATTGACCTTAATCCTTTCCGTATAATCGTATAAATGGGGAGAGGTATAGAGCCCGACCCGGTACCCTTGAGCTTGCAAAGAACTGGCACATAAAGAGGCTACTGATCCCTTACCTTTGGTACCAGCAATATGAATGATAGGAAAATCAAGCTGAGGGTTACCCAGTTCAGCCATAAAATCTCGCATTCGTTTTAACTCAAAATGCGCTGCGGCAAGCTGGGAACCGTGTGTCAGACTGTAGTCTACAAATTTATAAAGATATTCTAATGTGTCTTGATATTTTTGTTCTGTGTCCATAGACCTCGGATTTTACCCGCGCCGATCCTTACACGCAAGAGGTGCACATCATCAGGATTCTTAATAGATGTTTATTTATTCTAAAAATGTGAGTGGTAAAATTTGTTGATATGGTGAGGCATCTCCTGACAATGTTCTTGAAAATTATTCTCCTGCTAACGATCTTGGTGCCAATTTTATTGTTTCTACCAAGATGGATTGCCGGTTGGCAAACAAAATCCCAGATCCTGACATCTGAGCAGGTGCCTGCTGAGAGGGTAGCGATTGTGTTTGGAGCCGGCTTATGGCGTGATGGCTCGCCAACTCCTGTGCTACGCGACCGGGTAGCTCAGGCAGCAGAGTTATTCTTTGCCGGGAAAGTAGAAAAGTTGTTGATGAGCGGCGATAACAGCCATCTCAATTATAATGAACCACAAGCCATGCGAGAATATGCCCTATCCTTAGGTGTGCCAGAACAGGCTATTGTATTGGATTACGCCGGACGGCGTACTTATGATACTTGTTACCGGGCTCGCGATATTTTTGGTGTAAAGAAAGCAATCCTGGTCACCCAATCTTTTCATTTGCCACGCGCCCTGTATATTTGTAACAATTTGGATATCCAGGTAAATGGGGTAGCCTCGGATTTACGTACCTATCCGCGTCGCTCACTAACCTTTTGGAACTTGCGCGAAGTCCCAGCCACATTGGTTGCATTTTGGGAGGTCCATATTACCAGGCCATTACCCATTCTTGGAAATCCAGAACCTATCTTCCCTGTAGAGGCGCAATGAACCGGACAGAAGCCCTTCTCTTCGTACGCGAATTTGTAAAAAATGAAAACCTGGTCAACCACATGCTGGCTGTCGAAGCCGCTATGCGCTATTATGCAGAAAAATATAACCAGGATGTAGAAACCTGGGGTTTGGCTGGTTTACTGCATGATTTTGACTGGGAAATCCATCCCAGCCTGGAAAAACATCCGCAAGCTGGTGCACCGATCTTGCGAGAACACGGGGTTTCGGAAGAAATCGTACGGGCTGTGCTCAGCCATGCCGACCATACTGGTGTGCCCCGCCAGACCTTGATGGAGAAAGCTCTCTTTGCATGCGATGAAATAACCGGGTTGATCACCGCCGTCGCATTAGTGCGCCCTTCCCGATCATTACATGACCTCACCTCGAAATCAGTAAAGAAGAAATGGAAAGACCGTTCTTTTGCTGCTGGGGCGAACCGGGATGAAATCGAACAAGCTGTGGAAGAATTAGGTGTTCCTCTATGGGAACATGTAGATCAAGTCATCCTGGCCATGCGTACCATTGCCAAAGAATTGGATCTGGAAGGTTCAATCCAATAGCCTCAGAAATCTGACAAAATAATTTAAAAAACCCACATTCCAACCAGGAGCGTGGGTTTTTTGTTACCAAGAAAATGAAATGGCCAGGAACAAATAGAGAAATCAGGCTGGTTAAGAATTACCTATTCTTTAACAATCTCGATTTCTTTACAAATATCCCCACACGATTGAATCAAAGCATCCACATAACCAGGCTGGGGGTTAGCGATCGAGAAAGTTCGTCCATCTTTCAGGGTGATTGTTACGCTCGAAGATGCCCCCTCAACAATTCGCATCACCTCTCCATTAAGAGCAAAAGCCTCGAGTTGAGGCCAGTCAATCACAGAGCCATCATTCAAACCAGGATATATGCTGCTGCCATCCACTGCGCTAACAGGCGCTTCAGTAACGGGCATGTTTTCTGCGGGCGCAGGATACTCGATTGCTGGAGGCTGAGTAGCTTCAGGGGCTGCTGGCTGGCAGGCTGCTAGAAATAAAAGCGAAACTAAAAGTAAGGTCAACAGTGGTCTATTATTCATGATCTCTCCTTTACCATCACGAAAACTCACCAGATTATACCTGAAGAGGATACCAGGAAATTGACAATTTTGCACATTCAGGATAAACTCATATAGACTATACGAATAACCTATTCGCAATCTGGAGGTTCCATGTCCCCTGTTAATGATCCTCAGGACCAAAGCTCTGTCCCAGCCCACATTACTGCACAAAGTTTGCTGATCCCTACCATCAAAGCCTGGCGTTACTACTTGCTTGACCAGGACCTGTCTCAACATACCGTCAAAGCATTCACTGCAGATGTAAAATTGCTAGGCATTTATCTGCCCAGCGACCGATCACTGGGCTCCATCAACACCCAAGATTTGCTCAATTTTTTGGATTGGATGCAAACCGGTCGCGGCGTGAGCTGTAGCCCAAAGACACTTTCCCGCCGGATCACCTCCCTTAAAGCCTTCTTCCGCTGGCTGACCCAGTATGGCATCTTACTCATCGATCCTGCCGAAAAAGTGCCCCAGAAAACTGTCATCAGCCCCTTACCACAAGTACTCACCCTGGAAGAGACCCAAACCGTTTTGGAAGTAGCCAATTCTTACCGCAAGACTACAAAACCAGATGCTCGTTCCTATACTCTGGTTTCGTTGCTACTTAACACCGGCATAAAAAAGGGAGAATGTCTGGCGCTCAGCCCCAATCACATTGACCTGGAAGCCGAAACAGGTCCTATACTCTTTATTCGTTATGCCAACCCACAACACCGCTACAAGGAGCGAAAAATCTCCCTGCCTGAAGAATGGGTAGAAGCTTACAAAGAATATCGTTCACAGTATGAATTAGATGAGCGCCTGTTCCCCTGGTCGCCACGCCGCCTGGAATATTTATTGGAGGATTTATCCAGTGAGGCTGGGATGGAAAAGCATCTCTCCTTCGATATGTGCCGGTGGACATGCGCTTTGATGGATTGGCAAGCTGGTTTGGATCCCATAAAAATCCGCCAGAAACTGGGTGTATCCAAAATCCAATGGCGAGAAATCAGCATGAAACTGGAAAAACTAGCTTCGATGAGTTAATCACCGAATGGCTTGGTAAGCCAACATACTTGCGCCGATCTTTAAACCAATCTGATTAAAGACAGGTCTATCTTCTTCATCAAAAGATAAACCTGTCTTTTCCATTAAGTTTTTTCTTAAAATTGCATTCTGGCGACCTCAATGCTAGTATTAATGTAGGATGAAAGTAACCGTTTAACAGATCCCGCGCGCCTGGCGAGTAGAAGTTTTTTCAGGCGAAAGAGGTTCAGAGATTTCAAAAGCAGCTAGAAAAATGAGAAGATCCGTGATCAAAGGAGGCTAACTGCCCAAGTTTCTAGTTTGTAATCCGGTAATTTTTTCTGTATCAACTTCACAGGAGGCTATGATGACACTTGGAGGATATGCACATAAGGTCGCTCATGTTAATCTGAGCGAAGGAAAAGTTGAGTATAAGGGAATACCCGAGGAATGGGCGTTGAAGTATATTGGCGCCCGCGGCCTGGGCGTTCGTTATGTTCTTGAAAACGGACCACAGGTTGACCCGCTCTCGCCGGATAATATTCTCTGTTTCATGAACGGGCCACTGACTGGTAGTGACGCCAATATGAGCGGTCGTATGGCAATCGTCACCAAATCACCATTAACGGGGACGGTGACGGATAGCCATCACGGCGGTTGGTCAGCTGCCCGCCTGCGATGGGCAGGTTTCGATGGTTTGATCTTCAAAGGTAAAGCCGAAAAACCAGTTTATCTTTACATTGAGGATGGGAAAGCCGAAATTCGTGACGCTGGCGAAGTATGGGGCAAAGGCGTTCACGATACAATGAAATACTTCAAAGAAAAATATGGCGAAAAAGACCTGACCGTCATTGCTATTGGACCAGGTGGAGAAAAATTATCCCGGTTTGCCTGCTGGGTCAACGAAAATGACCGCGCCAGTGGCCGCGGTGGCACAGGCTGCGTTGGCGGCAGCAAAAACCTCAAGGCTGTTGTGGTCAAAGCCGTCAAGAAGATGACCAAGGCTAAAGATCGCGATGCATGGAAACCAGCACACGCTCGCGCACTGGCAACCATCATGGACGAAAAGAATATCACCAGCCCGCGCAAAGGCGGCCTATCGGTTTACGGCACGAACGTGCTGATGAATATCACCAATAATATGGGTGCTTTGCCCACCAACAACGCCCAGAAAACCTCATTCGGAGCGAAAGCTGAGCTGATCAGCGGTGAGTATGTCAAAGAAAATATCCTGGTGAATGACCCCACCTGCCACGCCTGCCCTGTTGCCTGCAAGAAAGAAGTCGAAATCACCGAAGGACCTTACAAGGGCTTGCGCATGGAAAGTGTGGAATACGAACCAGCCTGGGCGTTTGGCGCAAACTGCGGCAATGACAATATCGCCAGTGTTGCCAAGCTCATCGACCAGTGCAACGATTACGGTTTGGATGCCATCGAGGCTGGTAACGTGCTTTCCGTTTACATGGAAGCCTGCGAAAAAGGTTACACCAATGGAAACGGCAAACTGGAATGGGGCGATTACGAGAGCATGGTTGCCATGATGACCAAGATCGCATATCGCGAAGGCCCTGGCGATATCCTGGCTGAAGGACCTGAACGCGCTGCCAAAGCCTTTGGTCATCCAGAAATTTCAATGACCGTCAAAGGTCAGGCTATCCCTGCTTATGACCCGCGCGGTATGAAAGGCATGGGCATCGCCTACGCCACCAGCAACCGCGGCGCCTGCCACCTGCGTGCTTATACTCCTGCTAGCGAACTTACCCTCATCCCGCTGCCCACTGATCCATTGGCTTGGAAGGGCAAAGGAGATCTGGTTAAGTTGCTTCAGGATATTCATGCTTTTTCTGACAGCCTGGACCTGTGCAAATTCAGTGCTTTCGCTGAAGGCGCCGAAGAGTATGCACAGCAATATTCAGCTGTGATTGGCGTCCCCTTCACCATGGAAGACGTTCTCAAGACAGGTGAGCGCATTTACAACCTGGAGCGCTACTACAACAACCTGGCCGGCTTCCGTGAAGGCAGCGATTATCTGCCAGCACGCTTCCTGAATGAACCATCCACCATGCCCGGCTCAGAAGGACATGTCTGCGAGCTGGACCTGATGCTGGAAGAATACTATAAAGCCCGTGGTTGGGAAAACGGCGTGGTACCCGAAGCCAAGCTCAAAGAGTTAGGCATCCTGTAATCCGTCCGGTTACAAACCATACAAGCAAAACGGCTGCCCCAAGCAAAGTTCTTGGGACAGCCGTTCTTTTTAAGAACAAAAGAGTTGGGATTTTATCCCCCAGCACGTAACAACTTCTTTTCCAATACCGGCATTAAGTCATCTACCACATCGTCAACCGCTTTGACTTTTAAGTGCACCTGACCCACCTTCAAAGAACCAACCTGGAAATCATCCAGCTGCCTGATTTGAGCTCTCCAGCCGTGTCCATGCACACTGCCATCCTCCTCTAATCTTCCACCCAGTTCTATCAGGTATTCTTGCAGTAACCACACTGGCAAGGAGCGTAAAGTGCGTTCATAGATCATCTCAGTAGCCATCACCCACCTCCTACGGCGGGAAAGACACTGATGACGTCATCTGCTTTTAGAACGGTCTCCAGACGATTTTCCAGGTAGGGCACGTCACGCCCATTAACAAACACATGTACATGCCCGTACAGATTTCCGCTTTCATCCAACAGCTCACGGCGCAAGTCCGGGTAACGAGTAACCATCAGGTCGATCAATTGGCCAATAGTAGCTTGATCAGGTAGATCGAAAGCCACCGTTTTCGCACCCACAATCTGCCGTAAAGTGGCAAAAAAGCTCACTTGCATACCACCCTCCTACGATCTAAGCCCACACTACAATATTCATCACGCCCAATCGAAAATTCTCTTGATAAAATACAACGCTTCTAGAATTCGTAAATTCATTCCAGAACCAACCGGATCAATTTGCGACCAGAGAAATTATCATCGATAGAATGACCATCACACCAATGGCGATAAAAACAAACTGTTGTACGCGCAAATTACGCATTTCTCTTTTATTGGGTGTTTTACTTTTATTTCCAGCCATCACACACATTCCTTTCAAAAAACCGCTTTTGCTTGAAGAGAAAAAACTCCAAATAATGAATATATCTATTCTAAATGATCTTTGATCGCCTGCGCAAGAGTAGGTGTGATCCCACTTACCAGGGTCAACTCATCCGTCTGAGCTAATTGGATTTTCTCTACCGAACCAAAGTGCTGCAGTAAAGCCTTACGCCGCGCCGGTCCAATCCCAGGGATGACATCCAGGCGAGAGGCCAGCCCCTTTTTGGTGCGAATTTGCCGGTGGGAGGTGATCGCAAAGCGGTGCGCCTCGTCACGCACACGTTGGATCAGGTATAAAGCCTGTGAGTGGCGTGGCAAGAGAACAGAATTTTCTCGACCAGGGGTAAAAAGCTCTTCGTTTTGTTTTGCCAGGCCCGCCAACGGCACTTTATCTGTCAAACCAAAACGCTCCAGAACCGCGATTGCCCTGCCTAGCTGCCCCTTGCCACCATCGACCATCAGCAGATCGGGCAAACGTCCAAAAGCCTGGTCAGGCTTCTTTCCCGGGGCTTCCTGGGTTTCCTGTGACGCTTTCCAGCGGTTCAACCGGCGAGTCAGCACCTCTTCCATGCTGGCAAAATCATCCGGACCGCTCACGCTGCGAATATTAAATCGCCGGTAAAAGGCTTTCTTAGGCACACCCTGCTCGAAAACTACCATGCTGCCCACCGCAGAGGTTCCCTGGGTATTCGAGATATCATAACATTCGATGCGGTTCAGCGGCTCACTGAGTCCTAGCGCAGTCTGCAGCTCGCTTAGCGCCTGTTCCTGTCGATGGCGGTCTGCCTGCCACTGGGATTGCAAGGCGTGTAGGGTCTCTGCTGCATTTTCAGCCGCCATTTCGATCAGCTCCTGCTGTTGACCCTGGCGCGGCACCAAAATTTCCACCTTCTGGTCGTCACGCTTCTGGCTCAACCACTGGCGGATGATTTGAGCTTCCTCCACCTCATGGGGGAGTAAAACCTGGGGCGGCACCACCGAAGCCTGATCATAGAACTGTTTCAGGAATTCAGCCATCACATCCGCGTCACTGGTGTCCGAGGCGCCTTCCAACAGGAAGTAATCTCGTCCGATCAACTTTCCACCGCGAATGAAAAACACCTGCACACAGGTATCCCCATCGGAGCGAGCCAGTGCTAAAACATCCGAATCAATATAATCGCTGGAGATCACCTTCTGACGTTCCACCACATTCTCGATAGCCCGGATCTGGTCACGTAAGACCGCGGCGCGCTCAAATTGAAGATTCTCGGCAGCCTGGTCCATTTCCTGACGCATACGAGAAACGATCGGATCGGTGCGTCCTTCCAAAAACTGGCATAAATCATCAATCATCTGGCGGTAACGCTGTTGGCTGATGACGCCGATGCAGGGAGCTGTGCACAGCTTGATATCGTAATACAGGCAGGCGCGCTCATCTTCGCCGGTGATTTCTCGATCGCAGGTCAGGTAGGGAAAAATCCGCCGCAGCACGTCCAGGGTCTGGTGCACAGCCCAAACGCTGGTATACGGACCGAAGTATCGCGAGCCGTCTTTGACCATCTGGCGAGTGACGGTCACCTTGGGATACGCTTCCGCATAGTGCACCTTGATATAGGGATAGCGCTTGTCATCCTTCAGGCGCACATTGTAGTGCGGGCGGTGCTTCTTGATCAGGTTCATCTCCAGGATCAAGGCTTCCAGTTCCGACCCGACCACAATCCACTCAATATCGGCAATCTTGCGCACCAATTGATTGGTTTTTAAGGTGTGTTGTGCGCTGACGTGGAAGTAGGATCGCACCCGATTGCGCAGGTTAATCGCCTTACCAACGTAAATTACCTTACCGCCGGCATCCTTCATCAGATAACAGCCCGGCTTCGCTGGTAGTGTTTTCAGTTGGGCTTCCAGGTGTTCAGCAAGCGTTTCAGACATCGCTTAACCATCCCAATGCAAATCTTCCAGGACAATCAAAAACACGATCTTATAATCGCCCCAAGGTTTGCAGGGCATTAAACAAATCTCGATAATGATGGATCGTGCAGTATTGCTCCCCGCTTGGCTGCTCGGCAGAACCAGGGTTGAACCAAATCGCCGGGATGCCGACGCTATTAGCGCCTTGGACGTCGGCCGCGAAATCGTCGCCCAGCATGGTCGTCTGCTGTGGTTGTGCGCCTAACTGCTCCAAAACCTGCTGATAAAATGCCGGGTCGGGTTTGCGCAGACCCAGGTTTTTGAAGCAGAAAATGCGATCGATCACCCAGCCCAGGCCAACCCGGTGTAAAGCTTCCCAGATATCTTCTTCATCCGAATCCTTGGCATTGGTCAACAGGATCACCTGCCAGCCCTGTTTTTTCAGCTCACCCAGCCAGCGAATTGCATGCGGAAAAACTTCCAGGTGACGCCAGTTTTTCATCGGCCCCTTTGATTCGGGGTAGACTTTCATCAAAGTATCGCCCCAATCCAACAATAAATATTTTTGCTCATCCATCATTATTTTTTTCTAAATACTCCTAACCTAAGATCGTCCTATTATAACTATAAAATCTACCGGTTTGTGTTGGAGGAAGGTTAGATAATAACAAAACGATCTTAATTAGCAAAAAACATTGTCCTTTCTTTTCATCTGGATGCATGCCTTTCATGTATAATGCGTGCTGATATTTCAACGAGCAATCAAGGCTGCCCAATTTGCCAACGATCCTGATCTTCTTAATTTTCTTTTTTGCCGCTTTTTCCCAAAGCCTGACTGGTTTTGGAGACGCCCTGATCACCATGGCTTTGTTGCCCGGATTGATCGGCATCCAAACATCTGCCCCACTGGTGGCTATCTTTGCATTAACCATCGAGCTGGCCGTGCTGGGACGCTACTGGCGCTCGCTTAACCTGCGTGCAATCCTGCCTGTCATCGCGGCATCCATGATTGGAATCCCTTTGGGTATCTGGGCATTGCAAAATGTGGATGAAACGCTGGTGCTTTCAATTTTGGGCTGGATGATTACGCTTTACGCCATTTACTCATTACTCGAGCTGAAGTTGCCGGAGCTAAATCAACCCATTTGGGCTTACCTGTTTGGCTTGCTGGCGGGACTGCTCGGAGGGGCGTACAATACTTCTGGTCCACCCCTGGTCATCTATGGCAATGCGCGCCGCTGGGAACCGCGGGAATTTAAGAGTAATTTGCAGAGCTTCTTCGTTTTGAACAGCGCCATGGTCTTCACCGGTCATGCCTTTAGCGGGAATGTCACTGGAGAAGTCTGGCGTCTATATCTCTGGGCTATCCCTGCCATCGCCCTGGGCTTCCTGGCCGGCAACAAGCTTGACCGGTATTTGGATGCAGACCGCTTTCGAAAAGTGGTGTTATGGTTGCTGGTCTTTCTTGGGTTAAGGCTGGCGTTGATGGCTATTTAGCGCATCACGGCTGATCATGCGGGGCTTTCCAGGCCGGTGATTTATGCGCATGCACCACCTTCCAACCCCCATCCATCTTAACCATGACTCGGCTCTCGTTGTGAGCAACCACATGCATGCCGCCCTCGTCGCTGCTGGAAACCAGCATGGTATAGCTGGCAATGGCGCAATCTCCAAAGTGTTGGATGTGCAAATTGGATAGGTCGAAACGAATATGCGCCTCGAAGTCCGTATCTGCAACTTTGCTCACCATCGCATCCAGAGCGCTGCCCCGCCGCTCGCTTTCACTCATAAAGAAGTCATGGAATGCCAGGCCGTCCAAACGGTGCGGAGTGATATACCATTCGTACAAAGTTAAATCATCACTGGTTGTACGGTGATACGCCTCCAGATCGTTATCCGCAATGGACTGTAAATGGCGCAGTAAAAATGTTTTGATTTCTCTCTCGTTTTGCATAGGCTCTCCAATTCCAAAATATCTCACCAAATTCATCGAATATTGGCGCTCGGATTTATCAAGAAAAGGAGAGTTTTTACTCTACTTTCTCATAACGTTTTCCAGGAGTCCCGCATACGGGGCACTTTTCCGGCGGCAGACCAATATGTGTGTGGCCACATACTGGGCAAACATAAACCTCAAATTCTGCAGCCTCTTCTCCCAGGTTTTTCAACGCATCCTTGAACAAACCTTCATGCACCTTCTCCACCTCCCATGCCCAGCGGAAAGAGGTCAGTGCTTTTTTCTCAGCCTCCGCTTCAGCAGCCTGTATAAAATCTGGATACATGCTGATCACTTCGTGATTTTCTCCATCGATGGCTGCCTGTAAGTTGTCAGCAGTGGATTTTATCTCACCCATGATACGTAAATGGTTATGAGCATGGATCGTTTCGGCGGTTGCCACTGCTCTGAAGAGCTTTGCGATTTGAGGGTATCCTTCATCTTCTGCTTTCTGGGCGTATGCCAGGTACTTTCTGTTAGCCTGAGACTCTCCAGCAAATGCCGATTGCAGGTTTTCCATGGTTTTTGACATTTTTTTGCTCCTTATTATTTCTTAGTGTGACAAGTCTGCTTGTCCTCAACGATTAATCCAATTGCTTCCGCTGCTTGTAATGCCTGGACCATCCAAAAATTCCGACTTAAGACCATTTTACATCCGCATGATCAAAAACTATAACCTAAAAAGGAAGGCTGAGCATTACCTCAACAATTCTCTCCGCCGTATGCCCATCCCATAAGGGTGGACGGCGATCTGCGGCAACCGGTTTACTCCAGGTGTCTGCAAACGCTGTCAGAATGGCATCCTTTGTGCTGGCCACCAGCTGGTTGCTGCCCTGGCTGATAGTCACCGGGCGCTCAGTGCTGCTGCGCACGGTCAGGCAGGGGATACCCAGGTAGGTGGTCTCCTCCTGGATGCCACCCGAATCGGTGATCACCGACCCAGCCGAGGCGGTCAGCGATAGGAAATCCAGGTAGCCCAGCGGCTCGAGCAAGCGGATATTGGGCAGCTGCCAGCCGGCTTGCTGGATAGTCTTGCGGGTGCGCGGGTGCACCGGGAAGATGACCGGCGCCTCAAGCGCAATCTCTTCCAGGGCGGTTAATACCTGCTGGAGAGTCTCTGGCTGGTCCACGTTGGACGGCCGGTGCAGGGTAACCAGCACATACTTGCCTGGCTGCAGACCCATGGACTGGGCTGTGCCTTGCTGGCGGGCTTTGGGCAGCATGCGCACCAGGCTGTCGATCATGATATTGCCCACCCGGTGAATCTTTCTCGGCGGGAATGCCCTCCCGCAACAGGTTGGCATCCCCATCTTCGGAGGGCGTGAACAGCAAGTCGGCGATCTGGTCGGTCAGGATGCGGTTGATCTCCTCCGGCATGCTGCGATCCCAGGAACGCAAGCCCGCTTCCACATGCGCCGCCGGGATGCCCAGCTTGACGCTCACCAGGGCGCAAGCCAGGGTCGAGTTGACATCGCCCACCACGAAAACCCAGTCCGGCTGGTGTTTCAAAAGCACCGGCTCAAAACTGGTCATCACCTGGGCGGTTTGCCAGGCATGGCTGCCCGAGCCGACATTGAGGTGCTCGTCCGGCTCAGGCAGATGCAGGTCTTCGAAGAAGATTTGAGACATGCTGGCATCGTAATGCTGCCCGGTGTGCACCAGTACCTGCTGGAAAACATCGCCAGCCGCTTTCATCGCCGCCATGAGCGGCGCGACCTTCGGAAAGTTAGGCCGCGCCCCAACCACATGTAAAATTTTCAAACCAGGCTTCCCTCCATTTCAGGATAAACCTATTTTACTCTGGATCGTACACAATGACAGCCATCTCTGCGCACTCTGCAGTCTCTGCGAGTATTTCCACAAGGCTTCGCCATCTTCAAACCGAAGTGACTCCAGGACGGGCCGGTCATTGCGAGCGGTCTGTGCGAAGCAATCTCAGCGCTAGTCGAGAGGAGAGATTGCTTCGTCACACAGTTCGTTCCTCGCAATGACAGTTGTCATTAGGAGCGACAAAAAATCCCAGCGGTCATCACCTTCCAGCGTTCTTCATCTTCTCCCAGAAAGCACGGTCAGCATCATCCTGATCATCCAACAGGCGCGGGTCCACATCTGGCGATAAGCGGTGACCAAATGCCGTCCATAGCTCCGCGGCGAGTTGATGCGGCCGGGTAACCACACCCTGGTGATGGAAGTACTCGCACACCCGCAGCAGGTCGCGCTCGAAGATGCGGTAGGCGTTGCTGTTCTGGTTGGGATCGATCGCCTGTGGAAAATCGATCAGGGTGATTTCGCCTTCCCAGTACAGGATATTGTAAGCCGACAGGTCGCCGTGTACCCTCTGGACAGAGAGCATCTTCTCCACATTGAAAAGTACACGCTCGTAGAGCGGCTGAGCCTCGTCCGGATCCAGGTCGATACTGTTCAGGGTCGGGGCTGGCATGTGCTCATCGCCGAGATAGGTCATCAGGATGGCATTGTTCCCGCTGGCGTGCACCTGAGGCACATCGCAGCTCGCCTCTGCCAGGATTTGCATAGTCTTGACCTCATGCTCGATCCAGGAAGTGTGCAGCAATTCCAGGCCGTAGCCGGTGCGCTTACGGATGGCGTGCAGCATGCCATCATCGATGATGTAACGCCCATCGCCGTCGATATGCGCCCGGTTCTCGCGGTACATCTGGTCGTTCTTCAAGTTGCGGAAGCGCCGCGGCCGGTAGACCTTGGCTGCCAGGTAGGGCTGATCCAAAGCTTCTACACTCTCATTTGCCAGGCACTGGTAAACATTGGCTTCCTTGCCGCCTTTGAGCAGGCGTAGCACATCATCCAGCCAGTGCATATCGTAGAAACCACCCAAGGAATTGGTGATCCATTCGTGCTCATGGCGCGAAGCATGGTAAGAAAAATCGAAGGTCTGGGAGGCTTCGCTCTGCATGGCGACAAACTGCTTGACATCCTGAGCCGTTTTCTTGCCCTTTCTTTTCTGTGCCGCACTTTGCCTGGACCGGCTTTTCGGTGTGGCATATTGCGAATACCCGGGATTTCATCCCAATCGTCTAACTCATCAAAAATCTGATCATTGATCCTGTTCATTGTTCATTCCTTGCATCAATATTGCAGTCCATTCGGTAAACATTTCTATCCGACAATAAAGTGTGTTCTAAAAGCTTCTCCAGCATGGCTATTCTTGTTTTCCTCTCGATTGATTAACCAAAAAACCACAGGGTCTAGTTCCCTGTGGCAAGCAGAAGTGTTTTTCCAATTTACCAGGCTGTGGTCTGCCTGGTTAGTGGGTTAAACAAAAAACCACAGGGCATGCACGCCTGTGGTCGCAGAATGCGTTTAACAAATAAAATAGATCAGCAATTCTCGCCAGGAGGCGCGCAAAACAATTGTGTGCGAGCAGATAAAATGACTCTCATAAATTTTTACGCCTCCTTTCAGAATAAGATCGGGAAGATCATATCACTACCATCCAGATCAGTCAAGATATGTTTGGAGCCATTCGATTGGTTTCCACCTGCTTACAATCGATCCAGTAGTTTTCTTTTATTTCATCCAATCTAGCGCTTTATCTATTAGAATATAGAAGAGTGTTCCATTACATTCAGAAAGTGAAAGTCCATGCACCCATCACCCTTCATCCAGTGGCTGCTCAGCGCTCGCACCGCTTCCATACGCCTGCTTACCCTGACGCAATTATTGGATTACTCTTTGCAAGACATTGAAGTGCGCGCCTTGTGGGGCGCCATGCGAGCCAGCGGTCCTATACCCGCCATCCTGTCTCACCAGACCAAGACCGGCAATTGGTCCGGAGAGCACAGCTATTACACACCCAAGTACACCAGCACCCATTGGAGCATGTTGCTGTTAACCGAGCTAGCCGCCGATCCGCAAGATGCCCATCTAAAAAGGGGCGCTCTATTCATGTTGGGCACTACCTGGGACGAACTGCAAAATCGCCTGGAACACAAAAAACATGGCTGGACCTGTCTGTGGGCAAACCTGCTACGCTACGCTTACTACTGCCAATATCAAGACGATCCGCGCCTTCGCACTGTTGTTGAAGCCTTGGTTTTTGATGCTTTAGAAAATGAATGGCGCTGTCCATACAACGATGAGGAACCTTGCGCCTGGGGAGTCGTGCGCACTTTATGGGGTCTGTCCGCTATCGACGAAGAACGGCGTAATCCGCGAGTCCAGGAAACCATTCGCAGCGGTCTACGTTTTCTGCTCGACGATCACAACCTGAAGCTGGCAGATTACCCTGCCCCCAAAGAAGGGCATGTTCATCCGTTGTGGTTTAAATTGAATTTCCCGCTTTTCTACCAGAGCGATATCCTTTTCACCTTGCGCGTCCTGGCTGAATTGAATGCTTTGGACCACCCATCTGCGCAAGAGGCCTTAGATTGGCTGGAGGGTTTGCGCAAAAAAGATGGACACTGGCGCGGTTCCAGCCCCTTCGGCAGCCGCACCTGGCCGTCCATCGGCGACCGGGAAGAGACCGACCGCTGGGTTTCATTGCATGCTGCCCTGGTGCTCAAGGCGGCCGGCAGAAATTGGTTGGATTAAATACCGAGCCAACGTCTCAAAGAGATCAAAACCAGCAACACAGCCGCCCACACGGCATAGCCTGTCAGGAGGAGCGGAACGAGCTTCAGCCCAGCTTTCGCACCTAAATGAAGCTTTCCCGAGCCGAGCAAAACAGGGGAACTGTTTACTCTGATTGATCTAGCCTTAAAATTTTATCGCCAATGATCCAATAAGGTCCATCACATTGCGGAGGTATCTGATCTTGGATAAATTTATCCATCACCAGTAGCAAGTGCACCTCTCCCCCACCCATGTAAACCAAATCACCAACCGTAGCCACATTTATTCCATCCTCATTGAGGATTTTTCCCACATCGTTCTCGATCAAAAAATTAAAATCAGGCGGCCAGATGAGCATATAACTGGTATCAGATTGGTTGCTTTTCAGGCGAAGACACTTGTCAACAAACATCAGCGTTCCAGTTGTCTCGCCATCCATGACGACTCTCTCCCCATTTGATTTTTTCTGACGAGGGAAAAAAATGGCGTGATTGAGATCAGCGCCAGAAGTTGGCGAAACCGTCACGCGTGCCTGTCCAGGCAAGTCTCCGACTGTGATACAACCTGTCATTATAATTATTAAAGCAATGAAAATAAAACTTCTAATTTTCATGGACGCCTTACTTTTTTAGTCACGAGATCCTTTTTGTTTGTGCCATTATAGTTTACCTTTATGGATATGGATGAGAAACCATGTCAGGTTCCTGGATAAATGGAGGGTTATTTGGTGGAACTTCATCATTTATGGAGGGATATTGATTAATGGACACAGGTTCTTGTAATTCACCAAATTAAGTTTGTTCACTCGAGAATATAGGTTAATCAATGTTATATGTCAATACCGAAAGATCAAGGAAATCAATATAGTTGACTGCCATGGTATAAGCGTCAACTCCCTTGCAGTTTCAGAAGAGTACACTCTCAACAGAACCACTTCTATAAAGCGCTCATGTTTAGTTTGGTTTGCGGCTGGTGGACGGGCAACCTTTGAAAAAATACAAATCCAGGAGCTAACACTATTTTCTCCCGTATATTTCCTGTTTAATGGTGTCCGGATAGAGGAATATTTTTGGTCACAATAGTATTATAATTAATCAACGTTTTGGACTGTTGCACATCTAAATGTTCTCTACAGAAGTCGTGAATGCTAAAATTTCCTCTGCAGGCCTAGAAGCAACAGCTTTGAAAGACAAGTTAAGTAGATTCTCTCATTTTTGATCTATTTCTTCTGGAAGGTAAAAACTTATCACAAACTGGGGTTTCTGGAGATTGATTTTACAATGCAAGTACTCGAATTTTATTTATTGTCTATCTTAATCGGGTAAACTGTTTACGTTATTCCGGCACACGATCCTATTTTCACAATTTGATACAACAATTGACAAAGACTCTTGTGAGGCTGAATTTCACATGAAAACAGGGAAATAACTAGGTAATAAATATGAAAACGCCCAATCTTAGAGTTACTTGTTTGTTCACCTGTGTATTTGTTGTAATTGCATTTTTGTTAAATGGGATGGCTGAAGGAATAAAGTATGCTAATCAAGCAAACGCGGCTTACCCTCCCCCATCTACCGAGTGCATTGGAGTTGGATGTGATTCTTTAGCAACCATATCTACTTGGTTTTATCTTCCTCTGGTTGCCAATCGTTTTCCTCCACCTGCTACAAATAGCTATTATATTTGGACCACCCAAGATTCTTGGGGATTGGGGTGTGATATTGGCACAAATCTTGGCAACGTATCGGGTTATCAGGAAGGATTTGTTTTTCTAAACTTTGGAAATCCGAATCAGGATAGTCAAGCCAGGCTTGGTACGGTTTTATATAATCAAGTTCCAATAACTGTGGATGATATAGCATCAGCCGTGGTGGTTTTTGCTCAAGGTTTTTATTATTGTTCACAGATACTCAGTTCTGAGGATAACCTTAAGATTGCAGTTGGAACAAATAGTAGTGGAGGGATCATCACCGACGTAATTGCTACACAACATGGTGTAGCTTGGGCAAATCTCGTTATAGAAATTAATGACCGATTTCTGGATTACCCTGGACTTACAAGTCGTGTTCTGACAGTTGGAGGAATCAACATCGAGCCAAACTTCAATCCAGTTTATGTCCCTCAGCATTGGATGGATGGATATAATAGTGTTACAGATTACAGACGCCAGATTGTTTATGTTATAGGCTCAGCGGATGAGTGTCCTCTGGATTTCCCACCCAGCATACTCGGAACTTATAGTCCAAGAGATTGTTACAAGAAGTACAGTGGAAGCATATTGCTCTACAAGTGGACTCAAGATGATGTGCGAAACATTTCATGGGGATTTACTTTAGCATGGCCATTCCCAGAAATTTACAACTCAGCAACTGCAGATCAATGGTATCGAATCAGCCTGCTTTCAAGATTTAATCACGGTTCATCTCTACATTTTCGTGGAGAAATTACGCAGCTTGGAGCTTGCGAGCAGTTGAGATCGCAAAATCCAGGATTACCCATTTGTATTGGAACAGATTATCCTGCGAGTAGCGGTTTTAAAGCTCTCTATAATCGGATTCAAAATGATCAATACACAATTGTTGGAAACGAGATGAAATGGTCCACTGACATTGAGAATTACTATGGACCATAAGTAATTAATAGAAAGTTAGGAGTAGAAATGAAGGCTAATAAATGGATCCCCATTATTTTAATCCTGTTCATTGGAATAGTCGTTGTTATAATTGTCATGGGATTTTCCATTAAAAAATTGGTCGCAGCCAATCCAAACCCAACTGAAGATTGGCGAATGAATGATGTTCTCGCTCTCGAACTCGAATTACAGAATGCCAATTTGACGGATGAGGACAGAAAAAGCCTGGAAGCCAAACTTCAGGCCTTGTATTACCAAATTACTTTACAGGCTGAAGGTGTAAATCAATTAACAAAACTGCCTACTCAAGCAGAAGCTGCCCTTCAAGCAATGGTAAAGCCCTCTTTGACTATAGAAGAGAAGAGAAATACAGGTATCATTGAAAATCCGTCGGTTCCTTTTTCGACAACAGATTTTGTTATCAACAATGCTTGGCAGGAATATATCAAAGGAAATTATATTATTGTTTATGCCGGCTCTATGGCAAAAGATTTATCCCAAGGTATTTTAATTGTTTGTTTGGATGACAAACGTGGATGTCGTATTTTCATCACTCCACAAAAAAATGGCTCCTTACGAATAGTGGGTTTTAATAATGCTCGTTTGATTATTCAGCAGGAAAATAAACAAATGGATATCTTTTTTGATATTCCTTCACTTTCATTCACAGAGAGCATTGATGGAGCTATCACAACAAGTTCACCTACAGAACCTCAGATAACCCTTTCACCTTCCCCCGGAACTTCTTATCCTTCACCTTAATCACAATTCTTTGAGCAACAGTCCATAATCACTGATATTTGGGTGTTGAACCACAACAGCGAAAGCTGGAGAATCTATAAATCCGGATTGCTTTGGTTTTGTCTAAGTGGTTTGCAAATAAAATCTAGTTAGACTTCCCACCAGATTTCCAGGTTTGTTCGGAAAATCGTTGTTAGAGCAAAAATTATATCAATAAGCGATTGACAAACGATGGCCCCTCCTAGTTGTGATTGCCGGAATTCCTTTACCCTGAGTTTAATCACGCCAGATTCCAGGTCATTTGGCGCTTTCCTGGATACCACCTCAGAAGAAATGTCTGAATTATATTTATTACGGGTGCTCATGTATCACAAGCGGTTAGATCGAGGACCATACCTTTATGTCAATTTACTTTTACATCGATCAAAATATTTCTACCAGCGTGCCTGGTGCTCTTCGGCAAAGCCGATTAACCCTTCCAACTGAATCACTTCGCCATCATCCGCTACCACCCGACCAGCATAGCGCCCAAACATCTGGTGTACTTCGCTGAAGATGATTTTCATATCCGTCTGGGCAACCCGCTCTTTGAAGGGGACAAAATCCAGATCCAGGCGTCCCTGGTTGTCGACGAATTTCCAGGTCTTGGAATAATCCAGGGGGTCGTAGATAAATTGCACCCGGTCCAGCTTGTGCACGCGACCATCCAAGACCAGGCAGTCCTCGCTGGCCGCCGAGGTATCCCCAAAACCGCATCCTAGATTTAAGCCCACCGCTCTGCCATCCGGCAGAAAACCCGAGGCGCTGGCCCAGTTCCAGAAGCTCTTATACGCCCACACACCGCGTCCCCAATCCAGCGACCCGCAGGAAGTGGCTGGTTGCAGGATTTCTTCCTTCCCGGAATACATAAACCTGCCTTCAGCGGGCATGCTGTTGATTTTACGGTTATAGTAAAAACGCTTCTTTTCAATCGGGATGACAATCGTCATCGATTCGTGCTCAGGCGGGCAGTCTAAACGAATATCCGCCTGGATGCCGCGCCCTTCATGAAAAGCTGGCCAGTCTACCTTTACCTTTCGCTCGCCCTTGCCCGCGCTGAATTCTAGCTTGAGCCCCTTGCCCTCAAAGCTCGAGACGCCATCCTGGCTGTTGCGCGGCAAGCTGACCCCCTTGCCGAGCGGGATCACCAGTCCCTCCTCGTGCAATTCCTTCGTTTCAAAGTCAAGGGTATACACAAACAGATTGCCGGCATAACCCAGGTCGGCGATGGTAGCTGAGAAGAACCTGCGCGACGTGAAAAAAGCATAATAATCCCAGCGTTTCAGGCGCAGAAACTGCAAGGGATGTTTTAATCCAGCATAAAAATTGGCCTGTTCCAGGTTACAATCCAGGAATGGCTGGCGTGACCATCCCACCTGGGTTAAGTTGCCCTGCTGATCGAGCAATGGACCGGGAGTAGTGATTTCAGTCTGCATTTTTTTCGCCTTTTCTGCTCTGTGTAGCGCGTTTACATTTTTTTGGAGAAGCATTGATGCAACCCTTTATACCAGAACGAGCGATTTTTATCCATGGATTGGAAGGCAATAGCCAGGGCGTCAAAGCCAGCCTGCTCAGGAGGCTTTATCCCGGCATGCTGATCCCCGATTTCCCTGGTTCCCTGGCTGAACGCATGCAACGCTTAGCGCAGATCATCGCCAATCAGGATGGCTGGACTCTGATCGGCTCCAGTTTTGGCGGGCTGATGGCAGCCATGTTCACCTGCCAGCGTCCCAGCCAGGTGCGCAAGCAAATCTTGCTGGCGCCAGCCCTGATCTGGCCAGAATTTAGCGCCAACCTGCCGGATGCAGTCGATACGCCCACCGTGGTTTACCATGGCAGGCAGGACACCCTGATCCCCCTGGCAGATGTGCAAGCCATTTGCCAGAAAATCTTTACTACACTGGAATTCAACGTGGTTGATGACGACCATGGCCTTTATCAAACCGTGCACCAGGTCGATTGGCACGCGCTGCTCTCCTAGGAGAAAAAAATGGAAGCGATACAAACCCATTGGGCGGAAGTCGATGAGAACGGCAGGTTAATTCTGCCCGCAGAATTTAGCCAGGCATTTGGATTAGAGCCCGGCGTGCGCTTGCGCCTGGACAAAGAGAACAATACCTTTCGTCTGCACCGTCCAGTCACCCACCTGGCAAAAATATACATCGAACCCACCACCTTCTGTAACCTGGACTGCCGTACCTGTATCAGAAACAACTGGGATGAGCCTCTGGGGAAGATGAGCGAGGCCACTTTTGAAAACCTGGAGAAGAGCATCCGAAACCTGTCGACCCCGCCTTCCATCTTCTTTGGCGGCTTGGGTGAGCCTCTGTCGCATCCCAGCATCGTCGATTGGGTGCGGCGGGCAAAGAGACTGGGCAGCACAGTGGAGCTGATCACCAATGGCACCCTGCTCAGCCCGAAGCGCTCGCAAGCCCTGATCGACGCCGGTCTGGATGTGTTATGGGTTTCGATCGACGGCGCCACCCCGGAGAGCTACAGCGATATTCGCCTAGGCGCAGAGCTGCCGCGCATTATCGAGAACCTGGGGCGCCTGAGGCGCATGCGCCCGGGTGGGCACCATCCCCGCCCGGTCATCGGGATTGCCTTCGTGGCCATGCAGAACAACATCCAGGATTTACCGCAGGTGATCGCCCTGGGCAAGCGCCTGGGGGCGCGGCGCTTCATGGTCAGCAACCTGCTGCCCTACACCGAAGAAATGCAATCCCAGATTTTATACGCCAAAACCCTGCGCAATATCACCTATATGCCCTCGCCCTGGCTGCCCATCTTGAAACTGCCGCGCATGGATATCGACGAAACCACGCGGGAAACCTTCATCAGCGCCCTGAACAGCGATTGCAATGTGGAGCTGGCCGGTTATAACCTGGGCGGCGCCAACGATGTATGCACCTTCATTGAGAGCGGCTCAATCGCAGTGGGCTGGAATGGGGATGTCAGCCCCTGCCCGCCTCTGCTGCACAACCATATCAGCTATTTGCATGGAAAAGAAAGGCGCTCGCGCAAGCATGTGGTCGGTAATATCTCCCAGCAGGATTTGTGGGAAATGTGGATGGATAAGGAATACATCGCATACCGCGAGCGAGTGCAGAGTTTTGCCTTTGCCCCTTGCACGCCTTGCGGCGGTTGTGATCTTTCCGAAGACAATGAGGAAGATTGTTTCGGCATCACCCACCCGGCCTGTGGCGGCTGCCTGTGGGCCCAGGGGTTGATCCAGTGTCCATAAAGCCGGCCTCAGGGCAATTTCATCAGCCAGATATTGTTATCACGTGCTGAGACAAAGATCATCCATTGACCATCCGGCGATACCTGCCAGTCCCCACCGCTGATCTTGATTGGCGTGATCGCCGGGTCGGTAATCGGCACAGCGATGCCCGTCTCCGCTGTAACCTGCCAGATGGAGTGCCCTGGCTGTTCCAAATCCAAAGGGATGACCAGCAACTGGTTGGCATTGCGCCAGCGATATGCCCCGAACAAAGATAACCGTTTTTTCTCCCCAGTGTGTGTATTGGCCAGCCACAAGCCATTCGCTTCAGAATCTTCGTCGAAGGTAGCGTAATAAGCAATCCAGCCTCCATCCGGTGAGGCCAGCGGACTGCGCAGACGGAAGCCTTGCGCTAGCGGCTTGGATTGACCCAATTCTCCTGGATCTTGCGGTAAACCTAATACGGATAAAACTTGATCGCCGCTTCCGTCTTGGGCCAGTTCCTGGATCAGGATACGCCCATCCGCCAGCCAGGCAACGAAACTGGCGCCTGCCGAGGCAACCAAGCGCTGCGCCTGGCTGCCATCCACCTGGCTGACCCACACTTCGCGCAAACCGCTGCTACTGGATGGGATCGTCCATGCCAGATGCTCATCATCGACGGAGAAATACACCAATCGTCCACCATTAGCAATCTGCCACTGTTGCCTATCGGCTAAACGCTCCACCAGGGTAACGCCATTCTCCAGAAAAGCGCGGTAATTCAATGTTGAGGAAAATATGCCCAGTCTTTCACTGACCAATTCGGGCACACCGCCCTCCAGTCCCACACCCCACAAACCTGCTGGCAGGCTGGCGATGGGCTTATCCAGGAAAAGCACGCGCTGGCTGTCTGGCGCCCAAAATGGCTGCACACAACAGCCCCCCTGGGTCAGCGGCAATAAAACCGGGACTGCTGTCGGCGTCGGCTCTGGCAGACTCGTAGCCGTCGAGCGTTCGATGGTCGCCTTGGGAATACTTCCAACAGGCGTCAGGGCTGCCTGGCTTACAGCAGTTTGTGAAGGGGCAGGCATGGCGACGGTGTTGGTGACCTGTTCAGTGTTTTGCTCGCCCAATAGATTGCCAGTGCGTCCACTGGAAACCATGGAGCAGCCAAAGATCAAACCCAGGGAGAGCAACAGCCCGGCGGCCAGAAGCCATTTCAGCTTCATTAAACGATCTCGCTTGAGCATATCAGCGACTCCAGTCCGGCGGCCAGGGGTTCTGGTAATCATTCAACAAAGGCCACCAGAAGGAAATGTCGGGTTGGTCGTACAAAGTTTGCCAGCGGTGCGGGTTTTCCAGGTCACGGGCAAAGCCGGTTGAGAAAGAACCAATCAAAGCCAGGCTGTCCCAATCGGTATCAATCAGCAAAACAGGGTTGTAAGCCCGGTTGTATAATCCGGCGTTGCGAATTTCCAGATGCAGATGCGGGCGCGAGACGCAGGTTTCATCCGGATCGCCCACTTTGGCGATTTCCTGCCCAGCTTCCACTTTTTGCCCAACGAACAACTTGGGGGTTTCCAACAGATGCCCATAAAAGGAGGCGTAACCGTTGGCATGATCGATCATCAAGTTGTGTGGGGCAGAACCGTGTGCCATGGCATCCACCTTGGTCACCACACCATCCCCGATAGCCACGATAGGCGTGCCGCAGGGCGCCGAGAAATCCACACCGAAATGGATACCCTGCCCGGCAGAATAGGTGGAATTCCGCTGGCGAAAAGCGCCAGTGGTGTTGCCATAAGGCTGACCTAACAACCAGGTTCCCGGTCCAGGAGCTTCTAAAAAGGGCAATTGGAAAGGTGGGTTATCGGTTTGCGCCATCCCAGGATCGTATGGGAAAAACGCTAACGCAATCAAGATGAACACAAGAATGATGAATTGGATTTTTGGCATAGATATAATACTTATTCGGACTATTTCTGTCATAATCTTATCATAACCGCCCTACACAGATATTAAAATCGCATCAGAGACTGAAGTATTGCTGAATCAAACAAAAACAAGTATAATCGACCAACGGTTAAATAGTATATCAAAACCTCCTCCGGGAGGAGTAAGCCCATGGATCCCTGTTCAGAGAAGGAGTGGCCGCTGGCTGGAGAGCCCCCGCAGCAAACCATGGCTGAATGTCGCCCGGAACGGATGCCGAAGAAATGCCAGGTTTTAGACCTGGCGGAGTAGAACGGCACGGGTAAGCCCGTTACAGCGTAACCCTGTTCGGCGCTCCAGCGCCTGTCAGGGGCAATGAGTGCACTGCTTGTATTGCTGTGAACTGAGGTGGTACCACGGAAGTTACCCTTTCGTCCTCATGCGGATGAAAGGTTTTTTGTTTAAAGGAGTCCTATGAAAAAGTATCCATTCTGGCAAGTCGATGCCTTCACGCAACAGCCCCTGGGCGGGAATCCCTGCGCAGTGATCCTGGACGCCGATGACCTGGATGAGGCCACCATGCTGGCCATTGCCCGAGAAATGAACCTGTCGGAAACGGCCTTTGTGCGCCGCTCGCAGCAGGCCGATTTCGGGGTACGTTACTTCACCCCTGCCGAGGAAATACCCCTGGCCGGGCACCCCACCATCGCCACCACCTACGCCCTGGTCGACTCAGGACGCTTGCCGCTGACCCAGGAGCACACCACCATCAGCCTCGAGCTGCAAGTCGGACCCATACCGGTGGAAATCTTCAGCCGCGACGGGCAGGTGGAGCGCATCGTGATGAGCCAGGTCAAACCCAGGTTTCTGCAGGTGCATGATCCCGCCGAAGTGCTGCCGATTTTCGGATTAGAACCAGAAGATGCCCTGCCGGGCTACCCGATCCAGACCGTCAGCACGGGTACACCCCAGCTGATGTTGCCGCTGCAAGAGATTGGAAGCCCTCAAAGCGAGCCCGCCTGGACATTGCCGCCTACCAGGCTTACCGCGCCCGCTCCGATTTCTTCAGCCCGCACCTGTTCTGTCTGCAAGGTGTCACACCAGCCGGGCAGACCTTCGCTCGCCACTTTGGCACACCGCCCGACCTGATGGAAGACCCCTTCACCGGCTCGGCCACCGGCGGGATGGCGGCTTACCTGTGGCATTACGGCTTGCTGGAAAAACCCCATTTCATCGCCGAGCAGGGTCACTGGATGAAGCGCCCCGGTCAGGCCAGTGTAGAAATCGTCGGCCCGCCGGAGGATATCCAAACCGTCAAAGTCGGCGGACCAGCCGTCACCGTACTGCGCGGCGAATTAATGCTCAACCACAACCACTAACGGAGGAAGACGATGACTGACAACAGCTTACCCAAAACTTATGATTTTCAGGCCACCGAAAAGCGCATCTACGAATGGTGGGAGAAATCCGGCTTTTTTAGACCCAGCAACGATCCCAACCAACCCGGTCATGACCCCTCCAAGAAACCGTACGTCATCTCAATTCCGCCGCCGAACGTAACCGGCGAGCTGCACCTGGGGCATGCCATGTTCGTCTCCATGGAAGACCTGATGATCCGCTACCACCGTATGAAAGGCATCCCCACCCTGTGGGTGCCCGGCGCGGATCATGCCGGTATCGCCACCCAGCTCCAGGTGGAAAAGATGCTGGCCAAAGAGGGCTTGAAGCGTGAAGAAATCGGGCGCGAGGAATTCTTGCGCCGCACCTGGGCCTGGAAAGAGAAATACGGCGGCATTATCACCCAACAGATCCGCCGCCTTGGCGCTTCCTGCGATTGGGAGCGCGAGCGCTTCACCCTGGACGAGGGCCTCTCCAGAGCTGTGCGCGAAGCCTTTGTGCGCTTATACGAAAAGGGTCTGATCTACCGCGGCCCGCGCCTGATCAACTGGTCGCCGGGTCTGCGCACGGCCGTCTCAGATCTGGAAGTGGAATATTCCGAGGAGCCGGGCAAGCTGTATTTTTTCAAATATTGCCTGGCAAACTCACCGGACGAATTCATCCCGGTTGCCACCACCCGCCCCGAGACCATCCTGGGCGATACTGCTGTGGCCGTGCACCCAGAAGATGAACGCTACCAAAAATTCGTTGGCAAGATGGTTCTAGTGCCTATACTCAATCGCCTTATACCAGTGGTTGCCGATGAATACGTGGAACGCGAATTCGGCACCGGCGCCTTGAAAGTGACACCTGGTCATGATCCAAACGACTTTGCCATCGGCGAGCGCCATGGGCTGCCGGTGATCTCAATCCTGGATGAAGCCGCCCGGGTGAATGCCAACGGCGGACCCTACGCCGGGCAGGATCGCTACGAAGCGCGCCGCAACCTGTGGGAAGATATGCGCGCTGCCGGGCTGGTGATCAAAGAAGAAGCCTATACTCTCAGCGTACCGCGCTCGCAACGCGGCGGTGAAGTGGTTGAGCCCATGGTGTCCACCCAGTGGTTCGTGCGCATCCAGCCCCTGGCCGAAGCCGCCCTGGAGGTCGTGCGTGACGGACGTATCCGCATCGTGCCGGAACGCTTCACCAAGGTCTACTACAACTGGCTGGAAAATATCCAGGATTGGTGCATCTCACGCCAGCTGTGGTGGGGGCACCGCATCCCGGTGTGGTACTGCGACGACTGCGGGCAAATGACCGTGACGCGTGAAGACCCAACCCACTGCGCTCACTGCGGCAGCCCCAAGCTGCAGCAGGACCCGGATGTGCTGGATACCTGGTTTTCATCGGGTCTGTGGCCTTTCTCTACCCTGGGCTGGCCTGAAGAAACCCCGGATTACAAATATTTTTACCCCACCAGCATGATGGAGACCGGTTACGATATCCTCTTCTTCTGGGTGGCGCGCATGATTATGGACGGTTTAGAATTCACCGGGCAGATTCCATTCGAAACGGTCTACCTGCATGGCCTGATCCGCGACGAAAACGGCAAGAAGATGAGCAAGTCCTATGGCAACGTGATCGATCCCCTGGGCGTCATGGATGAGTTGGGCACCGATGCCTTGCGCTTCACCCTGCTGGTGGGCTCTACCCCTGGCAACGATATGAATCTGAGCCTGAAAAAGGTGGAAGCCAACCGCAATTTTGCCAATAAGTTGTGGAATGCCGGGCGCTTTATCACCAACGCCCTGGCTAACCTGGAAGGCGAAGCGCCGACCCAGAGACCCAACTGGAGCCTGGCCGATTCGTGGATCTGGGCGCGCCAGCAAGCCCTGGTGCGCGATGTGGAGCGCCTCTTCCAGAGCCATCAATATGGCGAGGCCGGGCGGCAAATCTATGATTTCTTCTGGGGCGACTTTGCCGATTGGTATATTGAAATCGCCAAACTGCAGCTGGAGCAGGAAGGCGAGCGGGCTTATACCACCGCCTATGCCCTGGCGCGCACCATGGACACCAGCCTCAGGTTGCTGCACCCCTTCACCCCCTTCGTCACCGAAGAGCTATGGGGTCACCTGAAACAGGCTGTGAAAGCATCGCCCCTGGCAGAACAGCTAAGCGATTGGGAAGAAGCCCTGATCATCGCCGCCTGGCCGCAGGAAAAACCCGAAGAAGGCTGGGAAGCTGCCAAAATCGCCGATTTCAGCCTGGTACAGGAGATCATCCGCGCCATCCGCAACCTGCGTTCGGAGAAAAATGTCAAAGCGGGGCGGCGCATCCCGGCCACCCTGGTATCCAGCAAAGCCGCCATGCTCCAGGAGCAGGCCGCCACCTTGGCTGCCCTGGCATACCTGGACGCATCCCAGCTGACCATCCTGGAGAGCATCCCCAGCAAACCGGAAGGCAGCATCGCCCTGGTGGTGGGTCCGGTGGAAATTTACCTGCCCCTGGCTGGCATGGTGGATAGCGCTGAGGAAAAAACTCGTCTGGAGAAAGACCTGCGCGAAACCCAGGCCCAGATCGAGCGCCTGAGCAACCTGCTGGCTGGCTCCTTTGCCGAAAAAGCTCCACCAGCCGTGGTGCAGAAGGAAAGGGAGAAACTGGCAGCTTACCAGGAAACAGCTAAGAAGCTACAGTCGCAGCTGGAATCCTTCGTGTAGGTACTCATGACAATACACACCGATCCTGAAGGGCACGAAATCGAAGCATTGACCCGCCTGAGCGAAGGCTTTGACGGAAAGAGTATCCTGGAAATTGGCTGTGGGAGCGGTCGCCTGACGCGCCTGATCGCTCCCCAGGCGGCCCAGGTAGTGGCGATTGACCCGGATGCGCAAAAGGTCGCCCAGGCGCAGGCACAGTCTCCTGAGGAGCTCCTGGAAAGAATTGAATATCTCGCCATCGGCCTGGAGATTTATGCGAAGATGTACAAACCGGATCACCATTTCGACCGCGTCATCCTATCCTGGTCCTTGTGATGAATGTCCCCGGAGGGCATGGTGCATGCCCTGGAGACCATCCACGGTTTATTGAAACCCAACGGACGGTTGATCGATATCCACCCGCGTGGCCTGCCCACACCGCTGTACGCCCTGGATAAAACAGACAAAGTGCTATTGGGCTATATCCAGGAGACAGATGACTTCATCGAATATCGGCAGGCAGATGAGGCCATCCAAAATGTGCTCAACCGCAACATGTATGGTTTAATGGAGATGAGGTGTTCGCATACTCAACCTACACCAACTCAATGGAAGAACTACGCGAGCATCTCAAAGAAACCTGGAGCGATGCGATCCTGGAAGACAGCATCTGGCAAAAAGCCGAGCAGCTTGGAGTGGCTGAAACTGGCTCAGTGCCTGCTGACATCCGGCGTATCCAGATGGTGGAACAGATTGGGATTGGGGCATTGATTCCTTTTCGTTCCATGTAGAACAAACTGTTAGTTTGTTCCCAAGCCTCAAGCTTGCGTTCCATGTAGAACAAACTTCAGTTTGTTCATGACAAGTTGCCAGACGTATCGCTGGGGAGAAGACGCCTCTCTCTGGACTAAAACGCACACTCAACATCAAAGGAGATTATCTATGAAAATCGGCCTGGTTTACCCGCAAACAGAATACAGCAGCGATCCCATCGCCATCCGCGATTACGCCCAAACGGCAGAAGCCCTGGGTTTCACGCATATCCTGGCTTACGACCATGTCTTAGGCGCCAATCCTGAGCGACCCGGCGGCTGGGATGGACCTTACACATGCCACGACCCCTTCCAGGAGCTGTTCACTCTGTTCAGCTTTATGGCCGGCATCACCTCTCGCATCGAATTTGCCAGTGGCGTGTTCATCCTGCCGCAAAGGCAAACCGCCCTGTTTGCCAAACAAGCCGCCAACCTGGATGTCTATTGCGGTGGGCGACTACGCCTGGGCGTTGGCATTGGCTGGAATGAGGTCGAATACACCAGCCTGAACGAAAACTTTCGCAACCGCGGCAAGCGCTTTGAAGAACAGGTAGAGGTCTTACGTCTGCTATGGACCCAACCGCTGGTCAATTTCCAGGGGCGCTGGCATCACATCCCAGATGCCGGTCTGAACCCTATGCCGGTGCAGCGTCCCATCCCCTTGTGGTTCGGCGGTTCGGCGGAACCTGTCCTGGAACGCACCGCCCGCCTGGCAGACGGTTGGATGCCCAATTTCAAACGCGTTGCTGGATGCGCAGACCCGCTCTGGATAAGATTTACGCAACCATGCAGACTCACGGTAGAGACCCAAGAGAACTGGGCATCGAGCCACGCCTGTCCTACAGCGATGGCAACCCGGACACCTGGCACACCATCCTTTCCGAATGGCAGGCTGCCGGCGCCAGTCACCTCTCCTTCAACACCATGGGTAGCGGTTTCAGCACCCCGCAGCAGCATCTGGCCGCCGTCCGAGAATTTGCCGAGAGATTATCCATTGCATAAAGGCAACTTTTTATGAACCATGTATCTCAACCCCAGATTACATCCAGCCCTCCACAGCGAGCAGCCTTCTTTGATGTCGACGGAACCCTGACCTATGATCGCACCTGGAAAGGGTTGTTGGATTATTTCCAGAAGAATCGCCTGCGCCGGCGCACCCTATTAGCCTTCAAGGCCGTCCACTACCCGCTCTATTTCATGCGCAAGCTTGGCCTGATTTCCGAGAGCGCCTTCCGCGCTCCCTGGGCTGCCAACCTGGCCTGGTTTGTGCGCGGCTACAGCGAAGCAAGAAGCAAACAAGGTCTGGAATTGGAATGTCGACCACTTCATCAAACACTTTTGGCGGCAGGACATCCTTCAGGTGCTTGAAAAACACCAGCAGGCAGGCGACCTGGTCATGCTGGTCTCTTCCGGTCCGCAGCCTATGCTAAAAACTATTGCCCGCTCCCTGGGCGTCGAGCATGCCATCGGCACCCGCTTTGAAATGCAGGATGGCCGCTACAGCGGACGCAGTCTCAAGCCGGTTTGCATCGACCAATACAAAGCCATCCTGGCAAAAGAACACCTGCAAAACCTGGGCATCCCGGTCGATTATGACGCCAGCTATGCTTACGCCGATTCCACCTCCGATCTCTCGTTGTTGGAGATGGCGGGCAACCCGGTCGCCGTTTATCCAGGCGAGCAGCTCAAACAGATCGCCATCCAACGCGGCTGGAAAATCATCCCAGATTGAATCTTCCTACTGGAATAGAATGGTAAAATCTCAGCATACCATTCCCAAGCTAATAAAATATTTCAGGAGGCTTCTATGCGCAACCAGGGACAAATTTTACTCGGTGCTGTGCTGGTTTTCTTGGGATTAATGTACATCATCAGCAACGTCTTTCAACATCGATATCGGCGCTATTTGCTGGCCAACAGCCCTGATATTACTGGGTATCTGGCTGATCTGGCGTCCTAAGCTCACCCTGGGGGGCGGCGCAGTGAACATCCTTCCCCTGTGCAATATCCGCCGTACTGGAGACTGGGCAGTTGAACCCGAGGAAATCTGGATGTTCGTGGGCGATATACGCCTGGATTTCACCCAGGCTGAGATACCCAGCGGAGAAACTGCTTATCGCATTTTTGGCTTTGTCGGAGATATCAACCTGGTCGTACCTGAAGATGTGCATGTATCAGTCTCTGCCTCGGCTTTTCTAAACGATGCCAAAATCTTCGGCAATAAACAGGACACCTTCCTGACCACCCTGCAATACAACTCACCCGAAGACTCAACCCAAAATCGCAGCATTCGCCTGGAAACCTTCTTCTTTGTCTGCGACCTGGACCTGATCCGCGCCTGATGTCTCGAAAAGCCTTCTTGCTGGCTATTTTCACCCTGCTGCTATGGAGCCTGCTGGCTTACCTGGCGGCGCGCCTGAGCTATCTGCCGCCTTTGTGGCTGTTAGGTGTGGCATTTAGTCTGGGAGGGTTGATCGGTGGTCTGCGTCGTTCTGCCTGGATGGTCTCGCCTAAGATCTTGCTGACCGGCACATATGGCATATTTGGCTACCATTATCTCTATTTCTTAGCCTTCCGGCTGGCGCCTGCTGTTGAAACCAGCCTGATCAACTACTTATGGCCCCTTTTGATTGTCTTGCTTTCGCCGCTCATCTTACCAGGCACACGCCTGCGAGTACACCACCTGGCTGGCGGGCTGATGGGGTTGTCTGGAGCCTTGTTAATCCTGAGTGGCGGTAAGCTGCACCTGGAGGGTGAGTACATCCAAGGATATCTATTGGCAGCTGGCGCAGCGATTATCTGGGCTACCTACACCTTGCTATCAAAACGTCTGCAGCCTTTCCCAAACGCCTCGGTGGGTGCTTTTATCCTTATCTCCGGCTTGCTTGCCATAAGCGCCTATTTTATCGAAAGCGGGTCCTTCAACTTCCCCACCGTCAAACCTGCTGACTGGCTGATGATCCTGCTGATGGGTCTGGGACCCATGGGTCTAGCTTTCTTCACCTGGGACGCTGCGATCAAACAGGGTGACCCGCGTGTCATCGGCGCCCTTTCCTACCTGACTCCGCTGACATCCACTGCCATCCTGGTCATCTTCGGCGACCATTCCCTGAGCTGGATATCCCTGCTGGCTATGTTGCTGATCGTGGGTGGAGCCATCACTGGCTCATGGGATGTCCTGCGCCAGGCAACTTTTAAACAAACCACTGCGACTGACCCAATTCCACCACCTGCCTGAAAGGATTTCCCATGTTCCGCTATGCACTCACCCGCCAACCCGCTCCGAACTTCGCCCAAGGAATTACAACCAGCCAGCTGGGGGCGCCAGATTACACCAGGATGCTGACCCAACACGCTGCCTACGAAGATGCTTTGCGCTCACTGGGGCTGGAAATCATCCATCTGGAAGCCCTGGAAGGTTACCCGGATGCCTACTTTGTTGAAGACACCGCCGTGGTCCTGCCCGAGCTGGCCGTGATCACCCGTCCAGGTGCATCAACCCGCCAGGGTGAGGAAACCAGCATCGCTCAGTCCCTGGCAGCATACCGCACACTGGCAACTATCCAGCCCCCAGGCACCCTGGAAGGCGGGGACGTCTTCCTGGTGAGAAAACACCTGTATATCGGCCTCTCCGAGCGCACCAACCACTCCGGCGCACAGCAGTTGGCGGAATTGGTTGCTCCTCACGGCTACCAGGCCACTTTTATACCCGTTGGAGCTGGTCTGCACCTAAAATCCAGCGTCAATCCTATCAGCGAGGATACCCTGCTGGTCACGCAGGATTTTGCCAGACGGGAAGAATTTGCATCCTTCAAGAAGATCATCCTGCACCCAGACGAGGAATACGCCGCCAATACCTTAAGGATCAACGACCACCTGCTAATGCCAGCCGGCTTTCCCCGCATCCGAGAGCAGCTCGAGCAGCTGGGCATGCCGGTTATTGAATTAGATGTCAGCGAGGTGCAGAAAATGGACGGCGGATTGACTTGTATGTCTTTGAGGTTTTAAGAAGGGCTGTCAACAGCTGTCAACAGCTGTCAACGGATTACTACCACGGATTGAACGGATTAGGTTATGGCTCAACCAGGCTATGTAGCGAATAGGAGGTCATGACCGGATGGTTTAAACCTTTCCATTCCTGAGCTTTGCAATCCACATCACCCCATCTCCACGTTTCCCAATCCGTGAAACCCATCCCAAAAATCCGTTGACAGCTCGTTGGCAGCTATTAATTTCAGACTCACCCTTCAACCAATCTGGCACGAACAACCATTGGCGGTTTACTGTGTGCTCCAGGATATTTCTTGGGAGGAAACACTCTTCGGCGCCTCAAGCTGCGCTCACCAAAGTTGATCAACACGCCTACTGGACAGCCAGAGACCGCCAGGTAACCGATCACCTGAGCAAGATGGGTGTTGTCCAATCCATGCAGTGCTTTGATCTCCACCACTAGCGCAATCAGGCTTGGTGCGGTTCCTCCAACTACAAAACCCGTATGTAATAACCCACCAGACGTTGCTGTTCCCAGATAAACGGTATAATTGCGCCACTACGCTCTGGACGATCTTGTCTTCCAGGGCCGGCACTCCTAGCGGTCTCTGCTGCTCATGAATTCGAGCTGTACATCAGCCATACCGGTAAGGCTAAAGCATGTTGATAGCTATCCTCCCCGCCAAGTCTTGCAGGTTGGTTTCCAGGTTCTCCCCATAACGCTGCCAGGTTTCTCCGTCCACCCCTGCGGCCGCTTTCTTCTTCAGTCCGAAGTAATTTTCCCTCAGGTGGTTGAAGTTTGCTACATGGTGGTACAGCGATGTGAGTTTGGCCTCCTTTTATCTTCCACTGCATAACGTATGCGCTCCAGCACCGGTTTCATCCCTTCGACCCGGCTCTGTGTCCGGCAAGATGGGTGCTCTTGCACATTCCCTTTGACTGGCGGCCTTTCTAGTAAAGCTGCCAGGGACTGTCAACGGATTTTTACCACAGATTGAATGGATTAGGTTATAGCTCAACCATGCTCTTTAGCAAACTGGAGGTCATGTACGAAAGGTTTGAACCTTTACACTCCTGATCAATGTCTTCCACATTACCCCCATCTTAACACAGCCCAATCCGTGAAATCCGTTCCCCAAATCCGTTGACAGCCATCCATTGACGGTGATATTATCGCTCTGTAATAATAACCTATGCCTGCGCTAATAGAATGAAACTCTACCTCAGACAGAAAATCTACTATGGTGCCACATGGAAAGTCTTTGTCTCCTATTCACCCCGGCGAGATATTGCTGGAAGATTTTATGAAGCCCCTGGGCTTGAGCCAATACCGCTTAGCCCAGGATATTGGGGTTGCCCCCATTCGCATCAGTCAAATCGTGCACGGTCAGCGAGCGATCACGGTGGATACTGCCTTGCGCCTTGCCCGTTATTTTGGCACCAGCGCAGCAGTCTGGCTACGCCTACAGGTGCGCTATGACCTGGAAGTCGCCGAGAAGACCCTGGGTGATCAAATCAACCGCGAGGTAAAAGTATTCCAGGATACGCCTCAGTAATCGTGTGGGAAAGGTTTATACCTTTCGCATCCAATTTCTTGTTTTCCACATTACCCCTGTACGATGTTGCCCAATCCGTGAAATCCGTTCCCCAAATCCGTTGACAGCCAATCCTTACCAATCCATCCATCTCCGAGTAGAATGGAAAATGAGGAAACTCATCACTGATTTTTCGCATGTTCCATTTTAGCAGGAGGCAAGCATGCAAATCCAGGTCAACAACTTCTCCATGGCTTATTCCGACCAGGGCCGTGGAACGCCCATCGTACTACTCCACGGCTACCCTCTGAACCATCACATCTTTGATCCGCAGCTTGATGAGCTCAGCCAGCAGGCACGTATCATCACCCCCGACCTGCGCGGACACGGTGAATCGCAGGCCGTGCCTGGACCCTACAGCATGGACCTGCTGGCTCAAGATGTGGCCGCTTTGTTGGACCAGCTGCACATCTCCGAGCCGGTCATCCTGGGCGGGCTTTCCATGGGCGGGTATGTCACTTTCGCCTTTTACCGCCTGTATCCTGAGCGGGTGAAGGGGCTGATCCTGACCGCCACACGCGCCGCAGCTGACACCCATCAAACCCGCGAGGCGCGCCATCATGCAGCAGAAACCGCCCGCCGACAGGGGGTCGCCGCCATCGCCCAATCTATGCTGCCCAAGCTGATGTCGCCACACAGCATGGAGACGCGTCCCGAGCTGGTCGAAAGCGTGCAGGCCATCATGAACGTCACATCCCTGGAAGGTGTACTGGGCGACCTGGCTGCCATGGCTGCCCGCCCTAACTCAACACCCACCTTGCCGACTATCCGAGTTCCAACTCTGGTAGTGCACGGCGCGCAGGACAGCCTGATCCCTTTGTCAGAGGCTCAAGCTATGCAGCAGGCGATTCCCAACGCCCACCTGGAAGTAATCGCAAAAGCCGGGCATCTGCCCACCTTGGAAACACCGGCGATTTATAACCTGGCATTACTCCAATACTTGAAGCAATTCAAAGGAGATGAAAATGGAAATGACTAAAGATGATTTGTTGGACGCCTTGGAAGATAGCCGGGAAGCTTTCCTGGATGTCCTGGATACCATTCCCCAGGAATATTGGGAAAAACCAGGCGTGATGGGTGATTGGTCGATCAAAGACATCCTCTATCACCTGACCATGTGGGAGGCGGAACTGGTCAAGCTGCTCTGGCAGATCTCCCAGGGGCAGCCGCCTAACACGGCTTTGATCTCCGAAATTTCTGACGACGAACGCAACGCCCAATGGCAAGCTCAGGCGCAGACCCGCTCCCTGGAGCAGGTACTGGCAGATTTCCAGGGTGTTCGCCGCCAAACCACACGCCGTTTAATGGAGATCTCAGACAAGGTGTTGCAAAACCCAAAGCAGTTTGAATGGCTGAAAGGCGCGCCTTTGTGGAAGTTGGTCGCCGGAGCCAGCTTTGAACACGAGAGCGAGCACACCCAAGCGCTGCGTGAGTGGCATGCTGATGAGCAGGCCGGCTAATCAATGATTGACGAGCAAACCATAAACACCTTCTGGCAGAGATACCTGGCTGCCCGTGGCGAGCCAGAAGGAAAGCTTGCAGCACCCGAAGCCTGGAGCTTTGGAGACAACCCTGCCCTGGCGGATGAGCTCTGCCAGCTGGTCCTGTCTGGCATCAAGACTGCCACCTGTTCCCTGTTATGGGAATATGAAGCCGATGGTGAAGCGCTGCCCCAGGAAGGACAGTTGAGCATAATCCTGGACGGACAGGGGAAACCGTCCGCCGTCATCGAAACCACGCAGGTCATCATCCAGCCCTTCAACCAGGTGGATGCCTCTTTCGCGTATGAAGAAGGCGAAGATGACCGCAGCCTGGAGAGTTGGCGGACGGGAACACTGGCGTTATTTTTCACGCACCAGCCAATCCAAAGGCTGGCAACTGGGCGAGAACATGCCTCTGGTGTGCGAACGCTTCAGGTTGATCTATCAAGAGGATATTCAGAACAGCGACTCGGCGCTTAGAAATTGTTTGCATTGATACCAGCCTGATCATGCAACAAAAATCAGCCATTCATTACCCAATCCGTTCAATCCGTGTTAAAAATCCGTTGACAGCTTTTTTGAGATGAATCATGAATAGGTGTACAGGGGTGCAGGTCTATCAATTTCTGAGCCAGCCGACGATCATTTGCATGGAAAAACTTCCTCCGCACAACGTCTGCGGGAGAACCTGCACCTACAAAAACATTCTGCCCCTCTGCGAGAGGCAAAAAAGCTCTCCGAGTGAACAAACTAACAGTTTGTTCTACATACAACTGCGAGAGACCAGATTGTTCCCCAAAAAACGTTCCTGAGAATCTTCAGTTGTTCCTTGCAGTCAGAATAACCTTTCGGCGCTGTGGAATTGTTCACAATGATAGAAGCCATTTTCTGCAAGGGGTCTCAGCCATTCGATGCCCAATCCGTTCAATCCGTGATCCAAATCCGTTGACAGCTTTGCGAGAGATTAAAATAAGAACCCCGGCTTTTAGACCGGAGCTCTCTATCCAAAATCCGAATCTTCTATCAATTCTTCGAAGCAATTTCCTTCATACGCCCTTCAATCATCTTGGGCGCTTCGCCTTTTTGCACCTGGATGCGGCGCGGTTTGGCCTCTTCGACCTTCGGCAGGCGCAGGGTTAAGACGCCAGCTTCGTACGCAGCGGAGATATCATCCGCATTGACCGAACTGGGCAGGGAAGTACTGCGACTGAAGCTGCCATAGCGGCGTTCGCGCAGGTGATAGCGGCGCTCTTCTTCTTCCTTTTCTTGCTTGACCTCACCTTTGACGGTCAGTATGTTATTGTTGTAGGTGATTTCAAGGTCATCCGGGTTGATCCCGGGCAAGGACGCCTTCATCGGAAAAGTGTATGAGATATGTAAAAAATTACTGGAAATTCAAGGAGACCAGATGCGCGTACCCAGACTCTGACCTTCCAGAGCGACAGCCAGGTTACCTGCTTTTTCCCCCGTAAAGATCAACACCTCCAGCCCAGGCAGAGCGGTGACAAGGTCCAGGCTTTGCGTCACCTTGCTAAGCATACCACCGGTCACATCTACAGCAGCAGAACCACCCAAAGACTTGCGAACTCCTGTAAAGCTGTCCGGGGTGATTTCCGGTAGATATCGGGTGCAGGCCGGGTAATCCGCCCAAACTCCTGGCTCGATCCCAGCTAAGAGTAACCGGGCAGGTCTAAATTTCTCCGCCAGGTGCATAAACAGATCTTCGGTGGAAAGGATCGTGCCCCCTCGCTGCCTGTCGAAGACCACATCCCCAAACACCACGGGCAGCAAACCGGCTTGCAAGGATGCTTCCAGGGGCTGCAGATTCCACTCTCTGATTTTTCCATCTTCCGCCCAGACGGAAGCTGATGGGGGGAAAGCAACGGAAGGAAGACCAGCCTGTGCAAGGGCATCCATCACCAGGCGATTGAGCTGGCTGGCTTCTCGCCACACTTCTGCGAAACCTTGCCAACCCTCAGCTGATTGCACCCCTTGTCGTGTAGCGTATTTACGAGCGGGCACATGTCCAAACGAGCCCGAACCATGCCCCAGGACAATTCGCAGATCAGGGCGATTTTGACGGACGGTGGCAATTTCTGCTGCCAGGCGGGCGATCACCTGCGGGCGTGGCGTATACGGCTTATCCTTCTCGGTAATCAGAGAGCCGCCCAGTTTGACAAAATACAGATCGGAGCGTAAGGGTTCAGAAGCTGTCATGTTCGCCCTCCTGCGCCTCACGTATCTCTGTCTGGATAGCCTGCACAGCGCCGTGATCAAGCAATGCCTGCGCCACCACCTGCCCCAGCTCCGGCGAGACCAGGGCGATCATATTGCCGCCCCGCCCACCGCCAGACAGCTTGGCGCCCAACGCCCCTGCCTGCCGGGCTACTTCCACCAGGCGATCCAATTCCGGCGAAGAGACGCCGATGTTCTGTAAGATGGCATGATTCTCATCCATCAGGGGACCCAATTTTAGAGGCTCGCCCGCTTCAATCAAGCGCCGCGCCGTGTGCGAAATCTCGCCACTGCTGGCAAACCAGGCTTCGAAGTTCTCAGGTTGGACAGACCAGGCCTGGCGTACATCGCCGACCGCCTGCGCTGTGGGGCTGGGAATGCCTGTGTCGGCGATGACCACAGTAAAGGGTTTACTGACGCTGCAGCACCTGGATCGGTTGGCCGCGCTGGAAATAAATCGGTTTCTCATAACTCACCACGCTGTTATCGATGCCTGAAGGTGTACCGTGATGCAGCTTCTCCACCTCAAACGCCAGGGCTGAAACGCGCTCAAGCGGCAAAGGCTTACCCAAAAAGCCTCCCACCGCGCGGATCATAGCTACTGCCACAGCCGCCCCGGAACCCATTCCAGCCGCTAATGGGATGCTGGATTTGACCCGAATGCTGAAAGCCGGCGGATTGGCAATACCAAGCTCTGCCAGAACCAGCCTGATCGTCAGCGCCAGGGGATGATCATCCGCTAGATCGTCCAGGATAGCATCCAGACCAATATCCGGCGCCTGGATGTGAACCCGTCCGGTGGGAGCATGCACATCCGGTGTAACCACTGCTCGCGCCCGCAGCTTGCTAACCGGCGCGGCAATCGCTGGCTGACCGTATACAACGGCATGTTCACCAAAAAGGATAATCTTTCCTGGAGCGCTGGCTGTGATCGCTGGCATAAGCTAGAAAATATAGAATATTGAAAGGATCGAAAGACCCCACAGGATAATCGTCAGCTGCAAGGGGCGATCGGTCAGTAAGATTTCTTCGGGGGCGCCGGTTTTGTTTTCGTCCTGGACCAGCTGCAGGTAGCGAAAGACCCCATACAGAACAAAGGGAATAGTCAGCATCATAGCATGGTTATCCGGCAGGTTCGGCGCCGAGAAGGTGTACAGGCTATAGGCAATCACGGTCGTACTGGCTACAACCGTAATGTACTGATCCAGCAGGGGGATGGAATAACCATCCAGCACCTTGCGGTGGGCATTGGCTCCCGACGCCAACAAGTTCAGCTCAGCCCGCCGCTTGCCAAAACCCAGGTAAAGCGCCCCCAGGGTGGTGACCACGTATAGCCAGGGGGAAAAACGCGTCACCTGGATCAGGGTCACCCCTGCGCCAACTCGCAACACAAAACCCAGGGCAATCGAAAACACATCCAGCAAAGTGATATGCTTGATCCACTTAGAATAGGCCAGGTTCAACAGGAAATATACCAACCCCACCAGGGCAAAGCTGGGGGAAAGCCAGTAAGCGGCTGGAAATACGATCGCCAGCAACACCAGGACCGCTATGCGGGCAACTTGGATGGGGAGAGCGCCTGAAGCAATCGGCCGGCGGCGTTTGTCCGGATGCTGGCGGTCTGCCTCCACATCGGCGATATCGTTAATGATATAAACAGCGCCGGAAAGCAAGCAGAAAATCAGGAAGCCTCCCAGAGTGCGGAACATGGGCGGCAGGTTGTTCAGCCCCAGTTGGCGGTCGAACACCAGGGCTGCAAACAGGACCACATTTTTGGTCCATTGTTTTGGACGCATGGTCTTTATCAAGGCTGCCAGCATCTTATTCAAGTCTCCATGCTTTTGCTTAAAATTCAGGCTTTATTATAGTTGAAGTTAAGCCGGAAAACAGCCCGACTGCCAGGGCTCCAGCTGCCAATATTGTTGGCAAATCCTATGTTAAAATGCTGGCATGGCAAAGAAACGAATCGATGTACTCATGGTCGAGCGCGGACTGTGCCCGAGCCGGGCTGTAGCTCAACGCCTGGTGATGGCGGGTGAGGTGCGCGTCAATGGACAGCTGGTGTTGAAAGCCTCTAGCACAGTGCCAAGCAATGCAGCCATCGAGATTGAACAGCCCCCGCCATATGTCTCGCGTGGCGGCGAGAAATTAGCAGCCGCACTGGAAAGCTTTCAAATCAGCGTGCAAGGGAAAATCTGCGCAGATATTGGCGCCTCCACTGGCGGTTTCACCGACTGTCTGCTGCAGCACGGCGCGCAACGGGTGTATGCCATCGATGTCGGCAAAGGCATCCTGCATTGGAAAATACGCCAGAATACCCGCGTGATCGTCATGGAAGAGACCAACGCCCGTCATGTTGAGATCCTGCCCGAAGCCGTAGACCTCATCACCGTGGATGCATCCTTCATCTCGCTCAAGATCTTATTGCCGGTGCTCAAAGCGTGGTATAACCCGGAAATCAAGGCAGAAGCCACTGGTAGGCAAGATGAAACCCCCACACAGATGTTGAAAACCCAGGCTGGTGAAAATCCAAAAACGTTGATCGCCCTGATCAAGCCGCAGTTCGAAGCGGGCCGCAGCGAGGTGGCTCGTGGGGATGGGGTGATCCGCGATACAGCCATTCACCGCCGGGTGTTGCAAGAAATTCTGGAATTCGCCAGATCGGAGAGTTTTGCTATCCAGGGGTTGATGCGCTCTCCCCTGATGGGACCCAAAGGCAATGTTGAATTCCTGGCCTGGATGGAATACCCTGGCCAAGACCATGTTTCTCCTATCGAGATCGATCTGGAGCTGCTAACCAATCCCGAAACAACTACTTAACGATTTCTTTGACAGCAATTTTGGCTTCAGGGATGCACTGAACGGTTGAGAGCTTCTCCCCAAGATTATTGCAAATCCACAACCAAGATATCCGGGGGGCAGTATAACCGCACATACGGTGTGCTGGCGCCTAACCCAGCAGACACAAAAAGATGTGTCTGCTCTATCAGAAAATGCCCATGATAAAACCGCCGACCAAAAATAGACGGAACAACCAGTGGTCCGATCCATGGCAGCTGGACTTGGCCTGCATGGTAGTGACCTGCAAAAACCAGGTCAGCACCAGCCTTGCAAAATGAAGGTATTGAATCTGCGCTATGAGAAAGCACAATGCTGATCTCTCCAGTTCCCGGTGAGCCAATCTGGCAAGGGATTTTACTCCAGGGCATTTCACAGCCTGTAATCACCAATGCAGTTTCCGTGTCCAGCTCAACCCGTGCAGATTGCCTGCTAAGCACATGGAAACCAGACGCCTGCAATGCACTGGTAACATCCATTGCATCCGACCAATAATCGTGGTTTCCAAGTATGGCATAGCTTCCATAACGGGCTGGCATATCTTGTAACAGATCTCTTAACAAGCCAATCTTACTTGAATCTGACACATAATCACCCGTCCAAACCAGGATGTCTGCTTGAAGTGCTCTTACCTGATTAAGCGCCTTTTGGTAATATGCCATCCCCAGACGCTCATTCACATGCAAATCGCTTACCTGTACAATGCGCACAGGGAAGGGTAGCTTCTTGCGGGTTTTGACTCTATAGAAAAGTGTCTGGAGGGCATGGGTGGTTACCGGGCGAAAGATGGATCGCCTCTCCCCCTCAATTCTATAGGCAGGCTCGTCTCGAACCATCATTCCTTGCCGCCAGGTACTGGCAATAGCTACTCCCAGGCTAGACATCCATAAAAAGGGAGCTATCCAGCCAAACTTCTCGGCCGACCACCATCCCAGCCAGCTAAACACAATCAGGCTGGTCAGGAATAAGGATGGTAACAACAAGCTTTTCAGTTTCAGGCTACTCAGATAGCTCAACAGGCGATTGATTGAAAACAAAAAGAAAACCAATCCCATCAAAAAGCCAGCCGTCCCACCAAAAACAGGCAGCCAGGGAAATAGTGGTGTGTATTCAGCGATCATAAGTCCGGTTCAAAGGTTTGCAAGAAAGCATGAAATAAAATCCAGGCAAACCTCAGGCGTAAAAGTCCTCGGGTAGTTCCGCCTGCCGGTTAACCTTATTCCAGGCCATGGTAAATAATAATCCTGTGCCCTTTTTAACTGGAATTGATTTGACCTTATCAAGCCACTTTTCTTCAGCACGACCAGCCTCAGCAAAACACTGTTCCATAAAAGCGGCGCGTTCCTCCGCCGGCTGTCCCTGGAACCGGAAAGCAGCCTGGACAAAGCGTCCTTCCAATTCATCACGTGCGTCGCGATACTGCTGGATGCGGGTAGCATAATCCGCCAGGGTGGCGCGATGCAACAGCTCATGCCGCCAGAAAAGGTTCTCGCCGGAATAAACGCCGCTGGGCGGCGTAGATTCGGTTGGCAACGCCACATCCATCCAGAGCGGTTTAAACAGGCTGGTACAGGGGGCAGAGGTGCCGGTGGCAAAATGCAGCGCACGCTCAGGGTGCAGGTAGCTCACCAGCGAAGCGGTTGACTGAGAGCCGCGGACCGGGCCAAAGGCAGCATGCATGCACACATCCGCGCCGGTCAGGCCATTATCCGGACTCCAGCCGGGGTGTGCGCCAGCGTGATCGCGCAGTACAGAGATCATCGTAGAAACATTGATCTCGCCCTTATGAGCCGCCAGCAGGTCCGCCGAGCGCCTGCAACGGTTCCGGCTGTCGCTAAAATGCGTGAAAATAAAATCCGAATAACAAACGGCAAAGTCGAAATCCGACCGCTGCTTACACCATCCTTTTTCCAGGGCAAAATCCACCAGGCGATCGGAGGACCAGGTCATAATCCTTGCCGATCGTCAGGCAGTTGGAAATCGAATAATTGCCTTTGACTTGTTTAGCAGCCCAATGCTCTCCAACTGTCTCCAACACCCAGGCTTCCTTGGGATCTGCCAACAAGAAAGAATTATGATAATACAGCGCGTGCTGGAAACCACAATCACCCCCCTGGCCATACTGCGCCAATAGCTTTGTAATAACCTGCACCGCTTCCTGTGCATTCTTGGCGCGTTCCAGGCCCAGGCGCAGCAAATCCATGCCAATCAGTTTCTTCTCTTTTTCAGCCGGTAGTTTTGAAAAAATGGCTTCGTTGCCAATCGCCAGTCCATGCTCATTGACGCCCATCTCTGCACCCCAAATCCAAAAAGGTCTGGAGAGCAGCAAGGCGTAAGTATGTTCCACTTGGGGGATAGAAATGTAAGTGCACTGCACCTGGCTTCCCGCTGGGTGCGACGCCGCCGGAACCTGCTGCAGGTATTGAGCCTCGTTCGGCTCACGATCCGAATTTTTGGCGAAGAGCATCACGCCATCTTGGGTTACTTCGGGGGTTGCGACCATCGTATCACACATAGGATTATCCTTTCTCAGCACGAACTACTGGAATCTCCAGGAAACTTGGGAATTCCGGGGAGTGGTACAGTTGCACCTGCACAGTGCGGGCATCTGCTTTGCTTTCTGCGGCAACCACACCTCCGGAGTTATAGTTCTTTTGGGAATGAATGGAGTTGGGTGAAGAGATCAGCAAGCGCAGGCGACTACCTTTGGCTATTTGACGGGAGAAGAAGGTGAAACCGTTAAATTCGTAGCCCAAAATTTCACCCACAGGCACCAGGCTTTCTTCTTCTAACGAAAGACGGTGCCTGGCCCGCAGCATGTCCTGGGCTAACTGGATGCGCTGCCCATCCAGCAAAATCTCAGACAAAGTCACCAGAAAATCGGTATCCGCTTCATCCAATTCCATCCAGACCTCCAGCCTGACAAAACCGGTCACCTCAGTGGCATCTTCAAAGGGCTGGCTATGGTAAACCAACCCATTACCGAACAAATTCAATTCGTATCGTTGGTCAACCAGGTAATTTTTGATTTCTTCTTTTTCTAGCTCGGCTGGTCTCAAGTCTAATGGATCATAAATATAGCTATCCGGTTCAGAATGATCAGGCAATTCGTCAGATAAGTTTCCCGAATGAAAGACATCATTAGCCTGTCCATCTTGTGAAGTAAGGTAAAAACGTCTGTGCTCAGTAGCGATATCCTCTAAACGGTCGGCATATTTCCAGGTTTCAGCGCCCATCAGGTAATAAGCCACTTTCTTTTTCAGGAACTCCGGTAGCGGACCACCCCGCATGGTCCAGCGGTACCATTCCAGATGCAGCTTGTTCAAATCCAGCAGGCTAGCCTCGCCAAGCTTCAAGCCGCCGAATTCTCGGTTTGGCGTGCGCGTCCCGGCATGATCCCAGGGACCAATCACCAGGAAGTGTTTGGCGCGGGCATCAGGATTGCCGTGCAGCATATGCTGGCGATAATAATGCATAGCCCCGGGTTGGTCCCCATCATAATGACCGGTAATCGTCAGGATAGGAAGATCAATTTGATGGTACTCCTGCGGGGTTAACCACATCTGCTTCCAGTAATCATCCACCATGGGGTGTTGGATGAAGGTCTGGAAGGCTGGCGAAGGGTTCCCGACCACCTGGTCAAGCTCCTGAAATGGGCGCTGGCTGAGGTATAGCTGGCGGAATTTTTCGATCCAAAAAGCGGTTTCGGCGAATAAATTTGCGTTAGGCGTCACACCGCTGACCAGAGTCAGCCACTGCATTTCATAGGAGTAGAGAATATTCTTAAAGAAGGGGAAATCTATACCGGCATGGGCGGAAGCGACCGGTACAATGGTCTTCAACTCCGGCGGAAATTGTTTCAATGTCATCCATTGATCGAAGCCACCATAGGAGCCGCCCCACATGCTCACCGAGCCATTACACCAGGGTTGAATGGCTAACCAGGCAACAATATCTGCTCCATCCTGGCTTTCATGCACAAATGGCTCAAAAACACCCTCTGAGTTTCCCCGCCCGCGACAATCCACCAACACAAAAGCCAGTCCCCTCCTGGAAAAATAATCTGCCCGCGGGTGATAGGAATCAGCAATGTACGGTGTCAAGGTAAAGATAGCTGGTACAGGTTCTTCTGTTTTTGGGCAATACAGGGTTGCATTTAATAACACCCCATCGCTCATAGGAATTTTTATTCCCCAAGTAAAATTGATTTCAAGAAGGGTTTCTTTTTCCTTTATTAAAATCGCTTCAGTGTCAGAAACGTGCCCGTACGACGCCATCTTCACCTCCCGGGGATTTCAATTGCACTGCGATCAAAAAATTTTTGTGCTACAGCAACGTAAATGTAGAAAGCCAGCTCATCCGCTTTGTGAATAACAAGGCGCTCACTGGCTTCGGTGTTCGGCGTGAAAGGAGGCAGGTCTGCTAGCGACCTGGGAGACGCCAGTCCAAAGATAATCAGGCTGCCATCAGGGGCGTCCGCGATATCGAAAAGTTGGATCTCTGATGCATCGATCTCCAAGCTAGTTTCCTCAAATAGTTCACGCGCCCCAGCCTGGCGCCAGCCCTCACCCAGGTTAATGTACCCACCCGGCAAAGCCAACCTGCCGCGGTGGGGCTGGTTCGCACGTCGGATGGCCAACAGACCATCATCGACAGGCGCCAATACCACGCACACCGGAGCAGGATTGAGGTAAGTGAACTGTCCGCAGCCAACACACTGCCGCGGCCAGGGTTGGTTCGCTTCAAATGGGTTGCCACAATAGGAGCAATAACGTTTTTCCGCCACACCAGGATCATACACCGTGTGAGGAAAAAATACAACCCAAAATGAACTTGATAGACAGCACAATCCATGAACCGCTTTCCACCACACAGAAAGCCTTTTTGAAAGCGCTTTCTATCTGACTAAAGAATTTCAGGATAGGTAATACAGGTAATTTCGAGAAATCACCCATGAAAAGACTCTGGACTCACAGTATACAAACAATTTAGAAAGGTTCCTTGAAATTTACAATAATGTCATGCCTGAAGTCATGATTTCAAAACATGAACCAGTATAATCTTCGATACCATCAATCAACAAACCAACCCAGGTGAAGATGACCCATTTATAGAAGGGGAGACAAACTGAACTAAAGTGTAATGACAACACATCAATCGTAACAGATCAATTATATTTTTTACTTATATAAAAGGTTTCCAAAAAATTTTCCTGGTAGGCTCAGGGAAAAGATAAAGTTTGATTTAATCATGAAATGAGGGTTGATAAAATGAGGGCGCATCATAATCCAATTAAGACCAAGTCTCGAGCTCTACATAATAAAATGATTTATTTGGCGTTATCAATTAGTATCGTGTGTAGCTTATTATTGTCCAGCGCATCTCCCACATTCGCTGAAGGGTCGAACAGCTTAAATACAAACGGTGGCAAAAGAATGCTCACCGAATGGCGCACAGGTAAAACAGTCACATTATTTCGCCGGACACTACTCGAAGTGTATGCCGAAGCAGGCGAGACACTCAACCTGGGCTCCAGTGGCGTTGATGTGCTCCCATCTGTTGGCGGCTCCATCGTTCTAGCGGACATCGTGATCTGGGAACCTGGCATGATCGTAGATAAACAGGCTGCCAGTTTTCCAACCCCATCCTATAGCTGCAAAACCTCCCAACCTGGAAAAGGTAAAATGACCACTCGTGCACAGGAACTAGCTGGCCCTTTGCCAAACTCAGGAGGTTATGATCCCTGTGTTTACACAGTACCAGCTAACGGAATTTACTATATAGCTTTTTATGGACCGGACGGACCCAACAGCGATTCTAATGGGCAAGCAGGGACAATCGATGCACCAAATATCACCAGCACCCAGGCAAGCGGCGTTTCGATGTGGGATATTACGGTTCGCGATTCAAACGACCTTGAAAAACCAGGACGGGTGTTTTCCGAATATCTAGCGATGATAACGGGAGGTAATGGCACAACTTATCAGGTCAATTCAACGATCTATGTTGTTACCAAAGATGGTTTTAAATATCAAGTGGATTTGCGCGGCCTGGACCCTTACGGATTCATTATTTATGGCAACTCAGTAGGCTATTATCATCCTGATGGCAAAACACCTCTTTACCACGATCTGGTTGCTACAGAAAACACTTTAGCAACACCACTGGGTGGGGTCAAGATCGCTCCACCTTCTGCAAAAATTTTCTTTGATGTTCCAGACAGCAGCATTCCATCCTCGGTTATCCCTGTTCCACAACATCCCACAATTTCCAATATCTTTTTCGAAGGAACAGCAGATGATAATATCAGCAATTATTCCACTGGAGGTGAGTTCCACTACACGGGTAATGTGGGGGGAATCGCCGAAATTGTGGTCAGCAGAGATGGTATAGATTACGATCCAACTAGCCCAAACAATCGCGTTTTGAGAGCCGAGAAGGCTAGCGGAGATCAATATCTGACCTGGGATGGGAGGGCAAATAATGGTCTCCCATTTCCACCTGGCGGTCCTTATCCGTTCAAGATTTCCTTGCATGCAGGCGAATACCATTTTCCCATGCTGGACGCAGAGAACAGTCAGTTAGGCGGACCAACGATCACTTTGCTGAACCCACCTGGCGGGACTTGCCCATTTGCCAGTTGTTCAACCGCCTTTTATGATGATCGTGGTTACCAAACTTCCTTTGGGACAGTAGGTACTGTCAATGCGACATTGCCTGGGGACACATACAGTAAATTACCTCCAGCAATCGATCATAGCGACCTGGTGTCAGGTTTCGAAACTATGTCCACTCAGCGAGCCTTTGGGGATGGCACAAGTCAGGGGTTTGGCAATTGGAAAGGCTTGGATCTGTGGACATACTTCCCCTCCAGCGTCATTATCAAAGATTTGTACATCATAGATCAACCAAGTCAAGATTTGGGCCTGACGAAGTTACATAGTGGCTTCTTCTCTCCGGGAATCAATGGCGGGGAATTTACATTTCAGGTGTTAAATACAGGAACGACAACTTTATCGGGTAACGTGAATCTGGTTGATGACGTGCCTGTCGGGTTTACCCCGGTAAGCGCGGTTGGTGATGGCTGGAATTGCAGTTTGACGGGTCAAACCGTTAATTGCAACCACCCGAATACATCTGGTCTCCCAATTGGCGCGAAGCTGCCGGATTTAACTTTAGTGGTCAACGTCAGTGCGACGACACCTACAGTGACCAATACTGCAACCATCTCAAACGCCCAAGACACGGTTGCAGCCAATAACACTGCATCAGATATAGTATCGATATTATCACCCACCGCCGTTACCCTGGAAACTTTTTCTGCAGAGAATTATCTGGCACAGGATGTGAACCTGAATTGGCAAACAGCTTCAGAAATCGATGTTCTTGGATTCAACATCTACCGCAGATCGTCCATTGAACAGGCTTTTGTTCAAATCAACGATGAATTAATCCCAGCACAAGCCCCTGGCTTGCTGATGGGGTCAGCTTACTCGTGGTTAGATTCCAATTTGGAGAGTGGCGTGACCTATTTCTATCTCCTGGAGGCAATGGATATTTATGGGTTGACACAGGTCCATGGTCCTGTGTCGGTGCAAGTCAGCAGTGCATTCAATTACCAGCTTTTCCTGCCCATTATCCGAATGTTTAACTGGTAAACCCGTAGAGATTTGTACCCAATCATAAGAGGCTGTCCAACATGAGACACTCAGAATTTTGGACAGCCTTCTTTGTTCTGTTGATTATTTTTCACAGTAAGTGTCTTCAGATTATTTCTTTGAAATATAAAACAGTCTAGACTCTGTAACCTGCAGAGAATAGGCTGTTCTTTCATTACAAACTTGCCACACCATCAGATCCCAATCAGGAATGTGTCAGGTGATTATCCTGAATGAACTTGAATGGGTCCACAAAATGGCTGATCACCTGGCGCATGACACCCGCTTGGGCGCTCTGGTATCCGTGCGAGTCGCGTACTCCCCTCAAGGACCTGACTCCAGTCATATCTGGCCAGTGCGCAGGTCTATTTTTCAAGATATCGGTATAACTGATATCGAAATGCAGGTGCCAGCCGGCGCTTGCTCCAGCCGCCAATCCAATATACCCGACCAGCTGACCACGCGAGACGGTTTGCCCGGCGCGCACTGGTATTTCCGTTTCCACGTGCCCGTAACGCGAATACACCATCTGGCGCGAGATTTCTCCATTGGGTAGGGTAACCAGGGCATCAGGATGCTCAACCACCACGATGCTACCCCAGGTGCCAGCCTTTCCAGCATAAGTCACCAGACCATCGCCAATCGCATAGATCGGCTTGCCTTTGTCAGCGCCACTCACCCCCGGTAAATTTAGATCTGAACCAGTGTGATACCCATAGGAATACCAGTTCAGAAATGGGTTGACATCGAACCAATCTCCGGCCCATAGTGGATACTTACCGAATATGTAGTTGCCTGTTGGGAAGGGTCCCCTGCGTTCTTCTTCTGTTCCAACCGGCGAGTCATAAATCATGCTGCCCTCTGACAATTTGGGCAGGGGCACCCAGCGCACCGGACCAAAAGAGATCTCTTCCGCCGGTTCCTCTCGGGTGACAGCAAACTGGCGTACCCGCCCAATTTCAGGATGCTTTGCGGGATCCAGGTCATACTCTCCCAATGATTTCCACACGTCATAAAGCTCGTACATTTCCACCATGACGATCTTTTCATCGAGTTGCGGTTCACCATTGGCCTTAGTCCCCAGATCATAGGCTATGATGTAGGTTGCCCGCCGGGTGGTGGCATGCTTGCCAGGGATAAAGGTCTCGATGCGATAGCGTCCAGGGGGCAAGTCGGGCGGCAGGAAATAATCTACCATCAGCTCCAGAGTTTCCGCCGTAGGCCGCACCCAGATTTTATGCGTCTGTCGCGTTGCCGGATCATAGCGGTTGAAGGTCTGCCACTGGCTTTGCCAGGCTGCCTGCAAATCCGGATCACCATTATCAAAATAGGTCACCTTGAAATTCTGCGGATCTTCATTATGGGTATAGACGGGTTCAACAATCAAGGCACTCACTCCTGTCTCTACAAAGGGCTTCCATAGATGGTTACAAGAATCGGACCAGCAGGACATCGATCAATAATTTCCATTATGTTTGTCCGTATGCAAAGACAATAGCCTTATTTTGGCATATTTCCTGCAACATAGCTGTCAACCCAGATCATCATTGCCGACGAAAAAGTCGCTCCCGATCTGGATAAAGATTGAGATTTACAGGAAGTAAAAAATGAAGAAGACTACCCTGCGCATTCTGCTAATTGCATTCATTCTGGCAGCAGCCTCGCTAGCCTGTGTCGGCGGCGTGGATAATGGCAATTCCAACCTTCTATCAGACCCCAATCGCCCTGCCTTGCAAGGCACCCAAGCGGTGAGCGCTACGGCAACATATGGCGCCGAGCAATTCCAGATTCAACTAACCGCCATCGCTGAGCAGCATCAGCCATAGAATCTTCCTGAAATTTCTCTACAGAAGATACTTTTTTCGAGTAGAATAGGCAACCAACAAGCAAAGAGCAAACAGCATGCACCATGCGAGTTGGTTGTTTTATTTAAGCCGTTTGCCAGCTTAATTCATCCCTTATTGGAGCAAGACATGACGAAAAAGACCCTGGTAATGAAATTTGGCGGTACATCCGTCGGATCGCCTTCAGCCATAGCGTTGGCTGCCCAATTGATCGCAGATGCATCCCTGGAATGGCCCAGGCTGGTGGTGGTGACCTCCGCCATGTCCGGAGTTACCAATCTGCTGCTGGAGAGCGCTGCCAACGCAATCCAGGGAAAACCCCAGAATTATGTCCAGGCTGCTACCAGACTGCAAAGCATGCACCATGCTGTCATCCAAGAGCTGGTTACCGAGCCCAAGATCCAGGCGCGCACCTACCAGGAGATCGATAAGCTGTTATCCGAATTCAACAACCTCTGCTATGCCATCCAGGTGCTCGGTGAAGCCACGCCACGCGCCATGGATGCCGTCGCCGGCTTGGGAGAGCGCATGAGTGTGCGCTTGCTCTCCGCCGTCCTGCAGTCCAAAGGCTTTGCTTCTCAATATGTCGAAGCCACTGAGCTGATCGTCACGGATGAACGCTTCCAGGGCGCTCACCCTGATCTGCAGGCTACCCAAAACAACACCCAAAACGTGTTGAACCCCATCCTGGATACCGGACAGATTCCGGTGGTCACCGGATTTATTGCAGTTACTGCTTCGGGTATACAGACCACCCTGGGGCGCGGCGGCAGCGATTATTCTGCCGCGATCCTGGGCGCTGTCCTTCCAGCCGATGAAGTGTGGATTTGGACCGATGTGGATGGCGTGATGAGCGCCGACCCGCGCCTGGTGCCCGACGCCTGTTCCATCCCGGTGCTTTCGTACCGGGAGATTGCCGAGCTGGCTTATTTTGGGGCAAAAGTGCTGCACCCCAAAGCCATTCGCCCGGTCATCGATAAAGGCATCGGCCTGCGCGTCTGCAACACCTTTAATCCGCAGCACCCTGGCACGATGATCGTTGCTGAAAATGGACAGCAAACCAACGGCAAAATCAAAGCCGTGACCATCATCCAGAAGCAAAGCTTGATCACCATCGAAGGACGGGGCATGTTGGGTGTCCCCGGCGTAGCGGCGCGCACCTTTGGCGCGGTAGCGGCCACCGGTATCAGCGTTCCCCTGATCACCCAGGCATCCTCTGAGCAATCCATCTGCTTTGCCGTACCCAGCGAAGCTGCCAGCCGCGTGGTTCAAGCTGTCGAAAACGCCTTCAAAGAAGAATTGCAAAGGCAAGATATTGATCGAGTGTGGGCTTCGGATGAAGTCGGTATCATCACGATCGTTGGCGCGGGGATGCGCAATACGCCCGGCATCTCCGGAAGGATCTTCAGCGCCCTGGGCGCCAAGAATGTCAATGTAATCGCTATTGCTCAGGGTTCGACCGAAGTGGCGATTAGCCTGGTAGTAGATGCTAAAGACTCGGAAACGGCGCTGGTTGAATTACACAAGCTGATTTCCTGCCCAGCGAAATAGTTAACCCGCAAAGGGTATCAGGGAACGTCCAAGCGCCAGATGCGCACGCTGGCATCCAGGCTACCGGAAGCCAGGTACTGCCCGTCTGGCGAAAAACTCAAACTACTAACTGCCAGGCGATGCCCGTTTAGCGTCATCACCTGGCTTTTTTGTTCATAATCCCAAACACGCACAACTGCATCGCCGCCTGCCGTAGCAAACAGGCTACCCTGTGAGTTGAAAACAACCTGCCAAACCAGGGAGCGATAGGTATTGGGTATCCCTTTATGCCCATCCAATTGGGTCGGATCTGGATAACGCTCCTGGCCGGTGCGGAATGCTTGCGCGGCGTCCCATAATTCCACCTGGTTTTCGGTGCTGCCGGTCACAAAGAAATTATCCTGCGGATGAAAAGCCAGGCTAAATAGGGGCTGGCTAGCCTGGATCGTGCCAACAATACGCTCTGTGCCGACTTCCCGCAAGCGCACCTCCGAGCCATTGGTCACCGCCAGCAGCAAACCATCCGGAGAAAAGGCAATCGACGGCACCGCGAAGGTACCCCCAATCATCTGCCCCAGGTTTTCGCCGCTAGCCGGGTCCCAAAAACGCGCCACGGCATCGTTGCCGCCCGAAGCCAGAAAACGGCTGGAGGGATCAAAAGCCACACTATTGACGCCTTTTTTATGCGCTTCGATCACTAAGGAAGGTTCTGCACTGCCTGCCAGCGCCTGCAAGTTTGCCCATATTCGCACCTTGCCATCCCGGCTGCCGGCTGCCAGCCAGCGTCCATCCGGGCTAAAAGCCAGGCTGGTGCTCAGAGCCGGCATAGGAAATTGCCAGGCAGGTTGCCAGGTCTCAGTCTGATACCCAAGCAGTCTATTGCCCGCTGCAACCACCAACCATTTCTGGTCCGGCGACCATGACAGGGCTGTCACCAATTCCCAGGGTTTAAACTGGATTGTCTGCACCAGTTCAGCTTGGGAAAGATTGGCTGGGAGCGAAATTTTTGGTGAAAACTTACTGGCTGTCTGGAGGGCAGGCAGGTAGGCCTCCTCCAAGAATGGTTGAGGCGTAAAGAAAAGAGTGTTGAAGAGTACGAACCAGATGGTCAGGAATTGCGCTAATCGACCACTCAAGGCCGGATCCCCCACAGGCGCACCATCCCATCATAAGAAGCCGATACCAGGAATTGCGAGTCGGGTGAAAACAGCACTTTCACCACGCCTGCCTGATGTCCCATTAGCTCTCGCAGCAGCTCACCGTTGCCTGCATCCCAGATGCGTACCAGGTTATCCTCAAAACTGCCGCCCGAGGCGAGAAGCCTGCCATCCGAAGAAAATGCCAGGCTTTCGACTACCGCACCCGTTGGGAAGTTCAAGATTTCTGTACCAGTGCGCATATCCCATATGCGGATAAGCCCATCATAATGCCCGGATGCCAGCACACCCCCGTCGGGAGAAAAGGCAATTTGCGTCACTGCACCGGTGAACGAGGTAAACAGAGTATATTGCCAGGTCTCTTCTTCAATATTCCAGATGCGGATGGCATAACGATCCGGGGTAACCGCCAGCAAGTCAATTCCCGGAGCAAAGGCGGACTGCAAAGCTGTACCGGTGCTCAGCGTACCAGTAATCTGCCAGCCAGTAGTGCTCCAGATTTCCAAGCTGTTTTGGTTCTCAATCGCGCTGGCAAAAGTCGTGGCCATGTTCAAGCCATCAGGCGAAAATACCAGGTTGCTGATGGCACGCGGCGCGTCATACAGCAAACCCATCGGTTTCCAGTCCGGACCAAGCCATAGCTCCAGGCTGCTCTGAAATCCTTCCCTTTCTGAACCGCGCCGGCTGGCCGAGACCAACCAATTCCCCCGTGGGTTGAAGGCAATATCCACCACGGGCTGCCCTTGGGGGTAGAGCTCGCGTAAAAGCTGGCGGCTATAGATATCATAGAATTTGACTCGTTCACCATTCACCACGCTCAATACACGTTTATCCGGCGGCATCCATTCCAGGTCTGTCACGGTCGTTTCTTGCCAGGTACTCAACCCGGAGACCCATTGGGCGTTATCTGTACGGATGGAGATCAGGTCAGCAGGCAAAGGGGTATTTGGCAATGCCCACAGCTCAGGTGTAGGCGTTAGGGTCGGCGTAGGCGATGGAGTAACCGTAGGGGAGGCTGTGGCCGTCTGGGTTGGCGTGGAAGTCAGGGTGGGCGTCAACGTAATGGTTGGCGTCTGGGTGGCTGTTGGCTGCGGAACTAGCACGCTGCAGCCTGCCAGGCAAAACGCCAGCAAGACTGCCAGGGTGCACCGCGCAGAACAAAAACGTATCATCATGGTATACAATCCAATCAAAAGAAACAGGCTAATTTTAACACTGTTTACACGCTTAACTGACGGGTTCGCCCATGGCTTGTTTCTTGAGTCGAGAATACAAACTTGGTTACTCATGCTATCATCCACTTAAATTGCGGTTAAAATCGCGTGAGTATCCCGTTTCCCTGGTGGAAACCGGCCTGGAATAGGGTTATAATGGGATTCCTTTGGGATTTATCGATTCTGTTTATCACAGGAGTAATTACATGACCGATCCTCGAATAGAAAACCTGGCCAAGATCCTGGTCAATTATTCGGTAAAAGTAAAACCTGGCGATTGGGTAGTGGTGAGCGCTAATGCTATCGCCCAACCTTTAACCGTTGAAGTGGTCAGGAATGTCCTGCGCAATGGTGGTTACCCGACCATTCTAACGGATTTCGATGAAATGCAAGAGGTCATGCTGGCAGAAGCTAATGAAGACCAACTGCGATTTGTGACCCCTGTTGAGGATCTGATTTACGACAAAATGGATGTACTCATCAGTCTGCGCGCCGCCAGTAACACGCGCACGCTGACTGGCATTGATCCGCAAAAACAGCAAGCCCGCCAGAAGGCGCGCCGCAGGCTTACTGAAACCTATATGCGCCGTGCGGCGGAAGGCAGTCTGCGCTGGACTCTGACCAATTTCCCCTGCCAGGCTTATGCGCAAGAAGCCGACATGAGCCTGAGTGATTATGAGAAATTTGTTTATTCGGCTACATTCGCCGACCAGGATAACCCGGTGGAATCCTGGCAAGCCTTTTACGACCGCCAGGAAAAAATTATCCAGTGGTTGAAAGGCAAGAAACAGGTAGTCTTACAAGGTCCCAACGTAGACCTGAGCCTTTCCGTTGAAGGGCGGCGATTTATCAACTGTGCTGGAGATAACAATATGCCCGATGGCGAGATTTTTACCGGACCGGTAGAAGAATCTGCCAACGGCTGGGTGCGCTTCACTTACCCGGCTATCACGGGCGGACGCGAAGTTAACGGTGTAAAGTTGCGCTTCCAGGATGGAAAAGTGGTCGAAGCACATGCAGACAAGAATGAAAGCTTCCTTTTATCGCAAATCGACAGCGATGCTGGAGCGCGCTATATCGGCGAATTTGCCATTGGAACCAATTACGGTATCCAGCAATTTACAAAAAGCATCCTGTTCGACGAAAAAATTGGCGGCAGTTTCCACCTCGCCCTGGGCGCTGGCTATCCCGAATCTGGCAGCCAGAACAAATCTAGCATCCACTGGGATTTCATTTGCGATATGAAGCAGGACAGCCAGATCCTGGTTGATGGCGAATTATTCTATAAAAATGGAGAGTTTCAGGTCTAGCCGCTTTGCATAACGGCCATTCTTAAAACCAGGTTTATTATGACAGATAACGAAGATAATCAAACAGATCTTGCCCATCAAGAGCAGGACACTCAGCTGGACAGAAACCAGTTAAGCATTGAAACCAGGCAACCAGCAGAGGCAAAGCCTGAAGTCATCAAATCTCAGCTAGCAGACCAACCCGCAAGCCAGGAAAAGCCTGCCAAACCGCGCAATACCGGCTATGTTCTGCAGCAAGTTGGCCTGAATATGCTCATGATCGGTCTGTTGGCTTTGCTTGGCTTTTTGGTATGGCAACGCTTCTCAGGTTCAGGCAATCAACAAGAATTAGCCCTCGCATCCGAGTCTGAAAGTTCGACCCAAGAAGGAAGCGGCGGAGCTTTCCAGGCGCAGATTAATGAGTCATTGGATGTTTCTCTGGATCCTTATGCCACACCGGTAATTCCATACATGAACGGAGTCAACCGTCTGACCAATGTCCGCACCATCATCCCATCCCGCCCCAGGGTAGAGGTGATTTCCTACACCGTTGAAGCTGGCGATACCCTCTTCAGCATCGCGAACAATTATAGTTTGAAACCAGAAACAGTATTGTGGGGCAACTATGAAGTTTTAGAAGACAACCCACATTTACTAAAACCTAATCAGGTATTGAATATTCTACCGGTCGATGGCATCTATTACCAATGGAAGGAAGGTGACAATCTCAGCAATGTTGCCCAAACTTTCAAAGTCGATAGCAAGGCGGTGATTAATTACTCCGGAAATAATTTCGATTTGACCGAGATCAATGATGCTGGCACAATGATCGAACCTGGGCAATGGTTGATCATTCCCGGTGGTCAGCGAGAAATTCGTGATTGGGGTCCACCGGCCATCACACGCCAAAATCCGGCATCTGCACGCTATTATGGTGAAGGTCACTGCGGCACCATTGTCGAAGGCGCTTACGGCTCTGGCACATTTGTCTGGCCAACCACCGACCGGACCATCTCTGGCTACCATTACAACCCACCCATCCATCCAGCCATTGATATTGGCGGGCAGGTTGGAAACGCCATTTACGCCTCCGACTCAGGCGTGATCGTGTATGCCGGCTGGTCCGACTACGGTTACGGCTACCTGATCGTTATCGATCACGGCAACGGCTGGCAGAGCGCTTATGCTCACTTAAGCGCCGTAGCAGTTACCTGTGGTCAAAGCGTCTATCAAGGCGGGTATATCGGCGCCTTGGGCAGCACCGGCAATTCTAGCGGCCCTCACCTGCACTTTGAGCTGGTTATCAATGGAGTCAAAGTCAATCCGCTCGATTACGCATATTAATTTCCTATTTTTACCAAGAACCCAAAGGGTGTGTCGGGTGCAAGAACCTGAACACCCTTTTTTATCACCAAGCCTTTTATCAGTAGTAAAATCTGAGTAAGCTCTCCAAAAAAATCAGGAGGAACTGGATGAACCTGACCACAGTAAGCATTGAAAAGCCTGAAGAGATGAATTTCATCTTGGGGCAATCCCACTTCATTAAAACAGTTGAAGATATTCACGAAACCATGACCAATGCGGTTCCAGGCATCAAATTTGGACTGGCATTTTGTGAAGCCTCCGGCAAATGCCTGGTACGCAGCAGCGGCACAGACTCAAAACTGGTGGAGCTGGCGCAAAAGAATGCCCTAAAGATTGGCGCCGGGCATAGCTTTATCCTTTTTCTGGGAGAGGGTTATTACCCGATCAATGTCCTGAATGCCATTAAAATGGTGCCAGAAGTGTGCCGAGTTTTCTGCGCAACAGCCAACCCTACCCAGGTGCTGGTTGCAGAAAGCGAACAGGGTAGAGGTATCCTGGGAGTGATTGATGGTTCAGCACCGCTCGGTGTTGAGGATGAGGCAGAAGTTACCTGGCGCAAAGGTTTCCTGCGCATGATCGGTTATAAAGCCTGAGCACAGATCGTGCCCCAAGAAAAAACCTTTCCCGTCGGAAAATTACCGGCCGATTTACTCGCCCAACTGCTCCAACGCGCCCCAATCTCTGATCCGAGAGTCTTGCTGGGACCAGGCGTTGGACTCGACTGCGCTATCCTGGACCTGGGTGAGCAGATCCTGGTGCTAAAATCCGACCCAATTACCTTTGCGTCCGAGGAGATTGGCTGGTATGCCGTTCAGGTCAATGCCAATGACATCGCTACGACAGGAGCTATCCCACGCTGGATGATGGTTACCGTATTGCTTCCAGAAGATCAGACCACCTCAGAGATGGTGGAGGGCATCAGTAACCAACTCTTCACAGCTTGCCAGAACATTGGCGTTTCGTTGATCGGCGGCCACACAGAAATCACTTATGGTCTGGATCGACCTATCCTCTCAGCCACAATGATCGGTGAAGTTGAGCGCAGCCACCTGGTCACCCCCGCCGGTGTACAGCAAGGTGATTGCCTCCTGCTTACCAAAGGCGTCCCTATCGAAGCAACTGCAATTCTGGCGGGCGAGTTTCCTGACCGGCTAACCAACCGCGATCATCCATCTTTCCTGTCTACTGATGAATTGCAGCAAGCGCGGCAATTTTCTCCACCAACCAGGCATTAGTGTATTGAAAGACGCCCAACTGGCTATCAGTGCAGGGAGCGTCCACGCCATGCACGATCCAACTGAAGGCGGACTGCTGACTGCACTGTGGGAATTAGCCCAGGCTTGCAGGCATTCCCTCCTGGTGGACCTGGATGCAGTCCATATCCCAGCCATCTCACAGCGCATTTGCGCCCTCCTGGGCGTCAACCCCCTGGCTGCCATTGCTTCCGGAGCATTGTTAATCGCTGTGAATGCTAATGACTCCCAGGCAATCTGCTCGGCTTTGGAACAAGAGCAGATACCTTGCAGCCAGATTGGAGAAGTCCTGGGAAGCAATCAAATTCCACAGGTCTGGCAGAACATTGCCGGTCGACAGGCGTTACTCCCCTATCCGGCTCGGGATGAAATCGCCAGCTTATTTGAAATACAAAACAAACCTTGAGAAAACCTGAGTACAGAAGGATGGTTAATCCATGAACGTTCTTGTTACAGGCGGAGCTGGTTATATTGGCAGCCATACTTGCCTGGAATTATTGCAGGCAGGATACCAGGTAAGTGTGGTAGATAACCTGGTCAATAGTAAGGATGAATCTCTGCGTCGTGTCCAGAGACTGGCAGGAAGAGAGCTGAGCTTCCACAAAGTAGATCTTTTGGATAAACCTGCCCTCGAAAAAGTCTTTGATGGGGCTAGTTTTGATGCGGTCATTCACTTTGCCGGTTTAAAGGCTGTCGGGGAATCCGTCGCGATTCCCTTGCGTTACTATCACAACAACATCACCGGGACGACCAATCTGTGCCAGGTGATGGCTGATCACGGTCTAAAGAATCTGGTATTCAGCTCATCAGCCACGGTGTATGGCGACCCGCCAAGCGTTCCTATCCAGGAAGACTCCATTTGCTCTCCAACCAGCCCCTATGGGCGAACTAAATGGATGATCGAGTTAATTCTAAAGGATCTGCACCAATCTGATCCGTGTTGGAACGTGATCCTGCTGCGCTACTTCAATCCGGTTGGCGCACATCCCAGCGGACTGATTGGCGAGGACCCTCAAGGTATTCCCAACAACCTGATGCCTTATATCGCGCAGGTAGCCGTGGGGAAGTTGCCTCATCTCAATGTCTTTGGCAATGATTATCCAACACCAGATGGCACCGGCGTACGCGATTATATCCATGTAGTAGACCTGGCCAAGGGACATCTGAAAGCACTGGAGCGATTTTCATCACAACCTGGCGTAGAAATTTTAAATTTGGGTACAAACCGAGGCTATAGCGTTCTTGAACTGGTGCACGCCTTCGAGATGGCTAGCGGACGCCCCATCCCTTACCAGATCACCGCCAGGCGACCTGGAGATATCGCCGTCAGTTACGCAGATGCATCTAAGGCCAACCAGCTTCTTCACTGGAAATGTGAGAAAAGCATTGAGGATGCCTGTGCAGATACCTGGCGCTGGCAATCGAACAATCCCGAGGGGTTTGATTAGACGAGTTTTAAAGTGAGATTTTCTTTTCAGGACCTGGGTAACTGATAATTTTTTCCCAGGCTGCCAAAAAGGCATCAACAACCGCCGGGTCGTATTTTGTCCCGGAGCCAGCTTTAATTTCTGCTAAGGCACCTTCACGCGTCACAGGTTTTTGATAGACCCTGGCTGTGGTCATCGCGTCAAATGAATCCGCCACTGAAACGATACGCGCCCCCAGCGGGATCTCCTCGCCAACCAGACCCAGTGGGTATCCGGAACCATCCCATCTTTCATGGTGAAAACGAATAATTGGAATCGCCTGGGTAAGATAAGGAATTTTGAGCAGCAATTCAGCGCCTACGACTGTATGTTGTTTCATCTCAACCCATTCCACATCGTCCAGGGGACCGGCTTTGCTTAGGATGCCCTCCTGGATGTAGATCTTTCCAATGTCGTGTAAAATCGACCCGAATTGCAACGTTTTCAACTGAGATTGTGACCAGCCCATTTGCTCGGCGATCACCATGGCGTAATGCATCACCCTTTCAACATGTCCGCGGGTATAACGATCGCGCAGTTCAATGGCGTTTGCCAGCATGATCAGGCTGGCTTCGTATGCTTGCTGAAGCTGGGCTAACATCAATTGCTGGCTTCGCTCCAATCGGGAGCGGATCGTAGTCACCAGCTCATGCCGTTCTACCGGTTTCACCAGGTAATCTTCTACACCCAACTTTTTGCTGGCAAAAACTTCTGTGCGCTCACCACGAGCTGTCAAGAATATAAATGGGATCGTCACCCATTCTGGCCGTGAGCGGACGGCATTGTACAATGCATATCCATCCATCTCAGGCATGGATATATCGGACATGATCAGGTCCGGTGTTATTTTTTCCATCTTTTCGAGAGCTTCCAGCCCATGCGCAGCGGAAACAACCTGATAGCCTTCTGATTCCAATAAGATCTGCAGACCTTCTCGCAAAACATCATGATCTTCAACAATCAGCAAGGTTTCGTCGGGCATATGGTTCTCGAATTTCTATAATGGTGAGACAAAGGACTGGCTTCTTCAAATATTTTACACACGATCATAAAAGAGCTTAAGACCAAAAGAATTTTATCACGAAGAAATCGGTAATCATCTCAAAATCTACCAATTTACAGATTTGAGAACAAAAAGAAGTACTCAGTTTCTGAGCAATGGTTTATTGACAGTCCTTATTTCTTTTCAATTCGTGCCTGGGTCGAGATACTTATCTGGTTCAAATATTCTTCCTGCAGGTTCTGGTTTATACTTAAAAAGTGATCATTATTTTTTCACTGGAGGCAATTGTAAATGATCCAATCTACCTATGCAAACAACCCTACTATTCACACCTTAGATCTGAACTTTTTGGGGTTATCAGGAACCATCGCAGCCTACCTTGTTCTCCATAAGGATGGTGCTGTGCTGATTGAAAGCGGCCCAGGATCAACCATATCCGGATTGGAGGTCGCCTTATCAGACCATCATTTACGCGTGAGTGATATTAGCGATGTTTTTCTGACCCATATCCACCTGGACCATGCCGGGGCAGCCGGTTGGCTCGCCCGACAGGGAGCACGCATTCATGTGCACCCTGTTGGAGCACCACACCTCTTGAACCCGGAAAAATTACTGACAAGTGCTGAACGTATATATGGAGACCAGATGCAGACCCTATGGGGAGATTTCCTTCCCGTTCCAGAGGATAGGCTGTTCAGCATGCAAGATCAGGAAGAAATTGAATTCGACCACTTTTCCATACGGGCTATCGATACACCAGGGCACGCTAACCATCACTATGCTTATGTCATTGGAGATACCTGCTTCAGCGGAGATATTGGCGGTGTACGCATGCAAGGCTTACAGCATCTGAGAATCCCGATGCCGCCGCCTGAGTTTCATCTGGAGACCTGGCGAGAGAGTATCCAAAAACTTTTACACGAGCACAGTCGAGGCGCTTTCCAGCGCATTGCCCCCACCCATTTTGGTTTGTTTGATGACCCAGGCTGGCACTTGAATGCCATTCTCAAGTCCCTGGACGAAATCGAAGCCTGGCTGCTGCAAACCATGCCATCCCAACCTGCCCTGGAGGAGATCAACCAGCAGTTCCTGCAGTGGACCGCCAGGCTCTCTGCCGAGCAAGGTTTAGCGCACGAACATATCCAGGCTTACGAAGCCGCTAACCCATCCTGGATGTCTGCTGCCGGATTGCAGCGTTACTGGAGAAAATTCCGAGAATCCGGGAGCATCTCCCCGGAAAAGGGTAACCGAACCTGATCTGAAACAACACACACTTAAAGGTACCCAGAACATAAAACAGAAACGCCCCAGCTATCCAGGAAAGGATGCTGGGGCGTTGATAAATTTCGTCAATTAGATCGTCTTATAATCCCGGGAAGAGGGGTCTGAACCAGGGAGTCCCAAACAATACAACTAAGAGGGTTAATCCAAACCAGATCGCCGCCTGGCGGTGTTTTTTCTGATCATCTGTAGCTTTGCGAGCCAGAATGCTGCCTAAATGCACAAAAATAACGGCTAGCAACATCAAGGAACTATGCTCCACCAGGAAGAAACGCCTGTCCGTGGACGCCATAGCAGCTCCAAAATCCGCAAAAGAAGATGTCGTGATGGGGCTAAAAACCAGGTATAACAATAAACCCAATAAGAGTTGGATATCCACACCTATCCCGGCAAACGTGCCTAACTTGCGGTCCATAGAATTCCAACTGCGTTTCTGGATCCAACCTAATAAAGCATTGACAAACGCCAGGATTAAAACGATCAAAACAACCCAGCGCAATATGTTATGGATTGACAAAACCAATGGATACATGCATTTTCTCCTTCAAACAATCTGACAATTTTTCGGATATTTCTGGAGGCTCAGTATTTACCAACCAGGATCATTCCCCACACTCAAATTGAACGATCCATATCCGCTGATATTCCTATAGCATTCTGCTAACCATCAGGGTCCTGGTCCGTTAGCGCTGAAATCTTACCAGATTGGACCTGTTAAGTCAATAAAAGCCTATCTCAACGCATCTTAGAGTTTTGTTAACTTTTCCGGTTTCCTGTTCAGCTTGGATGTAGAAACAGGAACATTGTCACTTATCCGGCATTATTTTCTATGATAGGATTCTGACACAGGCTTGGATCCGGTTTGATTTTCCCGGCTTCTAATCTTGGAATCAAATAACCTAATCACAATAAAAAACCTTGATGAGGAATTATGTACGACATTTCCGACGCCGATATCTTACCTCTCTCGCTCGAACACGGTTTTTGGACCTGGTCTGCCCAGGCAAAGGTCGCACCCATCCCCATGCAGAGCGCCAAAGGCGTTTACTTCTGGGATATTCACGGCAAGCGTTACCTGGATTTCAACTCCATGGTGATGAATGTCAATATTGGGCATGGCAATGAGAAAGTCATCCAGGCCATCATTGATCAGGCACGCCAATTACCATATGCCGGCCCCCCCATGGCTACCCGCCCGCGTGCGGTATTGGGACGCATGCTCTCCCAGATCACTCCGGGCAATCTTTCCCGCTTTCTGTTTACTTTAGGCGGTTCCGACGCGAACGAAAACGCCATCAAACTGGCGCGCGCTTACACCGGCAAGCATAAAATCCTGACCCGCTACCGCTCTTACCACGGCGCTACTGCCGGCGCAATGGCTGCCACCGGCGATCCCCGGCGGGTCACCTGGGAACCCAATACCATGCCTGGGGTTGTGCACTTCCTGGACCCCTATCGTTACCGCTCGACTTTCCACCGCACCAACTCCGAGATATCCGAGAAAGAATTCGCCCAGGATTATCTGAATCACCTGGAAGAGATCATCTTGTACGAAGGCCCAGAGACCATCGCTGCTATCTTGATCGAATCGGTAACAGGCACCAATGGGATTATCATCCCTCCCGATGGATATATGCAAGGTGTGCGCGAGCTGTGTGACCGCTACAAAATCCTGATGATCAATGATGAGGTGATGAGTGGTTTTGGACGCACCGGTAAATGGTTCGCTGTAGATCACTGGCAGGTGACGCCGGACCTGATGACTATGGCAAAAGGTTTGACATCCGGTTATGCACCGCTTGGAGCAGTCGCCATGCCCCCAGAAATTGCCGAGTTCTTTAACGAAAAAGTTTACCAGGGCGGCCTGACCTATAATTCCCATCCCATCTCCCTGGCCGCTGCTATCGCCAATATCCAGGTGATGCAGGATGAAAAGCTGGTGGAACATGCAGCAGAGATGGGCACTGTCCTGCACCGCTGGTTGACCGACCTGGGTGAGCAACACCCATGCGTGGGCGAAGTTCGCTCCATAGGTTTGTTTGGCATACTGGAGCTGGTCAAAAATCGAAAAACCAGGGAACCTCTAGCCCCATTCAACGGCAACAGCCCTGAAATGGTCGCTCTGCGCAAGTATATGCTGGATCATGGTGTGTATCTGTACACCCACTGGCATACAGTTCTGGTTATCCCGCCTCTGATCATCACACCTGAACAATTGGAGGAAGGTTTCTCCGTGTTAGACAAAGCCCTGGAAATCACAGACGCAGCTGTGAAGGAATAAATTCCCGTTCTATGCTGGCAGCATCGCAGTATAAAGGATAATCTAGTAAGCAAAAACCGCCAGGTATTTCCCTGGCGGCTTTTTTATCTTCGTGTATACCTACTCAAGCGATCTTCTTGATATGCTGGGCTTCTTGTGAGAAAATGCGTCGGACAATCGCCAGGGTAACCGCATAGGTCGGATCCATCCCAAAATAGGAAAGGCTGGCTGTTCCCAGGTTCTTGCCCTTACCCAAGGGCGTATCTGAGGCATAGTGCAAGAAACCAAGGTCGAAGGGTAATCCGTAAAGTTTTACGATTTCGTTGACCGGATGCCGCGTAGGACGATACATCTCGTAGATTGCCGAAAGGTATGGACCGGCTTCCATTTCGATCACTGTATAACCTTCTCGGTAGAACACATCCATATAATCTGAATTCTGCAAAAAAGTCCCCTGTACCGTCATGGCTTTCTGGTTATCCAACACAGTACCATACACCAGGTCGGGGACCACATCTGCAGCGGTAAAACAATTCGGAAACAGGTAGGTATTCCTGGAGTGCTCATCGTGAACCACATCGGAGATCATCACATCCCCAATAATCGCATTCAAAGTGGCTGCTTTCCCCATCACATAGATCCCCTTAATCGAGCCAACCCTTACTGCGATCTCAGTCAGGATGTTGTATGCACCTAAACCCAAAGGGTAGTCAATATTGACAATCAGGGCATCAGAGTCAGAAAGTTGCCTGCGCCAGTCGCCATTTCCCAAGCGCTGGTCCATTGGCGCATAATCAAGGTTCCTTAGAGAAATCACCTGGGCTTCCACATCGAAGGATTGTCGGCTGGGTAAACGCACAATCCCCAGAGAGGCTTCATGCTTTTGCTGCTGTACGACCAGGTGCCTTCCATCAGGTGTTTGTTGGTATTTTTTTAGCACATAATACAGGAAATTCTCCCGGCTGGATGGGACAATCCCATTTTGCAGATCATGCCATTCATTTACCAACCCAGTGCTGCCGGAGCGATGGATATAATCGATCAACTCATCCTGGTGAAGTAAGGCGAAACCCGATAGCAAATTTAATAGGCTGTGTGTATTACTGGAGACGAAATAGACCGGACGATGGGGTAGTTCCGGGATAGCTTTCTCGATTTTTTCCCACCAATTGAAAGTAGCCCGACGGTATTCATTCAGTGAACCGCTAAGCAATTTCACCCGGAAATCACAGGGTGACTCGGCAATTCGTTGTAAACGATCTTCAAATTCATCATCCCAGATAGCTGATAAACGGTCCAGGTCTTCTGTGGTTAGTTTCAACAACTCAGCCAGGCGTGAGTAAGCGCCGGGCATTTTCCAAAGTGCATCTAATTCAAAACCTGATGGAAGGCGGCGCAGCGTGTGGTGCAGTTTATTCCATTCAATCTGAAACGCAGTCAGTAAGGGGATGATGTCGTCGATATCTGAACGGCTGGCGATAAAACAGGCCATGGTGCGTTGACCATCGTAATAACAACGCCGGCGACGCGCAGAGGCGCTGACTTCCTGCCATTCTCGCACATCGCCAAACCCAGAGCGAGCAAAAACCTCCGCACTTTGCCCCAAGACTACCAATTGAGCATCCGGCACGCAATCCGGCAGGCGCAGCAAAGCATAGATAAAGGCAGACATATCCGGTTCAGCATCACGTGCTGCCGGATGCAGCAGAGAATTCATCCCAGCATGCACTTCTTCCAATGTGCGGATTTTCACTTCTGCCGATGAACGCAGCAGTGAATAATACGTACGCATGTAAAGATCTATTTCTTCCGAGGCAGTACTGGGAACCGTTCGCTCCATTAAATTGAGCCTTTCCGTTGGCTACTTCTTAAGCCAGGAACTCTTAGGGGACTGCTTAACAGGCGGAGAATCCAGGGGGCTGTATTTTTCCGGACCGATGATGCTATAAAGTATGGCGTAAAATACCATCAACACACCAAAGCCAATCAAAGCCAAGACCGCTGCAGCCAGTAGATTTGCTATCAAATGCGGAATCTTTAATCCTAGAAAAGGAATCGTGATGGTTCGCATCAGATCACTGGATACGGCAATCCATTTAGCTTCGACATTTGCCTCAACCAGTAATGTCGCTCCAGCATAGGCAATAATCGGGATGAGAATCAACAATAAGCAACCTATCCCCATCCAGATCGGATGGACCCTCCATGGACGTTCATTGGTGGAAACCTGGCGACCTACTCTTCCGTATTTACCCATCGCTCACCTCTTGTGATACATCATGCAGTTCCTCAGGAACTGTACTCATTGGCTGGCAAGTTCAATTGCTTTAATAATTTTGTAGTATCCAGTACAACGGCATAAATTTCCGGTGATAGCCTGTTCAATTTGCTGGCGTGTTGGATGAGGCTTCTCTTCTAATAACTTGGCTGCAGACATTAAAAACCCTGGTGTACAATAACCACATTGAACAGCTCCTTCCTGAACAAAAGCCGACTGCACCGGGTGCAAGTGACCATTATCAGACAAGCCTTCTACGGTCACTATCTCAGCCCTATGAGCACGTACCGCCGGCACCAGGCAGCTCATCACTGCCAACCCATCCAGGAACACAGTACAGGCGCCGCACTCACCCTCTGAACAACCCTCTTTCGAACCAATCAAACCGGCCTCTTCACGTAACAGGTGCAGCAGAGTCTTGCCTTGACCTGTCTCAAAGTGATAATCTTTTCCATTGATGCGCGTGTCAATCGCGATGGTTTGGTTATGGTGGAATCCATCGGGCAAGGTCCGGGTAATCGTTGCCTTGTTCTCTCCCCATAAAAGGACCGGATCGTGCGGAAAAGCCTGGCGCTCCGTGCCGGCTGCAATGTTACGCAAGGCGCGGTGCACACAAACCCGCACCATTTCCTTGCGATACTCTGCTGAAGAACGCACATCATCAATCGGCGTGGCAGCTTGCTGAGCCAGCTCAGACGCTTTCTGCATCGCAGCGCTGTCCAGCTTGCGCTCAATCAAGTGTACCTGGGCAAGGTCCGCATGGATAATGGTAGGAGCTACCGCACCCAGGGTGATTTTGGCATCAACGATATGCAAACTATCAAGCCTGGACATGTCCCCTGCAGCAAAGGTTAGCAATACCGCCGCATTGACCACCGAGATCGCCTGGGCGCGCCGCAAACCGAGCTTGATAAAAGCACCGCGCTGGTTGGCTGCCATGGCCGGGAAGAAAATATCCACCAGCATTTCATCCGGACGCATCACTGTCTTGCGCACACCGGTGTAGAAATCGCTCAAAGCCACCACCCGTTGACCTTCAGTGGATGCCAGGCTGACCTGTGCACCTAAAGCCATCAGAGGCGTGATGGTATCGTTAGCAGGTGAGGCAGTTACCAGGTTGCCGGCTACCGTCCCTCGGTTGCGAATTTGGGGAGCTCCCACTTCCCAGCAAGCCTGGGCCAAGGGGAAAGCCCTTTCAACAATCAACTTCGAAGCCACACAGGCATTGTGAGTAACCATCGAGCCCAGGTGAATGTTATCCTGCTCGTCCAATGTGATCTGGTCCAGGCCAGCTACCCGGGTGATATCAATCAGGACCTCAATCCCTTTACGTACGCCGCGCTCCATCTCAAGGATCAGGTCGGTTGCTCCCGCAACGATCCTGGCTTTCTCACCATATTGCTTTAGCAAGTTCAAAGCCTCATCGAGGCTGCTTACGCTGTAATAATCCTGCCACATAGTTCGCTCCAACTTACTGGAAATCTATCCTTTCTCAGACATTACACGCCCATTACCGCCCTGGTAAAGCATAATTATTTCCGCCATGATACTGACCGCAATCTCTTCAGGCGTTTCGGCGTTCAGTTCCAAACCAATGGGGGAACGCACGCGCTCAAGTTTCTCAGGTGTGACCCCATTTTCGACCATCTGTTTTCTAGCAATCGTCCAGCGCCGCTGCGAGCCAATCACGCCGATATAAGAAGCGGGTGTATCCAATAGTGCAGGCAAACCCTCTACATCCACATTAGAACCACGTGTCGTCAAGACAAGATATGTCCAGGGAGTGATCTCTAGATGTTGGGGTAGCTCAGCCATTTTCAGCGGCAGGTATTTATGTGCATCTGGGATAAACTCCGGCGTGCAAAATTCGGTACGATCATCGCTAACCACCACCTGGTATCCCAACCAATATGCCAGGTGTGCAACTGCCTTACCAACATGACCTGCGCCAATAATCACCAAGGTAGGTTTAGGCAGAATTGGTTCCACATATACCTCCACTTGTCCGCCGCACACACCGGGGTCGCCGCGTGCAGGGTCGCTCATATTGTATTCCAATCGTCGCGATTTGCCATCTTGAATGGCTTCTCTTGCTTGTGCAATCACGCGATTTTCTAGCTCTCCACCCCCAACCGTACCGGAGATTGATCCATCCGGATAGACCAACATACGGCTGCCAGATCCGCGCGGCGTGGAGCCCTGGCTGTGGATAATGGTGCAAAGCGCGGCTGCTCGATTTTCTTGCTCTAACTGCGCCAATTTCTGAAAAACACTCATTATTTATTCCTCTAATAAACCCAAGACCACCGGCAGCAACTGCTTTTTCCGGGAAACCACACCACTCGCCAATCGCGTGCCGTCGCTCTTCTTGGGATAGGGTAAATCATCCAATATGGGAGGCGCGTTGACTGTCAGCAACCTGCTGGTATTCTTGACTACATCCGTGACCATTAGCATACCAAAATCCAGTCCTTTGTGTTCGCGCAAGCCATCTAAGGCTTTCTGTAAGGAACTTAAATGCTCATCCAACTGGAGCAAATCGGTTACTTCAACTTGGGCAATCGCAAAACTGAACCCACCAGCTTCATACAACTTTAAATCTGTATTGACAATCTCATCCGCGCTACGTGTTGCCAGCCCGGCGCCGGAACGCAGGACTTGCTCACCATAAGATTGAATGCTTTCACCTGCCAAAAGACCATTGCGCACAAAAGCCCAACGTGCCAGTCGTTCAGCCGCGCGCCGGTCGCGATCGGTGGTGGTGGGTGAGGTCATGATTAAGGTATCCGAAAGCAGACCTGCCAATAACAAACCCGCCATCTCAGGTGGCGCGCTCAACCCGGCTTCTTCGAGACGCTCCGAAACCAGGGTGCTGGTGCTACCCACCACATCTACTGAAAAGCGGATGGGTGCATGCGTGGACATGTTTCCCAGACGGTGATGATCCAGGATTTCGAGCAATTCTGCTTCCTCTAACGCACCTAAAGCCTGCCCAGGCTCATTGTGATCGACCAAAATCAAGCGCAAACGCGGTGGGTTAAGCACTTCTCTTTGCGTGCAGACCCCCAGGTAAAGACCTTTTTCGTCCACAATTAAAAATTCATTATGCTCTTCGCGTAAGATGCGGTTAATCACATCTCGGATGCGGGTTGTATACAGAAAACGGGGCACAGCCGTATCACAGGCTTCCTTGCTAGGGGAGTCCAGGATATCAGCGATGCGCATCTCCTGCCTTCGCGGGTGAGGACCAATTTGCTTGGCCAGGTAATTAAACAAGCTTAAACCTGTGATTAATCCGCAGGGTGTACCATCCTCCGGGTTAACCACCGGTGCGATGCCGCCTGTTCGATTCAAAATTGTCCAGGCTTCCTTAAGCGGTTCATCCGGTGTGGTGGTATCCAATCGGCGTGTTACGGTCTCAAAACGCGGTGAGGCATCGGTAAGCAACAAGGGCGGCTCAAGACCTAATTTTTTCAAGACCCAGGTCGTTTGTGGATTAATCGCTCCGGCGCGCGCCGCCACCACATCCTCGCCATCCCTCTCGCGGATCAGCCAGGCATATCCCATGGCAGAAGCGATCGAATCAGTGTCTGGATTTACGTGTCCGATAACGTATATTCGACTCATGAGCCACCTTTTCTTCTCATCGATTATCTAAAAGTGTATCACAACCTGAAATTAAACCTGTTTCAATCCTCGCCAAACTTTTTCCGGCGTTACCGGGTTATCATCTACATTCACACCGCAGGCATCCAACACAGCGTTTCCTACGGCAGGCGCAACCCCATCCATGGGGATCTCGGCAACCGCCTTGACTCCGAAGGGATGGGAGGGTTCATAAGTCTCCACAAAGATGGTATCTAATTGCGGCATCTCATCTGCTTCGAAAATGTGATAATCGCGGAAATTGCGTTCCCGTAGCCCGACCCTGCTCATCGTAGCGCATCTCCTCGGATACTGCATAGCCCAACGCCTGGGTCATACCACCTTCGATCTGCCCCGAGGCAGTCACCGGGTTGACAATCACACCGCCATCCACCGCCATCACTAAATGATCCACCACCACCTGACCCGTTTCGATATCCACAGTCACTTCCGCAAACTGGGCGGCAAATGGCGGCGGCGAAACGGGCGACATATGCGAGGCTACGCCCATGATCTGCTCCTGGTCTTCGTGATGCAGGCTGGCATGCGCTACTTGCTCCAGGGTGACCGACTCGCCATCAGGAGCATAAGCACGACGTTGTGCCAGACGGATTTCATCAGGCTTGAACAGGTCGCTCTGCCCGGCGCGGGCATTTAACAAACGCGCCGCCCGTACGCGTATGCGTTCCGCGGCCTGTTGAGCTGCTTTAACCACCGCCGCCCCAGAAATATAGGTGGTGCTGGAAGCATAGGCGCCTTTGTCAAATGGTGTGAAATCCGTATCGGATGAATAGACAATGATATCTTCCACTTCGGCGCCCAGCACCTCCGCCGCCATCTGTGCCAGTACCGTATCCGAACCGGTACCCAGGTCGGTCGCACCGACCAGTAGGTTGAAGGAGCCATCGTCGTTCATCTTGATGCTGGCGCCTCCCATATCCAGGTAGGGGATAGCGGTGCCCTGCATAACCAAAGCCACGCCAATACCCTTGCGCAGGTGCGGTTTGCCAGCTACCTTGCGCCAGTCCGGATTATCGAACTTCTGATCCCAGCCGATGACGGCTTTCCCCTGGCGAGCGCATTGCTCTAAGCCACAGGTTTCGATCGTCTCGGGACGTGGCTCACGTCCTTCGCTCCATGCCGTACTGAAGGGATGCAGCTCACCAGCGCGCAAGGCATTCTTCAGGCGAAACTCGATCGGATCCAGCTCCAATTTACGGGCGATCTTCTCCATGTGTCGTTCAAGCGGCCAGTAACCCTGCGGCACCCCATAACCGCGATAAGCCCCAGCCGGTGGGTGGTTGGTATACACAACATCCGCATAAAAGCGAATATTTGGCGCAGCCCGGTAAGGTCCATCACCAACATACAACGCCATGGCTTTATGACCGGTGTTGCCGGTGACAGTTAAGGCATGACAGCCATAAGCGCCTGTATCCGAGAGAGCGTACATCTCGTTAGCGGTTATGGCGCCATCCTTCTTGACGCCGGTCTTCAAATGAATATGCATCGGGTGACGGGATCGGGCTGCGATGAACTCTTCTTCACGGGTGTATTCATACAACACCGGACGACCGGTGGCAATAGTCAAGTGCGCGGCCACATCTTCGATCAGGATTTCCTGCTTGCCGCCAAAACCGCCGCCAATGCGCGGCTTGATCACCCGGATACGCTTGACCGGCAAACCCAAAACAGGCGCCAGGACGCGCCGGGCGTGAAAAGGAACCTGGGTGCTGGTGCGGATCACCAGGCGGTCGTCCTCATCCCAATACGTGACGACCACATGCGGCTCGATATGCGCCTGCTGTACCTTGGGAACCTCGTAATCTGCTTCAATAATATAATCCGCCTCAGCAAAACCCTTTTCCACATCGCCAATATCGATGCGAATCTCGGCTGCCAGGTTGCGCGCCGGGTCTGAATCGGCAAAATTGACATACTCGGGTTCCTCATGCAAAATCGGTGCGCCGGGCTGCATGGACTGTTTTGGGTCCAGCAAAACCGGCAGCGCTTCATATTCCACCTCAATCAATTCCAGTGCTTTGTTAGCAATTTCTTCATTCTCCGCTGCCACAAAAGCCACCCGATCGCCCACAAAGCGCACTTTGTTGTCCAGGGAGAAGGTATCTAGTGGTCCAGGAATAGGGTCAGACTGACCAGCGGTGGAAAAAGCCACTCGCGGTAGGTCCTTCCAGGTCAGCACAGCTGCCACGCCGGGTAGTGCCAGAGCGCTGCTGGCATCGATCTTCTTGATACGAGCGTGCGCCAACGGGCTGTGCAGCACCTTGGCGACCAGCATGCCACGTTTCTCAATATCCGCCGCAAAGGCTGGTTTGCCTTGCACCAGCTTGACAGCATCGACTTTCTGTTCAGGCTTGCCCACCGTATGCCAGGTTTGCGTCTTAGCCGTAGTCTGCATGTGCGGCATGACCTTGCTACGTGTGGTAACCCCAGGCAGGGCTTCAGTTGGCGCGCTCCCACCCCCATCCAACGGGGATTCCTGGTCGGGCAGCCACTCGCTGGGTGCCGGGATCAATGGCTCAAGGTCGCTCGCCCCAATCGGGTCAACCTTCTCACCACGCAGCACAGCCGCAGCACGTAACACAGCCTGCACCGGCTTGACATAACCAGTGCAGCGGCATAATACACCCGATAAAGCCTGGCGCACTTCATCTTCGCTGGGGTCGGGATTGCGCTCTAATAACTCCTTAGCAGCCAGAATCTGAGCTGGTGTGCAATACCCGCATTGGATCGCCCCGCTTTCCACAAAAGCTTGCTGCAGGGGGTGCAGACCCTGACTGGTCTTCCAGCCCTGCTGGGGGTGCTCACCCATCTGCTCGATGGTTTGGATCTTATGCCCCTCCACTTGGGCAACCACCAACAAACAGGAATTGATCGGTTTACCATCCAATAAAATCGCACAAGCCCCGCATTCGCCGCTTTCACAACCGTGCTTGACACTAAAAATCCCATTACGGCGCAGCACATTCAGCAATTTTTCGCCTGCTTCCGCCTGTATTTCCAGATTAACATCATTGATATTAAGTATGTAGTTCATAGCTAATCCTTTTCTATCCACGGCGAGTAACTCCGCAGAACTCGCAAACTTTAGACCAGATGAATCCTTTCTGGTTGGTATGGCAAGACCCGCGTTTTACGCAGTGAGGTCAGCAAAGAACACTGACTTCATTTCTCTCTATAAAACCCTGCGCAGCTGCAGCCAGTCCGGACGCTCTGCCTGCAGGGCTTGTAAAGCTTCCTGCCCGCCCAGCACTACGACCGCCGCCTGATCCTGCATCTTCTCGAGGGTATCGGCTAATTGATAAAAATCCTGCACCTTTGTAGCCAGAACCTGGTCGCGCCACGCCTGGCGTTGCTCATTCGTCTCGCCCACCAGGAAGCGCCCCATAGAGGTAAATCCCTTTGCATCCGGCAACTGGTAGGCATCCAGGCTGCCGATGACTCCAATGATGCTTCGGGTGAGCTCATCCTGGCTCAGACGCCCGCCATCTAATTGCCGCAAAAACTGGGCCGTCTGGTCGTAGACCTGTAGTGTATCCAACAAATTCGGGTCCCGGTAAGACAGGAAAGTTAGCACGCCTGAACGGGGATTAAACAGGCTAAAAGCCCCGTACGCCCCACCTTGCACGCGGATTTTTTCCCACAGCCAGGTAGTGCGTAAATAATTCATCACCACCTCCAGCGAGCCGTGTCGCTGGTAGTCTAAGCTGTACAAATTTGCACCTTTGCCCACGTAATTGACCTGGGCTGGAATGGTTAAGCCCTCGGCAAATACACCGGCAGGGCGCTGCCAGTTTTGCAGCACTGGCGCTCGGTCGGGAAGTTCGCTGAGGAAGGCTTCGAGCTGCGGGTGGAATTGTTTCCAGTTGGCCTCATCCAGAGTCACATTGCATATCATAGATCGGCGATTGAGGAAAAGTTTGCGCATCTCTTCCAAGACAGCCACAACCCTCGACCAGTCCTTTTCGACCATCTCTACGAGCTGGCGCAAGAAGAAAAGGTACTCTACACCGCTCGTTTGTTCCGCAGCCCAATCCGCTTCGTTGAACAGGGCTCGCAAACGCGAATTGATCACACGGTGACCAGCCGGCACCAACCCGGCTTCTACCTCGGCCTTCTCTTCCAGCAGCATCTGTCGGAAGCGGAGCGGGTCATCGAAATTCGCTTCAAGTAAAATCTCCTTCAGAATCGAGAGCAGCTCGCCCGTTTGAGTCATGGTAGTCTTGCCGCGCAGGAAAAGCCAGGCCGCCGATTTCTCCGACTGGTAAACCGGCGAGAAATAGGTGCTGGGTGAAATGCCGCCGGTAGAACGCCCAATCCACTGCGACAGGCGCACAAAATCCAGACGTTGTGTCCCCATTTCCAACAATGCCTTACTAAACAAGGGCACATAGGGCAGGTATGCCTGCGGCAGGACATGTAAGTCAAAACCCAAGTCCAGGTAAAGGATGCCGTTGGTGAACAAATCGTGCACCAAAAGCCTGGCACCGCCCAACTCGGAGACATCCAAAGGTATGCGCTTGATCTCCTTTTCGATGTCCTGGAGCTGCAGGCTAGGGAGACTTGCCAGCGCTTGCGGCGAATCCGGTTCTTCCTGGAGACGTTTCAATTTCTGAGCAAACGCCATCACTTCTTGCAGATCAGCCTGGCTCATGCCTTCCCGTTCTCTCGCCAGCCGCGCCTTTTCTTGCGTCTCCAACTCTTGGTTATAACCCGGTTTGGGCTGCAGGGTCACCACAGTGTGATGCAGATTTTCCAGCAAAAGTTCGCGAATCAGGTTCTCGAAGAAAGCCTCACCGCTTGCCAGACGCTCCTGGATTTCACGCAGGGGTGCTTCAAAAGCCAGAGATTGGAAGGGGCTTCCATCATACAACCAGGTGTTCAAAGCGCGCAGCATGAGTAGCAGACCACGTGGGAAAGCGCCGGTGTTGTTCTCCCGCAGACTGAATTCGACCGTGTTCATTGAAGCCGCCACCGTCTCAGGATCGATGCCGTTATAGGCCAGGTCTGATAACGTCTGGCGGATCAAATCTTCCAGGCTCTTTCCATCCACCAGGCTGAAAGCCTCATCCACTACCATGCCCTTTAAACCACAGGCAAAGAAGCCTTGACGCATTTCGGTTTCTAATCCACCGACCATATCCTCACCCAAACCCGAATCGATCAAGGCTTTTCGCAAGGGAGCAGCTGGTGTGCCAATCAGGATATGCGTTAGGATCTGCACCCCCAGCATACGCAGCGGGTCTTTATTTTCGCCCAACATCCAGTTTACCGACAGCATGCCCTTACGCGCTTGGGGATCATCTCCCGGGTCAAAGTTGACGAAAAGACGTTGAGGCTGGTTAAAAAGCGGCTGAAGGGCAATGGATGAATCTACCTGGATGGGCTCGAAGGCTTGCAAATACTCCGACATCAAGCGCAAGCGCTGCTCGGGGTCGTCATCGCCGTAAAAATAAATATACGCATTGGATGGATGATAATAGCGTTCATGAAAAGCCTTGAATTGGGCGTAGGTCAGGTTGGGAATTTCGCGAGGGTCGCCACCCGAATCCAACCCATAGGCGTTATCCGGGAAAAGTGATTGCTGGACATAGCGCGCCAGGAGATTTTCGGGATCCGAGTAAGCACCTTTCATCTCGTTAAACACCACCCCTTTGTAGGTCAAGGGTGCATTGATGTCATCTAGCTCGTAATGCCAGCCCTCCTGCCCCAGGGTATGCGCAGGGATCAGAGGATGAAAGACCGCATCCACATACACATCAATCAAGTTATAGAAATCCTGCAAGTTTTGGCTGGCGACTGGGTAAAGGGTCTTATCCGGGTAAGTGAAGGCATTCAGAAAGGTCTGCAAAGAGCCCTTGAGTAATTCGACAAAGGGTTCCTTGAGCGGGTATTTCTGAGAACCGCACAACACAGAGTGTTCCATAATATGCGGCAGACCGCTCGAATCCGGCGGCGGGGTACGAAAAGTGATCCCAAAAACCTTATTTTCATCCACGTTTTCCATGGATAACAACTGCGCTCCGGTACGCTGGTGCCGCCAAAGGCGCGCCTGAGTGTTGATTTCTGGGATATGCTGTTCTGCAATTAATTCAAAACCATGCTTTATTGTCATTTGTCACCTGTTCATCGGTAAATCATCGTATTTTATGTAAAACAAACTTTTGTTTGTCCACCGTTGTAAAACAAACTGTTAGTTTGTTCCAAGCGGTAGCTTGAGACTCCTTGTAAGCAGATGCTCCAATGATTTGCCTGCAGCAAATCCGCAAACTAAAGTTTGCGTTAAATCCGCTTAAAGTCTATTCAAACAACGCTGCGCCAGCACACCGGCCACATCGGAACGATAATCCGCCGCAGCCCACTCATCACCGGCCTGGCTGTAAGCACTGCGGGCAGCAATATCAACACCCGCTGGCTCGGTGCCATCAAAAGCCAGCAACGGCGCACGCCCAAAGCCGCCCAAGGCCACACGCACACGCCCACCTGGCCACATCGCGACTGCCGCACACACCAGCGGACGGTCCGCCGGTGACCGTGCAACTGATTCGTAAGCCAGCTTAACATGGCTGGGAATACTCACCTGGCTGATTAAACGCCCAGCCAGACGCTCGCCGCGCAAAGGCAACAGCTCCCCCAAGGAAACCTGCTCATCGCCTGGCAGAAGGGTCAGCACCGCTTCCAGAGCCAACATAGCTGTCGTCAGTGGGGAACGTCCATCTGCAGCAACCAGTGTGCCGGCCAGGCTGGCTGCCTGGCGCAAGTTATAACTGGCCTCTTTCTCAATTGCCAGGGGCAGATCGCCCGGTAGAGGCAAGTCGCCGCTCTCACCCAGGCTGAGCAGGCGCTGCAGAGGTAGCATGGCGCCCAGCTCCAGGGTATTGCCGCGCTGTTGAACAGTATCCAGTCCCAGGTCTTGCAGGTCCACCACTGCCCGGGCTGCCGTACCTGGCTGGTTGACCACAGTCCCGCCTGCCAGGGGTATGGTCAACGGTTCCTTGCGCGCCAGCAGCGCCAGCGCTTCATCAATCGTCTTCGGACGGTAATATTCCAGGTTCATGCGTCTCCTTCTAAAAGTTCTGTTTCAGGTGGGTACACGCGCCAGCCCAGCGCCGTAGGATCGATTCCATCCAACACTTGCTGGGGAATATCCACCAGGACCGCATCAGCTTCCGCTAACAGGTTTTTCTCAGCGTCATAAATGGCGCTAGTCGCTGTGGCAGTGCGGCGTTTGCTCTCGCCTGCCCGCCCAACCAGCAACAAAGGCTGGCCAATGGGCACATTCTTGCGATAGCGCACCTCCAGGCGCGCCGTATACATAAAACGCGGCTGTGCACCCACCATATGGGAACGCCCAGCCGCTTCATCCAGCATGGCAGCGATGATGCCGCCGTGCACCACCCCAGGGTAGCCCTGGTATTGTTCCGGCAAAATGACTTCGGAAGTCACTACACCGGGTTCTGTATCAAAAAATCTTAAATGTAAACCAAAGGGATTGGACAAACCACACACAAAACAGTGGTTGGAATTTGGCTGCGGTGATTTCAATCGGTATTCCTCCTTTTCGACCTTTTCGCCTGAGCAAGAGAGTGCTTTTTTTACATCTCGCAAAGTCGCCAAGAACGCCAGGTATTTTTCTTTTCCTTTGCGGCCTTTGCGACTTGGCGAGAGATTTTTCTCTATTTATTGGAAAGAGAATATCCCTATTATACTATTTCAGAATACAGATTTTTTTAAATTTGCCTGACAAATTAATCAATTCACCAGCCGATACGGTCGCTCCGACCAGGCGCAGGATCGGGTATAATGGGGCTATTCAACACAAACGATCCAACTCAAGGAGGTGCACGGCAAATTTCAACCTGAGGAAAGACAGCGCATGGACCGCACGCCAGACCCCTGGCACAGCGGTTGACGAGGATGAGGGTTCCTGCTCGCAAGGGCAGGCTAACCGGATCAATCCCCAGGCTGCCCGCCTGGCGACCGGGAAAATCGAAAGATCAGCGGAAGCCCTCCGGGTACGCCAACACCCGATTTCTTTCCCTCCATAAACAAAAGCAGGCTTACAACCCGGCGCAGGCAACCGCGCCGTTAAAATAGCCAGCCTGGCAAAAGTAAATCCCTGCGCCAGCCAGTTACCCAACTCGCAGCAATTCAACCTGACAAGGGCAGGATGGCGCAGCAACTCAACCCCTGGAGGGATCTCTGATATGTGTGGAATCGTAGGATATATTGGGCCGCGCAATGCAACGCCCATCGTTCTTCATGGTCTTAAGCGATTGGAATACCGCGGCTACGACTCAGCCGGCATCGCTGTGCTGCAGGATGGCCACATCGAAATCCGCCGCGACGCCGGCAAGCTCTCGCGCCTGGAAAGCCTGGTGCTCGAATCGCCCCTGCATGGCACGCCTGGCGTGGGCATACCCGCTGGGCTACCCACGGCGAACCCAGCGCCCGCAACGCCCACCCGCACCTGGGCATGACCGGCGACGTGGTGCTGGTGCACAACGGCATCGTCGAAAACTTCCTCGAGCTGCGCGAAGAGCTCAGCGCCGAGGGGGTGGTCTTCAGCTCGGACACCGACACTGAAGTGATCGTGCACCTGGTCGAGCGCTACCTGTCCGGCAGCAGCGGCTCGCTGGAAGCCTGCTGCCTGGAAGAAGCCGCCCGAAAAGCCCTGCTGCACCTGCGCGGCGCGCATGGCATTGTGCTGCTCTCGGCGCGCGAGCCGGACAAAATCGTAGCCGCCCGCATCGGTAACGCCGGCGGTGTGGTCATCGGCATCGGCGAGGGCGAAATGTTCATCGCCTCCGACCTGCCCGCCATCCTGGAGCACACCCGGCAGGTGGTCTTCCTCGAATCGCAGCAGATGGCCGTGGTCCGCCGGGACTCCTTGCACATCCAGACCCTGGATGGCAAAGCCGTGCACACCGAAATCCAGCAGGTGGCCTGGGACCCGGTCTCCGCCGAGAAGGGCGAATACCGCCACTTCATGGAAAAAGAAATCCACGAGCAGGTGCGCTCGCTGACCGATACCATCGCCGGGCGGGTAGACTTCAAAAATGGACAGGGCATCCGCCTGCCAGAGCTGCACCTGAACGCCGAAAAAGCCCAGCGCATCAAGAAAATCTTTATCACCGCCTGCGGCACGGCCGCGCACGCCGGCATGGTCGGCAAAATCCTGATCGAAAAGATCGCCCGCCTGCCCGTGGAAGTGGATATCGCCTCCGAGTTCCGTTACCGCGACCCGATCGTGGACGAGGACACCGTCGTGCTGGCTATCAGCCAATCCGGCGAAACCGCCGACACCCTGGCTGCCATGGAAGAAGGACGCCAGCGCGGCGCCACCCTATGGTCGATCGTCAACGCCATCGGCTCGCAAGCCATGCGCATCGCCGACGGCTATATCTCCATGCAGTCCGGACCCGAGATCGGGGTGGCCTCCACCAAGGCCTACACCGCCCCGCTGGTGGACCTGTATATGCTGGCGATCCTGCTGGGCGACCTGCGCGGCGTGCTGGATAAATCCGCCCGGCGCAAGCTGGTGGATGACCTGCGCCTGGTTCCCGACCTGGTGGGGCGCTGCCTGGACCGCGAAGCCGAAGTCGAAAAAGTGGCGCGCGTTCTGCTCAAGACCGATCATTGCCTTTATCTGGGGCGCGGCATCAACATGCCTACCGCCTACGAAGGCGCCCTCAAGCTCAAGGAAATCTCCTATATCCACGCCGAAGGCTACCCGGCTGGCGAGATGAAGCACGGACCGATCGCCCTGATCGACCGCAGCATGCCGGTGATCGTGATCGCCCCGCGCGACCCGTGGTACGAGAAGATGTTCAGCCAGATCAAGCAAGCCAAGGCACGCGGCGGGGTGGTCATCGCCCTGGCCACCGACGGCGACCAGCTCATCCCGGACGTCGCCGACCACGTGCTGTGGGTGCCCGAAACCCCCTGGATGCTCAGCCCGGTCACCACCGTCATCCCATTGCAGCTGCTGGCCTATCATATCGCCGCGTTGAGGGGCTTGGATGTGGATCAACCGAGGAATTTAGCGAAGAGTGTGACGGTGGAGTAAGAAGCCTAATAACAAAAAAACCAGGAGCTTCCCTAATTGTTTTTGGGGAAGCCCCTGGTTAATCTTCGTCAAATAATCAATAGTAGCGAGTTCAATTCGTTAACTTGACCCATTCATGTTTTGCTGTCTGGTTAAGACCATACCGCCCACAGACTCGGGTTTCCGGAAACTTTGGACCGAGAAGGATACCCGGTCGCTACGGTAATAAATCTCCGAATATTCAAATGGCAAATCATTCTCGTCAAAAGTTGTTCCATAATGACAGATCGAGAGGAAAAAGACTGACGAACATCAAAGCTAGCCGCAAGCTGAAAGCTCGCTGGGATCACAGAAAGAAGCTTCTCGGCCCGGTAAGGTTTGATTAACTTTATCTCCTCCAACAGGTGATAGATCGATTGATTTTGCAGATCGATATCCAATAAGAACTTGCCCACATGAAGTGGGTAGAATGCATTCAGAACTGCGAAAGGTTCTCTGTCCAGGCTTCCCAGGCGTTCGATCAATACGACTTCACCACCAAGAATTAAATTTAAGGCCTCCTGTACTTTCTTAGGGGCTTTGATGATTTCTTTACGGACAAGCGTAATACTGGCCGATGAGGAGATCGCAGTAAGATTGCGCGTGAAACCAGCCAAGATGTCCACTTGCTTGGTTATGCGATGGCGATTTACAAAACTGCCCACTCCCTTGCGCGAAACCACCAATCCTTCCAAAGCTAGTTCTGCCAATGCGCGACGGGCAACTTGCCTGCTTATGCCATACATCACCCTTAATTCATTTTCTGGCGGTAAAAGATCTCCTTCTTTATAGATATTTGAGTATATTTGTCTGCGAAGAATCTCCTTTAGTTGATAGTAAAGGGGAATACCACTTTGCCGAGACAATGATATTGATTCAATTGTGTTTTCCTTCAAAGCGATCCCTCCTTAGATTTCAACTTATCGCCTGAGAACCAATCCTGATTTTTCAGGTATCAAAGAAACGCTCAATTTCGAATTTGGGAAGAAACTCGCATAACTCAAACAGCTTGCATGAATGGTAGAATTTTTTCCTAATCCCACTGGAACCCGTCTCCAGGGACAAATTATCTTTCATAAAAGACCTGCTAACAATAACTCCATCTGCATGCTGGAAAGCCTGCTTGACATTTTCAGTTGTAATACCGCCACCTAGATAAAGATGTTTACTAACTCCGCTACTCCGAACATCTTGTAAATACTTAGTAAACTTCATGAATGTAGCCCCTGTTAGGATTAAGGCATCTGCCCCAACGTTTGCCGCCCAATTCGCAGCGTGAGCAAGAGGAATATTCATCAGTGGAAATCCAGTACGATCATGTACGTCGGCAAGAATTTTTATATCGTTTCGCCCTAAGATGTTGCGAAAATCAATAGCCTGGACTCCACAACCTTCTTGGATACCCGTCACTTTAAGCATAGTCCCAACAAACACTTTTAATCTGACAAACGAGGCACCACAAGCCTGGGCAATTGCTAAGGTAGCAATCGGATCATGGGCTTCAATAATTATGCCAAGCTCAATTTGTGGAAACTCATGCTTGAGTGTTCTCCCCACCGCCGCCATTAATGCCACAATGTCCGGGCGGGCGACAGATTGATTGAAACTTCGGTCCTGTAAAAGGATCGCATTGATCCCACATTCTATGAAGAGTTCGGAATTCTTAAGAGCAAATTCTTCTGTCTGAGATATACAGATTTTATCACCTTGACGGATACGCGGAAGGTGCAAGGAAACAATAATTTTCGGGAAATTTTCAGTTGACATACACTATCATCTCTAGATGCTTTATGGATTCCCAGGGGATCCAGAATTCCCGGTAGCCAGCCGTGTGTCGCCATCTCTTAGGGGTCGAAACAAGGCCATCGACTGCAAAATCAGATATAGCGAAGGATGAAGCGACAGCTCCAGCACGCCCGCAAAGCTCAAGATCGTCCGGTGAATTCAGGTACATACCCAGGAAGCCGCCACAAAAAGAATCTCCAGCTCCAGTCGTATCTATAACAACGCCAGGGTAAGAAGGTATCCTGATTTCTTGATGGCTGGCTGCATGGTAAATCAAGGAGCCTTTTTCCCCAAGTTTAATCACGATCAACGAGGGTCCCAAACCGGCAAACTCTCGGGCGACCAGTCCCCAATCTTCTTGATCTGATAATCTCTTTGCCTCCACCTCGCTGGGCATAAAAATATCAACCTGCTTGATCATTTCAATAATTCGCGATTTATTGCCTTCCATATACGCTTCCCGAATATCCAGGGCGATTTTTCCATTGACATTCTGCCTCAACCATCGAACTATGTCTGCCTGTGCATCTAAAGTCATGGCAGAAACCAGGAAAAACTCCGCATTTAAATATTCAACCGGGATATCTTCTAAACAGGTGAAAGGGTATGGGCATCATTCTCATCAGTGAAACGATGCCATCGTCGACCGCCAGCAGAATCATAGAATACTTCGTTATGTATTCCTTTAATATCTCGGCGTGGGAGAATCTCTGGGCTTCAATCCGATTTCAGACATTCTTGCAAACAATTCCTGCGAGAAGTCATTACCAACCGGTGCAATCATTTCAACACAAGGTTCCCATAATCGAGCTGCCAGGGAGGAAATACAATGCATTTCCTCCACTACAATTCGGACGATGCCTGCCATCAGGCAAATAGACATCATCAATGGTTAGATTTCCCAAACACACCAATCGTGGTGGATACATAGGTCCAGAATTCCTATACTAATCCTGCTAAGCTAAACTTTTCCATAGCCAGGTAATAAGCAAATTGTTGCAGAGGAAGCGTATAAAGAAGCGGAACAAACAATTCATTTACTAAAGGCAAATCCAAACGCTGCGTGTAACTGCCATCTAATGTACGATCACCTTTCGTAACAATCGCATACACGTGTCCACCATTCTCAAGTCCTTTAATGCCCGTATCCCTGGCCCTGATCGTGCTATACCCCTGTGGAGCCACCAGGAATAGCGGCTCGCCACTTTTCTGTGAACGATAATGATGATACTCTTCCAAAGGTATGGCGATAGCGTGAGAGGAGGTAAGCTCCTTGGTCTTCGCAGCGCCAAATGAAGCACATGTAAAAGCTGGTCCACCACCAGCAAAAAGAAAAAGGTCGTTGGCAGCTTCTATTCTTAGCTATCGAAGCGATGAATCCCTCAAGATCATCCAAGACCGGGTTGATCAGATCAACTGTTGCTTGGAATTCCGCTTCCAAATCACTAAGCCATTCGAGCTGTTGCTGTTTTTTGTCTGCCAATTTCAAAACCAAGTTGGTAAAGAATAGCCATTGCTGCTGTACTGGACTGGGTCGGCCATCCTTTTCTTTCAGCATGGATATAAAGGCTATGATCGGCTTCCTCCATCATCGGTGTGCCCAAAGTATTTGTCAGGGCTATGGTCGTAGCTCCTTTTTCCGGGCCATGAGCTGAGCTTCCATCGTCCTAGGGGTCTTTCCAGATGAGCTCAGAGTAATTACAGCGGTTTTTTCGTTGATCAGATGAGAATTGTAATAGGCGAAATCCAACGCTTGCATCGGTTCACACGGAATTTCGAGCATACGTTCAAGAAACGCCCGAACCCCAATCATAGAGAACAATGAATTACCGCAACCAACCATGTAAATATGATCAATGTCCTTCTTACAGATGGCATCAGCAACCGCGCGGATTGTTTGCTTTTCTGATTCTAATGTGGACTGGATTGCTTCATTCTGCTTATTCATTTCTTCCAGTGTATATTTCACCCTGGCATACCTTTTTTCATCACACGGATCGTCTGAAGGTAATGTGCGTACGCGGTCGGATGATGCCTGGATTAAACTCGACAGGATATCCTGTGAGCGCTGATCCAGTGGAGAATTCTCTCCGACTAAAGGGGAAACCAACATTCCATACTCCTTGTTTTATGTCGAACACATTATCGACAAAATTATAAATGTAAGCCTTACTGATCTACAAACCTAAAGATAATCATTCACGAGTTGGTTGCAAACGTTTCATCATCATCTCTAGAAGACATCATGACTATTGTCGACCTCAAAAAAGCTGATCATTGCATCATCATCAATTGATTACGATTGGATTTTGAAGTAATCACGAATATTGCCATAGTCAAGATGATCTGGATCGTCGCAATTGCAGCAACCATTGGGTCGATAGAATACAGTAACAGCCTGAATAAATAAACCGGTAGAGGCGGATCAATAATCGGCGCAGTAAACAGGGAAACTGGGAGCTGGTCAAAAGATAACAAAAAGGCAAATGCAGAACCGCCAACTATACCGGGCATCAAATGAGGCAGCAAAATAAACCTGAACACCTGTATGGTATTAGCCCCCAGGTTTTGGGCAGCTTCCTCTAGCGCCTTATTCGCCGACTCCATCCTGGCAACAGTTATCCTGATGACATAAGGCATTGTTACGACAACATGGCTTAAGATCATCAAAGGTACAGAAACGTTAAAACCTGCAAAAGAAACAAAAAACAAGATGGCAATACCAATCACTATACCTGGGATCATAATTGGAGATTGAAGAAAGCCTACTATAAAAGCCTTACCAAAGAAGTTTCCCCGTACAATACCGATCGCTGCAGGCACGCCTAATAGAATATCAATCAATACGGTTATGAGCGATGTGTATAAGCTTAGTCTTGTAGCCTCTATCAGCTTCTCGATTATTGATCACCGCGATATACCTCTCAATCGAGAATTCTGCCGGAGGAAATCTCAATATCGGTCCAGAATCAAATGACACAATCACAATAACAATCATCGGCAAGACCAGAGCCAGCAACGAAATGACAGAAAGCACCACTAGCAAAAAACCGCCAACCAGGTCAATAACCGGTAATCCAGATTTTTTCGTCCTGTTTTGGATCAAGCCTGAATCTGTTGCCATGGTGCAAGCCTCCGAAAGATGAAGTTTATAATCGTAACAATCACAAGAGAAGTTAGCAGTAGTAGAGAGGATGTTGCTGCAGCGAGGTCCCAGGTTAAATTCCTCACGTTATTCCATATGTAAATAGAAACTATTTGCAGAGCTTCACCTCCCATCAAAGTAGGGACGGTAAAAGAAGTAAACGAAAGGATAAACACAAGTGAAACACCAGCTGAAATCCCTGGGATGCTCTGAGGTATCGTAATCCTCCAGAAAGTTTGCCACTGAGTTGCTCCTAAATCGACTGCAGCATCATTAAGATCCTGGGGCAGGGAGCCAAGGGTGGAGAGAAGAGGTACGATCATGAATGGCAAATGGATCTGAATCATACCAATCAAAACGGCTCGCATTGTAAATAAGATACTAAAGGGTTTTTCTATAATACCCAAGGATGTAAGAATTTCATTCATGAGCCCGTACTTACCCAGGATCGCTATCCAACCAAAGGTACGCACCAATGAACTGGTTAACAAAGGTGCTGCAATACAAACCATGATGATCGATTTTATTAACGGAGATTTGATTCTTGTTGCAGCGTAGGCTAATGGATAGCCCAGCAACAAACAAAACAAAACAACTTCTAATGAAAGCCAGATTGTCCTACCAAATATATAATAAGTAAAAGGATCTCCCAGCAATTGAATGTAGCTATCCAGGCTTGGACCACCAACAACATTTCCCTTTTCTATTGTCAATAAACTATAAAAGATCAAAGTGATGAAAGGTGCGATGAAGAGTACAAGTAAGAAAGCTGTAGCCGGGAAAATGCTTAGTGGAAATCTTCTGATTGACTCAAAAATAGTTTTTTTTACCATATCAATCCTTTATACCTAATAAAACATTGCGGAAGATTGCCTGAGATCCTGTTGTCATCAAATATTGGTGAGGGCAGCATCTAGATGCTGCCCTAGCCAATAAAACTCTATTGACCGTAGCGCTTGATGAATAGATCGGTTATTTCTGTCCGAATCTTGTTCGCAACCGCCCAATCAACTTTTATCAGGTTGCCAATTTCGCTCATTGGCGGGTTGAACTTCTCAGTACCTGCCGGAATAGTGGCGCTGGTATTGGTTGGTCCAAAGTACCAGGGCGCTGAAGCAATCTGGTTCTGGAATTCAGTCGAAAGTGCATCATTAATATATTGATAAGCGAGGTCCAGGTTAGCGCTGTTCGCTAATACGGTGTAGCAACTGGTAACAGCTGCTCCACCTGGTGCAGGGATTACAAAATCGAGGTTAGAACTCTTTGCAATGCTTGGACCAGATTGGGTCTGCCAGTTGACCGCCAGACCAATTTCACCAGTTTCTAGCAATTGAGCCAATTGGCCTGGATTAGCAGCTACCACGAATGGAGCCAGCTCATCAAGCTTTTCGAATGCTACATCCAGGTTGTTCTCATCTCCACCAAACAGCTTTGCCACCAATACCAGGAACAAGAAACCATTATTCGCTGCAGGGGATGGGATGCCAATCTGACCCTTGTACTTTGGATCCCACAAATCGGTCCAATTTTCCGGGGCATCAACCAGGTCCTTATTATAGGCCACACCAATCAGTTGATTCATCCAGGCAGCTCCGTAGCCATCACATACTTTTTGCATTTCCGGATCAATTAATGCGATATTGGGGACTTCGTTCACTGTCATCGGAGCTAGGATATTTTCATTTATTGCAGACAGATAACGCATTTCACCCATCATGATCGAATCAATCGGTGATTTGCCTTGGGCAGCTTTAATCTGCGCCAAAGCATCTTCGGTAATACCCCCGAGCAGCGTCACTTTGACGCCAGGATGTTTTCCTTCAAAAGGATCCGCCAGGAATTTCCGGAAGGGAACCTGCAAATCCCCAGAAAAACCCCAATCCACATATTCCACATTCTCAACTACTGGCGGCGCTTCAGTCACTGCCGCAGGCGCTTGCACAGCCTGGGTTTCTTGCGGTGCAGGCGTTGCCTGGCTACAAGCAGAAAGTAAAGTTCCGATTACTAAAACAACTAACAGACACATATTCAGGCGTTTCATGATAATCCTCCTTACAAGAAGCGTTCTATAGATTTGACACTAGATTTGCTTGCCAACTTATGATACAGATGAAGGTCCCTGGCTCTTTAAATCTACTCCATACACCATTGTCCTTTCGACAGGAAATCCCTGTTCTTGAAATATCTGAAACTCATCAAACGAATATCATCAACGATCTCTGACAAACAAGAAACTGTCCAGAGTTAATTGGCGATACCACCACATCTGCTCCCTGGGGAAAAGGCATCTGGGCACACGAGCGGTGAACCTGGACATTGATACTCGCCCTCGTTCCAAAAGAACATCATATTTAATGGATTCACCCAGGTGTGTCACATAGGTGATAACACCCTTCATGCCATTTTTACTTTCGCCGTTATCCTCGGACAATGCTATGCGAAGATGCTCGGGGCGCAAAAGGACAATGGTTTCCCCAGAATAATCACCAACCAGCTCATCTGGAACCGGGAAACGGATCTGCGGAAATTCCAGCGTATAGCCAGCACCTCCTTCTTGATAACCCCATGATAGAGGTTTAAATCCCCAATAAAACTTGCCACAAAAGCAGTCTGAGGGGTGTCATAAATTTCCATTGGTGTCCCGCACTGGATAATCACCGCCTTATTCATCACGGCGATCCTGTCGCTCATGGTCAAGGCTTCTTCCTGGTCATAGGTGACGAAGATGGTCGTAATCCCCACCTTGTCAACAATCCGACGAACCTCCCGCGCATTTCCGTGCGCAACTTGCGACCCAAAGCATCCAGGGGATCATCAAGCAGCAACACTTTTGGCTGCAAAGCAAGGGTTCTGGCCAGGGCAACTCTCTGCTGCTGACCACCAGATAGTTGCGACGGGAAACGATCCTTCAGTTCTACAATGCCAGCGGAGCTCCATTACCTGATCGATCCTTTTTTTCATATCACCTTTTTCGAACCTGTGCATCCGCAAACCAAAGGCGATATTTTCGTTCACATTCATATGAGGAAACAAGGCATAGCTCTGGAACACCATTCCCGTGGGGCGTTTATTAGGACGAAGATGTTTTATATCAATACCATCCAGTAAAACATCACCTTCATCAGGTTGGACAAACCCAGCAATGATTCTCAGGAGAGTTGTCTTTCCACAGCCACTAGGACCTAGTAAGGTCATGAATTCGCCATTTCTTGATCTACAAGACTCACATTATCCAGGGCTGTGGTATTTCCATATCTTTTGACAATATTTTTAAGCTCGATACTCATAAAACCAACTCCTTGAGGGATGGGAAAAGTAAGCAATTTTGAGCGAAGGAATAGTAGAAATATTAAATTGTGAAAGCTGGAGCAAATGTACACATGTTCGTACATGTGTACATGTTTTGATTTTATAAAACATGCCAACGCATGTCAACATGAAGTATCGAGAGTTTGTTGATGAGACAATTGTCAATGTAAAAATATTGTTTTATAATGCCGAAATTCTGGCCAACCCAAGGTCCGAGAAGTTGCATCAATGTGGAAATTTTTACTAATTCAGACATGTAACAAGAAATTAAGGCAAAAGGAACTGATCATGAAACGGACAGATGTTTAATTATTAACCCAAATACTTCTCAATCTATGACGGAAGCTATTTATAGATCAGCAGAAGCCTATAAATTACCGGATACAGAAATTACTTGTGTCCATGCTGCTGAAGGTACTGAGGTAATTGAAACTTATCTCGAGGATCATATTTTCGGCCTTAGAAGTATTGAAGATAATTGCTGCCGAAAAAGAAAATTTTGACGCTTTTATCATTGCAGCTAGCCCAGATCCAGGATTGGTTAGCGCCCGCGAGTTGACTACAAAGCCTATATTAGGAATCGGTCAATCACCATTATTGATTGCACCATTGTTAGGGCGGAAATTTTCCATACTCGGTCATTGGCAGGGTGATAAACTCAGAAGCGAGGATAAAGTAGCGAAATACCATTTGTCAAATTAATGGCTTCGGTTCTACGATAGCGTGACGGCATTGTTCGAGAAGATCTACGCGCATGACTTTGGCGCATCGTGATGAATCGGGCTACCGCATGACCTAGTGACCGCTGATAGCGACCAGAAGACGATACCCTGGTGCTGCGTGTGGTCGACCGGCACGATGAGGCGCTGAGGAAGCCGTGAACCTTCCTTATCTTATTCCTCTTCCACCCCCACCATCACATGGTACCACTGCCCCTCCCGCAACGCGAAAAATCCCACCAATCGCTCATTCCACCACGGATTAAATAAACCATATCCGCAGCACCCGCCATGGAATACATCCTCATAAGCCAGGGGCAGGGCTTGCCCAGCATAGGAAATGCCCACCCACTCCCCCCGGCGGAAGAAGTAGAATGGCTGACCGTTCAAAAGCCGCCAGCCGAAGAGCTCATCATAAGCGCCGCTTTCGTTAAGAATCTGCCCATCCTGGATCAAGAAACCGTCAACCTCCATCAGCCAGCCGTCCTGCCAGATAGTAAATTCCTGCACCGGGTTGTTTGCGCCCATCAGAGCGGTAAAAGCATAAACTGTTTCTCCCCCTTTGCGCACCTGCACCTGCCCGGTAGCCGTATCCCAAACTGGAAATAACAGCTCCTCGCCAATAAAAACTGGTTCAGCCAATCTCCAAGGCATGTCACTGCGGTTCCACTGGCTGACGCCGGTTTCCTGGACCAATAGATTGCCAAAATTTTCGGCATACACCACCATTGCAAAATGCGCTCCAGAAGCGCTGATGACGGGCGAATGAATGCTTGAAATTTCATCCAACAACAATTCATCCTGATGCCACAGGCGCCATTGTTCTAAAGAAGCTGGCTCATGAATATCAAATCTATGCCCAAAAGGCTCTAGCAAGCAATTGATTTCTTCTATGCCAGGAACACGATCAACCGAAACAACCCGGCTCAGCGCTTTATTGTCTGCAGCTGGCCGTTTAAACTCTTCATCTGACGGGACTCCCTGCCCGGGTTTCTTACCTTCAACCGCTGTTTCTTCTGCAAATAATTCAGACGGAAGAATTGCGCTGTTCAACCATTCAGGTGGCTCTTTCGTAGCGGGAACCTGGTGCGGATCTTGCTTTACAGGAAGCACCAATAAGGTATCCAGAATGGTACCTATCTGGTCGGAACCGATCTCAATGCGAGCAAAGCGTGTTGCCGCCTCAGCTTCAGGGTGGTGGAGGATCACCCAGTTCGGGGCTGGCTGAGCGCCTTTCGCAGGCGGCATGGCGCACATATCTATTTTACCCATCCCAGCCAAGACTACCTTCCTGCCTTCTCCGGTTGGCGAATTAGCCAAGCGCTCGCACACACGCCTGGCCTGCTGCATATAAGCCATTTCCGGCAGGTATGAAAACTTGATAAATCCATCCTCTCCCAGGTATTCGCCAGGAAGATTGCCAGGCATTGAAGAGTACAGTTTTTATTGCGACGATTGATTGCTTTTCACGTTTTAAGCTTCAATGACAAGCTGTATCTCATAATCACTCAAAATATTGAACCTTTCGAAGAATGATATAAGATAATAATTATTAAATTATTATTTTATAATTATTTTTATTTAAAATAAAAAATATATTAATTTAAAAATTTAATTTTGAATAATTTTTAATTTTTATGAATTTAAATAGTTATATTTTTAAAATAATAAAAATAATATTATTTAATAAAATTTAATAATATATATTTGTTTAAAATAATTAATTAAAATGATTTAAAATTTTGGTATTTAATAATTATTTAAATTTTGAATTATAATAATAAATATATAAAATTAAAAATTAAATTTAAAATAAAAATAAAAAAATTATTTATTGATTATTATTAGAATAAAAATTAAAAATTTAAAATAAATTATATTAATATCAATTCCGAGCGACCAGTCCGGTGGAATTTGCAGCGACCAGCTAGCTGGTGTGGATCGATTATATTTTAATTTAATTTAATTATATAAAAAATTTAATATAATTTAGATTTTTGAATATTATTTAATAATTAATTAATTTATTATATAAATTTATTTTATAATTTATTTATAATTTAATTATATTTGTAATGCTTTGCCACAAAGAGAAATACGAAGACGGCTGCGTGGGCGGAGCATTTTTTATAAATAAATTTTAAATTTTTATTTTTGAATAAGTTATATGTTATTAATTAAAAAAAATTTTTGATAATTTTTAATATTAGGTTTAAAATAATTTTTATTTTTATAAATAAAACCAGTCATATGAAAGTGAATTTTCAGCAATGACATAGAAAATAAAAATAATATAAATAAATTATTTTTTTAGTTATAAAAATATTTAATTAAAAAAGTATATTAAAATATAAAATATTGTTTTTAAATGTTTTTGTAGATTACTGGTTTTCTTTGCAAATCATCATTTAAAGAGAATTATGAATAGAAATTGCTGAACATTAGCGACAATAGCTCTCGCTGAATATCGTGTTCAGAGAAATCCTAATGGGGATCGGCATCACCTGCTCAGGAGGATGTTTTGATTGAATTTATAAAAAAAAATAATTATTGAATATTGAATGTAATTTTTTTTATTGTATGAAAGCAGGAACATTACGGCATCACCTGCTCAGGAAACCTTTCATCGGACTTCACCAGGGCAGGAGGGTAAGCTGTTTCCAAATCATCGCAGAAGGATAAACGGTTTCTCTTATCTGCAAAAATTTCTGCAGCATCAAGAAAACTCAACAATCTAATTGATTATTGTCATGAGTTAATGTTGAGGTTCAAGACATAACCTGCTAGAGAATTAACAATTCAGAGGCAGGGGTATCGTTCATATGTTATATTATTATAAATATATTTTTTTTATTAAATATTAATTTAAATTTATTTAATATATATTATTTATTTTTTTTTTTTCAATCATCCGACGAGTTTGGAAGGAGTTGGTTGGGAGTTACGGGCTGGACTGCTAACTGGGAATGTACCAGAACATTGAACCAGTATCAGTCCAGCGGTTAGAAAAACCAGGTGTCTCCATCCCCACGGAAATTTCAACATTTTTGCTCGCCAAGAATATTTAAACCAGTATAGGTTTTATACCATGGATTCCATTTTGATTTTCCGTCATTGGGGTTTTACTCTGGCAAAGCTTCCTGCAAAAATTGCCTCCAAAACCCCTAAAGATTTCAATAATCTTTAGGGGTTGGATTTACTTCGTGTTCATCCGTGCCAATTCGTGGCTCAAGAATTCCCTGTGTGGCTCTTCGTATATCTTCGCGGCTAATCTTATTCCAACCCAATCAGGTTGAGTGGATTGACATTCTCTCCCAAAGTCTTATCAAACACATTCAAATGGGTATGGTAACCGCAGTCGCGACCCTGGCAGGATTGACCGTAAGCGTCCAGCGTGTAGCCCTGGTTGCTCTCCGTCCCCAACAGGTCACCAATCTGAACCATATCCCCCTGGCTGACGGTGTACATCCCATGCAGGAACAGCACCTGGTAAACATCGTTCTCCACTACCAGGGTGGTATTACCCCACTCGTCGATGTACAGAGCAGTAATCACCCCGTTAATCGGCGACTTGATCAGCGCGCCGTTGCCAGCTGCAATGTCGATCGCCAGGTGCCCATAGGAAGCGCCATGCGGTCCCTGGGTCAGCTCGAAGTCGTCGTAGGGGGAGACGAAGGCGCGTGGGTCAACACCAGCAACAGCTATTTCTGCGCCGGTAAGAGCCGCCTGCGCCGAGGCAGGTTCGATGGCAACTGCTGCGGCTGCGATCACGGCTTGGGAACCCACATCCAGAACAGGTGCGCTTTCCACAGCCAGATGATCACTGCTGGAGGGTGCCGCCGCCTGGGCAGTCTTCAGTGTGCCGCGGTCCTGCCAGATATTGAAAGCCATAAACCCTACCAGGCAAATGGCTACCAGGAACAATCCATCAATTCGTTTTCCGATCATCGTTGCACCTCATCTCTTTATTCACAAAGAACATTTGTTCTATTATAACACGGTTTTTAGAATAGGATCGTTTTCAAGAATACTTAAACAAAATTTTGTTTCGCAAAAAACAAAACCCCTTGGCGACCTTTGCGAGAGACCACAAACTGAAGTTTGTGTTACATGATCCCCCCGGTGAGCTCAACGAGAGAATAAAAAACCCTGGTACCTTTCTTGATACCAGGGCTCTGGGAGTTCAAGCAGTCAATTCAGCGATACGTCTAACGAGTTGCGAAGGTGTCAATCAACACCCTCACATCCCCGCCCACCGGATAAAGGATCGGGCAGGTGCAGCCATGCTTGCGGTATTCGTCCACCTTAGCGCGCGCCTCCTCAGGCGTTCCTGAGGCGGTGATGCGCAGGATCAGCTCTTCAGGCACCAGGTGTTTGGCTTTGCGGATCTGCTCTTTGGTCGCCGGCCAACCCAGGATCGACTGGATTTCAGTCACTACCTGCTGCGATACACCTGAAGCCTTGGCGATATGCGGCTGTTGGGCCAGGTACTGGGTAAGCAGCTCACGCGTGGTGTCAATGGCTTTATCATGATCTTCATCCACTGAACACACCACCAACTGCGGACGGTCGATATCATCCAGGGTGCGTCCTGCCAGTTTCGCACCGGCTTCCAGCAACTCCAGGGCTTTAATGTTGTAATCCGGCGGCACACAGTAGTTGAGCACAGCGCCATCGGCAATTTCGCCAGTCAGTTCCATCATCTTATCGCCAGTGGCGCCAATCATAATCGGTACGTTCCTGGGCTCACGGCGTCCATGCACCACATCCAGCTCGATGCCATCCACATGGTGAAATTCGCCATGGAAGGTCACCCGCTCCATGTTTAGCAGGCGGCGCAGCACTTCAACCGTCTCGCGCATGGCTGTTAGAGGTTTGCGACGTTCGATGCCCACATTCTTCGCCAACGGGTCCCACCAGGCGCCAATGCCACAAATCACCCGGTCAGGCGCCAGGTCATCCAGGGTTAGGAACGTAGCAGCCAGTAAACCAATATTGCGAGTCCAGTTGTTAATAACGCCAGAGCCGACCTTGATTTTATCGGTTACGGCGGCATAGGCTGCCATCGGCACGATTGCATCCCGCACCAGGCGTGATTCAGCCTGCCATACGGCTTCAAAGCCACGCTGTTCGGCGTAGCGCACATAATCCAGACCATCGCGCAGATCATGAGCATCCTGCAAATAGAGCGCAACACGTTGAGACATACACACCTCCGTTTTTATGAAATCAAGTCTTCTATCTATTCAGCCTTGGCAATCCTGGCAAATTCATCATCATCCAAATACCGCTCAAAAGTTTCACTGACCATCTCCAGGTCTTCAGGCAGGTCCATATCCAAAGCCAATGAAGGCAATTCGCAAATTTCGAGGCGTGCCCCAGCCTGCCGGGCTTTTTCACAGTGCCGTTGGAAAGAGCCAGGTCCAAATTCGTATTCAATCAACCCAGCCGGGCAAACCAGCAAGGCATTGGTGCCTTCCCCATGCCGGTCGGGCGCTACCACCACCACAGGTGGGTCTTTGGCTCGTTCCAGCATGGTTCGCACATCCTCCGCAGTGAATAATGGCAAGTCTGCCGGCATGATCAAGACCCCGCGGGTGGCATAATTCTTGGCCACGACGGTGGCGCGTGCCAGCGCCAGGTTGAGCTGCGGCGATCCGTGCTCCTGCACGGTGCGCGCCCCATGCTCGCGGGCCAGGGCTAGCGCCGATTGGTCGCGGCTGATCACTAATACATGTTCAATTTCTGGGATGGCTGTAAGGGTATCCAGGGTGTGGGCTAAAAGGCGCCGGTTCAAATCGGCGCGTTCTTCTGGTGTCAATACTTCGGCCAGGCGCGATTTACCGCGCCGCAAGGGTTTTACAGGGACAATCGCCCATAAAGTCATTGAGTTGTCTCCCGGTTTTGCAGATTAGGCCTGCAAGAGATGATTGGTTTGGCTATAATTGTTTCTTCACCATTTCCGGCATCGTGGGTTTTTGAAGTCAATCCTGGATCGATTGGGCAAACCGAATGGCATCACCCGCCAGTTGCCTGCGATCGAGGCTGGTTTTCATTAATGTGTTGGTTACCAAAGTACGCAGCCCTAAGCCAGAAATTTCTTTTTCTAAATTCGCGTCCTGATGGTCCAGAATAAATCCATTTAACAAACTCTGATAATGTTTCGCTACGGAGAAGGCGCTGGGCTGGATACCCATCTCTGCATACATCTTTGCAGCAGGGCCCTTGACCGCCTGCCCCCCGATAATCGGCGACACAGCAATTACTATTTTGCCTTGCAACACGCTGCGTATCCCCGGAATGGATAAAATTGGATCAATACTCACCCAAGGGTTGGATGGGCAAATGACCACATAATCCGCAGCCTGAATAGCCTGCAAAGCGCCTGGAGCAGGCTTTGAGCGCTCTGCGCCATCGAAGCGAAACCCCGTTACTTGCGGTTGGCACTGTCGCCGGACAAAGTATTCTTGAAAGGGCATCGCTCCATCTTTAGTATACACCCATGTCGGCACCGGGTCGTCACTCATTGGCAAAACTGTAACGGGAATCCCAAAAGAATTGCAAATGTGTTGGGTGATTTGACTGAGTGATTGTCCCGCTTTCTTGCGCATGGTACGTTCCAGGTGCAGCCCGATATCTTTGTCGCCTACTCGAAACCAGGTTGCCCCACCCAGGTCTGCCAGGGTCTCCAGAGCATTGAAGGTTTCTCCGCTTCTGCCCCAGCCGGTTACCGGGTTGGCAATACCTGCCAGGGTATAGCAAACCGTATCCAGATCCGGGCAGATCACCAGGCCCAGGTGTTCAAAATCATCCCCCGTGTTTACGATGACGGTCAAAGCATGAGAAGGAAGAGTTTGCGCCAGTCCATCAGCTAACCTGGCGCCGCCAACGCCCCCGGCCAGAGCGACAACTCTGGTCGTCGTTCCATCCAATCTGTTCTTCTGATCAGATTGAGAACCTTTTTTTGAAGCCGTCATTATTATTCTCCCTTACCTCACGAAATCCGGTTTCAATCCTGGCGAGAAACATACCAGGCGCGCATATTATATCCGTTCAAGAACCCCATCACAAGGCAGATTTCCTGCTGGGTGCAGCCCAACAGCAGTTTGATTTCGGCATCCTTTTTGTCCAGGTCAACGGTAACCGCCAAACCAACCAAATTGCTTATGGGCATTGAGCCGAGCCAAACATCAATGCCATCCCCATCCATGGCCTGGGTGCCGTTCAGGTAGCCATAATCCAGCGGATAGATCAGGTCCGGGAAACGTGGGTGAGCAGACAATTTCGGGCGGTCGATGACAATCTCGCTGCTTGCAATGAGTTGCTCCAGTAGCGTCCAAAAAGATGGTGGGTATAGACTGGAGTTCGTCATCAGATTATGACACCTTCGCTTTACCTGAACAAATCCTGCTCTTCAGGCCGGATCAATTCACCCAGTTTTCCCTCCCTCAGAGGATAGGGGAAACCACGCACATGCACAACCGGCGTTCCTTCAGCAGCTTGCCCCATTAGAAGCGAGGCTGCCGCCGCCAGTTCATCAGCCGCTCCTACCTGGGTAATCCTCAATCGAAAACCAAACAGATCCGGTTGGCCGCGCAAATCCACCAGCCCAGGCATTCCAGATAATCCGATAGTTGTCCCCACAGTGCCCTGGCGCCATGCGCGCCCATGTGAATCGATAATCAGCACACCCAGCCTGACCCCATAGGTCTTTTCCAGGCCGGCACGCAGGACGCTGGCAGAGGCATCCGGGTCTTCCGGTAACAGCAGCACGTAATCATCGCTCTGGTCGCCAGCTTCAACCGTGTTGGAATGATCAATACCAGCATTGGCGCAGATAAAACCCAGCCGGTGTTCAACGATCATCGTACCGGTACGAGCTCGTAAAACCTGTTTACTCTCACGCAAGATCAATTCAACCAGGCGCGGGTCCTTCCCGCTGATCTGGCTGTATTCTTGTGCACGCGCAGATGGTTTGATCTGAGACAGGTTCACCATGCGTCCTTCGGCCTTTGAAATAATTTTTTGAGCCACGACCAGGATATCACCGTCTTCCAGGAAAATTCCTGCATTTGCCAGGGAATGCAGAATAATGGAGACCAAATGATCCCCAGGTTTCACCAGGGGAATTCTAGGGAGAGCAGTAAGGGTTAGCGCCACTTCAGCCACTCATTCACAGATCAAGCTACAGGCTTGTTTTCAGAAAGTCCGGTAATGGCAATACTGGCCGTTTTAACCCCGTAATGTTTGTTAATGCTAATTAACAAGGAAGTCAAACTCTCCACCACCAGGGCATTCTCCAACCCGCCAGCATAATAGGCGCGCATGCCGCCGGCCTCAGCCAATTTCACCACCGCTTGTGCTGCGTCCAGATCCTCCGCACACACCAGCACATCCATATCCAACGACTCGCCCACTTTCTTCTTCAAGGCATGGGCAGGTACATTCTGAAAAGCAGCTACTACCCGCACGCCATCGCCCAGGATATCCTGGGCGATGCGCGCCGCGGAAGGCGGCTGCGGGGGATGTGGGTCTCTAAAATCAATCCGAGCGGTTGCATCCACCAGGATTTTCCCCTGTAAAGCTTCTTTCAGGCTCTCCAGGGCTGCTTGATGCGCAGACTGTACGACCGTCAGCACGCTAATATCAGCCTGGCGCGCTGCGTCTGCATTCTCCAGCCCGATGACAATCTCTTGACCCAGGCGCTCGTTGAGTTCTGCTGCTGTGGCTTGTGCTTTCTCTAACTGGCGTGAGCCGATCAGGATGGGATAACCTACGGCTGCCCATCTCAAGGCCAGTCCTGGCCCTTCCTTTCCTGTGCCTCCTAAAATTGCCAACGTGGGAAGTTTGTTTTTTTCCATACCATCGCCTTTGATTAATAACCGTTTTTAAGTTTGCCAGCCAACAGTTCACTGAGTAAATTGCCGGTTGTAACGTTCCCAAACCGCAGGCGCCAGTTGCCTGGCACGCCGTGCAATTTCTTTCTCGTCCATGCTCAGCAGCTCCCGCTTGTGCATCAGGAGCTTGCCAGCTACCATGGTGGTGGTTACCATGCTCTCATGAAAGCCAAAAATAATCTGCCAGGGTAAATTATCAGCAGTCAGTGGCGTAAAGGCTTGGTAGTCCACAAAGATCAGGTCAGCGTGAGCGCCAGGCTTGATCGCACCCAAAGGTGCTTCAGGGAAGAAGCCGCCGGCTAACCTGGCATTATTGTATATCGCCATTTGCGTTACGTCCAGACCCGACATTCTTTGCGGGTCACGGTGCCAGGCTTTATGCAATAAGTAAGCCATTTTCCATTCCGCCCACATGGTGCTGGTAAAGCCGTCTGTACCCAAGCAGACCCCCACGCCTGCCCGCAGCATACTTTCAACTTCCGGCACGCCAACGCCATTATTCATATTTGAGCGAGGCTGGTGGGTCACCCAGGCGCCTGATTCAGCCAGCAAATGGATCTCCCTGGCGTCCACATGCACAGCATGGACCACGATCGAATTGGGTCCCAACATCTGGAAACGATCTAAACGATCCACCACTCGCGTGCCAGACTTCGCCAGGCTATCGTACTGGTCGACTTCATGCTCAGCCACATGGATATGAAAACCGGTCCCGTCCGGTGCAGCCTGGCGGCAGGCATCCAGGGTGGCATCAGATAGCGTCAGGCTGGCATGCAAACCAAAGGTAGCCGCCACCCTGCCATCAGCTACCTTTTCTTTACTCACCCGCTCCAGAAAGCGCACATTCTCGCGGATTCCTGCCTGCGCTTTGGCTTCCCCATCCCGGTCGGTCACTTCGTAGCACAACACCCCGCGCAACCCAGATTGGTCAACTGCCTCAGCAATCACATCCAGCGAGCCTTCGATGGCATTCGGAGAGGCATGGTGATCGATCAGGGTGGTCGTTCCGTGCCGGATGGCTTCCACCAACATCACCTCAGCAGAGGCGCGCACATCTGCTTCTGTCAAGGATTTATCCAGCGGCCACCACAGTTTCTGCAAAATCTGCGGGAAATCTTTCGGGGCAGGGGCGGGGATGGCCATGCCACGCGCAAACGCGCCGTAGAAATGGGTATGGGCGCAAATATTGCCCGGCATCACATACTGCCCATCGGCATCCAGGCGCTGCGCCTGTGGGTAGCGAGCTTCTAAATCCCGGCTGTCACCAAATTCAACGATCTTCCCATCTTGGATGTAAATAGCCTGGCCTGGTAAAACCTGGTTAGGTTGGTCCCAGGTAATCAAGGTTGCGTTGGTAATTAACATGATGACCTCCTGATCCTTATTTCCGTTTGCCAGCAACTCAGAAAATATACAAATAGATGTGGTAGCAGAAACGTTTTCTGCGAATGAACTGCTAGTCGAAGAAAGTCGCAAGGTGATCGTCTGCAGCCGCCGCAAAGGCATGGGCTATCTGCTGCGGCTTGGAGCGCTCACTGGAAAGTGCTTGCGGAATTTCATCCCGGGCAAAAAAGGCTACCTGGCTGGTTTCATCACTCGGGCGCGCCTCACCATCGATCAAGTCACATAAAAACACCAGCTTGTAGGCGTGCATCAATTCCAGGGGGCCATGCCGGTTAGCATCATAGACGCCTACCAGCCGGCGCGCCTTCACCCGAAAACCAGCTTCTTCCCAGACTTCGCGCTCGGCTGCCTGAGAAGGCACATCGCCGACATCTGCCCAACCGCCTGGCATCGTCCAGCCGCCATCAGAACGCTCCTGGACGAGCAAAAGCTTACCGTCTCGGAATACTGCCCCGCGCACATCTACTCTGGGGGTTGCATACCCAGTCTGCGTCTGGAAAAGGACAGACAACTCCCCGGCATCCAGGTTGGTATGCTGCTGAATAATCTCGGCGGCTATTTCACTCAGGCGCTGGTAGCGTTCAAGTTGGTAATGGTTTTCGGCGTAATGGGTGCTGGTCTGCGCCAACGCCTGGATCTCCCGCGCCCATTGCAGCCATTGTGGCGAAAGGCTGTTTACCATCAAATGGCTTCCTTTGAAGCAGCCTGAATCTGGCGCACAATCTCTTCCTGATCTACCGGCAGTCTGTCAATGCGTACACCGGTCGCGTTATAGATGGCGTTGGTAATTGCTGGGGTTGTGGGGATGCTGACGATCTCGCCGATACCCTTAGCGCCATAGGGGCCTTCAGTGGTGGGATGCTCCACGATAATCGATGTGATCTTGGGTGTATGCACAATCGAAGGAATGCGGTAACGCGCCATGCGGTCGGTGAAAATATAGCCGTCATCCACGATAAAGTTTTCGATCAGAGCATTGCCGATGCCCATCATAATGCCGCCTTCCACCTGCCCCTGCAGCCCCAGCGGATTGATAGCCTTGCCCACATCATTGGCGGCGATCACCCTAAGGACGCCTACTTCACCAGTGCGAGTATCCACTTCGACTTCCACAGCCTGAGCGGCAAACGCATAGGCAAAATGCATATCACCGCCCTCTCCCAGGGGCTTGGTTTGCGGCGCCCAATATTCATACAAAGCACGCGGCTGCCGACCTTCTTGCTGCATCCACTGCACTACCTCTCCCAAAGCTACCGATTGCCCATTAACTGCTGGCCAACCCTTCTTCAAAGCGAATCTCCTGCGGAGATTGATCAAACTTCTCTGCCAGGGTAGCTGCGATAGCCTGGCGTAAGGTGCGCGCCGCATACAGGGCAGCATTGCCGCTGACATAAGTCTGACGAGATGCCGTCGTCGGTCCGCCATCCGGCGCCCGATCAGTATCCATCACCAGGACTTTCACCCGCTGCGGGTTGACCCCAAATTCTTCCGCCACAATCATCTGCAATACAGTGACCAAACCCTGGCCCAGCTCTGCCGAAGAAGTGCGCACCTCAAGAGTGCCATCTGCAAACAATTCCACTTCTGCCCCGGCTTTATCGGGGGCTCCACCGCCCAGGCCAGTGTTCTTATAGGCTGCCGCAAATCCCCAGGCGCGGCGCAGGTGAGGCTTCCCCGGCACTTCTGCAGCAATGAAAGGGGTATCTCCAGCCTGTTTGTACAGCTCCTGGGCGACTTTATCCACACACTCCAGCAGCCCGACGCTATCCCGTAAAACCTGCCCGGTATTGGTGATGCTACCCACGCGCAAGGCGTTTCTCCGGCGCAATTCAATCGGATCGATATGAAGGGTTTCTGCCAGGCGATCCATCATACTTTCCACCGCGAAGGCCGATTGGGTTACCCCAAAACCGCGAAAAGCGCCCGCGGGGGGATTATTGGTATACATGGCATAGCAATCTGCACGCGCATGCGGCATCTCGTATGGACCGGAGGAATGGGTTGTGGCCCGGGTCAAGACTTTTTCACCCAATGAAGCATACGCCCCGGTATCTCCAAACAGCTCGGTTTCCACCGCAATCAGGCGTCCGTCCTTTTGGGCACCAATCTTCACCCGGATGCGGGTGGCATGCCGCTTGGGGTGCACCACCAGGCTTTCATGGCGATCAAACAACAATTTAACTGGTCTGCCTGTGCGTTGCGCCAACAGGGCAGCATGAATTTGCCCGGTGATATCTTCCTTGCCGCCAAAGCCGCCGCCCATCAACTGCCCAATAATATGTACCTGCTCCACCGGCCAGCCTAAGGCAGCGCGCCACCTGGTCACGGTCCGCATACGGGATCTGAGAGCCAACATAAATTTCCATGCGCCCATCTGCGTTCACTCGGGCAATGCTGCATTCCGGCTCTATAAAAGCATGGTCTGTGCTGGCTGTGTGGAAAACATGCTCCAGGATCAGATCCGCTTCTTCAAAACCTTGCTGTACATCGCCTTTGCGCACCTTGATATGTTTTAATAAATTGCCCTGTTCATGCAAAACCGGTGCATCCGCTTGACGCGCCTGGACGGCATCTTTGACCACCGGCAATTCCAGATATTCAACCTGGATTAAGTCCAGCGCCTCGGCGGCGATCTCACGGCTCTCAGCTGCCACAATCGCCAGCGCATCACCCAGGTAGCGGACACGCTCACCCACCCCCACCATCACCGGCCAATCATAAATCACCAGTCCATGGTTGTGTTCACCCGGGATATCCTCAGCGGTCAGCACGGCTGCCACACCCGGTAACGCTTTTGCCCGGCTGACATCTATTCGTTGCAGGATGCCATGCGGGATATCGGCGCGTTTCACCATGGCGTGCAGCATGCCCTCAAATTGCAGATCATCGGTAAAGATGGCCGCCCCGGTCACTTTTTCAACCGCATCTGGTCGAATTTGCAGCCTGCCAACCACTTTCTCAGGATCGGCAGAAGCAGCAATGTCAGGAAGTGCCACTGGCTTGTGTTCGCGGATTGCCTCTGCAGCTGCCTGGACTGAACGGATAATGGTAGGATAACCAGCGCAGCGACATAATGTGTCCTTCAATGCCTGGCGGATATCTTCCTCGTTGGGATCAGGGTTGCGCTGCAGCAATGCGTAGGAGGTCATCAACTGACCAGGGATACAGAAGCCGCATTGGACAGCTCCATGAAGGATAAAGGCTTCCTGCAATGGATGCAGATTGACAGGGAAAGCAGATGACTTCATGTCGGTCTCATGATCAAAGGCAGGCATTCCTTGGCCTGCCAACCCTTCAACCGTCAAAACATGTTTTCCAGCTGCCTTCATCGCCGGATACGTGCAGGACAACACCGTTTCACCATCGACCAAAACCGTACAGGCGCCACATTCGGCTTCGTTGCACCCGATTTTTGTACCTGTCAGCCCCAGCCTGTTACGAAGTACATCCGCAAGCATTTCGCCTGGAGCTGGTTCAACATTCACATGCTTTCCATTAACAATAAATTCCATCATAAATCCTCACCGAAAGTCCGCCTCCAGGCAATCGTAATCGTCTCTTTTAACAAAACTCCTGCTAAATGCTGGCGATATTCAGCAGTGGCACGATGCCTGCTGGTGCGGAAGCTCGCCTCAGACAACAGTACCTGGATTGCTCGCTGCAGAACTTCATCACTGGGGGTTTGTCCACGCAAAATCGTCTCTGTTTGACTGGCGCGCAGGGGTACTGGACCAGCCGGCCCTAAGGCAACACGGATATCCTCGATTGTCTGTTCCCGGCGGGATATCCAAACAGCCATGTTCAAAATCGCAATCGCCACCCCCTGTGGACGCATCACGCGTCGATGAACCGATGACTGCTGCCTCCCTGCTAAGGGTAAATAAAAACCCTTCAGAATTTCTTTACCCTTATCCAGGGTAGAATGGCCTGGACCTGAATACAGGTCTGCCATGGCGACCCGCCGGCATCCCTCAGCACTAATTATTTCTGCCTGAGCGTTTAAAGCCATTAAGGCAATCGTCCCATCGCCAGCAGGCAGCGCATGGGCTACATTTCCGCCCAGAGTGGCTGTATTCCTGACCTGAGGTCCGCCGATCAATCCACAAGCCTCGCTCAGCGCCCGGGCATGCTGGCTTACGAAAGGAGATAAAACAATCCTGCTCAGTGGCGCAGCAGCCCCGATAAACAACTCGTTTTGGCGCATCTCTAGTGCAGTTAGTTCGTGGATATGGGTTAAATCGACCAGCGTATCGAGGGGAGGATGTCGCCCTTGCTGCAGATCTAATAATAGATCAGTGCCCCCAGCAATGAGGCGGGCGTTGCCTTGCCCGGCATCCAGTGCCTGCAAAGCGTCTTGGATTGATTTGGCTAAATAGTAATGTTTCCAGGCTGTCATGGATCGGCGCAACCCTTTCTGCCAAAATATTTGTACGGAGGCGCTTTTCGACGGGCTTTGTAAACCAGTTGCCCGACGCCATCGCTAGCTCTGCAAGCGATGACCACCGACCCAGGCTTCAATTTTAACACGAAATGGCATATAATCACCCTTCAGATACCTATGATCCAAAAAATATTAAGCACACATCGTTTTTTATCATCACAACTATTTTATCCCCTTCTGCTATCTAGTGGTTTGGCGCTCAGTATTTACCTGGTACGCGTAATTGTGAGCAGCAATTATGTGATCTATGCCAACTTGGTCTGGAACCTCTTTTTAGCCTGGATACCCTATCTTTTCAGCATGCTGGTTGCTATTCTGCATGGCAACCTGCCCAAACAATGGTGGTGGCTGCTCATTCCCGGGCTAATTTGGCTGGTTTTCTTTCCTAACGCTCCATACCTTGTGACCGATTTTTTACATCTGGAGAAACGAGCATTCATTCCAATATGGTATGATATTTTATTATTAGCCACTTTCTCCTGGACAGGTATATTCCTGGCCATCACCTCATTAAGAACCATGCAAGTAATCATCAGGGACTACTTCGGGGTGGTTATCAGCTGGATATTTGCCTTCTTCGCCATAATGCTTGGCGGGTTGGGCATCTACCTGGGTAGGTTTGAACGCTGGAATAGCTGGGATTTACTCATACACCCCAAGTCGATTTTGGCAGATATTGCCAGGCGCTTCATAAACCCTCTGGAGTATATAGGGTTCTTTGGTTTCACAATTTTATTTACGGCGCTGATGGCAATTTGCTATTGGATGTTTGTGTCGTTAAGACATTTGGATCACGAATAAAAGAAATTTATCTTAAAGATTTAGGAGAACCACAATGGACCATAAAGATGCAGCTCTGGATTATGTGCGCACTCATCAGTCTCAATTCTTAGATGATTTGAAAGAATTTGTTAGCATCCCCTCAGTTTCCACCGATATTTCTGCAAAAGCAGATATGCTGCGGGCAGCCGAATGGGTGGCCAGCCGGTTGAAGAAGTTAGACATCGAAAATATCACGATCTTCCCAACCAAAGGGCATCCAGTCGTTTATGGCGAATATCTCAACGCTGGGAAAGATAAACCGGTCGTATTGATCTACGGCCATTACGACGTTCAGCCAGCTGAGCCTTTGGAGCTATGGCATACACCCGCATTTGAGCCCACGCAAGTTGGCGATAACCTGTACGGGCGCGGCGCATCCGATATGAAAGGGCAAATTACAGCCAGCTTGCAGGCGATTGAGGCAATTGTGCGAACCGGTAAACTGCCGGTCAACGTAAAATTCATGATCGAGGGCGAAGAAGAAATCGGCTCTCCGAATCTGGAAGATTTCATCAAGAATCATGCTGAGCTATTGAGTTGTGACTTCACCTTGAACCCAGATACAGGCATGATAGCACCGGATGTCCCCACCATCACCTATGGTTTGCGCGGCCTGGCCTATTTCGAGCTGAGAGTTTACGGACCTTCTCAAGACCTGCATTCCGGATTGTTTGGCGGCGCTGTACACAATCCCGCCCAGGTGCTGTGTGATCTGATCGCTGGCATGCACGATGCCCAGGGGCAGGTAACACTGCCTGGTTTTTACGATCGTGTCCTTCCGTCTGGATGCGGAAGAGCGCGCCGAGCTTGCTCGCCTGCCGATGAATGACCAATTCTTTCTAGAGCAAACCGGTGTACCAAAGCTTTATGGCGAAGCAGGCTACACAGCCATAGAGCAGGTTGGTGCACGCCCCACTCTGGAGGTAAACGGTTTATTGTCCGGTTTTACGGGCGAGGGTTCCAAAACAGTCCTGCCTGCCCATGCTATGGCGAAAATCTCTATGCGCCTGGTACCCGATCAAAAGCCTGCTGAAGTTCACCAGCAGTTAATCAGCTACCTGAAAGAACACGCCCCAGATACTGTACGCTGGGAGGTCACCCAAATGGCTGGCGGAATTGCCTCCATCACCGACCGCAATATCCCTGGAGTGAAGGCTATCAGTCAAGCGTTGGAAGAGACTTTTGGAGCACGTCCGGTCTTCCGTCGGGAAGGCGGTAGTGTACCCGTAACCGCTCAAATCCAGGAAATTTTAGGCGCCGAATCGGTCCTGACCGGGTTTGGATTGCCGGATGACAACCTGCACGCTCCTAACGAGAAACTGCACCTGCCGACTTATTATCGCGGCATCGAGGCCTTGGTGCGTTTCTTCTGCATCTTGGGTGCATAAGAAACAGATCAGAGTTTGCTATCAGGTATTGACGGGAGTTAAACAAACCCGTACAATCGACGCTATGACAGAAAAATTACCTACATACGGCGGACAGGCAGTTATTGAAGGCGTTATGATGCGCGGCGCACAAAGCGTGGCAATTGCCATGCGTGCCCCTGATAACCAGATTGTGATTCATACAGAAGAACTTTCCGGAATCTACAAAAGCAAAATCACAAAAATCCCCTTTTTGCGCGGGCTGGTGATGCTCTGGGATGCTTTAGGGTTAGGCATGCGCGCCTTAACGATCTCGGCTAATATGCAATCTGGTGAAGATGAAAAATTAGAAGGCCCGGCTTTATATCTGACATTGGGCCTTTCCCTCACTATTGGCATCGGGCTTTTTTTCCTTGCCCCTGCTGGTATTGGTCAGCTTGCCGAACATTACCTTGGAATAAATGCCTGGTGGAGCAACCTGATTGAAGGACTGGTGCGCCTGGCTATTCTTATCGCTTACATCTGGCTGATTGCGTTCATGCCCGATGTTCGCCGGGTGTTCTCCTATCACGGCGCAGAGCATAAGACCATCAACGCTTTTGAAGCCGAAGTGGAATTAACCCCTGAGAACGTATCGAAGTTTTCTGTGGAGCATCCGCGTTGTGGCACAGCCTTCCTGCTGACCCTGGTGCTGTTATCCATCGTGGTTTTCAGTCTATTAGGACCATTACCCACCGCATGGCGTCTCATCAGTCGGGTAGTATTTCTTCCATTACTCGCCGGTGTTGCTTACGAATACATCCGTTGGACGGCAAAACACTTAGACTCTCCTTTTGTCCGTTGGATGATCAAACCGAACCTGGCTCTCCAACATTTGACCACCCGCGAACCCAGCCAGGAAATGCTTGAAGTATCCATTGCTGCCTTTAATGCAATGAAGGCTCAGGAAAAACAACTGACCGTATAGAGGTAATTCTTGCTCCCTGGTAAGTATGGGAACCAGGATTTTACCAATCTCATGAATTGATGCCCCGCTTGACGTTAGCGAGGTTAAAATAAGAGCATCATGGCTTTTATATCTTTGCATAAAAAGATAACAATCTGTCGCCATGCTGCTCTTTTTATTGGGGATCAGCAGCCTGGCTGGCTGTACCGCGGCGCAAGAAAACCCCAATATCCCCACGGCCAGTCCGACCAGCCTCGCAACCCCCACATTGGCCGGATTACCAGACCTGACCATCGTCGATATTCGCCTGGATATCACCCCAGAGGAATTATGTACAAATGCGCCTGAATCCTATAGCGTCATCATTCAAATCAAAAACCAGGGAAAGTCGGACGCCGGTCCTTTTGCGGTATCTATTAACCAAGACCAACTTAGATTTTTTTCTGATCTGAGCAGCAGGAGAAATATTAGAGTTGAGCACAAACAGCTCAACTTTGGAACTCAATATTACGGTCGACCCAAGATTTGAAGTTAGCGAGAACAATGAGAATAATAATCATGTGATCACAAAACTCGCACTACCAACAGACCAGGATTTGTGCACAAACACGATCATTGGCAACTCCGTGGAAGTCAGCCCAATATTTACCCTTGAAGGCCATTCAGATAAGGTTTTTAGCGTAGATTTTTCACCAGATGGCAACCTTATCGCTTCGGGTTCAATTGACAATACCTTAAGACTTTGGAGAGCCACACTTGGCACCCTGCTGAGAACCATGCGCGGGCATCCTTTTCCGGTGCTCACAACAAAATTCTCGTCAAATGGCTCCATCCTGGCGACCGGCTCGACGGATGGGATCATCCGCATCTGGCGGGTTTCTGATGGCAGGCTTCTTCAAGAAATGCACGGGCATGCCGGCCGGGTAAAAAGTCTGGATTTATCTACTGATGGTCGCTATTTGGTATCCTGCTCAGATGATTTTACAGTCCGCTTGTGGAGACTGATTGATTATCGCCTGGTACAGACCATAGACGAAGGGATGTTAGAGATCACCAGCGTGGCTTTCTCTCCAGACAACCAAACTTTCGCATGGACTGAAATAAATGGAATTGTGCGGGTACGCACTGTTTCAGGAAACTGGTTGCATGTCTTCAATGAAACGCCCTTTTCAGCAAATGCAGTTGCTTTCGACCCACAAGGCGAGTGGATAAGCGCTGGTTTTGCCGATGGCAGCATCCGCATATGGGAAGTCCTGAGTGGAGAGTCAACACATATTCTTAAAAGCCATGCACAGGCTATCAATGATCTCGAATTTTCACCCGATGGGAATTGGCTGGCCTCTGCATCCCGAGACGGCACTATTCACTTGTGGCAGCGCGATGAAAAAGGATTTGGCACATCCCCAACGCTCATCTTGAGCGGACATATTTCATCTGTCAATAGTATTAGCTTCTCACCAGATGGAATTCACCTGGCCTCTGCTTCAGATGATTATCGTGTACTTACCTGGGAAATTCCACAAGAAGATTAATGCGATCCAAAAGACCCATCTGGCCATTGCCTTACCAGGGCAGCACATCTGCCGAGATAAACCCTTCGCCCAGCTCCACATCCATCACATCATAACCCGACAAAAGTTGTGAGAAGAATAAATCAACTTGCGATTCAACAGCCGAAAAAGCTAAATGAGGCAAATCCTGTCCATCCAGAAGCATGCGACTTATTCTGAAATGTAATTCTCGCGATTCAATTAGAGGAAATCCCAAAATTTCAAAATCGCCCATCGTGCCTGCATAATTCAGTTCCCCACTCAAACGAATCTTTTCAGGAGAAAATTCAATGTTTTTCACAACCATGGGTGCATTTGCCTGGGAAGATATACTCTGATCCTGCGCAAAACGGGTGGCTTGTTCGTTACTGAACGACCATTTTTCAACCGTCTTACTTTTTGGGGTTGCTGTCACGGCTTTTGGCAAAGCTGGCATTGCAACAGGAGATTGAGTCTGTTTTCCTGATGCGTTGTGATCCAAGGATAAATAACCCCCAGCAGATGCCAGCTCAACCCCCCTTTGCTGACCTATCACAAAAGCGAGAATCGTAAGGGTTGAGACAACCACTGCTAAAACAATCGCAGCGACTAAGATTTTCGAGAAGCTCAAATTTAGAGAAGGTCCCATAAGTTTCTATTTCCGGCAAGCCAGGCGAGGGATAAATCCTTTATAGTCTGGGACAGCCAATAAAATATATTCGCTGTCTTTAATCCATTTCTGCGGTTGAAAAAGGTCATTTTCAATTAAAAGGTAAGTCACAGTCTCTTTCAATTCATCCATTTCATCCCACCCAAGAATTACAAACATCGATCCTGCTTCCAGTTTCCCCTGTTTATTGTTTACACCTGGGCAACTATATGCATTGACTGTCTCGTTGGCAATCCCTGATACTTCGGGAGCAGGTGTATACGTAGGGGTGGCCGTACGGAACACCGTAGGGGTGGAGGTTGGGCTGGCTGTTGCTGTAAACGTAGGAGATGGCGTGGCATCTATGGAGGCGTGCATAGCGACAACATCGGGATTTTTGTCCGGTTCAGCTGTAATTTTCGGCGCTACTTGAGCTGTCCTGGTAGCTGAAAGTGCGGTGGCTGTCAGGCGTAGATCGGGCGGCAAAGGGCTATATAACAAAGTCGCCACCCATGGAGAAACAGCAATCACCAAGCAAATTGCCAGACCAAAACCGTAACGTACGGGCCAAGGAATCGATAGCATAAATCACTCCAAACTAGAAACTACAATTCGAGGGCACATAGTAGATACTGGTCCGTATCCGTACTAGCTGATCCTGTAACACCGAATTCTCGAAAAACAGCTTCAATTGATCACCTTCTTGTACCTGGATATCAATCGCTAGTCCACGAAAAATGAAAGATTGCCGTGTTGCTTGAATCGGGTAAGTGTCAACGATTTCCCCATTTATATTTACAAACAACTTGCCAGTTTTTAACTCTAAACCAGCATCATCCCTGAATAAATCTACAACCAACACCACATGACCGTTAACATCGCTGGTCCACTCTACAGTGGGTGATGACTGGTTGCCTTCCAGGTAGGCGCGTGGAGCTGCACATTGAGGAGGCGAGGCTGTAAAGCCGGTTTTCGACACAGGTAAATCCGTAGTAATAATCGGTACCCACCCCACCAAATGCCGGCCTGTAGCTTCCTCTTTTATCCGGAACCATCTTTCTTCAAGATCTTTCCCCAACAAAGTGAATTTTGTATTGGCAGGCAGTTTTTCTATCGGGTAATCCCCATGATTGGGTCCAAATAGAATACCAGTTTCGCTCAAAATGCTACCCGTTGGCAAGGGGGGGAGAGAGCTGCTATCAACTGCCGTATCTTCCAGAACGACGGGCTGGTTTTCAACAGGGTTATCTTCCAGAGCTGATGCGGGCTCGGCTGTTGCTTGCAAATTCACCATCTCCGCATCCTCCTGGATAGCCGTCGGGAAAGGCGTTGGCGGAATCGCAATCATCACCGTTGCTGGCGGAGGCAATTCTGTGGGCAAAGGACAGAGAGACTGGCTAACCAGACCAGTAGATTCCTGGAAAAAGTTCACTTGAACAGAATTTTCGATGCGTATATTATCCTGATCGCTGCGCAAGGAATAATATTCTTGTGAACGAGCATCCAAGAATGCCGCCCAACTACCAGCAATCACGATCAGCGGTATGACAGACCAGACATGACGATTCATCATAGCCTTTTGAAGGCGAATTTTGCGTGGAAACCAATGATCCTGCATGCGCAAAGCCACAAAGGCCAGGACCATGGCAAGCAAGATATACACAACCAGGTTCAGCCAGATAGATGTGATGTGTCCCCAACTGTAAAAATCTTGAAAACGAGGGTTTGCTGCCCAACAGTAGAGTTGGGTGCTGCTGGAAATCCCTTCAGCCGCCCAATGACTGGCTGCAAAAACTGATATGCGGTCCAACAGCCAGCGGAAGCGTTCATTGAAATCAACTCCACCGGAGAAAAAGAGGTGAAACACAACCGCAATACCCAACAGACCTGTTGCAGTCCGTTCACTGCTGGCAGCAGCTGAAATTGCCAGACCTAAAGTCACCGAAGCAATACAGGCCAAAACTAAGGTAACCAAAACCAGGTAAGGTTCAGGAATCTCCTGCCCCTGAAATGTCAACACAGCCAAAATAGAGCTTGGCGCAAGAATACCAACCAGCGCAACCAAGAATAGCCATTTAGAAAGCAAGTAAGCCCAGGGAGAAAGCCCCTTGACCCTTTCGTAACGATAAATCAACCTTTCTTTGGTCACATCCAAAAAAGATCCGATCAGACCTAGCAATGTTACCACCAGGGATAAAATAAAAATCGCCTGGCGTGCGTCACTGGTATCAAAAACGGATGAGTAGCCTGCTTCTGAAATATCCTGCACGAACGCGTTATCGCGTAAAACAATACGTGAAAGAAGGCCACTGAACGGTCCTAACAACAGATACAATGCCAGGGCAGAGAAGTTGTGCCGAAACATAAGCCAATTGCGCGTCAAAAGCACACGCAGCTCATGTATCCAATTCTTAGAATGTGTTCGTGAACGGATTTCGGGAACGGTTGCGTTCGGTGGCGGTTCGCCCAACGGCTCATGGACAAACTGCCTGGATTTCCGGTAAATTTCAGCCCAACGCGAGGCATCATCCTGATTTTCCAGGTCTCGCGCCTCCTCATTTAACTCCTGCTCTAACTGGTCCAGGACCTGCATATATGGACCTTGTGCTCTAACCTTCCCGCTTGCCAGAAAAATCACCCGGTCGCAGTAATACAGGCTTTGAAGAGTGTGGGTGATAACCACCACCGTCTGTCGCTTTCCCCAGGATCGGTTGCGGAGCATCTCCATCAGCGAACGTTCTGCATCTGGATCCAGGTTGGTGGTGGGCTCATCCAAGAAAAGCAAAGGAGGGTTTGTCAGCAGCTCAGCACATAAATCTAGACGTTTACGCTCACCGCTGCTTAGCTCTCCAATCAAGGCCCCGCGGCGGTGTTCAGGAAATTCCAATTGTTGGAGCAAGAGTTCAATTCGTTCTTTGATCGCTTTTTCTGGACGTTCTGGCAAACGCAATTTTCCAATTTGGAGAAGCCCATCTTCTACTCGCAAATTATCATGTAAAACATTGTAAACTGGAACCCAACCAATAAGTCGCAGCCAATGTTCAGGGTTGGTATATAAATCTTGCTCAAAAACCTTAACCTGACCAGCGTATGGTCGGTCGCCCAGAATCGCCTCCAACAGCTTGGTTTTCCCCGCCCCGTTCGGTCCGATTACGGCAACAAATTCACCTTCCTTAACATCCAGGTCAATCCCCTTCAGAATCCATTTCCTATTCCGCAGACCGCCTTTGCGCACCCAAAGGTTATGCACCTCTAACACAGATCGCTCAGGAGATTGAGAACTTTCAAATTCCATCATAAAACCTATAAAATTTCAATACTGGTGAAAGCCTGGGTAGGCTATCTTATCATTATGGCGATGGACAGGTTTCTGTGCGTTGTCCAACGACCTCACACAACATGCTTTGGCGAAAACGGTAAGTTCCTTCTGGGAAAGCATCCGCTTTTCCCAACTCATAATCGCCTTCACGCCAAACCTCTACCCATTCAAGATCATAGCTGTAGAAAGACCCTGCCGGGATCATTACAGGCACAATACACACCGCATCACTTTCAGTCCGTGGAATACGGTAATAGCTGCGTATCTCGTCCTCAACAGCCCTCCGGTTAACCGACACACCCGGGCTTGGCTCAATTTCAATAACATGGGTGTATTGGTGAATCGCTTGCATATCTTGTTTCATCTCTTCGCTGCCACCGCAATTGTCAGCTTGAAGGCTCTTGATAACCGCTTCACCTTGTGTTTGCTTCCTTTCGACAATTGTTATCTGATCCGCTTCCTGTGGCGCTGTGCAGCTCATCAGAATAAAAGCCGAAACACCTAAAATGATGCATAGATAAAATTGACCTGATTTTTAACATAAGGCTCTCCTCAATTTTGTACTTTCCACTATACCAGTATGTCAATCAAAATCACCTCACGGCTTCGTTATTTTAGCCAGTTCAGCGAGTACATCCAGGCATTTTCCCGAGCAAATATGCAATCTTTCAATTTTGATAAGTTGCAAGTATTCGAGTTCTCACGCCTGTTCTCCGCCGGCAAGAAAATATTCGCCTTACCCGAACGATCTTTGCCTTACGCCAAGACCACCTAGCCGCCAACCCATACGAACCAACGGAGGCAATCAACGTCAAGCAGGGGGTAATGGGTTATCCGCACGCCAGGTTGACGATGTAACTGCCTCAAGGTACAATCTGCTTCCCATAGGAGAGCGAATGCCAGTCAAACTCATTCTTCGAGACCATGAATATGAAGTGAAACACGGAATGACCTTACGTCAGTCCTTGCTCAAGATCGGTGCACAGCCCGAAGCTGTATTGGCAATTCGCCAGGGTCAAATGATCACCGAAGATGAAATTCTAAAGGATGGAGATACCATCAAGTTGGTTTCGGTTATTTCCGGCGGGGCAGCATGAAGTGCAGGAAATGCGGTATTAAAGCCGTCATCAACATGCGACAACACAAACTGGCTTTATGCCAGGAACATTATTTAGAATGGATCCCTGAACAAACGCAACGCTTCATCGAAAAATACCAAATGTTCACACGCCACGAACGCATTCTGGTTGCCGTTTCGGGAGGCAAGGATTCTTTGTCGCTATGGGATATCTTGTGGAAATTAGGTTACACAGCTGATGGCCTGTACATTGGCTTGGGAATTGATGACGGAACCGGTTATTCCGATCGCTCCCACACACTCACCGAAGAATTTGCCAACCAACGCGGCCTCAAATTGATCACGGTCGATGTTCCGCAAGAATATGGCGAACCGATACCTTTGATGGCAGAGCGCACCCACCGTGGTAAAGGCAGACCCTGTTCCATTTGTGGCTTAGCCAAACGCCATATCATGAACCGCGTTGCCCGAGAAGGCGAGTATTCTGTTCTGGCAACTGGTCACAACCTGGACGATGAAGCTGCGGTACTCTTCAGCAACACCATCAATTGGCTGCCCGGCTACCTGGTGCGTCAAAGCCCGGTTCTCGAGGCTAACCAGCTTGGTTTGGTGCGCAAAGTTAAACCCTTATGCCGCCTATACGAACGTGAAATGGCTGCCTATGCTATACTGAGAGGCATTGAATACATTTACGATGAATGCCCTTATGCCGAAGGCTCCAAAACAATCTATTACAAAGAATTGTTGAACCAGCTTGAAGCTCAACGCCCAGGAGCCAAGCTGAGTTTTTATCTCAACTTTCTGCAAGCAAAAGAAAACGGCCTGTTTTCTCCACAGGCCGATCTCGGTTTAGAATTATTACACACCTGCACCCGCTGCGGACAACCCACTTCAGCTCCAGGCGAATGTGCCTTTTGCCGCATGACAGGACAGGTTCAAGAATATTCTACCTAAGCCTTTTCCAGGTAGCGCTCCACTTCCCAATCCGAAACGATCATCCGGTATTCTTCAACCTCCGCCCACTTGGCACGATTAAAAGCCTCGTATATGATTGGGCCCATGGCATCCTTTAATATCGTATCCTGATCCAGTTCCCGCAGCGCTTCGGCCAGAGATCCAGGCAGCTCAGGAATCTGACGAGCCTTGCGCTCTTCAGGCGTCAGGTGGTAAACGTTGACATGATTCAAAGGCTCAGGCGGCATTAAACCATTCTCAATACCATCCATTGCTGCAGCCAGCATCACAATAAAGGCCAAATAAGGGTTGGCTGTTGGGTCTGGGAAACGCAGCTCGGCACGCATGGACTTCGTGCGACCGGTCGTATAGTGTGGAATACGAATTAAAGCCGAACGGTTGATTTGTGCCCAACCAACATAGACGGGAGCTTCATAACCAGGCACCAACCGTTTATAGGAGTTAACCGAAGGTGCAACCACAGCCGAAAGGCTGCGCGCATGTTTCAACTGTCCAGCTATAAAACCATAGGCCAATTTCGACAGGTGAAATTCGTCGTAGTCATCATAAAACAGGTTATCACCAGCTTCAGTAAACAAGGATTGGTGACAGTGCATGCCCGAGCCGTTAATGCCAAAAATCGGCTTAGGCATGAAGGAAGCTACCAAACCATGCTGAGCAGCAATTGCCTTTACGGTGTACTTAAGGGTCAAGATATTATCAGCCGCCTGAACCGCATCCGCAAAACGGAAATCAATTTCATGCTGTGCGATTGCGACCTCATGGTGCCCCATTTCAACATCCAACCCCATACTCATCAGAGCATCCATCAGCTCAGTTCGGACGCGAACTGCCTCGTCGTTTGCCGAGAAATCAAAGTAACCACCTACATCATGGGGTACCGGATGAATGGATTGTGATCCGTTCCGTTTAAATAGGAAAAACTCCGGTTCTGGGCCAACATTATAAACCCAGCCCTGATCTTGAATGCGGCGCAGTGTTCGCTTTAACATCCCCGCGGGTCTCCAGGAAAGGGATCACCATCCGTATTGTAAATATCGCAGAATACCCGTCCGCGGCGCCCTTCCTGTGGTGTCCAGGGTAAAACCGTATAGGTGGATGGATCGAGCACCAGGCGCATATCGCTCTCTTGGATTCGGGCAAAGCCTTCCACCGATGAGCCATCAAACCAGATGCCATCTTCCATCGCAGCAGATATCCTTTCAGCCGGAATATCCACACTTTTCACCGACCCAGTTACGTCTGTGAATTGAAGTGAAATGAACTTTACCCCATCTTCTTTAATTCGAGCGAGCAAATCTTTACTGTCCATATGTGCCTCTGCTTTCTTTAAATAATCAAGCATTTTAGCCCAGGGATGGATATTCGTCAACACCCAAGATTCCTCTAGACAGATCTTTGTGGTATATTTCGGATTATCAAAGGAGCTTTCATCATGGGTTCTTGCCTGCCATCTATCCGCCCTCTTTACGCCTGGGAAATCCAGGAAACACAGACGCGTTTTCGGGAACAGGATTGCATACCATCGCGTCCGTATCCACGAATGTGTTGCCTGGCCAGACACCATAAAACAACTTGGCCTGAAATTGCAAGGCGCTCAACCAACGCAAGAACATAATGCTGTTACCTTGGGAAACCACATCTATTTCCCTATCCGGCTTCCATCGCAGCCTATTCAGCCCTCCGATCCAGACCAGGTACTTTTCGCCTGGCTAATTCACGAATTGACCCATGTATGGCAATATCAAAGTATGGGATGGCGCTACCTGTTTATTGCCCTGGATCTCCAGGTAAAACATGGAACCCATGCATACGACTATGGAGAAGAAAGTGGTCTATTAGCCCGCCTGGAGAAAGGTTGGAAGTTCGAAGATTTCAACCTGGAGCAACAGGGGGATATTGCCGCGTGCTTACTACCAAAGGTTGAGCAATCAAAAAGATGTCGCGCGCTTGGTCAGCCTATCTTGAACGCTTCCAAGACCAGGCTTAACCTCGTAAAGGGCTGAAATAGAATCCATGTTTCCATCTTGTGAATTTCGGTGGCATGCGGTATGCTTAAATGGTTCGTAAAATGTGGGAGTGGTTGGGTCCCGGTGGGCTCCCCGGTCTTCAAAACCGGTGACGGGTCGCGTTGCGGGCCGTGGTGGGTTCAACTCCCATCCACTCCCGCCTTTCTTATTAATTGAACAAAAATATGTACAGGTAGTATTGAGTGGGTAGAACCAGTAAGAGAAAATTCAATGACACAGACAATAGACACAGAAATCCTCACCAATATCGTCGGACGTTTCCTGCAAATCAACGATATTACCACCGGCACAGAAAAGCAAATCTACTTGGTGCGCTACCGCGGCCAACTTTATGGCGATTCAGAGAGCGCTTATGACCAGCTCAGCGACCAATTGAAATCCTTTGGTTTATTGCCTCTTTTCCGAAAAGAAGACGCCCAGCATGTCATCCTGCTGGCTCCCGACAACTTCCAGACCCGGCCATCAAATCCCTGGACCAACCTTATCCTGTTCATTTTGACCTTTCTGAGTGTGCTTTTCGCCGGTGTGTTATACACCTATGATGGGCCCTTGCCCGAAGACCTGGGGGGCATGCTAACCACTTTACTCATGAATTTACCCATTGGTTTTCCCTTCGCTGCCAGCTTGCTAGCTATTTTGCTGGCACATGAATTTGGGCATTACCTGGTTGGTCGCTATCACAAAGCCCTCGTTAGCTTGCCATACTTCATACCCTTCCCATTGAGTCCCTTTGGCACCATGGGCGCTTTCATTCAGATGAAGAAACCTCCCAAGAATAAACGGATCCTGCTCGATATTGGCATCGCTGGTCCCCTTGCCGGCCTGGTTGTGGCTATTCCGGTCCTTCTATATGGTCTATCACTTTCCACCATCCAACCCATCATCATCCCAGAAGGAGCAGGTTTTCAGTTAGAGGGCAATTCCATCCTCTACTTACTTGCCAAATACGTCACCTTTGGGCAATGGCTTCCAGCACCCAGCGACTATGGCGGGCTCTCGCCTGTTCTCTATTGGGTACGATACTTTTTTACCAGCCAGCCCCTTCCGATTGGTGGGGTAGATGTGTTCATCCACCCCATCGCCTGGGCTGGTTGGGCAGGTCTGCTGGTCACAGCATTGAACCTGATCCCCACCGGGCAATTGGATGGCGGGCATGTTATCTATGTTTTACTGGGTGAGCGCGCTCGAAAATTATGGCCCTTCATCCTGGGTGGTATGGCTTTGCTCGGTCTGGCCTGGAGTGGCTGGTGGCTGTGGGCTTTTCTGTTATTTTTCCTCGGGCGAGTTTACGCTGAACCATTGGATCAAATTACCGGTTTGGATCAAAAAAGGAAAATGGTTGCCATCCTAGGCATAATTATCTTCTTCCTGGTGTTCACCCCTGTACCACTGATTTATTATGGCGCAGGCGGGTAAGCATCATCACCGAGGTTACATCTATGCGCATTCTCAAGGTTATCTTTCTGGTTAGCTTAATATTAGCTGGGTGTATTGCCAGCCCAACTCCCCCGGCTCCAACACCTGCTGCTCCCACCCCTACCAGCAGGGTTGTTGAAAATACTCCCCAATCAGCACCGCAAAGCATACCCCCAACACCCACAACCCTGCCTCCGACCGAGACATCCGCTCCACAACCAGCGAAACATCCGCTTATCCTGATCTCATGGGACGGAGGACAGGCCGAGACGGTCTACCAGATGATGGCGGACGGCCTCTTGCCTCACTTTGCCAGCCTGGCTGCCCAGGGCATCCGAGCAGAATATGCTCAATCGGTCGACCCATCTTTGACTGCCCCTGCACAAAATGCTATCGCCAGCGGTTCCTATCCCATCCATACGGGGATTGTGTCAAACTCTTTTCATAACCCCAACGATTCCATCTATTGGTATCGTCGCGGTTATGATGAAGCTATGGACCAGGCAGAACCTGTTTGGGTTACGGCATCGGAGCAAGGCCTCACGACCGCCTCCGTCTTCTTTAACGGCGGCACGCCGCTTATCCCCGGTCAAACCGCCGACTATACCATCGGTTATGGTATTCAAGATGCTTACTCAGACCAAATAACGGTAACCTTAGAAACCCCTGAAGAAGCCTGGGAAGGCGAAATCCCGAAATCTTTCAGCCCGGCCCTCGAAGGTTCCTACACGATCCAGGAAGTTAGCCGGGTTTTCTTTTACTTGATCGACCCAACGGATGACCAGCAAACCAACTACAGCCAGCTGGTGATCAATACTGAACGTAAAGCCAATCCGGAAACGCCAATCTTACAGGTTGGAGAATGGGCCCCATTGATCCTGATGCCCAATCTCACCGCCGGCGCGGATTTCCTCTTCCAAAGAATTGACCAAAAGGGACCTCAGATTGAAATCACTCTGTTTCACAGCGGGGTATTTCATAACACGGCCAGCCCACGCACATTACAGAATGAACTCAATCAAAAATTTGGATTCTTTCCAGCCGGCTCCGATTCCTACGCAGTAGAAGATGGCTGGATCTCAGCGGAAGAAAATCTCTATTTGATCAATCGAGCATCGCAATGGATGGCACAGGTCACCGCCTGGGTTTACCAGACCTACCAACCGGACCTGCTTTACGCCTGGCAGGATGGCTTTGATTCTGCCGGACATGCCTACCTGATGCAAGATGAGGCACAATTGAATTACTCTCCCGAGCTGGCGCAGGCATACCAATCATACTTCCAAGAGGCAGCCCAGGCGGCAGACGACGCCCTGGCTACCATCCTGGAAGCGGTTGACCTGGAAAACGCCACAGTGATGTTAGTCTCTGATCATGGGATGGCGCCCATTCACAGCGTGGTCTATGTCAACACCATCCTGGAGCAGGCTAGATTGCTCACCCTGGACAGAAGAAATTATGTTGTCGTTGAAAAAACCAAGGCTTTCGCGGTAGCATCCGGAGGTTCAGTGCATGTCTACATCAACCTTGCCGGTCACGAGAAAGATGGGTTCGTCCCATCAGAAGAGTACGAGAGCATTCAACAAACCATCATCGATCTGCTCGAAAACCTTGTTAATCCACTTACTGGCGAAAAAGTATTCCAGCGAGTCCTGCGCCAGGATGAGCTGAGTGATATCCACCTGGACCATCTGAACGCCGGCGATGTTTTTGCACAGGCATACCCCGGCTACCACCTGGATGGCTGGCGCGGGAACGATTTTATCTTCGAGCCAGCGCCTTTCTACGGGCAGCACGGCTATGACAGCAGCCTACCCGAGATGCAAGCCATTTTCATCGCAGCCGGTTTTGGTGTCCCCGCTTCCGGAGAAATCATCCCACCTGTCCAAATCGTGGACTACGCTCCAACAATAGCGAACCTGCTGGGTTTTATACCCGCCTCAACTGTAGATGGCAGCCCCATCCCTGCCCTCCTGCAAAAGCCCTAGCCTACAGTTGCGTAAGGTTTGAACCCCACATCTAGGTAAGACCACCTTCCTTGTGCTAAACTTCTGCACGAGGATTTTTCATGCCGGAAGATGTCATGTTCCAGCAAGCTGTGGATGCCCTGCGCAATGGGCAAAGAGCGCGGTCTCGCGATCTGCTCACACGCCTTCTGCGTGTTGACCCCAACAACTCCCAATACTGGCTATGGTTGAGTGCTGCGGTAGATACGCCCAAAGAACAAATCTATTGCCTTCAATCAGCCTTACGGTCGGATCCAAACAACGCGACCACCCGTCAGGGGTTAATCCTGCTGGGCGCATTGCCCGCCGACCCCAATATCCAACCAAAACTGCAACAGCGGCAGTGGCAGGTTATTGAACAAGAAATTCCAAAGCAAAATCCTCTGAGCAACCCGTGGGCGCGCAGCCTGGTATTCTCCTTCAGTGCTTTGATCTTCATTGCCTTGTTGGTCTGGGCAGCGGTTAGCTTCAATGCTAGCCGGCAGAAACCGGTTGCCTTTATTCCGACCTCCACGCCTGGTCCGACGCCAACCTTCACCTACACACCCACTGCCATCCAGGGAACCCGCTTACCAGCCACCCGGACACCTGAGCTTTCAGGCACCCAATCGCTGGCCCAGAAGCTCAATCTACAATATACCCCAACGCCGTTTTATATCAACACACCACATGCTGCCAATGAAGCATACCGGATTGGTTTGCGAGCGTTTCACCAAGGAGCCTATGAAGAAGCGCTCAAGAACTTCAATCAAGCCATCAAGATGGATCCACAGGCGCCAGATATTGTTTATTTGATCGCCGAAATTCATTATTACCAGAGCGACTACCCGTCTGCCCTGGAGTTTTATCAAAAATCAGCTGAAATTGATCCCTACTTTGCCCCAGCCCACCTGGGGATCGCCAGATCCAGGATAGCCCAGGACCCTAACGCAGATGTTCTGGAAGACCTGCAAAAAGCCATCGAATTAGACCCCCAATTGGGTCCCGCCCACCTGGAATTAATCGCCTATTTCTTAGAACGATCAGAAATTGACCAGGCTCAAGAACAACTTGAACAAGCCGCAGACATCTTGGATCAGTCAGCCTTATGGTACACCTACCAGGCACAGATTGAGATTGCAGCTGAAAATTACACAAGCGCTTACCGGCAGGCACAGCAGGCGCTCAAATTGGACCGGGGGTTGTTACCCGCCTACCGGGTGCTGGGTCAGGCTGCTATGTTCAGCGAAAAATACAAGGATGCTCTTGAGGCTTTGGAGATCTACACAGAATTCAAAACGGAAGATGCTCAAGCCTGGTTGTGGAACGGAAGGGCGCTTTATGAAACTCGCCAATTTCGCCAGGCCGTGATAGCTTTGGATAACGCCCTTTCCATTGAGAAGGACTTGCCAGAAGCCTACTTCTATCGCGGTCTGGCCTACCTGGAGCTGAAAGAGGGACAGTTAGCAGTCAATGATTTACTGGTTTCTCTGCGCGGTAACACGCAATCTTTTATCCATCATCTCACCCTGGGGCGCGCCTTATTAGCGGCCGAACGGTTTGGAGATGCACGCGGGCAATTGAACACCTGCGAAAACCTGGCTAAAAGCGACCAGGAATTAGCCCAGGTATACTATTACCGCGCCCTGGCGTCCGAAGGTCTGGAAAATCGACCATGGGCGATCAGGGATTGGAAAGCCCTGTTGGCATTGCCGGAAGAAAGCGCTCCACAAGCATGGTTGCTCCTGGCAGCAAAACAACTGACGCCCACACCCACTATCACGCCAACCACCTCCGCCACGACAATCACCACAGTGGTGAAGACCAGCACCCCAAAAGCCAGCAGTACAGCCAGCGCCACCCCGAGCCTTACACCAACGCCAAAACCATAAGGCAAATCTAACCAGCCCTTTCCAAATGTCGTACTCGTTATCCGTTTTCTCCGAAGTGTTAGAGTACTGTTTGAAATACACGCCCATCCCTTGCCAAGCCCCTCATGGCGCGCTATAATCCCTAGTCGCTAACTTACGAATAAACAGTAAGACCGAGGGATCCATGCCGATTTATACTTATCGTTGCAAAAATTGCGGTGTCCAATTTGACATACAACAGAAATTTACCGACCAGCCTTTGACACGCTGCCCGGAGTGCACCAAGAAAACGCTTTACAAAGTTTTTCAGCCAGTAGGAATTGTCTTCAAAGGTTCTGGTTTTTATTCTACCGACCACCGCTCGCCATCCGGTGCAAGCCGCGGCTCTGGCAGCTCTAAATCTGGGGAAGAAAAATCCGAAAGTAAATCTGAAAGTAAACCTGAAAGCAGCTCTTCCAGCAGTGAAAACGCCAAAACCGAAAGCGCTAAGAGCTCTAAAGAATAGCTCAAGCGCCATGTTCGAATGATAAAACGCCCTGCTTCACAGGGCGTTTTTCCTTTTATACAGCCCGATAAAGTGTAGCCCCCCACCAGCTCAGCCAAACAACCAGGAGCTGCCAATCCTTCAAGAAGGTACTGGCTGCCAGCCAGGGACCAATCAGGGAGGAGGTCGCCGCATAAGGAAGCATCAGGGGCGATCCGGCTGCCAGGAATTTTTCATCGCGGCGAGAGAAACCCATCAAGATCAAGGCTACTCCGGCCGGGACCTGGAAAGGCCATAAGTTGAACCAGACATTATGCGCTGCAGCCACAAATGGTTGCGGCTGTTGGATCAATGCCATAGGCCAGTTTCCAAACAATACCAGTGAAACCAGGATAATCGCCCCGGTGATCAGCGCACTCTTTAACCAGGAGGCAGGCGGTATACCGGCCAACAAGCCGATGGCAACCTGCGGTTTCCCCAGCGCGGCCAGTGGCCATAGCGCTGCCGGCAAACAGACCAAAGATAAAATGAGCATGTCGATCTGTCCATGCAGCAAAATATAAAGCATGGGTGGAGAGGCCAATCCCAGGATAATCTTGAGCAAGCCCAGTTTCCAACGCCAGCCTACCACAACCAGGGCTGCCAGGTTTGCTGTGCAGATCACCGCCCAACCCAGGCGCAAGGGAAGAACGCTGACCGGGATCAACGCCAGCGCCACCCAGGGTGGGTTAGAGTAATATGCAAAAGTGATTTTTTCACCATACAAGGGTTGCCCGGAAAGAATGCGCCATGAGGCGCCGTGAAAAGTCTCCCAATCATCACCGGTCAGGATAGGACTAAAGTAAAAAGCCGCTGTCAGGATAGCAAAAAGCAATCCAATCAGGGACACTTTCAAAAGGATCGTTTTTTCAGAGACAGTCAAGAAGAAAGGTTTCATTCAGATTCTTTTCAGCAGATAGGCGGCTCTTTATGGTTGTTCTCGTAAAGGAAGTTCATTCGAAGGTGAACAGAACTCATCATTGTATTTACTCGGCTGGCAGCCATTCAAAAATCAATTTGTCATACTTCACCGTGTAAAGCTCCAACCGGTTTGGGGTAACCTGGTACTGGTCGACCATTTCAAGCAAACTAGTGTAAGTCACTTCGGCGATCAGCTCTGCCTGGCCACAATTTACCTCTCCCAACATGGACAGTGTAAATATACGGATCCCATCCCCGGCGCTTTGATAACTGCCCTCGTAATCCCTGCATTGCGTCGTTCCTCGGAAACGGTCTTCTTCAAATTGCAGAGAAAAACTGGTCAGTTCATGGGCTTTCATACCTTCTGCATCGATCAATTCCCAGGTTTTTCCAAACAGAAGCTCGGGGTTGTTTTCAAAACTGGGCAGTAGCCGGAAATTAAGCAAAATGTCCCCTGCACGATCCATAAGAACCAAGTTGTCGTCTTCCAGCCGGTAGGATGTAGCTGCAGCAAGTGTTTGCAGATAAAGTTCTTCCTGCTCCATAAGACCTGAACGCGCCTCACAATACATCTCTGTGTTCGCTACTTCAACGATTTTCAATCTCTTTACAGGGGAAAAAGAAATCTTTGCGCCATAAAAATTGCAGCCAGATGTACCCGAAATTCCATCTTGCGAAAATTTAGCCGTAATGGCTGTATCTGCTAATAGAGGCTGCTCGCGCAAAGACTGCAACAGCCAGCGCGTCCCATCTAATTCAGATTGGGTAGGGAAAAGCGCACAACTGGAAAACAGCAACAGGCAGGCAAATAATAAAGGGATGGTTTTCATCATTCAATATCGCGTTTCAAAAAAGCCAGCGTGCGCTCCCAGGCCAAGTTTATTGCAACCAGGAAAAATACACCTCAACCTTCAATCAACTCTTTTCTCAGCAACGTAAGAAAGTAACATTTAAAACTTCGAAATCACCTAGCCAGACACCAAAATTGAAAATGAAAAACCTAGAAAATTCATTAATTTCTAATGTCTCGGATTCTGGCGATTCTTTACCCAATCTATAAACCCTATTGTATCAAAATCGTCTGTGCAATCAGAAACACTAGCCAAAGATATGACTAACCCCAGCATACTTAGATGATAGATTGACATTAAGGGATTGCTATATGCGTAAAAATCGACGGATTCAGGAGGATTTATCCACGTTAAAGATGCAAGGTATCCAGAAAATATCACGACGACTAACACAGATCGTATCTTTTTAACAGAAGTTAAAGTCAGTAGGATAGGCAAACCAGGCATACCATAAGGAGCCAAAATACCAGCTAAAGCACCTCCAAGCTGCCAATACTTCCACCGACGAGAAATTACAACCAAAAATGCAAGAAAGAGAGCGGGAATAGGGCCAAATTTTGCCCAAATTGAATGAGCTGCTACATTTTGAGCAAGTGGCGGATCAGTAATAATAACCCTTATCCAATCTACATAGAGATTCAGAAATGGAAGCCCATAAATAATAATTGAGATCAATATTCCTTTCCAATCCCTACGCATTAAAATATAAAGAAGGACAATAAACACTGTGCCTTGAGGTTTAACCATAAGCAAGCCATAAGCCAGTACCCTAAGAAACAAACTTTGCCACTCATTAAGTGATTTATCTCCCATACTTAACAACAACAATCCGCCTCCAACAACAAACATATCGATGCCGCCAGCAGCAACAAGCCAGAGAAATGTATTGGTGAGAAACCAAGAAAAAGCTACCCATGCCTGAAGATAGAATAAATATCCAAATAATAAAGCCCCCCCAATAATAATATACATACTCGGTGAGGCGAAAACCATGGGCCAGAGGAAAAGAATTGAGAAAGGGGGGTTATAAAAATTTTCAATACGGGTTTCGACTGCCCAAGGATTCTCCCCAGATAGGATTAATCTCACACCTCGCTGCATATTCAGGTAATCAAAGTCATTTACTATAAAAACACGGACAATCATGAGCATCACAAAAAAACCAAAAACGAAACCAAACAAGAATCTAATTTCATCTGTTACAGGGAATTTAGAGAATTTACTCATTTTGATATTCATAAGAAAAATTATCCTATCAATCTAAAAAAGACCACTCTCCACCAACCAAACCAAAAAACCAAGACTTGGAGGTCCTCAAAAGACAAACTACTCGGCAACCAAGTGAAAATCGGATTCGATGCAAATTCGTCAGAGAGCCCCCAGGGTAATCCAGCTACCATCTACTTGTCACCACAATGAGATATTCCAAACAAGCTCAAATCGATGCCATCTAATCCCAAGAATGGTCACAGGTTGACCCAAAAATTGTGGGCTGCAACAATACGGCTAAGGCTGCCGAATCAATACCAATGGCCGTTTTATTGAAAAAAAATCACGCATATATTATTACACCCGTCAGCCTTCCGGCATTCAACCAGGGAACAGGCGTAACTACAACTAACAATCAATAGCAACCTGAGCCTTTCACAGATAGGATCCCGAGGAAAGAACCATGAAAGATTTCCCAATCATCTCCCATCAACAAAAGACTGAAGTAAAAACCTGCTAACAAGCCTAAAAAAACCATCCCTCTAGCAAAAGACTATACATCGCAGATTCTTCAACAACAATCACAAATTGCATTATCAGGTTTTCCTTGTTGGAAACTTTTTTCGTGCTGTTGATTAACCCTCAACACTGACTAAAAAATTTTTACATATCAATTAGGTTAGATAATCAACGATATTATACACATCACAAAAATTTTCGAGATTAAATACCTGCTTTCTAACAAAACTGTGATTTATATTTTCAGTTATTAAGATATCTTTAGGTCCAGGATAGTAACACTCTAATTGCTTGAATAATTGATTTCGAAAGTGAAAGCGAAGACAATATGACAGATTGGGAAATCTTTCGTTTAGCCTGTCTTGCATTAATCTCCGGTCAAAATCCATATAGCATTGGAAACGGGCAGTTGGTATTTTTCAACCCTATATGGACGTTGATACCACTGATTCCTCTTTCATTGCTACCAACCATGACAGGGTTAATACTTAATGGGGTGATTTCTATTCTGAGTTTATTTTTTGTTTCCAAAAGGTTAAATCTAAGCAAGTCTGAGTTTTTTATTTGGGCAATATCGCCAATGCATTTACAATCCATACTCTATGGCAATATCGAATGGCTACCGCTTCTTGGATTAATCATCCCTGGGCCATTAGCCCTCATATTTTTCTGCATAAAACCTCATGCCTCATTAGGGTTCATAGCGATTCTTTTATATAAAGAATGGCAGAAAGGAAAGTGGCAAGCATTATTAAAAACAACTCTCCCCACTATTATTTTGATCACTGCAAATGTATTCTTTTGGGGATTACCAACTTTACCAACATCAAATAATCCAGGATTGCGTTCACTATTTCCTTTTTCGCTTCTGGTAGGTATTCCTGCACTTTTGCTGTCTTTGCGGGATAAAGATTATCGTCTTTCTGGCCTGGTTGGTCCTTTTGTCTCCCCGTATGTAACTTTTCATGGTTATCTACCAGCCATGTTGGCGTTCCGCGGAAAGTGGATGCTAATCGCATTATTGATCTCTTTTATCATGGTACTCATGGGTTTAGTAAAGTAGTTGGTGATAGTGATTCCCCAAAGAAAAGCAGTAAATAGAAACTAAACGGATAAACACGATTCAAAAATTAGTCTTAAAAAATCCGAGAATGAAAATAACCAATCGCATCCTTATCGGATGCGATTGGTCAGGCTCCTCGACCAGGACTCGAACCTGGAACCTAGCGGTTAACAGCCGCCCGCTCTGCCGAATTGAGCTATCGAGGAACGTAGCGGGGGGGATTATAAACTCAAGCCGCATCCGTGTCAAGTCGACATACGACCTTTTTTGGACAATTTTGCCTTTTCGCTTTGCAAATTCCGCTAACTTTACAAACCTGTCCATCTTTCTATTGGATAACTTACTAACTTGTAAATAATCCACCCACCTGGTACATGTATAATCCTTTTGCAGTTCTTTTAATAATTTCAAATCCAAGCAGCTTTTTGACGGGGATCCCATGGCACTCAAAGGTAACTTAAGGGATTTTACGATTACACAATTACTAAACTTGATCAACCTGGCTCGCAAAACCGGCACCCTGTTTATTGAGGGACCAGCGGAGCAAGTCACGGTAAGTTTTCGCGAAGGCAAACTGGCCTATGCCCAGGCTACGAATGAAGATAACAGCCTGGTCTATGTTCTTTATAAAGCCAAGAAATTGTCTGCCGCTCAGCAACGCGCCTTAAAAACCAGAGCTGGACATATGAGCGATAAGGAGCTCGGGTTGCTGCTGATCAATGCCAACTATCTTAGCCAGCAAGATGTGATCCTCAGTCTCCAATCCTATTTCGTTGAAATCATCAACAAGTGCTTCACCTGGGCTGAAGGTTTTTTCCGGTTTGAAAACAATCTCCTTCCCCCCGACGATAAAATCACCTTGCGCATCAGCCTGGAGAATATTATTATCGATGGCTCGCGCCGGATAAAAGAATGGGAGCAGCTTCAAGATGAAATTCCCAGCCTGGATATGGCGCTGAAATTTGCCGAACGCCCTGGCGTCAATATCCGGAACTTTAATTTGAGCGCCGAAGAGTGGCGTGTAGTTTCCTACATCAACCCCAAGAACAGTATCCGACAGATTGCCAAAGCCAACCGGCTTTCGGATATGGAAATTCGCCGCATTGTTTATGGATTGCTGCAGGCTGGGTTGATCGAAATTATCCGCCCACAAGAGCCTGCGCAACAATCCGCCAGGCAAATTCCATCCCCTGTCCCAGTCACCAAGACTGAACAGCAAAAACAAAAATCATTGATCCACCGGCTGATCGACCGGATCCGGTCGATATAAACTGGCTGATTCGGGAATTTAAACACACCCTTGAGGACAAAGCGTTATGCAAACGGTAAAAATGGTGGTCACAGGTCCTTTCAATGCTGGTAAAACTGAATTTATCCGTTCGGTCAGTGAAATTGATGTTGTTTCCACAGAACGGCGCATCTCATCCGAAGCTGAGCGCGTGAAAAACACAACCACAGTTGCCATGGATTTCGGACGCATCACCGTCGATGACGACCTGGTTCTGTACTTGTTCGGGACCCCTGGACAAAAACGCTTTGATTTCATGTGGGAGATCCTCTCTGAGGGCATGCTCGGTTTTGTTGTCATGGTGGATAGCACCCGGCCAGAAACATTTCGGGAAGCGCGTAGTATCTTGGAAACCTTTCGCGCCTATGCTCCCACACCATACGTGGTAACGGCAAACAAACAGGATCACAAAGACGCCTGGGAAATTGATGACATGCGCATCGCCCTGCGCCTGGACCCAAAAGTTAAACTCATCCCCTGTGTAGCGACAGAAAAAGAAGCTGTCAAAACTGTGTTGCTTGAGCTGCTCTATAGCATCCTGGATGAGCTTGGCGGAAATGGCGCCGAACGCCATGCATGAGCGTTATCAGGAAGAAACTTATGCCATCCTTCACCACTGATCAAGGCATCTTGCATTACGAAGTGTACGGGCGCGGCCGTCCGGTCATTTTGCTGCACGGCTGGTTGGGCTCCTGGGGATTGTGGCATCGGACCATGACCCAATTGGGGAGCTTTTATCGCATGTATGCTTTGGATTTTTGGGGCTTTGGCGAGTCTGGTAAGAAACGAGCTACCTACCAGGTTCAGGATTACATCTACCTGGTCAACCAGTTCATGGAACACCTGGGGATCGAAAGCGCCCCACTGGTAGGGCATAGCATGGGCGGAACGGTCAGCCTGGCTGTCGCCATCCAATATCCGCAACGTGTCCGCAAAGCCGTTGTCATCGGATCACCGATTGTTGGTTCATCTTTATCCTTGTTGCTCAAGATATTTGGCCGGCATTTTGCCGCCTGGTTGGTGCATAAGAACTTATGGGGGCTCAAGCTGGGTTTTCGATTACTGGCTTCGCTTTATTCACGCGATCCAAACTGGTACAGCATGATGGAGCGCGACCTTTCCCAGACCACGCTTGAATCCTTCCTGATGAGCATTGCTTCGCTCAGAGAAACCGATTTGCGACCATTGCTTCATAAAATTTCTGTACCTGTCATGGGCATGTACGGAGACAAAGATAATGTCGTCCACCCACAGCAATGGAAGCCCTTATCCCAGGTGTTGCCAACTGCGCGCATTGAGCGGTTTCACCGAGCCGGGCACTTTATTATGCTGGATGAGCCAGATCTGTTTTTCTCGACCTTGCACAATTTCTTAGGCACAACCAACGACCAGGATGCTAATTCGATGATCCTCCTGGATATACAACCCGCGACCAAAACGCAGGTATTGCAGGATAGCACAAGATAAGAAAACTATGCAGAAAATTATCCTTCAAGATAACAAAACCATTGCGCCCTTCAATGAACGGGCGCGTGATTTGCGTATCTTGAATAAACCTTTATGGCTGATCCAGCGAGACCTTCTTGCAGCATATACCCAACGTGAGATCGAACTGCAGCCTTGGGAATCTCTCCCAGACATCCAAGACAGCTGCCTGATAGTTCGAGACAATCTCTACTTCGACGCCGCCTATTTGGATGCTTTCATCAAAGCCGCCTGCCATAGAAGCACACCCAGCCGGGCAGCTTTCTCGGTTTCAGACCCAGCTTTTCGAGAACATGCTTTCCCCTTGTCATCATCCTACACTGCTCACGACGAATGTTACCTGGCAGACCTGTGGTATTTCCCGAAGGGAATACAAAAAGATACGGACTTAGATTCGATGAATGGGATTCAACCATGTGTTCTCGATTTGCAATCCAGCGAAGTTGGATACTACCATGTGCCTACCTATATGGCATTCGAGCAAGGCGACCTGGTGTTCCAGGTGCCCAGACGCAGCTTGCTGGCAATAGATTCGTGGGTACATATCTTTATCGCCGATGTTGTCTTTGGATTGTTCAGTCGCGGGGCAAGGTTTGAGGACCACCTCAAAGAAGATCCTTGGTTCAAATTGAGGATCCTCTTTCAAAGTATGCTTGAAGGCAAACAGGTATTAGAAAGCTCATCACTGGTCAAGGTGGGCAAGAATTGCGTCATTGACCCACATGCCATCATCCACGGACCAACCACCATTGGCGATAACGTTACCATCAACGCCGGGGCTGTGATCGAAAACTGCGTTATCGGTGATAATGTCAATATTTCTCAGGACTGCCAGCTGATGCTTTCAGTGATCGGAGATGGAGCCTTCCTGCCGTTCCGCGCTTCGCTTTTTATGACGAGCATCATGGACAACAGTATGATCGCCCAAAACACATGCCTGCAAATGTGCGTGGTCGGGCGCAATACGTTTATAGGCGCAGGGAATACATTTACAGATTTCAACCTGCTACCCTCCCCGCTTAAAGCATTGGATGGCCATCACACCCTGGGGCTTGCAAACCGGCCTGTTCTGGGAGGATGCGTAGGACATAATTGCCGGGTTGGCTCAGGGTTGATTATCTTCCCAGCCCGCACGATCGAATCGGACGTGGTGCTCTTTGCCTCGACGGATCGCCGCGTGATCGACCGGGATATTCATTACGAAGAGAGCGACCACCACAAGCTGATGTTTTCCCATCTACATCCCCGCCTGTACCCACGCCCCGGTGAAAGCCTGGTGGAATCATGGTAAGAAAAGGGTAAACCAATTAAGAATTGATCACTTGAAGAGAGCAATGTCTTCAGGCAGATGAGGTGCATATGAACAAGGCAAAATTGTTAATTGTCGAAGATGATCTGGATATTTCAAATATGCTCAAAATATTTTTCAGCAGTCAAAACTACCAGGTTGAGACAGCTCTGCGCGGCTCCGATGCTTTAGAAATGACGCGTCACAAACTGCCCCATTTAATTATCCTGGATATCATGCTGCCGGATATGGACGGATTCGAGGTATGCCGCACTTTACGCACCCATACTCGCACCAGCCATGTGCCAATTATCTTCTTGACTCAGAAAGACGAGCGCAGCGACAAACTGCAGGGCTTAGAACTCGGTGCGGACGACTATATCACCAAACCCTTTGATATCGAAGAGCTCAGGCTACGCGTCCAACGTGCAATTTCACGCTCGGAACAGCAAAGCCTGACCGATCCACGCTCCGGTTTGCCCTCTGGCAGGCTGATCGAGGATCAATTGCGCAGAATCATCCGCCTCGTTTCGTGGACTTTTATGGATATTCGCATCAATCACTTTGAGGCATTTAAGGATGTATACGGGTTTGTAGCTGGCGATGATGTTTTACGATTTACAGCTATGCTCTTAGCGGAAGTGATGGATGAGCTGGGTACCAGCCAGGATTTTATCGGACACGCAGGCGGTGACAATTTTGTCGCCATCACCTCTGAAAAGAACGCTACCGCAATCATTAACCGGTTAAGCGATCGCTTTGCATCGGAGATACTTTCCCATTACAGCTTTCTAGACCGGGAGCAGGGCTATATTACGTCTATAGGGCAGAATGGTAAGGAAGTACAATCTCCACCGATGACCCTGGCCATCGGAAGTGTGTCACCATCTCAATTCGATTTTGTGGATATCCGTGAGATCACAGAATTGGCAGCCGAAGTGCGCAGGCAAAGGACGTATGCATTATAGGACCTGAAAAAACCCGGGGTGTTTCCGGCTGGGTATCTCACTCACAGCCGCGCGAATTGATTAAGGCGCGAGAAAAACAAATGCGGCTCGAACATCATGTTTGATTTTTATCCGACCTTGTACGGTTATTTATTCCTGTTTTTGGGGCTTGGCTTATTCTTGCTAGCCGCTCTGTTTTTGCGTTGGCTGCCCAAGTTGATTTCAACCAATCCATCCTCTCACCAAAGCCCACCTAACAGCCTATCCGATCATGATGTCGACCAAGCAATTCTCCATGTAATGCCCGGTGGAAGAGTGGCGTACATAAACCAATCAGCTTTAGAGTTGTTCAATTTGCGCGGAAAACCACCCAATCTGGAAAACCTTCTAGGCTGCATTCATCCGAGAAAAAGTTTCTTGAACCTGTGTGCCAAACAGGGACAAGCAACCTTTTCCATCAACGGAAGGTTAGTGGAAGCGACAGCATACCCATCAGATCCAACAGCTACCCAAAAACACGAAATCCAGGTGGCAATGTACCAGCCATCATTCTATCCTGGCCAGCCTATCCAGCTTTCTCAACCGCCTCAAACCGGTCACACCAACCGAAAACAAGCTCACAGGCCGCCTTCTACCCACACCCTGAGAACACTGACTGAAATCAGCCTTGCAATTTCCAAAAATCTTGAGCTTGAAGCGACCATCCGGGCAATTCTAGATAATTGCAAGAACCTCTTGCCAGGCGATTTCCTGGAATTAACCGTTTGGGAAAATGCTTCCCTACAGCCGCAATCTTTTTGTCTGCCTGCCAAACCTGATCAGGAACCTGGGATCAAACCATCGCCTCATCCCTTTTCAGTGGGTCACGGCTTTGCAGCCTGGCTGATAGCCAAACACGAGCCATTACTGGTGGACTCTGTCCAAAACCCGGCTGAGATCCGCCCCACGTTAGACCGGGTTCGGTATCCATACCGTTCTTACCTGGGCTTTCCCATCGTCCAAGGAAGAAACCTGATCGGCATATTAGAATATGCTTCTCTGCAGGAAAACACATACAGCCAGGAAGATTTGCAGGCGCTAGATTTTTTCTCTGGTCAAATTGCTTTCGCTTTGCAAAATGCTTTTTTATTCCGCCGCGAGCATCGAAAGGCAGTAGAGCTTTCAGGATTGGCCGACCTGACTCAGGCGATCAATGCTATCCGCGATCCTCAGGATCTATTCTCACGACTGGTCGAAAGCATCTCACCTTTGTTAGATGTACAGATACTGGGTTTTCTAATTTTAGACGAAACCCGTCGTACGTTAGAAGCAAAACTACCCTTCCAGGGAATTCATTCCGCCTCCGTAGTTGAATGGTATCACTTCGTTTTGCTCCCCAACAGCAGAGCAGAGAAAATTTGGATGAATGCTGAAACGATCCTGGCTGCAGAGGCGGCTGAGGACGAACGCTTCAGTGCATTTGCATTGGACCACTTCGCCAGGATGGCCGGTATCCATCACAGCGTTCTGGTTCCTCTGACCACCAGTGGTCAAATGCTGGGGTATTTATGGGCAGGTAACAAAATCAATGGCGAACCATTTGATCAGGAAGATATTAGCTTCCTAAAAATCATCTCCGGCAAGGCTGCTCCAATCATCGAAAATGCTAACCTGGTCAAGCTCTCACGCCAAAGGGCGCAACGTGCTGAGGTCCTGCGCAGAATCGCCAGCCTGGCAAAATCCACTGCCACGCTGGATGAAACGCTCAAATTTTCGACCCTCGACCTGGCTCGCTTACTTCAGGCGGATGCAGCAGCCGTTTTTTTGCTCAATCCCAGAAAGCTAGAATTGAGTTTGCATCAGGAGTCAGCCTTCGGTATTCCCGAACAGGCATTCTCTCAGTTAGAACGAATCAGCACACAAGCACCAGGCTTTCTAGAAACCGTTTGCCACACCCAAAAACTGGTCATAACGGGAGACCTTGAAAAACTTGATCCCATACCCACCCTGTACAAGCCTTTCGTCCAAGATTTTCAGATACGCTCGCTGGTCGCCATTCCAATCCTTTTAAACCAAGAAGGGATAGGCGAGCTAGTGCTGGGCAGCCAGCGCGCCAACCATTTTTCAAACCACGATGTTCAGACTGCCATTACAGCTTGTGAATTGATGGTAACGGGCTTTGACCTGCAGAATCATTTCAAAAGTGAAGACCCAAATCCTTCTGAATACCTGCGAAAGCTATCCAATCCATCCAAACATGCAGAAAACGATCTACAAGCCAATTTGCAGCACGAGTTGCGCAAAACCGGGACTCTGCTGCGAATATTCAAAGAGTTATCCACCAGCCTGGACCTGAAGCATGTACTGCATACGACCCTGGAAGTATTGGGGCAGTATGCAAATGCACAGAATATCAGTATTTGGGTTTCCCAAAATGGAAAAGCCGAATTACAGCCTCTGGCGCAAGTAAGTCATCCTTCGCATTTAGCGCACGCAGATTTTCCAAATCAAATCAGTTTCGACCGAGAATTTGCTGCCAGCCTGATCAAAGAAAACCAGATGATATTAATTGAAGATATCCTGGAAGAACCGGCATGGAAAAACCGGATTTCTTCGCAACAGCCCAATCAACTCTACCGCAGCATTCTAGGCGCACCTTTGGTACACGGAACGGAGACTTCTGGGTTGCTTGCTTCTCTTTCATCCCCATCGCGCCCACTTCTCCTTAGAACAGTTAGATTTAGTACAGGCCGTTGCCTGCCAGGTTTCTATGGCCATCAACCATGCTGGTTTGTTCCAGCTCATCCATGACCAGGCTGAGGATTTTGGAGCCTTGCTGCGTAGCCAGCAAATCGAAAACAGCCGGACAAAAGCACTCTTAGAGGCTGTAGCAGACGGAGTTCTGGTCACCGACGCGCAGCGGAAAATTACCCTGTTTAACCACTCTGCAGAAAAGATTTTAGGATTGCAAAGCTCCGGAGTGGTAGGAAATGCTCTTGAATACTTTTTGGGTCTTTTTGGCGAAGCTGCTCAGAAATGGACCCAAACCATCGATCAGTGGACAAAAAAGCCTGGGGCGTATCAGGCTGGAGAGACCTTTTCGCAGCAAATTCACCTGGATGACAATCGCATAATCTCGGTTCGCTTGGCCCCAGTTTTCTTAAACAGAGATTTCTTGGGCACAGTTTCCATTTTTCAGGATATTACCCATCAGGTGGAATTGGACAGGCTTAAGTCCGAATTTGTTGCGACGGTAAGCCATGAACTGCGCACTCCGATGACCTCCATCAAAGGGTATGTCGATCTATTGCTGATGGGCGCGGCTGGGACTCTCAGCGATCAGCAAGGGCATTTCCTGAACATTATCAAATCCAATGCCGGTCGCCTGTCCATCCTGGTAAATGACCTGTTGGATATTTCTCGAATCGAAATTGGACGCAATGCATTAACTTTACAACCCATCAACCTGGAAGAGATTGTTGGCCAAACTCTTGAGCGATATCGCCAGCTAGCACAAGGCGAGAATAAATCCATCAGCCTAAGCCAAGACTTGCCTCCTAATCTCCCCCGGGGCGTGGGTGATTATGAACGGGTCAGCCAAATTTTGAACAACCTGGTCGATAATGCGTACCGGTACAATATTGAGAATGGCAGTATTTGCATTCATGCATCCATTGGCAATGAAGAAATACAGATCGATATCCAGGATACTGGAGTAGGTATCCCCAAAAATGAGCTATCGAGGGTGTTTGAACGCTTTTACCGCGGCGAGATGCCCCTTCAGCTTGGCGTTTCAGGAACAGGTTTAGGTCTATCCATCGTTAAGAACCTGGTTGAAATGCACCAGGGAAAAATCTGGATAGAGAGTAGTGGAGTATCAGGGGAAGGCAGCAAGGTTTCGTTTACCTTGCCAGTGTATCGTCCCCAACAATAAATAAATGATGGGAATATTATGGCTTGTATATTGTTTGCTGAAGATGAAGAAGACATACGCAATCTCATTGCATTCACTTTGAACTATGCAGGGCACCAGGTCATTGCTACTGCCAACGGAGAACAGGCTCTTCAAGCCTCACTGCATCACAATCCAGACCTGGTAATGTTAGATGTGCGCATGCCGCGCATGTCTGGATATGAAGCTTGTGAAAAAATCAAAAGCAATGAGCTGACGAAGAATATACCCGTGGTCTTTTTATCGGCAAAAGGACAGGAAAACGAAATACAAACGGGTTTGGAGATAGGCGCCCAGGAATATATCCTTAAGCCTTTTTCTCCAGAGGATCTCATTAAACGGATCAATCAGATCCTGGCAAACAAATCCGAATCGGACCAGGCACTAACCTGATGAGCGCTATTTTCCTGCAAGGAGAGGTGGTCCATTACGAAGTGCTCGGTCGGGGCAGGCCAGTAGTCTTTTTACATAGCTGGTTAGGTTCCTGGCGTTATTGGATACCAACCATGCAAGCGACATCGATTTCGTACCGGGCTTATGCTCTAGACCTATGGGGGTTTGGAGACAGTTCCAAGAAAGTAGATAACTACTCATTTGACCAGCAAATAAACCTGCTGGATGGCTTTCTGGATCGCTTGGGGATAAACAAAATTGCCCTGGTCGGGCATGGATTAGGCGCAATCGTCGCCATTCTTTTTGCCTACCGCCACCGCCAATTGGTCGACCGGTTAATGGCCGTTGGACTACCGAACGGAAGCCCAACATTAAAAGCCCGCCTGTTAACAGCCTCCACAAAAGAGTTTATTGAATGGCTGAGCAATCGAAATTCCGATCCTGTTTTGAATGGAGCAGAGGCAGCAAAAACCGACCCCGCAGCCATTCAGGCATCCTTGTCCAGCCTGCTCAAACTTAACTTACCCTGGTATTCCCAACAGCTTGAGGCGCCTTGTCTTTATATTCATGGCCAGGCTGATCCTCTGGCGGAAGATGGCACATCATCAGGCTCAATCAGCCAATCATCTGAATTTACCCAACAGATCATCTTCGAACAATCTGGGCATTACCCGATGCTGGATGAAGCCAGCAAATTCCAACGCCTGGTTATCGATTTTCTCAGTACACAGTCTGCCGAAGGTATCCAACAGCTCCAAATAAAAGAAGAATGGAAACGCCGCGTACGCTGATGGGCTGGCAAAAACGAGTGCCTCAGCTTGACAACTATCCATCCCTTCGTTATACTGAGACCTATAATTGCCAAATACCTATGCACGGGGAGCCCGGTGTTTCCGAGCTGAGAGGAAGGTTTTAAATCTTCGACCCGCGAACCTGATCCGGATAATGCCGGCGGAGGAATTGTGCCCACATCTTCACTTCTCCGGACGCTACCAGCGCTTCGCCAACCTTCTGTTCAATCACTGGCTCCTACCGTTGCATTTATAATGCTTACGGAGGAGTTTTTTGCATATTGTCATCATTGCCAATGGTTGGTTAACCCAACCGCTCAAGCTAGAGTCCTATGATCTGTTGCTAGCCGCAGATGGTGGGGCAAAACATTGCCTGGAGCTGGGATTAACGCCGGACTATGTAATTGGGGACATGGATTCCCTGGATAAACCTGCATTGGATGCCCTTATTACAGCAGGGTCAAAAATCCTGCGTTTTCCATACAGAAAAGATTTTACAGACCTGGAGCTGGCTATCCAAAAGGCGGCAGATTTGGGCGCTGATCAGGTTACCCTGGTTGCAGCGCTCGGCGCTCGATGGGATCAGACCTTTGCCAATCTATTGCTGGCTGCTTCCCATCCAACCTTACGCATTAGAATTGTGGATGGCGCCCAAGAAATCAACTTTCTGCATGGTGGTGAAAAACTTGAAATTCGCGGCATAACGGGGGACACTGTTTCTCTCGTTGCTTTATCCAATGAAGCGAGCGGTATTCGCACAGACAACCTCGAATACCCGTTGGATAATGAGGATCTCTTGTTTGGCAGCACCCGCGGCGTCAGTAATGTCCTCATCCAACCAGTTGCATCGATTTCTCTTGAGCAAGGCTTATTAATGTGTAGCGTGATTCACCATGAGAGTTCATCTTAATCGTAAACAAAGGATGTCCGAAATGAGCATAAAAATCAATTCCGATAAATTCTTATCGCTAGTGCTGATTCTTTTCATCCTGGCAGGGTGTACCCCCAGACAAGCTGACCTGCCTCAGCCAGAATTACCCCGTATACTTGAAGTTATGACCCATGATTCGTTTGCGGTTTCCGAATCGGTCATACAAGCCTTTGAACAACAAAACCAGGTCACTGTTAGATTTATCAAAAGCGGCGACACAGGCACTGCACTCAACAAAGCCATCCTCTCCAAAGGCAACCCACTTGCGGATGTATTTTACGGAGTCGACAATACCTTTCTCAGCCGCGCCCTGGCTGAAGAGATATTTGAACCGTATAACTCGTCTCTTCTGGCTGAAATTCCCCAGGCTTTCCAACTCGATCGGCAAAATAGCGCCTTGCCTGTCGATTATGGTGATGTTTGTCTGAACTATGACAAAGCATACTTCAAAGATCATAACCTGGCTGTTCCCCAGAGTCTCAACGATCTCATAAAACCAGAATACAAGGGTCTGCTAGTTGTCCAAAATCCAGCCACATCCTCCCCAGGGCTGTCTTTCCTCCTGGCAACCATTGGTGCTTTGGGTGCAGAACAGTATCTCGATTTCTGGCAAAAACTGGTTGAGAATGATGTTCTGGTCGTAAATGATTGGGAGACGGCTTATTATTCTGAATTTAGCGGCTCTTCTGGGAAAGGTCCACGCCCCCTGGTGGTTTCCTACAATTCAAGCCCTGCTTTTGAGCTTCTCTATGCAGAAAGCCCGTTGGACGAGCCGCCAACTGCAGCAATCGTCAACCCTAACACATGCTTCCGTCAGATTGAGTTTGTCGGTATTCTCAAAGGCACCGATGAACGCCTGTTAGCGGAAAAGTGGATAGATTTCATGCTATCGACAGCCTTCCAGGAAGACATGCCTTTGCAAATGTTTGTGTTCCCAACCAATTCATCGACACAACTGGATGAAACATTCGCAATGTATTTGCAAATCCCAGAACAAACTGCCCAGGTTTCCCCTGAAGAAATCGCCCAGAACCGGGAACAATGGTTAAGGGATTGGACAGAGGCCGTATTGCGTTGAAAACCTGGTCAAAGCCAAGTCGCTTCCGAATACCACTGTGGCTGTTATGGATTGCTCCACTGGCCTTTCTGGGGCTTTTCTATGCCTACCCACTGATGAGCATCTTGCAGGTCAGCTTCAGCCGCAGCGATGGCCAGATGTTGGCCTCCATCACAGAAGCTATTCAATCACCCATAGTGCACCGGGTTGTCGCCTTCACTTTCTGGCAGGCAGCTTTATCTACCCTATTTACATTGATCGTTGGGTTGCCCGGTGCTTTTCTGCTGGCGCGCTACAAATTTCCAGGCAAATCCATTGTTCAGGCATTGACGGGCATCCCCTTTGTTTTACCCACCCTGGTAGTCGCCGCCGCTTTCAATGCCTTCTTAGGTCCTAGAGGCTGGCTCAACCTGCTCTTGATGGACCTGTTCAACTTATCACAGCCGCCCATCCAATTCATCAATACTTTCGGTGCAATCCTGGTAGCACATGTGTTTTATAACACCACCATCGTATTGAGGATGGTCGGTGATTACTGGTCGCATATGGACCCTAACTTGAGCAAAGCTGCCCAAATCCTGGGAGCTGACAGATGGCGCACTTTATGGCACATCACCATCCCGATGCTAAGACCATCCATATTAGCGGCGGCTTTGCTGGTCTTTATCTTTGATTTCACCTCTTTTGGGGCCATCCTGGTTTTAGGCGGCCCGCGCTATGCCACCCTGGAAGTAGAAATTTATTACCAGACCATCAGCCTGTTTAATTTACCTCTGGCAGCCTTTCTAAGCGTGCTTCAATTGACATTCACGCTAGGATTGACAATCCTCTATTCCCACCTGTCTGCCCGCATTTCCAAACCTGTTTCACTGCGTCCGAGACAATACACCCAACAGCGGCTAACAACCTGGCGTAGCAAGTTTTTCGCTGGCAGCCTGGTCTTCTTTTTGCTCGGCTTTCTCACTTTACCCCTGCTCGCCCTGGTTATTCGCTCATTATTTATCCCTGGAACCGAAAATAATTGGATTATTTCATTAGACTATTACCGGGAGCTTTGGATCAATCGTCGCGATTCGCTTTTTTTCGTGCCGCCCAGTACGGCCATCAATGTCTCGCTCAGCTATGCAGCCACCACGGTGCTGCTGGCCGTCGGCCTGGGACTACCGGCAGCCTGGGGGTTGGCGCGTGAAGATAAGCAGCCATTTAGCCGCTGGTTTGACAGCCTGTTGATGCTGCCTTTAGGTACATCAGCAGTGACACTCGGCCTGGGTTTTATCGTTGCATTCAATTCCCCTCCCTTAGACTTACACGCATCCCCGGTTCTGATCCCACTGGCGCATACCCTGGTTGCTTTTCCCTTTGTGGTACGCAGCCTTGCGCCATCACTGCGCAGCATTCGCCCTCAGTTACGACAGGCTGCTGCTGTGTTAGGAGCCTCACCCAGACAAGTTTTCCGTTACATCGACCTGCCCTTGGTCAGTCGGGCGCTACTGGTGGCCGCCACATTTGCATTTACCATTTCATTGGGAGAATTCGGCGCTACGGCGTTGGTTTCACGCCCCGAATTTCCAACTGTTCCGGTTATGATCTATCGCTTTTTATCCCAGCCTGGGGCGATGAATTACGGACAAGCCTTAGCCTTAAGCTCACTTCTGATGGCCTTTACAACGATTGGGATGCTGGCGATTGAGCGATTCCGCATCGCAGATGTTGGTGAATTTTAGACTGCAAACCGAAAGGCAAAGCATGCCAAATAACCTGCACGTACAGTCAATATCAAAAAAATTCGGTTCAACTCAAGCGGTAGATCATGTGAGCTTTGAAGTTAAGGAAGCCGAAGTGGTCGCCATATTGGGACCAAGCGGTTGTGGAAAATCCACCTTGCTGAACTTGATTGCTGGATTGGACAAACCGGATGAAGGTCAGATCAAATGGAATCATTCAGCCCTGGAGAATGTCCCCGTGTACCAACGGGGTTTCGGCCTGATGTTCCAGGATTTCGCTCTCTTCCCTCATTACAATGTGTTTGACAATATTGCTTTTGGTTTAAAGATGGCTGATTTGCCCAAGAACCAAATATTAAAAAGGGTCGAAGAAGTCTTGGAATTAGTTGGGTTGCCGGGTTTTGAAAAACGAGATGTGAACACCCTCTCGGGCGGTGAAAGCCAACGCGTAGCCCTGGCTCGCGCCCTTGCCCCCCATCCCAATCTGCTCATGCTAGATGAACCGCTGGGTTCACTGGACCGTAACTTACGCGAACGCCTGGTTTTCGATTTACGGAATATACTTCAAAAAAGCCATCAGACTGCAATCTATGTAACCCATGACCAGGAAGAAGCTTTTGTGATTGCCGATCGCGTCATCATTATGAACAAGGGTCGCATTGCGCAAATTGGAACTCCTGAACAGATCTACAAATATCCATCCTGCCGTTTTGTGGCCAATTTTCTGGGACTCAGCAATCAGGTTGATGGAGATGTTGTTATGCAAGACGGCAAGTTCATCGTGCGCACAATTATAGGAGATTATCCACTTCATGGTTGGGACACGCCCGGGAATGTGACCGTACTGCTACGCCCAGATACTGTTCAGGCTGGAAAGGCTGGTGAACACAACCTGACGGGAGTGGTTGAAGATGTAACCTTTCGCGGCAGCGCATCAAAAGTGTCCATAACCATCGCACAACACCTGTTTACCTTCAACTTCCCTTCCAATACATTTCTGCCAACCAGGGGAGAAACCGTCACGATTTCTTTCAATCCTGACGAGGCCATCCAGATTTTCCCTGATGATTGTCCAGATTAACGATCTTTATGAGTCAGTTGAAAAAGGGGAAATTATAAAGGATTATCGTCATTGGAACTTAAAAAAATAGCTGCAAAGAGAAAGATACCGGATGGTAAATCTTTTCTCCTTGCAGGCTGATTTTACTTAGGATATTCGTTTAGATCGCTGACAATAGACTCGGCGCCCACACCTGAATATCAAGAGCTTCAAGCAACATGTCACCCAGTACATAATAAAATAGCAATCCAACGCCCACACAACAACAACACAAAACCACCAACACAGCCACGACAATCAAGATAGTGTTTCGGGAATTATTTTTCTGAGGTGCAGCATCCAGGTGATCATCCATGGGCTGCACAGGGGTTCCATATTCGTCAACCATATTCTCCTCCATTTTTGTTACTGCAGATAATTTCTTTGAAATCCGCCAGGGACAATCCATGCTATGCCCTGGCGGTGAATCTTTATTAGATTAGGCTTGTGAGCAGCAAATAAAACCCGAAAGAGTTCTCGGACATGATTCCCAGTGGGATCAGGCATAGAGGAATCGCGATGATTACTCCAGCAATGCAAAAACCGATTACGCCTAAGGCTATCCCAATCCAGCCTAATATTAACCCGGCTTTGGCCATGCCATCTCCACCCAGGGCGCCCATACTTTCCTGGATTTCTTTTTTAGCCATGTAGCCCACGATTAAAGCTACGATACTACCTATCAAGGGGAACAGGGTTAATCCTAAAATTCCAGCAATCAAACTGATTAATGCCAGGTTACTGTTGGGGGGAGCGTAGGCTCCACCGCTTGGATTTTCGTATGTCATTCTTTGCTCCTTTAAATTATATTTTTCTAGTTGAATGAGTGCCAGTCCCTCGTTTCCACAGGAACCATATAAACCAGGCAAGTAATAAAATCGCTACCACAACCATCAAAACCGGGAGCACCGTAGCCAGGAGAGATAATACGGTCGAAACAATATCTTCCGCAATACTCACCGGCGCATTCGCTGTGCCACCGGTTGTCACTGTCACTGCAGGACGAACAGCAGCCGACTTAACAGTGTGGACACTCCCAGCAACGAATAAACCCATAATCAACGACAAAACGGGATTCATCTCCGTCACAACATCTGCACTGGCGGCGAAGACAACTGCTCCTGCAGCCGGGCGGACGATGGTCTGGATGAGATCGTTGATGTGATTAACTGCCGGTGCTTTATCAGCAAAGAATTCAACCACTAGCAAGACAACCAATACACCTATAACCCAAGGATTGGTCAGCGTATCATAAGGAGATGCCAGTTTTATCAAATCCGTGTACCTGGCAACCAGCGCAATCACCAGTAACGGGATATAAGCATTCAGGCCAGCGCTAGCAGAAAGCCCAAAGGCAGATAAGATACTGGTCAGCAGATCCATGGCCCGGCTCCTTTTCCAGTTTCAATCCATCTCAAAATATTTCACAATCACCAACATTAATAGTATACCGCAATTTATAGAAGCGGAAAACCACCCCAGGTTTGCGTAAATGCAAAGCGCAATAAATCGATTAGGAAAATCTGCAACAGGGCAAATCCAAAACCTAGAAGTGAAGGGAAAATCAATTGGCGCCAATGGGTAAATCGATTTTCCCACTTAAAAATCATCAAACCCAACATTGTGTAAATCATACTTAACAAGAGCAATACACCTGCAGCGCTGATTAAAGCCAATGGATACAATAAAAGTGGATTTTCAGACAAAACTGCCAGATCGACGAGCAAGCCTAAACCAATCAGGGGCACGAAAAATTTTATCCCTGGAGTAGCCGAAGACATATCGACCTGATTCCAAACGGTTTGGTTAAATGCCGGGTAGATCACCCCTGCCATAACCAATCCCATACCTGTACCTGTAAGCAGGCGAAATAAATTACTGGGTTGGTATAAGGAAAATCTAGAAAGAGAACGATAAAGTTCTGGATTGATTTTAGCCATCGAATCTGAGACAACTAGGTTCAGCAACGAATTAACCCCATCAACTGCAAATCCCAAAACCAGGAAGAAGAATAAAACACCCACTGATAACCCCGGAAAACCAGCTTTTTTTCTACTGAATATTCCCAGGTACGTGATACCCAACACCGCTCCTAAATACATGCCCGAACACCGAGCACAGAGCGGCAATTGGCGGTCGCCCAGGTGAAAGGAGCGGAAATCTAAACGATGACAGACGGCATAGCCAACAGCATCCGCCTTCCCCAGCAATCCCGGTGGAGTGTTTAACAGCCAGCCCAAAAAGAGTAAGCTGACAACAAGAAGCAGAGCAGCTTTCCCGCCCATTTTTACATTTTTGGATTTTAAGAAATGATTAAACATGGATAAACATTATAGGTTTTTTCGAAAAAAAAGCAAGCTGCAATTGGCAAAGTCTCGACTCTAGGGTATGATAGCAAGTTGTGTTGCTTCTGCTGAAGCACATGAATAACCAAACCTGTATATCACCAATAAAGATCTATGGAGAATAGACTATGATGAAAAGAATCATACCGTTTTTGATCATGCTGATCCTCTTAGCGGCATGCAACACTACTCAAAATGAACCTACCCCTGCTCCGGTCACAGAGGCGCCGGCGCCCCTCCCAACCGAAGCGCCGACCGCAACCACCCCTCCTACGGAAGCGCCTGTCCCCACAGAACTTCCAACTGCAACTGAAACAACAGCTCCCATTGCTTATGGTCCAGACAATTTCCCTGCCAATGTCAACCCCTTAACAGGTCTGACCGTAGCCGATCCAGCAGTCCTGGAGCGCCGCCCACTTTCCGTTAAGATTCAAATCTTTCCACGCGGGCAACGACCGCCCTGGGGTGTCTCGCTGGCAGACATCGTTTATGATTACTACCAGAATAATGGCATGACCCGTTTTCATGCCATCTTTTATGGGAACAATGCTGAGCAAGTCGGTCCCATCCGCTCAGGCCGCCTTTTTGACGGGAACGTGGTCAGCATGTATAAATCGGTCCTGGCATTTGGAGGAGCAGACAGTCGTATTTTGACTCGATTCTTCAATTCAGACTACGCCAGCCGCCTGGTATTTGAAGGCTCCGGTAATTGCCCGCCTATGTGCCGCATCGATCCAAATGGATTGAATTTCCTGGTAACTAACACCCAAGAATTGAGCACCTTTGTAACCAATAAAGGCCTGGAAAACGGCCGCCAGAACCTGAACGGCATGACCTTTCACTCAGAAATTCCAGCTGGAGGCCAGCCAGCCGAACAAGTTTTAGTCCGCTTTTCGATCAGCGCGTACAATCGTTGGGACTTTGACGCTGCCAGTGGACGATATTTGCGCTTCCAGGATGCCCAAGAAGCCAGTGATTTCGCCAGCGAAGTATACACACCCCTCACTGATCAGCTCACCGGACAGCAAATCGCAGCTGATAATATCATCATCCTCGCCTTACCACACCGCTATGCCTTTCAATCAGGAAATAGCGAAATAGTAGAGATTGAGATGAGCACTAGCGGTCAGGGTTATGCCATTCGCGATGGTTTGATCTATCAAATCAATTGGAATCGCCCTGCAAAAGACGCGGTCCTCTACTTAACCCTCCCCGATGGTTCTCCCTACACCTTCAAGCCAGGCAACACCTGGTACCAGGTAATCGGCGAATCATCCACAGGTGAGACCGTGGAGAACAATACCTGGCGCTTCGTGTTTAGCATCCCATAATCTGTTTAGAATACTGCCGAACAGGGCTAAAATTGAAAACGCCGGGGTTTTCCACTACCCGGCGTTTTTTGTTCATCCAAAATTTTACAAATTCTGGCAAATTCTGCGAACCAACCCTGGCCCGGCATATACCAAACCGGTGTAAACTTGCAGCAGGCAGGCGCCTGCATCCAGCTTTTCTTTCGCCCCTTCAGCATCCATAATTCCCCCAACTCCCACGATAGGCAACTTGCCAGAAGTTCGTGTGTGAATTTTTTTAATCATTTGTGTACTTCTTACCGATAAAGGAAATCCACTCAAACCCCCGCTTTCAGTAGCTTGTGAAGAGTGCAGCCCTTCTCGTTCTAAGGTCGTATTCGTAGCAATCACACCATCCATGCCCGTTTCCATCAGTACATCCAGGGCGTCATCCAGGCCTTCGTCAGTCAAATCTGGCGCGATCTTCACCAATAACGGCACTCTGCGTTTTAGTTTTTCTTCTTCGGTTTGCCGTTTTTGGGAGATAACCTCCAACAATTCCTTCATCGCCTGGCGCTCCTGTAATCGACGTAACCCAACCGTATTGGGGGAGCTAATATTGATCGCAAGATAATCAGCCAAAGGCGCAAAAATCTCAATCAAAGCCAGGTAATCGTCAGCAGCATTCTCCAGGGGAGTAGCTTTGTTTTTCCCCAAGTTAACCCCCAAAATCACACCAGGGGTCCGCTTGCCGGCCATTTCCTGTGCTACAAAAGCAGAACCAGAACCAGAAAAACCCATCCGGTTAATCAGAGCCCGATCCTCCGCTAAACGAAATAAACGAGGGCGCGGATTCCCCGGTTGAGGCTTGAGTGTTACAGTCCCGATTTCTATATGTCCAAATCCAAGACAGGTCAGGCCGCGCCAGGCAATTCCATCTTTATCATAACCAGCAGCCAAACCCACAGGATTCTTAAAACTTAATCCAAAAACTTGTACAGGTTTCTCTGCTACCGGGTACATTGCACGCACCAGTTTCCCCAGCAACCCAACCTGTCCACTCAGACGCATCAAGCGGAGAGTCAGGAGATGAGCCTGTTCAGGAGACAACCGAAAAAGAAGTGATCGAAAAAATGGATACATGCAAACGTTCAGCTTTTATTCTGACGAGCTCTGGAATCGAGGATAACCATAATCTCATCTTGTATTCGCTGGACCAATTCTTGAGCTGTCTGATGCGGATCGGAAGCTCGAGATATCCCACGCGAGACTGGAACTAGCAGCCCCAGACCATCATTTCGTAAACCGGCTCGTAAAGCAACACCCAGCTCTGCACCCTGGGCGCCCACACCGGGAGAAAGGATCCACAAATCCGGAACCAAATGACGCACTTCTTCAAGCGCCTGAGGGTGGGTTGCACCGACAACCAGGCCCAGGTTATCGGCCGTATTCCAGGATTGGGCTAACATAGCGACCACCTGATAAAGCGGATAACTGCCAGTCTGCTGTAAGCTCTGGGGCAATTGTGATACAGGTAAATCTTGTAAATCAGCCGCGCCAGGATTAGAGGTCTTACACAACAAGAAGACACCTCGCCGGCTATCCTCCAAAAACGGTTGCAGAGAGTCGTAACCCAAATAGGGGCTAAGCGTTACCGCATCAGCTCCAAGAGTTTGGAAAACCGCGTGAGCATAAGCCTGGGCGGTGGAGGCAATATCACCGCGTTTTGCATCCAGGATAACCGGGACACCTTCTGGAACAGCCCGAATGACTTCCAAAAGAACTTCGGTGCCCTTGGCTCCAAAGACTTCAAAGAAGCCTGCATTTGGTTTGAACGCTGCTGCCAGGTCTGCTGTAGCCTCAATCAATCTCAGGCAGAAGTCGCGCGCAGCGAATGCGTCAGGACGGGGCAAATCTGGTAAATGCGGATCTAAACCTACACACAATAACGAGCCAGTTTGTCTGGCTCGAGCCTCTAACTTGCTAAAAAAACCCATTACTGCCTCCAGGATGGTTGGTTCATCCAATACATGAACCCGGTCATTTGATACATGAACTTGTTACTCATTCTAACTGGCTACTACGCTTTTCCTAAAACCATAGCTAACAAAGCCATCCGGACGTACAAACCGTATTCCATCTGGCGGAAATAAGCTGCCCGGGGGTCGTCATCCACATCCATGGATATCTCCCCAACGCGAGGCAATGGATGCATGACAATCATCTCTTCCTTCGCTCTCTTAAGTGTCTCTGCCGTTATCACAAAAGCATTCTTTACAATTTCATATTCGGATAGATCCGAGAAACGTTCCTTCTGTACCCGGGTAACGTACAACACATCCGAGCTTTCGATGACATCTTCCAGGCTGTTGAATTCCGCCTGCGGGATGCCTTGCTGCCGAATTTCCGCTACAATTTCTTCGGGCATTCGCAGAATATCTGGAGAAACGTAGTTTAGCTTGACATCGTACAGAGACAATAATCGTGACAGAGAATGAACCGTACGCCCATATTTAAGATCGCCTAGCATGGTTACAGTCAAACCATCTGCTTTACCAATTTCCGCAACGATGGTAAACAAATCCAAAAGAGCCTGGGTTGGATGCTCACCAACCCCATCGCCAGCATTTATAATTGGTTTGCGGGCATACTTCGCTGCCAGAGCAGAAGCGCCTACTTCAGGGTGCCGTAGGACGATCACATCAGCGTAGCATTCCAGGGTGCGCACAGTATCCGGCAAAGACTCGCCTTTGGATACAGAGGAATACCTCACCTCGTTAATGGGAATAACGCTTCCGCCTAAGCGCTCCATAGCTGAGGTAAAAGACGATGATGTACGTGTAGATGGTTCATAAAACAGGTTCGCAAGGATCTTACCCTTAAGTAAGTCAAAAGTCCCAACGCGGGAAACCATCTCTTGCATTTCATGCGCCACACCAAAAATATAATCCAGGTCTTGTCGGGAAAATTGCTTCACCGATAGAATATCTCTGCCATAAAAAGGTGCATTGCGTTGGTCTCCAAACGGCAAATAAGGGTTATCTTTGTAATAATTCGGGGGTGTATGGGTAGTCATAAGTTCCTCTCTTTTTTAATCAATTATAGTAAGTAATTATGCACTTCTGCGATTTTCATGCGCGCAAATCATGCCCGAAACCGGGCTGGGCCAAGACCTGGCCATCTCGATAGACATCAACACCACGGAGAACAACGCGTTGCACCTTGCCAGTTACACTTCGCCCTTCAAACGGCGTCCAGGCGCACCTGGAACGCATTTGGTTTGCCCGGATTTCCCAGGAAACATCCGGATCAACTTCGACCCAGGTATCTGGTTGCTCAGGCAAGTGGAAAATTTGCTTGGGATTGATATGCATTCGAAGAATTACGTCCGAAATCTCCAGCTTCCCCTGGTGGATGGCTGTCAAGAAGAGTGGTAAAGCGGTCTCCAGCCCTGGAAAACCAGGGGGTGTTTTATCACCATCTTTTTCTTGTAACGTATGTGGGGCATGATCGGTAGCGAAACAATCAATGACATCAAGATTTTCCCACAATGCCTGGACATCGTCTGGTAAAGCCAAATCCGGGCGAACTTCACCGCGTTTCTGTCCTATACTGGGGATGTCAGCCTGGGACAAGAACAGGTGGTGTGGGGTTACCTCACATGTAACTTTTAGCCCCCTCTCCTTGGCAGCCCGGATGATCAATATCTCTTCCCGTAATGATACATGAGCAATATGCACAGGCCGGTCAAATATGGCTGCCATCAGGATAACAGCCGCCATTGTCCTCCCTTCTGCGTGCGCCACAATTGGATAATCCTTTGGCCAATGCTCAAAATGAGACATCCATACGGTTAAGTCATCCAGGCGCAGTGGACCATAGGTCTGGTCAAGGTACATTTTCAGTCCTGCTGACTGTGGCGCCAGTTTCTTCAACTCAAGATAATTATCGGGACCAGCACCCAGGTAATGGGCATAATCGCAGCGGGCTTTTCTCCTGGCAGCCTGTTGAACATTCGCCAGGCTATCTGCATCAACCACAGGGGGCTGGGTGTTGGGCATGGTTAAGACTGCTGTGAAGCCTCCTGCAAGAGCAGTGGCTGTGCCGGTATCCCAATCCTCTTTATGGATGGCTCCGGGTTCGCGCATGTGTACATGAGGGTCAATTAATCCGGGTATTTTCATAGTCCAGGCAAAAAAAAGAGCCTTGAAGGCTCTATGGTAAAGGGGTGGATAAAAAAATCGCCCACAAAGGCGTTGGCCTCGGGGCAATACTCTGGATATAAAAGGTAACTAAAAACTTGTTTTTTCATTCCGACCGATTTTACAGCGATTTTGAAATATGTCAAGGGTCTGGAAAGGATTGATCAGTTTCGTAGCGAAAACTTGGGTGTGCGAAATAACATCCGCAAAAATTGACGATTTCTTCTAGTCTCTGCTAAACAGATCTGATATGCCCCAATCATTCAAGCGATCCAAAGCCTGGTAAGCTGTCAGATCCAGATGGAGCGGGGTAATAGACACAAAACCATCTGCCAGGGCGCCAAAATCCGTTCCAGCCTCAGGCACACCCGTTGGCTCATCGCCACCAATCCAATAATATGGTTTACCGCGGGGATCCTCGCGACGATCCAGAGCATCACGATAAACACGTAATCCCTGGCGAGTGATACGAACCCCATTAAAGTCATCATAAGCCAGATAAGGCACATTGATATTCAGCAAAACACCTTTGGGTAAACCTTCTGCTATAACTTTCAGCGCTACTTGCGCAGCAACCCTTGCGGCTGGCTGGTAATCAACTTCTGTCAGGTGGTTTCTGGGCGAATCTAAGGAAACAGCCAAACCTGGCAAGCCCCAAATAGCGGCTTCCATGGCAGCCGTAACCGTCCCGGAATATGTCACATCATGACCCAGGTTAGCGTTGGGGTTAATCCCAGATACCACCAAATCCACTTTCTCTGTGATTAATCCCATCAGCCCCAAGGCCACACAATCCGATGGCGCTCCATCGCTGGCTAAAGCTGTTGAGCCATCTGCCAGCCTGGCTTCTTTGACACGTAAGGGTCTTTCCATCGTTTTCACATGGCCTGAAGCAGACCAATTGCGGTCTGGAGCCAGTACACTGACTCGCCCGATTTTCCGCATCTCCTGAACCAGGGCTAATAACCCGGGCGCTTGTACGCCATCATCGTTTGTGACTAAAATATGAATACTCATATCAGAAATCTTTCCACACCGGTCATGATTGTTCTTCTACAGCGATCTGCATTGATTGAGATTTTCCCAGAAAAACTCAAGGGGCAATTATACCCTCATGTACTGATCTGCTCAGGAATTCAGTTCAGAACATAGTACAATCCATAAAAACTTGTCCGGAATTATTCATAACCCGAAACAAGGAGCTTCAATGAAGATCTTGCTTTCCCGATTAACAGGCATTTTACTTGTGCTGGCCGCCATCGCTGGTCTATTGATCGCCATTACCAGCTTGATATCCATCTGGCAATTTAGACCCGCAATCATCACAACCTTACAAAGCAACCTGGATTTGCTGGATGAAACCCTGGTAACGACAACTGAGGGGTTATTGATTACTCAAGAGTCTTTGATAGGCGCCAAAGCCAGTCTGCAAGCCATGCAAAGTACATTACAGACCACATCCAAGACGATGCAGTCCACAGAACCTTTGATCTCCTCCTTATCGGATTTGGCTGCTCAGGATTTGCCTGCAGTTGTCCGTGATGCTCAAGTTTCCCTGGATACAGCCGCGGAGAGCGCCCAGGTAATCGACACGGTTCTACGAGCGTTGAGTTTTCTTCCCGGGATCAACTACAATCCTAATACACCCCTGGCAACCTCTTTAGATAATTTATCCACCAATATGGACAATTTACCAGAGACCTTCATTGTGATGGAAACAAATTTAGAGGATACCAGCAACAATCTAAAGACCATTCAAGTTGACCTGTTATTAATGATCGATGCCTTGAGTCAAATTGAAACCAGCCTCGCGGATTCCGAAACCGTCATCACGAATTACCTGGACTCTGTAACACAAGTCCAAAATAAAATGGAGACCTTATCGGCTTCAACGCCAAGATTAATCAACACAATCAGCTTGGGTGGTGCAATTTTCATGATCTGGCTAGCCGTGGCCCAACTTAGCCTGCTGACTCAAGGCTGGCAGCTTTTATCTACACCGGAAAAACAGCCTCCGACAAATCGAGCTCCAGGCGTCTTGCCATCCAGAAAAGTAGCCTCATCCATCAAGAGCAATGATGATCCAAACGTTTGAGATAGACCAACTCTATTTCCTTTGGTAGTGACCAACCATAAAAATCAGGAGCCATAAAGACGAATAGCTCCTGATTTCTATAGAATACTTCAGAGACCATCGTGGTCCCATCACTGGCTTACCTTTTTATTCCGATAGCATATTTCGTAAAACAGTGTGCAAAATTCCACCGTTTCGATAATAAGAAACCTCAATGGACGTATCCAGGCGGGCAATAGCCTGGAATTCAAGTTGGCTACCATCTTCTCTCGTTGCGATCACCAATACCTCGCTTTTCGGAAGAATCTGATCACTTAACCCCATTATCGAGAACAGCTCTCTTCCAGTCAGACCCAATGTCTCAACATTTTCCCCAGGTCTGAATTGCAGGGGTAAAACGCCCATACCTACGAGATTAGATCGATGAATTCGCTCAAATGATTCAGCGATTACGGCTTTGACGCCCAAGAGCACGGTGCCCTTTGCTGCCCAATCCCGGCTAGAACCTGTGCCATATTCCTTCCCGGCCAGAACAATCAGAGGTATTCCGGCCTGGCGATAACGATTTGCCGCATCATAGATGTTTATCTGCTCTTCTCCAGGCAGATAAAGGGTCACGCCACCCTCTGTACCGGGAGCAAGTCGGTTCTTTAAACGAATATTCGCAAAGGTGCCACGCGTCATCACCCGGTCATTGCCGCGCCTGGAGCCATAGGAATTGAAATCTTTAGGCGACACGCCGCGTGAAACAAGATAACGACCAGCCGGGCTATCCGCTGAAAACGACCCCGCAGGAGAGATGTGATCCGTGGTAATGGAGTCGCCGAACAAGCCCAATACCCGTGCACCCAGGATGTTCTGCACAGGTTTTGGTTGTGGGCTGAGATCCACAAAGAATGGAGGTTCTTGGATATAGGTGGAATCTTCATCCCAACGATACAATTCGCTTTCGCCTGCATGGATGGCGTTCCAGGTTTCATTCCCCGAAAATACATCCGCATAACGTGTTTCGTACATTTGTGGCTGAACGGCGCTAGCAACAGCCTGTGCTATTTCCTGGTTAGAAGGCCAGACATCGCGCAAATACACTGCATGTCCCCCATCGTCGTATCCCAGGGGTTCAGTAGCCAGGTCAATATCGACAGTTCCTGCCAGGGCATATGCAACCACTAACGGAGGAGAAGCCAAATAATTAGCCCGCACGTATGGATGAATCCGCCCCTCAAAATTTCGATTACCTGAAAGTACAGCCGCCGCAACCAGGTCTGCACTGGTAATCGCCTTGACAACATCAGCTGGCAAGGGACCAGAGTTTCCAATACAGGTGGTGCAGCCATAACCGACCACATTAAAGCCCAGCTTCGCCAGAGGCTCTAACAAACCAGCCTGCTTGAGATATTCTGTCACAACACGAGAACCAGGCGCAAGGCTGGTTTTAACATATGGCTTGACCTGCAAACCGCGCTCCACCGCTTTCTTAGCCAGCAAACCTGCCCCGATCATCACGGATGGGTTGGAAGTATTCGTACATGATGTAATCGCTGCAATAACCACAGCTCCATGAGCCATTTCCTGGCTCTTTCCATTGCTGCCAATAACCGCAGACCGCTCCAATTGTTCTGGAGATAGTTCATAACCGCGATCTTTTATGGGTGCAGTTAAAGCGCTCTGAAATGTGCGTTTCATATCCTGTAGGGGAATGCGATCCTGTGGTCTTTTGGGACCTGCCAGGCTGGGTTCCACGCTACCCAGGTCCAATTCCAAATTGTCTGTATATTCAGGATCGGGTGTTGCTTCCGTCCGGAACAAGCCCTGCTCTTTGCAATACCATTCTACGCGCTCCACAAGTTGTTGAGGTCGTCCAGTGAATTTCAAGTATCGCAAGGTCTCCTGGTCTACTGGGAAAAAGCCGATCGTTGCGCCATATTCTGGCGCCATATTAGCAATAGTTGCTCGATCAGGCAAAGACATGCTGGCTAATCCAGGCCCATAGAATTCTACAAATTTCTCAACAACCCCGCGTCTGCGCAACATTTGCGTTACGGTCAAGGTTATGTCCGTAGCGGTGACGCCTTCTCTGGCTTCTCCAAACAACTTAAAGCCGATGACATCTGGGGTAACTAAATCAATCGGTTGGCCGAGCATAGCTGCCTCAGCTTCAATACCCCCTACTCCCCAACCAACAACACCCAAGCCATTGATCATCGTGGTGTGTGAATCAGTACCTACCAGGGTATCGGGAAAAGCTAACAAGCCGTCTTGCTGGTGAATTGACATCACCACAGAAGCCAGGTATTCCAGGTTCACCTGGTGAACGATGCCGGTTGCGGGAGGAACAACCCGGAAATTATCGAAGGCGTTTTGCCCCCAGCGCAGGAACTCATAACGTTCGCGGTTTCGCTGAAACTCCAATTCAGCATTGCGAGAGAGTGCATCCAGTATTGCAAAAAAATCGACCTGGACTGAATGATCAATTACTAGATCGACTGGCACGAGAGGGTTAATTTTCTTGGGGTCCCCACCCAGGCGTGACATAGCAGATCGCATGGCTGCCAGGTCTACAACAGCCGGAACACCCGTGAAATCCTGCATTACCACTCGCGCCGGTTTATAGGGTAAAGACGGTCTCTGAACCGGCCGGGGAGACCATTTTGCCAGGTTGATTACATCCTGGCGAGTAATTTCGTGTTCATTACACTGCCGTAATACCGATTCCAGCATCACCCGAATAGAAAATGGGAGGCGATCCAGATTTGCCAGACCATCCTCTTCTAACTTCGCCAACCGGTAATACGTATAATCGCCGTGAGGCGTTTTTAATTTTCCCAATGCTGAGAAATAATCACTGCGCATGGTTCCTCCTAACGAAATACATCCTCACCATTTTTTTGAGCAGCCCATGGACGGGTTGTTAGCTTCTCCTGATGATTGCATCGCTCATTCGCGCCACCCTGACCATTGCAGGAATATCATGTACCCGGATAAGATCCGCACCACGAGAAATGCCAATTGCTACAGCCGCGGCTGTTCCTTCCACACGCTCAGCAGGTGGTAAATCCAAGGTAAAGCCGATAAAGGATTTTCGGGATGGTCCCAATAATACAGGATAACCCAAAGCGCGAATTTCCCCCAGGCGATCCAACAATTCAAGATTTTGTTCAACCGTCTTTCCGAAACCAATTCCAGGATCAAGAATGATGTGACTATCGGGAATTGCAGCCTGTTTTGCCAGTTGAACGCTTTCCATTAACTCTTGGCAGATATCTTCCACCAAGTTCTCATACGCCATCCCAATATAACGACCGCCCAGCTTGTCTTTGATTTCTGCATGCACCCATGAGCTACGGTTATGCATCAAGATCACCGGTGCATGATGCCGGGCAGCCACTTCCGCCAAATTTGGATCAGCCCTGAAACCCCATACATCATTGACGATGTGCGCGCCGGCTTGCAAAGCGGCTTCCGCGACCTGAGATTTATATGTATCCACCGAGATGATTGTATCCAGCTCAGAAGCCAGAGCTTTGACAACTGGAACCACTCTCTCCAGCTCTTGTTCCATTGGCGTGGGAACAGAGCCGGGTCGAGTACTTTCTCCACCAACATCCAGGATATCCACGCCAGCAGCAGCAAAAGCTCGCCCCTGCTTTAACGCACTCCGGATGAAATCTTCCGTTCCAGGCAACCCAGAAAGCAATCCATCACCTGAAAAACTATCCTCTGTGAGGTTAATAATCCCCATTACATAGGTTCGGGAGCCCCAAACAAATTGTTTTCCACCAATTTCTATTGCGGCTGTTTTTAAATCGTCCATCCTCAATCTCGTTATCTTCACACAACAAAAGTTAAGGGATGGTTCAACCAACTTTCCGCCTGGTCAATATCGGTAAATATGGCGATATCCACTCCACCAGGGGCTGTTGTGAGTGCTGCAATTTCTAGCACGGTCTGGCGTACAGCTTCGCTAGAAACAACTACAGCCAGGCGGATATTACGCATCGAAGGATCATTACTGGCCTCTATCGCATACGTAACGGCCTCTTTGGGCAGTTCTACCACCTGGCGAAGATCGTACAAATTTCTTGTTAGCCGATCCGAATCCATAAGATGTGCTATCGCAAACTCTCGCCAATGCTCCAAGGTTTTCTGGGTGACATTGGTAAAAACAAGATTCATGCCGCCATCTTCTCGCCTGGAAACCCGATATCCGATATCGGGGCCGGCTTGCCAGTTTAAAGGTTTCATTCCTTGATCAGACATGATCGGTTCTCCTAATTTGCTGGTAAGGTATTTCATGATTTGTGAAACGTTCTATTCTCTGTCTTGATCTGCCCAAACCGCAAAGCGGCATACTTTGGAAAGATTTTTATGAATTGTACTCGAAACTCCTATGCATCTGCAAATAATTCGATCCCGCTGGGGCCGTTTTCTTCTATCCAGGCTTCGAGTAATTGGCTCACTGTTTTTCCGTTAACAGGATGGCGCAGATCTGGCGCCAGATCTGCCAGTGGAAAAAGTACAAATCCACGTTTCTCCAGTTGTGGATGCGGAATAATTAGCCCTGGCATCTCCAGGATTAAATTATCATAGAAAAGGATATCCAGGTCTATTAATCGAGGTCCATAACGCACGGACTCAACTCTGCCCAATTTCTTTTCTATCCTTTTCAAAAATCGCAATAATTCCGTAGGATACAAGGCCGTCTCTGCCTGGATAACTTGATTGAGAAATTCAGGTTGTTCCAAGACACCCCAAGGATGTGTCTCATAAACGGGTGAAAAGCCCAGGAGAGCAACCTTGGATTCCAATTCCCGAGCTGCATTCTGCAAATTCACCTCTCGATCGCCTAGATTCGTCCCTAATGCAATGTAGACGAGATGTTTTTGTGATGCTTCCATCTATTTTCCACCAATCTCCGCCTAGACACGCTCAACAATTGTGGCGGTTGCCATTCCGTGACCAATACACATGGTATGCAATCCATACCCGCCTTGGATGCGCTCCAATTCATACAGCAGTTTGGTCATCAAGATCGCTCCAGTCGCACCTAAGGGGTGCCCCAGAGCAATCGCCCCCCCATTGGGGTTGACCTTCCCCTGATCCACTTCAGGAAATCGATTTAACCAGGCTAAAACCACAGACGCGAAGGCTTCATTTATTTCTATCGCATCTATCTGGTCCCATTCTAAGCCAGATCTTCTAAGCGCCAAATGGGTGGCAGCTATTGGACCATCCAGCATCAAAACAGGATCAGAACCCACGACCACGCGCGTCACAATGCGCGCTCTTGGAGACAAATTATAACGCCCGACAGCCCTGGCAGAAGCCAAAACAAGCGCTGCCGCGCCGTCACTAATCTGGCTGGAATTGCCCGCTGTAATCACACCGCCTGGTTTAAATACTGGTTTTAGACCAGCCATCTTTAAACGATCTGGGGGTATGCGCACACCTTCATCAACTTCTATCCACCGTCCATCTGGCCTTTCAAGCGGCAAGATTTGGCTTTTAAAATAACCCGCTTTTATCGCCTGCATTGCACGCAGATGGCTATCATAGGCAAAATCGTCCAGTTGTTCCCGGCTCAAATGATATTGCTCGGCCATCATTTCAGCACTGACGCCTTGATGCACCAATTGATAAGGCATATCCTGCGGCCAACTTTCAGGATAATCTGCACCTAAAGGCTGGTGTGACATCATTTCAGTCCCCCCAGCGATGACCAGGTCCATATCACCGGACAGGATTGCCTGAGCTGCAAAATGAAGGGATTGCACACCTGAGCCGCACATACGGTTCAAGGTTACCCCTGGGATTTTGTACGGGAAGCCAGCCTTCAAAACAGCCAGGCGTGCCATGTTAGCGCCCTGATCCCCAATTGGGGTCACACACCCCCACACTACATCGTCCACCAGTTCAGCGTTTACACCCGCATAATCCAACGCAGATTGCATCACCCTGGCAGAAAGATCTACTGGTGAAAAAGGAAATAATGCCCCGTTGGACTTCCCAATTCCCACAGGTGTACGGATTGCAGAAAGGATAAAAACTTCACTCATAGATCTGCCTCCCTCGGAAAAATTCTTTCTTCTTTTCTAACATTCACGGGTATACCCAAAGCATACCATAAAAATATCGTGACAGCAGATTGCCTGTTTCTCTTACAATGAGTCGGCCGTAAGTCTTTCCCCCAGTATTAAGTGTGAACTTTGCCAAAGCGATAAATCACAAAGGATTTCTAAATCCAACCACGTTAAAAAGCCAAAATTATCCGGGACCAGGCGCCTCAATTCCCAGAACAATCATCCGGAACGACAGATGTTTCTGAATTGATTTGTCAGGATTGGACAAAAAGGCTAAAATTGTGATTACAAATCGGACCGGAACCAAAGGATTAAAACATGGCTCAAGCAACCTTTCACTTTCCACGCGGATTTCTTTGGGGGAGCGCCACTGCTTCTCATCAAGTCGAAGGCAACAACACCAACAACAACTGGTGGGCTTGGGAGCAACAGCCAGATCGTATCCATCATGGTCATAAATCCGGCCTGGCCTGCGATTGGTGGGGAGGCCGCTGGCGGGAGGATTTTGACCGGGCTGCTGAGAATGGACAAAATGCTCACCGTTTCTCGGTTGAATGGAGCCGTATCCAACCCACACCAGATCACTGGGATGAATCTGCCCTGGAACATTATCGCGAGATGCTGCGTGGTCTTTACAGCCGTAGCATGACCGCCATGGTTACCTTGCACCATTTCAGCGACCCACTTTGGTTGGTTGAAATGGGCGGTTGGGAAAATGATGCTGTCGTCGACCTTTTTGCTCGTTTTGTAAAAAAAACCGTAGAGGCTCTACAAGAATATACCAATCTGTGGGTTACCATCAATGAGCCCAACGTTTATACAACCAGTGGCTACTTTATGGGTGTTTTTCCACCTGGCAAGAATGATTTTCAGGCTGGCATCCATGCTATGGAAAACATGGTAAAAGCTCATGCTGCTGCTTACCAGGTGATCCACCAGGTCCAGAATACTGCCCGGGTGGGTATGGCCATCAACTACCGGAGCTTCGTCCCAGCACAAAGCTGGTCCCCTTTCGACCGCTGGGCGGCAAGCTTACAATCCAAATTCTTCAACGACTTCTTCCCGCAGGCTTTAGCCAGCGGTGTGCTGCGCTACCCTGCCTGGTCAAAAAAGTTGTCCGCTGCTAAAGGGACCCAAGATTTTATCGGTGTAAATTACTATACACGGGATTATGTCCGTTTTTCTCCTCTCAAGGTATCCGACCTCTTCGGTCACCGTTTTTATTTACCCAATGCAGAGTTGAGTGAAACCGGCTTCATTGCCAATGCCCCCCAGGGGATGTTCGAAGCGCTAAAGTGGTCAACCCAATTTGACAAACCAATTATGATTACTGAAAACGGTGTCGAGGATCCTCACGATGACTTTCGACGTCGCTACCTGATCCAACACTTGCACCAGGTCTGGCGAGCGGTGAATTTCAACTTTCCGATAAAAGGTTACTTCCACTGGTGCCTGGTTGACAACTTTGAATGGGAGCGCGGCTGGACCCAAAGGTTCGGTTTATGGGAGTTGGATATTGAAACTCAAGCCCGGCGGAAGCGCCCTAGCGTGGATCTTTATGCAGAAATATGCCGGGAAAATGGTATTTCCTCCGATATGGTAGCACGTTACGCACCAGATCTTTTAACAAGCATGTTTCCTGGTTGATCTAGAAGCAACCAAACCCATGAAACTTTCTGACATAATTCCTGACCGTCGAGATTACCTGGGACACCTGGCTTATTTGATTGTGGTGATTACTGCTTATGTTACTACCTTCACATACATCCCTTCCCTTTTTTCATCTCCACAACTCGCTTTATTTCTCTTTGTTGGTTTTGTCTATACGATTCTGGGCATATTTGGCGAAACATATGTAGATAAAAAAGGTGGTCTATACCTGCGCTTGTTGTATTTCCTTGTCCAAATCTTGCTGGGCGGCATCATCACTTATATAAGCCGAGGAGCTGGTTGGCTTGCCCTGATCCCTTTGGCTAGCCACAGCGTTACCTTGCTGCCGCGTTGGGGGGTATTTCTAATCAGCAGCGCTCTATTAGGAGTTCTGATCATTCAAGGCTATCTGATCACACGCAACTTTCAAGATATCGCAACTTCTTTGGTTTCACTTCTGGCTGCTATCATCTTCGTGGTTGCTTTTACCCAAATCACAGTCAGCGAACAAAGTGCACGCCTGGAAGTGGAAAGACTGGCTAATCAACTCTCACAGGCGAATCAACAATTGCGTGAATACGCCTCGCGGGCCGAGGAGCTGGCAGCCGCAGAAGAGCGCAACCGGATCGCCCGAGAAATTCATGATGGATTAGGCCATTATCTAACCGCACTAAATATGCAGCTTAAAGCTTCTCAAGCTATTTTTCACCATAACCAGGCTGCTGCTTTAGAGTCTTTATCAAAAGCCCAAACTCTAGCCCAAGAAGCCCTGGCAGATGTGCGCAGGTCTGTCTCTGCCTTACGTGCAGACCCGGCGGGTAAAAAATCATTGCCCAACTCACTGCAGGAATTGATTGAGGAAAATTCTTCAACAGAACTAAACCTGACTTATCAACAAACCGGCCAAGCCCAACCACTCTCACCCCAGGCTGAATTAGCCCTCTTTCGCAGCGCGCAAGAGGGTATCACCAATATCCGCAAACATGCCCTAGCCACACAAGCAGTAATCACTCTGGATTATGCAACAAACCAGGTAACACTTACACTGAAGGATAATGGTATTGGTGTCACTGACCCAGGCAAAGGATATGGACTGTTGGGTTTAAGAGAGCGGTTGCACCTGCTGGGAGGTGAGATCCAGATATACGCTAAGCCCGGGAATGGATTTACACTGACGGTCACCTTACCTGTTCAATCAAAAGATAGCCAGCCATGAGCAAACGCATTCGCATCCTGTTAGTTGATGATCAAACCATGTTTCGCGAGGGATTAAGGACCTTGCTTTCCGTTCAGGCAGATTTCGAAGTAGTCGGAGAAGCCAATGACGGAGAGCAGGCTTTACAGCGCGCGGCCTCATTACATCCCGATGTGGTTTTAATGGACCTGCGTATGCCGGTACTCGATGGTGTGGCAGCCACACGCATGCTGCATCGTGACCGTCCGGATTGCAAGGTCATCATCCTGACAACATTTGATGAAGATGAGTATATTTTTGAGGGCATACGAGCCGGAGCAATGGGCTATTTACTTAAGGATGCTGCCTCAGACAAGTTATTTGAAGCAATCCGCCTTGCGGCGCGCGGAGAATCCTTCCTGCAACCCTCCGTAGCCGCCAAATTATTAACCCAATTCGCCCGCCTGGCCGACCAGCTCCCGCGCCATACAACATCTTTAGCCGAGCCACTCTCAGATCGAGAGTTGGAAGTATTACGATTGGCAGCTAATGGCGATAGCAACCGTGAAATTGCAGCCAAATTATTCATTGCCGAGGGCACAGTAAAGAACCATATCACCAACATCTTGAACAAATTGGAGGTAAGTGACCGAACCCAGGCTGCCGTGCGCGCCAAAGAGCTCGGTTTGATCTAGAGTCCGAACAGTTTTTCACCCGGAATTTCCCAAGGTCATGTGACCGTCCTATCCAGAATATGACCAGGCAATAGACCATCCGTCGGATGACCTTTCCAGCCCTACTTGATATATTAAGGGCAATCAATCAAACAAATTCTGGAGGATAATCAAATGACTATTAATCAAACTACCACAAACAAAACTCGGCAGAACTACATCACTGGTGCTGCCCTGATCCTGATCGGCTTGTTCCTTTTTACAGTCCAATACATTCAAACAGAATGGCTAGGATTTGCCATCCTGCCCGGTTTAGGTGTTATTTTCCTGGCTTGGGGTATTGTCAGCCGCAATTTTGGTCTGCTGATCCCCGGTGGAATTCTGAGCGGTCTAGGAACTGGCGTCTTCCTGATGGAAGGTCCATTCTCAGCTATGGATGAAATGAACAAAGGCGGATTAATCATGCTCAGCTTCGCTGCCGGCTGGGCTTTGATGACCATACTCTCCCGCTTTGTAGGCGACAAATTCCAACTCTGGCCTCTGATCCCCGGCGTCATTATCGGTCTGGTTGGCGCTGCCCTGTTGACCGGCGGTTTGGCTCTTGAAATCTTGAATCTGATTGGAAAAAGCTGGCCTCTTGGTTTGATCGCCGCAGGTCTTTACATACTTCTATGGCGGAAAGGCTTTCAGCAAAGCCACAATCAACAAGATATCACAAAGTAGACCAAAATGCATGATGGATAAGTAATCCCCATCTCTAAAGCCAGATAATCTGAATTGAGAGATGGGGATATCTCATTCTTGAGAAACTCAAATATTTGGTATTTAAAAATTCCAAATCAAATAATCTTTTTCTCCAGGCTTTTGCTCGCAGTGTGCCTATTCTCCCGATAAAGCACAGCGAAAGCCAAAATTATTACCGGTGAAGTCCGGGTGGAAATAATCTCGATAGGCAGTGAGCAGCGAATTAAAACCATCATCCCAACTCCCCCCACGAATGATCTTATAGGATCCCGTGCTTGGACCTGTAGGATTTTCGTAAGGAGAGTTACTATAATAATTTAACAAATACCAGTCCGATACCCATTCCCAGACATTCCCTGACATGTCAAAAACTCCATATGGGCTGACACCATTAGGGTATGTACCCACCATAGAAGTATCATCGACACACCATTCACCATTTGCTAATGAACAAGAGGCTGTCGTATCTCCCCAGGGGTATGCTTGCACACTCGATCCGCGAGCAGCTTTCTCCCATTCAGCTTCAGTTGGTAAACGTTTTCCTAACCAGGTACAATATTGAGCTGCATTACTCCAAGAAACATATATCACAGGATAATTCGCAAAATCGGGATGACCAAAATAATATGGACGGCTATATGAATTCGTATATACCGGTTCAGAACAAACACCGTCTGCAACACAGATGGCATATTGTGCATTGGTTACTTCGTATTGATCAATTGCATAAGCATCTAAATATACTTCATGCAGAGGCAACTGGTCTGAATTACATGAATAATCATCATTATGATCTTCGTCACAACCCATGGAAAACTCCCCAGCAGGGATATAGACCATCCCATTTGACATAATATATTTTGAAGTGTACGGTAAAAATACACTAAATAGATTATCCGACACAAGAAGATTATTTTGAGACTTCCGATTACCTAATGCTAGATTTTCCTGGCTTGAGAAGAATGAATTTAATTGGGTGGCTGTTCTATATGTTTCTTCGTTAAGCCGACTCGCCCCCAACACTCCTGACGCAGTCAATCCCAAAGACACGACCAACAATGAGAAAACAATCACAGAGATCAAGAATTTTTTAGTCATCGCAATTTCTCCCATAAAGAATTACTTTTTAGAGTACTTGCATCTTAAAATCAACTTTTAACAATCCCAAATAATAAAAAATCTAAGTTGCCAGATGATTATCAAAAATCAAGAACACAAGACCATGGTGAATGTAATTAAATTCTAAATCGGATGTCAGCATTTACACATCGCCACATTTTTTACTTATCTTATTGTAACCATTGCTGATTTTTGTAAACGGACAATTTTGTCAGTTGAATTGACAAATTATTAATTACAAGTAATCAGCACAACTTCCGTGAAAAGAAAGTCTGTAGTATAATGTCGGACGCCTGCGGGAAGTAAACCGCCTGGCTTATTGGGAGAGGTAGCGTAGTCTGGCCTAACGCGCGCGCCTGGAAAGCGCGTTTACCGCAAGGTAACGCGGGTTCGAATCCCGCCCTCTCCGCTCGAATAAAAAATGCCGGTGTTCACCGGCATTTTCGTTTAACCAGGTTATCCAATATAAACTGGCGGGATTGACACGGCGGTGGCTGGCCACCAGCCACCGCGCTGATAGAAAGACGACCAGATACCCTTTTGCCCAACCTGCCCTGGGATGTCGCTGTGATCATGAATATTCACCAAAGTTTGCTGTAAAAAGCTGTTTTCACTTCCAAAAGACAACGCCGCAGCCAGGCTGCCCCCGGCTCTTTGTACTGCACTTGTCAGGACATCCAGGGTTGCTCGGGAGTCTAAGCCAGGGACAAACACAGGCTGAATAGCGGAGACAACCACGCGATCGCTGCCTTGAGTGATTTTCTGATACCCCCAGCTCTCAAAGGAATGGTGATCTGGGAAGATATAATCGGCGCAGCGTGTAAATGCATCTGCATAGGGGCTGAAAGAAATCACTCGTGGGACGTAATCAAGCGCTTCCTCCAACTCCTCCAGGACACCCATCTGGGATAGCTGCCGATTTCCATGCATCAACACTGTCTTTATCCAGCCCTGCTTCATTCTCTCAATTAAAAACTGCAGATCACCAGATGAGCTAATATTCTGACGATGATATGGATACACTGGGGCTGGCGCTACGAAGAACAACCCTCCAGGTTTTCCCAGGTTATCGGCAGCAATATTCAACTTTAAGATCGCCTCAGCTGCTTCAAAGCCACCCGATCTGCTTAAGACTGTTCTTCCCGGAATTGCGATTTTCCGAGCTTTCGCTGTGAAACGCTCTACCAGGTGGGCTACCTCTACATAACTTAAGGATGTCATCTGAAAGATAGCCTCTACAGCTAAATCAAACTCATCTGGTAAAGCAATCGGCCGGGAAGCAGACTCCAATCGAGTCAATGCACTTACCAATCGCGTTTCGCAACCCTCCAGCACTTTTATCCATTCACCAGGCAGTCCATCAGCATCTGGTTTGTTAGAAGAAAAATGCATCCAGGTTTGATTTACTTGTGAATTTCTTTGAACATTTTGTGCACGGTATCGCAGTTTGGCAAGGCTGGAAAGCCATGGCTCAGTGCCTTCCAACCCAAAAGTCAGGATCAATTCGGCATGTTCAGTATCAAAATATGGGACCTGGGAGTTACCAAACACCTTTTGGGAAGCCTGCCTCAATCGCATGCTGCTGTCACCAGACTCAGGCTCCACCAGGCTGATCATTTTCAAACCCCCTATCGCAGCAGAGAGTTGATCAAGATAATCGTTAAGATGATCAGAATAGGATGTGGTGATAAAAACGGTTTCAGAAGCGGGCGTGTGGCAAAGGACTTGTTCGATGATTTTCTCGGCATCCAGCCAGCTAAAAGGAGAATAAACACCAGAGCCTCGTCTGGTTTGGGTCAAAGGGCCTGTTGTACGTTTGGTATTCAGATAATCCCGAGTGATCTCCTCAGCACCTGCACATACCATCCCCCGATTGACCGGATGTTCTGGATTCCCTGCTACGCCTTGAATTCTTCCATTTTCTACCGTGATCAGCAATCCGCAATTCAGCTCGCAATTTGTACAGGTTGTAGCAATCACACCTTCCTGAAGTGCCAAAACTGGACCGGAGATTTCTTTCAAACCCAAGGCATTCATTCCAGTCCAGGAATTACCACTGATATGGACCGCTGCGGAGGCTGCAGCGCCCAGGCTGGCAAATTTGATGAAGTCGCGTCGGGAAAGTTTACCTTGCATAGAAATTTACCCAGCCGTTACCATTGCTCTGATTAAAATCCCTACCATGAATATAAAACCAGCACAATAGATGAGTAAAGCCCGTCTTTGATCATCCCCACGGGTGTAGAGATAAATACCAGGCAAGACCATCACGCTGACCGCCCCGTACAAAACATGTGTTCCGCTATTCAATGTACCCGCCCCACTCAACCATAAGTACAATCCTAACCCAATTTGAAACAAGATAAGAACCTCGGCAATCACCAATGCGCCCCAAAAATTGCTATCCATGGTTTGTTTCCGAAAAAAACGCCATAGTCCCCATACACCCAAGATGATGACATACATCAAGGCAGTACTAGCCAGGCGTCCATGAACATCGACAACGGTCATGTTTTCCTCCGAAAAAACAATCTTGTTTTCTATTATACCCATTGATGATCATAATTTACCAAACGGGTGATAGATGAATCACCCGAAGATAACCAGCAAGCCAACCGCTCTATCCTTGTTCGCCATTTTTGCCTATGCTATAATCCACTAGCGACTATTCAGGCATTATTTATCCTATTTATCCGGAGGTTATGATGGCAAAGGAAAACCCTGTACAGGAAGAAAAGATGGCTGTTAACCGTCGAGAATTCCTGAACTTTGCCTGGCTGGCTTCTTTAGGTTTTTTGGCGGTTAATATGGCAGGAGTCACCTACTTATTCGCTATGCCCAGATTCAAGGAAGGCGAATTTGGCGGAACAGTCACTGTCGGAAAAGTTGCAGACCTGCCGCCAGCCGGTTCATCGCCTTTAAACTTCCCAAAAGTCAAGCTCTGGCTATCAAACACAGAAGAAGGCGTTACAGCATTATACAAAGTCTGCACCCACCTGGGTTGCCTGTATACATGGCGCGAACAGGAAGATAAATTTGTTTGCCCTTGCCATGGCTCCCAATTTTCTCTTGAAGGGGAGTACATCCTCGGACCTGCCCCACGATCTTTGGATCGCTTTGTGGTGCAAGCCGTCGACCCAGAGACCAACGAATTGTTGGCAGAAGCAGCAGATGGGGAACCATTACCCATCCCCAATAACCCCAATACGGTCATCCGGGTGGACACAGGTCGCAGGATTAATGGCAAACCGCACGCATAATGACCCATCTTCAATACAACTTGATTTTAAGATTTTCCGGAGTGGATAGATGATTAAATCCATTAATTTTCAAGATTTACGTCAAAAAGCTCATGCAGCCATCGATAACCGCGTTCGCATCATCACCGCTGGTTTAGGCTTGAAAGAATTACGTGCAGTCGTGCGAGGCGATCCGCCAACCGAAAAGCCCAACCCTCGTTACAAAGTTCACACGACCAGTTTTCTTTTCCACATTCGTCCCCGTTACTACGAAGCAGGCAGCACTATTTTTACCCACACCTTTCGCCTGGGGTTCTTCACAACCTTTTTCTTCTTTGTTGAAGCCATCACCGGTTTGATCCTGATGATCTATTACACGCCCTCACCAGAGAAAGCTTATCAATCGGTGTTAAATCTAATGAGCAATGTACCTTTTGGACAAATGCTGCGCGATGTGCACCGCCTGGGAGCTGAAGCGATGGTGATTTTCACCTTCTTGCATATGCTGCGCACATTTCTCACAGGATCCTATAAAAAAGATCGCTCATTTACCTGGTTCACCGGAGTCATTCTCTTGGGGATAACCATGTTATTGAGTTTTAGCGGTTATCTGCTGCCCTGGGATCAACTGGCCTATTGGGCTGTAACGGTAGGCACCAGCATGGCCGAAGCTGCTCCGATTTTTGGCAACGAAGTTAACTTATTGCTGAGAGGTTCTCCTGATATTGCTGCGAATGGTTTGCTGCGCTTCTATTTGTTACATGTCGTGTTGCTGCCATTTGCCGCAGTGTTAGTTGTTAGTATCCACTACTATAAAGTTTCTCGAGAACATGGCATCTCATTGCCAGCCTCGTTGGAAGAAGGCAATGTACCTGCGGAAGTCAAGAAAGCTGCCAAACAACGCATCGATTTTCTGCCTGACTTACTGACACATGAGGTCTTCCTGGTAAGCCTGGGTATCCTGGCGATTATCCTGAGTGTTACCATTTTTGGATATAGCGCTCCGTTGGAATCGATAGCCAACCCACAAGTTACACCCTTAGACACAAAAGCCCCCTGGTATTTTTGGTTCCTGCAAGGCATGCTTAAATTGGGTGATAAAACCTTGATGGGAATTATCATCCCCACAATTTTGGTCATTGTTCTGATCGGGTTACCCTATATCGACCGCAACCCCCACCGCAGTTTATATCGACGGCCTTTGGCTGTTGGTGTGGGTGTACTAACTTTGCTCGTCATGGTCGTCTTAAGTTACATGGGGTTACCCGAATATGGTATTGAAACAGACCCCGCAACGCGCATCGTGCAAGACCTGGCTCCCGAAGAAGGTGTGGGTCCTTTGCGTGAGATATCTTATGACCAGTTGCAGGCGGGCGTTTATGAAGTTAACATCACTCCAACCAAGAACCTGTGCCCAACACTTGACTACGGTTGTCCGGAGCTTGAGGAAGTATTTTCGGAGTATACACTTCGGATCAATGAAGCTGTAGAAAACGGAAAATTACCCGAGGTGCAAGCTGTTCTGATTATTGACGACTGGCAATTGGACCTCAAAAAAATTACACCGCGAATTGTGTATACGGAGAATGGTGTCCGAAAAACCTATGAACGGCACATCTTCTTGCATCGAGAACGTGGGAGAGAATAACCATGAACCGTGTTCAGATTGAAATCACCCTTGGAACTCTCTTCATCTTTATCACCAGTGCTTTTGTTTTGGTCTATGGGTTTAACGAAGAGAAACGTATGGAAGAAACTGCTCTTGCCCAACGAGCCAGGTCTATCGAAGTGGGCGCAGGATTATATGAACAACAATGCAGTCGCTGCCACGGCACTCAAGGCACAGGCATACCTGGTTTATGCCCGCCCCTGAACGACCGCTATTTCTTCGACGAAAGGCTCACCGATGTAGGCTGGAGCGGCACCCTTGAGGACTATATTACCGCTACGGCATCCAGCGGACGCCTGAGCTCCACTCGCCCCCAAAGTTATCCCGGCCAGGGCGTTCCTGCTATGCCTTCTTTCTCCGAGCATTACGGTGGTCCATTACGGGACGACCAGATCCGAGCTATAGCCGCCTTTGTTATGAATTGGGAAGAAACAGCCGAACTGGTCGAAGCACCACCAGCACCAACTGGGGATACCGTCGGCGCTAATATCACCAAAGAGCTACCTCAAGGTGACCCAACAGTTGGCGAAGAGTTGGCCGTATCTTTAGGCTGTACAGCTTGCCATATTGCTGCGCCTACCGGTCCAGCCTGGGCAGCCGGTGCAGAACCGGGTGTCGCGACCCGCGCTGCATCCCGATTTTCGCAGTCGGACTATGCCGGGAGTGCAAAATCCGCTGAAGAATATCTCTTCGAGTCGATCGTTATCAGCAGCGCTTATATCGTCCCTGGCTTTTCGGATGGTATTATGCCGAACAACTATGCCAACCAACTGACCGATCAACAAGTTGCCGATTTGATTGCTTATCTCTTAACCTTTGAATAAAGCACTGAGGCTCTCATGTCCGATTACCCACGGAAAACTACGCTCTGGTATGCAATCCTGCTGATTGTCATTGGGTTGTTGATTAACCAATCGGTTGTGCAGGCGCAAACCCCTTCTCCTGGTGATGTCCTTATTGAAGGAGCCTTGCTTTACGAACAAAATTGTCTGATGTGCCATGGTGAAAATGGCGCTGGTCGTGTCGGGGCAACACTGGCAAAAGATTGGCCTTCAATCCGACCAGATTTGACAGTCCGCACAATCATCACCAACGGAGTTCCTGGTTCAGTCATGCCAGCCTGGAGCCAATCAAAAGGCGGACCACTCAACGAAGCCCAAATCAACTCCCTGGTGGCTTATATCCTGAGCTGGCAAAGCGGAGATCCAAGCCAGATACTCATCATTCCAACTGCCACCCCACGCCCTGCCATTACCCCGATACCAGAAGTACAAGGCGATCCTAATCGTGGCGCTATCTTGTTCAGTCAAAATTGTGTTGTTTGCCACGGAGAAAATGGGGAAGGAAGGATCGGCGCTGTTTTAGCCAAGGATTGGCCAGCCATTCGTCCCGACCTATCTGTGAAAACAACCATTCAAAACGGAATTCCCGGATCGGTCATGCCCGCCTGGGGTCAAGTAAAGGGCGGTCCGCTCACCGAAGATGAGATCAACGATTTGACATCTTTCATCCTCAGCTGGCAATATACGGATCGTCCCGCTCCTGTAGTAACAGAACAACCCATCCAGCCTCCCAGCGTCTTACAAGGATGGTTAGGTGTTGTCGTATTCATCATCTTATTGGCAGCGATCCTGGGATTAGCTTTCGGGATACAACGAAAAAAATCCTGATCGAGACACAGTGAAAGCTGGCAGATTTATTTCTGCCAGCTTTTTTGTATCCTTAGGCTTTTGCCATTTTCCTCAAACGCAGCATTGACAAGCCCCTTTTCCTGAGGTATGCTTGCGCTTGCTCAGGTGGGTCCGGCGCGGCGGAACCCTTCGAACCCTGTCAGGTCCGAGAGGAAGCAGCAGTAAGGAGGAAATTCTGGGTGCCGCCGGGTAGCCTACCTGAGCATTTTATAACACAATTTCGAAATATCTAAACCTTTCAAGCCTCTAGTTAATAACCTTAATACGCCTTATCGATATAAATCCAAGAAGGATGGCCGCATAACATTCATGTTGTCGTTATACAGTACATATGTATCTGAAGTGCCTCCTACCTGTACATTCCATCCAATGATTTGCGTCCGGTATGCATCGATTGCCGCTGTGCCTAATAAATCAATATCCGAACCAGTTGCCAGGATGGTTCCCTGGTAAAAAGAGTTCTGAATTGCCGTTAATTCTCATTACATTATGGTTCGAAGGCGGCATATAGAATAGTAATCCTGCAATAGCCGGCGATGGGTCTGGGGATTCTGCTGGTGCAGCCAATTGGATTTCAGCATTACCATTGATATGCACAAAACCATCCAAAATCACTATGGTGACTCCATTGCCAACCAATGAATCATTGCCATTAATTTGCAGGTTACCAGATACACAATATAAGCCAGGCTCTAATTCTCCACTCAACTTCTTTCCAGATACGTGATGCGCATCAGGATGGGAGCAATCTGGCGGATCAATCTCGTAAGCAGAAGCGGGGATAGGCAACGAAGCTTGTTGTGGTGATGGACTGAACAAAGACGGGTCACCCACCAGTTGACCAACATAATTGATCCCACCGGCGGTTACTTCAACATCTGGCGACCCGTTGCCCCTCAAACATCCATTCGTAAAAATCCCTGCGCCTTGGACAAGAATATCTGCGGTACCATGAAAGGTAGCCCCATTTTGTTGCCCCTGGCAATCATCAGGGTTCAAGGCAACAATTGCGTAACCATAAGCCAGGTTTTGACGAGGCCGCACTCGCGCTACTGCTTCAACTGTATTCTGCAGTGTGCCTCCAAAAACAAAATGGGCAAACGAGGTGTTTGTCTGGACAGTTGCCATTGTAATCACATCAAGGTATTTATCCGCCCAGCCATTGGAGTTATCCACACCACATTGGGTAGCAACACCATTTTGATCACTGATATTTTGATCAATGATCACCCCGTTATCAGCCGCCCGGTTAACTGCAGCCTGTCTGGCGACACTGGCAGCGCTGGATACAACCGAGCTTGAGCAGCTCCATCCCGAATAAGTGATATGGGAATTTTCCAGAATCAGCGCTGCTTCGGCAGCCCCAGCCAGGCTAGCCGCATCTGCCGCGTTCTGTGCGTAACGCCGATCTGAATAAACCATACTTCCATCCACAGCTAACGCAGTGAAACCCAACAAGGCGACCAGACCCAGCACCAAGAGTGGTAAGGCCTGACCTTTTTCGGTTTTAGCTCTAAAGGCATTCATAATATCCTCTCTTTCTTTTACTCATTTAGTAATTTTCAATCAAATAACAAGCACTAATTGTGGTGTTTTTCTCTTCACTTATCAACGCCCAAATTCACAGTGGTTATGTACAACCCGGGCGTAAAATTGTGTTGGTAGCTGTTGCGCTAATCGGTATGGTCTGGCTGCCAATGATTGCCCCAATAAACGGCATGGTGATTGGAAAATTTGAGTATGTAACCGTAACCGAGATAGCGTTGCCTGTACAAGCTACACCGGTAACATTGACTTGTACATTAACATCTGAGTCAAACCCGCGCACCAAATCCGAGCTATTTAATGCGCGTGCTTCAATTGCAGCCGCATCAGTGGGAGCAGTGGAGCCAAATAAGGCTCCCTCTTCTGCCGATTCGCGTAAGGCCAGGTAAGTAAACAATGCCCGACCAGTATCAATAAGTCCCGCTAACAAAATCAACAATATCACCAGGCTTATGGCGAATTCGATCAGGCTTTGTCCTTTTTCTTGTTCCGCGCATCTGGTCTTTGGGAAAAAAGATTTAACCTTGCTCATCATGTGTACGCATCTCCAAAAATCGGTTCAATTGCCATTTAACTACCATCATTCCCTTTTTTACGCGATCGCATAAGATCGGCTCAGTGATTTACAACCGGAAGATAATTTACCCACTGAGCTGAATATTCTGCATTCCCAAAACCAGCAATAGTTTCCAAAGCTGGTTCTCCTTCGCGATACTTAAAGGACAAAGGTTCCACTACCAGGCTACCGCTGGAATCTAACACTGCATAATACAAGCGCTCTAAGAGACCGCCGTCCATCCAGGTCAAAATTGCCTGGCCTGATTGGCCTCTGGCAATAGACACCGAACGGGAAGGTCTGCCATCCGGATTCGTTAATTTCAGGTAATCAACAGGCGCACTTAAATTGGGAGCTAAAACCACTGTATTTACTCTCTCAGTTGTTGAATTGATCCACACCAAACCTATGCTGCCATTACTCATTTGAACGCCATCAATCTCTTCACCGACAACATCGTAAAGGTTGGTTTGGGATTGAAGCGTACTTCCACCAGCATCTATGCGAGCATAGACAATACTGTCCAGAGAATGTTCAGGGTCATTTGTGTCACTGACAAAGTAAAGCAATATCAATTGGTTATTGTTATAGGAAACCAACGCCGGCTCAAAGAAGTCTATCTTATCGGAGTGATTGACTGGTGTGAATAAACTGGCTGGTTTGACCACTCCTCCGGCGTAGTTATAAACAGCATGGGCGACATCAGTCGTGATTAACCCAGTATTCCTGGTATGTTTCTCAATCCATGCTAAATGGAATCGTCCTTCACCGCTGATAGAATCCTGAACAGCATCAATGCGCAAATTTTCAAACTCCATCAGATCTGGATCTTCAGTATTTGCCCAGGTAACGTTATTGGTGACATTCGTTTCTGTATGTACAAGCGTATTGCCAGAAGGATCAAGAACCGCAAAATAAATATTGATATTGGTGCGAAAATCACTGGTAACCCGCGTCAAACGGCGCACCCATGCAATTCCAATATTCCCATTCGGAGCAGTAACTACCACAGGAGAATTGTCCCGGATATCTACAGACCCCGTATTTTCAGTCAGTAGCTTAGGAGCTTCGAAAATCGTTGACCCAATGCCATTCACCATCATATATTCCAGATTAGTGTAAAAAGCGCCACCGCTCACCAAAGAGACGCCTATGAAATGGTTATGGCTGGCGCGCGCCATACTGAAGGTGCCGCCTGCGTAATACTCGAATTCCCGCGCCTGGTATTGACTTTCAGCAGAAATCAAATCAGTATAGACATTCAAGCCACGTCGATATGTTAATGCAAATCGAGAAGGTAATGCACTTCTCAACTCAACCAACTGCGAGACAAAAATGGAAAGGGACGATCTGGCTTCGACATTGACCCTCACCGATGAGTTTGAAGTTGCCCATAGCGGAGCCAGCACACTCACAGTAATGATTTTAGTTTCGTTATTTGCCAATGGGCCTGTATCTTGGACGCCGTCCCCATCCGTATCCTGTAATGCGATTCCCTGGCTATCTAGAAGAAAAACTTGCCATCCAGGAGGACTGGAGGATGCCATCAGATCAAAAACATCCACTCCGAGGTCGCCAGTATTACGCACAACCACCTGATGGGTCGATTGTCTGTTAATATTTAGTGCACCTTTTGAACTAGAGAATAACTTAACTCGGACTGCATCTCCGGGCCGTTCGAATAAGATTGCCATATTTGAGGCCAATCCAGGAGCATTAATCAAATAAGCAAGTCCATCTACCCCATCCGCATCTTCGATCCCTACCGATGCACTGTCCAAATCACCACTGAGTGATTGGTACTGAAATACAATGTCTCCTGAATCGTACAGGATAGCTTCAAAAGTCAGGCTGCCAGTCAGATTAGTTTTGGTGACCTGGTACCATTCAACAACAAAATATGAACCGCGCGCATCGACCCCGTTCCCATAAGCAACTTTTCCCAGGTTGTATTCTCCGCCAATAATTAAGTCATCCCAATTAGGCGCTAGGAAATTTTGGGGGATTCGGAAATCAAAAGGAATACTGAGATTACTAGCCCCCGCCAGATTCCCGGCAAAGTCAGCCGAAAAACCTATCAGACCATTGCTACTGATAAAAACTTCAGAGTATGTATTTTCATAATACTTAAAGTTAAATCCAATAGAAATCGGGCCAACGACTTCATCGTCCACAGCAGTATCAGGGGTGGCAGAAGATGGATAAATTTGAGTTCCCCCCCCAGTACCAGAGATGATTTCTTTCCATTCCATCGTGATGGCATCATCCCAGGTATAACCAAAAACATCAGGTCCCCCTGTAGAAGTTGGCAGAAGCGCTTCGACCTGGTAATCCATTAAAACCCATTCGGGGCACGCTGACCTGTCCAGGTCTTGCTCATGCCCTTTTGACCCTTCACAATCAGGTTCACGAAGATCTTCCGCTCTAGCAGAACTGCCCTGGAAAGGAACAGCGCTTGAGAAGATTACTACCATCATGAATAACTTTAGAGCCAGGGCAAACCCATTTTTCATAATCAATTCACCCTTATCTGAAATCCTCATATACACTGCACTCATCCCCAGTAACGTCATTAATAAATGTAGCCACTGTTAGATTAGAAATCGGTTCTACATCGGCCTTAAAATACAACTCCATGTTTTTGCTCGTGGCCGGCCCGGCCTCAAAACGATGAGCAGGGTAGACGATTGCCCAAATAAATTCTGCTGGCGCTGAAGGCCCGAATGATGACCCACCTTTGACATCGGACCCGGTCCATAGAGAAAAACCACCAAATGATAATCCTTCAAATTTTTGAGCATTCTGTGACCAGGGAATGGTCACCCGAACCAGCGTGTAAGAAGCCGAGGAATTGTTGGTTAACGTCCAGGTGATCTTTGATCCTAAGCGCGTATAACTATCCACCGTTATCAAACAAGGGTTGGGAGTATTCGTCGGTGTATAGGTATAAGTAGGTGTCGGCGTGGGTGTAAATGTTGGCGTCTCAGTTGGAGTATTGGTGGCAGTGAAGGTGGGCGTAGGTGTATTCGAAGCAGTCGGAGTCGGACCAGGAGTAGAAGTGTATGTTGCCGTCGATGTAAAGGTTATGGTGGGCGATGATGTTGGTGAAGAGGTTGGTGAAGAGGTTGGTGTTAATGTATTGGTCGCCGTAGGTGTTGGAGTAAAGAAAGGAGTGGGCGGCACAGGTGTATTTGGGGCCACACCTCCCCCTGGTGTACCCCGAATCACAACATCTTTGATAATCGTGCGGGCAGTTTCAGAATTTATGCTGAAGGAGGGAATCAAGCCCAAGATAGGCTGGTATTGTGCCACGGCGCGTACAACCACACGATCCCCCAGTTTTACTTCTCCGGGAGCCGGGCAAGAGCTGGAATAAACCCCGGTATTTGGACCATGATCATAGGAAATTTGGATATTGGCATCCTCAATCGAAGTAAAAACAGCCACGCGCTTAGCAGCAGCTCGAATTCCGTTGCAATCCAGAAAATATGGGACATTACTGCCAGAACGGCCGGAAGCCGAGGCATAACGAGCTGCTTCGCGACTGGAAGAGGAAACAGAAGTGTATATGACAACCATTCTGCCTAGCTCGATAATTCCAAAAACAACCAGAAGCAATAGGGGCAAAACCAGGGCAAACTCAACCATCCCCTGGGCCTTCTCTTGTTTCATTTCTCTAATAATTCTTGACATGAGCAACATCTCCGGAATTAGAACCGGTTTTTAAGCGATTTTCACCACTGCGAGGATACCATTGATTAATCAAAATACAACGTTACCTATCAAATCTGAGAATATTGCAATAGAATTTACCATTCGTCATAGGAAAATCGTACTACCCAATATTTCAAACAAAACCAGAAACAGTTAACTTATCAAATTGAATTTCATTGCAGGGAAATTGATTTGGTGAAAGATTATGAAGTTAAAAACAAACCTCCCGAAAATTTATGGTTTACGGGAGGTTTGATGCTTGAGAGAGAGAAGATTTATACAGATTCAGATTATTGGGTAAATTCCCATTATTTTCACCAGGCTTACAACCAAACGATCACGGAATGAATGTTGGGGAGCCCTGAAACTTCGCTTTATGACCACGTTCGTAATCCTGGAGAATGACGATACCATATTGAACGTAGTAGCCCACTGAATTCGAGAACAGGACATCCTCGGGACCTTGTGATTCATCTTGGTCTGATCCAGGTCCTTTACCCGGCTGCTGTTCATCGTCCGATCCCGGACCATTCCCTTTCTGCAAATCCTCATCAGGTTCCTCAGGGCTTGGAGCGGGTTGCTCCTGATCCTGGTCAGGACCTTTTTTCCTGGGAGGGTTTTGTGGCTCGCCATTGTCTGATGGTTCTGATGGGCCAGGGCCATCGCTCGCAGCACGCCCATTTTGATTGCCTTTATCTTCAGATGGCTCGTTGTTGCGGATTTGATTTCGCATCGTTTCACGGAAAGTCAAGGGATCTTCCAAACCATTTTGAGCCATGTACTGCTGCTGTTCAAGCATTTCTTGAACACGGTCAAGTTGCTCACCCAAATCCGCAGGAGCATTCTCACGCAGAGTGGTCATAGTCATCAATTGGGTTTGCGCAGTCTCTCTTAATTGTTCTAAAGATTGCGTCATTTGATCATCCGGCATACCTGATGCCAGCTGCAAAGCGAATTCGTATTGATCTTGTAAACGGGTAACAACCGGTTCATCAACTGCATCTCCCTGGGATTGGAGAGCAACGATTTCTTCCACTCGTTTGTTCGCATATGCCAAAATTAAGCTAAACTTTGTTTCAATGTTAGTGGTTAGTTCCAACCTTACATCTTCAGAAAACAGTTTAAAAGAATAAATGGGGCTGCTAGGTAGGCTGCTCTGAGCCGCATAAGCCGTAATTCCAACACTGCTAAATAAAAAGACCAGCACCAATGCAATGGTTACCAATGCTCTTCCGAGCAACATATTACCAGTTGGATAACCATGTTTCTGCCCACGATTCTTATTTAATGTAGAAAAAGGCCACATAGCAGCCAATCCAACTGAATTTTGACTAGTTGGCATAAATTTCAGTTGTGCGGCAAATTGAGCTCGTTGACGAGCCTTTACACTTTCATCGCGAGCAGGAACATCCTTAAGCAGCCATAATTTCTCCTGCAAATCAGGTCCTATCTCATTTATCACATCAATTTTCATCCCCAACCTCATCTCTACCGGTTAAGCATCTTCGGAGTGCGTTGACTGCTCTATGTTGCAATGCCTTTATTGCACCAACCGGTTTATCCATAACTTTTGATATTTCTTCATGGCTCCAATCCTCTAAAAACCTCAAGACAATCACCTGTCTCTGATCATCGGTTAGATGGGCTAGAGCATCTATCACTTCGCGTCGCTCAAGATTACGAGCAACAATACCTGGCGTGTCATCCGCCTCGCCTGTTGCAACCAGCGCAACATCCAAAGGCATTTCTGGTTGAGGCTGCCGGCGGTAAAAATCCACGATCCAATTGTGAGCTATTTGAAACAAATAAGCCCGCAAATACTGATTAGGTCCTTTTCCTTGTTTAAGAGCATTCAGAAAGCCCGTAAACGTTTCAGCTACACAATCCTCGGCGGTCATTGCATCTCCCAACTGCCTCCAGGCATAGCGATATAATTCCTCGTTATGCCGGTCATACACAAGCTGCAATGCTGCCGGGTCGAATTGACGGACCCCGGTCAGTAATGCCTCTTCGGATTGCATATAGTCATTCATTAAGACTTTATTTTTCTCTTGAAGATACGGGACGAATGTTATTTTCTAATAAATCTGTTAGAATCACCCCTCATTATAATCCGAATCTCAGATTTTTCGTCAATTATTTATGACATTTCCGAAATCTTCTCTTTTGAAATTGTTAGAAAATTTCCCTCAAACTCAGGCAATCAAACGAACCTTGCTCTCCACCTGGAAAATCTTCAAAGGACAAGGAGCTAGAGAAGGGTATCTTGCAGCTGTTGATCAGGGAATTATTAGCCTTTCCAATTTCCTGGCCACACTTCTGCTGGCTCGTAATGTCAGCCCTACAGAATTAGGCGTATATGGGGTTGGCTTTACTTCATTAAGGTTGCTACGCGCCTTCCAGGAAGGGTTAACGATCCAACCGCTCAACGCCTACGGGGCAGGTTTAAGTGATCAAGAATTCAAACAATACGCCAGCAACACAACACTCCTGCAAACACTCATGGCCTGTTTTTGCGGCAAGCGGCATCGCGCTGCTTGGATGGATGCTGATCGCGACCGGCAACGACACAGCTGGTCCTGGCATTTTTTCACTTTGGCCGGCTTTTTTGTGGTGGCAGTTACATGAGTATATTCCGGCGGATGCTGTATACGCGCAGCCGAATTTTAGAAGCAACCATCAATTCGATCCTGGCCAATATAAGCCGGCTTATTTTCATGCTCTGGTGGATTAGAAATGGAACATTGAGCGGACCTGCTGGAATTTCTGCAATTGCTTTAGGATCCTTAATAGCCCTTCTCCCTGGAATTTGGCAAACCCGACAATATCTAACCCTCCGCTCAAAAGATATAAAAGAACACTGGTTAAGAAATTGGGAGTATGGTCGTTGGGTAATGGGCGGAGCAATTGCGAATTGGGTAGCAGTGGAATTCTACCCGGTTCTAACTGCCGGTATGATCAGCTTTGCAGCTGCCGGAGCATACAGAGCCTTACAAAACCTGGTAGCCCCGATTCACTTGTTGCTCAGGGCAATTGACACATTTCTTACCCCCCGGGCTGCTAAGGCATTCTATCAAAGTGGGTTCTCTGGCCTTCAGCGCAGTCTTAAACTGACCTATTGGTTTGCCGGTGTGCCGATCCTGTCCTTACTTGGAATTGCCATCATATTTCCAAAACCGCTTTTGTCTTTGTTATATGGTGATACCTATCTCGAATACAGCTCAGCCATGATAATCATGGCTGTATTCTATGCACTCTGGTTCCTTTATTGGCCATTACAATCCGTGCTGAAAGCTGCCAAACTTAGCCGACCCATATTTCTGGCTAACCTGACCGCCATCCTGGCGATGTTTACAATCGGATTATGGATGATTACTGCGCTGGGGTGTCTACGGAACCATCGCTGGACAAGGACTAAACGCTGCAATTGTATCCCTGGTTTTATGGGCATCCTGGCGAGCGGCGATTAAACATTCAAGTAAAAAATCGTAAAAGACCAGACGAATACCAAGTCCAGATTTCAGGTTAAACGGTTATCCCCGGTATCGAATCAGACTTCGCGGTAAGCGTCCATTCCAATCCTTTTGCCAGCGAAACCAAAAAGTGATCAGGAAGGCTAAGAACAAAAGTTTAAGATCAAAACCCAGGCTCATATCGCGAATATACAACCGGTCCAGGCGCAGTTTTTGCCGAGGGGTAAGGTAATAATCCCCAGCAACCTGAGCTAAGCCTGACAGCCCCGGTAGCACCTTATGTCGTTCCGCATATTCTGGAATCGACTGCAGATACTGGTGAACCAATACTGTTCTTTGGGGTCTCGGGCCAACAAAACTCATCTCCCCGCGTATGATATTCAATAATTGGGGCAATTCATCTAAAGCGGTTTTTCTAAAAAATTTCCCGGTTATCAAGATGCGCCGGTCATCTCGCTGTGAGATCACGGGTCCCGTTTGCTCTTCTGCACCCCGGATCATAGTCCGAAGTTTTAGTTGATGAAAATTTTTTCCATACCGGCCAACAGAATTTTTGACAAAGAACAATGGACCGGGGTCTTCGTACCAGATCAAGAAAGTTCCTAAAAACCATATAGGCAGGGAAAACATCAAACCAACAGAGGCCAAACAGGTATCAAAGATACGCTTCCACAGAGGCATAGCCGAAAGTTTTCCTAAGCTTGCCAGGTGAATTTGATACACTTCCTGGCGGATGGTTGATTGTGGAGGCGAATTGTTTTCCCAAAGACCATCTGCGATCGTAGTTGCCAGCATGCATCCCAGGTAACTCCCCATAAATGAGACCATCCCAATCAATCCTATTTTTAATGGATGAAGTCGCAAAAGAGAAGATGCATCTCCCAGCCAAAAATCATATGCAACGACAAGTAATAGATACAGCAGTGGGGATGCAGCAGCAATCCAAAAAGCCAGGCGGTAATGAAACTTACGATCCAGCCTAGCCAGGTAAAAAAAACGTTCCAGGCACCAGGCGAGAAACCCAGTGCAGCCAAAAATTAAAACAAAGTGCTGCCAACCCATCATTTTTGGGTCAGTCAACAGAAATCGAACATCGTTAATCAAGACAAGGCTAAGAACCAACGCAACGCAAGCCAGGAAAGTCCCCTTAGGGAGACTTTTCCATGCAAAATTCCCGGCTTGTTTCTTGCTAATTCTCATTGGTTTTTGTTCCATAATAATTAATGTTCTAGCAAAATTATACCGTTTTTCTTCATGGTCCTGATGAGTACATTTGACATACCAGCCAATGATATAATCAAATTCCAATTCGGCAAGGAATTCCTTTCTCGGATCAATCCCTTTATCCAAGAATTTTGAGATGACAGAAAATCACAAAAAATCCTCCTCCAAAAACCGCGTGTTTATGATCAGTGGCATTCTAATTGCAGCATTGTTACTAATCACCATCATATTTTTTCCTTCTTTCAAAAAACAGTGGGAATCGCCTCTTGGTCCATCCCTGAACCTGCCTACCTATACAGCCTCTCACCTTTCCGAGAAACAAGGGAGCCCCCCCAGTACTGCTACTTCTCCAGTGGTGGAGTTAACCATTCAAACTTCTAGCATTCCCCCAACTTCGAAGCCAATTTCCGAACCCGTTGCGACCCAGATTCCCACAAACACACCCGAGCCACTCTGCGGTGGTCCAGCCACTATGACCGTGTTGGCAGTTGGTGTAGACACAGATGACGACAGTTATACCTATGGATTGGGCGATGCCATCCGCATTGCCCGGGTCGATTTCGTCAACCCGAAAGTATCTGTTCTGTCGATCCCTAGAGATATTTGGGTGGAAATCCCGGATATCAGTGATCATTATGGCATTACGCATGGAAAATTAAACCAATCCTATTTTTATGGCACCCCTGGCATGGCTTACTACGATGGACCAGGGGGGGGACCTGGATTAATGGCGCGTACCCTGGACCTGAACTTCGGTCTGCGTGTGGATCATTATGGCGCGCTAAATATGATTACTTTTGCGCGCATTGTGGATGCATTAGGCGGTATTGATATCTACCTGCCGTACGATGTAGATGGCACACCAACCAACAGCCGCACGGATGATATGGGTTACTTTACAGCCGGGAATCACCATTTTAATGGAGATGAAGCCATGCGATTCTCACGCATCCGTAAGCGTTACAATGACTTCACCCGCATGGATCATCAAAATATGGTCATTTGCGCTATTAAGGAGAAGCTGCTCACCCCATCCGTGCTGCCCAAAATCCCCCAAATCATTGGCGCCTTCAAGGACAATGTAATCACAGACCTCAGCTTGGAACAGATGGGGCAATTAGCCTGCCTGTTACCCCACCTGGACAGTGAAAGTCTAATTTTCACCGGTTTACCAGAGGAAATTTTCTCACCCGGACGGGTTTACAGCCCTCAAATGCGCGATGAAACCTTCGTGATGGAAGCTGACATGCAAGAAATTCGCCAGTATATTGATTTATTTACCAGCGGCGTCTGGCCAACCGCCTCAGACACAGGGGGATCCACTTGTCCATGAATGATTGTTCACTCGAATATTCCTGAATTAATGCATGCATTTGATCTCAGACCAGATAAGCGCTTGGGACAAAATTTTCTAATTGACCATTCTGCTCTTCTTAAAGTAGTCCAGGCTGCCAAAATTGAAGCAGAAGACACGATTTTAGAAATTGGTCCGGGTCTAGGGAGTTTGACTTGTTTGCTCGCATCGCAAGCCCAGCGCGTGGTGGCCGTTGAACTCGACCAGCGTCTGATACCCGCCCTTCGACACGTGATATCCCCCTTTTCAAATGTACAAATCATCCAGGGAGATATTTTGCAGGTAAACCTGACCGAAATCATGCAAAAGCCTGGCTACCTGGTTGTTGCCAATATACCCTATTACATCACCTCAAACTTGATCAGGCAATTGCTGGAAACCCAGATGGCGCCCAGGCGATTGGTATTAACGGTTCAATCTGAAGTAGCTACCAGAATCTGCGCCGAGCCAGGGGAGATGAGCCTCTTAGCCATAAGTGTTCAAGTTTACGGCAAACCAGAAATTTCTACTCACATTCCAGCAGAGGCTTTTTATCCCTCCCCAAAGGTGGATTCAGCGGTTGTTTGCGTTGAGCTTTACCCGGAAGCGCTCATTGATCCAAAGATTCTAAAAACCTTTTTCACACTGGCAAAAGCAGGTTTTAGTCAGAAGCGAAAAACATTGAGAAATGCTTTATCAGGTGGAATGCACTGGTCAGCAGATACCACGATCACCCTCCTTGAAGGAGTTGGCATCGATCCCCAACGCAGGGCAGAAACGCTTTCATTGGATGAATGGGCTCGCTTGGCTGAAAAAACCTGGAATTTATCCCCATAAGAATAAGATTAACCCTGCTGCAGTTCTCAAGACGGCGCTAACCAATAATGTATCTGGCAAACTCATCATCTCAGCCAGAACTGGGGCAATCATCACACCTGCCAGGATACCCAGGTTCAGAACCATATTATGCAAAGCCATATAAGCCGGTCGGTGTTCCTCGGAAATCACTTCCATAAGCCGGTTCACCAGGCTGGCGCTTAATAATGCCCAGAAAATTCCACCAATCAACGAAGCTACCCAATACAGACTGACATCTTTTGCTAACCCAAATAAAAGCGGATAAATTCCGTAACCTAATGAGCTGATCACCAGCATATTGCGGTGTCCAATCTTGTTGCTCAATGAGCCAAGCCTGACCGAAATCAACATCATGGAAATATAAAACAATGCGCTTCCCAGGCTAATTTGCCCATCGGTCAGGTGCAAATGTCGCACAGAAGCAAGAGGAAATAGAGGCAAAGGCGTATATTGAAAAATGTAAAAAACCAGGTAGGCAAACATAAATCGCCCCATGCGACCTTTTAGCAAATCCAAACGCAACAATCGAAGTCCAGCTGAGCGGGTGAGGAAGCGCAAACCCACTGGCAAACGAAATGCGTCACCAAAACGGAGTGTTCCTGGCCTGGCCAGATCGCCAATTGGACGATTAACTCGCTGTGGAGGGATTGAACCACTCTGATGCAACCGGCTAATATAATATGTGCTCATTGCCCCACCTAAAGCACCCAACCCAAATACCACCTGGTAGTTGAGTGGAAATACCATCTTGTCCAAAATCAACCCACAAGCCAGTGTAGTAGCTGTCAGGCTGACTGCCAAAAAAGCATTTCTCTTCCCAACAACCTGACCTCGCCAGTCAGGAGGAACAATATCGGCAAATAATGCATTGAAACTGATTGCCAGAACAGTCCCTGGAACAGACATAACCAGGGTTATGATGATAACCGAGGTAATTTGACTTTCATTGGTAAAAAACCACGCCAGTGGGATGATTGCAAAGTACCCAAAGCGGAAAAAGGCTGCAGACCAAAAAGAGACAGGTATGAGGGCTCTGTTTTCCAACCAGCGTCCTGCCAAAGGTGAGAAAAGCAAGTTAACCACAGCTGGGCCAGAAGAGATAAGGCTGACCTGCAAACTACTGGCGCCCAGCCGGGTAACATAAATCATAATAAAGGCCAGTGTACTACCCGCTAAAATTCCGTACCAGATAATATCGGCATAGAGGTAACGAAAGTTTGCGTGCTGTTCTGGCGACTGTGTGTGGTTAGTCATGAAGACAATATTCTCTCACAAAAAAGCCGCGCCAGGCGCGACAAAGATCTATTTTTTCTTCACACAGATTATATTCTTTTTTAAGGTTAAATCACTGCAAAAAACAATTCTTGTTTTTGACTTACGGAGACGCGCAAAAACCCTACGGTTTTAGCCCAATTCTTTCATAGTAAAGGTTTGTTAGCTATCAATGTTGAATAGAATGCACTCTCAGCAAAGCATCTCTCTCCAAATGCCTGTACTGGGCTAACATTTGCCAAACCCGAATTGCCGCCTCTCGCTGAATTCGAAAAGACATTTTCGATGTCCCCCATCTTCGATCTGCAAAATATATGGGTACTTCTCCAAATCTGAAACCCAAGCGATGCGCGATATAAGTGGTCTCAACCTGGAAGGCATATCCGTTTGAGCGTATCATCGCTAAAGGCATATGCATCAGGGTTTCGCGGCGCCACAAACGAAAACCACCAGTCACATCTCGAACTGGAAGTCCAAGAATAGTGCGTGCGTAGATGTTTCCAAAGGCAGAAAGTCCCTTGCGCCAGGCAGGCCAGCGTTCATCTACACTTCCATTTTCCACATAACGCGAGCCGATAACCGCATCGGAAAAGCTCAAGGCTTCAACCAATTCCGGAATTTTCTCTACAGGATGTGAAAAATCTGCGTCCATTTGACCAATGGCGTCCGCCTTTTCAGCTATTGCTCGTTCAAACCCTTCGATATAAGCTGTACCAAGTCCAAGCTTGCCCGAGCGATGGATCACAGAGAAGCTCCCTTTATATTCAAAGCTTAACTCATCAGCAATTTCCCCAGTTCCATCCGGGCTGTTATCGTCAACCACCAAAACACTTAAATTATCGAGCGGCAAAGCGAACAACGCAGTTGTCAGCTTTTGCAAGTTCTCTGCTTCGTTATAAGTTGGAATGACGATTGTGAGTTTCATTCTTCAAAAGATTCAACTAAGTGGATTTTTCTGGATGACGAACTCGCAAACTTCATGGCCCATTGCCACGCACTTCGACTCATTCACGCGGAATTCATGTCCACCAGAAACCCATTTCAAGCCTTCTTGAAGTAAACCTACTGCAATAAAACAAACCGGCTTATCAGAACCAGACCTGCCCCAACAAACTGGACAACGATGTATGGTGTAGATGTATTCATTTTCCCGTTCCTGCACAGTAGACAACTGGTCACTAATCTGGCTAAATATTCGCGCCATGGCGGGTATACCTATTTTTATTTTTGTCTGCAGCGGAAGTATTTTAAATGCCAGATCACCAACGCCAGCTAGAGCGCCAAAATTGCGCAGCGAATCAGCAAAAGCTGCCCGTCCTGCCCGTAACGCCAACCCCCGACCGCCCCTGGGTCCATACATTTCTTCCAACGCCAGGTTTAAGGCAGAAAAATCTGCAAAGTTAAATTCTCTGTTCAGGTTATCTGGTGGGTAATGATCAATTAAATTCGGCAGATGGGCAAGGTTGAGAATTGCATTCATTCCATTCTTGCCCATCACATCTTCCAAGGCCTTTATGGATATCAAGGCGATCTTATTAGCGTAGTTGTATTGACTCCTTGGAATGGGATCCATTTTCAGACATCCGTTAAATTAATCTTTCAAGGGCTTCAGCCGCACGACGCATATCCAAGAAGATTAATCCCAACTTGGCTTGTTCACGGGCCAGTGCAGTTAGAACAGCTTCTTCGCCAACCGACATCAGAATTACATACCCTTTTTCACCCCGTATATATACCTGATCCAATGAACCGCGGCCCAACTCATTGGCTATCCGTTCTCCCAAAGATAACATAGCTGCCGACATAGCAGAAACGCGGTCTTCTTCCACACCTTGTGGTAAAGCTGATGCTATAATAAGCCCATCTACGCTAACCACGGCAGATGCTTCAATATCTGGTGAAGAAGCCTGCAAATCCCTAAGACGTTCCACCATCAATTGTGGGCGAGATTTTGTCACAACACTTCCCTCCTTACTGTTACTGACTTACCTAGCGACATTTTAACACACCTCTGATCTACAACTCTATAGATTATGCTATAATCTTGCAGTTTTGCAATTTAGGAGGAGAAAATGAGCCCTCAATTTCGAATTCACTTAACCAGGGGACGTTGGGTTCCCTTTAATCTTTTTAACGGTTATAGCCATCGTCCTATCAGCATGCACGGCCAAACCTGCACCATCGGAAAATGCGGTTGAGAATGCCACCCTCCGCATAGCAGTGCTGCCTGTATTGGATGCGCTCCCTATGTTTGTCGCCCAACAAGAAGGCCTCTTTGAAGCACAAGGCCTTACTGTAGAACTTGTACCAGTAGCCGCTGCTCCAGAACGTGACCAACTGATCGCATCTGGGCAGGTTGACGGTATGATCAACGAAATCCTTTCAACGGCTTTCAGCAATCGAGACCAAACTCAATTACAGGTTGTTCGCTATGCACGCGCAGCAACAACAGAAGCAGCGTTGTTCAGCATTTTAGTCGCCGGGAACAGTGAAATCCAAACCGTTCAAGACCTTAGTGGAGTTGGAATTGGTATTTCTGAAGGAACGATCATTGATTATCTTACAGACCGGCTATTGCAGGCTGAAGGGTTATCAGATGACTCTATCCAGACCATTGCCGTTCCCAAGATCTCTGATCGCATGTCGCTGCTAGGAACTGGCGAGTTGAAGGCGGCCATGCTTCCTGAACCGCTCTCCTCACTGGCTGTGCAGCAAGGCGCCAGGTTGATTATCGATGATAGACTACATCCCGAATATAGTTTTAGTACCATCACCTTTCGAAAAGCTGTAATCGATCAAAACCCACAGGCTATTCGAGCGTTCTTAGCAGCCATTGAAGACGCTACCGATTTGATCAATCAAAGTCCAACGAAATACAATCTTTTACTGAGTGAGCAAAATATTGTTCCTCCCCCATTGCTTGAATCGTTCATTGTTCCAAAATTTGTATCCGCTGGAGTACCATCAGAAACACAGTGGAAGGATATGCTGGCATGGGCAAAGGAGAACGGCTTACTTTCCCAGGATGTAGACTACCACGCTTCGGTCACAGCAGAATTCTTACCATAAAATCACACCTAAGGCGCAGGTAAATCCAGCAATCTTTTTTCAGCACCGATTAGTAAAGGTTTTTAGCCATGATTGTTTTGCAGAATCTTACCTATGCCTATCAGAATTCTGCACCAATTTTCCAATCATTTTCCTGGAAGGTCGAGCCTGGTGAAGCCTGGTCTGTTATTGGTCCTTCAGGTTGCGGAAAAACTACTCTTTTGTATTTGCTGGCTGGTTTACGTTTCCCCAACTCGGGGTCAGTATTCATTGACAACCAACCCCTTTCCCGCCCCAGACCCCAAAGCGGATTAATCTTACAAGATTACGGCTTATTACCCTGGGCAACAGTCAGGCAGAATGCGTTGCTTGGCCTCCAAGTGCGAAGATTTTATGGACCTGATGGCAAACACGCCCCTCAAGATAGCACTTCAAATCTCGATGTTGATCCCTGGCTTGACCGTCTAGGCTTACTCCCGTTCGCCGGTAAATATCCGCATCAAATATCTGGAGGGCAAAGACAAAGAACAGCCATTGCTCGCACCCTGGCCTTAAGGCCAGATATACTACTTATGGATGAACCTTTTTCATCCCTCGATGCTCCCACTCGCGAAGGGCTACAGAAACAGATCCTGGAAATTTGGGCTGAACAACGTTTAACGTTGATCATGGTTACCCATACCATTGAAGAAGCCGTTCTAATGGGGAATAAAATCTTACTCTTAGGACATCCGCCGAATGAGCAAGCCGTGATCATCGAAAATCCTCATGCATCCAATCCGGACTTTCGTGATTCAGCAGATTACACAAGCCTGATTAAGTATTTACGCCAACAGCTGGAGACAATCGAATGAAAAAACGCGATCTGCTCAAAGCAATCATCATCTTGATCGTGCTTTGGATTCTATTAGCCGCAGTCATTCGACAACCCATTCTGCCTTCGCCTTGGGTCGTTGCCAAAGCTTTGTGGCAAGAAATCCTCAAAGGGGATATTCTCGAACACTTAGGGGCTAGTTTATGGAGGGTAGTAGCCAGTACGATTTTGGCTATCCTGGCAGCAGCACCTGCGGGTTTGGTACTGGGTCAATCAAAGAGATTGAATGATATTTTTGCTCCACTCATTTATCTCCTTTATCCAATTCCGAAAGTAGTTCTGGTTCCAATCGTGTTACTTTTTTTTGGCATAGGAGATTTCCCCAAAATAATCATTATCTTTATGATCTTGTTCTTTCAAATCCTGGTTTTGGTGCGAGACCAGGCTGCCGGTATTCGTTCCGAATTAATCCAAAGTGTGCGCAGCCTGGGAGCTGGGAGGCGGGCTCTTTTTCGATATGTTTACCTGCCAGCCAGCTTACCCGCCATTCTGACGGCTTTACGCCAGTCGGTTGGCACAGCTGTAGCAGTCCTTTACATTGCAGAACTCTTCGCCACCCAAAGAGGCTTGGGCTACTATATTTACTTGAATGGGAGCACATTATTCAATTATCCAGCAATGTATGCCGGCATTATCGCTCTCAGCCTGATGGGATTGGTTTTATATTTTTCTGTGGATTGGCTTGAGAAAAAATTATGTCCATGGCAAACTGCCAGCTAAGACATTGCACACGGGACTTGATGAACTACCCAGGTCATTGATATTTGCCACATCAAGCCTAGAGATTGCTGCTCGCCTCAAAATAGCGGGATGATTAAACCAAGGGAAAACAAAACAGCATAAATCAACGTCAATCGTCCAGTACCCGCCAGAGCTAAATTTAATGGACGGCCCGACACCTTCCAGATCATCTGGATCATCGAAATCGCTAAAGGCAGCGATAACCACGAAAGCATAATCCACACCGTTGAGAGATTGGTCAGCCACATCACAAGGCTCGTCGTGTATGCTGCAATAATCAAACAGCAAGAATTCAACCCTGGTACCAGGCACTTTCAAACGAACGGCCAAAGTTCGCTTACCAGCCAACCTATCTGTCTCAATATCACGCAAGTTATTGACCACCAGAATCGCTGTAATCAAAAAGCCCATAGGCAGTGAGGACACAATTGCCAGGATATCCAATGAGTGGAGATGCGCATAATAAGTTCCACAGACGGCTGCCAATCCAAAAAACAGAAAAACAAAAAATTCCCCTAAGCCGTAATAACCAAAAGGAAATGGGCCTCCGGTGTACGCAATTGCAGCCAGGATAGAAGCCACGCCGATCACCAAAATAGGCCAGCCTGCCATCCAGATCAAATAAAGACCTAACAACGACGCCACACCAAAAACAAGCCACATTCCCCGGTAGACCTGCTCCGGTAGCAGAAGTCCTGCTTGTGTCACCCGCGTAGGTCCGAGTCTTTGGTGTGCATCCGCTCCTTTATGAAAATCAAAAACGTCATTAGCTAGATTGGCGCCCACTTGGAGCAGCAACGCTGCAAGCAAGGCGGCACAAAAAACCCCCAGGTGGAAACCGCCCCCAACCAAAGCAGCAGCAGACCCAACCAACACCGGAGCTGCAGCAGCCGGTAATGTTTTCGGTCTGGCAGCCAATACCCACACCTGCCAGTTTGTGAGTTGTTTTTCTGAACCTTCCAGCATAGATCTATTCCTTACCCGGGTGTATTCTATACCAACCAACTGCTTTTAGGCATAGAAGATAAGTATACTCTTAAAGAAAGGTGCCATCATTGAATTCACAGCCCTTTTTACGCTATAATTTCCTTCCACATTAGATTCCATCAAAATGTTTTGGTTTTAGATTAATCAGTAAATTCATGTAAAGGATTGTCGTTTTTTAGGAAAGCCCCATGAGAGTACGTATTCATCTATTCCTGGCAACAATTTTCTCTTTATTTCTCCTCACTGGCAATCAAACCGTAACCGCCAAAACGGATTTCCTGTTAAATTCCGAAAACACTACACCCAAGGCTGTTTGCCTGCCAGGCGTTTATGCCAGTTCTGGCAGCGATTGTATCCTGGCTGGTCCAGCAGCATACTTATCGAATATGGCAGCTTTAGGTCTGACTTTACCCGTCACACCTCTGCCATCTAAATCGATTGACCCTTCCTTAGGAAACGTGAACGTACGTTACGCTGAAGTACGCAATGCCAATGCACCAGTATTTGGCTCAATCGAGGATGCAGTCCAGTACAAGAAAAAATCTGCCATCCAGACCCTGAATGGGCAAACTGTTTACATCTCCTACACCGATGAGCAAGAGGTGAGCGGCAAGAAATTATATATGATCGGCCCAAACACCTGGATGACCGGCAACGATCTGTCTCGCATTGGTGCACTGCCACGCTCGCAAGGCTTAACATTTCAACAAACTCCTGCAACTCCCTTTGGGTGGATCCTCACCTATTTTGCGCCTACACCTCAAATCGAAACCAAACGCACACCTGGCTCTGAGAATGAGGATTACACTGGTCACCTTTTAAATTTATACGATGTTGTCCAAATATTTACATGAAAAACTTGTTGGCAACGAATTATGGTATATGATCGGGCCTGATGATTGGATACCTCAAAAATACGTTGCAAAAGTAATTCCCAACCCCATTCCTCCCAAGGGTGTCAACAATCAACGCTGGATCGACATCAATTTAGATGAGCAAACCTTAGCTGTCTATGATAACCGCCAGCTTGTTTTTGCCACCATTATCGCTAGTGGCTCAGACCCCTTCTGGACAAGACCAGGTTTATTTCAAATTTACAATAAATTAGAAACCACTCCTATGACCGGTTCATTCGAAGCAGACCGCTCCGATGCCTATTACCTGGAAGACGTTCCGTGGACCATGTATTTTGATGAAGCCCGAGCTCTGCATGGAGCCTATTGGCGAGCAAAAATGGGTTATCCACAATCACACGGTTGTGTAAATCTAGCTGTTGGTGATGCCCGCTGGTTGTTTGAATGGGCGCAAAATGGAGACTGGGTCTTTGTTTGGGACCCATCTGGAGAAACACCAACCGACCCAAGCTTATATGGGGCTGGTGGATTTTAACCCTGCTCTGGCAAGCATGATTCAATAGAAAGATCGCCAAAATTAACTATAGATAATTGCATCTCAATTCTCGCTATGGTAAACTGTGAATTATCTAATCGCGATCCAATCCAAAACAAAACAGTGCTTATCGGATTAGAGAAATCGGTCAGGAGGGATTATGCTAACATTGTTCGAAAAAATCCTGTTTGTCATAGCACTCTGCGCATCTCTTTATGCATCATACCAGGTGGCAGACCGTATTATGCACACCATCCGCCTTGGCCAGGGGAAAATTGACCTGGGTGTAATTAAAAAAAGAATAGTACCGGTTTTAGCAAAGACCATCGCACTCCAACCCACCTTCCGTATTCGCTTTGGTCCTAGCCTTTTCCATGCGCTAATTGCCTGGGGTTTTCTTTACTACTTGCTGATCAATATCGGAGATGTTTTAGAAGGCTACATCTCCGGTTTTTCTTTTCTAGGACATGGAGTCATTGGAAATCTTTACCGTTTAGGCGGAGATGTTCTCAGTGTTGGTGTACTAACCGGCATGATCTTCATGCTCATCCGCCGTTTCATTTTCAAACCAGCCGTGCTCAGTGCGAGGGAAGATGTTCTGCTTAATCCAAAAGCACGCAGCGGTATCCGCCGGGATTCGGCAATTGTGGGTGGGTTCATTCTTTTACATGTAGGCTCACGTTTTTTGGGTGAATCCTTTTCTATTGCGGCTGAAGGGGCTGACGCCTGGCAGCCATTTGCATCCACTCTATCAAAGCTATGGATAGGAGTTGGCTCTTCCGGTATTCTTTTCGCTGAACATGCTGCTTTCTGGATGGCCCTGGGAACTATCCTGGCTTTTATGCCATATTTCTTGTACTCAAAACATATCCACCTGTTTTTTGCTCCAATCAATTTTTTGCTTAAACCAGAAAGATTATCCATCGGCGAGTTAAGCAAATTAAATTTTGATGATGAAAGTATTGAGGAGTTTGGGGCAGCGCGCTTAGAGGATCTAGGCTGGGAACAGATCATGGATGCCTATGCTTGCATCATGTGCTATCGTTGCCAGGAAGTTTGCCCAGCTTATAACACAGGGAAAGTGCTCTCGCCCGCTGCACTCGAAATCAATAAACGCTATTTCCTGAATTCCGAAGGCGCTCAACTGGTCAAAGGGGTGCAAAGTTCCCAAAAGTTAACTGAATTCGCTATTAGTGAAGAGGCGGTTTGGGCTTGTACTGCCTGCGGCGCATGCATTGACATCTGCCCTGTCGGTAATGAGCCAATGCGGGATATACTTGATATTCGCCGGGCTTTGGTCTTAATGGAAAACAGCTTCCCAGACACGCTGCAAACAACTTTCCGTGGTCTGGAACGCACCATGAACCCCTGGAATATCTCCCCTACTGAACGATTGAAATGGGCAGAGGGCCTGCAAGTTCCAACCATCGATCAAAATCCTGAACCAGAAATCCTGTGGTGGGTCGGGTGCGCTCCTGCTACCGACGCCCACGCCCAAAAAACTGCTATCGCCTTCACAAAGATACTACATGCTGCCGGAGTCAATTTTGCGGTGCTGGGTCAAAACGAGCAATGCACTGGTGATGCTGCCAGGCGTGCAGGTAACGAATTCTTGTTTAACGAGCTTGCAACGGCTAATGTGGAATTATTGAATGAGGTTGCCCCCAGGCGAATTGTCACTACCTGCCCGCATTGTTTGCACACTCTAAAGAACGAATACCCCGCATTCGGTGGTCATTATCAGGTCATACACCATTCACAATTGATTCAAGAACTCCTCACTGCCGGAAAACTAAGCCTTACCGAGACCTCTGCTGGATCGATCACATACCACGACCCTTGCTATCTTGCACGCCATAACCAAATTGTCGAAGAACCCCGGCAAACACTCCAAATAGTTGGAGCCAGCACAGTCGAGATGCCCCGGCATGGCATGTTAGCTTTCTGCTGCGGTGCAGGGGGTGCTCAAATGTGGAAAGAGGAAGAAGAGGGAAAAGAACGCGTAAATGCTAATCGTTTTAGAGAAGCTCAAGAAACCGGTTCTGATATCCTGGCTGTTAGCTGCCCGTTCTGTATGATCATGTTAAATGACGCTGGAAAAGATGTAAACAGTGAAATGAAAATTTTAGATATCGCCGAAATTGTCGCTGCTCAACTCAAATGAGTATCATAAATGGGTATGCATCGCATGAAGCATGGGCTTAGCCAATCGATACGTATAGGTTTTTTAACCGGTATGAATAAGGAAACTTGATGACCCAAAAACCAATGCTTGCTGCTTATGAAAGCCTGGGGCTTAGCCCAAAAGAAATTCTGGATGATTACTTTCTGGGGGTAAAAAGCAGGCAAGCCAGTTTAATTGGACGCAGGGAAGTCATGAGCGGTAAAGCCAAGTTTGGGATTTTTGGCGATGGAAAAGAAGTTCCCCAATTAGCCATAGCCAAAGTTTTTCAAAAGGGTGATTTCCGTTCAGGATATTATCGCGATCAGACGTTAATGTTTGCCATTGGAGCTCTCACCTTTTCAGAGTTCTTCGCCCAGCTCTATGCTCATGCTGATCTCGAAGCAGAACCAGCAACCGCAGGCCGTGCCATGAACGCGCATTTTGCCACTCGTTTCCTGGATAAACAAGGCAATTGGAAAGATTTAACTTCAATGGTCAATTCTTCTGCCGATGTTTCCCCAACCGCATCTCAGATGCCTCGATTGGTTGGCCTGGCGTATGCATCCAGACTCTATCGCAACCGAGAAAACCTTCAAGCCTTCACCCAATTCTCAAAGAACGGCAATGAAGTTGCATTTGGCACGATTGGAAACGCATCATGCGCTGAAGGTCTCTTTTGGGAATCGATCAATGCGATTGGCGTCTTGAAATCACCTGCAGTGATTACCATCTACGACGATGAATTTGGAATATCCGTCCCTAACAAATTCCAGCTGGCGAAAGGGAGTTTATCTGAATTACTAAAGGGTTTCCAGCGCGAGGCCGGTTCTTCGGATGGCTTTGATATTTATGTAGCACATGGCTGGAATTATCCGGAATTAATTCAGGTCTACCGGCAGGCAGCCCAAACGGCTCGCAACGAACATATCCCGGCTATTATTCATGTCGTCGAAGTCACCCAACCCCAGGGTCATTCAACTTCTGGTAGTCATGAACGCTACAAATCTCCTGAACGACTCGAATGGGAAATCGAATACGATGGCTTGAAGGTCTTTCGAAGATGGATCCTGGCTCACGGCCTGGTAAGCCAGGATGAGTTAGAAGAAATCGAGAAAAAAGCCCATCTTGAAGCTGAACAGGCCCGAAAGGAAGCTTGGGAGGCTTTTACTGCACCTGTAATCAAAGAACAAGAACAATTAATAGCAATTTTGAACAGTTTGCTCCCTGTTACAAATCAGGCAGAAGCAATAACCTATCTCATCAAACGCCTGCAGAACACCAATCTGCCTTTGAGGCGAGATCTGGCAATTGCTGTACATGAAGCTCTGTTCATGCTAAAAGAAGAAGATTATCAACACCGCCAATCCCTGATTTCGTGGAGAAAACGATTAGAAAGCGAAAACGCGGATCGATATTCCTCCTATCTTTACGATCCAAGCAACCGATCCGCATTGCAAGTAAAACTGGTTACTCCAGAATTTTCTGAAGATTCTCCCCAGGTCAGTGGTTTTGATATTCTCAATGCCTGTTTTGACCGCGCCCTGACCAGAGAACCCCGGTTGGTAGCCTTTGGGGAAGATGTCGGCAAGCTCGGCGATGTAAACCAGGCATTTCGAGGTTTGCAAGCCAAATATGGCGAGTTAATCGTCACGGATACTGGCATCCGCGAGGCCACCATCCTTGGTCAAGCAATTGGTTTGGCCATGCGTGGACTACGCCCAATTGCTGAAATCCAATACCTGGATTACCTGTTATATGCGCTGCAATTGATGTCCGACGATCTGGCAACCCTCTTATGGCGCACCAGGGGAGGGCAAAGAGCGCCAGTTATCATCCGAACACGCGGTCATCGCCTGGAAGGTATCTGGCATTCCGGTTCCTTAATGTCAGGCATTATCAACCTGGTGCGCGGCATGTATGTGGCCGTGCCGCGGAATATGACCCAGGCAGCCGGATTCTACAACACCTTCCTCGAGGCCGAAGAGCCAGCTTTGGTGGTTGAGGTGCTAAACAGTTATCGGAACAAAGAAAAGCTGCCCAAGAATATTGGTGAGATTAAAACACCGGTTGGCATTCCAGAGGTTTTGCGACCAGGCTCTGATTTAACCATCGTAACCTATGGGGCGTGCTGTAAGATTGTTATGCAAGCAGCCGCTATGCTGGAAAAGACTGGAATTGATACTGAAGTGATCGATGTTCAAACCCTGCTGCCCTTTGATATTCACAATGCCATCCTTAAGTCACTGAAGCATACCAACCGGATTTTGTTTGTGGATGAAGATGTACCTGGTGGAACAACTGCTTATATGCTCCAGCAGGTGGTCGAGAAACAAGGCGGTTATCATTGGTTAGATTCAGCCCCACAAACCCTATCTGGCAAACCGCACCGGCCAGCATACGGTTCGGATGGTGATTATTGGTCCAAGCCCAATGCGGAAGAAATCTTTCAAACCGCTTACCGGATCATGCACGAAGCAGATCCAAATCAATACCCACTGTTTTTCACCGATGAAACATAATCATCAACGCAGGTTCTTTTTGGATCGGAACATGCGCTGTATGAACTTAGCAATAACAACTGTTGAACCAAGATAAGGAGGCTGTATGGCAATCCAGGTCATAATGCCGCAGTTAGGCGAATCGGTAGAAGAAGGCACAATTACGAAATGGTTGAAGACCATTGGCGAATTCAGTAGAAGAATATGAACCCTTGGTGGAAGTCAACACAGATAAAGTGGATACGGAAATTCCCAGCCCAACAACAGGCACGCTATTAGAGATCCTGGTTCCGGAGGGACAAACAGTGAAAGCTGGAACTCCGCTGGCCTGGATTGGCGCAGGGGAAGAAAAAGTATCGGCTCTGGACAAGAAAAAAGAACCAGCCCCAGAGAAGCCCGCAAATACAATCTCCACATCTGAAGAGGTTTCATTAGCGGATCAGCCATTGCCTGCATCGCCCACTGCTGCATCTCAAGGCCGAAACCGTGACTTAGGATTTATATCCCCAGTAGTAGCCCGCTTAGCCAGTGAAAATAAAATCGATCTGTACCAGGTCGAAGGCACTGGTTTAGATGGGCGCATCACCAAAAAGGATATTCTGGCGTACATTGAGAGAATAGAAACCGGCGGCAAAGAAGCCGAACACGTCGCCGAGAAAACAGAAGTCGCCCCTCAAGCCAAACCCACACCCCAACCAGGACCTACCTCACCCACCACTGCGCTCACTACTGGCGAATTGATTCCTCTAAACAACGTACGCAAATCTATCGCTGAACACATGGTAATGAGTAAACACACCTCCCCACATGTAACCACAGTGATGGAAGCGGATTTGAGTAGAGTGATCGCACACCGGAATCAGAATAAGGATGCATTCAATCGAGATGGTGTCAACCTGACCTTTACAGCCTATTTTGTCTCAGCAGCAGTAACCGCGCTAAAAGCTTACCCGATGGTCAATTCCTCCTGGCGCGAGGATGGCATCTTCATCCACAAAAATATCCATATCGGCATGGCGACCTCACTAGGGGAAGCAGGCTTAATCGTCCCGGTGATTAAAAACGCCGACCAGCTCTCCCTCCTGGGATTAGCTCGCACGATTAACGATTTGGCAAAACGGGCTCGCGCCAAACAACTCAAACCGGATGATGTACACGGCGGCACTTTCTCCATTACCAACCATGGTATCAGTGGCTCGTTATTTGCATCACCGATCATTAATCAACCCCAATGCGCCATTTTGGGAGTTGGCGCTATTCAAAAAAGAGTTGTTGTACTGAGCGATAAAATCCATGGTGACATGATTGCCATCCGCCCTATGCTTTATATTTCGCTAACCTTTGATCATCGTATTTTAGATGGCGCAATTGCGGATTATTTCCTTGGAAAGATAGTCGAAAGTCTCACTAACTGGCAAACATGATTCATTAGCAAAAGAACAGCTACAATTTACTCGCATCTTGTCCTTCCTGTGTCCATGTTATACTTTAACGAGACACGTTCGGAGGCCTGGCACCATGGGTATTCTTCGGCGCATCCTGAATTGGGCAAGCCAAATCTCGATCTGCAACCGGATCGTGGTTGCTAATACTGTTGTAATTACTGCCGGGTCTTTGATCGGCGCATGGATCACTTATCATGTACTCGGGCAAGGCGCCTCCCTACTCGAATTATTTCTCATCGTTCTGGCAGGTATTTCGATCAGTTTGGTGCTGAATCTGATCCTGGTAAAAACCGCCTTACTCCCACTGAGAGAAGTGCAAAAGTTTTCATCCGAAATAAAGTCCCTATCCAATCATCACCTGAACTTAACCCTCACCAATCCAGATCCTGATACCTGCCAATTAGCTAACACCGTGATGGACCTGGTACATCAATTAGAAAACAACAACAAAAGACTTCGATTAATCACCGAAAGAGCTATCAATGCTCAGGAAGATGAGCGCCGGCGAATTGCACGCTGGTTACACGATGATACAGGTCAAGCGCTCTTATCATTAATAATCAACCTGGAATATCTACAAAAAAAAGTACCTCCCGATCATCTTGATCTGAAAGAAACCATACAAAAGGCAACGCAATTATCCAAGCATACCCTGGACGAATTACGGGTAATCATTTATGGATTACGTCCTAGCATTCTCGATGATCTTGGCTTAGGTCCTGCTATTCGGTGGTATGCCCGAACAAAACTTGAGGAAGCGGGTATTGTTACCACCATTAAAATCCCGGAAACTAACCTGGAAATTAACCCACGCATACGAACATCGCTTTTCCGGATTGCACAGGAAGCCATCAACAATATTGTCAGACATTCGCAAGCTAAAAATGCAACGGTCACATTGGATATCATTGATGAAGAGATCTATCTATGCATTGAAGATGATGGTCAAGGCTTCTATGTTGCCCCAAGCTCCGGGGAAGCCATCCGGCTGCAGCATTGGGGGTTGATTGGCATCCAGGAAAGAGTAGAACTGATCGGTGGGGAATATAACCTGACTGCTGAACCTGGTAGAGGGGTTCTTCTGCAAGTCTACGCTCCGCTCAAAAATGGAATCGAGGCTTAAATGGGAAAAATAACAATTTTGCTTGCCGATGACCACACAATAGTGCGTGACGGCATCCATGCTTTAATCAATGATGAACCGGATATTCAAGTGGTTGCGGAAGCCGAAGATGGCTATACAGCAGTTCGATTAGCTTGCGAATTGGAACCTGATGTTGTATTAATGGATATTGCCATGCCGCGTTTGAACGGCCTGGAAGCTACACGACAAATCAAAAAGACCTGTCCGAAGATTAAAGTATTGGTATTGACTATGCATGAAAACGAAGAGTATATACGACAGGTTCTGGCCAGCGGAGCAATGGGATATATATTGAAAGATGCAGCAGCAAAAGACCTTTTAGGCGCAATTCGCTCAGTACATGCCGGAGAAATGGTGCTTTCACCGGCCATCACCCGGCTGGTAATAGAAGATTATTTGCGGTGGGGAGATTTGCAACCAGAGACCATCTCTAATGGGCTGACCCAAAGAGAACGAGAAATCCTGCAATTAATCGCGGAAGGAAATACAAACAAGCAGATAGCAGAAATTTTGTGTATCTCCATCAAGACCGTCCAGGCTCATCGCGGAAATCTTATGTCAAAATTAGATTTGCACGATCGCAGCGACTTAATCAAATATGCCATCCGTAAAAAAATTATTGATGTCTGAATAACATAGTATCTTTCAGCAGACAAAAAAGACCTTAACAGACTTAAGGTCTTTTTTAATTAAATCTCGGTAGTCCGCCTTAGAGACTTAATACCTGCGCTGCATGACACAGGCATCGAGAACTGGTAGGCTTTTAATGCAAACCATGCTCTCTATCTTCATTCTTGGAATATTTCAATTGGATACTCGCGTCCGAGGTGAAGCATGAAATTATTCTGGCGAAAAAGACAACATTGGATGATCTTTATCTGGTTAGCGCTTGGAATGGCAGTTCTGTTTCCTGCTATCGCCCTGGCAGAAGCGCATGCCAAACCGGAGATTTTGTACGATGAAAGAGCTCAGGAAACCTTGCAAATTTCGTCTTCGCAAGGATACCAGGCAAGCGTACCCAAGCCAGAACTGGACCCATGCCTTCACTGCCATATTGGTGGTGAAAACAAAGGCATTTGGACTCCGCTCGCCCGCTGGTCACTCTTTGGCGGCATGGGTTTGATCTTCTTCTTGGGTATCTATCGTAGCGCGAGTGTCTGGAAAACCCGCACACCCTGGAAACCACTTACACAACGAAGCGCAGAATGGATTGAGCAACGTTACCAGGTTTCCGAACCACTTTCAAAGATTCTCAACAAACCCGTACCGAAATTTGCATTGCGTTGGTGGTATTGCTTGGGTGGGATTACTGCCTTCCTTTTTGTCACCCAGGGTATCTCCGGAATTATGCTGGCCTTCTATTACCAGCCTACTCCTGCAACAGCCTATGCAAGTATCCAGTTTATCGAAACTCAAGTCAATTTTGGGGCAGCCATTCGTGCCATTCATCATTGGGCAGCCAACGGCATGATCATCCTGTGTACTGCCCATATGCTAAGAGTATTCATCACGGGTGCATATAAAAAGCCACGTGAGCTAAATTGGGTAAGCGGTGTTTTACTCCTGATTCTTAACCCTGGCATTTGGGTTTACGGGTTACTTACTTCCTTGGGATCAAAGAGCCTTCTGGGCTACCACGGTTGGGTCGGAAATCGCCGGAAGTATTCCAGTCATCGGTGACCTGGCTTTGGTATTCTTACGTGTTGGCTGGGATGTGAGCGCTAATACCCTCAGTCGATTTTATGCCTTGCATGTGATCGCTATCCCTCTCTTGACTGTCGGCTTTATGCTCGCCCATTTTCTGATGGTTCGAAGGCAAGGCATCGCCCGCCCTCTGTAAAACTGGAGTAATCAAAATGGCTGAATTACAAAAAGCTGAAGAAAGCATTCCCTTTTACCCGGATCATGTCAAGACAGAATTTTATGTTGTGCTGGGTATCCTGGCAATTGCCATCATCATCGGCATTTCAGGCATGCTCAAACCAGTCGGAATTGGCGACCCTGCGGATCCCTTGAACACCCCAACTCATGTAAAACCAGAATGGTATTTCTTGGGACTTTACCAGTTACTCAAATATATTCCAAAAACAACCGGCGCCGTAGCACCTGTGATTCTACTGGTAATCCTGACCCTCTGGCCATTTATCGACCGGAAACCAGACCCATCCCAGCGCGCCACAAAAATCCGGTTTATTTTCGCAGCCATTGCCCTGGTCGTGTTGATTGCCTTGACGATCTGGGGGGAGGTAAGTTGAAGATGAGTGATATTTCTCGCAGGAATTTCTTAAAATTACTTCAACGCGGCTTTACTTTCACGGGAATTGCCGCCCTGGCCGCCCCGATAGTAACTTACTTTTTCCCCTCTCGGCTTGAAGAAATGCCCTCCGAACCAGTAATGGTAAGCCCGGAGGAGGATTTACCTCTTCTAAGCAGTAAGACCATCCAGTTTGGGCGGTATCCAGCGTTGGTGATCCACACTGAAAATGGTCTTAAAGCCTACTCTGCGGTTTGTACCCACTTTGCATGTATTGTCAAATGGGATAGCGAACTTGGACAAATCGTTTGCCCCTGCCACGAGGGATATTTTGACCCCCTGGATGGCCATGTACTTTCAGGACCTCCGCCTACCCCCTTAGAAAGCCTGCCGGTATCCATCACGGATGGCAAGATTTTCATCGGAGGGCAATCATGACCAGTAAAACGATCACCGTCAACCAAAGTTTTATCGAGAAACTGAAACTCAATCAGAAAATTCGGTCTGGATTACCGCGCCTGAGAGACCTGCTCGTGCATGCCATTGGACAGATAAGAGTGCTAAAAAAAGCCTATCCAGGAATTATGCATGCTTTGATCTTCTGGGGAATTAGCATTCAAATACTTGGAACGGCAATCAATCTTATGCAGATGCAATTGTTTATCCCCGGTATTGAACTGCCTTTTCCAAGAGGTGACCTGTACTTGTTTTACGAGTTCATCATGGATCTGGCTGGTTTGATGATCCTGGCCGGTATGAGCATGGCATTCTACCGAAGAATTGCTATGCACCCCAAAACTCTGGAAACACGCTGGGATGATATCTATGCCTTAGTATTGTTAACCTTAATCCCAATCGCCGGCTTTTCTTTAGAGGGTATGCGTCTCCTCTCTGCCGCACCAGAATGGGCATCTTGGTCTTTTGTCGGAATTTGGGTGGCTCGTTTCTGGAAATTTCTCGGTATCCAGCCGGATCTGGCAGCACAAATTCACCCATATCTCTTTTGGACACATCTCAGCCTGGGCATGGTTTTTCTGGCCAGCATACCCTTTACCAAATTGCGCCATCTGATCGCGATCCCTGTAAATATTCTCGCTCGTCCAGCTCGAAAAACAGGAATAATCGAGAAAATTGAGAATATTGATGAAGCCGAAATCCTGGGTGTTGGCAAAATAGATGAATTCACCTCGCAACAATTGCTCTCATTCGATGCTTGTGTACGCTGTGGACGTTGCGAGGAGGTTTGCCCCGCATCTATTTCTGGCACGGACTATTCTCCCCGCTCCTTTATCCAAGCCCTACGGCAAACCATGATACACGATCTAATAGGGACAAATGGGAACGGTCATAAACCAGCTGTCGAAACTGATATTTTAGGCAAAGTAGTCGCCGAGAATATTCCTTGGGTCTGCACAACCTGTGGCGCCTGTGTTGAACGCTGCCCCGCGTTTGTCAGACCATTAGATGAGGTTATAGATTTGCGCCGCTATCAGGCATTGACAACTGGGAAGCTGCCAAAACCGGTCGCAGATACACTGCGCAACCTGGAAAGGCAAGGAAATCCATGGGGCATAGCCGCTCAGGAACGCACAGCTTGGGCTGCTAACCTGGACATCCGAGAAATTTTGCCGGGTGAAGAGACCGATATATTGCTCTTCTTGGGCTGTGCATTTGCTTTTGATGATCGGAATAAGAAAGTCGCCCAAGCTTTTGTCCGGTTATTGAAGAGAGCTGATCTTGATTTTGCCATATTAGGTTTGGATGAAACCTGTTGTGGTGAGACAGCTCGCCGGATGGGCCATGAGTATCTTTTTCAGGTGATGGCAGAACAAAATATTGAGACCTTACGCCAGGTAAAGTTCAACCGCCTGGTAACACAATGCCCTCACTGCTTTAATACGCTCAAGAATGAATATCCGCAGCTTGGCGGTGATTTCCCAGTTCAACACTACACAGAGTTCCTGGCATCACTAAACTTACCTGAGCTTCGATTACATTCGGGTGACAATGGTGAGTTTGGGAGCATAGCCTATCACGACTCCTGCTACCTTGGGCGTTATAACCAGATTTACGCCGCTCCCCGTGAATTGCTAGATCGTGCCCACATCGAAAGAGTAGAACTCAAACGTAATAAAGAGAATAGTTTTTGCTGCGGAGGCGGAGGGGGGCAAATGTGGCTCGAGACGGATGCGGAAACTCGTATCAACCACCGCCGCCTGGCTGAAGTGCAACAATCAAAAGTTGAAACTGTGGCAACAGCCTGTCCATATTGCTTATTGATGTTTGATGATGCCATCCGCTCCAAAGGTGTTGGAGATCATATTCATGTTGCAGATATCGCTGAAATTTTAGATCAGAAACTTAGTGCACAAGACAATCTAAGGAGGTAATGATGAGCACGGTATGGAAGATCAATACTTATGGCGATCCACTAAAAACTGTCCGGCTCTTCTTACAAACCATCTGGGCGCAAGCAGGCTTGCAAGGAATGCTCATCCCAACCAACGGATCACACAAGAACACAACCAGGCCTCAATTAATTGATGATCCGGAACGCCTGGACCATATCAATCCATTTAGACCTGTAATGACAGTCAATGCTTCCAGGTTAATTCCTGCTTTGATACACGAGCACCCACAATCCCACTTAAGCGCAGTTTTGCGTCCTTGCGAAATGCGATCGCTAGCAGAAATGGTGAAACATAATTCATTCAAGCTGGATGGTTTCCTGACTATCTGCATAGATTGTTTGGGGACCTACCCGGCAGATGAATACCAATGGCGCGCCTCGCGCAAAGAATCGGACAGTGAAATTACCCATGAAGCCCTCCAGTTCGCTCGCCAGGGAGGCATGCTTTCCTATCGTTATCGAGCTGCCTGCCAAACTTGTGTGTCTCCTCAGGCTCATCTGGCCGATATCAATATTCACGTCATGGGATTGCCGGTTCGCCAGCTTGTTCTGGTTGAAGCCCGCAATGAAGAAACTACAGAGCGATTGGGCTTAACAAGAATCACTGATGGTGAAGCAAACTCCGAAATCGTCGAACAACATGATCGAATCATTTCAAAAATCCTCGAGCGGCACCAACATACCATGCAGCGCATAACCCAGGGGCTTGGTGACCTCTTGCCCCAAAACATCCACGATATCATTTCCCAATTAGAAAGTTGTGGAAAATGCCAGCACTGTATGACAGCCTGTCCTATTTGTTCTGTACATTTTCCTGTCCGTGATCAAGCAGGTCACTATCAGGAAGATCAAATTACACGCTGGCTGATTTCTTGTAGTGGGTGTGGCATGTGCGAACAAGCCTGTATTAATCATCTTCCTCTAAGCATCATTTTTGGCCATGTCCACAAAAAACTTGCAGAAGAGTATGATTACAACGCAGGACAGTCTTTTGAGGGATCCCTACCGTTCTAAATTCACAAAAAGTTACATTATAATTGCAATCCGCATCACCTCAAGATTGAAAGGTTATGCGGATTTTTATTTTTAGATAGTATAATGCTCATAATTTCATTTATAAAAATATTCTCTTAAAATATTGCACCACAGGTTCAAACCCTCGGAACAATATAGGGAGAATGATTACTTAAGGAGATCCCATGAGCGAATATGATGTAATTGTTATTGGAGCAGGACCGGCTGGTTATGTATGCGCAATTCGCGCATCCCAGTTAGGTCTCAAAACAGCCATTATTGATAAACAATGGTTAGGCGGCGTATGTCTTAATGTTGGTTGTATTCCATCCAAAGCGCTGCTAAAGAATGCTGAAGTCGCCCACACTTTACGAGAGCGCGGGAAGGAATTTGGTTTCACCTTCGAAAACCTGCAGATGGACTTTAGTGTAGCTGTAAAACGAAGCCGCCAGGTTTCAGAACGCTTGACCAAGGGCGTCGGTTTCCTGATGAAGAAAAACAATATCGATGTTCATATGGGAACCGCCAAGGTGACTGCCAAAGATACCGTAGTCGTCAGCGATGAGAATGGCAAAACCAATGATCTCAAAACCAAAAATATCGTCGTCGCGACGGGCGCCAGTACAATGGTGCCCCCAGGATGGGAAATCGATGGCAAGCACATTGTCACTTACCTGGAAGCGATATTACAGGAAAAACGCCCGGCTTCAGCAATTATCATCGGAGCTGGCGCAATTGGAGTGGAGTTCGCAACAGTTTGGAATTCCTACGGCACTGAGGTTACCATCGTAGAAATGTTGCCACGTCTCGTTCCCCTCGAAGACGAAGAAGTCAGCAACGAGTTGGCAAAAGCATTTAAACGACGAAAAATCAATTCTTTGACTGGACACCGGGTGGAATCCATTACAGCAACCGAAAATGGAGTCCAGGTGAAAGTTAGCAGTGAAAAAGGTGAGGCAACCTTAGAAGCAGAACAAGCCCTGGTAGCCATCGGTTTTAAACCAAACGGACGCAACTTGGGACTTGAAGAAGTAGGAGTAAACCTGTCTCAGCGCGGTGCAGTAGAGGTCGACGAACGGATGGCCACAAATGTACCTGGAATTTGGGCAATTGGAGATGTGACCGCCAAAATGATGTTAGCCCACGTGGGTTCCGCCCAGGCTATGGTCTGTGCTGAAGCCATTGCCGGACACGAAACCAGGCCATTAAATTATGAGATGATGCCACGTGCCACCTATTGCCAGCCACAAGTAGCATCCTTTGGGCTCACTGAAGCACAAGCCAAGGAGCGTGGCCACGAGCTCAAGATCGGACGCTTCCCCTACCAGGCCAACGGCAAAGCGCTTGGTCTAGGCGAGTCAACTGGTTGGATCAAGATTGTCAGTGATGCGCAGTATGGTGAAATCTTGGGCGCTCACATGATCGGTCCTGAAGTCACTGAGTTACTGCCAGAGTTAACCCTGGCACAAATGATGGAAATCACCACACGTGAAATCGCTCGCAATGTCCACGCCCATCCCACTTTAAGTGAAGCATTGATGGAAGCTGCACACGCTGCTGAAGGGCATGCGATCCACACGTAATAAACATCGAAACGGTTGAGGAGCGGTGCAGGTTTGTGCCGCTCCTTATGGATTAAGAAAAAACAAGAGCGAGATGGACTTCCCAGGAGTATTATAGTGGCGGATAGGAAGCTAACACGATACCTAGCACAGGCTGAGAAAGCCTACCGGAAGAATAAACGGCAGGAAGGTGCACAACTGGTTGATAAGATTTTGCACGAAGATTTCAACCATCGCGGCGCCTGGGAATTGCTTTTCCGATTATACGGAAATGATCAGAAGTCTTGAAAGTTTCCGATTCACTTTCGCGCAGAAGCATTACCCAAAACAAATCCACCTCTTACAGAAGTTGACTGATCTAACCAACACACCTGAAAAGAAACCTTCTTTCTTTTCTCGCCTGTTTGGCATCTTCAAGGGTAAGCATAAATCCCCATCTTCTCCCGCTGCAGATGTTCAGCGGTTGACATCGCAGGAGAGGATCTTGTCCAATTTTGAGCCTGATCTTCCTCAAAGTAAACCTGCTCCAAAATCGGATCCACCAGCCTCTGCCTCACCTGTTCGCGCAGGGCTGCTCCGAGAAACTCAAACCCTTGAAACACCTGCCAGGGGTAATTTTCCTGCGCCAGATCATGCCAGATCGTCACAAACCTCCACACCAGTTTTTTCTCAGGGAAAACCACCCGTCGCCGGAGGAAAGTTTAGAGTTTTGGTCGTCGATGATATTCCCGAAACACGGGAGAATATTATCCGGTCTCTGCAATTTAATGAATCGATTGAAGTTGTTGGCACCGCGTCCAATGGTTATCAAGCGATCGAATCAGCCAAGAAATTAAAGCCTGAAGTGATCATCATGGATGTGAACATGCCAGATATGGATGGCATTCATGCAACAGCCAACATACGAAGAGAAGTCCCCAATTCCCAGGTGATTATTCTGACTGTTCAAGATGATCTCGACTATATGCGCAATGCAATGTTGGCGGGAGCTCGAGACTTTTTGACAAAACCCCCCATGATCGACGAATTAAACGCTGCCGTCCAGCGCGCTGCGATTTTTGCCAGACAAGAACAAGAAAAGGTGGTGCAGGTTGATTTAGGAGTAAAAACCAACACATCACCCAGCAGGAACCGGGGAAAAGTAATATCCATCTACAGCCCAAGAGGCGGCGCCGGGTGTACAACCATTACAGCCAACCTGGCTGCGGTCTTACATAAGGAAGATACACCGGTCGTTATCATAGATGGAAATCTACAATTTGGCGATATTCCAGTCATCTTCAATGCCCAAGGAGGTCACTCAATCGCAGATCTGATCCCTCGCCTGGATGAAATGGATAATGACCTGGTTAATGAAGTCCTCATTCACCACAACAGTGGGATCGATATTCTCGCCTCACCAAGCCCTGAAGAAGCGGATATGGTTAATGGAGAACAATTTCAGCGCATCATCCGGTATTTCTCCAACGTATATTCCTATGTCCTCATCGACTGCCCAACACAATTAACCGATACCACGTTGGCTGCCTTAGAAAGCAGCGACCTTGTAATCTTACTGATTAAACAAGATATACCAGCCATCGCGAGAGCCAAGAAATTCTTAGATTTAGCGCCGTTAATTCGCCTGGAAGCCAAACGTGTCTTGATTGCCGTCAACCAATACGACAAAAGGATCGAGATAACCCCAGAGAAGCTGGGAGAAACACTTAAAAAAGAAGTTTCTGCCGTGATCCCCGTGAGCAGCGAGACAGTTATCACATCCGTAAACCGTGGTGTTCCGTTCATGCTGCAAAAGCAGTCATTGGCACTACCAGTCGGGCGCGCAATCTTGGAATTGGTAGAAGCAATTCGCCAACAGGTCTCCACGCTAGACCAAGAGGCTGAACAATCGAAATCTAAGTCTTAAAGGCTTATTCTACAAGCGTCTCGTAGAAGCGCCTCACCTTTTCCATAACCACTCGGTAATTAGCACGCTCCGAAATGATTTTTGTGTTCTGTCGCCTGGCTTTTTCTAAAAGAACCGGATCAGTCAGTGCACTTAAAATCGCATTAGCCAGTGCTTGCGGATCATTCGGATTGACCAGATATCCATTTTCCCCCGAAATAATCCACTCGCGTATTGACTCTAAATCACCCGCCACCGGGAAACAGCCACATGCCATAGCTTCCAAGAGCGTGTTAGGCGTGCCATCATGTACACTTGGTGAAACAACGATGTCAGCCTGGCGGAACAAATTTGCCATCTCTTGCCGCGTTTGTCGGGGCATTAAGACAGTGTTGGCTTCAATTCCAAGCTCTCGCACCCATTTTTCTGCTTGCAGTTCGCCTGCCATCGTTGGGCAATAGAACTTCGTCTCGGGTTGCTGTTGCAAAACCAGGGGGATGGACCGAAAAAAGATATCATTTCGGATGTACGCCCGGATTCCACGAGGGTTCACCACGCTGAATAAATCGCGCCGTTCATCGTGCGTGATTTCCTCTGGGGGATAGAAAATTTCATCCTGGATACCTCCTGCGCCAGGCACGACCAACCCAGGCTTGCGAGCATCAAACCCCCATTTTTGCGCCAGCCTGAGATCACGATCACAATCACTTTGTATCGCATCAACCTGCATAAGTGTATTTCGGGTGAGCCAGCCCATCCACGGATTAGCCCTGGCATGCAAGGTAAAATCGTTTCCCCACACTGAAACCAGCAAGGGTACAGCAATTTTTGCTGAAGCTGCAATCATTCCCTCAAATGGGATTCGCATGGCATGCACAAGTTGCGGCTGGATCTGACCAACCACTTGGTTGACCTGTTTTGCTGCAGACTTCACCGTTATTGGACCCAGCCATTGGCGAATCCGGGTGCGCAACCCCACTGCCTTAGCCCCCCAAATGCCAGAACTGTTCTGCTTGCTGCGCACTGCAGGGGATTCTTGAACCTTTAAGCCACTAAAGCCTACCGGTACAATTGAGAAGGAAGCCAGGCGCTCATCTGCTTTACAGGCATATGTCGAGATCAAATGCACCTGATCGCCTCTCTCCAAAAAATATTCAATCCAGTTAAGGGCAATTGGAGATCGACCATCTGCAATAAAAAGCAAGCGCATAGTTGCCCGTACCTTCCTCTTACTCCCGTATTGAATCGCTTATAGAATGCTGTTTTTTTACATTGTAAACAGTGTTAATTGCCTGCATAAAAACACTGACCATCCGTTCCAGGTTGATCTCCTGCGATACAATCCGGTAGGATTCTGCTCCCTTTTTCCGTAAGCTAATGACATCATCTAGAGCGGTATTCAGGCTGCTTTGCAAAGCAGCCAGATCATTGGGCGGTATCGTCCAGCCGTTGGATGGTCGCACCAGGTCGTCTTGAGTGCCATCTCCTTGAGCTACGATAACTGGTAAACCGAACGACATTGCCTGTTGAACAGCCAGACCTCCCGTCCCTGGGAGGACAAAAAGGTCAGCCATTCGAAAATATGCCTGCCAGATCCTCACCATGCAATGCGCCAGTGAATTGTGTTGCTGGATAAATTTCCTGTGCCAGTTTCTCAAACTCTGCACGAGCTGGTCCATCTCCCACCACAATCAATCTTGGCCTTTTCTCGTGCGGCAAGGATGCACAAGCTATTAGCAGGTTATCAATTCGTTTCCGAGACTGCAGGCGTCCCACAAAAAGAACAACTGGCGAACCAGAAAAGCCTGGCTTGCGTTCGATAATTGCCTGCGTGGGTTTGGGAGAGACCGCGTTCAAAGCCACGAAAATCCGGTCTACAGAACCTCCTGAAGCAGCATATTCTTCAGCACCGCGTTGGCTGTATGCAATCATGCCATCAAATTGCCCGATAAATCGACTGCGTGCTCGCTGCCTCAACCTGGCCAGGCTGCCATGAATGGCTGGCGCTCCTAACCCCCAGCCCAGAACAGACCGTCCGCGCCGGTGCATCCATTTCACGGCGTTTTGGGTTCGAATATAACGAGGGTTCGCCTCAACAATTAACACATCGGGCTGCCAATTCTCCAACCAATCGATCAGACCCTTCTGCCAACAATAATAAAAGGCAGATTGCACATTCAAAAAGTGGATGTTCTGGGCTTTTTGGAATACTGCGTGTTTTAATTGGTTTGTCGTGCTAATGTGCTCGTCAGGGCGCGGCTCTCCTGCGAAGACACTCAACCCCCCAACACAGGACTGAGCCAGGGCATCAAAAAAAGGCGCCCGGTAAACGGGCAATACCCGTTGCAAGATAGCCAATCGTCCAGGAAAAACCATTTCAGCCATGTTGCCTCAGGCTCCCGGAAAAGCAACCAGGTATGCTTTCCAATCTAAATGCTCCAGTGATTCCACCTGGGGATAAGCAGGACTCATCTGGCAAATCCGGTAGTTAGTTTCTGTCAGAGTTTTCCAGACAGCCTTAGCAGCTTCCGGTCCATGCAATTCAAGCATCACAACCGGCCTGGCCTGTTCCAGTAACCGTTTCATGCCTGGCAAAGCCAGAACCTCACCACCCTCAATATCCATCTTGACCATCTGAGGAGGAGGGTTTCCTTGTTGATAGACAAAATCATCCAATGAAATTGCCTGCACTTGAATACTTCCCGAATAAGAAAATTCCTGTCGCCCAGCTGAGCCAGACACTTTACCCATTCCACCAGAAGGCCCAATTTGAAATTGAACTTCGCCGGTTTCTTCAACCACAGCAGCCTTAATAAGCTGGACATGGTCGCCAAAGCCGCTGGCTTCCAGGTTAATCGCAAAGCGTTCATGGTTGTCAGGTAAGGCTTCAAAGGAAAATACTTTTCCTGTTTTTGTTACCTGGCGCGCTAAGATCATACTGATATAGCCAATATTAGCGCCAACATCGTACACCACCATCCCGGGTCGAACCAGGTCTTGGATAGTCTGCTGCAATTCGACTTCATATGTTCCCAGCCAATAATCTTTTTCGGTCTGCAAATCCAGGTAAAGGGGAATGCCTGCCAGGTTTCCAGCAGCCACTTTGACTTTTGTTAGCCCTTGCGGGGCAGCTTTGTTTAAGCTAGTACGGATCAGCCTGGCTACTGGTTTAAATGCATACAGGCTGCGTTTGACTGATAAGGGCAGCCATTTCGAACTCAAGGCCGCCAGAGAAAGCAGTAGTTTTTTCATTCGATTCTCAACCCAATAAAATATCCAGATACTGATCCACCATGTGCTCCAAATCAAAAGCCTGTTCCGCACGCTGGCGCGCTGCTTTGCGAAAACGATCCTGGTTTATCAGGATTTCTTGCGCAGCCTCAGCCAGTCCCTGCACATGCGGAGGCTCCAAACGCCAGGGGTTTCCGCCATAAGGAACAATGCGTCCTGCGTCACCGGTAACCAGTTCTGGCAATGCGCCGGTATCAAAAGCAATCACAGGCAGACCGCAGGCTAAAGCTTCTATCACCGAATTGGGGCAGGCAGCATTGATGTCTGAGGAATACAACAGGTGAGCTGAACGGTCGATTTGGGGAATTTCATCTCTATTCACCAGTCCAGCCCAAACCAGTCTCATCTGATTGGATGCCTGACCTTCTGCCAGGTAACGATTCCAATAATTTTGAACTTCGGGGGACACCTTGCCGACGACCATTAACTCGATTGTGCGCTGATTGACTCCCGAACAGGTAGCTAATTTTTGCGCAACCCCTACGGCTGCTTGCAGTCCTTGTTCATAACCACCCATTAAACTGCCTTCCACCATCAACAGACGCCAGCTTTCTGCGGGAAGAGAAGCAACCCCTTCGGGCGAGTAGGCATTCAGATTGACGCCATTGTAAACCACCTGGCTCTTGGCGCGGGCAATACCATAAGTGTCCTGCCACCAACGGCGCACAAACTCACTCTGGTAAACAATCACATTCGCAATACGAGAACGAAGCAGAGACAGGATGAAATTTCCATACTCAGCCCTCAGGTAATGTCTCAGGTCACCAATCAGATTATTCTTGTTCGTAGGATGCGTAGGAAGGCGGTGCATCCAATTCATACCGTCCAGGCGTTGGACAATAGGGATTCCTTTTCGCCCGGCGCGCCACAATCCGCTCAGTTTGCGAGTGCCGCCGATCACCAGAACAGCCTGGTAGGGTTCATCCTGTAAATCATAGCAGACTTGAATGCCGCGCTTTTCCAGCCCTTGAGAAAACTTATGCTGGAAGGAAACCATACCTCCCACGCCAGACAACTTTGGCAGTATACAGATACGCGCGGACGACTTATTCTGCATCTAAACCCTCACGCGCCCCAATACAATGAGCCGGGATGCCTGCCCAAATTTCCATCTCTCCAGTCGACTCAAGCAGCACAGCATTTGCCCCTACAACGGTTCCCTGACCTACTCGCATAACTCCGTGTTTGCACAGGATTTTTGCACCCGGACATAGAATAACATGATCTTCAATCACAATGCCTTCAAAAGTAGAAGCTGACATCGGACGATGAATATCGGCCCTTCCGAGGGTTACTCCTGGATATATTTTCACATGATTTCCAATGACTGTGCTAGAGTGAATTACCACCCCAACGCCGCCATGTGCTAATTCAAAATTTTCCCCCACAGGGACTTTGAGGGGAATCTCAACTCCCAACATTTTGAGCATGTAATAAGCCAGTTTACCGACCAAAGGCAGCCGCCTGGCATACACCAGGCTTGTTGGAAGATCACGAGCCATTCATTTATTCCTTTAATTGTTCCAAAGATAACTGTACATGAACTAAGATTATGCCACAGGAATGAAAACAAGCATAGATTCGGAAATAAAAATCCTTGACACAGAACGGATGTTCGATTATAATGAAAGTAGCACAAATAATCGAATTATTCGGCTGGCTAAACCCTGGGAGAAATACCATGATGGCTCGAAAACGCAGCAAAACACTCACTGAGAGACAAATACGAATACTAGACGTCCTGGAAAAATTCCAGGAACGCAACGGGTATCCACCCTCAATCCGAGAAATCTGCGACAATGCCAGAATTTCTTCTACTTCCGTAGTTAATTACTACTTGGATCAATTAGAAGAAATGCAGTATATCGAACGTGATGGACGGGTTTCCAGAGGCATTCGCTTATTGAAACCCTTATCCGAAATCGAAGCGGCCCCTTCTCCCCTGGGGGCAGTCACAGCCGCCGCCAAGAATGCAGCCGCGGCTTTACAGCAAACTGCCAGCGAAGTCGGCAGGTCCTTCAGCGAATTATTGCAGATCCCCATGGTAGGACGTATTGCCGCTGGCTCTCCCTTGCCCATCCCCTCCTCCGACTTCTCTTACTACGATGCGGATAGTATGGTGGATGTAGCTGCAAGCTTATTGCCGGGCAACGAAAAAGGCTCTGAGCTATTTGCCCTGGAGGTCCAGGGAGACTCCATGATTGATGCCATGGTCTACGACGGCGATATTGTGGTGATGAAACCAGCTCACGAAGCAACCAATGGCGAAATGGTCGCAGTTTGGCTAGAAGACCGTGATGAAACCACATTGAAATACTTCTATTCCGAAAAAGGTCGCGTACGCTTGCAACCCGCCAACCCCACCATGAAGCCGATCATGATTGATGATCCGACGACTGTTAAAATTCAAGGCAAGGTTGTCATGGTCATCCGGCAGGTGAAAGGTTTGGCAGCATAATACCGGAGAACTTTTCCAAGTTTCAAAAGCGGCTGTGAATTCATAGCCGCTTTTTTGTTCCAGCCAAACAGTCTATTTCATTTTTTCAACGCGGAAATTTAGACTAATCACATAGAGAAGGTTGCCAAATCGTTGGGAGGCATTTATACTTTGGCACAGGAGGCTCTATGTCAACATTAGATCTCACACCTTTAACCACTCAACTGGAAAATTTTTCCACTCAAGGGCGAGAAGCCTTATTGCCAGCCCTGCATTTAGCTCAATCCATTTATGGCTACCTGCCAGAAGCTGTTGCTGCTGAAATTGGCAGGATCTTGCATGTCCCCCTGGCAGATGTCAACGGTGTCATCGAGTTTTACAGCCTGTTCTATAAAGAACCGGTTGGCAAGAAAGTTATTCGGATTTGTACAGATCCGGTTTGCTGTATGGCTGGCAGCGAAGGTGTGATGGAAGCTGTGACGAAAAAATTGGGGCTGAGGCCGGGAGAGACCAGCCCAGATGGACAATTTACCATCGAGCCTTCTTCCTGCCTGGGCATGTGCGAACACGCGCCTTCTATGTTAGTGAATGAAACTGCCATTGCCAAAGCTCACCCCTCACAAGTCGCTTACCTGGTAGATGGTATTGGTAAACGCCCTCACGGCATCATTGGTGGAGATGTACACTGGCTAACAGCCAACTGTGGCAAAGAAAGACCAACCACCTATCTTGAATACGTTGACAATGGCGGTTACCAGGGCTTAAAAACAGCCATGGCTAAAACGCCTGCCGAAGTGATCGACGAAGTCAAAAAGTCTGGGCTGGTAGGCAGAGGCGGAGCAGCTTTCCCCACAGGGATCAAATGGGAAGGTGCAGCCAGGGCAGAAGCGGAAATTAAATACGTGGTCTGCAATGCTGATGAATCAGAGCCTGGCACCTTTAAGGATCGCGTCCTACTGGAAGAAGACCCGCACCGCATTCTTGAAGGCACGATAATCGCTGGTTACGCGATTGGAGCAAATAAAGGATATGTGTATGTGCGTGGTGAGTATCCATATGCCTCTCGAGTCATTTCTAAAGCCATTGAAGAAGCCTATCAGCACAATATCCTTGGGAAAAACGTCCTTGGCTCAGCGTTCAATTTTGACCTGGAATTACGCATCGGCGCCGGCGCTTATATTTGTGGGGAAGAAACCGCTTTGTTCGAATCCATCGAAGGCAAACGCGGCTTTCCCAGGCTGAAACCCCCCTTTCCCACCACCCATGGTCTTTTCGGCGCTCCGACCGTGATCAACAATGTAGAAACATTATGCAACATCCCCACGATCATCGAACGCGGGGCTGACGCTTACCGGCAGCTTGGCACTGAAAAATCTCCCGGCAGTAAATTATTCTGCCTTTCCGGTGATGTCGTCCGTCCTGGATTATACGAAGTTCCATTTGGCGCAACCCTGCGGCACCTGATCTACGATCTGGCTGGTGGACTGCCTGAAGGACGCAGCCTGCAGGCTATTCTTCTAGGTGGAGCAGCTGGGGCTTTCACCACCCCAGATCAGTTGGATATTCGTATGACCTTTGAAGACCTGAGAAACGCCGGCTTGCCGCTTGGCTCTGGCGTTGTCCTGGTGATCGATGACCGGCATAACCTGCGCCATTTCCTCAAGACCCTGGCGCGCTTTTTCGCCCATGAATCTTGCGGAAAATGTTATCCATGCCAGCTTGGCACGCAACGCCAGTATGAAATCCTGCAACGGCTTTCGGATGGCGCCTTTTTACCAGGAGATAAAGAACGCCTGCTAGATGTCGGATGGACTATGACAGATGCATCCATCTGCGGCCTGGGTCAAACTGCCGCTATGGCCGTGATGAGCGCCATCAAACTATGGCCATCTTTATTCGAAGTAAACCCTGGAGACTAACATGACCCAAGCAATTACTTTGACCATCGACGAACAAACCATTCAGGTTGCCCCTGGAACTACGATCTTAGAAGCCGCACGATCCCTGGGCATCGAAATCCCTACCATCTGTGTGCACGAAGCGACCAAGGCAAACGCCCTGTGCCGTACCTGCGTGGTAGAAGTAGAAGGCATGCGCGTCCTGGCAGCCTCATGCGTTGCCCAGGTCAGTGAAGGCATGGTGGTACATACTCGCTCTGAGAGGGTCGAACGCAGTCGCAAGACCATATTGGAAATGCTGGCAGCCTCCATCGATCTTTCGGAGGCGCCTGCCATCCAAACGATGATGCACGATTACCAGGTAGATCCATCCAGGTTCCCGGATGCCATTCGCCGTAACCCTCCCGTGATGGATGACAACCCCATGTATATCCGGGATTACGAGAAATGCGTGCTGTGCTGGCGCTGCGTTCAAGTTTGTGCTGAAGATGCCCAGTACACCTATGCCATCAATTTCTCCGGCAGAGGCTTTGAAACACAGATTGCCACCTTCTTCGACAAACCCCTTCCGTTATCTACCTGTGTATTCTGCGGACAATGCATTGGCGTATGCCCCACGAACGCATTGAAGCCCAAACGAGAGTGGCTGTTAGAGCAGGGTCTCTCGTCGGAAGCCATTGTTACCATGACCCAATCCGAGCGCCGAAAGCGTCGCAAAGAATAACCTGGAGGATCTGATGATCGAACCCAAGCGTGTTGTCTCCACTACCTGTCCCTACTGCGGCGTTGGCTGCAATCTGCAATTGCATCTTAAAGATGACTATATCTATAAGGTCGGTTCTGATTTTAAGAGCGTAGTAAACCATGGCAACCTGTGCGTTAAAGGCCGCTTCGGTTACGACTTTATCTACCACCCCAGGCGAGTTACCACGCCTTTGATCCGGAAAAACCCTCAAATTGCCGGTCAACGCACTCAAGCTTTTGACCCGTCTGAATGGGTACAGGTCACCTGGGACGAGGCTCTGGATACCATAGCCGACCGGTTGGTTGAAATTTATCGCCGGGATGGACCGGATGCCCTGGCTGTTTATGGCTGCGCCAAAGCCACCAATGAGGATAACTACCTGCTGCAGAAGATGTACCGCGCCCTGTTTCGCACCAATCACATCGATCATTGCACCAGGTTATGCCATGCCGGTTCCGTGGTTGCTCTCCAACAAGCTGTCGGTTCTTCGGCCATGAGTAACACAGCCGCTGAAGTTATCCAAAGCGATTGTTTTATCGTCACCGGTTCAAACACCACAGAAAATCACCCCATCATTTCTCTACAAATGAAAGCCGCCGTCGAGAAATACGGGGCAAAAATGATCGTCATCGATCCCCGTCGCCTGGAGCTGGTGGACTTTGCCGAGCTCTGGCTGCCGCTGAAACCTGGCCCAATGTCCCTCTGTTTACGGCCATGGCGCATGTGATCATCCAGGAGGGGCTGGTCAATCATGATTTTATCCGCGAGCGGACAGAAGGTTATGAAGAATTTGCTCGTTCGGTGGAAAAATTCACACCTGAATATGCCGAATCGATCTCTGGCGTCGATCGCGATCTGATTCGCAAGGCTGCACGCATGTATGCAAACGCAGAAAGAGCCGGCATTTATTGGGGCATGGGTATTTCTCAACTTTCTCACGGAACGGCCTCTGCCCTGGCGCTGATCCACCTGGCCTTTCTAACCGGGCACATTGGGCGCGAGGGTACCGGACTAAACCCTTTGCGCGGTCAAAACAACGTTCAAGGCACATCCGACATGGGCACAATGCCCTTCCATTATCCCGGATATATGCGTGTTGATGACCCAGCCAATGCCGCCCATTGGGAAAAAATCTGGAACATCGAAGCAGGTGGCTTAAACCGTCAATTGGGGCTTACCACCACCGAAATCCTTTCCCATGCCCATCCTGGCGGTATTCGCTCACTTTACATTATGGGAGAAAACCCCATGATGAGTGAACCCAACCTGAATTTGACCTACAAACATATGCAGCAACTGGAGTTTGTTGTAGCGCAAGATTTGTTCATCAACGAATCCGGAGCTTTTGCAGATGTTTTTCTTCCTGCTGTCTCCTGGGCCGAAAAAGAAGGCACGTTCACTAACACAGATCGCCGGGTACAGAGGGTGCGGCAAGCGCTTTCTCCACGCGGCAATTCAAAACCAGATTGGCAGATTATCTGTGAACTGGCAAAACGTATTGAAAGCCGGCTTGAGCGTAAAACCAGTGCAGGCTGGGATTACCAAGACCCAGCGGATATCATGGCAGAAATTGGGCGCGCTGTGCCCGATTACGCCGGCATTCGCTATGATCGCATCGCCAAAACCGGTTTGCAGGTCCCCGTTTGGGACGAGCAGCACCCTGGAACACCCTACCTTTTCTCCAAAGAATTCCCACGTGGTAAAGGAAAATTCCATCCTCTGGAATTCATCCCACCTGTTGAGGAAACCGATGATGAATACCCCTTTATCTTGACCACAGGAAGAGTTCTCGAACATTGGCATGGCGGTACGATGACTCGCCATTCGCAATTAGATGCACTTTATCCCGAAGCTCTGGTTGAAATCAATCCGGTTGATGCCAGCATGCTTGGGATAATCGACGGACAAAGCGTTCGAGTGACCTCACGGCGCGGCTCTGTTGTATTACGGACCGCCGTCACAGAGAAAACGACTGCTGGGGTGGTATTCATCCCCTTCCATTTTCATGAAGCAGCTGCCAATCTCTTAACCATCGACGCCTTGGACCCCCAGGCAAAAATCCCGGAATTCAAAGCCTGCGCTGTACAAGTATTTCCAGCACGCGAGATAGATTTGGTCAACCCACAGGTGCGAGTGTCTCGGGGACGATATTAATTAGTAAAGCAGGAAGAGCAAATGAAGATTCAACCCTTATCAAAAGCGACGGTCTTACAGCCCATGCTTAACCCTACCGGAGAATCAGTATATGAGCTGATTGGCAACAGCACCAGGATCATGCCGGTAGCCCATCCCGACCTTGTGGAAGAGCATCCTCAAGCAGCAAACCACAGCGTGGCTCAAATTATCATTGAAACCGGATCAGCTTCCCAGCCACATTACCACAAAATTTGCCAGGAAAGCTACTTCATCCTTTCCGGGCAGGCGAGAATGCGAATAGACGAGCAAGTTATCGATCTACAACCAGGTCAGGCCTGCCTGATCTTGCCTGGCCAGGTTCATCAGATTGTGAACGATTCCAGCCAGCCATTGGAATTCCTGGCTGTTTGTGTGCCAGCCTGGTTCGCTAGCGACTCGGTCTATGTTTAGTTTTTGATATCTGCAGTAAAAGCATGCTTCTATGACGCCTACCCCACAGGAGCCGGCACTGAAAACATCTCCGCTACGTGTTGGCATCGATATCGGTGGAACTTTCACGGATTTTGTCGTTTACAACCCGGATGACGGGGATATACAGCGCTTCAAACTGCTTTCCGACCCGAGCAACCCCGCAGATACAGTAATTAAAGGGTTGGATAGAATTTTTTCAGGTGGTGAATACGGAAAGAAACCAGCCCAAATCATCCATGGTTCAACCGTTGCCACAAACGCCCTGCTGGAGAGAAAAGGCGCTATCACAGCCTTCATTACTACCACAGGCTTCAAAGATATCCTGCAGATAGGCAGGCAAAACCGGCCCGAGCTATACAATTTCTTTTTCACCCCTTCCGAGCATCTTACGCCTCCCGAATTGTGCTTTGAAATCAACGAGCGTGTCAATTCACACGGAGATATATTACTTGAACCTGACTTGCGACAAGCTCAGGACTTGATCCTGGCACTCAAAAAGAACCAGGTTGAATCGGTGGCAATCTGTTTCTTGTTTTCTTTTCTGCGTCCAAGCCACGAACAAAACCTTGCCCAATTATTAAGAGAAGCCGGTTTTCACGTTTCAGCTTCTAGCGAGATCTTACCGGAATATCGGGAATATGAACGCGCCAGTACCACAGCCATCAACGCCTATGTTTCGCCAGTTCTTGATCGTTATCTTCACCAATTAGAATCAGCCTTACCTTCAGCACACAGCTTGCGGATCATGCAATCAAATGGCGGCAATATCAGCACCCAAGAAGCGCGCCGCAATGGCGTACGCTGCATCCTTTCTGGTCCGGCTGGAGGGGTCATTGGGGCGCGCCTGACCGGCGCCTGGGCAAACGAAGCTATAGCAGATTTCTCCCCATCGATTCCCGATCCGGCTAAACTGATAAAACTCATCACCTTCGACATGGGAGGTACATCTACAGATGTCTCTCTGATCGATGGCGAGCCACAAACGACCACAGACGCAACCATCAGCGGCTATCCCATCCGCATTCCCATCCTGGATATACACACCATCGGGGCAGGCGGCGGTTCTATCGCATACCTGGATGCTGGAGGAGCATTACGTGTAGGACCTGAAAGCGCCGGGGCAGACCCTGGACCAGCCTGTTATGGTAAGGGCGATCTTCCCACCGTCACCGACGCCAACCTGGTCTTGGGTCGCTTGTTACCCCAAAGTTTTCTGGGAGGCGAGATGCCTCTAGATGGGGAGCGCGCCTTTCACGCCCTTTCTCGGTTAGGAAAAGAGATGGGCATGGATGCTGATCGGGCTGCACTTGGCGTGATCGCCGTTGCCAATGCTCACATGGAACGCGCCCTGCGCTTGATCTCTGTCGAGCGCGGTTATGACCCTCGCCGTTTTAGCTTAATGGCCTTTGGAGGCGCAGGCGGTTTACACGCCGTAGACCTGGCCCGCCGTTTGGGAATCCCAACGGTGATTGCTCCACCACTGGCATCAACCCTGTCTGCCTTCGGCATGTTAGCAGCTGATGTGGTCAAAGATTACACCCAAACGGTGATGTTGCCAGGCAATACACCTCAGCAGCAGATCATGGATCTACTCGAACCTTTCATCCATCGCGGCCGGGAGGAAATTCAAGCCCAAGGGATCGCTGCGCAAAAAATTATGATCGAAACTTTTCTGGATATGAGGTATACCGGTCAATCCTATGAACTGACCGTTCCCTTCACTTCTCAAGTCTTATCTAACTTTCATGCACTGCACCAGCAAACCTATGGTTATTCCTTGCAGGATGCCCCCGTTGAAATAGTTAATGTGCGCGTGCGCGCCACCGGTCTGGTCGAACCGCCATCTGCCAGGTGCTACCCTGTTGAAAGCACTGATCCGGGAAAGGCGCTCATAGGCCGTTTTCCGGTCATTTTCTCCAGGCAAAGCCAGGAAATTCCTTTCTTCCGTGCTGAACAATTGCACCCTGGAAACCAAATAGCAGGGCCTGCGGTTCTAATTCGATCCGACACTACTTTGTTGATCGGACACCAGGATCAATTGGTAGTTGACCCTTATCTAAACCTGATCGTCACCCTGGGACGACAAGAGTCAACAACTACCAACTGAGCCAACAGGAGCATCCAACGATGGCATACGACCCGATTCAACTGGAAATTTACAAACACCTTTTCTCAGCCATTGCCGAGGAAATGGGCGTCGTGCTGCGAAAATCCAGTTACTCTCCGAACATCAAAGAGCGCCGTGACTATTCTTGCGCGGTTTTCGACTCTTCCGCCAGGATGATCGCCCAGGCTGCTCATATCCCGGTTCACCTGGGTTCCATGCCGCTTTCCGTTAGCGCGGCCATCGAGGCCTTTCCTACTTTGCATCCTGGGGATATCATCATCTTGAATGATCCCTTTCGCGGCGGCACCCACTTGCCAGATATCACCCTGGTCAGTCCGATATTCCTTTCTCAGACTGAAAGTACACCTTATGCTTTTGTTGCCTCACGCGCTCACCATTCCGATGTAGGCGGCATGACGCCAGGTTCTATGCCTGTCGCCAGAGAAATCTTCCAGGAAGGCTTAATCATTCCGCCGGTCAAGCTGGTTAAAGGTGGGCAAATCGATCAGGAATTATTCAACCTGATCCTGGCCAATGTGCGCACGCCTCAAGAACGCTCTGGGGATTTATGGGCGCAAATCTCCGCCAACCGGCGCGGCGCTGAACGATTATTAGAACTGGTCAGGCAAAACGGTGAGCCTGTCGTAACCCAGTACATGCAAGAACTTCTTCTGTACACCAGCCGCATGACACGCAACCTGCTCCAACAATTACCAGATGGAGACTATCCATTTACAGATTACCTGGACGATGATGGTCTCGGGCATGGTCCTGTTCCGATTACGGTATTGCTCAAAATCCAAGAAGATGAAGCTATCGTTGATTTTCGCCAATCTGCCCCACAGCAAAAAGGCAGCATCAATGCCGTTTATGCCATCACGATGTCCGCCGTCAACTATGTTTTTCGCTGTCTGCTTGGCATCGATGTACCCAATAATGCCGGCTGCCTTGAACCTGTCCAGGTGATTGTATCGCCAGAAAGCGTCGTCAATGCTTCCTTCCCCAGCGCCGTCGCAGGGGGCAATGTTGAGACTTCTCAGCGGATTGTGGATGTGTTGCTCGGGGCAATGGCGCAAATACCATCCAGCTCGTCGCACCCTCCGGTTCCGGCAGCCAGCCAGGGAACCATGAACAACCTGACTATCGGCGGGTTTGACTCCATCCGTCAACGCCCCTTCGCTTATTACGAAACCATCGCCGGCGGCATGGGCGCTCGCTATAACTCGCCTGGACCATCTGCAATGCACTCTCACATGACCAACACTCTGAACACTCCCATTGAGGCGTTGGAATATGTCTATCCTCTGCGCATCACTCGATATGCCATCCGCACCGCTTCAGGTGGAATAGGAGCTTATTCGGGTGGGAACGGAATCATCCGCGATATCCAGGTGCTTGTGGATTGCGAGATCACCCTATTAAGTGACCGACGGAAATTTGCTCCTTATGCTCTAAGCGGCGCTCAGCCTGGTCAACCAGGCAGAAATATTCTGATACGTTCAGGAAAAGAGATTGAATTGCCCGGAAAAGGAACTTTCGAGCTGCAGGCTGGAGATACGATCAGCATTCACACGCCTGGCGGAGGCGGTTACGGTGCACCCTCGACTGTTCCTACCGCAATCTGAAGCTTGCTAGAAACGCTTACGAGAACAGCATAGCATACAACATGACGCCAGTCGCTACAGCCAGGTTGAGGGAGGTTGCTCGCCCACGCATCGGCAGCCGTACAAGTACATCGCAGGCATCCATTTGTTCATCTGAAAGTCCCTGGCGCTCGCTGCCCATCAGCAAAATCCGCGGAGAAAGGTATGCTTCTACCTGGCGATAATCCAGGCTAGCGTGGGCGGATGTGCCATAAATCGTGTAACCATTTCGCCGCGACCACTGAATAAACTCTTGAAATGAAGCATTAACAACGGGATGTCCAAAGAGGCTTCCCATGCTGGCGCGCACTGCACCCGGGTGATAAACATCCAGAGAACTATCCAGGAGGATTAAACCGCTTGCCCCGACGGCATCGATCGATCGTAAAATCGTCCCCAGATTGCCAGGATCTTGCGGAGCAACAAGCCCTACACCCCAGGGAAAGTTTTCGGGGTCGAGATCTTCCAGATTCTTCAAATCCTGTTTAACCAGGGCAAGGATGCCTTGCGGATTTTCTTTATCTGAGATGGATTCAAATACATCGGTGGTCACCGCCAGGCAATTCACACCCCGGTTTGATAAGGTGTGGATCAAACCTTCGGCAAATTCGCTGTGTAAGCTCTCAGGGGCAAAAAAAACCGTGTCTATACCTGCACCAGCCTCCACTGCCTCCCCTACGGGGCGAATGCCTTCAACAATAAACAGCCCACTTTCCTGGCGAGCTTTTTTCTGACGCAAGGCGCGCGCTAGCTTAACATTTGAATTGCTGCGGCTGGAGATTACGTTCATTAATGCTTATCTGAGGCTCTTTTAGGTACCCACACCAGGATGGTTGTTCCTCGATCGGGTGACGAGGTGATTTCAACATCTCCACCCACTTTGCGAGCCCTCACCTGCATATTCGAAAGACCGTGCCCCAACATCCTGCTCATCTTCTGGGTATCGAAACCACGTCCATCATCAGAGACTTCCAACAGAACCCGATCCCGAGATGTCCATAAATGAATCTCAGCTGTTTGAGCTTGGGCATGCTTAGCGATATTTGCCAGAGCCTCCTGGCAGATATGGAATAATGCTGTAGAATTTTGGGCTGGAAAATCGACCAGGCCATCTTCGGGGCCAAACAGGCTGGCGCGTGTTGATGAATTAGCCTGAAATTCATCAACCAGGCGCTGTAGACCTTGCTTAAGGTCCTCGCCATGAAATTGGCGGGGACGCAAGTCAAGAATGTAGGAACGAATATCTCGAATAGCAGCGTTGAGAGCATCAATAGATTGTTCAATTTTGTTGACGGCTAATTCTGGTTCTTCCAACAGCTCAATACGGGCGTAATCCAGAGCCAGGCCCACGCCATAGATCGATTGGATAATGCCATCATGCAAATCCATGCCGATCCGTTCACGCTCTTCCAGCACAGCCAGGCGTCGAGATTGGCGGCTTAGCCTGGCATTTTCAATCGTAATACCCGCCCAGGTTCCGATCGCAGTCAACAAATGCAGTTCACGCTCATCGAACTGGCGTTCCCGACGCGTAGCGGCGCTCATTACCCCAATCACCTTACCCCCAGCGCTTAGAGGAATGCAGGCGATCGACTGGAAACCAGCTTCCAATACGGAAGAGCGAAGATAGCGCATGTCCTGGCTTAAGTTGGCGCTTACCAATGGTTTCCCGGTTGCCGCAACCAATCCAATAAAGCCGACCCCCACTCGAAAACGATCCAAATGCGAAAAGGCTTCTGTAAAACTACCACGATGCAAAGCCAGGCTCAATTCTTGCTCATCTTCTTCCTTAAGGAAGATTTCTCCCCCTTCCACATCCAGGTAAGACATGACTAAATTCAAGGTCTTATCCAGGATTTCATCCACGTCCAGGGAACTGGTCAGGGCGGCAGCCACATCATTCAATAGTTTTAAATCTTCATTGCGCTGGCACAATTCACCATCGCGCCTGACCAATTCTTCGTATAATCTGGCGTTGGTGATAGCAACGGCTGCATAAGCGGCCAGGGTTTCCAGCACATATTCATCTTTCGCAGTAAATTCAAAATAATCAATTTTATCTGTCAGGTAAATCTGACCCAAGAGCTGATCACCGCGCAGGATGGGCACTCCCAGGAATGAATGCATGATAGGGTGCCCCTTGGGGAAGCCAATACTGCGGGGATCATCGCTGATTTCTGAAACGCGCACAGTGCGCTTCTCATCATGGAATATACCCAACAGCCCCCTGCCTACCGGAGGATGGGGCATACGCCGGATATCTTCTTGCGACATACCCACTGCAATAAACTTACCTAAATCCCCCTGCTCATCTACCACGCCTAAGGCAGCATATTTCGCATTCGCCTGCTCTCGGGCTAATTGAGCAATCCGTTCCAGAACAGCATCCAGAGATAAATCACTTACCAGCTCAAGACTGGCCCGATGCAAAGCCGCCAGACGGTCTTCAAGTTGTTCACGCGTCAGTAATACCATTCAAAATTCCTCACCAAAGCTAATTTTACCCGATTTTGTCCGTGTTTGATAGTTTTTGCCAGTCAGCTTTGATTATAAATACAAGCAAGCGGAAGATAGCCTTCCTACCGTCGATAATTGAAACGTTCCCATCCCACAATTGCGAGATATGTTTGTTATAGGCTCCAAAATAGGATGGGTTGATCTCCGGAGAAACTGAGAAAATGGATTTATCCAGCTCACGAATACCAGGTTTTTACCAGCTCAAGCTCCAGGAGCGGCTGGCCAAATTAGAAGAATTCTTACACCTCTCACCAGACGACCTGGCAGCCTTAAGCGGCCAAGCAGGTCTGGATGCAAACCAGGCGGATCACATGGTGGAGAATGCCATTGGCATCCATGCTTTACCATTGGGATTAGGGCTAAACTTCCAGATTAACGACCGCGAAGTCCTGGTACCTATGGCAATTGAAGAGCCATCGGTCATCGCCGGAGCCTCCTTTATGGCAAAGCTAGCGCGTGCTGCAGGCGGCTTTCGTGCCCACACCACTCCACCCGAAATGATCGCCCAAATTCAGGTTTTGGATCTTGCCCATCCCAAATCAGCCCGCTTGGCTATTCTGGAAAATAAACAGGATTTATTGGATCAAATCGCCGGCATCGATCCTATTCTAACCAAACTGGGCGGTGGTCCGCGTGACATTGAGGCGCGTGTGATCAAAGACTCGCCCATTGGCGATTTCCTGGTCGTACATTTGATCATCGACGTGCGTGATGCCATGGGCGCTAACGCTGTCAACACAGCCGCCGAAATGCTCACGCCTCAGATCGAGCAAATCACCGGCGGCAGAGTCCACCTGCGCATCCTGTCCAACCTGGCAGACCGGCGCCTGGCCTTCGCCCGCTGTACCATCCCCCTTGAAACACTGGCTTTTGATGACTTCTCTGCTGAGGAAGTGCGCGATGGCATCATAGCCGCCTGGGCCTTTGCCGCGGCTGATCCTTACCGGGCAGCCACCCATAACAAAGGGATTATGAACGGCGTAGATGCAGTCGTTATCGCTACCGGCAACGATTGGCGAGCCGTTGAAGCAGGCGCGCATGCCTATGCCGCCCGCAGCGGAACCTACACATCCTTAAGTACCTGGGGGAAGGACGCTGCTGGGAACCTGGTAGGGACTCTGGAAATGCCTATGGCGGTCGGCATTGTCGGCGGCGCCACGCGTGTGCATCCAACTGCCCAGGCTGCCCTTAAACTCATGGGCGTCACCCAAGCCAGCCAACTGGCTGAGATAATCGTCTCAGTCGGATTGGCTCAGAACCTGGCAGCCCTGCGCGCCTTAGCCACCGAAGGCATCCAGCGTGGACACATGAGCCTGCATGCCCGCCAGGTAGCCATTGCCGCCGGCGCCCAAGGCGAGCAGATTGGGAAATTGGCGCAAGCATTGGTACAGGAAAAAATGGTGCGGATCGATCGCGCCAAAGAAATCCTAGCTTCCTGGCATGCAGAATCAATCTCCGAGCTATAAGGGCTATCAAATTCTATTATCAAAATAAGACAGGCTAACCAACCCTGAAAATCCTACGACAAAGCAACCTTAAGGTAAATTCTATGAGTGAAACAACCCCAGAAAATCTTCTCCTGAAACCCTCCCGATCCGTAGGCATTGTCGGCTACGGCGCTTATGTGCCACGCTACCGGCTGCCTGCTTCCGAAGTTGCCCGCATCTGGACAGACGGCGAAGGTGGCTTGCCCATCAAAGAAAAGGCTGTTCCTGGTCTGGATGAAGATGTCGTCACCATGTCGATTGAGGCCGCCCGCAATGCATTGCAGCGGTCTCAAGTCAATCCTACGCACATCCGGGCTGTTTGGGTAGGCTCAGAATCCCATCCTTATGCGGTCAAGCCTACTTCTACGCTGGTAGCCGAGGCCATCGGGGCAACCCCGCACGTACAGGCTGCCGATTGGGAATTTGCCTGTAAAGCTGGCACCGAAGCCATGGTAGCTGCTATCGGCTTTGTCGGTTCGAGCATGGCGAATTATGCCTTGGCGATCGGTATGGACACCGCCCAGGGTAAGCCCGGCGACGCATTGGAATACACTGCCGGCGCTGGCGGGGCAGCCTTTCTACTTGGACCTGCTGAAGAATCCCTGGCCATCATTGAAGGCACCTACTCCTTCGTCACCGACACCCCCGACTTCTGGCGCAGAGCTTACCAAAAATACCCTGAACACGGGCAGCGCTTCACTGGCGAACCTGCCTACTTCAAGCATATTACAGAAGCCGGTAAAACTCTGTTAGAAGCTACCGGAACAAAACCAGCTGATTACAAATATGCTGTATTCCACCAACCCAACTCCAAGTTTCCACAACGAGTAGCCGGGATGCTGGGTTTCAATAAAGAGCAAATTGCACCTGGTCTCCTGGTGCCTGTGATCGGCAATACCTATGCAGGAGCAGCCATCATTGGTCTTACCGCGATTTTGGATATTGCTCAACCCGGCGACCGCATCCTGATGGTCTCCTTTGGGTCTGGCGCTGGCTCAGATGCCTTTGCGATCACCGTCACGGATGCCATCCTGGAGCGGCAGCAGCGTGCCCCGCTCACCCAGGATTACATCTCCCGCCGCACTGTGATTGATTACGCTCAGTATGCCCGCATGCGCGGCAAGCTCACCATGAAATAAACAAATCGTGCAGACTATGAATCAAAAAATGAACATAATTGACAAAAAACCAGGCAGGAACCTATGACAGACGTGGTCATTGCAGGGATTGGTCAAACACAGGTCAATGAGCTGTGGGATCAATCATTACGAGAGCTCGCGTTCAAGGCTATCGAGGCAGCTCGCAAAGAATCAGGCGACCTGCAACCGCAGGCGCTGTATGTCGGCAACATGACTGCGCCTCAGCTTTCCAGGCAAGCCCATCTGGGTGCGCTAATAGCCGATTTCGCCGGATTAACCGGCATCGAAGCTATGACGGTGGAGGCCAGCGGCGCATCAGGAGGCGCTGCACTGCGCGCCGGAGCGATGGCGGTTGCTTCGGGACTGGTTGATGTCGCCCTGGTGGTTGGCGTGGAAAAGCTATCGGACCAGATCGGCGGATCGGTGGAGGAAGCTTTAGCCACCAGTGAGGACAGCGACTATGAATCCGTGCAAGGGCTTACCCAAACCAGCCAGGCAGCCTTGCTCATGCAGCGCTATCTATACGAAACCGGCGCCCCTCGCGAAGCTTTTGGCGCTTTCCCAGTCATCGCCCATGCCAACGGCGTCAATAATCCACAGGCCATGTTCCGAAAAGCCATTTCAGCAGAAGCCTATCAGAAAGCCGGCGCGGTCAGCCAACCGTTGAACATGTTTGATGTTGCTCCCCTGGCTGATGGCGCTGCCGCTCTAATTCTCACTCGCCCGCAACTCTTGCCGCCAGGTTTTCCTTACCCTCTGGTCAGAATAGCCGGCGCCAGCCTGGCAACCGATACCCTGGCATTGCACGACAGACCTGACCCTCTGAATTTCCGCGCCGCGCAATATTCACTCCAAAAAGCCTGTCAAAAGGCGCGCATTTCTCCCTTGCAGGTGGATTTTTTCGAGCTATACGACGCTTATTCAATCTATGCCGTCCTTTCGCTGGAAGCTGCCGGTTTTGCCAACCGTGGCGAAGGATGGAAATTAGCACAGGCAGAAAATGGGATCAGCCCCTTGAGTTTGCAGGGTACGCTCCCGATCAGCACCATGGGCGGGCTGAAAGCACGCGGCAACCCAGGCGGGGCTACGGGAATTTACCAGATCGTTGAAGCAGTCCAGCAATTACGCGGCCAGGCAGGGGCAAACCAGCTTCCCCAGGCAAAGCGAGCCCTGGTCCAAAGCCTGGGAGGACCTGCTTCTACCGCAGTTACCCATGTTTTAGAGGTGCTCGAATAGCAATTTGATAGAAATTGATAGGCTTGTATAGGTATATTGATACTGGTTTACACTAAGGAGCCTCGAAAAGGAGACAAGTATGGAAATTTCACGCCACTGGCGTTTACGCAAACAACGATATGGATTAGCCGGCGAAGTCTGCCCGCACTGTGATGCCAAAATCTTCCCACCGCGGGATGTCTGCCCGGAGTGCGGTCTGGAAGCTAAGACAGCCTACACCTTCAGCGGGCGCGGCCAGGTGTATTCTTTCACCACCGTCTACGATCCCCCGGCTGGTTATGAAGAAAACGCCCCCTATACCGTCGCCCTGGTCAAGTTGGAAGAAGGCCCACTGGTCACAGCCCAGCTCACCGATCTGGGCGAACAGGCGGTCGAAATCGGCGCGCCGGTAGAGATGGTCACCCGCCGCCTGCGCCAGGATGGCGACGAGCGCGGTTTGATTGTGTATGGGTATAAGTTTAGGCCGGTGATGCAGAATTGATACTGCATGGATGAAAAGTTCAACCGCCTTCCAGAGATGGAGGGCGGTTTTGATTTTATTATTTATTAATCGAATGGTCTTTCGGATTCTGCGTTCAAGTCATCTGGTCGCGCATTTGTTCAAGGATTCTTTTACGCTGGGTTCAATGTTATAATCTCTTTATGGTTGTGGTCGTTTCGCTCCAAAACAAAGAGAAAACAAAATAATGAGAAGCGTTGTCTTTGCCATCAAAATCACCGTTGACGGGTGCTGTGGACATGAATCAGGGGTTGTCGACGACGAATTGCATGAATACTTTACTGGACTCCTGCGAGACTCAGATATTGAAATTTTCGGACGCAACACTTATCATCTGATGTATCCGTACTGGCACGATGTAGCCATGAATCAGTCGGAATCAAAAGCGATCAACGAATTTGCCAGCACGTTCGATGCGATACCGAAAATCGTCTTTTCAACAACATTGAAGAGCGTGCAGTGGAACAACACAACGCTACTACGCTCAGACCTTCAAGAAGAGATCGTAAAACTGAAACAACAGCCAGGTAAAAATATTTCCATCGGCGGGTTAAACATTGCATCGCAACTTGCTCAGTCTGGTTTGATTGATGAGTATCGTTTTCTCATTCATCCAATTATTGCAGGAAAAGGACCCCGCCTGTTCGAATCGAGTAAGAATATTACAATGGAACTTATCGGATCAAAAACGTTTCTCTCAGGCATAGTAGAATTGCGCTATAAAGATATTTCTAAATAATAGAGAAGTGACATCATGCTTATCGATGGCGGAATCGTTTGGGTACTATTTTGTCAGTAAGGCTGGTGGCCTCTTTATCGCCAACGTTCTGGCAGGTTAACAGTTGCCCAACAAAGTGAGCAGTCGGCAAGTGAAACGCTTCAGGTGCACAATTTTTGAGCATTTCGCGAAATGTGGTATTGAGTTCTCTCCGGCTCCCAGGTAGAGTCCGCACCCGCCTACAAACCACTGATGCAAACCGCTAGCCTTTTCGTTATTTTAATCAAACATTCTCTAAACCATAACACCAATGAGCAACGGCGACAAAAATATCAAATATTTTTTGACTTTCGAAATCTGGCAAGATGCCTTAAGGTTGCTTAATGCTCACGTTAAAGGTCAAGACAGCAATAAGCACTTCAAGACTCTTAGCATGATTTACTATAAAAAATTGGGGAGTTCGGTTAAGCAACTAGAAACGACTGATTTTTTTGAAAACTATGTAAGCAATAATTTGTTTTATGGTCTGGAAAGCGAATTTGCTATTTATCCGTATGTTGTTCCAAAATCAGGATTAGGGCTACGAAATTACAAATTCTTCACTTATCCAATGAGAGCAGTTTTTGATTCTATCGGATTGTATTTTCTCAAACTATCTGATGAATTCCTGACAAATTACTATCGTAAAAATTTAAACATTCGGTCTTTCTATGGTGGCGGAATTTACTTTGAAAATGACAAGCTTGTTATCACCAAAAACAACATTTATTTTTCGTCATATTATCGTAATTTCCGAAGTGAAATTCGGAAAGAAATCAACTTAGACGGAGATAAAAGAGTAATTATAAGGATAGACATTCAAAATTATTACGATGAAATATCAATTCCGATTTTATTGGAACAATTTGAGCAAAACTACAAGGATAGCGAAAAAGCAAGGTTTAATTTTGACACTACAACAAAGGAACAAATAGAGTTTTTCTTTCGGTTTTTAGCCGGTGACCGACGGGGTATTCCACAATCAGACAACAGCATTATTTCCAGCATCATAGGATATTTGTATTTGGTATTTGGAGATTTATTAATTGATGGTGAACTCAGAAAAGACCCAGGGATTCTTGAACGGTACAAGATTATTCGATATGTAGACGATATTTTTGTCTCGCTAAAATTCAAAGATAATATAAAAAATAATGAGCAAAAGGAATATATCGAATTGATTGGAGCAAGAATTTCCGATTTGCTCTTTTACAAATTGGGATTGAGATTAAATCCAAAAACTCGGTTTTTCTGGCTCGATAATCCCAAACATTTAGACGAATTGAAGGCATCTCTCAAAAAAGTTTCCCCTCAATATTATTCAGGCGTGGATGAAGTTGATGACGAGTCTTTAGAAAACAAAATAAACAACATATTTGACGAGTTGAGAAAACTCAAGAAATCTAGCGTTGAGCCAGAGACCTTTGGTCACGAGTTAGCAGACGAGATCTTGAAGGAGGTTTTTGATAAACGTGTGGCTCAAATGCTGGAAAAAGCAGAAAACAAAAAACGGATTCGTCAAGTTTTTAAAAACTTTGACTTTAACAGAGTCAAAGAATATCCCTTGCCGATGATTATTCTTATTTTGAAGGATAAGATGGTAGCAGATACTTTCAGAGAATATTTGCTTAACAGAAAAAATATCGCATCTAAAGATGTAAATTTGATGTTGACATACCTTTGTCAAATTGATTTTACAGATAGTGATGTTCTTAAGTCGCTAAAGGAACATGAGCCAATGAGCAAAATAATCTCCAAGATTACAATTTCTGATTTAGCGCATTTACAGCCAGGCTATTATGACTTAAATAACAGCCAAGTACAAAAATTATCCTCAATGACAAGCGTGATAGAGCAAATACGGTACCGAGTATTTAACGAAAGAATAGGTTCTTATTCAGTCGCCTTAAATCATTTGTTAAATGAATTGCACGGTATTTGTTATCAAATTGACGGCAATGGAAATAAGAGCAGAGATTATGACGCCAATCAAGTTGTTCAGTTTCTGCAAACACAGGGTATTCCACACAATTTATGTATTGGCGTGCGGAGATTGTTTGATCGAAGAAACACGAATCAAGTTTCACACCCAGGTTCGGCTAACTTTTTAGCGTGGAGCGTGACCCAATCAGAGTATTGGCAATACCAGCAAATTGTGTCAAAGTGTTTAGGTGCCTTGATAAAATCAGACTAAAACCGCGAACACTCCCTGCGGTAAGAACAAGCATGGCCCTCACTTGCGGTGCTGCGCAGTTTGGCCCAACGGCGGCTTCAGTGCCTGGCAGCTGCACCATTAAAGGTATGCACTAGGCCAGAAATGGCGCGATAATGGTTGTGGCATCTCCCCCGTTCCTCCGCTGCGTTGAGCTAGACCCTTAGATTGACGCTCTCACCTCTCCCACGCAGACCGAGTCTTAAGGTCAGGCACAAGTTTAGACGGTATTTTCGAGCCCAGGATGAAGAATGAGTGTATGGTAAAGGGTGCTCCAATTAATCCAAGTACCTTTTTCTGTTAATTTTATGTCATAATAAAACTATATCAAAGGACTGTTTAATATTTGATTGGGCTATGGCAGAGAATTACTGCTTTGGTAATTGCTGTGAAATGGAGAAGATGATGGGATCTCGACTGCTTGATGCCAATAGAAATACTGGTAGGGCTCAAATATTAGCCTTCTTGAGTGTACTAACTTTGCTGCTGACAGCTTATTCACCATCAGCATCCACATCCCAACAGTTGGATTACGATGCTTTCCTGATTTCAGGACTCATCACGGCTTTACCTATTGCCATACTATTGTTATTGGCGTTCTGGTTGCTGTACCACAAGCACCCTGCAGAAAGGCTGCCAGTACTTCGATCTGTGATTATGGTCTACTTCCTGTTCATGATTGTCCATTTCATATATTTGGTATTACATGAAGGCGGCCACTCTTTATATCTTCTGGTACGGGGCGTGCCCATCACCCTTTATGTTCATCCGTTTATGTTAGCTGGATTTTCTAGACCGCTGATCGATTCCAGCATCTGGAAGGATATATTGGGGTCTGCCATTGCATTCCCAGTTGCCTTTTTAATCTCGATGCCGTTTTGGAAGCGTCGTTCACCAGCCCTGCTCCCATTGGTAATGTTGTTCCCTTACGTCGCTCTCATGGATGGTATCAATGTAATGGGAATCATGGGTGGTGACTTCGTAAACCTGGTCCAGTCTACTGGGCTGCCTGCCTCTCCATTTTTGATGCTCGGCGCTTTGATGGTCTGTATCGGCATATTCTCCTTATTATCGCTTTTCCCCATCGTTGGACTCAATCCTAACAGTAATAACGCCCTATTCGTTCTCCCTGCTGCTTTTTTCCTGTGGAGCGCCAATTCCTTCACGGTGGCGCACCTCTTTGTACCAGGTTCGCCCATTGACGTTAAGTACGCTGTGGGAGCAGAGATCATGCTTGGGGCTAACTCTTTCATTCTGCTTTTGATCTTTGGGCTCTTTTTCTCTGTGCTCTATGTCACCCTGTTCCGAAGGTTGTACCCCCGGCTACCTTCCTGGCTACACAACGAAACCAATGACCTGACCTGGAAAGACCTTCGCCTACCTGGCTCTGTATGGGCTATCAGTGTGGCAATTGGCTTGATTATTATCATCTAAGACTGCTTATATGTTGGGAGTGGGTTTGCAGTACCCAATTATCTGCATGCCACCAACTTTGCTACTCAGCTATGCTTCGGGGACACCGTGTCAAACCATTGGGAACAAAAAAGGAGAACCAATCGAAGGAAAATAATCATAATCCATGGGCTTTGTTTTTAACTGCATCAATAATATTAATGAGCGCATGCAGCAGTTCACCGCTACAAAATCCAACCCAATCTCCAACATTAACACCGGAACCAACGCGTACACTCACCCTTACACAAACACCCATCCCCAGCGCTTCTTGTGCAACTTCCGATGAGTTGATTATCATTGCGGAGGAATTGGATGTGAGCCCATCTCCCAGTATGGGTTTTGCTGTAGGGGATTTGGATAATGATGGAGATATGGACGCTGTGATTCCTCGTGATTTTGGCGAATCGTCCATTATTTTCCCTAACGATGGAACTGGTCGATTCGAACCGATCGAAAGCGGATTACAGACAGCAGGATCAAATGGCATAAATGTATCACTGGGTGATGTTGATGGCGACGGAGATCTGGACCTGCTTCATAATTGCCACGGCTGTAGCGATTCGGTCTGGGTCAATGACGGTGGAGGGGTATTCACTCAGGCTATCAGATTACCAGTGCAACAAGGATCCACGACAGTCGCTGTCGGAGACTTCGATACCGATGGAGATGCCGATGCTTTTTTTGCTCGTTATAGTAAGTCGGAAATCGTATGGCTCAATCAATTGTGTGATTAGCAGTTTTCCTTTCAGACTGAAATGCACTATGCGGCTGTTGGCAACTGCTCTTGTCAAGAAACATAGTACTCAATGGAATGTGCTTTGATCAGGAAACTTAACTTCCTCACTCAAATTTTCTTTCTCAGCTGCGTTATGCGACCTAGCAATTTGACCATAGCATAAACATAAACTAACATAATAGCAGCCATCATGAAGGTGAAAGCCTGAATAAGGCTACTGTTATTCCGATTGAGACTTAGAATAAAGGACGAGTAGATTGGAAAGAAAATAATCAAGAAAAGCAATAATCGTTGGTATTTCTTTGCTTTTGACTCATTTTCACTATAAATTTCAAGTTCTTCGCCATTTACTCCGGCTTTTCGAAAATACCGCCAGCCTCCCATTTCACCTAAGTAACTCCACCCAGCATCCTGGAATAGTTGCAGATAATTTGGCATATCTTTGCGGTCAATAAAGTAGTCAAGCCTGTAAGTGTAATCGATGGGCTTTCCCTGCTCAAAAATGTAATAGCCTGGCATACTAACTGAACTAAAATGCAAGCCTTTTTTCGACATCTCGCGCAGCCATATCTCTTCTTTCTCATCCTCCCAAGCCCAAAACCAGTGGAATTTCTTTTCGATTGCCATGGTTTTCTCCTAAGACTACCAATCTTTTGTTATTACTCCATTTTTTCGCAATATTTCTATCCTTCGAATATGCTCATTAAGGACCTGTTTGCCTTTTTCCGTCAAAGTATATAATTTTCGACGGTCTTCTTCTCCGATCTTAATGATCAGCCCCTCATTTTCCATCGTGGAAAATGCGCCATAAAGTGTACCAGGACCTAAAGTGACTGTTCCCTCACTCATTTCTTCTACCTTTTGCATAACACCATAACCATGCAGTGGTTTGTCCAGTGCTAGTAGAATATATGCCGAGGATTCGGAGAGTGGAAGATATTTTTTAATATTTTTATTCATTACACTCCTATATCGCCTAACGATATATCGCCATGCGTTATATTACCACACGATATATTATTTGTCCAGATCACCAAGAGTTCAATGAGAAAACAGAGCTTTTACTGGTAGAGAGGTCATTCAAATGAGGTGGAAACCTGGTTGACCATAGAACAGGTGATGTTTTATCCAAAAGCGATTCTATAGAGGTACTAGACGAGTGATATACTCATTAAGGTGCGGAACGATGAGGCCAAGTAGCCACGACTGTACGAGAATCCATTTGGCATACCCACAAAGTGCGTTTAACCTGAGATTGATTCACAAATGATCAATAGAGACACCTGGGCATTTTTCATGTGCAACGTAATGACATCCAAACGCAAATCGTACGCAACATGGCAGGCATTCGATGATGGATCCATCGCTATTTTCAATCATTTTCCTGGTTAATTTGTAAGGTGAGAATAAATTCAAGTTTATTTCTAACCCAGAAAAAACAACAAAAGCTCACCCGGAAGTGGCGTTACCAGTATCGAGCATTTCCCTTATCAGAAAGGTGCATGAACCATGGCAAAACCTGCTAACTCTCTGCAAAACATTTTCGACGGATGGAATGGTTATCAAGAAAGCATTGTGCATGCTGTTGAGCCATTGACGCTAGAACAATTGGCCTGGCGTCCTAAGGAGAATTTTTACTCAGTTGGAGAATTAGTTCGGCATATCAGTTTAGGGCGACTAACATGGCTGATTCGCATGCACGCCCCTGGTAGTGCTGAGTTGGCTAAACACATCATTGAGTGGGAGCAGGATAGCGATGGCAATCGTGATATTGTCGAAGCAGCTATAATCATCACAGAGCAACCCGCAGAGCTGGTGCGCTGGCTCAATCTGACCTGGCAGATCATTGAGACCTGCCTGACTTCATGGACGGTTACGGACCTTTCTCAAACTTATGCACACAGGTGGAATGGGCAAGTATACGATGTCTCCCGCCAGTGGACCGTTTGGCGCGTGATGAATCACGACATCCATCATGGCGGAGAATTATCCCTTATGTTGGGCTTGCAAGGGATTGAAGCATTCGAGTTGAGCGTCTTTTTCGGCCACATTATCCTGCCACCCCTGTCCAACATATCCAGTTCCTAGGGGGATTTATATAATTGTCTACCTAAAAACTTGAAACATACAAGTTATCCTTAGTAGGATCTGCGCAATTCTTAAGACAAAAAACATTCAGTCACACTTCATGATCATTAGGCGCGTTCCAGTGTTATTTCGGGACTGGCTAGATTATGGTATGGGTGCATGATTTAGCTTGATATTTGCAACAGGGAGACCATTCAGGATATTTATCATCTGATTTATACAGTATGAAGCTTTGTGAGGTAGAATAGAATTCACATCTCATAAGCTCATCGCGCTTCTTGGAGCATGCAAAATGATCCGTAAAATGAATTTTCAAAAAAGAAAACTTTGCGCACTTGGCGAGCTTTGCGAGAGATCAAAAAGAATAGACCTTAATTTTTTTTAAACCACTCAGGATAAGGAGGTTTCCATGAGCCCAAAGAAGGATGCAGGATTCACAGATGAAGAAAAAGCAGCCATGAAGGAACGCGCCAAAGAATTGAAGGCAGAAGCACGCGCAGAAAAAGACCGGGCTGCTGGCGAAAATGCTTTGATGGAAAAAATCGCCGAGATGCCTGGACCTGAGCAAAGCATAGCAAAGCGGCTTCACGAGATCATCACAACCAATGCGCCGGAGCTCTCACCCAAAACCTGGTACGGGATGCCCGCCTATGCTAAAGACGGCAAGGTGGTTTGCTTCTTCCAGAGCGCCAGCAAGTTCAATTCAAGGTACGCCACTCTTGGATTTAACGATACAGCCAACCTCGACGAGGGCAATATGTGGCCAACCGCTTTTGCACTGACCAAGTTAAGTGCTGCTGACGAAGCGAAGATTGCTGAGCTTGTGAAAAAAGCGGTCAGTTAAGAATTTAATATTATGAGTTAGATAAAAGCCAGCACAATCAGGATTGCAGCCAGAATCAGTAATCCTACGGTGACTATCACATCAACTGGCGTGATCTTTTCGTGCTCCGAAATGTGCTCCGCAGGCTTTTGCGGATTATAACGAACCGGTATCGTATCACCCACATTATCCAGCAGCTTATCGGCTTGTTCACGCAAACCTTTGCTGCCAAGAAACAGCTTCTTTTTATACGGTCCGCCTGGAGCGCCATAACTATAGGTAACCTCAGCACGGTACGAATAACCGCTTGAGCCGCTATTCTTGCTTGAGGTAACTTCCCTGGACAGTACTGTGCCGTTAATGGCAGGCCAGCTAGCACTTGCTGACCTTTTCCGATAAATTCGCAGCATCTTCAAGCCGAAAAAGATACTGATGGCAATCAACATGATTGCCAGCACAATTAAGAGTAGTTCTGTAGTCATGGCGCACCTTTTTATCACTCAGGCTAATTTTTTTGGACAAAAACCCCATACTGCTATCCGTAATTATAGTTTTCTGTCTTTTTTCCGTCAAGAATTTCACATTCATGTTCATTCAAAGAATGGTTAGGGGACAACGTCTTTTTTCTAAAACATATTCTGTTTGTGGGAAATATCGCCTTTTCACCCATAAGCGTTTTAGATGGCGCCCAAAACTCTACCAGTTTTGGGCTAGTTTCTGTGCTGCCGATCAAAAACACATGGGCATTGGCAACCCCTGGTACGGGAAAGCTTATCTAGTTTAAAGAACCTTGGAGCTAATGGCTGCTGCCTGGTAGACTTTGGAAATAAAATCAATAATGATATCTGGCTTGAAGAAAATCTATCCGCTCTTCTCTCACAATGTACACAATGCGATGTTCTTGAGTTAATCGGCGCGACCATACCCCAGGTGAGAGATATTTAAGTGGTTCCGGTTTGCCAATCCCAGAAAAAGGCTCTCTCAGGATTGCCTCGATCAGATCAAGAGTCCTGATCGCTAGTTTACGATCAGTTTCCACCCAATAGCGTAAATCATCAATGAATTCTGGTTGGAATACCGCTAAGTACTTTTTCTTACTCAATGCCAACATCTTGACGCAATTCATCTAAAGTCAAAGGTTCACCTTCATTCTTTAATGCTCTTCCAAGCGCAGCCAGCAGACGCTCCGCATTGGCAGGGGATCGTAACAGGTATGCGGTTTCCATCAGGCTGGTCAATTCTGATGCAGCGATCATGGCTACTTCTTCTTCACCACGCCGTTGGATAATCACAACCTCGCGATGATGCGTAACCTGATCTAGTAATTTTGCCAGGCCATCACGCGCCTGTGTATATGTCGTTTGAATGGTCAAATGATCCTCCAATCTGTACAGATATACTGTACAGTATATCGTTTTGTTTGTCAAGAGTACAACCTCTCCGGTTGATTTTTTTAGATTAAAGTTAATCAGTTGAGAAAGAATAAATTATCAACCAGGTTCCCAATCGTAATGGATTGTTACTTTGTAACTTTCGTTCTTGCTAACCCAGATACACGTCGTTGGCCATATAAAAATGATGCGAGATATTTTTTTCTAAGGAAATCTCTGCGAGAGATCAAAAAAGAATGATAAATTAATCATCAACCAACAGCGATACGAAATGTTATGATAGAGTGTTATAAACACTTACCCGAAGCAGGTTCATCCGCGAAAAGTTTATGAAACCCTACAAACAGTTGTCCCATTCAGGCAAGCTCCGCAGGCTGCACTCGCTGGCCGTTTCCGGGTTGGCGCATTATGACCTGCCCGATCCCAAGATCGAATTCCACTGCTTTGAAACCAACCTGCTCTACCGGGTGACTTCACGCTCAGGTGAACGGTTCATATTCCGGCTGGCATCTCCAGGATGGCGGTCCTACCAGGATTTATTGTCGGAGGCTATGTGGCTAACCGCCCTGGAGCATGAAACGGATATTCCTGTCCCTGGGATTATACCCAACCGCTCTGGGGGAACTGTGTTGTCGCTCATGGTACCCGGCATTCCGCAAGCATGGCACATGACCTTGATGCGTTGGCTGCCAGGCAAACTGTTGGGACACTACCTCAACGAGCGCAACCTGGAAAAGATGGGAGCATTGTTCGCCAGGCTTCATCAGCATGCCGGCGTTTGGACCCCACCAAAAGGTTTCACCACCCGGCGTTTTATCCACTGGTTATCCCGGGGAGAAAAGAACCTGATCATCCAGGATGTAGAAAACGGGGTGTCTACAAGCGAACACAGCCTGGTGGAAAAATTACCTGCAGAAAACAGAACCTGGCTCGAAAAAATGCACAGGTTGGTCGAATCCGCTTATGCAGCCGCCGATCCAGCCGATTTGCGCGTCATTCACTGCGACCTGTGGCATGACAATATCAAGCTCCACAAAGGCATGCTTTACCCTTTCGATTTCGAGGATACGGTTTGGGGATACCGTGCGCACGATATTGCCATGGCTATGCTCGACCTGCTGGAGACTGTCGGAGAAGAACGCTACTCTGGTCTTCTAACAGCTTTCCGGCGCGGTTACCAATCCCTGCTAAACTGGCCGGATGAACCCATCGAGCCTTTCCAAATCGGCCGTTTACTATGGAAGATCAACTGGGTCGCTCGCTTTCAACCGCAGCATCTTAGCTCTATGGTTGAACGCCACCTACCGGTATTCAAGCATTTCGAGCAGAGCAGTAGAATTACTTTACCCGAAACGCCCTGAGAAAGGATGGAGTACATGGCTTCCACAAAAGAAACACCCATGCGTTTGGCCCGGATTGTTTATTTCTCCCACGGGGGAGGTCCATTACCCATCTTGGGAGATGCAAGCCACCAGGCCATGGTAGATTTCATGCGACAGCTTCCCACAAAGTTTGCCAAACCAGAGGCGATCCTGGTGATCAGCGCCCATTGGGAAGAAAGCAAGGCTACCCTGATGGGCGCTGAAAAACCTTCCATGTTCTATGATTATTATGGCTTTCCAGATCAAGCCTATGAAATCACCTACCCTGCTCCAGGATATCCTGAGCTTGCCAGGCGTATTGCAGGTTTATTGGATGAGAGCAAAATCGCCGCTGCCATCGACATCCAAAGAGGCTTTGATCACGGTCTGTTTATCCCATTGAAACTGATGTATCCCGAAGCGGATATCCCTGCACTGCAGTTATCCTTGATCCGCGGACTGGACCCGGCGGCTCATCTTGCCCTGGGCAAAGCGCTGCGAGAACTGCTCAATGAAAATATTCTGATTATCGGTTCTGGTTTCTCATTTCACAACTTGAGGGCCTTCTTCAGGCAGGAGCCTGGCGCGCCCGATCCAGCCAATGAAGCTTTTCAAGACTGGCTTATTGATGTCTGCACCAGCCCGGTTAGCCAGGCAGAGCGCGAACAACGCATGATCGAATGGGAGAAAGCGCCACACGCGCGCTACTGTCATCCTCGTGAGGATCACCTGTTGCCGTTACATGTTTGTCTGGGCATGGCAAACCAACCGGCCGAATTGATATTTGACGATTTGATTCTTGGTAAACGCGCAGTAGCGTTCTTGTGGTAAAAGGGGATGCATAGAAACACACGAAAGACCAGAGCATTATTTAAGCAAAACTGCCTGGGGTGGTAACTCTCCCAGGCAGTTTGTGTTATTTTTTGCTCTCTAAAGGACCGCCCTGATTCTTTCCAGTCCCTTTTGGATGTTTTCTAATGAATTCGCATAGGAAATTCGTAAATAGCCTTCTCCGTACACGCCAAAAGAATTACCCGGCAACAAAGCTACCCCGGCTTTTTCCAGGATCAAATTGGCCAACTCGGTGGAGCCCAGACCGGTTCCGGTAATGTTGGGGAAAACATAGAAGGCGCCTTGCGGTTTCCGACAGGAAAAACCAGGCAAACCATTCAGTCCATCTACGATCATGTCCCGCCGGCGTTGGTATTCTGCCACCATCCCAGTCACCATATCTTGTGGACCAGTTATGGCTTCCAATCCGGCAAATTGGGTGAAATGGGCAGTCGATCCAACTGAATGCGTCAGAAGTAAATCCACCTGTTCTGCCAGGTCTTTGGGCATAATCCCAAAACCGAGACGCCAGCCGGTCATTGAGTAGGTCTTCGAGAAGCCGTCCACAATGATCACACGCTCTTTCATTCCCGGTAGTGATGCAATCGAAGGCGCTGATAAGCCATCATACACCATACGGACATACAGCTCATCCGACATCACCCAACAATCATACCGTTCTGCCTGGCTGGCGATATGCTTCAAATCCGCAAGCGGGATCACACCACCCGTAGGGTTGCTGGGTGAATTCAAGATAATTAGTTTCGTTTTTTCATTGATCAGGCGGTCAAACGCATCCAGGTCGAAGGAGAATTGGTTCTGCTCCAACAAGGGCACCGCCACGGGCACACCCCCCGCCACTTTAATCATGGCTTCGTAGGTTGGAAAGCCCGGGTTAGGATAGATGACCTCATCGCCCGGCTCAATCAAAGCCAAAGTTGGAAAAAATAAGTTTGGCTTCCCACCAGGGCTGACAACCACTTCTTCAGGGTGAATGGTTAATCCGCGCTGCCGTCCTGCTTGCTCAGCAATCGCTTCACGCAGCGAGGGCATACCTGCCGGCGGAGTATAGCGCGTCTTTCCACTCTGGATGGCCTTAATGCCCGCCTGGCTGACATTTTCAAATGTGGGATAATCGGGTTGGCCAATTTCCAGATGGATAATATCTTTTCCAGCAGCCTCCAGTTGATTGGCGCGCGCCAGGACCTGATAGGCTCCTTCGGGTTTTAAGTGATGGGTTCGGGCGGCAAATTTCATCTTTCCTCTCAGTCCTCCGGCAATTCAGCAACCGGTCACCTTGACCGCTGCAAACCGCCGAGGATATTGTCAATCCAGCATTTTGAGCAATTCTTCGTAAGACTCATCTTTCATCCCAAACCAGTTTTCTGGGGCAGGGAAAACTTTACCAATGACTTCATCATGATATGCTTTCAGGCCATTTAGCAGCACCTCACCCGCATTTCCAAAAACTTTAGCCATTTTCGGCTTGAACTTGGGATAAAGACCAAACATATCATGGTAGATCAGCAATTGACCGTGTGCATCTGGACCTGAGCCCAGCGACATGATGATGCAATTCTCCGCACGTTCAGTAATTAACTTGCAGATCCGGTCCGGAACCATCTCCAACAGGATCGCAAAAGCGCCCGCTTTTTCGAGTGCTTTGGCGTCATCAATGATCTTCTTCGCCAGGCTAGCATCCCGACCTTGAACTTTAAAACCACCTAACGCACTCATCGATTGCGGGGTTAAGCCTAAATGACCAATCGCAGGGATACCAGCATCGGCAATGCCTTTGATCCGGTCAGCCATGGCTGCGCCGCCCTCCAGCTTGATCGCATCGCATCCGGTTTCCGCCATGAAGCGCCCGGCATTTCGTATTGCGGTTTCTACCGAAGGCTGGTAGCTCATATAGGGCATATCTCCGATGATAAAAGCAGTTGGAGCGCCGCGGCGTACAGCAGCCGTATGGCGGATCATATCATCCATGGTGACAGGCAGAGTGGAGTCATAACCAAGCATGGTCATTCCCAAGCTGTCGCCAACCAGGATCATCTCTATGCCGGCTTGCTCTTGCAAATAAGCCGTTGGGTAATCATAGCAAGTCAACCAGGTGATCGGCTCGCCATCCGCTACCTTTTTAAAAAGATAGGGGAGCGTGATTTTCTTGCGTTCTGTCATATTATCCTCCGAGATAGATGGTTATTAAGAAAACAGGCCAGACCAGCCAATAATCTTCAATGCTGGCGCCCGGCCCGATGAGCTTCCTTGTAACACCCGACGATTATACTATACTATCGCTGCTTTGGCCTTTTCACGAGCCCGATAGGCTTTGATCCAACGACCAGAGAATTCATCCCGTCCCATCAATAAATCACATGCCAATAGAGTTTGTTGAATTTCCGGTACTGTTGGATCTGTAATTGCTATCGTCAAGCCACGTGAGATAGCCAAAGCCAGGTAAGCAACATTAATGATCTTGCGATCTGGCAACCCAAAGGACACATTGCTGGCGCCAAGATTCATATTGACGCCTAATTCCTTGCGAATTAACTCAATAGAATCAAGCGTAATCATCGCTTGCCGGTGATCCGCGCTGAACCGTTAACGCCAATGGGTCAATGATAATATTCTCTGCAGGAACGCCAAAATCACCAGCGCGTTTGATCAACTTTTCTGCCACTCGCAACCTATCTGCCGGTGTGGGGGGGATACCATGATCATCAGTGATAACGCCGATGACGGCGGCGCCATATTGACTGGCCAATGGCAGGACCTTCTCCATCATCTTCTCTTCTGCAGTGGTGGAATTGATCAGAGCTTTACCTGGATAAACTGCCAGGGCTGCTGCTAATGCATCTGGGTTAGCACTATCAAAGCATAAAGGAACATTGACTACATCCATGACTGCCTGAGCCACGCTGCGCAGAAGTGCTGGCTCATCCGCGCCTGGAACACCAGCATTCACATCCAGAACCTGGGCTCCTGCTTGCACCTGGGCACGTGCATCTTCCTGGACCAATGAGAAATCACCTTCCATGATCGAAGTAGCCAGTTTCTTGCGCCTGGTTGGATTGATCCTCTCCCCAATCATGACAAAGGGATGGGATGCGCTGATCGTAACTGTTTTGTTATTTATTGTAAGTTTTGTTTCCATGATATTTTTCATGCAACCAATTTCCGAGCCATTCGGGTGGCGCTAGAAGCATCCGGAGCGAAAGCATCCGCCCCAATAGAATTGGCGAACTCTTCGGTCACCGGCGCACCCCCCACCATCACTTTGACCTTATCCCGTAATCCAGCCGCTTTTAGCGCTTCAATCGTTGCACCCATATTATTCATGGTAGTGGTTAAAAGTGCGGACATACCGATCAGGTTAGCCCCTTCTTGAGCAGCATCCACAAAGGATTGAGGTTCCACATCTACACCCAGGTCAATGATCTCAAAGCCAGCGCCTTCCAACATCATCGCTACCAGGTTCTTGCCGATGTCATGCAGATCACCCTTGATCGTCCCAATAGCCACTTTCCCAGCCGCTTTCTGGTCGGTAGCAGATAGATGTGGTTTTAGCAAAGCTAATCCAGCCTGCATGGCTCTGGCTGCGATCAGCATCTCTGGAACAAAAAATTCGCCATCTTCAAAACGGGCTCCAACCTCATCCATGGCTGCGATTAAAGCATCCTTGAGAATAACGCCTGCATCTACCCCCGCATTCAGGGCTGCCTTTACGCCGTTTTCGACCTCTTCAGCCTGTCCTTCAATTACGTTTTCGAAAATCGGTTTCAGATCCATATTGTCTCCTACAAGAGTTTTAATGATTAGTATACCCCAGCCGAATGATATTTCACCAGGGTTGGATTTCCTGATTTTGCCAGAATTTTGCTTCGCCCGGCGGGACTTTTATCAACCAGGTCCCTTCAGCATCCCTAAACCGGAAGAAAGCCTGGAGACTTTCCATCCTTGATCGGAACGTATATAATATCTGGAAAGACAAGAAAAACCCAAGAAAATATTGGAGAACCACCAACCTGCGCCATTAGCTGAAGAGGTAAAACAACGTTTAGACCAAATTCTTTCGGCAGCAGAAGCAAGAGAACGTCAGCACTGAGAAAATACTCCATAACAAGAAAGGGGATTTGAAATGGATAAATCAATTACCATACGCCCTGTTGTTATAGACCAGGATTTTGCTCAATTGGCAGACTTATTCTCGCTTGAGGATGAGCCCATCACAGAACCCGCCCTAATAGAAGATTATAAAGAACATCAAAATAGAATCTTCAATTTGAAGGTGGCAGAAGATGAAAAGGGTGAATTGATGGGGTTCGATTGGGCCACCCGCAGCCGGTTCAAAGAAAGCGATGCCTACTTTTACATCATCGTCAAGCCCCAGCAACGAAGGCATGGAGCAGGTAAAAGGCTATTTGAAGATCTGGAACAATCTGCCAAATCTGCTGGGATCCAACGATTGGAGGTATCTATCCGGGATAATCGCCCAGAGTGCCTGTCCTTTGCTCTTTCCTGCGGTTTCAAAGAACGAACGCATTCTTTGGGTATGGAGTTGGATCTTTCTAGCTTCAATCACCACACATACGATGAGACAATAACTCAATTAAAATCCGAGGGCTTCTTTTTCACATCCATGGCTGAACTGGGTAACACCGAAGAGGCACAGCGCAAACTTTATGCGCTAAACAATATGACCGGTCTAGAAACACCTGGCTCTGAAGGTATGCAATTTTGGCTTGATTTTGAAGATTTTCAAAAGAAAGTTTGCCAGTCTAACTGGTACAAGCCTGCCGGACAGATGGTGGTGATTAACACAACCACAGGTGATTGGGCAGCGATGAGCGCCATCACACGCTTTGAAGGCGCCGATAATGCCTACAACTTGCACACCGGTGTGGATAAACGCTATCGCAATCGTAAATTAGCCCAAGCTGTCAAAGCGCTGGCGCTGCATTATGCCCGCCAGGAACTTGGAGTCACTATTGTCCGAACGAATAACAATTCAACTAACCACCCAATGATTGCAATCAACCATAAGCTTGGATACTTACCAGCACAAGGCTCGTACACCCTGGAGAAGATCATCTCATAACTGCATTGAAACATCCGAGAATTCGCTTCGAGCCACGCAAATTTATGATATGAAAATCTTAGTGCGCTTCTAGCGCACGCATCAAAGCAGCAAACCTTCTAGAGATGTGGTATACTGTTGCGTCTTCGTTGAATGCTATTTGATTTTTCAACAAGCCAGGGATTTCCCTGGTTTTATTTTTCAACAAAATCGCTCAAATATATTTAATGGTGGATCTGCATTGCAGAGAAAAGAGCGGACGCGGTTAAGACAAATTTTCCCGTGTAAACAGCAACGCCATTTAAGGATTTTTTTTGAACTTCGATACATTTTCTTTTCACCCGCTGATTAATGCGGGAATTTCATCTGCTGGTTATAGTTCTCCAACACCCATTCAATCACAAACAATCCCGGCCATTCTAGGCGGCCATGACGTTTTAGGGTTAGCTCAAACGGGTACCGGCAAAACGGCAGCCTTTGTATTACCCATTCTAGAGCATCTATTGAAAGGCCCTCGTGGTGTCCTGCGCGCTTTGATTCTCTCACCCACTCGAGAGCTGGCTGAACAAACACATACCGCCATAACCCAGCTTGGACGCAAAACTGGCTTACGCAGTCTCACCGTATATGGCGGCGTCAGCGCACAGCCACAAGTCAAAGGGTTACGCAGTGGTGTGGATATTGTTGTAGCTTGCCCGGGGCGATTACTAGATCTTAAAGACCAGCGAAAAATCAATCTAAACAATATCGATATCCTGGTATTGGATGAAGCGGATCATATGTTTGACATGGGCTTTTTACCATCCATTCGGCGGATCATCGAGGCTTTGCCTAAACCCCGCCAAACCCTTATGTTTTCAGCTACCATGCCGAACGAAATTCGCTCCCTGGCCACAAAAGTTTTATCCAACCCGGTGACAGTAGAAATCGGAATTGAAAAACCAATCAATACCATCGAACATGCCATTTACCCGGTTGAGCAAATCCAAAAACAGGAAATGCTCCTGAAACTGCTGCGTGATAGCGGGGATGGACAGGTCTTGGTTTTCACTCGCACCAAACATCGCGCCAAGAAACTGGCAATCCAATTGGCCAAAGCAGGGCTTTCGGCCACATCCTTACAGGGCAATCTCTCACAGCCCCAACGTGAGTTTGCCATGAACTCTTTCCGCTCCGGGCGCGTGAAGGTTTTAGTTGCTACGGATATCGCTGCGCGCGGTATTGATGTATCCCAGGTTTCACACGTGATCAACTATGATCTTCCGGATACCGCGGATGCATATACTCATCGCACAGGACGAACGGGTCGCATGGAACATCTTGGCACGGCTCTATCATTGGTTACCCAAGAAGATCTGCCCATGGTGCGCACGATCGAACGCCTGATGGGAAGAAATCTGGAACGCCGAAAGTTGACTGGATTCGAAGTGAATCTGAACAACCCAAGCCAACCTATCCAACCGGATCAAGCGACCAGACAGCCCAGGAATTATAACCATAACCGTATCCGAACATACTCCGAGCACCGCTAAACATAACAAACCCGCTTCTCTGATCTGAGAGGCGGGTTTTTTGATTCTTACAGGTGTATAATGCATTCCGTCCGGGGTTAAATAAGCCAATGATTGGGCTAAAATTAAAGACGGCAGGGAGCACAATATTGAATTCAAACCATTCTACATTACCCAATCCACAAAAACACCCAACAACTACTCGCAAGAACAACCGGGTACAAGAGTTTTGGGAGGCATTGCGCAATACACCAGAAGCGTTCCGCCTGGTATGGTCGGCCAGTCAACGCTCTGCTTTAGCAGGAATCAGCTTAACACTTATTGCAGCTGTCCTGCCGGCAAGCCAGGCATGGGCAGGCAAGTTGATCATCGATGCTATCGTAGATGCTACCAACCAAGGTTTGGAACCCATCGCTGGACTGCGCTTTGTCGCCCCCTACCTGGCTTTGGAGTTAGCTCTTGTCCTGATCGGATCACTCACCAGCCAGATACGCAATCTTTTTGACCGGATACTGCAATCCCAATTAACCAACCATGTTAACAGCCTGATCATTCGGAAAGCAATTAACCTGGATCTTCAGTTTTTCGAAAACCCGATCTTTTATGACACCTTACAAAATGCTCGCCGGCAAGCGGATGTCAGCGCCCTAAACATTGTAAATTCAACGCTACAAATGGTACAACAGGTCATAACTTTGATCTCCCTGGTCATTTTGCTATTAAGGTTCAGCCCTTGGCTAGCAGTTATTGTGCTTTTGTCCGCCATTCCATCCTTTCTCTCCCAATCTCAATATGCCGAGCGTGCCTTTCGAGCTGTCACTCGTCGCGCCCCAGAAGCTCGCTTACTAAATTACCTGGAACAACTCCTGACAGGCAATGACACGGTTAAGGAGATTAAGCTTTTCGGATTAGGCGAGCCGCTTCTCAAACGTTATCAAACCCTGTTCACACAGTTCTACTTGGAAGACCGCGCCATCGCAGAGCGTCGCACCATGGCAGGCTTGGGCTGGGGGATGCTATCCAACCTGGTTTATTACGCCAGTTATGCCTGGATTGTTTTGCGTGCAGTCGCTGGACTGATTACCTTAGGTGATATGACCATGTTCCTGGCAATTTTCAGACAAAGCCAGGGCTCTTTCCGATCCCTGCTAGATAGCTTAAATCGTCTCTATGAAAGCAACCTGTATTTAGATAACTTAATACAATTTCTGGAATTACAGCCTGCACTGGTTGCTCTGACCGATGGTCTTACCGCCCCCGAACCCCTTCGCCATGGCATCGAATTCAAGCATGTGTCGTTTTGTTACCCAGGCTCCGATGTCTTTGTTCTGCGTGACATCAATCTTCACATCCAGCCCGGTGAACGCATTGCCCTGGTAGGGCTTAATGGAGCTGGCAAAACAACCCTGATAAAACTCTTAACACGTCTCTATGATCCTTGTGAGGGGCAAATTCTCCTTGACGGGGTCGATTTACGCAAATATGACCTCACCAGCCTGCAGCAGCGATTTGGCGTGATATTCCAGGATTTTGTGCGTTACCAATTTACAGTTCGGGAGAATATTGGCTTTGGTCAAATAGATGCGCTCGACGATCTTGAACGCATCAAGGAAGCTGCAGACCGTGGGGGAGCTGAGCCGATTATCGAAGCCATGCCGGAAGGTTATGAAACCATTCTTGGCCGCCGTTGGGAAAGAGGTCAGGAGTTATCCGGCGGACAATGGCAAAAGATCGCCCTGGCCCGCGCCTTCATGCGCAAGGCTGAAGTCCTGGTTCTGGACGAGCCTACCTCCGCACTGGACGCAGAAGCAGAATATGAGGTTTTCCGGCGATTTGGGGAGCTCATGGAAGGCCGTATTGCGGTTCTGATTTCTCACCGCTTTTCTACCGTACGTATGGCAGACAGGATTGTGGTATTATCAGCAGGGAAAATTATCGAGATAGGCAGTCACCAGGAGTTAATTAATCTGGATGGCGCTTATGCTCGCCTGTTTAATCTACAAGCAGAAGGGTATCGTTAGATAAGCAATAGTCACTAATCAGTAAACACATCTCGGGGTGGATATCTTAAAATGTATTTTGATTTTCCAGCATTTATTCGCTATAACTTGCGCGCCTTCTTAAAAACCAAAGGACAGCATTACAGGCTTACACCTAAACGCTTTTTGGTAATGATCATTTGGTTAGTTCTCTACATACCGGCACAGTTGATTAACCGCGTCTGTTTTCTCATGGATGAAGTTCTTTATCCTCAATACCGGAAACAGGCTATCGAAAAACCAATTTTTATTATCGGGAACCCGCGCAGTGGAACCACTTTTTTGCATCGCTTGTTGTATAAAGACCATAAGCTCTTTACAGCTTTTACTGTGTGGGAGCTAATCCTGGCTCCCTCCATTTTCCAGCGTAAATTTATTTGGGGAATTATCAGGCTAGCACGCCTGGCTGGTTACCCGTTAAGACGCAGTCTGGTTTGGATTAACCGAAAGATTAATAGCCACGAGCAAACCAAAGCGCATTCTATCAAGGTAGATGCAGCCGAAGAAGATGAGCATATCCTGATCCACAATTGGACGAGCGCCTCACTTTGGGCAATTTATCCATTCCGCGATGAGTTAATCCCTTATTTCTATTTTGACCGGGATATCCCGAAACAAAAACAAGAAAAGGTGATGGATTTCTATAAAAAAATGGTCCAGAGGCATATATATGCTCATGGAGGAAAGCAAATTTTTCTCTCAAAGAACCCAGCTTTCACACCGAAAATTGCCGCTTTATCGCAGACATTTCCCGACGCCCGTTTCATCATCCCAGTCCGCAACCCGCTAGAAGCAATGCCATCCATGTTCGAATATATGTCCAGTGGCTGGCAGATCTTTTGCGATCCGCTGGAACCATATCCCAATAAAGAAGATTTTTTCGAAGTGATGCGATATTATTATTTATACCCAATCGAGTTCTTTAAAGACAAAGTACATCAATGTGAGTTTATCAAGTATGATGAACTGACAGAACAGCCCGACAGGATCGTTGAAAATTTATATGATTGGCTTGGCCTAAACTACACCAGTGAGTTTAAACAGGTAGTGACAAAAGAATCCCAATCCGCACGAAACTATCAAAGCCAGCATGAATATTCAATTGATAAAATGGGACTTTCTAAAGAGGAAATTCTAAAGGAATTTCAAGCAGTCTTTAGCCATTACGAATTTTCCAATCACATATTTGAACTGCCTGAAAAAAGGAGTTTTCGGAAGATGTAAAAAGGTACAAGCCGGATTCTTTCACCCTGACGACCACTAAGAGCAGAGAGATTATCGAGATTGAAATCCCCTCTATCAATTTAAATTTTGATGCACTATACCAAAGAACAATAAACTGTATCAATCCCAGAGCTGATCAAGCATAGCCTCTGGACTTTCGTTCCAAGCATTGTTCGCCAGATCTATCAAGGGGCCATTTTTTGATAATTCATGGCATAATTAAATTGTCATCCAACCAAAATCTTCAATCAAAAGAAGAAACCCTTTCCCAATTAATCTCAACCTCAAATAGGAACCCATGAATGGTAATTTGAAAAAAAGGACAATATTATTATCGATCTCAGCTCGCTCCTATGAATCCGAACAAGATTTGATAGATATGCAATCCTTGTTAATGGAAGCGCGTTCGCAAACAGATGACTGGCGTTATGCACATGTTGGAGAATTAATTTTTAACTTCTTCATGATTGCTAGCCACCTGGATCCCCATAAGCATATTCGCCTCTGGTACGACGCAGGCAAATTAGTCGGCTTTGCAATGTTAGGTGAAGACCCTTCTCTTGATTGGCAGGTATTGCCAGCCTATGAATGGTGCGGTATTGAAGATGAAGCCATTGACTGGGGAGAGAATCTGGTGGCTGAGCTTCGCAGAGAAGTGACTAAGGCATGGGGTGGGGCTATTGTTTCTGGTGCACGTCAAGACAACCATCAGAGATTTGCCTTCCTGGAGCAGCATGGGTTCCACCCTGGGGGTGAATTTTCCGAAGTGAATATGCTGCGCTCACTCGATGAACCAATCCCCGATTCCGTGATCCCGGCCGGGTATGAGATTCGCTCCATGTCTGGTGAGGATATTGCCAGGCGCGCAGAGATTCAGCATGAAGTCTGGCAGCCCTGGACGGTTGGAAATGTCAGTGAGAAGGACTATGCCTGTTTTATGCAGCTCCCTGGCTATCAACGTGATCTGGATATCATTGCATTAACGACAGACGGTGCGATTGCCTCTTATGTCAATTGCTGGATCGATCCTGTTAATAAAATTGGCGACTTTGGTCCTGTAGGCGCCAGCCCAGCCTACAGGCGTAAAGGGTTGACGCGTGCTGTCTTACAAGAAGGTTTGCGGCGCATGCAGGTTTATGGAATGAAGCGGGTATGCGTCTCGACCGGCATCTCAAATATTCCCGCCAAGAACCTGTATGAATCAATCGGTTTTAGGATCGTCAACCAGTATATCGAATTTCTCAAGAAGAACGATGCAGGAAAGGAGGATAAAATTGATTGAAATCCCTGAGGCCGCTGTGCTTGCCAAACAAATAAACCAGGCTGTGATGGGCAAGCGCATCCAACATGTGGTTGCAGCCCATAGCCCGCACAAATTCGCCTGGTATGCTGGAGATCCAGTTGAATATCCAGGTATGCTAACAGGTAAAACCATCGGCAGGGCAACAAACTGGGGCGGAATGGTAGAAATCCAGGTGGACAATCATAATCTACTCTTTGGAGATGGGGTAAATATTCGCTTCTTTAAGAATCCAGCAGATCTGCCAACCAAACACCAATTATGGATCGAGTTGGATGATTCATCCTCCCTCATTGGAAGCGTCGCCATGTATGGAGGTTTATGGTGTTTCAAACACAATACCTTTGACAATCCCTACTATTTAGTCGCCAAAGAAAAAACATCCCCCTTAACCAGTGATTTTGATGATGCCTATTTTTCCGGTTTATTCCTGCCTGAACTGGAGAAGTTATCTCTAAAAGCATTTCTCGCTACAGAGCAACGCATTCCAGGCTTGGGGAATGGGGTCCTGCAAGACATTCTTTACAACGCCAAGCTGCATCCCAAAAGAAAAATAGCCAGCTTGCAAACAAATGAGAGAGAAGAACTCTCTTTCCAGTATAAAAAATACACTCAAGCAAATGACCGAGCAAGGCGGCCGCGATACAGAGCAAGACTTGTTTGGAGAACACGGAGGCTACATAACCAAAGTGAGTAAAAACACGGTCGGCAAACCCTGCCCGCATTGCAATAGCCTGGTTGTGAAGGAAGCTTACATGGGCGGCAGCATATACTACTGCCCAGAATGCCAGAAAGTATCATGACAAAAATCGACTCCCTTATACAAGATTTTTTAGCACAAAAGAGAATCGCGGTGGTTGGAGTTTCGGATCAACGCGATACAGGTTGCAACCTGGGCTACCGCAAGTTCAAAGCCGAAGGTTATACAGTCAGCGCCGTAAACCCGCGCATCAGCACATTCGAAGGTGATCCATGTTACCCGGATCTGCAATCGATCCCTGAGAAGCCGGAGGCTGTCTTTATCCTGGCTAACCCAAAAGTCACCGAACAAATCGTCCAGCAGTGCATCGACCTGGGTATCCGACATGTATGGATGCATTGTATGATGGGCACCAGACCCGGTTTGGCGGCTGGGATGACCAGTGTTTCGCAGGAAGCGGTGCGCCTGTGTCGAGAAAACGGTATTGCGGTAATCCCTGGCGCATGCCCAAACCAATATCTCAAACCAGATGTTGGTCATGCAATGATGCGTGTAATTTTTCGCACCATCGGTTTTCATAAAGTTGAGTAGATCAATCTAGGATAATTTTGTCACTCCCCCAGCCACTTGTTCAAGCTTGTCAATGTCCTTGAACATAAACTCCATTCTCTTTACCTGAATGATGCCTTCATCTGCAAATCGGTGCAGAGTACGGCTGACCAATTCTTTGGTGGTACCAACTGACTCGGCCATTTCTTCCAGGGTCAATGTCCGTTGGATCGGTTTGCCGACCTCAGGGCGATAATGCTCGATCAGCTTACGCGCTAAACGACCTGCGACGGGCTGAAACGCAAACCCATACATAATCTCCCGTACCTGGCGCATATAACCCATCAAAACACCACTAACATCCCACAAGGCTTCGGGGTAACGTGAAACGACCGGTTTAATCATCTCTGCATCCCAAAGGTAAATGCTCGATCGTTCTTTTACTTCCAGAGATGCAGGCATCGGAAGATGATCAATTAATGAGTGCGCCCAAATCACATCACAGGCATTAAGCCTGAAAACCATTTGGCGTCTGCCATCGGGTGATAGCATTGTCCATTCGACAGAACCACTGACAATGAAACCTGCTTTCGGCCAGATATCTTCTTGCCAGCATAGATAATGACCTTTCTCATAGATCCGAGGGCGAACTCGATCCAACAAACCAGATCGATCCTTTTCACTGATCTTAGAAAAAATCGGGGCATGCGAAAAACAATCTAGGATCTCAGACATAAGAGTCTCCTTCTTAAGGAGAATTTGCACTTTTATAAAGACAAACTTACTTACTGTGTGATATTTTGTTAATCACAACAATAACCAAATAAAACCCAAACTATTATAAACCACCAGGAGAAAAAACATGTTCAAAGAAACAACAAAATTGCACCGGATTCTATTAACCCTTGCAGCAATACTGGGCGGAATATATTTACTCACCCTCGCCCCAACACAGGCTATGCAGACCCTTAAAATTAGCCTGGACCAGGTTTTAGCTCGTTTAGTTCCACATGATGCAGATTTTTACCCGGCAGTTCCGATATTATCTGTCACCTTCTCAGCCTGGATTATTTCCTTTGTTTTGGCTGGTTCGTTTCTTCTAATCTTATCCAAAAAATTGTATCAAGGCGTTGAATGGGCTCGAGCCGCTGCTTTAGGCCTCTTTGCAATTCCTGCTGTGGCCGGTATGACCATGATGATCCCCTGGTTTGTTTTGGTACTGGCAGAATATCCCGAAAAGGGAGTTCCCCCTCACACGATCACGGGGATGGCGCCAGCCATGCCGATTTTATTCATCGGTCTGATACTCTATTTCGTCATTCTATTGGCTGATACAGACAGCATCAAAAACAAGATCATAAAATTGGTCCCGTTCACGTTTTTAGGCATTGTTTCAGGTATGGTCTTTATGAATGGACAGCATGGCGTGCGCTATTTTATCCACATTCCTGGCAATTTCACCACCGGCGCAGATGGCTTAATCACCGCCAACCCAACACCTCCACCCTTCACATCCAACCTGGCACACTTTATTACCAACCTGGATCACCTGGATTGGAGAACTTTCGATTTTGTTTCTGAGCAAGCAGTCTACAGCCCACAAACCCTGGCGCTGCTTTTAGGCGGCTTCCTGCTATACATTTCATCTGTACTGCTCATCGTCGCAATCCCCTTAATGGCAATGCGCAATAAAGCTGGCTGGTACATTGCCACTAGCGCTGCATTAGCTACTGCTGTTGTTAGCTTCCAGGGATTCCTGGTTCGCAGTTCCACCGAGTGGTTGCAAGGCGCCATCCTATCCGCGGTTCTGTTAGTCATACTACTGATCCCAACCTTCAAGAATATGGTTCTACCCAAAGGCGAGTGGTAAACTACCTTCTGGTCAACTAGTTTCTGTCAATAAAGAGACTGCCTGAACACAGGTGGTCTCTTTTTTATTGAACTGGTGATCTGGAATTTGTATACAGCGGTGATCTTCATTGCCAAGATAGCAACAAATCTACAGATAGCTTTTCAAAAATTTTTAACAGTGTTTGCTCCAGGTTTCAGCAACCCGGTGGTTCTGCATCACAGAACTATACAACGCGTTGGCGGGTAGATCATAAGCTGTGGCGAAAATGCGCCTACACCCAAGGTGCCTGACCCTTTGCATTCCCTCTGTGATTACAGCTTTTCCCAAGCCTCTACGCCAATGCTCAGTAGCTGTACCCACCAGTACACACACCGCGCTGCGTGTATAGTCATCGTAGGACACTGTGCAAAAGGAGGCTATCTCGCCGGATTCGGTAACAGCGACAATATCCAGGTCGCGCCGGTACAGCGGCGCAGATTGAAAATTCAGATACCACGAATAATCTCCATCGTAATCAGCACTGGGTTCATCGGAATGAAAGGCGCGCCAGGAAGCCCAGCTGCGAGCCGGGTGTTCATCTAACCCACCCATTGAACGGACAACATACCCCTCTGGAACAGGCGCCAGTTCAACAGGCGCATCTAAATCTCTCCACCAATGCCTGCTCTTACCTGATTGTTTGGTATAGCCAGAGCGTAACAAGATCTCTTGGAGAAAATGATCCTGCTCAAACACAGGCAGGTAGACTGTGTGCTTCTCGTCATCCGGTACCGCCAGTTGGTCCTCAGCCCAGAAAAGAATCTCAACAACCAACTCGCTCGTAAGATAGCCTGGATGAATGTGCAGCCGAAATTCACCCTCTCCCAAACCGGTAACCACAGCAACCACATTCCCATCGCTGGTTTCCCATATGGCTATGCCACTCTGCACCGAATCAATCACATGGCAAGTATCGATGAAGTGATAGCGCCAGTGATCCAGGCGCGCCACATGCCAGCTATTTTCCAGCCGGTCGTTGAGTAAGAACACTTCTCGTAAGAAGTTACGAACACGCCAGTAATCCTCTTCTGTTTGATAAAAACGCAATTTCAGGTCCATGATCACAATCTCCAGGAGTTTATGCTTATAATTAACCAGGTGTACAATCAGATAGAAAATCAACTAAAAGCTCATCGCACTTCATGGTTCGTGCAAAATGATCTGTAAGATGTAAAAAAAAGAAAGCTTTGCGTACTTAACGGACTTTGCGAGAGATCAAAAAAAGAATTCTATGCTGAATATATACGACCAAACAGGCAGGCTTGTTCAAATCCCATCTCATCCAGAACGGATCATCTCACTAGTTCCATCCTTGACTGAGCTGCTGTTCGACCTGGGTCTGGATCAAGAAATCGTTGGGGTGACCCGCTACTGCATATCGCCACCGAAAAAAGTTGCCAGCCGGGTTAAGGTGGGTGGCATTCACCAGTTAGACTTCAAAACCATCGATGCCCTTCATCCAGATTTGATCATCGCCAACAAAGAAGAGAACGATCGCCAGGAGATTATACACCTACGAGAAAAATACCCGGTGTATGTGAGCGATATTTATACGCTCCAGGATGCCCTCAAAATGATTGGTGACATGGGAAAAATTACTGACCGATCCAGAAACGCCCAGCAGATAATCACCGAAATTGAGAATAGCTTTGCAAAAATTGATCCTAAAAATTCCAGTAAAGTTGCTTACTTGATCTGGAATGATCCTTACAGGGTTGCAGGCGGTCATACCTTTATTGGTGATATTCTTCAGCGTAGTGGTTTCAGCAACATCTTTGAAAAACTGGATCGATATCCACAAGTCTCAACCGAGATGGTTGGAAAGGCGCAGGTAATCCTGCTTTCATCAGAACCTTACCCATTCAGTGAAAAGGATGCCGAGGAGTTAAGAAACCAGTTCCCTTCCAGCCAGGTGTTTCTGGTAGATGGGACCATGTTTGCCTGGTACGGCAGCCGGTTAAGAGATACTCCCAGCTATATCGAACAATTGCTTCATCAAATCAAATAATAGGCTTATATCAACAGGGTGTTTCAAATTTCATGAAAAGTTATCCTTTTACAGGGCAACAAGATTTACTTGCGATGCAAGATTTTCTAAAGAGTCTGCCGCAAGGGACTTCCATTGTTGATTTCGACGAGAATATTCAACTTGAATCAGTTCAGTCAACATTACGGATCTTTCGACAATCTCAAGAGATCATTGCACTTGCCTACATTGACGATTACAACAATCTTTGGTTTGACACCTTGCCTGAATTTTCTCTCTTAGTTCAACTCGAAACAGAGATCGTCAACTGGGCAGAAACCTGTATGAAAAAACGCAATGCCGAGACAGGTGAATATAATACCCTGGATCATGCTTGTTCTGCGGATAATCTTCATCGTCTTCAGCTTTTACAGAAGCATGGTTTTGAACCTGAACCAGTCCGCTCCCTTAAGTACTCACGCTCTGTCAACCAACGGCACCAGCTGATCCCACTACCAGAAGGCTATTCCATCCGCACAGTTAATGGAAAGGAAGAGGTTGAGCAATTGGTCGCACTGCATCGTGCTGCCTTTGGCACAGATCAGATGACTGTCGAGTATCGCCTGGCGATGATGAGCGCCCCCCTATACCTGCCAGAAGCCGACCTGGTTGCTGAAGACGCCTATGGCGAGCTGGTAGCTTTTTGTGTGTGCGGCTTTGATGATATTGAGACAGGGATTGGATACACCGACCCCATCGGCGTCCACCCGGATCACCAAAGAAAGGGTCTGGGTACTGCCATCGTTTCTGCAGGCATCCGAAAACTGAGAGAATTGGGCGCAACTCGGGTGGAGCTGGGTACCAGCAGCGAGAATATCGCCATGCAAAAACTGGCGGAAAAACTTGGCTTTGAGCTTGTGTCTGAAAAGCTCTGGTTTTCTAAAGAAATCAAATCATAATATCCAGGAGGTAAACCCATGAAATATGGCCTGGCATTACCCTATGGAAGCGCACAAAGTTTTATTCAATATACTCGGGCAGCAGAGAAAGCCGGCTGGGACGGCTGCTTTTTGGGCGACGCTATCTGGTGCGAAGACCCCATGATCGCCCTGGCAGCTGCTGCTGTCCAAACAGAACGCATTCGCCTGGGAATCACCATTATCCCGGTGCCTTTACGCCGCCCCTGGAAGATCGCCAGCGAGTCTGTGTCTGTCGATCACTTGTCCAATGGACGCCTGATCCTGGGCTTAGGCACAGGTGCGGTTTGGATGGGCTGGCACGCCTTCCCCGATGAAGTCACCGATAATAAAACTCGCGCCGAAATGCTGGATGAAACCATTGACATCCTGACTTTGTTCTACCAGCGCAAGCCATTTGACTATGACGGTAAACATTATCACCTGCGCCTATCCCTTCTCGATGAGGTCTACTACCCACCCAAACCCATCCAACAGCCGCGCATCCCCTTATGGTGCGTGGGCATCTGGCCAAAGAAAAAATCAATGCGCCGCACCCTTAAATGCGATGGGGTCATCGTCGAAAAGAGAAACTCAAATGGAGAGCCTGAGGCAGCTGCGCCTGACGATATCGCTGCCATCAAAGCCTTCATCGACGCCGAGCGCCAGCAAACCACACCGTTTGATATTGTGGTGGGCGGAAAAACCATTGATCTCGATCCGACCCAGATGCGTGAAAAAATGCTCACCTATGAAGAAGCCGGAGCGACCTGGTGGCTGGAAGAGCTATATGATCAGTCAGAAGATGTAGTTTTTAGAATTATTCAAGATGGTCCGCCCATCAGGAAAGCCTGAGCAATGAAAATTACCTTTTTAGGCACTTCAGCTGCCAACGCATACCCAGAAGCATTTTGCTCATGTGAGAACTGTGAAAAAGCTCGTAGGCTGAGAGGTCCCGATTTGCGCAAGCGATCCTCCATCCTTATCAACAGTAATCTCCTGGTTGATTTGGGTCCCGATATCATGAGCGCCTCGCACATGCACGATATCGATCTTAGAAATGTCCGCTATTGTTTGCAAACACACCCCCATGCCGACCACCTGGACCTCACACATCTTTTATCTCGCAGCCCTGAATACGGGACCCAAGGAACACCCATCTTGAACTTTTACGCCTCGCAGGAGACTTTAGAAGCAGCTGATACTACCTTCACCAGAGACCTGGCAGATTTCAGCCTGCTTTCCCCAGAAGCTGAAGCTCGCTTGAGGCTAAAGATTCACCCCATATGTCTCATACCAGCCTTATTCACTTTGGCTCATACAAGATCATTGCTTTTCAAGCCAATCACCAACCCAATCCTGGATGCTTTCCTGTATTCAATTGAAGAGGACTCAAAGAGCATCTTCTATGCAACCGATACCGCCGCATTCCACCCAGAGATCTGGCAATATTTCACTCACTTCAGTTTGCATTTTGACATAATGGTTTTCGATCACACCTATGGACCAGTGCAGGATGCCAGTAATCATTTAAGTGCTAAACTGGTCATTGAATATATTCAACGCGCAAGAAGCGAAGATATTCTAAAGCCTTCTGGGCGTGCTCTGGCTACCCACATCTCACATGAAGGAAATCCAACCCACTCAGAGCTGTCCGAGTTTGCCAGAAAAAATGGTTACGAAATCGCTTACGATGGATTAACCATTGAAATCTAGATCGATGAAAATTTTAGGATGAGGTAGAGTTGAGTATGGAAGAAATTCAGCTGATTACCCAATCCAGACGTAGACCGCGCCATGGTTGGGAAGCCCTTTTCTCAGCAATGGCTAAGAACGCCGATGAACGCTTGTTGGACGAGCCGCATCCCACACATTGGGATGAGGAAGAATGGTTATGGTAATAAGGCAGTTTGACTTTCAAATCTTCAACAGCTTTTGGTGAGCATTGCGCAACGCCTGTGCATCCATTTTCTCCACCTTGCGGTCATAGGTCAGGAAGCCATTATTCTCGATCTCCACATCGGTGGTCTGCGTATAAATCGCGGCTGACAGCCCCTGGGGGATTAACGGCTCCAGCTCATCACGTAACAAAGCCAGGTAGGCTTCGGTCAGCTCCTGAGAGCTATCATAAAACCGGTAGCCGAATTTCTTGTCTTCATCCCACATGTGACCTGGCACCTTCAAACTATATCCACCGAATTCGGAGAGCACAAAGGCGCGCTTATCCGCTTTTGGCGCTTTTAACTTCTTAAAATAGATGTGTCTGCTCTTGAAATCACCGCTGCCCTGGTCGAACCAGCCCGAAGCATGATCCACCAGTCGGGTCGGGTCGTAAGCCTTAAGCCACTCTGAAATTTGGTGGGCATGAAATTGTCCCCAGATTTCATTGAAAGGCACCCACACCGCAATACTAGGCGCGTTGTACAAGTGGTCCACCATGCCCTGCAATTCTTCCTGGAATTCAACGCGGTTGCCCTCATCTTCCCGACCAAAGCGTCCCAGCCAGCGCGTGTCCTTGCGAAAAAAACCAAAAAGCTGGGTCAACACAGCCACAAGCATTCCATCGATCTTGCCGCCATTGGGCATATCCTGCCAGACGATCATCCCCAGGCGGTCGCACTGATAATACCAGCGCAGCGGCTCGACTTTGATATGTTTGCGGATCATGTTGCAGCCCAGGCTTTTGACATACTCAATATCATACAACATGGCTTCTTCCGAGGGCGGGGTATACAGCCCATCCGGGAAATAACCCTGGTCCAGCGGTCCGTAGAGAAACAGGGACTTTCCATTCAATGAAAACCGGATTTTCCCTTCGGCATCCTGCTCCAGCCCGAATTGGCGCATGCCAAAGTAACTGGTGACTTCATCCACCACCAGGTCTTTGTCAATAATCTGGACTCGCAAATCGTACAGGTGAGGGTTACCGGGCTCCCACAAGATGGGATCAGGAATGATCAGCTCAATGATCTCATCCGACCATCCACCACCACTGGCAATCACGTTTCCGTGCAGACGATGCCTCTGCCCAGATGCCTGTATTCATGCCAGCTGGCAATCCCCGGATGATCACCTCAACCTGCAACTTTTGGTCCTCCAGATCGGGTGTCAAATTGATGGATTGAATACTGACTTCCGGCACTGCTTCCAGCCAGACGGTTTGCCAGATACCCGATACGGCTGTGTACCAGATGCCTTTCGGATGAAGGCTCTGTTTCCCTCTCTGCTGCAAACCGGCATCCGTGGGATCCCACACGCTGACCACCAGCTCATTTTCGCCAGCCTGGAGCAAGTCCGTGATGTCCAGGCTAAACGGCAGGTAACCACCGTGATGTTTGCCAGCGAAGTGGTTATTTACCCATACCACACACAGGTAATCCACCGCGCCAAAATGCAGCAATATCCTGCCTCCCTGTTGACTATCGTGTTGATTTTGCAGTTGCTGGCGCGGGTCCGAGAAAGACCGCCGGTACCATAATTTCTCATCGGGTAAAAGGGAGCGCTGCACACCTGATAAGGCTGATTCCACTGGATAGGGAACCAGGATTTTACCCGGGTAGGTTTCGGGCGCTCTTTCCTCAACAACCTGGATGGCATACTCCCAGGGACCATTCAGGTTAATCCAGCCAGGACGCGCCATCTGGGGGCGCGGATATTCCGGCAGCGGGCAAGAGGGATCTGGAGTCCAGGATGTTCTGAGGTCTTGATGAGGCTGCAGCATAATGTCTCCTTAGTTTACACATTTACCCAAACGGTCATTTTCGAAGGTCCACGGTTTCCCCACAAGAAATATGGGATGAAAGTCAATGGCTCTCCCCGGATTGATTTTCCAAAGATCTTCACAACTCCACCCAGCAAGTCTGGATCATGAACCATTGAAAGTGATCCTGGGTCTACCTGGACGCTGAATATGTCCACTCCGGGGTTATCTATGTCCTCCAAACAATACACCAGCGGTCCACAGCTGACTGCCGCCTTACCAGCATGGTCCTTTTACCCTGGAGTGAGCGCTGCGCAAACTGGACGGGCGTATCAAATTGAATGGTGATCACATCACCCTTTTGCCATGACACGCTTCAGGCTTCTAAAAACAGCCCGGCGGGGATCAAATCCGGCAGAAGTTGTCTGCTGCTCGCTTGCTTCTTCCCGACCGGCATCCATAACCACAAGACCATTGACCAAAATATGCATCGTATCTACCCAGGAAGGCTGGCGCAGCCTGAGGCAAATTCGCCGGTTGGTTAGGAACTTCGCAGGAATCAACATCCAAGATGCGTACCACCACCTCACCCTCCCATGGCAGGCTGGATTGCAGTTCAAGTTCCACAGTTCGGCTTTGTGACTGCTTTCAATCTCTAAGAATAGTGGAAGACTCGATTGCTAATGTACTGGTGAATGGTGACAGCAGCCAGGATCAATTGTATAGATGTATTTCCCCAGGTCTGCCCAGGTGCGTGAGATATTCGATGGACAGCAGGGCACCGCGTACCAGGCTTTACGGCTGACCCCGCCCTGGCAAACCAGCGGGTTGTTATAGAAATAGGTATCGCCCGCCAAACCCATACCGACTGCGGCGGCGTTGTAGAGCTGCCACTCAAACAGGTCGCTATATCTGGCGTTACCCGTCAATTGCGCCATCTCCCAGTTCCAGAACAAGCTGCCCAAGGCTGCGCAAGTTTCGGCATAAGCGAATTCAGGGTCGAGCTCGTCATCCCGACCAAAACCCTCCAGGGCCGGTAATGAGCCAATGCCACCGGTCACATACATGCGCCGGGTAAGCATATGCTCCCAGGCGCGTTCCAGCGGTTCAACCAGGCTGTGATCATCCCCCGTCCGCGCCAGCATAGCCATAGCCGTTTCCAGGTAAGTAAAACGCACCGCATGCCCCACCGGGATGGTCTGCTCTCGAACAGGCGTGTGCTGCTGGAAATATTTCCCGCTCAGCGCGCTGGCATACCAGCGCGCCGTAATATTCCAGGGTTTCTTAGCCTGGTTTCCGGGCGGCAGCTGGTAAGGTTTGTACCCTGGATGCGTTGCCAGGTAAGCTTGCTTTTGCGTTTGCACATAACGATCGCGCTTACTCACCTGCATATTCTGGCGCAGCACGGAAATACCAAGTCCACGCGCACGCCCACGCTGTTCAATGAACTGGCGCGCCAGCTCCAGGTAAAGTGTGTCACCGGGGGTGATCTCGTGCAATCGCAGCAAGGCAATCTCAATCTCCTCATGCCCGGGCGTCCAGTCCGGTCCTTTGCCGCGAAAATCCGCTGCCACCCTATCCGCCGCCTTTCGGGCGATATCCAGCATCTCCATACGACCCGTCGCCTCAAAATGGGAGACGCCGGCTTCAATCAGGTGTCCATGACAATACAGCTCATGCTCAATTTGCAGGTTTTGCCAGCGGATAGATGGGAAATGAATCTGGTTATAAGTAAACAGGTAGCCATCCGCAGCCTGGGCTTGCGCCAAGAGTGATATGAAATCATCCATCAACGTAGCCAAATGCGAATCAGGCTGGTTGCCCCAAATGCGAGCGGCTGCATCCAGCCATTTATAAGCGTCCGAATCAGCAAAGAACCACCCCTGGCGCAGACCATCAGATATACCCGCAGCAATCCGAAAATTCTCAATACAACCTGAGGCTTCCAACTGCCGCCACTGGTGAAAAATCGCCTTATGGGCATTAACCTGCAGCCGCTCATACCAAAATCCGTGGTGAATGATCGCCTTATCCATCAAGCTTCCTCGATTGCGTAAATGCCAGCGGAATTAACCCCAGCAATGACAGTAATGAGCCCACCTGAAAGATGATGGGGACAGGGATAAAGCCAGCCTGCCCGTTGCTCATCGTGGGTATGCCGTAGTTCTGGATCAGCCAGGAGCCGGTCGCTGGTCCCACCACCATAGGAATGGCGATCCAGAAGATCATGCGAATGCCCAGGAATTTTCCCCGGTTTTGTTCAGGCAGCAGGTCTTTAAGCCAGGCCACCGAAGCCACTGACACAGCCACCGAAAATCCCTGCCACAAGAAACCGGTCAGCGCCAGCAAAGGCAGGCTCTTGACCAGGGAAAGCAAGACACCCCCCAGGCTGCTGAACACCAGGGCGATGGCCATCATCGGGCGCTTATCCCAGCGGTCAGCCAGGATGCCAAAGGGTATCGCCACCAGGGCGCTGCCTACCATAACCGCTCCGCCAATGATACTGAAGTCGGTCTTGGTGACGCCGACGTAGTTCTCCAGGTAGACGATCAGGTAAGGGAAGGAGACCTGCATACCGATGCTGGTAATCATGATAAAAAGCAGCAGGATAAACAACTGGCGGTTTTGTTTTACCAAATCCACATTGAATAATTCTGCAAATTCCTGCCAGAAGGATTGGCGCGGCGCTTCCTGTCCAGGGTTTGGCGCATCCTGCAGCAACCCACCTGCGATCAATCCCGTTACAATCACAATCCCACCCAGCAGGTAGAAGAAGGCAAAATAACCCACCTGGTCGATCAAAGCTCCGGCTGCCACCATGGAAACGATTTGTGCCAGGAAGACGCTTAAATTGAGCACGCCCTCTACGCGGCCGCGTTGCTGGCTGCTGGCGATATCCGCCGTCCAGGCGTTGAAGGCTGCATCGTTAGCCGTCGAGCCGAAGAAGGTCATGATCGAATCCGCCAGAACGACCATAAATATCGCGATGCTGGTCACTTTGATATAGGAAACCATCGGGAAAAGCAGGGTGGATACACCCCACAGAATATAGCCCAGCAGGATATAAGGCCGCCGGCGCCCCCAGCGACTGCGCGTGCGATCGCTGAGCGTGCCCATCAGCAAGGTGGTCAAGGTAGCGGTGATAGCGCTGCCGGCTACCATCCAGGCCACGGGGCGCGGGTCTGGGGTGATGGTGTCATACACAAAGGTGTTGAACCAGGTGTTTTCAACCGCCCAGGCGATCTGCCCGGTAATTGCCAAAGCAGCCATGACGAACCAGGTACGAAGGGAAAGTTGTTTTGTTGGGAGTGAAGTTGACATCGAGTTATCCTTTTTAGGTTAGGAAACATTATAATATCTGCAGAGGTAATTTCACAGAACACAATCACTTCGCCGTAATATACATCCGCAAAAGCTCATCGCACTTAATGGGTCAGTAAAAATGATCTATGAGATAAACTCTCAAAAAAGCTCTGCGGCTCTCCGAAAGATCAAAATAGAAATAAGCCCATGCTCAGTTATCGTCCCGTTCGAGACCAAGACATATCCTTGATCTGCCAATTTCCTCTCAATGAAATTGAGTTGTTTTTTATGTATCCAAAAGCGATTTACCCGCTGACTTATGATCAATTGAAAGCAGCTATTGACCAACGCTGGGAGTTTACTGTAATCTTGCTTGATGAAGCGGTTTCTGGATTCGCTAATTTCTATATTTGTGAGCCTGGGGTAAAATGCAACATCGGCAATGTCATCATTGCTCCAGATAAAAGAGGAAAAGGGGTTGGAAAATATCTGGTTGAAACCATGGTTCAGCTCGCAGTTCGGAATTATCAAGCAAAGGAAATCCACATATCCTGTTTTAACCAGAATGTAGCCGGCTTACTGTTATATACCTTGTGCGGGTTTACCCCTTTTGCGGTTGAAGAAAGAATGGACAAAGAAGGCAATCGTACGGCTTTGATCCATATGAGATTAGTCGGGAATCTAACATAATCCAACAAATAGACATATATAACCTAAGCCATTGTAAGCCGCTAGAGTGTCTATATGAAGTCCGCTTACTGAAGACCCTGGCTGCTTCCATGAGCCTGGCTTTAGAAAATGCTAGACTGTGGGAGCAGGAAGATCTTTATCGAAAAGCATTGGAGCGCGAGTTTGAGATTGGCCGCCAAATCCAGGCTGGGTTCTTGCCCGACTTTATTCCCCAACCGAAGGGCTGGGAAATTGCCGCTGTCCTAAAGCCTGCCCGGGAAGTCGCCGGCGATTTCTACGACGTTTTTCGATTGCCGCATGGTCGAATTGGCCTGGTGATCGCAGATGTCTGTGATAAAGGACTAGGAGCCGCCCTGTTCATGACCCTCTTCCGAAGCTTAATAAGAGCAGCCTCCAATATAGGCTTCCATGAGCGCAATGATACTCAAATCAGAAAAACAACAGCTGATCATCTTATCAATGCAATATCATTTACCAACAATTACATCCACCAGACTCATGGCAGAACAAGCATGTTTGCCACCATTTTTTACGGTATCCTGGATCTTCATGACGGTGTTTTGACCTACATCAACGCTGGTCATTTGCCCCCTATGGTAGTGGATCAAACCGGGAAGGTATCTCATCTCGGGCCAACGGGGCCAGCTGTAGGTGTCATTCCTGACACCTACTACAAGATTAACAAAATTCGATTACAACCCGGTGACACTTTGTTCAGTTATACAGACGGTGTAACAGATACAGCCAAATATACTGGGGAGACGTTAAGTTTAGACGCTCTGCTTCCCATTATTAACCAAGACAACTCTCTGCAGCGAATCCTGGATAAAGTACAAAATAAAATTGAAACCTTTGCTGAAGGCGTTAAACAAATCGACGATATTACCATGTTAGCCGTTCGGCGAAAGCAAACCGAGAAGAATGGCCATTTATCGGATTAGAGAAAATTATCATGGAAAAACTAGAACTGAAAAAAGAGTTAAAGGCTTATTACCAGCCCTCAGCTAAAAAACCTGAGCTTATCCAGGTTCCCCGCTTTCAATTTGCCATGTTGGATGGAGCCATCGAGCCAGGGATGGAGCCTGGTAACTCGCCTGCCTTCCAGGAGGCGGTGGGGGCTTTGTACGGTATCTCCTATACGCTCAAATTCATGCTAAAGCAGCGGAAAGAAAACCCCATCGATTACCCGGTCATGGCGCTGGAAGGTCTGTGGTGGGTCGAAGATAACGATTTTGATATCCGCCGCAAGGACAATTGGAAGTGGACGGTGATGATCTTGCAGCCGCAAGTGATTACCCAAGCGGTATTCGGAGAAGGCCTCGAGCGCCTGCGCAAAAAACGCGGCGATCAGCCTGCTTTTTCCAGGCTGCGTTTGGATGGTTTCGAAGAAGGCTTGTGCGTCCAGTTGATGCACATCGGACCTTATGCCACCGAACCAGCCAGTGTAGACCTGATGCATGCCTTCGCTAAGCAACAGGGCTATCTTCCCCGCCTGGGCGATGGTGGGAAACACCATGAAATCTACCTGGGCGATCCACGCAGAGCCGCACCCGAAAAGATGAAAACGGTTTTACGCCATCCCATTAAACCAATTTAAATGAAAACCATCCGGCTTGTTTTAGGCGACCAATTAAGCCGTTCGATTAGCTCCTTAAGCGATATCGATCCAGGGCGAGACCTTGTTCTCATGCTTGAAGTATTGGAAGAGAACCAATATGTGCGCCATCATCAGCAAAAGATCGTCCTGGTGCTCTCCGCCATGCGCCATTTCGCCGAAGAGCTGCGCGCTGAAGGAATCGTTGTGGATTATATCCACCTGGATGATGAAAACAATTCAGGCTCCTTTACCGGAGAGCTCGTCCGAGCCATCACACGACACCAGGCAGATAAGATCATTGTTACCGAACCTGGCGAATGGCGGGTATGGGAGATGATGCAAGCCTGGCAAAAGGATTTTGGGCTGACGGTCGAGATCCGCCCAGACGACCGCTTCTTGTGTTCCCGTGATGAGTTTAGGCGCTGGGCTGATGGAAGAAAAACCCTGCGCATGGAGTTTTTTTACCGCATGATGCGCCGCAAGACCGGCTGGCTGATGGATGGCGCCCGGCCTGAAGGTGGTCGCTGGAATTACGATGCAGACAACCGCAGGAGATTGCCCACAGGCCTTAGCATCCCGCCGCCTGCTCACTTCGAACCGGATACCATCACTCGCCAGGTAATGGGACTGGTCAGGGAGCGCTTCGCCGATCATTTTGGAAACCTGGAAAACTTCTCCTGGGCTGTCACCCGGGGAAACGCCTTGCATGCCCTGCGGCATTTCATCGACCACAAGCTGGCATATTTTGGCGACTATCAGGATGCCATGAAAACTGGCGATGATTTCCTGTTCCATTCGATCTTGTCACCCTATATCAACATCGGGCTAATACATCCAACGGAAGTCTGCCAGGCTGCCCTTTCGGCTTACCAGCATGGCAGCATACCCCTTTCCTCGGCGGAAGGCTTTCTCCGCCAAATCATAGGATGGCGCGAATATATCCGTGGCATTTACTGGCAGGAAATGCCCGGATATGCGCGGTCAAATTATTTCGATGCTCATCGTTCCCTGCCGGGTTTTTACTGGACGGGCGAAACCGACTTGAATTGCCTCAGGCAGGTCATCCAGGCTACACAACGCAACGCTTATGCCCACCATATCCAGCGTTTGATGGTCACCGGCAACTTCGCCCTGCTAGCCGGGATTGAACCCAAACAGGTAGAAGCATGGTATTTAACGGTTTACGCGGATGCCTTTGACTGGGTAGAATTACCAAACACACACGGCATGCTTTTATATGCGGATGGCGGTTTATTAGCATCCAAACCTTACGCCGCCTCCGGCGCCTACATTCAGCGCATGTCCGATTATTGTCAGAAATGCGTCTACAACCCTAAGATCAAAATAGGGGAAAGAGCCTGCCCTTTCAATTATCTCTATTGGTATTTCCTCATCGTGAACCAGCCTAAGCTTACCGCCAACCCCCGTATGAGCCTGCCATACCAGCTGCTTTCCAAAATGGAACCAGATCAAAAACAAAAAATCATTCACGCCGCAGAATCTTTTTTGGAGCAATTGAAAGTCGGAAAGCCTTATTAGGACGATGTAAAACGCCCCCGCTTTTCTGACAACTGTTTATAATGCTCTCTATGTCTGCAGACCCTTGGATTACCGTCCTCATCGTTGGGATTACTTTTATTGGGATTGCGATTGGTAAGCTGCCGGTGATCAAGACCAACCGGACCAATATTTCCCTGATGGGCGTTGCCCTTTTGATTTTCACCAACCAGGTCGATTTTTCCAAAATCCAAACATACATTGATTTCGACACCATTATCCTGCTTTTCAGCATGATGATCATCAATGCCAACCTCAAGATGGCCGGTTTTTTTGTGGTTATCGATCGCGGCTTATCCCGGCTGATCAAAACGCCAAGAATTTTCCTGGCTCTCGAAATTTTCACAGTTGGTATCCTTTCCGCCCTTTTTCTTAACGATACCATCTGCTTGATGTTTACCCCGTTCATCATCAGCCTGGTTTTTACTCTCAACCGTAATCCATTTCCTTACCTGATTGCACTGGCAACAGCTGCCAATTTGGGATCGGTCGCCACCCTGACCGGAAACCCTCAAAACATGATCATCGGGGTGGCCTCCGGTATCGCTTACCTGGATTTCACCCTGGCTTTACTCCCCATCGCATTGACAGGCATGGGAGTTATCTGGCTGGTATTGGTGAAAATGTACCCCTTTGAATTTCGCCAGGGAGAGACTCTCAGAGCCTCAACAGGATGTTTCTCACCCTGTCCAAAAGCCCTTACTGGTAAAAAGCTTGCTCATCACCGGTGGTTTGCTGATCGCTTTTCTTTCTGGAGCACCGGTTGCCATGGCCTCTTTCATCGCCGCCAGCATCTTGCTGGTCACCCGCCGGCACAAACCTGAGGCAGTTTTCGCAGAATTCGATTGGACTTTGCTGGTTTTCTTTGCTGCCATGTTTATCCTGAGCGGCTCTCTCGAAACCAGCGGCGTGACCACTACTTTGATTGATTTAAACAGCCTGGCAGAACAAGCCAATATCCTCAATCTCACGATAATTACCGGCGTGCTCAGCAACCTGATCTCCAATGTCCCCGCCGTCCTGTTGCTCAAACCGGTTGTTGCCAACATGGAGAACGCCCGCCTGGGCTGGCTGACCATTGCAGCCGCCTCCACCCTGGCCGGCAACCTGACCCTGCTCGGTTCGGTAGCCAACCTGATCGTTGCCGAGATCGCCGAGCGCTGGCGCATTGATCTGAATTTTTGGGAATATACGAAGTCGGGCGTGATCATCACGGTTTTATCTTTAGCAATTAGCGTGCTTTGGCTGAACCTGTTGTATTTCTGGTTCTAACACAACAATACTAGGTATTTCACCAATAATTTCCAGGCTTACCATCAAGCCGACTTTCGATTTTATGGCATAATCTAATTAAACTACATTGCCAGCCCGTTAAAAAAGATATAAACGATATGATTACAAATTCATCCAATGAATTGGAGCAAACTATGGTTCATAAGGTCGTTGACGGCGAATTCGGGAAAATACATTATTGGATCCATGGCGATGCTAGTGAATTGATTGTCTTCACCCATGGGGCAACAATGGATCACAACCTTTTCCAATTCCAGGTAGATTATTTTTCAAAAAATTACACCGTCTTAACCTGGGATGTTCCTCTACATGGCTTATCAAGACCATATACAAATTTTTCTTTAGACAACGCTGCTATCGAATTATTCAAGATTGTCAACCAGGAAAACTTCTCCAGTGTACACCTGGTAGGGCAGTCGATGGGAGGCTATATCAGCCAAATCTTCGCGGTTAAGTACCCTGGTCTGGTGAAGACCATCACCGCGGTTGATTTATCCCCCGTTCAAGGTTCTTATTACTCAAAAATGGATCGTTGGCTTCTATCCATCACACCCTCTATCCTTCGACTTTATCCATACAAAACACTGATCCAGACCATAGCCTCTCAAATTGCGATCGATAAACACGCTCAGACCTATGCCTTGAGGATACTTGAAGGCTTTTCAAAAAATGAGATCGCCCATATCATGGGAGAAGTCTACCAGGGCTTAATGCAATACAACCAGGATGTCGTACTTAGTCTTCCGATCTTAATCATTTATGGAGAGCACGACCGGACAGGAAAAGTCAAATCCTATTGTGACCGGTGGGCTGAGCGAGAGAATAGGGAATTGCGAGTAATCGCCAATGCTGCACACAATTCAAATATGGACAACCCAGCGAGTTTCAATGCTTTGTTAGATGATTTTTTAAAAAGATCCTGAAATACCAAACCTAATTTCAATTGCTATGAATATTGGATCTTAAAGGAAATTCTAATGAAAACCACTTTTCGTCCCTACCAATCCGAAGATGATTTCTGGAAAATGCGCGCCTTCCTGCGCAAGGTTTTTGTGCTGAATGGCTACACCCAGCGCAGCTGGCATGTCGCCCGATTGGAGTATGCCCGCTGGCACACCTGCCTGAACTGCGCTGGCGTTAGCTTGGAAGAAGTAGCCTATCTATGGGAAGATGACGGTGAATTGATTGCCTTCGTGATGCCAGACGGTGGACGCGGGGAAGCCCACCTGTGCGTCCATCCAAAATTGCGGACAGCCGTTCTGGAAGAGGAAATGCTGGCGGTTGCTGAAGAAAACCTGGCTTCCACCGGTGATGATGGTCTGAAGAAATTATTTGTCTGGTCGCCAGCAGATGACCTGCAAAGACAAGCAATGCTGACCCGGAACGGCTACACCAAGGACAATTGGCCTGAGCACCAGTGGCGGCGCAAATTGGATACGAAGATCGCTCCGGTTCCTGTCGCGCCCGGCTACACCATCCGCTCGCTGGGCGACGGGCTGGAATTGCTAGAACGCTGTTACGCCTCGGGCTTAGGTTTTCATGAAGGCGATCTCCAGGTGGCCGCCGAGAACCGCGCCGACCCCAGCTGGTATCGCAATATCCAGACCGCCCCCAGTTACCGGCGTGACCTGGACCTGGTGGCAGTTACAACGGAGGGTGAGATTGCAGCCTTTGCCACCATCTGGTTTGACGATGTCACCCGCAGCGCTTATTTTGAGCCGGTCGCTACCGTACCCGCCCACCGCAAGCGTGGGCTGGGAAAAGCCCTGTTGACCGAAGGGCTACGCCGCCTGCAAAGAATGGGCGCCCTGTACGCCTTTGTCGGAGGTTACAGCCCGGCTGCCAATGCACTGTATCGATCGGTGATGGGTGATGATTGCATTCTTGACGAGCCTTGGATCAAGAAATGGTGATTTAATTGGCAGGTAGAACTTGATGAAAATGATTAACCAGTAATTGATTTGAGATTTAAACCTATCATATAAAGATGATTGCTAAAAGGAAAGCGTCATTGACTCTCCAATAATTATGTGCTAAATTATATACAGATTTTCGTACGTAATTAAGGAGTTAAATCATGTTACGAACCACAAGTGTTACAGAGCTGCGCGACAAGCTGTCTGAAACGATAGACGCCCTAGGTGCAGAAAATGCGGTCATGGTTGTACGTTATAGCAAACCAGCCGCCTATCTCATTTCACCAGCCATGTTCGAGCGCTTGCTAGAGAGAATAGAGGACCTGGAAGATCAAACTGACATGCTGGCAGCTTTAGCAGACTACCGTGCTGGTCAAGCAGTTGATGCTGAAGACGTGTTTGAGCGCCTCGGGCTTTAACTTGTGTATAAGCTTTTTCTTCACCCTAACGTTGAAAAGCAATTATCCAATATTCCAACTCCTTATGCAAAGCGCATAGCTGATGCAATCCGCGCCTTGCGCTCTGAGCCCAGTCCACCTGGTTTTAAGCACCTATCGCAAGAGCTTTACCGTGTTCGGGTCGGGGAGTATCGCATAATTTTCGCGGTATTCGATCAAGAACAAGTCATTTTTGTCGGGAAGGTGGCGCGTCGATCCGAAAAAGTTTATCGCGATGTGGCTGCTATTCTTTCAACCGCTCGGAAATCGGTTAGGAAAGATTAAGTAACCAGTAACTATCCCACATCTTGTACATGCCTCTAGCTAGATAGGCATAGAAGGTAAAGAGCTTCTTTTCCAATAAGGAGTTGAAGATGATGGCTAACACATTCGATTGGATTGAGATCCGCACCAACCACATAGACGAAACAGCCCAGTTTTTCAAAAGCCTGTTCGGTTGGCAAATAACTCGGAAGCTGGACGCAGATGGCTTGCCAGTCTGGTTGTTTGACACCGGAGGCGAACCCCGCCTGGAGAACCTGAGACGAGGCGGCTTATGGTTGAGGCCTGCAGACGAACAACCTGGCGTGGTGGTCTACATCCTGGTTGAAGATATCGATGAGACCATCCAAAAGGCAGTCGAACTTGGCGGGAATATTGTTGCGCCAAAATCGCCGCAAGGCTCTGCTTTCAAAGCTTTTTTCACAGACCCAAGCGGCATCCTTTTCGGCCTGTGGGAAGAGAAGAACTGATTGCATCCATGGATAATTTAAAACTGACCACGCCTCACGGCATCGTTACCCTTCGCCAGGCAGTCGAATTTGACGCTCTGGCTTTTCGCCAGTTGCGGCTGGAAGCCCTCGAAAACAACCCGGTAGCGTTTAGCTCCGATTTCACCACCAATGCAGAACAGCCGGACCTGTTTTGGTTGGAAAGAATTCAGAACCTAGGCGACCAGGGAACGATCTTTTTTGCCGAGCATGACAATTCCCTGCTTGGGATGTCCGGCATTCAAAAAGGCTATTCGATCAAAACCCGGCATAGCGGCTTGATCTGGGGGGTGTACGTCAAGCCAGCCTGGCGCGGCGCCAGGATCGCTGAGCAATTGATTGAAGCCTGTATTGACTGGGGCAAAGGTCATGAAGTTACCATCGTAAAGCTAGGCGTGGCAGCCACGAATATTCCTGCAATTCGCTGTTATATGCGCTGTGGGTTTTCGGTCTATGGCATCGAGCCGCAAGCCATTCAATATGAGAACACTTTGTATGATGAGCTTCTCATGGCAAGGAATATTTAAAACTAAAAAATATCTGCCGGGAATACATTGAGAGGAAAATCATGGAAGAACAAAGGTTGCACCTAAAAGACGAATTCGATCTGGAAAACGTATTTGAAGTTGAAGATTATCTGTATTTTTATCAAGACAACCTGGTTGGAGATATCTTAGATCATCAGATAGAAGCCCTGCAGACATATCTGCACCTGGATCACCCTATGAAGATCCTCGATCTGGCATGTGGTTTTGGACGGCACGCCAATCGCCTGGCAGCTCTGGGTCACTCCGTAGTTGGGATTGATTACACACCGGGTTTCCTGGAAATTAGCTAAAAAAGCTGCAGATACAGCTGGTGTCCGGGTCGAGTATGTTCAAGGAGATATGCGCACAATCAATTACATGAATGAATTTGACTGTGCATTACTGCTTTTCACTTCTTTTGGTTATTTCAGTGAGGAATCTAATAGTCAGGTTATCCAAAACTTAGCAGAGGCTCTTCGACCTGGCGGATTAGTATGCATGGATATTCCCAACCGAGATTTACGTGCCAGTGATATGCCGCCCTGCACAGTTCTCGAAAAAGAGGGCAATCTAATGATAGATCGTCATTCATTTGATCCACTTACCGGTCGCTGGCACAATAAGCGCATAATTATCCGAGATGGAATTCGAAAAGATAAACCGTTTTCTATCCGGCTCTATAATCTCTCGGAAATACAAAATTTGCTCGCTAACGCCGGCCTTCGGCTCACAAGCACATATGCAGATTGGGATGGCAATCCACTCACTGCTGATTCCAGACGGATGATTATCCTTGCCCAAAAAAAGTTAGAATCAGGTAAATTCAGCAAGCACCGCCAGCGCCCGGTAAGTCACCCATTTATTGGGTTTCTTCTTCTCCCCAAAATTTAACCAGGTCTTTCCTTTGTAATCGTAGTCCATCGACCAGCTTCCATCGGGGTTCTGTTTTTGCAGGATCAGCTGGATAGCATTCGCCAGGCGGGGATCGTGCCCATATCCCAATCCAACAAGCGCTTCCACAATCTGCAGGATATCGGTGACATAAAAAACCGGGAAGCCAAATTTCCACCAGTTACCGCTGGGTTTATCGCTCCAGCCATTCGGGTAATTAGCCGTGGCGGGATCGACGCTTAAGAAGAAATCCACCCCAACCTGGATGGCTCTATCAATCAAAGCAGTTCGTTCATGCGCCGACAGCTTGCTAAAAGCCAGCATCACCTTGGTCCCACCCCAGGCGCAGGGCAGCTTATTATTCGCTCCGCAGGCAAACAATGGCCCACACTTACCGGCATAGTACCTGACTTGCGCTTTTTTCTCCCCCATGGGCGCCACGCCTTCACCCGTCACAGAGCGCGCCATCCACTCAAAAGCCTGGTCCAGGCGCGGGTCTTCATAACCCAGGTCCAGCAAGGCTGTGCACAGGTTGCCTTGCAGACAATCCGCCGTACCTGAGGCCGCTTGATTGACAGAAAATTGACCTTGTGGGGTAAGTGTATGCTTCAACACATAGCCGCAGGCGGTTTGGATGCGGCTGTCCTGCTCCGCTTTGGCGCCTAATTGAGCTAGCAGGATCAGCGACCAAACCGTACCGGTATATTTCGGGTAATAACCTGCGCCAGCCTCAACCCAATAACCATCAGGCTGCATGGCATCCAGGATAACGGCGATTGGGCCTTGCGAGTGTGCCAGTTCTCTAGCCTTCATCAATTGTGGATCATCCGCTGGCAGTTGGAGCAAATCACGCAACGCCAGGTAACGGACTCCAGGATCCTCTGGCTCCAGGAGCCACTCAAGCTTTCGATTTACATCATCTGGAAGCATAACCATCATCCTCCTCCGCCAGACAAGCCATCTAAGTAAACTGTCACTCACCCATCCAGGAACTCGATTAAAGTCATCACAAAAGACCAGTTTTTTTCCATAACAACAGGGTTCATTTTTTGAAAGTATCGTCTAATTGGTGCCAATTAAGCGCGGATATGCCTCAACCAGCGGCTCACCTGCTGTCTGGAATTTATCGATTCAGCCAGTGAGAGTCTCCTGAAAGTAAAAATATAAAAAAAAGAACTCGAGGGTCCATATCACAAGACACTCAAGTTCTAAAAACCATATCAACCAGTAGTACTTATCTGGCTTGAGAGCTTAACGCCTGCAAAAAGGACTGGACAACCAGTTGAGTCGATTGGGTGCGGTAAGGGTCTTTACCCATATTGCTGCCAGCCACAAAAGCCTGGATCAAAGCCTGCAAGGTATCCTTGCCGCTCTGCTTAGCCTGTAAGTAAGCCATACCAGCCGCCAGCAGGTTTTGCAGATTCAAGCCTTGCTGCTGGCTGCCAGAACTGCCACCGCCAGCCACGCCGCCCATCAGAGCACCCAATAAATCGCCAGCACCTGATGCTGAAGAACTTTGTCCAGAATCGCTTCCTCCGGCCATGCCGCCCATCAAGGCGCCCAACAGGTCGCCGGCATCCGGCGCAGATGAGCCCTGGCTAGAGCCGCTGCCGCCTGCCATACCGCCCATCAAGGCGCCCAACAGGTCGCCGGCATCCGGCGCAGATGAACCCTGGCTTGAGCCGCTACCGCTTGCCATTCCGCCCATCAAGGCGCCCAGCAGGTCGCCGGCATCCGGCGCAGATGAACCCTGGCTTGAGCCGCTGCCGCCTGCCATGCCGCCCATCAAGGCGCCTAGCAGGTCGCCCGCATCCGGCGCAGATGAACCCTGGCTTGAGCCGCTGCCGCCTGCCATTCCGCCCATCAGCGCGCCTAGCAGGTCGCCGCCCGCGGGTTGGCTTGCTGCCGGGGCTGGCTGAGCGCCGCCAATCAAAGTCTGAAGCAATTGTAGCGCTCCTTTTTCATCAACCTTTTTTCGTTTAAATTGGCTGGCTGCCTGATTAAGGTTTTCAGCATACAAGCGGCTCGAGCCGCTATTGGCTTTCCTGGCTACTTGTTTGGCAGCATAAGCAAGAGCAGCACTATCGGAACTGCCTTTCTTCATCTCTAAAGCGCCAGCTATCGTTTGGAACGTCTGCACCATATTGGCGCCGTGGTCATGGTTATACCGATCCGCCTGGTCTAAGGCATGCTGGTTTTCAGACAGACTTTCAGCAACGGCACCAAACAGACTGGCTAAATCCACACTACTTTTAGTCATAAAACAATCCTCCTGATTTTTTTATCCCACCATCGTACTGGTAACGGTTAAGCATAACAACTAGTATACAGCAAAATTGACATAAAAATTTTATGATTCTGCCAAGTTCTGATTATAATCATTCTTGACACAAACCTTGAAAGGTAATTTTGTTAATGCCTGCAGTGTAAAATAACCTGCGGATCCAGTATCGATGTGCCTGTCTGAATATGCCCAAAAAATGAATACCACCGAGTTTTTTAGGAATTTTCCCGAATCACGGATTTTATTTGAATATCTGTTAAATAAAATCAGATGCATTGATCCATTTACAGTTCAGGTACAAAAGAGTCAAATCCAATTAAGACGCCAAAAATCTTTTGCCATTCTCTGGGCGCCAGCCAGGTATTTACGGGGCAGATCTGCCCCTCTGGTTCTGACCTTGTCATTTCCTTTTCGGCATCCATCTCCGCGCTGGAAAGAAATCGTTGAAATTTCACCCAGGCGTTTCACCCACCACCTGGAACTCTTTACGACCGAAGATATCGATGATGAGATCTGTGAATGGATTTTTCAGGCATGGAAAAATGCTGCCTGAGTTTTCTACAGCAATGCAAGCTTTTACGAAGACATGTTCGCTTCGTCTCTTCAGGCCAACTGAATCTATTGATGGGATTATCTGCTACAATATTTTCGGTTTCGGAATTACAATATAGAAAAGCAAATCAACGCTAAGATCACCCCCAACCTGCAAAATCATCATCCAGGAGGATAACTTGACCACTTCCAACCCATACTGTTCTTTTTGCGGCGCCCAACTGACGAACACCAGCCGTTATTGCATTCAATGTGGCGCACCAGTAGACGATTCAACCGAAGCCCCAACTGACGAACCGGTTAATTCGACCATAAAAATAGAGGACATGCCAGAGTTAACTCCAGAACCTGTAAAACCCAAGCCAGAACCGACCCCTGTATTCACCCTTCCACAGAATACTGAGCCACCCAGAATCTCAACCCCACCGTCTAACCGCAAGCCTGCGTGGTTAATCATCGTCCTGGTCATCCTGGCCATCTGCCTGTGCCTGAGCTGCATTTTAGCAATCGGCATAGGGGCATTCTTCATCAACGTCCGCTCAGAAACCACACCAGCCTCCGTGGCTGTCATTACCCAAGAAGTATCCCAGTTACCCGAGCCGCTCTTACCTGAAACCGCCTTGCCTGTTCCTACAGACAGGGCGATCGAACCTGCAGAGTCCTACCTTCCCAGGTCGAGAGGTCTTTACCCAGGGCGTCCATTTTAACCTGAGCGAAGAAGTAGCTCAGGATATAACTGCAGAAATTGTGCCGGCAATTGTGGGGAATGACACCCCCCCATGGGAAGTCGGCCCAGAATACACCCGAATTGATTTTTTCAGCTATCAATCAGCTGGCGAGACATTTCACAAACCTCAGCTTATAATCTATCCAGCAGACCAATCTGCCCAGTTGAACCCGGGGGCAGCAGAGAAAATTACCATGCTCAAGCTGACCCTATCCACCCGGGAAAGCCCTTCATCGGATGAGATCTTACCTTTCCTGCCATTGTGGAATGCCGGCCAGGTTTTTCACTCGAATTTTGCCTACCTGGACTTCCAGAACGGATCCGGCATACGCTACCTGACCCAATATGGACAAGACGTTTATCCGATCAACAATTATTCCCTTTTCTACACCTTCCAAGGATTGACCAGCGATGAGCGTTTTTATATCGCTGCCATCTTCCCGGTCAGCACCCCCGCCCTTCCCGACCCAGAAACGATGGAATTGGACCAGCAGTTTTACGATACCTATCTAGAATATATCGAAGAAACAAAGTTCCTGCTGGAAACCCAACCCTTCGATACATTCACCCCAAACCTAAATACTTTGGATCTATTAATCGAAAGCCTGCGCATCGAACGATAAGCTCATTCTCTCGAATCTCATCAGGCAGTCAAAACGGGTTGCATGCATCATTGGCAGCTTGATGAACATCCACTTTCCTCCACTTGATCTAACCAAAACTGAAAAGCAAGTTGTGCTCTGCGCTCATGCGGATACAGACCGGACGCCTCAACCATAGAAAGGTCTATTCCCTCACAATAATGGATGTGCGCGGCCCCACTGGGCTGGCGACAGCCACTTTCTCCCCATTACGGAACTCACCTTGGTAATTCTTTTCCGCTGCATAAGCCAACCAGCCACCCAGATTCATGCGCAGCGGACCATCGGCTGCAATCCATTCGCCATTATATTTTCGAGCAAAATGAAAGTGTGTGCCGGTACTGGCGCCGCCCTCGCAAGAGGGATGCCCGATTGGAGCATCTTTCTCGACATGCGTACCAGCTGGAATACGGTCCTTCTCAGCAATATGGTAATAAAGCAGGACCCAGCCAGTTTGTTCGAGGCCATCGCCATCCAGGTCAATGGTAACTGCACTCCTCTCAGACCTGACCACCAGTCCAGAAGCAGCCGCCAAAACCCAAGCGCTGTGAGACAGCGCAGGCAGGTTCGCCAGTCACCGGCGCAAAATCCACCGCGCCACGCGGGCTGCCCGTCTTCCAGGATGGGTGTGGCCCACCGGTCAGACTCCATCTCTCCCCTGGTGAAAAAGGCAGCTCAAGCTCGGGTTGTGAAATGCCTTCAGGAAACACAGGTCCAAATGCAGCCGCCCTCTCCCAAGGATCTCCAAACATTTGACCAAATTTTTCAGGAAAGCTACCAGGTGCAAACAAAACCTGTTCCCAGGCTTCCCTGCGATAGAATTTTGAAAACAGGTACTGCACTGCAGCTGAGCCTGCATTTAATTTTGGTGGAATCCTCGCCAAAGTAGCATCGCGGAATTTCATTTCCACTATGCTTCCATCTCGCCAGCCATAGTAACCAGCATTCAGATGTGTAGCTACCATGATCAGTTCGCGATACAACCCCGTCTGCCCTGGAACCTGGAAACCAATTGGGTAATCTTTCTTGGACGCGCTTGCTGGCTCGCCAAATACCCAACCGGAACGGAACTCCAACAAAGCCAACAAGAAGCGGGGATTAACTGAAGACTCTGCCGCGACACGCTGGATAATTTGTGCTCCGGTAAGCCGTCCATTCAGAACATCTTCTCGATGGCGAGAAAGGTAGCCGCCAGCTTCTCGAACATAGGCTTCTATGTCAAAACTGACACTGCTTGGCGATTGGATCACTTCATTGTCCGGCAGCAACGCCCCCCATTGGGCAGGTGACTCTAACTGTCTGGGAATTTGCAGGAGTAAACCGTGAGGCAGAAACAAGTCTTGAGCAAGGTCTGGTTGAGGCGTCATCAACCCTGGGGAGACATCAAAACGTCTGGCAATCGCAACAAGTGTATCGCCAGGTTGGGTCAAGTAATAAACAAATAACTCGTCATCGGGAGGTAAAAAAACACTCGTAGGCTGTGAAGTAAGCTGTACAACCAGTGGCGCTTCAGTAGCCTGGGTTGTTAAGGGTAAAACGGGTCCAACCGGCGACGGGTTTCCTAACCCGGCATTTCCTTGAGCAGCCAGCGTTTCTTTCAGCATATCACTCGAAAAATCTGGGTCGGGTGTTTGCAGGCCAGGAAAATTACATGCTGTCAACAACCAGGCAAATATAAACAAAAAAAGCAGCTTAACTGGGCGATTGATTTTTACCATCTTTCACTTGAAAACCCCTGTTTAGAATCAAATCCAATTGAGCAACCAACATTCCACCCAGCATTAAACCACAACCTGATATCTGTATCCACGAAAGCGATTCTCTTAAGAAAATCCACCCTCCCAAAGCAGCAAACACAGCTTCCAGGCTTAAAATAATTGCCGCATCAGCAGGCGGAGCATGGCGCTGTCCAACGATCTGTAAAGTATACCCCAGACCAACAGAAATTAGACCCGTGTAAACCACCGTCCACCAGGCGCTGAGCAATGTTGGCATAGAGCCCGCTTCCAACCATAGCCCCAATGCCAGGTTCAGAAGCCCGCAAACCACATATTGCCCAATCGCCAGAGGCAACACATTTACTTTCTGCACCAGATTCCCGATTAAGATCACGTGCATCGCCCAGAAGATCGATCCCAAAAGAACCAGGAGATCCCCAGGATTGATACTCATCTGGCCATTGGTGCTCAACAAGAACAAGCCAAGCGCGGCAAGTAAAGCTGCCCACCAGATACGCGTCTCCATGGACTGTTTAAAAACCACCGCCAGCATAACCGGGATGAAAACAACATACAATCCGGTAATAAAACCAGCATTAGCAGCTGTGGTATATTTCAAACCTGCCTGCTGAAATGCCGACCCCGCTGCCAACAGAACGCCAGCCAGGATAATCCCTGACTGAACTGAACGCGAAAATGTACGGAACTTGAGTTGTCGTGGCTTAACAGCTACAGCCAGGATCGTCAAAGCCAATGCACCTAATAAAAACCGGGCAGCATTAAAAAGAAAAACACCTATCTGGGGTGCGGCTATTCTTTGCGCCACAAATGCAAAACCCCAAACAATGGCAACAAATAACAGGGCTGAATCCGAAATGACACGTTTTGAATCTAATTTTTGCGAAGAGCTTTTTACGGGTCCCGCTTCCATAATGTGCCGATTATAACCCTGGGATGTGCCTTTAATGAGTTAAAATTTTATGCATGCAATTACAGTCCGAAACTCAAAAACAACACGAAAGCCCAGGCATTAAAAAAACCTATGACCTTCTTAGACCAAACTATCTACAATTTTGACCAAATCATTGACCGCAGATCAAGCAACAGTCTCAAATGGAACAGTTACGACGAAGACGTTCTTCCCATGTGGGTAGCAGATATGGATTTTGTATCTCCAAAACCTGTCCTGGATGCCCTTCATAAACTGGTTGATCATGGCATCTTTGGCTACCCAACAGAGTTCAATAAACCATCCAAAGAGCTGTCAGAACTTATCCAAGCCATCATTGACCGCATGTCTACCCGCTATCATTGGAATATACAGGCTGAAGATATCTTGTTAATCCCTGGTGTAGTACCTGGCTTCAACCTGGCCTGTCATGCCCTGGTTAGACCAGACGAAGAAGTACTGATCCAGACACCAGTTTATACACCTATTCTGAATGCAGCCGGGAATACACAAATCCAAAAACGAGAAATGCAGCTGCTTCACCAGCCTGACGGGGCCTACGTCATGGATTGGCAAGCCTTTGAGAGAGCGATTACCCCTCAAACCCGGCTATTTATTTTATGCAACCCACACAACCCAGTAGGAAAAGTATTCTCACAATCCGAGCTGGAAAGCATGGCGCATATCTGCCTGCGCCAGGGTGTTACCATCTGTTCAGATGAAATCCACTCAGACCTGATTTTCCAGGGCAATCAGCATATTCCCATTGCAAGCCTTGATCCCGAGATTGCCATGAATACGATTACACTAATTGCCCCAAGCAAGACCTATAACATTGCTGGTCTTCAATGTTCCATTGCGATTATCCAAAACCAGGAATTAAAGAAAAATTTTCTGGCTGCTCGCAGAGGATTACTCCCCTGGGTGAACCTGATGGGACTGGAAGCTGCCCGAGCTGCATACCTGCATGGAAATGAATGGCTCAAGCAACTGCTGCAATACCTGGAATCCAACAGAGATTTCCTGGTGAATTATGTAAACGCGGAACTTCATGGTGTGAAGGTTTGGTCTCCGCAGGGCACTTACCTGGCTTGGTTAGATTGCCGGGAAGCATGCCCCGACACAAACCCGCAAAGGTTCTTTTTGGAGCATGCCAAGGTTGCATGCAACGATGGAGCAACTTTTGGTCAGGGCGGTAAGGGCTTCATCCGCTTTAACTTTGGATGTCCCAGATCCATGCTTGAGGAATCCCTAAACCGAATGCGGCAGGCCATTATCGACAAGGATTGAAAAAGCCAACCTGGCTGGCACACAACCTGCATTCAGAAGAATAGCAGGTAAAACAAGGCGTAAATTACTTTTTGACTGAATTACAAATTGTGCAAATATCTTGACGAGCAACTAGGATTGTGCTAGTATCATGGCTAAGTAACCAGTGAAGTGCTGGCTGGTTACGCGCATTTAGGGTTAGGCTTTTGCCTGGAATGTCTGTGTCTCAAGGAGATCAAGATGAAGATCAACCGTTTTACTTCAATCATTGTGCTTGCATTGCTGTTTATTGGTCTGACAGCTTGTACGCGATCACTGCCTGGAGCACCGTCTGGCAATGAGGTTGAAGCCACCTCTCAAGAGCTTCCTGCCCAGGGTACAGCAGTGATTGATACGCTCTATTTACTTACTACTCAAACTGCCATGGCAGCCCAACAAGGCCAGCCCACCCTGCCAATTCCAGTTGAAGGCCAGCCGACTGAAGCTTTGGTTGACCTTACCAGTCTTCCCACCGAAATACCTGCTCCGACACAAACTCCCCTCCCCACGCAGCCTGCCATTGTGGCGCCAACTGCCACCCCTGGCCTCCCAGCAACCTATACCCTGCAAAAAGGTGAATTTCCGTTCTGCATTGCTCGCCGGTTTGATGTGAACCCATCTGAAATGCTGCAACTAAGCGGATTACCAGTGGCGCAGACATACCCTCAAGGTACTGTGTTAAAAATTCCTCAGAAAGGCTCACCTTTCCCAGGGAACCGCACTTTACGCGCCCATCCCACCACTTATACGGTCCAGTCCGGTGATACCATTTACTCGATTGCCTGCCTGTTTGGCGATGTGGATCCAACCTCCATCGCATTCGTAAACAACTTAACCAAGCCTTTTCAGCTTACTGCGGGTCAGACCATCAGTATCCCATAGCAAACCAGTATTATGAACCCATAAGAAACCAGGGAGTAGTCCTGCCAACATGCAGCTGCTCCCTGATGATTTAAAAAGGTTGAGCTTTTATGAAGATCATAGCATCCAATATTGTTTATCGTGGAAAGGTCTTTGATGTTCGTCAAGACCAAATTCAATTACCCGACGGAGAACAGCACCGCATCGACCTCATCCTGCATCATCCGGCAGTGACGATGCTTCCAATTGACGAGGCTGGACAGATATGGTTTGTGAGACAATATCGCCATCCTGCTGAAAAGTATTTACTCGAGCTACCAGCCGGGGTGATGGACCCGAATGAATTACCGGAAGCGAGCGCATTGAGAGAGCTGCGTGAAGAAATAGGCATGGGCGCTAAGAACCTGGTGCACCTGGCAAGTTTCTTCCTTGCTCCAGGCTATTCAACCGAATATATGCACGTTTTTTGGGCCAGCAACCTGTATCCATCCCCGCTTCCAGGCGATCCAGATGAACGCATAGAGATCGTAAAAATCCCAATCGCACAAATACCACAACTGATAGAGGATGGGGAAATTCAGGATGCCAAGTCGCTTTCAGCACTATTCCTGGCAAGAAAACAATTAGATAACTGGCCAGAACATTAAGGTTTAGCCTGATCTGCTCCAGAGTAACGCGATCTGCGTCTTGATACGCTTCTTTTTCCGGCCTCGGGGTTCAGTAATGTATTCAACCATTGAACAGCTCGAGAATCGTATTCGCGTTTACCACAAACATCACACACCCAGGCGGGAAAATTGGGTGCTGTGATTAACTCTTCGTTTAACCAGGTGAAATACGTTAAGTGCTGCAGATGCATTTTCCCAGCCTGGCATTCTCGACACAAAGCCTGGGTGATTGTTGCAGTTTGAGAGATTGGGTCAAATTTTTTGGGCGTCTGTCTCATACAGCTGCATCCTTAGCAATTTGAACCCCAGAACTTGTTCCCAAGCGCGATGCACCAGCCTTGATCATTGCCATAGCAGTTTCCAAATCACGAATACCGCCAGATGCTTTAACTTTGACTTCTGGACCAACCACCCGGTACATCAAATCCACATCTTCTAGGCTGGCGCCGCTCGTACTAAAACCCGTAGATGTCTTTACAAAATCTGCACCTGCTGCCTGGGCGAGTAAGCAGGCTAGAATCTTTTCCTGTCTGTTGAGCAAAGCAGTTTCTATAATCACTTTAACAATAGCACTCTGAGCATGTGCAGCTTGCGCTACGGCTTGAATCTCGTTTAAGACTTGCCCATAAGCCCTGCTTTTTAACGCCCCAATATGGATCACCATATCCACCTCAGTCGCCCCCACCGACATCAGCGTAAGTGCTTCCAAAACCTTGTAAGTTGCCGGAGATGCCCCCAACGGAAAGCCTATCACACTGCATGTTTTAACCGCGGAACCTGCCAATAACTCTGCTGCTAAATGCGCATAAACCGGATTAACACATACACTGGCAAAGTGATATGTCAGGGCTTCCTGGCACAATTTTTTTATCTGATCTGGTGTAGCGTCTGCTTTTAAGAGGGTATGATCAATGAAGTCATTAATTTCATTACCTGAAGGTAACACAATCTCTTCCGCAGCAGGCGGCAGTTCAAGCGAATATTGATTAGCCAACTCAAATATTTCTGTAATCGATTTCATGGACGATCTCCTATAGAAGCCTCGGCAAAAGAAATCGCCGGGTGATTAATCATACCCCATTCTTTTGGTGGCCAGTAAACAAATAATGCTTTCCCAACAACATAATCCATAGCAACCGGACCCCAGCGATGAGAATCGGAAGAATTATTACGATTATCACCTAAAACAAATAAATGTCCATCCGGCACTTGCCATTGGCTTTGATAATCTGGTTTTTCTTCAATATAAGGTTCCTGCAAAGCATTCCCATTGACATAAACAGTCCCATTCTGAATGTCGATCGTATCGCCCGGCAGACCAACAATACGCTTGATATATTCCTGGTCCGGATCGCGAGGATAATGAAACACGATCACATCACCCATTTTAGGCTCGCCAAATTTATAGGCCAGTTTATAGATTAACACAAACTCGCCGTCTCTTAGGGTAGGCTCCATGCTATATCCATCTACACGAATACGAGCAGAAACAGCATCGATTGCTAGAAACAAAAGGACCGATAAGATGATGGTTTCAAGCACATCAATGATAAAACGTCCGAAACTTGAGCGACCCTTTTCCCGAATCTCATCAGGGATTTCGCCAGATACAATCTGATCTTGAGTTGAATTGTTTATTCCCATTATGATCGGATTATAAGACCGGATGAATAGTCCAACAAGACCACATAGATGAGAGAACTTTCATCCTGATCTGCTCGGTTTTGATCAACGCCTGGGGCGCATAACCAGGCGAATAGGCGTACCGATATATGGATATACTTCTCTTAAACGATTCTCCAGGTATCGCAGATAGCTAAAATGACCTAATTTTGGATCATTTACATACAGCAGAAAAGTTGGCGGATCACTGCGCACTTGCGTGCCGTAATAGATTTTCAATTGTTTCCCAGCATGTGAAGGAGCAGGGTGCTGATCCTGGGCTTTCTGAAGAATTTGGTTCAATTGGGATGTCGACAAACGAACCAGGCGCTCCTCCTGCACCTGCAAACCCAGTGGCATGACTTTACTCACCCTTGTGCCAGTTTTTGCAGAAATGAAGAGCACTGGAACATATTCCATGAAATTCAGTTCTTGCTGTACCTTGCGAGTGTACTCGAGCATGGTAAAGCTATCTTTTTCAATTAAATCCCATTTATTGACCAGGAGAACAGCGCTCTTCCAGGCATCCAAAATAAAACCAGCTATATGGGTATCTTGAGAAGTTATGCCAGTCACTGCGTCAATTACCAGGAACACCACATCAGCCCGCTCAATAGCCTGCATCGCGCGCAAAACGCTGTACTTCTCAACGCCAGGTTCAATTCTTCCCCGCCGTCGAATCCCAGCCGTGTCAATCAAAGTAACTTGAATCCCCTCAAAATCCAAGCGGGTGTCGACTGCATCCCGAGTGGTTCCAGGGATGGGACTGACAATAGATCTCTCCATTCCAACCAACTTATTTAACAGGCTGGATTTTCCAGCATTGGGTTTGCCAACAATGGCAATCTTGACGCTTTGATCTTCTTCTTCCTCTGCTTCGGATGGCAAACCAGCAACCAGTTCATCTAACATGTCTCCGGTGCCTGTGCCATGCAGAGCTGAAATCGAGTAAGGTTCACCCATACCTAACTCATAAAATTGTAGAGCTTGAGCTCGCCGGGCTTCACTATCTGCCTTATTCACGACCAATATCACAGGCGGCCAAAGCTTCCCATCCTTTTCAACCTGGTGTTTTCGCAATATTTGAGCCACTTCAAGATCTGCTGGTGTGACTCCGCTAATCACATCCGTAATAAAGAGAACTGCATCAGCTTCTTGAATCGCAACTTCTGCCTGGTAGCGAATTTCTTCAATGAAATCGGCTGAACCAATCGACAAAGGCTGCTTGCCCGGAGCTGAAGCCGTGTGTGAGGGATCAATTCCTCCGGTATCAACGATATCAAAAAGAACGCCGTTCCATTCTGCCTCTGCCATTAACCGGTCACGCGTGGTACCCGGGGTATCGTCCACTACTGCTAATCGTTCTCCAGCCAGGCGGTTAAAGAGCGTGCTTTTTCCTACATTGGGTTGCCCAACTAATGCGACAACTGGTTTTTTCATTATCAATCCTTTTCTAACCATCTATCATTTGGAGGATACTGCAAACAAACGCGCAAGAATACCCCAAGCATTATCTTCACCGCAATCATAACAGACAATAGCACAGGTTAGGGTACTGGCTGTTGATCAGTTGGGGTACCAGGGGTTGTCAATGAAGTCGGTGTTGACACTATTTCAATCGTTACTTCAACCGTTTCTGGCAAAATCGTCTGAATACGAATCTCATCCGGTAATAAATCCACTTCAGGTGTCCTTTGGTAAACACCTATTGGCAAACCGGTTAAATCTAGAACAACCAGAAAGTCTTCAGGGCTCAATGTATCAAGGACAATCAGCGGTCCTGCCACGATAATATCTACAGTTTCAGGAGAAATGATTGCCTGCAAATCGGGAGAAAGACCGATGACGACCACAGGCACGGTTAGCGTCAGACTACCTTCAATCGCTGCAACACTAATCTGAACCAGGACACGCGGATCGCGTACCAGGCTAATCCCTTGTGGCAAATTCAACCCGACATTAACCTCTTTATACTCATTCAATCCAGTCAAGTCCACCGGCAGCGTCTCAACAAAACCTGGGACGCTATCGAAAACATTGGGGTCATCTGAAAACAGGGTAACCGTGGGAGGCGAAATAGCGATATTGGTTAACCGGAATCCATTAGCTACTTGCCCGGTTGTCACAACTTTGACTGCCACATTCTTAAACCCACCCAACAAACTAATAGGTTGGTTTATTTTTATGTCCTTAGGAGATACCGTTACATTATTAACCGTGTTCCCATTCACATCCACCAATTCAACTGGAAACGTACGCTCAATAGAAGCGATCGCGCCAGATATTTCCAGGTTTATCCGGACTTCATTGACCCGGTTAACAGCCGTCTCTGCTCCTGAGATTTTTACCGTATCAGGCTCAATTACCGGTACACCTTTCGTATAACCCAATGGTAATTCTCCAGAAACCTGAAGAGTTACTGGCATATCCCTGGAAATCAATCTTTCCAGTGTAATTTCTATCTCTTCCGGATCTATCATTTCATATCGAATGGGGCTGATATCTACCCTGGTTTTCACCTCAATGGTATGAGTACCTGGCCCATATCCCGAAAGATCAATCCAGGCGGAAACTAAATCGGGGTCTTTATTCAATTGATCCCAGATCGATCTTGGGGCGCGCAGCGTCAATCGGACCTGGGTTGGGACTTCTCCAACAATTAGCAAATCTGAGGCTAATCCAACCTTCTCGATGGTGACTGGGCGAAAGGTAAGCTCTTCGTTCGGGTCAGCCGTTACAACAGCTGATATCCAAACCACAATGGATAAGACAAAAGCCAGGAGTATCGTACTGAGATTTTTACCCAGCCATTTAAATGCAGCTATTCGCATTACTCACCATCTCCGTCTGTATGGTCCCAATTGGGCAAGAAGCGTGAAAGATATTGCATAAGACCTTCCTGCGTTTGGGTGGGCCGGAAAAAGGCTCGCAGGATATTTTCCAATCGCTCAATATCAATCCTGCGGATCATTCGGCCACTATGTACCACCGAAATTGAACCTGTCTCCTCAGACACTACCAAGGCAATAGCATCGCTTACTTCTGAAATGCCCAAAGCTGCTCGGTGTCTAAGACCCATTTGACGTTCTGGTGAACTGGTCAAAACTCCACTGGAGGAAAGCGGCATGACACAGGAAGCTGCGACTACTCTGGGACCATCGATAATCACCGCTCCGTCGTGTAAGGGCGTGTTAGGATAAAAAATCTGCAGCAACAGCTCAGGGGTTACGCGGGCATCTAACAAAACACCCGTTTGAACAAATTCTTTCAGCGTGTCTCGTCTTTCGATAACAATTAAGGCGCCATGTTGGCGGTCAGAAAGCCTGCCTGCAGCCGTAACAATTGCCCCGATTACATCGAGCACCTGCTTAGAGTGAAACTCAGATGGCTGCAAGAAACCTGCTCGCCCTAAACGTTCAAGAGCATGACGGATTTCAGGGGCAAAAATAACTGGTATAGCCAATAAAATCGCGGGAAACATGGTTGTAACCAACCAGGAAAAAGCTGGCAAAATTTCAAAAGTTGTCAGCAAACCAATTAAAGCTACCAGTAATATAGCCCCGCGCAGCAAGACCATCGCCTGGGTTCCGCGCATCAACAAAAGGATTGCAACGAATATCAATCCTACTAAGAGAATATCGATAACGCTTAACCAGTTCAAGCGTTCAAAGATAAAAATTAGGTTGGCAATCAGATTGTTAAAAAATTCTGACACGGAAATGATCTCTCACTAAATTTCAAACAGGACGTAAAACCCTATCCTGTCGCAATTGCTTAAAATACATCTTGGAACCAGGATTCAGAACTTCAAGAGCAGCTTCTTCCCACGCATGCACTCCCAGGCTCTGGATCGTTCTATGCTGGTAACCCAGTTGGCTCAATAATGATTCTTGGCGTGAGAATTCAGGGGGTAAAAAGAGCAGCGAAATTTCACACTGCAATTCTTTCGAAGCCCGTTCAACTTCCTCAATTAAAAAGCGCATACCTTCTAGAAAAGGTATCTGTTGATCCAGATAAAGTTCGTCAGTACATGCTACCAGGTTTTCGACTTTCCATCCTACCACACCACAAACCTGGTTATTGCTTTTCAACAACAAAAAGGCTTTTTCACCAAAAGCAGCCATGATATCGCTAGCTACCAGTTTTCTCACGCCCTTACTTTGCTCCCGAATGAAGCTGGCAATATCATTAGACTGGTGTGGACGTGCCCTTTGCACAACCAGTTCTCCAATCTTTGTTGACTGGTCCGGGGCAATTTCCTCTGCCTCTGGGAATTTCTTTAACCAAGCTGTGTAGACCTTTTGCCATGTGTCTTCAAATGAACCATTATTGTAAATCACTTGATCAGCTTTATCCACCTTCTCGCTTTGTGGAGACTGAGCCGCGATCCGCTGCCGAGCAACTTCTTCCTTCATCCCTCTTTTTCTGGAGCAGGCGTTTTAATTGCACTTCTTCTGGTGCATAGGTCACCCAAACGCTATCGCATTGCTTGATCAGGTTGCCTTCAAACAACTTAATGGCTTCAATAACAACCACCTTATGCTTTGAACGGCGAATAAAAAGGTCAACTGCTTGTTCCACCAAAGGATGAACAAACTTTTCTAACTGTAGAAGTGCTTCGGGCTCATTGAAAACAATTTTTGCTAAACGCGAACGATCAATCTGGCCATCTTCAGCAACAATCCAGTTCCCAAAAAACTCAACCACAGGTTGGTAACCAGGAGATCCGGGCGCGATAGCCCGATGCGCCAAAGCATCAGCGTCTATTCCGTAAGCGCCTAAATGCTCCAGCATTTTCCTTACCACGCTTTTGCCTGTAGCAATATTTCCCGTTAATCCAATAACATATTTACCCGGCCAGGCACTCATTTAGCCTCCATCAAAATTTCTTGGCCAAAAGCCCTATCCATTTTAGCCTCACCCTTGCAGAATGTCAAAGGTACTTTGTTTCACATCTAAAAAGCCATTCCCTCCGACCAGTGCGGCATCGAGAATGGCCAAATTCTTAAGCAGACGGAGAGAGGATTTTATTCGGCGCTCTTCATAGCCAATCTTGGATCCAGAGCGTCCCGCATTCCATCCCCTAACAGGTTGAAGGCTAACACGGTTAACATGATCGCCAGACCAGGATAGAAAACGAGATGCGGCGCGGTAAATACCTGGTTTCGTTCAGCACCTAGCATAGTTCCCCATTCAGGTGTGGGGGGCTGGGCGCCTAAACCCAAGAAAGACAATGCCGCGGCATCCAAAATCGCCGTTGCGATACCCAGAGTGCCCTGGACAATCAAGGGGGTCAGAGAGTTGGGTAATATGCGATTGAACAAGATATAGAATGGGCTTCCACCTAAAGAGCGCGAAGCCTCCACAAACTCCATCTCCCGCACGGTGAGCACACTGGAGCGGACCACGCGTGCATAAGCCGGGATGGATACTATTGCAATCGACAATAAGGCATTCACCAAACCTGGACCGAGAATGGACACAATAGCAATAGCCAGCAATAAGGTTGGGAATGCCAGCAACACGTCCATCACCCGCATAATCACATTATCAACCCATTTCCCCATATAGCCTGCTAATGAACCTAGGATGGTTCCAATAACAATTGCAAAAGAGACTGTGGACAAACCCACCATCAAGCTAAGACGAGCGCCATATAAAAGGCGGCTGAACTGGTCGCGCACATTGCCATCGACACCCATAATGTGCTGTGGCTGGTCAGTTGGGCAGCCAAGTAAATGAATACATGGGGCCTGGCGCATCTTTACAGATTCAATGCCAATCAACACTTTGTAGGGGTCATAAGGAGCAATAACCGGAGCAAAAATTGCGATTAAAATCAAGAAAGCCAAAATGACCATACCCACAACTGCAGATTTTCGCCGGAATAACCTCCTCCAGGCTGTTTTCCACAAAGTCACACTTTCAGTAGATCGTAATCCCTCTGCCTCTAATTGAGGAATTAGCTCTTTTGAATCTTTAGATTTTGATGAGGCTTCCATGCAAAATTCACTCCAGACGAACTCGAGGATCGAGGTAAGTGTAAGAAATATCGACCAATAAATTTAATGCAACAAAAAAGACAGCAATAACAACCGTAAAGGACTGGACAACGCCATAATCGCGGGCTGTGATGGAATCATACAAAATCCTGCCCACTCCTGACAAGCCAAAAATGGTTTCTGTCAGCACCGCGCCGCCTAAAAAGCTGCCCAATGACAAGCCAATAATCGTTACCAAAGGCAAAAGTGCATTACGCAGAGCATGTCTCAAAATAACTTCAATGCGCGGCAAGCCTTTTGCACGCGCTGTGCGCACATAGTCTTGCCCTAAAACATCCAACATACTTGAACGTGTCATGCGTGCAATAATGGCTAACGGAATGGTACCGACTGCCATGGCTGGCAAAATTAGATGGCGAATTGCATCCACAAAGACATCCCAGCGCCCAGTGAGCACTGAGTTTACCAGGTTCATCCGGCTAAGGAATGTCAAAATATTTGCGCTTGCACTGCCAACAGCAAGTTCCCATCCCCATACCTCATAAAAAGCTGGCGCGCTAAGCCCAGGCGATAGGCGCCCTGAAGGTGGCAATTGCAGTGGTGTGTCTTTCAAGACCAATGCAAACAAATACGCCAGCATCAAACCCAGCCAAAAGACAGGCATCGAGACACCCACATTCGCAACCATCATGGTGCCTACATCAATAGCTGAATTGTGCTTTGACAGCAGAGATAATTCCTAAAGGAATACCCACTGTCACACTAAACAACATCGCTGCCACGCTCAGTTCAACTGTGGTAGGCAATCTTTCAAGGATTAGATCTGTGACAGGTTTTCCATAGCGCAAAGAAACGCCCAGGTCACCTTGTAATATTTCACTAACATAAATTCCAAATTGAGTTGGGATAGGTTTATCCAATCCATGCCGGTGAATAAATTCGTCACAAACTTTATCCGTTGCCTTTTCCCCTAGGATAGCTCGGCAAGGATCCCCAGGAATTAGTCGCCCCAAAGCAAAGGTAACAAACAAAATACCGATCAGGACAGGAATACTGGATAGGATTCTACGAAGAATATAAGTAAGCATCTTTTGTTTTTTATGCTGGGGCGCTTATTCAGCGCCCCAGCTTATTGAAACTTAGTTACTGCTGATAACCCCGGAATTACTCAGCCGGAGCGTTCAAGAAAGAACCGAACAATGAGGTGAAGTATGTGAAGGCGCCGGTATTACCTGTGTGCAGTGGATGAGCGGCATCCCATTGTACGAGAAGCGACATAACCACATCATTCGCATCCAGGGTGGAGCCATCATGGAAGAGAATACCTTCGTTCAAGGTGCAGACCCACTCAGTCAGGTCTTCATTGGGCTCACAGACTTTCGCCAGGTTCGGCAGGGAGGCTGTACCGCCTACTTCGTACTTGTAGAGCGATTCATTGACCTGTTCGCAAGCTCGCAGCGACTCGCCATCGGTTTCATCTGCACAGTATAGCGAAATCGGTTCTGCATTCTGCATCCAAACCAGGGTGTCTTGACCGGCAACCGACATAACTGAGAAGACTTCGTTACTCAATGGGCTAGCATGAGCGCCTTCTACAGCAGCCTTGAAGGCTACACCGGAACCGCCATGAGCCACTGGGACCATGGGAACGTGCTGCTTAATCGCATTGTTGGCAGTCTCATAGAACGGCTTGCGGGCTTCATCATCAGCCAGTGAAGCGCCTTGCTTCAAGGCTTCGGTGATATCATCCCATTTATCGCCAAATTGTTTCGAAGAACCCGCACCGAAGTGATAGTCCAAGAAGTTGGTCATATCTGGGTAGTCAGCGCCCCAACCAAGGAGATGCAAACCAGGCAGCATACCAGAGTCGGCTGCATCCAGGAATGAGCCTGATTCCATTACGTTGATGGTTACATCAATGTTCAGGTTTTCCTTCAACTGAGCCTGGATATCTTGGGCAACAACACCAGGTTGCGGCAGGTAACCACGCACAACATCACGATATGCCAGTTCGGTGGCAAAACCATCTGGAAAGCCAGCTTCTGCTAACAGCTCTTTCGCTTTGGCAGGATCAAACTCGTACCAGGGCTCTCCAACACAGCCATTGGGGATGGAGCAAGGAGTGAAATGGGTAGCAACTTCGGATCCGGGTGGGTAGAAGTTGTCCACAATGCGGGCTCGGTCAATCGCCATAGCCACCGCTTGACGAACCAGCTCATTGTCAAAGGGTGCATAGGTGTTGTTGAAACCCACATAGAAACTATTCAAAGCTGGGCGTGGAATTAAGTTGAAGATTTGGATCAGCTTCGATGGTCGCAAAATCATCTGGACCAGGGTTATCGATACCATCCACGGTGCCTGCTTGCAGTTCAAGCAAGCGCTGGGCAGCTTCAGAGCTCCAGCGGAAGACCAGGGTCGATGATCCGGCAGCTTCTTCGGTATTCCAATAGTCGGGATTTGCGGTGAAAACCAGCTCATCGCCACGTTTCCATTCAGCCACCTTGTAAGGACCCGTACCAACGGGTGCTTCCAACAAGGCACTGCCCTCACCACCGCCGCCTGTCTGCTCAAGATAATCAGCAGAATGGATGGCGAATGCTGAGAAGGCGATCTTTGCAAGGAAGGCTGGGTCCGGAACACACATGGTGAACTTAACAGTCAAGTTCATCCACGGCTTCCATACTCTTGAAGAGGCCACCGTATTCACAATCGGGTGCACTAAAAGAAATCGGCTCGAAAGCAGCTGCCGGTTCTTCGGGTGCGGCTGGCGCTTCGGTTACCGCAGGCGCTTCAGTTACTGCGGGCGCTTCGGTTGCTGCAGGGGCTTCGGGTTGCGCTGGCGCTTCGGTTGCAGCCGGCGCTTCAGGTGCAGTTGTGGGAGCAGCAGGTGTAGCACAGGCGCTTAGTACAAAACTAAGCAACAGTACGAGCACTCCCAGAGTGTAAAACTTATTGCTTTTCATGCGTTCTCCTCCTATAGAGAATTGGGTTTACTTTATCGATAGTTGCAGATACAAAAGGGGTCAATATTTTCGCAACCACCTCCTTTCAGGTGGATAACCAATTGGTTTTTGTAAAACGCTTATCCATTATACGTGACCAGCCCCAGATGTCAACTAGATTGCAGAAATTCGAAGGAAATTGGTCAATAATTCGGAAAATCGTTTTAATTCAAAGGGCAACATTCTATGCCTTTCTTTAGAATTACTATGCATATCATTAACTTCATCATAGGTTTGATGACACCTGTCACTTTTCTCAACCTCACCTAAGCAGTATAATTAGAGCGCAAAGATGAGGAGGTAGTTAATGTCTGAGAAAGTATGGCAACCGGTAAAGATTGTTTATTGTCACCATGTTGGTCATGAAGTTGCATTCGAAGCCGAGTTAATTTATCCAGCAGAATGGATGCCAGAACAACAGCCACGGGTGGTCGCACACCGCTGCTCGCATGCGGTTTCATGCAATATGGATGGGCGTCCAAGCTGCATTTGGGCTGGTACAAACCCAACCATCGACCCGTTCAAAGAACTATAACTTCACAGCGATCACACCAAGCCTGGCGCCAACGGTGCGGAAAGCCTGTAATCCGTAATCTAAATCCTGTTTCGAATGGGATGCTGAGATCATCACCCGGATACGGGCTTTGCCACGCGGCACCGTGGGGAAACCAAGCGCCATGGCAAAAACACCTTGTTCAAATAACTCTCGGCTGAATTGTTGCGCAAGCGGAGCTTCACCCAACATGACCGGCGTGATCGGCGTGACGCTATTGCCAATATCAAACCCTAAAGTCTGCATTTCTTTTTTGAAATAACGCGTATTTTCCCATAAGCGGTCCACCAACTCGGTAGATTCTTCCAGTAAATCAAGTGATGCCAGGCAAGCTGCTGTATCTGGAACCGTCATCGCAGAAGAAAACAAAAACGGTCTTCCACGTTGTCTCAGCCACTCGACCACGAATGAATTCCCTGCCACAACACCGCCCACCACGCCGAATGCCTTGGACATCGTTCCAATTTCGACATCAACTTTCCCATGCAATTTGAAGTGATCGACAATACCACGTCCCCCATGGCCTAATACACCTTCCCCATGGGCATCATCTACCATCAGGACGGCCTGATAAGATTTGACCACTTCATAAATCTTGTCCAGCGGTGCAATATCACCGTCCATGCTAAAAACACCATCCGTAATCACCAAAGCGCGCGGATACTGCGAACGGTTTTCTTTCAAAACCTGCTCAAGGTCTGCCACATCACAATGTTTATAACGGATAATCTTGGCGCCAGAAAGACGGCAGCCATCAATAATGCTGGCATGGTTCAATTCGTCCGAAATGATCGCATCATCTTTTCCTACCAAAGCCGGGATGGTTGCCAGGTTGGCCATAAATCCCGATTGAAAAGTGATTGCAAATTCCACTCCCTTGAATTTAGCAAAGCGTTGTTCCAATTGCACATGCAAATCCATGGTGCCGGCAATGGATCGCACAGCTGCCGGTCCGACGCCATATTGCTCCGTGGCTTTCCTGGCTGCATCAACCAAACGAGGATGATTAGCTAATCCAAGATAATTGTTAGAACAAAAATTCAAAGCCCGCTGCCCATCTACGACTAACCAGGCGCCTTGAGGAGAACTCAAGGTTCGTATGCGATTATACAAACCAGCATCTCTTAAATTCTGAAGTTCTGTTTCAATCCAGGCCAGTTTCTCAGACATATCCACTCCCATTCTGATTTGATAGACTGATGTAATCACACCCGGAAGACTCGATTTGTGCTAACCAGGCTGATCACATATAATTGATACGCATATCCGCCTGAAGACGTTCATTTCTTTTTGTCGGATTTGCGCGACGCACCAAACATACGCCCCAGAAACCCTCCCGTTTCTGGCATCTCCAATTTTGCAGCGCCATCGGTAGACCATTCACCCGATTGTCTTTCCTGCCACCATTTTGAGCGGCCGTTGAAAGGCGCGTTTCAGCCGTTCATTCAGCGCTGCTTCATTTCTTTGATCAATATCATTCCGCATGGCTTGCATGGAGGCGATTACGCTATCCAGCATTCGCAAAACATTTTCGCGGTTTAAAGAAGATGCCGCTGCCAGGGTTTGCGAATCCCACAGGTGAGCTAAGGGGCCGGTTACTTCAGCGTAATCACGTCCTGCCATTTTTCGGCCCTCGCGCCAGCCAGGCTGGTCCATGGTTGCGTTGGTTACTGAAGCAGCAACCAGTTGAGGTAAAACCTGTGTGGCCGCCATCAAACCATCCATTTCTACAGGATCTGCAAATAAGGGTTTTGCACCGATCAAACGCGTCAAATCAGCAGCCAGTTTTATCGCCTCAGAGCTGGATCGTGGAGGGGTTACAATCGCCATCAAGCCCTGGTCAAACAGATCTGCCCGAGCTGCCTGCATCCCTGCATCCATAGAATAGAGGTAACGAGCATTGAGCACCGGAGTTAGCCCTACGTAATGCCTGCCTTCAGGCAACAATTCAACAGCCCATTGAGCGACGATTTCTTTGACTGGACCGGTATCCATGACAACTGCACCTTCACGCAAGTCTGGGGCAATGATTTCCAGCGTCTCCCTGACCTGATCTACTGGCAGTGACAGAAGGACAATCCCAGCCTCGCGCACCGCCTTGGGAAGGTTGTTTTCAACCTTATCTACTACCCCAGCCTTTTCTGCTTGATGAGCAATTTTAAAATCACGATCGTGTCCCACACGAAAAAGAAGCTCTTTTTGATCTGCCAGGGCTAATCCTATCGATGCACCAATCTGTCCCAGGCCAATGATCGTAATCTGCACTGCCATAAGTCCATCTCCTCAACTTTCATTATCAAAAAATTGTAACTGATATAAAAAATGTTCTTCGGAGTAAGTAGAAAAATCCACCGGAGAAACCAGCTTGTCTTGATGTCTCTTGATTAAAGAAACCGTCAGTTGTGATGCACCAGCCTGTTCAGCCAGTTCAGCACCCCAAGATGGATGCCGCAAAGCTACCACGAATGGTTTTTGCCAACCTTTTAGCGCTGCTTTTCCCCAGGTATCCGCAAAACCTGGCACAATTTTCTTGAAAATAACCACTTCAACCCGTTCCCAAAGTCTCAGCGGAACCTTGATCTTACCTACATCATGTAACAAAGCTGCAATTAATAAATCCCGATTTGTAAATCCGGCTTCTCGTAATTTTCGGAAGACCCCTATGCTATGGGCTTGCTCAGCAGGCTGCATTTGATCAAAAAGAGCCATAAGTCGTGGGGATAGAATTTCACTCAACTCATTGAATGCCTGCCGGTCTGGAGTGGCTGTTAGAGCGTTCCAAAATTGGCGAACCCGGTAAAAACTCTTAGCCAAACCTAACCCACCAATAATCGAAACATCAGTTGCATGGGTGGTCCGAGAATACTTCCAAGAATGTTTACTCCCAACATGGGTGAGAGGAACAATAGCATCAATATCATCGGTCCGTAGGGACGAATGCTATCCCAAACTCTTTGCAATTGTGGCGGAAAGAAATAATCGACAATCTTGTCGCCGTCTAAAGGAGCAAGCGGAATCAAGTTAAATAACATCAATAAAAGGTTGATCCAAACAAATTCCAACAATAACTGAGAAACAAAACCGCCGCCAGAAGCAGAAACCAGACCCAATCTGAGTGGAATTGCAGCGATAAGAGCCATCAGCAAATTCGAGAGTGGGCCAGCTAAAGAAACCCACATCAAGGCTGCTGAAGAATTTCTCTGTAAGGCATATGCATTCACCGGAACCGGTTTTGCCCAACCAAATCCGGCAAAAATCAACATCAAGGATCCCAGAGGATCAAGATGCGCCAGGGGATTTAATGTCAATCGACCATATTGCCGGGGAGTATTGTCGCCAAATTGTGTTGCTGTCCAGGCATGGGCAAATTCATGCACAGTAAATGCTGTAGCCAGAACGATTAACCTGGCAATCAAAGTCACCGGATCTAAACCTAAACCCATCATAATAATCTCCTGAAGGGGAATTATACCATTGCGAGGATTATCTCAGATGTTCACGAGGCTACCAGCACAGCATGATATAATGCCGATGATGTTACCAGAAATCAAGATAGGCGATATCGTTCAACTTCGAAAATCTCATCCTTGCGGCAGCATGCAGTGGAAGATATTTCGTTTAGGTGCAGATATCGGATTAGAATGCCTCGGCTGTGGACGCAGAGTACTTTTGCCGCGCCGCACGCTGGCACAGAGACTAAAAAAAATTATCACTTCAACCAAAGAAGAAAATGGACAAATCACCGAATAAACCCCCTCACATTCTGTTTCTATTCTCTGATACAGGGGGCGGTCACCGTTCAGCTACAGAAGCGATCATTGAAGCGCTTCAAGTTGGAATATGGCGATGCTTACTCAACGGAGATGGTAGACATTTTCAAGGAATACGCCCCTCCACCGCTCAATCAGTTACCTGCTTTGTATCCGCAGATGGTCCGAGTACCCCAGGTATGGGGATTAGGTTACAAACTCAGTAATGGAGATCGCCGTTCAAAACTGATGATGGCTAGTGCCTGGCCTTATATCCGGCGTTCTCTCCGCCAGCTGATCGCACAACACCCCAGCGATCTCATTGTTTCGGTGCATCCTCTGGCAAACACACCTGTTTTACGCGCCCTGGGATAAGATCGCCCGCCCTTCATCACCGTGGTTACCGATCTGGTCACCACGCATGCCCTGTGGTACCACCGCCAAACCGATCTTATGCGTGGTGCCTACCGATGAAGCCAAACAACGCGCGAAAAATTTGGGCTAACGAACGATCAAGTGCAAGTGGTTGGCTTACCGGTTGCAGACCGGTTTTGCCAACCGCCAAAAGATCATGCAGCATTGCGCTCACAATTTGGCTGGCCGCAAGATCGGCCCTTCATTCTCCTGGTTGGCGGCGGCGAAGGCATGGGACCTTTAGATAGAACCGCACGACTGATTGCAGATACATGCTATTCCGCCAGTCTGGTGGTTATCGCTGGGCGCAATCAAGCCTTAAGAGAACGTCTGGAAGCACACAATTGGCCTATTCCTACATTTATCTACGGTTTTGTGCATGAAATGCCCGACTTTATGCGCGCAGCAGATATCCTGGTTAGCAAAGCTGGCCCTGGAACAATCAGCGAAGCCTTGATCGCCGGGCTTCCCATGGTCCTGTACAGCCGGCTTGCCCGGACAAGAAGATGGCAATGTCAGCTATGTGGTTTCGCAAGGAGCAGGCGTCTGGGCGCCCGATTCTGTCCGAGTTGCTGGACACCCTCAAGCACTGGCTTCAACATCCGGAAGAACGCCGAACAAGCTGTCCAGGCATGCCAACGCCTGGCGCGCCCGCACGCTGCACGCCAAATTGCCCGCATCCTGACCGCAAAATTACCTTTATCTTCCCACATCCATCCCAATGAAAAGAAATTTTGCTCATTCAATCGACAAAACAGGCATTTGCATTAGCTCGTTCGATTACGAAATACACAGTACCACTAAACGGTTATCTAATCTTGTTGGTTTGCAGTCTTCATCTGGTGCTGATCCTGTCTGCCTGTAACATGCCCAACACTTCTGAGCCAGCGCTCTGAGACTCTCAGTGTGACCCAGGCTTACCAAACCGTCGAAGCCGGCTTACCCAGGCTGTTGCGGAGACGCAAGTATCGACGCCCATTCCTTCAGCAACCACTGAAGCACACCGTGGAACCAGTACACCTGCTGTAACAGCCACAGCGACCACTCAAGTCTTCTTCCCTACAACGACCGTTGCAGCAACCAAAGCCTGTGACCTGGCAGGCGCTGGTAACCCCATCGATGTGACCATCCCGGATGATATCCGTTATGAACCCAGGACAGACCTTTACCAAAAGTTTGGCGTCTGCAAAACACTGGCAACTGTACCTGGAATCAGAATTATTCGATCGCAGTGTTCTCTGGCGAGAAGATGAACGCTCCAGCCAGCGTCCCTATTCCGGGCGTTGTCGCTCCCGGTCAAACGGTGGATATTTCTGTTGACCTGATTGCGCTCCTGCAGGCTGGGACTTACCAGGGTAATTGGAAATTACGCAATGCATCCCAGGTATGGTTTGGGATCGGCCCTGTTGGCAGCGATGCATTTTGGGTACGCATTAAAGTCCAGGAGATCGCCACCCTCACACCCACCCAGGCAGCGCCTACCACCACCGCTACACCAGGCGTCCAGGCAAGCGGTGCAAAGACTTTAGCACCTGGAGATGGTCTCAACCTGGATAATAATCAATTGAACACGGGCATCTGGAGATGATATCAGCTTCATCAGTGGCGACAACGAACAACACCTCTTGGTCCCCAGCAATGGCGCAACGCTTGGCACTGTACGGTCCAAACCAACCCAGTTTGGGAGCCTGTCAATCCAGCTCCAAAGGGAACAGTCCCGATCATCCTTAACAATCTTTCTCCTGGACTGTATCTGTGTTATCAGACCAATCTTAACTTGACCGGTTGGCTTTTATTGAATAATTTCGATGCTGAAAACCTGGCATTGACGGTTGAATACCTCACCTGGATTACTCCGTAGAGATCGTGGGCACTTTATACCTGGTTGCTACGCCAATCGGCAATTTAGAAGATATCACTTTGCGAGCTGTGCGCATTCTCGGGGAAGTCACCCTGATCGCTGCCGAAGACACGCGCCATACTCAGAAACTGTTATCACATTATCAAATCACTACACCCACGATCAGCTACCATGAACATAACAAAATCAGGCGGCTGGATGCATATTCTGCAATGCCCTACTGCAGGGCGATGTTGCCCTGGTTTCCGACGCAGGTACACCAGCACTCAACGACCCGGGTTATGAATTGGTGAAAGCCGCCCTGCAAGCGGGGCACACCATCAGCCCAATTCCTGGCCCCAGCGCACCCCTGGCCGCCCTGGTGTCTTCGGGTCTGCCAACCGATGCCTTTCTTTACCTGGGATACCTGCCCCGCCGCCCGGTAGAACGCCGCACCTCACTGGCGGAAATCGCAGAGTTTGCCCTATACCCTCATTTTCCTGGAAACACCCCACCGCCTTCTCAGCAGCCTGGCCGATCTTTTGGAGACCCTCGGCGACCGCCCTATTTGCATAGCCCGGGAATTGACCAAGCTGCACGAAGAAATCTGGCGCGGCAATCTTTCGCAAGCCCTGGCATATTTCCAAAGCCAGCCACCACGCGGAGAATTCACCCTGGTTGTGGGTGGGAAGCCCGCACGAAGAAAAGCATTATTCGGAAGAACGATATAGAGCAGGCCATACAGGATGGGCTCCGCCAGGCAATCCCGCCTGCTCAACTGGCTGCACAACTGTCGTCAGCCTCTGGTTGGCCGCGGCGGGAACTTTACGCCTTGATCACCCAGTCCAATCAAACCAGGATAAAGATTGAAAACCAACCATGGTTCATTAATTCAAGCGTAATACCATTCACCTGGAGGCACCATGAACCTAGACGACTTAACAGCCCATATCGACCCTGGACCCCCAAAACATGTACCAGCAGATTGCCAGCCTGCCTGACCAGATCAACCAGGCCTGGCAGCTAGGAAAGAGCCTGCCATTAGACCGGATATACAGGATATTCGCCAGGTGATTTTAAGCGGTATGGGCGGTTCGGCTATTGGTGCAGATTTACTGGCCTCCTATTGCACCGACGCCTGTCCAGTTCCCTATCTTCGTCCATCGCGATTACGACCTGCCAGCCTGGGCACGTGGCGAGCACACCCTGGTGATTGCATCCTCCCATTCCGGCAACACGGAAGAGACCCTTTCCGGTTACCAGCAAGCCTTGGAACGGGGCTGCCACAGCCTGGCCATCACTACCGGCGGAAAGCTTGGCCCGGTTAGCCCAGGAAGCCCAACAACCCTTATGGCTCTTTAAGCACAAGCGGGCAACCCAGGGCAGCGGTAGGCTTTCTCCTTCGCCCTGTTGTTGGCTGCGCTGGTAAAAATGGGCTTCCTGCCCGATCCATCGGATGAAATCCAGGAGGCAATTCAGGCCATGCGCCAGCAGCAAGAGCAGATCCAGGCGGAAGTACCCGCAGCGCGCAACCCCGCCAAACGCCTGGCCGGACAGACTGGTCGGACGCTGGGTCAGTGTATTCGGCAGCGGTTTACTCTCGCCGGTCGCGCGGCGCTGGAAAGGCCAAATTAGCGAGCTGGCCAAAGCCTGGGCTCAGTTCGAATTTCTACCCGAAGCCAATCACAATACCCTGGCAGGCATCCTCAATCCTGAAGACCTGTTCAGCCGCAGCATAGCCATCTTCCTGCAGTGCTCCAGCGATCACCCACGCAACCAATTACGCAGTGACCTCACCCTCCAGGCATTCCTCATGGAAGGCTTGAACAGCGATGTTTTTCACGCAAAAGGGGAAACACCCATGGCCCAATTGTGGACCACGCTGCATTTTGGGGATTATACAGCCTACTACCTGGCGATGGCTTATCAGGTTGATCCCACGCCGGTTGAAGCCATCGAAAATTTCAAGCGAGAAATGGCAAAAGCGGGATAATTTTCGACCAAAACCCATCCCATGCCTAAACCAAACAGCGCCCCTGCCAGTACATCCGAAAGGTAATGTACCCCCATTGCCACCCGCGCCAGGGTAACCAGGGGCGCCCACACAAGCAAAATCCAACCCAACCAGGCAGGTCCTAACCAGAAACCCATCACCACCAGCATAAATGCCCGCGCGGCATGACCGGATGGAAAGGAATGCGGATCAGTCTTGCGGTATACATCCCCCCATTTCCCTTCCGGGCGCCGGCGGCGTACACTAAACTTAACCGCCATCACAACCACTGCCGTAACCAGGATCGAAAACCCGATCAGCAAAGCTCGCTGACGCCAATCAACATCACCCAGCCACCACAATAATCCCACCCCCGCCAGCCAAAACCACGAATCTCCTGAGTGCGCCAGCAGGATAAACAAAGCGCGTCGCTTGCCAGGTTTTTCAGCAACCTGTAAACGACGCGTAATTTCCCCATCTTTTTCTAACAAAGTCTGTATAAATTCCATCAGGCTAGGTATTTACCGCAGAGTTGCCAGATAAATCGGCTCTAAGCAATTCCAACTGGTTGGGTTTATCCACATCCATGCCCACTTCGGCATAAGGGCAAACGATGGCTCGTCCTTTGATGTTCAGGCGGCGCGAAACCTTTTGCACGGCCTGCTCTATGCTAATTGCCCGAATGAGCAACAAAAACAGGGTGTCAAAACCAATTAATGCAGCTTGCTTGAGCACGTTCTTGCGTGTGGCGATCAATTCATCCCAAATCATCGCCTCACTAGTTGCCACAGAACAGCGCACCATATTCATATCGCCGCCGCACACTTCGGCATCTTTCAAGCGCGTATAAGAGCGTCGCGATCCAGGGAAGCGCGCTTCCATCACCTGCCTGGGTATCACATTGTAGTAGATATCATCATCGGTCTGCATGGTGGTCTTTACTACCCAATCCACTGCCTCAGCTGTCACCGCGGGAATATCCGAAGAAACTACCAGGACATGCTCTGCCTGAGGATTCAATTCGACCACCTTCTTGACGCCGGCGCGGATATTTGCCAGCATATCTCCCTGGTCGGAAATATAGGCTATTGGTTTAGGGCACACCAAACCACTCTCCGGCGACAAACCAATGATAACCACCCTTTCCACCAATTTGGCCTGGCAGAGCGCATCCAAAACCCACTGGATCATCGGCTTGCCAGCCACATCTACCAGGGCTTTTGGAGCGCCCTGGGTATACGGGTATAACAAATCACCCGCTTCAGGCCTTCCCCCAGCCGTGACGATTGCATCCATAAGAATGACTCCTTCGAATAATAGAAGTTACGAGAATAATAGCGAACGATTTCTTAAAGCGTTACTTATTTCAGACCCAGCGCACTAACCAAAGTGGCAGCTGTTCACTCGTTCAGCATCTGTAATTGCGGCTCGAAGCCAAGCTGGTCCAGCATCTCGGAAAGCTCTGCATAAGTCAGCTTGCGTTGCTTACCGGATATGGCAATCAGGGCAGCCTCCATCATATTGGTGCCAAAAGAGCGCCCCTCCAGAACCGGCGTGCTGGTCACCAGGTATTTGATGCCTGCCTGGCGGAACATTTCCACGTCAGCCGGGGTCGTGGTGTTGGTGGCGATGATTTTACCCTGCATCTGAAAGGGTAAATGACGCTTGACATACAGGCAATCGCCAGCAATCACCGTAGCCCATTGATAATAATTCTCATACTTGGGAATGCGCACATCCTGCTTATCACCGGTTGGGTACAGCCAGGCAAAAGGCAAGCGCCCCACTACTGGCAGTAAGAAGGCTGCCAGTCTTTTCAAGCTGGCCTCTGAGCGCACTACAAACGGAACGCCCAAGCCAAACATCAGGTCGCCAAAAACGCACTCATAGCCATTATCCAAAAAAGATTTGGACATCCCCCAACGATCTGCCCCGCTAACCACGAAAGCCTTCCGCCCCATGGCATCCACATAGTCGCCAATTTTTTCCAGGATAAACTTTCCTAGCTTGTTCTCCAGAGTATTCTTTAAACCTGCCCCATCCACGACCGGTGTTTGCTTAATAAAACGCACCATAGGCTGGACTGAATATAATGGATACCATTTCTCATCCACCATCAAACCTAAATCTGCCCCGCCTACCCCAAAGGCATCCACTTTACCATCCAATTCCTGGTACAAACGGGCGGCCTTTTCCATATCCCCATCTGTCCCGATCCTTTCAATGGTAACACGCTCCCCCAATAATTCCACCTCAACTGCCTTGTTGCGTTTCGACGATCCAATACTAATGCTGACAGCTCTTTTCATGTTTTTTCTTGAACCCTTTCTGTGTCCGGCAATAGGAAAAAGCCCTTCACCCAGTATCCTCGTTCAAAGAATTTGCTCTGCCTGATTTTTGCATCGATTTTACTCCCATCTCCCCAATTTAGAAACCCCACAACCTGCTAATAGCTACGTTCGAAATTTCAAAAAGGGGGTGTTATAATTTTTGGAACTTCCCCGACCCACATAATCTTCTGCATGGAGGTAAGAATGGATCTACCCAATTACGCCTATTTTAAAGGAAATATCGTTCCGTACAGTGAAGCCAAAGTTGGTGTGCTCACCCACGCCCTCAACTATGGCACCGCTGTTTTTGGCGGGATGCGCGCCTATTGGAATGCCAGCGAAGAACAGCTTTACCTGTTTCGCCCCCTGGACCATTTCCGCCGCTTTCTGAGCTCAGCTTCGCTTCTGCTAATGGATTTTGAACACACCCCGGAAAGCCTGACCCAGGTTTGCATTGACCTGCTGCGCAAAGAAGGTCAGCGCTGCGATGTTTACCTGCGCCCCCTGGCCTACAAAGCCGATGAGGCCATCGGGGTCAAGCTGCATGGCTTACATAACGAGATTTCTATCGTCGCTATCCCCTTCGGACTGTATGTAGCCAACGATGAAAGCGCCCACGTGACTTTCTCCTCCTGGCGGCGCGTGGATGATAACTCCATCCCCGCCCGCGGCAAGATCAGCGGCGCCTACGCCAACTCATCCTTCATTAAAACCGATGCCGCCCGGGCCGGCTTTGACGAAGCCCTGGTGCTCACCCAGGAAGGGCATGTTTCCGAGGGCAGCGCCATGAACATCTTCATGGTCCGTAACGGAACTGTGGTCACCCCACCGATCACCGAGAACATCCTGGAGGGCATCACCCGCCGCACGGTGATCGAGCTGCTGCACAACGAGCTCAACCTGGATGTGGTAGAACGCCCCATCGACCGCACCGAAGTCTACCTGTGCGAAGAATTCTTCTTCACCGGCACCGCCGCCCAAATCACCGCCGTCACAAAAGTGGACCACCGCCCCATCGGCAGCGGCGCCATGGGACCCATCACCGCGCGCCTGCGCGGGCTATTCAATGACATTGTGCGCGGCCAAATGGAAAGATACCGCCCCTGGCTGTCTCCCGTCTACCCCGCAAAATAAACCCTGAAAATTTAACGAAACCAACACAAAGCTCCCAGCCGCCGAAAACATCCGGCAAATGCTGGGAGCTTTTTAGCTCCGAGTAACTTCCACCCGCTTTAAGCAATCGGCCAGATCAGAGAAGGCTTGCGCGGGAACAACGCATTCAGCAAACCATAAGCGCTGTCATGCTCCCACCAGCAATCTACATAAAGATGCCTCAGCTCATCCAGGGAGCGATGCCCAAACAACAAATGTAAAAAGGTCAGGTTCGGGAAACCTGCATCCCCAGAATGACCCAGTGGCTGCGGCTTCCAATGCTCAGCCTTTACCAGCCGCCCAAGCTCAAAACCCAACAACAACCCACTGCGATAGAAAGTGATTTTCAACTCGCCGCTGTGCCCGGCAAAGGATGAGGCCGCCAGGCGCGCTTCCAGAACAGGAGATATATGCTGCAGGAAAGCCGGCAAATCGGGAACACGCATATACCAGGCATAGGAACGTCGCTTTTGAGATAAAACGGAGGGCATAGCCTGGTAAGCCGGGTGATCCTGACCGAGTAATAGAACCACCAGGTTGCACGGTTTAATCTCGCCGCCAGCCGCCTCGGTTTGCGCATTGGCTTGCCCGGTTGCGCACAGGTAACGCAGCACCACCGGCGTTATCGCCCCATAGGAAACACCCGGTAGCAACTCATACCGGGAAGCCGCAATGCGATCGCCCCAATTGCGTGACCAGTACGCCAGGAAACCTACAGCCTGCCCATCCTGGCTCTCAATTATTCTCAACTCCGACCGGTTGACATTGTCCCGGTCTTTCACAAGCAACTCATAACGCCAAAGCGACTCATCCCATTCACAGCTCAACACATAGCGCTGGCAGCTCTGCCGGTACAGTTGCTCCATCCAGGCAATATCCGCTTCCAGGGCAGGGCGCACCCGGTAAGGCTCTTCCTCGCCCGGTTTGAGCTTGGGGATCTGCGCACAGCTTGCCATCATACCGCCGCCGATATCCACCGTCATCTCGTAGCCAAACTGCCGGTAATAAAAGGGTATCCCCGTGATGCCCTGCGCCAGCTCACCCCGCTGAGCGCTCCAGCCATGCACAGCCTCGATCTGAGCCCGGACCAACCCTCTGTTGCGGTACGCCTCCGCCGTGCCCACCAGCTCTGGACGGCCAAACCCGAAGCGGATGCCCTCATAGCTCCAGGTTTGCGAGATCAGGCAGAGCGAAGAAACAATTTTGCCTGTTTGGGTATCCTCCACCAGGGTGAAATCCTCCGTCTTCAAGGTGGGGTGTGGTTTGGTGAGCAGATCGCGCGTCCAGGCGCCGACATAAACATCCGGCCGCTCCGGTCCATCATCGCTATGGATGCGCGCATTGAACTCAACCAGTTCATCCACATCTCGAGCAGCTGCCTGGCGCAGCACCAACCCGTTACCCAGGTTACGCGGTAAAGCCAGGTTTTGTTGTGTGGTATCTATCATTTTCTTCTCTCCAATCCACAGAGTCTACCACCAGAAAGCCAACAGGTTCAAAAATCCCCTGACCAATAGGCCCAACAGAAATGTAAAAGCCAAGCCCGCATCCTGATATAAATCTTTTTTGAAGTGATATAATCCCAAGGTAATGATGATAGCGGGGCGCGCCGCGATCAAAAAAATGCTAGTCCCGAATACCCCCCACCCGATACCCTGACAACTATCCTGTCCAGGATAAAACCTGGCAAAACGCGCCGCACAGGGTGGGGAGAAATTGTTGGCTGCCTGCATCGCTGCTCTTGCCCCTTCTCCAAATCCATTCGATGTCGGAAGGGCGGAGCGCGCCCGATCTCCTACCCCCATGCCTCATACTGACCCGCACACGCTCCTGCTAAACCTGCTGCGCCGCCCCGAACCGGGCTACGCACAGCCCACGCTCAACCAACTTGACCCTGGTGAGTGGCGAGGCGTGCTCGAGCAAGCCCGCAGGCATGGCGTGGCGTCGCTATTGTATCGCCAGCTGAGAGCCGCCCAGCTAGACCCGCCAGCCGAAATCCTGGCCGCCTTGCAGCAGACCACCCGCCTGACCGCCACCCGCAACTTGCTCCTGTATCACCAGCTGGCAAAAATCCTGCCGCGTTTTGCGCAACACGGACTGCCGGTGATTGCCCTCAAGGGCTTACACCTGAGCGAGCTGGTCTACCAGGACCCCTCCCTGAGACCCATGAGCGATATGGACCTGCTAGTACCCGTTGACAGGCTGCAGGCCAGCTACAGCCTGCTTCAAGAGATGGGCTACCTGGCGCCGCCCTTTACCAACCCCGAAAAAGAAGCTCGCCGCCATCACCACCTGCCGCCCCTCACCAAGAAAAACGCAGGCATCATCGAGCTGCACTGGAACCTGGCCGCACCCAACAGCAGCCATCCGGTCGACCTGGAGGCTCTATGGCAGCGTACCCATACCCAGACCCTTGCCGGCATCCCTGCCCAGGTGCTTTCCCCCGAAGACCTGCTGCTGCACCTGGCCCTGCACTTCAACAGCCACAATTTTCGCCTGGAGCTGCGCCACCTGTACGACCTGCTGGCCACCCTGGAACACTATCAAGAGCAGATCGATTGGACCGTACTGCAAACCCGCAGCCAGCTATGGCGCGCCCGGCGCTGCCTCTTCCTGGCCCTCTACCTGGCGCACGAGCTGCTCAACGCCCCCCTGCCCGAAAACCTGCTGGGGGAGCTGCAACCGCCCGGCTTCACCGCCGCCATGGCAGAACAAGCCCGCCAACGCCTGCTCAACCCGCCGCCCGCCGACCTGCACCCCGACCTGGTGCAATTCTGGGGGCAGCAACCCGCCGCCAACAAAATCAAAGCTGCCTGGCGCGCCCTCTTCCCGCCCCTGGACTACATGCGCCTCCGCTACCAGCTTGCCCCCGGCCAACCCCCGCCCAGCCCGCTGCGCATCTACCCCTATTACCTGCTGCGCCTGGGTGAGCTGCTGCGCCAGTACAGCGGACAGGTCTGGAAACTGCTGCGCCGCAACCCCCAGCTCAGCGCCGTCGCCCAAAGCGAAAACAACCTCACCAACTGGCTGCGCGGTTCGTGACGCAGGCCTCAGCTTACATAAGTCAATCGCACACCTCAGGCGAAGGAATTTCAAAAAAGCAAAGCTCTGCGCACTCTGCGGCTCTGCGAGAGATCAAGAAGCAAACTAACAGTTTGCTCTACATACTGCCGAGATCATGTGAATTTCAAAAAAGCAAAGCTCTGCACACTCTGCGGCTCTGCGAGAGATCAAGAAGCAAACTAACAGTTTGCTCTACATTCTGCCGAGAGCATGTGAATTTCAAAAAAGCAAAGCTCTGCGCACTCTGCGGCTCTGCGAGAGATCAAGAAGCAAACTAACAGTTTGCTCTACATACTGCCGAGATCATGTGAATTTCAAAAAAGCAAAACTCTGCGCACTCTGCGGCTCTGCGAGAGATCAAAAAGCAAACTAACAGTTTGCTCTACATACTGCCGAGATCATGTGAATTTCAAAAAAGCAAAGCTCTGCGCACTTTGCGCCCTTGCGTCTTTGCGAGAGATCAAAAAGCAAACTAACAGTTTGCTCTACATACTACCTGCACATGCGATGCAAACGAACCGTTTGCGCTACATAGAGATCAAACCATGCAATCAACTTCCCTTACCCAACCAACCACCCCCAACGATCAAGACTGGGACCTGATCATCCGCCCGCAGCGCTCCTGGTGGGACCTGCGCCTGGACGAGCTATGGCGCTACCGCGACCTGGTGCTGCTCTTCGTGCGCCGCGACTTCGTCTCCGTCTACAAGCAGACCATCCTGGGCCCCCTGTGGTACCTGATCCAGCCCCTGCTCACCACCCTGGTCTTCACCGTAGTCTTCGGCAACATCGCCCGCCTGCCCACCGACGACCTGCCGCCCTTCCTGTTCTACCTCTCCGGCACCGTCATCTGGGCCTACTTCGCCGACTGCCTGAACAAAACCTCGCAAACCTTCATCAGCAACGCCGGCCTGTTCGGCAAAGTCTACTTCCCGCGCCTGGCCGTACCGGTCTCCATCCTGATCTCCAACCTGATCACCTTCAGCATCCAATTCGGCCTGTTCCTGGTCTTCCTGGCCTACTTCATCCTGAGCGGCTCGCGCGGTGCAGCCCAACATCTGGGTGCTGATCACCCCCCTGCTGCTGTTGATGATGGCCGGCTTCGGACTGGGCTTCGGCATCATCGTCTCCGCCCTGACCACCCGCTACCGCGACCTGCGCTTCCTGGTCAGCTTTGGCGTGCAATTGTGGATGTACGCCACCCCGGTCATCTACCCGCTCTCCTCCATCCCCGAGCAATACCGCCTGTATATCCAGCTCAACCCGCTCACCCCCATCGTCGAAAGCTTCCGCTTCGCCTTCCTGGGCGCCGGCGAATTGCACCCCCTGCACCTGCTCTACAGCCTGGGCGTCATGCTGCTGGCCCTGCTGCTCGGCGTGCTGCTCTTCAACCGCGTCGAACAAACCTTTATGGACACCGTCTGATGGAGGCCCTGCACACCCCGTGATCGCCGATGTATCCCTGTGGCAGTGGACCAAGCTCGCCGCAGCCATCCTGCTCTTCCTCAGCCCGGGCGCCTTATGGACCAGCCTGCTGCCCTTCAAAGGCAAGCCGTCCTTATCCTTGCGGGTGATCCTGACCTTTGGCCTGTCCCTGGGCGCCTGGATCATCCTGCTCATCTGGCTGCAGCTGCTCAACCTGTCCCTGAATGCCCAGCTCACCCGGCTGCTCTTCGGCGGCGTATTCCTGCTCACCCTGCTCCAGCTCTATCGCCGCCGCGCACCTATCCGCGCCTGGCTCACAGCTAAAGACAGCCTGAGCGAAATCGCCGTGCTGGGCTTCTGCCTGCTGATCGCCGCCTTCTACCTGTTCCTCCACCGCCGCCTGCTGGCCGGCATGGGCAGCGACAGCATGCACCACACCCTGATCGCAAACCTGATCCTGGAAGGCGGGCAAATCCCCAGGGATTACGGCCCCTACGCCCCGGCGCTCAGCTTCTCCTACCACTTCGGCTACCACAGCCTGCTGGCCGCCCTGAGCTGGCTGAGCGGCATCGCCCCACGCCTGCTGCTGGTCATCTCCGGCGCATTGCTCATGGGCCTGGTCTCCCTGGCCGGCGCCGCCCTGGTCAGCGCCTTCTCCAAACACAGCCTGGCCGGTCTGCTCGGCGCAGCCATCCCTGGGCTGATCTACATCTTCCCCTCCTACTCCCTGTTCTGGGGGCGCTACCCCCAGCTGCTGGGCACCATCCTGCTGATGATCTTCCTGCTGGTCCTGGTCGATTGGGACGAGCAGCAAGCCTGCTCCCCAGCCTTCATCCCCGCCCTGGCCGCCCTCACCGCCGCCTTCCTCTTCTCGCATTACCGCATCTTCATCGCCGGGGGCATCTTCGCCGTGCTCTACCTGGCCCTGCGCAAAGACCTGCTCAGCGCCATGCGGGCGCACTTCCTGCGCTGGGTCGCCGTGCCCCTGGGCGCCCTCCTGCTCAGCGCCCCCTGGCTGGTGCAGCTCTACCTGGCGCGCCGGCAAGGCTATAGCGCCGCCCCCAGCCCCACCGACGCCTCCTTCTTCTCCTTCGAGCGCCTCGGACCCCTCTTCCAGAGCGAAAGCCAAACCACCATCCTGATCGCCCTCAGCCTGCTAGGCATTCTGCTCGGCCTGCTGCGCAAAAACAGGCTGGCCGTGGTGCTCAGCGCCTGGCTGCCGCTGCTCGCCCTGCTCTCGCAACCCACCTTCCTGGGCGTCTTCATGGACCCGGTCACCCTGGTGATCTCCTCCTACGCCCCCATCCTGCTCGGCCTGGGGCTGCTGCTCGAGCGCCTGATCGCCTGGCTGCCGGGCAAAACCTCCCGCGCCGCCGCCCTGCTGCTGCTCAGCCTGGCTGCTGCAGCCGGCATACTCAGCGGCGTGCAGCGCTGGCAAGCCTTCGACCTGCCCGGCGTCAGCTTCATCACCGCCCAGGACCTGCAAGCCGCCGCCTGGATCCAGAACAACACCCCCGCCACGGCGCGCTTCATGACCAACACCTACCAGTTCCCGGTCAGCGAAACCCTGGTGATCGGGCTGGATGGCGGCTACTGGCTGCCGGCGCTGGCCGGACGCCCGACGGTCATCCCCCCCATGGTCTACTCCATCGAAAAGCTGAGCTACCCGGGCGCCGAATGGACCCCGGTGCGGCTGCACCAGCTGAACGGCGAGCTGACCTCCCCGGCCGCCCTGGAGCTGCTGCGCCAGCAGGGCGTGCAATACGTCTACCTGGGCGCCCGCGGCGGCCCCATCCCCGCCGAAAGCCTGCTGGCCTCGCCAGCCTACGAGCTGGTGTACCACAAGCTCAACACCTATGTTTTCGCCCTCAAATAAGCAGGAATTTCACCCGCTGGAACACGGCCAGCAGATCCACTTCTGCGCGGAAGACCCACAATCCATGTGCCAGGCCGCCCGCTACCTGCTGGAACACGTGGATTACCGCAAGCAGCTTGAAGAAAACGCACGGGCGTACTACCAGAACTATCTTAAGCCAGCGAAAGTTATCGACAGCCTGATCCAGGGATCGAGCCATGCCAGCTTGAGAGATGAGAACGAATAACGAACTTGCGCTTCTAATCAGCTTGATCACCACAAAACCAATACGCCATAACGAATCATTCTTTGCCAATTTGAAGGTTACTAAGTTGAAACATCATTATAGAAAAATCGAAAAATTATCCAAAAAAATCATACGCAGATTAGGCCTTGGCGCTTTTCAACCAGGGACTATCGACTGCAAAACCTACCTGTAGTTTGGCTAATCATGCTCATTTCCACAATAAACCTTTTTTACGCACACCTCATTAGACGCTCAATTCTCTTCTCGCCGGAAAAGGTTGGCTTCTAAAAGTCACTTTCATAACCGTCACTCTGTCCTTATTCTTCGCTTTCCCCGGATACCCAGCGCTAAAAGATATCAATTCCAACCCATTCGACGCCTGGGTGGGCGTTGTCGACAAAATGGAAGACCCCCTGCTAAATCTGATGGAAAAGTACGAGCCAACCGATCGGGCATACACGCTAAATTATCGCATCACAGCCCCGTTGATCGGGAAAATCCTGGGATCGAATATCACCGGTCTGGTCGGATTGTGCTTTTCTGGTTGGCATGGCAATTTTTTTCTTCACGGGTCTGCTTGGTCTATCGTTTGACGGACAACAAAATCAGCGCCTTCCTGGTTACCCTGTCCGTAGGTTCTATTTACGCAGGCACAACATCCTTCGTTGAATTCAGGGGTAATTTTGATGGCCTGGCAATCTTCTTCTTAATTCTCGCCATGATATGCCAATCATCCGGTAGTAATTTTTCCTGCCATTTTCCTGGCAGCCTGGACAGACGAACGCACCATCTTCGCATCATCTTTCGTTTTCTTGTATTATCTCTATGGCGTCAAGAAAACAGAAAACCAAACGCCTGGCATCTAGCAATTTAGGCGCGATTCTGCTTTGCACTGGTCGCCTATTTTATCGTCCGCTTCTCAATCTATCCCTCCGCAAATGATGTCTGAATATTCACAGGCTGGCCTGAATGGCCCAGGCTTTATCCTGAAATACTTTAATATGATCCCGATGGGAATTTGGACCGGTTTTGAAGGGCTGTGGCTGTTGGTCATTGGCGCTCTGGTGGTATTAATCCGTCAAAAGAAAGTCATCTTTGCAGGATTGTTTTTCGTTTGCCTGGCAGGTATGCTATGGGTAGCCCATTCTGCCCTGGACATCTCGCGCGGTATGGTTTATTGTTTTCCGGCATTGTTTGTCGCGATCCGCATCTTAGCAGAATCAGAGCAGCCTGAAGACCTGAACAATCCTATGTCTGGCTGCCTTTGTGCTATCCTTCTTATGGCCAGCGTATTACGCCGGAGGCAAGACCACCATCTGGTGGCAATATCCAATGCCCATTCAACTGGTCCGCTGGATCACAGGCAGGTAAATAGCAGACTTCCCGCCAAAAAACCTGGATCGAGCGAAGCATGACCCAATGAACAAACCCATCTCCGTTACTATTCAAAAAACTATTTGAGCTGCAATCATGGTACTTGCTGCGCTATCTGATCGTGCACAAGATCGCGCCTTATTCCTTTTTGGGATGATAAAGTCTTACTTGATCTATAAATATTACAAAAGAATAGGTTACCGGCTCAATCTCAAAAACCCAACCACTTTTAACGACAAATTAAATTGGATAAAACTTATACGATCGCAATCCCTTCTATACCATCCTATCGGACAAATATCTGGTGCGAGAGGTTATCCGCACAAACGGCGGGAGCCCAATATCTGAACCCACTTGCTCGGTGTTTATCAACCATCCCAGGAAATAAACTGGGCAGAGCTTGCCTGACCAGTTTGTCTTGAAAGTAACCCAAGGCTGCAAGTTTAATATTATCTGCAAAGACAAAAGCAACCTCGATATCGAGCAAGCTGCACAGCAAGCTAGAGCGATGGCTGGGCGAAACGGTTATAACCACGCCCGCGAATGGCCTTACAAGGACATCCAGCCGCGCATCATCTGTGAAGAATACCTGGACTGGCGATCCAGAATGGGGGTTACTGGATTATAAATTCTTCTGCTTCAACGGCGAACCGGTATATATCGCCGTGGATTTTGACCGCTTTTACCTATCACACCCAGTTCTTCTACAACCTGGATTGGGAGCGCCAACCCTTTACCCAAGAGCTGCCCACACCTGATAAGGATGCGCCTCGCCCCCAAAAGCTGGATGAAATGATCCGGGTTGCCAGGCTGCTCGCCCGGGATATCCCCTTTTGCCGGGTGGATTTCTACCAGTTTGACGGACAGGGTGCTGGTCGGCGAAATCACCCTTTTCCCTGCGGCAGGTTTCAAGAAAATCTCCCCGATTGAGTATGACTTGAATTGGGAGAGACTGATCACGCTGCCTAAACAAAAAAACTGATCGAAAAGAATCAAAGAAAGCAACTATTATAGGCATGCCAACTCCCCACTGTCATTTCCGTCCAAAACCTGTCCAAATCCTACCGCCTGGGTTCCATCGGCAGCCGCACCCTGAGCGAGGACCTCAACCGCTGGTGGGCGCGGGTGCGCAAGCAGCCTGATCCCTATCTTCGTATCGGCCAGGAACACCTGGCGGATCGCATGGGCGAGCGCATCTGGGCGCTCAAAGACATCAACTTCGAGGTGCAGCAGGGCGAGGCCCTGGGCATTATCGGGCGCAACGGGGCCGGTAAGAGCACCCTGCTCAAAATTCTGTCGCGCATCACCGCCCCCACCACCGGAGAAATCCGCGTCAAAGGGCGCATCGCCAGCCTGCTGGAGGTGGGCACCGGTTTTCACCCCGAGCTGACCGGACGGGAGAATATCTTCCTCAACGGCGCCATCCTGGGCATGAAAAAACCCGAAATCGAACGCAAGTTTGACGAAATTGTCGATTTTGCCGGGGTGGAGAAATTTATCGACACGCCGGTCAAGCGCTATTCCAGCGGCATGTATGTGCGCCTGGCCTTTGCCGTGGCTGCCCACCTGGATCCGGAGATTCTGGTGGTGGATGAAGTCCTGGCGGTGGGCGACGCCGAGTTCCAGAAGAAATGCCTTGGGAAAGATGGGCGAGGTAGCAGGAGAAGGGCGAACGGTGTTGTTTGTCAGCCATAATATGCAATCAATTCTCTCTTTGTGCCAGCGTGCTTTGCACCTGGACTCTGGTAAGATTCACGGCGATGGAGACGTTAATTCAATAATCAGAGATTACCTCAACTCGGAAACTCAGGGGCTGTCTCAAAAAGTTTGGGAGGACATCAACAAAGCACCCGGCACCAACACAACTCGCTTAAGATCCATCCGAGTCTGTTCAGAAGGTAAAACCATTGAACAACTTGACAGCCATCAATCCGCAGAAATCGAAATTGAGTTTTGGAATCTTCAACCCAAAGCAAAGAAGGTGGTGCAAATTAAACTCTTGGATTCTAATGGAGTCGTAGTGTTAGAATCGTTTAACACACCTGAAGCAAGCGATAACAGTGATCCTTTAGCCTTGAAACCGTTGGAGGCTGGTTTATATCGCAGCACATGCATAATCCCTCCCAATTTCCTCAATGATAAACAATATTTCATTAGTGTATTAGTCGCCAGTTTCAATCCAACGATTGCAGAAGTTAACCTTCGCGAGGTAGTCTCCTTCTCAGTCAATGATTCTGGCGCCATGAGGACACCCGGGCTGAGTGGAAAATGGTTTGGTCTAATTAGGACTCCGCTGAATTGGGAATCCGAGTTCCTGAAAGAGCTCCCAAGTGATTTTCATTATTAACGAATAAATTGGAATAATCAATAATGACCGAGATAGAATATTCTCTACATCCGACTGCGATTGTTGAACCCGGCGCTTCCATTGGACAAAGCACAAAAATTTGGGCATTTGTCCACATTCTCTCTGGAGCAATCATTGGATCAGAATGCAATATTTGCGATGGGGTCTTTATTGAAAACGATGTTGTTATGGGAGATCGAGTAACCATCAAATGCGGAGTTCAGCTTTGGGATGGAATCAGGATTGAAGATGATGTATTTATTGGACCCAATGCCACCTTTACAAATGATCCCTTTCCACGCAGTAAGCAATACCCAGAAAAGTTTGCTGTGACCCATATCAATCGTGGCGCCTCCATAGGCGCCAATGCGACCGTCTTACCCGGTGTGAAGATCGGCAAAAATGCGATGGTCGGTGCCGGGGCTGTGGTGACGCGCGATGTTCCTCAGAATGCGATTGTGTATGGAAACCCTGCCCGCATCAAAGGATATGTCAGCTCTTTTTCTCAAAAGCCCGTTCATAGAGTAGTACCCATATTAGATGCATCCTTGACACCCACTAGAGTTCCCCATGTGAACTTGTACAAATTACCCAAAGTTTCAGATATCCGTGGTGATTTGATATTTGGGGAATATAGTAAACAGTTACCCTTTGTTCCTAATCGTTTTTTTATCATTTATGGTGTACCCACCGAAGAAGTGCGCGGTGAACATGCACACAAAAAAAACCAGCAGTTTTTGATTTGTCTAAACGGTTCTGTAAACGTTGTCTTAGACAATGGCAGCTTCCAAGACGAGATTGTTCTCAATGACATTCAAATGGGTTTGCACATACCGTCATTAATATGGGGGGTTCAATACATGTACACACCCAACGCAATCTTGCTGGTTCTTGCCTCGGACCCGTATGATGCCGGAGATTATATTCGGGATTACAATGAATACTTAGAATATCTGCAGGTGAAGGGGACCCAATGATCCCATTTCTCGATGTTCAAGCCTCCTACCTGGAGTTGAAAAACGAAATTGATCTTGCATATCAGCGAGTTTTATCCTCAGGAAATTACATCCTTGGGAAGGAAATAGAACTTTTCGAACAAGAATTCGCAGAATTTTGTGGCGTGTCGGATTGTATCGGTGTAGCAAATGGCCTAGACGCCTTACATCTCATTCTAAGGGCTTATGATATTGGTCCAGGAGATGAAGTAATTGTCCCGGCAAACACATATATTGCAACCTGGTTGGCTATTACCCATGCCGGCGCCACGCCTGTGCCAGTTGAGCCAGATCCAATAACCTTAAGTCAGATCCATCCCAAATCCAAAACGCCATCACTCCAAAAACCAAAGCTCTTCTGCCAGTGCATCTCTATGGGCAGCCTGCATCAATGGACCCAATCAAATGGCTTGCTGAAAAATTTGATCTAAAGGTGATCGAGGATAGCGCTCAAGCACATGGAGCAAGTTACCTGGGGAAAAAAGCAGGAGCTTTAGGAGATGCTGCTGGATTTAGTTTTTATCCAGGAAAAAATTTGGGGGCTTTTGGTGATGCTGGGGCAGTAACCACAAACAATCCCGAAATTGCTGAGAAAATACGAGTATTGCGTAATTATGGATCCAGGATTAAATACCACAATGAAACCATTGGTTTTAATTCCCGATTAGATCCTTTACAAGCTGCGTTTTTACGCATTAAATTAAAATACTTGGACGAGTGGAATCCGCGGCGTCTTGACATCGCTAACTTTTATATCCAAAATTTAAGTGATATTCCTGACATGATATTACCTGTGATTAACTCACAATCCATCTCAGCCTGGCATTTATTTGTCATCCGCCATCCCAATAGGGATGCTCTGAAACTGTTTTTAGATAACAGTGGAATCGGCACTCTCATTCATTATCCAATCCCCCTCATCTTAGCCAGGCATATAAAAACCAAAAATTTTCTAAAAATCAATTTCCAATTACAGAAAAAAATGCCCGAAGCGTATTGAGCCTGCCTATTGGACCCCACTTGAGTTTTCAGGATGTAGAACAAGTAATCGAAAAGATAGGCAAATTTCTAAAAAGATGATGCGAAACATTGTTAGAAGATTAATTAGGGTCATTAACTACACTTCGACAAATTACCTTAAGCTCTATCGTGGTCGGGAACCCCATGAAGATCTCTGGATCGGTATATGACCAGTAGTTTACCTTTAGCGACTGTAATTGTTCTTTGTTACAATCAGGAGCAGTTTGTAATCACTTGCCTTGAAAGTATTCTGGCACAAACCTACTCAAATATCCAAATGATCATCATTGATGATCATTCACGAGATAATTCCGTTGAAGTCATTCATCATTGGATCACAAAAAATGAAATTCAATGCACTTTTATTATTCATACAGAAAATCAAGGCATATGTAAGACAATCAACCATGCTCTAACCTATGCCACAGGAAAGTATATAACAATTATTGCATCTGATGACCTATGGCTGCCAGAATTCATTGAAAAGTATGTCCAAATTCATGAAAATTGGGGGGTAGAATTAGGTTTTGTTTATGGTCAAACTTATGTTATGGATGAAAATGGCACGGACCTAAATAAGGTCATGAGGTATTTAGAAAAGCCCTATGAAGGTTATGTATATGAAAAACTATTGGAGAGAAATTTTATTGCGGCTAACTCCGTCGTTATGAAAAAAGAATGTCTGGATAAAGTCGGACCCTATGATGAAAATCTCTCATACGAAGACTATGATATGTGGCTTCGATTAACCCGCGAATACCCGGTAGCATTCTGCCCACAAATACTTTCAAAATATAGACTCGTGAATACTTCAATGACAAAGACAAAACATAAAGAGAAAAGAATTTCACGTGCGCTGATATACTTAAAACAACAAAATTTAGACCAGTCCAGCAAAGAGGTAATCGAAAATAAACTGATCAATGATAGTGAATTGTTATATGAAATGGATCACCCCAGCAGGAACAAATATCTTTGGCTTGGTTTCAAAAAGTTAAAACAAATAAAATACCTGTTCTTGTTCATTATTTCTTCTCTGGGTATTCCTTATAACTTTTTTCTAAGCACGATATTGGTATTCATGCCAGCTATTCAAAAAATTCGTGGGGACCGGTAGACTAATAGAGTGCACTTCTCATCACAGGTTATTTATTTATAACATTGCTTGAGGACTGCTATTTCCCCCATCCCCGCCGCCAGCCCGAACCGCAAGACCTGCAGGATTTGGGGAAATTTGCTGCCATTTACCAAAACACCTTTGGTAAGTAATTGTGGTTTTGGACACGGGATTGGCAAAGGCGGCATTGAATCGCATGAGCCTGGCCCGCTTCCGGCGCTCGCTCGAAGGTAGGCCTGATCGGGAAGTCCAATCCTTCCAGGTAAAGACTTTCTTTCATCATGCCCCCGTCGTTTCCTGGCCTGTGATCAACGAATTTTTTGCCAGCAGTGTTTCTGCCAGGTGTGTGAAAAAGCGATGAGACAAAGGTCTTTCCCGAATCATTTTGCAGCCATATCCATCTGAGACAGGAGTGATCCAAAACTTACTGTATAATAAAATTTGAAGGAAAGATAGGAATACGAAAATGAGAACAGGTTTTGTTGAACGCAAAGGCAAACTGGCGGAGATGGACAGATCATTTGATCTGAATTTCTGGCAATCCCAATCGCCGAAAATTCGATTTATGGCTGCCTGGGAACTAATCCAACATGCATACCGTGTGAAAGGTTATGATGTTCGTCAACTCAGACTTCAGCGATCTGTTGAAACTTTTCAACGACAATAATGTCAGGTATTTGGGTATCGATAGAGAATTTTTTAGGATAATCCGATTATGGAACAACTAGAGCTTACGAATATTCTAAAAGATTTACGCATAGGACTTGAACATATCTTAGGCAACCAGTTAGTTGAAGTTTACTTGTATGGTTCTCGAGCACGTGGCGATGCGCGCCTGGATTCCGATATTGATATCCTGATTGTTATTCGTGATGAATTTGATTATGATAGGATGCTCGACATGACACTAGACCTGGTTGCCGAACTTTCGCTTGAAAATGACATCGTCATTTCGCGCGCCTTTGTTTCTGAGGAAAGCTTCTTAAATCAATTATCACCATTCATGATGAATGTACGCCGAGAGGCTGTGCCAGCATGAACAATCTCATCCATCAAATATTAATAAAAGCCCGGCAAAGTTTAGAAGCTGCTGAGATATTAGCCAATCAAGACTTCTTTGATTTCGCAGCTTCACGCGCTTATTATGCAATGTTTTATACTGCAGAAGCTTTGTTACTTTCAAAAAGCCTTTCGTTTTCTAGCCATTCAGCGGTTATAGCAAACTATGGAAAAGAATTCTCCAAATCCAAAGAGATGGATCCTGTTTTCCACAAACAATTGATTGCTGTGCAAGACCTACGCAGCCAAGGGGATTATAGCTTCAGCAACGGCGTTAGTGAAATTAGTGTAGAACAAGCTCTAGAATGGGCTGCAGATTTTCTACAAGCCGCTACTGTGTATCTTGAAGAAAAATAGTACAATTCTGTTGAATAACCCCATCCCCATCCTGTTCACCATCCCCAACTTCATCACGGCCGGCTCCGGGCAGGTCATGCTCAACATGATCCAGCGCCTGGACCGCCAGCGTTTCCGCCTGCAGTAAAAATGCTACTATAAGGCGGCTAATCTTTCCCAGTAACTAATGGTTTCCCAAATTTACTTGACTGGATTATCAGAATGATTATAATAATTATTAGAACCGATTCTGATAACCGGAGATGCATTTATGTTCAAAGAGAACAAAACAACTGAGCTCAAAAGAGAATACGTAGATGAGATCAAGAAAACTGTGATCGCTTTCGCCAATACAGCTGGCGGAAGCATCTATATTGGTATAAATGATGATGGCACTGTTTGTGGACTGCCCAATATCGACGATACCCTCCTCAAGATCAACAACGTCATCCGCGATGCGATCCACCCCGATATAACCATGTTTACCGAATGCCAGAACGAAGTAATCGACAATAAAACAGTGATAGCAATCACCGTACAGCGCGGCACGGCAAGACCATATTATCTTGCTGGAAAAGGTATCCGCCCCGAAGGAGTTTACGTGCGCCAGGGTGCATCGACCGTCCCGGCAACAGAGAGCGCTATTCTGAGTATGATCAAGGAAACCAGTGGCGATTGCTTTGAAGAGACAAGGTCGCTCAATCAACAGCTGACTTTTACAAAAACGGCAGCATATTTTAAAAATCGCGCTATAGATTTTACTGACACGCAGAAGCGAACACTGAGATTTATCGGAGAGGATGGGACTTATACAAATCTCGCATTCTTGCTTTCTGACCAATGTACACATACCATCAAGTTGGCTGTTTTTGAGGGGAGCAAGAAAACCATTTTCAAGGATCGCTTCGAATTATATGGATCACTACTCAGCCAGTTGGAAGAAGCTTATAGCTATATTGATCGTTATAATCGCACCCGTGCCGAATTCATGGGGCTAAATCGTATCGATATGCGTGATTATCCGCCCGAAGCTGTGCGTGAAGCATTGCTCAACGCCATTATCCACCGCGACTATTCATTCAGCGGCTCAACACTGATCAGCATTTTCGATGACCGCATTGAATTAATCACCCTTGGAGGGCTGGTCAAGGGCATTACACTCGATGACATTCTACTAGGCGTCTCTGTGCTACGTAACCAACATCTGGCAAATATTTTCTACCGTCTTAGACTAATTGAGGCTTATGGGACTGGTATTTTTAAAATCAACCAGTGTTACAAGGGGGTTGCTGTCAAGCCAAATATCGAAGTGTCCGATAATGCTTTTAAAATCACCTTGCCAAATACTAATTATCTGCGCGAGAGCGACAAATTTTCTACTCGAGACTCTGTTACTGCGCCCTACCAAACTTCATCCAATGATGATCGTGAGCGCGCCATCCTTAGACTGTTTAAAAACAAAGAGGCAATTATCCGCAAGGATATTCAAACGGCTTTGGGAGTATCACAGCCCACGGCAATTCTGATCTTGCGTGAGCTGGTTAATAAAGGCGCATTAATCAAAGAGGGAAGTGGAAAGTTTGTGCGTTACCGTTTGGGTTAATCTCAGCCGACATACGCCCAGCTTGCTAAATTCGATAATAAATTGAACCCCATCCCCATCCTCTTCACCATCCCCAACTTCATCACCGCTGGCTCCGGGCAAGCCATGCTCAACGTGATCCAGCGCCTGGACCGCAACCTTTTCGCCCCGGCAGTCTGCGTGCTGCGCAAAGGCGGGCGCTTGGAGGCTGAGGTCGAGCGCCTGGGAATCCCCCTGCTGGAAGCGCCTTTCTGCATCCCAGCACGACCTTACAGCACTTTGTTGCTGCGCGCCTGGCAGGCAGCCAGGATTCTTCCGCCCCTACCGCTTCGCCCTGTGGCACTCCTACCATTACAGCAGCGACTACACCGAGCCGCTCATCGCCCGGCTGGCAGGGGCGCGCGGCTGGATCTACACCAAAAAGAATATGAGCTGGGGGGAACGCGCCTGGCAGCTGCGCTCCTTGCTGGCCAGCCGCATCGCCGCCCAGAACACGGATATGCTGGAACAATTTTTTTCTTCCCCCAATCTTCGCCAAAAGACCCGCCTGCTGCCACGCGGCGTGGATACCCAGCTATTTCACCCAGACACAGCCCCCAGGCTGGGTCTGCGCCAAAAGCTGGGCATCTCCGATCAGGCCAGGGTAATTGCTTGCGTGGCGCACCTGCTACCGGTCAAGGGGCACCCCACCCTGCTGAAAGCCTTTGCCCAGCTTTCCAGCGATCCACCCGCGCACCTGTGGCTGGCAGGCAAGCCGATGGATGCAGAGTATGCCAACAGCCTGCAGTCCCAGGTTCAAGAGTCAGGTATCGCGGAGCGCGTGCATTTTTTAGGGGATGTAAGCCATGTTCCCGCTTTGTTGGGTGAAGCGGATATCTTCTGCCTGCCCACCTGGGCGCGTTGGCGCATGGAGGGCTGCCCGGTGGCCATGCTGGAAGCCATGGCCTGCGCCAAAGCCTGCGTCGGCACGGATATCCCCGGCATACGCGACCAGATCCAGCATGAACACAACGGCTTGCTGGTCCCGCCGGAAGACGCCGCCGCCCTGGCTGCTGCCCTGCAAAGGCTGCTGGATGACCCAAGCTTACGCCAGAACCTGGGTCAGGCTGCCCGCCAGACGGTCGAAAGGGAATACACCATCGAGATCGAGGCCCAACGTCACAGCCAGCTTTACGCCGAGCTGCTCCACATTCAAGCATGAACAAGCCACCCACTCATCCTGTTCCTAATCCACTCGGCGACCTGCTGCTGGTTTTCGGTAGCAACCCGCCCTGGCCACAGCGCTGTTCCACAGACGGCTGGCAAAGACTGGCTGGCGAGATCCTTGGATTCCCCAGGGCTGTGGACCAGCCCGGCCAATGCGGATTGGAAGGGTTTCCCAACTTTTAGCTGGCAACTGCCTGGCTGGCAATTCTACCTGCTGGGGGAAGCCCCGCCCTCAACCGCCCTGGCTGCCCTGGAGGACCTTGCCCGCCAACAAAACGGCCTGAGCGCCCAGGACGTTACCAAGGCTCGTGAGCAGCTGGAACCGGCGCTTTTTGCTGCTCGCCTATGAACACCAGCTCGCAGCGCTGGCATGCCTGGACCGATCGCTTCGGCACCCTGCACGCCTATTACGCCTGGGACGGTGCAGCACGCCGCCCTGGGCACTTACGCCCCAGCCGTGGCCGCGGCTGCCTCGCAGCGTCAATTGGATTGGGCAGGCTTATCCGGCTTCTTTGCCCTGGGTTTCTTCCCGGGCGAGCGCACCCATTACCAGGACCTGCACATCCTGCGCCCGGCCTCGCATTACACGCTTTGATCCAGACGGTCGCCTGGCTTCCCAGGAGATTTACTGGCAGTGGCAGCACCAGCCGGATGCAAACCGCTCCTATGAAGACAGCCTGGCTGAGTTTGCCGAACTCTTTCAGACGGTGCTGCAGGAGCAAACCGCCCATGGACGGATAGCCGTGCCCATTTCGGGCGGGCTGGACTCGCGCAGCACGGTCGCCGCCCTGACCCAGGCCGGTCAACCGCCCGACGAGCGCCTGTGGTCTTATTCCTATGGTTACAGTGATACATTCGATCGAAACGCGCATCGCCCGCCAGGTAGCCCGGGCGCGCCGCCTGCCCTTTCAGGCTCACACCATCCAGCCCTACCTGTTTGAGCAGATCGAGCGCCTGCTGGCCTACACCGAAGGCTTCCAGGACCTGACCCAGGCCCGCCAGATGTTCCTGCGCCAGGAGCTCGCCAAAGGCGCCGACGTGCTGGTGGCGGCTTTATGGGGCGATGTCTGGCTGGACGAGATGGGTTTGGCCAACGCCGCGCCTCGGCAGCCTGACTTCCGAACAGGTGCTGGAACACACCTTGAAAAAGATGTTCAAACGCGGCCGCAGCTGGCTGCTGGAACACCTGGCAACCCCTCAGCTGGGCCAGACCGACCCCGAAGAAATGGTCACCGATTTGGTGCGCAGCGAGCTGGCGTCGTTGGAACACATCGAAGAGCCGGATTTCCGCGTCAAGGCCTTCAAAACCTGGCAGTGGTCGCACCGCTGGAGCCTGCCGCCCATACGCGTCTTCCAATCCGCTGCCTGGCCAGCCCTGGTCTTTTACGACCAGCGTATCACGGATTTTTTCAGCGCCATCCCCACACCCTGGCTCAGCGGACGGCAGTTTCAAATTGATTATCTCAAGCGCTTTGCCCCCGACCTGGCGCGCATCACCTGGCAGGTGTACGATGCGGACCTGTACCAATACCAGCATTTTCACACCTGGCTGCTGCCCAAACGCGCCCTGAAAAAGGCCTGGCGCACGCTCTCCCGACAGACCATCCTGCAGCGCAATTGGGAGGTGCAGTTCCTCAACCCCCAGGGGCACGCTGGTCTGGAGCGCTGGCTGCTGCAACCCGGTCTACGCTTGCACGAGTTCACACCTCCCCAAGCGCTGAACAACCTGCTGGCGGATTTTTATAGCCAGCCAGCGCGAAACATCCCAGGGTTACACCCTTTCGATGCTGCTCAGTTTTTCCGCCTGGTTGGAGCTGCATGCCTGAGACAGGCGCAGGGAAACCTCTTCATGTTTTGATCGCCGGCATCCGCTGGCCGCCCGAGACCTTCCTGGCGCGCCTGATCGACGGGCTGTTGCATGCGGGTGTGCAAATTACAGTCGCTACGGCTAATCGCCCTGAGGCTGGCTGGCAGCGCAGGTCGGGCTTCACCTGGTTGCCCGCGCCTGCCTGGGAGGGCAATTACCCTCTGCGCCTGCTGCGCCTGGGATGGCAGATGAGCCGCGCCTGGATCAGTTCCCCCCGTGATATGCGCATCCTGGGCAAGCAGGTCCGGCAGACCAACGCCATAAATGCCCGGTTGCGCTTGTGGCAGCGCTGGTCGCCTTACGCCGGCAAACGCTGGGATGTGATCTACTTTCCCTGGAATTCCGGGGCGATCGAACACCTGGCGCTTTTTGACCTGGGCATGCCGGTGGTGATCAGCTGCCGCGGCTCTCAGGTCAATGTGGCGCCGCACAACCCACAAAGAACCGATATACAAGAAGGATTTGACGTCAAACTTTTAAAAAAGCTACCAAAGTTCATTGTGTCAGCCAGGCGATTCAAGAAGAAGCCAACTGTTTTGGCTTAGAGCAAGAAAAAGCTGTGGTCATCTACCCGGCAGTCGATCACAGAATTCTTTTCACCTACCAGAAAAACACTCTCCAAAGAAAAACCATTCACCATTGTCTCGACCGGCTCCTTAATCTGGCGCAAAGGCTATGAATATGCCCTGCTAGCCATTCGCCGCCTGAAAGAGTGCTGGCATCCCACTCCGCTACCAGGTCATCGGACAGGGTCCAGAAGAACAGCGCCTGCGCTACACCATCCACGATCTCGACCTGGAGCAACAGGTGCAGCTGGTTGGGCGGCAACCACCCGAGGTTGTGCGGTCTTACTTGCAACAGGCAGACGCCTTCCTGCTCAGCAGCTTGAGCGAGGGCATCGCCAATGCTGCCCTGGAAGCCATGGCCTGCGGTATCCCGGTGGTGACCAGCGATTGCGGCGGGATGCGCGAAGCTATCACGCACGGCGTCGAAGGCTTTGTCACCCCGCTGCGCCAGCCAGAAGCCATGGCGCAAGCCTTGCAAAGGCTGTGGCAGGATCCTGAATTACGCCGGCAGATGGGGGAGCATGGCCGGGCGCGCGTCCTGGCAGATTTCAACCTGGAAAAGCAGGTCTCGCAATTCCTGGATTTATTCGAACAGGCGCGCTCTGCCAGAGACGAACCGTTCATGAAAATCTTTACCGATCCAACCCTGATCACCCAGGAACGGCGACCGTATATGGCCGACATTCTGCGCCCGTATTTCAATGTCCGCACGCCGCAGCAAAACCTGGCAATTTACGGTCCTAACATGTCCCTGCACCAGGTGGTTGAAGTCTCTGCCGCAAGCAGATGTGGGCGTGCTGCCCCTGAGCTGGAATGCTTATCTCCAGAGAGGCGAAACCACCCAGGCGCTGCGCTTTATCGAGCAGGTACAGCGCGCTGGCAAACCGGCAGTGGTATGGGTTAGCGGCGATCTTAGCCTGCAGCCTCCCATCCAGGACGCCTGGCTGTTTATGCCCGGCGGTTACCAGTCCACCCGCCAGCCACGGCAGTTCGCCTTGCCGGTTATGATCCGTGATCCGCTGCCAGGCATGGGGCTGGCTGAGATCCAACTGCGCGACAAGGCGCAGCTACCCACGGTGGGTTTCTGCGGCCAGGCGGATGACAGCTTGCCGGAGCTAGCCTGGAAGAGCCTGCGCCTGGCCTGGCATAACCTGAAGCGCATGCTGGGGCTCTCCCCCTTTGAGAAACAACCTCTTGTTCCGCCCACCTTATTGCGCAGCCGGGCGCTCAACCGGCTGCAGCAGTCCGCCTCCATCCAAACCGGCTTTCATCCGCCGTAAGCAATATAAAGCCGGCGCCAAGACATCCCAACAGGTTGAAGCAGCCCGAAAGGCGTTTTTTGAGAATATTCTGCACAGCGATTACACCCTCTGTTTACGCGGCACAGGCAATTTCTCCGCCCGCATGTACGAGACCCTGGCCATGGGGCGTATCCCGCTGTTTATCAACACGGATTGCATCCTGCCATACGACCAGTGGATTGATTGGAAAAAAGCGGTTGTGTGGAATCGAGCAGCGCCTTTGGACCAGCTCCGCAGGTCTGGCGGAATTCCACCAGGAATTAAGTCCATCCGATTTCAAAGAGCTCCAAATTCAAGCGCGACGTTTCTGGCAGGAAAAACTCAGTTTTAACGGCTTTTTAGGACAGTTCGAGCGTCACTTTGATTAACCCCATGAAAAATGAAACCCAAGAATGCTGCGTTCTAGTAGTTTCCTGCGATGCCTACGCCGATCTTTGGCAGCCTTTTTTTAGCCTGTTTCGAACGTTACTGGCCAGATTGCCCATATCCGGTTTACCTGACTAGCAACTTTTCTGACCTACCCGAATCCCAAAGTGTGACTTACTTTACCGGTTGGTGAGGATTATAACTGGAGCACTTCGCTACTAACGGCATTAGCTACATCCGCAGCTGGAGGCTTACCAGTATATTGCTCCTGATCTTGGACGATCTTGTTGATAAAAGAAACGAGTTGACACTTCAAAAGTGCAAGCATGCCTGAATTTCCTGCAAAACAGTTTCGGTAGCTATCTGCGTTTGGCGCCTGTTCCCCCACCCAAGTAAAATCCTGCCTGAATTTCCCCTGGTTAGGTGCGATCACACCCGGCGCCCCTTATCGCGCCTCTCTGCAAGCCAGCATCTGGAAGAAAGTGCAGCCTGCGTGCTTTGTTAAAACCAGGAGAAAGCCCCATGGGATTTTGAGATTCTGGCTTCCCGGCGCAGTGATACCGACACTGGCTATTACTGCACGGTGAAACGAACCTATACGTTACCATCAATAGCGTCATCCGAGGGAAATGGACGCCAGAAGCCCTAGAATTCTTACAGGCAAGAAAATATATCCACCGATGCTTTCACCCGCGGTGTCATCACACAGATGGAAAGAACATTGGCAAAGAGCCTTCGCCCCCTGGCGAATTCTGCCGTTATCCTGGCGCATGAAACTTCTGGCAAAAATCAGCAGTTTGCGAAAGAATTAACCATGCCTGGGAATATGCCATCCAAACCAAGCATCGATCAAGCTGAATTGAAGACAACCTCCAACCCCATCAGGATAGAATCTGCCTGGTTGTTTCCACGTTCCCAAAACTCTCCGAAACTTTTATTGCCAACAAATTCCTGGGATTGATCGCTCGCGGCTGGGATGTGCACCTGGTCTGCACGACCAGCCCAAAGCAGGCCTGGGGACAGTTTCCCAAAATTGAATACAGCCGCAGGTCCGCAGGCGAGTACACCGCCTGTGGCCGCTCTCCCCGCGCTGGCTGGCCTGGCTGCTGATTCCAGGCTGCCGTGCTGCGCTGCCTGGCTTACCAGCCCCGATCGACCTGGCGCTACCTGCGCCAGGGCTGGTCGCTCTTCGGCTGGCGCATATTCTGGCAGCTTTACCAGGATGCCGAATTGATCTGTCTTGCCCCAGAAATCCTGCATTTTGAATTTGGGAGCCCGGCTGCTGGCAGAATGTACTTGAAGGATCTATTAAAGTGCAAAATCTCGGTGAGCTTCCGCGGCTATGATCTCAACTTTTCCGGACTGGATAAGAGCGATTATTACCTGCCAGTCTGGGAAAAAGCGGACGCCCTACATTTTCTAGGCCAGCACTTATGGCAGCGCGCCCAAGAACGCGGCTGCCCAGCGGGATAAAATCATGTCTTCATCCCTCCTGCCATCGATAGCACGGCTTTTTCCCCTGCCAGGGAGCAACAAACCATTGGGCGCTTAGGCAGTCAAGAACAGCCCCTGCGCATTTTGAGCGTCGGTCGCCTGGAATGGAAAAAAGGCTACGAATTCGCCATGCAGGCTGTAAAACTCCTGCAAGATCAGGGGCTGCACTGCCAGTACCGCATCCTGGGAGGCGGCGATTACCTGGAAGCCTTAGCTTTTGCCCGCCATCAACTCGGGCTGAAGGAGGTGGTCGACATTCCTGGGACCCCAACCTCAGCCCGAGGTGCAACGCCAGATGGCCTGGGCGCATGTCTTTTTGCACCCGGCGGTTTCGGAAGGTTTTGGCAACGCTGTGCTGGAAGCCCAGGCCATGCAGCTGCCGGTGGTATGCAGCGATGCGGGTGGATTGGCTGAAAACGTAAGCCATGGCGAAAGCGGTTTCGTGACGCCGCGCCGCGATCCCGCTGCACTGGCCGAAATGCTGGCTCTGCTGGCTGCTGAACCGGCGCTGCGCCGCCAAATGGGGCAGGCTGGCAGGCTACGTGTGGAAACACATTTCCAGCTTGAACAGCAAATTTCCGCCTTCGAAAATTTTTATCAAACGCTTCTCTCCCAAACCTGAGATATGACTTCGATTCACCTGGTATTGCTGGATTCAGAACATCCCCAAATCGTCTTGGCCGTACGGTCGGGTATGGAATTCGCCTGCGACGCAGCTCTGCCTTGTGCGACCTGGTGAACAAGCAGATCAGCAACCATGGCGGATGATAACTGGCTATTTTGGGGAAACCAGGCAGGTTTACCTTCCGCGGAAATCCTGGAGAAATGCTTGTACCAGGCGGTGGACATCTGGCATGCCGGTTTACTGCTGGGAATGAATGGGTTGCCAGGCTTGATCGATTTCGTCGCCCCGACCTGGATGTTCAACCGCGACCCTGATCCAAGCATCGAAGCCACATCCTGGCGCGTCTCTCTGCAAGCCTGCCTGGTGCGCGGTGAGGTCATCCGCCAGCTAGGTTTCCTGAACCCCGCCTTCACCAGCCTGGATGCAGCCGCTTTGGAATGGGGGCGCCGCTGCATCCAGCACGGCGCTTTGCTGAGACACCAGCCCAGCTTGCTGCCTGCCGGTTTCCAGGCGCTGCCCCAGCAAGGCATATCCTTTGCCGACCAGCTGCGTTTTATCCAGTTACGTTACGGGCGCAAATGGGCCACCTGGGCTGTGCTGCGCGCCCTGCTTTCGGGTTATGCTGCCCCACAGGCAGCTCTTTCTGCCTGGAAAAAGCTGAGACAGGAACCCCTGCCGCCCAGAACCCGCACCTACCAGTCACCCACCATCCAACCCAGCGCCAACCCGCTCGCCGACGAGCATAAGCCATCCGTCAGCGTACTGATCCCCACCTTGGAGCGTTATCCTTACCTGCGCACCCTGCTGCGCCAGCTAGGTGAACAAAGCTCGCCCGGCGGATGAAATCCTGGTGATTGACCAAACGCCGCCGGAGCAGCGCGAGACCCAGCTTTACCAGGAATTTGAGCACCTGCCCTTGCGCGTTTTTTACCAGGAAAAGGCCGGGCAGTGTTCTTCGCGCAACCTGGGCTTAGCCGCCGCCAGGGGCGAGGCCATTCTATTCCTGGATGATGACGATGAAATCCCGCCCGACCTGCTCGAGAAACACCTGCAGCACCTGGCACACAGCGCCGCAGAGGCTTCCTGCGGGGCAGCCGATGAAGTCGGCGCCGGACCTTTACCCGTGGCTTTCACCTACCGGCGCGCCAGCGACGTCTTCCCAACCAATAACACCCTGCTGCGCAAAAGCGCCTTGTTAAAAAGCGGGCTTTTCGACCTGGCTTACGAGCATGGGGCGCGCGCCGATGGAGACCTGGGCATGCGCCTGTACCTGAGCGGGGCGCTCATGGTCCTGCAGCCGGAGATCCGTGTGCTGCATCACCATGCCCCGCGCGGCGGTCTACGGGCGCATAAAGCGCGCAAAACTACCTATGCCAGCAGCCGCAGCAGCTTGCTGCAACGCAACCTGCCTGGCATCACAGAGCTTTACCTTGTACAGCGCTACTTCAGCCCGCGCCAGACCAGGGAACATGTTTGGATCAGCATCCTGGGCACCTTTAGCCTGCACCAACCTGGCATCCGGCGCTGGTTAAAAGGTTTATCAGGCGGTATAATGCTGCCCCACTCGCTATGGGTTATCTCACGGCGCAGCCAATCTGCCAGGTCTATGTTAAAGAATTTCCGCGCATCCCTCAGCTGAAACCAGAAAACGACCTACTATGAATGAAAACAAATCGGAAAGCAGCCCTACTTTTCAGGCCACCCAGCCTGCAGCCCGCTGGCTGGGGCTATGTGCCTGCCGTTCAGAGCGCCATTCGTGGCCAGAGCCAGCGCTGGTTCTGGCTGGCGTTGATCCTGCACCTGCCCCTGGCTTACCTGATGGAAAACGTTTCCATCTTCGCCACATTGCACGCCTTGCTGGCATTTCTAACAGGTCTGTACTTCGTAGCCCGCGACCAGACCTCTGAACGCCTGGTTTATACCAGCGCTTATATCGTCGGCGCCGAGGTGTTGTGGCGCATGACCGGGGCTGGGGTTTTTTGGGAATATGGCAAGTTGGCTTTGATCGTATTATTCTTCTTAGGACTTTTGCGCTGGGGGCGGGGAAAAATTGGGATTTTGCCCCTGGCTTACCTGGCGCCATTGCTGCTCTCCAGCGTTTTCACCCTGGAAGCATTAGAAGTCAATGAAGCGCGCCAGCAACATCAGTTTCAACCTCTTTGGTCACCTGGCGCTGGCGATGGGTTTGGCTTTCTTTACCACCCAAAAACTTGGGCGTGAGGAAATACAAAAAACTTTACGCTGGCTGGTTTTACCTGTTATTGGCATTGCATTCCTGATCCTGGTTTCGATTGAAGCGGCAGATTTTATTGAGTTCATCCCAGAATCCAATTTCGCAACCAGCGGTGGTTATGGACCCAACCAGGTGTCCGCTATATTGGGGTTGGGTGCATTGGCTTGCTGGCTGCTGGTTTTATCGTTGCCGACTTTCAACCTGGACCGGCTGCTATTAATGGCGGTGAGCGCCGGTTTGTTGATCCAGGCGGTATTCACCTTCTCGCGCGGCGGGGTTTACAATGTGCTTATTGCTGCACCGCTGGCTACTTTATGGTTGATCCGCGGCGAATCACGCGCACTGCGGGCAGCCTTTATGGGCGTAATTGTGGTAGGCGCTATCGCCTACTTGTTCCTGCCACAACTCAACACCATATCCAGTGGCGCCTTGGAAGCGCGTTACCAGGATTTGGACACCACCGGGCGGGACAGATATTATCCGGTTAGATCTGAACATCTGGTTAGATCATTTCTTCCTGGGTGTCGGCCCTGGCATGTCCAGCTATTTTCGCGCTCCTTTTCTCGGCAGATTGGTTGCCCCGCACACCGAGTATTCACGCTTGCTGGCTGAGCATGGCATCTTTGGCCTTTGGGCGATGTTCTTAATGGCAGGCATGGCGCTCTATGTTTTTTTCAAGGCGCCCAATGCCTGGGCGCGTGGGGTGATCCTGGCCTGCATTTTGTGGGCCCTGGCTGAAATGACCCACGCTGCTATGCGCATTGCTGCCATCTCTTTTCTGCTGGCGCTGCCATTTGCCTTGTTGGAAGAAAAGGATTAATGCACCTAATTACACAATAGGATCACTTAATATTTACCAATACAAGCAATGGACGACTAACGCTCACAAACAAAGCTGGGCTACTCATCACAAAATGCCAGATGCATTTATAATTACTGCATGGACAATTCACTGGCAAGGTCGATCGCAAAAGTGGTCACCAATGAACACCTGGGAGCGAAAAAAAAAGGCAATTAAACTTGGCTCACGGAAAACTCCAAACCCCGCCCGGCAGTCTCAGGACGAATTCACCAGGTATTTCAATGCTGGAAGAAAGCTGCTTAACCAAGACTTCAAAGAGTTGACCCAATCATTGAACAATTACAGGGCTCGAAATCTGGTTGGCAGGGTGATAATGGGAGAATAAAGATGACAAGAACAGCATTGGAAATGTCCCCTGAAGAACGAAAAAAGTACCGTCCTGGAATGCTACGAGAACAACGTACAGAAGAAGACAAAAAACACCTGGCTCGGCGATACGATCAAGCTTGGCGCTTGACTCGCCGGGCAGCCTCCTTATTACGTCGTCAGTATGGAGCAAGCCGAGTAATCGTATTCGGTTCATTGACAAATGTAACCTGGTTTAACCCATGGTCAGATATTGACCTCGCAGCTTGGGAAATTCCACCTGAGCAGTTTTACGCTGCCGTAGCTGCCGTTACAGGACTAAACCAGCACTTCAAAATTGATCTGGTTGACCCCGAAAACTGCCGCTCCGAATTGCGTAAAATGATTGAAAAAGAAGGAATCGACGTATGAGCAAGCCGTTGCAGCTATTGGCAACTCGTATCCGCTCCGAGATGGTAGATCTAGAGCTCATTGTTCTACGAATTCTTGAAGGCTGGCAGCGGGTGTTGCAAACCAATGATGAATTTTACCTGGATAGTGTAGCTCTAAACCTGCATGGCTTCTATTCTGGTCTGGAGCGCACCTTCGAATTGGTTGCAGCGAACATCGATGGTTATAAACCACAAGGAGAAAATTGGCACCAGGCACTGCTTCAACAAATGTGCCGCGAATTGCCTGTTGTTCGCCCAGCTGTAATTTCACCGCAAACAAGAGATTATCTGAACGAGTATCGCGGCTTTCGGCATATTGTACGCAATGTTTACACTTTCCATTTCGATCCTGCTAAAGTACAAAAGCTAGTTGAACAAGCTCCGGAAGTATTCACACGAATCAGAATTGAGTTGCTGGCATTCGCAGATTTCCTGGAGCAAAGCTCCTGAAACACGGTGGATCCGATAGCGAATTACTTCCTCAAACTATCGCTTGAAAACGAAACCGGATATAAGCCCCGGCAGAAATGACCCAAACCGCTATACGATTTGATGTCCTATCGTTTTTGCTGTCGCTGCCCTTTGCCTTGTGGGGAAAAAAGGAATGAGACGAGTTTTATTATTCGCTACTGAGTTTCCCCCAGGGCCGGGGGGGATCGGCGTACATGCCTACCAAGTCGCTTGCAACTTATCCCTAAGCCAATGGGAAGTGGCAGTATTGGCTAAACAGGAGTATGCCAGCGCAGAAGAAATCCGGTTGTTCAATCAAGGACAAGCGTTTGACGTTAAACAATGGCCGCGCAAACCTAATATCGCCCGGCAAACCATCGGCAGGTGGCAGGCTCTTGCCGAAAAGCTGGAAACCTACCGCCCGCATATCGTATTAGCCAGCGGCGAGAGCGCCGTCTGGCTGACTGCCATGCTGACCCAAATGCCCACCTTTCGAAAAACCCACTGGGTAGCCGTGTGGCATGGCATGACGCCCACCCAACCCTTTTTACGCGCCCTTTCACGCTGGTCCTATCATCAGCCCTCAGCTGTAATAGCCGTCAGCTATTACGGCCTGGAACAATTAATCCACATGGGCGTTCAACCCCAATCCAGCCAGGTCATCCATAACGGCGCCGATCCCGAGATCTTCTTTCCTATCCAGGACGGGGCTGTTGCTGAATTTCGCAAACAGCACGCTCCTGCAGAAGCCCAGGTTTTACTCACCGTGGGTCATGTGAGCGAACGCAAGGGTCAGGAGATCGTCATCCGAGCTTTACCCAGGATCATTCAAGAACATCCAACGGTGCATTATTGGATGGTGGGGTTGCCCACCCAACAGAATCAGCTGGAGAGGCTGGCAAAACAAATCGGAGTATTGGATCACATCCACTTCCTGGGCAAGCTAAGCCAGGAGGATTTACGCACTGCCTACAATGCCTGCGATCTGTTTATCATGACCAGCCGCCATAGCCAGGACGGGCAATTCGAAGGTTACGGAATCGCCGCTGTGGAAGCTGCCCTGTGCGGAAAAGCCGCGGTGGTCAGTGACCATTCAGGCCTGGTGGAAGCGATTCTTCCGGATGAAACCGGCCTGGTTGTCCGGGAAAATGATCCGCAAAGCACAGCGCAAGCTGTTATGCACCTTTTGAATCATCCGGAGCTTTGCACCCAAATGGGAGAAAAAGCTCGCCATAGAGCTCAAACAGAACAGACCTGGGCCAGTCGTGTTAACCAGTATGACCTGCTCCTGCGCCAGATTGTTCGAGATCCAAAGTTACCAGGGGAGACTTCTGCATGAGGCTCCTGGTCATTTCACATACACCCCACTATCAAAAAGATGGCCAGGTTGTGGGTTGGGGACCAACCATACGTGAGCTGGATTATCTCTCTCAATTATTCGATGAAATCATTCACCTAGCCCCCTTGTATTCAGAAGAAGCTCCAGCCAGCGCTTTAGCGCACCAATCCCCCAAAATACATTTTCATCCGGTAAGACCCAGCGGAGGAGAAAGGCTCTCAGACAAATTAGCCATTCTCTTTCGATATCCTTCTTACGCTATAAGCATATTAAAGGAATTGCACAAGGCGGATATGGTGCATGTACGTTGCCCGGCTAATATCAGCCTGTTGGCGATTATGCTCTTAGCCCTGGTAAAGAAACCCATTTACCGGTGGGCGAAATATGCAGGCAACTGGCAACCTGCCGGGAAAGAGCCCTGGTCCTACAAGCTGCAGCGCTGGTGGCTGCAAAAGGCTCTCCATAAAGGCATTGTCACTGTCAACGGCCGCTGGCCCGACCAACCCAAACATGTTTACTCCTTTCCAAATCCAAGCTTGTCCTCTGATGAACTCAGAACAGGCCAACTGATCAGCCGCCATAAGAATTTAAAACAACCTGTTCAGTTATTATTTATTGGCCGGCTCGAGAAGGCTAAAGGTGCAAGCAGGGTGCTGGAAATTGCTGGCTTGTTAGATTCTTGCGGAGTAGATTTCCGGCTAAAGATGATCGGTGATGGCCCTGACCGGCAGGATTGCAAGAACCTGATCAACAGGCTTACCCTTAGAGAGAAGGTCGAATTGCTGGGCTGGTTACCCAAAAGCGAATTGTCGGATCATTATTCTCGAGCGCATTTCTTGTTACTTCCCAGTACTGCCTCTGAAGGCTGGCCAAAAGTTCTCAGCGAAGGTATGGCGTACGGTGTAGTTCCCCTGGCAGGCGCAGTTTCCAGCATTCCTCAAATCCTGGCAGAAAGCAAAGCTGGATTGGCTATTCACCCTCATCGACTTCAGGATTATGTAAATGCCATCCAAGACTTCCTGGCTTATCCAGATAAGTGGAAAAAAGCCAGCTCACAGGGGGTCATGTATGCTTCTCACTTCTCATACCAAAGTTATTTAGAAAAAGTCCGTGAGACATTTCAAATTGCCTGGGAATACAATATTCCTATATCTACTCTTACAGACAATATCCAGTAAATTCTTTACTTTTCCCGCCCATGACTGACAAAGAAGTTTCTATACGTCCGATGCAATTAACAGACCTTGATGAAGTGATCTGCATCCACATTTTTCAATTTCCTGCATCACGGTCTACTCAATTAGGAAAGCCGTTTCTTCGTAAAATGTATCGTTGGTTTATTCGTTACCAACCCAAACTCGCCTTGGTAGTTGAATACAAAAATTCAGTGATCGGATTTGTTGTGGGATCTATCGGAGGGTATGGCCGGAATATTTTCCGGTATGCCTTACCTCAAATTGTTTTAGGAGTTTTCTTACATCCCAAAATGATACTGAGAAAAGAGACCTTCGCCTTATGGCGTAGTTTTCTTAGAGGTTTACTTCCCAGTAGATCAAAAACAATTAGAGAACATCGTTCCGACAATTCTCCAACTCGAATAAATGCTGCATTGAGCAGCATCGCCATAGATAACACCTATCATGGAAAAGGTTTTGGTAGAGCACTGATGCAAGAATTTGAATTAAATGCAAGAGAACTTGGTGCAAACTCAAGCAGTCTAACTGTTGAAAAAGAGAATCAGGCAGCCATACACTTATATAAATCGTGTGGTTGGATGATTGACTCCGAAAACCAGAATAGTTATCACTTCACAAAAGTGTATTGATTCTCCTGAAACAATTCTCATGAACACACAGAATGTCCGTATCTTAATCATTGGAGGCCTGGTCGGCTATACCAAAGGTTCTATCAGTGTGGGAGAAGATTTGGCACAGGCTTTATCCACGCAAGGTATGGCTGTTCGCCTGACCTCACGCCAGCCCCAAAAAATTCTGCGCCTGTTCGATATGCTCACGACCATCTGGCGCTTACGGCGAGACATTGATCTGGCATTGGTCGAGCTTTATAGCGGGCCAGCATTTATCTGGGCTGAAGCCTGTTGCCAGTTGTTGAATTGGCTCAATAAACCTTTTATCCTGACCCTTCACGGTGGGAATTTACCCTCCTTTTCACAGCAGCATCCGAATCGGGTTAATCGGTTGTTATCTAATGCAGCCGCGGTGACAGCGCCATCGCCTTACCTGCAGCATGCTTTCAAATCATTCCGCCCAGATATTCTCTGGATCCCCAATCCCCTGGTCCTGAAAAATTATTCTTTCTTAAGAAGAGAGTCGCCCCAGGCGCAGCTGGTCTGGCTGCGCGCTTTTCACCACATTTACAATCCCAGCCTGGCTGTGAAAGTCCTGGCTCTTCTGCTAACGGATCATCCATCTACTCAATTGCACATGGTCGGGCCAGACAAAGGTGACGGCAGCCTGCAAGAGACCCTGCACCTGGCGCAAGAATTGGGGGTTCAGGATCATCTGCAGTTGGTTGGCGCTGTTCCTAAACAAGAGGTGCCGGCAGCTCTTTCGTGCGGCGACATTTTCCTGAACACCACCAACTTTGACAATACCCCGGTAAGCGTGCTGGAAGCCATGGCTTGCGGTTTGAGCGTAGTGAGCACGAATGTGGGTGGGATTCCCTATTTATTGGAGCATGAGGTCGACAGCCTGTTGGTTCCGCCTGATGATGCGCAGGCCATGGCGTTAGCTGTGCAGGCGACTGCTGTTCGAACCCGGTCTGGCAGCCAGGTTATCCCAGGCAGCCCGCCACAAGGTTGAGCAGTTTGATTGGGAATTTGTCCTGCCGCAGTGGCTGGATTTAATCGAAAAGACTGTTTTGCAGTCTGAAAAAGACTCTATCTCATGACAAGCTTGGCTGATCAAATTTATTTATCCAGTCCAATTTGGCTACAGCAAGCCATAGTGGCTGCTTACGGCTGGCGCTGGTATCATCGCCGATTTGGCGGTCGAATTCCCTGTAATCTACCAGCAATTCCGTGAACGAGATCGATGGAAAGCAGAACAGTTTCACGCATACCAGGAAACCCAATTGGGCAAAGTAATCCAGTCAGCCTGGCAATCACCCTACTACCGGCAAGTATTCAACTCGGCTGGTTTACAACCCGGAATGCCTCCACTGGAAGCCTTAGGGCTATTGCCTTTTTTGTCAAAAGACACTTTACGCAGCCATCCCAAAGATCTGCTCACCCAGCCGCCGCCCAGGGATGTTATGGTATTTCGCTCCAGCGGTACAACCGGTACTCCCACAGAAATCTATTTCACCCATGATTTTCACGCCCTGGAGCTGGCTGTGCCAGCCGCCCGCAATTTCGGTTGGGCAGGCATCGATTACCGCGCCAGGCGGGTGATGTTTGGCGTGCGCAAAGTATGCCGTTTCGATCAAGATCAGCCTCCGTTCTGGCGTTTCAGCCCAGCTGAAGACATGGCTTATGCCTCAATTTACCACCTGTCGCCGCGCTTTTTACCGGCATACCTTTCTTTTCTCCGGCAATACCGCCCAGCGGTAATTATGGGGTATCCCAGCGCCTTGCGCGTAATCGCCCAATTTGCGCTAGAAAATGATGACTTTCCCGCACCTGCCCAGGGAGTTTTTACTACATCTGAGACAGTAACCGAGCAGGACCGCACATTAATTGAATCTGCCTGGCAGTGTAAAATTTATGACCGCTATGGAGCTGTGGAAAATTGCCACTTCGCCTGCCAATGCGAATTTGGACGCTACCACGTGAGTCCAGAGGTTGGCATCCTGGAGATTATTGACTCGAGAGGGCAAGCAGCTCCCCCTGGGGTGATGGGCGAAGTCATCTGCACCGGGCTGAATAATCGGTTACAGCCCCTGATTCGTTACCGCATTGGAGATGTAGCCCGCTGGGCATTGGACCAAAACTGCCCTTGCGGGAGAGAAATGCCAATCCTTGAAGCCATCGATGGACGAGTAGAAGATATCTGCTTCACCGAAGATGGAAGACAAATGCTGCGCTTTGATACAGTTTTTAAAGGTGTAGAAAATATCCTCGAAGCTCAGGTAATTCAAGAACAACTGGATCTGTTTACGATCCGGGTGATTCCTGGACCAGGCTTTGGTGAGGTTGATGGTAAACACTTGACAGAGAATATGCATTTACACGTTGGAGATGTGCACGTTAAGGTTGAGTTGGTCGAACAAATCCCTCGCACGTCTGCCGGTAAATTCCGGGCTGTGATTTGCAACCTGCCCAGGGAATTGAAAGAGGCTTTACGCCAGGATATTCGATGAAAAAGTACACCCTGATGGTTATCATTTTACTGCTAGCGCTGCTGGCTGTGTTCTCCGGTGGGTTGAGAGATCGCCTGGCATTGAACCTGGCGGCCCTGGACACCGTTCATATCCTGTATTCTGGCCAGCCTCTCTTTTCTGCAATCCCCCCCTGGCTAAGCGAGAGCCGCGCCTGCTCTGCCCAATGGATGGCTGCCCTGCAAGCCGGTGCACAAGGCAATCTTGAAGCGCGCAATGATGCATACCTGCAGGCAGCGGCATGCGATCAAAGTTTTGTCACCTTCATGCAGCGCATGCACCCGGAGGATATCATTCTGGCACAAATGGCTCTGAAAGTTCAACCTGCCAGCGCCACAAGCTGGTTTTGGGCTGGGGATTTACAACCAGAGAAGAAAATCGAGTATTACCAACAAGGTTTGGCAATTGACCCACAGGATGGCCAGCGCTGGCTATCCCTGGGAGAAGCACTTCAATCCGAGTTCCCTGAACAGGCTATGGAAGCCTACTTAAATGCCTGCCAAAATGGCGATCCCGGCAACCATGGTTGCGCTCGGGCAGGTATGATGGCTGAACAGCTCGGTTATGTGCAAAAAGCTATTCAGTTCTATCGCCTATCCTCCTACTCTAGAGTTCGAGAAAAAGCCGATATCCTCGAAAGTAAGCTCACCCCTACACCTTAACCTTTTTGCCAGGTTAAGCAGTGGGTTACCCATCGCTAACACAAATCCCCCTTTCTTGACCCATATCCTTCATCCCCTTCCATGATACCTACACACCATCTTCCCCTCGTCTCCATTCTGATGCCGGTGCGCAATGAGGCCGCTTATATTGAGCGCAGCCTGGATTGTGTGCTGCAGCAAGATTACCCGGCCGAGAAAATGCAATTAATCGTGGCAGATGGGATGTCGCAGGATGGCACCCGCCAGCTGCTGCAGCGTTACCAGGCGCAATACGCGCAGCTCACCGTGATCGATAACCCCGGGCGGATTGTGCCCAAGGCGCTCAACGCGGCCATCTCCCTGGCAAAGGGAGAGATCCTGATCCGCGTGGATGGTCACTGCCAGATCGCGCCGGATTATGTCAGCCGCTGCGTCCAGCATCTGCTGACGGATAAGGTGGATGGGGTCGGCGGACCAACGGAGACGGTGGGGGAGACGCGCCTGGCGCGCTGGATCGCCCTGGCGATGAGCTCTCCTTTCGGGGTGGGCGGTTCGGCTTTCCGCACCAAGAAGGATGAAACCTGCCTGGCGGATACTATCCCCTTCCCGGCCTATACGCGGGAAATTGTGCAGCGCGCCGGGCCGTATGACGAGGAGCTGGTGCGCAACCAGGATGACGAATACAATTACCGCCTGCGCGGGCTGGGGGCTAAGCTGTTGCTGGCTGCCGATGTGCGTTCGGTTTATTACAGCCGCAGCTCACTGGCTTCTCTCTGGCGGCAGTATTTCCAGTACGGGTTCTGGAAGGTGCGTGTTTTGCAGAAGCATCCCCGACAGATGAGCCTGCGCCAGTTTGCGCCGCCGGTATTTGTGGCTGCCCTGCTGGGAAGCGCGCTCCTGGCCCTGGTTATGCCTCTCGGGCGCTGGCTGCTGGCGCTGGTCTTGGGGCTGTATTTGGTTGCTAACCTGGGCGCTGCGCTATGGACGGCCGCCCGACGCGATTCCAGCGCTGTATGGCTTCTGCCGCTAATCTATGCCATTTTGCATCTCAGTTATGGGTCGGGGTTTTTGCTGGGCCTGCTGCGCTTTGCCGGTCGCTGGCGCAGCAAATCTTAGCAGGGTATACCTGTTAAAGCGATTAGGTAGAAATACATATAGTCAATGCCTGGAAATTGTGCTATATTATATAAGTCTTCTTTTTAAACAGGATCAGGCGCTGGCAATAAAAGATCCTGTGGTTTAGCCTCTTATTTATCTTAACCATGCGAAATACTGCCGTAATCCGTGTTCTTTCGACCTACCAGGAGAATCGTTCCCGGAAGGTCAACCGCGTCGATAGGCTGGCAAAAAGGTGCCTGGATATCCTGGCATCCTCGCTTGGTCTAATTTTTCTCTCTCCCCTATTTGCCTTCATCGCCTGGCGCATCCAACGCGATTCTCCAGGACCGGTTTTTTACCACGGGAAGCGTGTCGGAAAAGGCGGGAAAACCTTTGATATCGTCAAGTTCCGCACCATGCGCGAGGAGCCGCAAAGCCACCTGGGGCCGCGCGTGACAGCGCAAGACGACCCACGCGTCACACCTTTTGGACGATGGCTGCGTGACAGCAAATTGAATGAGCTTCCCCAGCTATGGAATGTACTCAAAGGTGAAATGAGCCTGGTTGGCCCGCGCCCGGAGGACCCATTACTGGCCAATTCCTGGCCTAGAGATGCCTGGAAAGAGATCACCTCTGTGCGTCCTGGGATCACCAGCCCAGCTTCCGTTCTTTATCGAGATGAGGAATCCCTGCTAAACGGTAAGCAAATGATGGATACTTACCTGGGTGAAATTCTGCCTAGCAAACTACGACTGGATCAGCTTTATGTGCGTTATCGTACATTTTGGGGCGACTTGGACATCATTTTCTGGACTTTTCTCAGCCTGGCGCCTGTGATGCGCCATAAGGATGTTTCCGAGCCCAGCCTGTTTGTTGGACCTTTGGCGCGTTTGATGCACCGCCATGTTCGCTGGTTTATCATCGATATCCTGGTCACAATGACAGCCATTGCCATCGCCGGTCTTTTCTGGCGCTCGACGGGTCCTTTAAATGTTGGTTGGGAAGCGGCAGTCGTTCTTGCTTTTACCTTCGCGGCGCTTTTCAGTGTGACCAATGTATTGTTAAAGATTAATCTGATTGAGTGGTCACGCGCTGCGGCTTCTGATGCATTCGATTTAATTCCCGGCATTGCCATCTCGCTCTGTGCAGCCCTGGCAATCAATCATATGCTTCCTGCCCAATGGATAGGCATTCCCGTTTCTGATGCGGTCACCCCAAGCGTTTTCGCTTTTTGGGGAACTCGGTCCTTGCTGCCCAATGGCATGCTGATCTTCGCAGGTGGATTAGCCGCCATCGGCTTTATCGTCGCGCGCTATCGCAGCCGGTTGATTACCGGTTTGGCGACCCGCTGGGTGGACTGGCGGGGTGTGGGGGGACGTGGCTTGGAACGTGTCCTGATTATCGGCGGCGGTGATTCGGGGCAGTTTGCTGCCTGGATGCTGCAGAATGGCAAATATTCCCTTTCTTTGCATGTGGTAGGTTTTGTAGATGACAGCCTTTCGATGCAGGACACCCGAATTCATGGTTTAAATGTTTTAGGCCGGCGCGAGGATATCCCGGATTTGGTGAAAGAGCTTGATATTGGTATCCTTGTCTTTGCTATCCATAATGTGACAAAGCAAGAACGTCACCAGCTTATGGATATTTGCCAAAAAACCTCTGCTCGCATATTTGATTTTCCCGATATTCCAGGGGAAATACAACAAATCTCACGCTCAAATGGATCGCATAACGGCTCCAAAACGGTTGTTCACAACCAACCACCAAGCGAGTATCAACACATATCTGATCCATACCTAACGCCAGGCTATTTTGACAGCTTGTTAGCGCAGCTGGAACAAACGGTTCAAAGTGGGGATACGTCCAAAACCCTGGCTGAGATTGAGAAGATTCGCCGAAAGATAAACAATGAAAATTCGGCAATCCAGACAGCACACATTTCTACTGCGGATTGATGAATGGATGATTTTTGGCATGCAAAGCCGGTGCTGGTAACCGGCGCGGGCGGGTTCATCGCCAGTCACCTGGTGGAAACCTTAGTCTCATCAGGCGCGCGCGTGCGCGCTTTTGTTCGCTACAACTCTCGTGGCGATCCAGGACTGCTTTCTTTACTGCCTGTAGAGATTCTAGGCGAAATCGAGATTGTCCAGGGTGATTTGCGCGACCAGTCAGCTGTTCAAAAAGCTGCTGCTGGCATGTCCCACATATTTCATTTGGGTGCACTAATCGCCATTCCATACTCCTATGTCCATCCGGAAGAAGTTGTAACCACCAATATTACCGGAACACTGAATGTTCTACTGGCGGCCCGACAAATGGGTGTGCAGCGTGTGATACACACCTCTACCAGCGAGGTGTATGGAACCGCGTTACATGTGCCTATCGATGAAAAACACCCCCTGCAAGGTCAATCTCCCTATTCAGCCAGTAAAATTGGCGCTGACAAACTGGCTGAGAGCTTTTTCTGTTCCTTCGACACGCCCGTCGTTACTTTGCGCCCCTTCAACACCTATGGGCCGCGCCAATCTGCTCGTGCGGTCATTCCGACCATCATTGCTCAGGCTCTTACGCAAGAGAAGATTAAGTTGGGCAACCTTCAAGCTCGCCGTGACCTGACTTATGTAACGGATACGGTAGCAGGATTTCTACGCGTGGGTGAGGTGGACGGAATTGAAGGAGAGACGTTCAATCTGGGCAGCGGAGAAGAGATCAGCATTGGAGATTTAGCTAAGATCATTATTGAGCTGGTAGGGAAACAGGTCGATATCTTGATGGACTCTGAACGTCTGCGACCAGAAAAGAGCGAAGTACAGCGCTTACTTTCGGATAACAGTCTGGCAAGAAAGCGTCTTGGCTGGCAACCGAATGTCGACTTAGAAGAAGGGCTTTCCCGAACGATTGATTGGGTGCGCCACAATCTAAACCGGTTCCGAACAGATCGATACCAGGTCTGATACTCCTAAGATAACCATAATTTGTGGAGCAAGAAAATGAAAGCTGTTGTGCTAGCCGGCGGCAAAGGCGCTCGCCTTGCACCGTATACAAAAATTTTACCGAAACCTCTCATGCCAATTGGCGACATGCCGATCCTGGAGATTTTACTGCACCAGATGAAAAATGCTGGTGTAACTGATGTGATTCTGACGGTTGGGCACCTGGCAGAGTTAATGCACGCTTTCTTTCAAAATGGGGAGCGGTTTGGGTTGAAAATTGACTACAGCTACGAAAATCACCCTCTAGGAACAGCCGGACCGCTCTCTTTGGTTGCCGACAGATTGGATCAAACTTTTCTTGTTGTGAATGGAGATGTTCTCACAACATTGGACCTGAAGAAACTTCTGAGAGCTCACCAAGCTAGTGGGGCCATAGCTACTATTGCTTCCCATATTCGCCAAATCAAGATTGATCTAGGGGTACTCGAAACCAATGGCTCCAATGAGCTTACAGGGTATATAGAAAAGCCAACTTATAATCTACAAGTCAGTATGGGAATTTACGTGTTTGAACCAGCGGTTCTCCAGTACATTCCACATAATCAATATCTTGACTTTCCCGACCTGGTACTCAAACTGATTAAATCTGGCAAAAGTGTGATGAGCTATCCCTTTAGTGGTTATTGGCAAGATTTAGGCCGCCCTGATGATTATGAACAGGCCATCCAGGAATTTGATTCTTTGCGATCACAGATTTTAGGTGAGGCAGAATGATGAACTGGCATGTTCCTCTGGCGGACCTGGATTATGGTGTAGACGAAGAGCAAGCTGTACTGGATGTACTTCGACGTCGCTGGCTGACAATGGGTGAGATAACCAGAAAGTTTGAGGATGAGTTCGCCGCGATGACTGGCTGTCGTTACGCGCTGGCAGTATCAAATGCGACAGTAGCTTTACACCTTGCCTGTCTGGCGCTAGATATTGGCCCCGGAGATGAAGTGATTGTGCCCTCGTTGACCTTTGTCGCCACTACAAATGCGGTTCTATACACCGGGGCACAGGTACGTTTTGCTGACATCCTTGGGGCGGAAGAACCCACCATGGACCCAAACGAGATTGACCGATTGGTCACCCCTCGCACAAAAGCTATTATTGTCATGCATTATGGCGGCTACCCTTGTCGGATGCCGGAAATTATGGAGCGAGCCAAGCATTACCATCTTCATGTTATTGAAGATGCAGCTCATGCTCCTGGGGCTGCATTAGACAACCGTCCCCTAGGTTCTTGGGGAGATATCGGTTGTTTTAGCTTTTTCTCAAACAAGAATCTTTCTACCGGTGAAGGTGGAATGCTTACCACGAATGATGAGAAAATCGCCCTAAAAGTCCGGCTGTTGCGCTCCCATGGAATGACGAGTTTAACATGGGACCGCCACCAGGGACATGCATATAGCTATGATGTGGTCGACCTGGGCTACAATTATCGGATCGATGAGATTCACTCTGCACTGGGTCGGGTACAGCTCCAAAAACTAGCTCATAATAATGCACGACGCAGAGATCTTACCCAAACATATAGGCAAGCCTTTGCAGATAGCCGGTTAGGATTGCCCTTCGACTCCTGGGCAACACACCAAAATGTTGATCCGGCTTACCACATTTTCCCTGTCGTTTTGCCTATTGGATTTCAACGCCAACTCTTTATTGATAAATTGCGGGAATCCGGTATTCAAACCAGTATCCATTATCCCCCTATACATTTATTCAAATATTACCGGCAGAGATATCCCAACATTAGATTACCGCATACCGAGGCATTCGCTGAGCTTGAAGTAACGCTTCCTTTGTATCCTGGGTTATCATCCAGCCAACAGACTTTTGTAATTGAGCGGATCAATCAAGTTCTATCTACACATTAAAAACATCATAGAGTATTCTGCTCCGATTATTCAAAGCTGAGCAGATATGATAGAATCAATCGTCCTTAAGCATACACAAAATTCATGGGCGTGTAAAAATGCTTAAGGGATATAATCGTTTACTTGTTTTCTTGGTTTTTATGCCAGGTGGTTAAATCCTATGGAAATTAAGCAATATTTTTATCTTTTCAAGAAATGGCTCTGGCTGCTTATCCTGGGGGGGATTATTGGAGGGTTAATCGGGTATTTCTTCAGCACCACCCAGCCCACTGTGTATCAAACATCCACAAGGATCATGGTGAGCAGAGGCCTCGATCAAGAAGGCGCGAGTTACTATTTCTATAATGAAATTCAACTGGCAAAAACTTATACTCAACTGATCAATACTCGTCCAGTTCTGGATAAATTGAGTGAACAATTGGGTTTTAATGTCAGTGAAGGCCAAATCTCGATTAAACAAGTTCAGGATTCCCTGGTTCTGGACGTAACGGTTTCGGATAATGACGCCCAGCGTACTGCGCTTATTGCCAATTCGTTAGTCGATGTTTTTATCAAATACAATGAATCATTGCAAACAAGTCGGTATGAGGCCTCCGAAAGCAGCCTCCAGGCACAAATTAACCAAGTAGAAACCCAAATCGCCAATTTGCAAGAAGAAATTGCTCGCAATGTAGAACAATCTGAAGAACTTCAAAAGCAAGAAGAAGAAATTGCACTCCAGAAACGATTAGAGGAGTTAAAACAACAACTCGATTTAACTGAAGCTGATATTATCAAGAGCGAAAGCAAGATTGCAGCATTTTTCCCAATTCCTGCCCCAACTGCTACACCGGTCTCCCGTTATAGCCCGACCCCTACGGCTATTCCTACACCTACGCTTTCTCCTGAAGATCAGGTTGCTCTTAAAGAAGAACAAAACCGTCTGGATCAGCTCCAAACGCTAAGAGATCTTTACAAACAAACCTATGCTAATATGCTCGTTCTGGGACAAGGTGGCACTGCAGGTACTGGAAATACGCAAGCCAGGCAAGATCAATTACAGGCAGCCCTGACTCTTTACCAACAGATTTATTCCAACTTGCTCAATAACTACGAAGCGGTTCGGCTTGCACGTTTGCGATCCACGCCAAATATTGTCCAAATCCAACCTGCAAATACCCCCAATAAACCAATCAGACCACAACCCATACGCGATATCGCCATGGGGAGTGTGATTGGCATTTTCTTGTTGGGAACCATCGCTTTCCTCATTGAATACCTTGATGATACGCTTAAGACCCCAGAAGATATAACCAGACACCTTCAACTTCCTGTAGTTGGCTTGATTGGTGAAATGGAAAAATCGAGAAAAAAGGATGAGAAGGGTTTTCGCGTCTATGTGTCAGACAACCCGCTTTCTCCTATAACAGAAGCATTTAGGACCCTTCGCACAAACCTGGAATTTGCTGGGGTAGACAAACCGTTAAAATCCATCTTGATCACCAGCACTGCCCCAGGCGAGGGAAAATCGACCATCGCCGCCAATCTCGCAGCAGTTGTCGCACAGGGTGAGCGAAAAGTAGTCCTGATGGATACAGATTTGAGACGACCAACTTTACATCGCCACCTTCGTATCGCTAACCGCAGAGGCTTATCTGATCTTTTCAGAGACAGTATCAAAATTGCCAATGTGATTAATTCCTGGGGAGAACCACCTATAGCAGTAATAACCAGCGGAGGATTACCACCCAACCCGTCTGAATTGCTAGCATCTGCAAGGATGGAAGCTATTCTGCAAGAAATAGGAAGTAAATCAGATTTGATTATTATGGATGCGCCTCCCTGCATTGTGGCTGATCCAGTCATATTGTCTGCCAGGGTGGATGGCGTTCTACTGGTGATTGAACCCGGCAAGACAAAAATTGGCGCCGCTCAAGTTGTCATTGAACAATTACATCGAGCAGGGGCGCGAATCATCGGCGTGGTCTTAAATCCTATCTCTCGCCGCCGTTCGGGCTATTACACGAAGTACCAATATTATTCAACTTACTACTCATCCGATGGTTACCATCACGCCAGTGGAAACGGTACAGGAAAAACAAAGAGCAATACAAAGCCTATCAAAAGCGATGAAGAGTTTAGCACATCATCCGACTAAAGATTTCTAAACCACTTTCTGACAATTCTCTTTTAGTTCAAGTGCTCCAAATATTTAAAAAATTCCTGCGCTATTTGGCGAACCTGGAGATATGGCTGGTGGCTTTATCTTTGGCTGCCAGTCTTGTATCTGTTCGTTTTCTGCCTGCTGCGGTACTTGTTGCTGCTTTCTTCTGGCTTGTCCGTATTCTTGCTTATGGTCGTCTATCCATTCGAACAGCAAGTGATTTTCCTATTCTCATTCTGTCCGCTTTCATTCCCATAACAATGTGGATTACAGCCTTCCCGGAAATTACCCACATCCAAGTTTACCGGTTATTATCCGGAATTGGTCTTTTTTATGCGCTTGTAAATTGGAGCCAGACGCCCAAGCGTTTATATTTGAGTATCAACGGTTTGATATTCTCTGGATTGCTCTTAGCCGCGATATCACCTGTAGCGGTTGAATGGAGTGCCAAGCTAGCTTTCATTCCTGCACAAATTTACCAGCCCTTCACGATCTTGCTTCAAGATACAATCCACCCGAATGTAATGGCAGGCAGCCTGGTATTGATCCTGCCTTTCTCCGTAAGTTGGGTATTGTTCGCCTGGCAGGATATCAACATACCGGAGAAAATTCTTGCCATCGTCAGCTCCTTGGTCATGGTATTTTTCCTGATCCTGACTCAATCACGCGGAGCATGGATTGCTATTTTTATCGTGCTTATTTTTTTTCCTGTGTTTCGTTGGCGATGGGGTTGGGTCCTATCCATACTTGGCATACTTGCCACTTTTTCGATAGTTTACATCCTTGGCCTAACAAAAGTCTTGAATGCTTTAGTTTCAGGCGGTTCTGTAAGAGGCGTTCAAGGGCGCATGGAGATATGGGAGCGCGCCTATTACATGATCCGAGATTTTCCATTTACTGGTGTAGGTATGGGATCCTTTACCAAAGTAGCCGATTCACTCTATCCATTCACTCTTGCTTCACCCGGAAGTATTTTCCACGCGCATAACCTTATTCTGCAAATCGGAGTAGATTTAGGGCTGATAGGTTTATCCGCCTGGATTGCGATCCTGGTCATCCATTTCACCCAGGCTTGGAAAAGCCGCCTGAATGGTATATCAAATAAGAACCCACGCATCGAAGCAATTGGATTTGCCTTAATGGGCAGCACATTGGTCCTGATGATCCATGGAACAATGGATTCGGTTGTCTGGGGCATGGTCCGTCCAGCACCCTTAGTTTGGGCAATTTGGGGCATAGGAAGTAGTTTATACCTCCACACACAAATGCGATATCCACCAGAACCGCATAGTAGATAAATCAAAAATCAGAGTTAAATGGATAACAGGCAACCTGCTTAAACGGGTTGCCTGTTTTTTTTAGGTAAGCCTAAGGATTTCTACGCCAGAGCGAGAAAAGCCTGGCGGGCAGCATCAATTGTCTTTTGGATCTGTTCGGAGCTATGTACGGTGGACATAAAACCAGCTTCAAACTGGGATGGCGCTAGATAAATCCCCTGGTTCAACATACTTTGGAAATATCGTGCGAAACGTGTAGTATCGCTGGTTTTTGCACTCGGCCAATCAGTTACTGGACGATCGGTAAAGAAAAGTGAAAACATGGTGCCAACTCGATTTTGCCATATCGCCACACGAGCATCTTTAGCTGCCTGGCTAATACCATCCGACAGCTGGTCGACCGAACGCTCAAGATGCGTCCACACACCAGGCTCTTGAAGAACCTGCAAAGTGATAATCCCAGCCGTCATAGCCAGCGGATTACCGGAGAGCGTTCCTGCCTGATAGACCGGCCCAGAAGGAGCAATCAATTGCATAATATCCTTGCGCCCTCCATAGGCCCCTACTGGCAAGCCTCCGCCAATCACCTTACCTAAGGTTGTGAGATCGGGCTGAATATCGAATAAGGCCTGAGCGCCTCCCAGGTGAACCCGAAAACCAGTCATCACCTCATCAAATATCAACAAAGCGCCATACTGGGTAGCAATGTCTCGCAATCCTTGTAAGAAACCTTCCGCCGGCGGGACAACACCCATATTTCCAGCGACTGGCTCAACAATCACCGCAGCGATTTGCTGTGGATATTCATTGAAGATTTTTTCTACCGAAGAAAGGTCATTATATCTGGCTACAAGAGTATCTTGCACAGTAGCAGCGGGCACCCCAGGAGAATCAGGCAACCCCAAAGTGGCGACGCCTGATCCTGCTTGTACCAGCAATAAGTCAGCGTGCCCATGATAGCAACCCTCAAACTTGATAATTTTGGATCTCTCTGTGTAGGCTCGAGCCAATCTTAGTGCGGTCATCGTAGCTTCGGTGCCGGAGTTGACAAAGCGCAACATCTCCATATCGGGCATAAAATTTTGGATCAAACGCGCCAATTCAACTTCCAGCGGACTCGGCGCTCCATAGCTAGTTCCTTTTGTGATTGCTTCAGTCAGCGCCCGAACAACTGCAGGATAGGCATGTCCTAAGATCAGTGGACCCCAAGAAAGCACGTAATCAATATAAGCATTTCCATCCACATCAAAAAGATAGGCGCCTTCACCCTTATCAATGAATAAAGGCTGGCCACCTACTGCTCGAAAAGCACGTACAGGCGAATCGACACCGCCTGGAAGGATAGTTTGTGCATCTTGAAATATTTCAACAGATCGATCAATCTTTAACGCCATTTTTCACCTCAATCGAATAGAGATAAATACACTTTCTCTGCTGCCTGGCTACCGGAGAATATACAATCAGGAATGCCAATTCCCTGATAACCATTACCCGCTAAAGCCAAACCCGGGTATTTTGTCAATTCTACATCAATTCTCTTGAGCCTTTCTGGATGTCCAAGATTATATTGAGGCATAGCTTTTTCCCACATGTACACTCTCGATAGAACAGGATCAGCTTGTATTCCCAAAGTATGTCTCACCTCGCTACGGGCTATCACTAATAGATCCTCATCGTTCCAGGACAAATCCCATTCTTGACCAGCCCGACCCGCGAAAACCCGCAATAATGCATAGCCCTCAGGAGCACGGTGGGGGAACTTTGTGGATGTCCAGGTACAAGCCAGGGCTTGCCGGCCTTCTCTCCTCGGAATTACATATCCATAACCTCTTAATGGTTTGGGGAGATCAGATTGCCGGTAAGCCAAAGAAATTGTTGCTGTAGACACATAAGGGATAGCAGACAATTCCCGAGATAATTGAGGCGCCAGTTCCAACAAAATAGAGCCGGAGATATTAGCCGGGGCAGCCAATATTACTCCATTCGCTAATATTGGACCCCTTGTGTTTGTGTAAAGTCGATAATAACCTGTTTTGTTACTAATGATTTGTGTAACCCGCGTGTTCAGGTGCAGTTGAACATGATGTGTTTCAAGATACTGGATTAAAGCCTCAACAATTTCCGCCAAACCTGTCGTTGGTGTTAAGAATATGCTCTTATTGTTGGAATTTCCTGATGACATTCTGGAGCGTTGTTTTCGAACCGAGAGAGCTCCTTTGACCAATCCACCATGCTTCATTTCCAAATCTCGCAGATATGGAAATGTGGATTGCAAACTCAATTGATCGCCATCTCCCGCATAAATACCACTCATCAAAGGCTCAATCAACTTTTCATAAGCTGCTCTACCCAATCTTCGCGACACAAACTCACCAAGGCTTTCATCCCCATTTAAAGGTCGCGCTGGTAAAAAGAAATCCAGCCCCATTCTCGCTTTTTCTGGCCAGGTAAGAAGGGGCGTTCTAACCATCGGAGCAATTTGGGTGGGGATCATCATCATCAAACCTTCTGGCAAAGGCTTGAGGCGACCAGAATGAAGCACATAGGTGTTCTTCTGAGCAGGATTAGTGCCATGCAATCGTTCCTCGAGCCCTAATTTCCTGCATAAGTCCACACCCCAAGGTTTTGTTCGCAGAAAAGTATCTGGACCACCTTCGATCACAAACCCATCAATCCGATCAGTCGCAATCTTCCCGCCCCAGCGATCACCTGCTTCGACTACCGAAACAGAGATCGCCCTGTTCTCACTTTTCGCTTTCTCCACCAATGAATAAGCAGCAGATAAACCAGCTATTCCACCACCAACGATAACCATAGTATCCATAACTATCCTCTTAAAACCAGTGATGGATTATTTGTCATTTCATGCACCATCTCTACCACTGACTTCACATTTTCTACAGGAGTGTGCTTAATAATTCCATGCCCCAGGTTAAAAATATGCCCTGGTCTGCCTGCCGCTCTTTGCAACACATCTTGAACCTGCTTTCGTAAAACCGTCTGGGGGGATAACAACGCTACCGGATCCAGATTTCCCTGGATTCTGGTGTCATATCCCAGCAACTTCCAGCCATAATCCAAAGGCACACGCCAGTCCAATCCAATTACTGTACCGCCAGCCTCTTTCATATCTTGAAGTAACATGGAAGTCCCAGTGCCGAAATGGAGCACAGGCACACCTGTTGCCTGCACAGCTTGCAGCACCTTTTGCGAATATGGCAATACATAACGCCGGTAATCTTGCGGGCTTAACGCGCCTACCCACGAATCAAACAATTGGATCGCCTGAGCGCCTGCTTCAACTTGTGCTATCAGATAGTCCACCAAAGATAATGAGATTTTCTCCATAAAAACTTGCCAGATTTCTGGCAAAGCATACATCATGGTTTTTGTGTGGATATAATCCTTGGATGGTCCACCCTCGATCATGTAGGATGCCACAGTGAAGGGCGCGCCGGCAAATCCAATCAATGGTACCTGGTCAGATAATTCAGCACGAACCAATTGAATAGCCTTCATAACATGACCAAGGTCGCTGCGAGCGTCCATTACCCGCAACTTTTCAACATCCTTGAGCTGCCGAATGGGATTAGAAATAACTGGACCCTCGCCTTTAATAAATTCCAAATGTAAACCCATAGGCTGGACTACTAACAAAATATCTGCAAATAATATCGCCGCATCCACTCCCAAGATTTCAACGGGCTGCAAGGTAACTTCTGCAGCTATTTCTGGGTGAGACACAATTTCTAAAAGGGAATATTTTTCGCGAATCGCGCGGTATTCTGGCATATACCTGCCAGCCTGACGCATAAACCAGACAGGGGTAGCATCTACTGGCAGACCATGGCACGCTCTTAGAAATCTAGAGGTCGGCTGCAAATCTTCAGGTTTCGTAGGTTTCTCATTTATATTCATGACAGATGATCCTCAAACCCAACCGGTTGGTAAGCGCAAGCCGGATCAGTTTCGAGATAGTCTCCAGTCACACCATAAGCTCTACCCCGCTGCCCACCACAAACATCGCGGAACTCACAAATCCCGCATCTCCCCTTTAGCTTACTGGGGTCTCGTAAATCTCGGAATACTGGATGTTCCCTGTATACCTGAACGATATCATCATCTCGAACATTTCCCAGCGAGATTGGAAGAAAACCGGATGGCATGATTTCACCAATATGGGAAATAAAAAGAAAACCATTGCCATCATTTACACCTTTAGTTGGCCGGTCTAAACCATCTGCGTATTGGAAACCTGCGCCCTGGAAAGTCACCTCTGAACCTGACCCCATTTCTGTTTTCTTTCTCTGGATCGCCACACGACGATACATCGGAGCGGCAGTAGCTTTGATATCAAAGGGCGCTGATTTTGAGAGGTCGTATAACCAGTTAAATACACGTTCGTGATCTTCTGGAGAAATCATCCATGGAATCTGAGCCCTGCCAGTGGGTACCAGAAAGAAAACTGACCACTGGACAGCGCCAACTTCCTCGATAAATGGTACCATTTCAGGTAACAACGCCAAATTAAACTGAGAAACTGTTGTATTCACCTGAGCACTGATGCCCACTTGTTGCGCATTATGAAGAATCTTCATTGTTCGGTCCCAGGAACCTTCTACCTGCCTGAAACCATCATGCACAGTTTTAGTCGGTGCATCCAAACTTAATGCAATCCGGCGGATTCCCGCATTCGCAGCCAGCTTCAACCTTTCGATTGTTGGCAGAGCGGTAGCGGTAGGAGTCAAAGAACAGCGCAAACCCTTCTGCGCTGCATATTCGATCAACTCAAACAAATCGGGGCGCATCATCGGGTCTCCACCGGTGAAGATCAAAATGGGATTACCAAATTCAGCCAGCCGATCGATCAGGCGGAAACTTTCTTGTGTATCTAACTCTCTAGGATCTCTCTGGTGCTGAGCGTTGGCGCGGCAATGCATACATGCATAAGCACATGATCGAGTTATTTCCCAGGCAATGGTAAAAGGCGCTATAGAAAAATCTGCATGATTCATTCGCCGGTCATGAAAATTACGTTCAGAAGCAGCTTGAAAAGTGAGTGATGAAGATTCCATTTAAGCAATCCAGGAGTTACGCCAACCAGGCAGCTGCATCTTTCGCATGATAGGTCAATATGAGGTCGGCGCCTGCCCTCTTAATAGCCGTAAGGGTTTCCAAAACAACCGTCTTTTCATCCAACCATCCGTTGGCCGAAGCAGCCTTTAACATGGAGTATTCACCACTCACATTGTAGGCAGCCAAGGGATACTGTGGGTAACTTTCACGGATTCGACAGATTACGTCCAAATAGGGCAAAGCTGGCTTGACCATCAGCATATCTGCCCCTTCAGCAATATCCTGAGCAGCTTCACGCAAAGCTTCCCGTGAATTTGCCGGATCCATCTGGTGAGATTTGCGATCCCCAAATTTAGGAGGCGATTCTGCAGCATCCCGGAATGGTCCATAGAACCCAGAAGCATACTTGACCGAATAAGCAAGAATAGCTGTATGCTCAAAGCTGGAAGCATCTAAAGCTGTGCGGATCACCGAGACCATCCCATCCATCATGCCGCTTGGCGCTACAATGTCCGCTCCTGCCTGGGCATGTGAAAGAGCCACTTTTGCTAATATTTTTAGCGTGTCGTCATTCAGCACATAGCCTTCGGGAAGGTTTGGTTTCGGTAATGAAGAACCAACATTTAACAAGCCGCAATGGCCATGATCCGTGTATTCGCACATGCATACATCTGTTATCACCACCATCTCCGGCACAGCAGACTTAATCGCTCGAATTGCCTGCTGGACAACCCCATCAGGCGAGAAGTTTTCGACACCAATTGGATCCTTCATTCCCGGGATCCCAAACAAAATTACCGCTTTAATGCCAAGGGCAAAAACCTGCTCAACTTCCTGCGCCAACCGGTCAACCGACCATTGATAGACTCCAGGCATTGAGGATATTTCGCGCTGGAGGTTCTCACCAGGACGAACAAACAAAGGATAGATAAAATCAGTGGGTGAAAGCTCTGTTTCTCTAACCATGGATCGGAGACTGGCCGAGAGACGCAACCGGCGCGGCCTGGAAATTGGAAAAACTGGGGCGTTCGAATTGTATGGATTATTCATTGATCTTCCTGTCCTCATAATTTATTTCATCATATGTTCTCATAGCAAACAAAAGACCTTCGATGGTGTACTCATCAGCTACAATGTCGACTTTCAAACCGATTTCATGGGCAGCACGAGCAGCGATCGGTCCAATACAAGCTATTAAAGCATTATCCGTGTATCGATCTAAACTTTTTTCTCGCCTCTTGAGTAAATTGGCAAAATTCTTCACAGTTGATGCGCTGGTGAAAGTGATCATATCAACGCCCTTCAAAAATTCATCCCACTCCGCATCACTTGGACTACCATCAACCGTGTGATAAACGGCAATCTCATGCGCGATGCCGCCTGCATTCTGAATGGCATTCGCAAGATCAGGCCGGGCGATATCGGCGCGCAAGAGTAATATCCATTGGTCTTTTATGTCTCCCAAACCAGGCAAGATGGCTTCGGCGATATACTCTGCCGGCATAAAATTAACCATAGCACCGATTTCATCCAATGCTGCAGCCGTTTTTGGGCCAATGGCTGCAATTTTTATATTGGAGGGGAACTGTGTAATTCCCAATACCACCATACGCCTCCACACCGCATGTACGCCATTGACACTTGTAAAAACTAACCAGCGATAACTCGCCAAGTTTCCCAATGCCTGGTCTAAATCTTGTGTATCTTCAATGGAGGCGATTGAAATTACTGGAAAGGACAAAGGAATAGCTCCATGCGAAGCTAATAAGTCAGCAAAGTCAGCATATTGCTCACGGGGCCTGGTAATTAAGACACGTTTACCTGCTAAATCTACCATCCTAAGCTCCTTCAAATCGAGAAATCAATCCATTAATCAAGATCAATGCATTTCCTGAAGAGCAAGGGGACGATCTCCTAAGATAATAACGCCTTAGCACCTTGAGCCAACGCCTTTTGAGCGCATAGCACGCCAACTTCTTGAGGGTTAACTCCTCGAGCCGAACAACGAATGACATTTTTTCCATCCACTGATGCTACCAGACCCTGTAACTCAATATGATTCTCCCGAACCTCCGCATATGCTGCCACCGGCACAGCACAGCCGCCGCCAAGAACAGCTAAGAAGACCCGCTCCGCTTGCGTGCAAAGTCGAGTATCCGGGTCATCAATGGCACTTAAGTAGGTATTGGTTTGTTGATCATCTTCGCGACTTTGAACAGCCAAAGCTCCTTGTCCTGGGGCAGGCAGCATGGTCGTAAACGGTAGCCATTGAGTTACATTCTGTTCTAAACCCAAGCGGACAACACCAGCCCCAGCCAAAAGAATAGCATCATAATGACGCTCCATTGCTTTTCTGATGCGCGTATCGATATTTCCTCGGAGCGACGCAATATTCAAATCAGGGCGCACTGCACGCAGTTGAGCAGATCTGCGTAAACTGGATGTCCCACTGTAGCTCCCTCAGGTAAACTCGCCAGGGTATAACCGTCCGCAGAGATAATCACATCTCTCACCTCACCGCGTTGAGGGATAGCTCCAATCACCAATCCATCAGGTTGTTCGACCGGTAAATCCTTTAGAGAGTGAACAGCTGCATGCACATGACCCGTAGATCAAGGTTTGCTCCAATTCCTGGGTAAACACACCTTTTCCTCCGATTTCAGGTAAAGACCGGTTCAAGACTCGATCTCCCTCCGTCGTAATCACTCTCTCCACACAATTGAGATCAGGCCACGAAGATCTTAATGCTGTAATTACCCAGTTGGTTTGCCAGCGCGCCAATGCAGAAGGGCGGGTCGCTAATATCAAAGTCATGATTTTTTCAAAGCTTTCTTACTGAAGATAAACATTATTTTTTGGAGCCCTTTGTTTTCATTGGATTGTATATCTATGCACTCAAATGATGATCATCTAAATCAAATAAAACGCGAGCAACCGAAGCATATTCTGCGGCCTGAGAACTGCCAGCAGCGGATCTTAATTGGCGAGTAGGGGCAGAAAGAATTTTTTTGACTAAAGCCTTTGTTAATATAGGAAAGCTGTTTTCGCTGTGTTTCATCCAGATCAGGTAATCGACCCATTGTTTTCTCTAATTCTAATCGACGAATCGTTTCTGCGCGTTGATGCATTGCCGCAATTAATGGAAAAACATCCAGTAATTGAAGATACTCTTGAAACTCAATCTCGCATTCTCTCAGAATTATCTCAGCATTTGGGATTTGCCGAGAACGAAGTTCCATTGACACACCCACAGATTCTTCTAACATATCCAGGTCATACAAGCGCACACCTGGTGATGGAAGAGGCATGCGCATCAATATCCCTGGGTACCGCGATATCAATCAACACTATTGGGCGTCCATTACGTTTGTCCATAACCTGGCGTAATAAACTGTGCTTGAAGGATAGTGTGAGGAGCCCCAGTTGATGCAATCACCAATTCACTCCACACCAGACTATCTGTGAGTCCCTCGAATGGTTCTGCTTGCCCCCCAAATTTCTCTGCCAGTTGCTGAGCACGTTTCATTGTGCGATTAACCACCCTGATTTGATGGACGCCGCGCTTTCTCAAAGCAGCTAAAGCCATTTCCGCCATCTCTCCTGCACCGATTATCAGAAGTTTTGCAGATGCGATATTTTCAATGGTTTGACTAGCCAGGTGTATAGCCACCGATGCAACCGAGGTCGGGTTCTGTCCGATAGCCGTTTCAGTACGTACCCGTTTTCCGACGTGCAAGGCAAACTCAAACAACCTTGACAAAATGCGCCCTGAAGTATTTTGACCTCTTGCCAGCTCAAGAGCATGCATCACCTGTCCCAATATCTGCGGCTCCCCAATCACCAATGAGTCCAGACCTGCAGCAACTCGAAAAAGGTGGTCAATTGCTGCATCATCTCTCAAGCGATACATAAAATTTTTAGATCTCTTCGATAGAACTTCGACTTTTCTCAAGAAGAAATTTCTCCAAATCCTGAGCAGCATCAGAAGGAGCAATTGCATAAATTTCTACCCGATTGCATGTAGATAAAATCACTACTTCGGAAATCTCTTCTGAAACCCCGGACTTTCCACAACCAAAGCGAGATAATGCATCCTTAATTTCAGCATCATTGTAGGTGAAGCTTTCTCGAACGGATAGAGAAGCTGTTTTATGATTTAATCCAATGCAATGAAGGTGCATATTTTGAATACAGCTGCCTTTCTTTATCAAAATTCAAGTAGAAATTTTCACGCCTCTCAAATCTCCCCTAGTTTAGGACAATAAGACTGGCAATGAAAGTTAACTTTCCTTTGATTTAGATAAAGAAATGGTGAGAGTTTCAGCCGAGATTTCTGCAAATTCATCAAGATTGATTAACATTCTCTTCAATCACGACCACTGCGAATAACCTTCTCAAACAGGATGTACTGGTGAGCCACGTGCATACCTGCTTTCTCGTATAAGCGAGTAGCGCCAGTTAAATTTTCCGCATCAACGCTCAATCCTACTTTATTCATTCCTATGTGAAAAAATTTCCTAAATACAGTTTGCAAAAGAAGCAATCCCACACCCTTGCGACGCCAATTTCTCCTGACTGCCAGTGTACGCACCCATCCTTCATTTCCCAGATTCTCGCACAGCACAGCCCCTACCGGCTGCTCCCCCTGCATAGCAAGATACGATACGGCCGGAGTGAAACTTTCTCTCTGCAGATATAGCGACCATTCTTCATAGGGCGGTTGTATATAATTCCAATGATCCTGGAACGCTTCTGTAATCACACCGATAAGCTTTTTGCCCATCCACGACAGGATTAAAATGACAAATATCTATTCCCATAACTGTTTCAGGTAAAGCAGGTTCATGCTCAATTGTGGTTTCCATCCGCCAGAAATAGCGCACTGGTTGATAGCCTTCATGTTCATGCAGCTCGACACCAGTAAGATCTGCCCCAGATACGCCATTTTGGATCACGACCCGACTGTCTGCGCTTGCTAAATGAAGTTGCTCCCTGACACGCGCTTCCATCCGGCGGATTAGCTCTGTTCCAATCCCAAGATTGCGATGAGAGGGATGTACATAACCATCTCCCATAAAATGCTGAAAATCTTTACGGTTCCACACTTCTTCGTATCCAACAACTAACTGAGGATCCGTTTTCGTAATCACCACCCAGGCATCCTGATCCAGGTTAAAGCGCGGGCGCTGCCAGGATGAGACAAGCTCATCCGTGGTCGCGTTAAATTCTCCGCGTTCAAGAATCTCGGTGGCGATAATCATATCTGTAATTGTCTGCAAGTCTCCATAAGAAGCAGGGCGTAGTTCATATCCTTCATGCATCATCCGAAATTTTCTCCTGAGTTACACTCCCTTGACCCGAGAATGTTTTCATCACACGCTGGTAAAGAGCCAGCGCCGGCGATAGAATAATCCCAGAAGCCAACAAAGCTGCCCGTACCGATAAAAGATTCCCAATAATCCCAACACCTGGACCGCCAAGAATCTGTCCAATCGCATCTACCTGTCCGCTCATTGACAAAACCGTCGCACGAACATCTGAATCCAGGCGCTGATTTACCCAGGCAGTATAAACTGGTCCGATGATATCGCGGGCAATACTGACTAACCAGTACGCACCCATAACCAACCAAAATGATTGACCCAATGCGAAGGCAAACAGCCCCATGCTAAGCAAGAGAGTCAAGAAGAACAAGGCTTTTGCAACGCTATTGAATTGATCAGTGACAATTTTTCTGCGAGCAACTTCTGTCAAACCGACAGCCATTAACATACCTGCGCCGCGAAAAATTCCGATCCAGACGATCGGCTGAAGGTCTATGAAATCCAGGCATCTCAAAATTATCCAGAATGTGTTTGGTCCATAAACGATCAAACCCTTCGCTGTATAACCCATAGATAAAACCAATTCCCAAAACATGCTTAAGTTGAGGTCTGCTGCGAATCAAGTTTAGCCCTTGGAGAAAAGTAGCAAACATGTGGCGCCAAGTTACTCTCACCTGCGCATCCACAGGAGAAAACCTGGTCTCCGGCATCATAAAAATCAACACAACACCAACTAGCAATAATCCCACACCACCCAACTGGACTGGTAAATTCACCTGGATACTACCCAAGCCCATGCCAGCAAAAATCCCCAGCAAGGCAGTCAACAGACCAATCTGATTTGCTCGTAAAAATGCTTTTCCAGCCCGGCTTTCGCCAATTTCATCAGTGATCCAGGCTTCCGTCGCGCCGCTGGTAAAGGTATACCCCAATCCCCAAAGAACCTGGGCTAATAGAATGGGGGCAAAAAAAGGAAATGATCCTTCAACAATAAAACCAGCCCCAATCAACAACCACCCAATGACAATGGATAATCGCCTGCTAAAAACATCGGCCACCACCCCTGTTGGAATCTCAAAAATAAAAATAGCCGCCTCAAGGGTTGTTCCCACCAGCACCAATTGCAAAGGCGTCAATTCAGCCATAATCACCTGGTAAACTGAGCTGGCTGTAAAAATCATGCTGAGAAGAAATGAAGAGGCAGCTTGTAAAGCCAGGTAAACGTGGTAGGCGCTATGTTTTCTCAAAGGTCAAGCACCTTTAAATACCAACGTGTCGCGTCTTCATAGGCATAGGCTGCCCGCAGTAAATTAGCTTCATTCCAGGGTCTGGCAATTAACTGCAAACCCACGGGCAAACCATTTTGGGTAAATCCGCAGGGTATTGATAAAGCTGGTAGCCCGGTTAAGTTGAATGGTGCTGTGTAACGGGTAAGCAAGCGCGCTTGTTCTAACGCCGTTGGTCCTTCTATAAGTGGCGCTGGAACGGCAGTTGTTGGCATCAGCAAAAGATCGTATGCATCAAAAAAGCTTTCGAATTGCCTTCGCAAGAGGATCTGTTGCCTGCGCGCCTGGATATAGTCCTGTAGTTTGACTTGAGAACCGATCTCCAAACGCTGGCGAATATCTTCCCCAAACTCTTGCGGATGTTCAAGAAACGGCTGAGCATATATGGTTGCGGCATCACTGACTACAACCTGGCTATTACTCAATGCAGCCGCGTACATACCAGGAAAAGGTGTTTTCTCAACATGAGCGCCAAGCGTTTCAAACACCTGGGCGGCTTTATAAACCAGGTCTAATACTTCAGAGCCTGTCTTGTGGAAATAATCATCATCTGCCAGTGCAATACGCCAATGCTTTACCCCATCTTTAATATGCCAGAGAGCATTTTCAACCGGTCGTCTGACCGAATTAGCATCTTCAGGATCATACCCTGCCACAGCCTGGTACATGTAAGCCACATCTTGAACACGTCTACCCATGGGGCCAGCATGATCCAGGTTCCAGCTTAGCGGCAGCACACCGCGCAAGCTGATTCGTCCAAAGGTCGGTTTCAATCCGACAACCCCACATAAACCAGCCGGCACACGAATCGAGCCACCCGTGTCGCTACCCATGGATGCGGTACAAAACCCAGCAGCCAGTGCAGCCGCAGAGCCGCCAGAAGATCCTCCCGAAATTCGATCTGTCGCCCACGGGTTTCTGCAGACCCCATAATGAGGGTTTACCGTGGTCAAACCCAGGGCGATTTCATGCATATTGGTCTTGCCAAGCAGCACAACCCCAGCATTATAGAGCTTTTTCACTACCTGGGCATCACTTGTTGGAATATTATCCCGGAAGATTCGTGCACCGGCAGTTGTTTGGATACCCTTCGTCTCATAGAGATCTTTCAGCGAAATCGGAATGCCCAGCAAAGGGTTGAACTTTTGGCGTCCTGCCTTACGTCCCTTTATCAAGACCTGTTCAGCCCGTTTCGCCTGTTGGATAGCCTGGTCTGCTGTAATGCTAATATAGCTGGTAATTTTCTTGTCAAACGCTTCAATACGCCGCAGGAAAAACTGGGTTATCTCAACTGGCGATAAATCCCCAGTTGAAAATAAATGTGAAATGGTTTCAATATCCATTGACAACAATTCTTGCTCCAGCATCGTTCAGGCCTCCGAAAATTATGATTTCATATGCATGTTCACTGGATGGCCAAGATCGTCTCCAGATCCTGTTTAGCCTGTTCCGGGTTTTGAAAATGAACTGTGTTGATCTGGACCTCGCGCGCCCCATCAATATTATGCAAGAAATCATCAATAAAAACCGCTTCATAAGGCTGAACGCTTAAGTGCTCCAGAGATAACAGGAAGATCTTTGCATCTGGCTTTGCCATGCCAACTTCCGCGGATATTACCAGGTCATCAAATAAGTCAGCTATAGACCATGAATTTTCCAAGTAATTGCGCAAATCAGAAAAGGCATTACTTAGCAAGCCAATCTTGTACTGAGAACGCAGCGTTCGGATGTAATTAATCAATTCACGGTCCAGAACATCCCCAGCGAAAAAGTCTCTGCGGAAACCCTTCAGTCCCTTTTCATCCAACCCGAATCTCTGCTGGATCGTTTTCCAATGCTGCTCAGCAGGGATTTCTCCCCGTTGAGCGCGCATACCAGAGTTGTTTGAAAAGACCAGCTGCTCCAGGTCATCCAGGGTAACGCCGAGTTGATCAGCCAGATATTGGCGCGGGGCGTAGTTCTCAGTTCGCAAAATTACACCGCCCAAATCCCAAATCACCGCTTTAATTGTCATCGTTGATCTCCTTATCGATAAGCCACACACAGATTCTACCCATGAAACCTTGCCTGATCAAGTTCAGCGCTTGATGTTTCGCTTTTATCACAAAGCCTGCTTGCTGAAATCCATACCTGTACGAAGCTCTTTCTCAAATACGTTATGCTGATAATTGGGATCAGACCGCATTCCTGCACGGGTATAAAGTCGCAAGGCGCCCGTTAGATTTTGTGCATCTACCCCCAAGCCCACCTGGCGTTTTTCTCGCTGATGAAACTCCTTAAAGGAGTGCTGCAATAACGCCAATCCCAAACCATTCCTCCGCCAGGCGCGGCGCACACCCAAAGTGCCTACCCAGCCCATCTCAGGATTATCAGAACTCTTGGGGTAACACAAGGAAATCCCTGCGATCTCTCCGCCATCCATGGCCAAAAACCATAGGGAAGGATCAAAATCCGGATCGCGCTCGATAAAATGCATCCAATCTCTATACTCATCCTCGAAGGGTTGATCCACATAACCCCAATGATCCTGGAAAGAATCACGAACAGCATGGACTATCGCATGCTCATCCACATTCCTGATCATTGGACGTACTTTGATCCCTTCGGGCCAATCCGGTTCTGGTACACTCTCCTGCAAGTCAATCACCATGCGCAGTGAATGACGGATAAGCTGAAAGCCAGAATCGACAAAAAGCTGAGCGCCTGACTGATCCTGACTGAGAATAAACGAGCGCATAACAACACGTGCATCAGCAGGAGCCAAAGCCACTGCAGTACTTGCCCGGCGCTCTGCCCACCCCAATAACCAGGAACCAATCCCAAGTCCTTTGTGTTGGGGATGAACTCGCCCCCAAACGGAGACACGTACATGTTGTTCCAACATATCCCAGGCTTCACAATAGCCCACAAGCTCTCCATCTGGAGCAAAAACCAGGTGCATATCGGTCCCCGGATTCACTTTGGGTAAGGTCCACTCCATCCGAATATCATCGACTTCAAACTTTTCAACGCCGAGAAAATCCTTGGACCACGAATTTAACATTTTCGAGACCAACTCACAATCATCGAGAGTTGCAGATCGTGAGGAATAACCCTGTGGCAGTTTGTTCTTCATCTTACACTCCTAATTAAATTAAAGCCAGCCATAAAGTATAAACTCCTGCATAACGGAGTAAACATGACCGTCCTTCCAGATGCCTTTTTCTAGTTTATTTCCTTGACCAATTCTTCCCATTCGGATCGTAGAATACCCATAAAGATCAGATCATAACGTTTGCCATCCCTGAGCAGAAATTCTCGGCAACGGCCTTCTTCTTTAAATCCAGCTTTTTCATAAGAACGTTTCGCCCGAGGGTTGTAATCAAAAACGTTCAGCGACACACGATAGAGATTGAGCTCAGAAAATGCGTACTTCAGAATCACTCGCATGGCATCTGTGCCGTATCCTTTACCCCAATATTCTCTTTCCCCGAGACCAATCCCGACAAATGATTCTCCATGTGTCCATAAAACGCCATCTAAATCGATCTCCCCAATCAACTGTTGATCTTCTAAACGACGAATGGCAAACATAAACAGTTGAGGATTATCCTTTCCCAACTCTTTCTCGAGCCATTCCTTGATCGACTTTGCCGAACGAGGAAGTGCAGCATCACTGGCTGAAAGCCGCCAGTATTCAGAATCTAAAGACCAGCGAGAAAACGCCTCAGCGACAATCTGTGGGTCTTCAACCGTCAAATATACCTGTTCCCCTTTTAGTAATTGATGATCCATCTCTAATCCTCTCATCTTCATTCCTGTTATGTACAATCATCCAGCGCTAGAGTCTCGCATACCACTCCCTGGACAAGATTCCCAGGTGAATGGAGTCCCAACGCCGGCCATCTCGATGCACAGCCTGTCTGCGCCGGACCTCTTCCACAAATCCCGCTTGTTTGAATAAGCCCAGGGCTGCCAGGTTGTATTCTGGAACTACGGCTGTTAAACGATACAAATTCAATTCGCCGAAAGCATAGCGCAGCAGCAAATTCAGTGCTTCTTTCCCATGTCCCTGGCGGTGATGCTGGCTTTCTCCTATCCCCATTTGGACAAAGCCTGTACCATGCGACCATTCAATCCAAAACAACTTGGTAAACCCGATTAACTTTGCTTCCGGTTTTAAACGTATCGTGAAGTAGAACAGATTGTTCTTCTCTTCCTGCTCTTTTTCAAAGGTCTCATAACGTTTCTTAAGTTGTGATGGCGCCAGAGGATATGCCAGATCCCAATCTAGCATATGTAAATACTCCATATTATGCAGCCAACGTGTTTCAATTTCTGCATCTTTTTCATGGTCAATCGGACCCAAGAAAATGTGCTCTCCCTGGAATAACTGGTCATTTAGATTCATCATTGCTCCTTGAAAATTACAAAATCCATCTTTCACCTGCAGCGGTTATGTGAACATGCGCTGCAGGTTCTAATATAAAAATCATCGTTTAATATACTTCCTCAAAAACGAGCTGATCAGAAGTGGTCTGCTGATAACTTTTCAGGTTCTCGTTTCGAGCACGAGCATCAAGTATGCGACCCTGATTTAGAGTCATTACCTGATCACACCAACCGGTCAATTCTTCAGAACTGGAAGATGTCAGGATAGCCGTAGTTCCATAAAGATGGCGCAGCTCCCCGATCAGGTTGAAGACCTCTTGCTTTTTCTCAGCAGTCAATCCGTGCAACTTGTCATCCATCAGCAACAGACGCGGGCGGGATAACAGGGCTTGGGCAATGGCAACCATACGCATCCTTTCCCTCGGCAGTTCTTCCATCGGAGCCTGTCTTTCTTTCTTTGAGAAACCCAGCCGCACTAAAATCACTTCAACCTGCCGGTATGCATTCTCGCGCTTCATGCCATATAAACGCGCTCCGCTCAGCAAATTTTCCATAACTGAAAGCTGTTTGTAGAAACTGGCATCCACCGAGACCAGATTTGACAAACCCTGGATTTGCCTGATGTGGCGTGTTACGTCATAGCCATATACTCGCATCTCACCCAAATCGGGCTGAACAAGAGCAGCCAGCATACGGATTAATGTAGACTTGCCAGAGCTTTTTGGGCCACAGATGCCAAAAATTTCACCTTGTTGTACCGAAAAGGATATGTCATCAATAGCCCAAACAAGTTGTAAGTCACTCAAACCCTGTTTCGACTGAACCACCTTGTAATTACTGCGCAATGATCGCTCAGCAAAAACAGGACCAGGATTTGAAAATGATTTTGATACATTTCTTAATAAAACTGCGGTAGACATCCTATCCTCCACGGACAACAAAAAAAACCAACCTACGGACCTACCCGTGGCTGGTTTTACCAGGAGAAAAGGAAAACAAAAACCACGGGGCTGAAGTGCACCCGTGGCTGGTTTGATTACTTTACGTAGAAAACCCTACCGGTCAAAAGGCGCACTTCGAGAAGGCAAAGCAGCAACTCCGCTACTGACAGCGGCGATTACCACTAAAATGGTTAGAAATATTTTCTGCATTTTCAAGTGCGCTCCTTTCATTAAGGCTATGTTAAGCAAACGCAGTTTATCACAAAATTCTTTCACCTGTCAAGGGGACATTTCTACTTTGGCTTGACAGGGGACATTTCTACTTCACATTGACTTTTAGTTAGCAACCTCAAACTGACAAGCTTCCATCTCTTCTCATTTCGCCAAGGTGTAGGAATCAATCACGCTTCCCGTTCGAGTTATAAATTCAAGTGTCATTTCACTTTCATTACAGACCACCAACATGGCGCCATAATCCTCATTAAAGCGGACCTGCGACCCATCAGCAATTTCTCCAAAGGAATAGATCGGTCCTCCGCCCAGACCATTGATAAAAACCGGCAACCCATTTACTTCTAATCTTTCATAATAGTGATCGTGACCAGCCATGATTAAGGATGCACCCCACTCCAGGAAAGGCCAACGCATCCAGGTGACTGGACCACGCGGTCCAGATGAATATGGCGGCTGGTGCATGTAGACAAGTTTCCAGGGAGAACTCGAACCGGATAAAGCCTCTTGCAGCCACATAGCCTGGGTAGATCCGGCAGATACCCCATCTGGCTCTCGTGAATCGGCGCTCAGAGCAAAGAAATGCACTGGACCCCACACAAAATCATAATAGCGCTCATTCCCCGGCAATTCAAAATAGTCAAAATGTGCTTGGGCCTGGTTGATATCCCAATCATGATTGCCCAGGGTGGGGAAAAAACGCAACTGATCTGCGCCTGCGCCATACGACCCTTTGTAAGGATAAATAAATTCGTGATAAAACTGCCCAATATTTTGGTCAATCGTTTCTGCCGCGCCGCTTGGATAGTTATTATCACCCGTCGTAATAATCAATTCAGGCTTCCAGCTCTTCACCAGGTTGGCCACATCCGCCTCCCCCTGTTCACCCTGTCCAAAATCACCAATCACAGCAAAACGCAATGGGGAAGGTGTTGGGCTGGGGGCTATGGTCCATGTTGGGAGTAGAGTTGGAGTGGATAAAGGAGCAGCGGTAGCCAGGCTTTCTGTTGCCACCGACAAAGTCTCGACAATAGTTGGCTGAGTATAATCGCCCAGGCTCTTCGTTGCTGGAGTTTCACGCCCAGAACTTGCTTGACAAGCTGAAAGAATGGTTACCAACAGAAGGGATTGGATGAAAAGTTGTCTAATAAACCTGGAAGAATTGATTGTCATGGCTGCTTAGAATATAATCTTTCTTGATAAAACGAGTTGAGTGAACGCCCAGAAGCCCATTCAAACGCATCCAATAAATCTGGCGCATGGGCTATTTTGAAATACTGTTCTTGATAATACTTTTTTAGAGCAGCAAAAAAAGCTTCATCGCCGATTTCCTGACGAAGCTCAAAAAAGAAAAGCGCTGCTTTTAGATAGGCCACACCGCTGTAAACCTGAGAATTCTCTAAATTCTCGAAATACTCCAGGGTTTGTGTGATCATCTCATCCTGACCTGTCTGAATCAATTGGTCAACCCTGCCTTGCCACATGGAAATCATTGGCATGGGCACTGACTGTGCAGGTCCAAATTCGTAGTAAAGGCTAGATGAATAAGTTGCCAAACCCTCATCCAACCACGGCTCATCAAAAACGTTGTTCCCCACCACGTTATACCACCATTGATGCGCCACTTCATGCGCAACAGTCACATCAAATTCGGGTCTTTGCGGGTCATTAAACAAATTACTGGAAATTAAGACTAACCCTGGAAACTCCACACCCAATGCGTTACGCATGGGAGCTTCAACCACATCCAATTCAGTGTATGGATAGGCGCCAAATGCCGCATTGAATATTTCCAATGAGGCTGTCGCAACGGAGAGAGCCTGTTGCGCTGCAGCCTTACTCCCAGGCAGGTAAACCATGTTTACCTCTATACCATCCACCTGTTGGCTGATTCTTTCGAAGTCTGGACTGGCAATAATCAAAAAATCCCGAGCAGGACCGCTCTCGTAAGTCAATATTTGTTCATCTCCCAGCAACTCACGCCTGGTTTCGACACCCGTCGCTATGACTAAGATGTCTGCCGGTGCAGAAATCGTAACGGAATACTGTGCGCAGTCCGAAAAAATCGAATCACCCATTACAGCAGGGGGATGCACGCTCCAACTTCCCCGGTCGTAAACAGAAAGCATAGGATACCAGGCTGAAAGAGTCAGCACTGAATTACTATAATTAAAAATTCCATACCCGCTGGATATCCCAGAATTGCCAAAGTTCTCCGGAATTATTCCTTCGAACACAAATCTCAATTCCGCCTTCTGACCAACCTTTATTGCTTCGAGTAGATGCACTTGTAAGACGGTATCCTGCTCACTCAAGGAGGTGTTAACCGGAGTTCCATTCACTTCCACTACAGAGACCGAAAGCGAGCCGTCCCCAAAGCTCCCATTTCCATTCGGCAAAAGACGAAAGTACAATCTGTCAAGAGAAATATCCTCGGTATTCACATAATCCAGGTACATTTCTCCCCAGAATTTTAGCGCATCCAGGTCGATATCCAGGTCAATATGATAGTGAGGAGTCCCCTCTAAAATCTGCCCGTCTAACACAGGCTGATTCCCGTCCCCTTGCCCTGATAATTGCGGTTGCTTGCCCCTCAGCTATCCAGGGAGTAGGAACCATCGTTAAAACATTTTCTTTCGACACAAGGTCAGTATCTTGCCATCCGACAGCCTGGAACCACTTTTCGAAAACCACACTGTCTGTAAGCAAAGTTTGGATCAGGATACAGGCAGTGAATACCAAAAGCAAAGCAAGCACCACAAACCCTATAGTCATTGGATGCATCGGAAAACCGCGCTTAGAAGCTTCTGGAGAATTCTTGATCTTGTTCGTCAAAAGAAGGATTTATTTCCTCTCGAGTCGATAAACCTGACCAGAATACAGTAACATATAAACTTCGCCTTGCTCATCTACGCCAAACGAGGTAATTGAGCCCTGGTTCTCAAAAAGAAGCTCAGCTTGCCAGGCATTTTGGCTGTCCCTCACCAAGCCCCAAATATTCCCAGAACAATAATCGCCAAAGAGATAGACACCGTAAAGCTCCGGAATCTCAGCCCCCCTGTAAACAGACCCACCGGTTACAGAACAACCCTGGGTATGGCTATACTCGAACACGGGAAAAACCATTGAAGCTGGATCAGAAACCTGATCGCTAAATGGCATGCTGGCTTCAAAATGATTCCAGCCAAAATTCACTCCGGATGGAGAACCTGCAGGAAAATAATTAATTTCCTCCCACTGGTTTTGTCCAACATCTGCAATAAACAAATCACCAGTAAGGAAGTCAAACGAGAAGCGCCAGGGGTTACGCAGGCCATAAGCCCATATCTCTTCAAGAGCCTGTCCTTGAAGTTTCGGATTGTCAGCCGGGATTGCGTATGGATCTCCTTGATCGATGTCCAACCGCAAGATCTTTCCTAACAAGCTATCCAGGGACTGCCCATTCCCTTGTGGGTCACCCGCCGAACCGCCATCGCCTAAACCGATATACAGAAAACCATCCGGACCAAAAGCCAACATGCCGCCATTGTGGTTAGCATACGGCTGGCTTACCTTTAGCAGGATCTTTTCTGTAGCCTGATCTGTTTTATTGGGATCCCGCAAGTCAACAGAGAACCGGGAAATTACAGTATCACCTTGCCTGTCTGTATAATTGACAAAATAGGAGCCATTCTCGCGAAATTGTGGATGGAAAGCCAGACCTAGCAGACCCTGCTCGAACCCCTGACTCCCGACGCGATCCCTGATATCCAAAAATACTTCCGACAATAATCCCCCATCTTGCCAGATAAGAATTCTGCCAGCCTGTTCAAGAACAAAAAGACGCTTGCTGCCATCTGCAGCATGGTATAAACCGATGGGCTGTTGCAAGCCGTCGGTCACAATCCGCCATGTCAATATGGAAGCGTTGGGCAGTACTGTAACGCTTTCGAGGGTACTGCCCTGCGCGAGTGGCGTTTGCGCAGGATTCGTGGAAGCAATTTCCTGTTCAGCCTGCTCAAGCGCTTGTTCAGGTACGCTCTCTGACAAGGTCTCTGTTATGGAAGGAGTGGGGAGTCCTCCTGTAACTTGTTGAGATGCAGCAGTTTGGGAAGGGAGAAGCGTGGGGGTGCTATCGAGTGCAGCCCCTGTACATGCTGTGGTAATTAAAGCCAGGAAAAGTAACCAAAGAGGTTGAATTATGAATAATTTTTTTCTCACAAATACCTTTAAATTCTTCATTAACTACACACCCTTACTTGTCTCGAATTTCACCATCTACAACTGGGCCGGTATTCTGCTCATCAGGATTGGTTTCTCGCCATGTGCCAGGAACAACCGGCTGGATCATTTCTAAATGCTCCTGGACAATCTCCTGAGGGCACATCTCCACAAATAAATAGGTGCCTAACCAGACGATCGCCACATCATCAATGGGTCCCGGAAGGATATCGGGGACTAAAAAATACAATGCTGAACCCAATGGCAATACTTTAAGCCAGGGGCTGATGCGTGGGTCCGCCATTAATCGCAAAATTAACTTGACACGCAATACAAGATCTGTTAATAAACCACCAGATGGGGGGGAATTCTTGATATCCTTATCGTTTGACATTGTTCCTCCTGTCAAGGATGAAATTATACTATAGAGAAATTTAGCTATGCCCAACCAGGACCTTTGCAAAAACGCCACAGGTCTGGCAGCTGAAATTTTTCCCTATCTATTATACGATTTTGGAATGCTGATGTCGCGAAATAAAAAAAACAGGATGGCTCCTGATTATATCCATTAAGCCATCCTGCCTGGTTGTTGTGGAGGGTCCAATCAGCTTGCTTGTGCGCTAGCTACCACCACTGCAAAAGCTTTGGGATCCCGCACTGCCAGGTCTGCCAGCATTTTTCGATTGATGGCGATCTGGTTTTCTTTCAGGCCGTGGATCAAGCGGCTATAGGTAGTTCCGTTAAGACGCGCAGCTGCATTGATACGAGCAATCCACAAGCGGCGTAAATCACGCTTGCGAGCGCGGCGGTCACGGTACATATACCAAAGGCTTTTGAGCAAGGCTTCATTGGCTCGCCGAAATAAACGATGGCGGGTTCCAAATTGACCCTTGGTAAGCTTGAGTACTTTCTTGTGGCGATAACGCCGGTATGGTCCAGTTTTTACACGAGCCATTTTTCTCTCTCCTGCGAACCCCTGGGCGCCGGTAGGTCTGGTTGCCTACCCGTTCTACACCCAACAGCCGCAACTAAAAGGCGGATAATTACTTGAAGTATGGCACATCCCACCAGTCAATGATATGCCTGCTACTTTCGCTCAGTCCTGTTTTTTAAGGTAAGGCGCAAGCCGGTGCACAGACTTGACGATCCCGCGACCTTGTACAGGCAGCATTTCGCTAAACAGGCGCTTGGTTCTCTTCGAAGAGCGGCGGCGCAAGTGGCTTTTGCCAATCTTGGTGCGCACCAACATCCCAGAGCCTGTGACGCGAAAACGCTTAGCGGTAGCTTTGTGGGTCTTAATCTTGTACTTTCCTGCAGTTTGCTTTCGTGGCACGATCGAACTCCTCTCACACAAAATTCCGCGGATCCTGTTTCGCCCGCGGATTTTTACAAAACCTTCATACTTGAGCTACTTCAGCGAAATAAATTACTTCTTTTTTGCCACCTTCCCAGGGGCCAAAACCATCAACATCGTGCGACCTTCCAAAGCAGGCGCCTGCTCGACGATAGCTACATCCGACAAAGATTCGGCAACCTCTTTCAGATCGCTCAAAGCAATTTCCGGGTATGTAATCTCACGTCCACGGAAACGAATACGCACTTTGACTTTCATGCCATCTTGTAACCAGCGGCGTGCATCACGCACTTTCAGGTCTCGATGATGTTCATTGGTCTTTGGGCGCAAGCGAATTTCTTTAACTTCGATCTTCGTCTGCGCTTTTCGGGCTTCACGTTCCTTTTTGGCTCGTTCATAGATGAATTTACCAAAATCCATAACCCGGCACACCGGCGGATCGGAATTCGGGGCTACTTCAACCAGATCCAACTCCGCATCCCGGGCAATTCGCATTGCTTCCTCGATAGAAACAACCCCAACATTCTCTCCTTTGGGGCCGATCAGGCGCACTTGCGGAACGCGCACGGCTTCATTTACTCGATAATTTATTGCGCTGATATGTCACTCCTTTCAAAATTCGCGAACGGGCAACTAGCCCTCGCCAGTCCAACGATCATACCAAAAAACGTCCGAATCGTCAACAGCGCCTTCAAATCTTTCGAAAGATTCTACATCAAAATTGCACATCTAATTTATAATCGAGGAAAATCATCCAAATTAACCAGGTTGCTATTAACGTGGAAATATCGATCCAGTTGCTCGGTGGTTTCGGGGTTCAGATCAACCAACGCCCACTCAAATTGGCGCATATCGCCCGGCTTCAACTGCTGTTGGCTTATTTAGCCTTGCGACCTAAACATCCTACCCCGCGAGCACAAGCGGCGTTCCAACTCTGGCCAGATTCGAGTGAAAAACAGGCCTTGACCAACCTGCGCAAGCTACTCCACCATTTGCGCCAGGAGTTACCACCAGAGCTGCAATTGCTAGATTCGCACTCCCAGCAGATTGGGCTGTGTTTAGCAGAGGATATCCAGGTAGACCTGGTTGAATTTGGAAACGCTCTAAAGCTGGCAGCCCGATTAAAAAGTGAAAATCAATCCGAAGCTGAGCTGTTCGCCTTGCAGCAAGCTGTTGCCCACTATAGCGGTGACTTGTTACCGGCTTGTTATGAAGATTGGCTTATCCCTGAGCGTGAAGAATTGAGGCAGAAATTTATTCACGCTTGCGACCGGTTAGCTGATGTGCTGGAAGAACGCAGACTTTATCAAGATGCGATCCAAATCGCCGAGCGCCGGCTGCGTGCAGATCCGCTCAGTGAGCAAGCCTACAGGCGCCTGATTCACTTGCATGCATTGAACGACGATCGCGCTTCTGCGCTGGGGGTGTATCACAACTGCGCCGAAACGCTCTCAGCCCAATTAGGCGTCGAGCCCGATGAAGCCACCCACCAGCTTTATCGACAACTGTTTCACAAAATCGCTCCTTCTGAAAACCCTGCGCCGCTTATCACACAACCATTGGTGGGGAGAGAGAACGAATGGAAGGATTTGATCGCTGCCTGGCAGCAAACCATCGCCGGCGGTATGCACCTACACATCCTGCGCGGCGAAAGCGGTATTGGCAAAACCCGGCTTGCTGAAGAATTCTTACTGTGGGCAAAACGCCAGGGGTTAATAACTGCCGGCGCTACGTGTTACGAGAACAGCCCAGGAAATTCTTTTGCTCCACTGACTGCCTGGCTGCGAGCGGTCCCACTGCATCTGCTTAAATCACACCAGCGGCGTGAAGTGGGACGCATCCTGCCAGAGCTGCTAAAAGAGGGCGATCTTGCTCCTGCCCCGATGAGCGAAGGCTGGCAGCAAATCTGGTTTTTCGAAGCCCTGAGCCAGGCCTTGCTAGGCAGCCAGCAGCCCCTGATCCTGTTGCTGGATGATATGCAGTGGTGCGATCGAGATACACTCGATTGGTTGAAATATCTGCTGCGCACCCAGCCTGAGGCGAAAATTTTGATCCTGGCAACATTGCGTGAAGAAGATTGCCCGGAGTTAACGCCCATCACGAGCCTGAACAACCTGTTGCGTCTACAGGGTAGGCTGAGTGAAAGCAACCTGTCGCGCCTGAATGCCAGGCAGACTGCTACCCTGGCCGCCAGTATCCGTGGGAGAGAAATCCCAGACGACATCCTCTTCCGTGAGTCTGAAGGCGTGCCATTATTCATTATAGAGATGGCGCGCAGCGGTTTAGATACGACCCAGGCAGAACGATCCAGCTTGAAAACGCTCTCTCCCAGGCTGCAAGCTACCCTAGCCAGCAGGCTGGAGCGATTGAACGAGCCAGCGCGCTGGCTGGCGCAGGTTATTGCTACACTGGGGCGGGAATATGGTTTACAGCAGATTTCAGCGGTTGCCAGTATCACTGAAAGCGAAGCCATCTTGGCGCTGGACGAGCTCTGGCAAAAGCGAGTTGTGCGCGAAACCGGTATGGGAAAATATGGTCTCTCTCACGAGCTTCTGAGCGAGGTCGCTCTGCTCGATCTCAGCCCTGTGCGCCGGCGTTGGCTTCATCTACAGGCTGGGCGCGCCCTCGAACTAGGTGGAGAAGATCTGGCGCTGGTCGCAAGGCATTATGCTGAGGCAGGGGAGAACAGCCTGGCAGCACAGGCATACAGCAAGGCAGCCCGGCATGCTGCCAGCCTGTTCGCTCTGGAGGAAGCACACGACCTGGTTGAGCGAGCCCTGGAAATGGAGAAGAACCCAGGCTACGAAATGCACGAGCTAAACGGGGATATTTTCAGCCTGATGGGCTTGCTGCAGCAGGCCAGTGAGGCCTACGGGCAGGCTTTGGTCGCCTGTCAATCTGGAGATTGGCAAGCCCAGGCGCGCTTGCATCGCCGGATTTTGAATTGCCTGCGCCGCATCGATTACATCGGCGCTCGAAACGCCTACCAACAAGGCTCGGCCGATCTACTCAAGGCGCCACAACAAGGTGCAGCCTTCTGGGAAGAATGGCTGGAGCTACATTTGAGCTGGATACAAGCCAATTACTTTGCCATGAATACCGGCGAAGTTGAACGGGTTCTGCAATCGATGGAAAAGCCATTGGAGCACTGGGGAACAGCGCTGCAAAAAATTCAGCACAGGCACCATATCTTGCTGCAGCATCTGCTGCTCCATCGCTTCACCGCTACCTCCGAACAAGTCACCATCGCCTGCCAAAATGCGGCAATGGCGCGCAGTCTGCATTCTCCCTACCAACTTGCTGAATACCTGAGCTCTCTCGGTTTCATCGCTTTCATGGCAGAGGATTTTGAGCAGAGTAGACAGGCTTACCAGGAAAGCCTGGAAGTAGCCGAAGCACATCACCTGTACCACATCATGGAACGCTGCTATGCCTACCTATCGTTGGTATATCGCCGGCAAAAACAACCTGAGCATGCAGGCGAAATCCTGGGACACCTCACAAGCGTCTTGGAGAAAACCAAGCTGCATGTTTATCGAATGCTGGCAACGTCTCAACGTGCCTGGATTGCCTACCTTATGGGCGATTTTGAATCCGCTTATAGCCAGGCAGAAGAGGCATTAAGAGGTTGGGCTGGCGAAACGGCTCCTTATCCCCTGCAATGGCCAGCTGGGATGATCCTACTGGCGCTGGATGTGCAGGAACAGCGCTGGATCCAGGCAAGTGAACGAGTCTGTGCTCTGCTTCATCCCAGCCAACAAATGTTATCAACAGGCATGCAGGCAGCCCTGCAGGCAGCCCTCGATTGCAAGCAACCCTTAGCCGCAGCGTGCTGGCAACAAGCTGTTGCCACAGCCAAACTTGAAGGCTACCTGTAAGCCACAGTGTAGGTTTTCTTCCCTCGTTAACCAAAAATTCTCATAAAACATCTAGGTTTTCGCCCCACAGGGAACGCTTTGGGAACGCTGATTTTGGTATGATCCGGTCAGAATTATCCTAATAATACTTGAGAGGAGTAAACCATGTATATTCTCATTGTTGGTGCTACCGGAGTACTGGGAAAAGAAACTACCTGCCAGCTGTTGGCTGCCGGGCACAAAGTGCGGGCTATGGTGCGCGATCTACAGAAGGGCGCCGACCTGCGTGAAATGGGCGCAGAGCTTGTGCAAGGCGATCTGATTGACCCCGCCTCGCTTAAAAAAGCCTGCCAGGGCGTGGATGCCGTGCTGGCCGCTGCTCATCAGCTGATGGGAAAGGGTCAATATACTTCCGAAGCAGTGGATGACGCCGGGCATCGCGCCCTGATTGACGCTGCCAAAGCCGCAGGCGTGAAACACTTTGTCTACACTTCTGCCCAGAACGCCTCATCAAACCATCCCACTGATTTTTATCGCACGAAGGCCAAAATAGAATCCTATTTAAAAGCCAGCGGCTTGAGCTACACGATTTTGAGGCCGCCATACTTTATGGAATGGCATGTTCACAACCTACTGGGAGCCACTGTCCTGACCACCGGCAAGACCACCATCTACGGTACAGGCAATAACCCTGTTAATTTCATAGCCGGGTCAGATGTAGCTCGCTTCGCCGTGCTGGCGCTCACCGATCCGCGCCTGAAAAACCGCACCATCAATATTGGCGGGCCGGATAATCTGAGCAGGAACGAGGTCGTTAAGCTGTATGAAAAGCATATGGGACGGCCTGCCAAGGTATCCCACGTGCCGGTTGGGGTGATGAAAGTGATGGGTCCCATCCTGCGCCCGGTACAACCGGTGCTGAGCCGCTTGATGTCTTTCAGTGTGTGGTCAGACACCACCAACCAACGCTTTGAACCCGCAGCCATGTTGAAAGAATTCCCCATGACATTGACGCATGTGGATAATTTCATCAGCACAAAGGTTAAAGAAAGTCGAGGATTTTGAATAATGGTAAACCTGAGAAAACATAAACTTGTCAGCCTGGCTCGACCAGGAATTATCTTGCTATGGCTCCTGTGCCTGATGAGCATGTTCCCGGCTTCGCCAACCCTGGCGGATACCGTAATCACTGCCGTCTATCCATACTTCGACAGCACCAACCTCCAGGCTTTTCAGCTCAATGGCAATGCTGTACTATCCGGCAGCAGGTTGCAACTGACCCAGCCGGTTACTTGGTCGAATGGTTCGGCCTGGTGGCAGGACTTGGTTTCGTTACTTGATAATCGCTCCTTCAGCGCCTACTTTAGCTTCGAGATTTCCGAACCTGGAAACGACGGTGCGGATGGGATGGTCTTCGTCATCCAGACGCAATCGAATGCGGCTGGCGGCGCTGGTGGTGGCATAGGCTATCAAGACATCTCGCCCAGTCTCGGTATTGAATTCGACACCTGGTACAACAATGCATTAAGTGACCCAAGTGGCAACCATATTGGATTAGATATAGATGGAAGCCTGGTTTCATTGGTGACTGCCAGCCCGCCAGACGACGCCAGCCTGGAAAGTGGCATCTGGCATGTCTGGGTAGATTATGATGGGCTGAGTGATGCGCTTGAAGTGCGGATGAACACCAGCAACTCACGCCCAACAACGGCAACCCTCACCAGCAGCATTGATCTCGAAGCGGTTTTCGGTCCTGACGTCTACGTGGGTTTTACCTCAGCAACCGGAACTGCATGGGCATACCACGAAATCCTCTCTTTCTACTTCAACAATGACTATATCCCCGGTGGTATTAACCCAGATACAGAAACCTATACCCAGGCTCCAACGCAAGTGGACCTCTCAGCCTCCCCGGCATCCATCCCTGCCAATGGAATCGCCACCAGCGCCATCCTGGCTACGGTGCGTTCAGTTGATGGCAGTCTTCTGCCCAACCAGGCAATTACCTTCACCACCGATCTGGGGACACTCAACCCATTGGTTGCCATCACCGATAGCAACGGTGTGGCTGCAACCACCCTGTCTGCCACCACAACGGCCGGGGTCGCCACGGTGCGAGGGACATCGGCTGGCGGGGCTTATGGCGAGGCCGAGATAACCTTTGAGTCTTATCTCAATTACAGTGTCTATCTGCCCCATGTAGGGACAGTTGGGGATACTACTGAGTAAACATTTGAACACCTATGTGTGAGTTATACAGCTCTCGCTTACTGCATTCTTTGCTCTTTACAAATCAAATTCAGCCATTTGGGATACGGTGGAGGGCTTTCTGGTAGATGGCGCAGGACGCCGCCTGGGCTACAGCACCGCGACCGGTGCACTCACCGAAATTCCAGGCAGCATGTGGTTTGGCGAGGTAGATAGCTTAGCAGGCGAGTTCATCTGAAATCCATTTCCACCATGCCAGCCAGGTGGATGGACAGGATGATCTGTAAGCACGGGCCATCGCCCGACTTTACGACATCCTGTCCCCAAACCAAAGCTGTGAATACTTACCCCATGGCAGATACTTTCTTCGACCACGATTCCTCAGCATCCCAGGGAGGAAAGAGCGATCAATTTCCTTGCGCACCCTCCAACCTTGCTTCTTGAATAAAATCTTCCAGGAGAATAGACCCCGAATTTTCGCCTGAACGCCGGCGCAACGAGACCATACCAAGCTCTACTTCCTGATCGCCGACCACCAGCATATATGGAATCTTGCTCTTTTGAGCATCACGGATTTTCGCATTCATGCGTTCTTTGCGCACATCCACTTCCACTCTTAATCCAGCCTGTGTAAGTTTTTGAGCAATTTCCTGACTGTAGGCCAGATGCCGATCGGCTATAGGAATAATGACTGCCTGGACCGGTGCGAGCCAAACCGGAAAAGCCCCGGCATAGTGTTCGATCACCAAGCCTAAGAAACGCTCTGTAGCGCCGGTTACAGCCCGGTGTAAAACTACGGGCACATGTTCAGCGCCGTCCTCCCCGATATAAACCAGGCCTAATCGCGCCGGTTGGATAAAATCGACCTGGATGGTTGAAAGTTGCCATTCGCGAGAAAGTACATCCCTGGCTATAAAATCTGCTTTCGGTCCATAAAAGGCTGCTTCACCAGAAGCCTCGAAGGTATCCACATGGTTCTTTTCTAGCGATGCGCGCAAAGCGGCTTCTGCCTTTTCCCATTTTTCGTCATCCTGTACATATTTGCCCCCCTCCCCGCGTAAGGATAAGCGCACCTTATAATCCGTGAAATGGTAACGCTCCAGCACTTCTTGGATCAAGTTAAGAGCAAGGGTAAATTCGCTCTCGATTTGCTCTTCCGTGCAGAATATATGGCAATCATCCTGTGTCAAGGCACGCACACGCGTCAGCCCGCTTAGCTCACCGGTCTTCTCATATCGGTACAGGGTAGCAAACTCGGCAAATCGCAGCGGCAATTCACGATAGGAATGACGCCCCATCTCTTTATAAAGGGTCATGTGGCTGGGACAATTCATCGGTTTCAGTCTAAAGCTCGTATTTCCGTCCACCATTGGCGGGAACATTGAGTCCTTATAATTGTCGTAATGCCCAGATAATTTATACAGGTCTTCCTTCACCAGGTGCCCGGTCCAAACATGCTGGTAGCCGTAACGTGTTTGCACATCGCGCACATACTTCTCCATCAAGTAACGTAGCATCTCACCTTTAGGCGTAAAAAGAGGCAAACCAGGTCCAACATCCTCGGAGAAATAAAACAGCCCCAGTTCTTTTCCCAATTTCCTGTGATCGCGCTTCTTTGCTTCTTCAAGCCGCCACAAGTACGCCTCTAACTCCTGAGGAGTACGCCAGGCTGTTCCATATACTCGCTGCAGCATTGGATTGTTCTCATTACCGCGCCAGTACGCCCCAGCAACATTTAACAGTTTTACGGCTGACGGATTGATCTGGTGCGTGTTTTCTACATGCGGACCCCGGCATAGGTCCACAAATTGATCATGCTGATAAATCGAAATATCGGGTTGATCCTTGGCAAGATTGCCGTATTCATCCAAGCCTTCTGCCTCAAGACCATGGATCAACTCCAATTTGTAAGGCTGATTGGAAAAAATCCGGCGCGCTTCGTCAGCAGTCACCACCTGTTTTCGGAAATCATGGTTTCCAGCAAGAATTTGCCGCATCCGTTTCTCTACAACTTGCAGGTCATCCGGAGTCAAGGAACGTGGCAGGTCAAAGTCATAATAGAATCCATCCTCAATCGGCGGACCAATTGTATACTTTGCTTCCGGGAACAAATCCAACACAGCCTGGGCCATTACATGCGCAGCTGAATGCCGAACCCGGTAAAGCTCACTATCTTCATACCTTTCAGATCGTTTTTCGTTCATCTCAGACTCCATCCGTATTAACAAAAAATCCCGCCCATGCTGGGGCGGGGTTTAAAATAAACTCGCGGTTCCACCCAGATTTACCCTTCAATGAAGAGCATCTCTGATTGACCGGTAACGGGGTCTACCGTTCCCCTTACTTTCAGGAAGTGTTTACCACTGCCTAATTTCAGGTTTCCGCTCGCGGGTGGTTTTGGCTGGCTTGTTTCCATCGGAGACTCTCAATCGGTGATCTCCATTCCCTGTTGGACAAAGCCGGTTACTCGTCCCGGTTGTAGCGTTTTTGTTAAAAAATTCTGTGGGCGGAATAGGGCTCGAACCTACGACCTCTGCGATGTCAACGCAGTGCTCTAACCAACTGAGCTATCCGCCCGGACGTCCAAGAATTATACACATACCCACCTGATTAGGCAAGGTTGAAAATCGCTAAATGTGATTGTTCAGGGAATTTGACACCCTGTAACTGTTCAGGGAAAATGTCATCCTATGGAAGAAATCAGAAAGTGGACAAAAAATTATCCAGGAGTTGCGCAACCCGCTCTGGTTTTTCCAACATCAGCATGTGACCCGCTTCGGGAACCAGCTCCAGCCTGGCATTGGGAATATTTTCAGCCAGGTAGCGTGACTCCTGGACAGGGGTCATTTTATCCTCTTGCCCACAAATGATCAGAGTAGGTTGGACGATTTGGGCGAGATTGTCGCGTTACATCAAAAGCGTTACAGGCCCAAAAATCCCCATGCAACACTTGCGGACCGGCTTCAGCCAATCTTTTCTCGGCCAAAGCTGTCAATATTTCTGGCGCATTGGAGCTGAACGACCATTTTGTCACTTTATGCACGGTTGCCAGGAAAGTCTCGGCTACGCCAATTTGGTCCAGAACCTGAGGGTTGACCCTTAACCTGGCGCCAGCGCCTAGCAGGCCTAATCCAGCAATGATCTGGGGGCTTGCTAAAGCCATGGTCATAGCAATCGCGCTGCCCATCGAATGTCCGATTACAATCGCCCGTTGTAAACCTGCAGCCGCCAACCACTCGGCAACCGATTCAGCATATGCCTGAATAGAATGCTGTAGCGTTTGGGTAGATCTGCCATGCCCGGGCAAATCCAAAGCATACACATCATAACCCACAAGCCTGCGAATGTTTGCAGGCCAATACAGGTGCGATCCGCCAGCCCCATGGATCAAAACAACCGCTGGTGATCCTGCTTTTTTATGTTGACTAAAATGTTGGAAATATATCCCTGCGATAATAGGCAAGATAATTTCTCCAGGTTCTTGCAGGCTGTGCCCTAACTCTTTCCCCCGCGCCGGATGCGTTCTGCCGCATCATCGGTCAGATGGAATGACCACGTGAATACGGGCGCCGCGCCCAGGCTCCGATTCTACATGAAAGATGCCATTCACCAGCTCTGTTCGCTCACGCATATTGACCATGCCCAGGCTACCTCGGTTTTCGTAGGAGGAGCCAACGGCTTTGACATCGAAACCCACACCATCGTCCTGAATTTCTAATAAGACCAGGTTTTCACGCAGCATCTTGAGGCGAACATAGATATTTTCCGCTTTGGCGTGTTTACGGGCGTTGTTCACGGCTTCTTCAGCGATATAAAAGACCACTGCCTGCTTGGTCTGCTCCAGAGATTCGACCACTCCAACCGGTGCATCGATCACCACATTCTGGTTGTAGGTCTCTTTCATTTTCCCGGCCATCGAGTTTAATGTAGCCACCAGACCTTGGGATTCCAGGACCAGGGGACGTAAGGTGAATAGCATATGACGAATCTCTTTGGTTGTATGGCGCGCCAGGTCTTCAATTTTGAATAGTTCTTCTAAGGCAGCTTTTGAGTCTCGTTCCATCAAACGACGAGCAAAATTCACGCGCATGGCAATTGCGGCTACTGATTGGGTGGGACCATCATGTAAATCTCGCGCCAGCTTCTTGCGCGACTCTTCCTGAATTGCCATCATCCTTTCTTTCTCTTGCTCCAGATCCTGATAGAGTCGAGCGTTTTGTAATGCAATAACTGCTTGGTTGCCAACGATATCCAACAATTCACAATGGTCTGTTGTGAAAAAATTGGCCTCGATGTGAGCAAATAAAAGCAAGCCATAAGTATCCAGTCCAGCCCGTAATGGGTAACAGTAGATCGATTTACATTCTCCCAAAGCGAGAAATCGTTTAAGTTCCGGGTCTTGATGAAAATTCTGACTGCTAATTGGTCTTCCATCATCCAGCACCCTGGCCAAAATCCCGCTCGTCCCAGGCAATGTAACTCTGAGATCAATAGGGCTTAAATTTCGGGCTGTTGCGACCTGTAATTCATTCTCTCCTTGTTCATTCTGGGCAAACAATAATACTGCTCTGACAAACCGTTCCATGGGAGCGTCCAATTCGGCCAGAGCACTTGCGCTAAGATCTAAAGACAATTCCAGGACACGTTGGTAATTCAATGTTGCACTGAGCTCAGAGATTAATTTAAAAATAACCCTTTGCTGTTCGCGATCATTTTTTTGCAGCGAGCTGAGTTTCGCTTTTTGGACGCCAGGAGATATTTGTCTTGAAAAATACTGAAATAAAAAAGCAAGCGGAATTCCGACTGCAATATAGCTCAGTGAATACAAACCCACCTGGAGCAATGCTTCCTGCGCCGGCAAAACAAACCAGGCTACCGCTCCCTGGACGAGTAAGTTCAGAAGCAAGACAAAGCCAAACCCCAACCAACGGAAGTAAACGATTGCGGTGATTAAAGGCAATAATCCTGCCCAGCCAATGCCAATTGAGATTGGCAAAAAAAGGACCAACAACACGTGCGCAAATAACAGGTCAAATAACAGGCTGAACAGGCGGAAGTTCTTGCCAACCCCACCAGTTGCCATCAGGACGATCCAGGCTAAATTGAGTCCAATTTCCAATAGAAGCAACCATAGAACCGGTCCATCTACTCCTGGACCGGCTGACAGCCATAACACTAAGCCAACAATAAATAACCAGCGAAATCCTGTAACAGTCCCATCATAAAAAAAACCATTTTTGTTGATACGCATAGATCCAATCATATCTTAATTCGCCGTCGCAGCCTGCTTTTGTTAAGATTTTGTAAGCAAAGATCTGAGTATTGGCTCGGCAGCCATGGCGGCGCGGGCTCTGTGGCTAATACGGTTTTTCTCATCTACAGGCAGCTCGGCCATTGTTATTCCCAGTTCCGGAAGCAGAAAAATGGGGTCATATCCAAAGCCTTGTTCTCCGCGTTCTTCTGGGATAATTTCTCCCGGACAAATACCCTCTGCAAAGAGAATCTCACCGGATGGTTTTGCTATTGCTATCACACAACAAAACCGCGCTGTCCAGGGTCGAGACTTTCCCTGGAGGTTCTTTAATAGAAAAGTTCTCCGGTCGGCGTCATTAGCGCCAGGCAACGAAGAATAACGCGCAGAATGAATGCCGGGTCTCCCATCCAGGGCATCCACTTCCAACCCAGAATCATCGGCCAGGGTTAGCAGTCCTGAAGCCCTGGCGAATGCCTTAGCTTTTAACTCCGCATTCTCGGCATAGGTGTTCCCGCTCTCTTCTACTTCCAGAGACCAAGTTTAACTGAGATGGGATCAATAATTCAAGCGGTAGATCCTGATAAATATGCAGAAATTCTTTCAATTTTCCGTGGTTATTCGTGGCTAGCAATAATTTTGTCATCGTATCTCCACAAAAACAGGGTGGGTTGTACAAGCCAATTCGCTATGTTATAATCGATTGCGAAGATGCCTGTATGGATCTTCCATCTATGGGCATTATCACGGATAAGCCGAGGATATGCAAGCCCATCTTAACAAAGATTTGTACTGGTGTCTGCAACGCGTGGTCTCTTTATATTAAATGTAGGCTTTATTGTTCACCAAACGATCGGGTATAGCCGAGAGTTTCCGTTTGACGCGCCAGAAGCTACACTCTCTTCAGATCTGAAGCTTTACAATTTATCTGGCGTCGTGAAAGTCACCAGGACCGCCCAAGGTTTGCTCTTACAAGGCAAGTTTTCGGCCCAGGTAATCGCAGAATGTGTACGCTGTTTGGACGCAATTCACCAGGCTTTAGAAACAGAATTTACTGAATTGTATGCTTTTAACCATAATTCGGTAACCGAGTCGGGGTTAATTCTTCCTGATAATGGCAAAATAAACCTTGCCCCCATTTTACGCGAAGAAATGTTACTGGCAATCCCAATCAATCCCATTTGTAAAGCAGACTGTAAGGGTTTGTGCCCGGTCTGTGGAGAGAACTTAAACCAAACCTTGTGTAACCATACTGACGAGGACATCGACCCTCGAATGGATGCTTTAAGAGCGCTATTGGGCAAAAGCAAAAATCCAAGCATTGGTTAGACCTGGCGCCATAATCAACAATCGCCAAACCATACCATAGCCAGGAGGAAAACTCATGGCTTCTCAGGTCAAACACGGACAGGCCAGCCAGGCATTCGATCAACTCATCGAAAAGGCAAATATCCAAGGGTATCTTTCCATGGATGATATCTTGGAATTGCTGCCGAAATTCCGCAATGACCAGCCAGGGCTTGTGACCTTTTTAGATTTGCTCGCCTTGCAGGGTGTTGAGGTCATTGATAATGAACCCGCCGATGCAGAGATTGAGGATCTTAACGACCCAGCTAATGACCCTGACTCTATCGACCGCATCCCGATCGAAGACACCGTAAGCCTTTATATGCGTGAAATGGCATCCACGCCGCTCTTAGCTTATGATGAGGAGTTGGTGTTAGCTCAACGCATTGAGCGTGCTAAACTTGCCAGGCACAAATTAGCAAGATTGAATGGCTGTGAGGCAAACGAACGAAAAGAATTAGAAGCACAAATTCTGGATGGCGAAGCAGCTCGCGAAAGTTTAATCAAAGCCAACACCCGCCTGGTGGTCAGCGTGGCCAGGCGATATATTGGACGAGGCGTCCACTTCTTGGATCTGATCCAGGAAGGCAACCTGGGCTTGATGAAAGCTGTCGAAAAATTCGAACACCAACGTGGTTTTCGCTTCTCCACCTATGCCACCTGGTGGATTCGCCAGGGCATCACGCGCGCCATAGCTGACCAGGGGCGTACCATCCGCGTACCAGTACATATGACAGACCGGCTAAGACAGATCTACAAAACATCCCAACACCTGGAACAAAACCTGGGCCGAACGCCAACCCCTGAAGAGATCGCAATAGACCTTAACCTGGATCTATCCAAACTGCGTTGGATGCTGCAAGTTGCGCAGCCCACTCTTTCTCTTGAAAGCCCGGTCAATGAAGAGGATGAAGACGAGATTGGCGCTTATGTAGAAGACCAAAATTCCCCCTCCCCAGCCCAAATCACCTACGAGAATATGCTGCGTGAACACGTTGAAGAAGTCCTATCAACCCTTTCACCGCGAGAGGCACGCGTGCTGCGCCTTCGTTTTGGGTTGGGCCAGGATCGTTCATATACCCTGGAAGAGGTGGGACAAAAGTTCGGCTTAACCCGAGAACGCATCCGCCAGATCGAAGGCAAAGCCCTGCGCCAGTTACGCCAACCCGGGCGCGCCCGCCGGCTGAGAGATTACAGCTAAGCCATTTCAGCGCTTATTTCACTCATTTAAATACTCCTTGACAAATCTCAACCAGGGATATAGACTTATACCAGTCGTGAAGGAGACTCAAGTGTCTGCAATTGCCTATCCAGATATCGCCACCAGCTACTCTATGGCCATGATGTGCAGCATGGTAAACTCGATACGCGCCTGCATTGGGGCAGCCGGTCATGTGGAAAATGCAGATTAAGTTTCCTCACAAATAATGAATGCTCGGGCTGTCCTTTGTAGGGCAGCCTTTTTATTTTGAATGATGCAAATTTTTCTGGAGGTTCATGATGTCTGAATTTATTCTTGTAGCAGCAGCCTGGCCTTATGCCAATTCACATATCCATGTAGGCAATATTACGGGCTCATATTTACCGGCCGATATCTTCGCTCGCTACCAGCGCCTGGTCGGGAATCAGGTCATCATGGTATCCGGCTCTGATGCACATGGCACGCCGGTCACCGTGCGCGCTGATGCCGAACAAACCACACCCGTGGCAGTCTACCAGAAATTCCACCAGGGCTTTATCGAACTCTTTCAAAAACTGGGGTTGAGCTACGATCTTTTTACCAGCACCCACACAGAAAATCATTTCAAGGTCTCTCAGGCAATTTTCCTGGCCCTGAAAAAGAATAATTACCTGTATAGTGAGCGCCAGTTCCAGTGGTTTGCACCCTCCCAGGGACGCTTCCTGCCAGACCGTTATGTAGAAGGCACCTGCTATTTATGCGGGTACACCAATGCCCGAGGCGACCAATGCGATGGCTGCGGCAGCCTGCTGGACGCCGCCCAAATCATCGACCCACGCTCAAAAATCGACGGCACCACACCAGAATTGAGGGAGACCGAACATTTTTATCTGGATTTAGGCGCATTAGAGCCTGGCATTGTTGAGTTTCTCCGCCAACGCGAAAGTTACTGGCGCCCCAATGTACTGCGCCAATCCTTGGGACAAATTCTTGCCAATGGGCTGCATGGGCGCGCCATCACTCGCGACCTGGACTGGGGCATTCCGGTACCGGTCGAGGGCTGGCAGGGCAAGTGCCTGTATGTCTGGTTCGAGGCCGTGATCGGATATCTTTCCGCAGCTGTTGAATGGTCCCAGCTCAATGGTCAACCAGATGCCTGGAAAAACTGGTGGTTCAACCCGGAGGCGAAATCCTATTACTTCATCGGCAAAGACAATATCCCCTTCCACGCTGTGATCTGGCCAGCTCAACTGGAAGGAGCAGGCGAATGGTTTGGCAAGCTTTTCAGTGAAGACGAGGGCAAGAAGCTTACATTGCCCTTCGATGTGCCCGCCAATGAATTCATGAACCTGGAAGGACAGAAGATTTCCGGCAGCCGCAACTGGGCTGTTTGGGGTTTGGATTTCCTCAGCCGCTACGATCCCGACCCGCTGCGCTACTACCTGACCGTCAACATGCCCGAAAGCAAAGACACAGACTGGGACTGGGAAGGCTTCCTGCGGCGCAACAACGACGAGCTGGTAGCTACCTGGGGCAACCTGGCTAACCGTGTGCTTTCCTTTGCGTACAAACACTGGGATGGCCGCGTGCCCGAGCCAGGTGACTTGCGCCCGAAAGATCTGGAGGTCCTCAGGGTGGTTGAAGCTGGCTTCGAATCTGTGGGCGAGCATTTCCAGGCCGTACGCCTGCGAGCCGCCTTGGGGGAGGCAATGCGCTTAGCTACCGAAGTAAACAAGTACCTGGACGAAGCCGCGCCCTGGTTCGAAATTAAAACGGATAAGGATGAAGCCAGTAAAACGATCTTCACAGCCATAAAAGCCATTGATTCGCTCAAGACCCTCCTGGCGCCTTTCCTGCCCTTCACCAGCCAGAAACTGCAAGAGTACCTGGGCTACAACGAACCCTTGTTTGGGGAACAATTCACCGAGTCTCAGCAAGACAACCTGGGCGAGCACACCACCCTGCGGTACCGGCCAAGCGCAAAGGATAAGCAATGGGCGCCCAGCCAACTGCAGCCCGGACAGGTTATGAAGCAGCCTGGTCCGTTGTTCAAAAAACTTGAGCCCAGTATTGTGGAAGAAGAACGCGCCCGCCTGGGCAATTAAATCTGACTTCGTTTAAGCTCTTAGAAAAATCCCAGGTACTGATGCCTGGGATTTTTTCATAGAGTTTAAACTAGGCGAAAATTTTAAGATAATGAACCGGGGTCATCAGACAGGAAAACGCCCGCTTCTGCCTGGCTCTTGTAAATACCAACGTTTTTCGCCTGGTACAAAGAGAAGTTCCACAACTTTCTCCACCGGAATCATCACCAGGAAATGGTCACCAGCCGTATCTTGCCAGCGCCTTCCCCCCTGGTTCACCGGATAAGAGCGCCCTTTCCAGATGACCTGCACTGGCGTTACCTGACCATCTGCTCCAAACCTGGCTGTCACCTCAACGGCTATCATCTTCGCTTTCTTCCTCTGATAAATAATCAACCAGCAACTGCAGAGCTTGCTCAGCGGAATGCTCTTTCACCTGCAAACGGTCCCCTGGCCAGATAAACGACCAGGCATCGTCCACATCTTCAGCGCTCAAACCGATCCAGGTCAGGCCAACGGGTTTATCTGGCATCCCGCCGCCCGGTCCGGCAATCCCGCTGATCGCCAGGCCAATATCGGCAGCCAGGGCGCGACGTACCCCGCGCGCCATCTCGATCACGGTCTGCTCGCTGACTGCGCCATATTTTTCCAGAGTCGCCCAGCGCACCCCCAGTAAACGCACCTTGGCTTCATAAGCATATGCTGTGACGCTGCCCATGTAATAGGTCGATGCACCGGGGATATTGGTGATGCGGTGTCCCACTAACCCGCCTGTGCATGACTCGGCAACCGCCAGGCGTAAACCGCGCTGGCGTAACAGTTCTCCTACCAGGATTTCTAAAGGTTTCTTTTCCATACCGGTATTATACTTGCCAACCAGGGCAAGAAGATCACTGAAGACTTGAATTAAACCCGATTTGTTGAGTAGTTTGGTACAATTGCCCCATTACTGGTCAGAACATTGAGACATCAAAACCGGCTAGCAAACTACATTACTCTGTTCGGATAGGAGAGCAAACATGGAAGATTTACCTGGCGAACCCAAGCCAGCGTTCACCATCAATTTTTATTCTTGGGCGACGCCCATCGTAGGGCTGGTCATGTTATTGGTTGGATTAGCAGGCGGCTATTTCGGTCGCCCCTTACTGAGCCCTGAAACAAGGCAGCCCGAACCGCAAGCCACCGTCCCGGCAGTCAACCTGCCGGAAGAAGCGCCCCAAAGCGCCGAGGAGATGATGGATTTCCTGGTCGGCCAGGTACGCCATTTCAAAGGCGATGCCAACGCACCGGTGACAATCATCGAATTCAGCGACTTTCAGTGACCCTACTGCGGCAAATTTGCAGCTGACGCGGGTCGTCAGATCGACACAACATATGTATCTTCAGGGGATGTACGCTTTGGTTACTGGCATTTCAACTTCCTGGGAGAAGAATCTAACTGGGCTTCCGAAGCCAGCGAATGCGCTGCGGACCAGGATGCCTTCTGGGAGTACCACGATCACCTGCTCAACAACCAGGGCGATTACAGCAAGGATAATCTAAAAGCTTTTGCCGAAGAGCTGGGCCTGGACACCAAAGCCTTTAATGAATGCCTGGATAGCGGCAAGTACACCAGCCTGGTGCTTTCGCAGACTGATATTGCCCGCCAGATCGGCGTGCAAAGCACCCCCAGTTTCATTGTAAACGGCAAGGCCATTGTCGGCGCCCAGCCTTTCGAAGCATTCCAACAGGCGATTGACGGTTTACTGAATCCTTAGCCCCGTTTTTAAACTTCCGGTCAACGCAATGTTTTGCGCCCGGAAAAGAAGCAGTGCGCCAATAAAACATAAGCCGGTGAAAAGATCCTTGTGCTGATCTTTTCACCGGCTTTTATGTATCCGAATTCAATCTTCTTTCTTTTGCGAGTCCAGTATCTGCCGGACGATGTATCCCGTTGCTCGACTCGCCAGGTAAGCGCTTATCCCAGCTGTGAACAACAACCAGGCCGGCCACACAAAGAACGTGGTGAGATAAGCCAGCAACAGGATCACCAAGGCAACGCCCAGAGCATACTTTGGATTGAAGGCAAATAACCCCACGCTGTTGCGCAAAGCCAGCAACACGCGCGCTTCAGTCTGTTCGATCAGCAAGGGAAAGGTGTAGGTTTGGACCAACAGCCAGATCAGCACCAAAGCAATGAAGATCGCCCGCACCCAGAAGAAAATATCGCCTTCCATCTCTGTGTAAAAAATGATGTTGCTGATCAAAATCGCCAACACGAGCAAGTTGATAAGCGCCCAGCGCCAGGAAACCCAAAAGTATTGCCGGAAGCCCTCAAAAAAGGAGCGCCAGGTCACCGGGCGGTCGTGCGCTAACTCGCTGGCTACAAAATATAAACCGGCTGCAGCTGGCGGCGCGGTAAGGATAGGAAGCGTGAATAATGCCCACAGCACATTGGCTAACAGAATATCAAAAAAGTTATGAAAACCCTCCACCAGCCAGGCGTATAAACCATCTTTGGTAACATCCATACTTTATGCTCCCGATTGACCTGCAAAAATAAAATCAGAGGATTGCCGGACAATTAACTCCGGCTTGAATAATATCTGCGTTTGGTCTTCTGCCGCGCCGTTCAAAATCCCCACCAGCATCTCCACCAACCGCGCCCCAATTTGAGCAACCGGCTGACGCACAGAGGTCAATGGCGGGGTCAGATACGCCACCATAGGGGTATCATCATAACCGCTCACCGCCAGGCCTTGCCCCAGCTCAACCCCCAATTCCCTGGCAGCCTGCATAGCGCCTATCGCCATCACATCGTTAAAAGCCACCAATGCAGTCGGGCGCTTTCCTGGGGGACGTGCCAAAAACTGACGGGCGGATTGGTACCCAAACTGGAAGGTGCCCTCCCCGCGTGAAATATCACTTTCAATGACAGGCAAACCCGCTCCGTTCATGGCTGCCGAAAAGCCTTCCATACGGTTCTGACCAACACGAGAATTCAGGGGAAATGCAATCGCCGCGATCGAACGGTGCCCATTAGCCACCAGGTGCTCAACCACCTGCTGCATCCCCGCCGCGCCATCCAGGTCCACGCAGGGAAAATGCCAGTGCGGGTTCGAACGCCCAAAAGCCGCAAAGGGGAAACTCACATGGCGCAGGAAAGAGATGCGCGCATCATCATACTCCACGCCAGAGAGGATGAACGCATCCACCTGGTTGGCATCGATTAACTGACGGTACAGGTTGAGCTGCTGTTCGCCCTCCTGATAGGAAAAGCACAGGATATGATAACCGGCAGCTTCAGCAGAGCGTAACAGGCTGCGCAGAAATTCATCCAGGATGGGGTTAACCTGGTCGGGGGGAGGCGGTCGCCAGGAATAACCCAGCTGCCCGCTGCGCTGCAAACGCAGGTTACGGGCGCTGTAGTTCGGGCGGTACCCCAGCTCACGCGCCGCCCTGCGAATACGCTCATCCGTCTCCTTCGATACCCTGGCTTTATGGTTCAAAACCTTGGAAACCGTCTGGAAACTGACCCCGGATTGAGCTGCAATCTGCTTTAACGTCGCACGTCCTGCCAAAAAAATACTCCCGTCAACAGAATGCCTGCATTATAACCTTAACCCCAGCAGGTTTTCAGTCCACCCATTCAGCGTAACAAATCCCCGTGAAACCGCGTCATCATGCCAAAATTTTGTTGACACAAGCCTAAAAAAGGCCATAATTAAACTATGACAAAACCCAACCCAACAACCACAAAACCCGGCCTGATCTGGCGCTGGATGCGCTTCCTCAACCAGCAGCGTCGCCCTCAAAAACGTGGCGCGCCTGCCCATCCAGCGCAAAGTACTGATCCTGACCACCACCGGCAGGAAAAGCGGCCTGCCCCGCCAGACACCCCTGCAATATGAAGAGATCGACGGGCTGATCTACGTCGCCTCGGCGCGTGGCACAGCGGCTGACTGGTATCGCAACCTGCAGAAACAACCGCTGGTAAAACTGCAATTCGGAGACAGGCAACTGGAAGGCATCGCCGAAACGGTCACAGAACCAGCCCAAATCGCCGACTTCCTGCAATATCGCCTGGAGCGCCACCCCAGGATGATCGGCGCTATCATGCGGCTGGAAGGTCTGCCGCTACATTACACCCGCGCCGACCTGGAAAAATTCGCCCAGGATAAAGCCCTGGCTGTCATCCGCCCGCAAGCCAACGCAGTTTCAACCGATGATCCAAGTTAGCCGCTTTGACGCAGTCACCCGCTTCGACCTGGCGCGCAGCCTGTTCGGCAAAGGCCGCTACTGGACCACCTGCTACCAGCTGGGGGATGCACTGATCGACAGCGGTTGCGCCCACACCGCCACTGAGTTGATCGGCAACCTGGCAGATACACCGCTGCAGATCATCCTCAACACCCACACCCACGAAGACCATATCGGCGCTAACGGCTTGCTGCAGCAGGGCAACCCCCAACTGCACCATCTACGCCCACCCGGAAGCGCTGCCGGTGCTGCACGACCCGCGCAAGGAGCAACCTCTGCAACCCTACCGGCGCCTGTTCTGGGGCTGGCCATTACCCTGCCAGGCTCAGGCGCTGACAGACCAGCAAACCCTGACCTGCGGAGATTACACCCTGCGCGCCTTGTTCACCCCTGGGCACAGCCGCGACCATGTTTGTTATTTCGAAGAAAACCGGGGCTGGCTGTTCAGTGGGGACCTGTTCGTGGGCGGGAAGGATCGCGCCCTGGGTGCAAGCTACGATATCTGGGGCATCATCCGCAGCCTCAAACAAATCTCCGAGCTGCCCATCCGCATCCTGTTCGCTGGCAGCGCCCGCGTTCGCCCGGAGCCTCTACCCGAGCTGCACGCCAAGATCCACTACCTGGAGGACCTGGGCGGAAAGGTGCTCGACCTGCACAGCCAGGGATACAGTCTCAACGCCATCGCCAACCGCCTGATGGGACCCCCCATGTGGGTAGAGCTGGTCACCCTGGGACACTTCAGCCGCCGCCACCTGGTGCGCTCGTATTTGCGTGACGTAATGTAACGCACACTTTAGTTTGCGCTATGTAACGCACACTTTAGTTTGCGGATTTGCCGCAGGCAAATATCCTGGATTGGTGTTTGCATAGAACCAAAAGCTAACCCATGCGGCGCAAACAGTAGCCTGGGAACAAACTAACAGTTTGTTCTACATGGTGCAGCGCTATGTAACGCACACTTTAGTTTGCGGATTTGCCGCAGGCAAATATCCTGGATGGTTGTTTGCATAGAACTGAAAGCTAACCCATGCGGCGCAAATAGTAGCCTGGGAACAAACTAACAGTTTGTTCTACATGGTGCAGTGCAATGTAACGCAAACTGTTAGTTTGCGGATTTGCCGCAGGCAAATATCCTGGGTTGTTGTTTGCATAGAACTGAAAGCTAACCCATGCGGCGCAAATAGTAGCCTGGGAACAAACTAATAGTTTGTTCTACATGGTGCAGCGCAATGTAACGCACACTTTAGTTTGCGGATTTGCCGGAGGCAAATATCCTGGGTTATTGTTTGCATAGAATCGAAAACTAACCCATGCGGCGCAAATAGTAGCCTGGGAACAAACTGACAGTTTGTTCTACATTTCTCCACAAAAATCCTTCGTGAGCCTTCGTGTTCCTTCGTGGCTAAAAAATCGCGGAATCATCGGATTTCGTGGAGGGTTTGTTAACCTGTCCCGGATGGTAATCATGAATCGGAACGAAGTTCCTACTTTTTGCGTCTATAATCCAATCAGATAAAGAAACTGATTAATTCGTCGCAACGACCCGTCTTACCCGCATGTCCGTGAAAGCAGGTGACCACCATGATCCAAAAAATCAAACAAATCCCAGCCAAATTCTGGATTGCCGCCGTTATCGTCCTCGTGTTAGGGGGCGTGGGCGGCTTTCTTATTTTTAGACCCGACCAGAAAGGACCCTCCGGCGGCGGGACAACCGTGCCCATTGTCGAGGGACCCAGCCCAATCAGCGGAGGCCAAACCGTGACCGAACCCGGCACACAACCCTTATCCGTAGCGCTCAGTGAGGGACAACCCGCGCCCATTGCAGCAGCCCAAAGCGGCAGCGCCCTGGCGCCCGTCCCTGGAGAGCCGCTCACCCCCGAAGAAATCGAAACCATCCTGGCGCGCCTACCCGCCCTACCTCAGCAGCCTGATCTGCAAAGCGATTTCCAGCTGGCCCAGCAGCCTATCCCCCCACCGCGCACTGGCGAGACGATCACGGAAAGCTTCCCGCCAGCGCCGCCAACTGATACCGCCCCAGAAATCGCCAGCGGACCGCTGGAAGTGCTGCGCTATTCACCCGAAGGCGAAATCCCCATCGCCCCCTTCGTCAGCGTCACCTTCAACCAACCCATGGTACCCCTGGCCACCCTGGAGCAACTCTCCTCTGCCAATATCCCTGTGCAGATGGAACCCTACCCTGCCCGGAACCTGGCGCTGGCTGGGCACAAAAACCCTGACCTTTGAAGTTGACTCTGCTCAAATCGACCGCCTGCCCAAAGCCACCGTCTACCAGCTGAGCGTGCCCGCCGGCACCCAATCCATGACTGGCGGCGTACTGGCTGAGAGCGTCGAGTGGAGCTTTACCACGCCCCCACCCAAAATCACCAGCCAGTATCCATACGACATTCCTCAGCCGCTGGAGCCACTCATCTTCATCGCCTTCGACCAGCGCATCAACCCCGCCGCTATGCTGGAAAGCATCCAGGTGACCGCTGGAAACCAGCCTGTAAAGCTCATCCTGGCTAGCGAAGAAGAAATCCAGCAACAAACTCAAATCCAGAGCCTGGTGAAAAACAGCCTGGAAGGACGCTGGCTGGCTTTCAAACCCGCTGAAGCGCTGCCGGGAGACACGCAAATCAATGTCACCGTCGGCCCCGGCGCACCCTCCGCCGAAGGACCGCTGACCACCACGGAGGCGCAGTCCTTCAGCTTCCGCACCTACGCCCCCCTGACCATCGTAGACCACCGCTGCTCGTGGGGCGGTGAAATTTGCCGGCCACTGTCGCCCTTCACCATCCGCTTCAACAATCCCCTGGACGCCCAGGTTTATCAAGAAAGCATGATCCGCATCGCACCCGAACTACCCGGCGCTAATGCCAATATTTTCGGCGACACCCTGCAGATCCAGGGCGCTTCCGCCGGACAAACCACCTACACGGTCACCCTTTCTGGAGAGATCCAGGATATCTTCGGCCAGACCCTGGGCCGCGACCAAAAAGTGACCTTCAAAGTCGGCCCAGCCCAGGCGCAACTGTTCGGACTGGAATCAAATTTCGTGACCCTCGACCCAGCCCTGGAAAAACCAGCCCTGAGCCTGTACAGCATTAATTATCGTAAACTGGATGTCAGCATCTACCGCGTGCAGCCTGCCGATTGGATCAACTTCAAACGCTACCTGCGGGAATTTAACAACAAAAACGGTATCACTACCCCACCTGGTCAACAGGTGTTTAACGGCAGCCTGCCCATAGAAGCCCCCAGCGATGCCCTGACCGAGGTGAGCATCGACCTTTCGAAATACATGGACGGCGACTTCGGACATTTTATTGTGATCGTAAGCCCTCCATCCGAACTGTTTAAGAACAAAGATGAAGTGCAGTGGCAAACCGTGCGCGCCTGGGTGCAGATCACCCAAATCGGGCTGGATGCCTACACGGACCATTCCGACATGCTGGTGTGGGCCACCAACCTGAAGGACGGCGCCCCCCTGGCGGATGTGACCGTCACCGCCCAGCCCACTGGTCAGCAAGTCCGCACCGCAGCGGATGGCACGGTCAAACTGGCCATCCCTAAGAATGCCTCTTACCTGGTGGCTGTCAAAGGCGCCGACCAGGCCCTGCTGCCGCGCTCCGTCTACCCCTGGGATGAAGACACCTGGCAAACCCTGCTGGTGTACGACGAGCTGCGCTGGTATGTCTTCGATGACCGCCAGATGTACCGCCCTGGCGAAGAAGTGCATATCAAAGGCTGGCTGCGGCGTATCGGCGGCAAACAGCAGGGAGATGTCAATTTGGTAGGCCCGGCGATCAACAATATCACCTATCGCCTGGTCGACTCGCAGGGCAACGAGCTGGCCAACGGCGGCCTGCCGGTCAACGCCCTGGGCGGCTTCGACCTGCTGCTGCAATTGCCCGAAGCAGTCAACCTGGGCTACACCCAGCTGATCCTGGATGCCTATGGCGACCTGGGCAATTTGACCAACACCACCTACGGGCATAGCTTCCAGATCCAGGAATTCCGGCGACCCGAGTTCGAAGTCAAGGCGCGAGCAGAAACGCCCGGCCCGTACTTCGCCGGGGAATCCGCCGTGGTCGCCGTGGAAGCCAAATACTACGCCGGCGATCCCCTGCCCAACGCACAGGTCAACTGGCTGGTGACCACCACCCCCAGCCAGTACGCGCCGCCCAACTGGCCTGATTTCACCTTCGGCGAATGGCAGCCCATCTGGTGGTGGCGTTTTGAGGAATTTCCTTACGAGCGCGGTGAAAGCCAGAGCTTTAGCGGCACGACCGACGCCAGCGGAACCCATTACCTGCAACTGGATTTTGAAGGCGGCAAGAACCGTCCCTACAGCGTGCAGGCCGAAGCCACCGTGATGGACGTCAACCGCCAGGCCTGGAGCAGCGCTACTAACCTGCTGGTGCACCCGGCCGATCTGTATGTCGGCTTGCGCAGCGATCGCTATTTTGTACCACGCGGCACACCCCTCAAGATCGACCTGATCGTCACCGACCTGGACGGCAACCCGGTGTCCGACCGGCCCATCCAGGTGCAGGCCGCCCGCATGGAGTGGAAACTGCGCAGCGGGGAGTGGCAGGAAGTCGAAGCCGATGTGCAGACCTGCAATGTAGGCTCAAAGGCTGAGCCGGTCAGCTGCGTGTTCGAGACCCCCATCGGCGGCAGCTACCAGATCACCGCCACCATCAGCGACGCCCAGGGACGCCCCAACCAGAGCCGCCTGACGCGCTGGGTGAGCGGCGCCGAACGCCCCGCCTCGCGCAAGATCGAGCAGGAAAGCCTGACCCTGATCCCCAACCAGGAAAGCTACCAGCCCGGCGATACCGCCCAGGTGCTGGTGCAGGCGCCCTTCAGCCCCGCCGAAGGCCTGCTCACCGTCAGCCGCAGCGGCATCCTGTACACCCAACGCTTCCAGATCACCGAAGGCAGCGCCACCCTGGAGATCCCCATCCTGGAAGAGCACCTGCCCAACCTGGACATCCAGGTCGACCTGGTGGGCGCTGCCCCGCGCACAGACGCCGCCGGCGAGACGCTCAGCGATATCCCGCCCCGCCCGGCTTACGCTTCCGGCAGCCTGACCCTGAACATTCCTCCATTGCTACGCACCCTGCAGCTAGAGCTCACACCGGCTCAGACGGAGCTGGAACCCGGCGGCGAGACCACCCTGGACCTGCGGCTGCAAGACGCCTCCGGCGAGCCTGTGGCTGAGGCCGAAGTGGCCGTGGTGGTGGTCGACGAAGCCATCCTGGCCCTGAGCAACTACACCCTGGCCGACCCGCTCAGCATCTTCTATAGCCAGCGCTACGCCTATCTTTCCAGCCTGTACGGGCGCGCCAGCATTATCCTGGTCGATCCGCTCTCCCTGAGCGAAGACGGCGCGGCGCGCGACAACATGGCTTTGGCAACGATGACCGTCGAAAAAGCCGTCATGGAACAGGCCGCGCCGATGGAAGCCCCCGCCCCGATGGCCGGCGCACCTGACAGCGCGATGAGGCCGCACAGCCTGCCATCCAGATGCGCAGCGATTTCAACCCGCTGGCCCTGTTCGCCCCCACGGTGATGACCGGCGCTGACGGACGCGCCCAGGTCTCGATCAAGCTGCCCGATAACCTGACCCGCTACCGGGTGATGGCCGTGGCCGTGGACAAGGGCGGCAGCCAGTTCGGCAGCGCCGAGAGCAACCTGACCGCCCGCCTGCCCCTGATGGTGCGCCCCTCCGCCCCGCGCTTCCTCAACTTCGGCGACCAGCTCGAATTGCCCGTGGTGCTGCAAAACCAAACGAATGAACCCATGCAGGTGGAAGTGGTGGTGCGCGCCGCCAACCTGGAATTCACCGCCAGCCAGGGTCTGCGCGTGGAAGTGCCCGCCCACGACCGGGTGGAAGTGCGCTTCCCCGCCACCACCCTGATGGCTGGGGAGGTCGTGCTGCAAGCTGCGGCTGTATCCGGCCCCTACGCCGACGCCGCCACCCTGACGTTCCCTGTCTACACCCCCGCCACCACCGAGGCCTTTGCTACCTACGGCGTGCTGGATGAAGGCGCAGTCGCCCAACCCCTGGCCGCTCCCAGCGGGGTCTTCACCCAGTTCGGCGGGCTGGAGATCAACACCTCCTCCACCGCCCTGCAGACCCTGACCGACGCCGTGCTCTACCTGGTGTCTTACCCCTACGAGTGCAGCGAGCAGCTGGCCTCGCGCATCCTGGGGGTCGCCGCCCTGCGCGATGTGCTCAGCGCCTTCCAGGCCGAGGGCCTGCCCAGCCCAGAGGAGCTGGAAGCGGCTGTGCTGCGTGATATCGAGCGCCTGAAAGGCATGCAAAACGACGACGGCGGCTTCCCCACCTGGCAGCGCGGCCGCGACTCGATCCCCTTCCACAGCATCCACGTGGCGCACGCCCTGCAGCGCGCCGCCCTGAAAGGCTACACCGTGCCCGGCGGCATGCTGGAAAGCGCCCGCCAGTACCTGCAGGAGATCGAAAGCCATTACCCGCACTGGTACGGCGAGGACACCCGCCGCACCCTGAGCGCCTACGCCCTGTACGTGCGCGACCTGATGGGCGACTCCGACCCGCAGAAAGCCCTGCGCCTGATCGACGAGGCCTCCCTCGAAAAGCTCTCGCTGGATGCCATCGGCTGGCTGTGGCCGGTGCTGATCGACGCCCCCGGCGCCCAGGATCAGCTCGAAGCCATCCGCCTGCGGGTGAGCAACAGCGTGGTCGAGACCCCCGGCGCGGCCAACTTCATCACCCGCTTCGACGAAGAGAACTACCTGCTGCTGGGCTCCAACCGGCGCACGGATGCCCTGCTGCTGGACGCCCTGATCCTGGATAACCCGCAGCACGACCTGATCCCCAAGCTGGTCAACGGTCTGCTGGCGCACACCGAAAAAGGGCGCTGGAACAACACCCAGGAGAACCTGTTCGTGCTGCTGGCCCTGGACCGTTACTTCAACACCTTCGAAACCCAGACCCCCGACTTCGTGGCCCGCATCTGGCTGGGCGAGACCTACGCCGGCGAGCACGAGTTCCGCGGCCGCACCACCGAGCGCCGCGAGACCCTGGTCCCGATGAGCTACCTGGCCGAGCTGCCCTGGGATACCGGCAGCCTGCAGAACCTGGTGCTGAGCAAGGACGGCCCCGGACGCCTGTACTACCGCCTGGGTCTGCGCTACGCCCCGCTCGACCTGCAGCAGGACCCGCTGGATATGGGCTTCGTGGTGCAGCGCGTCTACGAAGCCATAGACGACCCCGAGGATGTGCGCCAGGATGAGAACGGCGTGTGGCATATCCGCGCCGGGGCGCGCGTGCGCGTGCACCTGACCATGGTCGCCAGCAGCCGCCGCTACCACGTCGCCCTGGTCGACCCCCTGCCCGCCGGCCTGGAGATCGTCAACCCCACGCTGGCCGTCTCGGGCAGCATCCCGCAAGACCCCGAACAGCAGCGAATCCCGCTACGGCTGGTGGTGGTGGGGCCCCTGGTTCGACCACCAGAACCTGCGCGACGAGCGCGCCGAAGCCTTCACCCCCCTGCTGTGGGACGGGGTCTACCAGTACACCTATATCGCCCGCGCCACCACACCCGGCACCTTCGTCGTCCCCCCCGCCAAGGCGGAGGAGATGTACTCGCCGGAGGTGTTTGGGAGGAGTGGTAGTGATGTGGTGGTGGTGGAGTAGATAGAAATTGATATGTGTGCAAAACCTTCGGATATCCGAAGGTTTTGCACACACAGTATAAAGAGAGAGGGTATCTCCGCGAGATTATGAAAGTGTAAGTATGATCTATCCTATGATCGCTGAACCTTACTCAGCAAATATTGGATTCGTTCAAAAGCATCTCTTTGAATGAAGGCGCGTGTTTCAACGTCACTTTCCCCCAAAAAGTTCACAACAAATACCGGACCAGCTGATTGAGGCGAAGAAAATTTCTGAGCCAGTATCTCTAATCCTTCTCCAAGCAAAGGGTGTTGTGGAAATTCCAGAAACTCCTGAACCAGGCGGTCTAAACCACCAGGAAAATTCGTCAAACAATAATAGATATCATACGCATCTTTCTCTTTCAAACGGCCATTCAATGCCTGGGCTTTCATCATTAAAAAAGGAACGACCGAAGCAACCTGAATCCTGGCAATATCCTCTCCGCCATCTGGTAGCACACCATCTAAAGAAACCCAAACCGGATTATGAAAAGCCAGATCACAAGCGCGTGCTTTGCGAGGCTGCATATCCTGGATGATTTGAGTGCGATGCTTTTTACCAGTACCGCCGTACTCACCTGAGAGGAAATCGACTTCAATCTTAATTTCCCTGTGCTCAATTTGTATCGTTCGGAAAAATGTAAACGGTTGTTCACCTATAACGTAACCACGACGTAACAATAATTCCCGAATAGATTTATATCCCACATCCGGAATAGATTGGTGGTCCAGGGCAATATCGACATCCAGTGTGCCAATATGCGGCTCATTAACCTCATCAAAAATCAACCCGGGAACAGATCCCCCGACCACAACCATCCCATCGCTGTATTCATTCAGCAAACGAGCTAATTCTAAGAGTACACGCCGGGCAGCTTCGACCAGGATCAGGTCATATTCACTGCGGAGATTTGCCATGATGGTTTAATCACCTCCTGGAAGAGAAAGTCTGCTGCTTCTTCACCGCGCCCAGGATAACCTTTGAGATCCAGGTACACCTGGATGGGTGAAGCGATTTTCAATTCATCGATTAAACTGGAATCCCAAAAGACGCCGGCATCATAAGGTTGGATCAGCGTGACATTGGCTCCGCTTTCCACCCATTTAAGACCAAGGTCAGCTGCAATCGCATCCACCTTGTTCTCGATATAAATCATCGCCCGTTGACCTTTGACGACCGGCGAAAGACGATTCGCAGCCGAGAAGCCAGTCAAAGCATAGCGAATATTTCTCTGGGCACATACCTCAGCAATCTGCCTTTCGATTTCCGGCAAAGGTTGCAGAGTGTAATAGTTCAGCAATTTGCTCTTTTCCAGGGAATAATGGCTCACCCAATCGAGCAGCAAAGCCTCTGGCTGGCTTAAGCGAATCCCCTCCGCCGTTTTCAACAGCCACTCTTCCTCCCGCAGCTTCTTACTCACCTGTGAAATCATCCCCAGGCTGACACCAGCAGTCTCAGCCAGCTCCACAGTCTTCCAATAGCGGATAACATCGCTCAACAACACCCTCAAAATCCGCTCCGATTTAGGTGCATAAAGTGAGACCAGGCCAGTCTTAAATGGATAGCGATTGGGTAAATTCTCGCGGCTGATAAACACTTGCTGGAAAGCCAGGTAACAATTCCCTGATAGATCCACATAGCCCACCCCAGCCTGCTTGCAGATACCAGCAGACACAGGAGAAATATAGGGCGCCATCACAACCCCATAGGTGGATGGCAGTTTCTTCAAAGCGACCAACAGTGAGTTAACAGCCTCACGCACACGTTTGGGAGTGCCAGGAGATTTGATCTCAACCAGGATTTCCTGGTCAAAATCCTTTCCTTGTAGCCCGACTTGAAAATCCAGTTTTGAACTACCTGGTTTCCGGCGCGACAAATCCACCCTCACAAAAGGCACCGACAACAGGCACTCTTGCAGGGCAGTCAGGCTTAATTCAAGAAGATCAGCTGTTTTTAACATTATTGCCATTTTTAATAACTATTAAAACACACCTCTTTATTAAAAACAAGGGATAGTGGTAAAATAACCAACAATTAGTAATCCAGCAGGTCCAAAAGGAAGGATCAGCCATGAGAAAATCAACTCCAATACGAATCCGAAAAAATGGCGCTTTGACGCTGCCTATCGAACTGCGCCGCGAATACAACCTGGACGAGGGAGACACCCTCACCCTGCTTGACCTGGATGACGGCGCCTTCCTGTTAGAAGCCAAGCGCAAAGAGGACCCAGGTGATCAAGTTGCCAAGGTAGTAAAAGCTCATCGTACATAAAAGGCCATGCAAATTCATCCGTAATATGAATATATAAAAAAAGAAAGCTTTGCGTGCTTGGCGAACTTTGCGAGAGATCAGATTGCTTCACAAAGAACGTTCGCAATGACAGCGCTCTCTGCGGGCTCTGCGAGAGACCTCAAAAATGTAATTAGGAGAAAAAATGAACCTGCCCGTTTATATTTCCAAAGAAGAAGTCCAAAGAGTATGTAAAGAGCTCGGTATCCGGGATTGGACCGGGCTTAAAGAGGCAAAAGTCAGCCGCGATGAAGCCAGCAAAATCCAGTCTGCGGTCGGATCAGAAGCCCGCCAAATACCAGTCGAGTGGTTCCAACAAGGGCTGGAGGTGGAGCTGGAGCACGGCGTGCAATTTCCGGACGCCAATGTCACCAACAACCACCCCATCCTGACCGGAAAAATTGTGCTGGCGCATCTCAAAGAAATGCTGGACTACTACCTGCGCCTGGAAGTAGCCGAGCTGGAAGGGGACCTGTTCAAAGCCCACAAACGAGGCGATTCCGGGAAGCTAGCCCAGGTGTACTCTAAATTATTGATATCCCGCGCCAAATTGAGCGAGTGGGAGAAATCAGGAAAAGCATAAAGTCAGCATCAAAAATCGAGGATACTATGAGCGAACAACCCAAAATCATCAGCCTGCGTGTCATCCTGCAACTCATCTTCTTCGTCATCATCGTCCCCAGCCTGCCGCTGCTGATCTCCCGGCGCTGGGACTGGTGGCAAGCCTGGTTCTATGCCCTGCTGACCATCCTGGGCTTTATCATCAGCCGCCGCCTCGCCGCCCGGCGCCACCCGGACCTGATCGCCGAGCGCGCCCGCTTTATGCAGCAGGAAGATGCCAAAACCTGGGATAAGAGCCTGGTGCTGCTGATCAGTTTATGCAACCTGCTGGTGATGGTGGTGGCAGGGCTGGATAAACTTTTCAGCTGGTCACCGACCTACAGCCTGGCAGCCACCCTCCTGGCCGCCCTGCTGGTGCTGGCTGGCTACATCTACAGCTCGTGGGCTATCATCGAAAACCGCTTCTTCTCCGGGATGGCGCGGCTGCAAAGCGAGCGCGGCCACCAGGTCATCTCCAGCGGACCCTACCGCTGGGTGCGGCACCCGGGTTACGCCGGCGGCTTGCTGACCATGCTGGCGACGCCCGTCCTGCTGGGCTCCAGCTGGTCCCTCCTGCCCACCCTGCTGCTGGCGCTGGTCATGCTGCGCCGCACCCACCTGGAAGACCGCTTCCTGCAAGCCGAGCTGCCGGGATACAGGGAGTATGCAGAGCGGGTGCGCTACCGCCTGCTGCCCGGGGTGTGGTGAGAGGAGAGGTGCTGAGGCTGATCGAGGAGGTGATGAAAAACGTTATTAATTTGTAAGCCGCAACCCGTTGCCAGAACAGCAAGTCTTTAGTATGATGTATAAGTCATTAAAGCATGGATCTCCTCGAGCAGCGGGGTTGAATGAATTGAAAGATCGAATACCAGCGCCCGCTCGCGAGAGGACGGGCGCGTTGTGGTCTTGAGGTGCATCAATATGAATGTGTTCAAACTTCGTGACAACCTGATCAACGACTACCAAGAATATATCCACAGTTTTATTCAGATCCAAGATAATCGTATAAAAGAATATGTAAACCAGGAACTGGCTGGCGGCTTGCTCTGGCCGGATGCATTGATCCAGTTAAACCCTGCTTTTCAGCCAGGGCATACCATCGATGAGCTTGTCGATGAGGGAGTCTTGCAACCGCAATGCAGCACAATCTTCCGCCGAAAAAATGATGCAGACACTTATGGGTCGACTTTGCGTCTACATCAACACCAGGAAGAAGCAATTCGAATTGCCAGGCTAGAAAAGAACTACATCCTGACAACTGGAACAGGTTCCGGGAAATCCCTGGCGTACATTATCCCGATTGTGGATCACATACTCAGGAATGGCAGCGGGAAAGGCACGCAGGCTATCATTGTCTATCCTATGAATGCCTTGGCAAACAGCCAGCTGGGCGAATTGCGAAAATTCATAAGCCTGGGTTTTATGGATGGCAGAGGTCCAGTGACCTTTGAACGTTATACCGGCCAAGAAACGGATGCTGAGAAGAAAAAAATCATGGCGCATCCGCCGGATATCCTACTCACCAATTATGTGATGCTCGAATTAATCCTCACCAGACCTGAGGAGCGACAGACCCTTGTCAATGCTGCCCAGGGATTGCGTTTTCTTGTTTTGGATGAGCTGCATACATACCGCGGCAGGCAAGGTGCAGATGTAGCCATGCTAGTCCGGCGAGTGCGCAATGCTCTCAACGCTACCCACCTCCAATGCATCGGCACCTCGGCAACCCTGGCTGGTTCAGGCGGGCTGGTGGAACAATATCAAGAAGTTTCGGCAGTTGCCAGTGAACTATTTGGTGATAAGGTCTTTCCCGAGCATGTCATCGGAGAGACCCTGAGGCGCTCCACGAACGAATATGACTCGTCACATGTTGAATTTATTGAGAAGATAAGACAAGTCATCCAAAGCCAATCCGCCCCATTGACCTATCTCGATCTGGTTCAAGACCCCCTGGCAAGCTGGATCGAGAGCAACCTGGGCATCAACACAGACCCAGCCAGCGGCAGAGCTGACCCGTGCCCAGCCGCGCAGCATCCTGGGAGAAAACGGGGTTGCTCGACAATTGAGCGAATTGACAGATTTATCCGAGACCGAATGCGCCCAGGCTATCATGAAAACGCTCTTAGCCGGGTATGGCATTCCGAACCCCGATACTGGCATGCCTGCATTTGCTTTCCGCTTACACCAGTTCATCAGCCGCGGCGATACGGTTTACGCCTCTCTAGAACCGGAAGACCAGCGTTACCTGACTGTGCATGGTCAGCAATATGTGCCTAATGATCGCAGCCGGGTCTTACTCCCATTGGTATTTTGCCGTGAATGCGGACAAGAATACTATGTCGTTCGCAGAGTAAAGGACAGAGATACTGGGAATACATTGTTCTTGCCGCGTGAGCTTGAAGATCGTGACGATGAAGGCGATGGAGACGCAGGTTATCTTTATGCCAGCAGCGCAGATCCCTGGCCTGCTGAAAACAATGAAATCCTCGGAAAACTGCCAGAAGATTGGATCGAAGAACATCATGGAGAACTACGGATCCGCAAGGGGCAGAGCAAGTATTTACCTGAACGCTTTCGAATCACACCATCCGGTGAAGCCTCCGATGCAGGCATACCAGCCCAGTTTTTGAAGGCCCCCTTCCGGTTTTGTTTACACTGCCTGGTCACTTATGGGTCAAGGCAATCTTCAGATTACTCCAAGCTGACTGAACTATCGTCCGGCGGTCGCAGCACCGATACGACTATTCTCGGCTTATCCCTGATCCGAAACCTGAAGCAAGACACAGATTTACAGGATAAGGCGCGCAAATTACTGAGTTTCACCGACAACCGCCAGGATGCCAGCCTGCAAGCCGGGCATTTCAATGATTTTGTTGAAATTGCTTTATTGCGCGCCGCCCTCTACAAGGCAGTACAAACAGCCGGTGATGCAGGGATTCCCCACGATATTCTTCCCCAGCGCGTCTTCCAATCTATCGGATTGGATTTTGCCCATTACGCGGTTGACCCGGATGTACGCTTTGCCCAAAAAGCCGAAACTGAACGCGCCTTACGAGAGGTTCTCGGCTACCGGATTTACCGGGATTTGAAACGTGGCTGGCGCATCACCTCACCCAACCTGGAACAATGCGGTTTACTCGAAATCCAATACACCTCGCTGCAAGATGTCTGTGAAGCAGAAGACCTGTGGCAATCCTGCCATCCAGCCCTGCTAACAGCCACGCCCGCCACACGCCAGCAAGGTTTGCCGGGTGCTGTTGGATTATATGCGCCGTGAGTTATCCATCAAGGTCGATTACTTGAACCCAATGCACCAGGAAAGCCTTAAGCAGTTGAGCAGCCAGCGCCTGAAGGCGCCCTGGGCGATGGATGAACAAGAAAAATTGGAACATGCCAGCATCTTGTTCCCGCGTTCCAAGCGCGGCGATGACGAGTATGGCGGCAATGTCTACCTGTCTGCCCGGGGTGGTTTTGGATAATATTTACGCCGCAATCAAACATTCCCCGAATTTCTGGAGCGGATCACATTGCCAGAAACGGGTGAGATCATCCGCCAGGTATTAGAAGCCTTACGGGTTGGCGGGTTAGTCGAAATCGTGCACGAAACCAAAAGCAGTGATGAAGCCCCTGGTTACCAGATTCCAGCTTCAGCCATGATCTGGAAAGTTGGCGATGGTCAACATGCTTTTCATGACCCGATCCGAGTGCCGCGTATGCCCACAGAAGGCGGACGCACCAATCCTTTCTTTGTAGATTTTTACCGCACCGTAGCTGCAGAATTACAGGGGCTGGAAGCGCATGAGCATACCGCTCAGGTTCCCAGCGAAATCCGTGAAATGCGCGAACATGATTTTCGCGAAGGAAAGCTGCCCATTCTGTTTTGCTCGCCGACCATGGAATTGGGCGTGGATATCTCAGAATTAAATGCCGTCAATATGCGCAATGTGCCGCCCACACCGGCAAACTATGCCCAACGCAGCGGCCGCGCCGGGCGCAGCGGTCAACCCGCCCTGGTTTTTACCTACTGCACCATGGGCAGCCCCCACGATCAATACTACTTCAAACGACCTGGTCAAATGGTGGCTGGAGCTGTGGCGCCCCCGCGCCTGGATTTGACCAACGAAGACCTGCTACGCGCCCATATTCATTCAGTCTGGTTGGCTGAAACCGGTTTGAGCCTGGGAAAATCCCTGCGTGACCTGCTGGATTTATCCGGTGAGGAACCCAGCTTGAAAGTGCTGGAGTTTGTGCAGGACGCCTTAGAGTCGGAAAGCGCTCGAAAAAGGGCATTCCAACGTGCCAAAATGATTTTGCACACCCTGGAACCCGAATTGCAGCAAGCGGATTGGTACAACGAAACCTGGCTTGAAGGTGCACTCAACCAGGTTCCGCTACAGTTCAACCTGGCCTGTGAGCGCTGGCGCAGCCTTTACCGGGCTGCCAAAGGCCAGCAAAAAGCCCAGCAGAAGGTGATTGACGATGTATCCCGTTCCGTTGCCGATCGCAACCAGGCCAGGCGCTTACGCTCGGAGGCTGAAAGCCAGATTGATTTACTGACGGATGCTGAAAGCTTTTCCCAATCGGATTTTTATTCTTACCGCTATTTTGCCAGCGAAGGATTCCTGCCTGGTTATTCACTTCCCGCGCCTGCCGCTTTCCGCCTATATCCCCGCCCGACGCATCAAGAATGACAAAGATGAATTCCTGTCTCGCCCGCGCTTCCTGGCTATCTCAGAATTTGGACCGCGCTCGATCATCTACCATGAAGGCTCGCGGTATATCATCAACAGGGTTAACCTGCCGCTTTCCGAGGGCGGCGATGGTCCAGCCACCCAACGCGCCAAGCAATGCCCGGTTTGCGGATACTTCCACCCGATCACCAGCTCCGGCAGCGTCCTGGGCGAAGGACCTGATCGCTGTGAACACTGCAACGCCATGTTAGAGGCGCCTTTGACCTCTCTCTTCCGCCTGTCGAATGTTTCCACCAAACGACGAGACCGGATCAGCTCGGATGAAGAAGAACGCATGCGCCAGGGTTATGAATTGCGCACAGCCATTCGTTTTCACGAAAACCAATCCGGCGAAATCTCTGCCCGCACGGCGCGCTTGATGGTGGATAATCAGCTGGTGGCTACCATGACCTACGCCAGCTCTGCTTCGATCTGGCGCATCAACCTGGGCTGGCGCAGGCGCAAAAATCCTGCCCAACCAGGTTTTGTATTGGATATTGAACGCGGTTATTGGGCCCGGCAATCGGACGAATCAGATGACCCCGAAGACCCGATGTCAATCCGCACGCAGCGCGTTATCCCCTATGTGGAAGACACCAAGAATTGCCTGCTATTCGAACCAACCGAAAGCCTGGATGACAGCCAGATGGCATCCTTACAAGCCGCCCTCAAATCAGCCATCCAGGTTCATTACCAGTTGGAAGATAACGAGCTGGCGGCCGAACCCCTGCCAGCCAGCGACCAACGCCGGATGATCCTCCTGTACGAATCCGCCGAGGGCGGCGCTGGCGTCCTGCGCAGGCTACTGGACGAACCGCAAGCCATTGCCCAGGTAGCTGGCGAAGCAATTGCCTTATGCCATTTTGATGCACAAAGCGGGGAAGATCTGCGCCGCGCCCCTGGCGCCAAAGAAGATTGCGAGGCAGCCTGCTATCACTGCTTGATGAGTTATTACAACCAATCGGACCACCGTCTTTTAGATCGCCAATCGATCAAGGATTTCCTGTTCACCCTGGCAAATAGCCACAGCTCATAGCTCTCCCCAATCGATCTCGCGCGCTGAGCACTTGCAACGGCTGAAAAACCTGTGCCAATCTGACCTGGAGCGCGATTGGTTGACCTTCATGGAAAAGCACAATTACAACCTGCCCTCCCATGCTCAAAAATTGATCGAAACCTGCCGGGCGCGTCCGGATTTCCTGTACGAGAAGGACTGTGTGGCCATCTACATCGACGGTTACCACCATCTTTTTGACGACCGGCGCCAACGCGATCAGGAACAACAAGAGTGCCTGGAGGATATGGGCTATTCGGTGATCCGCTTTGGCGTCCTGGATGAATGGGAACAAATTGTTATTCAATATCCACGCTTATTCGGTGTGTCGAACTAGAAAGGAAAAAGGAATGGCAGGCGTTTTGTTTAGTATTCCCGTATCCCTTTGGGTTCATGGAACTATCGAAAAAATGAACCGCTTCAAGAAACGTGATATTCACAGTTGGGGTGAATACTGGTTAGAAACTTACCTTGAGCTAGGTGGAAAAAGCACTGCCAGTGGAAGCAAAGGCTGCCCTCAACATGCAGCTTATGGGCTATGGCGCTTGGGAAGAATTAAGGGAACTAATATGCCTTTACGGAATTTTTCACTCAGCTTAATAAACCGAGAATTTGGAAAAAATACAACCTATGCCATCTTGGCTCTAGAATTACTGGAAAACGGACAGGCAGCGATGAATCAATCTCTTTTCTGGGCCCAGGTTCAAGAATTATTTAGAAAACGACTTCATAATGAACCAGCCAACAGCCAGCAAGGCGCAGTGACAATCGCTCAAGTCCTTTATGATGAAGGGCTAATCGTTGTTAATCCTGAATGACTTCAATCGTTCTTATTTATATCGCAACATGTGGAGCTTTAAATGACATTTTCTGTTGGTTCACTGGTCAAAGCGCGGGGACGGGAATGGGTGGTGCTGCCCGAATCTGAAGAAGACCTGCTGGTGCTGCGTCCCCTGGGTGGCACAGACGACGAAATCACCGGCATTTACCTGCCCCTGGAAACGGTAGAACCAGCCAGCTTTGCCCTGCCGGATCCAAACCAGGTGGGCGATTACCGCTCGGCGCGCCTGCTAAGAGATGCCGTGCGCCTGGGATTTCGCTCCAGCGCTGGACCTTTTCGCTCGTTTGCCAGGCTAGCATTTGAGCCCCGCCCTTACCAGCTTGTCCCGCTGATGATGGCTTTAAAGCTGGACCCGGTTCGTCTGTTAATCTCCGACGATGTTGGTATCGGCAAGACCATTGAAGCTGGTTTGGCGGCGCGTGAATTACTCGATCGCGGCGAAATCGAACGCCTGGCTGTGCTCTGCCCACCTCAACTGGCCGAGCAATGGCAAACGGAGCTGCGGGATAAATTCCATATCCAGGCTGAGCTGGTTCTGCCGGGGACAGCGCCACGCCTGGAACGCAACCTGTTCGGTTATGACCAGACGATTTTTGATGTTTATCCTTTCACAATCATATCGACTGACTTCATCAAATCAGAAAGACGGCGGGATGAATTCAAGCGCACCTGCCCCGAGCTGGTGATCGTAGACGAAGCCCACACCTGCGCCTTCGGGCAGGAAAAAGGCCGGCACTTGCGGCATGAGCTGATCAGCCGCCTGGCTGAGGATCCACACCGGCATATCATCCTGGTGACCGCCACACCGCACAGCGGCAAAGAAGAAGCATTCCGCTCTCTCTTGACTTTCCTGGATGAAGACTTCGATAACCTGCCGGACGATCTGGGCAGCGCAGACCAACGCTGGCGAAAACGCCTGGCGCAGCACTTTATCCAGCGTCGCCGGGCGGATATTCGCCATTACATGCAGGCAGATACCCCCTTCCCCGAGCGAGAAGAAGGCGAGTCCACCTACAAGCTTTCTCCAGAATACAAACGCCTGTTTGAAAAAGTGCTGGACTATGCCCGCGAAAGTGTGCAAGACACCACCGGAAACACCTTCCACCAAAGGGTGCGCTGGTGGTCAGCTTTAGCCTTGCTGCGCTCCCTGGCTTCCAGCCCGGCTGCTGCGGCAGCTACCTTGCGTAACCGGGCCATCGGGACTGATACGGAACAACCCGGGGAGAGCGATGTCATCCAGATTAATGAAATCGGGCAGCGCACGATTCTGGACCTGGTGGAGGATGAATCAGCTGAAGGCATTGACGTGGCGCCAGGAGCGAATAGCGAATGGGAAACGGAGAATGGCGAGCCCACTCGCCAATCGCAATTAGCCACGCGCCGTTTACAGGAGATGGCGCGCGAGGCGGATAAACTGGCTGGCGAGAAAGACTACAAGTTAATCAAAGCCGTCGAAATGGTCAAAGAACTGCTTAAGGATGGCTTCCGGCCGATCCTGTTCTGCCGCTTTATCCCCACGGCGGAATACGTAGCCGCCGAATTACGCCAGCGCTTGCCCAAGAACGTCGAAGTCGCTGCGGTGACCGGCAGCCTGCCGCCTTCCGAACGCGAAGCGCGCGTCCTGCAGCTGGCAGAATCACCCAAACGCGTGCTGGTGTGCACCGACTGCCTGAGCGAGGGCATCAACCTGCAGGAAGGCTTTGACGCTGTGATGCATTATGACCTTTCCTGGAACCCCACCCGCCATGAACAGCGTGAAGGGCGCGTGGATCGTTTCGGGCAGTCCAAGGAGGCTGTGCGTGTCCTGACCTATTACGGCGTCGATAACCAGATTGACGGCGTGGTACTGGACGTATTGTTGCGAAAACACAAGACTATCCGCAGCTCATTGGGCATTTCGGTGCCAGTACCGGTCAATACCGAGCAGGTGATTGAAGCCATCTTCGAAGGATTGTTGCTGCGCTCCAAACCAGGGGTGATGCAGGATTACCTGCCCGGATTTGATGAGTACATCAAGCCCCAGAAAGACGATTTATTTGGGAAATGGGAGGCCGCCTCCGAACGCGAAAAGCGCTCCCGCAGCCTGTTCGCCCAGGAAAGCCTCAAGGTCGATGAAGTCGCCAGGGAGTTGAGCGCTGCCCAGGAAGCGGTTGGCTCGGGCGTGGATGTGGCCGCTTTTACCCAGGAGGCTTTCCGCTCCCTAGGAGCAGCCGTCCGTGAGAATGACGCGGTCCAGCTGGACCTCAAAGAGACGCCCCTGGCGCTGCGTGACCGGTTGGCTGTGCAAAACTTCAGAAAGCTGGAAATGCAGCTGAGCTTTGACCTGCCGCTGAAGGATGGGCAAATTTACGTGACCCGCACCCACCCCCTGGTGGAGAGCCTGTCGACTTACGTCCTGGAAACTGCCCTGGACCCTCTGTCGAAATGGGAAGATTCGCCTGCCCGCCGCTGCGGGGTAATCCGTACTGGCGCTGTCCAGAAGCGCACAACCTTGCTGCTGATCCGCATGCGCTACCATATTGTCACCACCCAAGCAGGGCGAGAAAACCCCCTCCTGGCTGAGGATTGCCAGGTGCTGGCCTTTTCCGGGTCGCCGCAAAACGCCGAGTGGCTGGACCAGTCCGAGGCCGAAGCCTTGCTACAAGCTGCGCCAGACGCAAACATCGCCCCAGAGCAGGCTGCCGACTTCATCCGCAGGGTGGTGGAAGGCTTTGATGCGCTCAGCCCGCACCTGGAAAGCGTGGCGATCCAGCGCGGCCAGGAATTGCTGGATGCCCACCAGCGTGTGCGCCAGGCATCGAAGACCCGCAATGTGCGCTACCGGGTGGAACCGCAACTACCGCCGGATGTGCTGGGGATTTATATTTATCTACCATACACAAGTTCTGAAGGAGTTCAATGAAAAAGAAGTATTTCATTGACGAAGCTGGTGATACAACCCTTTTTTCTCGAGGTGGAGAGATCATCGTCGGGAAAGAAGGTTGTTCCCGGTTTTTCTTCTTAGGAGTGCTTGTCATTGAAAACCCTGACGGCCTGAATCGGGAACTTGGTGATTTAAGAAGAAAACTTCTCAATGATCCATACTTTAAAAATATACCTTCTATGCAATTATCCCAAAGAAAAACTGCCCTCCAATTTCATGCCAAGGATGATATTCCTGAAGTTCGCAAGGAGGTTTTTGGGTTGTTGAAAAGCTGGCAAATGAGCTTCCTGGCAGTAGTCAGAAGTAAACTGAAAGTGGTTGAATATGTAAAACAGCGCAATAAAATGGATGCAACTTACCGATATCATCCTAATGAGCTCTATGATTACATGATTCGTCGATTATTCAAAAATCTACTGCACAAAGATGAAGGGTACGATGTTTATTTTTCAACCAGGGGCAAAGGGGATAGAACGATGGCTTTGCAAACAGCATTAGAGACAACTCGTTCAAGATTTATTTCTCAACACCACATAAACCAATCACCCCCAATCAATGTTTATCCTGAGAATTCTATGGATAATGGCTGCTTGCAAGCTGTAGATTACTTCTTATGGGCTTTGCAACGGTTTTATGAACGTCGCGAAGACAGATATCTTAACTTTTTATGGCCGGCATGCAGTCTAATTTATGATATTGATGATACTCGCACTGCAGAATACGGCCGATTTTATACACAGAAAAAGCCGCTGACGTTAGCGGCTTTGGATAATGACACGCCAGGGATATAGAATTAATCGGGTTCTCACCCAAGAATTACACGGCATGGAGCCGAATTTTGTCCCTGGCAATTACAGTATAGCATAAATTATTAAAAAATCAAAGTGAAAGGCAAACAGTTTTATGAACCACTAAGACACAAAGGTCACAAAGTCTTATTTAATTATAAAATTCTTAGTGTTCTTTGTGACTTTGTGGTTCAATATCATCCAAGCTTAAAAGGATTCTAAAATATCTTAAACCACTAAGACTCAAAGGACACAAAGCATAGTCTTTACTGAAAGAAAACTTAGAGTTCTTCGTGCCTTTGTGGTTCAATACAAGAGAATAATTATATGTTGAATGAAGAAGAAACAGGCAAGCAAATTGTCGATGCAGCTTTGAAGGTTCACCGGGCATTGGGTCCCGGCTTGCTTGAGTCAGCCTATCAAGCCTGTTTGACTTATGAGCTGCGTAAGCGAGGCTTGCATGTCGCCTGCGAAGTGGAACAGCCAGTTTTCTATGATAGCCAACGCATCGACGTCGGGTACCGCTTGGATATGCTGGTCGAAAATTGTGTCGTCATCGAAAACAAAGTGGTTGAAAAAGTGTTACCCATCCACCAGGCGCAGGTAATGACTTATTTACGTTTACGAAAATGCACGCTGGGTTATTTGATCAACTGGCATGTCCCATTGATCAAAGACGGTATCCAACGGATAAAACTATGAAAACCTTCGTGTTCTTCGCGACTCAGTGATTCATTAACCACTAAGACACAAAGATCACAAAGTCTTTTTCTTTATAAATATATACTTCGAGTTCTTCGTGACTTTATGGTTCAATATCAACAATGACGTAAAAATTTCTTTTACCACGAAGGCTCAAAGGCAGCAAGCCTTTATCTTTACCAAAAGAAACCTTCGTGTTCTTTGTGACTTTGTGGTTCTTATTGAAACAACTGTAAACTTCATGACTTTGTGGTTCAACAACTATGCAAACACGCAACCGTAACACCTTCACCTCCATCCACACCGAAGGCTCCCTCCTGCCGGTAGACCTGCTCCAGCGTATCCTGGCTGGCGACTAAGGACCTGGGCGGGCTGATCCCCCGACGATTACCACCTGCCCGGCAAAGAGAAGCTCAACGAAGCGGTCAACCGCTCGTGGAACCGCCTGCAGGGCGCCTGGGCGGCCTTCCAGACCAGGCGCAGAGCCGCCTCAAGAAGGCGATCCCGGCACCACGCTGACGCGCGAACGCTGGCTGCTGCCGCTCTTCCAGGAACTGGGTTATGGGCGCCTGGCAACGACCAAAGCCATCGAGATCGAAGGTAAAGCCTACCCGATCTCGCACGGTTGGGCAAATGTACCCATCCACCTGGTGGGCTGCGGGATCGACCTGGACCGGCGCGCCGCGGGTGTGGCCGGCGCTTCAAAATCCAGCCCGCACAGCCTGGTGCAGGAGCTGCTCAACCGGGCCGACGACCGCCAGTGGGGTATCGTCTCGAACGGGTTGCGCCTGCGCATCCTGCGCGATAACGCCAGCCTGACCCGCCAGGCCTACCTCGAATTCGACCTGGAAGCCATGTTCTGCGGGCGATGTCTACGCCGACTTTCGTCCTGCTGTGGCTGGTCTGCCACCAATCGAGGTTTGAACTGCATCATCGCCCACCGTTGGCGGGGAAGGCAGGATGGGGGTGACTGCTGGCTGGAGAAATGGTCTAAAGCCGCCCAGGAACGCGGCACGCGTGCCCTGGATCAACTGCGCAACGGCGTCGAAGAAGCGATCACCGCTCTGGGCAGCGGCTTCCTGTCTCACCCAGGCCAACCAGGAACTGCGCCGCAAACTGCGTTCTGGTGAGCTGGACGCCCAGGATTATTACCGCCAATTGCTGCGCCTGGTGTACCGGCTGATCTTCCTGTTTGCCGCCGAAGACCGCGACTTGCTGCTCGATCCGCAGGCGCAGATGCGACCGCTCGCGAGCGTTATCTGCGCTACTATTCCACGGCGCGCCTGCGCCACCTGGCAGAACGGCAGCGCGGCGGGCGGCACTGCAGATTTGTGGCAGGGGCTTCTATTGGTGACGGATATCCTTGGGGGAAAGTTGCCGACGAATGGAGAAGTACCATTCACCAACACTCACTCACCGCTCGCCCTTCCAGTTCTGAACGGATTTCTATTCTCGGATAAAGCCCTGCCCGACCTGGAGAGCCAGCCAGGTGGATAACCAGTCTCTGTTGAACCGCCATTCGTTCACTGGCCTTCACCGTCGAAGGCCAGCAGCCTGCGGGCGGTGGATTATAAGAACCTGGGACCGGAAGAACTGGGCAGCGTGTACGAATCCCTGCTCGAGCTGCATCCCAGGATTCAACAGCGAAGCGGGCACCTTCGAGCTGACCAGCGCCTCCGGTCACGAGCGCAAGACCACCGGCAGCTATTACACCCCCACCAGCCTGATCCAGGTGCTGCTCGATTCGGCTCTCGATCCGGTGATCGAGCAAGCCGTCGAAGAAGCGAACAAAGAGTGGAACCACAAAGTCGCAAAGGATTCTTCAGACAAGAAAGACTTTGCGTCCTTTGTATCTTCGAGGTTATTAACTTAAAGGTCTGCGACCCGGCCTGCGGCTCCGGGCATTTCCTGATCGCTGCCGCGCACCGCATCGCCCGGCGGCTGGCGCAGGTCCAGGCGGGCGGCGACGAACCGCCGCCCAGCGCCCTGCGCAGCGCCTTGCGCCAGGTGATCGCCCACTGCATCTACGGCGTGGACGTCAACCCGATGGCAGTCGAGCTGTGCAAGGTCAACCTGTGGCTGGAGTCGATCGAGCCGGGCAAGCCGCTCTCCTTCCTGGACGCGCACATCCAGTGCGGCGACAGCCTGGTGGGCGTGGGCCCGGGACTGGATATCTCCGAGATCCCCGATGAGGCCTTCAACCCAGCCTTTGGCGACGATAAAGCCACGGCAGCGGCCCTGAAGAAGCGCAACAAGCGCGAGCGCAGCGGGCAGTTAGGCTTTCGCTGGAAAGTGACCGAGCTGAAAAGCGCCGAAGACCTGCGCGCTGGCGCGCCGAACGCCTGGGGCAGGTGGACGCCATGCCCGAAGATGATTCCGCCCAGGTGCAGGCTAAAGCCCAGGCGTTTGCGGAGTACCAGCAGACTCAGGAGTACATTCAAAACCGGCTGGAGTACGACCTGTGGACGGCAGCGTTCTTCTGGCCAATACCGAAAGGTGACGCCGAGCAGATGCTGGCCCCCACCCAGCAGGAATTGCTAACGCTGAGAGCGGGTGGAAAGTTAAACGTCCAACTGGTTGAACGCATACGTGAGATGGCAGAGTGTTTGAATTTCTTCCATTGGGAATTGGCCTTCCCACAAATATTTGCAGGAGAAAACTCTGGCTTCGACTGTGTGCTGGGCAACCCGCCCTGGGAACGCATCAAGTTGCAAGAAGATGAGTTTTTTGCAGTGCGTGATCCAAAGATTGCTACTGCCTCGAATAAAGCAGCTCGTAAGAAATTGATCAACGAACTTACGCTTTCTAATCCGTCACTTGCAGTAGCTTTCATGGAGGCTAAACATGCATCTGATGCTCAAGGTAAATTTGCTCGTAGTAGTAGTCGTTACCAGTTGACTGGCGTAGGTGATGTTAACACGTACTCGATATTTACAGAGCATTTCCGGTCATTGTTGTCTCCATTAGGAAGAGCTGGGATTATTGTCCCAACTGGGATAGCCACAGACGACACAACAAAAGCGTTTTTCAGCGATTTGATGGAAAAACAGGTTTTATCTCAAATCATCGGTTTTGAAAATGAGGCTTTTATATTTGCTGATGTTCACCATGCCTTTAAGTTTTGTGCTCTGTCTTTCACCGGAACAGGCATAAGGATAAAAATTGCCGACCTTGTTTTTCTTTGCAGGTGTTTTGAACATATCAAACAGCAAGATAGACACTTTAAACTCACGAACGAACAAGTAAGACAAATAAATCCTAACACCCACACCTGCCCTATCTTCCGTACCAATATCGATGCGGAATTGGTTAAAAGAATTTACAATCAGTTACCTGTAATAACAAATGATATAAGCGGGGAAAATCCTTGGGGTATTAATTATATTAGGTTGGTTCATCTAGGTGACCATGCTGAATATGTTCGAGAGTATGAACAACTAATCGCGCAAAATACGCATCTCGCCAAAAATCAATTCATTCTGCCGGACTCCACAATCTACTTGCCTGTTTATGAAGCTAGACAAATCTTTTTTTACAATCATCGGTATGCAACCTATGCTGGAGTAAAGCGAGAGGAAATATTTGAAGGAAAAGCAGTTGAGCTAACCGCAAAAGAGATTGGTAACCCAGCAATTACCATAATTCCACGATATTGGGTACCAAAAGATTTCTTCCTTAGCTTGATGGCTAAATATACTCATAACAGACCTTGGTTATTGGCATATCGAGATATAACAAGCAATGTAGTTGAGCGAACATGTATTCCATGCATAATACCGTTTACACCGGCAACTGTCTCATTGCCGACGATTGGAGTACAAAATTGGCAAAATGTTAGTTTATTGTTGGGAAATTTGTCATCTTTGGTTTTTGATTTTGTTGCAAGAACTAAAGTTGGTGGAACTCACCTCAGTTTCGGGATATTTAAACAACTGCCTATTCTTCCACCCGATGCATACGGCATCAGTGATATAAACTTCATAACTCCACGTGTCCTTGAATTGGTTTACACCGCCTTTGACTTGAAACCATTCGCAGAAGACATAGGCTACCACGGCGAACCCTTCCGCTGGGACGAAGAACGCCGCGCCCTGCTGCGCGCCGAGCTGGATGCCTACTATGCCCACCTGTACGGGTTGAACCGCAAACAATTGCGCTATATCCTCGACCCGGCCGACCTGACCCCCAGAGAATTAGAAGATATCCTGGACCCCTACGAAGAGGTGCAAGATCCCCTCGACCCGCCGGGATACGCCGAGCGCTGCCAAGCCAGCACTTTCCCCGGCGAGACTTTCCGCGTGTTGAAAGACAAAGATACCCGCCAGTACGGGGAGTACCGCACCCGGCGGCTGGTGCTGGAGGCGTGGGAAAGGTTGATGGCGAGTGGAGAGTTGCCTGTGGCTGGTGGTGAGGAGCGAATGGCGAGTGGAGAGCATGATGTGTCAAGTAGCGAACAGCGAATGGTGAGTCGTGAGGTAAAAGCTGGAAGCGTCGAGCATAAACCAGAGCCGGTTGTGGAGGTTCTGACGCAGCCTGAGGTGAAAGCGCCTGAAGAGGATGTTAAGCCTGTAGAGGAGTCCCCGGAGCAAATTACTTTTTCGGACTTTGGGCTGTATAAGTGTCCGGTGTGCGGCAAGATGGTGATGGGCTTTGATCGGGAGGGGCATGTCAAGGAGGCGCATAAGGGGAAGCAGGTGGAGTGGAAGAAGTTGAGATGAACAACCGAGCGAAAAGAACTACAAAAGAGAAGATGCAATTTAATTGGTTCCCAATTACTCAAGAAAATCGAAGCAACTGGGAACAAATCTGTCCACCAAATGAGTATCGTGTGATCTCGGGCAGCGCTATGCCTAGTTTATCTGCAATATTGCCACATGAATTAACAAAAAAGTATCATAGTGTCGTTATTGCGGGATCAGCCTTATCTGGGGGAACTGTTTACTATATGGCCAATGGAAACCGAATTGATACAAGCGGAAGTGCAATTGATCAAATGCCTTTTGGAATTTCGTTCGTCGGCCAAACCGCAAGTGGAAGTGCCTGTTTGATTCAGCATGGAAACTACGAAAATCGGACGACCTTCCCACCAGCTGATTTCTGGGAACAAGTAAGACAAAGTGGAATATACAACTATTATCCTCTACAAGAATTGCCCGAAAAACCTGCCGGTAAATTGTCGGATTTGAATGTTAAGAGCCAGCTAGATGCGTTTGAAATATTACGAGCTCAAATAGAACCACTGATTGAAAATAAAGTAGATAACGGAAAAACATAATGGTATTTTGCGTGGCGGAAGAATCATCACTTATGTTGCTAGATAATGAGCCATGTAAAACGGGAGGCTGCGGGAAGTTTGTGATTAGATATGACCGCGAGAATCACGCGCCGGGGGCGCATAAGGGCAAAGGGGTGAAGTGGATGAAACTAGGATGAGTTAGATTCTGTATTGTGAGGAGTACCTTCATGACGGACGAAGACAGCGAGGTAAAGAAACCTCTGACAAGAAAACAGATTCTAAATGCGAATAATGGCCCCAAAGTGTATCATCTACCCAGTGGAATGACGGTGCATGCCGCTGTCCTATCGTGGGGTATGGTTCAAGAAATCGAAAGTAGTGTGGAGTTAGCGGTTGAGGGAGAAAAAGAGCATTTATTTGCCCAAAAAGTAATCGAGCGGATACTGAGGAAAAGTGATCTGAAGGATTATCATGCATTTTCTTACGAAGACCAGAACCGCTTGATAGAGATTGCCGTAAAAGAATGGAGGTGCGAAGATGAGTACGACCAATTCTCTGACACAGACGATCCCGAAGTAAGGTTTTACCAGGCTGTTCAGCTCCAGAGGAAGGAGCTTGCAGAGCAGCTATCCGAGTCTGTCAGGGCAATCTCAACAAATTTAGCAAGCACCATAGACCCTTTGAAGAACATGCAAATCGAGTTAGCATCTTCTCTAAAAGAAATGATAGACCAGTTTAGTGAAGTCAATAGGTTTGGCGAGGTAATAGACACCCTAAATGCTCGCGTCATGGAACAAATGGGGGATATTTATCGATTTCAGTCCCCAATTCTAAGTATTGTTGGTGAACTTGCAAAAATCCCGTCTTCTCTGGGTTCGTCAACCCGGAGCATGCTATTAGATAGCATGGGAGGTACGATCACAAGTTACCAAAACTTGATGAAAGATATCCTTCCCATTGAAAGGTTTGCAGCTCTGCCAGATTCAGTAAGGTACTTCCCGACGATCGAGATGCATAACGCATCGATCGTAGCAACGCATTTTGTTGAGGAAACTACCTTCGAACCGCAAGAAGATATCATCGCACCAAAAACAGTCGATTTATTGGGTTGGTTGGAAAGTCTAGATGTATCTTTCCCCAAAATGCTACGAGGCGCTGAGCTAACAATCTCCTATCAAAACCCCGATCGCTGCCGTCATTTTGCCAGCAGTCACAGAGAATTATCTACTCACGTGCTGCATCTGTTAGCACCCGACAACAAAGTCAAGCAATGGACCAAGGATCCTAATCACTATGATAAAGACGGTAAACCAACCCGCAGAGCAAGGCTTAAATATATCGCGAGAAACCATAATAATGACACCTTCGTTGACTTCCTAATCAAAGACTTTGAAAACCAAATGGCATTGCTGAACGCCGACGCGCATCGCAAAACACAGGAATATTCAAATCAGGAATTGCTCGCTTTACACAAAAGATTCCTGTCCATGTTAGGTTTTCTATGGAAAATTGTTTCCTCGCATTCATAGTTGTGTGACGTTGAAGGAGTATTTATGCTTTTTCCAATTGAACAATTAATCACGGAACGCGAAAAGCCGACCTGTATCCGACAGGATCAGACGATCCGGGAGGCGCTTGCATTAATGTTGGAGCGCGAGTATAGCCAGTTGCCCGTGATTGATGAAAACGGCGAACTGATCGGTCTGATCTCGGATGAAGTCATCACGCATCGCTATTTTCACCTACGCGGTGAGGTGCCCTTACTCAACCTGACGATCGACCATTGCTTGACCCCAGCTGTTACCTTAACCAAAGATCGCGATATTTTTGAGGCGCTTGACCGTTTAAAAGATGTATATGCAATTGTCATTGTAGAGGAAGATAACAGCCCAACAGGAATCTTGACTGAGTTTGATATGGCTCATTTCTTCCGAGACCTGACAGAAGACTTGTTGATTGTCGAAGATATTGAGATTTCACTGCGGCAGATCGTTGAGCAGGTATTATCGAGCGATCAAGCGATGAAAACAGCGTTGATTAATGCTCATGGAGTAGACAGCAAAGAATCGGGAGAACCTAGAGTTGAGTTCGACGAACAGACCTTTGGTCAGCTTACCAATCTGATTAATCACCCTAAGAACTGGCATCAGTTTGAGGATATTTTCCAGCCTCAGGATGTCTTCGACAGGTTGATGAAAGAAGTGCGAGAAAACCGCAACCAGCTTGCTCACTTTCGCGGCGACTTGGATGTAATCCAAAAAAGCGCTCTAAAAGCTGCCAAACAATGGCTGGAGGCACGGCCAAAATTAAAAAGGACTAAAGTCAAAAAGATTCAACAGTTAGATATCAACCGAGTTGAGACGGCTCGAATGAAAGGTGGGGCAGGAAAGTATGACGCGATCAAATCACATCTTGAAGGTCTCCAGCAAGAAGGTTTAAGTAATGTACGGATGGAATTCCGCGACCTAGAGACATTGCTTGGATTCCCGTTGCCCGAATCAGCGCGTAAATACCACGCCTGGTGGCAGAATGACTACCACACGCATTCTCATGCGCGGTCTTGGATGAGCGCTGGCTGGTTGGCTGAAGACCTGGATTTGAACGCCGAGCAGATATCTTTCCGTAAGACTCTATCGGCAAAGTACCCATTATTCTTCGATGATCTATTGAAGCGTTTCAAAAAGGAGCGACCGGGCATCACCAGAGCAGAAAAGGCTTCTACCCAGAACTGGTTTTCATTTTCCTCTGGTGTGAGTGGTTTTACATATGGGTGGGTGCTTCCTAAAGAATCCGTCTTACGCGTTGAGCTTTACATAGATACTGGCGATAAAGACAAAAACAAAAACGCTTTCGATCGGTTGTGTGAGAAGAAAAATGAAATCGAAGACAAAGTAGGCAACACTCTAGTATGGGATCGACTGAATCATGCCCAAGCGTGCCGCATTTTCCTGACATGGCCATTCACACTCTCGGACTCAAATGAGAACCAGGAAATTACAAAAACTTGGGGGGTTGAAACAATGTTGAGGTTTTTGGAAGCCTTTCAACCTCATATCCGAACTGTACTTTAGCTTCCCTTTATTCTCCTTTAGATATCGATAATGAGTAGACTGCCGCGAGCAACACAAACCGAAATACTAGATCATCTAACCGCACTTTTGAGTGATCAAGCCGTGACTGTAACCTCGCAGGTGGTTGAAAGATTAGTTCGGGGCGAAACACAAGATGCCTTGATGATATTGAAGGAATTCGATCAAAGCATTGGAGGGATCGGAATTCACTTTGGAAAACCAGATGAAAAACTACCTGGAGTGTATCGGGCTCTAACCTATGTAGAACTTCCGCTCCAAAAATCAGAACCAGCGGATGCAGCCCGGGGGATGATTGTAGCAGCAGGTGGATATCTCGAAGACTTGATCGCTCGCGGCCTTGGGCCTGAGTTTTGCATGCGAATGCTCATCAATTTCAAGAGAGTGCCATTAGGCGCGATGGTCGATTTAATCAGAATTTCCATACCCGCACCATTATTTAGCGAATTGAAATGGTTTAGCGGGCAGGTATATAACTACGCTAAACATGACTTTGATGTAGAAAATCGCTCAGATCCAGTAGGCGACCATTACTTCGGATTAGCTGAGGGTATCGCTATCTACTTTATTGTGAGAAAACTTGGGGAAGAGCTAATTCAGATTAGTGGTGTGTGCCAAGAAAAGCTTATGGCTATGTCGTAAAGAAATAAAAAGATTGATAATCATTAAAAAGTCTATATCATGAGGTAAACCAATGGCAATTGGTGGAACACCTGTCCCAAAAAGAGAGCTAATCTCATTACTTGTTCGAACTTTTCCTGAAAAGCATATCCGCGAATTGCTAAAAATCCAGGCGGATACGGATCTGCAAAAGCGCATCAAGGATTTCCCAAAAATCCAAATCCTCGAGGCTTTACAAACTACTCAGGAAGGCCGCGCTGCTCTTGAAGAAGCCAAGGCTGACTATCCATTAACATCAAGGCCAACGATGTATTTAATCTCTATAGCCCGATGGCCGGATCGTGAAACGCTTTCTTCTAAAAGCGAAAACTTAGCTCAACAAGGTTATGAAAGCAGAGTCCAGTTTGGAAATGATCGTATGATCCGATCGGTTTACATAATTACACCAATTAGAGAATACACACATCCATTGCCATTTTTGGAAGTTCCACTTGTTTATGAAAAGAAAATAGAATTTGTTGTGTCAGATCCCGACTCAGATGATTATGGTGAAGTAGATGAAGTTTACAGTTTGGAAAAAGCAATCGTATGGTACAACGAGCAATTAAAACATGCACTTTTATTATGTGGTGACTTCTCTGCAGTAAAGCCAATCCTTTACTACGGAAGAGTGAAGCTAGATATTGAGTGGCAGCTTCCATTTTTGTCGGAGGAAATCTTGCAGAGGTTAGCTGAAGGTGCAACCCCACGATCCGCTTCTTTCTCGAGTTTGGATCATCCCTTGGATGATGTATTTGATGTACAGACCATGACAATATTTGACCAAGCATTGGGGAATAGCAGGTCTTACCAAAGGTTAATGAGTGATGAGGCTCGACAGCAAACATCTGGATTTTTTACCAATCACCCTGATCTCGTTATGGGTGGATTGGGGATCTCACGTCAATACGGTCGCATATGGACACCAACGAAGCTACGAAAAGAATTTCTGTTGGCCTTGTCGATGAACCTAATTCAAAAGACTGAAACAGAACTCGCCAGGGAAGCTAAAACCAATCCTGGTGGATTTGTAGGCTACTTTCGGAATGTTCCTGTATATATCGGAAAGAAAAAGATCGTCTCAACCCAAAGAATAGTTTTCAATAAACTCATAGAGGCTATTATTACTGCAAGAAGGTCTGCGAATCAGGAAACTGTTATTGATGCTGGTTTCAGGAATAGCCTCATAAGTCAGTGTAAAAATCTGGATTTGATTATTGGATTGGAAGTCCACTGTGAAAACTGTGGTAGTTATTTATATCGATGCCCCGACTGTCAAGCTCCATATCAACCTATCATAACCGGAGATCAGCAAGTCATTTTTCTGTGTGAGAAACATCCTGAACAAAGCATACGAGATAATCAGCAAGAATTTTGCGAATGCGGAGGGGAATTAGAAATTACCTTTTCGGCTGATATACGCATATTCCCGGGGGCCAGCCTAATTAAATCTGTGCTAAAGTTCTTGTCTATATTTGAAAATCAACAGTTTGACGGAAGCTATTTAATCCAAGGGAACCTATTGCGGTTGATACCTAGTAATAAAAATCCTCATTATCAATATCTATTGAGCAATTTCAGGTACTGGAGAGTGAGGGCGCATTTTCACCAAAGGAATATAACTGGGGACAAAGCGGAGGAATACAGACAAACGCTTTCTCGGATCAAAGAAAAATGTGCATATAATAATTGGCATCCGTCAAGGGAAACATGCGCTGATTGTATGAATAAGCAAATTACCCGGAAGAAGATTCTCGATGGCAGTAGAAATAGCAATATTTGCTTGCCCCGTCTTTTGGGTTATACCATTGATGAAAAATTTGATGGAATACACCATAACCATGAGGTGGCAGATATACGGTACCAAGATATTTTGGATGATGCAGACAGGCCACTAAATTTGGGCATTCATTTGAAAAGTAGAGAGCGTCCAAGAGTGCGAGGTTTGGGAAGAAGCGTTTCTGGAGTGAAAGAACTCTATACCCAATACTGTCATTCTATCTATTCAGTTGCGACGCGTAGAGCGAAATTAGATGTTGTTGGTGTTTCTATTCCTAATGTTCTCAATGATGAGGTGATTGAAAACTTTCAATATCTTTCAAAACAATTAGGCTTCCCTTTAATAATACTTTCTGAAGTTGATTGGATAAAGATAATAGATGCCGCAATTGAAAAGGCAGAAATTGATGAATAACACCATACCAATTTCACTTTGTAGCCTATCTGACAAAAAAACTTCTACATTTCTTGAAAGAGGTTATTACACTTATGGATGCTGTCAACAAAAAATCGCTAAACAAAGAACAACTTGATCTAATTGAGAGATTCCTGGTTGCTTACAATGCAATTGATCATGATTTACGGGAACAGTTAGGGGCTGAGCAAAACACTCCGTTTTCACAATTGGTCAGGGAGTATGCAACTAGATATCCGCGCTGGCGCGAGCGTGAAAGCCTGCGGATGATCGGCGATTTGCGCAACGCAGTGGTTCACCAGCGCGAGCATAGTTATGAGTATCTTTCAATCCCGCTGCCATCCATTGTGGAGAATTTAGAACGCATTCGCGACCAATTTAAAACTCCAGAAAGGGTTCATCCAAAATTTGGCAAGGAAGTCATCAGCTTTCAGGCTGAAGATATTCTCTCGAAAGTTTTAGCAAAAATTCATGCGAATGGATTTTCACAATTTCCGATTTACAGACAGAATCAATTTCAAGGTCTGTTAACTGAAAATGGCATCACTCGCTGGCTGGCAGATCACAGTACGAAAGTCATGACTTTGATTGAACTAGATGAGGTTACGGCATTCGACCTATTAGGCCAGGAAGAACAACGCTCGAATTACCGTTTTATCGCCCGCGATACGACCTTGCTGGAAGCAGAAAACTTCTTTGTTCAGAATGCGCTCTTGGAGGCTTTATTAATCACACAGAACGGAAAACCAAACGAAAAGTTAATGGGCATTTTTACACGCTGGGATATTCTAAACCTGTAAAAATTGTGGCATTCAGAAAAATATAATGAAGAAGACCCGGATGTTGAGCATCAAACCAGGTGAATTAATAAAGTACGGAAAAACCATATCCACATGAGATTGATAACTATTGGGATGAATATTGAAAATTTTCTCAGGTAATCTATCGGAGAATTCATCATGAAACTAATGGGCTTTTCACTTTGCAAATTTCTTGCTAAAAATCGCGCAGAATTGGTCTCGAGCGCCCAGGCTCGTTTATTGGTTTATGCACCTGGCTTGAGCCCGCTCGAAATTAAAGCCATTCTGCACGCTAAAAAGAATATCCGAGTAGAAAATATCTATCTTTATTTAGATGTCTCTGATTCCAGTTTTGCTAATGGTTACTGGTACGGGCAATATGCAAGCGAGCTTTCTAACCTGGTCAGCAGCTTGAATATCCACCAGGCGCATGGGGCCAGATTAGGATTATTGATCGTTGATGATACTGCCTTGATCTTTTCGCCTCCTGTTTCACGATTAGAAGCAGAGTTAGAAACCGAAGAAGCCAATTGTATTCGTTTGAATTCTGATATGACTGAAATGCTCTGGCAATCTATTCTTGTTAAAACAATTGATCCGGATAAGGCTAACGAAATACTTTCTGCTGAACAACAAAGCGAGCTCGAAACAATCATTAAGGTCCCTGATCGTCCTATTGTAGATCAGCAAATAATAGAAACAATCACCGATCATCAAGAATTGGAAACTATGATCAGTCCAGATATGGAAAGGTTTTTAATTGACCTCCGCAGACAGGTCAAACTTGTCAGGTTAAGTCTTGAAGGCTCAAGGATGGAACAATCCACTGTCTCCTTGACCAAAGAAATTAATGATTTGCTGGGTTCCGATAGTAAGGGCGTCAACAAGCATTTTGGTGCTACCTGGAAGCTTCTCACTGAAGAGATCGATCAAGAACTACAAACTTTGCAATCAGAGCTATCACAAAAGACTGAAATCATTCGCAAGAAATATTTAAAACCACTCGGTCATTATGGAAGTGGTTTACTGGTAAAGCAACAAAAGGATTTTGAGGGGATCTTAAAAAGATCCTCTCCATCCAGGAGAAAATCCGGAAGTACATTCAGGAAATATATCCCCAAGCATCTAAAAGAGAGTCAGGACCTTTTGGTCGACTTCATTTTGGAACGAGTTTATTCACGTGGAATAAAATTACCTGAACCCCAATTGGTGCTATTCTCAAAACCTTCTAAATCAGAACAGGATCGAGAGATTGTCAATCAAATGGTAGCTAAGATAAATTGGCCTACTGCTGAAAAGATCGCCAGCAAGGTGCAACTTCAATATTCAATTGATGATCTGACCATCGATCATCTAAAACAAGAGAATTTTGTTAAGGCTTTCAAAAAAACTTATGGAACTGATTTAAACCAGGCAATGAGGTCGCAAGAAATTGAGATATTCGGATAACTACCGGTTTGCTAAGTAATCCGAGAATGAGACTGCTGGTTCTCATCTATGCCTATCTGGAATTTAATCTGACAATAGAATGGTTCGTTTCAATGCTGCCTGGCTAATCACCCTATAGATCCGAAACCCAAGGACCCCTCCCATGGACCAACCCGAAATCATCCTCAACCTGTGGTACGTGCATGACGATATGGGCTATATCTACTCGCTGCGGGTGCGCTGCTATATCGGCGTGGGCAGCGAGCAGGAGAAGCTGCGCTTTTTGCAGCAGCACGCCAACCTGGATTACCTGATCGCCAAGCCCTTCCCCATCCCCAAGCGCTTTCATGTCAACGGCATGGCGGTCTATCACAAGGCCGCCCTGGATTTGCTGGGCAACCCCGTTGAGCTGTTTGAGGATGCCATCCAGGCCATGGAGCGCGAGCTGCCTGCCCAGACGAGGCTTTCGATCCCCAAACGCCCCCTGGTGTGCCTCACCCCGCTGTTCGGCAATGATCGCAATGAGATCTATCCGAGCTCTACGGAGAGCAGCCATTTTTCTTGAGCCGCCGCTTGAATCGCCCCACGAAAAACCCTATAATAGAACTATCAGCCAATCTTCCAATTCGTTTCCTCACCCCTAACCGGAGGTTCCCATGAGCCGCAAACAAAACTTAATTTCTCTGCGAGAAGAAGTCGCCCGCATCCTGCAGCAGTTCTACCAGGGGCTCAGCCCACAGGAGAAGGCGCAGGAGGGTAGCCTGGAGCACTGGTCGATCAAGCATATCCTCTACCATATCGCCCTGTGGGACCAGCGCCAGGCGGAAAACCTGTGGGCCGCGCTGGAAGGACGCCCGCAGGTGGATCATTCCCAGTACCTGGCGATCAACGACCAGGATTTCCCCGAGTACCAGCGCATAGCTGGGAGGATGTGGAGCGTATCCTGGAGAGCTCGCAGCAGGCCTTGCTGCAGGTGCTGCCGGCTATCCCGGATGAGCAGCTGGAGAGCGCCGAGTTCCTGGAGGGCAGCGAAGGCCGGCCGGCCTGGAGAAGGATCTCGGGGACGATCCTGGGTCACCCGGTGCTGCATATCTGCGAGTACCTGGTGCAGCAGGGTCGCGCCGAGCAGGCGCTGGCGATCATGCTGGATTTCACGGAGAAGGGGCGCGCCCTGGATGACAGTGAGATCTGGCAGGGGATGGAGAGCTATAACCAGGCCTGTTATTACGCCCTGGCGGGGTATAAAGAGCAGGCGCAGGAGAAGCTGGCCGAGGCGCTGCGCTTCAACCCGGGGCTGCAGGAGTGGTCGCAGCAGGATCCGGACCTGGCTTTGCTCAGGGCGTGAAGAGACCACACCCGCCCTACCCGACCCTCACCCTGTCCCTCACCCTGACCCTCTCCCAAAGGGAGAGGGAATGTGGTGGCGCGCTAGATCGCTGGGCTTCAGGGAGAGGTAGGTATGCTATAATCTTCGTATGTCACACAAAGCCGACATCCAGGCTTACCAGCAGCGCTGGCAGCAGGTTGAGGCCGTTCAGGCAGCCGAAAGGCGCTCCGCTTCTTTAGAGCTGCGCTGGCGACAGTTAAACGCGGCCTATGGCCTGGCAAAGAGCCTGGGTTTAATCCGTCCAGATCCCAGTGAATACGAGGTCTATGCACGATGGGCGAAATTGAAAGAAGTGATGACAACCCACAAGCCGGAAGCCTAGACCAGTTTCTGGCGCCGCTGCAAGCTCTGCAGAATTTACTCGAAGCCTCGCAAAACCAGGGCGTAATTATCGGGGGTATTGCCGCCAGCTTGCTTGGCACGCCACGTTTTACCGCCGATTTAGATGCTGTTTTCATCATGAGCGCTTCTGAAATTTCCGGATTCCTTGAGCTGGCCGAAGGCTTTGGGATAAAACCCCGGCTTCCTGACGCGGCAGAATTTGCCAGGAAAAACCGCGTCCTCCTTTTAAGGCATGCTGACAGCGGCATTGATATGGACATATCGATGGGGGCTTTGCCTTTTGAGATTGAGATGGTCGAACGCAGCCGAATCAGAGAAATGGGAAACATTCAATTACGCTTACCCACCCCAGAGGACCTGATCATCTTAAAGGCTGTTGCCCACAGAGCCAAAGATTTGGAGGATATCCGGGCGATTAGCTGCAAGCCATCCTGACCTGGATAGAGAGCGGATCAAGTTTTGGGTACTACAATTCGGTGAGGCTTTGGACTTCCCCAATCTTTGGAGCGACATCGAACAGTTGCTTTGAAGAAATTCGCTATTGATTCTCGCTCGTGACTTTTGCTATACTTAACCTATACCTGCCGGCCAGGTTGGCGTTGCTCATCCCATCATTTTCATCTCACTGACAATCGAATCATTAGAAATTTGGAGGGGCGCTATGAAAGCAAGTTCTCTCACATCCAGGATCTTCGTTCTGGCCTTTTTGCTTTGGCTGGCAGCCAGCTCGGCTCTGCCAGGTTCAAGTGGATTAGCTGCAAACCAGGCAGGCGCCGCCCGTCTGGCTCAACCTGTCTCAGGGGCGGTCGCCCAGGGCGTCTTGGCCTCCGAAGTAGAAAATTCGCTCCAGGAAGCTATCCGCAGGGCGAGGTGGATGCCATCCTGGAGCAGATCCAGGCGGAGGAATATTTCGTCAGCTGGGTGGATTCCACCTACCTGCCCGGGCTGCAGGCGGCTTACCAGGCGCCGAACCGGGCGAATGGCTTCCGCACCTATTTCACGGAGACGGGAGCGGTGATCATCCCGCGCCTGGCGGAAGACAGCCAATCCCTGGCCTGGCGCTGGGCTACCAGGCTGGGCGCATGGGGTCGGGCAGGTGGGGAGCCGGCCAGCAGCGCCGCACCAGGCATGGCGCAAGCATCCGCGCCCGCTCCGCTCAGTGTACAGCAAAACCGGGTGGAAATGCGCCGCAGCGGGATCACGGAGTGGTACCTCAACACACAGCGCGGGCTGCAGCAGGGCTTTGAGATCGCCGCTGCGCCCCAGGCAAGCGCGGGGGCAATGCTGCAGGTGGAGCTGCTGGTTGACACGGACCTGCAAGCCGAGCAGCGTTCGCCGGGCAGCGGGGTGACCTTCCGTTGTGCGGACGGCGACTGCGGGCTGGTTTATGGGCTTCCCAAGGCTACCGGCGCAGATGGGGCCAGCCTGCCGGTCACAGCCGACTGGGACGGGGCGCGCCTGCTGCTCCAGGTGGATGACAGCCAGGCTGTCTACCCGCTGCAGGTGATCCTGAACATCAGCGCTATCGGCGACACGCCCGCCTGGCAGCTCACCAACCTGGCTTTCAGTCTGTACCAAAACGTGCAGGTGGCTACGGCGGGGGATGTCAACGGGGATGAATTCTCCGATTTGATCATCGGGGCGCCATATTACGACGGCGGCGGCATGATCGACCAGGGGGCTGTCTGGATCTACGCTGGCGGCAAAAACCTGTCCAGCTTGAGCCTGTTATTCTTCCTGCAGGGGCTGCAGGATGGAGCCCAGTTCGGCTATTCGGTCTCGACTGCCGGGGATGTCAACGGGGATGGTTATGCGGATGTGATCGTCGGCGCGCCGATGTGGGATGGGGCGGATTACCAACAGAATGAAGGCGCTATCTGGATTTTCCACGGCGGCTCTACCGGCATCGATACGACTGCAGAGCGTTTTATTGAAGGCGGGCAGGCGAATGCCAATTTCGGTCTTTCAGTGGCTTTCGCCGGCGATGTCAACCGCGATAGTTATGCGGATGTGATCGTCGGCGCGCCGGGCTACACCAACACCACGCTATATGGGCAAGGCAAGGTCTTTGTCTATCACGGCTCGGCCAGCGGGATCGGTGCAACAGCTAACTGGGTGGCGGTCAATACAGGCGTCCGGGCGCTGATGGGCTGGTCGGTGGCGGCTGCCGGGGATGTCAACGGCGACCGCTATGCGGATGTGATCGTCGGCGCTCCGGAATATCCAAACGGCGACGAATTGAATGCGGGCAATGCCTTTGTTTGGCACGGATCATCCAGCGGCGTGAACGGTGATGTGGATGGCAACCCGGCTAATGCTGCCTGGGATTTTTTATACTTTAATGCAGGCAATAAATTTGGTTGGTCGGTTTCCAGCGCCGGGGATATCAATGGCGACAGTTACAGTGATGTGATTGTCGGAAGCCCGAACATATCCATTCTTGGTGATGAGCAACTGGGGCAAGCCAGCGTTTTTCTCGGTTCTTCTTCGGGTCTATTAGGCGACATCCGGGGTGGTGACCGCGGGGATGAGCCCTATGACCATCTGGGTTACTCGGTTGCATTGGCTGGCGATGTCAATGGAGATGGCTACGGTGATATGATCGTGGGTGCGCCGGATGCAGAAAACTTAATTTCAGAGGAAGGGTGGGCTGTGATCTGGTATGGTCACGCTTCCTGGATTAATGAAAACACGGACTGGTTTGCCTGGGGAGGCGACGACGGCATCCGCTTTGGCTCGAGCGTTGCCACGGCTGGCGATCTCAACGGGGACGGCTATTCGGAGGTGATTATCGCCGCCAGCCCAGCGGACAATTCCGCCCAGGGCTTAATTCGCTTGTATGCCGGCGGTCCGCAAGCCACCGAGCAGACCGCCTCCTGGAACAAGCCAGGTAACCAGGAGGATATGTATTTTGGCTTTGCGGTCAATTCGGCAGGGGATGTCAACGGGGACGGCTTCTCAGATATTATCATCGGCGCGCCGCATTATGACAACGGGCAAGTGAATGAAGGCGTGATATTCATTTACCAGGGCACGGAGAGCGGCCCGCAGTCGTCAGGCTATTACTTTATGAAAGAGTCTAACCTGGCTGGCGCTCAGTTTGGCTTTTCGGTGGCTGGCGCCGGGGATGTGGACCGTGACGGCTATGACGATGTGATCGTTGGCGCACCGTACTGGGAACAGGGGGAAGGCGGAGCGGACGAGGGCGGCGCCTGGGTTTACCGCGGCACAAGCAGCGGCATGGTCAGCACTCCCTACTGGTACAAGGAGTCTGACCAGGCTGGGGCCTTGTTCGGCTGGTCGGTGGCTGGGGCAGGGGATACCAACGGCGACGGGTATGCCGAAGTGATTGTCGGCGCACCGTTAGCAGAAAATGATCTCGAGGATGATGGCGAAGGCATGGCATCTGTTTACCGCGGTTCAGCCGCCGGGATTAGCTCCACGCCTTATTTTTCCAAGGATGCTGACCAGGCTGGCGCCCATTTCGGCGCTTCGGTTGCTTCTGCTGGGGATGTAAACCGCGATGGGTATGCGGACGTGATCGTCGGCGCTCCCAATTATTCAGGCGGTTATTCACAAGAAGGCGGCGCCTGGGTCTACCTGGGCGGGGCAGATAAAATAAACCCAACACCTGCCTGGTATACACGCAGCAACCAGGCCAGTGCGCACCTGGGTCAATCCGTCGCTTCAGCTGGCGATGTCAATGGGGACGGTTACAGTGATGTGATCGTGGGCGCGCCAGATTACGATAATCCGGATACCGGCGAAGGCTTGGTGCGGGTCTTTCTTGGAGGCGCGGGCGGTATTTCGAACACCGCCATCTGGGAGCATGAAGCCAACCGCCCGGATGCTTTCTACGGCTGCTCGGTGAGCTCAGCTGGGGATGTGAACGGGGATGGGTATGCCGATGTTGTGGTAGGCGCACACAGCATCACCGAAAGCGTGGCTGATGATGGCGGGGCGTATGTCTACCTGGGCTCGGCTTCCGGCAATTTGAGCTTTACCTGGGCTGGAGCCGGCGGTGAGACGCTTGCCGGTTACGGCTATTCCGTTGCAGGCGCTGGGGATGTCAATGGGGATGGCTACGACGATATCCTGGTCGGTGCGCCGTATTGGGGTACTGCGGACACTAATCCCCCCGGTAACCGCGGGCAGGGTGTGGGTCTACCACGGCGGCGGGGGCGTGGGTGAGAGCCTGGTGCCACGCCAGCTCAATGCAGACGACTCGCCCATCGCCCATCTGGGCATGACGGCAGACCCGCGTTTCTTCGCCCTGCATCTGCAAGGGAAGAGCCCCTTTGGCAGCAGCCGTATGGGCATGATCACCGAAGTGGACACCCTTGGCAACCTGCTGGACGGGTTCGATGCGCTTTACACGCCCTACCTGAACACCAGCTTTGCTGCGGATAAGTTTGCCTGGTACTTTGTCGACCCGGGCACAGTCTACCACTGGCGCGCCAGGCTGCGTTTTGACCCGGCCACCCAGCCCTATCTGCCAGCCACGCGCTGGATCAACCTGCCTTATCATAGCTGGAACGAGGCCGACCTGCGCAGCATGTACCTGTCCATTTACCTGCCGGTGATTGTGAGATAGGAGGCATCATTCCGGATATTGCCCGGCTTACGTTTCAACCATCTCCCACACCACTACCTCGGCGTCGATGGCGTGCACACCAAAGGCGCGCGAGACCGAAACGCGATGGTGCCCATCCTGCACGAAATAGCTCTGCCCCACCTGGATCAGCTGCACCGGGTCTAACGGTACGAACATCAGGTGCGCCATGGCAATGCTCACCCAGCGCTCGCGCACCTGCTCGGTGAGCGGGTAGAATTGGGCGTCGAACCATTCGCTGCGCCCCAGGGTACCGCAGATTTGGTCCAGGGGTACAGGCTGCAGACCGGAAAAGTAGCGGTTGGTATAATCCTGGGCGGGTACGGTTTGCAGGTCCTGCAGGCAATTGGGGTTTTTGAGCATGGAACACCACAGCCTGCGCAGCATGGCGCGGCTACGGGCGCGATTGAAGCGGGTCAGCGCCTGGTTGTAAAAGGCGGCCCTCAGGGCGTGGATATTATCAGGCTGGGGTCCAGAGCTGTAATAATTGCTCTGTGGTTTGAATTCTGGCAGCATATCGATGCGGGTAAAAGTCAGGGTCAGGATAGCTGGCTATATGATACCAGAAAGCAAGGGATCGCTACACATCCAACAGGCGCGGGTTTAGCAAGCGGTTGAGGGCGAAACCCAGCAAAACGAAGGCCACCCCGGTAAGCAGTAGCAGGGCGATCGGCTCCAGCACCCAAAAGCGTGAGCCGTAGGATGCGCCGTAACGCAGCGCCGAAAAGATCACGCTGCCCCAGGTTGGGTAACGCGGGTCGCTGATATTGAAGATCGCCAGGGTGGCTTCCAGGAAGACAAAATTCGGGATCAGGGTCACAATCTGCGGGATCATCACAGGTAAGATGCGCGGGATCAGGTAATTCCAAATAATGCGCCAATTACTGGCGCCGTAGGCGCGTGCCGCTTCGATATAGGCAGCCTCGCGGATCTGCAGGAAGGCCGCCCGGAAGGCCTTGGTGGGGCTGCCGAAGATGTTCAGCAAGATGATAAAACCCAGGATCAGCCACAGGCTATAGCCGTAAAAGGCGTAGAACAGCACCCCAATGGCGATCACCGGCAGGATCAGGTTGGCTTCGATGGCGCGCTGGATCAGGCCATCCACCCAGCCGCCCAGCCACACGCCAGCTGCAGCCAGCACCAGGGAGGCGATGGTGGTGAGAATGGCGCCAATCCCACCGATCATCAAGGCAAAAGGTAACCCCCACAGTAGGGGCACCATCAGGTCGCGCCTCAGAACATCGGTGCCCGCCCAACCTTCCACCAATCCAAACAACACCAGCTCAGCCTCCAGGTCTGCATCGTCTTCGAATAGCATGGCGTCCAGGCGCAAAGTGTACTCACCAGGCAACACGCTAGGCGCTTCCGCTTGGGACGGGGTAAAAAGAAGGTAATGGGGCGGGGTAGGATAACTCCCGGTGCTGATAAACCATTTGCGCCAGGCATCATTCTTGAGCAGGTAGCGGTTATAAGGCAGGTTTTCATCCAAGGAATAGGAAATTTTTTTATCGACTGTGGTATTTTTGAGGTTAAATTCGCGCCCATCGGGGGTGATCCACGTGAAGGTGACGAAAGGCTTTTTCTCTCTAAACTGGGGGGTAATATACATCACGATCTCGGTTGGGAAATCCTGGTAACGATAATCAAAGCTGAACTCAATCTGCAGGCTTGTGGCGCCGCCATCGAGAGCCTGGACCTGTTTCTTCACACTTTCATCCTGGCTGCTGAGATGGATGGTGGGTGGAAGGTCATGCTTGCGGAACCAGTTCAGCCATTTTGGCAGCGCCAGGCGGGCTGTTGTCGGGTAGCCAGACAAGGTGGATTGCGACCATTGTCTGCCGGTGGTCTCATATGGCAGGGCAATCATTACCAAAAGCGACCCCAGGAAAAGGATGCTGACCAGGGTAAATCCCAACACCGCTGCTGGGGATTGGCGGATGAGATGGAAGGATCTTCTTGCGGCTGTAGTCCACGTTTGCACGCGCTCCCTGGCAGCTTCTGCCAGATCACCCAGGCTGGGCAGGCTTTTTTCCTGCCCTGGTTCTCTGGCGAGGGGCTTAACCGGGCGGGGAGTGCCTTTTTTAGGATTGAGCCAGGCAAGGTATCTAGGCTTGTCCTCTCGCACTCGCCGGGAGATGCGTTTCAGAGTGGGCTGGGGTTCCTGCAATCGCAAACGCGGGTCTACCAGCACATAAAGGATGTCTAGCATAAAAACCGCTATACCCAGCAAGTAAGCAAACAGCACCACGATCCCAATCACCAGGCTCATCTCACCGCTGAACATGCTCTCACCGTGAAAGTTTGGCAGGGCATTCACGTAGAGCTTGCCGACGCCAGGCCATTCGAACAGGTACTCCAGGGCGGTGATCGTCTGCCAAAAACCCACCAGGGTAAGCAGTAAACTGGTGAGCATATACGGCAGCCCGGGGCGCAAAATATAATTGACCTCAATAGCCCACTTCTTCAAGCCTTTGGATACAGCCATCTCCACATAGTCTTCGGATGAGAAGATCATCAGGTAGGTACGCCAGTTGTAGATGAGCTGGAAGATCAGGCTAAGCACAATGGCTGTCACCGGCAGAACCAGATGGTGGGCGATATCCACAATGGTCTCCCAGGTGGTTTGCGGCGGGGGGCTGCTCAGCATCTTGCTCACCGGGAAGAGCTTGATTTCCACCGCGAAGAGCATGACCAGCAGCACACCCAGCACCCAACTCGGCACGGATGAGAGGGGCGTCAGCAAGCCGTTGAGCTTATCCAGCCAGTGACCTTCGCGCTGACTGAGGAATAATGCGGTGGGCAGGGCTATCAGAGCCAGGAGCAGGTAGGCGGCGCCAGAGAGTAGCAGCGAGTTGGGCAGTTTAGCCAGGATGATGGTGCGGCTGTCCAGAGACCGCACGGTGGCGCCAGAGTCGGTTTCTAGATACATGCCAAAACTCCGCCGGTCGCCGACATCGCCCCAGTCCAGGGTCAGCGCCTTGAGGGTGTAGCGCAGGTGCTTGGGCCAGAAGGGCAGGGTCAGGCCGGTCTGCTGCTCCATCTCGGCTCTTGTTTGCGCCACCGTCTCGGCGTCGAAGATTTGCTTGCTCATCAACTGGCGGATTTCAAGGTCCACCTGTTTTTTGGCGATTGCGTCGACCATGCCGCCGTGATTGGCCACCACCACGGTGATGAATACCCCCACCACAATCGTGACCAGGATGGTCAGAATGCGGCGCAAGATATAGCTCAAAGCACGCCAGGCGGGGTGGGTTCGCATGTTATTTTTTCTTTAGCAATTCAAGGAAATCTCTTGCATTAAGTACCGGAATGCCATACGTTTCGTTCAAATCTAGCAGATGATGGTCGCCGCTGACAATGTAATCAGCCCCTCCTGCCTGTGCACAGGCCAGGAACATCTCATCGCGCGGGTCAGCAGGGATACTGCCAGCGGCTGCGTCACCACCATCCACCAGCAAAGCATGCTGCTCCAATAAGGCAACCACCTGGTCGATGGCCTCAGCGGTGATTGAATACCGTTCTTTGATCCGAGGGTATCCCAAAACAGCTTTTACCTCTGAGATGATTGCTGCAGAAGAGAGCATAAGAAACTGTCTCCCTCGCCAGGCATCCAGGATTTCAGCCGGAGCGCCTGTGCGACTCAACAGGCCACTGACGATCACATTGGTATCGATAACAACTCGCAGCATAAGGGTTTACTGTGAGCCGGATTTTCTGATAGCCTCAATCGTCTGGGCAACATCCCTTTCGATTTCAACCTCCGAGATCACAGGCAGTGTGCTACGGATACGATCCAGGATTTGGAAACGGGCTTCCCGTTCCGCCACGAGCTGCTCATAGACTTCAACCGGAATTAGCGCCGCCATGGGCTTACCGGAACGCTCCACAATAGCTTCTTCGCCCCCATATCCTACCCGGCCCAGCAGATCTGCAAAACGCTGGCGGGCTTCACGTGCTCCAATCACAATCGGCATCCTATACCTCCATTTCTTGTATGGAGATTATATCATGAAATATACACAAAGTACATAATAAACATTATGTACACAATGTACTTATCAAGGAATATAAAAATCGGGAAATAACTGTATTCTTTTGATCTCTCGCGGTGACGCAGAGTTATTTTTTGAATGTCTAGCCCATAGATCATTTTTCATAACACACAAAGTGTGATGAGCTTTTACGCTGGAAGGCAAATATCACAATAAATCGAGCTGAGTAGGCTTTGCTTGGGTAGGCTTTACCTGGATGGCCTGTTCCTGCAGCCAGTGAGGCAGGTTCTTGAAATCGCCTGGGAAGGGGTAGGGGAATGGGATGCCACCATTCTTGAGTAATTCACGGTTGCCCTCCGGCATGTCTGCATAGTCCAGCACAAAGACCGGTAGCCAGCCAGCTTTCAGAGCCTGGGTCGCGCCTCCCCAGGTGCCGCCTTTCCCCACTTCTGCGGCAGCCACAACGGCATAATCGGCTAGGGTATAGATCAGCCGGTTGCGCCCCATGGCCGCGCCGACAGAGAAGCCGGCGTTGGGTGAATAGGAGCTGACCAAGCAATAATCGCCCTGCATCAGGGCCTGCCTGTTCTCGGGCTGGCGGATGGCTTTCTCCAGGCTGTCTGCCAGAATACCGACCACCGTGCCGCGCCCCTCCAGGGCGGCTTGCATGCTGATCGAATCGACACCACGTGCCCCGCCGGAATATAGCACCAGCCCCGACCAGGCGCAGGCGTTGCCGATATAGGCGGCGCAGTCCTGTCCCACCTGGTCTACGTTGCGCGAGCCCACCACGGCGATGCCAGGTTGCCCGAGCAACTCCCCGTTGCCTGCGTAGAATAAGACCGTCGGCGCTGAATCTTTCAAGCGCTGGCGGTAGCGCTGTGGGTAGGTTTCGTCGGCGCGGGTCAGGACGTAGATGCCCAGGGACTCCAGGCGCTCCAGCTCGATGGCCATGGCGGCGCGCCGTTCCAGCAGCCAGGCAATCCGGGCAGCGATCTCAGCTGACAAACCAAGCTGCTCCTGCATCTCCTGGGAGCTCAACTCCAACAGCGCCTCGGGGCGCAGGGAGCTGGATTGCAGCTGGCGGGCTAACGGGTTCCATTCGCGCAAGGTCAGGGGAGCCTGCTCTGGATCAGTGGGCAGCCCCAGATGCGTGCATAGCAATAAGATGACTTGGGAATCAGGTGAAAGGTCCATGGATTACAATTCTACCAAAGGCTAGACCGAGGGTGATGGGTAAAAAGTGTAAATAAGGCAAATTCTTATTTACACTTTGCCATCCCAGATTGACGTTACCTGCTTAATGGGATAAAATATTCCCTAATGTAAATAATATTATTTACATTAGGGAATATTCGATGAAGTACATAGATTTCCAGAATCGCATAAAGAGTTTGCCGTCATTCAACTTGAATGATATCCGTAAGTTTGATCCAGGCTTCCACCGCCAGCAATTAACTGATTGGTTGGATAGAGGCTATATTCAAGCCCTGGCTGGTGGGTTTTATGCCTTGGCTGAAACCCAGATGGACGAGGGCTTTCTTTTCATGCTGGCTAACAGGCTTTATGAACCATCTTATATCAGCAACGAGTCTGCTCTAGCCTATTACCTGGTTATCCCAGAGACCGTGCTGGGCCTGACCAGCGCTACCTCTCGCAAGACCCGCCGGATGGATAGTCGCTGGGGATGTTTTTATTACAGCAGCATCAAGCCAGCTCTTATGTTTGGGTACCAGGTCGTTAAGCAAGATCAGCACATTCAGTTTAAGATTGCCAGCCTGGGGAAGGCTGTGCTCGACTATCTCTACTGGAACACAGGTATTAAGTCCATAGACGATTTTGAAGGGCTGCGTTGGAACCAGCAAGAGCTATCCAGCCTGGTGGATAATGCATCGTTTGAAAAGTACTTGAAGGTATTCGATAACAAAGCGCTGGAACAAAGAGTAGAATTATTAATGGAATATATCCATGCTTGATTTCCAACAAATAAAAGCTCAATATCCAGAAAATTTACAACGGTTCGAACGCGCCATCCTGCGAGAGTACCTGCAATATAAAATCCTGCAAGCCATTTTTGACAGTCAGTACGCCAGCAAGTTATCCTTCTTGGGAGGTACTGCCCTGCGCATTATTCATGGCAACCAACGCTTCTCAGAGGATATTGATTTGGACAATTTTGACTTGTCCTGGGAAGAGTTTGAAGAAGTAATTCAGAAAGTAAAACGCTTCATGGAACTGGAGGGTTTTGAAGTCGAAATCAGGAATGTGGCAAAGGATGCCTATCGCTGCTACCTGAAAGTGCCTGCATTGCTTTATGAACAGGGGATATCGCCACTGCAGAGGGAGAAGATTCTGATCCAGGTGGATACCACTGCCCAGGGATATTCATATGTACCAGAAACAGTTCTGATCAGCAAATTCGACGTTTTCACCCATGTCAGGGTAACACCTGTTGATATTCTCCTGTCTCAAAAAATTTTTACAGCCATAAATCGCAAAAGACCGAAAGGCAGAGACTTTCTTGATATCACCTTCTTGTCTGGTCTGACAAAGCCTGATATGGGTTTCTTAAGCGAAAAGTTAGGGGTAGACTCGGCAGAAACCGTAAAGAAAGAGGTCTTTACCAGGATAGCTGCCTTTGATTTCAAGAAGCTGGCAGAGGATGTCTCGCCATTTGTTATCAGCCAGGGGGATATCCAGAGGGTAGAGAAATTCCAGGAGTTTTGGGAGCAGGTTCAGCTAGAATAGAAATAGATGTTGCTATGGTGGGTGCATGTAGAACAAACTGTTAGTTTGTTCCCGGTTTATTGCTTGCGTTACATTAGCATACCATCAACCCGGCTACTAGAAGACCATCCAGTTCGCTTATTCTTCAGGTGCCAGTGTTTGCGATTCTGAGTTACCATCCGACCACACGTTTTGCCTGCGGGAAATCCGCAAACTGAAGTTTGCGTTACAATGGGCGTCATCGCTTGCACTTTGCTCTTCCATGCTTCACAAAAATATTCTTGTAAAAAAGAGCCATCAGTAAGAAAATTCTTATTGGTTTATAAACAAATCATTGGTCAGCAACGCAGCAAACTTTTGATATGGTCGCCCGATAATAAATCCAGCTCATCCCCCCTCTCAAGAAAAGGCCTTACATCGGCAACGCTTTTCTGCCAATCGATGCTCTCCAGGCGCTTGCAAAGTATCCTGCGCCAGTTTTCTTCACCAGGAATTTCTCCATCCCAACCAGTCTGCTGCAAGGCGTTCCGCAGTAGGGTAAGGTTAGGCTCAGGCCAATCCGGATCGCTGAGATACCACAATTGGCAACTTAATGCAATAAAGTGGTTGCTAATATAGTGGGTGCATGTAGAACAAACTATTAGTTTGTTAACAGGCAACTGCTTACATCTCATTCGCACACCCCCAACCCCGGTCTGTTAATCGAGCAACAATTCGCTTGCACTTCAAGCGGGCTTGCACTTCAAGTTCGCTTGTTCTTCAGGTGCCAGTGTTTGCGATTCTGAGTCAGCGTACATTTTATGGAAGTTGCGGTGTGCGTCCTTCGACCAAATCAATCATGACGGGGTAAACCAGATCTGGATTAGCCTTCTTTTGATGAATATCGATTACATCGTGGGGCAACCCTAATTCCGCATCAAAAACAAATTCGTCTACTTGCGCCCCATTCGCTTCCCAATGAGATAATATCCTTTGAGCCATCTGATTTGATACGACCAGGTCATTCTCGACGATGACCAAAACGATTGCGCCTGCCCCTACGGGTTGTGTTAAGGATGCTTCACGCGGCGCCTGGGCAAAGAGCATCGATTCACCGATACCCATTGTCGACATGCCAAGGTATTGGTATGGAACCGGGGATGTACTGGAGATGGGGATATTCGGCAAACGTGTGGTTAAGTTGATCACCCATTGATTAAGCCAACCAGGTAGACCGATCAAACCAAAAAATGGCGCGACCAAAACAACCCGTTCCACATCGTTGCGATATTGAGCTATCCAGGCAGCAACGCCACCGCCAGCTGATAAACCTAAAACATACACATCATCACCCAAACCCTGTGCTAAATCTATGGCTTGGTCGGCCATTGGACGGAAATCTTCCGCAGCTGGGGTCATGTACCGAGGGTGGCGGCTGATATCAACATGCGCTGGAAACCGTGCAATGATGACATTGTAACCCTGGTCAAAGAATTCTGCTGCCAGCGGGTCAAATTGCGCCGGGCAATTACTCAAACCATGAAAAAAGACAACTACTTTTTCTGTTTTGTATCCGTGTGTAAGCCATTGTGTTTTACAGACTTCAACAATGTTTTCCGAGAGATCATTCGACTGGATCTTTTCCAACTCAATCAGCGCTATCTCATAATCATCAACTGGATTGGGTTGCGACTCCAGCCCACCAGTTGAGACAGGAATTAATCCAACGACAAGCATCAATAATCCGGTCATCGCAAGCAGAACACCGATGATATTCAAAATACGCTCAAGCTTTGATTTTACGGGTGGTTCACGCAGGGAACGAGCCACGATAAATCCTAATATACCGCTAACAAACGCGCCTATGGCTGCCGAAGCCACTCCAAGGATCTCCCAGGCTACCAGGGTTACCTTTGGGAGCAATTGCAGGGATTCAAGAAGGTTCACCTGACGGTCGAAAACTGGTAAATCTTCACCAACCAAATTGTAGAATAAAGTGACGAACATCCAGAAAACCGGCAGGGCGAGCAGGCCAACGATCAAGCCAATCGTAATTCCGCGCCAAACGCTGAATTTAAAATCACGCCGGATCAAGTACCACCAGATCAAAGCACCTGTTGTGGCATAAGCAATGACAACCGGCAAGCTCATCAATAATCCTTGAAAAGGAGCGCCTCCGATGAAGAGCCACAAAAGCGCTTCTCCGCCAAGCCCAAAACCAATCGCAGCAAGGATGATCAAATTTCGGTGTGTAATATTTTTCATTTTCTAAAACCTGCTAATAGGGGAGTGTAATTATCCTTAATCATACACGATTAATGGATTCATCATGGCACCAATTTCAACTCCTGTTTCAGTTAAAAACTAACAAAGGGGATCAAACACAAAAAGCCCGCCATGTGACGGACTTCTCTATGAGCGTGGAAGGACTCGAACCTTCAACCAATGTCGGCCATTGGTTTTGTTGCCAATAAATAAAAAAGCCCGTCATACGACGGACTTCTGTATGAGCGTGGAAGGACTCGAACCTTCAACCAATGGCTTAAAAGGCCACTGCTCTGCCATTGAGCTACACGCCCTCTATAATGCGGATGCATTCTATCACGCTCAACCGCTCCCGTCAACAGCCAGAAGCGTACAATATCTGAACAGTTCAATGGCTTGACTTTTCCTGGAGTGCTTGTTACCATGGAACAAATAATATCATGATGGGCTTGTCCTGATGCGACAAGCTTGTTTTAGGAGGAAAATAAATGGCCGATATTCCAAAAATTAGTGAGAGTAATTTCAAGCCGGATGTATTGGATGCATCCTTACCAGTATTAGTGGATTTTACCGCCGTGTGGTGCGGTCCTTGCAAAATGCTGGACCCGGTGGTTAAACAGCTGGCTGAACAATGGGATGGCAAGGTGAAAGTGATGAAACTGGATGTGGATGATGATCCTCAGCTGGCCATGGAGTACCAGGTCATGGGCGTCCCTACCCTGATGCTGTTCAAGAACGGCCAGCCGGTGGAACGCGTTACCGGTTACCAGCCCAAGGATAGGCTGGAAAAAAAGTTTTCTCCACATTTTTAACCATTTCAAGACATTAAGAGATTCTAGACTCTAGATAATCGCCAATATTATCCAAAGTTCCAGGAAAGATCTGGCTGCCCAAATCACCGGGCAGCCTTTTGATTAACAAATCATAACCATCTTGATCAAAATTCTCACCATCTTCCTATTGATTTCCTCCACGTATCCGTTATAATTTGTTATTGTAAGTATTATCAATAGAGAGTACCCACCATGAGAATCGATTACACCAGACAGCTACACGCCCGCGGTTTCCGCATGACGCCCCAACGATTGGCTATTCTGCAAATTCTGCATGACGCCTCCAGCCACCTCACACCAGGTGAAATCTACGAACGTGTGCAGCAGCATTTGCCGGGTATTACCGAGGCAACAGTTTACCGTGCCTTGAGTTTCCTGAGCGAGCAAAATCTCATCCTGGCAGCGCATATCGGCAGTGGACAACTGGTATACGAGATCGCCGGTCATGATCATCATCATCTGATCTGCCGCGCCTGCGGATGCACCCACGAGATTGAACATGAGATGTTACAAGCTCTCTACCAGCAATTTCAAGAGAAGACCGGCTTCCAGATTGATAATATTCACGTCACTTTTTTTGGCTTGTGCCCGGCTTGTCAGCCTGACTGAATAATTTTCTCCAATGATCCTTATTCCAAGGAGGTATCCATGTTGATCAATTGGCTTGCTCCCGAACCCATGCATATCCCCGACGGTTTCCTCTCCGTGATTGTATCCGTCGTCTTTTGGATTCTTTCGGTACTCATCATCGCCTATGCGCTCAAAAGGGTAGGCAACGACCTGGGCGAGCGCCAGGTGCCCATGATGGGCGTACTGGCCGCGGCGATTTTTGCCGGCCAGATGCTCAATTTCACTGTGGTAGGCGGCACTTCCGGTCACCTGATGGGTGCAGCCATAGCCACCATCTTGCTTGGTCCCTGGGCAGCCATCCTGGTGATGACCACTGTTGTCGGCGTACAGGCGCTCATCTTCCAAGACGGCGGCTTACTAGTACTGGGCGCCAATATTTTTAACATGGGCATTGTCGGCGTAGCAGTCTCTTATTTTGTTTACCGCACCTTTTATCGCATCAGCAAAGGTACGCGCTGGGGTATTTTGGTGGGAGGCTTTATCGCAGCCTGGGCCTCGATCTTTATCGCTGCCTTGGGTGTGGCGCTGCAGCTTGGCATCTCGGGGACATCCCCGGCAAACATTGCCATCCCAGCCATGGGCGCCATCCACGCTCTGATCGGGATTGGCGAAGGGCTAATCACCGTCGGTGCCCTGGCTTTGCTGCTGGCTACCCGACCAGACCTGGTCCGCGAGGGTGAAAATCAACAAAAAAGCGGTCTGGCAATCTGGCTGGGCGGTTTAGGCGTAGCGCTTCTCCTGGCTGTTGCATCCCCACTTGCCTCCGCATATCCGGATGGGTTGGAGTGGGTGGCAGAGGAAAAAGGTTTCCTGGAGACTGCCCAAGATCCTCTCTACAATATCATCCCCGATTACGTCCTGCCTGGGGTTTCCAACGAAGCGCTTGCCACCATCCTGGCGGGGGTTATCGGCTCGCTGATTGTCTTTGGCGTTGTCATGGCCGTGGCGCGCAGCCGTCGCTCGCACCCATCCAGTGGCGATTGAAAATTACGGGAAGCAAACGGAAAAGGAATTTAATAACAAGCCAACATGCATATCCACTTCCTTGACCCTTACCAGGAGACAGGCAGCCCGATCCATCGTCTGGATGCTCGGGTTAAGTTCGTCCTGACCCTGGCTTTTATCTTTACCGTGGCATTAACCCCGCACGGCGCCTGGCCTGTTTACATCATCTTGTTCTCATTGGTGTTGGCCGTCGAAGTGCTATCCGAGATCGGAGTGGGCTATGTGCTCAAGCGCGCTTCACTGGCGTTGCCCTTTGTCATGGCAGCATTTCCAGTCATCTTCACCCTGGAGGGCGAAATCCTGGCGCGCCTGCCGATTGGACCCTGGACGCTTACCATTTACCAGCCCGGATTGGAGCGTTTCGTTTCGATTGCGCTCAAATCCTGGGTCTCGGTGCAGGCAGCCATTGTGCTGGCAACCAGTACACCTTTTCCAGAACTGCTCAGCGCCATGCGCGCCGTGCGCATTCCACGCCTGTTGGTGGCGATCTTCGGGCTGATGTGGCGTTACCTCTTCGTGCTGGCGGATGAAACTCTGCGCATGATTCGAGCGCGCACATCCCGCAGCGGCGAATCGGATCAGCCTGGCCTGAATAAGGGCGGCAGCCTCGCCTGGCGAGCACGCGTCACCGGCGGCATGGCTGGCAGTCTTTTCCTGCGGGCTTTTGAACGCAGTGACCGGATTTACACAGCCATGCTTTCCCGCGGATACAATGGTGAAGTGCGCGCCCAACACTTGCCCAGTCTCAATCGCATGGATTGGCTAATTTTCTACACAATTCTGGTGCTCCTGGTTGCATTACTCAGCCTGGCGCTGCTATTTTGGGGATAAGGTTTTTTATGCATCATTCGATAGAAATTGACCATCTTACATTCGCCTATCCAGACGGACACCCTGCACTGGACAATGTTTCTCTCATCATCCAGCCTTGTGAAAAAGTCGCCCTGGTTGGACCCAACGGCGCCGGGAAATCCACTCTGATCCTGCACCTGAACGGCATTCTGAGCGGTAAAGGCAATTTACGCGTAGCGGGTTTGCCAGTCATCAAAGAAAACCTGGGCAAGGTCCGCGCCCGGGTCGGGCTGGTGTTCCAATCACCGGACGACCAGCTATTCTCGCCTACCGTGTATGAGGATGTCGCTTTTGGGCCGCGCTACCAGGGTTTATCCGAGGCAGAAGTCCGTGCGCGAGTAGAAGAAGCCCTCAGTGTGGTCAAAATGGAGGAATATGCCCAACGGGTTTCTCATCACCTGAGCGTTGGCGAGAAAAAGCGCATCGCCATTGCGACAGTGCTCTCGATGAAACCTGAGGTGTTGGTGCTGGATGAACCCACTGCCGGCCTGGATCCTCGCGCCAGGCGGGCCCTGATTAACCTGCTGCATGATCTGCCCATTACCATGCTAGTCTCAACGCATGACATGCTGATGGTGCGCGAGCTTTTCCCGCGCATGGTGATCATGGACCGGGGAGAGATCGTGGCAGACGGCGACACTCAGGCGCTGATGGCTGACGACAATCTACTCACCGCGCACGGGTTGGAGCGCCCTTAAACCACTCGATGAATATCAAACAGGGTTGCCCTATATGACTTGGCAACCCTGTTTTGATTTAATTTCTGATAAGCAACTAATCGGCGGGAATGGCCATTTCAACTACCAGATCCGCTGCCTGTCTCAAAGCCTCAGCGCGGTTGGTGCGCTCCCAAGGCAGGTCCAGGTCATCTCGACCAAAATGGCCGTATGCAGCCGTCTGCTGGTAGATGGGGTGACGCAGGTCAAGGTCGCGGATAATGGCGCCTGGACGCAGATCAAATAATTCCTTGATCAGTTGGGCAATACGTTCATCCGGAATTCGACCAGTGCCAAAAGTCTCTACATTGACACTCAGAGGCCGGGCAACGCCGATCGCATAAGCCACCTGGATCTCACAGCGCTCAGCCAAACCAGCCGCCACAATATTTTTAGCAACCCAGCGGGCCGCATAAGCTGCGGAACGATCCACCTTCGTCGGGTCTTTGCCGCTGAAAGCGCCGCCGCCATGACGGCCCATACCACCATAGGTATCCACAATAATTTTCCGACCGGTCAGACCAGCATCGCCCTGCGGGCCGCCGATCACAAACCTGCCTGTCGGGTTGACAAAGATTTTCATGCGCTCATCCATCATTTCCGGCGGGAGCACAGGTTTAATCACATATTTAATGATGGCTGCTCGAATCTCTTCCTGGGAAATATCCGGTGCATGTTGGGTGCTGACCAGAACCGTATCCACACGTTTGGGCCTGCCAAATGCATATTCCACTGTCACCTGGGTTTTCCCATCTGGACGCAGCCAGGGCAGTGTGCCGTTCTTGCGCACCTCGGTTAAGCGACGCGCCAGGTTGTGAGCCAGGTAGATGGGCATCGGCATCAAAACAGGAGTTTCGTTGCAGGCAAAGCCAAACATCATCCCCTGGTCGCCGGCGCCAATCGCTTCAACTTCTGCTTCGCTCATCGCACCGGTTTTGGCTTCCAGGGCTTTGTTGACGCCCATGGCAATGTCACCCGATTGCTTGGCAATGGCAACCAGCACGCCGCAGCTATTTCCATCCAGTCCCTTGGAGCTGTCATCATATCCGATTTCATTCACCACCTTGCGTACCAGATCATCAAAATTGACCTGGGCGCGGGTGGTTATTTCGCCTAGCAGCATCACATAACCGGTTTTAGTAGCCGTCTCACAAGCCACCCGTGAGGCGGGATCCTGGGCAATACAGGCATCCACCACCGCATCGCTAATTTGATCGCAAATTTTGTCGGGGTGCCCCTCTGTCACTGACTCGGAAGTGAACATCAGGCTAGCAGAGTTCATAAAAGTGTTTGTCATCCATTTACCTCCATAAAAAAATTTACCCCTTCCGGATTCAAGAAAGGGCAAATTGCACATGCATAGAGTGCCCTCTCATCTTCCAGAACCTCCGTCTGCCGGAATTGGCACCGTGATTTTTATCCTGTCTTTGCAGAAAATATCATCCGGTTGCCGAGGCTTCATTGGGCCGGTCCCTCCACCTCTCTGGATAAGAGCGCCGTTTTAGGGGCTATTAAATTGATAAAACGCATGATACCATGAGTGAGAATGTATGTCAATTATCCGGAGAGAAATTATCCAGGTTAGGCAGCCGTCATCCAAATGATCAGATAATACCCCAAAACCGCTGCCCACACCCACGAGTCAATCCGGTCCAAAGCTCCGCCATGACCCGGAAGTAAATTGCCCGAATCCTTGACCCCCACCTGGCGCTTGAACATGCTCTCCCCCAGGTCACCCAACGTGGGTAAAACGCTCATCACCAGGGCAATTACAATTGCTCGCGGCAGGGTGATTGCAGAATCTGGTTTGAGCCATACTCCCCACAACTGAGTCAACAAAATTGTACCGACCATACCAAACACAATTCCTGCCAGGTATCCCTCCCAGGATTTTTTCGGGCTCAAGCGCGGGGCTAATTTATGTTTTCCCCAGCGGCTGCCAATCAAATAGGCGCCGGCATCCGCCAGCCACACAGCAGGCAAAACCACCATCACCCACCATTCGCCTTCGGGCAGGTTTCGCAAAGAAATCAAATAAGCGCCGATAAAGCCAATGTATAAAACCCCGGAAATCGTAACGGTAAAATCCGTGCCGGATTGGTCTTCGCCTCTTTCGTACGACACCAGGTGAAAAGTCATCGCCGCCAGGACAAACAGGCTGATTAGAAAGGGAGCGCTTTCGAAACCGTTAATCGCCCTGCCGACAGCCAAAGCAATGGCGCCTGCCACTAACAAATAGCTGGCCGGGTGCAGCCTGCCTATGGTAAACAACCTGGAAAACTCCCAGGCTGCCAGGGCCAGGATGCCTGTGATGACTGCAGCATAAACAGGACCGCCCAACATGATAACGTATATACCAATTGGCAATAAAACCAGGGAAACAATTGTGCGTTTAAAAAACATGGGAATCCAGGTTGTCTTCCATGGAAGATAGGCGACCATAACGCCGGTCGCGATGTTTGAATTCCTCCAATGCCAGACGCAATTGTTCTCTATCAAAATCCGGCCAATAAACTGCAGGAAAATACCATTCGGAATAAGCGCCTTGCCAGATCAGGAAATTACTTCCCCGTAATTCTCCCGACGTACGAATGATTAGATCAGGATCTGGAACGCCAGCTGTAAACAAGTAACGGTTTACCAGATCCCCGTTCACCGCTTCAGGTGCAACGCCATCACGAATCATACACTGGATGGCGTTTACAATCTCATCCCGGCCCCCGTAGTTAAAGGCAATATTGAGAATCAAGCGTGAATTATTTCGGGTGAATTCCAGAGCATAAATCACTTTTTTCCTGAATACAGGTTCCAGCCGGTCCAGTCGACCTAGATGGCGCAGTTGAACTCCCTGGTCGTGCAATTCCTGTAATTCGTGATCTATCACGTCCTCAAAAATTTTCATCAAGCCTTCAACTTCTTCTCTCGGGCGCCCCCAATTTTCTGTGGAAAAGGCATAGATGGTTAAATAACGGATGCCAAATTCGATGCAAGCCTCAATTACCCGCCTTAAATTCTCTGTTCCCGCTCGGTGACCTGCCAGGCGCGGCAAGCCGCGCGACAAAGCCCAACGCCCATTGCCATCCATAATGATAGCAATATGAGTTGGGACCACATCCGGTGTTTCTGGATTTTCTAACGAGTCCATGGAAGTCTCTTTGAGGTGTTTAGATTGAGCTTTTGCTCATCAAACCTCTAGAATCTCCTTTTCTTTCCGTTCTCCAGTATCATTCATTTCTTCAATAAAACGGTCGGTAATTTTTTGGATTTCGTCTTCACCGCGCTTGCGCTCATCTTCCGAAATCATTTTTTCCTGCTCGTATTCACGCAAGTCTTTTATTGTGTCACGACGCACATTGCGCACAGCCACACGCCCATCTTCCACCCGGTTGTGCACAACCTTTACCAGATCACGCCGGCGATCTTCGGTTAAAGGAGGTAAATTGAGGCGGATGGACTTACCATCATTATTAGGCGTTAATCCCAGGTCCGAAGCCATAATGCAGCGTTCAATCGCTTTCAATGTGGATGCATCAAATGGACGAATCAAGATTGAGCGTGGCTCCGGTATGCTGATACTGGCTAATTGCACCAGGGGTGTGGGCATGCCATAGTATTCAACCTGAAGCTTTTCAACCAAAGCAGGGTGGGCGCGCCCGGTTCGAATTCCAGACAAATCTTCTTCAAGAGCCTGGATGGCTCCTTTCATGCGCGATTCAGCCTCTTGGTAGATTTCCTTAAGCATTAGCTCCTCCATGCAAAAACAGAATCAGGTCCATCGTATATATCCTATAGGATACCCGAAAATGCAGCCGGAGAAAAGGGTCAATCTTTATCTGTTACCAGCGTACCAACTTTTTCTCCATACAATGCCCCCTTAAGATCTTCTGGATTCCACAAGTTAAGCACCAGAATGGGCAAGTTGTTATCCATACAAAGCGAAATAGCCGTGCTGTCCATCACTTGTAAACGGCGATTGATTGTCTCCATGTAACTGAGGTGATCAAAGCGAACTGCATCCGGGTTTATCATCGGATCAGAATCATACACCCCATCCACCTTTGTCGCTTTGATTAATACGTCTGCGCCAATTTCCATGGCGCGCAACGCTGCAGCAGTATCTGTAGAAAAATACGGGTTGCCTGTGCCACCGCCCAGTATCACCACTCGTCCCTTCTCCAGATGACGGATGGCTCGCCGGCGAATATAGGGCTCTGCTACAGCATGCATCTCGACAGCCGATTGCACCCGTGTATACAGGCCCATGCGTTCCATCGCATCCATCAAAGCTAAAGCGTTCATTACTGTAGCCAACATGCCCATATAATCTGCCGTAGCCCGATCCATCCCCCGGTCTAAACCGCTGCGACCGCGCCACAAGTTGCCTGCCCCAATTACAATAGCCACATCGACACCCAGTTCATGAACATCCTTCACCCGCATCGCAATATCTTCAGCCCGCTCAGGGTCAACCCCAAACCCACTCGGGCCAGCCAAGGCTTCCCCACTCAACTTGAGCAGTATGCGACGGTATTTTAGCTCTTTTTCCATATCGACTCCTTGAATAGGTTGTTTATAAGAAAAGAGCCAACCATCTGGTTGGCCCATCTTCTGTATAATTTATTGCCCTGCTTGTTCGCCCAACTCCCAACGAGCGAACCGCCGGATAACCACATTCTCGCCAATCGAGGCAACGTTTTGCATCATCAGCTGTTCAATGGTGATACTCTCATCGCGAATGTAAGGTTGGCGCATCAAGCAAACTTCATCCTTAAATTTTTCAATGCGTCCTTCCACGATGCGATCAAAAATCGATTCAGGTTTACCTTCTTCACGGGCGCGATTACGAGCGATTTCTTTCTCATGCTCAATTTCTGATTGTGGGATTTGTTCCGGTGTTACATAGCGAGGTGCTCCAGCAGCAATTTGCAGAGCTACTTCGTGGGCGAAGGTGCGAAAAGCCTCTGAACGCGCAACAAAATCTGTTTCGCAATTCACTTCAACCATCACACCTACCCGGCCGTTACCGTGAGAGTACAGTTCCACCACGCCTTCAGAAGCATCGCGGTCAGAACGCTTAGCAGCAGTTGCCAGGCCTTTTTCTCGCAAAAAGTCTACTGCCTTATCAAAATCTCCACCAGCCTGTTCCAGTGCTTTTCGGCAATCCAAAATACCAGCGCCTGTTGATTCGCGTAACTCTTTAATTTGTTGAGTTGTAACAGCCATAATTATTCCTCATCCTCTTCGCTCTCATCATCGAGAGTTTCATCTTCGACATCTTCAACTTCTTCAACATCTTCGATTTCATCTTCAACTTCCAGCAAATCATCGTCTTCGTCCGGTACTACAGGCGCTTTCTTGCTAGAGATTTTCGCCAGGGTGGCTGCCCCCAAAAGTTCCTCGTCCGACAGATCAAAATCTTCAGTAGTGGCTGCTGCAGCTCGAACTACTGTCTCAGGTTCTTCATCGACATCCTTACGCATGGCTCTGCCTTCTAAAGCAGCATCTGCCATCTTAGACACTAATAACTTGATGGCACGAATGGCATCGTCATTAGAAGGTATGACAAAATCCACATTGCGTGGATCGCAGTTTGTGTCCACCATAGCAATCACTGGAATATTCAGCAAATTCGCCTCGTGAATAGCTGTTTCTTCCCGGCGCACATCCACCACAAAAAGCAAATCGGGGGTGGATGCCATCTGGCGAATACCGCCCAAGAGCAATTCCAACCGCTCAATCTGTCTGCTTAGAATCAATGCTTCTTTCTTGGTAATGCGCTCAAAATCGCCTTTATCACGCATGCGCTCCAGGCGTTCAAGCTCATTAATGCGCTGGCGAATTGTACGCCAGTTGGTCAGCATCCCACCCAGCCAGCGAGCTGTTACATAAGGCATTCCAGCGCGAGTGGCTTCTTCTTGGATAGTCTCCTGCGCCTGGCGCTTGGTGCCCACAAACAAGACATTCCCGCCATTCGCCGTAGTATCGCGCACCAAATTATAGGCGTGCTCCAAGGCTTTGACAGTTTTCTGCAAGTCGATAATATGGATGGAATTTCGTTCTGTGAAAATATACGGCTTCATGGCCGGATGCCACTTATGGGTGCGATGCCCAAAGTGTACGCCGCTTTCAAGAAGCGCTTTCATAGGAACAATAGTCATGAGTCTTACTCCTTTGCGTTAGTAGCTTCCGCTTCCCTCATTCCAATATGGCACTGCCGAGGCAGCACGCACCGCATGGTCAGGAAACGTGTAGGATATTAACCTCCTGAAGGAGGTTTTTGTGCATGGCACAACTTCTCCCGCTTTTGGCGGGAGCGGATGCAAGTATATCACAAGGAAAGCGGATTCGTCTAGTGAAAGATTTAAATTTGTTAGCCCAAAGTAGTAGAGTCCCCTTTAACCAAAGTTAAAATGTCCCCTTTGAAAGGGACACAAAAGTGGATGAACTACTGACAATGAGCAAATAAGCTTATCGCACTTCGTGGGTCATGCAAAATGATCTATGCGACAGACTTTCAAAAAAGAAAAGCTCTGCGTTCTCTCTGCGGGCTCTGCGAGAGATCAAAAAAGAGATTGCCCGCTTGGATGTTATATAACAGCTTAAAGGCACGGCTTAACAAACCTGGTAGGATGCCTGGAAAATAACCATCTTTTTTCGCGGTAGAATCAGGCACAATGATTGACCCAAATTGGAACCAGGCTAGATTGGAATCTGTTCTTGCAGGTTTGCCTTTAGGCTGGGTGCGATATTTTTCATCCACAACATCAACCAATGATGTGGCTGCCAGGCTGGCAGGTGAAGGTGCACCAGATCTTTCACTGATTGTTGCAGGTGAACAAACCGCCGGCAAAGGCAGGATGGGACGTAAATGGTTTTCGCCACCCGATGCTTGCATAGCCTTCAGCCTGGCATTGAAAGCGCCGCTGGACACCAAAGGGTCAGCGGATGTTAATAATTTATTGCTCAGGTACACAGCCCTGGGTGCGTTGGCGGTTTGTGATGCTCTTGAAACCCACTACAAACTTGCGACCGAGATCAAATGGCCCAATGATGTACTCCTTGAAAACCGCAAAGTCTGCGGTATCCTGGCAGAATCTCATTGGCTGGGAAATAAATTGGAATCGATTATCTTAGGAGTTGGAATCAACATCCACTCAAAAGCACTGCCTCAAATAGATGAGTTTTTATTTCCGGCAACATGTGTTCAAGACCATGTCGGCGAGAATATATCCCGTCCTGAATTATTAAAACAGGTTTTAAGTAAACTCGTACTTTGGCGATCTCAAATTGAATCCCCTGCTTTCATCCAGGCCTGGGAAAAACGCCTGGCATTCCAGCAGGAATGGGTGAACATTGTTGCTGAACCAGGCGGATCAATAAACCAAACGATCGCCGGGAAGATCACCGGCTTGGATTCAGATGGCCGCTTGATCCTGCAAGATCAACACGGCGAATCCTTAACCATCGATTATGGAGAGCTGCGATTAAGACCAAAGTAAAGGATGAACTTATGTTAGACGATTTTAGAGAGCAAGCTAAAGCATCTTTTCTAGAAGAACCAGAACTGGATGAAAAATTCCCAGAGGAGACTGATAAATCCACCTCTGGGAAAAAGTTCTTGGGTCTATCACCAGCGCAACGCTTATTGGTTGCTCTGATGTTGCTGTGCCTTACTTGCCTGGTCGGCTCCCTGCTTTTACTGGTAACAGAAAAAAGCGTACCACCATTTCTGTTTTAAACCAATCCATAAATCGAGTGATTGATCTCCTAAACCTGGCCGTTCTCTTCTGAAGCAGCCCCAACCCTGCGCAGATCAGCAAAGGCAACCCGGGCAAGCGAGGCAACACTATCCCCTTCTGTCATCTTCATAATGGAAACTCCTCGAGTTGCACGCCCAGTTTGTGAAATACTCTTCACTTTCGTCCTCAGCACCACACCATTCGAAGAAATAATCGTCAGGTCATCCGCTTCCTGGACCACTCGGGCAGATGTAACCAGCCCAATTTTCCGCAACGCCTTCTTATCAATCGTCTGAACACCAGCAATCGCCCGGTTCTTGGTTGGATAATCCGACAACGAAGTGCGTTTACCGTATCCTTGGCTAGTGATCACCAACAGGTCTGCTTCAGGTTCAACCACCTCCATGCTGGTTAGATGATCACCTTTTCTCAGCTTGATAGCTGTCACACCAGCCGCACTGCGTCCCATCACCCGCACCTGATCCTCCGGATAACGCAAGGCTTGTCCCTGCTCTGTAACCAGAATCAGCTCGTCTTGTCCGTGCGTCAGACGGGCCCAGCCCAACTCGTCTCCATCGCCGAGGTTGATGGCAATCAATCCTGAAGGTCTCACCGAGGCAAAATCGCTCAGGGAAACGCGTTTGATCTTCCCATTGCGAGTGGCCATGACACAATAATTGCCCTCATCAAAGCGAGGTACTGCCAGGGCAGCCGTCACCGTCTCTCCTGCATCGAGAGACAAAATATTCACCATCGGAACTCCTTTAGCCGACCGGTCGGCATCTGGAATCTGGTATGCTTTTTCCGAGTAAACTTTTCCTCGATCGGAGAAGAACAACACGGTATCGAGGGTGCGCGCCGGAATTAACATCATCACCTCATCTTCTGCTTTGGTGGAATGTCCGGTCACACCGCGTCCGCCCCGGATCTGAGCGCGGAATGCAGTCGCCGCCACTCTTTTTACATATCCGCGTTGGGTGATGCTTATCAAAACAAATTCGTCTTGCACCAGGTCTTCTTCCCGGAAATCCTCACTGGCTTCGTGGGCAATCCGAGTTCGGCGTTCATCGCCGTATTTTTCACGAATCTCGCTCAGATCATCACGAATGACCTGTAAAATTTTCTTTGGGCTGGCCAACAAATCTTCCAGGAAAGAAATCCTCGCCTGGATTTGATTATATTCATCTTCAATCTTCTGCTGTTCCAGAGCCGCCAGGCGGCGCAACTGCATGTCCAGAATGGCTTGCGCCTGTCGTTCGCTCAGATTAAAACGCTCGATCAAACGCCCTTTCGCTGTTTCAACATCCGGAGATTGGCGAATAGTTTGAATCACATCATCCAAGAATTTTAAGGGCAATCAATAATCCTTCTAGAATATGCGCTCGATCTCTGGCTTTATTAAGTTCATACTGCGAGCGCCGGGTAATCACTTCCAGACGGTGTTCGATAAAGATTTGCAAAGCGCGCTTCAGCGAAATTAAGCGTGGTTCACCATCCACCAATGCCAGTAATTGAACGCCAAATGTTGACTGGAGCGAAGTAAATTTGTAAAGCTGATTCAAAACTTTTTTGGGTTGTGCGCCGCGGCGCAATTCGATCACAATACTCATACCACGCCGGTCGGATTCATCCCGTAAATCAGAAATATCTTCCAGCCTACCGCTGCGGGCCAATTCTGCAATCCGTTCAAGTAAACCGGATTTTCCCAATTGATAGGGTATTTCTGTAACCACAATCCGGTGGCGATTGCTGCCCATCTCTTCAATATGCGCCAGTCCACGCACCACGATACGCCCGCGCCCTGTACTGTATGCCTGCAGAATTCCTTCTGAGCCAACGATCATTCCTCCAGTCGGAAAGTCTGGGCCAGGAACACGCTTCAGCAGCTCTTCAATTGGGATTTCGTCCATCCGATCATAATGATCGATAATATATTGAATCGCATCAACCAATTCCCTTAAATTGTGCGGGGGTATATTCGTCGCCATACCAACTGCAATACCCGAAGAGCCGTTCAACAGCAAATTGGGGAGCCGTGCTGGTAAAACGATTGGCTCCTGTAGCGAACCGTCAAAATTATCCGAAAAATCGACCGTTTCTTTATCAATATCGGTCAGCAATTCTTCAGCCATACTGGCCAGGCGAGCTTCGGTATACCGCATGGCCGCCGGAGCATCACCGTCAATCGAACCAAAGTTTCCCTGGCCATCGACCAGCATATAACGCATGGAGAAATCCTGGGCCATACGTGCCATAGATTCATAGACTGCAGAGTCGCCATGCGGGTGATACTTACCCAATACCTCACCAACGATTCTGGCCGATTTCTTAAAGGCAGTGTTGGAACGGATGCCCATGTCGTACATGGCATAAAGGATACGACGGTGAACGGGTTTTAGCCCATCACGAGCATCAGGGATTGCCCGCGCCACGATAACACTCATGGCATAATCCAAATACGCAGAGCGCATTTGATCGTCGATATTTACTTGTTGAACAGAACCAATTTCCATAAATTTTCCCAAGTTTTTGAACATTGAAAAGGCTGTGCGCAATGCGCACAGCCTTTAATTATACCTCATTCAGCCTAAAAGCAGCCCGCCCACTGTGGGCGAAAAGCTAACGATCCATCAAATACTGGTCAATCGCTTTCGCTGCGTTGCGGCCAGCCACCATGGCAGTTACAACCAATGAAGGTCCGGTGACATCATCACCACCTGCATAGACGCCTGGACGAGTTGTAGCTCCAGTACCTGTATCAGCAACGATCAAACCCCATTTGTGGGTTTTTAGGTCGGGTGTGGACTCTCCAATGATCGGATCGGGCCAGTAACCCAGGGCCAGGACAGCAGAATCAGCTTCGACAATGAAGTTCGAACCTTCAACGGGCACCGGCTTTCGACGTCCTTTATGATCCGGCTCACCCAATTCCATACGGATGCACTCCACTTGCGCCAGGCGTCCATCTTCGCCAGCGATAAACTTCACAGGCTGAGTCAGAAACTGATAGTTTGCCCCTTCTTCCCTGGCTAACTCACGGTCGTGCTTTCCACCGGGCATTTCCTTCTCGGTGCGCCTGTATAAACAGGTTACTTCTTCAGCGCCCATACGCAGCGCTGTACGCAGACAATCAGAAGCGGTGTCACCGCCGCCAATCACCACCACTTTCTTACCAATCTGCGGTCGAGATTGTAACACCTCGGGCAGCAGCTCATCACACACATTGCAGCGCATCAGAAATTCCGTGGCTTTGTAAACGCCAGGTAAATCCTCGCCTGGCACTTCCATAGGAGCATCGATTTCAGCGCCAACACCCACAAATACAGCTTCATATCCGTCAGCAAAGAGCTCATCAATCGTGCGATCTTTACCAATGTAGGTGCTAAATTCAAATTCAACACCAGCATTCTCTAAATCTCCAACTCGGGCAAAAACCACTTCATTAGGTAGCTTGAAGCTGGGAATGCCATAAGTCAATAAGCCACCTGCAGCAGGTTTGGATTCAAAAACAGTGATCTGGTATCCTTTTTGTACCAATTGCTCCGCACAAGCCAGACCGGCAGGACCCGCGCCCACTACAGCGACACGTTTTCCATTCGGGCGAACCTGAGGAACACGAACGCCAGACATTTGGCGCTCATAATCTACAGCAAAGGCTTCCAAAGCTCCTGTTAATACCGGCTCAAAAGACTTGTTTAAGGAGCATGAACCCTGGCAAAGTTGTTCGTGAGGACACACACGTCCGCAGATTTCGGGCAATGAGCTAGTTTGGCGGTAAAGTTGGGCTGCCTCTAAGAATCGCCCTTGCTCAATCAGCCACATAGCAGATGGAATATCATTATGTGTTGGGCAGGCAAGCATACATGGCGCAGGATCAGGACACTGCACACATCGGGATGCTTCCAACATGGCCTGCTCTGCCGTCATGGGTATAACCACATCCGAAAAATCACACACCCTTTCCTCTGCCGGACGCGTTTGTATGTTTTGAGATACGGTTCGAGCACGAGCTTTTCGATCAATTGCTAAAAATTCTCCAGGTATTGTTCTCATTATTGTTTACTCCTAAGCAACCATCAAGAAAAAAAACCAACGATAAGATAATAACGAGTAAAGTGGTTTAATTTTAGTCTCTATTGTCATATTTTTTCGTGACGGTTGTCACTAATTACATCATCCCCACAGTGGATAACATGAAACAGGACTGCCGCAACCTTTTCTAATTGAATTCTGATCACTGCAATACGGCTTTAGGGTAAAATAGGAGGTTGGCGGGTAAAAAGATTACCTCCTTCTTCAAAATCAAAAACGAGCTGGATAAGAGCTCAATTTATGAAACAAGAGTGCATCTATGAAACGTGTTAGAAATATTATCATCATCCTCCTTGTGCTAGCTGCTGCAGCCTACGCATTTTACCTGTGGCAAACAAACCAAGCCAAAGCTCAGGTATCTAATTACCAACTGGTCACAGTAGACCGCGGTGACCTGACCGCCCAAATCGGTGCTACCGGCGTGGTGCGTTCAAACCAGAGTGCTTTGTTGACCTGGCAAACAACCGGCATTATTAGTGAATTAATGGTCAAAACCGGGCAGGATGTGGAAGCTGGCCAGGAATTGGCCACGATCACACAAACATCCTTACCGCAGAATGTGATCCTGGCAAAAGCAGAACTAGCCAATTCGGAACAAGCCTTAGAAAATCTGAGTTTAAACGCTGAGCTCGCCAAAGTAAAAGCGATGCAAGACATTGTGACATTCGAGCAAGCCGTGCGGGATGCCCAATATATCCTGGATAATTTTATTACGCCAACTGAGCAGCAAGGTCTGTCAGCAGTCGAAGCCGTTGAAAAATTTAAAATTGAGCTAGATGAAGCACGCCTGGCTTTTGAGCCGTATAAGTTTTTTCCATCTTCCGACTCGACCCGCCAAAATTTGAAGGAAGACCTTGACAGCGCCCAAAGCAGCTATAACGCCGCTGTTAAACGACTGAAGTATGAATTCAATCTGGAGGTTGCCCAGGCAAACCTCTCAAAAGCACAACAGGATTACTACAAATGGGAAAACGGACCAGATCCTCGTGATATTGACGCCGTCGAGGCGCGCATAGAAGCTGCTCAGGCCACGCTAGACCTGGCCCACTTGACCGCTCCTTTCGCAGGCACGATCACGGGTGTAAGCATCAAACCTGGCGATAAGATCGGACCAGGTTCTATAGCTTTTCAAGTCGACGATCTTTCGAGTTTGCTGGTCGACGTGCGTGTTTCAGAAGTCGATATTAACCGCATCAAGCTTGACCAAGAAGCCAGTATATCATTTGATGCAATTCTCTCCAAAGTTTATCAGGGAATTGTTACAGAAGTAGACCGGGTTGGCACCTCAACACAGGGTGTGGTTGATTTTATTGTCACCATTGAGTTATCCGATGCAGATGAAAATGTAAAACCGGGCATGACAGCAGCAGTCAATATCGTAGTCAACCAACTGAAGGATGTCCTTCTAGTGCCCAATCGGGCAGTGCGCGTCAAGGATGGTGAACGTGTGGTTTACATACTCCAAGACAACCAACCTACCGCTGTGGTGATCAGGCTAGGCGCTTCCTCCGACACAATGAGCGAGGTCTTAGACAGCGATCTAAAAATTGGTGATCAAATCATCCTTAACCCACCGCTGGAATTTGAAGGCGGCGGTCCGCCACCTTTTGTGCGTTAGAGGAATCTATGGAACAAAATTGGGTCATCGAGGCCTACAACCTGACCAAGGTCTATAAAATGGGCGAAGTGGAAGTACACGCTTTACGAGGGCTCTCCATGAAAGTTGCCCGAGGCGAAGTCGTTGCTCTTATGGGGCCCTCAGGTTCGGGAAAATCTACCCTGATGAACATCATCGGCTGCCTGGACCACCCGACCGAAGGTAAATATATTCTGGATGGAGAAATCGTTTCTGACTTAAAAGATGACCAATTGGCATCCATTCGTAACAGGAAGGTTGGTTTTGTCTTCCAAAGCTTCAATCTGCTCCCCCGTGCTACTGCTTTGTCTAATGTTGAGTTACCCATGCGCTATGCAGGTATCAGCAGTGGTCGCAAAGAACTTGCCCGCCAGGCTCTCGATTCTGTAGGGTTGGGAGACAGGGTGAACCACCGTCCCAATGAGCTTTCTGGTGGTCAACAGCAGCGGGTCGCCATTGCCAGAGCCTTGGTCAACGATCCAGCCATCATCCTGGCAGATGAGCCTACTGGCAACCTGGATTCCAAATCAGGTGAAGAAATCATGCAGTTACTCCTGAATTTGAACACAGAACGGGGGACGACACTGCTCATTGTAACGCATGACCCTGATGTGGCTGCACGCACACAGCGTATCATCCACATTCGCGACGGCGTCGTCGAGGAAACCGCATGAAAATCTTACCCGCGATTATCGAGGCCTTAGAAAGCCTTTCATCTAATAAACTACGTTCTGGCTTAACGATTATCGGTATTGTTATCGGCGTGGCTGCTGTGATTGCCATCGTTTCAATCGGACGCGGTGCAGAAAATACCATTACCGGTTCTATCCAGGGTATTGGAACCAACCTGTTATTCGTTTTTCGCGGCGGATCAGAAGAAGTGCGCAACCCCCAGCCCTTAACCTTGGGAGATGCAGAAGCCATTGGTGATAGTTTCCAGGCGCCTTCTGTCGCAGGAGTAGCGCCAATGCTACGCGGACAGGCCAAGGTATCCGCAGCTGGTGAAACAACCACTACTCAGGTTGAAGGCGTCACTCCTCAATACAGCCCGGTTCGCAATTTAGGCGTCACAGAGGGTGAATTTATCACCGAAGAACATATCTTAGGTGAAGCTTCGGTGGTCTTATTAGGCACCGAAGTGGCAGAAAAGCTTTTTGGACGCAGCGTAGGGCTGGTCGGCGAGACCGTTCGGGTTGAAGGACGACCATTTCGAGTTATCGGTGTACTGGAATCCAAAGGCGCATCTGGCTTTTCAAACGAAGATGATCGCATCATCATCCCAATGACAACTGCACAGACACGCCTCATCCGTCGCTCAACGCGCGATCGGATTGATATGTTGATTGTGCAGGCTAGCAGTTCCGAAGTAGTCCCACAGGCTGCAGAAGAAATTTCTCAGATTCTGCGCACCCGCCACCGCACAGAAATCGGCGCCGATGATTTTACGGTACTTACACAACAAGACTTTTTGGCAACCGCTCAAACCATCACAAATGTGTTGACCATTTTCCTGGGCGGCATAGCAGCCATTTCTCTCCTGGTTGGAGGAATTGGCATTATGAATATTATGCTGGTATCTGTTACGGAACGCACGCGAGAAATCGGTTTAAGAAAAGCACTCGGTGCGCGCAGGATCGATATCCTGGTTCAATTTCTGACCGAATCATCCCTGCTCAGTATGTTTGGCGGATTAATCGGAATTGGTCTGGGCGCAGCTATTTCGTATGTTGTCGGTCAGATTGCGTTGGCCCAAAACACACCCATCAATCCTTCAATAGGATTGGATACTGTTTTATTGGCTACATTGTTTTCAACCGCAGTCGGTCTTTTCTTCGGATTATATCCAGCCAACCGGGCTGCCAGCCTGGAACCGGTAGAGGCTTTGCGCTACGAATAATTCCCGATCTGGTACTTTTTTCCCCTTGCAATCAGCTAACAATCCCAGAATACGGGATTGATTTTCATCGTGCAGTCCTTTATACTTATCAGACAATAATTCTACGAATAATAGATCAACCATAATGGGGCTTACAATTTATGAGGGGTTGAATGGGAAAAGAGACAGTTTTAGTCGTTGATGACAACCAGCCATTGGCAAATTTTGTAGCAAATACATTGCTTCCCGATCTCGGCTACAATACTCTGATCGCCTATAATGGCAAAAAAGCCCTGGAGATCATAAAATCACGCCCTGTTTCATTGATTTTGTTGGATTTGGAGTTATCCGATACCACCGGGTTAGATGTATTGCGTCAACTAAAAGAGTTGGGTATCAGTATACCGACGATCCTGGTAACTGCTCATGGGTCCGAGCAAATTGCAGCGGATGCGTTCCATCTCGGCGTTCAAGATTATCTACTCAAACCGGTTGAGACAGAAAAGTTAGATGCGGCTATCAGCCGGGCATTGACCGAAACTCGACTGCGGCTGGAAACGGCCAGGCTTACCGAACAACTCAACGAACAAATTAATTGGTTAAAGGAACTTTCTCGGATCGGGCAAAGTGTCACATCTACCCTGGACCTAAGCCTGGTTCTCAGGCGCATTGTTGAAGCCAGTGTTCAATTAACCCAGGCAGAGGAAGGTTTTTTGGCCTTGCTGGATCAGAATAGCGGTCAGCTTTTCTTGCGTGCTTTTAAAACATTGGATGAAAGTAAAATCCGCACCATGCGACTACTGGTGAACGATTCGTTAGTTGGCGAAGTGGTCAAGAGCGGTAAACCTTTACGCATCTCGAACTCATCCAACGAGCCCAAAGTAAAAATGAGCACCGGGTTTTTAGTCTATAGCCTTTTGCATGTACCCATCATTTCCAAAGAAAAACCTTTAGGCGTGTTATCTGTCAATAACCGCATCCGTCAGCGTCCCTTCACACCGGAAGATGAAACCATGCTGTCGGCTTTGGCAGATTACGCCGCCGTTGCCATTGAAAACGCAAACCTTTACCAACAAGCCCAGTATGAAATTTCTGAGCGTAAACGGGTTGAACAGGCGTTGCGCGAAAGCGAAGAACGCTATGTCCTGGCCATTCAAGGTGCAAATGACGGAATATGGGACTGGAATCTTAAATCCAACCAAATACATTTTTCGCCTCGTTGGAAGTCGATGCTAGGGTATATCGAGACCGAAATCGGCAATGACATTCTAGAATGGTTCGACCGTATCCACACTGAAGATGTCGAAAATGTCAAGCTTGATCTTTCTGCCCACCTGTCAGGCACTGCATCGCATTTCCAAAACGAACACCGTATGCTCCACAAAGATGGAAAATATCGCTGGATGCTCTGCCGAGGGTTAGCTATCCGCGATAACGACCGGGTTGTGCGCCGTATTGCAGGCTCTCTGACGGATATCAGCGAACGAAAAACCACTGAAGCAAAGCTTCTTCGCGATGCCTTCTTTGACCGATTAACGGGGCTTCCTAATCGAGCTTTGTTCTTAGACCGGCTAAAAAATGCCATTGAACGGGTAAAACGCAAACCCGAGTATTTATTTGCCGTTTTCTTCTTAGATTTGGATCATTTTAAAAATATCAACGATACGCTAGGGCATCCGGTGGGTGACCAATTGCTGAAAGAGGTCGGCCGAATTCTAAAAACCAACCTGCGTGCCACCGATACCGTTGGGCGCCTGGGCGGGGATGAATTTGTTATCCTGTTAGAGGATATTAAAGATCCTATCTCTGTTTCATCCATAGCAGAATGGATCCTACGACGATTCACTGCACCTATACTGTTGCCTGAAAATGAAGTTTTTGTGACAACCAGTATGGGCGTTGTGGTCAGCAATACCGGTTATGACCTGCCTGAAGAAATCTTACGTGACGCTGATATCGCCTTGTACGCTGCAAAAGAACGCGGAAAATCGACTTATGCAATTTTCAACCTCAGCATGCGAGAAAAAATTATCAAGCGAGTTGAATTGGAAGCCGATCTGAGGCAAGCAATTGACAAAAACCAGTTTGCAATCTTCTACCAGCCAATTTATAAATTGGAGAATAGTCAGCTGGTAGGTTTCGAAGCACTGGTTCGTTGGCATCATCCCAAGCGCGGTTTTATTCAGCCTGCAGAGTTTATCCCTTTCGCTCAAGATAGCGGGTTGATTATCACCATTGACGAATGGATGCTTAAACAATCCACGCAACAAATCAGCTTGTGGAAAGAGAAAATACCAGAAGCAAGCAATCTAAAAGTCAGTGTTAATCTTACAGAAAAATTAATCCTGCAGCCCGACCTGGCTAAAAACATCAAAAAGATTTTAAAAGCTTCCAACCTCGAAGGTGAATGTCTGCGCCTGGAAATTACCGAGAATGCCATCATGGAAAACACGGAGGCTGCCACACAAGCCATTCGAAACTTGCAGAAGTTAGGAATAGAAGTTCAACTGGACGATTTCGGAACAGGTTACTCATCCCTGACCCACCTGCTGAAGCTGCCAGTTAACGCTTTGAAAATCGACCGGTCATTTGTGCAGCAGATTGGTCTCCGCAATGGCAATACAGAGATTATTCAGACCATCATTGGTTTAGCGCATGATCTGGACATGAAGGCATTTGCTGAAGGAATTGAGACAGACAATCAGCTTGATATCTTGATAGCAATGGATTGCGATTTTGGCCAGGGCTTTTTATTTTCAATCCCCCTTCGGGCAGAGGAAGCTGAAAAACTCATTACCTCAAACTGGTTTAAAGCCAAAAATTCCTAAGTGCGGTAAAATCTTTTCATAATATCCTTTCGGCAGGCTTCTAAAGAAGGGTATAGATTCATGCGCTTCGACATGATTTTCTAAATGTCAGGCAGCCTATATACTTGTTAGCTCAAGTTACACAATGCCGTAAGGATAGTCTCAATGCCAGATGACTTTTCATAATTGGGAGATTCAAAACTATGGAAAACAAGCTTAACCAACTTAGAAATATTCTCAATGAAGTTCATGACTTAAATGCCGTTTCAGCATTACTTGGTTGGGACCAGCAAACCAATATGCCTCCCGGCGGGGCTGAAGGGCGCGGGTATCAATCCGGTACCATTGATAAAATCGCTCACGAAAAATTCACATCCTCAGAGGTAGGCAAATTATTGGAAGATCTACTGATCTCCACAGCCAGCCTGGATCCGGATTCGGATGATGCCCGACTGGTCAAAGTAACCCACCGCGAATTTGAGAAACGAGTCAAGGTACCACCAGCCATGGTGGTTGAATTTGCCCAGGTCACCACGATGGCGCAACAGGTATGGCAAGATGCCCGGGCAGAGAATGATTTTGCCAAATTTCAACCCTGGTTAGAGAAGATTCTTGACTTGGGTCATCGGTACTCCGAACTCTTTGCACCCTATGAGCATGTTTATGATCCCTTACTGGACCAGTTCGAACCGGGATTAAAAACCAGTGAGGTCAAACAAATTTTCGATGCAATTAGACCCGTTCAGGTCGAGCTAATCAAGAAAATTTCAGAGAAACCTCAGGTTGACGATTCCTTCAATTACCTGACCTATGATGTACAAAGACAATGGGACTTTGGTGTTGAAGTGATCACAAAATTTGGTTATGACTGGAAACGTGGCCGTCAGGATAAATCTGCCCACCCGTTTACCACCAATTTCGGTATAGACGACGTTCGCATTACCACGCGTGTTTTTCCTAATCACCTTTCATCCGCCATCTTCAGTACGATGCATGAAGCCGGGCATGCCATGTATGAGCAAGGAGTCGATCACGCTCTGAGCCGTACACCTCTGGCCGGTGGGACATCCTTAGCGTTCCATGAATCACAATCCCGCATGTGGGAAAATCTTGTTGGCCGTTCCTTGCCCTTCTGGGAACACTTTTATCCGCGTTTACAGGAATTCTTTCCCGAACAGCTAAATAACCTCTCACTTGAAGCCTTTTATAAAGGTATCAACAAGGTCGAACCATCCCTGATTCGTGTAGAAGCTGATGAAGCAACTTATAACCTGCATATTATGCTGCGGCTTGAATTAGAGATTGCCATGATGGAAGGCAAGCTGAAAGTCAAGGACCTGCCTGAGGCATGGAATGCTGGAATGCAAGATTACCTGGGAATTAGCCCAACGGATGATTCGAAAGGTGTTTTGCAAGATGTACACTGGTCCACAGGGCTTATGGGGTACTTCTCAACTTATGCGTTAGGTAATCTGGTCTCCTTGCAATTGTGGGAACGCATTCTGGCAGATATTCCCGATTTATATGATCAATTCCGCAGCGGAGAATTCTCTGCATTGTTAGGGTGGCTGCGGCAGAACATACATCGCCATGGCAGCAAATTCGAGCCGCAAGAGTTGATCCAGCGCATTACCGGTTCAAAAATCGATCCGAGTGCTTATATCAATTATCTGCACACCAAATTCGGTCAAATTTATGAAATCTAAGATTTACAGGTTTAAGAGGAAAACAGCCACGGGTTTTCTCTTAATCTCGCTGTTAATCTTTCTGAGCAGCTGCAGCAACATGGCGCAAAGTGGTGTGCCAACGGTTATTCCCACGGAATACATGCCCACCGTTGTTGCTTTGACTTTAGCAGCCAGTGGAATCCAGGTCGCCCCTCAAGCACAGCAACCTCTTCCACTGGCTGAGACCGCGCACAACCTTTCGCCTGAAAAGCAAACCACGCCTGCACCAGGCTTCACAGATCTACCTGCATCAACTCCCCAGGATACCGAAGCAGCGCCAACTCAATTCACCCAATCTATCCCCACCCAAAGCACGCCAGCGAATCTGAGCCCTTCAGCGATCCCAACACACACCCCTGCTCCGCTCATTCCAGAGGCGCGTATTCAAATCTTCCGGCACGGGGAACGATCCTTGGTAACCTCCCCCATCCAGGTATATGCAAAGTTAACCTCTCGAGTTGGAAAGACTGTGCGCATTGAGTTATTCGGAGAAGATGGACGACTTTTAGCACGGCAGGTTAAAGTCTACAACCAAATACCCTGGCATGTCGCCACCCTGCTACTCGATCTGGAATTTGAAATCAAGGCTGCTGCCGAAGCTGGACGTCTTGTAATCAGTGTTGAAGACATCTACAACAGATTAATAGATCTCAACTCGGTTAATTTGATCATCCAATCTACAGGTGTAACAGAATTAAATCCCGCCTCCGCTTTGTATGAAAGAGTTGTGATCCAGGAACCCATCCCCAACTCTTTAATTCAGGGAGGTGCTCTTATTGTCTCAGGGCTTGCGCTGACCAGTTCTGAGCAGCCTTTAAGAATTGCCATCATCAGCGAAGATGGTCGAACTTTAGGCAATCGTTTGGCAAGTGTGAATGGTGCTCCCCCAGGCGGGTATGGAGAATTCTTCGCCGAAGTCCCCTATTTGGTATCTGAGCTGACTCCAGCATTGTTGATTGTATATGAAGAGAATGAAAACACCCAGGAGAAAATCTATCTTACTAGCATTGAAATTGTCTTAAGCCCATAGCAAAAAGCCTGTTGATTAAACCAATTTCATTTGACCTCGACTTGCTTTTATTTTACAATTCTATTATGACCTTCGCCATTCGCTCAAGCTTTGCCCGTTTTTTTCGTACAGATCATGACCCGCCGTCAATGGCAGTCAAATCAGGGCTGATCGACCCTGTCCGATAAACCAAGCCAGGGATCTTTCCCTGAAGTTTTATCCGTTTAAAGTAGAACAATCACCAGGAGCAAACCATGGCAAATTCACCTTTTATCTCTAAAAGAGCCCCGATTTTTGCAGATATTCCCGATGATAAGTGGAACAACTGGCGCTGGCAATTGAGCAATCGCATCAACACAGTTGAAGAATTTGAAAAAGTTATACCCCTGAGCGACAGCGAGCGTGAAGCACTGTCCGCTACGGATTTATTTCGCGTCGACATAACGCCTTATTATATTTCGCTCATTGATCCTAATGACCCTGATGATCCAATTCGCAAGCAAGTAGTGCCTAGTGCAAAAGAGCTAATCCCCTTCACCGCCATGATGGAGGATTCCCTGGCCGAAGACAGGCACTCTCCAGTTCCCGGTCTGGTGCATCGCTATCCCGATCGAGTCTTGATGCTGGTTACTACGCAGTGTGCATCCTATTGCCGTTATTGCACTCGCTCACGGATCGTGGGAGATCCTTCCGCCACCTTTTCACGCGCCGAATTCGAAATGCAAATCGAATACCTGAAACAAACACCCCAGGTGCGCGATGTCTTGCTCTCGGGCGGCGACCCATTGGTCCTTGCGCCAAAAATTCTAGAAGAAATCTTGCGCAGGTTGCGAGAAATCCCCCATATTGAGATCGTTCGTATTGGCTCACGCGTTCCTGTGTTCCTGCCCATGCGAATTACTGACGAGCTGACGGATGTTTTACAGAAGTACCATCCGCTGTGGTTAAATATTCATGTTAATCACCCCAATGAAATATCCAGCGAGCTTGAACAAGCTTGCGACCGCCTGACACGAGCTGGCATCCCACTTGGTAACCAGGCCGTTTTATTAGCCGGAGTGAACGACAATGTTCATATTCAACGAGAGTTGGTTCATAAATTAGTTCGTATCCGGGTTCGCCCCTATTATCTATATCAATGTGACCTGGTTGAAGGCGCCGGGCATTTTCGCACCCCAGTGGCAAAAGGGCTGGAGATCATGGAAGGATTGCGTGGCCACACTTCTGGCTATGCTGTCCACCAATATATCATTGATGCGCCTGGCGGCGGCGGAAAAATCCCTCTCTCCCCGAATTATCTCCTGAGCCAATCCGATCATAAGATCATCCTGCGGAACTATGAAGGTTACATCACCACTTACGAAGAACCCACCGATTATCTTCCAAGCGATGCAGCCAAATTCAAAGGGATCAAACGCCCAGAACCTGGTCAGAGTGGAGTTTTTGGTTTGCTGGAAGGCGACCAGATGTTTATTAAGCCAGATGGTTTTGACCAGATGCACGACAGAGGTGGAATCCAGCATCGTCTCAAGGATGCACGCAAGTGGGTGCCCTTGGGGATCGGCGCTGGGGAAAAAGATGATGCTGAAGAGAAGGCTTCCTAGGAGTAGTCAAGGCTTCCTGAGGGCTTGACAAACGCCAGATTATTATATATAATGTCTACCATTATTGTCCAATTTTCTTTGGGTTTTTCAGGAGATGATTAAATGTCCTATTGCATATGTCTGAGGCGGGGTCTGTAACTACCGCTTCATTTCCATAAAGCCCACGAGGCATAATCGACGATCTCAACGGCTGGAGAAACGAAGGGTAAGGACAGCCCCGCTTGAAATAAACCATCAGGCTTGGTAACGCGAAATAGTTATTTCGCCCGACCCTCAGTTTTTACTAGCCGTTTTCGTTTTAAATATGGAACCATCCTATGAATACGATTATGCTCGATCAAATAACCATTGCACCAACCACATCCCTGGGCTTGGAAGCAGCCGTCGGAAACACCCCCATGCTCCCTCTTGAACGACTTGGAGCTCATCTACTCCCAAAAATAAAAATTTTTGCCAAGGCAGAGTGGTTTAACCCAAGCGGTTCGGTAAAAGACCGGCCCGCCCTGAATATTCTGCGTTCAGCAATAACCGAAGGTAAATTGAGCAATGGCATACGATTGCTTGACTCAACCTCAGGCAATATGGGCATTGCATACGCCACTTTTGCTGCAGCATATGGGATCCCGGTCACATTAACCCTGCCGGCAAATGCCAGCCGGGAACGAATGACCATATTGCGCGCTTTAGGTGTTGAACTCATCCTGACGGATCCTTTGGAGGGCTCTGATGGCGCTATGCTAGCTGCGCGGCAATTGGTTCAGGATGACCCAGGACGTTATTTTTATGCAAACCAATACGATAATCCTGCCAACTGGCAGGCGCATTTTTTGACCACAGGGCCCGAAATTGTGCAGCAAACCCAAGGGAAAATCACACATTTTGTTGCCGGATTAGGGACTTCGGGCACCCTCACAGGCGTATCCCGCTACTTGCTCCAATACAATCCCGACATCCAAATCTATGCCGTCCAACCCGCTTCACCCTTACACGGGTTGGAGGGATTGAAGCACCTTTCAACATCACATCTCCCAGGTATCTACGATCCTCGCCTGGCTGACCACATCATCGAGGTCACCACTGAAGAGTCATATCAAATGGTGCGCCGTCTGGGACATGAACAAGGTCTATTTGTAGGGATCTCCTCAGGAGCAGTTGCTGCAGCCGCCCTGAAAATTGCCAATGAATTGACAGAAGGGACTGTGGTCACCATTTTTCCTGACGCTGGCTTTAAATACTTGAGCGACGAACGTTTATGGGTCGATGTATCTCAAACCACCACGAACACAACGGAGAACGCCCAATGACCATACAAATAAGTTCATCTCTCCTCCATGAAATCCATAAACACGGCGAGGCAGCTTACCCGGATGAAGGTGCAGGCTTGCTGTTGGGCAAGCAGGCTGGCGAAAACAAAAATGTTGTCCGCTTACTCCCCTTAGAAAATGCGCGTCGATCATCTGAACGCCACAATCGATATCTGCTAACGGCTGAGGATTTCTTGAAAGCAGAGTTAGCGGCTGCTGAGATGGGCTTGGATATCCTGGGTGTTTTTCACTCGCATCCCGATCATCCCAACCGACCATCAGCCTTCGATCTTGAATGGGCTCTGCCGTACCTGTCTTACATTATCACCAGCGTGATGCAAGGCAAGGCAACCGAAAGCCTTTCCTGGGTATTAAACGAAGATCGTTCAAATTTTCTAAGTGAAAAATTATTGCATCGGACCGGGTCTGATCCGATGTTTTTAACGGAGAATTAAGTTATGCGGTCCCTAAAAATGATTGACCATTCGTCCATTAAAACCAGCCAGATGATCCTGATTATATTAAATATTCTGGCATTTCTGTTTGATGCACCGGCTTTGGTGATGGCAACAGCCGCTATCATGTTGCTAGGCACCATACTGGGAGCACCAGCATTTGGATTTTTTTATCAGTGGATTCTCAAACCGCTTGGATGGGTTAAACCAGAAATCATTGCCTGATCATCCAGAACCCCATCGTTTTGCCCAAGGTCTAGGCAGCATCTTCCTTTTGATTGGGATTCTGGCATTCTTTTTCGGCCAAAATCTACTGGGTTGGAGTCTTGTGTGGATTGTTACTACCCTGGCTGCTGTCAATTTGTTTGCCGGTCTATGTGTCGGCTGTATGATCTATTACTGGTTAGCCCGACTGAAAGTTCCCGGTTTCTATAAAACACCTCCACAGGGTGTATTTCCTGGTGCACGTCCAAAAGCAGGTGGCTGATATGTCTACTGATTTACTCATCCGCTTTGCCATTGTTATTCTATTGATCCTGGCAGGTTATGTTGGATTTCAACTCATCAACCAGATCACTTTAGCGCGTGCAGGTCATAAAAAGAACAGCCAGCTCTTTCCATTAGGAAAGCCAACCCTGTTATACTTCACAACACCAACTTGTGCTCCGTGCAAAACCGTCCAGCGTCCAGCTATCAACCTGATCCGTGAAAACCTTGGAGAGAGAATTCAAGTGATTGAAATCGATGCATCTGCACAGCCTAAGATTGCATCTTTATGGGGTGTGTTGAGCGTCCCAACGACCTTTATCATTGATCAACAAGGCAAACCGCGCCATGTCAATCATGGCATTGCCTCTTCTCACAAATTACAACGCCAATTCGCAGAAATATTATAAAGGAGTAACTTGTGCCCATCATCCGTATCCCATCTCCTCTAAGATCATATACTGGAGGACAAAGCGAAGTAAAGGTTAAAGGAAAAATTGTCTCCGAAGCTGTGGGAGATTTAGTGCTCCAATTCCCATCTCTGCAAACACATTTATTTAACCCACAAGGAGATTTGCGCCCCTTTGTGAACCTTTTTCTCAACCAGGAAAATATTAAAGATCTGCAGAACCTGAATACTCCTTTAGAAGAAAACGACAAGTTACTTTTGATCCCCAGCATTGCAGGCGGGAGGTTCTGAATGCTCCCATCCCTTTCCAATGAAGAAATTCTGCGTTACTCACGCCACTTACTGATCCCAGAAGTTGGTCTGGATGGCCAAAGGAAGTTGAAAGCCGCTTCCATCCTGATTGTTGGCACTGGAGGTTTGGGCTCACCAGTAGCTTTATACCTGGCGGCAGCCGGCGTGGGGAGAATCGGCCTGGTTGATTTTGATCAGGTGGATGCTTCTAACCTTCAAAGACAGGTTATCCACGGCACATCTGGAATAGGGATGCTAAAAGTAGATTCTGCCCGGCAGCGCATGCTGGACATCAACCCTGATATCCAGGTGGATACCTACAACGAGGCGTTTACATCCGCCAATGCCAGGCGCATTGCCAAAGACTATGACCTGATCATCGATGGCACCGACAATTTTCCAACCCGTTACCTGACCAATGATCTATGTGTGTTAACCGGAAAACCGAATGTCTACGGTTCAATCTTTCGTTTTGATGGACAAGTGAGTGTGTTTGATGCCCGGCGCGGCCCTTGTTATCGCTGCCTGTTTCCCGAACCGCCTCCTCCTGGGCTAGTGCCATCTTGCGCCGAAGGCGGAGTCCTGGGCATTCTACCCGGTACAATTGGAACACTCCAGGCTACCGAAGCACTAAAGCTCATCTTGGAGATCGGCGAACCCCTGATAGGTCGCTTGCTGCTCTACAATGCCCTGGATCTCTCATTTGAGTTTGTCAAACTACGCAAGAATCCGAAATGCAAAGTCTGTGGAGAGCAGCCAGAAATCACAGACCTGATTGACTACCAGGAGTTTTGTGGCTTACCCCATCAAGATCATGAGGCAGGGACTGCTGGGGCAGATTGGGACATCACAGCAACCGCTCTCGCGCAGCGATTGCAGGAGAATAAGCCCTTGATCTTGCTTGATGTGCGTGAGCCGCACGAAGCCCAAATATCCAATCTACCGAACACAACTCTAATTCCCCTGGGACAACTGGCTTCCCGACTGGCCGAGTTAGATAGCGCGAATGAAATGGTTATTTTTTGTAAATCGGGCACACGTTCCGTGCGGGCATTGGAGTTACTGTTGAGCGCCGGATTTCGAAAAGTTAAAAACCTGAAAGGCGGGATTAACGCCTGGGCAACAGAAATCGATCAGCAAATGCCAATCTATTAACCTTAAAAATCAACACAGCTTACGAAGAGTTCAAGGATTGACTGAATTCGCATCCATCACTTTGATCAATCTTGCCCGGTACAGACCTTCGTCAGCCAGGAGCGCCATAACATGGACGCCAACCCCGACTGCAATATCACCTTGCAGCAATGTGTCCGGAGCTAAGAGTATTTCTACGCCGTCCACCACCATTCTTTCAGGAGTCAATGCTTCCACATTACCTCTGATCAAGAATTGTTGAGATTGGATGCGCTGAGCTATTATCACACCATCCGTACGTAAAAGGCCTTCAACGCGCACATAATAGCCTGGCCAAATATCCCCAACCAGCTGAGTTTCATTGTCACTCATCAGCTTCAGATCGTGGATTAACCAATCATCAGTCTCCCCTCGAGTAATCCTACCCCCAAATCTGACCGGCGCTTCTCGCCTCTGTTCGATTAATGTTTGAATTTCCTGCAATCTGTCCTGGTCCATAAGTAAGCTGGTCTGAATATACTGCTGCGAATCATCGATCAACGATAGACGAATTTCTCGACTGGTTTCTTTGAACCCATAAAAAACACTTCCTGGTAAAGCGCGGTAGGAAAGAAACACTGCCCCTGAAAAGACCAGAGATAGCATCAGTCCTATGACTAAAAAGAATGCACACCCTCGCCAACGAAGCGGTCTGGTATTTGGATGCGCATCTGGGATGACCATTTGCGCGGCTTGTAGGAATTTTTGACGCTCCAAACCAAAATCATCTGGAGAAAAACTGGAGGACTGTCCTAATTGATGAGCAACATACGCTGATCTGATTAAAGGTGCAAGCTCACGTCTCCATTTTGGATACTGATTCAAGACCTGATCTAAATCCAGTCCACTTTGGATAGATTGTACACACACATCCAATGCCCTATAAAGCTGGTCTTTTTGCATATTATCGCATCCTGGCTTGTAACGTATGCTGCAATGCTTTTAGCGCCTGAAATTGTTGTTCCTTAACGATACGCGGTGATTTATCCAAAATGCGGCTCAGCTCATCTATCGAATAGCGGTCAGAAAATCGCAAAGCCAGTATGTGTTGGTGCTCAGGCGTCAGGGTTTGGAAAATCGATTGCATGCGGTACCCGGTAGCCCCTGGTGCAGCCACCAGTTCGGCAGTTTCATCCAAAATCATCTCCGCATCCGAAACGCGTTGCGGTAACTCAAAACTAATACTTTGGAGATAAGCATACACCAGGCTACCGGCAGATTGATAAAGCCAGCCGGCTAAATTTTTTGCAGGTCCAGCATGCTTACTTAAGACATCCAATAAATCGGCGAATACCTGTGTGGCGATTTGCGCACTCAACTTTGCATCACCGATTCTAAAAACAATATAAGCAAAAATTTTGGGGTAAAAAACGTCAAATATCTGGACAAGCACTACCCGGTCCAGTCGCCGCGCACCTTTTAGAAGTCCATCCGCATCCATTGTGTTCATCTAATTCATTTTAACCGAAACAATAGATTCTCTGTCAAAGCTGGTTAGGATAGAAATATCTTCAGTACAAATTACTCGTTTTCTGCCATTAGAAAGGCAAGATCAAATACAACCTATACTCTCACCCGCATCGGAAGTGACAAATATCACATGCTATCTTGACACAATATGATAAGATTAGTATAAGTTAAGAACTGGAGGAAAAACCAAACGAGCATTTCATTTTCTTAACGTCTATCTTTGATGCAGTCTTGAGGTGTATGTGCGCGTGATTGAGACCACTTAACACACCGCCACATCTTTTTTGAGGTGTACAGGTAATAAAATGAAAATTCCTATCATCATTGGGGTGCTTGCATTGCTCATCGTTGTGGGTGTTGGAATGTACGTAACGGATTTCACGGCTTACCTGGGAAACAATCCGACAACATGTAATAATTGCCATGTGATGGATGCAGCCTATGAAAGCTGGTATCACGGGGGACATAAACAGTGGGCATATTGCGGCGAATGCCACACGCCTCACGCTTTTATCCCTAAATATTATGTAAAAGCCATGTCAGGCTACCATCATGTAACCGCCTTTACTTTTGGAAATATCCCAGATGCAATTCGAGCCAAGGAATCGTCTCGAAAAGTTGTTCAAGACAATTGTATTCGCTGTCACGAGGAAACTGTAGCAAACATTGAAATCAACCTGATGTTCGACGGCTCCGGTCAAGATCGCTATTGTTTTGAATGCCATCGTAGTGTCGCTCACGGGGAACGTGGAATTTCGATCCTACCTTATCAACATGCAGAGGAAAACAAATGAAACTATCTAAATCCACCTTGATTTTGTCTGCGATTATCATTATCTTGGCTGCCGGATTGGTCGGGACCCTGCTGTATGTCAAGAACCAACCAGCGCCAACCCGCGGGATTGCCCCGCTGCAAGAAATTGCAGCAATGGACCCGAATTCATCGAACTGGGGGATCAACTTCCCTAACCAGTATTCAACTTTGTTACTGACAGAAACCAACAACAACCGCACTGCCTACGGTGGATCAGAGCCATTTTCAAAACTGGAAACATACCCGCGTCTATTGGATTTGTTCGCCGGGTACAGCTTTAGCAAGGAATACAATGAAGAACGCGGCCATCTAAATTCCCTGGTCGATGTGCGTGCCATCAAGCGCGTAGATGAAACCACCCCAGGCACCTGTTATTCCTGCAAATCATCGAACAACCCCAAACTCTGGTCGGAAATGGGAATGGCAGAATTTGATAAGATGCTTTTTAGCGAACTGGGCAAGCAAATTACCAATCCCATTGGTTGCGCCAACTGTCACGAAGCCAACACCATGCGTTTGATCGTAACCAACCCGGCGCTCGAAGAAGCGCTTGAGAAACAAGGCAAGGATTGGCGAACCTTCACCCGTCAAGAGATGCGCACCATCGTTTGTGCAAATTGCCATGTGGAATATTATTTTGAGGGTGATGAAAAATATCTGGTTTTCCCATGGGAAAATGGCACAAAAATTGAAGACATTGCCGAATACTATGCCGCAGAAGATTTCAAGGACTGGAACCATCCCAAATCTGGCGCTCCCATGATTAAAATGCAACATCCAGATTATGAATTATTCAGTGCTGATAGCACACACTATAAAGCCGGGGTAGCCTGCGCTGATTGTCATATGCCATACACAAGAGATGGTTCAGCAAAATTCTCCACGCACAACGTGCAAAGTCCTTTACTCAACGCTGAAACGGCTTGCGGCGCGTGCCATACCGATGTTGCCTATGTAACCGGACGTGTTGCTACCATTCAAACCCAGGTCCGCACCACCATGGACTCAGCTGAAATCGCCATCGTAGCGGCAATTAAAGCGATTGAAGCTGCGGCAAAGGAGACTGGTGTCGATGCTGAGGCCCTTGCAGATGCTCGCAACCTGCACCGGGAGGCCCAATTACGCTGGGACTTCATCAACGCTGAGAATTCCATGGGATTTCACAACCCCGAAGAAGCCCTACGAATCCTGTCAATCGCGACTGACCTGGCGCGTCAGGCACAATTGAAAGCCGTGCAGGCTGCGGGAACACCGATCATTCTCGGCGTTTCTGGCCAATAATCTGCTTCTTGATCAAAGACGGCGACCCTTGTCACCGTCTTTGTTATTAATACCTGGGTTATTTCAATTTGGCCTCAAACTGCACAAAAACAAAATAGAAATTTATCATTCCCCTTAAGAATGCCTGCCTTCGCAAAATGTTCATCAGCGCATCACCGAGTGAGGTAAAATACTCATCAAGTAAGCAAAGCGTTTTGTCTCAATTATCTGGGTTTAGTTCAAGGAAAAACGTTTATGCTGGATAAAATTGATCTTTCAAAGTCTGTTGACAAGAGGGTTTACAAGCGCGTCTTCCCCGAATTAGCTGAACGGCTGTTCAATGTGCAAAAAGGATCTTGGGATGCTGGCATGCCGGTCATCATCCTGTTTGAAGGCTGGGATGCAGCAGGAAAAGGCACCTCCATCCAAAAACTCACACAACCTTTAGACCCTCGCGGTTACAAGCTTTACCCTATTCGCGCCGCCAGAACATACGAAAAGAAACATCCATGGCTATGGCGATTCTGGCAAAAACTGCCCGCCCGCGGGGAATGGGCTATCTTTGATCGTTCCTGGTACGGCCGCGTCTTCGTTGAACGTGTAGAGAACCTGATCCCTGAAAGCGAGTGGCTGAGAGCTTACCGGGATATTGTGGACTTTGAGCGTGTTTTGGCAGATGATGAGCATGTACTGATTAAATTCTTCCTGCATATCAGTAAACAAGAACAAAAACGACGTTTTGAAAAACTCATCAAGGACCCTCTCACAGCCTATCATGTTACTAACGAGGATTGGGAGCATCACCAGCATTACGATAATTGGCTGATGGCCTATGAAGAGGCTTTCGAACGCACTGAAACCGAGTGGGGACCTTGGACAATCGTTGAAGCTACGGACAGACGCCATACCTGGATCAAAATTTACCAGACGATTATTCAAACCTTGGAAGAAAAAATGGGATGGCCTCACCAGGCATTAATTTCTGCAGAAACTCTAGAACAAGAGATTGAAGCAGATTCAAACGTTGAGCCCGGTGATCAAGAAACAAGCCCCGATCTGGAAGAAGAAATAGATCTCGAGAATGGCGCTTGGATGGATGCTGATAATCCATCCTATCAGGAATCTGAGGGGACTTAAGCTATGCTAAATACAGTAGATTTATCACTCGATCTGAGCCAGGAAGAATACAATCGTTCGCTCATCCGGCTGCAAGTAGCGCTGCATAAATTAGCTTATCAGGTTTATCTTCAGCAGCGCCCGGTCATGATTGTGTTTGAGGGATGGGACGCTGCGGGTAAGGGTGGGGCTATCCGCCGGATTACAGAAAAAATTGACCCACGCGGTTTTGTGGTCTATCCCATCGCCGCGCCTAAGGGAGATGATGCCGTCCATCATTATCTTTGGCGATTTTGGCGGCGATTGCCCGAAAGCGGTCAAATAGCCATCTTCGATCGCTCCTGGTATGGCCGGGTTATGGTAGAACGGATTGAAGGATTTTGTACAGAAGCAGAATGGAAGCGCGCCTATCGTGAGATCAATTATTTTGAGCGACAATTAGTTGATTTCGGCACAATCCTATTTAAATTTTGGTTGCATATCGATCAAGACGAGCAGCTTAAACGTTTCCAATCGCGAGATGGCGACAAGCGAAGAAACTGGAAGCTGACCGATGAAGATTGGCGTAATCGCGAAAAATGGTCTCTTTATGAGGAGGCTGTCAATGATATGCTTCTAAAAACCAGCACGATCACCGCCCCCTGGACCGTGGTTGAAGGGAATTCCAAAGTATATGCTCGGATCAAAATTCTGCAAACTCTGGTTGATAAACTGAGTGCAGAATTGAAATTTGATCCTGATACGTCTAATCCTTTTAAAGTCGAAAAAAACAGGAAGAAAAAGGATAAGAGTAAAAAGAAATGACATTTTAACCCTGCAAAGAAAATAACCATCGGGTTGTAGGTGGAGCTTTATATGGTCAAAGAGACGGTAGAAATTGAAGTTAACCACGCTGAAATGGAACAAGAATATGATTTGAGCGATGCAAAGTTTTTTATTAACCGCGAGCTCAGCCTTTTAGAATTTCAGCGCAGGGTTCTTGAAGAAGCCCAAGATCCCAGCAACCCGCTGCTTGAACGTGTGAAGTTTCTGGCAATTGTTGGCTCTAATCTGGATGAATTCTTTATGGTACGGGTGGCAGGCCTAAAGAAACAAGTGGATGCGAAGGTGGCAGATTTTCCGCCAGATGGGATGTCGCCCGCCCAACAACTTGCGGAGATACGAAAAGTAGCCTTGCAGTTAATGACCCAGGCTCAGGAAACCTTAAAATACGATCTTTTGCCTCAGTTGAAGCAAGCCGGGATTCACCTGCTAGAATACGCCGCACTTACCCAAAGACAAAAAGGAAATGTTGATAAATACTTTGAGGAAGTGATCTTTCCAGTGCTGACACCCCTGGCGTTTGATCCTGGACGCCCTTTTCCACATATCTCTAACTTGAGCATTAACCTGGCAGTAGTCATACAAAATGACAAAGGTCTTCCTTTCTTTGCGAGGATCAAAGTACCCAACACTTTATCCAGACTCATCCCACTAAAGCGATCTTCTGGCGGAGTGCGTAAAGACGGGACCACTCCTGCAAATCATTATTTTGTCTGGATAGAACAAGTGATTGCAGCCAATTTGCATAAACTCTTCCCTGGGATGACGATCATAGAGTCTTATCCCTTCCGAGTCGTGAGAGATGCGGACAACATTATCCAGGAGTTGGAGGCTTCCGACCTTCTCGAAACCATGGAGCAAAGCGTCCGGCAACGCCGCTTCGGCTCTGTAATGAAGGTAACGGTTAACAATGCCATGCCAACTCACCTTCGTGAGCTCTTGATTGAAAACCTGGAAATGGATAGGCGTGATATCTATACGCTTGAAGGACCTCGCGGCATCAGTAACCTGATTAATTTGCATAGTATTGATCGATTTGATCTAAAGGACCCTCCGTTAAAACAATCTATTCCAGCTCAACTTCGGATTGCTTCAAGGGAAACAAATTATTTCGCGGCCATCCGGCGGGAAGATATCGTCTTGCATCACCCCTACGACACTTTCAATCCCGTTGTGGATTTTTTGCATGCAGCCGCTCAAGATCCGGATGTACTGGCTATCAAGCAAACATTGTACCGGGTTGGAAAAAATTCACCGGTTGTACAGGCTTTATTGGAGGCTCGCGAGCACGGCAAACAAGTTGCCGTGTTGGTTGAACTTAAAGCTCGTTTTGATGAAGAAAGCAATATTGGTTGGGCACGAATGCTGGAAAAAGAAGGCGTGCATGTGATCTACGGATTATTAGGCCTCAAAACGCATTCGAAGATCGCCCTGGTGGTGCGCAAAGAAGGCGAACATATCCGCCGTTATATCCACCTGGCAACTGGAAACTATAATGCTGTCACTGCTCAAATGTATGAAGATATCGGTATGTTCACTTGTGATGAAGAGATTGGAGCAGATGCGACTGATCTTTTCAACTATTTGACAGGCTATTCGGCAAAAAAGGATTATCGTAAACTCTTAGTCGCCCCGGTTAATCTCAAACAAGGTCTGGAATCATGGATCAATCAGGAGATAGAGCTTCAAAAACGCGATGGCGATGGCCATATCATTTTCAAAATGAATTCGCTCGTCGATCCACATATGATTCGTCATCTCTACCGCGCTTCACAAGCAGGTGTAAAAATCGATCTGATCATCCGGGGGATCTGCTGCCTGCGCCCTGGCATCCCCGGAGTCAGTGAAAACATACGCGTCATCAGTGTCGTTGGGCGTTTCCTGGAGCATAGTCGGGTATACTATTTCCATAACGGCGGGCAAGAACAGATCTATTTGGGGAGCGCGGATCTGATGCCCAGGAATATTCACCACCGGGTAGAAGTGCTCTTCCCTGTCCAAGACAGACGGATTATCCGCTATTTGCGAGATGATGTACTCCAGACTTACCTGATCGGTAATATTAAAGTAAGGCAGATGGATTCAAATGGCGTCTATAGCCATCTGTCTCAAGCGCCCGGGGAACCGCCTATCAATCCACAGGAATGGCTGATCCACCATCGTTTGCGCAAATCTTGAAATCTGCAACCAATCTATCCAGGAGAAATAAAATGGAAACTCCATTCTTAGAAAGCTCGAGCCCACCCGACAATGCGGAACAAGCTGATGACCAGATAGGCGGCAACTTAGAGGGTTCGGACCTGCCAGTTGAAGGACCAGATCAAGAAACATCAGAAGCTGTTGACAATCAAAGCCTGGCTGCTTCAGCAGACGAAAAAGAACAACATCTCATCGACCTGGTATTGACCCTTTTCGATCAGACCCAGGCTTTGCATGAGTTAGGAGCAGACAGCCGTCTGGCAATCCAGTCTGCCGCATTGTTAGCCTACCGCGATATTCCCCATAGCAAGAAAAAACCTTACCAGGCAACGCGCGAGGTGGTCAAACAGCAGTTTTCATCGTTTCTCAATTCTGAAGAACACGACCTGGCAGCTGGCACCCTGGCCTTTTATCGAGGCAAAATAAAAAAGAAAGACTTCAATACCCTTGAATTCTCTCCCAACCAACAACGCCAAATACTCACTTTATCAGCCTTGTTGTGTATTGCAACAGGGTTGAATGATTCACACAGCCAGCAAACTACCATTCAACATGTCGATATAGAACGGAACAGCATGTGGATTGTGGTGGATGGTCCTGCAGCATCCTCCGATGCTGCAGTCGCCCAATTGAACTGCAAGTTGTGGACGAAAATCGGCTACCCGGAAGTCGAGGTAATCGAATCTGCTGAAGCGGCTATCCGGCGCTTACCCTTCCCTGAACCACAAGAAAAAATCGGGTTGAAACCTTCGGATTCTTTAGCAGAAGCTGGACGCAAAGTGATGCGCTTTCACTTTTCCCAGATGTTAGTCAACGAACCTGGTACACGTTTGGGTGAAGATATCGAAGCCTTGCACGATATGCGGGTAGCCTCAAGGCGGTTAAGAGCAGCTTTCGAAGTATTTGAACAAGCTTTCGAGCCAGGCGCGCTCAAGTATTATCTAAAAGGTCTGCGCGCCACCGGTCGTGCCTTGGGTGAAGTGCGCGACCTGGATGTTTTCATGGAAAAAGCTGTGCACTATCTTGAAACATTGGAAACAGACCACCAACACGACCTGGACCTTTTACTGGATACCTGGAGAGAACAACGCAAAGAGGCGCGCACCCGAATGCTAACCTACCTGGATAGCCAGGAATATGATGAGTTCAAACATAAATTCAACATTTTCTTAAATACACCTGGGGCCGGTGTTCGCATCACCCATATGGACCAGCCCATCCCAACTCTGGTATGTGAGCTGGCGCCTGTCTTGATATACACCCGCTTCGCTGAAGTACGCGCATTCAATCCCATCCTGGCTGAGGCAACCATTGAGCAATTACACGCCTTAAGAATCGAGTTTAAAAAATTGAGATATTCGGTAGAATATTTTCGAGAAGTACTGGGAAAATCCACCCAGGATGTGATTACAGATATTAAAAGAGTCCAGGATCATCTAGGAGATTTAAATGATGCTCAGGTTGCCACACAAATCCTGAGAGAATTTATCGACCAATGGGAACCGCGCCTGAATGCAATGCCAATCCACGAGCGCCCTAATCTTGAGCCCCTGGTACAATACCTGGCTGCACGGCATGCTGAAAGACACCAATTGATGAATTCCTTCTTAAAGACGTGGAGCTATATTAACCGCTCCCGGTTCCGGCGCAACCTGGCACAGTCGATAGCTATACTGTAGATAGAAGCTGGGATGACTCAGGTTTTAGGCTCTTGTAAAATTACCCGATCCGTGCCGCGATGAATTTCCCACGGGTAGACTATATGTGCGTCGGTGACAGCCGCATAGTAATCGGGGCGCGCAGAGCCAAATAAATTTCGGTACGGATTAAAATGCAGAACACATGTAGAGGGAACGCCGCCGGCTGCCAGTACGCGGATTTTCACTGAAGTGATCGTCCTTCCAGACCCCCATACATCATCTACCACCAGCGTTTTCCGGCCTTTCACGGTTCGATCATCGGGGAACTGAATAAACTGTGGCCAGGCCATCAGCTTGGCCCGCTCCATTTCCATTTGAGCAGGGAAATCAACTGCAGCCGTTAGAATATGAGTTAAGTTCATCGCCTCAGCCAGTAAACCACCTGGAATAACACCACCACGAGTGATGATCACCATTGCCTCAAATTCATCTTCAAATTGAGGCATTAAGTGGTCGATCAGGCGATTGACATCATCCCAGGTAAGAAACTCATTTCGAATAGGCTGCATGGAAAACTCCTCAAGATTTATTAAATTAACCCATATTATAGCAAGTTTGGAGGATTTACTTCAATTTTCCATCCACCAATTGCTCTGCCTTGAAATATTTTGGTCGGATCAGGTCCGTTCAGCACAATATGCCATCGATAAGCGCCTCCCATTCTGGCAAAAAAGCAAGGCGCCGGACCAATCATGCGCATTGTGCGCTGGTTTTCCTTTGCCAACCAGTTTTTTACCTGTTCCCCCATCTCATAAGCTACCCGCTCTGCCCTGGCGCTATCATGATCTCGATATTCCAGGCGGACCAATTGAGTATAAGGCGGATAACCTAATTTTCGTCGAAATTCCAACTCCTGTGTAAAAAATGCCAGGTAATCATGTTTTGAGGCTGCCTGAATAACATAATGTTCGGGTTGGAAAGTTTGCAGGATAACCTTTCCTCCTAAAGGACTGCGGCCAGCCCGCCCGGCGACTTGGGTAAGGGTTTGGAATACCCTTTCATTGGTTCGGTAATCCGGTAAGCTTAGCCCTACATCTGCCAAAACTACGCCAACCAATGTCACTAAAGGCAGATCAAGTCCCTTGGCTAACATTTGGGTTCCCACCAGGATATCTGCGCGATGTTCGGCAAAGGTAGATAAGATGCTTTCATGCGAGCCTTTTTTGCGTGTGGTTTCAAAATCCCAACGAAGCGTGCGAGCCAGGGGAAATAGTCCTTTTACTTCTGTTTCAACTCGCTGGGTCCCCGTACCAAAATGACGGATACGCGTACTGCCGCAATGTCCACAGCGGTCAGGCATCCTGCGTTGATAGCTACAGTAATGGCACTGCAAAAGCCCCTGGTCTTCGTGATAGGTTAACGGAATATCACAACGAGGGCATTTTAGGGTCTCACCACAATCTCTGCAAAAAACATAAGTCGCTGATCCGCGCCGGTTGAGAAACAAGATTGCTTGTTGCTTATTTTCTAAAACTTCTTGCAAAGCCTGCTGCAATGGTCGGCTGAATATAGATCGGTTGCCAGCTTGCAACTCCAGGCGCATATCAACAATATGGACTGGAGGCAGCTCTATCGCATCTGCCTGTTCTTCCAGTGGTCGAAAAAGCGAAGCGGGTTGTACCGATTCTTTTTTATCCACTTGCAAACGCGCTATTTGCGCCTTTACAGCCTCGCGATGCGCCAGAATTCGAGTTGGCAGACCCAAATAACGCCAGCCGCCTTTTTGGCAATGATACATACTAGTAATGTCGGGGGTAGCTGAACCCATTAGGCAGCATGCTTTAGCCAGGCGAGCGTACTCAACTGCGGCTTCTCTGGCGTGATAATGAGGCGCTGATTCGGATTGGTAGTATGAATCGTCATGACACTCATCCACGACGATCAAACCCAGGTTTGAGAACGGGGTAAACAAAGCACTGCGTGGTCCAACGATTACCTGTAGGTCGCCAGCTCGGGCTCGCCGCCAGGTATCATACCGTTCACCTACAGAAAGACCCGAATGGATTAATCCCACCTGACCCGGAAAACGCCCCAAAAAACGCCGCACTGTTTGTGGCGTCAGCGCTATTTCCGGCACCAAAATAATCGCCTGTCTTCCCAATAGCAAGGTTTCCTGAACGGCGCGTAAATAGATCTCGGTTTTACCAGACCCTGTTACGCCGTGCAACAACAAGGTGGGAGTAATTTGCCCTCTGACAGCTTGAGCGATGTGTTCCTGCACTTCTTCCCAAATCGCTTGCTGGTCACGGGTTAATACAGGCACAGGAAACAATTCCTGATCATAAATTTTTAATGGGTCGCGCAACACCTGGCTCTCACTCAATACTGCCAATCCATGCTCCACAAGAAATCGCAGATCTCCTGAATTTGCACCAGTTTCAGCATACACTTCCGTGACCGGTATAGAGTCATCTTGTTGCGCCAACCAGGTAAGGGTAGCTTGACGCCTTTCAAATGCCTGAGTGCCTTTCCTACCCAAGCTAATTAAGACAAGCCTGGCCTCTTCTATTGGCTTTGAGAGCATGACTGTTCTAACCATCTTAGGTTTAACTTTTGGCTCAGGAAGGATGGTTTCTGTTTTGATCAATGAACGCCGGAGAAGAGGTTTTAAAGCAGCTCTCCAATTGGTATATTTCATGGCTCGATCCAATTGGCTACCGCGCAGTGGACCACGTTTGTGTAAAATTTTTAACAACCGCAATTGTGTTGAACTTATCCCGGCGGGAATATCTCCCAGGGGAACATATAGAACATCTGCTTGTTGATCTATACCCGTTGGGATCATCAATCCGATACAAGCTGCAAGCGGAGCCAGTGATTGTGCTGATAAATGCTGGGCCAGATCAATCTGGTTTGCTGTTACAACCGGTTCCTGGTCCAATAAATCAATAATTGGGCGCGTCTCAACCACTTCTGGTTTATCAACGATCCCTAAAACAACACCTTGTACTGTTCGTTGGCCAAAAGGGACCAACACCAGGCAACCACTATTGATTTGACCCTCAAGCTCTGAGGGAATGTGATAATGAAACACTCCTGACACTTGAGGAACATTAACGGCAATCTCTACATAAGTGGGCATTGGGTTTCCTGGCAACCTGATCATTCCATCAGGTCAGGCTTGTGCTTTTTTCTCTTTTAAGTTGCTTTGTTCCACGGGTAAACTGATTACGGGTGGCTGCTCCAGCCGAGTAAGCGAAATGCGAGCAATTCGCAAATTATCCATTTCGTGAACACGTAAACGCACACCATCTCCTTCAAAAACATCTCCAGACCGGGCAATTCTACCGAGCTTTCCCAAGACATAACCGGCAATTGTGTCATAATTGGGATCAACCAAATTTACACCGATTTGTTCATTCACTTCTTCAATTAATGAAAGCCCATCGATTAATACAGAACCATCTTCAAGAGTTTGAAATTCCGGTGCTGCGTCATCGAACTGATCGCTCACCTCTCCAACGATTTCTTCTAGCAAGTCTTCAAGAGTAACCAGACCGGCTGTTCCACCATACTCATCCATCACGATGGCAATATGCTGACGGTTATCGCGAAAATGGCGCAATAGAGCGCTCACAGAAATCGTCTCAGGAACAAACAAAGGTTCCCTGACAAAAGTACGGGCCGTGCATTCCTGGCTATCGGAATTTTGCATTGCGTGCAACAAATCCTTCACATGCACAATACCCACAATATGATCCAGATTTTCCTCAAACACCGGGAATTTTGTATAGGAAGAGTGGGTAACCAATCCGATAATATCAACCAGCGGTGTGTCCGCTTCAACTGCGATCACTTCTGTGCGCGGTACCATCACCTGTCTCACAACCAGCTCCCCAAAATCAAAAATGGCGTGCAACATTTCGCTTTCTTCTGCCTCAACCACACCACTTTCTGCGCTGGCGGTAACCAACATTTTCAGCTCATCCACAGAGTGCACCAGTTGATGTCCGCTGGCGGGTTGAATCCCAACCAGGCGCAACAAGGCATTACCAGCTCCATTCAATATCCAGATTGCAGGCTTGAAAATCTGCTCGACAAACAAAGTTGGTCGGGCAACAAACAAAGATGTTCGCTCGGGGTCTTGCAGAGCAATTGATTTTGGAGCCAACTCACCCACGACAACATGTAAAAAGGTAATGATGGCGAATGAGAAAGCGGCAGATAGGCTATGAGAAAGCTCAGGGCGGATCGCATCTGGAAACAAGGCTAATACTGGATAGATTAGATGGGATAGAGCTGGCTCACCCACCCAACCCAAGCCCAGGCTGGCCAGGGTTATACCCAGTTGTGTAGCGGCAATTACACGATCTGGATTTTCAATCGCCTTTTGGACGGCTTCTGCGCCTGTCTCACCACGAGCAACCAACTCTGCAATCCGTGTGCGGCGCACACTGACCATAGAAAATTCTGCTGCCACAAAGAATGCATTGGCGAAAACCAATATGACAATAGCGATCACCCCTAGATAATCAAATAGAAAACTACCATCCATCGAAAAATTTTGTTTTCCTCAAATTCCTATAAATTTAGCGCAAGAATGCTGCTGCAGCATAACCAACAACACGATCATAATCTCCGCTCACATCGCCCGATGTCGCATATTTCAGGATCTTAGCACTCCTTGCCCCCAATGCCTTAGCAGCCCACATCACCGTCGATAAAGCACCCCGACCACAAGCATAACCTTTTCCTTGCTCTTCAGTTTTGATCACACCCTCAGCATCAAATAATGCTACCTGCTTAAGCAATTCGTCATCTAATTGTTTTGCCCTGGATTGAGAATAATAATGAGAAAGGTCTGTACTGGCTACCAGAAGAGAAGAACCCCGTTTCGCCATGCCCATTTGTAAAAGGGCTTGTGCTAATGCCTTTGCCAGGTTGCGTGCCATCACAGCACTTTGATCACGCAGCATAATCGGCAATATCTGATAACCGCTGTTTACCGCCCTTTGGAGAAAAGGCAGCTCTATTTCCAAGGAATGTTCTGGGTCATGAGCAACTTCGGTCAGCTTCACTCCAGCTTCATTTTTCAAAAGAGCAGACAAACAATCTATGCTCTCCCGATTTACCGAAATTAGACCTAAGGGAGTTTGGTACGCGGAATGAGCGGTTGTCATGACTGGGGCATAATACGGTTGGTGCATTGGAGAAATAATAACAACCAGTTCAGGTGACAAATCCTTAATAGCTGAAAAAGCGTACCCGGCTACACTACCTGAATACATATATCCTGCATGCGGAGACATAACAGCAACGACTTCGCCATCTAAAACACCCATATTAGCAGCAGAAATGTAACGATCAACTTCTTCTGCTAAATGTTTTGGGTTTGCAGGGTACCATTGCCCCGCCAGTTGAGCCGGCCTGATGCCGGATAGGGTATTCATTTTTTATCCTTCCAAGAATTTTTTAAACTGACCAAGCATTCCTACTAAAATTTTCTGAGCGTGACAAACAAAGCTTTGTTTTGATTTTAGCATAATATGATATACTTCAAAACAATTAATTACCAAAAGACCTAGATAAGGACTAGTAAACATTCCACCGCTGGCTCAGAGAGCGGGATGAGGTGCGAGCCCGTCCAGACGAGAATGCTGAATGGACCTTGGAGTTGCAGGGCGAAAGCAAACTAAGTTGCAAATAGCCTGCGCCGGAACTGCCACCGTTATCAAGGCAAAAGGTATAACCAGGCTTTTGCTTGGCGTACCTTTCTATGAGTGCAGCTGGCTCACCAACCCCGTCGCATCACCGGCGGGGTTATCTGTTAAATTTACATATAAAACTTTAACTGCTATTCTACAAAAAAATTCCGTGACCTGAAAGCACTTGCAAAGGGTTTACGGTCTGACAAAACAGGAGGCATGAATGGTTACAACTAAAAAGGGAAGAGTTTTTTCTGGGGCCCGTCCTACAGGAAGGCAACACTTAGGGAATTATCTTGGAGCGATTAAAAATTATATCGCTTTACAAGATGAATACGAGTGTGTGTATTGTATTGTCGATATTCACGCACTCACCACAGTGGATTCAACAGAAAATTTGCGCGCCAACACCTACGAAATGGCTTTGGATTGGCTGGCAGCCGGTATGCGTCCGCAAGATAGCATCATTTTCATCCAATCTCAGGTTCCCGAAGTGGCTGAACTGCACACTTATCTATCTATGGTAACACCTTTAGGAAAACTGACCGATTTACCAACCTTCAAGGAAAAGGTACGCCAACACCCGAATAATATTAATTACGGGCTTGTCGGTTATCCGGTCTTGATGACTGCCGATATCGTTCTGTATAAGAGCGACCTGGTGCCGGTAGGAATTGACCAGGCGCCGCATATTGAATTTGCCCGAGAGATTGTTCGTTCCTTCAACTTCCGCTACAACAGCCAGGTATTGATTGAGCCACAAATGAAAGCGACTGAATACCCTAAAGTCATCGGCATCGACGGTCAGGCAAAAATGAGCAAGAGCCTGAATAACCATATTGAGCTGGCTTCCACCCCCGAAGAAACTCAACAAAGGGTTATGCAGATGGTCACTGACCCGCAGCGGATCAAACGAACCGATCCTGGCAACCCGGATGTTTGCAATGTATTCTCTTTACATAAAGTCTTCTCTTCGTCCGAAGAAGTCTCCATGATCGATACAGAATGCCGCCGCGCAGGCATTGGCTGTGTACAATGCAAACAATTATTAGCCCGTAATCTCAACGCTCACCTGGAGCCATTTCCGCGAAAAGCGAGCCAACCTGGCTAAAAACCCAGACGAAGTGTGGGACATTTTAGAAGACGGCAAAAAACGCGCCAGCGCTATTGCCAGCGAAACCATGCGCCAGGTGCGCCAGGCAATTGGTCTGCCTGCTATTTAGCTCTATACTGCTACCGGGATCAGTGTCTTCCCAGGATTTGTTTAGGGAAATCTGGTCCTGGTTTTTTCAACGGATCAAGAACTATGAGAGTCATATTGCAGCGTGTTTCACATGGAAGTGTAAGCGTGGATAACCGCTTAGTGGCCGAAATCGGCCATGGCCTGGTCATTCTGTTGGGGATAGGACCACAGGACGGAATGGAGCAAATTACCTACCTGGCGGAAAAAATCGCCAACCTGCGTATCTTCGAGGATGAGCAAGGTAAGTTCAACCGCTCCATCCTGGACACACAGGGAGAAGCCATTGTTGTCTCACAATTTACCCTATATGCTGATACCCGCAAAGGCAGACGGCCATCTTTCACTGATGCAGCCCAACCAGAAATCGCCAGTCCGTTGGTTGAAGAATTTGCCCTTGTCCTGCAAAAACTCGGCGTCCCCACCCAAACCGGAGAGTTTGGCGCCCATATGGTGGTAGATATTTCTAATGACGGGCCGGTAACGATCTACATGGAACGTTAAGCCAAGGCGTATCCAAACTTACCCAGGACACCAGTCGCGCAGCCCATTGCGCCAAAGAACTGCATCAAGCTGTACTGCCGTTGCACCTGCTTCAAGCATAAGACGCGCCTGATCTGCAGAATAAACCCCACCAGCAGCAATCACCGGCACATCGTAATCTAAAGCCTGTTCCAACGCCATCAGCGCCTGGGGGAAAATCGCCGGTCCGTATAATCTGCCAGCCAGCATAACCGCATCATCTCCCGGGAGTTTTCCCCTTGGGGGACCCAGGCTAAGGACCACTTGAGGAAAATGTTTGCCGATTACTCCTCCAAAATCACCAACACGGTCCAAAGGGATGCGCACAATGAGAGGCAGCTCACCTTGGGCAGCCCGAATAAAGGGCTCCACCAACCCGGCATTTATCCCCGGTGGCAAACCCAACTCAAGTCCCGATACCCCTGGAAGGTCTTCTAATGAAAGCACCATTTGTTCCAGTTCTTCAGGCTCTGAACCTATCAGATGGACCCAAACCGGGATAGGTGAACGCTGCCAGGCATCTCGATAGCGCCGGATGATTGCTTTCAGGCCAGGGTTGGGATAACCTGTATGTAGCAAGAACCCACCAGGAAATGGAACATAACGCCTTCCATGAGCAGGCATCCTTGGCAATAAACTCACCGGATGCGTGATAAAAGCCCCCAGGCATGAATAATCCACCCGCTGGCTGGCTTCAGGAGCAAAACCTAATATGCCAGCCGCGTTCATCCATGGTGATTTAAAATCCATTCCAACCCCTGGAGATTTCATCCTTTAGATATCCTTTACAGCAGTAATTCCTGCAGATCAAAGACCGGTCCATCCTTGCAGACAAACTGGTAGGACCTACCAACCAAGATAGAACAGGCTCCGCATTCAGCAATACCGCCACATGGCATTGCTGTAGATACCAATACTTGTCCGGGAATAGCCAATTTATTTTCCGGCTCAGGTAACTTCATCTTTGCTAGAAATTTGTCCAGAAAATCCAAAGGCACATCGCAAACCAGGAAATCCGCCCAATTTAATATCACTGGCAAAGTATCTAGCGGGTTTATTTCAACTTCAGCTGGCATGGCTGGCAATTTACAATTCGCAAACAAGGCAATCGATCGCTCCCTACCTGTCTTACTCAAAATAACAGGAAGCAATCTTGCGGCAGTATGCCCAAAAATTGCTATAGCCAGCCGGCTAACACCAGCCGGCACCTCGAACCCATGTCCACATGGACCGGTTAAGCTCAAAGACATTCCAGGCTGCCAGTGGGCAGGAACGGGTGAGGCTGTTAGAAAACCCTGCTGTGAATATTCTGATGCAAATATCGGGACGGACAGAGATGCATCTGCGTCATCCGGTGACCATGCCATCATATAACGTCCTGCAGGTGGGATGGCCTTCGGTTCGCACGTTACCCACACACAGGGCTCTTGATTCACATCAAGACATATTTCACTAATTCTAGCAAGGTAAGTTTGCATAAAAATATGTTAACATGATTTTTTTGCCCGGACAATCCCTAAAAGAACCTCGCTTTCATTTTACGGGTATAATTCCTGGGAGAAAACCCTGTTATTATCCCTTTTCTTTCGTAGGAGAGTTAAAAAATGAATGTAGCCACTTTTCTTCAAGCAATTGTTAGCCTGCTCTGGGTGGTAGTTGTCGGGCTAATCATCCTGGCCATTGTACGCGCCTCACGCAGCCTGAAGGTAGGCGGCATCTCTACAATTATCCTGATTGTTGCGATTGCAGCCGTGATCCTAACCTCGATCAGCGCAGGTTTGGTTTTTATCCAACCTGAGGAACGCGGTGTAGTCATTTCTGCCGTTGCCCCAGCCGGCTACCGTGAGCAGTCACTGGAACCCGGTTTACGCTGGATCATTCCATTTCTGGAAAATGTTGTCACCTACAAAATCTCTCGCCAGACCTACACGATGTCTATTGCACAAAGCGAGGGACAGCTCTTAGGCGACGACTCCATATCCGCCCGCACAGCGGATGGTCAGGAAGTGTTGGTAGATGCTTCTGTGATTTATGCCGTAGATCCACAAAAAGTTATCCGCGTCCATATTGAATGGCAAGACCGGTTCGCGAACGAACTCGTCAGACCTCTGGCCAGAGGCGTCATCCGTGATGCGATTTCCCAATACGGGGTAGAAGAAGTATACAGTTCGCAGCGTGAACAAATGACCCAAATGATCAAAGAAAACATGGGTGCTAAGCTAAGCGATAACGGACTTATCTTAATCGACTTTGTCCTGCGCAATATCACCTTTTCTCCCGAATATGCTGCTTCCGTAGAACAGAAACAGATCGCCGAACAAACCGCCCAACAGGCAAAATTCGTAGTTGAGCAACGCAAGCAAGAAGCTGAACAAGCCCGCCAGGTAGCCCAGGGACAGGCAGATTCATCCGTAATCAAAGCCCAGGGTGAGGCGGATGCCCGCCTGATCCAGGCCGAAGCTGAAGCCAAGGCTTTGCAGACTATTGCTCTATCCGTAGCGGATAATCCGGATTTGCTCAGTTATTTGTATATTACCAAGATCAACCCCAATATCCAGGTGATGCTCGTCCCTGAGAATGTCCCCTATCTGTTTAATTTCCCTGAATATGGACCATCTGCACCGCCAGAAGATCAAAGCTCGCTGATACCATCTCTGCCATCCTTACCCACACCGACACCCACACCAACGCCTGAACCATAGCTGAAGGTTCTCAGCAAGAAGGAATTTATGAGTCAAGAACCCATCAAAGCAAAAAACGGTCGTAAAATCCGCCTCACCAGTTTGTCCAGTTGCGCTGGCTGAGCATCCAAATTAAGTGCAGATGCACTGGCGCAGGTCTTGCGCCCCTTGGAAGGCATTTTCAGCCCGGCGGATTTTCCAGATATGCTGGTTGGCTTGGGTGACCCGGATGATGCGGCTGTTTGGCGATTGGATGAACAACGCGCTCTGGTTGTTACCACGGATTTTTTCACCCCCGTGGTGGACGATCCTTACGATTACGGCGCAATAGCGGCTGCTAATGCGCTTTCAGATATTTACGCGATGGGGGGCAGCCCTTCATGGCATTGAATATTGCGGCGCTACCGCCAGACTTGCCCATTGAAGTCAGTGCTGAAATCCTGCGCGGCGGAGCAGAAAAAGTACGCGAAGCCGGGGTAGCACTGGCTGGCGGGCATACGATTCAAGACAAAGAACCAAAATTTGGCCTGGTGGCTTTGGGATTTGTCCATCCTGAGAAAATGATTACCAAAGGCGGCGCACAGCCTGGCGACATCCTGGTTCTCAGCAAACCCCTGGGATTTGGCACAGTAACGACTGCCATAAAAAACCGCGTTGCCGATCCTGCTGATGTGACCGAGGTGGTGAGATGGATGAAAATTCTGAATCGTTCTGCTGGCAATTTAGCTCTTTCCCATGCGGTTAAAGGCGGGACCGATATAACCGGTTTTAGCCTGCTCGGGCATGGTTTAGAAGTTGCCAATGCATCTAAGGTTGGCATGAAAATTAACTTCAACAAACTACCGTTTACATCTGGCGCTTTACGTTATGCAGAAGATTGGGTTTTCCCGGGAGGCGCATCCGACAATCGTTTGTATTATGGTGGACAAATCCAATTTGATGCCAGCATTGAGGAGTTCAAACAATTGTTATGTTTTGATCCTCAGACCAGCGGTGGTTTGCTCCTGGCTGTCCCATCCAACGAATGGGAGTTGATGAAAATAGAAGCTCAGGCGATTGGGCAAGCACTCTGGAAAATTGGAGAGGTCATCCAAGGGAATGGTATCCAGGTTTTGCCCTGAATTAAAAGCCTGAGAATTCATTTTTCCATTGGACAACTCTGTATGGTAGAAACGGCGGCAAAATACCCATCCATTACCAAGACTTTATGGACGGATTATCCATCGTTCATTTATACCAGTCTGATTGTGGCAGTCTGGATTGTATATATTGCCTGGGTGCCTGGCTGGCGAAAAGATGGCCCAATCATCCGACCTGAACTTTCTCCGTATGCGCTGGTTATTGCTATCTTAATCAGCCTGCTAGGTATCTTTGTAGTAGCTTATCGTTTTCATCTTCTGAGGGGCATTTTCAAGAATGGTGTTGAAGTACGCGGAAAAATCACCAAAATCTCGTTGCCTCGTGATCGCGGTAGAGTAACCTACTCGTTTTATTATAAGAATCAAGAATTCTCCTCATACGCCCCTATTCACCGCAACAAACAAACATTGAGTCTCAAAGAAGGAGATCGCGTGATCCTGGTTATTGACCCGGAACACCCGCCAAGGGCTTTTATCCGTGATCTCTATATCAAAATATAGGCGACACCTATGACAGATATCTCATTCTCATCTGGCCGTTCAGTCGTATACGCCCGGCGCGGCATTGTGGCCGCCTCACAACCCCTGGCCGTAGCTGCCGGGTTGGAGATCCTCTCACAAGGAGGCAATGCTGCTGATGCAGCCATAGCCACAGCCGCAGCACTCAATGTCACCGAACCAACCTCCACCGGTATCGGCGGCGATTGCTTCGCCTTGTACTTCGATGCTGCTACAGCAAAAGTTTATGCGCTGAATGGTTCTGGACGTGCACCGGCGACGCTGAACCTGGAGCGTTTACAACGTGAGGGTTTTTCTGACCAGCTGCCCACATTTCACCCTTATACAATTACCGTTCCGGGCGCCTGTGCAGGTTGGTTTGACCTGGTCGAGCGATTTGGAAAACTCTCCATGGAAAAAATCCTGTCACCGGCAATTCACCTGGCAGAAGAGGGTTTCCCGGTAGCGCCGATCACAGCCTATTTCTGGCAGCGCGGGGCACAGACTCAGCTCAGAACAGCGCCTGGCGGTCAGGAGCTCACCATCCATGGGCGTGGTCCGCTTGCAGGCGAGATTTTCTGCAACCCAGGACTGGCGCGCACTTTCAAAATGATTGCCGAGCAAGGCAAAGCCGGTTTCTACCAGGGCGAGATTGCCGAAGCTATTGCCAGGGTAGTTCAATCGGCGGGCGGCTGCTTAGGCATGGAAGACCTGGCATCGCATTACAGCACTTGGGAAGAACCCATCAGGGTCAATTACCGGGGAGTAAATATTTGGGAGTGCCCGCCCAATGGCCAGGGTCTTACCGCTTTACTAGCCCTTAATATCCTGGAGGGTTTCAACTTAGCAGAGATGCCAGCTTTGTCTGCAGAGCGGCTGCACTTGATGATCGAAGCACTTCGCCTGGCCTTTGCCGATACAAGATGGTATGTGGCTGACCCCGAATTCGCTCCAGCGCCATTAACGGAACTGCTTTCGAAGACCTATGCACAGGAGCGGCGTGCGAAAATTGATCTATCCCGCGCCGTGATTGATCAAGAGCGCGGCTCGCCAGTATCATCATCAGATACGGTTTATCTCAGTGTAGTAGATGGACAGGGAAATGCCTGCTCTTTTATTAACAGCAATTACAGGGGCTTTGGCACAGGCATTGTACCTGGTGGATGGGGATTTACATTGCAAAACCGGGGGCACAATTTCAGCTTGCAGCCCGGTCACCCTAACCAGATCGCTCCAGGCAAAAGACCCTACCATACCATTATCCCAGCTATGGCTACTCGCACCCTTTCGAGTGAGGCAACCTGCACAAACCCGCAGGAGCAGTTTTATGCCAGTTTTGGGGTGATGGGCGGATTTATGCAACCGCAAGGACATGTCCAGGTTCTAGTTAACCTGCTTGATGACGGCTTAAATCCGCAGGACACACTGGACCAGCCACGCTTTTGTATCGAAGACGGTACTTCAAGAGGTGAGGTTGCCATGGAACAGGGTATCGTAGAAGAGACCCTTTCCAGGCTGGCAGAAATGGGACATCGTGTTCATCTCACTACAGGCTACAACCGGGCAATCTTTGGCCGCGGGCAGATCATTCTGAGAGACCCAGCAACAGGTGTGCTCTGCGCTGGCAGCGACCCACGCGCCGATGGCTGTGCCATGACCTGGTAAGTATTACGATAATCCGACGCCATTTGAATAAAGAAACCACATCCCCAGGAAATAACCGATTAAAATTAACAGAGCGTCGATCTCAACAAATAACAGGCGACGCTCAACCCTGGCGATATTGCCAATCAAGCCCAAGGTGGTGAGCAGCAGACCCAGCAGGGCTACCAACGCAAATGTTGGGTCAATCGCTCCCAGAAAACGCCCATCCAAGTAAAACACATCTGTCAAACCCAATACAAACATATTGAAGAGGTTACTGCCAAACAAGTTACCTATCGCCAGGTCATAAGCTCCAATCTTTACTGCGGCTACAGTTGCCACCAGTTCGGGTAATGAAGTGGTAATTGCCAGTAATGTTGCCCCAATAAAACCTGCGCTTAACCCGGTGATCTCAGCAATCTCATTTGCACTCTTCACCAGGTAAGGCGTAACAAGCACCAAAACCAGGGTAGCCAATGAGAAGCCGATCACCGCATATTTCAGACTGGGCACTTTCGCGTTCTCTATTTCCGGCTCATCTGGCGATGCGCCGCCCTGCTGCTGGAGTAAGCGCACACCAGCCACATAGGCAATCATGATTAACAGGCTATCTAATCCAACCCACCCAATCTTAAAATCCAAGTCAGCTAACAAAAAGAAGACCGCTAAACCCATCAACATATTAGCCAGACTGGCTGTAAGCGCATGATTCATAGCCACCCGGCGTAAAATCCGGGTCTTCTGATTGATCAGGTCCAAAACTCCTAACATAAACATGTTGAACATACTGCTGCCAAACATACCGCCTGCCGCCAGGTTCGGAGAGCCTATCGATAACGCATTGACTGCCGAAAGTAGCTCCGGTAGGGATGTAGCTCCAGCCATCAACAGGGTGCCGATGAACATACCGCTTAACCTTGTTCGTACGGCAATCACATCACCGTACTGTGCGAGCTTTATCGCAGCTACAACAACAGTTGCTGAGCTAATGATGAATAGTAACCAGACCATCACTTACTCCTCGGAATTGCCCTGTGTTTGCGGAACACCTTTGACCAGATCCAATGACCAGGATGCCAAAACCCCACTATTGGGTAAAGTCAGATCGCCAACAATCTTTTCAGCTGCCTCAATACATTTTTGAACGACTTCCTGATCATGAACCATGGTAAACAAGGTAAAGTGACTCTCCTGATCGCTGCTCATGATCCGATTAATCCCCGCCATAAACATAGATCCCACCTGGCGGGCACGCCTGCGGCGGTTGATCCCAGTGCTCTCAATGATTGTCACCCCGGTCACCCCAATCGAATCCCAGGCGTCCAACACTTCATCCAGACGGCTCGGGTCATCTAAAACAAACATGACCATATTCATAATCTCAAACCTCCATAACAAAATCCATTTACTATCCCATCATAATAAAAACAGGCATCCTGGTCAATAAGGATGCCTGTTAAAACTTATCTTTAACAAAATGCGATCAAACAAGAGATTCCATAACAATGACATCCGGGAAAAATTGGTGTATTGTGCCTGCCACCCAGCCCTGTAAAGTGTTGGGCGAAAGAGGACATCCCAGGCAGGCGCCTCCAAGACGAACTTTTAAGCACCCTGTTCTCAAAGGAGACAATTTCTACCGAGCCGCCGTGGTATTGCTCAATATAAGCATTCAAACGGTCAACCAAGGCTCGAATTTTTTCTTCATCTGTATATTGAATACCATTATTTTCATCCATCCAAGTACCCTCCAAATTGATTACGTTATACTTATTGTAACCTATTTGGTCGCATTAGCCTTATCTTCGTTCAGGCGTAGCCCTTGCTCTAACAAAGTAATGACATGATCATAAGTATTGCGTAAACGTTCAGCAATCACAACCGCCAATCGCTCAAGAATCAAGGCGCCCGTTTCCGGATAATTCTCACATAAGGCGCGTAAATCTTCTCCCCGCACGCGCAACATCTGGCAATCCGTTGTACAAACCGCAGATGAAGTATAAGACGGACTGCCTAAAGCAGATGACCAACCTACGATACCTTCTGCTCGGACACGCGAAACAATTATCGCTGGTCCGTCTTCTGGTTTATATCGAATAATGACTTCCCCATCCAGTACCAGGTACAAGTAATCAGCCAGGTCGCCCTGGTTAAACAGAATATTACCAGCCGGCTCGTAAACAGACTGAAAGATTGGCTTCACCAGCAAATTTTGCGAGGCTGAAAGACCTTGAAATAATGAAAGATGGTTATAATCGATGCTGGACAACATGCTTTTTACCTTGAACCATGCTTTTTAATTTACTCCCAAAGAACCACTTCCCTCTAGTGGCAAATGTCACATAAGTGTCGACAAAAATCACCAAACACAGACCTATTTACAAATGAACTTCATATTACAAGGCATTTAAAGCATTAGCCGTGCTGGAGTGTACTCCAGCACGGCTAACCCTATTACGGTATTCGAATTTATTTGCCCAGTTTGCTGCGGAAGACATTTATTAATGGCGGCAAAATCGCGTAAAGATCACCCACTACACCAAAGCGCGCCAGCTTAAAAATGGGCGCATCGGCATCCTTGTTGATTGCCACGATAACCTTGCTGGTGCGCATACCTGCTAGGTGCTGGATAGCACCGGAAATACCGCAGGCAATATACAGGTCGGGAGAAACCACTTTACCCGTTTGCCCAACCTGGTGGTTGTAAGGAATATAGCCAGCATCGACTGCAGCACGACTGGCGCCCATTGCCCCACCCAAGACAGACGCCAGCTCGCCAACCAGTTTGAAACCCTGTTGCGCCTTCCAGATTTCGGTCTGCTTTTCATCTAAGCCAGCAGGAGGCGTCAAAGCAGGATTATTAGATACCCCGCGTCCGCCAGAAACGATCACATTGGCATCTGACAGGCTTACGCCGCCTTCCACCTGTGCGTAACCGGTGACCTTGGTGGCAATATCGGCTTCAACCACAAGTGGGGAAACTTGTTCTGCAGTACCAGAACGGGTTGCATCCAACACAGGCTTCTTAAATGCCCGCACTCGTGTGGTTAAAATCTGTGGGCTTGAATCACACACTGCCTTGGCCAGTAATTTCCCGGCATAAACCGGACGGGTGACCAGGACCTTCCCATCCTGCACTTCCAGATCAATCACATCTGGCATCACACCTGTGTTCAAATCGATCGAGACCATGGCAGCAATTTCACGGCCACGCGTAGTTGTCGGCAGTATTAAATACCCTGCGTTTTGATCTTTCACAAGCTTGCTGACCAAAGATGCGTATGGTTCTGACCGGTAATCGACCAGGCTGGCATCCTGGCTAAAAAACACCCTGGCTGCTCCATACTGGAAAGCTTCAGCAGCAACCTGGTTTGAGCCTTCGCCTAAGACCAGGGCGAAAACCTGGCCGCCCACCTTTTCCGCAATTAAGTAGGCTGCACCCATCGCTTCCCAGGAAGCCTGTAAAGCAGCGCCTTTGAATTGGTCCACGTAAACCAGAATATTATTCTCGCTCATCACAGCACCTTCTCAGCCAGAATTTTGTCAGCCAGTTTCTCTGCAATCTCCTGCGGACTATCGCCGGAGATGATTTCTGTCGTGACTTCACGCACCGGTGGATTGGCAACTTCAGGCCAACGCACAACCGAAGCAGGCGCGGCAATCCCTAAATCTGCCAGCCCCCAAACCGGAATATTAGCACGTGAAGCCTTGCGAATGCCCATAAAGGAGGGATAACGTGGTTCACCAATATCCTTGGAGACGCTAAGAACCACCGGCAGTTTGCCTTCTACCATTTGCCGGCCTTCTTCCATCGATCGTTCCACCTGGATCGTTTGACCGGCAACCGGCTTCATGCTGGATACCAGGCTCAAAACCGGCCAGCCCAACACACGTCCGGTTTGAGCAGCAGTTACACCCATATCTCCATCGATGGCCTGCTTTCCAAAGAAGGCCAACCCGACATCGCCGATTTTTTGAATGGCCGCCGCCAGCACCCTGGCAACTGCCTGGCTGTCCGCACCTGCCAAAGCCGGGTCAGAGATTAAGATAGCCTGGTTACAGCCCATAGCCAGGGCGGTTTTCAGAGCCTCCTTGGCGCTTTCACCACCCACGCTGATGGCAGTAACATCGCCTCCGCTGGCTTCCTGTTGCACCAAACCAGCTTCAACCGCAAATTCATCCCAGGGGTTTAACACCAGAGGTGCATCGCCCCAGGTCACTTGTCCTGTCTGCACCTCAACTTTTGCGGCGCTATCAGGCACTTGTTTGATACAGACTACGATATTCAAGTTGACCTCCTTTGTGAACAAAAAAATGGAAAGGGACTTTAGTTACTGCCACTCCTCTGCATGATATGCTGGCAGCTCACAACGAAGCGGAGCATCCTGACGGAAATCGAACGCATAACCCGCCTGAATCAACTGGTGGATTTCGCTGGTTCCTTCATAAATTACAGCGCCTTTGGAATTGCGCAGAAATCGTTCCACGTCATACTCATCACTGTAGCCATATGCCCCATGCACCTGGATCGCCTCAGAAGCAGCCTGGAATGAGGCATCCGTTGCATACCACTTCGCTAATGATGTTTCACGGGTGTTGCGAAGACCCTGGTTCTTCATCCACCCAGCTCGCAAATAGAGAAGACGCGCTGCGTCGTAAAATTGTACCATAGTTGAAATTTTTTGCTGTATAAGCTGAAACTTAGCGATCTCCCGGCCAAATGCCTGGCGCTCTTTGGCATAACGCACGCTGGCATCCAAACAAGCGCGGATCAACCCGGTTGCCCCCGCCGCAACCGTGTAACGCCCATTGTCCAGGCAAGACATAGCAATCTTGAAACCTTCGCCCTCCTCGCCAATGCGATTCTCCAGCGGAACACGCACATCCTGGCAAGCGATCCAGCCGGTCGAACCTGCACGTACACCTAACTTTCCGTGTATATCGCCGCTGGATACTCCGGGTCGATCCATTTCTATGATGAAGGCTGAAAGTCCATCATGGGGATCCCCAGCCTGGGGGTTGGTGCGCGCCACCCACAGGCAGTGGTGCGCTTTCGTAGCCAGCGAGATCCACATTTTTTCACCATTAATGATATATTCATCCCCTTCGCGCCGGGCGTTGCTGTGCATCCCAGCTACATCAGAGCCTGCACCAGGCTCAGTCAAACCGAAACAGGCAATCTTCTCGCCCCTGGCTTGGGGTGTAAGAAAGCGCTGCTTTTGTTCTTCCGTCCCCCATTGCAGTAACCCCATGCTGTTTAGTCCCATATGCACCGACATCACTACTCGCAAGGAGGTATCCACCGCCTCCAATTCTTCGCATGCCAGCCCCAGGGAAATATAATCCATACCCTGCCCACCGTAGCGTACAGGAATACACAACCCTAAAATTCCCAACTCAGCCATGCGCGGCAAGATAAATGGCGCCATTTCTTGCTTGCGATCACTTTCTTTGATGATAGGCGCAACCTCACGCTCTGCAAAATCTCGTACCATCTTCTGCACCATGCGCTGCTCTTCATTCAATGAAAAATCCATTATTTATCTCCTATAACCTGTCGGGAACTGAAAACCAGTTTAATTATAGCCTGCCTGGCTTAAATCGGGGAAATCGCTCTGCATATTTTCAACCAGTGGTTAGAAACCGTCCTTTCCTAACCAATGCCTTGTGCTACAATATTCTTTTGATCTTTTCAGGTTTTCAGTTTTTGCGATGAGGTATGTTATGAAGTACCCACACCCTTTCTGCAGGCTTCCTTTCATCCTGCTGGTTGCCATGCTATTAGGTGGTTGCCAATTGCAATCGCCTGGTGAACCCACTGCGCCTGCCCGGGACATCCTTTTTGAGGATGATTTTGAGGATGCCGCCAGTGGATGGAATCGAGTGGCTGCAGACAGCGGCGAAAGCGATTATGCCGATGGGATGTACCGTATCCTGGTAAACGATTCTTTTTTGGATATCTGGGCCAGGCCTGGATTGACCTATACCGACACGGTCATCGAAGTGGACGCCATTAAGGTGGGCGGTGAGCGCAATAACCGTTTTGGCATCGTCTGCCGGGTGGTGGGTCCCACCAATTTTTATGCCTTGATGATTAGCAGCGATGGTTTTTACGGCATTGGGAAGATAAAAGGCGATCAATTTACATTAATCGGTCAGAAAGCTTTCCAGCCCAATGATGCTATTCTGCAAGGATCAGCCATTAACCACCTGCGCGCAGATTGCATCGGCGATACCTTGACTTTATCCGTAAACAATCAAATCATCACTGAGGCAAAGGACTCTGAATACACCCATGGAGATGTCGGCTTAATCGCCGGCAGCTATGAAACCCCAGGGGTTGATATTCGCTTTGACCATTTTATCGTTACCAAGCCATGAATATTTACCTTGATACGGTTGGCTGCCGTCTAAACCAGGCCGAAATCGAACAATACGCGCGCCAGTTTCGCGCTGCCGGTCACCAGCTGGTCGCCAGGGCAGATCAGGCAGACCTGGTCGTGATCAACACTTGCACAGTAACAGCTGCAGCAGCATCCGATTCGCGCCAGAAAGTTCGCCAGGCATCCAGGAAGGGCGCCGGGCAAATCGTCTTAACCGGTTGCTGGTCGACCTTGAGACCAGCTGAAGCTGCGGCTTTACCCGGGGTCAGCCATGTGATCAGCAACCTCAACAAAGACAGGCTGGTCCAGGAAATCCTGGATATCCAGGCAGAGACGCTTTGATCTGGAACCGATTGAGCGCCAGCCAATCCCTGGAGCGCGCACACGCACACGCGCCTTTATCAAAGCCCAGGATGGCTGCGATAACCGCTGCACTTTTTGCATTACCACCCTGGCCCGCGGTGAAGGGCGCAGCCGCCCCATCCAAGAAATCATCGCCGATATCCAGGCAGCCCACCCGGCGCAGGAAATTGTATTGACCGGCGTCCATCTGGGTTCCTGGGGACAGGACCTCTCACCCAGTTTGTCTATCCAACATCTGGTTGAACAGGTGTTGGAAAATTCCGATGCACCTCGTCTGCGCCTGTCCTCGCTCGAACCCTGGGACCTGGATGCGCGCTTCTTTGAGCTCTGGCAGGATTCACGTTTATGCCGGCAATTACACCTGCCTCTGCAGTCCGGCTGTGAGCGCACCCTGCGGCGTATGGCGCGCAAAACCACCCCACAAGCCTTCGCCGAGCTGGTGCAGGCTGCCCGACAAGCCATCCCCGGCGTAGCCATCACCACCGATATCATCACCGGTTTTCCGGGCGAAGATGAACAGGAATTTGAAGAAAGCCTGGCTTTTGTGCAAGAAATGCAATTCGCCGACGGGCATGTCTTCACCTACTCGGCTCGTTCGGGAACGGCCGCGGCGCGCATGCCCGGGCAGGTCCCCCAACCCACCCGCAAACAGCGTAATGCCCGTATGCGAGCAGTGCTGGCAGAAAGCGCCCTGGCATACCAGACCGGCTTCCTGGGACAGACTTTACCCGTTTTATGGGAAAGCGCTACAAGCCTGGGACCTCAGGGCTGGGAATTCAGCGGCTTGACCGGTAATTACCTGCGCGTTTTTGCCCACTCCCAAGAGCAGCTCTGGAACCAGGTTACCCCTGTCGTTCTCGAGCAACTCAATGAGCGCGGTTTTCATGGGCGCATCCTGGAAGATTGAATGCAACAACTTGATTTACTACAGGAGACTGAATGACTGAGTGTATTTTCTGTAATATCATCGCCGGTAAAAGCCCTGCCAAGATTGTCTACCAGGATGAGCAGGCTACTGCCTTCCAAGATATCCACCCGGTTGCGCCAACTCATATCCTGATCGTACCCAACAGCCATATCGCCTCAGTCAACGATATGACCGAGGAGGATGAGCCGTTGATAGGGCATTTGTTCAGTGTCGCCCATCAAATTGCAAAAGATGAAGGTGTGGATCAGAGCGGTTATCGACTGATCATCAACAATGGTCCGCACGCCGGGCAGGCTGTTTTCCACCTGCACCTGCACCTCATCGGCGGGCAGCGCTGCGCTTTCCCATGGGATAGCCGCTAAGCCAGGTGCACCAACCAGAAAGTTTCAGGCAACCTGATATGATTACCTCAGCACAGAACACAAAAATCAAGTGGGTCAAGTCCTTGCAAGCCAGCAGCCGTACCCGCCGCCAGGAAGGTGTGTGGATAGCCGAAGGCGTGCGCCTGGCAGAAGAAGCCCTGGCTTCCGCATGGCCGGTCAGGCTGGTGCTGCACACGCCCGAACCAGGGGAACGCCTCCAGGCAGTGATCGAGGCCTTTGCAGCCCGCGGGACGGCAATTGAAATGGTCAGTGAAGCCGTGATGCGCTCAGCCAGCGATACCGAGACCCCACAAGGCATCCTGGTCGTTTTGGAACAGCAATCTTTAGCGCTACCCGGCAACCTGGATTTTGTATTTATCCCCGACGGCGTGCGCGACCCGGGCAACCTGGGCACGATGCTGCGCACAGCCGCTGCTGCCGGGGTGCAAGCTGTATTTCTGCCGCCAGGCGCAGTCGATCCCTACTCACCCAAGGTGGTGCGCGCCGGAATGGGCGCACATTTCCGCCTGCCTATCCTTTCCCTGAGCTGGCAGGAGATCGAGAGCAGGCTGGCTGGCATGCCCGTTTACCTGGCGGCGGCCGCCAAAGGCATACCCTATACACAGGCTGACTGGCGCGCTCCACTGGCATTGATTGTCGGCGGCGAAGCCCAGGGCGCCGGCGAGCAGGCCTGGTCCATCTCAACCATCCCCGTGCATATCCCCATGCCCGGCAAAATGGAATCGCTGAATGCCGCCATGGCCGCGGGTTATTAATTTCGAGGTTCTGCGCCAAAGAAATTATAACCACTATGCCAGGTTCTCTTACAGATAAAAAATAGGCAGAGAGCCCGTAAAATAAGCTAATCGTGCTTCGTGGGTCATGCAAAATATCATAGATAGACTTTCAAAAAAAGCTCTGCGGACTCTGCGGCTCTGCGAGAAATCAAAAAGAAAAACAATCAGGAGTAAAAAACACGATGAGAATTCGCTCCATCACCTACTTCATCCATCCAAAGTGGCCGGTTGATGAGCAAGCCATCCAACAAGCCGCGGCTTTCAGCCTGGCGGCGCGGCAGGCTTATGAAAGCGCTGGCTTCGAAGTGCAGACCACGCGCCTGGCCAGCATTCCTTTTCCACAAATACTGCCGGAACTTTCATCTACAAACTTACTTTCCCTGGCTCGGCAGATGGAAGAGATCGTGCGCCAATCGGATTACGAATATGTCTCTTTGGGTCCAGCCTTGCCAGACCAACCGCAAGCCTACGAGCTGATCCCGGAGGTCCTAGCCGAGACCGAAAATATCTTCTTTTCAGGTCTAATGACCACGCCTGGGGGTGGGGTCTCGCTGCCAGCCACGCGCGCCTGCGCACAGGTCATTCATGATGCAGCTCCGCTCTCCCCCGATGGCTTTGCCAACCTGCGTTTTGCCGCCCTGGCCAATGTTCCCGCCGGAGCACCCTTCTTCCCAGCATCGTACCATCAGGGAGAAGCGCCCGGCTTTGCCCTGGCTATGGAAGCCGCCGACCTGGCTGTGCAAGCCTTCTCTCAAACCGATAGTTTGGAAAAGGCGCGGCAAGACCTGGTCCATGAGATTGAGCGCCTGGCTGGGCAGCTTGAGAAGATTGCCCAGAAACTCTCGCTTCAATTCAAGCTCGACTTCAAGGGCCTGGATTTCACCCTGGCGCCCTTCCCGCACCCAGACCTGTCATTTGGAACCGCCATCGAGCGCATCGGTTCACCCGCCAGCGGTTTGCACGGTTCCCTGGCTGCCGCGGCCATCCTGGCAGATACCCTGGACCTGGCGAACTACACCCGCACCGGTTTCAACGGCTTGATGATGCCCGTGCTGGAAGACGCTACCCTGGCAGCGCGCGCCGCCCAGGGCACGCTGAGGGTCAAAGACCTGCTGATGTACTCAGCCGTATGCGGCACTGGCCTGGATACCATTCCCCTGCCCGGCGACGCCAGCCCACAACAACTCCAGGCCGTGCTCTTAGACCTGGCAGCTCTCTCGCAGCGCCTGGACAAGCCCCTGACTGCCCGGCTGATGCCTATCCCAGGCAAAGTGGCCGGCGACCCAACCGGTTTCGATTTTGCCTTCTTCGCCAATAGCCGCGTCATGGCGCTGGAGGCCAGCCCGCTAGGCGGTCACCTGGCTGGTGAGGAGACGTTTGTAGTAAAACCACGAGGAAAATGGTTGTAAAATAGGAGGTATCAATTGCAGAAAACATAGAAACAGCCCGCATACCTTGACCAAATAAAAAATTTCTGAGATAATGCAACCAATATGGAACCATAATGGTTGCATTCGGGAGTCGATTATGCCTTCAATTACCGTCAAGAACATTCCCCCTGAGCTGTACGGACGCCTCAAACAACATGCGGAAGCGAACCGGCGCAGTCTAAACAGCGAAATTATTGCCTGCATAGAGCAGGTAGTTGCCAGCCGCCTGATCGAACCTGAAGCGTTTCTACAAAGAGCGCGTATACTGCGCGAGGAAACACAACATTACCTCATCACAGATGATGAATTCGACCAGGCTAAACAAGACGGGCGGCCATGATCGTCGTCGACACCAATCTAATCGGCTACCTGCTCATCAACAGTGAGCGCTCCCAGCAGGCTGAACAGGCACTACGTATGGACCCGCTTTGGACAGCGCCATTGCTCTGGCGCAGCGAATTGCGTAATGTACTGGCCACTCAGATGCGCGCAAAGCGTATCAATCTGACGCTCGCCCAGGCTATCATGGTACAGGCTGAAGATTTAATGACCGGCAGGGAATATACAGTAGTTTCGCTAGATGTGCTCCAGCTGGCGCAGGAAAGCGGTTGTACAGCGTATGATTGCGAATTTATCGCTCTGGCGCAGGCGCTTGACACCTGCCTGGTAACGGTCGATCGCAAACTTCTGGTAGCTTTTCCGCAAACAGCAGTTTCTCTGGAAGACTTTATTGCTGAAAAATTGTGAATGTATAGATTCAGGCCCTGAATCCAATATTGCCTGGCTTTAACCAGGGTACCACACCAACTCAAATCATTCCAGTTCGGGTGAGCTGACCCCCAGCACCTCTTTCGCCCCAGGATAGAACATCTTCTGAAACATGATCGCCATCTTCAAGGGCTCGTAAGGCATATCCTTTTCCAGCCACCAGGTCAGGATGCCCATCAGTGACCCCGCAAAATAGTTGGTAAAGAAATCCAGGGAAACGGATGGCGTGATCACCAGGTGGTCTTTCTCAACCCAGTTTTGCAGAAAATCGCGCACAGCGTTCGAGATCACCGAGCGAATCTGGTTCTGGGCACGCGAGACCCCCTCGCCGCGTAGCATCACCCGGTAAAGATCCTCATTATCAGCTGCGTGTTGGAAGACCAGTAAAACCGGTGAAAGACCTTCCCCCAGGCTACCATCCTCTTCCAGGGACATCGCCCAGGCGGAAAGCGGCACACTGGAGATTTGCCCGATAAATTCATCAATGATCGCATCAATATTTTCAATCAGCAGGTCTTCTTTGTCTTTGTAGTGCAGATAAAAAGTGGTGCGTCCTACATCGGCGCGCTGCGTGATCTCCTCGATGGTGACCGAATCGTAACCCTTCTCTAAAATGAGAGACATTAAAGCGTTGCGCAAGTTACGACGAGTGCGGCTGACCCTGCGATCCTGTTTGCTGTTTTGCATCCATTCCTCCTGAACACATGTCTGATTTCAGACATCGCCAGAGTTTTTCATGATTTGCTCATTGAAATTAGCATGAAGAATTGTATAATTGAACTCGGTGTCCATTTATGGGCATCGAGTTCATTTTACTATAGAAAGCAAATTTTGGAACAACACTACTCAGAAATCAGGAAGAAAGGATCCACCCAGTTGCAGCCGGCCTCCAATCTCGAACAAAACCAGACTGCCTCACTTGAGCCAATAGTTCAGTTACGCCAGGTCAGTAAAAGTTACAAAACCCTGGCTGGTGATTTTGAGGCGTTAAAGGGAATCACCCTGGATGTCTATCCGGGGGAGTTCATTGGCATCCTGGGCAAATCTGGCGCCGGTAAATCCACCCTGGTGAATTTGATCACCGGAGCTGACCACCTGACCGGCGGGGAGATTTGGGTGAATGGTGAGCCTGTGTACAAATATCGGGAGAATGAAATTGCGTTGTGGCGCGGCCGCAACCTGGGCGTGGTCTTCCAATCCTTTCGACTGATGCCTAATCTATCCATCCTCGATAATGTCATGCTGCCCATGGATTTCAGCGGGCAATTTCGCATTCCCAAAAGCGCCAATAAAGCCATGGAGCTATTGAGACAGGTAGAAATTGAAGAACATGCCAGAAAACTACCTGGGATGATCTCCGGCGGGCAGCAGCAACGTGTGGCCATCGCCCGCGCCCTGGCCAACGACCCGCCCATTATCATCGCCGATGAACCCACTGGACGCCTGGACAGCGTCACCGCCGACACCATCATGAAGATCTTCGAAGGCCTGGTCGAGCGCGGCAAAACCGTCTTGATGGTCACCCACGATACCAGTTTCCTGGATCGCTTCTCGCGCGTGGTATGGATGGCGGATGGCAAATTAACCAACGAGCCGCAAATTAAACCCTCCTGGAACGGTCACGGACAGCACAATGCTTGATGCTTATCCAGTCCCCCACAGCCCACCTTCCAACAATGGGCAGCCACTCATCCGCCTTGAAAAGGTCAATAAACTATTCAAGCTCGGAGCCGGGGAGTTCCAGGCGCTCAAAGATATTAACCTGCAATTCCGCCGGGGGGATTATGCCGCTATCATGGGCAAGTCCGGCAGCGGCAAGTCCACCCTGATCAACATGATCACCGGCATCGACACCCCCTCCTCAGGGAGCGTATGCGTGGGTGAAGTGGAACTTAACCGCATGAGCCAGGGAGAAATGGCTGTCTGGCGCGGCCCCAATATGGGCATCGTCTTCCAATTCTTCCAGCTGCTGCCCATGCTCACCGTTTTAGAAAACACCATCTTGCCGATTGATTTCACTAACCAATACCCGCAAGGCGAACGCACAAAGCGCGCCATGGAATTATTGGATATGGTCGGTCTGGCAGATGTGGCTGATAAATTACCGGTGGCTCTATCCGGCGGACAGCAGCAAGCCGCCGCCATTGCCCGCGCCCTGGCCAACGACCCGCCCATCCTGGTGGCGGATGAACCGACCGGCAACCTGGATTCACGCACCGCCGAACGCATCCTGACCATCTTCGAAGACCTGGCATTGCAGGGCAAAACCATCCTGATCGTCACCCACGATATCAGCCTGGCGCAACGCGCCTCCCGGCGCATCCTGATCTCCGATGGGGAGGTCATCAACGAACACCTGGCCAAAGCCTTCCCCCACCTGCCGCATAACCTGCTGATGGAAATCAGCCACCTGGTCGCTGAAAAGTCCTATACACCCGGCTCGTCCCTTACGCAAAAGGGCAACACCGATGCAGGCTTTTTCCTGGTGACCAAAGGACAGGTCGAAGTCCTGCGCCGCTGCGAGAAAGGCGACCAGGAAACGCTCGGGCAGATTGGTCCGGGAGAATTTTTCAGCCTGCTGGATATCCAGGAGTCGCCCTCATGCGACCTGTGCTTCAAAGCCGCTCCCCAGGAAAATGTGGAAGTGCTCAGCCTGGATCGAGAAACTTTTCAAAGGCTGATCGAGCGCGAAGCAAGCCTGGCCGAGCTCCTGCAGGCGCAAGCCAAACAGCGCAGCCAGGAATTCTGCCCGCGCCCTAAACGCAGGTTCTTCTGGAGACGATAACGCATGTTCAGACCGCGCTGGCAAAAAGTCCTCTCCGATTTGTGGAGCAACAAAATCCGCACCTTACTGGTCGTAGCCTCGATCGGCATCGGTCTATTCTCGGTCGGTTTGATCACCAATATGTATGTGATCCTGATCGAAGACTTGCGCACAGGTTACGCCGGCATCAACCCGGCCAATATTCAGTTATCGCTTTCATCCTTTCATCCTGATCTTCTGGACCGCATCGAGCGGATTGATGGCGTCAACCAGGTGGAAGGCGCTTACCTTTTCAACCTGAGCGTGAAGACCGCCGATGGAAATTTTGAGCCTGTTCATATCAAATCTATCGACGATATTGAAGAAACACAGATCAACCGGCCCAGGGTGGTTGAGGGTACCTGGCCGCCAAAAGAGCGCGAGGTAGTCATCGACCGCTACCAGCGCGATGAGCTGTCTGCCCAAATTGGCGATGATGTCGAAATTGAGCTGCCCTCCGGCAAAATCCGCAAACTGCGCCTGGTAGGGGTGGTTTTCGACCAGTCCATCGGCTCTACAGACAGCGGTGGTTTCTTCCTGGCGCCTGTGCAAGCTTATATCAACCACGACACCCAAACCTGGCTGGAACAACCCGATACCCTCAACCAGGTGTACATCACGGCAGCCGAAAACCCAAACGATCCGGATCACCTGCGCGTCCTGGCCAACCAGATCAACGACGAAATCGAAAAAACCGGGCTATTTATCGGCAGCACGAATATTCGCGCTTCAGATGATCACCCCAACAGCGTATTCGTCGAAGCTATCTCCAGCGTGCTCTTCCTGTTAGGCTTCCTGATCATGTTTTTAAGCGCCTTCCTGATCACCAACACCCTGGCAGCCCTGCTCAACCAGCAAATCCAGCAGATTGGGATCATGAAGTCCGTCGGCGCTCGCCGTAACCAGATCATCCTGGTCTATATGATTTTGATCTTTATTTTTGGCATTACGGCTTTTATCATCTCAGCGCCGCTTTCCAGTTGGGCATCCTATGCCTTCCTGGAATTCCTGGGCGGCGCGATCAATATGGAGCTGCAGGGCTTCCGGGTCATCCCGTTGGGAATCATCCTGCAACTGATTATCGCCCTGATCGTGCCGCAGATCGCCGGCTTCGTGCCCATCTGGCAGGGAACGCGTATTTCCGTGGCGGATGCCTTCAGCGGCTACTCGCAGGAAAACCCGCCCAGCCAGAAAAACTGGGTCGACCGGGCCATCGGCGGCAACAAGAAGATCTCTCGCCCACTGCTAATTTCCTTGCGCAACACCTTCCGCCGTAAAATTCGGCTGGCATTAACCCTGCTGACCCTGACCCTGGGCGGAGCCATTTTTATCGCCACCTTCAATGTGCAGGGGTCGCTAAACAAATACATGGAGCGCATCGGTCAATACTTCCTGGCAGATATTAACCTGACTTTATCGCAGAACTACCGCGCCGCCGAAATCGAGTACGCCGTTAACCAGGTGCCCGGCATCCGCCAGGTAGAGGGCTGGGCTGCCGCCCCAGCGGAGATCGTCATGCCGGATGGCTCATCTGGCGAAACCATCAGCCTGCTGGCGCCCCCCTCCAACAGCACCCTGGTCAAGCCGGTGCTGTTGCAAGGCCGCTGGATCATCCCCGACGATATGAATGCCATCGTTTTGAACGAGCGCTTTATCAACCTCTTCCCAGACATGCAACCTGGGGATACCTTGCGCCTCAAAGTTCTGGGCAAAGAGAGCGACATGATCGTGGTGGGCTTTTTCCAGCTCGCCGGGCGCAGCGGCGGCTACCTGGGTTACACCACTTACGAACACTTATCCGACCTGATGGGCACATCCAAGCAAGCCAGCGTCTACCGCATCCTGGCAGACGAACCCGATCTGAGCTTGAAGGAACAAGAGGCGCTTGGGGAGCTAATTGACGATCATCTCAGAGCCCAGGGATATGCCATCTCCGAGATTTCCGCCGGGCAATCCATGACCAAAAAGACCTCGGATGGGATTAACATCCTGATCGGCTTTTTGCTGGTGATGGCCTCCCTGACGGCAGCAGTCGGCAGCATTGGGCTGACCGGCACAATGAGCCTGAACGTGCTGGAACGCACACGTGAAATCGGGATCACGCGCGCCATTGGAGCCTCCAACCGCACGGTGATGAACCTGGTGATTGTGGAAGGCGTCCTGATCGGCATGCTGAGCTGGCTGTTCGGCGCGCTGCTCTCCTTCCCCATCAGCACCATCATGTCCAACGCCATTAACTTATCCTTGTTCGGCGCGCCAGCTGCCTTTACCTTCACCCCCACTGGGGTGATCCTGTGGCTGGTCGCCGTTTTACTGCTTTCAGTCCTGGCCAGCGTCATGCCGGCGCGCAACGCCGCCCGCCTGACCATCCGCGAAGTGCTGGCTTATGAATAAACGACCATGCTACGACTTATCTTGAACCAAAGGAAGATTGAAGAAATGAAACCCGTGAAAAAGACTTACTATCCACTGATCCTGCTGCTCCTGGCTGCCAGCCTGGTCCTGGGCGGCTGCTCGCTGATCGAAGGCGAAAAGGAAGAATTGCCAGCTGCCATCCAGGCGCCGGTTACCACCGCCGATTCCCTGGTAATTGCCGAGGGAAATGTTGTCCCACGTGAAGACGCCCACCTGTTTTTCAACACTGGCGGCCTGGTTGCCGAAGTGCTGGTGGAAGAAGGTCAGCGCGTCTCCCAGGGCGATGTCCTGATCCGCCTGGGCGAGCGCCAAAACTATGAAGCAGCCCTGACCGCGGCCAACCTGGAGCTGGTGAGCGCCCAAAAGCAATTTGACGATTTGAACGACAAAGCCTCCCTGGCCTATAACCAGGCGCTGGCAGACCTGCGCACTGCCGAACAGGCCCTCACACTGGCGGAGCAAGAGCTGGCTGACCTGGATACCGACGACTTCAAGGATGATATCGATGACGCTAAAAATGACGTCACCGACGCCGAAGAAGACCTGGAAGACGCCCAGGAAGAATTCGATAAAAACAAGGACCTGGATGAGGACAACACACGGCGCAAGAATGCCGAGGATGACCTGGAAGAAGCCCAAGATGATTTAGAACAGGCTGTGCGCGACCTGAACCTGCTGGTCAACGAGCTGGACCAGGCGCGGGCAACCCTATCCCTGGCCCAGGCGCGCTGGATGATCTGCACCGCGAAGTCGAAGCGCGCAAGGATGGTCCCGATCCTGACGAGCTGGCCCTGGCAGGCGCCCGCCTGGATAACGCCAAGACCCAGCTCAGCTCGGCGCAAGCCGCCATGGACAGGCTGGACCTGACCGCACCCTTTGACGGCGTGGTGGTGAAAGTTGACGCCTTTGCCGGCGAGCGTGTGCTGCCCAACCAGGCGGTGATCATCCTGGCCGACCTGGACACCCTGTATGTCGAGACCAACGACCTGACCGAAAACGAAGTGGTCAAGATCCGCGAGGGGCAAAGTGTGCTCCTGGCGCCAGACGCCCTGCCCGAGCTGCAGCTCAACGGGCGGGTCGAGAGCATCAGCCAGGTCTTTGGCGAGCGCGCCGGCGATATTGTCTACCGTGTGCGCATCTCCCTGGACGAAAGCGACCCACGCTTACGCTGGGGCATGACGGTGGAAGCGCGTTTCGAAACCAGCGCGCCATAAAATCTAAACGAGATGTGGTACAACACCCTGCTCAGCTGGCTGCTGCGCTCCCCTTTTCACGGGTTCTTGAGCGGCAATATGATGATCATCAGCTTCCGCGGACGCAAGAGCGGAAAAGCCTACAGCACGCCGGTCAACTATTTTCGAGCGCCGGGCGAGCAGGGTGAGTACCTGGTTACTTTTAGCAAACCAGAACGAGTGTGGTGGCGTAACCTGCGCGGTGGCGCTCAGGTTACGCTACACTTGCAAGGAAAAACAGTCAGGGGGCAAGCAACAGCCAGCCAGGATGTAGACCTGGCAATGAAATACCTTATCTTTTTTTTGACCCGCAACCCCAAGGTGGCACGCTATTTTGACGTGCAGATGACCCCCGAAAACCTGCCCGAAGAACCCAGCCTGGCGCAAGCCGCCGCTAAGCTGGTGGTGGTGTTGACCCGAGTGGGCAAAGAGGCTCACTACCATGTGTAACAGTTAGTAGAGAATTTTCATTTCCCAAATGTCCGGTGAGTCTACACAAGGTGCTAAACAGCACCATTAACAAGTCTTTTCTTTTGTTTGTTGCAAACCCATGTCTTCTTCACCCTGACATTTACCCAGAGGTTGCATATGGAGAAAATACCTCTTCGGCAATACTCGTATTTACTACTTCTGAGAATGGGTATGGCTCGTTTATCAAGCCATAATTGGCTATAATTGTTTGATACCTATTAAAAGATTTCTCTGGTATTTTAATAGAGTTAGCCCACATATAACCACTGCGCAATCGTTTGATTGAACGAGTTAGAATAGATAAAGTAATATCCGGAAAACGGTGCTCTAAGACTCTTGCAATTTCATCTGACTCATGGCTTTGGATCCAATCCAGGGAATATTGAATAGCACGAGCAAACCTTGTGACTGGTTTATCCTTATGGTTGATGAACTTCGGGACAGTATAGAATACACTCCATGGTACAGATCCACCGATTTCTGCTAATGTAGTAGCAATATAATAACCTTTATCCTCTAAAATTTCGGACTCTGAAGATCTTACCAGATAGTAATCAGCAAATCCTGAAAGCCACAAGTGCATTGTTGTTGATTTGTCTAGATCTCGTACAATAGTGATCGAATCTAAGTCAACATTAGCTTCCATCATTAAGCCTTCAAGAAACATCCACTGACTTGTGGAACTCATGGATAATAGAAGCTTTTTATTGTAAAGATCTTTCCATGTGAAATCTTGAATTGGTTTGCGCGACATGATGACTTGAGGATTCCGATTGCATACCATGGCAAAAATAGGGAAATCACCAATTTTATTTTTATAAGTAATAGGTATCCATATACCACCCAAAGCAATGTCTGCTTTTCCCGTTAACAAATTATCGGCTAACCAAGAGCTACCTGGTCCAGCACTGATGCTCGTATCTACCTCGAGGTTTTCTTCCTCAAAAAATCCGAGGTCTTGAGCAAGATATGCCGGGGCGTAATTGGGTGCTGGTCCAGAAGGAGTTACTCGAATCAAGTCTCCCATAATTCTCTTTATCCTTGTTATTTTGTGAAATTTAATTACACTCTTTGAGGAAACAGCTTTCATCCAAGCTGCTTAAGCCCATTATCTACATATCCTTCTGAATTTGTAGTTAGAATACTTGTCGAATGTATGTTTATCTTTATTGATTGTTCTTTCTAATATTTATTAGTGATCAGAAAGATTCTTACCTGCCTGGTTTGAATTAGGGCGAATAATTTAGCCTGTATTAATTCATCCCAAACTCTACAACAGTTTAGAGAAAAATTCTCGTGTACGTTCTTGTTGAGGATGGCTGATAACATCGTGGGGACTGCCTGCTTCAACGACAATCCCACCATCCATGAAAATCAACTCATCACCCACTTCTCTTGCAAAACCAATTTCATGGGTAACCACAATCATCGTTATTCCCTCAATCGCTAACTCCCGCATTGTGTCCAAGACTTCCCCCACAAGTTCAGGGTCCAAAGCTGATGTAGGCTCATCAAAGAGCATAAGTTTGGGTTGCATAGATAGTGCACGAGCAATTGCTACCCGCTGCTGTTCACCACCAGAGAGTTGAATAGGGTGATTATCTAATTTACTTTCTAATCCAACTTTTTTCAAAAGAGATATTGCACGTTCATACACCACATCCTTAGATTCCTTTTTCACCAGGATTGGACCCAACATCACATTCTCTAATACAGTCTTATGCGAGTAAAGATTGAAATTTTGGAAGACCATACCAATTGATGCTCGATCCTGACATATCTCGCGTTCATGCTTTTCGTAAACCTTGCCATCTTTTTCTGTGTATCCCACAAGCTTTCCTGCAACATAAATTCTGCCGGCATCAATATGTTCAAGATGATTAATGCAACGTAATAGCGTACTTTTTCCTGAGCCGGAAGGACCGACAATGCAAACGACCTGACCTGGTTGAACATCTAAGTTAATTCCTTTTAGTACGGCCAATTTACCAAATGATTTATAGATGTTCTTAATTTGCACCATTGGTTCTTGCATTATGCACCTCCCTTTATTTGAAATTTGCGAGGTACTAAATTAGTATAGATTCTTGAGAAGGTTTTCCCTTTTTGTTTTTTCAGCACCAGCAGAGTATTTATCTTCCAGGAAGGATTGTCCAATACTACCAATTGTTGTCAATACAAGATACCAAATACTGGCAACGATTAACAGTTCAACGATGAGGTAATTTCCATAGTAAATTATCTGCGCTTGAGTGAGTAAATCTTTCGCAGCAATTACAGAGACTAAGGCAGTTGACTTTAATATGGCAATTGCTTGATTGCCAGTGGCAGGAATGATAACTCGCATCGACTGAGGTAATATGATTTGCCACATCGTTTGAGAACTTGACATCCCCTGTGAGAGTGCAGCTTCTTTTTGGCCAATAGGAACAGACAATATTCCACCTCGAATAATCTCGGCCATATACGCCCCTTGATAAAGACCAAGTGATAATAACGCAGTAAAATATGGTGACATGATTGAATTTGTCGAAATTGAGAAGCGTCCTATCCCGAAAGTTGGAATGAACAATGCCAGATTGAAGAAAAATATAATCTGAACTAGAAGAGGCGTACCACGAAATATCCATATATATCCAGCACTCAATATCTTTGGAATCGCACTCTCTGATAAAGCCATCAAGGCAGCAATGATGCCTATGATACTTCCAAAGAGAACGGTAAGAACAGTGAGTTGGATTGTCATCCACAAGCCTGAAAGTATAGCTTCTAGAAACAAGTAGTGACGAACTTGATCCCAACGTATATTTTTACTCGTCGCGAAAAATAAAAGCAATCGCAATAAAAATTATTATGGAAACTATCGTAATGATAATATTTCCCCAATGCCGACGAGGGATAGCTTGGATTGGTACCGCCGGATTCTCGATTGAATTTTCTGTTGATGAAGAAGTTTCGACCGTGTTGGATATTCTCATTTTACTTTTTCCCTAAATTAATTACCCGATATGCAAGCAATCCAAAGCTCAAAAAGGAATTTTTTCGTGAGGTTTCCAACAAGAATATGCACATCGGGTAAAATTATCCACACCAAATTGTATTATGAGCTTAGTTATAGAAGATCATTATTGACCAGAGCTCAAGGGATTCACTAAGACTTCATCGACAGCGGAAGCAGGAATATTCCACTTCTCTAAAATCTGCATATATTCGCCATCAGCTATCATATCGTTAAAGGCGATCACAACAGCATCACGAAGTTGAGTTTGATTCTTCGAGATACAAAAAGTCACTCCTGCAGGGTTTAAAATAACATCAAGCAAAGGTTCTAAACCCTCATACCCCACAGCATTATTAGAATAGAGATAAAGGCTTACCGCGTAGCCATCAATTGTAGCATCAGCACGACCACTTTGAACCTGGAGGAAAGTTCTCGGTTTTTGCCGGAAAGGTTTGAATATCAATCGGTTCACTACAATTCGCTTGCTGTTCTTGTACTATTTTTTCTTGATTTGTTCCAATCGGCACAGCAACGGTTTTTCCACACAGGTCATCAAGCCCTTTGATTTGCTTAGGATTACCCTTAGGAACAACAATAGTCGCTGCATCTTTTGCATAGACTATCTGATCAATCACTTCTTCACGTTCTTTTGTATCAAAATATCCTCCCGCAGCAAGATTATACCGATCCGCAAGCAAAGTAGGGATGATCGCAGAAATTGATGTAGCATCTGTCCATTCAATAGATACACCTAAGCGTTTAGCAACAGCCTCTGCCATATCTATAGCGATTCCATCATAAACATTTACATCATCGCCGGGATGATATGTCCAAGGAGGGCCAGAAGCTGGATTTGTTACAACCTCAATTTCCCCCGATTTTTTAATTTCGTCAGGCAACATATCATATAACGGATTGCCAGTTGCAGGATCTGATGTAACTAAAGGCTCAGGAGTAAGGGTAACCAGTACTTCAATAACCTGAGTTTCTTTAACGATAACTTCTTTTTCAACCTCTACAGTTTTTTCGATGGTTATCGGTGTAGGTGTTGCTGCCGGCGCGTATTGTGCAGCCAGCAATACAATCAAAAACGAAACAATCATCCACTTAATATTCTTCATGTCCTTCACTCCTTTTTTGATTTAAAAAAGTATTGTATTTCATCATCTTTGGAGATAATACATCATATTTAGGATACTGCTTGTCCTCCTCTCCTCAAATCCTTGATTGCTAATAATACTCTCAAGAAATAAGACATATTTTCCCATTTTTGTGATAGTGAGTTTTACAGAAAATAGTTTACACTAACCAGGCAAGTAGCCTCTTCCTTTTTTATGATTACATTCTTCTTTCTCTCACGGTGAGCAGCTCAACGGGTACCTTCCAACCCTATACTCGATCTATCAGTCTTTACAAACCAGCCTAACAACATGATAATAAACAAATAGCACCAAGGAGTCACCAAAACGTCACCAGTAATTAACTTTAAATGAGTTAGGAATTATGAATTTTAGGTTACACTTATTCGGCTCTTTCTCCGCAAAAAACCAGCTTGGTCAAGAGATCCTATTCCGTGATGAAAAAGTACGAGCCTTGTTGGCGTATTTGGTAGTCGAGCGTAATCAGACACACAGGCGTCAAAAGTTGCTTGAGTTGTTTTGGGGTAATTCTCAACAGGAACGAGCTCAGCACAGCCTGCGAATGGCTTTGACTCGCTTGCGCAAAAGTTTAGATCAGGCAGACGCAAGCGAAATTTTGCAGGTTACCCGCCAATCCGTGCAACTTCATTTGTCCCCTGAAAAGCACTGGACTGATGAATTAGAGTTCACCAGTCTAGTTGCAAAATGCGAAGAGTATATCAGCAACGATCCAGCCAAATATCCTTTCGTATACAATTGGATGGTCAAAGCAGTCAACCTTTACCAAGGAAGCTTTCTCGAAGGATTGAATATCAGCAATAGTCCATCATTTGACGACTGGTTGATTCTCCACCAAAGCCACTATGAGCAACAAGCTCTAAATTTACTGGATTTGCTTACGGAACATGCTCTAATGAACCAACAGACCAAGATAGCCGAGAACTATGCTTACCGCCAGCTTGAAATCTTGCCCTGGCTGGAGAGTTCTCACCGACAATTGATGCGTGTCTTTGCCCAACGAGGCCAGTGGCAACTCGTCCAGCGGCAATATCAGAAATGCATCCAAGCTGTGGAAGTTGAACTAGGCACTGAACCTGATGAGGAAACTAGAAATCTTTACTCGAAACTCAAGTCCGCATCCCAGAGTGAGCCATTTTATCCGACGATCACTCCCAAATCATCCCCTACGGTGATCAATAACCTGCCATCCGTTTATACCCCATTTTTTGGCCGGGAAGCTGAACGTGACAGATTGATCGATTCTTTGATTGATGACACCGTTTCGTTACTCACAATCGTCGGACCGGGTGGAGTTGGCAAGACTCGCTTAACCTTAGATGCGATTCGTAATATCCTGAACAACCCAGCTTTCGAGGATGGAATCTGGTTTATTCCACTGGATGGGCTGCACTTTGATGATAAAAACCTTTTTCAGGAGATTGCCAGCACGATCGCTAAAGCGATGGGTATTGAATTGCGTAAACCAACTAAGCCTTATGAACAGCTTCTGGAACTACTTCAGGAACGCAAACTGATATTGATACTAGATAACTTCGAACAACTCATCGCAGGTGAAAATGACGGCGTTGAATTTATATTAGACATGCTCAACCGCGCTCCACAAATTAAGGCAGTAGTAACTTCACGCCGACCACTCAATTTACAGCTAGAATCCACAATCACCTTAGATGGTTTACCGGTGCCTCAAAAATCGGACGATAGTGCTTATACCTACAGTAGCGTTTTGCTCTTTTTTGAACGTGGCAGACGCGCAAATGATTTTTCTCACTGTAATACCGAAAACTTACACGCTGTAGTCGAGATCTGTCGTATTATGGATGGAATGCCCCTTGCTCTAGAGATGGTAGCAGTGCATCTGCGTGAGATGAACTGCCAACAGATTTTGCAAACCTTAAAAAGTAATCTATATCTGCTTAAATCGCGCTTGCGCGATCTTCCACCGCGCCACAAAAGCATGCAGGCTGTCTTCGATTGGTCATGGTCGCTGCTTGCATCTTGATGAGCAATCTGTACTATCCAATCTTTCTGTCTTCCGAGGCGGCTTCACCTGCGAAGCCGCACAAGCAATAGCAGGTGCGAGCAGTGAGCAGATACATACACTCATCGATCATTCGCTTATTCGATTTGATGGAAACCGTTATAGTTTGCATGAACTTCTGCGTCAATTTGCATTTGAGAAACTTGCTCATCCAGAATCAATTCAGGCTAGACACAGCTGGTTTTACCTAGAATTTCTACGCATTCGCCGAGAGCGATTGATCCAAAAGGATCTGGTCCAGGCAACTGCCGAGATCAGGCAAGATTGGGAAAACATCCAACAAGCCTGGAACTGGGCGATTAGCAACCAAGAGCTGCTGGATTTTGTCGATATAATTGTCAGCCTGGGTCGCTACCTACGTAACAACAACATGATCTGGTTTGGCGAAAAACTCTTCCAAACAGCCCTTAAAGCTTTCCAAGAACATAGACATGTTATAGATGAAGCTAAAGAAAAACAACGGCAAGAAGCACTAGGGCAGCTATGGCTCGAAATTGCGCGATGCTATATCTGGAGTGCACAGTACGAGACCTGTATAAATGCCAGCCGCAACGCTATTCAATTTGGAAAAGCCATAGACAAATCTGCATTGATTGCTGGCGGATATCTGGAATGGGGGCGCGCCCTCTGGCGATTGGGTGAATATCAAAAAGCTCGCGAGCTTCTGGAGAATGTTGTAGCTTTGACACCTGTGCAAAGCTGGCAAGCCATTCAGGCATTAACTACTCTGGGTAACATCTATAGCCTCTGGGGAAAAACCGAAGAAGCCTTAACCTACTACCAACGGGCACTACAAATACAGAAGGAGGCTGGCATCTGGAGTAACCGTGTTCAGGTCTTGAACAACTTGGCAACAACTGCAACAATGCGCGGCCAATTTGAGCAAGCTATTACCCTATTGCTCGAAGTACTCGAGACCTCTAGAGAATTTGAACAAGAATATTTTCAGGTCACTACCTTCCATAACCTGGCTCTGGCATACAGCGAACTCGGCCAATATGCTAAATCAGAGGATTTCTTTAGACAAGCCCTCGACCTATCCAAACAGCTACAGAATAGGTATAACGAGACAGAAATCTGGCTAGGCCTGGCACAACTATATCGTCGAATGGGTCAATTCAAGGTGAGTGAAGCGAGCTTGGAACAAGCGCTTGCAATGTGCCAACAATCTGGTGAAAAGAAAGCTTATTGCGAAACACTCATGCAGCAAGCCCTGCTCTTATATGCCCAGGGCTCCTTTTTAGACGCTGGACAAGTATGTCAGCAGAGCGTTAAATTAATCAAGGAATTAGGACCCACAGAAATGGAGACTGACATCTTAATTACTGATGGGTACTGCAGTTTGGCTTTGCTAAATTTTTACCGCGCAAAATCCTCGTTTAAAGACGCTCTTGATGCGGCCAAAAATGTTGGCAATACGCTCAAAGAGATAGAAGCCCGAGTTGGTTTTATTTATGCTAGTCTCAAACTTGGAGAGCAGAAATCAGCAGAAGAGTTACTCAAGAAAATTCTACCAATTATCGAACAGCAGGCAAACTTGATGGGCACAGTCCTCCCATTCGATTCGTACTGGCTTCTCGATCAAAGCTTGGCTGAGCTAGACATCAAGAACACCTTTACATTTCTCCAAGACGCCCAGGATATTATCCATCACTTTGCCAAGGCTATCTCTGATCCAACCAACCGTCGACTTTTTCTTCATCAACCGATTTGCAAAAAGATATTGAAGTAAAATCAAAGATTTGATCAATGAAATGACCAAGAGAAAAGGAAAACGGAGCTTTTTATACAAGCTTGGAAATAGTTTATGGACCAAGGGTTTATATTGTATTAAGTCGGATAAGAAGGGTTTTAACGAATACCGATTCTACGATGGGGAATGGATTGACGATTGGCCGGATGATATCGAATTTATTTTCGACGGCGAACCAGTAGATGACTTTATCGTTGGTGGACTGCACTGGCGATTAGTTCTCTGAAGGGATGCGCCAGATATTTGAACAGGAGAAGGTTCCGGGCGTGCAATTTTTACCTGTAAAAGTACTTTATGCAAAGACAGGCGATTACATCGGACCCTATTGGGCCCCCAATATTATGCTGACTGCAAGTTCGGTAGAGGAGGGGTTTTCATCTGGATATGAATTTTTCCGTCGGAGTACTGCTACTTTTATATCGGACCGTTTAAAAAGACTATTAGAAAAAGCAAAAGTTACAAGGGGCGCCTATTTCCGTCGCAGTTCCCATGAAAATTGTTAGGGCTAGACATCTCGAAAGAGTGAAAAACCAACACGCACAGCAGTCATCTCAGCTGCCTCCCTCACCCTCGACATACGAATGGGCGCAGATGCTGCCCAGTATACGAAGCATCATTGGCGCAGATTTCTTCCGGCGTGCCCTGGGCGATAATTTCTCCGCCGCGGTCGCCGCCTTCGGGGCCTAAATCGATCAGGTAATCCGCCACCTTGATGATATCCAGGTTGTGCTCGATGATCAATACGCTGTTGCCGGCATCCACCAGGCGCTGCAGGACTTCGATCAGCTTGTGCACATCCGCAGCGTGCAGACCCACCGAGGGCTCATCCAGCACATACAGGGTCCTGCCGGTAGAGCGCTTGGAGAGCTCGCGCGCCAGCTTGACGCGCTGCGCCTCGCCTCCCGAGAGGGTCGGCGCAGGCTGCCCCAGGCGGATATAACCCAGGCCGACATCTTGCAGGGTCTGCAGGCGGCTGGTCATCACCGGGAAGGCACTGAACAATTCCAGGGCATTGTCCACGGTCAGGTCCAGGATTTCGGCGATATTCAAATCCTTGAAACGCACCTGGAGAGTCTCGCGGTTGAAGCGCGCCCCATGGCACACGTCGCAGGGCACATACACATCCGGCAGGAATTGCATCTCAATGCGCAATTGTCCCTGTCCCTGGCAGGCTTCGCAGCGCCCGCCGTGCACATTGAAGGAAAAACGTCCCGGTTTATAACCGCGCACCTTGCTCTCCGGCATCTCGGCAAACAAGCTGCGGATATGGTCAAACAGGCCGGTATAGGTGCCCGGGTTGGAGCGCGGCGTGCGCCCGATCGGGGATTGGTCGATGTTGATGATCTTATCCAGGTGCTCCAGGCCTTCGATGCGGTCATGCTCCCCCGGCTGGGTATGCGCCCGGTTGAGCGCCCGCGCCAGCTCTTTATACACGATATCCACCATCAAGGTCGATTTGCCGGAGCCGGAAACGCCCGTGATGCACACCAATTCTCCCAACGGGATGGTCACATCCAGGTTCTTCAAGTTGTTCTCACGCGCCCCGATGACGCGTAGATGCTTGCCATTTCCCTGGCGGCGCTCGTCGGGGATGGGCACTTTGAGCCTGCCGGAAAGGTAAGCGCCGGTCAGCGATTCAGGGGCTTTCAAGATATCCTCAACCGTGCCTTCAGCGACCACACGCCCGCCGTGCTCGCCGGCTAGCGGACCCAGGTCCAGGATCCAATCGGCGGTCAGGATGGTTTCGGTGTCATGCTCCACGACCAGGACGGTGTTGCCCAGGTCGCGCAGCCCTTTGAGGGTCTCGAGCAAGCGGTTATTGTCGCGCGGGTGCAGGCCAATCGAAGGCTCGTCCAAGACATACAGCACCCCCATCAGGCGGGAGCCAATTTGGGTAGCCAGGCGAATGCGCTGGGCTTCGCCGCCGGAGAGCGAGGCGGCTGAGCGCTGCAAGGTCAGGTAATCCAGGCCTACAGATACCAGGAAACCCAAGCGAGACTGGATCTCCTTGAGAATTCGCTCGGCAATCGCCTGCTGGCGCGGGGTGAGAGGCGTTTCCGCACCCGCCAGGCGTTTCGCCCATTCCAGGGTGCGTAGAACCGGCCATTGGGTCGCTTCGACAATATTGACCCCATCCACGGTGACTGCCATGGCTTCTGGCCGCAAGCGCTTACCGCCGCAAGTCTGGCAAACCTGCTCGTTCATAAATTCACCGATGCGCTCGCGCATATATTCCGAGGTCGTTTCCTGGTAACGGCGCTGCAGGTTGCCCACCACCCCCTCGAAGGCCATGCGGAAGGTGGACTGGCGCCCATCCTTGTTGCGATAATGGATGGTCACCTCCTGCCCTTTGGTGCCGTACAGGATCAGGTCCAGTTTTTCAGGCGGCAGGCTGCTGACAGGCGCATCCAGGTCGATTTTGAAATGGTGGGCAGTGGCTTCCAGGGATTGCCAGTAATAGCCGCCTTCTTCGCGCGGGCCGCGCCATTCGGAGGCGATAATAGCGCCATCGTTGATCGAGATGTCCTTATCCGGAATCAGCAGGTCCGGATCAATCTCCAGGCGTCCACCCAAACCCTGGCAGTCCGGGCAAGCGCCGTGCGGGGTGTTAAAAGAAAAGGTGCGCGGCTCGATCTCTGGCAATACAGAACCGTGCTCCGGGCAAGCCAGGTGTTCGGAGAAGTGCAAATCTCGCCCCTGCGTCTCGCTCCCTTCAACCGCCACGTCACCTGCCGCAGCATCTTCTTCGTCGAAGGGCTGGGAGGCTTCGTCAGCCGGCGGGTTGAGCCAGTGAATGGTCAGGTAGCCCTCACCAAACTTGAGGGCGGTTTCGATCGAATCGGTCAGGCGCGAGCGCGCCGAGCGGGTTTCGCTTTCATCCTGCTGATGGTGGATCACCAGGCGGTCGACGACCGCTTCGACGGTGTGGATTTTATAGCGATCCATGGAGATATCTTCATCTAACTCGTAGACTTTGCCATCCACCCGGGCGCGCACAAAACCAGCCTTGCGGATTTCCTCCAGCACAGCCTGGTGCGTGCCTTTGCGGCCGCGCACCAGCGGCGCCAGCAGCAGCAAGCGCGCCCCTTCCGGCATGCCTTCAACCGCATCCACAATTTCCTGAGCCGACTGGCGCGCGACCTCTCGCCCGCAGACCGGACAGTGTGGGATGCCGGCGCGCGCGTAGAGCAAACGCATGTAATCGTAGACTTCGGTCACCGTCCCGACGGTCGAGCGCGGATTATGCGAGGCGCCCTTCTGGTCAATCGAAACCGCTGGGGATAAGCCCTCGATCGTATCCACATCCGGCTTGTCCATCTGCCCCAGGAACTGGCGGGCGTAAGCCGACAGCGATTCGACATAGCGCCGCTGCCCTTCGGCAAAGATGGTATCGAAAGCCAGGGAGGATTTACCTGAACCGGACAAACCGGTGATGACAACCAATTGATCGCGCGGGATTTCCACTGTGATATTCTTCAGATTGTGTTCCCGGGCGCCGACAACACGAATAACATTTTGAGACATAGGGTTCTTTCTTCCCTCTAATGAATTGATAGAGTACAACTTGAGACAATTTGCGATTATAGCACATTTGTTTCAAATACAGATTAAAACACAGGGGAAGAATTATACCAATGAACACGAAAACCCCCAGGTTTTGCGCCGGAGAAAGCGCTTGCCTGGGGGTTCTACAAATCCAGATCCTAAATCTTCTAGTTTTTCAAGGGGTAACTTGCTTTATACCTGGTCCTTATTCACCCGGTTTGTTTCGACCGGCTTACTGGCAGGTTTCGAAAGATGGCAAGTGGTTCTCCAGCGAAGCACGCTTTAGATTCTCAAAAACTCGCAAGATATCTGTGTGCGTGACGGAGGGCATGAGCTCATCGTACAGAGCGGCATCCGCAATTTCGGCTGTCACACCTGCCTGGCAGGCCTGTTCTAGGCTCTCGTAGACAGGCAATACACCGGGGGTGTATTCAGGTACGGTGACGCCGTATTTTTCAGCCAGCCGTAGCAATGCATCGGCATGTTGCCCTTCGGAAACCGCAATGCCATCAAACGGATAGACCGCACCAAAGGTAGCAATGACACTCTGGTAAAGCGCCTGTGCGCCGAGTTCTTCTTCAATGGCTCGCAGTAAAGCCTCGGTTTCCGCTTCGCTCAAAGGTCCCAAAGCCTGCCCGGTCCCGGCCGCGCCCTGGTTGCCGCGCATCTGCCCGTTGCCGCGTCCGCCGGCGTTGCCAACATTTTGCGGACTAGCGAACGCACCGCCGCTGCTGGCAGAACCTTGCGGCGCTAAACCCGCCCCATTGGGGTTGCCTGATGGCCGCTCAACCTGGCCTTGTGGCGCAGCCCCTGCCCCACTGGCATTGGCCACAGGTCGTTCAATCTGACCCTGCGCCTGGAGTGCGCTTGAATTTGCTTGGGGAGCTAACTCTGCAGCGACTTCATCCACAACTTGAGCCGCCAATGTTGTCTGCTGAGCAACCAGCCAATCCCAGACTGACTATTCCAATGACTACCACGATCCAATAAGGTAGATAAATTTTTCTTGTTCATGAATAACCTCCATGGTTAATGTTTTCTTGTTTATGCTTGGCAGCCTGGCTTTCTTAGCCCGCTGCTGCATGTACTTGCTATAACTATATCGAAAGTCTATGAAGTTCGAATGAACAAGTTTTGAAGATTTTGTGAATTTTAACATGAGTTTCCTTCGTTTCTGATAAATTACTCATGCCAAATCGCATGAGGCTGAATAAACGATCGCCTACGGTTTCAGGCATGCTATAATTTCAAACAGATAATCGTACTTTGCGAGCTGCAGTGAGAATGTTCGTGAAGCTGCAGAGCTCAGATTGCTCACAAAGAACGTTCGCAATGACAGGCTTTCAGCTCTTGCGTAGAGATTTCATAAAAAGAATGATAAGTCCTGCTTCCACAGTGGGGAGCGGCTATTTCCAGATAGGATGGTGCAAGATGGGGTTTTTCAAGAAGCTTGGTGGGCTGTTTAGCTCTTCCAGAAAGCCAGATGACATGGTCATGTGGGTATCGGTTAAATGCCAGCGTTGTGGGGAGATCATTTCGACCCGCATTGATTTGCGCAATGAATTGAGCGTTGAATTCGAAGGAGATGGACAGCCTACTTATTTCTGCCGCAAAGAAGTGATGGGCGATAAAGGTCTGTGTTTCCAGAGAATCCAAATCGAGCTCACTTTTGATGCCAAGCGCAACTTGTTGCAACGAGAGATCAGCGGAGGAAGTTTTGTGGACAAAGCACCTCCAGCTTCATGATACCTGGTTCAGGCATTTGCGAAGCATTTATTAACAGTGCGTGTCACAATCTCAAAGAAGAAAATCTGGCCCGAGAGCAGGCATCCAGGGTCGCCCTAAATGAAGCTCTTTGAATCCAACGGGGCTGCCTCGTTTATAAGCAGCCCCGCAATTCATTTTTACCCGACCTTTTGCCAGTAGTCTGGCGTTTGATAAATCACTCGAAATTCACCAAGCCAGCGTCTGTCAATTCCAGGTCTTTATTGCTCTACCGAGCTCTCTTCCAATTTTTCAGCGCTAATGCTCTCACCTGCCTGGCGAAAGACCAGCTCATTGGTGTTCTCATCCAAATCGACGACAATCTTATCGCCTTCGGAGAATTCACCCCCTAGTAAGCGGATGGATAGTGGGCTTTCCACGAATTTCTGCAAGGCACGCTTCAATGGGCGGGCGCCAAAGGCAGGGTCGTACCCCTGCTGTGCCAGCCAATGCGCCGCAGCTTCGGTCAACTCGACCATCAGGCCCCGTTCGTTCATACGCTCCTGGATTTCCTTCATCTGCAGATCAACAATCAATGCCATCTGCTCCACAGAAAGCGGCGAGAAAGTAATGATTTCGTCAATGCGATTCAAGAACTCAGGGCGGAATGTGCTTTTGAGCGCTTTCTCGATCTTGTCATGCTCGATGCTCTCTTCGCTGTCCCCGCGGCTTTGCAGGAATCCCAGGGTGCCAGAGCGGCGCACATATTCCGTGCCCAGGTTGCTGGTCATGATCAGGACGCTGTTGCGGAAATCCACCACGCGCCCCTGTCCATCGGTCAGGCGCCCGTCATCCAGAATTTGCAGCAAAGCATTCCACACTTCCGGGTGGGCTTTTTCAATTTCATCGAATAAAATCACCCGGTAAGGGCGGCGGCGGACGGCTTCGGTCAGCTGACCACCCTCTTCATAACCCACATAGCCTGGAGGAGCGCCAAACAAACGCGAAACGGTATGCTGCTCGCGGTATTCACTCATATCGATACGCACCAGGGCATCTTCATCGTCAAACATAAACCAGGCCAGGGCTTTCGCCAGCTCGGTTTTCCCCACACCGGAGGGCCCAATAAAGATAAACGAGCCAATCGGGCGCTGCGGGTCTTTGAGACCAGAGCGGGCACGCCGGATGGCATCTGAGATGGCATGAATGGCCTCATCCTGCCCAATGATGCGCTCATGCAAGCGATCTTCCATCTGCAGCAGTTTTTGGGCTTCGGTTTCCATCATCTGGCTGACCGGTATGCCGGTCCACTGGGCGACCACTTCGGCTATATCAGCGGAATCAACCACTTCATCCAGCTTGTGTTCGGCTTCCCACTGGTCACGCAGACCGTTGAATTCAGTCTCCAGGCGCAGACGCTCGGCTTTTTTCTGAGCGGCGCGCTCATAGTCACGCTCCTGCCCGGCTTGCTCTTCCTCGGCGGACAGGCGATCAATCTCAGTTTTCATCGCCTTCAGCTCAGGCGGCAGGGAGTACAATGCAACCCGCAGCTTAGCGGCGGCTTCGTCGATCAGGTCAATAGCTTTATCCGGCAAATGGCGATCAGTGACATAGCGCGCCGAAAGCCTGGCGGCATCCACCAGAGCGATGTCCGAAAATCTGACTTTGTGATGCGCCTCGTAACGGTCGCGCAATCCCTGCAGCATCTGGATCGTCTCTTCCACACTGGGTTCTTCCACATAAACCGGGGCAAAACGCCGTTCCAGGGCTGAATCTTTCTCAATATACTTGTGGTACTCATCCAGAGTGGTGGCGCCAACACATTGCAGCTCGCCGCGCGCCAGGGCTGGCTTGAGCATATTGGATGCATCCATAGCGCCTTGGGCAGCGCCCGCACCGACAACAGTGTGCAGCTCATCAATAAACAAGATCACTTCGCCTTCCGCCCGCTGAATTTCTTCCACCACGGCTTTGAGGCGTTCTTCGAATTCACCCCGGAAACGAGAACCGGCAATCATAGCACCCAGGTCGAGTGCAATGACCTTCTTACCCGAAAGGATTTCAGGTACGTCATTGGTGGCGATTTTTTGCGCCAGACCTTCCACAATGGCAGTCTTTCCGACTCCAGCTTCCCCTATCAAGACCGGGTTGTTCTTAGTACGCCGGCTAAGGACCTGGATGACACGCAGAATTTCTGTATCGCGCCCGATGACTGGATCCAGCTTGCCTTCACGCGCCATTTGGGTTAAGTCACGGGAATAGCGTTCCAGGGTGCGATAGCGCGTCTCAGCCTGCGGGTCGGTCACGCGTTGCCCGCCGCGAATTTGCTGGATGGCATCATAAACGCGTTCGCGCGTGACGCCAGCGCCTTCCAGCAGGCGGGCAGCTGGGGTGCTGCGCTCGCTCATAATTGCCAGGAAGATGTGCTCGGTGGAAATATATTCATCCTTCAAGCGGTTGGCTTCTTCATTGGCCAAATCGATAATCCGCTTGACGCGCGGTGTGATGAAAATTTGCCCCGCTCCGCCGCCAAAAATATTTGCCTTGGGGCTGGTACGTAAAATATAGTCCAATCGTTCGGTCAAAGCTGCAGAGTCAATCTTAAGCAGCTCTAAAATTTGTGGGATTACTCCCTGTGGCTGTTCAATCAAAGCCAGCAAGATATGTTCAGTATCAATCTGATTATGACCATACCGCTGGATAATCTCAGCAGCACGTTGAGCAGCCTCTTGGGCTCGCTCGGTAAAACGGTCAAATCGCATCATTATCTTATCCTCTTTCTGAAACAGGAAAAACCTGACAGGAAGATTATAACATTCAGACACTTAATAATTCACTAACGGGGTGTTAGAGAAGTATATGAAAGCCGCCAATCTGTTCGTTTACGGGTCAGTTTTGCTGGGGGTTGCGGTCATCGAAGCAACCAGAGTTCGTAGCCTCGATATACGCCGTAGAAGATAATGCAGGGCCTGGCGTCAGTGTGACCTGCAGCAGGTAAATCTGGGGAATCCACCCAATTCTTCCCTCAGCATCCTGCACTTCCACCCACACCAGTCCATTGACCACCTGTATTCCATAAAGCACAGTTAAGAATTGATTGTGCCTTACCGCTGCAATTTCAGGTCCTTCAGGCCATTGTCTCATGCGCATATTGGGCAAACCGGTACTCCAGGCCTTTGACCAGGGCTGGTGTTGCGGTCATTGTGTGTGTGACAGTCATCGTAGGTGTCGCTGAGGGTGTGGCAGTGCTGGTTTCTGTAGCCGTCGAGGTTGGCCGTGGTGTAGCTGTATGGGTAGATGTCGGGCTGGGACCAGGCGTCGGTGTGCGGGTCACAGTTGGCGTGGGGGTAAATGTAGGAGGAACCAATGGGTCCAGTCGAGCAGCAAACACCTGGTTTACCACCACTGCTACCGTACGCTGCAAACGATCGGCTATATTTTTTTGTAAAGTGACACTATCTTCATACTTTAGTAAGGCGATTGTCCGCAAGGTGATATCCAAATGGAGCTCATCACCCGTTGTGTAAGTATCCCATCCAATCAGCTCAGCATGTTCAATTTTGGCTACCTCATCTAAAATGACTTCCTCAATTAAGCGCGCCTCATTCGCGCTTTTCACAAACTGGTAGCTCAACAGGCTCAACGAGCCCAATAAAAGCGTGGTCAGAAAAGCGGAAATGAAAAGACTGCTGGGGATTCTTTTATTTTGCTTGGAGAATGGCGAGCGAAACCCAAGGAGAAAGAAAACCAAAGAGGCTGCAAAGGCGATGCTCACCATGTTGGTAAGAAACAGCAGAAAAGAGCCTCCAGCTACATCCATGCGCCCCATCGCCAGTCCTATGCCAACGGTACATAAGGGAGGCATCAAAGCTGTGGCAATCGCCACACCAGGTAGTGCAGCCGAGATATGAGGCATTGCCAAGGCAAAGGCTGCCGCGGCTCCACCCGCCAACGCTACTCCCAAATCAATTGGCGATGGCTTGGTGCGGCTGAGGACTTCATTGGGCAATTCTTGCATAACAATTAAGGGTAAATAGCGGTTCACCCAGGCCAACAGAAACGAAATCAAGATTGCCAGTAAAGCGCCGCGGATCAGGGCTGCTGTGGCATCGCGCAGCATGCGGTCATCACCTGTCAAGGAAGATAATCCCAATCCAATAATCGGTGACATGAGCGGGGCAACCAGCATGGCTCCAATAATAATCGCGGGAGAATCTACCAGCAAACCCTGTGTGGCAATAATACAGGATAAGACCACCAGGAGGAAGAAATCAAAACTGGGGCGGGAAGCATTGCGTAATTGCACATGAACTTCCCCCCTTCTTTCAGCATCGATCAGTCGGGTGATCCGTCGCCACCAGAGCAGCAACTTAATCCGCATGGATGTAGGCGCAGGTTTCTCTTCGGTTTTCTGTGTCAAGTGATCCTCCCGGTTTATTTTACCTCGATAACAGATGAGACTCTGGTGAGAATCGGGAACTAATCAACGCCACCTTTCGTCTGTATCATTGATAGGATATAAAACCAACCATATTTTGGTTGACTGAATTAAAACCATTTACCTTAAGAGGAGTACAACATGTTTAAGAAGACCTTTTTACTGACCAGCATCCTGCTCATTTCCATCCTGCTCACCGGATGCGCAGGGGCAGCCTTTGCCCAAACCCCTGGAGAAATCGCCCAGGCTGTAACGCAAACCAGCGAAAGTGAAACCTACCACTCGAACGCTTTCTGTCAGCGGCAGTGGGCAAGCTTACCTGACGCCTGACATTGCTTATATCAATATTGGCGTGCGTACAGAAGGCGCTGTAGCCTCCGAGGTGGTCACAGAGAATTCAAGCCTCTCGCAAAAAATTGCAGATGCCCTGAAATCTTTGGATGTAGACGAAAAAGACATTCAAACCACAAACTTCAGCATCTTCCCACAGCAGAAGTATGACCTGGAAGGTAAGCCAACTGGTGAGATTACCTATGTAGTCGAAAACACCGTTCACGTCACTGTACGAAATCTGGACAGTATTGGCGACCTGCTTGATGCAGCCGTTACCGCTGGCGCTAACCAGATCTACGGCATCCAGTTTGATGTAGCTGATAAAACCGCAGCACTCTCTGAAGCTCGCAAAGCAGCCGTTGAGAATGCCAAGGAAATCGCTGGAGAATTAGCCAGCGCAGCCGGTGTCACCCTGGGCGATGTGCAGACCATCAGCATGGTCAGCGCAAGCACCCCGATCCCAATGTTTGAAGGGCGCGGCGGCGTCATGATGGCAGAAGCTGCCAGTGTACCCGTCTCCCCCGGACAAATGATCCTCACCGTTGATGTGACCATGGTCTACCAAATTCGCTAAGCTTTCCTGACGGTTCCCCCCGCTTTCCCCCTCTCCTGAAAGGCACTAGAAAATGGAGAGGGGGATTTTTCTTAAGAATCATCCTCAAAAGAAAAATCATTTGCCTTGCCTGAAGCCAATCGCCTGGCACGCTGCATAAAAGGCGGGGTATTCAGGCCTCGTTCCAACAAATAAGTCAGGTAATGCTGCATGATCATTTCCAGTTCATGATTCAGCGAAGATGTCAACACAACCCTGGAGGCATCCTTAAAATTGCTACGCTGAAAATGCCTGAGATATTTCAAGGCTTGCATTGAAATCGGGCGCGAGCCGCTCAATTTGGGTCCACATTTAGGACAAAGCACACCACCTTGTTGTGATGAGAAATATTGGTTTTCCGGCTTTATTTCCTCACTGCACTGCGCACATTTGAGAAGCTGTGGCCGAAAACCCAGGTGATCCAACAGGCGAACTTCATAATACCGCGCTACCAGGTCTTGATCCACCGCCTGGCTTAAGCGCCCCAGGCTGTCTGTGAGCAATGTGAATATACCGATATTCGCCCCTTCTTCGTAAGTAAAACGATCCAACAATTCAACCAGGTAAAGCCCACAAGTCATGCGGATTAAATCTTCGCGGATGGGTAGATAAGCATCCAATGTTTCTACCTGGGTTATCAATGGGATTTCTTTGCCGCGTGCCAACAGCAAACTCACCCGGGTAAAAGGCTCCAGGTGTCCTGCTTTACGAGAGCGAGCTTTGCGCACACCTTTGGCAACCGTGCGCAACTTACCGTACTCTTTCGTAAAAAGCCAGATTAAACGGTCTGCTTCGCCCCAATTTAAATGGCGCAGCACAATCGCTTCAACTCTTAAAGTCCGTTGCCTTTGAAAAGGCAAATCTCCAGGATGCATGAGCGGATTATATCAAGTAAATCACCCAATAAACTGGCGCCCTGGTTGACTTCCCACACTCCTTCTGGTAAAATCAGCGGGCTCGGGGCGTTGTACCCTTCGTCCGAGCAATCAACTATTCTTAAGCGAAAGGGCTTGACGATTATGAAGGTTTTACTCATTAAAGATGTATACAAATTAGGTCGGGCAGGCGATGTGAAGCGCGTCGCAGATGGTTACGGGCGCAACTTCCTTATCCCGCAAGGCCTGGCGGTTCTGGCGACACCGGGAGCACTTAAGCAAGTTTCCCGCATTCGAACAACCGCCGACGTTAAACGCGCCGTTGAAAACAAAGAACTCAGTGGGGTTGCTGAAATCCTCAGCAAGCTCAACTTATTCTTCCCAGCTAAAGCTGGCGAAACCGGCAAATTATACGGCTCGATTACTCCCCAAATGATTGCTGAAACTATTCAGAAAAAAACTGGAATCGAGATCAACCGCCGCCAGTTGGATTTTGAACCGATCCGCACCCTGGGTCAGCATTCCCTCCACATTCGATTGACTATTGACCTGGTCCCTGAAATCAAGGTAATCGTCCATCGTGAAGGCGAATCGCCAGAAGATTACCTGGAAAGCGCTGAGATTGAGGAAGAAGTGGCAGAAGTTGAAGTGGAGAACGAGGCAGAAGCCTAATTCCTGATTATTCGATTTTCTGTAACGAATGATTACCGGCCTGCACAAAGGGGAGGTTGGATCAGAAGCAAAACAGCGGTAAACTATGTTAAGCTTCTATTCACCAGGGTACAAATCCTTCTCTTGTATAGGCCGGTTTTTGTATTGTAGCGAAAGCTCAATTGCCCTGGCTAGTATTTCAAAGGGCTCCGGTGTGTAGACCGGGTTATGTAATGGTATGAACAATTCCGCCGGACAGCAACTTCGCCAGGCGCGCGAAAAACGACAACTCACATTAGAACAAGCCGCCAAGGCGACCCATATCCGCTCACATTACCTGCAGGCACTGGAAGCGGAACTGTTTGATTCTCTGCCATCCCCTACCCAGGCCAAGGGATTTTTGCGCATCTACGCAAGTTTTTTAAACCTTGACCCTGAAACCCTATCCACCAGCCTTGAAAACCAGAACGCAGAAATCTCTGTTCCGCTGGAAAAGCCTGGCGAACAGCCTGCCCTGCCGCCAACCCCAAAATATGCCCAGGCAGATCAAATCTTTTCGGAAATCGGCCGGTTATTACGCGGCCAAAGAGAACTGCTTGGTCTCTCACTCGAAGAAGTTGAGAAGCATACTCACTTAAGATTACACTATTTGCAGGCTCTGGAAAGTGGAAATCTAGATTCTTTGCCATCACCCGTCCAGGGCCGGGGGATGCTGAATAATTATGCTTCTTTTTTGGGTATGGATGCCGATCAGTTATTGCTGCGTTTCGCAGAGGGACTGCAATCCCGGCTAAGCATAAAGCAAGCAGAAGCTCCGCAAAAAGAAAGCCAGCCCGAAAAAAGCCAGCCCATTATACCGCTTCGCCTGAGACGTTATTTTTCAAGTGAGGCAATCATCGGCGGTACGGTGATCGCAGGTTTAATCATTTTTGTGTTGTGGGGAGCAATCCGGGTTTTCTCTCTAGGCTCTGAGCAGGAGCCTACGGCAACTGCCCCTTCAATCTCCGATATACTCCTGGCCTCCTCAACAGCGACCCTGACGGAAACACCTGCCCCAGAAACACCAACCATCCCCGCGAATCAGGCTCTCTTCCCCACTCAGGTGCTGGCTACCGACGAGCAGACCGGTGAAATCATCTCCCCGGGCCAGGATGGCAATATACAGATCAACATTTCAGTTCGCCAAAGAGCCTGGCTGCGCGTTTGGGTTGATGGGGAAATTGAATTTGAAGGTCGCATCCTGCCAGGCGCTGCCTATAGCTACTCAGGCGAATCCCAGGTCGAAATCCTGGTAAGCAGCGGTTCAGCCATCCAGGTTTTTTTCAACCAGCAAGATCTGGGAACGCTTGGCCTTTATGGCCAGGTTATTAACCAGATTTACACCAGCGAAGGAATTGTCGCACCCACACCGACGATCACACCTACCCAGCTTGCTACACCTACCAGCACCAGCACACCGACGCCAGCTGTGTTACAAACTGGTGTTCCTCCGTTACCATAATCTTTTTGAGGTATTTATGCGTTCGAATAAGGTTCATATCATCTCCCTAGGATGCGCCAAGAACACGGTCGACTCATCCTCCATGGGCACTTTACTGGAAGACGCCGGTTTTTCTTTTACAGATAAATCTCAGCAGGCAAATGTCATTATTGTCAATACTTGCGGTTTTATCGGGCCAGCAAAACAAGAATCACTGGATGTCCTCAGTGAGTTGGCCTCATCGAAACGCTCAGGACAAATCCTGATCGCGGCTGGCTGCCTGACTCAGCGCTATGGTGCAGAAATTGCTAAACAAGTACCGGGCATTGACGGTATCCTGGGAACACGGCGCTGGATGGACATTGTCGAAGTTGTCCAGAAGCTACGCTCCACAAAATATCCGCAGCCAGAATATCATTTACCCGATGTGGCAACCGTCGGTAAAGACGAGCACGATGTGTTACGAGTATCCGTGCAAGGCGCCAGCGCTTATCTTAAAATTGCAGACGGCTGCCGGCGTCCTTGCGCTTTCTGTGCAATTCCGCTCATCAAAGGCACGGCTGTCAGCCGACCGGTAGAATCAATCCTGGCTGAAGCTCAAGCCATGCAAGAACTGGGCATCAAAGAACTGATACTGATCGCGCAGGATACTACCGACTACGGTCACGACCTGGGCATGAAAGATGGACTGGCGCAGTTGCTGGAGAAAATCACCCAGTCAGCCCCCGAACTTGCTTGGGTCCGGGTTATGTATGCTTACCCCGGTTATGTCACCGATCGCCTGATCGATGTGATGGCCAGCCAAAAACAAATCGTCTCATACCTGGATATGCCACTTCAACATGCCCACCCCGACACGCTTAAACGCATGCGGCGACCAGCGAACATGGATTGGGTTTATCGCACCCTGGACAAGATGCGCAATAAAATCCCAGACCTGGCGCTGCGGACCACCTTTATCGTCGGTTATCCCGGGGAGACCGAGCAGGAATTCCAGGCACTGTTAGAATTTGTGCAATCCATGCAATTTGACCGCATCGGTACATTCCAATTTTCTTTTGAGCCAGGCACTTTTAGCGAACCTCTGGGCGATCCAATCCCTGCTGAGGTTAAAGAAGAACGTTACCAAATCCTGATGGAGGCGCAGCAATCCATATCTCTGCAAAAAAATCAGAGTTTTATTGGAAAAACACTGGATGTATTGGTGGAAGGCCAGGGTGACGGCATCTCTTTGGGACGCACATACCGGGATGCACCGGAAATTGATGGAATGGTCATCATCGAAAGTGAAATCCCCGTCGGAGAAATGGTCCCTGTACGTATCACTGGCGCTATGCCTTACGATCTAAGCGGGATACTTGACAAGAATTCTTTACAGGAGCGATAAGCAATGCTAAACCTTGATAGCCAAGAAGTTCAATTTGCAATGACAGCCGTACGACAAGCAACCAGGCTGGTTAAAGAAATTCAGGCCGAGTTAGTTTCACCTGCCCTGACCAAGGATGACCGTTCGCCGGTAACCGTGGCAGACTTTGCCTCGCAAACCCTGGTGGGTTACTTACTCTCGCATACTTTCCCTTCCGATTTCATGATTGCAGAAGAAGATTCGAGCGCACTGTCGGCTTCCGAGAAAATGCTGGAACAAGTTACCAGCTTTATCCAGCGGCATATCAACCAAACCACCCCCGAGCTTGTATGCAGGTGGATTGACTTTGGCAGAACCGACTCGGCCCACCGTTTTTGGACTCTTGATCCGATTGACGGCACCAAAGGCTTCCTGCGTGGCGACCAGTATGCGGTTGCCCTGGCTCTGATCGAAGACGGGCAGGTACAGATCGGCGTGCTGGGTTGCCCCAACCTGAGTGAAGGCTGGCGCCCAGATTTAGATGGCGAAGGCTCTCTGGTAGTCGCCGTCCGCGGTCAGGGCACCTGGACCATGCCAATCGAAAGTGAGGCTACACTCACCCGCCTGGCAGGTCTCATCCCAGAAACAAGGCTCTCAAGCCCGCCTGTTGCGGTCTTTCGAATCGGGTCATACCAACGTCGGTCAAATCGATTTCTTTGCTGATGCATTAGGGGTAGAAGCAGAACCAGTGCGCATGGACAGCCAGGCCAAATATGCTGTGTTAGCAGCCGGAAAAGGAGAAATCTTGTTGAGGCTGCTCTCTCCTTCGAAGCCAGATTATAAAGAAAAAATATGGGATCAGGCCGCCGGATCTCTAGTTTTAGAAGAGGCTGGTGGACAGATCACCGACCTGGATGGAAAGCCGCTCAATTTCACCACCGGCCGCTCGTTGACTCAAAACCGAGGCATCCTGGCATCCAACCATATCCTCCATGACGCAGCCCTGCAGGCCTTGAAACAGATCGGCGCCTGAGCGTTCAGTTCTTGACCTATGACGCGTGCTGACCGGATTGCCCTATTCATGAGCTTGCTAGCCGTCCTGGCAGGCTTCCTGGTTTCGGATCTCGTATTCGAGCGGTTATCGCATATTGAAGATGAAATAGCCTATCTATGGCAGGCTCAGGTTATTGCCAGGAATCAGCTAAGCCTGCCCTCTCCGGAACAGCCCAAGAGCTTCCTGGTCCCCTTTGTCATCGACTATAACGGTCAACGTTTCGGTAAGTACCCATTAGGCTGGCCAGTGGTGCTGTCTTTCGGTGTAAGGCTGGGCATTCACTACCTGGTTAATCCAATCCTGGCAGGGCTTGGCTTGTGGCTCACCTACCGGTTGGGAAAACGAGTCCTAAGCGAGATGGTCGGCCTGATCGCAGCTGGCTTAACCCTCACTTCACCCTTTTTCCTAATGAACTCGGGCTCGCTCCTGTCCCATCCACTCGGATTGGTTTTGAGCGCCGGCTTTGCCCTAGCCTGGTTGGATGCCTTTGCCAAACCGATCACAACTCGCCGCTGGCTGGCGACGATAACAGCAGCTGGAGCCTTAGGTGTACTCGTCCTTACCCGCCCGCTGACCGCCGCTGCTGTAGCCATACCCTTTGCCATGCATGGCTTGTACCTGCTATGGCGCGGCAATTCAGATATTCGCAAACGATTAGCCCTTTTTGTGCTCATTGTGCTGGCGCTTACCAGCCTGCATTTCGCCTGGCAATATGCTGTCACAGGCGATGCACTCATGAACCCTTATACCTTATGGTGGGAGTATGACAAAATTGGTTTTGGGCCCGGGCATGGACATTCCGAAGAAGGACATACCCTCGAAAAAGCGCGCATCAACACCCGCTTCAGCCTGCGTTCTGGCTGGCACGATCTTTTCGGTTGGGCAGGTTACTCATGGTTGTTTCTGCCACCAGGCATCCTGGCTATTCGAAAAAACAAACGCGCCTGGCTGCTCGCCAGCGTCGTTTTGAGCCTGGTGCTGGTCTATACACTTTACTGGATCGGCTCTGCTTTGTTTGGCCCCCGGTATTATTACGAAGGTCTCTACAGCCTGACCATTGTCAGCGCAGCAGGCATCTGCCTGCTCGCAGGCTGGCCGCTATCAGATGGTGAGCCCTTTCCAAATTATCGCGATTGGCGACGCATTCGCGCTTTAGGCGTTACTGCCTTTCTTGCGCTGTTAGTTTCGGCCAATCTTCTATTTTATACCCCTGTGCGCTTAGGAGGGATGCATGCTCTCTATGGTATGAGCCGTGCCCATCACGAACCCTTCCTGACCGCATCATGCGCAGGAGCTTGCCCCAGCACTGATGATCGTTCACACTTCGGGGAACTGGGCAGAATATGGCACGTTGCTCGAGTTACAGAATCCATTTCTAGATACCCCATTCATCTTCATTATCACCCGCTCACCTGTCATTGACCAGGAAGTCGCTAGCCATTTTCCGGATCGAAATGTGTTCCACTATTATCCGGACGAACCCTATACTTTTTATAAAACACCTCGAGCCCCATAAAACCTCGGACAATGCAATCATCCATCCTGTTCCTGGATGGCAAGCATATTGCAACCTTAATCTTTACTTTTTGCAGCCAAAACCTGCATTTCTTTACGTAGCTTTTATGGAATTTTTGGCAGTCATTCTTTATGCTTACAGGAAAAGGAATTCCGCTAACTTTCGGGGTTCTGCAGCGTTTTTCAAGAACAGGAAAACGTTTAATGAACCGCGAGAAATGCCTATCTTTGTCTTGGAAGAAAAGTGATGCCATGGTCAATACTGCTTTAGAGCGTGTCCTCATAGTTGACGATAATTTCGCCCAGGCTGAAATGACAGCCCGCTTTCTTGAGCGAGCCGGTTTTTCTGATGTGGCTCATGCAGCGACCATCCATGAGCTATGGCCCAGGCTGGAAACAGAGCAATTTGCAATCCTGCTGTTAGATTACCGTCTACCTGACGGCACAGGATTGGATGTGCTACGGGAGATGAAAAACAGGGACATCGCAAATCCGGTCATCATGATCACTGGTCAAGGCGATGAGCGTATTGCCGTTGAGGCTATCCAACAAGGTGCAGCCGATTATCTGCAAAAAAGTGGCGATTATTTGCTTACCCTGCCATCCTTGATCCATAAGACTATACAAAACCACCAGCTTCAGCAAACGATGCAAAACACTCTAGCACAGGTTCATTACCAGGCTTTACTGCTTGAAAATGTGCATGATGCAATTGTGGTTTGGGATTCATCAGGAAAAATCACCTATTGGAACCAGACAGCACAGATTTGTTTGGATACAATAGCCAGGAAAGGATCGGCCGCCAGGTCTCTGAAGTTTACCTGGATCACTTCACACCCAAAATCACAATGCCTGATGCTGATCAAGGTTCACCTGGCTCCTTACGTAAATACACCGGACCAAATGGAAAGATTGTATGGGTTCGTTCACGCTTATCTGCGCTTCACCAAGCGGATAACAAATCAGCGCGGATTGGTTACATGGATGTCTCACACGATATCTCCGACCAGGTCCAAGCCGAAGATGCTCTACGTAAAAGCGAAGCGCGTTACCGGGCAATTGTGGAAGACTACCAAACAGAAATTATTTGCCGGTTTAAGCCCAATGGTCATCTAACCTATGTCAATGAAGTTTTTTGCCAGTATTTCGGATTTGAACGCAAGAAACTACTCGGGATGAATTTTCTATATTTCATACCGGAAAACGAACGCATCAAGCTCATCCACCACTGGACAAGTTTTAACGATAAAAAGACGATAGCCACCCTGGAACATAGAGTTTTTGTTCCCCAAAAAGGTTTGCGCTGGTTACAACGAACCGACCGGGCGATCATCCATACGAATGGAAAAATCTCTGAATTTCAGTCTGTTGGACGAGACATCACTGAGCAAAAGCGAATGCAGCAGCAAATCCAGGCAGCCCAGGCTCAGTTGGTTCAGGCTGCCAGGCTGGCGACCATCGGTGAAATTGCCTCAGGCGTTGCCCACCAGATCTATAACCCCCTCACCACGATCATTGCAGATGCCCAAATTTTACTGCGCAAATTGGGACCAAATTCTCCAGGTCGCGAATCTGCTGAAGCGATCGAGCAGGCTGGCTGGCGACTGCAGAATGTTGTCCAACGTTTGCTGGCTTTTTCTGAGCCAGCTGTAGATTCCTTCGAGACCGTATCCGTCAATGACACGATCGAACATGCCCTTTCGCTGATCAGCGAGCAAATCGCACACGCTGGTATCCAACTGGTACTGAAACTTGCCCAGGATCTGCCCGAAATTCGTGGAAACGCCCGAAAATTAGAAAATCTTTGGGTCAACTTGATCCTACTCGCTCGAGATGCCAGTGTAAATTACCAGGGACAAAAGATCATGATTGTCACCAAAATCATTCCTGGAAATGCTGTTCTGGTCGAAATCCATGATGAAGGCGAGAGTATTCCGGAGGATCAATTGGCCTCGATCTTCGAGCCTGATTTTTTGGGCGTAACGGGCGGGCGCGGTTCTGGTATGGAGTTAAGCATCTGCAGAGAGATTGTCCGCCAACACGGTGGGCAGATCACTGCAGATAGCGCACTCGAGCATGATACAATCTTCCGTGTTGTCTTTCCTGCGGAGGTCTCAGCATGACATTCGCTCATATCCTGGTGATCGAGGATGATTACATTGTAGCTCGTACCATCGAGCGATGTTTAATGCACCAAGATTTCCAGGTAACCCTGGTAAGCAGGGGCGATAAAGGCTTGCACGCTGCCCGACAAAACAGACCAGACCTGATCATTTTGGATCTTATCATGCCCGATATGGATGGTTATGCCGTATGCAAAGCGATACGCTCAGATGCCTGGTTGGCTCAGGTGCCTGTTCTTCTCTTGACTGCAAAGGTAAAAACACAAGATAAAATTGCTGGATTTAAAGCCGGGGCTGATGATTATCTATGCAAACCCTTTAACCTGGATGAGCTAATTTTACGCGTGCAGGCTATCTTAAAGCGCACCAAAAATCTGAATTTTGCTGATACCGAAACATCTTTCAATGATTTAGCTGCAGGATCAATGAATGAACTTCCTGCTTACTGCCTGGCGTTAGGAGATTTTATCCTGGACACGCACACATACGAACTCCACACACCGAATAAAGGCAAAATCCGCCTGACTCCTATGCAATATGACCTGCTTTATCACTTGATGACCCATCCGGGAGAGGCCTTTTCTCCTGCCAGGTTGCTTGACGAAGTTTGGGATTACCCATCTGGAAAAGGCAGCTCCGACCTGGTGCGGGTACATATCAAGACCCTGCGGGAGCGGATTGAAGAAAATCCATCTTCTCCCCGTTTTCTTTGCACAATCCCAGGCCAAGGCTATGTGATTAGCCCAGTCAATCTCTAGGCCGTCATCCTGATGAAAGATATCCCAAAATTCCCCCCAGGTTCTCAGCCGCCGTCAAAATTTCATCAAAGAGTCCTTAAGATCTCAAAATACCCTACAGGCTTTGTTTGACAATTTACCTGTTGCCCTTTACCTGGTAAATCCTCAATATGAGCTCATCGCAATAAATAAAACAAGGTCCGAGGCTCTCAACCAACCTGCTCAGACCGTCATTCAACAACCTTGTTATCAGGCTCTATTCAACCAATCTGCACCCTGCCCCTCCTGTCGATTGTCCGAAACCCTTTCTACTGGTAAAAGCACAAGAAGATACGAACATCGAAAATTGCTAACTGGAGAATACACCGATTGGGAAATCAGCACTTTTCCGGTTTTTGGAGAAGACAATCAAATTGTCCAAATAATCCTTTTAGAGCAAGATATCACTGAAAAGCGCCATCTCGAGAATATTTTGACCCAATCCGAGAAATTAGCTATCATCGGGCAGCTCACTGCAGGTATGGCCCATGAACTAAACAATCCATTGACCGCAATCCTTGCCAATGCACAAATCATCCAGCGAGGTTTACAGGTGGGGAGTGATCTGCAAGAATCGGTCGACTTAATCATTCGTGCAGGCGAGAGAGCAGCACAAGTTGTTCAAAATCTCTTGGATTTTGCCAGAAAAGAAGATTTCTATCTTACCCCAACGAATGTTCACAGCACTTTGGAACGATCGATCGAGCTGATTCAGCATGAGTTAGTTAGCCACCAGGTGAATTTTGAATTTTTACCAGCGCCAGACCTGCCCATTATCCTGGCAAGCGAGGACCATTTACAAAGCGTATGGATCAATTTAATCATGAATGCCATCAACTCGATGAACAAGAACCCAGCCCAAATATGTTTAACCACATGCAAACTCGAAGAAACGATTCAAATCAGCATTTCAGATAATGGTAAAGGTATACTACCTGAAAAGTTAAGTAATATTTTCGAACCGTTCTACACAACCAAAATTGTCGGTAAAGGCACAGGCCTGGGCTTGTCAATTAGCCACCGAATTGTCAAGCAACACGGCGGCTCAATTCAGGTTAAGAGTCAGCCAGGCATAGGTAGTGAGTTTACAGTTGTCTTGCCAATCATTTCGACAGGTTTTCCTTATGAGTAAAAAAATATACCAGCCAGAAATAAATTCCCTTAGCCCCTTTTTTTCTCCCGAAGGCGTGGCGGTGATTGGCGCATCACATGATTACACCAAACTAGGATATGGGCTGGCCCGCAACCTGGTGCAGAGCAACTACCAGGGTGCTGTCCATTTCGTCAACCCCAAGGGTGGCAACCTGTTAAATAGACCCATGTACTCCCAGATACAGTTAGTACCTGATCCAGTTGATCTGGCGATTTTGCTTATCCCGGCTGCCGCCGTACCGCAGGCGCTGGTTGAATGCGGTCAAAGAGGCATCAAGGCAGCCATCATCGGCTCAGGAGGTTTTCGAGAAACCGGTGTTGAGGGAGCTGCTTTAGAAAAAAAGTGCCTGGAAATTGCACAAAGCTATGGCATGCGTTTGATCGGTCCTAATTGCATCGGCCTGTTAGACACACACTTACCTATGGATGCCACCTTTCTTCCCCCTCCTGGACCTCCTCCCGGCGATGTAGCCTTCATCTCGCATTCTGGAGCAATCTGCGCCGCGGTGATCGATTGGGCGCGCGGTCAGGGTTTTGGTCTCTCACGCCTGGTAAGCCTGGGCAACCAAACAGATGTGAATGAAACCGATGTGCTTGCGCCGGTTTCAGAGGATCCATTTACCCGGGTGTTAACTCTCTACCTGGAAGGAGTCAGTGATGGCAGAAGGTTTGTCAAGGAAGCAAGCTCAATCACTGTCCATAAACCCATCATCGCATTGAAAGTAGGGCGATTTGCCAGCGGACAACGCGCCGTAGCTTCACATACGGGTGCAATGGCCGGGCACGAAAACGCCTTTAACGCCGCCTTCCGTCGGGCCGGAGTGATCCGGGCAGAAACCAGTGAAGAAATGTTCGACTGGGCGCGTGCACTGGCCTGGTGCCCACCGCCAAAAGGCCGCGGCGTTGCGATCTTGACCAATGCTGGTGGACCTGGAGTAACCGCAGCAGATGCTCTGGAAACCAACGGCATGACTCTATCCACATTAGCAGAAAGCACGATAAACGGCCTGGCAGAGGTTTTGCCGCCCGCAGCCAGTTTGGTTAACCCTGTCGACATGTTGGCGTCTGCATCTCCAGAGCAATATGCCCAATGCCTTAGAATCCTGTTATCTGATCCAGACGTCCATAGTGCATTGGTAATTCTCCCACCCCCTCCAATGTTTACAGCTGGAGCCGTTGCCAAAGCGATTATCCCCATTATTCACCATGCTGAAAAACCGGTTGTGATTGCATTAATGGGAGAGCGTTTAATTCAAGAGGCTGTAGAACATTTTCGAGCCGCCCGCGTGCCAGAATATCGATTCCCAGAACGAGCAGCCTCAGCCCTGGCAGTTTTAGCACAGCGTGCAAAACACCTTCAACGGGTCACCAGGAAAATGACCATCTCTACAGGAATAGAACAAGAAAAGGCGCAAAAGATACTCGCCCAACAAGTGACACAAATCTCCGCAGCAGAACATGGATTTTTACCTCCCGATATCGTGCGTAAATTACTGGAGATTTACGGTATCTCCATGCCGCCAGAAGGACTGGCTCAAACCTCACAAGAGGCTGTTGCTCTGGCAAGGCAGATTGGCTTTCCGGTTGCACTGAAAATTATTTCACCGGACATTCCTCACAAGACGGATATTGGCGGTGTCTTGCTAGGTATCCAGGACGAAGCTAGCGTACATGCCGGTTTTGAACAGATCATGGCTAATGCAAAACGCGCTCAACCAGAAGCCAGCATTGTCGGCATCAGCATTCAGCGGATGATTCCACAAGGTCAGGAAGTCATTGTCGGCGCAGTTCAAGATGCTCAATTTGGCCCCCTTGTGATGTTTGGTTCTGGTGGAATTGAAGTCGAGGGATTGAAAGATGTCGCTTTCGCCCTAGCGCCTATTACAGAAGAAGAGGTGGGTTATTTACTGGATAGCACCTGGGGTGGGCGCAAGCTAAATGGATATCGCAACATACCTCCGGCAGACCAGGCTTCGGTCAAAGAAACCATCTACAGGTTGGCCCAATTAGCCGCGGATCTACCTCAAATTCAAGAGATAGAGATCAACCCCCTTCGAGTGCTTGAAGGCGGAGCTTATGCATTAGATGTACGCGCCCGGCTATAAAAAGTTATCCGTTACAACTCCCTAAAAACCCCCCTGACCAAATCAGTTAATTGGGAGATTCCTTTGATTACAGGTTTGGTTTGAATATACTCGCTGGTTGTGTGAGCTCCCCCGCCATGTGTAATCCCAATACAGATTGCAGGATATCCAAGGGAGAGGGGGATATTGGCATCTGTTGAGCCTATAATCAAGTTGGGTTGGTAACCTTGAGACCTCAATGCGTTTTGAGCCAGCTTAATCAATGGATGTGAAACCGGCAAGCTCCCAGCCGGACGTCTGCCAATCGTCTCAAGCTCTATTTTAACTCCAGGCTTATTCGCCGCTATGACCAGTTCTTGTACCTGCCTGGTCAGTTCCTGCAAGGCTTGAAAATCTTCCGATCGTAAATCTAACTCCAGGCTGGCTTCACTGGCAATCGTATTGATGCTTGTGCCGCCAGAGATAACACCAACATTAAAGGTCGTTCTTGGAGAAGATGGGACAGCCATGTTAGAAAGCTGGGTAACCAACTGGGCGAGTTCGTGGATGGCAGACGGTTTTCCATAATCCACCCAAGAATGCCCGCCAGCCGTCTTAGCAGTGATTTTGTAACGATGAACACCGAGCGCACGATGGTAAATTTGCCCCAGTGACATTCCCTCCAATACCAGATAAGCTTTAACCTGATCTTTGAACTGATCCACAATCGCCCGCATCCCCAACAAATCTCCCAAACCTTCTTCACCCACATTGGCAACCAACCAGATATCCCCGGGCAAATCCGAATAGGCCTGTGGAGATCCCTTACCAGAATCGGGTAAAAACTCCCACAACAAACCAAACAAAGCTGCCACGCCTAAAGAGTTATCGCCAATCCCTGGAGCATAAATCCTGTCAGCATCTTTTGTCAAAGTCAAATCTGTAGAACCTGGAAAGACAGTATCCAGGTGAGCCGAAACAACCAGGGGCAAACCATCTCCCCTGCCAGGAATTTTTGCCAGAACATTTCCAACCTTATCCAAATATACTTGTTGGAGTCCAGCTTGTTTGAAGCTTTCTAAAACAGAAATCGCCCTGTTTTCTTCGGAAAATGTAGGGGACGAAATTTGCTGAATTTCACACGCCTTTTCCAGGATGCGCTCGATTAATACCAAATTCATATCGATCACCTTCTCTACAATTTTCGGACCGATTGCCGCAATGCCTCAAGCCGGGCATTCGCCAGGGCCGGATGAGCATCTAAAGCATAGGCAGGAGAATTCCCTTCAACCACCAAAGAAGCAGAAATATTTCCATACAACACCGCTTCCAAAGGGTCATAAGAACGGCGGTATCCAGCCAGAAAACCACCGCAAAAGGCATCACCTGCACCAACTGGATTTTTTAGATGCGCCGGGTAAGGGGGTATCTCCCATCGAGAGCGGGTGCTGGCAACATACAGATATTGTCCACGCTCGCCTCGCTTGAAGACAATCATCTCACAACCATAGGCTGACAAGGCCTCAGCCATTTCCCACAAATCAGTGCTACGACCATGAAACAGAGCTCTCACTTCTTCTTCGGATGGCAGGAAAGCTGTCAGACCTGTTAATAATGCTGGCACATCATCCCAAAAAGCTGGGGTCATGTATCCGGGAGATGGGTCAAGCGTAATGGTCGTGAATTCATTCTGACGTAAAACAGCTGGCAAAAGACTATGCGTTAAGTAATCCACAGGGCAAAAATGCGCTGCATTGGCATCCAAAAACTCCAATGGAATATCTCCCTGGCGTAAGGATATATTTTGCATGCGCGTCCGGCTACTGATTTGGGTATTCGAATAACGATATCCCAGTAAGGACTTCGGGAAAGAAAGTCCATGACGAGCAAAATGAGATAGCGGATCATCATGCATTCGGATTGACCGGTCAACAAACGAGGTAAAGAAGCGTAAGTCTACAGGTTCGGGTAAAGCGCGTATTCCACCAACATTTAGACCCCAGTTCTCAAACAGGTCCAGCCATTCACGCGGGTAGTCATCACCTACCCTGGCAATAATCGCCGGAGGCGGATCGGGCTCCCATACTTTCAATCCAACAGACGCATAGAGTACATTTCCCCCAGGCACATCAATTAATGCTTCACCATCAGGTAAAATAATGTAATCACGCGTTAATTGTCCAGTTACTAAAAAGCGTGGCAATGTAGTGGTCATTAATAAAAATTATACGGTATTTTCTGATGCCGAGTCAATCCAACGCGCAACACCAGATTAATGATCTTGATCAATGAATTAATGCGTCAGTTTTTGCTGCCATAATGAAATCATTTCGATGCAACCCCCTGATTTTGTGTGTCCACCAGGTCACTGTTACCCTGCCCCACTCGGTCAACAAAGCCGGGTGATGCCCTTCCGCTTCTGCAACCTTGGCCACCTGGTTCGTGAAAGCAATCGCCTGAGTAAAATCCTTAAAGTGAAACGCTCTCGTTAATCGTAAAATCCCATCCACTTCAAGCACCTGCCATTCAGGCACTTGCGGGAGGTATTGATCGATTTCATCCTGTGTCAGGGGGGGAACCCCACCCCGGCAAGGAACACAAGCAAACTCTCGCAGCTCGCTCACACCTACTTACCTTCTCCCAGGCTGGCGATGCTACGCAGGAGACCAAATACTAACACACCTAGCTTTACGCCATCGCCTGGAGTTATAGAAGGCTGTTCGTCATCCTTGATATTCTGAATATAGACATAGGCTGCTGCTATACCAACACAGGCTCCAAGCACAGCGCCAATCATCATAGTCTTTTTTATACGAGCAGGTTGCCCGGATTGGACCAATTCTTTTTCTCCCATAATTTTCCTTTCCTCACTAATCAATAATCCCGAATGCTTCTATGGGATTGATCTTAAAGACACCGGTTTTAATTCCAACCTAACGCCGAAACAATTGGTCTTTTAGCTTCCTTAAAGACGCAGAAGTTGTTTTACCTTTTATGATCGGTTCAATTAAACGGTCATCGATATTTTGAGCACGATCCTTAATTAGGTTAAAAAACACTTGAATTTTTTGGGTGTAATACGGCAAGATACCGATCAGCTTAATCAACCCATAAATTAAACCCACAAGGATAATGAGTGCAATGAGCGCCATCACCAAATTGGGCAGGATAATCCAGATCAGAGAGATATCCGCCATACGGCTCTGGTTGATTGCAGAAGAAACACTCCCAACCATCAGTATTAGAAGAATTACCAGACCAGCGATAAGAGGTATCGTGATCTGCCAAAGGACTTCCTTTTGGTGCTTTTGGTAAGTCTCCGGGTTACGTTCTCGAGGTAGAGGGGACTTTGTATTCTGCATAGGATTATTTTAGCACGATTTACTCCTGTTGCTTATTCCTTCTATTACTCCGGTTTGTAATTATCCCGTTTAAGTTCTGCCACAAATGGTAAAGTACGGAACTTATCTGCATAATCCAACCCATAACCAACCACCCATACATCTGGAATATCAAAGCCCAGATAATCCACCGAGATATCTTGTGGCTTGCGCACTTTACGAACCAGAGCACAGGTATGCAGAGATGCCGGGTTTCGACCCATCAAGATCCGGTTGAGGTAATGCAGCGTATGACCGGTATCCACAATATCTTCTACAATCAAGACATGCTGCCCATCAATTGGCTCCCTAAGGTCCATCAGAATACGAACAGCACCTGACTCTGTTGTTTTTCCATAACTGGACAACGCCATAAAGTCAACAACATGCGGGATACTCAGTTTACGAGTTAGATCTGCCATAAAAATAAAAGCACCCTTCAGAATCCCAACGATGTATAATCGCTCCTTCCCCTTGAAATCTTGCGAGATTTGATCAGCTAATTCAGTTACACGTTGTTGAATTTGTTCTTCAGTAACCAAAATTCGTTCCAAAGCCGGATCTAGTGATGCCATATCTCCATCCTTATATTAAATATTTAGGTTTCTCGCCTTTGCATCAGAATTTTACTCCACATTCTTTCTGCTTTCATTCGCCTTTTAATATCTTATCAAATGGCTTTCACAGACAACTGGAAATCAAGCAAGTGGAGAGTATAATTTGGAGAGCAACCCGACATTCGGATAGCTTAGTAAATCAGCAAGTCAGTACAAATAAAAAATTTCATTGGAGTTCATTGTGAATCATCAGACAAAAGTTTTTATAACGGGTGCAACGGGTCTGATTGGATCCCATTTAACCAGGCGATTCATTGAAGAAGGTTTTCAGGTCCGTGCCCTGGTAAGGGACCCAGGAAAAGCTGGTTGGTTAAAAGACATTGGCGCCGAGATCATTAAGGGGGATATCACGGATGCCGAGAGTTTGATCCCGGCTGTTGAGGGTTGCCAGCACGTCTTTCATGGAGCTGCCTGGGTCAGCGAACGCGGTAAAAAAGAAGAGATATGGAAAGCTAATGTACAGGGAACACAAAACATGGTTAATGCTGCGGTGGCTGCCAGGGTCCAGCGCTTCATCCACATCAGCTCATGCGCTGTTTATGGTTCCAAGCAGGTTTTCAATATTGACGAAAGTTTTCCAACGCACAGATCCGGCAGGTTTTATTGGGACTCAAAAATTGAAGCCGAAGAAGTAGTCCAACATGCCTACCGGCAACACAACTTACCAATTGTTATTGCCAGGGTTTCGCAGGTTTATGGTCCCGGGTCATACCAGTTCACCATTCGCCCAGTAGAAGTTATAAAATCCGGGAAAATGATTCTGATTGATGGTGGGCGGCATATGTGTAAACCCGTGTATATTGAGAATCTGATCGATGGTCTGATCCTTTGTGCTAGCAATGACCAGGCGATAGGAGAAGCGATTAACCTGACCGATGGTTACCCTGTACCCTGGCGAGAATTTTTCGGAGCGTATGGCCGTATGCTAGGAAAACAATCCTTTCCATCCTTGCCTTATTCCCTGGCCTGGACTGCCGCCCTTTTTTTTGAGATGCAAGCAGGAATCACTGGAAAGAAAGCCAGCTTCACAAGGAGCGCAGTCAATTCTCTGAGAAGCTCTAATAGCTTTAGCAACGAAAAAGCAAAAAAAATCCTCAAATGGGAGCCGCAGATCAACTTCGAACAAGGCATGCAGCAAACGGAGACCTGGCTAAACCAGATGGGCTATATCCCAAAATCAATCGAATAATAAATACAAAAGGAAAAATTTAAAGGAACTTATTTGACCATTACAGGTTCTGCTACATGGATAGGCAGCCAAACAATAAATTCAGAACCTCTATTGGTCTCACTTCGTACTTCAATTCGCCCCTCATGCAATTCAACTATTTCTTTTACAATCGCCAAGCCAAGACCAGTGCCGGAAATCTTGGATTGGCGAACGTTCTTTCCCCGGTAAAAACGCTCAAAAAGATGTGGCAGATCATCTGAATTAATTCCAATTCCCGAATCGCATACTTCGATGCACACTTGCTGGCCATCACGAAAAGCCCTGATTTTCGCATATCCTCTTGGTGTATAGCGAATTGAGTTAGAAATCAAATTGGATAGCAAACGAGCAATCTGATTTTGTTCACCATAAAAAACAGGTAAATCTAAAGCCGATTCGTTCTCCAAACGAATACCTGCCCCGCTCGCCAGAGGGCGTAAAGAAGTCACAACCTGCTCGATCAATAAACCCAAATCAAAGTACGAGAAACTTCCCTTAGCAATCTTGACTCGTGTTAATCGTGATAGATCAAGGATATCTTCGACGAGTTTGACCAATTGCTGGCTTTGTTCTTTGATGATCGAAATATACTGGCGCTGTTTTTCGGGTTGGGCATTTTCCAATAACTCCAGATACAAGCTGATATTGGTCGTGGGGGTACGTAATTCGTGCGAAACATCGGCCACAAAGGTATCTTTCATGCGCTCGAGTTCTTTTTGCCGGGTAATATCAATCTGGCTGCCCACATAGCTAACCACACGTCCATTCTGATCTCTGACTGGCGCTACAGTTAATTGCACATCAAAGTTTTTACCAACTTTACGCTTTTGGCTGAGAGACGAGCTCCAAATACCTCCATTTTCCAGCGTAGACTTAATGTCTGAGAAAAGATCCACGCTTCCATCTAAGGCTAACAATGAATTCAATTCGGAACCAATAATTTCCTTAGAAATAAAACCTGATTGCTTTTCAAACGCCGCATTGACACGGATAATTGTGCCATCCAGATCGGTGACAATAACGCCATCACCTACGCTTGCCAGGATCGCTTCCACTCTTTCTTTTGCATCGTATAATTCTTCAGTTCTTTCCCGTACACGCTGCTCCAATTCTGAGGCATGTTGCCTGAGACGCATCAAAAGATGCAGGTTTTCAATGACCGGACCCATCTGGCGGGCCAGGACACGCAAAATATCCAAGTCCTCACCACTGAAAACATCACCGCCAATTTTGGGACCAAGAGCCAACAAGCCCAGGATTTGTTCATGTCCTACGATGGGTACCCAAAGGTGGATTTGCTCACTATTCAATAGTTGTAATTCATCTGGCGTGACTGAAACCTCTGTCAGTGTCCTTTTTAGATTGTTCCGCTCAACTGCTCCAATTTTCAGCAGGAAAGTCAGGCTGCTGCGTGGCAAAACCGGGTAAGCACGTGTGACTTGATTTTCAGTGTTTGACCTGGTGAAAGCCTCAATCACTGAAAAGCTGCCATCCGGTCCGCGTAAAAAAGCACAACTTTCTTCAAGCTTGAAGGTGGTTACCAGGCGTTCGCTGACCATTCTGGCAAGTGAATTCAAATCAGAAACTTGTTCTAATCCTTGTGTAATCAGCATAACGCCTTGGCGATAATCGTACCAGCCTCCATAAAAGATCGTGTCGACAAATTTCTGTACCGCCATACGTACTGGTGAGAAAAGGAATACAAGAAATAACGCCAGTAATGTGTTCACCCATGGGAACCATATGTCAGCTATTGGAACGATATTATTTACCCAGGCATAGAGAACCAGATAAGATCCACCTAATAAAGAATAGATAAGAATATAAGTCGCCCCACGATTGACGTGTTTGTCAATCTCAATCAAATGGTAACGGTAAATTGCAAAGCCATAAGTAAGGGGAAAAAGTCCTAGGAGTATGAATGTGTAACTGTAGGGCAAAATGGGTTGGTGAAACAAAGCATCTGGGAGAATGGTCATTGTCACAATTGAAACGGCTGTAATCCCACCTCCTAAGGCTAAAAGGCGAATTTTTCCTCGAGTTCCTGGTGTTACTGCATGGCGATAATTGTAGTAAAGCAGCACAACAACGATCAAAAGGCTTGATCCCAACAATAACCTGCCAGCAGAAGAAAATAACGGATATTGGGTTAACAAGTTGGTGTTTTGAAATCCAGATATCAGGATCGGAAAAACACCTAACAAAGCCAGAATATACAAAGCGACAATGATCGTTCTCTTATTGCGAATATTCGACGGTTGAGGAAAATACATATGGAAATGGACAGATAATGGTCCTATGATCCACATCATGGAATTAAAAAGTGAGGATGTCCAGATAGGACCGAGATAGGAAGCAACTCCAGCCGTCAAGGTAAAAGCGCTCCCCTGGCACCAGGCAAAGAAAATATCAGCTGCTCCATCCGCAGGCCTAAAAGTCTGCACAGCCATACCTAGAATCCAAAAAATCAATGCAATCGAAACTGGTACGATACGGGTGACAATTTCTGTCGCTGGAGGATCAATCAATGTGATGCTTACCGATACTTTTCCAGTCCCCCTGGCAACCAGGAAGTTTACCTGGTCCCCACCTTTCTTACCTTTATAGGCCTCATAAGACTTGCCCCACGCCACCCCATCTAGAAGAAGGATCCTATCTTCTTCTTGAAGCACACCATCAGCAGGGCCATTTGGAACAATATCAGTAATTAAACCAGTGGGGTGCAGGTTCCCTATGCCGTCATGCGGATAAACCATCATTTGGGCAGTTGTCCAGATCATAAAACCCAAGACAATAATTCCAATGACAAATGGAAGGCTAATCCACCAGCGATTGGACACTGGAATGGTTAAGTTAATTTCCTGATTTCTCACAGTTTTTTTCCTGTACTAATGATCCAGCAATCTTAATTTTAGCACAGGTCTAAATTAAATATGATAAGAATTGGGGGATTGCAGAAAGGTAAGGAATTTTTGTTACGGGTTGTTGATTGAGCCCAGTTGTCTTACAAAATTCTCGAGTACTTCCCGAGCAGAGATATCTGAGGCTGCTAAAGAAAGTTTTTGCAATGCAGAAAAACGATAACGCTCTATTTCTGTTAATAAATAGATAACCGCTCCGCTTTTTTCAATCATCTCAAATGTGGACAAAGCAGCTTGTGGATCCTTCTCCGAAAATTTTAGGAAACTTAATAGTTGATCAAGCTGTCCCTCTGGCAAAACCTGCATGGCAAATATGAATGGAAGAGACCGCGAACAACGATTTGATTTGATGGACGTTTTCAATGTGAAGCAAGCTGTTCAAATCTTCCAGATCATCCAAAATCTGGATCAGCACTCCCAGGGAATGTCCAAAATCACCAAAAGCATCTATCTGCTCGGAATTTCGACCAGCCAGCCTGGCTCCCGAACGACATGCCAAGGAAAAGAATGATCCTGATTTTTCTGAGGCGATTTCCCAGTACTCCGTCAGGTTGGGATGAGGACGGATCAGATCAGAATACTGCCCAGAGCTCATGCGGAGAAAACTTTGGTGAAAATCTCTCATCAATTCTTGCGCAACACCAGCTGTTCTCTCGCTGAAGGCAACCTCTCCCAAAAGAGCTGAAGCGCAAAAAAACAGACCTGTTGCTGCACTCAAGGCTACCGCAGAACCGCCCTCTTTCCACCATTCATCCGGCTCATCCTGATCCTGAGCAGAATCCATCAAATCAGCAGCTGTGTAAAAAAGTATCCAGCTAGCTGCAATGGTATCCGCCCAACTTACCTCTCCGCCTGCTGCCTGACAACATAAACCTGGTAATAGTCCCCAAATTTTCGATTTATCTGCTATGTCTTGGGACTGGCTGTCTTTTGAAAACAACGCCTTTTCTAAGAGTTGCCGATAGTCCTGGTGCAGATTAAATGCAGACAGGCTCACAACAATCTTTTCTTCGATTGCAGTGAGCCTGTCTCGTATATTTAAATGATTTCTGTAATTATCTAGCGCCAAGAGCTCGCGGTTAGAACGATGTCAGATAAGCGAACTCGTTGTCCATTATCCTGGACGCTTTCCTTCAAACCAGACTTAAGGAAATTGAACTCTTCGCGGCTCAACTGAAAACCTTTTCCAGCCAGTGCAGCTTCAGGATCTTTGCTCCATTGGGCTGCGAACTCTGCATCTGTGCTTATATTGTAAACGACCTGAGCGAGTGACATTGTGCCTCCTATTTTCTTATTGCCGATTTTTTTGTCTAACACTGCGCCCTGTTGTAAAAAGGTTTTCTGAGATCTCGTTTATATGGCGATCCCTCCTTGAGCAGATTGCATCCGTTGGACAGACGATCTATCTACTCAGTGAAACAACAGTCAGTTTGAGAGCGAAACTTACATAGACCTTACACTTTTGAAGACAACCTTACAGTTTTGTAAGGTTCTTAACCTTATCATAACTTAACACAGTTGTCAAGAAATTCCCAGTATCCATGGGGTAATTGGATATTTCCTACCCACATATGGTTATATAATTTTTTTATTCATTCAATCAAGGAAAATCGGTTTCCGAAAATCGTTGAGATTTTTCCCCACTTATTCTCAAGTTTTGCGATTATTAGAACACCTACTTTATATTTCTAACTTGGAATAATCCCACGTTTTAAAGGCAAAATCCCAATACTGGTTCACACATCGAATATCGTCTTCCTCGATCTGGTATTGGTTTTTTTTATATTCCCCATTTGCGCACAAATAGTCACGAAAACGGTATTCTGCTTGTTGGAAATTGGGCAGACCAAGCTTTGTGTAAATAAACTCTACTTGCTCAACAGGCGCTCTTTCTAAATCTTCGTAACGAATTTCCACCAAATGTCCGTCTGGAATCAAGCACCGATCTTCAAGGAATTTCCGCATGAGTTTCACATACACTTGACGAACCAAAAGTTCGATGTTTTGGCGTTCAAATACCTGGATTTGAGCCTTAGGCAAAACAGTATCAAATACTTGCAAAGTGGAACGGTAAACCTCATAAGGGTTTCGAACAAGATGAATGAACCGGGCTTGGGGGAAGATTTCTAGCAGAGATTTAATTCTTGCGCTGTTTGCAGGATTCTTTAATATCAACGGTTTACCGGATGATCCAATACTAGCTTTTCTCAGAACTTTCAAATAAACATCCTGCCACGCAAATCGTTCGGTCTTCGTCAAACCTTGGAAAAAGACATATTTATTAAAGAATTCTTCGGCCTGGTTTGGAAGTGTGTATGCATGCAAAAAAGAATATGGCGACAGATTCGCGATGGCGAATTCCTCTTCTTGCGGCGCATCCATGACTAAGGGAATATTATCAATCAATCGAGTTGGATAAAATTTCGTGGCAATTCTTGACAGCCCGGGCTTGAGTGAGTGACGGCCCATTAAAAATAGCTCTGGTGCAAGAGATTGAAAGGTAGATACATATGCAAAGTTTTGATCTTGACACAGCAAGTGGTGCAGATATGTCGTGCCCGTACGCCAATGCCCAATAATAAACACCGGCTGAGGATTGATTTCAGTTTGCTCCACAAGGTGAGAGTATCGTAGACGTTCGTATATGCGCAGAGGGCTCGCCAAAAGGGTTATCAGAGAAACCGACAAAACCCTCCACCAATACCTGGGAGAGATGCCCTGGCTAAGCAATAATAACCTGATCCAATTTCTGAAAGAGCCCAGAGCTAAAGGATGTTCAAAGAGGGAGAGAATGGGTCCTTTATTCATGCTATGCTTTTTATGGATCCGCGCTTCTCATCATTACAAGCCCAAAGATGGTCGTCGAATAAGCGATTCCGCCATCAGGATGGATAAAAATTGCACCAGCCCAATTGTTATAACCGATTCCAGTGCCAGCTAATTGCTTGTAGATCGTTTTTCCGCTCTGAAAATCTATAGCTTTAAAATACCAGCGCGAAAAAGGCAACAATCCTTCTCGAAAATAAGTATAAATCAAACCATTTCCTAAGGACATTTTAAAAACACCCAGGTTCTTTTCCGAACTCAACCAGATTTGCTCACAAGCATAATTTCCATCTGCCTGCCGCACCAGGTCCACTCGCGTAATACCCGCTTCAGGAAAGGCGATTGGAAAAACATGATGACCCCAATTATTTTCCGCAACAACAGAGTAATGACCAGAACCAGGTGAATGTTCGAAACCAATCGTGGTGATATCCGTCCCACTTTTGCCATCTGAAAATAAAGGCATCCGACAAACTACTTCCCCCTCTTCACGCTGCACCAATAGCAGGTTTATGCGCGGCTCCGCATTGTCTGTGACTGCCACAAAACCGTCCAGACCACCTAACAAGGTCACAGAGGTGCCTGAGCCACGGGTGATATGCCCTGGTTTTTTTGCCGGACCGCGGTCATAAGGCAAACGCCAAACAATTTGGATATTTCCATTTTCATCCCGGTTCAGGCGGTATAAAGCATAGTCCGAAATAATAAAAACGCCTTCCTCACCCACTGCAAATGAATTCTCAATAATCTCCCCCTGTAAACGCAAGCTAGCAACCTGACCCGTAAGCCTGGCCAGCGTACCGACCATACCTTGGGTAGTGGCATACCAATAATAGTCTCCACCCCAATCCGGCAGAACCCAGGCTATACTATCTTGCGCCGGCCAGGGCATAGGAACCACATGCTGGCTTAAGTCATATTCTCTCTCAAGCTCAAAAGAATTGGTTTCACCGGGTGAAGGAGCGCGAATAACTTGAATCGTATTCTGTGTAGTGGGGACAACCGCACGATCTTGCTCATCCAGGTAAAAATACATCCCGGCGCCAATGTATTCCCAGGGCAAAATTCCTTCCAGAAGAAAAAAAGGGGAGCGAGCGGGTAAATCAAACGAGGCTAATTCATCCAGTGTATTTGCATCCATCATTTCCAATTGAAAGCCTCTGCCATTGCTATATACGGCAATCAACCTCCCCCAGCGGTCGAAAGCAACCGTACCATAACCCCCAAATCCTTGGGTGCGCGAAAGAATTTCAAGATTATTTCCTATTGGACCACTTGCAGCATGCGTATCGCTCATATATGCATCGCTATGCATGTTATTGCCAACATTATTAGCCATGAAAGGATGCTGAGGAATTTGGGAATTTACCAGAGGCTTAGATTGAAAAACAGGTTGATAACTTACAAAACGCTCACTTTCAGGAACCACGAAATCCAACAGAGCTGCCGGGATTAACCGGTTAGAAAATAATCGCAGCCCAGGGAACAGATAACGAACGAAGAAAATACCCAGAATGATTCCTGTAAGAAACAGAATCCAACTCAATAATCTTGAAAGCCTTTTCTTTTTCACGCCCTTGATGACCTCATGTTCCAGAGGATATTTTTTTAGTTTATACAACGGAGCTTCAAGAACCGGTATTCAATAAAATTATAATCCAAATAGAGATTTAATCTGATCCACAATTGGCTCCCTATTTTGTAATATTTGTTATAATAATATGAAATATTAATTATTTGAACGACTTAATTGTAGATAAATGGTTATCAATCTTTATAGCTAAACAGGAGTTGTTTTATGGAACACAAACATCGAAAGGTTCGACAAGTTATTGAGCCTCAATTTGTCATCGAAGGTGCAGGCGTGCTCCTGCGCCGATCTTTTGGGCCAAACCGCTCCAACCTGTTTGACCCTTTTTTGCTTTTTGACCACTTTGCGTTCAACGACCCTAAAGAAGGTCCCATCCAAGGCTTCCCCACCCACCCGCATCGCGGCATTGAGACCGTCACCTATATGCTGGAAGGTAACGTAAGACACCGAGACAGCCTGGGCAATATGGGGGTGATTGGTCCCGGGGATGTGCAGTGGATGACCAGTGGCAGCGGTATCTTACATGAGGAAATGCCCAAGCGCAGTCCCAATGGACTGGTAACCGGCTTCCAGCTTTGGGTGAATTTACCCGCAAAGTTAAAAATGAGCCAGCCGCGCTACCAAGAAGTCAATGAGACTGATATCCCTGTGATCGAAAAGGATGGAGCAAAAATCCGATTAGTCGCCGGTAAACTTGATGAACAAACAGGACCGGTAACTGAAATCGCCAACCAGCCGCTCTACATGGATATCAGTCTGGAGCCCAACACAACTTTTGACTTACCCATTGAATCCAATCATTTTGCCCTGGTTTACCTCTTCGAGGGAGAAGGTCTGTTTGGCATAAATGAACAGGAAGATGGAGAATTTGCGCAGTCCGTTCGCATGTTAGTATTGTCCGAAGGCGATCACCTGCGGGTCCAAACCGGTCTGGGTTCAGCAGCCCGCTTCATGCTGATGACCGGCGCTCCGTTTCGAGAGCCGATCGCTCCATACGGTCCTTTTGTGATGACTACTCAGGAGGAGATCCAGCAGGCGCTGCGTGATTTGCGCAACGGTACTTTCGTAAAAGATTCAGCTATTTAGAAAAAACATTGACAATTCTATAAGGTCCATCTAAACTAAACACATGCTTGCTAGAGTTTATTCCTGCGCTGTGATTGGTCTGGAAGGCGTCGTCGTCGAAGTCGAGGTGGATTTCAGCGATGGATTGCCCGCTATAACGATTGTGGGACTTCCCGACACGGCTGTACAAGAAAGCCGCGAGCGGGTGCAATCCGCCATCAAAAACTCCGATCTGTTCTTCCCTCGCAAACGCCTGACAGTCAACCTAGCGCCAGCCGCCGTTCGCAAGGAAGGTCCGGCCTACGACCTGCCCATTGCGTTAGGTGTACTAATTGCCAGCCGGCAATTACCCGAGGACTGCATGAACGCCTCGCTGGTGATCGGTGAGCTGTCCTTAGACGGCAGCGTGCGTCACGTGCGTGGCGTGCTCCCCATGGCAGCCCTGGCGCGCCAGGAAGGCTTTCAGCGCATCTTCACCCCCAGCATCGATGCCGCCGAGGCTGCCCTGATCCCCGGGCTGGAAGTCATCCCGGTTGATAATCTGTCCGAGCTTTACCGGCATCTAAGCGGCATGCAACCCATTCCTCCGCAAGCCCCGGTCACCCCCGAAGACATCCCGGTTTATGTGCAGACCGATTTCGCTGAAGTCAAGGGACAGGAACACGTCAAGCGCGCCCTGGAAGTGGCCGCGGCTGGGGGGCATAATGTCCTCATGGTCGGTCCCCCCGGCGCCGGCAAAACTTTGCTGGCGCGCGCCATCCCCAGCATCCTGCCGCGCATGACTATTGATGAAGCCCTTGATGTGACGCGCATCTATTCAGTCGCTGACCAGCTTCCATCGGATGTACCGCTGATCCGCACGCGGCCATTCCGTTCCCCGCACCACACCATCAGCCACGCCGGACTGGTAGGCGGCGGCAATATCCCCCATCCTGGAGAGATTTCCCTGGCGCACCGCGGGGTTCTCTTCCTGGATGAGCTGCCCGAGTTCGGCACACGCGTCCTGGAAGTGCTGCGCCAACCCATCGAAGATAAAATTGTCACCATCAGTCGCGCTCAAGGCACTCTGACTTTTCCAGCCAGTTTCCAGCTTGTTGCCGCCATGAACCCCTGCCCGTGCGGCTTCTATGGAGACCCGATCAAGCAGTGCACCTGCTCAAACAGCACCATCACCCGTTACCAGAAGCGCATTTCTGGTCCCTTGATGGATCGCATCGATATCCACATCGAAGTACCCCAGGTGGAATACGACAAGCTGAGCAGCCAGCGCCTGGGCGAGCCTTCGGCAGCCATCCAGGCGCGCGTGGAAGCTGCCCGTCAACGACAGCGCCAACGCTTCGACAGATTCATCCACAGCAGACAATGGAGAAAATCCCGACGGACTGGTGACCTGCAACAGCGATATGCGCCCGGCGGAAGTACGCCAATTCTGCCAGTTGGATGAAACCGGACGCGCCCTGATGAAAACCGCCATGAGCCAGCTGCAGCTGAGCGCCCGCGCTTACCACCGCGTGCTCAAGCTCTCCCGCACCATCGCCGACCTGGCCGGCAGCGAGCGCATCACCCCCCAGCACCTGGCGGAGGCGCTGCAGTATCGACCGAAAGTGGGGGAGATTTGATTATCGTATATTGAAACATCCTATAGACATCGGGGGATCTCCAGACATTGTTTGGCGCAATGCTTCGCTTCGTCGTATTTCCCCATTCTAACCAGGCGTAAGTCATCATCCAATCTTCCCTTCGTAAGCTTATTGAAAAGCTCACGAAGGGATTGAAAGTTATCTAAAATTACTCGCTTACAGGCGCATGGTCATCGTCATGCAAGCCCCCAGTCGGGATTTGGCTTCCACTGAAGTCTGTATTGCTGCTATCATCAACAGGGGGGAAATTTCCTTTGCCGCGCATACCGTTAATTTCAGTAGTGGTCATCGCATAATGCAAGGTGGCATATGCCACCGCATCCGAATTGATATCCAGGGCAACCAGATTGATATTGTCAAACGTATCACATGCCTGGTGATAGCATGGATCATATTGAGACCCCAGCAGTTCCTCCCCAGATCGCTGCTTCTTCCGGGGTTTTAATCCCCTCGGCGCCAGTGAATAATCCACCTGAAGGGATCCCGGCAGCCATGAAAGGTCCATAGTCCGAGCGTCCAGAGAAATCAGTGCCTTTGAAAGGTACGCTGCGCAAATTGTAGAAGGATTCAAAGACCTTTTCGATCCTATCTGACCCGACAGGTCCCGGACCAGCGCCAACAGCATCTGAGTCATCTCCATCGTAGACAAAGAAAACAGGATTGGGTGAACCGATCATGTCAAAGTTAAGGTAAAGCGCAATCTTCGCTCGTTCTTCAGCGCTTAAATTGCTTAAATAATAGGTAGAACCAACTAAACCGGACTCCTCCGCGCCCCATAAGGCAAAACGGACTTTGTTCCACGGTTTCACTTTTGCCATCTGTTCAGCCACTTCCAAGATCGCTGCGCTTCCCGAGCCATTGTCTTGAATACCTGGTCCGGCGTTAACCGAATCAAGGTGCGCTCCGACCATAATGACATTATTGGGATCACCATTCACCGATTCGGCAAAGAGATTATAGCTGGTGGCAATACCGCGGAATGTATCGGTTTTTAAACGCATGACCAAACCTGGCGTGCTGGCAAGCTGCTGACCAATATCCTGTGTAACCGAGGTGACGGGGAACTCGAGGGTAAAAGTATTACCCAATGTAGCATTGAGAGCGCCAGGGATATTGTTGTAGATGATCACACCCGAGGCGCCAGCACTGTAGGCATTGCTTGCCTTTATAGCAAAGGTGCAAGCACCGCGGCTAACCAGAGCGATGTTACCTGCCGGGAAACCGGCAAAATCTGCAGCGTTACAGCCTGTGATGACAGGTAATGTGCTGACTGGAGCCGTGACATCACCGCTGCCAGAATAAGACAGGATACTGTTGGAAATTGGACCTGCTGGCGGGGGAGAAACCTGTTCCAAAATAGAGGCGGAAAGGGAGATGAAAGTCTGAAATTCAAATGGCTGGACTGTCACGTTATAGCCCGCATTCAGGAATACTTGACGAGCATAATCGATTGAAGCATCATATCCTGGAGACCCAGATACACGAGTGCCATTATTTGCATCAGCGATCGACTGCAATGCAGCCTGGTGTGAGCGGACCCCGTCTAGAGTCACACATTCCAGGAGTTTCGCGAACGTGTTGTTAACACGAGTATCGCAGGCGGCGCTGCTTGCTAATGCAGTGGTTGCCGAAAACGTCAAACCAACGAGAATGAGAACTACCATGATAAAGCGAGTCATCCTACCGTACATAGTTTTACCTCCAAATGAAAGTGAAAGTGGTTGTTGACAATCTAATTAACATTGAATAGAAAAATCAGTCTCTCCCCTTGTCTTATTAGGATATATAAGATAATATATATCCTCTTCCGGAATTATATCAGCAACACCAAGTGAGTCAAGTAACAATATATTCTCTACTTCACCTGAACCTACTTCTTTCAGCAGATGAATAATTGAAACCACCTTGCAGAATTACTAAATCCAATTCCCGACAGGAGCACAATCATGAGTTCTATCGACCAGGCTTACGAAACCCAACTTAAGAATATCCAGACAAAAACCGGCAAGTCCCTTGAAGAGCTGGTACAACTCATCCTCAACAGCGGTTTGAGCAAACACGGCGAAATCCGCTCAATGCTAATCGATAAATTCGGTCTGGGCTATGGAGATGCCAACACCCTGGCTCATTATGCTCGCAATTCCGATGGAGAAAGGGCTGCCATAGCAAAGGGCTTATCGGCGGAAGATGTGCTGGACGCAATCTATACTGGCCCCAAAGCGGCGCTGCGCCCCATTCATGAAGAAGCCATGCGCAGGATCCATACCTTTGGCGACTTTGAAATCGCCCCCAAGAAAGGTTATGTCAGCCTGCGGCGTAAAAAGCAATTTGCCATGGTTGGTCCAGCCACCAAAACACAGGTCGAAATCGGCATCAATGCAAAAGACCTGCCCACTTCGACTCGTTTGGCTGAGCAGCCGCCAGGCAGTATGTGTAATTACAAAATACGGCTGTCTTCAATCGATGATATTGATGCCGAGTTGGTCGGTTGGCTCAGGCAGGCATACGATCAATCTGGATAAACTTATTGAGAGATGGGTCTTTTCCTGAAGCAAGTACATTCTTTACAACGTTGGCTGAGAATTAATCGGCTTCCATAGCAGATAACCTGCTCCGCGTCCTTTCAACCCAATCGGCATCCATTCGCGACAAGCGCGCCTTACCCAGATTTTGTTTCATGATCCAACGAATATCCTTATCGGGATCATTGAGCCATTTCTCAAAATAGGCTTTCCCCGAAACAGGTGAAGCCACCACTGCAACACTCCAGCAATAGCCTAAACCCTTACGTAAGACCAGGAAATCCTCAGAACGACGCTCTTTAATCTCAGATATGGATGCCGTAATCCTGTCCAATATTTCTAAGGTGGCGACGGCATATTCAGCTTTAACCAGCAACCGCGGTTCACAGAGCGCTGCAACAGCCGCTCTTTGCTCTAAAGGGTTTCCTGTTAGCCCAATTACGCATTTCTTCAATCAATACCTGCATATCCACATCGCCCAAACGCTGCATCGCCATGGCTACCGCCTCGCGCAAACGCCAGCGTGGATCAGACGCAAACGTACGTAAAGTTGTGAGTATGCGAAGAATCTCCTTCGGCGAGTAATCTTCCCAGACCTACCACCCCACAAAAAGCTAAAAATTCATAAGGCGAATTAACCGGAGCTCGATCAGCTGTGTAGCCGATATATCGACTGAAAAGCTCCTGCGATCCCAGGTCTGCTACAGCCTGCGCTAACTCCAGGTTGCCCCGTGGTCCCGGAAGACCCGACTCCTGAAGCAGGTATTCGTCCCAATCATCCAAGGATAATAACCGTCTAATATAATCATCCTTCTTTCCCATCATATACTCTACGAAAGATTCGGGCATAAAATTTACTCATTTTTGGTAGTTTATTCTAACAAGGAACTATACCGAGTAGAATATCTTTGCAATTCGTTTTTTGATCTCTCACAAAGACTGTCATTGCGAACGTTCTTTGTGAAGCAATCTGATCTCTCGCTAAGCTCGCCAAGGACACAAAGCTATTTTATTTGGAAACTTCATCTCACAGATCATTTTGTATGACCCACGAAGTTTGATGAGCTTTCTCTTTTGTGATAATGATAGAACAAAAGCTAACCAATGAATAAAGTACTCACACTGAATGAACACAACCTGCTCGAGGCAGTTGAACACCTTAATCAGATCGATGACGACCTGGCAAAAGTATATCGGGAATTAGGTGCGCCACCTTTATGGAACCGCGAACCAGGTTTTTCCACCCTGGTTTATATCATCCTGGAACAGCAGGTCTCCCTGGCCTCCGCCAGGGCAGCCTTCCAGAAATTGAACCTGGCGGTCCAGCCCCTCACCCCTGAGACTTTCTTAACGCTAAGCGACCCACAGCTAAAAGAAATTGGTTTCAGCCGTCAAAAGATGGGGTATTGCCGCAACCTGGCACAGGCTATCCAGTCCCATACGATTGATCTGGATCTGCTCCCCACGCTGGATGATACTCCCGCGCGGTCCGCGCTGATGAGCCTGAAAGGCATTGGCATTTGGACTGCTGATATTTACCTGATGGAGGTATTATTACGCCCGGATATCTGGCCTGTAAGCGATCTAGCTTTAATCACAGGAGTTCAGGAAGTAAAAAGCCTTGCAAACAGACCCACTCAAGACGAGATGGAACACATCGCAGCCCCCTGGCGACCCTGGCGGGCGGTCGCAGCCCGGATGATCTGGGCATCCTACCTGCACAGACGCAACAACTACCATCCCTGATCAAAGCAGTTCACAGTATAATGCGCAGGTTGAATTTTTGATCCTGGCGGGTTTGCCCTGAAAAAACCGTTACCTTTCGATACGGAATAGTTTATGTCCTTCATTGATTACCTGTTGATCACCCTTGCTGCCGTAGCTGCTGGCCTGACCAACGCCCTGGCTGGCGGCGGAACTTTATTCACCTTCCCTATGCTGACCGTAGTAGGTCTGCCTGCTGTGGCTGCCAACGTGACCAGCACAGTGGCGCTGTCTCCAGGATACCTGGGGGCCACCCTGGCGCAATGGAAGGATATCCGCACTCAGAAAAAACGATTGTGGATGTTTATCCCCGCCGGGGCGATAGGTGGCTTAATCGGCGGGCTATTGTTGCTAAACACAGGCGAAAAACTATTCCGCGAGTTGGTCCCTTTCCTGATTCTTCTGGCTTCAGGGCTTCTGGCTGCTCAAAATCCAGTGCGCGCCTGGCTCACAAAACGCGCCGAAAAGCAGCAAAAAGCTGCTCCATCAGAGCTTTTGGCGATCCTGCCCGTGACCCTGGCAGCAGTCTATGGCGGTTATTTTGGCGCCGGATTGAGCGTGATTGTGCTGGCCGTACTTGGGCTCACCATCGATGACAACCTGACCCGTCTGAACGGCTTGAAACAAGCCATCGCTTTTGGCACCAATGTAACCGCTGCTGTATTGTTTATGTTCTCCGGCCAGGTGGTCTGGAGCGCTGCCTTAGTTATGGCAGTCGGCGCACTGATCGGAGGCTCCCTGGGCGGTCGCCTGGCTGGCCGCATTCAGCCCAATATACTGCGTAAGATTGTGGTGACTGTTGGCGTCATCGTATCCATTATTTACTTTGTCAGGTAGTTAGCCATTCACCGAAATTAAAACAGCCCTCCACACTCGTTCAAACTTAATCTCCTTATCTTTCGTATCCACAACATTTAATCAGCGTCATAATGAATAGATCGTTTGCATGAAACCGGCATAGGATCCGTTCTTGTGTTTAATTTCAACCTCTCTATATAGATTCCATGCTTCCCTTTCAGAATTTTTTTCTATTGCTTAGTTAGTCTTATAGGGGAAATCGGAGGTAAAAATGTTTCTCCATTCCAGGAAATTCAAACCATCCGTGGCTATCCTTGTTATCCTGTGTGTCATCTGCCTGGCTGTTCCCGAATTTACACTTGCTTCATCATGGTCTGGGATACAAGCTAGACCACCGCAAAACATAGAAAATACGATCGAAGAAAAACCATCACCTTTTTACGATTCGATCCTATACACTGAGATAGAACCACTCTTGCGCCAAATCGAAAAGACCAGCAAAAGAGTTAAAGTGGATGTGATCGGTCAATCAGCAGGTGGGCACGATTTATTTCTGGTCACCCTGTCATCACCAGACACCATGGGCCGCTTAGGCAGGTACATGGCGCTCCGCAACCTGATGCTCAAGGATCCTGAAAAAGCACTGGAGATGATTGAGCAATTTGGCGACTTCAAAGTTCCCATCTTCATCAATGCCAGCATTCATGGGAATGAATATCCGGGGGTGGATGCAGCTATTCGATTGATTCAAACCCTGGCTTATGATGACAGCCCTGAGGTACAACTGATTTTAGAAAATGTCATCCTGTTAGTCAATGTCGTCCAAAATCCTGACGGTAGAATTTTAGGGACACGCGCTAATGCTAATGGGTTTGATGTCAATCGAGACTTCATCACCCAATCTCAGCCAGAGACACGCGCAACCGTAAAAGTTCTGACAGAATGGAATCCCATGGTTGTGCTAGACCTGCATGGTTTCGTTGACCCTATGCTGATTGAGCCTTGCACCCCACTCCACAACCCCAATTACGAGTACGACCTTTACATCCAGTGGGCTTATTACGAAGCTGAGGCTATGGAGGCTGAACTTCTGGCGCATACCGGCTTCGATGCACAGATTCCTTTCCGAGACTCAGAGCTGGGTTGGGATGACTGGCCACCCACCTATACTCCCATGTATGCTATGTACCATGGGGCATATGGGCACACCTTAGAAACTCCCTATCAAGATGAGCGCGGTGTGGACGCCCACTTCTGGGCTGTATGGGGTGCCTTGAAATTTGCCTCCCAGCACCGAGAAGCCATGGTGACAGATCAGATTGAGATCTTCCGTCGTGGTTTTTTGGCTCTGCCGCAAATGCTGATCCCTGATGAGCTTTTAGCCGAGACCCAATTTGACCAGTTTAATGAGCTGACCATTCAGGAATTCCCAGCCGCGTATATCATCCCATCCAGCAAACCTCTCCAATCCAGCCCACATCAGGCCAGCCGTTTGATCAACTTTCTCCTTTATAACGATGTCCAGGTGACCCAGAGCGTTTCTGAATTCACAGTAAACAGTACGACCTATCCGGCAGGCACGTTTATTGTTTGGATGAACCAGCCCAAGCGTGGCCTGGCAAATACCATCCTGGAAAGCGGCCGAGATTTATCCTATCTGGAAGGCATCAGTTTTTATTCACCGCCTTCTGTTTGGAGCAACCCTTTGTTGTGGGGCAGTTCGCCGGGATATCCTGATGGAAGAAATAGTTATCCCAACCATAGATATTCTTCGCCCAACGGACCAGACAGGCTTGGTTGAACCAGGAATTGCCGCAGGATATCTTTTCTTGCCCGACAGCCTGGAAGCTTTCCAGGCAGCCAACTACCTTCTTGGGCGTGATGAGGCTGTTTACCGGGCTGCTTCGACCATCGAGGATATTGGAAGATCTTTCCCGGCCGGCTCAATGTTAATTCCTTCTGACTCAGCCCTGGTTAGCGAATTAGCTACCCGCTTCCAGCTCAGCCTGTTTGCCCTTCAGGAGTGGCCTGCGGACCTGGTGCAGTTGAATAAACCAAAGATTGCGCTGTATGCCGATGAAGGCACTCGCCACGCCCTGAAAAAGATGGGGTTCGAAGTTACCGAGTTCACAACCAGTGACCTGAACTCAGCCAGGATCCTGGACTATGATCTCTTCATTAATCTCTCTGGGAGTTGGTCGAGGCTTGGACAGCCAGGAAAATCTGCTTTCACACAATTCTTTTCTGCAGGCGGCGATTACCTGGGACTGCGCACCAATGGGATCAACTTTGCCATCGGCGCCGGTATCTTGGATGCCAGTACCCAAAGTACCAGCGGCAACGCCATCGTCAGCTTGATTATGAACCCAAACGACCCCCTGGCAGCTGGGTTCTGGTCAGAAGATAGCGCTTTTGTTTACAGCCCGGTTTGGTTCACAGCTCTCGGCCCTGATGTCCAGGTGACAGCCTGGCTGGCTCCAAGACGATTTCCTGATTTCAGGGTACTGGCCAGGCTGGCGGGAAAGCGAAGCCGCTGGGCAGCCAATCATTGTGCACCAAAGCTCCGGGGATCAGGACACCAGTGTACTTGGTATAGATGCAACTTTTCGCGGCCATCCAGAGAATGCTTTTCGTCTTCTGGGTAACGCAATATTTGCCAGTCAAGAGTAAATCCACAAAGAACCAAGCCAGCATCATAAATGTCTTGAGATCTCAAGACATTTATGATGCTGCTCTTTAAATCCGGCTTTGGACAAAAACTTATGGCATAATGTTCAGAGCAATTTTTCAAACCAATCCCATTTGTATTCAGTGGAGACCTCATGAATTTGACATTTTATCTTAAACTGTATTTTGCTACTCTGTCCGTCTTTTTTGCCATCGACATGCTTTGGCTGGGGTTGATTGCCCGCAGTTTCTACCGCAAACATATCGGCTTTATCATGGCGCCATCTCCCAATTGGACTGCCGCCATAATCTTCTACCTCATCTTTGTGGCAGGTCTGATCTTCTTCGCCGTGACGCCTGGTTTACAGGCAAATTCCATCGGGAAGACAGTGTTCCTGGGAGCTCTGTATGGCTTCATAACCTATGCTACCTATGACCTGACCAACCTGGCCACCTTAAAAAATTGGCCGGTTTTTCTCAGCCTGGTGGACATTCTGTGGGGAACAATCCTGGCCATTCTGGTCTCTGGTGCTAGTTTCTATATCGGTCAATGGCTGCGATAGGTAAATCCAACTGTTGAAGATGCTTATCGATCAGCGAACGTTTCCATGCCCGCCCCCAAAATAACATTTTTCTTGTGCAACATTTTTCTTGTGCAGATTAAAAAACGCCCTATCCATGGTATAGGGCGTTTACAAATTATTCCATCGGGTCTGATTTAAGAAAATCACTTACAAAACATCATCTTCAAATTCATCATCTTCATATTCATATTCATCATCATGATCACCGTGGGCATGTCCATGCTCAAGCTCTTCTTCAGTAGCTTCCCGGATGTCAGCAATCTTTACAGAAAAGCGCAGTTCTTTGCCGGCTAAAGGATGGTTAAAATCCAATCTCACCGTCTCGCCCTCAACCTGATCGATCCTGGCATTCATCACGTGGCCAAACTCATCCCGTACTTGTAACTCAATCCCTGGCTCCATAGGAATATCCGAAGGGAATTGATCACGCGGTACATCTGCAAATGCATCTTCATCAACCTCGCCATAGCCATCTTGGGAGGTAACTAAGACATCCTTCGAATCGCCCACAACCATTCCATAAAGCTGGCTTTCTAAGCCAGGGATAATATTCCCAGCGCCTTGTAAAAATTCAATCGGTTCTGTACCTTCTGACGTATCCACCACTTCACCGTCAACCCACAAGGTATAATCCATTGTTACAATCTGCCCATCCTGTACTTTCATTTCTTCGCTCATCTTTTTCTCCTGATCCACAAGCATGAATTTTTTGCGCCAGTGAATAACGTTCATTTTACAGCGAACCACCCGTTTCACACCAGACTCTTAGAATCCTCTAACCCAATCCACACCCAATTGGACTCGCCAAAGAAGTATACACCGCGTGCTATAATGCATCGTACCAACCAAAACAAGACAGCCTTTTCAGGAGGGGCAGCCATGTCACTAAAGAAACGTAGAAAAATCACTGCAGAGGATTTGTATAAATTCCTGCTTATCTCCAGCGCGCGTATCTCACCCGGTGGGGAGCATGCTATCTACGCCGTCCAACGCGTTGACCCCAAAAAAGAAAAGAAATATAGTAATCTCTGGCGAGTGGATTTAAATAAACAACAACCTCGCCAGTTTACTTACGGAGACCAGAGCGACAATTTCCCGTGTTGGTCTCCTGATGGCAGCCAGATAGCTTTTCTATCCAACCGGAAAGATCCTGAAAAGCCTGCCCAAATCTATCTCATCCCTTCCGATGGCGGTGAGGCGCGCCACTTATGCGAAATTGAAGGCGAAATTGGAGATCTTAGCTGGTCGCCAGATGGCAAAAAACTGCTCTGTACCGTCCTCAAAAAAGATGCTGAGGAATTGGAACGCCAGAAAGATGAGCAAAAGAAAAAACTCGGTGTTGTTGCCAGGCACTACCAGCGCATCTTTTATAAGTTGGATGGCTACGGCTACTTGCCCCACGAGCGGCGGCATATCTGGCTGGTCGATGTTCGCTCCGGAAAACCCAAACAATTGACCGATCATCCTGTTTATGATGAGCTATCTCCAGCCTGGTCGCCAGATAGCCAATGGATTGCCTTTACCTCCAACCGCAGTCCGGACCCAGACGCAACAACCGATCGGGAAGATATTTTCATGCTGCCTGTATCAGGCGGAGAAATGCGTCGCCTGGACACTCCGATTGGCAACAAATCCCTGCCCAGTTTTTCGCCCGATGGAAAATGGTTGGCTTACTTCGCCAGCGAAGGTGAAAACCAATGGTATAAAAACACTGGCCTATGGGTTGTAGCTGTGGACGGTTCCAGCCCGGCAGTAAACCTGACCGAGAAATATGACCTGCATGTCTCATCCGAAACCATTAACGATTTGGGCCACCCGGAAATGATGCCACCCACCTGGACAAAAGATGGGCAGATCCTTTATTTCCAGGTAGTTGAGCATGGCAAAACCACACTCAAATCCATTCACCGAGACGGAGATGATCTACAAACGGTTATCGGTGATGAAGGGGTGGTAGGAAGTTATTCTTTTGACCAGGCACAAGAACGCTTGCTTTATTTCTGGGGTTCTATGCATGACCCCTGCCAGCTACACATCCTGGATATGAAGGGCTATCAGTCGAAACAGGTTACTCAATTAAACCAGGAGTTAATCCAAAATCTAGACTTGGGAGAAATGGAGTGCCTGTGGACCCAAGGCGCAGACGGCAATGATCTGCAAGGGTGGATTCTTAAACCGCCAGGCTTTGATCCCCATCAAAAATACCCTTCGATTCTGGAAATCCACGGCGGACCGCTAACCCAATACGGCTTCTACTTCATGCATGAATTCTATTACCTGGCCGCTCAGGGTTATGTGGTGCATTTCTGTAATCCTCGAGGCGGGCGCGGTTACGGCGAAGAACACGCCCGCGCCATCTGGGGCGATTGGGGAGACCGCGATTATGCGGACATCATGGCCTGGACCGATAAAATTGCACAGCTACCTTATATAGATACCGAACGCATGGGAGTTACCGGCGGCAGTTATGGCGGCTACATGACCGTATGGATGATCGGTCATACTCAACGCTTCAAAGCAGCTGTGACTCAACGCTGCGTCAGCAATTTCATCAGCATGTGGGGTTCCAGTGATATGAACTGGGTCTTCCAACACACGCTGGAAGCCGGTGCGCCCTTCGAAGATTTCGAAAAACATTGGGATCGCTCTCCGATTAAATATATAAGCAACGCCCAGACCCCCACCCTGGTGATCCACAGCGAAAACGATTTCCGCTGCCCCATCGAACAGGGCGAGCAAGTCTTTGTTGCCCTCAAGCGATTAGATATTGAAACAGAGATGGTGCGTTTCCCGGGCGAATTTCACGGTCTATCGCGCACCGGAAGGACGGACCGCCGTATTGTGCGTCTCAGCCATATAGCCCGTTGGTTCAACAAATATCTTGCTTCAGCGTAAGTACCATTGGGAATCTTAATGAACTGGTTTAAGGACACAATTCACATAACCACGCAAGGCAAAGGCCTGTATCCATTCTCGCAAATGGTAGAAACCCTTGTTCGCCAATGGGGAATTCAGGAGGGGATGTGTTTCTTGTACCTGCCTCACACCAGCGCTTCCCTTGTAATCAACGAAAATTACGACCCAAGCGCCAGGGTGGATTTAGAGGCATTCATGGAGCACATCGCACCCGAAAACCAGCCCTGGCACCAACACACCCTGGAAGGGCGCGACGACTCCCCATCCCACATGCGCGCTATGATCACCCCAACCAGCCTCACCATCCCAATTGACAACGGCCGTCTGAGCCTTGGCGCCTGGCAAGGTATTTTCTTGTATGAACATCGCAGTCTCGGTCACCAACGAAAGGTTCTGGTCCGCGGGCTTGGCATGGATTAGACCTGATGAACAAAATCCGAGTTTACACCATCGATAACGATCTGCCAGGGAACCTTTTGGGGACTCTGTTCGTCCTTAAGTATAGTGATGGGTTTGTGAATAATAGGATTTAATTTGATAGCTTTTTGAGAAATGTCTGATAGCCCATCTGTGAATCAAAAAGGGACTATCCGAAGTGGAGTTAGTGATATGAATACCAAGAAACATCTTAAACTATTAATCTATTTTCTGCTGGCAGGCGCCTTTGGGCTGACCGCATGCAAGACCTTTTTGCCCAGCCAGTCTGAGCCCAGCGTGGATGCCTTATACACAGCCGCAGCCCAGACGGTGATCGCCCAGGCCACTCAATCAGCCGGAGAAACTGCAGTCGTGCAGCTGACTCAAGCCAGCGGTGGAATGGCGACTGCGACGGATATTCCCACGAGCACCAGTCTTCCACCTACGGCGACCTGGCTTCCGACCGCCACCTGGTTTGTTCCCACAGCTACCTGGGTACCCACAACGGTCTGGATTCCACCCACAGCCATATGGGTTCCACCAACATCCACGCCGGTTCCCGCCCCATGCGATTGGGCGAAATATGTAACCGATATCAGTGTGCCGGATGGGACCACTTTCCTGCCTGGTCAAAGCTTTGTAAAAACCTGGCGTATTCGCAATATCGGATCTTGCGCCTGGAACAGTAACTATACGCTGGTTTATGTGAGTGGAGATCGCTTCTACACAACCCGGGCTGTTCCCATTCCTGGAATAGTCCACCCTGGCAATGTGGTTGATCTATCCGTAGAAATGGTTGCCCCCAATACAGCTGGAAATTACCGCAGTTATTGGATGATCAGCAATCCATCCGGCAAGGTATTTGGCATCGGTCCCAACGCCAACAAACCCATCTGGGTTGACATCGAGGTTGCGCCCGTCAGCAGTAAATACAGTTTTGATTTTGCCTTATCCATGTGCACCGCTTCATGGCGCAGCAGCGCCGGCGTCTTACCCTGCCCTGGCAATCAAAATAGCAGCGCCGGATCAGCCATCATGCTGGAAGAACCTCGCCTGGAAAATGGAAGGACAGAAGATGAGCCAACAATTTGGATGCGTCCAGAACAGGTAAAAGATGGTTGGATTATGGGCATTTACCCCGTCTACAAGGTAAAGACTGGCGACCATTTTATGGCTGAAATCGGCTGCCTGGCCAACAGCTCAGGATGCGATGTAAACATGTCCCTGGGCTATCAAATCCCGGGTAAACCGGTTAAGCATCTGGGTACCTGGCGAGAACGCTTTGAGGGTCTGCATACTCGTATTGATATTGATTTGACTCCCTTGGCTGGACAATCGGTCCAATTTATCCTGAACGTTTCTAACATCGGACAGGTAAGTAAAGCCAATGCCTTCTGGCTGGCGCCTTCCATCCGCAATAACCCGACGCCTCCGACGCCAACGCCTACCGCCACAGCTACCCATACGGCTACGCCCACGCCAACGTCGGAATGGTCGCCTCCGTCTGCAGTGCAGGCAGCCTTGCTGAAAGTGTCTCAGCAGACTGGCATCCCAGTGGACCAATTCGTAGTCACCGGTACAGTACAGGTGGACTGGGCAGATACTTGCCTGGAAATCCCCGTCCCTGGCCAGGTTTGCGCCAAGGCAATTATTCCGGGCTATAAGGTAACCATGATCGCAGGAATTCGTGAGTTTGAAGCCCACACCAACCTGGATGGCAGCCTGGTATATTGGTTTGAAAAGTAAACGACTGGGATTGATCGTCAGGATACCATAAAGATCTATTAAAAGTGGGTTGCTCCGAAAAAGGACAACCCACTTTTTGGTCTTGTTTAGAATTTCTCTAAGAGCCTCTCCCTTTTTCAAAATCAAACTGGAGATAGTGACGATCTCCCTCACCCAAACACCTCGTAACAAAATGATAGAAGGCAAATAACTCCAAAGCAAACGGCAAATAGCCCCCATAACCCAACAAGGGCATTTCAAATAGATGGCAGCAATCCGCCCACGGGATATGGTATTCCCACTTTGGGAAGGCATAAAAATTCCACATCTCCCAGAAAAAAGCTGTTATCAGAACACCTATCCAAAGCGTCATCACAGGTCGCCAATCACCAGTGGCTGTATAGCTTGCCAGGTGCCGGTTCCCCCACCAGATATTCAAAGGTTCCAGGATAAAATAAATCGAGATCCACACAAATGGGAAGAAAATCTTTGGCCACATCCACATCAGGAACAACATCACCCAACCGCTGACAAAGAAAATGATCGTGGTCTTGCGGTCCGGACGGATGATCGGACCCTTGCGCAAATGCTGTAACCAGGGAATAGTGCTGGCAAGCTCCGCGCTCCCGAAGACAGCTGGAATTACGGTTGAGAAACTGAGTGTTGCCCAGAAAGCGTATTCCAGGTTTGAGAAAGATTCCACCCCCAGATAAATCCAATTCTGCAGATGGGCATTGAGCGCTTCAAACAGCCACCACACTAAAGCCGAAACCATGAAGAGCCCCAGGTAACGCCGCCAGCTGCGCTGTAATAAGGAAGTGCCTCGCCGCATAACAACCAGGGAGTCCACCACCAGGCAATAGCCAAGCCAAAGGGGAAAGAAACCCCAATGGGTGCGCAACCCATCCAGGCTCCAGTTTAAATACCAGAAAACTCCTACCAACAGAATGCCTGCCCAGCCATACCAGGGGAAAGCGTGTTTGCGCACCAGGTTAAGGCAACTGGTAAAGCTCCACCAAAACCCCGTTGGTGCTTTTCGGGTGGATAAAGGCATATATTCGACCGCCCAGACCCGCCATCGGGGACTCATTAATCAACTGGATGCCCCTGGCTTTAAGCTGCTCCAGCATGCCCGCAATATCATCCACTTCCAGGCAGACGTGGTGCATACCCGGACCGCGTTTTTCCAGGTAGCGCGCCAGACCCGAATCGTCCGTGGTGGGTTTGACCAGCTCAATCTCCGTGCCGGCCACCGGTAAAAAAGCCACCATCGATTTTTCGGCGGGTACATCTTCCACATGCGTCAATTCCATCCCCAGGGCATCGCGCCAGAAGTTCAGACTTTTATCCATGTCATCCGCCAGGATGGCAATATGATCAATTTTTACTAACTTTAGGCATATTGGATTTCCTCCATCTAGGTTTCCCAAAAAATCAGTCTCAGATCCAGGCCGGGGGTTCGTACTCACCCCACAAACCGCGCAACACATTGCAAATTTCGCCCAGGGTCAGGTCATTTTCCACACAGGCGACAAACACTGGCATCAGGTTATCCGTACCGCGCGCAGCAGATTCCAATTGGGCAAGCAATTCATGGGTCTTTGCTGCGTCTCGCCTGGCTCTCACTTCTGCCAAGCGCTGGCGCTGCTCCTGTTCAATCGACGGATCAACCTGTAAACGCTCCAGCTCTATCTGCTCTTCAACCTGGAAAGCGTTGGTACCCACCACAATTTCTTCGCCGCTCTCCACAGTCTTCTGGAACTGGTAAGCCGCATAATGGATTTCATCCTGGATATAGCCCTGTTCAATCGCCCGCAAAGCGCCGCCCATCTCGTCGATACGCTGCAGGTAAGCCTCAGCACGCTGCTCGATCTCATCGGTCAGGTGCTCGACCAGGTAAGAGCCAGCCAACGGATCAATCGAATCGGCCACACCCGACTCATTTGCTATGACTTGCTGGGTGCGCAGGGCCACCCGCACCGCTTTTTCCGTCGGCAGCCATAAAGCTTCATCCATGCTGTTGGTGTGCAGTGATTGAGTACCGCCCATCACTGCCGCCAGGGCTTGCAAAGCCACGCGGACCACATTGTTTTCCGGCTGCTGAGCAGTCAAGGTCGAGCCAGCCGTCTGCGTGTGGAAGCGCAACATCCAGGAACGCGCATTCTTCGCCTGGAAACGCTGGCGCATAATCTTCGCCCACATACGGCGCGCCGCCCGGAATTTCGCCACTTCTTCCAGGAAATTATTGTGTGCATTGAAGAAAAAGGACAATTGATCGGCGAAGCTGTCCACATCCAGACCAGCCTCAATCGCCGCCTGGACATACGCGATGCCATTGGCCAGGGTAAACGCAACCTCTTGCACGGCGGTTGAACCGGCTTCACGAATATGGTAGCCCGAGATACTGATCGTGTTCCAGTGCGGCGCCTCTGCCTGGCAGTAGCGGAACACATCCGTGATCAATCGCATAGAAGGCGCCGGCGGGAAAATATAGGTACCCCGGGCGATATACTCCTTCAAAATATCGTTTTGGATGGTGCCGCGCAACTGTCTGGTCTCGACCCCCTGGCGTTTAGCCACCGCGATGTACATCGCCAGCAGGATCGAAGCAGGCGCGTTGATGGTCATGCTGGTCGAGACCTTCCCCAGAGGAATTTCCTGGAACAAGGTTTGCATATCCTCCAGGGACGAAATCGACACACCGACTTTACCCACCTCGCCCATGGCGATGGGATCATCGGCGTCATAACCGATCTGGGTGGGCAGGTCAAAAGCTACCGACAGACCGGTTTGCCCTTGCGCCAGCAAATAACGATAGCGCTGGTTGGATTCCTGCGCCGAGGCATACCCGGCATACTGGCGCATAGTCCAAAAGCGGCCGCGGTACATGCTGGGCTGTACGCCACGCGTAAACGGGTAGGCGCCAGGGAAACCCAATTTTTCCATATAATCCGGATCGGGGTCTTGCGGGGTCAAAAAACGCGGCAGGGGGATGCCAGACGAGTTCTTAAACTCCGCTTTTCTCTCCGGGAAACGTTTCAATACCGGATTTAGATTTTCTTCTTCCCATTTTTTTTGTTGATCATCCAGGGTCATAGTGGACCTCACAGTTTAATTAAGGAATTTAGCATACTTGAGCAGAGTATACCCCATCTAAGTACAAGCCAAAAGAGCATTTCGTACCCCCTGACTTGTGACGAAAATCCCATTTACATCTCAGAATCATGATCATAATTTGCCTGTGTACCAAACGAGCACCAGAACGATCTCTACAGAAAGAAATATTAGCAAATCGCATTTCATGAACCATGAGATGAAATTTCAAAAAAGGAAGTTTTGCGCACTTGGCGGACTTTGCGAAAGATCAGATTGCTTCACAAAGAACGTTCGCAATTACTGCCATCTCTGCGAGTTTTGCGAAAGATCAAAAAAGCTCATCGCGCCTTGTGGGTCATGCAAAATGATCTGTGAGATAGACTTTCAAAAAAAAACTCTGCGGACTCTGCGGCTCTGCGAGAGATCAAAAAAGATAAACTCTGCGATCTTTGCAAACTCTACGAGGGATTAATAAAGAGAAATATGGTAGACTTTTCAGCATGAAAATCCTGACCGTGGATGTCGGCACCGGCACGCAAGATATCTTTCTTTATGATTCACATCTGGACCTGGAAAATGGTTTCAAGTTGGTGGTGCCTTCGCCAACCATGATGATCCACAAAAAAATCAAGGCAGCCACCCGCCGAAGTGAGGCGGTCGTGCTGACCGGCGTCACCATGGGTGGAGGTCCCAACGCTTGGGCAGCCGAGGCGCATGTGAAGGCAGGCTTGCCCATATACGCCACACCAGAAGCCGCCCGCTCCTTCAACGATGACCTGAGCAAAGTCGAAGCCAGCGGTATCCATGTGATCAGCCCAGATGAGGCGCTCACTTTACCGACATCCGTCAAACGCATCCATCTCAGCGACTTCGACTTTGATGCCATCGCCCAGGCCTTAGCCATCTTTGGGGTTTCCCTGCAAGAGATAGCCGCCGTAGCCGTGGCCGTTTTCGATCACGGCAACGCTCCGCCCGATATTTCTGACCGGCAGTTCCGCTTCGATTACCTGGAAGAACGCATCCGCACCCAAAACCGTCTGAGCGCCTTCGCCTTCCTGGCAGAACAAACCCCGCCGATCATGACCCGCATGCAAGCCGTGGTGCACTCAGCCCGCTCGTCCAGCCTGCCAGAAAATATTCCCCTGGTGGTTATGGATACCGCTCCGGCGGCTGTCCTGGGGGCATCCTTTGATCCCCTGGTCCAGGCTCAGCCGCGCAGCTTGATCGCCAATGTGGGCAATTTCCACACCCTGGCATTTCGCCTGGGACCGGGCGGCATCGAAGGTGTGTTTGAACATCACACCGGTCTGCTGGACCGCAACAGCCTGGAACAGTTGATCGCGGGGCTGGCAGATGGCAGCCTGCAACACAAGGATGTGTTTGACAGCCACGGGCATGGAGCCTTGATCATCGACCCGTCCCCCCTCGATATCGGCGCAACCAAAGACGCCCCCTTTGGCATCGTAGTCACCGGACCCAGGCGCAATCTGCTACGCGGCTCCGCTCTACGCCCGTATTTCGCCGTGCCCTTTGGCGACATGATGATCGCCGGTTGCTTTGGATTACTGGCTGCCACAGCAGATCTGCTCCCACATCTGGCTGATCCCATCCACGCTTCCCTCAATCATAGCGGCGGAAGCGGAACACCACCTTGGGAAATCGACAGCCTCTAACGTCTTTCTTACAAAAATGCGGTATAGTCCTGGTAAAGTTAACCTAAACCAGGATAGCTGCGCTTAAGCTATGCCAACAAACTCATCTGAGGGATTGAAGAAATGAACGATACCAACACACCTGAAAATAACACACCTATCGCCTTTAAGGCTGAAACCCGCCAGCTGCTGGATATCCTGATCCACTCGCTGTACACCGAACACGAAATCTTCTTGCGAGAAATGCTCTCCAACGCCTCAGATGCCCTGACGCGCCTGGATTTCGAAATTTTGACCAACCGGGATATCCATGATGCCCAGGCAGAGCTGGCCATCCGTATCACACCCAACAAAGAGGACCAGACATTGACCATCTCGGATACCGGTATCGGCATGACTGCCGATGAAATGGTCCGCAACCTGGGCACCATCGCCCAATCGGGGGCGCGCGAATTTGTCAAGGCCGCCCAACAGGCAGGCAAGAATGTCACCGACCTGATCGGGCAATTTGGGGTCGGCTTCTATTCAGCTTTCATGGTCGCCGAATGGATCCGCGTGGTTTCACGCTCTTACCAGAAGGACGCCCAGGCAGCCGTATGGTTCTGCACCGGCTCAGACACCTACACCGTAGCTCAGACGGAAAAAGAAGGACGCGGCACGGATGTCATCATCAAACTTAAAGACGACGCCAAAGAATTCCTGGAAGAATATAAACTGCGGGAAATCATCCGCAAGCATTCCGATTTCATCCCCTTCCCAATTTACATCGGCGAAAACACTGAACAGGCCAACCGGCAAACAGCTATCTGGCGGCAAAACCCGCGTGAAGTCGAGGCAAAAGACTACCAGGAGTTCTACCAGCAATTGACCCTGGACTTTGAAGAGCCGCTGACGCATTCCCACCTGGTGGTGGATGCACCCGTCCAGCTTTACAGCATCCTGTATGTGCCCGCCAAACCAGAACGCAATGTCTTCTCCCTGCGCAAAGAAGACGGGCTCAAACTTTACGCCCGCAAGGTCCTGATCCAGGAATATCACAAAGATCTGCTGCCAGAATACCTGGGCTTTGTCCAGGGGGTGGTCGATACGGAAGACCTGCCGCTGAACGTCTCGCGCGAATCGGTCCAGGCTAACCGGGTGATGGCGCAGCTCAAGAAGCTGGTCACCAACAAAACTATGGATATGCTCAAAAAGCTGGCCAAAGACGAGCCCGAAAAATACCAGCAGTTCTGGCAGAGCTACGACCGATATATCAAACAGGGAATTGCTATCGAGCAAAACGAACCTGAGGCGCTTTATCCCCTGCTGCGTTTCCGCACCACCAGCCAGCCAGACCAGTGGTCCTCCCTGGATGATTATGTGCAGCGCATGAAACCGGACCAAACCCAGATTTATTACATTATGGGCGATGATGAGCATTCGGTCCTGTACAGCCCGCATCTGGATGTCGTCCGCCATTACGACTATGAAGTCCTGCTGTTCACCGACCCGGTGGATGCCTTTATGCTGGTGCACCTGGATAAGTACCAGGACCACCCTCTGGTCAATGTGGCCAACGCCGACCTGAAACTGCCGGATGGAAAGGAACAGGATGACGAAGCCCAACCCGAAGGCATGGCGGAAGCAGAGCAAAACACCCTGATTGAGCGTTTCAAAACCCAGTTGGGCGACAAAGTCACCGATGTGCGCATCACGGAGCGCTTGAACGATTCACCCGCCCGCCTGGTGGACCCCGAAGGCGCACCCAACCAGGAAATGCAGCGCGTCTACCGCCTGCTCAACCGCGAATTCGAGACCCCCAAGAAAATCCTGGAGCTCAACCCGCGCCACCCCATCCTGGTCAAGCTCAATAGCCTGGAGGCCGAACACGCCTTGAGCCCGGTCATCATCGAGCAGATTTACGAAGATGCCCTGCTAATTGAAGGCTTGCATCCTGATCCAGCCAGCATGATCAGCCGCATCCAGAAGCTGATGGAAGCCGCCGCGGATGCAAAGAAAGCCTGAGCTGAACCCGGAAAGCGCAGACGGAGAAAACTCACGTATAATATTGGATAACGAGCCTGATGACAGCGATCGGCATCCTGAGTGCACCTTTGCGAACGCTGAGGGCCAGGCGCCGGTCGTTGTTTTTTACCTCAACCAGGGAAACCAGCATGCCCATGCCAGATGATACCCTCCTCTTGATACTCCTTGCGCTGATCGCCATCCTGATAGCAGCTTATGTTGTCGCCTGTTTTGGATTGGTGAACTACTGGAAAAAGGGCGTCAACCAGGCCTTCAAAGAGCTGCGCGCCCGGATGAGGGAGTTGCAGACCCAGTCCAGGCAAATCCAGCTGGGTTTGCAGACATATTCTCCACAAGACCCGCCTCCTTATGGGCAACTGGCCTCTGAACTGCAGGTCAGCCAAGAAAAAATCCGCCCAGCATTAGAGGATGTGGAGCGCCGCCATGTAGCTTTGCAGGAACAAGCGCGGCTACAGGAAAAAAACGGCTCCTGGCTGCGCACCCTGAGCGGCGCGCCCTTAAAGTGGCGGCGCCTGTACCAGGAGACCAGCCAGCTCAAAAACACACAGGCGCAAATCCAAACGGATAGCCAGGCTGCCCTGGAACAACTAAAAAGCCTGGAACAGGCCAGCCTGGGGGTTGCACAGCAAGCCCAGCAGGTATGGAAACTGGGTAGTCAGACCCGCCAATGGATGCAGCGCTTGCAGCAGCACCATCTACAGGGCGAAGCCTTTGAAAATGCCCAGGAACTTGAAAGCGGCTTACCAGCAACAGCTCCAAGAAATCCCGGCATATTTTATCGACGGCAGCCAGGCGGAGATACTGGAAAAAGCCAGCAAAGAAAGCGTCAGCCAGGTATTTGCACGGCTTGAAAATCTGGCGCCTCAATTCGAAAACTTGTTGACCCAGGCTAAAGAATGGGAAAGCCAGCGCGCCCAGGCTGTCGAAACCGTGGGCGGCTTACAGCGCCTGCTCCAGCAGACCCAAACAGACCTGCAACAAGCTCCGCAAGCCTTGGAGCTCGGTGAACAAGACGGACAAATCCAGCATATCCAGACTGTGGCGCACAGCCTGCAGCAAACCCTGGAGCGCCTGGAAATTGAAAGCATTCCCCTGGTTACCCAGGAAGCCAGCCGCCTTTCCCAAATCGTCCAGGAACTTCATACGCAATTGAACCAGGCTCAGGAACAAAGCCCTCAACTGGAGAGCATACTTAACAGCCTGGGACAAGGCCTCAAGGATCTATCCTTCCTGGTGGGTGCTCTGGCTACCAAGTCAGCTTACCCGCTGCAATGGATGCAGAGCTCCGCCAGCCTGGCAGCCCTCAACCGCCAGGCCAACGCCCTGGGCGCGGCGAACAAAAAACGAACGCCCGAACAGGTTTTCCAGGATTTAGCAAAAGCCAGGCAAATCGAAAGCGAGCTGCAAGCCCTGACCCAGCATTGCAGGCAGGTGGATGAGCAGCAAACCCAGCTTGCAAAAATCCTGGAAGGACCCGCGTTCACCAACCTGCCAGCCTGGCTGAAGGAGGCCCAACAGATTGGCGCCAAGGTGAGGAGCATACAACCCTGAAAACTGGCCTCGCCAGGATGCGCGTCGCCAGCTTGCAGGTGGACCTGCAGCAATTCCAGGCAGAGAGCCAGCGATTAATTCCCCTCGAACGCTCGACGCCCATTTCCGAAATCGATCTACCTCAACGCCTGGCTGAGCTGATCCAACTGGCAGAGAATGATCAAAAACTGCGCAAGCGTTTAGAAAACATCCATCAGCGTTTGAAACAGCTCCAGTCCGATGAAAAGAACGCGCAGGAACAGCTGGATGGCATGCGTACGGTCTTAGGCCAGATTGTCTATCTCGTGCGCAGCAACCAGTACCTGCAACAAGTAGCCGGTCAGGAAGTCGAATACCTGTCCGGGCAGATCGAAAGCCAGCAAGAAGCCTTAACGCAGCGCAAGCAAGATGTGCTGGAGCGAAAAATCAAGGCCATCCAGGCGAGCGCCATCCGCTTGGAGCAATCCAGCCAGCAGTGGTTAGATGGGCTCAGCCAGAGTATCCGCCAAAACCTGGATACACTGGCGAAAGACCTGGGCGCATTGGATGCCATTGCAGCTTTGAATGAAGGCGCGGTGGATGAAGCCCGGCGTGTGCTGTCTGCCGGGCAGGCTTATCGCGGCAACCTGGCTTTCAAAAGCCGCCAGGGTTTGGATGATCTGCTGCCAGAGCTAAAACGGCGCAGCGATTTCTGGCAAACCTGTACTGCAGCGGCCCAGGCGCTCAACGACCAGGCAGAACCCTGTGCTGGAAGCACACCAATCAGCCACAGCAGCCCGCAAAACCGCACAGGAAGTCCTGGCGGAGGCCGCTAACTGGCTGCGCCAATTTCGCGGCTGGCCGCCCACCACGTTTAACCTGGAAACTGAACGCAGCGAGCTCAACCAGCTGGAAGGACGCTGGCAAGCCCTGCAAAACAGCCCCGGGCGCGCCATCCAGCTAGTTGGTCAGCTGGGTCAGTTCACCGCACAATACCAGGCCCTGGCAGAGAAAGCGCGCCAGGGCGTGGAGCGCGCCACCCACGAGCAGGCCCAGGTAGAAGAGCTGGAAAGCGACCTGCTGGAGCTGGGGCAACGCTGGCAAGAGCAGTGGCAGGCTTACCAGGACGAGCCCGAGGTCAGCCAGGAGATTCGCACCCTGCTGAATGAACTGGAACGCGAGATGTCCGCCATACGGCGCAAGGCTCAGCAAAAAGGCAGCAGCTACGACCAGACCTTGCAGGCGCTGAAGAGCCTGCATCGCAAGGTGCGTTTCTTCCAGGTGGCGCTGGATGAGGAGCACGCACTGGACGCTTCGGGGAATATCCAGAAGAGAAGATAAAATTCCTTTGCTCGGCACTTGCTTAAAAATCAGATAGTGGTAAAATACGGTTCGCTTAAAAACCAAATACGCCCGCGTAGCTCAGTGGATTAGAGCATTTGCTTGCGGAGCAAAGGGTCGCGTGTTCGAGTCGCGCCGCGGGCGCCATAGAGAAGAAGCAAAAACTGCCTGGCACAAAACGCCAGGCAGTTTTTGCTTAAAGGTGTCAGTCCATCCGGCGGGAAAAGTTCTGTTAACATATAAAACTGAAAGGCATCCCGATGCTCCTGCTTAGTGATACAATCGACAAATATTTACTTGGTAAACGCATGCTGTGTTTACAATTTTGGATTGGAAACAAACGAAGATTAGATAACTAGTTTCTTGCTAGATCTAAGGTTTTCGGGAGGGAACATGAACAAGCCAAGTTGTTTGCTGCCCAAGATTTTTAGGTTTGTTAGTCTGATATTCTTGGTATTAGTTTTAGTTTTTCTGTTCCAATGGACCCGGGAAAATCTGATCACCAAAAATTCTTTCACTGCTGGTTCTGAAAGTTATCCACTACCTGGGGAAGCGCAGGCTACCAGCGTACAACAACTCCCTCCAGCAACATATCCAGAACCAGAAGATCCAAATGATTTGACCCCAGTTGTCCAAAATACCCCAGAACCTATGCCGACACTGGAGCCTATGCCACCTCCCGGATGGCCTCCTAATCAACCATGGCCTCCGATTGAAAATAATTTGACTCCAGTTCCAACAACACTTTTGGAACCATTCCCAACTATAAATTATTTACATTTACTAAATGAAGAATCATTTCCAGATAAACTACAGATTTGGTTCCCATACTACCCAAAAACTGATGTCCAACCTTCGTTATGGGAAGTAATACTAGACAGAGAATCAGGCCAAGCGAAGACTAAACAATTGCCAATAAACCTACCTATATCAATACCAATGTCTGGCCCTGACCCTGGCCCGGTTCTACTTGAAATTCATTTATCCCCCGATTCTCGTTGGTTAGTAGCGGATTTTGCATATCGTGGTTCGCAAATTGTTGATTTATTCTCAGGTAATACGAGAGACTTAGCAAATAACTTTGAATCCGCTTACTGGAAGTTTTTCACTTGGATACCAAGTGATCCCTTCAAATTGATAGTGTCTGACCAAGAATACCCAACGGGAAAAGTACAACTGGTTAATCTTGATGCAAATCAATCTGAACTAATTCCATTCTCAGAGAACATCGAAAAAGATGCGATGTTGAGAACAATGGCTTATTCTCCAGATGGGGAAGATTTATCAGTGGCTGTTATATTGCCCGCGAAATTAGGTAGTCGTAAAACTGAGGTTGCTCTAGTTAGATTAGAGGGGGACGAAATTCAGACACTAGCAGAAATTAAGAGTGGTGTTTCCTTTGTAGATAATAGTTTACAGTGGTCACCGGATGGGGAAAAGCTTGCCTGGATAGTTAAGGTCATCAACGAAAATGGAGAATACGAAACCCAGCTTTGGATGGCTGATTTAAAAACTGGTTCGGTAAAAACCTTGGATGTGTTAGGGAAGTCAGTGAAATATAATCATCCTCCAGTGTGGTCACCGGATGGGTTGTCAATTGCCTTTCTGAAAGCGAAGTTAAACGAGACTGGATTTAATGTCTTCGTAATCAATCTGGAAACAGGCGGTGAAAAACAAATAACGAATTTTATATATGCTCAACTTTCGCATTTGAAATGGGTGCCAAATGGTAAATGGTTAACATTTACCATATCAATGGGCGAGTATGGCGAAATCTGGGCAGCCAATCTTGAAGGTTCTTTTGTATCTCCGTTTGCAGGTCCAACACTGCCTGATTCTCCATACATAATTATTACTGCTGATGAATAATATGCACGAAAACCGAAAAACATCCTTTAGTATTGCGACTGTTTTGACCATTTTTCTATTAGTGTGCTTTATCAATTCAAAAGTTGCTCAAGCAAGTGAAATAAATCTTCGACCACCTTACGATGGGCAGCATCCACTAACAAGCTTCTTCGACCATTATTATCCTAATTATGGAACTACCAATGGGGTTACTATCTATACTGGTGATTCGGTCAACAATTGTAATCCGCACTGTTACCAAGGACATCCAGGCTACGACTGGAGTATGGCAGAAGGTACCCCTATCTTAGCAGTAGCTAATGGAACAGTGGAAAATCGCATCGTTTCAAGTAGTGGGTATGGAAATAGACTCATCATCAAGCACTCGAATGGTTACCGTTCCTTGTATGCCCACCTAAGAGAGAATAATCCCTTCAATGTAGCGATTGGAGCCGCAGTTAATCAAGGAGACTTAATAGGGTGGAGTGGTACCACAGGTAATTCAAGCGGGCCTCACCTACATTTCGGTGTGTACCTTGGCCCAGTAACAAGTGATGAGGCTAATGTGACAGACCCCTTTGGATGGCGAGGTTCATATTCAGACCCACTGAATCAATTCGGAAACGGACATACTGCATCTTGTTTATGGCGGAACCATGATGCTGATCCAATTGCGTGCATTGATACCATTGTTGAGGATGCTGGAGCAGGATTCACAATAAATGGTACATGGTTCTCAAGCGAAATTGGAAATGGGTACCACATGTATTTCCGAAGTACTACAACTGAAAATGATCACGCAACTTGGTGTTTTCCTACCCCATTTCCAGGAATTTTTTAAGTTCTATGCATGGATTCCCTGGGAAAATGCAACTTCACAAAGTGCTAGCTATGGGATCTGGACGGCCAATGGTTGGGTAACCGTCCCGATAAATCAACAGAATTATTCTGATGTGTGGGTTCCACTCGGTACATATAAGCTTAATGAAAGTGTTAATCCATCATATAACTGCGTTGTGCTACTTGCAAATACCAGTGAGCCACCAGGAACAAAATCAGTAGGTGTTGATGCTATTAAGATAAGAACATACCCCGTTTTCCTGCCGATTGTCGTTTAGTAGTGTTTTTTATAAGGATTCTTACAGAAATCGAGTAGGGGGCGGTTAGTCCTCGCCCTTTCTCATAACATCGGACATTCAGAACCACATCCGACGATTTACCAAGTTAAGCACAGTTCTTCATATCTATTATTCAGGCTTTTCAACCCCGAGTTGCATAATCGTGCGTTGCTAAGGGATATTTTTATCACAAGGCTTATCCCATTAGACCAAGAACTTTTAATGATGGGCACACCTGAAAACTACCTAGCAAAAAAGCCATGCATTTAGTGAAATTAGTAATCGGTGTTTCAGTCAATGATCATTTCGCATTGGTGAAGACTTTCGATTTATCCCGTCCGCATAACCAGATCATCCACGGTGTACAGGCCTATTGGCTCTAGAGTGGCTCGTTCCTCAAGTGCAGGGGTAAAGCCTGCACGGGAGAATAAGGCATAGTGTATCTCCTCGATATGATACTCACTCTCCAGGATACGTGATTTTCGCTTTAGATCTTCAAAAACATTCACACCTACTGGATTGATGGACCACTTACATTCCCCAACCAGTGCTGCCTTTTCCGCATAACTGATGGCCACAACATCGATCTCAGAAGATCGATCCCACCAGCTCCCAATCCGTTCAGGTAGAAATGGCAGATTTCCTAGCTGTGCATTCCATGTTACGAATGCCTGGGCAGCTTCCTCAAAGGCAGTCGCCACAAAATGAGCAAGGTCTGGTTGGATGCGTTGTTCCAGGACCGCATTCGCCAAACCCAGGTCGAGGCTGCTTTGATTGGGATGAACATATCGAAACCAGAAGCGCAAGAAATGATCATCAATCTGATAAATCCCCTTCTTGCTTTTTTCAGGTCGGGTTTCAGTAGCCGGTATTCGCCGGGTAACTAAGCGCATCTGCTGTAGAATATCAAGGTATCGCGCTACCGCTGTCGGCTCAACAAGACCGGATGCTTGTGTGATTTCATTTAGACGAGTTCTACCTTGCGCAATGGAGCGCAAAATCGAAAAATAATTGCGTGGCTCGCGCAACTCTTCCATCAGTAACAGGCGGGGCTCGTTGAATAATACGCCAGTTTGTGCATCCAGAATATGCCGTTGAATATTGGAAAAGATATCATGCTGATTGCTAAAAGTGCGCAAGTAATAAGGCATTCCCCCAAGCACAGCCCAAGCCAAAAACTGATCTTCAAGCGAGTAAGCAGGAAAAAAGTTTGCTGAAGATGGCAAATCCAAGGGTCGAAGAAGCACACTGGCGGTTCTTCGGCCATATAAGGGAGCCTGGTACCCCAACACTTCCGATTCCATCATACCGATATAGGAGCCGCATAAAATCAACATCAGATTGCTCTGTTTCAGTTTTTCATCCCATACTTTTTGTAGGATAGACGGAATCGCCTTATTGCCACTGATCAGGTATGTAAATTCGTCCAATACAACAATAGGCCTGGTTTCACCAGGCAATTCAGCCAGAGCCCGAAAAGCTGCCTCCCAAGATGGATAGGAGAATCCCATGGGAGCTTCAGAATGGAGCCATTGATAAATGTTTTGAGAGAAATTTGCCAACTGCTCATTATCACTACTCAATGTGGCAACAAAGAAGAGATGCGGTTTATCCGAACAAAACTCATGCAATAATTCGGTTTTTCCAACACGACGGCGACCATAAAGAACAAACATCTCAGCGCGCTCCGAATGGTAAACGCTGTTCAGGTGAAATAATTCGACTGTTCGATTAACAAACATCATTTCTTCCTTTATCTAAGAAAACGAAATTAATTAATACTAATTATAATTATTATAATCTCGATTAGTATTTCTGTGTAGGATTTAAACCGATTCCTGACTGGATAATTCCAATCCAATGGATCAAACAAAATTGAACAATTATGCTTACCTCCTAACCCGTTGAGAAGCGGTTTATAATAACCTCCGTTCGAAGAACGACTTTTAGAAAGGCTCATGTCATTATCTACGCTCATGTTCGCTAACCTTCGGCGCCTGGAATTTCTTTCTGCCCTGATCTTTTTCTCTTTGTTTTGTTGTATCATCCTGGTCCACGCTACTCCTTTCCTTAACCTACCAGGGCGAGATAGCGGCTTTTTCATGTACGCCAGCCAACAACTCCTACAAGGGAAAACCCTTTATGTTGATGTTTGGGATTCGAAGGGTCCGCTGATCTTTTTTATTAACGCTCTGGGACTATTCATCGGCAAAGACACCCGTTGGGGCGTCTGGGTTGTTGAATTCCTTTTCTGGCTGGCGTCTTCGCTGATTGGATATGCTGTGATGAGGCGCCGCTGGGGCGTATTGCCGGCATTCCTGGGGATGAGTGTGTTCTTGCTTGCCGGTCAGCGTCTCATCGAGACCGGTAATTTTACCGAAGAGTATGCTCTCCTGTTCACCTGGATATCGATTTACGCCTTCAGCCAAACCACGTATGACGAGCACAAAAGGCGTTACCCTATATGGATCGGGGCGATGCTGGCTTTGAATTTCCTTCTGCGGGCCAACAACATTGGGACAGCCGCGGTGGTAGCGCTTCTATACTTCATCCAAGCATGGCAACGGGCTGGACTCCCACAAGCTCTCAAGAAATCGTTGTGGCTCCTGGTTGGGCTGCTCATCATTCTGGCGCCGGTTGCAGCGCACTTCATTTACCAAGGCACATTGGATGAGATGCTTACCGCTTCGATCTTATATAATTTCGACTATAGCTTTCTTACCCGGCCCAATTCTGAAAATATCCGCATACTGCAAGCCGCTATTTTCCCAGGACATAAAATTTTACGCATTTGGATGTTAATCCCTCTGGCCGGATTTATCCTGGCGATTTTCCAGGCTGGTCAAAAGGTAAAAACCAGGCAATTATCCGCCTTCGATAGCTTATTGCTGCTTGCCTGGCCAATAGAGATCGTTGCTAGCGCCATTTCCAGTCGCGCCTATGGGCATTATTTCCTGCTCTGGCTGCCCGTTATGGGGTTACTAACCGGAAGTCTATTTTATGCCTTAAGCCAGCGGATTTTTTCCGCCCAGTTCAGCCAGTTGATGAACCAGCGTAAACCCTATTTAGGTTTCCTGATTGGTTTGCTGATCCTGGTCTACACTTTTCCCGGAGTGGTCGACCAATATAAATTTTCTTTTGAACAAATTCTTTTCAACCGGCAACAGGGCATTGAGATCCACCCACCGATCGCCCAATTTATCATCCAGCATACCACACCAGATGAGAAGGTATTGGTCTGGGGAGGGCAGGCCGGTATTAACTTTATGAGTAAGCGCGATTCGCTGACAGCCTATGTCTTTTATCCCATGTTGGCCAACTCTCCGCTTGGAAAACAATTCCAAGATAAATTCTTTGATGAGTTGAGACTTCATCCCCCAAAGCTAATTATTGATGCACATTTTCATGCGCCCCACCAAGTACCATCACTGGATAAGAAAATCTACCGCCAACAAAAGTTGACCTATCATATGGCAGATAATTTAGGGGATGTGCTCAGCTTTATTAACCAGAACTACAAGCTCGTAGCGCAAGTACAAGGTTACTCGATTTACGAGAGAAGACCTGAACCAATCAATCCATAGCAGGTAGTGAAGGAGGTCAATCTCTCCTCGTAATATTCCCTGACAGGTATCCTGGTTTTAACTAATAGATAAAAAGGGGGGAGAAGAAATAGTTGACAATTCACAAAATGGATATATTATATTAGTAGAATGACAGACGTCAGACCTCGTGACAACAACCCGATCTTTCACCACAGTCCTTAACCTGATCCAACCATTCGTAAGGAATGCAAAATGGATAAAAATGAGGTGCTCGTCAGGCCGCAGTCCCTCTCGCAGCAAATCGAACAAATCCTCATCGACCGCATCCATAGCGGGAAATATTTACCAGATTCGCAGCTCCCCGCTGAAATAGACCTGGCTGCCGAATTTAAAGTCAGTCGTGCAACCATACGCAGCGCCCTGAACACGCTCTCCACGTTAGGACTGGTGGTGCGCCGTCACGGCTCGGGCACATTTATCACTCAGCTTCCACGCATTTCTAATCCCCTCGATCAGGCAATTGACTTCCAGGAACTGATCTTGGGTTATTGCTGCCAACCACGTTTCCGACAAGTGTATTCTGGCTTTGCAACCGCCGATATTGCAATGGCCGAATCACTGCAGATTCCTCCAGGATCGGAAGTATTTATATCCCATAAAGTGTTTATCGCAGACGAAGATCCGATGATTTTCTGCACCAATACTTTCGCTACAGCTTTATTTAAGCCAGAATTGTTACAGCAAGTTGTTTCCAAGCCTGAAATACTAGAACCACTTTTTGAATTTCTGGAACGAGAACTGGATTTGCGGGTTGAATATTATGTTGCGCATGTTCGCCCTGTAAACGCGCTAAATTGCCATTTTTATAGCCCATTGCCAGTACCCGATACCACGCCGGTCCTGGAGATTGATGAGGTGGCATACACGGCCGAAGGTCGTCCTATCTTTCATACTTACGAATATCATCCCGAGAATAAAATGAGCTTTGAGCTGATCCGCCGCCGAGTGAAACGATAATTCTAGAGCTTTGCGGTTTTATTTGATTAAATTCAACAAAGGAGAATGCTAACCATGAGGATGAGACATCGCTCCCGCCTGGTAGAAGTGCTTCACCGCGCTGAAACAGGCCCGATCATGGAGGAAGCGGATTTCGAGCGCCGGCTTGTTGCTCCTACGATCCGTCAACTAACTAAAAAATATGGGATAGAATTTGACCGTCGAACAATCGTTCCCGATGACGATGATCTTGCTGACCGGCTCTTCCAGGCTGGTCTGGAATTTGCGACTGAGGTAGGCCTGTTCTGCCAAAACACCAGCCGGCGCATTATCTGGACCCGCCAGGAGTTGATCGATGGGCTGCGCTACTGCCCTTCTGAAGCGATCTTAGGCTCTGGAAACGACTCAGTAACGGTCATTGCACGGCGCCCGGAAGATACACGGCGCATTACGATTGTGGGTGGAGCATACGGAGTCCCCGTGCCTGAACATCTGTTTGTGCCGGTGATGTATAGCTATGCCCGCGAACCGGTTGTGGATGTATTAGAAAATGCCACCCTTGAATCCGTATACGGATATCCGATAAAAGCTGACTCGCCATGGGAAATTCTAGGCGGATGGCGTGAAGCCGAACTTTCATTTCAAGTAATTGGGCGCGCCAACCGACCGGGCATGTGTGTGGGCTGCGTCGAAACTTCTCCCACCGCCCTAGGAGAGATATCTGCCTCCTCGTGGGGCGGGTTTCGCCCCACCGACTGGCATCATGTCGCCACGATCAGCGAATTTAAAACCAATTATGACTCACTTGAAAAGGTGGCCCATACGGCACGTATCGGCGGAGCCCTTGAAACTTATTACAACCCAATCTATGGAGGGTATGTTGGCGGTGCAGAGGGTGTGGCGCTAGCCCTAACGGCTGCGCCGATCCTGCTCAATCAGACCAACATGGCGCATACTTACGGCACGCGCCCCGATCATCCTTTCTTAAACTGCGATACAACACCAGAAATTTTATGGGCCTTAAGCGTCGCCTTTCAAGCGCTTTCACGCAACACTAACTTGCTGATCTCGTCCCTTGCCGGCCCGGCAGGAGGGCCAGGAACAAAAACCATCCTTTACGAACTGGCCGCTTACACAATCGCTACTTCTGTCTCGGGGCAATCCATGATAGAAGCCAGCATGTCTGCAGGTGGACGCATCCCGCGGCACGTCAGCGGCCTGGAAGCCCGCCTATGCGGCGAAGTTGCTCATGCTGTCAGTGGGATGAGCCGCGGACAAGCCAATGAACTGGTCCGGCGATTACTAGCTATCTACGAGCCAGATTTACAAACCAACCCGATTGGACGCCCGTTTGAAGAGGTATACGATGTCGACAACGTTGAACCAACCCCCGAATGGCAGGGCATGTACGACGATGTGAGCAATGAACTGGTTCAGATGGGCATCCCTCTAGGATGCAATGTATGGTAACAGGAGATACATCATGTCCGATATAAATGCAAAATCTAAAGAATTCGCAGGAATCCTACTGGATGCCGATAGTACGACCGCCATCGAGTGGGCTAACCAGCTGATTGATTCCGGCGTCAGCCCACTGGACTTTTTTAACCAGGTTTTCACCCCGGCTATGGCTGCCATTGGCGACCAGTTTGGGCGATTAGAGATATTCTTGCCGGAGTTGATGGACGCTGCTGAGGCTGCTAAGTCGGTCAGCGAGCATGTGGTTAAGCCCAGGCTGGCAGTTTCGAATGCTGGTTTCAGCACCAGCCGTGGCAAGATCGTGCTTTGTTCGGTCAAAGGTGACTTACACGATATCGGCAAAAACATGGTCAAACTGATGTTGCAGGTCAATGGTTTTGAGGTCATCGACCTTGGCATCGATGTCTTGCCGCGTGACGTTATCAACAAAGCGCGTGAGGTCGGTGCAGACATCGTTGGGCTCTCATCCCTGATGACGACCTCAATGCCATATATGAAGGAAACGATTGAGTTGCGCGATGGGTTTGGGATGAAAGGAGATTTCAAGGTCATCGTTGGCGGCGCTCCAATCACACCCGAATATAGCCAGCAGATCGGCGCCGACGCTTTCGGACGGGATGCGATTGAGGGCGTGCAGAAATGTCTGGAATTAATGGGAGGTACGAAATGACTCATCGCTCTCGCCTGGTGGAAGTATTGTATAGGGCAGAGACCGGGCCGATCCTGGAAGAAGCTGATTTCGAACGGGGCTTACTTGTACCAGCCATAAAGGCTGTGCTAAAAAAATATTCTATAACTTACGATAAATCCGTCTTAGTACCCAATGACGATGATCTGGCAGACCGCTTGTTCTTGGCCGGTATGGAGTTGGCCGCCGAGGTAGGCATCTATTGCCAGAGTACAAACCGTCGCATAATTTGGACTCCAACGGAGCTAGAGGAAGGTTTACTGTATTGCCCTGCTGAAGTAACCATGGGACTTGGTCTTGACGCTGTTACCGTCAGAGCACGCAGACCGGAAGACAATACCCGTGTCATCATATCCGGTGGCGCATATGGCGTTCCGGTCCCAGAGCACTTGTATGTACCACTCAGCTTGAGTTATTTAAAAGAACCCGTCATCGATGTGATTGACAATGCCTCCCTGGAAACAGTTTATGGTCATCCGGTTAAAGCTGCTTCTCCCTGGGAGGTGCTGGCAGCCAGGCGAGAAGCAGAACTGGCGATGTTAGCCGCAAATATTGCCGGCAGGCCGGGTTTATCCCTGGGATGTGTGGAATTAGCCCCAACAGCTCTTGGCGCCCTGGGAGGCGCCACCTGGGGCGGTTATCGCCCCAGCGACTGGCATCATGTTGGCACACTAAGCGAATTTAAGACCAATTATGATTTTCTTTCCATTGTGACGCATACCGTTCGAATAGGAGGTGGACTGGAAGCCTATTACAATCCGATCTATGGGGGCTATGTTGGAGGAGCTGAAGGGGTAGCTGTTGCCATCGTAGCCGGGTTGATTTTACTCAACCAGGTCGATATGGCTCACATTTACAGCACCCGCCCGAATCACCCATTCTACAATTGTGACACCACACCAGAAATTATTTGGGCAACCAGCTTGGGTGTCCAGGCATTAACCCGCAACTCAAACCTGCTGGTTGCAACTCTGACAGGTCCTGCAGGTGGACCAGGGACGAAAACGATATTGTACGAAAATGCCGCCTTTGCCATTGCGATGACTGTCTCCGGGCATTCGGTCATGGAGGCCAGCCATTCAGCTGCAGGGGGGCGAATAGCCAGGCATGCCAGCGGTCTGGACGCCAAGATCTGTGGTGAGGTCGCTCACGCAGTGTCTGGTATGAGCCGGGAGCAGGCCAATGACCTGGTTTCGAGGCTGGTGAAACTTTATGAAAAAGACTTGCCGAACAACCCATTTGGTAAACCGTTTGAAGAAGTCTATGATGTGGAAAATGTAGAACCAACACCGGAATGGCAAGGCATTTATGACGAGGTGCGGGAGGAACTGATAAAGATGGGGTTACCCATCGGTCGCCTGATGAAATAAACAGAATTGTTAAAATCTATTTTTCTAAATCTGATTATCAAGTTTCTGAGTAAGAAGGAGAAATTGCTATGTTAGGAAAAAAGTATTTTTCGATCATGACCATGCTGATGATCTTTTCGTTGTTGATCAGTGCTTGCGGTGGGGGAGCAACGCCAACTGCTCAAACTGAAGCGCCGCAGGTTGAGCCAACGAAAGCAGAAAGCACATCAGGCGAAGCGTCCCAATCGCCGGGCAAATTCGCAATCATCACCAGCGGACCAAAGGATGATAACTCTTGGAACGAAGCTGCTTTTAATGGCGCTGAGGCATTAAAAGCCAAGGGCTATGAAGCAGCCTTTTCAGAACGCATTGCCGAGGGCGACGAACTCCGCATCTTAAGAGAATATGCGTCCCAGGGTTTCAATATGATCGTGGCTCACGGTTTTGGCTATCAGGATGGTGTTTTTCAGGTGGCAGCCGAGTTTCCAGAGATCAATTTTGCCTGGGCGGGCGGCATCAATCGCACTGACAAAAACGTGGGCGATTACGACCAACCTTTCTACCAGGCAGCTTACCCAATTGGTGTTCTGGCAGGCCACATGAGCAAGAGTGGGGTCTTAGGCGCATTATACGGCTTTGATATTCCGGTCTGCCATGCCATGGGTGAAGCCTTCATAGCGGGAGCAAAGTCTGTGAATCCGGATGCGAAGCTGTTAACCACCGCCGTGGGCGTATGGGAAGATGTAGCTGCAGCCAAAGAAGCTGCCCTTGCGCAAGCAGACCTTGGGGTTGATTACTGGATTGAGTGCGGTGAAGGACCTGCTCTTGGGGCGATTGAAGCAGCCAAGGAACGCGGCGGCTATGTCACCGGTTACGTTGGCGACATGAGCGAAAGCGGCCCCGATGTGGTGCTCGCAAGCATTGTCTGGCAGCTCGAGCCTTTGTTCGAAACCATGATGCAGCAAACGGTGGACAAGAGCTTCGACAACGAATACTATCAATATGGCATCAAAGAAGGCTCGCTTGAGGTGGCGATAAACACAGCGCTGCAAGGCCAGATCCCAGCTGAGGCGACATCAGCCATGGAAAAGTCGATTGCCGATATCAAATCCGGCGCTTTCGTAGTACCTTATCTACCAGAAGCCCAATCTGAAGAGCCCAAGGTCGAAGGACCAACAGAGCTTAACGTTGCTGCCTTGTTAAGCATTGGGCTGGAATCAGCCTGGGATGCGACTTTTTACGAGGCTTTCCAACGCGTACAAGCCACCTCGCCTCATGGCGTCAAAGTAAATGATCTAGCAATCACGGAAGGCGTATACGGAGAGGAAGCTGAAACGGTCTTGCGACAATATGCGGAGACAGGAAAATATGACATCATTTTTGCACAGGCCTCCTTCACCGAACAAATCAAAAACTTGATGGCTGAATATCCAGATATTCTATGGGTCGTGGCAGGCTCGGGTAACGAGCAATTAGGCGCAAACCTGTATAATATTTATATGCGTATCCACGAACCTTCATATTTGGAGGGGATTGTTGCTGGCATGATGACAAAAACCAATACGATTGGCATTATCGGTCTCTTTCCGGCTGACGATGTTAATGATGATGCCAATGCATTCATCGCTGGCGCCAAATCGGTGAATCCGGATGTAAAGGCCAAAGTTACCTTCATCGAGACCTGGTACGATCCAGCCAAAGCCACCGAAGCAACCAAGGCCTTGATCGCTGCAGGCGCAGATCACATTCTGCAGGGCGGAGAAGTATACAACGTGTGTTCGGAAGCCGGTATTTTCTGCTATGCACGCTATGCCGACTCGAACTATATGGCGCCTGATTCTGTGCTAACAAGCGCCCTGGGCTACTGGGATCCGGCTATCAAATACATCATTGATCAGTGGTGGGATCACAAAACAACCGGCGCACCTTATGATGCTCCCAAGGAAAAAATCTGGTTTCCTATGTCAGAAGGCTCTGGCGATATTGCTCCATTCCACGATTTGGATAGCATTGTTCCCCAGGAAGTTAAAGATAAACTAATGGAGGTACGTCAGCTTATTTTAGACGGTGCATTTGAGGTTCCATTGGACGAATCGACCCCGGTCTCAGATTAGTACTATCTGAAACCAATCATCCAGTATTTGTGTAAAAAAGGATGCGCCCTCTATACAGGCACCTGTATGGAGGGCGCATCCGAGAATGATATTTACGCACTCAACGATACATGGCTGACAATAAGATGAATCAACTAAATGTCATTCAAACCGTCAACCTGGTCAAGCGATTTTCAAGTGTGGTCGCCAATGACCAAATTTCGTTTACTATCCGGCAAGGTGAAATTCATTGCCTGTTAGGCGAGAACGGCGCGGGTAAAACCACCCTATCCGAATGTCTGTATGGTTTTTACCAACCTGATGCGGGGGAAATTTTCTTCAAAGGTCATCCGGTTGTAATCTCCTCACCAAACGAGGCTCGACGCCTTGGGATCGGAATGGTACACCAGCGTTTCGTCTTAATCCGATCTTTCACCGTGCTTGAAAATATCCTGCTAGCTGTTGATTCGTCCGGCGCATTACTAGATGTCAAGACAATAAAACAAGATCTGATGAAGCTATGCGCTAACTATCACCTTGACTTGGACCTGGATGCAGAGGTCTGGCAGCTATCTGTTGGCGAGCAACAATGGATCGAAATTCTCAAAGCAATCTATCTAAAAGCGGATCTTTTGATCCTGGATGAGCCAACAGCGGTCCTGACCCCCCAGGAAACAGAGTTTTTATTTGACTTTTTGAGAAAAATGAAATCGGATGGTTTATCCATTTTGTTGATCACCCACAAACTCAATGAAGTTATCCAACTTGCTGATCGAATTACCGTTCTCCGGAAAGGTAAGCTTGTCGGTACTATCCAAACAAATGAAGTAACCAAAGAATCTCTGGCTGAAATGATGGTGGGCAGGAAAGTAATCTTTCAGACCGGCAAAAAAGACATGTCGCCTGGTGCTCCAATCTTAGAGATAGACCGTCTGTATGTAAAAAATGATCGGAACCAGGATGCGGTAAATGGCCTTTCTTTCACGCTACATAAAAATGAGATCCTGGGTATCGCAGGCGTATCCGCAAATGGACAGAAAGAGCTATTCGAAGCATTGATAGGTGTAAGAAAAGTTGATGCCGGCTATATTTTTTTTAATGGAAATGAAATATCACGATCAAAACCAGGAAAAATTAAACGCCTGGGATTGCGCCATGTACCGAACGATCGGATAAATGAAGGGCTTGTGATGGATTTTTCCGTTGCTGAAAACCTGATCCTGGGGCAGCAAAGGCAGCCGGGCTATCGAAAAGGACCCTTCTTGGATAATGAACAGATCAGGTCTACTGCCGGAGAGCTGATTGACAAGTATGAAATTGTGACACCATCACCCTACCATCAGACAAGGTTCTTATCTGGCGGCAACCTTCAAAAGGTTATTCTGGCGAGAGAGCTAGAACAGAATCCTAAATGTCTTGTAGTAAACCAGCCTACCTGCGGGCTGGATGTTGGCGTCATCGAGTATGTGCATCGGCAGTTAAATCATCTGAGAGAAACTGGCGCTGCAATCTTACTGATTTCAGAGGATTTGGACGAAATTTTTGCTTTATCAGATCGCATCGCAGTACTATTTAAGGGACGAATCATGGACATCGTAAACATCAAAGATGCTCAAGTGGAGCAAATTGGACTGCTTATGGCTGGCATCGGATCTCCGGATAACCAATAACCAGCATGAAAATTACCATCGAAAAGCGTAAAAATGTTGGGGCTAAAGAACAGGTGCTCGGAATTACACTTGCCCTGGTTGCTTCACTTGCAATCACAGCGATATTGATCTTGATTGCGGGCGCCAATGTATTGGAAGGCTTTACGGCCATGATAAAGGGCGCTTTTGGCTCGTGGAAAGCAATCTCCGAAACCCTGGTTAAATCAACCCCGCTCATGCTGACAGGCCTGGCAACGACGATTGCCTTTCGCGCAAAAGTATGGAACATAGGCCAGGAGGGTCAGCTCTACGCGGGCGCGATAACAGCATATTGGGCTTATCAGCTTTTTCCTGGTCTTCCGCAATCATTATTAATCGTTGTTGTGTTATCGGCTGCAATCCTGGGAGGTGCATTTTGGAGTCTGATTGCGGCAGCTATCAAAGCCAAATTTGGCGTGGATATCATCATTTCAACGATTATGCTCAATTATATTGTCGTCTACTTGCTTTCATGGCTGCTGGCAGGCCCCTGGAAGGATCCCGCTACCTATTACCGCCAATCGGCTCTAATCGCAGAAGCCAACCAATTTTCAGCCATCATTGCATCCACCCGGCTGCATATCGGCATTGTCATAGCTTTTTTTGCTTCAATCTTGCTTTTTATTCTGATCGAAAAGACACCGTTAGGTTATGAAATTCGTGCATTTGGACAGAATCCAACTGCATTACGCTTCCAGGGAACATCGGTAGTATGGATATTAATCATCGTCATGATGATCAGCGGCGCTTTATCGGGCTTGGCAGGGGCCACAGAAATGTTTGGCATCCATCACCGACTGCGGCGCTGATATTTCACTGGGTTATGGCTATACTGGCATCACGATCGCTATGTTGGCTGGATTGCAACCTCTTTCAGTCATTCCTACAGCGATATTTTTTGGTGGTTTAATCAACGGTTCGTCAAATCTCCAAATTGTTACTGGGGTCCCAGCAGCGATTACATATGTCATCCAGGCAGTTGTTCTTCTTTTCTTGCTTACTTCTTCTGCTCTGGTCAACTATCGAATTTTGAGGAAACGGCATGCTTGAAACACTTCTTCAGGCTGGAATCATGATCAGTATACTGTCGGCAACGATTAGGATTGCCACGCCAATCCTGCTTGCAGCAATGGGTGAATTAATTACTGAGCGCTCTGGCATCATGAATCTTGGGCTGGAGGGAACGATGCTGTTTGCTGCATTTATCGGTTTTCTAGCAGCAGAAAAATTTAACTCGATGCCTTTGGCAATTCTTTTAGCTTGCCTGGCAGGCTGCTTGTTCAATCTGATCCTGGCTTTCATGGCAATCAGCCTGCATGTGGACCAGACCATCACCGGCCTGGCGATTAATTTACTTGCATCTGGCTCGACCCTGTTTTGGTTCAGGATCACCTATCAAAAATTGACATCCGCTGATACACCGTTGGTCAACCCGCTCCAGCCGATTAAAATTCCGCTGTTGGCAGATATTCCTATCATCGGCCAGATCTTGTTCTCTCATAATATTCTGACATACCTGGCTTTTCTGATTGTTCCAGCCATCTGGTTCTTCTTGTACAGGATGAAATTAGGACTACAGCTACGCAGCCTTGGAGAAGATCCACGCGCCGCTGATATGGTAGGGCTTCATGTAACAAAGCTTCGATATCTTGCTGTAATTGCTGGCGGATTCCTGGCAGGTCTAGCCGGAACATTCGTTAGCGTCGGTTCGGTAGAACGTTTTTTCCCGGACATGACCGGCGGACGAGGCTGGCTGGCTATAGTCATTGTCATATCAGGCAACTGGAAGCCTTTCAGAATCCTGATTGCATCTTTATTATTTGCCTTCCTGGACGCATTTCAACTTCAGGTACAGGCAGTAGGTGTGCAGCTCCCCTACCAAATTCTGCTCGCTCTGCCTTATGTCCTGGCAATCATCGTCATGATCATTGCCAGAGCAAGATCGGTAGCCCCTGAATCTCTAGGTACTCCATATTTACGAGAATGATGAGAGTTGTCGCGCTGAAATTGTTATTTACAAAATCTGTTACCAACAGGTAAGGCAAAACGAATTCTTTGCTTGTATCCCAAGGGGTCTAATGGTAGATGGATCAATACCAGTTCTCGCACAAGATATTCGCACCATGCATAGTTATTTCGGACTACAAAAGAGATTGGGCTTCTAAGGTCACGAGGGGCGCGCCGCCGCTTTCTCACCTTGAAAGGAAAATATTTCTTGTCGAAACGTATCCGAGTAACAGGGCAAGCGCACTTTCATGTGCACTATCATATCAATAGAGCGGCGACACAACCAAGAAATACCAGTCAAGGACTGTCGCGAGAGAGAGGCAGTCCTTGACCATTTCTGTTTCATGAACTTTCTATATCAGTCTAGTCGCTTTTTGCTGGTGTCCCTTTCCATTTGATTAGCAAGTAGAAAAAAGATGCAAATGCAACCGAGCCTACAATTCCCACCCATTCAACCCAGGTGGACTTGTACGCCTCGGCAGGAATATCAAGCCAAGGAATTGTTTGCCCGGCAGACAGAATCCAGATTTTTTCCAGGAATACACCCATTAATGCCAGGATGGCTGCAACGCGTAGCCATCCTGCACGTTGCGTTTCCCACAGCATCAAAATGGGAATCAATAAACCTCCTATCACAAGAAGCCAGAAAATAGGGCTTAACGAACCTGAGACAGAGATCATGACTTCATCCTGGGGGGGAATACTTTCGCCAACCCAGATGGTAGAAACATCAACAAGAAGGATGACTAAAGAAACCAGCAAACCAATTTTTAGCCACCGGGAGAAGTTCCTCAAAATATCCGGCCAAATTAACATCGCCACGGCAACACCAGCAATTGCTGCCGAAACAATGAAATTGAGAACTGTGATACTGCCGTGCCATAACGGTCGAGCCGTAAGGATTCCTAGCATCCATCCTTCTACAACAACCAGCATTATGGCACTAATCATAGCGAGAATTGAAATACCTTTCGTCAGCACTGATGAGGCCGTCTTACCCCAGCATACAAACAGGTAAAGCAAAGTAAGGAATCCCACAACAATTAGGGCCCAAAAATCCCAGGTCATCATGGAAGTTAAACGGCCAGCAGTAATAATTCGCCAGATATTTATGGGGTTACCGACATCCATACCAATCAGAATCCCCCCGACCAAGAAGCTTGCCAGGGCTGTCATAAGCAGTGGTTTTCTTAATTCGGTTGACACCTGGCTTGTAAACTCACTTGCGGCAGCTAGCACAACCAGGGTTGAACCAATACCCATTGCAACAAAAAAGCCGGCTATGTATAGTCCCCAAACGACTTGCTGATTCAATCCTGTAATTTCCATACCGCGGATCATCTGTGATCCCCAGGCCCAGCCTAAACCCCCGACACCTATAATTGCCAAAATAATCAAAGCAATCGCAGGCGTTTGATCATTAATTCTTTTCGTCTCTATGGTAGACATTGGGATACCTCCTAGCCGCGCAGATAATACACAGATGGCTTCGTACCTAATTCTGGAAGCAATTGATATCCTCCCCGCGACAAGATGAGCTGGGAGACATTACTTTCTGGGTCATCCATATCTCCAAAGTTAAGAGCTTTGGCCGGACATGCTTGTACACAAATGGGCAATAGTCCTTGCTCGAGACGGTCAAAACAAAAATTACACTTCTCAACCGTCCCAATAACATGCTCAGAACTACGGGCTTCTTCGTATGCAGTCAGTCCAGTTTCTGGATAATAAGGTTTTTGTTCACTGAAGTTAAATGACCGTGCATTGTAAGGACATGCAAGCATGCAGTAGCGACATCCTACGCACATATCTTCATCCACAACGACAATCCCATTGTCTAGAACTCTTGTCGCCCCTGTTGGACAAACATCAACACAAGCAGGCTCGGAACAGTGGTTGCATAGAATGGGCATAAAGACAGGGTGAGCATTAGGATACACACCCGTTTCGGATTTCAATACCCGGTTCCAAAACACTCCAGGGCCTGTGGCATGTGCTTGTTTGCACGCTATCGCACAGGCATTACAGCCTACACAGCGGTTTAAGTCGATTACCATTCCGTAATGCATGACAGCCTCCTTTACGACACCTTACTCAGTTTCACAGCAGCGGTAATTTCAATCCCACCACCCACTGGGTCAAACTCGCCATCACTCGCACTGAGTAACTGGTTGTAATTAAACCCTTCTCGTGCCTTTGAACCCAAAAACATAGCTTTGCGTCCAAAATTCCCGGGGAATCCCAAAGCTTTCGGATGGATCAACTGGGTCGTCATCACCAAGCCTTCCAACACACCTCCATACTGAGATTCGACCTTTACCCTGTCACCATCTTGAATACCCAGTTCTTTGGCTGTGCTTGCATTGATCAGGATAGAATTTAATTCTCGACTTTGGCGATTTTGGATTTCCCTAATTGGAGCCAGTTCTTCAAGGCCACCCATTCCAAAAGCTCTTGTAGCAATCTTCCAGTTCACTACATACATATTGAATTCTTCCGGAGCTTCATGCTCAGGGTGCGGAATCCATGCAGGCAAAGCCTGGAAAAATTCTAGGTACTTGCCAGTATCCCAACCTGGAACCTGAATATCTTCCTTTTCAAGGTTCTCTTTCATTACCCTACCTGTATTTAACAGGTAGGAATTGAACAGTGGGTGTCTGGTTTTTCCATCTGGGAAGTAATAATAGTTATAGGATTGTTCTTCAGGTATCCACTCACATGTCCAGGCTGAACCATGGTCAATGAAATATTGAATACCTTTATCATCTCCAAAACGAGACTTTAAAACCCTTTCAACAATTTCTTCCCAGGTGTACTTTTCTGGCGGCACCAATTCATACGGAGAACCGTTCAACCCTAGCATCCCACTCAACATACCATTTACAGGCGGGTTTATCCCCAAGCGATTTGCCAAATCCAATAGAAGGGAATTTGCATCTCGAGTGTTATAGACCGGTTCGACAACAGGATGCTTGAAATTCATGCCTTTCAAAGCACGTTGCCCGGCCGAAGGTCCACAAGCCTGAAACTCAAAATAGTTTAGCCTTTCCATATTGGATGCTTCCGCTAGGACCAGGTCTGCAAATTGAGTAGGCTCATCTAAGTGATATGAAATCGTTGCAATGAATGGTATCTTCTTGAAGGCAGCAATCGCTTCAGCAGCATTGACATTGTTGGTCAGGGGGTTAGCACCAAACACAACCATTGCTTTAGGTTTGTAGTCAATATAGTATTTTTCTGGATCTACGATTGCCCTCCACACAACAAAAGGTGTGCAATGCCTGTGAGGATAAAATTCCGCCATATCAAGATGGTTCGGAGGAAATGTGAAAGTGTTGCGGATCCATTCAGAAGTTTGCGGAACCAGTCGGGGATTGGGCTCAACCGTTCCGTCAATCCCGGGAGCCAGGAGAGGATCAAAGCTCTCCCCGGTGATCCCACCAGGAACATCAGTAGCACCGATTAAGCCATTGATAATATTCGTCGCAAACATGACATTTGCGCCGCCTCTGTGGGCAATAGCACCGCGACCGGCGAATACAAGAGCAGGTCGATATGGGAACTTAAAGCCATTTATGTCAATGGTAGAACCGATCTGGGCTGCATCGACGAGGTCAGTGGCAATCCGCCGGATTGTTGCTGCCGGGATCTCTGTAAGCTTTTCTGCCCACTCAGGGGTAAACTGCTTGTAATGCTCTTTAATTGCATCAAAAGCTGTCCTAACATCCTGTTCATTAAATTTAAAGCTACCGGAGAGAGCGGCCGCTCCTAATGAAGGATCACCCAAAGACCCATTGGAAACCTCAGGATCATCAAAAGGTACTGCCTGGTTTTGCAAAGTATTCCATACCAGAGGTTTTTGCGTCTCTGAATCACGGACATAATCTCCTTCAGCGCCGATTAAGTATGGCGCATTGGTGCGTACCCTTAAAAACCATTCATCATATTTATTCAATTCATGCAGAATCACATGAGTCATTGCCATGATAAATGGCAGCTCAGTTCCAGGAATAATCGGAACCCATTCACCTCTAACCGTTTCTGGACCTGCATGTGGGTTCACCACAACCATTTTCATGCCACGATCCAGAGCATTTTGTAAAGCCTCAGTACTCACGCCGTGTAGAACCGTCGCGCAGGATGCTTTTGCAAAGTCACCACCTGGGCTATGTCCAATAACGACTAAATAGTTGGTGCGCGTTGGGTCGATCGAATAGGTAAAGCTTCCCAGGTTACACAATGCTCCAATATGAACGGGACATAGAGGTCCATTAGATTCAGTTTCATTCGGTGTCCCAAAGGCTGTGGGAAAAACCGGCCTTCCCATCGGCTGGTCGTCGGCCATGCTGCCAAAGCCAAGATGGAAGATCAGACCGCGAGGATCCTCTTTTAGAATTTCCCCCAATTTTTCGGTCATCGTCTGCATAGCTTCATCCCAGGTGATTTCGACCCAACCTGGGTCAGCATCAAGACTCTTGTCTGGATTAGTTCGCTTAAGTGGTGCTTTTACTCGATATGGATTATACAAATTAAAGATGTTTGCATTTCCACGCGGGCACAGTTTCCCCTGGTTGGCAAGATGTTCCGGATCACCGGTCACTTGTACAGCCACACCATCCTTTACAGTGACCAGCATACCGCAAGCAGGACCAATACACATCTTACAGTAACTGTGGACGATTTCACTCTTGCCCAAATCCAATCGATCTGTTTTTGCAAATGTTTTTGTATTTTTAGTATCAAATACTCTATTTCCTAAAAAGGCTAATGCAGCAGTTGCTGTTGTAGTTTTCAAGAAATCTCTGCGACTAATGGTGGATGCGAGTGGTTTATTACTCATTTTGCCTCCAAATCAAACTTGGTTAATAATCGTTCAGCAGGTTATCAACAAAACCTTTGGTTAATAGAAGAATACCTAAATAGAAATCGGTCTTAGCCTCCTTGATAGCTTCATCACAAAATCGAACTACCCATTTCCCCAAATGCTTTTTTAGAAAATCTACTTCAGCTTGTTCCCAGTCTATTTCTTGATGATTCTCTCCTTTCTCAAGCGCTTCCAATTGCTGTTCACATAAAAAACTAAGAAAACCAAACTCCAAACCTATATAATCCAAACGATGCCCTGGTTGATCTTGAGGAGATGCTCCAAAAGCGATATAGAAACGATTAATCGATTTGATAACCTCAATCTCTTGCTGACCGCCGTGCAGATAAACTCCCTCGTATGGTGGAGGTGGGCCATAGCCGGGCTTAACACCGCGAAAAAGACGCGTCCAATCTTTTTGCAGCTCTAATATGATTTCATCCTCATTTGCATCTGGCAAGGCTTTAACAAAACTGGCTATCTTCTCAATCCCAGTTTTTACGTTTTCATCGATGTCGTCTGTTCTTGCCTGCCAACCAAAGATTTCGGATCTGGATTTTTTTAAGTTTTGGATAAAAGTGGTGTCTGGTCTAAGATTGTAGAAATTGGCTAACGTGCTGTAAGTTTCCGACCGCAATTTTACTTGTTCATATTGATCTTCGACACTTCCTCGAACCATTTTCATGTAAACCACCTTTTTGTTGGTTAATAAGAATTTTCGAATCATTTACAAGAGAAGTCATTATTTATGGTACAGGGGATTAAACAAAAGTCTCCTACCCAAAAGGGTAGGAGACAAGGATAGTTTCAATGCTCCACAAAGACTACATTAACAAATGAAACTCAGCAGCTTTAACAATCGCCTGCGTCCGGTTATGGACACCGAGTTTCAGGTAAATATTCTTCAGATGATATTTGACAGTACTCTCAGAGATCACCATGATTTCTGAAATGTCTGTATTTGAATGACCCTTTGACAACAACCCCAGGACTTCATTCTCTCGATCTGTCAGTGGCTCCAACAGGTTTTCCCCATAGAAAAGAGTTGTGTCATTATAAGAAATTTCTGTCTGGTACTTTTGGTCATATATTAAGACTGAAAGATGATCAAGTATGGGTTTCGATGACCATTCCGGCGGTGGGTGATGGGCCAGCTCTTCTAGCAAATCAATTATGGGTGCTCCAACATCAAGAATACTACGGATATATTTCTGATGGGCGCTAATCCGAACTGCCTTTTGCAGAACCCGCAATGCTGTCTGAAAATTACCGGATTGATAGTAAATCAAAGCTAACCAACTGCGAAAGCGAACGATATCTCTCAAAGATTGGTTCTGATTTACAATTTCCAAGACCTTTTCTGAAAGTTGAATGGCCTGTGAGTGCTCCTTCAAGATAACCAGGGTTCTAATTGCTGTTTCCGCTTCAAAGAGTTTATAGAATGGATAACCCTGGTCTAGATCTTGACTAGCCAGCCATCTGCGACAGTAATGCAGATATCTCTTTCGAATCGCCAGTCTGGCTTTCATGGCATCTATCCGTTCAAGAATTGGCTTTGAATACCCACTTGCTCGGGCCAGATTTTCCATATCCACGATAATTTGTTCTGTTCGGGATGCATCACGGTCAATCTGGGCTATTTCAAACAAAGAGCAATACCCATTGAGTAAATCATATGCAATAAGTGCCCTCTCCCCACCCTTGACACCTGTTGTGAGAAAACGGCGAGCAATGGCTAGATCGTTTTTTTCGTAATTGATTCTGCCGATATCAATACAGATCCTAAAAAAAGCAGAGGCGTCATCCATATGCTCTTCTACGCCGATTTGATAAGCTTCTTGTAGTAAATGTTCTGCTTTGGTTAAATCCCCCTGGAAAAAAGATAGCTCAGCCCGGTGATGGGTGACAATCATTTTCATAAAAGATGATTTTTGCTTTACGACCTCAAATGACGATTTTTCTAAAAGGCTATTCGCCGCCTCTAGTTGACCAGAAAGCATGCAAGCTTTTCCAAAAATGATCGGTGCCATAACATTAAACATGCTTTCGGGATCAAAATTCTCTATCCCGGTTCTTGCATATTTCAAGCCTCTTGCTACATCATATTCTAAATTGATCGCAATTAACGCTTTCAAAGTTGCAACAGAAGCCTCATAATGTGCTTTTACCTTTTCATCAGTAATATGGCTGAAGATTGTTTCATGTTGTAGACTTTCTAAATCTGCAGATGCGATTGAAAACTGCGCCAGAGTAATATGCGCCCAAAGATGTAAAATCCATAAGGATGGGTACTCAAAGTAAATTGTGGTTGGCAAGCTATCGATCCAATTCAGAACCTGTTGAGGATCGCCCCTCCAGAATAAGTCCTTACCGATCTTTTCAAGTAGCTTTGCAGCATATTGGTAATCCCTTGCTCTCAAGGCATATTCGACAGCCTCCTCGGTAAAACCATTTTCTTCATACCAAACACTAGCTTTTTTATTAATCTCAATCACTTTTTCAGGATTGTTGGTGTTTGCGCGAGAAGAAAGCAATTCAGCAAATTGGTAATGATAACGAAACCATTCTTGCTGATAATCCAAAGATATTAAGAATAAACCCGAATGATAGATTTCCTGGATTAATGACTGGCTATTTGAAATTTCCATGACCTGATTGCATAATGATGCAGAGAAACGGTCAAAGACCGAAGTCTCAAGTAGAAATGATTGTATGTGATAAGGCTGACCTTGTAAGACCTCTTCAAATAGATACTCAATCGCAAATTGTTTGGATTTTTGCAACCCGGAAAGAAAACCTTCCGGTTTTTCTATATCGGAAAGTGAGATCGCGGCCAAGTGAAGCCCAACAATCCACCCTTCCGTGTATTTCATTAACATTTGAATATGTTTGGCTTCCAGGCTTAATCCCGATTTGTTGTTTAAGAATTCCCTGGCTTCGTATTCAGAAAAACGCAATTCAGAATATTTAATTTCAACAAGCTGGTCTTTTGCCCTTAACCTGGCTATGGATAATGGCAATTCTTCTCTAGATAAAATGAAAAAATGAATAGATGCAGGTAAGTTATCCAATAAGTATTGAATCAATTCGTGGATCTCCACTTCATGAATTAGATGATAATCGTCCAGGATTATTACAAGACTTTCCTGTAATTTATCTAGCAAATTCACAAAGGATGTCAGGAACAATTCATGTGGCATTCCTCTTGGAGACACGAGCCGCTCCAACAACCCTGGGGCAAATTCCTGAAAGCACCTTCTTATTGCTGTGATTAGATAGGCATAGAAGCGAGGAAAATTATTGTCTCCATGATCCAAAGAGACCCAAGCAACTGGTTTCTTAGAATTCTTTGCCCAGGATGCCGCCAGCATCGTTTTGCCATATCCTGCCGGTGTTTGGATCAGGCATAATTTCCTCTGCATTATTAAATTGATTTTTTCAATAAGAGCATAACGAGTGACAAATTCAACAGGAAGATTTGGGATATGGTATTTGGTTTGAAGCAGTAATTCAGTCATTCTTCGTCAACCCTTTATTCGGCTACCTTCTACAAAAAGATCATCCAGGCTTCCCTGATCATATCATGGTCTACATTACATTCCTGCACCCTGGGGGATAAAAAGCATAAACTCACGCCCGGCATCACCCCCAACTGCCTCTCCACCGCCTTGGCATAAACCGCCATCTGCAGCCGGTGCTCCTGTGCTCTCTCAGCCACCTTTTCCCCAGGCGTCCACTCGGTTTTCCAATCCAACACATGCCAGCTCCCTTGCGCGTCCTGGTAAAGCAGGTCGATGACGCCGTGTAAAGTGCGTCCCTGGGCTTTCAGACTAAAGGGGACCTCACGGTAGGCTTGCGAAGCAGCCTGGATGGTCTGGTACAGGGGATGCCGTTTCAAATTCGCCAGCATTCCATAGGATATACGCACAGCATGCATCAGGGTCTGCGGCTGCACGCCGGAACGCCGGGCAGCTTTTTCCAGGAATTCGAGCAACTCCTGGTCCCCATAGGACAGGCATTTCCAGTGCGCCAGGGCACGGTGCACAATTTCGCCGATTAGATACCCCGGCGCTCGATGACTCATTTTCGCATCTTTACCGGTCAATATAGCAGGCTGCAAGTCTATGGCATCCTGCTCTCCATGCCTACCTAAAAGCCCCAGGCGAGTCACGGATACTGGTGGATAGAGCGGCTGAAGGGGCAAGGGGCGCGCCAGAGGCGGAATCGTCTGTATGCCCTGCACATTTTGAGTTGCCCCGCCTTCGACCGGACGGATCTCTTCGGGTTGATCGGGTCGCAAGATGCGCATACCAAAGGAATCACCCTGCAGCAACTCATCCTGTGGTCCATCCGCATCGATCTCATACGCCTCTAAAATCTGCTGTAACCAGCTATCCCTGTTGCCCACTTGCCCGGTCAGGATCAAGCGGTCCGCTGCCCGGGTACAGGCTACGTATAACAAGCGCTTTTCCTCAGCCTCTTCCATCAGCTGGTACAGCCATTTACCCCAGGCGTAGCCAGCTGGTTCCTGCCATTCTCCCTGCTGATCGCGCACCTTGCAAACCACGCCAAAGACAGGGTCGTGCAGCAGGTAAGCCGATCCGCCAGGCCTTCTTTTTTGCCTGCCCAAATCCGCTGCAACCACAACTGGGAATTCCAGCCCCTTGGCGGCATGGATGGACATCAACTGGACCGCGCCGCTTTCTGGTTCACGCCCTAAAGCCTCGCCTTCACGCGCTTCGATGGCTTTCAGGTCTCGCAGCCGGCTTAAGAAAGCGGAGATGCTGGCGCCACCCCGCTCGCGTGCCAGGGAGAGAAACTTGCTAAGATTGGCTCTCTGGCGCCCATGCTCACCATCGTTCTGAGCCAGCACAATTTCATAACCCGTCAGATCCAGGGCTGTGCGCAGCAGCTGCCAGGTATCCACCCGGTCGACCAGGGACCACAGCCTTTCCAGAATCGTGGCAGCCCTGGCAACCCATTCCACCTGCGCCGATGGCCGGCGGATGCGACCAGCGCGTCTTTCAAATGGATGGGGCTCGTCTGACAACTGGCCCTGCGGGGTATGCCAGCGCAGACGGTATAAAGTCTCATCGCTGAGAGAAAACAAAGGCGAGCGCAGGCTGGCAGCCAGGCTTAGATCGTCCAGCGGGTTCGCCAGGGCTGATAACAGCGATATCAGGTCCTGCACCTCCTGGCGATCGTAATACCCCCGCCCGCTGACGGTCAGGTAGGGCAGCCCGGCCTTCTTGAACTCGGCTTCATAGAGCGGGAAATTGGTTGTCGCCCGGAAAAGCACAGCTGCATCCCGGAATTCAAAGGGGCGGTAACATTGCCCGGCTTTATCCCACACCGGGGCGGCCTCTTCTTTAAGCTGGATCAGGCGCCGGGCAATCCATTGCGCTTCCCAGATGCGCGCCTCCTCAGCGCTGATTTTTTGATCAGCAAGGTCTTTTTGTCTTAACAGCAGCATCTCCAGGGGGTTTTCCAGCTCGCCGATCGATTGGCGTTGCGCCAGCAAAGCTCCAGGACGAGCCTCGTAGTCCGCATGCCTTTTCCCTTTAGGCTGCAGCAACTTGTTAAATAAGTCGTTAGTCGCCTGCACCAGGCTATGGTGCGTGCGGAAGGAGGTGCTTAGAGAAGCTGCATTTTCGCCGGTGAACTCCTTGATCCTGGCAGCCGTCTGGTTGAAGCCGCTCACCTGCGCCTGCCGGAAACGGTAGATGCTTTGCTTGGCGTCCCCCACCAGGAAGAGTTTGCCGGGCTGCTCGATTGGCGCCAGGGCGTAAACTATGCGCTGCTGCACCAGGTTGGTATCCTGGAATTCGTCCACCATGAGATGCAGCATACCATCCAGGGAAGCCTGCAAGCGCTCGGGGCGCGGGTCCTGGTGCAGCAAGCGCTCGGCCAGGATTTCCAGGTCGTCAAAGTCCAGAGCTTGCTGGGCGTCCTTGATCTGGCTATAGATTTGCTCCAGCTTTTCCCACAGGGAGCGCCAGAGATGCAGATGTTGAGCAGCCGTCTCATCCATAACGCCAATGTGTTGCAGGACATTGGCCTTTTCCAGGTTTACAGCTGCATCACGTACAACACTGCAGTTGAGACTTTAACTCCTCTAAGGCTTCTTTCCCACCCCAAGCTAGCTTGCTTGCCACCTTGCAAATTAATCTGCAGCCAGCAATCGGCGGCTGCCACCAGGTCGCCATCCGCCAGGCACTGGCAGCCCTGCTTCGCAAGCTGCACGCTTCCCGACAGCTTATCTTCTGGGTCCCTAATGTGGGTATAAGGCAATTGTTCCAGGGCAAAGGCAAGCTCCGGGTTTGCTCTCCAACAATTCATCCCAAATCGATTGGCGCATCGCTTCAAACCCGGCCTGCCAGTCTGCCAGCAGGGTTTCAGGGTTCGCCAGATTGTCAAAGATGGCATACAGCGTACCACGCATAGCGAGCATCTGCGCCATCTGGGAGCGCAAATCCATTACTCGCAGAGAAGCCAGCAATTCCAGGGCCGGGTGATTTTCCTGCTGCAATGTCCGGATGGTCTCCTCAATGGCTTGTTCTTTGACAATACCAGCTTCTTGCTCGTCCAGGACCTGGAAATAGGGGTCCAGACCAAGCGCAATGGCGTTCTCCCTCAGCATGCGAGCACACAGGCTGTGGATCGTCCCGACCTGTAACCGATCCAGATCCAACCAGTGTTTCGACCAGACAGGATGGTCAGGTTCCTGCCTGTAGCGGGTTTCAATTTCCCTGCGCAAGCGCGTGCGCATTTCCCGCGCCGCCTTTTCGGTAAAGGTAATCGCCGTGATACTCTCCAGGTCCCAGCCCGGGTTAGTCGACAGTAAATGCAGAAAGCGCTGGACCAATACCCAGGTCTTCCCAGTGCCTGCGCCGGCTTCCACCAACAGGGCGCGTCCCTGGGTTTGGATGGCAATTTTTTGTTCAGAGGTTGGGTTCATGCCAAACCTGCCTGCCGCGCTTTGCGGATGCTCTCGCGGGAGACCCGGCAAATAGGCGCAAAATCGCAATTCTCCCGACAAAGCGAGCCTCCTGGAGCGGGTTTTGCTGGCGCGCTGGGGAACACCCCCATGCGCACCTGTTGCACATTCCTGGCAGCCTGCTGTAGAGCGCTTTCTACCAACTCGTTTTCTTCTACCCTTTCATGGAAAACCATGCGACCACTGGGTTTACGAGCAGGAATATGCAAATAAAAGCTCTCCTTCACCTGCGCCCCGGGAGCAAGCCAGTTGCGCTCTGCAGCCAGGGCATACAGGGCGGTTTGAAGCGCCAGCCCCTTCTCGATATCATTTTTCGAATAAGGCGTGCTGCCGCTCTTATAGTCGATCACCCGCAAATTTCCGTCCACATCCTGGTCAATGCGGTCGATAAAGCCGCGCAGCTTGAACTTCAGATCTTCTAATTGAATTTCGAGAGCTGGAGCGCTGTTTTGAAAACCAAAAGCCGCTTCCAGCAAATAGGGTTGGTAAGCCGCCCGCTCTCCATTTGCTTCACATTCCGAGCTCACCAGGGCGCGTAGCATGCGGCGCAGCTCCTGCTGTTCATAGTCCCACAGCGCGCCTGCTCGAAAACCAAATTTCCTGGGCGCCGTGGTGAATATATCCGTACAGCTCTGCTCCAGGTAGTTGGAAATCTCATCCAGGTTGGGAAGGATTGTTTCCAGGTGACTGGCTGCCAGGTTCCGGTAGAAATGTTCCAACACCGCGTGCAGCAAACTGCCCCGCTGCATGGCATCCAGACCATCTTGCGGCTCATCACGAACAGCCAGCTTCAGTACAACTTCGGCAAAGAAACCATAAGGACAGCTGGCAAAACGGTTCAGGCGCGAGGCGCTCCAGTAGTGCTGCTCACCAAAACGCTGCTCGATCTCACCTACCAGATCGGCTGATTGGATAACGCCCTCAAACTCCCCTGGAGGAAGGTAGCTCTGCCTTTGCTGTATGACCGTCTGGGCTTGTTGAGCAAAAGTCCACAATTCAGCCACTTCATGCGGGGCCTCATGAGCGCCAGCATAAGCCAGGGCAGTCAGCCATTCGGACAGACTGGCCGCCTGCTCCAGGGTGGGATGTTCGGCAATCTTGATCGTCTCCACCGGCAAATCGCTGCACCTTTCCAGAACAGCATCCCAATAAGGGGAGGCTTGCCAGGGAGCGCCGTTGTCATCAATGTAAGGTCTCAGCAAGGTTAACCGCTGGCGCACATTGCCCAACACTTGCCACCACAGCGAAGCATCGTCAGCCGCTGTGTAACGGATGAGGGGCAAAGGGTGTTCCCGTCTTTCCAGGGGAGCAAACAAAACATCAATCGCCGGCGGCGCAGGGAATTCGCCTTCCGAAAGACCCAAGACAAACAGGTGCTGGAATTCGCGCGCCCGGCCTTCTTCCAGCCTGCCGAAGCGCACCTGGAGCTGGTCAGGCGCGGCGGGCAAGTGCATCCGCTGGAGGATATCCAACAGTTCAGCCCGGTAAGCATCCCAGGAGACGGTCTCATCACCCATGGCAATCTCAGCCGCGGACAGCAACCTGCGCAAGGCGCTCATCAGCAAAGCCAAAGCCTCCAGATCTCGCTTAGTTTCTGGGCTCTCTTGACAGCAAGCCAGGATGTCCAGGGTGATCGCCGGTTCTGCGGCTTCAGCATCTCCGCTGTCTTCTTCTGAAAACAGTCCAACCAGGGCAGCCTGGATCCAGGCGGTGTAATCAGCGTAGGTGGCGCTCGCTGGCGGTGTGAGATGATCGAAAAAGGCGCCCAAGCCCGCCTGTAACGAGAGCAGGTCGTCTGCAGGGGTTTGGGTTGCCAGGGCTGGCTTGCTGATGTCCTCATCATCCATATCCCGCAAACCGCTGTCTAATGGCGTTGTGGCAGCCATCCATTGATCACGGCCAGCAATCACCAGTTGCTCCCGGCTGAGCTGATCCAGGGCATCGATCTGCTCCAGGGAAAGCCAGTTTTGGCGAATATAAGGGGAGCGCAGGCTGTCCAAGGTGGCGCGCCAGGGGAAATCCGGATTTAAATGCAGCAGGCGGATCAAAGCTGCGATGGCAGGGTTGGCAACCAGGGGCATTTTCATGCTCAACAGGCAGACCATATTCGCTGCCAACAGACCGCACAAGAGGTAAATAGATGGCGGGATTGGGAGCAAGGATGGCGACCTGGCTGGCTGAGACCCCAGCCAGGAGCAGGCGCTTAACTTCCCGGAGAGTATATCTCACCTCAGCTTCACGCGATGGAGCTGCGACCATTTTCAGCGCCTCGCCATCTGCCGTCATTTTCTCACCGGGTTCAAACAGGGTTTTGTGCAGGTGGGCTAATGTAGGCACCTGGGAGTCGCTTGCTTCGATTTGCCTCACCTGGCAAGCCAGGTTGCGCAGGATCGCATCCCTGGTTTGAGCCAGGCGGGTCAATGCAGGGTCAGACTCAGAACGCCCGGCATCCCAGGCCAAATAAAGTTCCAGCACAGAAAACCGCCCTTGCAACTGCTGCAAAATGCGCAGCTGGACAGGGGTAAACTGGTCAAAACCCACAACAAATAGCGCTCCAGGGCTCTTCAGCAAGTTGGCATCCTGTTCCAGCGCCTCGGCGGCTACCCACAGCAAACCGTCTGCATCTGAATAGGCATGCTGGTGCATAAAGGCCTGGTAGCGGTTATACACCTGCGCGAGCTGCCTGTCTCTTTCGTTTCCGGACTGGTTAGCGTACTCGGCGTACTCCTCAGGGGTGATGCCCTGGCTTTTCAGTTCGCGCACCCAGGATAGCAACACCTCGGTAAAACCTGGTTTGTCATGCACCGCTGCAAATGAAGAAAGGCTGCCCTCGTTGAACATCTCCTGCAGGATGCTGCGGATCAAGCGCCGGATAGCCGTGTCATGCATCTCCTGGATCGGAATGCCAGCTTCATCCAGGATGGTTTGCCCAAGCCGGTAAAACTGGATTAGGTGTACACCCAGCATATCCCCCAGTTTCTCTTGCAGGTCCTGGGTCACCCTGGCGGTTGGCAGCAGAACAGTGACAGGCGCAAAGGGGTTGCCCCGCTTCAGCTCATTTACCTGGAGTAGCAGGTCCTGTAGCGCTGTGTGGATATCAGGAACAAAGGTCAACTGTGTTGTCATCAATACGAAAGCCTACTTTTTCGAGCCTGGTCTGCACTTTTTCAGCGCCAATGGCAGCAGGATAAAGGTCGCCAATGGCCACACCCAGGCCAAATCCCCCGGTCCACCCGGACCCGTGCGGGCTTCCTTACGCCGGATGCGCACCAGGCAATAGTTTTGAGTCAGTGCACCTAAACTTTCATCATCCAGCTTGAGCGGGTCAATCCCGGCTGCGTAACTGGCAAAGCCGCTGGCAACCAGCACCTTGCGCAGCAGCTCCAGGCGTTGCGGGTGATCGGAGACATCTTCAGCGATACCTGCCCAGCGTCCCTCCAGCAGCCACACCTCAACTTCCGGGGTTGCCAGGATGTTGCGGTACCAATCCGCCTGGGCGCCAAAGCCTGCCAGGCAATACACATCCCCATCGACGAATGCATAATTTAGCGGCGTGCGGCGCAGCAGTCCAGTCTTGCGGCCGCGCTGGCTCAACACCATGATCCAGCCACCCCAGCGGGTGCCATTGCCGTAGCTCCCCAGTCCCAGGCGGAAGAGCAGCAACATGAACTTGTTGAAGTAACGGAAAGAGTTGCGTAAAAATTGATCGGTATCGGGGGAAAAAGTAGACGACTGCATGCTGCCTCCTTGATGTTGGTATAAAGAGCCTCTGCTTTATTGTATAACAAATCAATGCTGCCTGGCAGAATTCTCCAACCCTCACCCTTAGCCTCTCCCTGAAGGAGAGGAACGCCTGCCTCGCCCCGCTGCGCAACCGTTTCTCCGGTTTCTCTCCAAACCACTACGGAACCAAAGCTGCACCAATCTGTGCAATCCGTGGCGCTAACAAAGTTGTCAAAATTATCCGTTGACTGCAACCCAAAATTTTCTCATAAATCGTTTATAATTTTCAATGGCTCTGGTTTCAGACAGGGTGGGTGCGCACTCGATAATTAAGTAAGTCGAGGATGGTGGTTGTCATGAACATGAGTCGCTCTACAATCATAAAAGCAAGTGTGATTGCTCTTGGTTTGTTGCTGGCCCTGGCGGGCATCGCTATGGCTGTGTTTGACCCTGCAACGCCACGCTATTCCTTTTTTCGCATCCAAGAGGCAGCTCAAGATATTCGCCTTAAGCTGACAAAAGACCCGGAAGGCAGGATAGAATTAAGTATTAAGATGGCAGATAGCCAGCTTAGCCATCTCGTTCAATTAGGCGGCACAAAATATGAGCCTGCAGCAACTCAAAACCTCTCAGCAGCTATACAACTGGTTGGTAATGAGATACTCTCGTTAGAGACAGGTCAAAAACAGGCCCACCAGGAACAAGTAGAAATCTTCATCAGCCAGCTTCAGGCCACATTAATCCGTTTTGGCATCCCATCAAAAAACAATCCAGAAACGTCTCTAATCCTGCAACAGCAAATTGAACAAATTATGCACAACTTAAATCCCGCAGCCAGTCAGGTCAGCATGCCTTTGATTAGTTCTAGCGCCCAGGCAGCGGTTCAAGTTTTCCAGCAACCCCAACAAAGCGTTCCCAGAACCGTACAGGAAGATTTTATTCCGATCTCAACACGCAACAACAAATTCGAGCCTCACGCAACGGATAGTAAGTGCGCAACCTGTCATAGCTTTAAGGGTGTTTGTCTCCAGTGTCACCAGAATGTTTATCCTGATGAACATTACAGCCTGGAATGCACAACTTGTCATAGTTTTGAGGCCTGGCACCCTGTGGTGATTGATCATATCGCTTCCGGTTTTCATGATTGCAGCACCTGCCATGAAAAGCTTCGTCCAGAAACACATTATGGTGGAGAATGCTCGCTGTGCCACAAAGTAACCGGCTGGTTACCCGCCAATTTTTCGCATACATCCATCGGTGAAACCGCTTGCAGAACTTGCCATGCAGCCAATGCGCCAGCAGGACATTTTCCTTTGGATTGCTCCGTTTGCCACTCCCCAATGAGCTGGCTGCCAGCTTTCGTAGATCACACCAATCCGGAAATGAAGGACTGCCTCAGCTGCCATTTTTACACTCAGCCGCCCAATCATTACAATCTGCAATGCTCCCTGTGTCATGTGCCAGTGGACTGGAGTATCATCAATTTCAACCACAAAGCAGCCGGCGCCTTGGATTGCCGTTCCTGCCACAAACCAGATGCTCCTCGCAATCATTATGATGCACAATGTTCAGCCTGCCACACGACCACTGCCTGGCTACCCGCCGATTTCAACCACCAGGCAATCAACACTACAAATTGCCTGGCCTGCCATTCAAACACAGCCCCCAGTGGACACTATACTTATAATTGCTCCTACTGCCATAACACCAATGACTGGTCAGATGTGACTTTTAATCATCAAATTGCTGGGGCTACCGACTGCTTAAGCTGCCATAGCCAGGATGCGCCAATCAATCACTTCGATGGACAATGCTCCACCTGCCACACAACTACTTCCTGGTTACCCGCATCTTTTAACCACGAGGCCTACGGAGCCACTGATTGTATCTCCTGCCACAGCAGTGATAAACCCAACAACCATTATATTGGGCAATGTTCTAATTGCCACACAACTACTGCATGGCTACCGGCTTACTTTGATCATGCCGCCTATGGGGCGACCGATTGCCTCGCCTGCCATAGCGGAGATAAACCCAATAACCATTATATTGGACAGTGCTCCAATTGCCACAATACAAACGCCTGGTTGCCCGCCTTCTTCGATCATGACGCCTACGGGGCAACCGATTGTAACTCTTGCCATAAAAACGATGCACCCGCCGATCATTACGATTTACAGTGCTCTGAATGCCACACCACCAATGCCTGGCTGCCGGCAGATTACGACCACGAAGGCGCGACACAATGCAATAAATGCCACGATCCGGGACGCAAATGAAACCAATCCAAATCCTACTAACCAATGATGACGGTATCCAATCACCTGGATTATTTGCCACTGCCAAAGCGTTGGCGGCTATTGGCTTTGTCCAGGTGGTTGCCCCCCGAGACCAATCTTCCGGCGCAGGTCGCAGCTTGCCCGTTACATCCGACGGAAAGATTCATATTAATCAGGTGCAGGTCAACGACCAACCCTGGGAAGTCTATGCAGTGGGTGGCACTCCGGCACAAGCAGTGCTGCACGCTGTGCTTGAAATCTTGCCTTCAAAACCGAACCTGATTGTTTCAGGCATCAACTACGGGGAAAATGTTGGCAATGGGATCACAATCTCTGGCACAGTTGGCGCCGCCTTGGAAGGTGCATCCCTGGGTATCCCCGCACTGGCAGTCTCCCTGGAAACCGATCAAGAACACCATTATTCCCTCTCCGAGGCGGTTGATTTCTCTGCAGCCGCGTATTTCACCGCTTACTTCAGCCGCTTGGTGTTATCCAAACGCTTTCCAGCTGATGTCGCCCTGCTCAAGATTGATGTCCCCTGCGATGCGACACCTGAAACTGGTTGGGTGGTGACACGCGTCTCTCCGAATCGTTACTTCGAACCGTTGAAACCCCAACGCGCCTCCTGGGATATGCCAGGAGTGGTTGGATATCGCGCCAAAGGAGATTATTCGCAAGAGGAACCTGGCACAGATGTCTATGCCCTGCACATCCAACATATGGTGTCGGTAACTCCTATCAGCCTGGATTTGACCGCGCGGGTGAATTTACACGAGTTTGAAGAGATTTTGCGTCAAGAATAATTCCAACGTCTACAATCCACTGATCACCCGCAGCATTTGAGTATGTACACTCGGCGTTGCTGCCAGGATTGAAAAGGGGGGCTGCAAGAAATCCTGACCACCTTTCAAGTCGCTGACCCTGGCGCCAGATTCCTGTGCAATCAAAGCTCCTGCTGCCAGGTCCCATGGGGAAAGGCGCATCTCCCAGTATCCATCAAAACGACCAGTTGCAACGTAGCACAAGTCCAGGGCTGCCGATCCTAAACGACGGACACCTTGCGAAATCAGGGAAAATTTCGTAAAAAGATCCAGGTTAGTTTGAGGATTGGTGCGAATATCATAGGGAAAACCGGTAACCAGCAGACTTTGTTCCAACTCTTGAGCATGTGAAATGTGGATTGACTTGCCGTTTAGCCAGGCGCCTTTCCCAGCCTGAGCACTGAAACATTCATCTCTTAAGGGATCATAAACAACCCCAAGTATGATAGATCCATTTTGGACATAGGCAATCGAGACCGAGAAAATCGGAATTCCATGAGCAAAATTTACCGTGCCATCTAAAGGATCTATATACCACTTACAACAGGCTTGTCCAGCAATGCCACCGCTTTCCTCCGCAACCACAGCATGAAGAGGATATTGGCGTTGAATTTCACTCAGTAAAAAGGTTTCTGATTGACGATCAATCTCGGTCACCAAATCAATTTCACCTTTATAAGTAACCTGGTGGTTTTTTCCATAACCAGCACGCAAAATCTCACCAGCCTGCCGAGCCAAACTTTCAACATCAGATAAACTTGGGAACATTAAAATACTCCTTTGCCAGAATACTGGCAATGATATCAGACATAATGCTCTTTGAGGAAAGGCTAGAGGGCTGTTTGGTATGGCTGCATCAAGTGATAAAGATCATCCAGTTCAGCCTGGATTTGCTGGCGCTGCAGGTAGGCATCTTCTAAAAAAGCTTGAAAGGCCACCTGTTGGTCAGGTGAAAGGGTGGACATCAAATGTTCAGTGCGCTGGATTTGGCTCAACTTCTGTCTCAATTTATTTTCCAGACGCTCACGGTATCCCATAAAGAATTCAAATTCAGATAATGGCTCAGGCAAAGTTGCAGGACCAGCGGTCAAAACTTCCTGTACGGTGAATAAAAACTCTTCGGTATCCACCGGTTTCTCTAAGAAATGTAACACGCCCATGCGCATAACAAAGGATTTATCATCCGGTGTGACGTAGGTCGCTGAAAGCACGATGATAGGGATCTGGCTGGTCTTGGGATTACTGCGCAATTGCTGGATCATTGCAAATCCATCCAATTTAGGCATCATCAAATCCGTGATGATCAATGCTGGACGTTCCTGGCTGACCAATTCAAGCGCTTCTTCTCCATTTTTGGCTGTAACAACAGGATAGCCTTTGAAACGCAATGTCACATCTAATAATTCCAGGATATTGGGGACATCCTCAACAACCAGGATTGGACCATAGGGAATACTCATGGCTTTGATTGTATTCTTATTCTCTTACAACTGCAAATGACAAATCTGCAAGGGGGTGTGAATTGATCAGGCCTCACCCAGCGATTCAACCTCAAGTTGGTCAAAAAAAGCGGCCATCTCCTGGTGCCTTTTCTCGGCCAGGGCTTTTCCAACGGTGGTGTATAAACGCGAGCTAATTTTGGCTAGCTTGAACAAATACTCATGGTAGGCGCTGTGCAGTTCACCCGCTTCCAGCTTTCCGGTGGCGAGAAAGGTCTGAGAGGGTTGGCAGTAAGCAGGAATGCCAGCCCTGGCGGCATAGGCGATGGCACGCGCCACGCCGATAGCGCCTATTGCATCCAATTTATCCGCATCAAACAGCACCTGCGCTTCCAGAGTCCCTGGTTGTTCAGATAAATCACGAAAACGGTGAGCACGGATGCAATGCTGAACCGCCTGGATATCGTCCCCATTCCAGCCTTCAGCAAGCAAAATCTCACCGGCAAACTCAGTCGCTGCCATGTGATGAGTGAACCTTGAATGCGACAATCCTGCTTTTAAGGTCGGACGCTCCGTAATCGTCTGCTCACCACCCACATCATGCAACAAAGCTGCTGCGCTTACAATGCGTAAATCGGCGCCCTTCTAACCGAGCGATTCGTTGAGACAGATCAAAAACACGAACAATATGATCATAACCGTGTACCGGGTCTGTAACTGAATACCAGGCTTTTGCCTGTTCAAGAGATGGCATTTTGCGGAACCTTTTTCTTTTAGAAGGAAAAATTACAGGTGACTAAACAGGATAAATATGCCCTTTCTTAATCACTGTTTGAACCAGGTTTATCCCAAAGCGATAACCCAAGTGACGGTAATCGGACGCTGACAATATCAACAGATCCGCCTGTTTTCCACTTTCCAGAGAACCAATCTGATCTTGCCGGGCTATTGCAGCCGCAGAATTAATTGTAGCCGCAGCAATTGCCTGGGCTGGTGTCAGGCGCATATATCGACAAGCCAGCGCCAGGGCAAACTGCATGTTTTCGCACCAGGCTGTTCCCGGGTTGAGATCGGTGGCGATAGCTAGCAAGCCGCCTGCTTCCAATAACTCTCGCGCAGGAGTATAGTGGCTTTCTGCCAGTCCAAATGGGGTACAAGGTAATGCTACAGCAACCGTCTCGCTCCTGGCTAAAGTGCGAATATCTTCAGGAGAGGTTTTAACCAGATGATCCGCCGACACCGCCCCCAACTCAGCCGCCAGGCTGGCGCCACCCAGGTTGTCAAATTCATCGGCATGAATTTTCAGGGGAAAGCCTAATTCTTTAGCCTTTTCCAGGATGGCACGCGACTGGGCCAGATCAAAAGCTCCATTTTCGCAGAATACATCCACAAAAGGCATATCTTCAAAAGGCGCCTGGTGCGGCCACCATTCCTGTAAGACCGGCAGCATGGTTTCGCAAATCAACCCCGTATAGGCATCCGCCTGCCCGTTATACTCCGGAGCAATGGCATGCGCCCCTAAGAATGTAGGCACAATCTCCAGGGGACCCTCTTTATTCAACATCAGCAAAGCCTGCAGCATACGCAATTCAGTGGCCGTTCGCAGCCCATAACCTGTCTTGACCTCGGCTGTAGTCGTGCCGCAAGAGAACATATTCCACAAGCGTAAACGTGTTTCATTCAAGATTTTTTCCAAAGAGCTGGACCGCGTGGCTCGAACAGTTGCCAAAATCCCCCCACCTTCGGCTAAAATCTGCATATAGGTTTTGCCTTCTAAACGCTGCTCAAATTCAGCCGACCGGTCGCCAGCCCAAATGGCGTGCGTGTGCGGATCCACAAAACCTGGCATCACCACCTTGCCATTTGCATCTATCCTGGGCTCATCCGGAAAACTTGCCAGAAGCTCAGCAGATTTACCGATTGCAGAGATCTTTTCACCTTCAATCAGTACCGCCCCATCTGGAATGATCCCTAAATTGCCCAGCTCACGCCCCCGCTGCGGTCCACCTGACAATGTTAGAAGTTGTGATGCTGAATGTATCAACATATGATCTAATTCCTCGACCCCTACATCTTATAAGTTGATTGAAATTCCCGGTGCAATTAAGAGATTATACCGTTAACCCATAACGATCATGAACATTCGCTGAGAACTCCCAATCAATTCGGATGAATATTGTATAATTTTCACCAGGCAAAACAACCGGGAGGAAAAATGAATATCGAAAAACCTTTACGAATAGAACACGATTCTCTGGGCGATTTGGGTGTGCCTCAAGATGCCTTGTACGGTATCCAAACCCAACGAGCCATTCAGAACTTTCCTATCTCTGGCTTAAGACCCTGGAAAGCTTTTATCTGGTCAATGGGCTTGATCAAACTTTGTGCTGCAGAGGTCCATCGTGAACTGGGGATGTTAGATGGACACCTGGCAAACGCCATTATCCAGGCTGCCCAAGAGGTTATTGAGGGTCGCTGGGACGATCAATTCGTGGTGGATCCTTTCCAGGCTGGCGCAGGCACCAGCCATCATATGAATGTTAATGAGGTAATTGCTAACCGGGCAACACAGATTCTGGGTGGTCAGGCAGGTGAATACTGGGTTCACCCAAATGACCATGTCAACATGGCGCAATCCACCAATGACACCATACCTACAGCCATCCGACTGGGTGCATTATGGCGCCTGGGTGAACTCTTGGAAACCGTCGAGAACCTGGCTACAGCTTTATCCTGTAAAGCAATGGAATTCGACGACATTGTGAAATCCGGTCGTACCCATTTGCAAGACGCGGTTCCCATACGTTTAGGGCAGGAATTTGGCGCTTATGCCGAAGCTGTCCGGCGCGATGCCGGCCGGATTCGCCGCTCTGGCCAGGAGCTCAGCCGGCTAGGTATTGGCGGGACTGCCACCGGCACCGGCCTGAATGCTCACCCGCACTACCATGCACTCATGGTCAAAAAGCTATCCGAACATAGCAAATTGGCGTTGCAAACTTCAGACAACTTGTTCGAAAGCATGCAATCCATGGCAGATGCCGCTGACTTTTCCGCTACACTGCGCACGCTGTCCATAACACTGACGCGCATCGCTAACGATTTCCGCCTGTTAGCCTCTGGGCCGACCACCGGCCTGGATGAACTGCGCTTGCCTGCTGTCCAGCCCGGATCCAGCATTATGCCCGGTAAAGTCAACCCGGTTATGGCAGAGATGTTGAATATGGCCATGTTCCATATTCAAGGCTGCGATTTGGTTATTTCTCTGGCTGCACAGGCGGGTCAGTTGGAATTGAATGTGATGATGCCCATCATTGCCCACAACTTATTCGAAATGATGCAGGTAATGATCGGTTCAGTGAAAGCTTTTACCAACCATTGCGTCAAAGGGCTCGAGGCTAATCAGGCAAAAGCCGAAGGTTGGCTAGAACGGAATGCTATTATCGTTACGGCCCTCAATCCCATCATTGGATACAGCGCGGGAGCCCAGTTGGTCAAAGAAGCGCTCAACAGCAATCTATCTATTCGCCAGTTAGCCTTTTCCAAGGCAGAACATGGCAAATTGATCAACCAAAATACGAAAGAGCCGGTAACAACTCAAGAGATCGATGCCGCCCTGGGAAATTTACGAAGGTTAACCGAAGGAGGTCTCATCGGTAAATAAAAGCTTCTTTTACAAAGACTTTATGGATTTTCTTGCCAATCGGTCGTATGATATCCACTATGGATCCAACCTACATCTTAGTTATCGAAGATGATGATATTGTCGCTCGCACGGTGGAACGCAGCTTGCGAGGAGAGGAGTTCCGGGTCGTTCTGGCTGGCAGCGGCGTAGAAGGACTAAAGACTGCTCGCCGCCGGCCGCCTGATATGGTAATCTTGGATGTGATTATGCCTGGAATGGACGGGTATACTGTGTGCCGCGAAATTCGTTCTGACCCGCTTCTCTCTAATGTGCCAATTTTATTCTTGACGGCGAAGATCAAGGATGAAGACAAGATTGCTGGTTTCAAAGCTGGAGCCGACGATTTTTTGTGCAAACCTTTTAATATCGATGAGTTGATCCTGAGAACACGTGCTATTTTACGCCGCTCGAGTTTGCAGCCTGGACGGGCTTCCACCAGGCAAATCCCTGATACAACTACGGCAGATTATTTGCCTGGGGTCAGCCTGTCAAATCAACCGGAAATCCGGCCATCTATTGATGACCTTCCCAAGTTGAAGACGCATCTTTCAGTTGGCAGTTTTACCCTGGAAACGACCACCTACTCCCTAGACACTCCACATCGCGGTCGGGTAAACCTTACCCCGGTCCAATATGAGCTTCTATATCACCTGATGAGTCATGCAGGTGAAATCTTCACACCAGAACGACTGCTAGATGAGGTGTGGGACTATCCATCCGATACCGGAAGTTCAGACCTGGTACGGGTGCATATCAGAAATTTGCGCGAAAGAATTGAAAAAGATCCGCGCTCCCCCCGTTTTATCCGGACTGTACCCGGCTATGGTTACACCATCTCGCAAGAGACAGAGAATTAGAATGCATCCGAACTGAGAATCGAATTTGCCTTCCAAATTTTCCAAATCATCAAGAATCAAAAAGAGCTACTTTGAAGCAGCTCTTTTTTCTGAGAGGCGACGACGGGATTTGAACCCGTGATCAGGATTTTGCAGACCCTTGCCTTACCACTTGGCCACGTCGCCATAAAACCAATTGATGGCAAACAGCTTGATGAAAACCAGCCATCTGCCATCAGCTATTTTTGAAAGAAAGAGCGGGCAACGGGATTCGAACCCGTGACCTTCTCCTTGGCAAGGAGGTGTTCTACCAGCTGAACTATGCCCGCAAAATTGTCCTATTACTAGGACAACAATGCCGAGAGCCAGAATCGGACTGGCGACACCATGATTTTCAGTCATGTGCTCTACCAACTGAGCTATCTCGGCTTAAACGTTGGCATCATTTACCAAAGCGCCACTATTTTACCTACATGTGGGGTGCTTGTCAAGCACGTTTTATAAGTGTTCTATCGCAACATCAGATATCTCAATCCAGGCAGGTTTAGGATTAGAGAGAAAACCATATCCCAGTTGACCATCGGGTGTAAATTTCGCATACTGGTTATCAATCCATAAAACAAATCCCAATGGTCCATCCGGTGAAATTGGCGTTTCAAATGCGGTTTGATGATCGACTTCAAAAACCACTTTTTCTTTTTCCCACTTTAAACGGTAACTATGCCAAAGAGTCGGATCCATATCCACATTGTAAGCATCTTGATTGACAACTCTACCAAGTATCCTGCGGGCTATACGTGCCAGCGGGCGAATAACGAGCAAGGGCGTCATGGGAATACCCAGGTAGATGCTTCTACCCCAAAACCCTGGCTGCGCGTAGGTCATCGCCAGGCAGCCTGTGCCAGGCAAACCATCACGTATAGAAAGGAAGTTAGCGTGTGAGGCAAAGAAAAACCAGGCTGCCTGGGGGAAAACAGGCCAGCGTACCCGGCCTCCCCCACCCAACAAACCCATTGAAAAAGGATCATTCCAGAAGCCAAACCCCCAGGTGCCGGGAATTGCACCCTCACTGGCACGAGCCGCCAATCGGAAAGCGCAGCCCGTATGCCAGGGAAATGTTTTCCGCGCCAGATGATGGTAGTCATCAAATTGCGCCAGGCGATATTGCCTTGCATTTCCGGGTGGAATCTGTAAACGCCAGGTGCGCTTCTCTAATCGATCAATGCGGGCTCCTGGCGAGCATGTAGCGATCAATCCAGGAAAAGGCTGGCTGGAATCTCCCGCCATAAACAAATTCACCTCCTTATCCGCCTTTATTTTGGAATCAATTTTTATACGCTTATCATACCACTTTCAATCATCCAAGCTGCAATGATGTATAATCTTAGTCGTCTGCTTATACCTGATTTCTGATCAAAAGAAATAGATCAGCGTCCAGGCAAAATTGGCGATCTTGATCAAACCGTTGTTGTATGTATAGACCCATGCTGCAACCACAGGGAATGTTCGGTAATAGCCTCATAGCCGAAAGCTGTCAAACAAGAAAAAAGCAGGCAATTCAAAAGAACTTTTATTCATGGTCCAGGTGAGCTATCACAAGACCATATCTTTAAGGAGTACGCATGGAAATTACCTGGTTTGGCCTTTCCTGTTTTCGATTAACCGAACGCGGAATGGCAACAATTGTAACCGACCCATACGATCATTCAGTTACCGGTTTGGAAGCACTAAAATTAAAGGGCGACATCGTTACCATCAGCCATGATGCACCTGGGCACAATTATGCCCAGGCTATCAAAGGAAAAAGCCATGTGCTAACTGGACCCGGGGAGTACGAGATCGGAGGGGTTTTTATTACTGGTGTGCAAACCAATGGATACGGTAAAAAAGCAAGCAATGAACCGCGCAATACGCTTTATGTATTTGATTTTGATGGGGTTAATGTTGCACATTTAGGAGATCTAAACCACGTCCCAAGCCAATCCGAAATCGAAGCTTTAGGCAATGTTCATGTTGCCCTGGTGCCTGTTGGCGGCGGAGGTGGACTGACCCCATCTAAAGCCATTGAGGTGATCAGCCTGCTTGAACCCGGGATGGTAATTCCGATGCATTACCAAACACCAGGGATATTGCTAAATCTGGCTCCAGTCACCAAGTTTTTGAAAGAAATGGGCATCCCAAGCCTTGAGCCGCAGCCATCGCTTAAAATCTCTCGGAGTAGTGTGCCGGAAGAGACCAAAGTCGTGCTCTTAACACACGAACGTTCTTAATTTCGACCCCGCAAGGAGATTTACCATGGCAGTCAAACTTTTAATGACCTGGGACATTTTACCTGGCAGGGAGCAAGAATATTTCGAGTTTGTCGTTAGAGATTTTATCCCTGGTATCCAACAAATGGGCATGGAGCCCAATGATGCCTGGTATACCATGTATGGCACACAGCCCCAGATTATGGTTGCCGCCCAAGTATCTACGATGAGCAAACTACAAAACCTTTTGGGGTCAACGGACTGGAAGAGTCTAACGCAGAACTTGCTTGACTATGTCGAAAACTTGAACATCAAGGTGGTCCCTGCGCGCAGCGGATTCCAATTGTGAGCCAGATTGATCTAGCCACCCCCCTTCTCACCTGGTATGATCAAAACGCTCGTGAGTTGCCCTGGCGCGGCGTAAATGACCCTTACGCAGTGTGGGTTTCTGAGATCATGCTGCAGCAAACGCGAGTCGACACGGTTATCCCCTTTTTTCAGCGCTGGATGAGAGAATTTCCAACTATTTCCGATCTGGCTCAAGCCTCTCTTCAGAGGGTATTGGCTGTCTGGGAAGGATTGGGTTATTATGGGCGTGCCCGTAACCTGCACAAGGCTGCACAAATCATCCAGGCAGAATATGGGGGAACACTACCCGATGACATGGGCAGCCTGAGAAAACTACCTGGAATCGGAAAGTATACCGCCGGAGCCATTGCATCCATTGCATTAGGTCAAGATGAACCCGCGCTAGATGGAAATATTCGCCGGGTGCTAGCCCGAATTTTCAGTATGGATGAGCCGGTGCGCTCTCCCCAAGGTGAACGCCGTTTATGGGAGCTCGCCGCTGCACATTTGCCAACCCATAAAGCCGGGGATTACAACCAGGCGATGATGGATTTAGGCGCTCTAATCTGCACTCCACGCAAACCTCAATGCTCCGTTTGCCCATTATCACATTTATGCCAGGCCTATGCTCAGGGCATCCAAGAAGCATTGCCGGTAATACCAAGAAAACCCACCATTCCACACCACATCGTCACCGCTGCCATCATTCGCCAGGATGATCAGGTTTTGATTGCTCAACGCCCTACCCAGGGTCTTCTGGGCGGACTGTGGGAGTTTCCTGGAGGAAAAGTTCAAGCTGGCGAAGATCTGGTTACCTGCTTGCGACGTGAAATTATGGAAGAGCTGGCTGCCGAGATCGCAATACACGAACCAGCCGGTGTATACCAACATGCCTACACCCATTTTCGCGTGACGCTACATGCATTTTATTGCACATTGATCAAAGCTTCTCAACCCCGCACTGTCCAGGTAAAAGACCTGCGTTGGGTTAGCATTCAACAGCTCTTCGATTATCCTATGGGGAAAATCGATCGACAAATCTCAAAAGATCTACAAAATCTAAGACCGCCTGTTTCTCAGGCGTACATGATGGAGTGAAAACAATGCTCATAGTCGATGGACATCAAGATCTAGCCTGGAATATTCTGACTTTCAACCGGGATTACACGCGCCCAGCCCAACTCACCAGAAGGATGGAAGTTGGCAGCCTGGCGCAACAACATAATGGAGACACACTCTTAGGCTGGGATGATTACCAGCACGGAAAAGTTGGTTTAATCTTTGCTACCTTGTACGCCACCCCGCAACGATACTGCATGGGCGAATGGGACCATCTCTGTTATGCAGATATCCAACAAGCGCACGCTCTGTACAGCACCCAAATTGATGCCTATCAACGCCTGGTTGAAGAAAATCCAGATAAATACCAGCTGGTTCTCAATCAAAAAGACCTCGATCAGGTAGTTAAATCATGGCAGGACTATATCAAACGGCCAGATGCTTCCACAGAAAATGCACCCAATACTCATCAACGCCCCTCGATTGGCTTGGTGTTATTGATGGAAGGCGCTGAAGGCGTGCGCGAGCCATCCGAATTGGAATGGTGGTGGCAACGAGGAGTACGCATCATTGGTCCAGCGTGGGCAGGCACGCGTTATTGCGGCGGCACAAAAGAACCCGGCCCGATGACAAAAGAGGGTTTCGCCCTGTTGGAGGGAATGGCTGATATCGGTTTTGCACTAGACTTATCCCACATGGATGAGAAAGCCGCCCTCCAGGCATTGGATGCCTATCCGGGTCAGGTAATTGCGTCTCATAGCAATGCCCTTGTTCCTCTTAAAGTTCCAGTTGATAGTAACCGCCATCTCACAGATCGTCTAATCCACGCGCTCATGCAGCGTGATGCAGTCATCGGAGTAGTGCTTTACAATAGCTTCTTAAAAGCAGGTTGGCAGAAGGGTGATCATCGCTCGGATGTTAAACTGGCTAGCGTTGTCGCTCAGATTGACCATATTTGTCAACTCGCCGGTGACGCCCAACACGTGGGTATTGGTTCAGATTTTGACGGTGGTTTTGGTTGGCAATCTGTGCCTGAAGAAATCAACACCATCGCAGATTTACGCAAATTAATACCCCTGTTACAGGAGAAGGGCTACTCAGACAACCATATTGAGGCTATACTTGGAAAAAATTGGATCTCAAAATTGCTTCGGATTCTAAAATAAATCATGAATGATACTTTTTTTCGAAAAGACAACCGACAATTTCGCATCCAGAGTGGCCTGCTTTTCGTATTTGTCGGGTTATTCCTGTACATTTTAGGTGTAAAACCTGATTGGTTTGGTGCAGATAGGAGCCCAATTGTAGGATTTATCCAGATCAGTGTTTTCCTGGTTGGGTTAGCAGGCATTTGCTTGGGCGGCTATCTTTCGCTTAACACGCTCTGGAATGGCATGGAAAAGACCATTGCAGCCGATTTTGGATTTCGCCTGGTAAGCACTGGCTATGTAATCAGCGTCGCATCAGGTATGGCGGATGTCATCGGATTTGGGAACCAGCCTTCTCCGGCTATCCCATATTTCGGTCCCTGGCAAGCCACTGGGGTGATGTTAGGCGAATTTATTATCATCGTCGGTTTGATCCTGCTCATCCCACCCCCACATCGGGATCATCAAAAAAGCACGTGAGTGAAATTCTACATTTAAAGCAATAGGGGCTGCCTTATTCTGGGCAACCCCTTCTTTCTTAGCCCTGAATTACTTTGAGCATTTCTTCGTTCGATTTAAGCTTGTATTCTTCCAGGCCTAAACGTTCTGCTTCCTTGACTTCATAAGCCTCCAAACAGGCGATATCTTCTTTGGTGACCAGGTGTTTACCAGAACGAAGCAGTAATTGCATCAGATCTTCTACAACTGTCGCTGGAGCAGCGGCAGGAGATGTTGTATGCAAATATTGGAGCAATGCTTTAGCTCCATTTTCTCCATCTTTCCGCGCCACCCCCACCAGACCACTACTGGCCTCTCGCGACCACCCAGCTACAAAAACACCATCCACAGGCTCACTAGCTTCTGGATCAAAAGCCTCGTATGATAAGCCATCAATGGCATAGCGCGGATCAGGGTTTTTCACAAATTCATTCCACTTAACCGGTAGACCAAACCTGTCATCCACCCGGTCGCCAATGCAGAAGACAACCAAATCCACATCCAATATGCGCCGTGTGCCCAGGCTAACCGCTTTGGTATCGCCATTCTTAGGAACCAGGGACGTATCCTCAACTTCGAGGCCAATAACATTGCCTGCCTCATTACCAATAATGCGAGTAGGCGAGGCTAGGAAATCAAAACGGAAACGGGTTGCCGAAACTGGCTCTAAAGCTTTGGGCAGACCCGATAGAATATATGCTTTGGCAGCCTGTAAATCCTGTTCAATAGCTTCCATAATTGGGCGAACTCGCTCCAGTTCAGCATCCAATGCTTCAAGATCCAAGTTGCGCGCCACTGCTTCCATTTCCTTTTTGGAGAATTTCACTTCCGCAGGACCTCGACGCGCAACCGCAACAACCTCATCTACCTTCAAATCACGGATCGCCCAATGCGCAATATCCATCATCACATTCCCAACACCAATCAACGCCACTCGCCCATGCACAGCAAATTCTTGTGTAGAAAATGGAGGCAGTTTGTTATAGTGATATACGATATCTTTAGCATGGTAGACGCCATTTAAATCCTCACCAGGTAGACCCAACCACTTGGTGCCTTGTGCGCCAACGGTTACCATGATTGCCTGGAAACCCAATTTGCGTAAATCTTGCAGTGTGATATCGCCATCTTGCCCTATGATCACGTTTCCCAAATAATGGATATTGGGCATGGCAAGAATCTGGCGAAATTGCTTTCTCAAGCCTTCTTTCATCTTGTATTTATCGTGATAAATACCATACTCCGCCAGCCCGCCGTGTTTAATGTCTCGATTGAGTAATACGACTTCCAATCCTTCGGATGCCAGTTGACGGGCTGCATAAAGTCCCGCCGGACCGGCGCCGATCACCGCAACTGCACCTTGATATTGCTCTTTTTCCATCATATAGCCCTCCCAAAGGCGTCTTGATAAACATAAAGGGTATGTCTGCACTTCATTATAGCTGTAGCAAAAAAAAATCACAAGCCTGCAAGGCAAAAAAAATCAGACAGGTCGCCAAGGACAAGGCGACCTGCCGAATATCTAATGGGGGGATTGAAATACCTTTATCGAAATAATCAACTATTCAGCGGGCGGCAACAAAACCGTGTCGATCACATGAATTACCCCATTAGCTGCTTCAATATCCGTGATGATCACCATCACATCCTGGTTCAGCATCACTTTATCACCATCAATCTTGATCATGATCATTTGACCTTCCAGGGCTGTTTCAACTTCCTGTCCATCCAGGGTCAACACATCCGCAGCCATGACCTTGCCTGAAACCACATGATACAACAATATATTGGTGAGTTGTGGAATATCTTCCAACAGAGCTTCTACTGTGCCCGCAGGCAACTTGGCAAAAGCATCATCTGTTGGAGCGAATACAGTAAAGGGACCTTCACCGCTCAGGGTTTCAACTAACTCGGCAGCCTGCAGGGCAGCCACTAATGTGGTAAATCGTCCATCTTCCACAGCTATTTCAACAATCGTTTTTTCAGTTGTCTCAGCAGGGGGCAACAATACGGTGTCGACCACATGAATTACGCCGTTTGAGGCTTCAATATCGGTGATGACTACCATGACATCCTGGTTGAGCATTACTTTGTCACCATCGATCTTGACTGCGATCTGCTTGCCTTCCAGGGCGGTGTCAGCCATCTTACCATCCAATCCTATTACATCTGCAGCCATAACCTTGCCTGAAACCACATGGTACAGAAGGATATCGGTCAATTGGGGAATGTCGGCTAAGAGAGCATCAACCGTACCTTCAGGTAATTTTGCGAAAGCATCGTCAGTCGGGGCGAACACGGTAAAGGGACCTTCTCCACTCAAGGTGTCAACTAACTCAGCAGCCTGTAGGGCAGCTACCAAAGTGGTGAAGCGGCCATCTTCCACAGCAATTTCAACGATGTTTTTGGCTGGCATCTCTTCTGTCATTTCGTCTGATGCGGGCAATAAAACCGCATCAACTACATGGATAACGCCATTTGCAGCTTCAATATCGGTGATGACAACCATAACATTCTCGTTTAATATCACCTTGCCAGCATCTATTTTCACAGCAATCTGCTTGCCTTCCAGGGCGGTATCGGCCATTTGTCCATCTAGACCTAACACATCAGCAGCCATCACCTTGCCTGGAACCACATGGTACAACAGAATATCTGTAAGTTGAGGAAGATCTGCTAAGAGAGCCTCAACAGTACCTTCAGGCAACTTCGCAAAAGCATCGTCAGTTGGTGCAAACACCGTAAATGGGCCTTCGCCTTTGAGTGTATCAACTAATCCAGCAGCTTGTACCGCTGCTACCAAAGTGGTAAAGCGACCATCTTCTACTGCAATGTCAACAATATCTTTTGGAGCTTGAGTCGGTTCCGCTGTTGGTTCTGGCGGAGTTGTTGGCTGAGGGGCTTGTGTCACCTCAGGGGTTGGTGCTGCTTGCGGAGCGCAAGCGCCTAAAATCAGAGCAAATACAACCAATAAAGGAATAACCAGGTTTTTCATCATAATCTCCTATCTTGTGTAATCGTTACCATCGAATATTTTCCACTAAACTTGTACATATTATATACAATATATCCATAATGTCAAGGTAATGTATAGATATAATATAATTAATGTTTATTAATATTCGGACTGTTATTATCCCCTTAATTGCCGGATTCTGTAGCTGGCGGATGAAACCAGCAAAAAACGGTGTATCGTGATCGTGTCATTTACGATCCAATCAAAAAAGCCAAAGCTCTTAAATTAGCCAGAGTATGCTATATTGAATTACAATGTCCACTGCAAGAAAAATCCCAAGACACACGAGGATCAATGGAATCTGAGATCAGCAAGCTATATCTGGATAATGGTTTACTTGTCCTGCTTAAGGAGATACACACCGCCCCTATCATCAGTCACTGGGTGTGGTACCGGGTCGGCTCACGCGATGAACTTCCTGGGATGACCGGCGCATCACACTGGGTAGAACACATGCAATTTAAAGGCACCCCCCTCTACCCACCTGGCAGTCTAGACAAAGCCATCTCGCGGGATGGTGGGACCTGGAACGCCTTTACCCACCTGGATTGGACAGCTTACTACGAAACCCTGCCTGCAGACAAGATAGAACTGGGATTACGCCTCGAATCAGACCGGATGATCAACAGCCTGTTTGATCCACAAGAATTCGAATCTGAACGTACTGTCATCATCTCAGAACGCCAGGGAAATGAAAACGAACCGCTTTTTCGCCTATCGGAAGAAATTCAATCTGCAGCCTTCCGTGTCCACAACTATCACCACGAAGTGATTGGAGATATGGTTGATCTGCAAACCATGCAACGAGACCAGCTCCATGAACATTATCGCCGTTTTTATATCCCCAATAATGCGGTTTTAGCCATTGCCGGTGACTTCGATACCCCTCAATTACTTGAGAAAATTCAGCATTACTACGCCTCTATCCCTGAAGGCGCTATGCCTCACCATCCTGTTCGCACAGAACCTGAACAAATGGGTGAACGCTGTATTATTGTTGAAGGTCCTGGGGAAACCACATATCTCCAATTAGCCTATCGAGCGCCATCGGCATCACAAGATGATTTCTTCGCATTGATCGTATTGGACAGTCTGCTCTCCGGGCCTAGCAGCCTTGATCTGTTTGGATCGGGGATTTCCAACAAAACTTCTCGCCTGTACCAGGCTGTGGTAGACCAAGAACTGGCAGTAGGCATCTCAGGGGGGGTGCAAGCAACAATAGACCCTTATCTTTACACCATTACAGCTATTGTCCATCCAGACCGCAAAGTTGATGAATTGAGCGCAGTTATCGATGATGAAATCTCCCGGCTGCAAGATACGCCTCCCCAGGCGGACGAATTGTACAGGGCAGTCAAACAAGCCAGGGCACTTTTTGCCTATGGTAGTGAGCGCATCACTAACCAGGCCTTCTGGCTCGGCTTAACGGAAATGCTAGATAGCTACACCTGGTTCGAGAATTATCTATCGAGATTATCAGCCATTACACCACAGGATGTTCAACGCGTTGCCCAGGTTTACTTGCGACCACAAAAAAGAGTACGAGGCGTTTATCTTCCAACAGAAAACGGAGTCGCCACCCCATGAAAAACACATCGACGCCAGTAAGCTTGCATTCGCTCCCAGGACCAGAAGATATTGTCCGACAGGTCCTGCCTAACGGAATCGTTATCCTCAGCCGGGCCAACTTCAACAGCCCTTCGGTTGTATTGACAGGATATTTACCCGCCGGTGGCATTTTTGATCCAGATGAAAAGCTGGGATTAGCAGATTTTGTTGCTTCGACCTTAATGCGCGGGGTTCAGGATTTGGACTTCTTCAAAATCTATGACTTGCTCGAATCTGCGGGAGCGAGCCTGGGTTTTGGCGGCGGCGTTCACTCAATCGGCTTTAGCGGAAAAGCACTGGTTGAAGATATAGATCTATTGCTGGATTTAATGGCACAGGCATTGCGTTACCCCATCTTCCCCGTAGAACATATCGAAAAGATCCGCACACAATTGCTCACTTCCTTAGGAATCCGCGCCCAAGACACCGGCACAATGGCTTCACTCCTTTTCGATCAAATCATCTATGCCGGTCATCCCTACAGTCGCCCAGAGGATGGTTATCCTGAAACCATTCTTGCTATCCAACCCCAAGATTTACCTGATTTTCACAGCCGACATTATGGACCTCGAGGTTTGACGATCGCCATTGTCGGAGCAATCGACCCGCATGAAGCCATTGACAAAGTGGAAAAAGTTTTAGGCGATTGGCATAATCCCAACCAGGCAACTAAAATCAGCTTACCCGGTCTGAACCGGTTAGAAAAACCCATCACACAAAGTGTTTCCATTCCTGGCAAATCGCAGGCAGATATTCTAATCGGAGCAGCTGGTCCCGCCCGATCATCCAATCACTTTTTACCCGCCATGCTCGGCAACCACATCCTGGGACAGTTCGGCATGATGGGACGTATCGGTGAAGTTGTAAGAGATAAAGCCGGTTTGGCTTATTATGCCGCCAGTTATCTAAGCGGAGGGACTGGACCTGGTCCATGGAATATATCTGCAGGGGTAGATCCAGATAAGATTGAAAAAACACTGGATTTAATCCTGGAGGAAATTCGCCGTTTCACTAGCGAACCGGTCAGCGCAGAGGAATTGGCTGACAGTCAGGCAAACCTCATTGGCCGGTTACCGCTCTCATTCGAAGCCAACACAGGTGTAGCTAGCGCTTTAACCAATCTTGAGCGCTATTCACTGGGGTTAGACTATTACCAGCGGTATCCTCAACTGATCAGAGAAATAACAGCAGAGAGCATTTTACAAGCCGCACAAGAATACCTGCACCCTCAACAATTGGGGACCGCCATTGCAGGACCATAAGTAGAAAAGACCTTATATTTTGAGGATATGATCTTGATCATCTCGAATGGAGTAGACCTGGTTGAAATCCAACGGATGCGCTGCGTGATCCAAAGGCACGGCGAGAGATTTCTATCGCGAATCTATACCCAAAGAGAACGCCAGGAAACGGGCGAGAAACCCGAATCCCTGGCTGCTCGTTTTGCCGCGAAAGAAGCCGTAGCCAAGGCTCTGGGAACTGGGATCGGCGCTGTAAAATGGACGGATATTGAGATTAGCTACGGACCATCACATCAACCTGTATTGAACCTGTACGGAAACGCAGCTGAGCTAGCAAAAAAACTGGGACTAGATCGCTGGTCCGTTAGTATGAGCCACACTGATTCAATTGCAATTGCCATGGTCGTGGCTGCAAGCAGCGCCCATCCTTCATAAAAAACGAACTGATAGTGATAGTATAAACACCAGCGCCGTCTATTAACAAATCTATGAGCTTAGAACCTGCGAGAGAAAATGCCAGTCAGGTTCGGATAGACTATAATGGCGGAGTTTTACAAAAGAAATCATTTACCAGGAGTTGGCGATTTCATGACGGTAACCAAAAAAAGCGTTCAGAATGTGGGCTCATTGGGCGAGTGGGTCATTCGTCTTTTAAAAGGTATGCTTGTGGGGATTGGCGCAATTGTTCCAGGTTTATCAGGCGGCGCACTGGCAGTGGTATTCGGTTTATATGAACCTCTGATCCGATTTATAGCCAATTTGCGAGATAAGTTTTTTGAGAATGTCATATTTTTCTTGCCGGTAGGAATCGGTGGCGTTTTGGGCGTGTTGGCTTTTTCTGCAGTTGTGGATTTAGCTTTTACATATTATGCTGCCGAGTTCACCTGGCTATTTATTGGCTTTATCTCGGGTACCTTCCCTTCTCTGTACAAGACTTCGGGGGAAAAAGGCCGCGATATACGTCACTGGCTAGTTTTAATATTCATGGCAGCAGGCACTTTTTTCTTAATGTATTGGATGGAAACGGTCAGCTCGGTAGCCTTGTCTCCAACATTCATAAACTGGGTATTGAGTGGTGTTTTGTTCGGATTAGGTACAGTAGTCCCAGGTATGAGCCCCTCAAATTTCCTGATCTACCTGGGCCTTTACCAGCCCATGGCAAGCGGAATTCGTCACCTGGATTTTGGTGTAATCATACCGCTTGCGCTAGGACTGATCTTTTGCATCTTTGCTTTTGCCAAGCTGGTTTCATGGCTATTTAATAAATACTTTACCTTTATGTACCACTTTATCCTTGGAATTGTAGTTGGCTCAACAATAGCCATCATCCCTACAGGTGTTAGAGGATGGACCATTGCTGTTTGTGCACTACTCTATGTAATCGGTGCAGCTTGTTCATATGGATTGGTCAAGTTAGACGAAAGATATTCACACCCATCACGCATCTAAAGGGTGCAGAATGCTCCCTACGGACCACTAGAGCACCGCACTATCTTCAGGATTTGAAGGCGTAAAATGCTCTTGCCCGGCAAATCTCTTAACAGTCTCTTTCGCCAATCGACGGTTCATTCCAATCAAACCTGCCAAAGAAGCCAGCGCCTAGAAATCCTATCAGGTAAGGTGCATATACCGCTGGTTTTAACATCGAGAGCCACTCGGGCGGCTGCTCGCTCAACGTGCTTAACGATCCAAACACTGAAACGATGGCCAGGCCGTTCCAAATTCCATGCAGAATAACCCCAAATGCATAAGCTCCGAGTAAACGCGCAGTACTTGCGTTTTTGCCAGGCTTGTACCAACGCCCATCCAGTTATCGCGGAGGTCAGAATATGAACCGCTGCTGTTCCGATGCGCGCCATGACTACCATTGCCCAGCCATCACCTCCCAGGGTTAATGCCAGGCTCTCAAATAAAGCATAACCAGCTCCGCTTAATGCACCAGCCACAAAACCTGCCGAAGGTGTAAGTTTTTTCCCAAATAAAAGCCAGACACCTATAGGCTTAAAGAGCTCCTCAATCAAGGGAACCAGTACAGCCGCAAATAACAAGGCCAGAGCGAGCGCCCAAGGGGTTAACAGAATTGGAGCTAAGGCAGTAAAAAGATCTTCCTGGGTTAGTTCAGGATTGGTTGCCCAGCCTGACAATGAACCTAATTCTTCTATGAGAGCAGGCTGCCCAGATATCCATATTCCAAGGATCACCAACAAAAAAATGAGAGCAATCCCTTCGGCAATCAGGATCAGCCCTGGTCCTAATACCAACCCACTGGCAAACACCCCCCAACGGCGCTGAAGAGACCCAAGAGGCAGCTCTCGCACCGCCAGGTATAACATCCACAAAACCGGTAGACCGATACCCAAGATGTGCAACCCTGGAAGCAAAAGCCAGGCCAATTCTGTGCTAGCTACCCTGTCTCCTATCCAGATGACTAGAGGAAACAAGAGCATCCATCCAATAGGCTTGTGAAGCCAGGAGGGAATTTGGACGTTGACAGGTTGTTTTCCAAGAAGATGAGAGAGACTATAAATCGCAGAGGGCATAACCAGGAAACTGCTGAAGATACTGATCGCAGCCGTCATAAACAGGGTCAGGCTCTGGTTGAGAAGGCTGCCAGAAGATATGCCTTCCAGCAGCCCCAAGCCTGTCAGAAGCAAAGCTGCCATCCACAATAACAGGATGGCAACAACGCTAAGAACAAATTGCCATGTTGAAAATGTACGACTTTTACTGTTCTTCAATGATGATTTCCAAAATCAGGTCGCCCGGCGGTAAATCCATACTCTGGCTGGGGTCCCTGGGCGTGAGGCTTTCAACAACTTCCATACCTGAGAGGACACGCCCAAAAATCGTGAAGCCGCCATCCAAATGAGGGGCTGCATCCAAAGTTATAAAAAACTGGCTGCCATTCGAGCCTGGACCCGCATTCGCCATACTCAGCAGACCAGCCTGGTCAAACTTAAACTCTGGAGCGACTTCATTATCAAAAGCATAACCCGGACCGCCGTAACCTGTGCCGGTAGGATCTCCAGCCTGTGCCATAAATCCGGGTATAACGCGGTGGAAGGTCACATTGTCGTACCAGCCCTGGTTCGCCAGAAAGATAAAATTATTCACAGCGAGAGGAGCGAGTTCGGCAAATAACTCGAGGCGGATATCACCCTTTTCAGTTTTAATGGTAGCAAAATACTGACTTGCAGGGTCTATTGTCATGGGAGGACATTCAGTGAACTGCTGCTCTTCAAGCAGGATCATCTTAACGACTGCCTGTAAATTGCCATAATCCATGCGGCCATTATATTGGCGGCCATTGACGAGTAAAAAGGGTGTACCCGGCATCCCTATGGCAGCATTGGTTTCCCAGGCTTCCTTAGCCAGGGTTACCATCGCTTCGCTGGTCAAATCCTGGGAAAATGTGTCTGTATCTAACCCCAGGGCGCCTGCCTGCTCAATGACCCAGGTCTGGAAATCTGCCACAGAGGCCTGGCTCCACTCCGATTGGGTTGCAAAGAGTAGGTCATGCATCTCCCAAAACTTACCCTGTAAGCCAGCAGCCTCAGCCGCCTGGGTAGCCAATTGGGCTTTATCATGACTGCTAAGCGGAAAATGGCGGTAAACAACACGTAATCCATCAGGAAATTCTTCGGTTAATTGCGCCAACACGGGCGCAACACTGGCACAGCCTGGTCACTGAAAATCGCCATATTCAATGATCGTGGCGTAGGCATCTGGTGAGCCTTTTACCCAATCCTTTTCTCCAACTGGAGGAATAAGCGATTCACCCTCAGTCTCAGAATTTGTGGAACGGCTGGTCACCGTACAGCCTGGTTGAGATACCGAAGTCACCGATGTAGCCTGGACCGTAGGTTTAATGACCTGGGTAGGCGCTTCCGTTGGAGGCGCTTCGGTTGAACTGGCTGGTTTGCAAGCAGTCAATAACATCATAAAAACAAAAAGTACAGACAGCAGTTTTCTTGTCATAACAATTTTTCTCTCCATCCTTGACGAATAAGTCCCACCATTTTACCAGTTTAGCACGTGAAGCAAATTAGTCGACAATTAAGATGCGATTTAATTCTCACTTGATTGGGAGTTGGGCGATGCTGTGACAGCTTGCTGGAGTTGTTCAAAAGAATACATCCAGGATATTCGATTCAAAAAATCCGCCAGAGAGCCACTTTGCGCCCTCAAGGATCGGACTGCCTCTCCCACAGGATCTTCTGTGGAACCTGATGCGCCACCCGGCATGTCAGCATAAGCTCCATGAAAAGCAAAATATGCCTGGTTGAGCTTTCTCAATCCCTTATACCCATTTTCCCAGAAGATGACCCGGCGTTCTTCCATATATTCTTCGGCCTCTTCAATTTTCCCTTCAGCCAAGAGTTCGTCTACTCTAACACGGGTGATGTTCATTTCCTTGCGAAAATTGAATACGGGCTCTGCAGGCTTACTTTCAGGAATTTCAATTGAGGTGAATCCTCCGGCGGCTTCTCCTCTACTCTGGGTGGAGCAAGCTCGGGATAGTATCGTTCGAGCAACATCTGTCCAATTTCCTTACCAGCCATCGAAGCGGCTGTCTCATTCATGATGCGTAACTCAGGGCTGGTCAGATAATTCATCCCTAATGGGCGCAGGGTCAAATAATTATGTACCCATTCATGAGCAACTACTTCGCTCAACCATACCAGGTTACTGGTTTCCTGAACCATTGTCGGGTATGTGCCAACTCCGCCAATATCTACCACCAATGAAGAGACATTCAAAGCCTGGTCGACTTGATCTTCTAACTCAAAACGTTTATCAATATGCAAATCTGGAATCAGTGAGATATCCACGATTTGCCGGATTACATCCCGCGGGCTGATGATCAGAGCTGTTGGCAGCGGTGTGCTATGATACAACGTTGGCGGCAAGTTTTGCCCACCCAAGGAAAGGCCTAGTTCATCAACAATCACTGCAATTTGATTCTGCAAAATCGATTCGGCAACTGGCGCGGTTGTTTCCCGAAGATCATAAAGCGCATGCAAATCCTGGCGCAAATTGGCTGAATAAACTTCAGGGTCAGCAATGTCAGGATCTGCATAGATCAGGGTCAACTCCCATTCTAAGCGTTGGATAGAGGCGATCGTTTCCAGGTGCTGTAAAGCGATCTGGCGCTGAGCTTCCTGATCGAGGAAATTACTGGTATTGAGAGAAAACTCCAGCCATTTCACTTTGAAAGCATTAAGGGTCCATCCAATAAAATCAAACTCAATATCCCGCGTGAAAGAGCGGGCGATTTGGGTCTGATCGCCTGGAATCTGTGTGCTGGCAGACAGCCCAAGCATGGCAAACACAAAAAGAAAAACCAAACGCCACCGGCGACTGATCCAACGAATCTTATTCATGATTTGCGATTGTAACATGAGTGGCTGACAGGAACCTGAATAGAAGATCAGAGGCAGCTTAATTCTACAGGATAGGCACGGCGGCGATCATGCTATAATCGGCATGCATCGCCATAACCTGAAAGAGGAGATTCATGAACTTTCTAATCACCGGGGTAGCTGGTTTCTTAGGTTCAAGCCTGGCAAACTACCTGATTCGTGAAGGTCACCAGGTGCGCGGCCTGGATGATTTATCGGCAGGTAATCCGGATGTGCTTTCGCAGGACATACTCTTTACTCGCGGCGATATCAACGACCGCCCGAAGCTGTGGACATTGCTGCAAGATGTGGATTGTGTGTACCACCTGGCGGCTCGTGTCTCGGTTCCCGAATCGGTGCTTTACCCGCGAGAATATAACGCCACCAACGTGGGCGGAACCGTTTGCCTGATGGAAGCCATGCGCGACGTGGGTGTTCGTCGTGTCGTCTTCATCTCTTCTGGCGCCGTATATGGAGATCAGGGCGAACAACCATTACGAGAGAACACTGCACCCAATCCACGTTCACCCTACGCAGTTTCCAAGCTGGCCGCCGAATTCTATGTACGCTCTATCGGCGACTTGTGGGGAATTGATACGGTTAGCCTGCGAGTGTTCAACGCCTACGGCCCCGGACAGCATCTGCCCCCCTCCCACGCACCGGTTATTCCCAATTATTTACGACAGGTGATGCGCGGTGGAACTCTCGTCATGCATGGAGATGGTCTGCAAACACGCGATTATGTTTTTGTTGACGATGTAGTCAGCGCTATGATCTCTGCAGCTACTGCCCCAGATATCGATAATTTGGTGATCAATATTGGCAGCGGTACAGAGACCAGCATTCGAGACCTGATCAAACTCATCATGGAGGTAACTGGTGTGAAAACGGATGCTATTTTTAACCACCGTACAGACCCAGGCGTTTCTCGCATGCGCGCCGACCTCAACCTGGCCAAAGAAAAACTCGGCTTCCAGCCGCGTTTCTCCCTGGCAGACGGATTACGCTTGACCATTGATCGGGATGTACGCTTCAAACGCGACCTGGTCTCACGGACCTATTCTTCCTCAGGATAAAAGCCCCTCCGGCTGCATCCCGATGAAAAAACACTTAGAAAGTGTACGAAGAAAAATCAAAAGAAATTACCCAAATAGAACAACATTTTTGAATATTGGATAGTTTATTGCGGAGGTATAAAAAATGACTGTAACGGCTGTAGTTGGGCTTCAATGGGGAGATGAGGCCAAAGGTAAGTTTGTGGATCTGCTGGCAAAAGATGCAGACATTGTGGCGCGCTTCAATGGCGGTGATAACGCCGGACATACGGTAGTAAACGATTATGGCACCTTTAAACTGCGATTGACCCCGAATGGATTGCTAAACCCCAAAACGGTGTGCGTTATCGGTCCAGGCGTTGTAGTCAACCTGGAAACCTTAATCCTGGAAAGCAAAATGTTTCAAAATAGCGGGCTGGACCTGACTGAGCGTCTGTGGATATCACCCCGCTGCAATATCGTAATGCCCTACCATCCGATGGTTGAAAGTGTCTATGAGCTGGCCAAAGGCGCAAGCCGGACCGGGACAACAAAACGAGGTATGGGACCTGTCTTTGCAGACAAAGTCAGCTATAACGGTATCCGCCTGTATGACCTGGCTGATGAGGATGTTTTTGCTGAAAAATTGCGCATCCAACTGTCCATCAAGAACCCTATCCTAAAAGCTTTCGATATGCCAGAACTGGATTTTGAGCAGGTTTTCCAGGAAAAGCTGGAACAATATGCCCAATTGAGCCACTGGGTACGCGAACCTTATGGATTGATCCAGGATGGCTTGGCATCAGATGGAAATCTGCTACTAGAGGGGGCGCAAGGTGCACTCCTGGACAACCAGTGGGGTACTTACCCTTACTGCACCGCTTCCACCACCCTTTCGGGTGGGGCATGCGCCGGTCTGGGGATAAAACCGCAAAGCATTGATCATGTCATTGGGATAGCTAAAGCTTACACCACACGGGTAGGTTCGGGACCTATGCCGACCGAGCTCACCGACGAAATTGGAAAAACCCTGCTGGAAGAAGGCGCAGAATATGGCACAGTAACCCACCGGCCTCGGCGCTGTGGATGGTTCGACGCTGAACTGGTGCGCTTCACATGCCAAATTAATGGCGTGACCGAGCTGGCCTTAACCAAACTGGACGTATTGGATAAATTGCCCACTCTACGCATTGGAATTGGGTATCGCCATCCAGATACTCCCGATCAACGCAGCCAATATTGGCAAGGCGATACACGCTGGCTGGCGGATTGCCAACCAGAATACATCGAAATGGAAGGCTGGCAGCAGTCCACCAAAGACATCCGCGAATACGATCAGTTGCCGGATAAAGCCAAAGCTTATATCAAAAAAGTGGAAGAATTGGTGAACACTCCCATTCGCTACGTCTCAGTTGGCCCGGAACGGGATGCTACCATTCTGGTCTGGTAAATGACCACTTGTTAAGTTACCTCTCGCCGGCAAGAAATGATCTTTGCCGGCGAGTTTTTTGCAGTATCTTAGAGAATCGCTGAGCGAATACTATGCGCCAGGGCTTTTGCCCGCTGCGGTGCATCGCCAATATGTTGGCTGGCATCCATCAAGGCCCGCACCTGTTCAACCAGTAAGTAACGCCTGATTTCAGTATCTTGTTCAATCAAGTCGAGCAGGGGGTTGACCTGCCCGTTCTGAATAGCAGCCCAGGCTGTAAGAGCATGTCCCCGCAGGCGTTCGTGCATCTCCTGTCGATCCGCGCCTGCCTTTCCCAACGCCATCAGGACGCGCTCAACGGCTGCAAAGGGTCCATAGTATTGCAAATTACGCTGGATAGCCTCAAGGTGCACATCCAGACCCTGCATAATCCGGCTGGTGACGTTTAACAGTTCATCGCAGATCAAGAATGCCTCGGGAATCGATGAGCGTCTGTTAGCAGAATCATCCAATGTCCGTTCTAACAATGTATGTGCAGCATTATCCCAGGCCACTCGTGGCAATTGGGCCAAAGCTCTGCATAAAGAATCGATCTTCTCTGCCTGGATGGGGTTGCGTTTAAAGGGCATTGCTGAAGATCCAACCTGTTTTTTACCAAAAGGCTCGCTGAGCTCCCCAATTGGCGGAGATTGCAGAAAACGCAGGTCAAAGGCAAACTTATAGAGTGAGCTCCCCAGTCCAGCCAGGGCGCAGACCAGTTGATAATCCTGTTTACGCGGGTAAACTTGAGATACCACCGGAAAAAAAGTGAGATTTATCCGTCGGGAAAGGCTTTCTTCGAATTGGGGCAGTTTTTCTTCACCGACCAGTTCCGCATAAGCCGCGCTGGTGCCTACTGCGCCGCGAAATCCCTTGCCACGTAAACCTGCGTAAACCTGTAAAAACGTTTCCAAATCCATCAGCAAATCTTGAGCATACAGGCTCAGTCGATACCCCAACGTAGAAGGCTCGGCTGGCTGCAAATGAGTGAACGCCATAATCGGTAAATCCGCCCAGGCATCGATTTGTTGGGCAAAAATTCCCAGCAAGTTTTTTAGTTTATCTAACAGTATCCGAAGCGCCTGGCGGCTACGCAGAACGTCCGCATTATCTTCGATATCCATGGAGGTGGCCCCAAGGTGAAGAATGCGCCCCCCTGTTTGGGCCTGTTCTGCAAAAGTTTTCAATTCAGCCATAAGATCGTGATGGATCTCGGCCTCTATCTCCAACGCACGTTCTACATTCACCTCTTGCATATGCGCTTCCAAATCTGCCAGTTGATCTGGAGTTACCAGACCGAACTCCGCTTGAGTAGCAGCCAGGGCAACCCATAACTCACGCCATATCAAACGCTTGTTTTTTTCGCTCCAAATCGCACGCATTTGAGGACTGGCATATCGCCAGGAATAAGGTGAAAGGTAAGTATCGTAGTCCATACATTGCTCCTATATTGAAATTATACGTCAAACAGGTCCATATTATGATGTCATCCTTGATAAAATATACAACGAAGCCGGGCGATCAAACCCATATCTATGGTTTTTCCCTGGCCATTCAGCAAGAGTCTTACTTTCTTGTAAGCATTTCATGATGAAGGAATTAAACATGCCAATAGCGATACTCTCTGCGTACGATAAAACTGGCCTGGTAGAATTTGCCAGAGGTCTGGTCGACCTGGGTTGGACCATTATTGCTTCCGGTGGAACTGCCAGACTTTTACATGAAAATCACATCCCAGCGCAAGAAGTTGCCGATTATACCGGTTCACCAGAAATCCTGGGCGGGCGCGTAAAAACCCTACATCCTTCCATTCATGGAGGCCTTTTAGCGCGGGATACATCAGCAGACCACAACGAATTGCTCAACCTGGGTTGGGATTTTATCGACCTGGTAGCGGTCAATCTCTACCCATTCGAATCTACCGTTTCGAAAGCCGATGTCACATTAGAAGAGGCGATTGAAAATATCGATATCGGTGGAGTAACTTTGATCCGCGCGGCTGCCAAGAATTTTTCACGCGTAACCCTGGTGTGCGAACCGGGCGATTATCCTGCCGTCCTGGCTGAAATCAAAAATGGTGCAGTATCACAGAAAACTCGCCAGAAACTGGCTCTTAAAGGCTTTTCGATGACCGCGCATTACGACACTGCCATCCAAGGATATCTCTCCGAGCTGGAGGGCTTCTCTGACGGCGAGGAACCGCTTAACCTGCGCCTTTATCCAATCAGCCACCTGCGCTACGGAGAAAACCCCCACCAACAAGCCACACTCTATACCTACCAACCGGATTTGGGGCCTTTAGGTGGAAAGTTACTACAGGGGAAGGCGCTTTCCTATAACAATCTTCTGGATCTGGATGCCGCCTGGCGGACCGCCGTATCCTACCAACGCCCAACCGTGTGCATTGTCAAGCATCTATCGCCTTGTGGCATCGCCTGCGCTGACAACCTGGAGCAGGCATTCCAGCTGGCCCTGGCTTCTGATCCAATTTCCGCTTTTGGTGGCGTCATCGCCACGAACCTGGTTTTTGACGAGAAAATAGCCCAATCTTTGGGCGATCTGTTCGTTGAATGCATCATCGCCCCTGGTTTTACACCAGAAGCACAAGAAATCCTATCCAGACGCAAGAATCTACGCCTGGTATCCATGCCAGACACAAAAATCCAGCCACTGTATGAGCTTCGCTCGGTCAATCAGGGTTTGCTGCGACAATCAATTGACCAGGGCGATCCCGAGTCCAGCAACTGGCAGGTAGTCAGCCAACGCTCGCCTACGCAAGACGAATGGAGCGCGCTACGTTTCGCCTGGAAAGCCTGCCAGCATGTCAAGTCCAACGCCATCGTCTTTGCCCAGGGCGAAGCAACGGTAGGCATTGGGGGTGGCCAACCTAACCGGGTTGATTGCGTCAGGATCGCTGCCATGCATGCCGGCGAAAAAGCCCGTGGAGCCGTTATGGCATCCGACGCATTTTTCCCGTTCCCGGACTCTGTTGAAGAAGCCGTAAAAGCTGGAATTACTGCAATCATCTCTCCAGGCGGTTCGGTTCGCGATGGCGAATCACTCGCGGTCGCCAATGCGTATGGGATTGCGATGGTCTTCACAGGCGTCCGCCATTTCAGGCATTAGGTCGCCTGAAATATAAGTTTTATCAAGCCATCTGTGAGACATACATGTGAAATTATCTGTTCAGCCGTGACCAAATGCCCTATTCCGGGGTTATAGCTAAAGATGAATTTAATCATTATCTATCAAATTCAATGATCTCTGGAGGATCAACATGAGCTTACTGGCTGGAAAAACTGCCCTGATATTTGGTTTAGCCAACGATCGTTCCATCGCCTGGGGAATTACCAAGGCGTTTCACGAGCAGGGAGCGAACATTGGCATCAGCTATGCCGGTGGTCCCCTGGAACGCCGCGTGCGCCCCCTGGCTGACTCAATTGGATGCACCTTCGTGGAAGAATGCGATGTTGCCAAAGACGAAGATATTCAACACGTTGCTGATCGTGCAGCCCAAACCTTCGGCCAGATCGATATCCTGGTCCATTCGATCGGCTTTGCCAACCGCGAAGAGCTCAACGGCCCATATTACAACACCAGCCGCGCAGGTTTTCACCTGGCAATGGATATCAGCGTGTATTCATTCACTGCCCTGGCAAAAGCCTTTCAGCCTATCTTACGCCCCGGTGGATCTCTGCTGACCTTAACCTATTACGGATCGGAGAAAGTAGCCCCGCATTACAATGTGATGGGAGTGGCTAAAGCCGCGCTGGAAGCTTCTGTGCGTTACCTGGCCTACGATTTTGGTCCGCAAGGCATCCGAGTAAATGCTATCTCTGCGGGTCCCATCCGCACCTTGGCGGCGGCTGGCGTTTCGGGGTTTAAGACCATGTACAGGAAGTTTACCGAGGTAGCCCCCTTGCACCAGGGCGTCACCATTGAGGATGTCGGGAATACCGCCGTTTATTTATGCTCCGACCTGTCCACCAAAACGACCGGTCAAATCATCTTCGTTGATTCAGGGTACAATATCTTAGGAATACCCGAAGCAGAAGAAGACTAATTTTTTGGGGAGCATATATGTTTCGTAGAAAAGAGGAATCAACACCGCAGCCTGTCCAGCCACCCCCAACTGAACGTGTTACCTCAGTAATGGGTTCCGGCATTATATGGAAAGGCAGTTTAAGCGGCAGCGGTGGTGTACGCATTGAAGGAGCGTTCGAAGGCGAGATAGCCTTACGAGGCTTACTGGTGATTGGCGCCAGTGGGAGGGTTACCTGCCCACATTTGCGAGCGAATGTAGTAGTCATTGCTGGCGCGGTGCGCGGCGATATTACCGCCGAAAAAGTTGAGATCCGCTCTACAGGCCGTGTGTGGGGAGATGTCATCACAGCCGCCTTCTCAACGGAGGAAGGCGCCTTTTTACGCGGCCAAATCCGCATGGAAGAAGAAGTAGATATTGGTGTTGTGCCGGCTGCCGTGGAAGCCGAGCTTGTGATGGATGAAGTGATGTCACAAGAAGCGCAGGTCCACTCCGACCAGGCTGAACGAACAGACAATTAGATTTCGTTTATTTTGCTTTCAAGATCGCCTGCTTAGCCAGGCGATCTACGCGTTCATTCAGGGTGTTTCCAGCATGACCCCGCACCCAATGCCAGGCAATCTGATGGGGACGAATAGCCTCGTCCAAGGCCTTCCATAGATCCACATTTGCCAGCTCACCGCCTTTACGCCGCCAGTTGCGTGCCCGCCAGCCTAGCCATCCATTCTGTGATGCCTTTTCTAAGATACTCCGAATCGGTATAAAACTCCACATTGCAGGGGCGCTTAAGGGCTTGCAAGGCACATAATGCGGCTGTCAGCTCCATACGGTTATTGGTGGTATTCGCTTCATAACCACTGATTTCTTTCTTTTGCGTGCCAAACTGCAGCAAGGCAGCCCAGCCTCCAGGGCCAGGATTGCCTTCGCAGGCGCCGTCGCTATAAATAATCACTGGCATATCACTCATTCGTTTTCATCTACCATTTTCAACAAATCTTCTGTGGTCTGATCCAGGTAACGAACCAGGGCAGGGACTTGCTCCATGGTGGTATAGGAGCGGAATAATTGAGTAGCCGAATCGCTGATAGCCCATCGTACCAGGCTCCAGGAGCGTGAAGGCGGCTCCGCCTGCGCAAATTCCAGTAAATTTAAGCCAGCCACCCATGCCAGCGGTGCACTACCGGACTGCGCCAGGTGTTGTATCTCCGAAAGCCGCAAAGGAAACGCATAGGTGGTTTGAACCAGACGCGCCTGGTTTTCCGGCTGCAGCAACCACTTCAATAATAACCATGCTGCCAGTTGTTGCTGTTCCGTACTCTTTAACAACACAAAAGAAGTCCCATAGACATCGACAACCTGTGTACCCTCAGGACCAGGGTAGGCAAGCACCGTCCACTGGTCGTTATTGCCTGCCCGCCTCATCGCATCCAAGAAATAGGGGATATCCGTAATACTTCCAGAAGCAAACAATGCTTTGCGCTCAGCAAAGTAGGTTTCCGGATAAGGATTCTCTGGCATCCAGGCGCAACCACTGTCATACATGCCGCGGAAAAACTCGTAAGTCTGAAGGACATCCGGTTGATCAAATTGGAACACACCTTGAGGCGCGACTGATGGCTCGTCTTGGAAGACCACGCCTCCAAATGCAACCATCCAACTAAAAATGGCTGGGTATTCCGTTGAAATCACCCATCCACCCGTCCCATCTTTATCGATTAATTGATTCTGGCTGGCCGCCTCGCACGCCTGCTCCATAAAGGTATCGGAGGATAGCGGTGCAGCAGAAAAGCCTAACTCTCGCGCCCAGGTCTGGTTATAGAACAAGATCTGACCACTACGCTGCGCTGGTATTCCCAAACGCTTGTCCTTTGAAAGATCATGTTGTAGAAAAACAGGGTGGAAGTCAGCCACTTCATCCGCTGAGTAGCCCCAAATCGGATCTAGCAAATAATCATTCAGATCCACGAGCCCGATTTTTGCGTCCCAGTCCAGTGCTTGATGTAAATAACCCACAACTAGGTCTGGTCTATCAGACTTTTCTCCAACCTCATCCAATTTTTCGTCGATCTCATCCAAATTCCCCTGGTAAATTTCAACCGCAAGGATACCCCAGGGGTTATTCAGGTTAAAATCTTCTACCAGAGCAGTAATGACCTCCCCTGGCGCTCCAGGCCAGTTATGCCAGAAGCGAATCACCGCGCCGCGCAATTCTTCTGCTGTAATGTCAATCATACTTGTGGGTTCCGCTGTGCTGGTTGGCGTTCTAACCGGTTGGGTTTTGGGAACTGGTGTACGCCGCGTGGTAGTAGCCTGGGGTTCAGGAGTTTGTTCTGGCGTGTCTAATGGTATGATTGGGCTACAAGCAGAAAGACCCACGATCAAAAAAAGCCAAAGCGTTGTATGCAAAACAGGCTTGATTTTAGCCAACAAATGGAGGTTCATGCTCGCGTCACTATCTGCCTCAGGATTCGATATCGATATAGTTTATCATTATTTTATGAGCCTCTATTAACCTCAATGATTTATGCATATTCAAACAGGACTGGTCGCTAATTTCTCCTGGTATTGAAACCCTGTTCGTTACCATCTGTCCTGACCATTTTCCTGATAAGTGTCACCCCGAATATGTAACCCATGGCATATTTTCCATATCTGAAATTTGCTTTATAATGGTAGAAATATCGAATACTTGGTTTTTGGCAGTTATTCTATCAGGTGTCTGTTGGCTAGCTAACTCGATGGCTCTGGTTAACCAGCTGATATCCAGAATTGGATAAGAGGAGGTAATCATTGACTGCAACACCATTATCTCAAGAAACTTCCGTAACGTCACGCCGCAGACGGATACGTTGGATTGATATCCAGGAACAAATCACCGGCTATCTCTTTATCTTCCCAGCAGTTGCAATTATTACTATCTTTGGTTTCTTCCCCATTGGCTATGCCATCTATATGAGCCTATTTTCATGGAGAATCCGAAAGGGAGATTTCGTCGGCATAGAAAATTACCACAAGGTGATTGGTGATTGGGGCGGAGCTCTGGTTTTTGTGATTGGTTTCGTCCTGCTATTCCTGGCTTATCTGAGTTGGGATCGGGCTTTTAAAGCTCAAAGCGATCGTGGCATGTTGCTCAGATTAGGAGCAGCTTTTTTGTTAATTGCCGGCTGGCTTGTCATTCCAGTGGGTTGGGAGAGAATGATGGTAGCTGGAGACAAGAACTTTTTAGGGTCTCTGCCCATTACACTCTTTTATGCTCTTTCAACGGTACCAGCCGAACTCTTTCTGGCAATGATTCTAGCTTATATCCTTTTTCAAAAAATACGCGGACAAGAGTTTTTCCGCATGCTCTACTTTTTACCCTATATCACCCCCGTAGTCGCTGCGGCTGTTGTTTTCAGAACCATATTCAGTCCGCGCGAAACATCCCTGGCAAACCAATTCTTAGATTTTTTCAACCTACCCATACAGAAGTGGCTGTTTGAACCTCGTTCAGTGACGGGAATTCTTTTAGGAAACCCAGATATTCAAGGCTTCCTGTCTGGCCCCAGCCTGGCATTAGTGTCTGTAGCTCTTTTTGGGGTCTGGACCTATGTAGGTTACAACACAGTTATCTTCCTGGCAGGCCTGGGTTCAATCCCTGGTGAGCTTTACGAAGCAGCCGAAATTGATGGAGCCGGAAAATTTCAGGTTTTCAGAAATATCACCCTTCCCCTGCTTTCCCCTGTCACATTTTATTTGGCGCTTATTGCCTTCATCGGTACCTTCAAGGCATTCAACCATATCTATGTCATGCGGGTGCCCTCGGCCCAGGGAACTGTCGATGTAACCAGCGTAGAGATATTTGACACATTCTACAAATTAAGCCAATATGGTTATGCAGCCGCTCAGGCTATTTTGCTATTTGTCATCATCCTGGCATTGACCTTTATTCAAAATAAAATTTTTGGTGAAAAGGTGTTTTATGGCTAACATCACCCAACTTGCAAAAAAAACATCCTCTGAACATCAAAATGAACCCGGCTTACATTTGAATGTTGGCAGGCTGGTATTGTACCTGGTGCTTATCTTAGGCGCTGTTTTAGCTGTTCTACCCTTTTACTGGATGGTGGCTACATCGTTTATGACCCTGGGTGAAACCATCAACCGGGTATGGGTGCCTCAATCACTTCAGTTCAAGAATTATCTGGTTGCCTGGCAAGAAGCCAAGTTTGCCAAATATTTTATGAATAGCATCATCATTACCTTTACAACCATGGTTGGCTTGCTGACCACTTCGATCTTAGCCGGTTATGCCTTTGCCAGGATTAAATTCTACGGCAGAGAAATCATCTTCGGCCTCTTATTGGCCACCATGATGATCCCCGAATCGGTGACCATGATCCCCAATTTCCTGATCATCCGCGGTGATGTGATCCCTCTGCCAGGCGGAAGTTGGCTGAATACGCTGGCTGCTTTAACAGTGCCTTTCATGGCAAACGCATTCAGCATATTCTTACTGCGGCAATTCTTTATCACCATACCGAATGAACTATGGGATGCTGCACGGATGGATGGGTCCGGACATTTACGCTTTCTTATCCAGATTGTGTTACCCATCAGCAAAGCCCCTGTGATGACCGTTCTAATTTTCGGATTTATTGGCTCCTGGAACGCTTTTCTTTGGCCGCTGCTAGTCACTACGAAAGAAACCTGGCGACCATTAATGGTGGGACTCTGGACTTTTGTGTCTGAGGCCGGGCCAGAAACCAACCTATTGATGGCTGGAGCTGTCATCACGGTAATTCCCATCCTTATTTTATATTTTCTAACCCAGAAGCAATTTACTGAAGGAATTGCTACTACCGGTTTGAAAGGATAAAACAAATCAAGTTCTACTGTAAAGCATCTATGTTCAGTCTATCAAAAGTCTTACAAGACAATATTTGATTGCATCAGACAATTGGAGTAGAATACTAAGTGAGGATACTCAGAAAGGAGAGTAGCGCAAACCATAAAGAAGTAATGAATTTCTAATTTGTAATACCACTTTAACCATTAACACATTTCTTGGAGGAGAAATATCCTATGAGTAAAAAACATTGGTCGATCTTACTGGCAATCCTGGTCATCAGTTCTATGGTGCTCTCAGCCTGCCAGCCCACCCCCACCCAGGCGCCTGCGCCTGCACCCACTGAGCCGCCTGCTGCAGCCACCGAAGCCCCGGCAGCTCCCGAAGCGCCTGCTGAACCTGCCGCACCAGCTGATCCACTAGCTGAAGTCGATCCATCAGGCCAGACAGTGATCTTCTGGCACCAGCATACACGTGCCCGAGAAGAAGCTCTACTTCAGATTGTCGAAGATTTCAACGCCACCAACGAGTGGGGCATTACTGTTGAAGCTGCCTACCAGGGCAGCTACAATGACATCTTCAACAAGATGTTGGCTGTGCTCAACACATCTGATGCTCCCCAATTAGTTGTTGCCTATCAGAACCAGGCTGCCACCTATCAATTGGCTGAAGGTCTGGCTGATATGAACCCCATGGTTCAAAGCGCTAAATGGGGTCTCTCTGAAGAAGAACAAGCTGACTTCTTCCCCGGTTTCTGGGCCCAAGATGTCTTCCCCACCTATGGCAACGCCCGCTTAGGCTTCCCTCCCAACCGCTCCATGGAAGTGCTTTATTACAACGCTGAGTGGTTGAAAGAGCTTGGTTACGATGGCCCACCCACCACTCCTGAAGAATTCAAGGAAATGGCCTGCAAAGCTATCGAACAGCCTTTTAGCAAAGCCACTGTGGACGGCTCGATGGGTTATGAGCTCTCTATCGATGCTTCCCGCTTCGCTAGCTTCGCCTTTGCATTTGGCGGCGATGTTTACGATTACAACGCCAATAAATACACCTACGACAGCGAAGAATCCATCAACGCCATGACCTTCTTACAAGAAATGTTCAACGAAGGCTGCGCTACCATCGTTACCGAAGCCTATGGCGACCAGACTGACTTCGGCACCGGCAAACTGCTCTTCTCTGTCGGTTCTTCTTCCGGTCTGCCTTTCTACCGCACCGCTGCTGAAGAAGGCGCTGGATTTGAGTGGTCTGTGGCGGCTATCCCCCACACCACCGCCGATCCTGTCATGAATATCTACGGCGCTTCGGTCAGCATCCCCAAGACCACCCCTGAAGGTGAACTGGCTGCCTGGCTGTTTGTTAAGTATTACACTGACACCGAAGCTCAGGGTACCTGGGCCAAAGCCAGCGAATACTTCCCCGTGCGCGCTAGCGTTGCCGAAGGTCTGACAGATTACTTCGCTGAAAATCCAGCTTACAAGACCGCTTTCGACATGCTCGAGTTCGGTCGCTTTGAGCCCCCCACCCCTGGCTACGACTTTGTCCGCAGCAAGGTCGGTGAGGCAATGGCTGCCATCGCCGATGGCGCGGATGTCGCCACCACCCTGGCTGCTCTCAACGAAGAATCCAATATCATCCTGGCTGAACAGATGACTTCGCCTCTACCCACCCCTGTTCCCACCAACACCCCTGAACCACCCAAGCCAGCCTTCAAGGCTTGCCAGGTGACCGACACGGGTGGTATTGATGACAAATCCTTCAACGCAACTGCCTGGAAGGGTGTCACCGATGCTATGGAACAACTCGGCGTAGAAGGCAAATACCTGGAATCGCAACAGCAGACCGATTACGAGAAGAATATCAATGCTTTCATCGAAGAAGGCTGTAACATGATCGTAACCGTTGGCTTCCTGTTGGGCGATGCTACAAAGGCCATGGCCGAAGCCAATCCTGATCAAAAATTCTCCATTGTGGACTATGCTTACGATCCAGTGCTGCCAAACGTACTGGGGCAGGTCTTCAACACCCAGGAAGCTGGCTTCTTGGCTGGTTACCTGGCTGCGGGCATGACCCAAACCGGTGTAGTCGGTACCTATGGTGGCTTGCAGATCCCGCCAGTTACCGTATTCATGGACGGCTTCGTACTGGGCGTAAACTACTACAATGAAGTGAAAGGCACCAGTGTCACAGCCTTGGGCTGGGATCCTGCAACCCAAACCGGCCTCTTCACTGGCAACTTTGAAAGCCTGGATGACGGGCGCACCCAGGGCGAAAACCTGATGGATGAAGGCGCCGACATCATCATGCCTGTCGCTGGTCCAGTAGGACAGGGCACAGCTGCTGCTGCCAAAGAGCGCGGCAATGTCTACATCATTGGCGTTGACTCTGACTGGTACCTGACTGCCCCAACTTATGCCGATGTCATCCTGACTTCTGTATTGAAGAATATGGATGCCACCACGTTGCAAGCGATCCAGGCTGCAATGGGCGACGCCTTTGCTGGCGGCGTCATTGTTGGTACCCTGGAAAATGGCGGCGTCGGTCTGGCGCCCTTCCATGATCTGGAATCCATGGTCCCAGCCGAACTGATTGCCGAGCTTGAAGAAGTCAAGGCTAAGATCATTTCCGGCGAATTGTCAGCCATACCCTAGTCTTTTCTGGCTGGCTGATTAGCTGACAACAGCTAAGTAAATCGAGTGGAGCTGGCTTATGACCAGCTCCACTTTCATTACAATCAATTTTATCTACCAAAAATAAAGGTGGCGTCATGCCCGATCTTTCCCCATCACTACTTCCTGCCTTGCAGCACAACACCATCCAGGGTCTGGATCTCGACCCGGGGCTGATCTATCCGGCTTATGCTGGGCAATCTATCTTGAATATTCCCTCCAGTATTTGCCACTGGCTGGGAGCGCCAGGATTAGGAGCCCCGTCATTGATTCCAGATATCCTCGAATCAGTTGCGGGAGAATTTCGACGCGTCATCCTGGTCTTAATGGATGCCCTGGCGCTGCATCGCTTGCAACGCTGGATGGCAGACGGCACGGCTTCGGTATGGCAGGATCTCAGTCAGCAAGGCATTCTGGCGCCGCTTACTTCCATTACACCCAGCACCACTTCAGCCGCCCTGACAGCCCTTTGGACAGGTCGACCAGCTGCCCAGCATGGCATCACCGGCTACGAAATGTGGATGAAAGAATACGGCATCATCGCTAATACCATTCTGCATGCACCCATCACCTTCAGAAATGATGTTGGCAGCCTGGAACGCGCTGGGTTTGAGCCAGAAAAATATTTACCCTTTCCAACTTTATCATCACACCTGGGAAAGCATGGTATCCACACTTATGCGCTGCAGCATCACAGCATTGCCCGGTCTGGTCTCTCGAAAATGTTACTCAAACAGGCAGATATCCACACCTTCAATACAGCTGCAGATTTATGGATTAATTTGCGCAAAATCATCGAACACAAACCAGATCAACGAAGTTACACCTGGGTGTATTGGAGTGAAGTGGATCATTTCAGCCATTTGTATGGTCCGGACGATGAGCGTACGGCAGCGGAGTTTTCTCAATTCAGCCAGGCCATGCAGCACCTGTTCATAGAACGACTGTCTCCATCGCTTCGAGAAGACACTTTGCTGATCCTGACAGCCGATCATGGGCAAATTGCCACTCCACAGATGCCAGAGTATGAACTCCGCCATCATCCTGAATTACTGCGCCGTCTGCATTTGACCCCAACTGGGGAAAACCGGCTGGCTTTCTTCTACCCCAAGCCAGGGGAGATGGATTCTGTACAAAACTACCTGACAACAGCCTGGTCAGATTCTTTCAGCGTAGTAGACTCGCACGATGCGGCTCAAGCTGGCCTTTTTGGACCGGGAAAACATCATCCCGGCCTGCCAGATCGAATTGGAGATTTAATCGCTATAGCAAAAAAGGATGCATATCTATGGTGGGCGGATAAGGACAACCCTTTGTTGGGCAGGCATGGCGGCTTACATCCTGATGAGATGTTGGTGCCCTTCCTGGCAACCAGGCTTTAAGCAGTGGTTATTTCAAATAATTATGCGGGTTGACTTTTGTACCGTTCAACATCATCTCAAAATGCAGGTGAGAACCGGTTGAGTTTCCAGTACTGCCGATTGTTCCTATCACACCACCCTGGACTACACTTTGCCCGCAGCCAACATAGTAGGCACTTAAATGTGCATAAAGCGTTTGCCAGCCATTCCCATGGTTGATCACGATCATATTTCCATAACCCCAGTTATTCCAACCAGCGTAAACGATCACCCCACTATCAACTGCATAAACTGGGTCGCCTTCCTCCCCATCGATATCAATCCCAGGATGGTTCGCATTTGGATTGTAATCAAATCCGGATAGAAAATGATTATTGGCTGGCCAGACAAACACCCCGTTGCCGACCGCTCCATTGGCAACCGATTCGCAAGCGCCTGGACCCAAAACTTTTGCCACACCCGGGTTATCTCGGGGAATGTCCGGCGCACTCCAGTTTACAAATTCTCGCCTTCCCCCAGGGATCACCAACCAGGTCCCTGCCGGAATATTGGGCGCAGACCAATCGCCAATCGTTTCTGAGTTTAAGTTATTGGCAGGATAGTCGATAATATCGGTTGGATTAACCCCAAAGAACCTGCTTACGCCATTTAAGCCATCGCCTGCAGACCAACGATGGTAAGCGCCATTCACAGGTAAGATATTCAATTCTTGACCTGGTCGCAGGTTATGGGGATTATCTCCCAACACAAATTGGTTGGACCATAAGATGGTTTCAGGTTGCAACCCAAATTTGTCCGCAATACCAAACAAGGTATCACCAGCCTGAACAGTGTAAGTCGCAATGCTCACCCGTGGACGAGAAGGCACATCGGTGTGTAAACTGGCGTTCCGAGAAATTCCAGAGGGTAAGGCTTTAATCGAATCAAAGGACGGCAATTCGGCTTCAAGCGGCTGCTGCGAATTCTGCTCGGCGACTTGCTGCGCTGCCAGAGCTAAGTTTTCGCCTGAAACACTTTCATCAAAATCCACTCGGAAATAAAAAGAGCGCAACCCCCAGGCCAATAAAAGAATTAGCGCGATTAAGAGTGTGTGGGTTCCCAGCCGTAAAGTTACTTCTGCCAAGCCGGCTCGTGAGAGCGCTTCCCAAAGGTTGGCAAGTTGATTGGGTTTCTGGTTTTTTGTTTTCTGTTCCCCTGCTAAAACTGGATGATCATGTTCCTGCATATGGAATTCTCCACAGGCATGATAACATCACCCCCGAAGCAAGTCAACTTAAGGACCGGTTAAGGCATCGATGACCGATTGTGCTGCGGGAATTGGCTCTGCCTGGTTCTTAAGCACTTGCATTACCGCTTGCTGCACTGCTAAGCCCAGGCTATTCAAGATATCTGTAGAGGGGATCAACCTGGCAGACAGGGCAACCTGCCTTATCTTGGACGATTGAGTCTGCTCAGGTTGAGATTCTGTTGCGCCTATGTATGGCGTAATACAACCCAGGCTATCCGCATAAGCATCCAGAAACTTGTTTTCGGACAAGAATTTTGCCAACTCTACCGCAAGTTCTCGTTTCTCATCCTGCATGGAGGCTACTGACCAAACCCAACCATCCGCCAGGGTAAAATTATCCTCCTGCGCAACTGGCAAAACGGAAAATTCGACATCCTCAGGCAAAGTGGTTAAGTAGTCCGATAACCAGGCAATAATCAAATCCGCACGTTGCTCGAGAAAAGCATCCCAGACCTCCTGGTCATCCTGGTATTGGGTCAGCCAAAAAGGCATCACCCCGCGTTGCTCTGCATCAGCATAAAACGCCAACACCCGCGAAAGTGTGTCAGTTTCCAGGTGTGGTCTGCCTTCTTTATCTCTCAGATCTACACCCAAAGCCTGGTACATCGCTAATGAAAAAACTGCTTGTTGATCTGCTGCAGGGAAGACAAATGGCGTTTTCTGCTCCAGAACTGCTGCCCAATCCTCAGGGGGTTCTGAAACAATCGAAGGACGGTAAACCATGACCAGGGCATCGCCACAAATTGGATAACCAAATGCACTGTTTTGTACGCGGATCAATTGGCGAGCAAATTCATACCAGCCCTTGTCCTCGATGGGGCTTTGCGGATCTTCAACCGTCTGCAACAAGCCTTTAAGCGCAGCTGCTTCCAGGCTTTCTCGTGGAAAGGCAATCAGGTCAGGCAAAGCCAATGGGGCAGCAGCGCTGGTTGCCGCCAGAGAATCCAACAACCCGCCTGGACCACTGACCGATTTAACCCTGACATCGATGAACAGGTCATTATGCTGGCGAGCAAACTGCTCGAGACGGGCTTGCAGCAGTTTCCCAGATGGCGTATCGGCTGCAGGGTCCATATGCGGGGGAACCCATATTTTGATGCGGGTCACTTCAGGCGTGTTCGCTGTACTGGAAGGTGTGGGAGGCGCCGATGTGATTGTGGCTGTGCTTTGCATACCGGGTGATCCAGCTGTCGGTTGAGGAGCAACCGGCCAACCCACCGGGTTGCAAGCGGTGACCAGTATCAAAAAGCAAAGCAAAGCAAAGAAAAGTTTTCGCATAAAAACCCGATTAGATCTCAAGTGGTTTTGATAATAAGGCAACCATCAATTTAACCGCGTTTTCAACATCTTGTTGATCTACCATCTCTGAAGGAGTATGGACATAACGGCATGGGATAGACAGGCACCCGGCTAAAACACCCGCCCGAGTCAATTGGATCGCACTGGCATCTGTTGAACCCAGTTTCAAAATCTCTAACTGGAAAGGCAAGCGAGCTTTCTCGGCCGTTTTCACCATCCAATCCACCACCCGTGGGTCAGCCAGGATGCGCTGGTCACGCACCTTGATCGCGGGACCTTTGCCAAGCGCTACATCCATGGCAATGCCTTGGGGTGTATCCCCAACTGCCGTCACATCAACCGCCAAACCCACATCCGGATCGATACCAAAGGCGGCTGTAGTAGCGCCCCGCAAACCCACTTCTTCCTGAGAACTGAAAACAAAATAAAATTCATGGGGAGATGAAAGCTGACTCTGATGCAATTCCCGTAAAGTCTCCATCAAGATGGCAACACCGATGCGATCATCCATCGCTTTTGCCACCCAACGTTGCCCCAAATCCAGGAATGGACGCTCAAAGACCGCCACATCGCCGATACCCACCTTACTATCCTGCCTTTTACTGACTCCTGTATCAATGTACAACTGTTCAAAAGCAGGTGTGCTGGCCGGGTTACTGAGTTGTTCTGCACCAATTACGCCCATTACACCATTCATAAAGCGCACGCGTCCACCCAGGCAGGATTGTGGTCGAACGCCGCCCAGGGGGAGAAAACGCAGAAAACCGCGTTCGTCAACATGAGTGACCATCACACCGATTTCATCAACGTGGGCAGATAGCATGATTCTTAAGCCACCATCTGAGCGCTGCCCCTTGCGCACAATCAAGTTACCCAGGTTGTCAACGCGAATTTCATCTGCATAAGATTTCAATTCGTCGCGAATTGCATTACGAATCTGAGCTTCGTAACCAGAGGGACCGGGGATTTCTATTAGTTTTTGGATCAGTGATTTCATGAAAACTCCTCAAATTATTGCGATCTTTTCAATCGGAAAGGTTTAACGCTCGGCCAAAAGGATTTCGGGAGTCAAATTTTCTAACGCAGCATAAATCAACGACAGGGTATGTTTCCAATCATCTAATCGAATCATCGAAACCGGGGTATGTAAATATCGTCCAGGAACGGACACAGACACACTGGGTATCCCCGCTCGTTGTTTATGAATGGCGCCAGCATCTGTGCCACCGCCTCCCGGCTGGCGAAACTGGTAAGGAATACCGCGTTTTTCGGCTATTTGCGCCAAAAAACGAACCAGGCGCGGATCTGATAAGGTCACCCGATCAGCAATATAGATAGCTGGACCTGCACCTACACGCGTGTTATAGCGTGTATTCTCCAGGCAATCATCACCCACGCATCTGCCACGGTCCCATACAGGCAGATCATTGGCAGGGGTGCAATCCAGGACAATCGCCAGGTGTGGGTCAAAAGTATAGGCAGCCACCCTGGCGCCTTTCAACCCCACCTCTTCTTGAACCGTGAAGGCTGCCAACAAATCAATATTTGCAGGAGCATGTTTGAACAGCTCGATTAACGTGGCTACTCCCAAACGATCATCCAAAGCTTTCGCAAACACGCTGGGACCCGAACGATGAAATCGGGTGGAAAAGGTTGCCCGGTCGCCAACCTTCGCGCGTTTTCCATTTTCTTGACCCATATCAATACGCAGCTGGCTGATCGACACGGCTTGCCTGATTTCATCAGATGTTGAAAGATGAATTGGCTTGAACCCAATCACTCCAGGTAGCTGGTCTTCCCCTACATAGACCGGTTTGCCTGCTAACCAGCGAGCATCCAGACCTCCCACCGCTTCAAAGCGAAAGATGCCGTCCTCATCCTCGTTAGTAAGCATCATGCCAACTTCATCCATATGAGCAGCAATCATCACTCGTAAGCGCTCCGGGGCTGTTCCTTTGCGCACTGCCAGAAGATTGCCCATCACGTCTACTTTTAGCTCATCTGCATATGCGCTGATCTGCTCTTTGATGATTTTGCGGACAGAACCCTCATCTCCAGATACAGCGAAGGCATCACATAATCGCTGCAACAAGCGAATTTGTGGGGCGCCTACGCCAGGAGGGCGATTTTCAATTTTTGCAGAATTATTCTTCATGGTTTACCTTGTCTAACCTGCTAATCATCCAGGCTCAATTGCTCCAAAGAATGTTCATCCAACATGGCAGCAAACTCAGCCAATAACCTGCCAGTGCGATGAATATCTTTCATCGAGACCACTTCAACTGGCGTATGCATATATTTCAGCGGAATGCCAATCACCATGGAAGGAATGCCTTCAGCAGCTACCTGAAGCGCCATCGCATCCGTTCCGGAATTCATGGGCATAACTTCTATTTTTGTGGGGATCTCCAGGCGCTCAGCCAGGTCTTTGAAAGCAGAAAATAGTTTTGGATGGATATTAGGTCCCCAACCCAGAGTTATGCCTTTTCCAACAGGAAATGTGGCATGCGATGGGCTGCCAGGACTGGCGCCAAAGGTCACATCAATAGCCACCGCCAGGCTAGGGCGCAACTGATAAGCGGATGTTGCTGCCCCACCCAAGGTCTCTTCTTCTTGAGCAGTAGCCACTGCCCACAAATCCCACCCCAACTGCCGTCCCTGCAAAAATTCCAAACAAGCTGTGAGCGCAGCGACGGATGCCCGATTATCCAGGGAATGGCCAGCCAGGAGATCTTTCCCCATTTCGAAAGGCTTTTGGGCAAAAGACACCAGGTCGCCAATCCGGACTTGTCGCTGAACCTGAGAAGGCAGTAAGCCCACATCAGCCCACAGGTATTCTAAAGCAACCGTTTTATCCTGGCTGTCAGCAGGCAGAAGATGCGCAGGTGGTTGGATGATCATCCCTGGTAAATCAGTACGTCCATGGACATTGACCATCTGCCCAGGGAGAACGCGTGGGTCTAAACCGCCAATCGATGTCAGGCGTAAGAAACCATCCATAATTTCGGATACCATCAAGCCAATGGCATCCATATGAGCTGCCAACAGCAGGCTTGGCCTGGGCTCTGGCAGTCCCCCCTTACGCAACGCATGCAGACTGCCCAGCCGGCTGGTTTGGATCTCATCCACCAGTGGGCTCCAGGTCCGTTCAATCATGCTCCTGACTGGCATCTCGTAACCGGATAAGCCTGGAGCTGCAATCAATTCTTTGAGGAAGTCTTTTATCTCTGTCATGGTTTCTCTTCAGATTCTGATCTCCTGTCGATTGAAAAAGATATAATGATCAGCGATCGATAATACAGGAATTGCGATTAGCCCCCACCCCCATCCCCAGGTGTAACCGATGGCAGCGGGTTTACAGTCTGCGTCGGTGTCGCCGAAGGTGGAACTTGCGTCCAGGTTGCGGATGGCAGTGCAGTAAAAGTCGGCGTAAAGGTAGCAGGCGCAACTGTGGATGTCGCCGTCATTGTCAGAGGTAGCCGTTTGTGTAGACGTTGGCGACGGGCTGCTGGTTGGTGTTTGAGATTGGGTGCCCGTTGCCGTCATGGTGGGGGTCCAAATGGTTGCCGTGGGAGTATAAGTGGTTGTTTGTTGTGGAGAAATTAGGGGACTTGGTGTGGCCGACAGGGAGGGGGTTGCTGTAGGTAAATCAGCCTGAACTTGCGCCAGCTGGACCATCACCAACCCGGTACAATAACAAGGTAAGGTAGCCAGAACAATTCCAAGCAGGATTAAACGAATACGGAAGCGCGAATCCGGTGTTTGGCTCATAATATCTCAATAGATGATAACACCAGCCTGGACGAGTTGCAAGGCAATTGAATAAGTGAGCCCTTAGAAAAAGACCGTCTCGAAATAACAAAATGTGGTAAAAAAGGATAATGCAAACCATTTTTCTCTCTCCCCACTTCGATGATGTTGCCCTTTCTTGTGGAGGCCTGGTATCGGAGAAAAGCCGGGCTGGTGAACAAGTGACCATCTGGACAATTTGCGCGGGTGATATTCCACCAGGCCCACTCTCAAGTTTCGCTCAAACACTTCATTCACGCTGGCAAACCGGTAGGGAAGCAGTGCAACAGCGCCGGATGGAGGATATCGCCTCCTGTAATATCCTCGGAGCCAGATACCGCCATTTTTCTGTGCCCGATTGCATCTACCGATATGTTGAGATAGAAACGCTAACCGGTGGATTGACAATAACAGAACGCCAACATCTCTATTCCGAAGAGACCTTTCTGGGACCGATACACCCGGCGGAGGCGCAGCTAATTGAACAGCTGGTGGGAACCCTGCAAAGAGAAATCACCTGATCGCGTGCAAGTGATAAGCCCATTGGCTATTGGCGGGCATGTGGATCACCGCCTGGTTCGTAGCGTGGCTGAAAAACTGGGTGGAGAGCTCCTGTATTACGCAGACTATCCATATTGCTTGAAGGAAAAACAGGAGTTGGAAAGACTGGAGCAAGCCGGATGGAACAAATTGATTGAAAAACTTTCAGAGGAGAGTTTGCAGTCCTGGCAAAAAGGAATTGCCGCCCATGCATCCCAAATCAGCACTTTTTGGCCTGATTTGGCTGACATGGCCAAAGCTATCGAGGATTATTATGAACAATCCGGTGGCTGTATCCTATGGAAAGCACCCTGAAAACCAAATTTGTTGGACAAATTCGTCTGATTTATGCTTACAAAACTTGCATTGGGGATAAAACTATGCTAAAATAGCGCCGCGGCGGTTAAGGATCATAAATCCTGGAAAGCGCCGCCTTCGTTTATAAAATTAGACGATTTTAACTAATTGCTCCCACTGGAGTGTTTTTTTGTCTAATATTAGAGAGATTGGGTAAGGGAAAAAAATGCCTCCTTCATACCTGACCCGCCAGGGGTACGAAAAACTTCAGGAAGAACTTGAATTCTTACGCACCAAAAAGCGGCAAGAAGTGGCCAACCGTTTGCATGAAGCAATGGAAGGCGGCGAATTAATTGAGGATGCTGAATACGAAGCCGCAAAAAATGAACAGGCTTTTGTTGAAGGGCGCATCCAAGAACTGGAAATCTTGTTAGCCAACGCGCGTGTGGTGGAAGAGAGCAGTGTACGCGATGTAGTTCAAATTGCTGCAAAAGTAACTATTCAGGAAGATGATAACGAGCCAGAATTGTATACCATCGTCGGACCAGCAGAGGCCAACCCACGTGAAGGACGGGTTTCTAATGAATCGCCTTTAGGGCGTGCATTGATGGATCACCGCGCAGGAGATGTCGTCAAAGTGGACGCACCAGCTGGCTCTTTTACAGTTCGCATCCTTAAGGTCGAATAACCCCGGGGAACGCAATTCAGCCCCGCGCAACTTGACTTTGCGCGGGGCTTTTCTTTTATAATACACTTTCCAAACCAGCCAGGGAGCTGATAACAGATTGAATAATGAGGTAAGAAAATGGCAGCTAAATACAGCAATTTAGAACAAACCCGACTTGAAAAACTTGAACGTCTGCGCACCCAGGGAATTGAACCCTATCCCGGGCGAGCCAGCCGCACCCACACCAGCAGCCAGGCTATCGCCGCCTTTGAAGCTGCTGAAAAGAGCGAAGGTGGAGATCCGGTTATCGCTACCCTGGTAGGCAGATTGCGCTCCATGCGCCCCATGGGAAAGCTCACCTTTGCCCATATCGAAGATGGGTACGGTCGTCTACAGCTCTTCCTGCGCGCGAACGATCTCGGTCAGGATCAAATCGAATTATTCAATCGGGAATTTGACCTGGGCGATTTTGTACAGGCCAGCGGAGAAATGTTCCGCACCAAAACCGGTGAGATCACCCTGCGCGTGCAAAACTTCCGCATCCTGGCCAAAGCCATCACCCCGCTGCCAGCAGCTAAGGACCAGGTCATCGAAGGCGAGATCGTAAAACATGCCACCCTGGCAGAACCAGAGTTACGTTATCGCCAGCGTTATGCCGACCTGGCTGTAAACCCAGAGGTACGCCAAATCTTCCGCACACGCGCCGCCATGGTAAGCGCTCTGCGCGAATTCCTGGATAATAATGATTTTATCGAGGTGGAGACGCCTATCCTGCAACCGATTTACGGCGGGGCAGCCGCGCGCCCCTTTATCACCCACCATAACCAGCTCAAACAAGACCTTTACCTGCGCATCTCCTTCGAGTTGTACCTGAAACGCTTACTGGTTGGCGGTCTGGAGCGAGTATATGAAATTGGACGCGATTTCCGCAACGAAGGCGTGGACCGCACACACAACCCGGAATTCACCCAGTTAGAATTCTATTGGGCTTACGCTGATTATTTGCAGGTGATGGAAATCACTGAGCAGATGCTGCGCTTTACCGCCGAGAAAGTGCTGGGCAGGCCCGGCTTTACCTACCAGGGTGAAGAGGTCGACCTGTCCAAACCCTGGCGCCGCCTGGAATTAAGCCAGGGTATCCTGGATACAACCGGCATTGATATCAACCAACACCCAACTGCCCAAAGCCTGGCGCAGGCGATGAAAGCCAAAGGGATAGAGTTCAACCCCAATGACCCGCGTGGCAAACTGGTAGACACCTTGATTGGCGATTACCTGGAACCCACCCTGATCCAGCCCACCTTCTTATATAATTATCCGCGCGATATCTCCCCCCTGGCCAAAAGCATGCCCGGCAACCCACAGATCACAGAGCGTTTTGAGGGGTTTGTAGCCGGGATGGAGTTGTGTAACGCCTTCACCGAACTCAATGACCCGTTGGATCAGGAAGCGCGTTTCCTGGAAATGGGGCGCGACTATGACGCCAGCGACGAAGAACGGCACCCCATGGACGAAGACTACCTGCGCGCCATGAGATACGGTATGCCACCCAACGGCGGCTTCGGCATGGGCATCGACCGCCTGGCTATGCTCTTCACCGACAGCGCTAATATTCGCGAGGTGATCTTATTCCCGCATCTGCGGTCCAGGGAAGAGGACTAAGCAGCAGCGCTTGACAGACATCCTTCCTCGGGTATAATCGGGGAAATCAGTTCATAATCGCCTGCGCGGAGAAGAGTAACGCCCATTCTGTTCAGAGAGTTGCCGGTAGGTGCAAGGCAGCCAGCCCTGGGCGCCAAATCCCCTCCGCCGGCTGGAGTTCCAGCCAGGTGTTCACGCAGGGATAACCGGCAGACAGGTAGCCTGGATATCGTAAGTGAACCGGGAACGCCCGTTACAGCATAGTAGAGACCGCTTAGCTTTGGGCAAGCCAGCTTGCCTTCCAGTAAAAGCCAGCGGTGAAAGCAGGTGGCACCACGAGCGCCCCCTCGTCCTGCGGATGAGGGGGCTTCTATATTTCACCACAGGAGGTGCACCATGTTAGACATCAACTTAATTCGTGAAAATCCCGAGATTGTGCGGCAGAACTTGAAAGTCCGCCAAATGGAAACCAGCCCGGTCGATGCCGTGCTCGAACTGGACGAGCAGCGCCGCGCCCTGATTCAGGAAGTAGAGGGGCTGAAGGCTGAACGCAACGCAGTATCCAAGGAAATTGGACGCATGAAAGACCCCGCCGAACGCCAGGCTAAAATCGATGCCATGCGACAGGTGGGTGACCAGATCAGTGCGCTGGATGAACGCCTGCGCCAGATTGAGATTCAGCTTGAGGGAAACCTGTCCATCATCCCCAATATTCCGGATGAGCGTACGCCCTACGGTATAGACGAAGAAGAAAACGTGGTCATACGCAATGTGGGGGACCAGCCCAAATTTAACTTTGAGCCCAAAGCCCATTGGGATTTAGGTCCTGCCCTGGGAATTATCAATTTCGAGCAAGGCGTCAAGATCACCGGCTCACGCTTTTATGTGCTCAGCGGCGCCGGAGCGCGTCTGCAACGCGCTCTAATCTCCTTCATGCTCGACCTGCACAGCCGCCAGGGTTACACCGAAAAGTACCCACCTTTCATGGTCAAAGGCGAGACTTTATACGGCGCCGGGCAGCTGCCAAAATTCCAGGATAACCTTTACAAGGATCACGAAGAGGATCTATGGATGGTTCCTACGGCTGAAGTGCCGCTAACCGGTTTACACATGGGCGATATCCTGGAAGAGGCAGCCTTGCCTCTGCATTACACCGCCTATACGCCCTGCTTCCGCCGCGAGAAGATGAGCGCCGGCCGCGATGTGCGCGGTATCAAGCGCGGCCACCAGTTCGATAAGGTAGAAATGTATATTTACTGCCTGCCCGAAGACTCAAACGCACAGCTGGAAAAGATGGTGGCTGACGCCGAAGAGACCTGCCGCTTATTGGGCTTACCTTACCGCGTCAAGCAATTATGCACCGGCGATTTGGGCTTTGGCTCGAGCATCACCTATGATATTGAGGCCTGGGCAGCCGGCTGCGGCGAGTGGCTGGAGATTTCGTCGGTTTCGAATGTTACCGACTTCCAGGCTCGCCGGGCTAACATCAAATACCGGCCTGAAGACGGCGGACGAATACGTTTTGTCCACACGCTGAATGGTTCGGGCTTAGGCATGCCGCGTACCTTGATCTCCGTGCTGGAAAATAACCAGCAAGCGGATGGCTCGGTGGTCGTTCCCGAAGTGCTGCGCCCATGGATGGGCGGCATAGAAGTCATTCGCCCAGAATAAGACAATAACCTCTACTGGGTTGTTTGCGCCAATCCGCCAAACAACCCAGTATCTACCTGGTAAAAGGAAACACTTTGGAAAACTGGCTTAACATGACGACTTTCGGACTGACCCAGATTTTTGTTCTGGTCGGTCTGTTTGGCTTAATCGTACCCATCTTTCCAGGATTGGTGGTTATGTGGCTGGCTATCCTGGGTTATGGGGTGGCAACCGGTTTTGCCAGCCCCGGTGTGGTGGTTTTTGTCATCATTACCATCCTGATGTTGATTGGCACCTTTGTCGATAATATTATGATGGGAGTGGGCGCCAAACAAGGCGGCGCATCCTGGGGTACGATCCTGATCGCCTTGCTGGCTGGTGTTCTGGGCACCTTACTGGTTCCGCCATTGGGTGGAATTATTGCCGCCCCTGGGGCAGTGTTCCTTTTAGAATACCTGCGCTTGAAAGACACTCAAAAAGCCTGGCTGGCTCTAAGAGGCCTGGCTACCGGATGGGGTTTATCCGTCGTCGTCCGCTTCTTGATTGGCGTCGTGATCATGCTCTTATGGTGGTTCTGGGTCTGGCAGGCTTAAGATTTGTTATTCAGGCAAAAAGAACGACATCCCTACCCCCATCCGTTCCAACCCCAAACTAGCCCAATATTCAATCCAGCGAGATTCGCTATCCAGAGCGTTGAATAGCGCTGGAATCGCGCGTTCATCGCCAATCATAGCCAGGGCGCGCACCGCTTCCAGGCGCGCTGTTTGTGAACCATTTTGCAGGGTATCAACCAAAGCAAGTGTCGCATCCTTACCCATTGCTATCAGTGCATCCCTGGCCAGTTGTGCGACCAATCTGTCCGCATCTGAGAGCGCTTCAATGAGAATGGTTAGTGATTTTTCATGGGGATGCTTCCGCAATCCCAAGGCTGCACATTGCCGCACCGCCGCTTCTGGATCTCGCAAGCCGGCCATTAATCGAGACAGGGTCTGCTCGCCAGAGATTTCCGCAACAATTCGTAAAGCCCACCAACGATGATCTACCAGTGGGTTGTTCAGGAGAACATCAACGCCTTGCAGCACTTCGACCGGCTGCAAGGCGGATATGGCTACAATTTCTTGGACAGCCTTTTCTGCCACCTCATCATCCCCGCCCGTCAGGCAACGAAAAAGACTCTCCAGATGGTCTGACATCAACACGAAAACACTAGATTACTGGCCTTAAGATCAGGCTGGCGGCGGAACAGGTAAATCTTCCACTTTGGTGTCGATCCATTTGTCTCCCTCATCGATCAACATCACCGGGATATCCTCTCGAATGGGGTATTTACGACCGCAATCCCGGCAGACCAGCCAACTTTCCTGGATAAAATCCAGCAAACCTTCTTTTTCACGGACACAAGCCGGGCAACGCAGAAGTTCAAGCAATTCGTTACTTACCATATCACTCTCCGTATTATCCTATGAAATTATCCTACTGATTATAACGGAAACCATCAGGGGTTAATCATCGGATTTTTCTTAGGCTTTAGCTCGGTGCCTGGTCCATACTGGAAAATATCCCGCCAGGGCATATAATGGGTATTGAAAACATCCTGGAAAAGCACCTGTCCATTGCGTGTAACTGTGCGGGTTACTGAGACATCTGCACCCTCCACTGCCCAATCGACTTGCTTGATCACACCTTTTGCCAGCTCTGGGTTCTCTTCATAAAGCGGGTCCGGCGGTTCAACAATATTTTGCAGGCCGGTGCTGTTCCAATCAACCGTACGTCCATCTTTCGTAGAGTAGAACTTCCAGGTCAAGCTGCGGGCTGTCGGGTTGAAATAAGTCTCCATCAACAGCCAATAGGGGGTGTCATTTTGGAATTTAAAATCCACCATAGGCACAAAAACGGTCGCATCTAACCCGGCCAGGCTGGTGTCATATCCGGTGCGGGTTTGCTCGTAATAACCAACCCGGTAGGCATGCGGATAGCGCTCGACGATAGGGAAGCCTGCAAAAAATGCCGCCCTGAAAAGGGTGGTACTCACCTGGCAAACACCGCCGCCCACGCCCTTGATCGTACGCCCGCCAAAAATGATCCAGGCTTCAGCATAACCGTTATCCAGGCTGACATCCCCCATGACATTAGCCATAGAAAACACCGCCCCTGGCGCAACCAACAAACCATGAAAATTAGCTGCGGCAATCTCAATATTCTTCATCCGGTCTGTCGTAGAGCCGCGGAAATAGGAGGTGTAGGCGATCACCTGTTCAGTAATGCCCAACTGTTCTCCGGTCGTCTGGTCGCTTATCTCTGGCTGCAGCAATTCCACATCAAGATCAACCGTGTGCACACCTTCTTTCATCTTCTCGCTAATACGCTGGACACTGCTCTCCACATTGAGCTGGCGACCGATCACAGCCGGTTGGATAACTTCCAGCAGGTTCGTTTCATCATTGAAAATAAAGCGTGAGTTTCCGGGTTGGCGCCCAATTACCGGAGCAGTGGCATTCAAATAAGTGCCCAGCGCCTGGACATCCAAACCGACCTCGTAACGCCACTCATCTTCAACCTGCACCTGCTCAATCACAAGCATCTCCGCAAGTTGTTCCGGTAAGATGGTCCATGGACCTGGGTCGCCTTCCTGTGCGTTCGGCAAGCGTAAGGTCAAAGGAGAACTCAAAATTTTGCGAGCCAACTCAGCCGGTAAGCTGGCATCCAAAATCTTGGGAGACGACTCGCTCACTTGCAAGACAACCAGGCCATCGGTTAGCGTGCGCATTTGGGTTTGCAATTGAGCCAGGGCTGCCTGAAAATCTAATTTGCGTCCAATTTGCCCAGGCAGCACCACCACGTCTAATCCATTCACCGCTAAAGTAGCTTCTTTGGTTTCCTTATCCACCTGCTGAGCAATGGTCTGAATATAGTCATATGCCCTGCGCTCATCATAAACCAGCAAAGGCGAAACATCTAAGCCTGAGTGCCAGGCTCGCAGCTGATCTGCAAGCCGGCTGAACAAGCTATTGCTGCGCCCCAGCTGGTAGGCCGCCTGAGCAGTATTTTGGACATCGATATAAAGCCCCAGCTCTGCCGGTTTTGCGATCCATACCTGGCTTTGATCCTGGAAGACAATTTTTCCCTGCTCAGGATAAAGAATTTTCTCGCCAATAACCTGCTGCGCTTCTTCAGGCGTCAGTCCAGACAGATCAATTCCGGCGACTGAAACACCGGGGTAAATCTGCCCTGCGTGAGCAGCGCTGTAACCGGTAAATAAGAGCACCAGCGAAACCAGAAACAACCCAACCCCAGTCGCCAAAGCCAATAAAACCTGGATTGGCCAGGCTGGGGTTGGAATATTAATCACGCGTCTAACTCGGACGTAGCTACCCATAAATGTTTTCCTTTTAGGTGCAAAAATTTAACGATAAATCCGGTAAATTTTTAATAATGGAATTTCAGAATGCTTTATCCGAAATTCAATAGAGACCCGCCCAGCCGCTGCACCCATAAATCTGTACAATATCGGTTAAAGCCATCCTGAGAGACTCATTCTGGTTATAATCAGACTTCTCGATACCAGAATTAAAACTCAGAGCTTTCCAACCCATATCTAACATATGACTAATGTAAACGAGATCATCCTTGGACATATTGGACAAATGCCTGAGAAAGAACCTTATCGCGGATACGGAAATTCAGGAATTTTGGGGTAACTAAGTCAACTCTACGGCCACCAAGCAATTCAGACAATTCATCCTGCATGCGAATAAGTGACAAGCCAGGTATGTGCCCTGGCTCAAATTCTACCAAAACGTTCACATCGCTATCTTCCCAAAAAGAGTCATTAAGAACAGAACCAAAGAAAGAAAGCTTTTGGATGTGATTCTGCTTGCAAAAATCTTCAATTGCTTCTTGAGAAAAATTTATTCTTAACTCGGTCATTCCAAACCTCCGTAAGGTGTAATCCGATCTTCCTCACCTTGGTTTTACAATTTTACCACCTGAATAATCGGTATTAACCGCTTGGATACTTCTAATGGAGTTCACATAAATTAAAGCTTATACGCTATCTGCTGTGAATGACAATACCCCACCAGATACTAACCGGATAGCTACCACTCTGAATCATCTGCATGTTTTTCAGTTGACATTGGAGTTGTTAAAATCTCAACGGACTTTAGTGAGTAGATGAAACGGATGTATAATCTGGTTTGGAGGTTTTTATGAATGAGATCGTATTTCTTGTTGAAGAAGCCATGGAGGGTGGCTACACAGCCCGTGCATTAGGCTTTTCCATTTACACAGAAGCTGACACTTGGGAAGATCTCAAAGCAGCAATCCAGGATGCAGTCAACTGTCATTTTGAGGATAACAAACGTCCCTTAATGGTCAGAATGCATTTTAACCGTCAAGAGGTATTTTCTGTATGAGGCTGCCCAGAAATATCAGCGGCTCACATCTGGCGCGATTATTATCAATTTATGGTTACACAATCACCCGCCGGTCTGGTAGTCACATCCGATTAACCACGAACCAATCAGGCGAACACCATTTCACGATTCCAGACCATAAAGAACTTAGGGTTGGTACTCTTCATGCGATCATTAATGATATTGCAGATCATTTCAGTATGGACCGGGAAGAATTGATTAAACTCTCTTCGAGAAATAAGTTACACTAAATTCCTTCAAACAGATCCTTCTCCCTCACTCTTCCATTCACCGCCGGCTCTCCGCGCATATAGGTGTCATGGTGGTCAAATAAACGCATTACCCAGGCCACAAAACCACTCCGCGGCATGCCCCCCAGCTGGCTGGCATGACAGGCAGCCGCTGCCTGACGCTCTTCTTCCACCTGGCGGTAATCGATTTTTGCATGAGCAGGGAAATTTCCATCTTCCACAATCGAAAGCAGGTCAATATCACCATTCTTGCCAAAATGTCGCGGATCACGTCCGGCCAATGACATTAATCGCACCGTCCAGCGCAGAAAGCCTTTGGGGAAAAGATGAAAATACAGCTTCTGCGGCTGGTAAGGTTCCAAGTCATCCTCAAAACTGGCCTCGCCAGCCAGTCGAAAGGCGCGCAGTGTTGCCTGGTGAATGGCTATATGGTCCGGGTGCTTATATCCGCCGATCGGATCAAAGGTGATGACTACTTGAGGCTGTAATTTACGCATAAAATGCGCCACCCGTTCAGCCACCTGCTCGACCGGAGCATTGATCAGCGCTTGGGGATTCTGATTATCCTTGGAACCCAACATGCCTGAATCGCGATAGTCCAAAAAGTGTACCCCAGCCAATCCCAGGATACCTGCAGCGCAGCGCAATTCAGATACGCGCCGATCAGCAATCGTTTCGAAATCCTTCCATGTATTCAGCCGCCATCTCGCCAGCCTCACCGCGGGTGGCGCATACCAGGTGCACTTCCACACCTCGACGAGCATACAGGGCTAGTGTGCCGCCTGTGCCAAAGGATTCATCATCCGGATGAGCCAGAACTGCTAAGAGAACTTGTTTTTCACTCATTTTGACGCCTCATAACTTTTCAATCGGTGGGCATATTTTTGGCGAAATTTCGCCACTTTGGGAGCTACAACCGCCCGGCAGTAACCAGAATAAGGATTCTTGCGGAAATATTCCTGGTGATAATCCTCTGCGATAAAGAATTCAACGACCGGTTCCACTTGGGTAACCAGCGGCCGGCCCCATATCCCAGCAGATTCGAGATCCTGCATAACCTGGTGGGCGATTTGCGCTTGCTGATTATTTTGGGTAAAGATCACCGATCGATATTGCGTACCAACATCAGCACCCTGGCGATTTAGGGTGGTTGGATCATGGATGGTAAAAAACACCTCCAGGATCTCGGCGTAGCTAATTTGGTTCGGATCATAGGTCACCCGGACAACTTCGGCATGACCAGTACGCCCGCTGCATACCTGCTCATAGGTTGGATTGGGCATCTGCCCGCCTGCATAACCCGACTCAACGCTGAGAACACCTGATAAATCATCATAGACTGCTTCCAGGCACCAAAAACAACCGCCGCCCAGGACAGCCATTTCTTCATTTCTTTTATCCATCACACACTCCTCTGACTACCAACAAATTCGTTCACACTGAATAACAATATCAATCACAGTTTTATTCTCAAAAAATCCGCACTGTACTCCCATTGTTCGTTTTATCAACTTCAATACGGTTGGGGAAAAAGTCCTTCAATTCGTCAATATGGGTGATCACCAATACTTTAGCGAAATCCTGCTTCACCAGGTTGATAGCTTCAATCAGGCGCTGCCGGCCCTGGGCGTCCTGGCTGCCAAAACCTTCATCAATGACCAGGGTCTGCAAACGCGCCCCGGCACGCCTGGCCAAGATTTCCGATAAAGCCAGGCGAATAGCAAAATTGACACGGAAGGCCTCACCACCCGAGAACATTTCATAATCACGCTGCCCCATGCCATCACTGATCTGGATTTCCAATGTCTCGCGCAGATCATCGCGCTTCTTATCTTTATAGGCTGCCTGAGTCACAAAACGTACTGACATAGCCCCATCACTAAGCCGGGACAGGATATCGTTAGCCTTGTTTTCAATTTCTGGTAAGGCTTGCTCAATCAGCAAAGCCGGCACGCCATCCTTGCTAAAGGCGCGCTCAAGCTGTTTATATTGGCGTACCTGCACAGCAAAGGTTTCGCGCTGCGCTTCAAAGTCTTTGCGGCGAATGCGCAGATCATCTAAGACCTGCACCCGTTGTTGAGCATGGCCTACTTCTAATAACACTCGATTTTCTTGTTCCTGCAGGTTACGTAAATGGTCCTCCGCCTGGTCCACATCAGGCGCTTTCTCCTGTAAACTTGCCAGCGACTGGGCAGCCTGCTCATACTCCTGATTTAAAAGATCTAAAGAAACACTCTCCTGGTCATGCTGATTCTGCAAGTCGTTTAGTTCTCGCTGCAGTTGAGTTAATACCGCCTGGGCATTTTCCAGCTTCTGGTAATCTTCCTCAATCGTTTGCAGTTCAGCTACTTGACGTCGCAAACGATCATGCCTGGGTGCATCATATCCGATCTGCTGCAACTGACCATCGATTTCAACCAACCTGGCATGTGCTTGTGGGGCAAAATCCTTATTCATCAGGCTACGCTCGATATCAGCCAGACGCGGTTTGCCAGTGGTCTCCCATTCCTTTTGTGCAATTTGCAGCGTTTCCAGACGGGTGTGAAAACGCACTTCATCCTGCGAAAGACGGAGCGCTTCTTCCTCCACCTTTCTCAAGCCATTTATCTGGTCTTCCAATATCCTTATTTGTCCTTCAAGCTCCTGTATTTGGCGAACATTTTCGCGATGCTGATCGCCAAGGGAAGTCCCCTGCAAAAACAAGCTTGCTACCAATTTCTTCTGCTCAGTCTGGTTTACTTTTTGTCCACACAAGGGGCATTCAGCGCCAGATACAGATTCGATCTTGTTCTGACGTTCTTTGATCAGGGTCATTTCTTTTTTCAATTGATTGTTCAAAGCCATCAATTCCTGGCGTTTCTGCCTGTCCGTATCCAGGTTTTCCAAAATGGCATCACGTTGGGCCAGCTTTTCTTCATGCTGGGATATTCCAGCCCTGGCTTGTTTACTGCTCTCTTCCAACTTTTTGATTTCTTCGACCATCAGTTGAACCTGGACCTGGCGAGCTAGCAAAGTCTGTCTTTCTTGCTCAAGACGAGCCTGCTCAGCCTGGATCTCCAAACGCGGCGCTTCTCGCTGTTTCTCCTGTTCTCGAAACCTGGCTGCTACCAGGTCCATATCAGTCAGCTGGTTTTGTAGATTTTTGTAAACGGTATAACTTTCTCGAATCTCAGGCGCTCTCTCTACCAGGCTGGTATAAGTCTCGCGTTCTTTGGATCGCTGAGTTAAACGTTCCTGCAGCCTGGTACAACGATCCAACCCTGCCTGCACCTGGCGCGCCTGGTTCTCCACCAATCTCTGCTGCTCCCTAAGAACTGCCTGGGTCTGTCGCATGGTATCCAGGGCAGCTTGTTGGGCTATGCGTTGCCTGGAAAGACTATCATACCGGGCGTTCAATTCTTCCAGGTGTTTCATGCGGGTCGCTTCTTCGCTCAACTCTGCCACGATCTCTTGTAACCGGCCATCCAGGACATCCATCTCCGCCTCGATCTGCCGCCGCTCTTGGAAAGCTCGCTGCCTGTATTCCTCCCAGATTTCCAAACCAAGGATGCTGCTGAGAATCCTTTTCCTATCCCCTGGACGCTGCTGAGTGAACTGGTCAGCCTTGCCCTGCAGGAAAAAAGATGCATTCACGAAGGTATCGTAATCCATGCGCAGGGTATCCTCAATCCTGGTTTCTGTTTCTCGAACGGAACGTTCCGTAAGCGGCTTCCATTTCTGATCAGCCAATTCATCCAGGCTTATATGCCCTGTAGAAAAATCGCTCTCAACCAGGTTGTGCTGCAGAATATGAAGCTCCAGGGTCGTTGATTTCTCGCGCTGCTTACTGCGCATCACCCGGTAGATATTACGCTCGTAAGCGAAAGTCAAAATAACCTGGGCAGTTTGCGATTGAGCGTTGATCAGCGAATCATCCTTTTTGCGCGCCTGGCCAAACAAGGACCAGGTGATAGCATCCAACAAGGATGATTTGCCAGCCCCATTCGGGCCAGCAATACATGCCAGGTCAAGTTGGGTAAAATCAAGCTCAACCTGATCGCGATAGGAAAGAAAACCAGAAAGGTATAAACTCAAAGGGATCATGAAATCACTTTTTTAAAAAACACAACAAAGGTAACAGTGTCTAAACAGACTTTGATTATAACAAACCCAACCCCTGCATGTAACAACCCCTTCTTGATTTTCATCAATTCCTTATTCCAGAGCAGGGGTGTATCGAAAACAATCTTTTCCTGCTAAATTTTGCGAGTAAAATAGTCGTCAATGGACGTCTGACCTTGTAAGAAGGAAAAAGAAAATGCCATCATCCCAATTTTTTCGCCAGCAACTGGAAAGTAAACAACCTATATTAGGAGATGGCGCAATGGGGACTATGCTCCATGCTCGCGGGGCAGGTTTTGAGCAATGTTTTGACTCTCTGAACCTGACACACCCCGAATGGGTTGCAGAAATACACCAGGCGTATATCACAGCTGGCTCCCAGGTAATACAAACCAATACATTTGGCGCTAATCGTTACAAACTGGCAGCCCATGGGCTGGAAGAGCAAGTAGAAGCCGTCAACCGCGCCGGTGTTGAGCTGGCAAAGCAGGTCATTCAGGAAAGCCAAAAGGAAGTGTGGGTTGCTGGGGATGTTGGCCCACTGGGAGTGCGCCTGGCGCCTTTCGGTCGAGTTCAGCCGGAGCAGGCTCGCCAGGTCTTTGCAGAACAAATCCAGGCTTTACATCAGGCCGGCGCCGATCTGATCATTCTTGAGACCTTCAGCGACCTGTATGAAATTCGCGAGGCTCTATCTGCAGCTCACCAGGTGTGTGATTTGCCTGTGGTGGCGTCGATGACCTTTACTCGCGATGACCGTACCGTGCTGGGAGATTCACCAGCTAAAGTAGCCCAATCATTACACACAGCTGGAGCGGATGTAATTGGAATCAATTGCTCCGGTGGACCAGCACAACTTTGGAGGATTATTCGCCAGATGCGCCAGGCTGTTCCCCAGGCTCTCTTCTCGGTCATGCCCAATGCTGGTTGGCCCGAACAGGTTGGCGGCAGAATTATGTACCCGGCAAACCCGGATTACTTTGGAGAATATGCCCTGGCTTTCTGTGAAGCAGGCGCCAGTCTGATCGGCGGCTGCTGCGGCACCACTCCCGGGCATATCGCTGCCATGCATGCCGCTCTTGAGGGTTTACCTGGCGGTTGCGGACCCACAGTTCACGAATTGACCATGCCGGCAGAAATCGATGCAGACTTAGATCAGCCCCAAAAACTATCCCGCCTGGCGCAGAAATTGCATGAAAATCGGTTTGTGATGGCTGTGGAAATGGACCCGCCGCGTGGTCTATCCACTCACAAGCTGATCGCCGGCGCTAACCTGCTGGCTGAATCTGGCGCTGATGTCATTAATGTCGCTGATAGTCCGATGGCGCGCATGCGCATGAGCCCTTGGGCAGTATGCGACCTGGTGCAACAACAGGTTGGCATAGAAACCACCTTGCATTTTCCCACCCGTGGGCGCAATCTCCTCAGAGTGCAGGGCGATCTGCTGGCAGCGCATGCCCTGGGAATTCGTAATGTCTTCGTGGTCATGGGCGACCCAACCGCTATCGGCGATTACCCAGAAGCCATGGATAATTACGACCTGGTGCCATCTGGACTGATCAAGTTAATTAAACAGAATTTCAACATGGGAATGGACCATGCCGGCGCAGAAATTGGACAGCCAACCGCTTTCTTTGTCGGCTGTGCGCTTAATCTGTGTCCGCAAGATGCAGAACTCGAAATCAAGAACCTGCGCCGAAAATTGAAGGCTGGGGCAGATTTCGCCCTCTCTCAGCCAGTTTACGAACCCAAAATCGCAGAAGCATTCTTGCAGCAATACGAAGATCGTTATGGCGCACTGGAAATACCGGTACTGGTAGGCGTGCTTCCATTGTATGGTACCCGACATGCCGCCTTCTTGCATAATGAAGTGCCAGGGATCTCTATTCCCGAGCCAATCCAATCCAGGCTATATCAAGCCGGGGAAAAAGCACCTCAGGAAGGCGTGCGTATTGCCCTGGAATTGATTGATGCCATGCGGCATTTCGCCAGCGGCATTTACTTGATGCCTGCCTTCAGCCGTTACGACCTCTCCGCAGAAGTGGTGGAGGGATGCAATGGTAAGTGAACCTCTCCTGAATTCCAGAGACTTTCCAGTTCACTCAAGGAAAAACGGTAGTAAAAGCATATTGCTCCACCCAAATTTCAGATGGAGCAAAACCATTCTTATCGCTTGAAATAAATTTAGCTGGCGGGAGGCAGAGGCTCGTCGATATCAATCACGGCAGCACTGGCTGCAGCCGGTTTCTTTCGCAGGGTGAAGAAACCTACTGCAAAGGGGATAACTATGAAAATGATCGCAAGACAAAGCAGGCCATAACCTACCGTAGGATCAATAGTACCCGAGCTGGTGACCCCATTAAACTCCGTATTGTATGGCATCACTCCCGCAGCAGTCGCCGCTCCAAAAATAAATAAGCAGCAACCCGGTAAACCACACAGAAATGCAGTAACAGCCGTAGCAATAATTCCTGTTGTACGCTTATCCATCGTCATCCTCCTGGGGAACATAGAAATTGGGTGATATTAGACAGTATAGATCAAATTTCAAAGAATTGCAAGCGTTAATTTAGAACGACCCCATTGCATCGTCTTTCGATACGATGGGGTCGTTGTTTCGATCAGGCTAAATAACTGGCTTAGCTGCGCAAATAGGCGCCAATCTCCTGTTCCAACCTGCGCAGGATGCGCTGGCGGATTTTCAGGACTTCTTGATCCGTCAATGTACGCTCAGGCGCCTGGTAGGTCAAGTTATATGCCAGGCTCTTCTTCCCTTCGCCAATCTGCGCCCCGCGGTACACATCAAATAGCCGTAAGCCGCTGAGCATTGAGCCAGCAGCCTGCCGAATAACCGCGGCCACCTGGTCAGCCGGTAGATCTTCAGCCACAATCACCGCCAGGTCCTCAAGAACAGGTGGAAATGGTGGAACCGGTGTTACCGGATAGCGGCCTTGCAGGTCAACCAGCCAGGACTCCAGGTCAAGCTGTGCTGCCAATACCGGGTAATCGGCCAGGTCATACTTTTCACGAACCAGCGGATGCAATTCGCCAAAAACGCCAATTGCCTTTTCGCCTGACCAAATCTGGGCGCATTTTCCCGGGTGCATGGATGGGTGTTCGCCAGGTGTGAAACGGATAGCTGGGATGTGAAGGCTGTCAAACAACTCGCTCAGGGTACCTTTCAGATCATAAAAATCCATTATCCCTTCGTCTACACCTTGCCAGGTCGGTAAAGATCGCCGACCACTCAGGGCAATCGCCAGGCAAACAGATTCTTTGGGCAAATCGCCTGCTGGATCAGCCAAAAATTGTGGCCCTATTTCAAACAAAGCTATTCTCTCACGCAGGCGAGCGTTCCTCTCAACCACTTCCATAATACTGGCTAACAGGCTTTGGCGCAGCACGTTTCGCTCGGCAACGATAGGATTAGCAAGTTTGACATAACCCTCCGGGGATGGTCCAGATCCAGCCAGGAAGAGGCGCGCTTCCTTTTCAGCAGATGTCATGCGATAGGTCACAACTTCCTGTAAACCTAAGTCTGCTAACATCTCCCGAATTTGTTCCTGATTTTCCAGGAAGGCGTTTCCCTTTTGCGGGGGCAGCTCATCGGCCATGCGTGTTTCAGGGATACGCTCATAGCCATAAATACGCGCAATCTCTTCCAGGATATCTGCCTTACCGGTCATGCCCTCGCCAATATCCAGGCGATGATCGGGGGTCGTAGCTCTCACCACTTCCCCGTAAATCTCTGTCTTAAATTCCAGGCGGTTCAAGATTTCAGCGATCTGCTCCAAATTCAGTTGGATGCCCAGCCAGCGCAGAACATCCTGGCTGCTGATTTCAACAGTTTGGTCTTGCGGTGGTAAAGGATACTGCATCTACCAGACCCTGGGCAACCATGCCGTCAGAGGTTTGCTGCATCAACTCGAGACAACGGCGCACGCCGCGTTCAGCCATCGCTGGATGAACCCCGCGCGAGAAACGATAGGCTGCTTCGGATTGCATGTGCTGAGCGGCAATTGTGCGCCTGATATTGATGAAGTTCCAGGCAGCGCCCTCTAATAGCACATTACGGGTACCAGCGTGCACTTCCGATTCAGCGCCACCCATCACCCCAGCAATCGAAAGGGCGCCAGCTGTATCACACACCAAGACAGTGAAATCATCCAGGGTATGTTCGACATCATCCAGGGTGGTCAGCTTTTCGCCGGGCTGAGCCGTGCGCGTGATGATCGTAGGCGCCTTTCCACCAGCACGCTGAACCAACACATCATAATCAAAAGCATGCAATGGCTCGCCAATTTCCAGCATGGCATAGTTGGTTGCATCAACAATATTGTTGATCGGCCGCATGCCTGCCAACCGCAAGCGCCGCTGCATCCAGTAGGGACTCTCGCCTATCTTGACATCCTGTACCAATCCCAGGACAAAGCGCGGGTTTAGCTCTGGGTTGCGAATCTCGATAAACGCCATCCCCTCTATCGAAGGTCCATTCATTTGCAGCCGCTGAGATAAAGATCGCATCGGTTGACCAGTGATAGCTGAAATTTCGCGGGCTATACCCAAGATATTGGCATCGCGGGCAATATTCGGGGTAATCGCAATTTCAAAGACCGCATCTCCCATGTAGTCCACCAGGGGCACGCCAACCGGAGCATCCTCATCCAGAATAATGACCCCATCGTGTTCATCCGATATACCCAACTCTTTTTCTGAACAGATCATGGAATAGGACTCTACTCCGCGGATTTTTGCCCGTTTCAAGGTGGTCAATACCTGCCCTGGCTGGTGCCCATCATAGATCTGAGCACCTTCCTTTGCGTAAGCCACTTTGAGTGGTTTTTCTAATTCGCCAATACCTTTATAAGGGTACAGGTTCGGCGCGCCGGTCAACACAACATGCTCACGCTCATCATCCACCAGCCGACATAATACCAGGCGATCAGCATTGGGGTGCGGCATGACTTCCAGCACCGCGGCGGTGACAATCTTATCCGATCCCCAGGCCAGACCTTGCACCTTTGTCTCTGCACGCTGGTGACCGCCCGAGCGACCTTCCGGTTTATTTTGTGGCAATGGATAACCCACATAACGGATTTCCTCCACCTCTAACCCTGCCATGGTCAAGACATGTGCCAGGTCTTCCAAAGGCAGGGAAATATCAACATAATCTTTTACCCAAGAAATAGGTACTTTCATTTGTATCTCCTTGTGCTTCGTCTTTTCGAAATCAATCAGTCTACACTCAACGACGGAGCACTAGAATTGCTCCAGGAAGCGCATATCATTGGACCAAAAAGCGCGAATATCCTCAATACGATGACGCAGCATGGTAATTCGCTCTGGTCCCATACCAAACGCAAACCCCGAATAGCGAGAGGGATCGTAGCCGCCATTTTGCAGCACGACGGGATGAACCATGCCACAACCCAAAATTTCTAACCATCCAGTGCGTTTACAAACCGGGCAACCCTCGCCGCCGCAAACAAAACATTCGATATCCATCTCAGCGCTGGGTTCAGTGAAAGGGAAATGCGAGGCGCGAAAACGAGACTGTACGCCCTGGCCAAACATCCGCCGGGCAAAATCACTCAAAGTGCCCTTGAGGTCTCCGAAAGTGATCCTTTCGCCTACTGCTAAACCCTCTACCTGGTTGAACTGGATCTCTGAACGAGCTGTGATCTGTTCATAGCGGAAACACATACCTGGCAAAATGATACGCACCGGCGGAGGATTATTTGGATCCTGGGCAGCGAACTCGCGCATGGCGCGGATCTGCCCTGGGGATGTGTGGGTGCGCATCACCACCGGATTGTCGCCACGTTGCACTCCACTGTCAATAAAGAATGTATCCTGCATTTCACGCGCCGGATGATGCGGTGGGAAGTTCAACAATTGGAAGTTGTACTCGTCCGTCTCGACTTCCCGGGAGCTATAGACCTGAAAGCCCATCTCAGCAAAGACTTTATAAATTTCTTTCAAGGTCTGGGTTGCCGGATGAAAACGTCCGCGCACCACAGGCCGTCCCGGCAGGGTAACATCCAGGCGTTCGGCAGCTAAGGAGCGCTCAACGACAGCCTGGCGCAAGACCTCTGCCCGGGCATCGAATGCACTCTCCAGAGCACGCTTCACTTCATTAGCCCGCCGGCCGATTAATGGCCGCTCCTCCTTAGCTAAGCTCCCCAGTTGGTCAAATGTTTTCATCAAAGCAGAGCTTCGCCCCAGGTTGGCAACCTTCCAGCGCTGCAGTCCATCTTCGTCCTGGATATCCTGGATCTCTGCTAACGCAATTCGCTCAAGTTGGTCCAGTTGATCAAGCATATGTCCTCCTAAAAATAAAAAATCCCATCCCAAACAGGGACGGGGAAAAATCCCGCGGTACCACCCAAATTGACCGCATCCATACGGCCCACTTCGCACCAACAGCCAGAAAGTCTTGCTTTACCGGCGATTAGTCCCTCGGTTAACGCTGAGGCTGCGGCTCAAACTACTGAATCCCAAACCAGGGATTGTTCCCCTGAGCAGCTCCGGAGAGAACTTCCGCCTGTTGCCACCGCATGGGGGTCTCAGTCTATGCCCCACACTTCCCTGTCGGTTTTCACCGGCGTACTTTTCTCCATCAAAGCTATTTACAGATTGGTTAATATCTTTATTATCCGCAAAAACTGTGTATTGTCAAGGACAGGACGACTTAAATCACCGGTTTCGTTTCGTTTCTTTCCCGCAACAATTCTTCTAATCGTGGATGTTTCTCGTACACCCCCCGATAATCCTCTGGGAGCATGGCTGCAATGCGGCACATAATTTCATCCGTGTTGCGTTGCATTCCTGCCTCGCGGTCTTTGCGATCCAAAGGCGGCAAATAGAATGGCTTACCAAAACGCATATAGATATGAGGACGCCTGAAGCGGAACAGTTCCTTGAAAGCTTTTTCCGTGCCGTAGATGGCGATGGGGATGATGGGTACTTCCACTTTATCCGCAAGGTATGCAACACCTGTTTTCGCCGGGTTCAGCTTCCCATTTCGGCTGCGAGTGCCTTCAGGGGCAATTCCCAGCAATCCACCTTGTTTCAAAAAATCGCGTGCAGCGCGCAGTGCTTGCAAATCAGCATCTTCACGATTAATCCAGATTCCGCCGGTTGTATCAACAATCCAGCGAAAAAAGAGGCTACTCTTGTAAGTATCCGCCACCAGACTGGTGGCATCCTGGCGCTGTAACAAACAAAAACCCAACGGAGCATCCAAACGCCCCAGGTGGTTGGATGCCATAATTGCGCCCCCCTGTTCGGGTATATTTTCCAAACCCTGTATATGCAATTGCGATAGAAGGTTAAACAAAAACCGGATTGATTTGCGAAGCCAGGCGCGTTTTCGAAGATTCTTTTCCATCACAATCCCTTAATCATTTGATGCTACAATCATTACCGTTCCAAACACCTATGCAAGGTTATGGACCTAACAACTTTCTATGGAAATCTATGCTTTTATCACAGGTATAATCAACCCGATGAATGATAGAACACTATTTTACTTCAAAGCAACGGCCTGGATGGTCCTGGCCATGTTTGTCTTGAGCGCTTGCAATGCATCAACGCCGGCAACCTCACCTGTTCCTGGGACAACGCCAGAAGTTTTGGTTTCACCACCACCTACCAGTACAGAGGCGCAAGCGACTGTAACAGCCAGTCCAACACCCGCTTCGCTGGCTGCTTTAGTCAATGGAGAACCAATCAGCCTGGATGAGTTCCACATTGAGCTGGCCCTCTTCCAAGCTGCAAAAGGAGCTGACTTAACTGAAGAAGATAAAACAAGGGTGATGGATCATTTAATTGACCAGGCCTTACTGGCTCAGGCAGCAGAAGAAAAAGGTTTCAGCGTGGATGAGGACAGCCTGGAAATTCGCATCCAGCAACTGGCTGATCAGATGGGCGGCAAAGAATTGCTGGATGAATGGGTTACAACACAAGGCTATACACCAGAGCTCTTCCGCCTGGCGCTGACGCGCTCCTTGCTCGCCGCCTGGATGCGCGACCAGATCACTGCTGCCGTGCCATTGGAAGCAGAACAAGTTCTCGCCCGGCAGATCCTGGTTTACACCAAAGAAGAGGCTGACCAAATTTACACTCAACTCAAAGCGGGCAACGACTTTGGAAACCTGGCGCTTCAATACAATCCACTCACTGGCGGAAACTTGCTCTGGTTTCCACGCGGCTATTTACCCGACAGCAAGCTTGAGGAAGCCATCTTTAATTTACAGCCTGAAGAATATAGCCCTGTTATCGAGACTTTAGCTGGCTTCCATATTGTTCAGGTATTAGAACGCGAGCCTACTCGCCTTCTGGAAGCGGATGCGTTGCAAGTATTACAAACCAAAGCATTACAGGAGTGGTTGGAACAGCACCGAAACGAGAGCCAGATCCAGATTTTGGAAACCTGAATCGGACTGCAGCATGACGATAATTTTCCAACCTGAGGAACACGAGTATGATGGATGATTATGATCCGCAGGCAAAGTCAAGATCCAGAGACCGTGCCTTGAATTTACTAACAGCCCTAAGCTTGTTGAGCATGTTATGCCTTACAACAGGCTTTGTAGTTATATTCAACAATCCTTACTCTTTTCTAAATCCGTTTCCTCCCCCAGCACTACCAACACCGCTTTCACTGCCCACCGCTTCACCAACAAGTATCATGGCGCTTCCCCCAACCTGGACAGCCACCGCCAGTCCGATGCCCGCTGCTACGGAAACACAGCGCCCAACAGCGACCATACCACCAACAGCAACAATTTTTTCACTGGTAACACCCTCCCCCACAGCAACAGCAACCGAGCCGTCTGGCGGTTATCCCTTCCAGGTCCAAAAAGGCAGCCCGGTAGCCATCGCCAATATATACCACCCAGAATTGGGCTGCAATTGGATGGGTGTGGGAGGCCAGGCCGTTGACCTGAGCGGAGGTCCGGTAACCGGTTTAATCATTCGCCTGGGCGGCGCAGTGCCAGGCATCGATTTGCCCGAGCTGGTCATGAACTTGACCGGTGTGGCGCTCAACTATGGGCGCGGCGGATACGAGTTCACCCTGGCAGACCACCCCATAGCATCCAAACAGACCCTATGGGTGCAATTGCTCGATCAATCCAGCGTTCCGTTATCCAAAAAAATCTATTTCGATACTTATGATGACTGCAGCAAGAACTTGATTATCATCAATTTTAAGCAGGTTCGCTAGTGTTCCGCCATTCATGATTTTCCAGTTTGCAATAGCGACATGTGGAACACTTTAAGCTTTATCAAAGCCAGATTCTTTTCTCACTGAAAATTCTACTGACCACTTTGACAAAGCGCTAAGTCTCGCAGATTAGAATATACCGCCTGCGGATATGCTCAATAGCCTGGGAAATTCGTTGGCGGTTTGCTTCGCTTTGATGCCAACGGCTGGCGCCTGAAGGATGGGGCAGAGGAATAACCCAGCGCCCATTTATGCTTTTCTCAGTCCCAATCACCTCATCTAAAGGCAAATCTTTTGGAAAGAACTTATTGATCGATAAGCGTCCCACCGGGATAATCAAAGCCGGGTCTACCAACGAAATTTCCTCATCCAGATGCGGGCGGCAAAGCTCCTGTTCTTTCCGGGAGGGAACGCGGTCACCGCTGCCTGACCGGGCGCGCCCCGGATAACATTTAGTAATCGAGGTCATATATTGGGTCTGGCGGAACCAGTTTTCCTCTATCCCGGCTTCTGCCAGCCATTGAAACAAACGTGTCCCGCTGCCCGCATTGAATGGTCGCCCAGCTTCCTTTTCAGTAATCCCAGGCGCCTGCCCGATAATCATCATTTTTGCTTGGATTGTGCCTGAATAAATCGCCCGCGGAAAGATTTCGTAACCGGCTTCCAGGCATAGACGACATTCTGCCAATTTCTGGCGCAGACTGACTAAAGACTGTTCTCTTAACCTGAACTCCCCTGTCATTTTTCCTCACCGTCCGAGGAAACAATCTTTGCCCACATCTGTTTCATCTTCAAGGCATCATCTTCTAAAACCGGGCTTTCACATAGAATGCGCCCTTGGGTTTTGAAATCTCTCAGTGCCCTGAATAAAGCCTCCAGGTCCAGATCAGCTTCTTCTAAAGCCAGATGGTTCTTTTCACCTTTTGGAGAATACTCAATGCCAGAGAGATGGATATGCAATTCACGTAAAGCCCCATCTCCCAACACCTGACCATATTGTTCCAGTGAACGCGCCCATTCGTCATAAGTGTTCATGCTGCCGTCGCCAGGGCGAGCATGTAAATGGGCAAAATCCAGGCAAGGCTGTACACCTTGAATCTCGCGGCTCATTTGCAGGGTGTCTTCCAGGGAGCCTAACATAGCCGATTTACCCATCGTCTCCGGACGCAAGGTAACAGGATTCCCTGCAGAACGCAATTCTTCCACACATCCAGCCAACCGGCTGATGGCTAAGGGCAAAACCTGTTCGGGTTCAGCCCCAAAGTATGAACCTGGATGGAAAATAATATCCGTTGCTCCAGCCAGATAACCGTAATGCGCGGCATCCATCAGGCGCTGCCTGGACTTGGGCCATTCTTCTCCATCAGCATTGAGATTGATAAAATAGGGAGCATGGACGCTGATATGGACATCCTTTTCCTGGGCAGCAGCCCGGATATCAGCGCAAGTCTCCTCCGAAACACGTACAGCCCGCACCCAGCCCAGTTCTAATGCTGCCAGGCCTAAATCGGCAATATGCAAAACAGATCCAACACTCCCGCCAGGTTTCTTGGGGGTAGAGATAGGTGAACCGACAGTACCAAAGCGAAAATCGTATTGTGTCATATCTCCCTCAAAAAATAATATTTAATGGTTTTGAATTAGCTGTAGCTTGAACCACAAGGGAGGCCCCAGGATAAGCAGGCCAATTATGATGGAAGTGAATGCAGTGATCAACACAGCCGCGGCGCCAACATCCTTTCCAACCCTGGCCAAGGGATGCTGATTTGGGCTGGCCAAGTCTACGACTGCCTCTAAAGCAGTATTGATAAATTCCGCCATCCAAACCAGGGCAATTGTCAACCATATTAGCGCCCAATCGCGCCTGTCAATTTGCAACCAAAAACCCAGACCGATCACCGCAAAGCTGGCTAATGCATGTATCCAAGCATTTCGCTGTGTCCGGAGAACATAGCGCCAACCAGCAAAGGCGTAACGAAAGGCTTGCACCCGGCTAAGGATAAATTTCCGCATTCCCAACCACTCTCCAGGAAAGCGCTCGCTTCCTGCATGTCATTTTTCTAAACCAGCCTTTTGAAGTTCAGATCCGATTAGATTTTTGGAGCAGAGATGCGACACCCCAGCCGATCCAAAATTTCTGCCTGCTTCGACCACATCAAAGCCTTTTCATCAGCATCGGCGTGATCGTGTCCCAACAAATGCAACATTCCGTGGACCACCAGCAAAGCCAATTCGTCTTCAACAGCATGCCCACCCGCTGCAGCTTGAAGGGCAGCACGCGGCAATGAGATAATCACATCTCCCAAGTAAAGTTCTTGAGTATCCGGATCAACCTCCCCGGATGGAAAAGAGAGCACATCGGTAGGTGAGTCAATCCCCAGGTATTGAGCGTTTAGCTCTCTTAACTGTTCATCACCAGTTAAGACAATACTGGCATCCCCACTTATATTGGCATATTGGAGCACCTCTAAAGCAGAGCGTTCTAACACATTGCTAAAACCAAGATCATTTTCATGTTCCAGTTTTACTTCAATCATGGTTATCCTTGAAAATCAATGTACTTCGACTGGCAAATCTGTAGCTGCATCAGCCTGCTTCGCCAGGCTTGGCTGAGTTGGCACATTTAGAAAGCTATTGTTCAGCTTTGGATACTTCACCCTGGGATGGTAAATACCGCGCAGAGTTGTGATGAACGATTCGGTTATCGCACTCAAGTCCTTCAAAGTCAGACGGGTATCGTCAAGCTGTCCTTGCTCAATCCTATCCTTAACAACCTCTTGGATCAGAATTCGCAGCTCATCTTCATTGGTTGGTTTCTCAGCTCGAACGTGTGCCTCGCTGCCATCGGCCAACATCAAAATAGCTGTCTCACGGCTTTGAGGTCGCGGACCAGGATAACGAAACAGTTCTTTATCCACCTGGCTTTCATCACCTTCCGCTGCGTTCACTGCATTGACGTACTGGTAATTGGTGATTAATGTCCCATGATGCTCACTGATAAAATCATGGATGCGCTTTGGCAGACGTTTCTTTCGAGCTAGTTCCAACCCATCTGTTACATGGCGAATAATTATTTCTGAGCTTTCGTAAGGATTTAAGTCCTGGTGAGGATTTACAAATCCTGGAAGTTGATTTTCGATGAAATAAATCGCATTAGGAGTCTTACCGATATCATGATATAAGGCCCCGACTCTGGTCAGCAGCGGATCTGCCCCAACCCGCTCGGCAGCCTGCTCGGCCAGGTTTGCTACTTGCAGGCTATGTTGGTATGTCCCCGGTGCGTCATGCAGAAGTGTCTGTAAAAGAGGATGATCAGGACGGGTGAGATCCACCAATTGCATCGGCGTTGTCATCCCCAGGAATTGCGCCAGCACAAATTGCAGCAGAATAGTTAAACTGGCTGAGGCCAGACCATTGAAAAGTGAAGCTCCGGTCAGTGTAGCTAATCCAATCGCATCGGTAGTAGGCATCGGCAAACGATAAATCAGCATGACAACCGTACCAGCTATAGCAATCGAAATGCCTGCGCCAAAAAACGCTGCCATTCGACGGGCACGGCCTAAAGCTAATATACCAAACAAGCTCGCCATCACATAATAAAGCATCAACTCCAGTGAATTGGGCATTCCAAAAGTCACCAGGATTGCCAGGGGCAAGGTTGAAATCATAGCCAACTTTGCGCCGAATAGAGCCGTAATCGTCAAACCGTAGGCTGCTAAGGGGTAAGCGTAAGGCACGACTGTTCTTCCAGGAATGATAAAACGAGCCCCAAACAAGAAAACCAGGAAAATAAATGAAATGACTACCAGCCCACGAATATCACCTTCCTGCAGCCACTTTTCTCTTCTCATATAAATAATGATAAAAAATCCCAGTAATACAACCATCCCGGCTGCACTCAACTGGTCCGGCCAGGTTACTTGTGGTTGGGCCAGATTCAAGTGTTCCAAGGCTTCCACATCCTCTGCCGAGAGCACCTGTCCCTGGGAGACCACGGTTTGGCCTGCCACATAAGTCCGTGTGATAGGAGCAACACTTTCACGCGCTTTCTGAATGGCAGCTTCGGTAAGGCTTTCGCTAAATTCGCTGTTAGGCGCAACAAAAGCCATCGCCAATTCAGCCACAATTTCAGATTGCGTTTCAGGTAGTGAAAGGCTGACTAAAGCCGGCACCCTGTTACGAGCATCCGTTACCCCTTCCGGACGAATAGCAGTACTCATTACTTTTTCTAAGGCCAGAATAGCCTCTTGCTGTATGGTCTGCCAGCGGGCATCGGTCAGGTTCAGGATCAAACCAGCAGTTTCCTGGTTAAGATGAATATCATCCATCGCTGACAGGTCTTCCAGTTTCTGTTTGGTGGTAGCAAAGGCATCAGCCCGAACAGATGAGATATACGCTAAGGAAGTCCGCAATCTCTCCAATTGCTGTCGGGCAACACGTGTATCAGACGAGGTATAAATCGGCGTTACAGAACGTTCTGCACTTTCTCGTCTTAATTGGGTGAGTATTTGGCTTTCATAGGATTCCGTCACTGGAGCGCGATAATCGCGGTCAGCTACCTGACCTGCCTGCGGTGCAGACAGGATTGCACTTTGCATCATGGGAAGCCAAACAGCCACCAAAGCCAATAAGCTGCTACTTAACACCAATAAAAACAAATACAGCCGGCGCATTTTTGATTGGGTGGGCTTTTGTTTCTCCATCATGATCAAGAAATTGTTACTTCAATCCTTTTAGTTCGAAAACGCCTTACACCAACAGCTTCTTTACCATTTGGCTGGCCTGATCTCCCGTCGCTTGCCCCTGTAAACGCGGCATCAACACCTTCATCACCTGTCCCATCTCCCTCAGGCTAGTGGCTCCTACTTCATCAATGACTTGCCGTACCATCTGTTCCAGTTCTTCTTGCGGAAGTTGCTTGGGCAAAAAACCCTGGATCACCTCGATTTCGGCCCGCGCTTTTTCGGCCAGGTCAGTGCGTCCCGCGCCAATCGACTCATCGTAAGTCTCCTGGTAAGACTTGGCTTCTTTCTGCACAACAGCTAGCAATGCTACTTCATCCAGTGCGCTACCCTTGTCAATTTCTGTAAGCCGAATGGCAGAAAGAACCTGGCGGAGTACTCGCTTTCTCACTTCGTCGCCAGCTTTCATAGCTTCTTTCAAGGAGTTTTCAAGTTGAGCTTTCGTAGTCATATTCAACCATCCTAATTAATCAAACCGTATCCTGCCTGGAAAGAAGGATACAACCAAACCTTTTTCATCAGTTAACCACTTCAATCATTATACCCACTAATTAACCATGTGTCATCCATAATAAGAATTGCCGAAACAACAAAAAAGCGCCCCTATTCTACCAAGGACGCTTCCATCATAAAAATTATTCAGTTATAAGCTAAATTGGGCATTCTAGACTGGTAGGATCCTTGCTTTTTTTCACGTGTTGGTTTTCAATGAAGTCCCTGGTATAACGCTTAACCATACACAATATCCAACGCCAGTGGTTTAGAATATGTACTGTCAGGATCACGATTAAGATTATCCCCGACCATAAATGCCATTCACCCCAAACTCCACGCTCCAGGCCTAGAAATAGCTTTTGAAAAGCAGCGTTTCTACCACCTTGATACCCACCCTGTGGCAAGAGCAGCCAAATTACCAGCCCGGTGAGGTTAGCCAGAAAAAATCCAGCGAACACCAATGTATTCAATGTGAAGTTTATCCTGGCTTGCCTGGCCAATTTCTTGAAATAACGTTTTCCAACACAAGATACCCAGCGCCAGTGAATCAAAAGGTGCACTGCCGCACCAATAAACATCACAACTCCCGACCAAATATGCACATCCAACCAGACATTTTTTGTCAGTCCCCATAGGAGGGCGGTCGAACTACCCCGTCCTTCAGGTAATACCAACCATAAAACAATCCCTGTCAGTAGTATCGTAACAAAGGCTACTAGAATGCTCATATCCAGCCAAAAATTTGATTTTGTTTTTACAATCATCAGATTATCCTTTCTTCACAATCGTTGTGAATTTGAACCCGATGATACATAAAAACTGTGAATGATCTATGAAGGAGATCTGTTTAAGTTGTGAATATTTCCACAATCCATCGATCTAACCAGACTTTTGACTCAAAATATCAGGTCTCTTTATCCAAATAGGCGCGGCTCATATGGAGAGGTAGTGCGCAGGTCCAAAATCTCTGCACCACTTTCTTCCAAAAATTTAGCAACCTGATCACGGTCGGCGCCAGTTTCTTTGATCATTGTTTCGCGCTTACCGCCTTCAACCGAAGTTGTCGTGACAGCCACGATATTCCCCCCCGCATCGGCGATATTACGAGAGATCACAGCCAATTCACCAGCCCTATCTGGCAGACGTAATGTCAGGCGAACGCCGTCTTCCCTGCCCCCCAACACTTCAACCAAAACTTTAAACACATCTGTTTCTGTGATAATTCCAACCAGTTTTTCTCCATCCATAACAGGCAGGCAGCTAATCTTGTTTTCGACCATGATACGTGCCGCTTCTTCCAAAGGACAGTCGCCTTCTACAGCAATCACAGGGCGGCTCATGATTTGCCGGACACGCAATGTCTCAAGCAGCGAATAGATTTCATAAAGGCTCAAGGTGGTAGCCGGAGATGGTTGGTTCGAAAGCAGGTCTTTCTCAACCACAATCCCCACCAATTTATCCTTTTCAACCACAGGTAAATGGCGAATCTTACGCTTGCGGATTATATTCATCGCCTGGGGAAAATTATCGTCGGGTGAAACAAAAAATGGGTGATGAGTCATAAACGTTTTTACGAACATAGCTAATCTCCTTCTAACTGGGTTGCCTGGGAATCGCGAATCAAATCTGTAGCCAAATGATTTAATGCTTGTAGTTCACCTTCACCTACATGGCTGGCACGCCAATACATATCCAATAATTCCAACGCACTCAAACTGCCAATAGCCTGGTCGCCTGGCAAACGGATTCTACCCTCAACCTGAGCACGTTTTTCCAAGCTAAACGAAAAAGCGCCATCCAAATATTCTCTTAGCGCAGCCTCATCAATGGAAGCTTCCCAATCGCGCGGGTATTCCAATACTAGCCGCACAATTGCGCCTTCGAGCTGCTCAAGCGGTGGGAAAGCATTTCGAAGGCGTTCGGTAACTCCTTCCTGGCTTTCCAAACGCACAAAGCGATCGATAAAAGGACGGATGCCTTCCAACTTACACCATTCAACCTGGGTGTTCCCTCTTGCCACATTGGCGATCACGAAGTACTTATCATCCTGAGCCTCTCCAAAGTCCACCCGCTCGATGGAACCCGGGTAAACAACCGGCGGATGGCTGCCAGGATTCAGATCCTGGCTCTTATGAATATGCCCCAAAGCCACATAATCCAGACGCGGATCTTTGACCAGGGAACCTGGAAGGACCAGGTCGCGGCCCAACATGACTTTGTGTTCAACACCGTAGCTAGCGCCTTGCACGGAACAATGGGCTGTAAGCACCACAGGCAGATCAGGGTCAACCTGCTCCAGCCAACCTTGTACCAAATCAATTAAACGCTCACCCAAGTGCTCATACACCTGCGAAATATCGTTGGAGCGCAAATCCAGAAAAGTCATCAAACCTGAACGAGAAATCCAGGGCAATGCCAGGATTTGTAAGGGAATACCGCCTAAATCATCCGGTCTCAACATGATCGGTCGATCGACAACCCATACATACGGAACTTCCAAGGTATCAAAGCTCTCGAGTGCGTGAGCGCGCCCAAGCGCAGGTGAGAGATCATGGTTGCCAACTAATAACAAGGTGGGTATTTTCGCCCTGGAAAGACGCATGATCCGTCGATTCCATTCACGCTGATAGGTGATGGCCGGGTTGCGATCTTTATACGCATCTCCCGCAAACAGTACCAGGTCCACCTTTTCTTCGATTGCCCGGTCGACGATCTCATCCAAAGACTTCAGGTAATCCAATACACGCAGCGGTAGCCCACTGGTAGGATCATACCGGCCATAATTCATCATGTTGATGTGAGCATCAGCAAAATGCAGAATTCGAATACCCATAATCCTTCAAATTATACTTGCACACAGCTATGAAAAGCAGATTAATCTTTTCAGGCGAACCAGCTTTGCCAAACAAAAAGATCCATAATCACGCCAGAGTTTACTAAGGTTGTTCACCCAACAGAGCCAATTGTTCCAATAGCAGGCCCAAAATCTGGATGGGCTTCCAGGCTGATGCGTAGATCATCCACCGCACCCTGTCGATCACCCAAAGCCAGGCGAGCACGTGCCCGCCAGTAGTAGCTCTCCTCCAAAACAGGCTCGCTTGTGACTTCCAGAGTGGTTGTGGCCAGGTCAACCACATCCTGGTAGCGCCCCGTATAGTAATAAGCAAAATATGGACCGGATTGGTACCAAAATATCCGCCAGGGGCGTTCAGCCTCAGGGATGTCAGGATAGTTGGCAAAGGCAGCGTCGAAAGCCGTCGCTGCCGCGGCATAATCCTGCAAAGCTACCAGGTTTGTCCCCAGGTTAAACCAGGCAAAATATTGGGCTCGCCCAGTTAAAGCAGTTGTTTCTGCACGCGCCTTTTGCTCAGCATAGCGGTGATTAAAATTATCAAAAGCTTGCAAGCCCAAGATCTGCAAAACCTGTTCCCGTCGTTCTGCTGAATAAATTACGATATACGTATAATTAAAAGCTCGCCATTGTTCCTCAAAATCGGGATAGGCAATTTTAAGATTAGCGCCTTTATAAGAATCTTGCACAAAAAACACACCCTCAGCATCATCAAAGCCACTCACAACCTGGTAATGTCCCATCCAACCATCGAAATTCACCCCTTCAAAACCCTTTTCCACAATGATGGGGAATCCTGATGCTAAAAAGGCCTTTAAGAGTTGCATTTCTCCGCCAACCCGCACAACGGCCGACAATTCGGTTTGGTCATCCACATAACTTTCCATCTCGTACGGCATCACATTTTTATCACGTTGATTAGGCTTCAAGAAAGGCGCTGTATCCCTCTGGGTACCCTGCCATCCCCAAAATGAAAGCGCCATCGCCAGGTTTGCTGGTCCACAATTATTCCAGGTCTGGTATTCATGGCGGATTCCTTCCAGCATCGCCTGGGCAGGCAAAGGTGTTGGGGTGAGCGTTTCAGTTGGTGCTGGAGTCATTGTGGGATGTAGGCTGATCTGTGGCCAGGATAATGGTCGGTGTAGCAGTTGGCCTGATCATGGTAGGAGTGCTGGCAGCCAGCGTCGCTCCGCCAGGGGCAAATATTACTTGCTGAGGCGGATTCAGTCCATAACGAATTTCCGCCTGCAAGGCTTCTATCCGCCAGCCCAGGCGCTCATAAACAGGGGGTAAGTTATAGATGATGATCCCCAATAAACAAAAAACCGGAATAACGATCGCCAGGACAAGAATAAACTTACGCATTTTCCCCTCAGGTTTTACGGATTTTCTACCCCTAATAATTGCAGTTGGTAAACAGCTGGTCCAAATCCAGGGTGGTATTTTAAACTGGTTCGGTAATCCTCTATTGCCCCAGTTGTATCACCTAAAGCAGCCTTAGCCATGGCACGCCAGTAATAACTTTCTTCGAGATTCTGGTCACCCTGCATAGCATTGAGGGTGCCATCCGCCAGGTAAAGAACATCATAATAGCGCTGAGAATAAAAATAGGCGAAGTAAGGACCTGTCTGGTACCACATCATACGCCAGGGTCGTTCGGCTTCTGGGATCATTGGATAGATTGCAAAGGACTCATCATAAGCAACAGCAGCGCCGGCGTAATCCTGCAAATTCACCAGGCTGGACCCCCGGTTAAACCAGGCAAAATACTGGTCGATGCCCGACAAACCGTAGATTTCATTAGAAGCTTTCAAGGCTGCATTCTGATAATTCGTGACTTCGTCAGCATCCGCACCTAATAAGTCGACAACTTCTTCTTCTTTCTCCGGTGGAACAATGATCAGGTATGCGTAGTTAAAGGCGCGCCAGCCTTTGATCATATCGACATAAGAAACTTCATGATCTTCTTTAATAAAAGAGTCCTGGGTAATAAAAAGTTCCTGGGCATCATCGTAGCCCGTCACCACCTGGTAATGTCCCATCCAGCTAATCACACCCGTCAGATCTCTTAAAAACGTACCCTTTTCAACCAAGACAGGGTAACCGCTGGCGATGAAACGCTTCAGCAAATCCAAATCACCCCCAACACGGGAGAACACGATCAGATCAGTATGCTCCTGGACGTAACTGGCCATCTCATAAGGCATGACATTTTTATCTTTATCATCAGGTTTCAAAAATGGGCCAACCACATCACGGTTTCCCTGCCAGCCCCAAAAAGATAAAGCCATGGATAAATTCGCCGGGGCGCAATAATTCCAGCGTCCATGCTGGTCTTCGTAAATCACCCCCTGCAGAATAACTCGCTCTGGCAAAGGCGTAGAAACGGGTGTTGGCGTTTCATCAGGGATAGATGTTGACGAAATTTCAACCACCGCAGTTGGTTGGACTGTTGGTGTTGGGCTTGGTGCTGCTGTTGGCAAAGCTGTAGCCGTTGGGACTTCTTTTTCCGCTTCCTGAGGAACAAACACAGCTTGCGCAGGAGGATTGAGCCGGTACTTCAAATTGAGTATGACCTCATCCACACGCCATGCCAGGCGATCATGTACGGGCGGGAAATAATAAAATCCTGCTGAACCCAGGCACAATAATGGAATGAGCAAAAACAATAACAGCTTGCGGTTCTTCATCATCACTCGCATCGATTTATGGTTGAGCTATGCCTAAACGCTGCAAATGCTCACGCGGTAATGCATAATTTGGATTTAAGAGTGCGGCTTTTTTCAGGTCAGCGACAGCCAAATCGATTTTGCCAATCGCTTCATATGCCAGGCCGCGCCAGTAATAGCTCTCTTCCAAGACCGGCTGGCCTACCCAGCTGAAGGTGGTATTCGCCAGGTTGATCACATCCTGGTAGCGACCCGATTGATAATAGGCCACATAGGGTCCACTCTGGTACCACATCAGACGATAGGGGCGTTGCTCTTCAGATAACCCCTGGTAAAGCTGGAAAGCCTGGTCATAAGCCTGAGCAGCGGCAGCATAATCGCCTAAACCCACCTGACTCGATCCCAGGTTAAACCAGGCGAAAAACAAATCCCTGCCAGAAAGATTGGGCATTTCATCCAATGCTTTTTGCGCTGCATACTGATAATTGTAGACAGGGTCTGTATGCGGTCCAAGGATGCGATTAACCTGGTCCTGCTTATCAGGAGGGTAAATAACAATATACACATAATTGAAATCACGCCATTCATGCGCTTCCAGGTCCGCATACGCCAGGGATAAATCAGGGGCGATTAAAGAATCCTGGATAGTAAAACGCTGGCGCTGGTCATCGTAACCATTTACGACGACATAATGACCCATCCACCAATCATCCTCAGGATGGTGTCCTTTTTCAATCAAGACCGGAAAACCTGCCGCCAGCAATTGTTTCAAAAGATCGAGGCTGCCGCCAACTCGCGCCATGGCTCTAAAGCCCGTAAATCCTTCAACAAATGCCACCATTTCTTCTGGCATCACATTCTTATCATCCACATCCCGGTTTGGGCGTAAAAATGAACGGGTATCGTTTTGATTTCCTGCCCAGTCCCAATATGATAAAGCCATTGCCAGGTTAGCTGGTCCACAATTATTGAACTGCTGGTATTCATGCACAAGTCCAGTCAGCAAGACATCGACAGGTAAAGGTGTGGCTGTAAAAGTTGGCGTAGCACTTGGAAGCTGAGTAGCCGAAGGCAGTGGCGTTTCGCTGGAAGAGATCGCATTGGACGGCAACCCGGTCAGCTCTGCAGTAGCACTGATCAAAGGCAACAAATTTTCGGGGGTAAGCTGCGCTGGCAACTGCGTACCTTCCACAGCTGTTTGACCTTCAGGCACAAACACAATTTCCTGAGGCGGGTTAAGCGAACGCTGGACCTGGGCGCGCCAATTGGAAAACCGCCAGGTCACGCGCTCTCGCAGTGGAGGCAGTAAGAGCACTGCACAAGCAAGCAGCACCGTAAAACCTAAAATGAATAACCATCGAACCTTGATTAGATTACGCATGGCGCGATTATAACACTCGCAGATGTGTGGTTTTTAATCTTTAGCGGTCAAAACGCTGAGGGCATCCTGGATTTCCTGCAGCACATAAGGGTCTGATTCCCTATCAAAAGCCTGCTGCAATGCGAAATGTGCTTGCTTTCCCCCAATATGACCTAAAGCCCAGGCGCAATGCCCACGAACCAGGGACTCCGGATCATTGACCAAACCGTGAGCTAAATCAGCCACCGAATCAAGTTCCTTTGTATTTCCCATTGCAACGGCTACATTGCGCAAATACCCACGCCGGCGAGCTCGTTTGATCGGGCTTCCCTTAAACTTGCGGCTGAATTCTTCCTGGTTCAGACCTAACTCCCGGCGCAAAAACGGCTTTGGCACAGCCAGGGCGCGGACTAAAAGCTGGGTCGCCTTCCACTGGAGCAAATTTCTGGTTCCACGGGCAAACTTGTTGGCAAATATCACATCCAAAGACCCAATCCCCTATACCGGGGCGCAGGTCCAACGGCGCCGGTCCTTTATGCTCAATCGTCAGGTAAGAGATACACCGGTTGCTATCAATCATCCTGCCAGGAAGAATACAGCTCGTTGGGCAGGCATCCAGGCAGCGTGTGCAGCTGCCGCAATGGTCATGCTCAAAGGGTGCATCCGGCTCCAGCTCCAGATCCAACAGGATTTCTGCCAACAGAAAATAAGAGCCCTGCCGAGGATTGATCAGGCAAGTGTTTTTACCGATCCAGCCCAGGCCGGCGCGCTGAGCCAGGTCGCGTTCCAGTAGCGGACCTGTATCCGAATACCAGCGATGGTTGACTGCATGCCCAACCTGCTGTTCAATAAAGGACATCAGCCATTGTATGCGTTCTTTGAATACCTCGTGGTAATCTGCCCCCCAGGCATAAGCAGCTACTTGACCTTGGCTCTTCCCGGCAGAATCTGTGTGGACTGATGGATGATAATGCATCCCCAGCACCAGGATCGAGCGACAATCCGGCAAAATTAAAGCAGGATCTGCTCGGCGCTGGCGAGATCTATCCTGGTTCAGATATTCCATCTGACCGTGATACCCTGCTTCCAACCATTCTATAAAACGAGGGTAATGGGGCGGCGGAGTTGGGGTTGTAACGCCAGTTAAATGAAAACCCAGGCGTCGCGCTTCACCATCAATCGCCTGGCGCAGCGTTTGAGCCTGGTTCATTTGCAGTTCATCCCATTGAGTGCAGCCTGCAAGATTACTGGCAGGTTAGCGTAAAATTCACCTGGTTTGAATTGATTACCTCAGGAGCAATAAAATTTAAGCGCGCCCAACCCTTCAAACTTTTTGCATAAACAAGTTCAAAGAAAATCGAGTGCGTTCCTGCTTCCAGGTTACGAGTGGTGGGTTGAGGCAGGTTGATCTCTGCACCCGAGTCGTTCTCTGTTTCAATACTATAAGTTACAGTGCTCGGCTTACTTAAGGTGAAATAACCCGTGAAAACAAAGGTGTGTGGGCAGGCGCCCTGAAAATTGGCATTATCCACGGCCAGAATGGCGGAGGTCAGAACTGTCCCGCTTTGAGGTGTTGGCGTTGTTGTCGCAGCAGGAGCCGCCGATTGCGAAACACTGATAATAAACCAAAAGGCATCGATTGCATCGGGTCCAACACCAAAAACTTCATCCGCTCGCATTGAGTAGTTTCCAAAAGCCCTTATAAGTGCCATCTTTAGCTGGGGCTGTCAACTCAATTGAAAGGTTAACCGCCTCTCCCGGGGCAACAGGAGCCTGCAAAGGAATCGTTGGCGCAGATCCCAGTAAATCACCATCGATAAAAATCAGGGCATAATCGGTATTCCAGGTGGTTGTACCCGTGTTTTTCAATTGCCAGGTTTTCACAAAAACATCGTTAGGGGCAAAGGTCGTTCCATCTGGTACGGTGACATCGTCCACAAATTCAGCGCGATCGTTGGCCGAAACAGGCAAAGAACCAGGTGCAACCTTCGTGACTGTGGCTTGCGGAGCTGAAGTTGCACCAGACGGAATTGAAGTCTCGACCGCCGACGTCGGAGTTAGGGCTTTCGATGTAGCAATCAACGCGTCTGCGAAGATGGTCGGGGAAACAGTGGGCAATAGAAGACGGCGCGCTTCAGCCGTTTGGGCGGCAGCCGTGAACACAGCCTCGGGAGATTGAGAAGAAGCCCCATCCGATTTTGATCCACAAGCAGTCAGAAGAAAGACCCCTATCAGAACAATAACCGCAGCGATGCTTATCTTCTTCAATTTACACCTCACTTTATGACAAACCCCAGTGGTTAATGATCACCATACAACTTGCGGTGCACCACACTAAGCGCTCGAACCTGGTCAGCCGCATGATAAGATGAGCGCACCAGTGGGCCGCTTTCTACCCATTTGAAATCCAATCGACAAACCAAATTCCTTGATTTCAGCAAATTCTTCCAGGGTGTAATAACGCTCCATCGGAAGATGTTTTTTGCTGGGTTGTAAATACTGACCGACGGTTAAGATATCCACACCCCACTCGCGTTGGTCACGCATGACCTGTTTAACTTCTTCCATTGTCTCGCCCAAGCCCAGCATAATTCCCGATTTCGTCAGAACCTCGGGATCCAGCTTCTTGGCATTTGTCAAGGTCGCAGCCGCCCACTCATAGTGATCTTGAGGTTGGACCTGCTTGAACAAGCGCGGCACAGTTTCAACATTGTGGTTAAGGATTTCTGGACGTGCATCCATAACAATTTTCAAGGCTTCCAGGCTGCCCTTAAAGTCAGGGATTAAAACCTCGATCGAACAACCTGGGTGAAGTTGGCGGATACGGCGAATCACCATTGCAAAGATTGGCGCACCACCATCTTTACGATCGTCTCGGTTGACGCTTGTGATCACGGCATGTTTAAGTTTCATATCTTTGACAGCCTGGGCCACGCGTTCCGGTTCTTGCCAATCCAGAGGGGAAGGCTGACCGCGTTTAATATCACAGAAACCACAGGTGCGTGTACACACATCGCCCAGCATCAGGAAAGTTGCTGTTCCAGAACCCCAACATTCACCCATATTGGGACACATCGCTTCTTCGCATACCGTGTGTAATTCTTTACTGCGCATCAATCCTTGCAGCCATTGGTAAGTCTCGCCCGAAGGAGCACGGACTTTAATCCACTCTGGACGGCGCTTTGGAGTTGTATCGATTTGATCTGGTTTTACCCGATCACGTGTTGGTTCAAAAGGCATAATTACTCCTCATTAAAATAGTTTTACCAGTAACAACCATACATTTTACCCTTATTTGGGTTGTCCAGCCATTAAGATTAAATAATGTCCCTAAAGGCAAAGCAATCACACAAGAGATTTTTACACCCTAATCAAGACTCTCGAAGTAAACCTGTCTGAGTGGTCAAAACAGGCAAAAAACAACTATAATCATAACCAGAAAGGCAAGATCAGACCTGGGGTTGCCAGGTAACCAGTAGAACGAGGAATTGCTAGATGGAAAATCATCTTTCCAGTGAAAACGATGGCTTTTTTTACAGGATGTGGCTATCCATGCTGCGGTTGCTGAGTATATCCCTGCTCTTCATTAGCTTGTTAAGCGCCTGCGTTACCGCCCCAAGCCCTGCGCCAGTTACACCCGATCCATCTATTCCATTGACCAATGCGGCCCAGACGGCCGAGACGCGCGGCACGCTTCAGGCTGGACAAACCGCGGTAGCCCAGCTCACTTTATTGGCGGCCATCCCAACCATGCCACCTGAACCACCCACAGCGCCTGCCACCCTTCCGCCAACCCTCACCCCTCTCCCCGCTAGCCCAACACCGCTGCCCTTTCCTTGTTACCAGGCGGCAATCCTGGCAGATATCAGTGCGCCTCCTAATTCCGTCTTGCCTGTAGGTGCTGCTTTTGTAAAAACCTGGAACATTCGAAATTCCGGGGCTTGCCCCTGGTCGACGCAATTCAGCCTGGTCCTTTCCGGGGGAGATCCCATGGGCACGGCGACGATATTCCCTATAGGCAGCCAGATAGAACCGGGAGAAAACTTAAACTTATCGATAACACTGACCGCTCCAGGTTTCCCAGGTGTGCACCAGGGCAACTGGTTTCTGCGCAGCCCGAATGGAGAGATGTTCGGCAGCGGTCCCAATGGCGATATTCCCCTGCAGGTGATTGTTCGGACCGTTCAACCCATAGCCTTTCCCGCAAATACCTACGACCTGACATTTAGCATGTGTACAGCCAGCTGGGAAAGCGGGAGCGGTAGTTTAGGCTGCCCCGGTCAAACAGGCGACCCCCAGGGTTCAATCTCATTACTGCAGCAACCATCGCTCGAATCACGCCTGGACAGCGGTGTTGCTCTGTTAACCCGCCCCAACCTGGCAATCAATGGCTGGATACGCGGTCGTTTTCCTGCCTATTATGTCCGCAATTACGATCATTTCATCACGGAAGTCGGTTGCCTCAATGGAAGCCCAAACTGCCACGTGACCTTTCGGGTAGATTACCGGGCTACGGATGGCAGCAGTGGTCAGTTGGGAAACTGGCGAGAAGCATACGATGGCCAAACGACCCTAGTCGATATAGACCTCTCAGGTCTGACAGGCAAAGCCATCCAATTAATTCTAACGGTTGAGAACCTTGGCAATGCTGATAACGCTAACGCATTCTGGTTACTGCCGCGCATCCAAAACCAGGCGCTCACCAGTACACAGGTTCTCACCTGGACGCGTGAAGGTTACCCAGGAATGCCCTGCGCCGAGCTGCGCGTTTACCTGAACAACACTGGACAGGGTGAAGCCCAAGCTCTTTCCTGCAGCCCCAACCGTTATGAATTAGGCAGAACCCGTTTATCGACTGCTGAAGTGCAGCAACTTTGGGATTGGATGGTGCGACTGAAAAGTTTTAACGCCGAAATCAGCCGTTCTTCACCGGGTACACCCATCATCACATGGCTAGCCTTTCAAGGGACAGGCATTAACGACGCCCGGGACCCGGACTTGCAGGCAATGAATTCGCTTGCTTCAATGCTCTTTAATGAAATAGCCCCCTGATCTCTCCGATCCTGCGGTCGACCCCAAAACCACTCTGCGCAAAACTGTGTTCACGCGCAACCATCAAATTGTATTTCGGCTTACCTGAGCTAACAGTTGCTGGTATTGCCTGGAAGCTGCATATTTACGCAATTCCTGGATGCGGCGAATCAGCATAGGGTGTGTGCCAAAAGCCTCGTTCAAGCTGCCCAGCCAGGTATCATCTTCTGCGTCAATCTGGCGATATGCAGCAGCTAGACCTTCAGGGCTTAAAGCCTTGGGACCCGCAACCAGCTTTATCAGGGCTGAGACAGCTTTCTCTGGCTTACCGCAAGCCAACAGCCCAGCTCGATCGGCAGAAAATTCACAGGCGCGGTTCCAGGAAAGGAAGGCTATGGATAAAATTGCCGCAGCTCCCATGGGACTGGGGATACCTGCCATCCCGCCTACCAAAGAATTCAGCCAGGTATGCCCCAGGGCAACATGACCCAGCTCATGACCCATGATGAAGGTAAGTTCATCTTCGTCCATGATCTTGAGCAAGGGGGAATAAAGCACAACCACCTTGGGCGAAGATAAACCAAACGTGTAGGCGTTAAGAATTCGACCAGGCACTACAAAAGCTTCAATTTCACCTGGCTGCAGGCGAGCCATGGCTTTACCCAGCATTTCAGATAAAACCGGCGCGCTCTTGGGAGAGATACGCTGGGCGCCGCGCAACAAACTTTGGTGATGCGACCGGCTGGAAGAGTAGGAAATCATACCAAAAGCAGCGATAAAAATCACGCTGGTACATACCGTGGCTGTTGCGCTTATCGCAATGACCAACAACACCAAAAAGAGAGTACCAGCCAGGATCAATTGTTCATTGGTAAAGCGGTAGGCAGTTGTTTTCATTGCGTTTGGTGACCGTTCTTAGCCTTTCTGGGTGGATTGTGGAAAGTCAGAAATCTGTTGCTGATCCGGGTCAATTTTCTCAACCAACAAGGTCAGACCCTGCATTCCCACCACACGCACACGCGTGCCATCTGGTAGGATTTGATGTTCCTCAGCAGTCTGCGCACTCCATTGCTCGCCCTGCATTTGTACAATTCCTGAACGCCGTAATTCACCTCTTACTATAGCCGTCTTTCCAACCAGGCTTTCCTGCCCCATCCAAATCGGCGTTGCTTGAGCGCGGATGGCAAAAATCAAAACACCAAAGAATAATGCTCCCGTTGTCAGAGACATCCCCACAATCAAAGGCACTGAAACACGCTGGAAGCTAGGCACCCCAGGGGAATTGAACAACACCAGAGCACCAACAATTAACGATCCCACCGCAGCAGCCGTCAAGGCTCCATGGGTTGGCGCTTTAATATCCAACAGAAACAAGGCAAAGGCAGTCACCAGGAAGATAATCCCGAACCAGTTGACGTCTAAGACGCCTAAACCATAGGTTGCCAGCGCCAGGCAAACCACTCCTACAAAGCCCGCAAACCAACCGCCTGGGCTGGTAATTTCGATCAAGACCGCCGTTGACCCGATAGATAACAAAAGGAAGACAATATTCGGGTTGGTCAACACAGAGAGGACACGTTCGATCAGGGAAGGATTAAACAGCTCGAGGCGCGCCTCCTGTGTGCTAAGAGGGCGCTCAGAATTGCCCACCTGCACCGAAAACCCATCAAGCTGGTCCAATAAGTCATCCAAATCATCGGCTACAAAATCGATCAAGCCAGCCTGCAAAGCCTGGGAAGCCGAAACCGCCTCGGCATCCTCAATGGTGCTTTCTGCCAGGTCAACCGCTTCCTGACCGCGGCGCTCAGCCAGGGAACGCACCGTGGCTTTGAGGATATTCTTGACCTTGGCTTCCATCGTCTCACCCAGGTCTTCCCCCTCCATGCCCACCGGACTGGCCGCACCGATGGCTGTGCCAGGCGCCATCGCAGCTACATGCCCGGCCAGGGTGATCACCGTACCCGCGCTGCCAGCTATGGCCCCGCTGGGCGACACATAAACAACTACCGGTACCTGACTGGCGCGGATATCTTGCGTCATGCGATTGGCAAGCTCCACACTTCCCCCTGGCGTATCTAGCTGCAAAACCAGCAATTCAGCCTGGCGCTTCTCAGCCATTTGAATGCCGCGTGCCAGGTATTCTGCCATGGCAGGCGTCAGCGGTCCACGCGCAGTTAGCACCAACACCAGAGGCGCATCGCCTTGAGCGCTGGCATACGAAGAAAACACCCCCTGCGGGAAAAGCATGCTAAGCAGGGTAAACACAAGCATCCAGGGAAATATCCAATACTTTTTCATCGGGCTGCACTCCTGGTTTTATTATAGCATTGCCAGTCGCACCATCTATGTGTATTTGTAACAGGACAATCACAAGCTGTAATCTCTTCCTTGACACCCTTTATAGGTAAGTTATAATTCGCATAAATACTATCTTAATTAGAAATTTAATACATTCACAGATGGGAGGATAATCCATGACCCGTGCATCCTGGATCGGGCAGACCCTGGGTGGGCGCTACCGCATTGATGATATTCTTGGACAGGGGGGCATGTCGGCTGTTTACAAAGCCTATGACCCGAACCTCAAGCGCGTGGTAGCCATTAAACTGATTCACCCCCACCTGGCCGAAGACCCTCAATTTGTGATTCGCTTCAAAGAAGAAGCTGCTGCAGTCGCCCAGCTGCGCCACCCCCATATCGTTCAAGTTTTCGACTTTGATTCTGATAACGATCTGTATTACATGGTGCAGGAATTTGTGGCCGGCGAAACGTTACAAGAACGCCTGCGCAGATTAAATAAAAGCGGACGACGCATGCCCTTTGACGAAGCCATAAAAACCATCACCCAAATCTGCGAGGCATCCCATTACGGGCACCAGCGCGGACTGGTGCACCGCGACATTAAACCGGCTAACATTATGATCGACATCCACGGTCAGGCTATCCTGATGGATTTTGGCATTGTCAAAATCACCGGAGGCGAAAAACACACCGCCACTGGCGCCGTGGTAGGAACCGCAGTCTACCTGCCCCCCGAATCGATCCGCGGTGAAACCCCGGACGGTCGTTCCGACCAGTACTCCCTGGCAGTCACCCTTTTCGAGGCGTTAAGCGGGCGCCCACCCTTCGAGGCCGATTCTGCCATGACTTTGATGATGATGCATCTGAACGACCCGCTTCCTAATCTGCGCCTATTGCGCCCAGAGACCCCTCCCAGCCTGGTGGCTGTCATCGAAAAAGCCCTCTCCAAAAACCGTCAGCAGCGTTATCCAACCATGCTGGACTTTGCGCAAGCTTTGCGGGGTGAGCTGAGTGCACTCAACAGCCCTTCTGCCGTGCTAACCCAGGCCGAACAGCCCATAAGCCAGGGCACTGAGCCAGCAAAAGATGCAGATGACATGGCTACGTATATCCCCGGCGATTTTTCCAACAGCACGGAAGCTGCACTTTCAAATCCACCGCTACCTGTCTTTCCAGAAATAGAGCCAACCGGAATTCCCGACCAACCTGTTCAAAAAAGAGACAGACCGCCTATTTCCGAACCTGTATTCCCTGCTGCAAAGGGAAGAGCCACTACCACGCAAACCAGCGGCGGCAAAAGCACTGCAGAATCTACAACTGGGTCTGCAACCCAACCGGGAATACAACCCCGCGCAAAAAACAACCTGTTTCTGTGGGGAGGTCTGGGCTGCGGGCTGCTGGTGATCTTGGGGGTAATGATCCTTGGCGCAGGCGGATTCCTGTTGTCGAAAATTAACCCTTCCAAGGAAGCGGCAAACACACAGGCGACCCCAACTGAGGTGTTCCTGGCTGCCGTCCCATCGGTGCAAGCGAGCGAGACTCCCACCCCAACCATTACGCCCATTCTCGAACCTACAGCCACCGCCAGCCCCAGCCTGACGCCGACCATCACCCAGTCGCCGACGCCCACCATCCCAGTTGGCGTGCCCTATTCACGTATCAACGGTATCAGCCTCAACACCGCGGGGATTTACGTGGTTGAATATGAGACCTTCGAATATACGGAGTATCTCCCCGGTGATCATGTGCATTTCTTCTTCGACACCGTAACCCCAGATCAGGCCGGTTCCCCAGGTAAAGGCCCTTGGAAACTATACGGCGGGCCGCGCCCCTTCCAGGGATACCGCGCCTCCGACCGGCCGGATTCCGCAACCCAGCTGTGCATCCTGGTGGCCAACGCCGATCACAGCGTCCAGGCTAATTCAGGCAACTGTTTCATTTTGCCGGATGTCAACGCCGCTGTGCCGGTCTACGCCGATGCCTGCCTGGCCGGTCCGGACCTGGCTTTCCCCGCCATTACACAGCTTACCCCCGGTGAGGTGCTCCTGGTGAACGGCATCTCGGCTGATGAAGCCTGGTGGACTGTAGAAAGTCCCGATGATCCCACTCAAACCTGTTGGCTGCAGCGCAACCGCTCCGACTTCTCAGGCGATATCAGCACGCTGCCCCTGGCAGACACGCCTGCCTTACCAGAAGGCAGCACTTCAAACCTGTCTGTTCAGATAACTGCCATCAGCCTGGACGCCCAGGGACGTTACAGTGTCGAGTTTACGACCAGCGGCTTTTCCCCCGCCCTGCCTGGTACGCATATCCATTTCTATTTCGATATCTATGCAACAGAGCAAACCGGCAGCGGCGGTAACCGCTTGATGTACGGCGGGGAATCACCTTTCACCGGCTATAGCCAGGCAAACCTGCCACAAGGCGCTACCCAGATCTGCGCCCTGGTTGCTAACCCTGACCATACCGTCATTGAAAACAGCGGCAATTGTTACCCCTTGCCATAAATTGAAAGAGGCGCACGATGGAACTTGGATTTGGTAAATTAATTCTCCTGGCTGAAGACGGTCCCGAACAAGAATATGAGCTGGGAAAATCCCAGGTCACTCTGGGACGGGGCACGACCAACGATATCTCTCTGCTGGACAACCGCGTTTCGCGCAACCACGCCCGCCTGGAGTGCAGCCCTAATCACTGCACCCTGGTCGACCTGGGCTCTGCCAATGGCAGCTATGTGAATGAAGCGCGGGTCGATAAAATCCTCTTGCAACCTGGCGATATGCTCACCCTCGGCAACTCGCGCTTTCGTTTCGAACTCCCCAGCTCAGCTATGGACCCTGGCATGACGGTCATCGACCAGCAAGCCGACCTGGATAAGGCCCTGGAACAGGAAGCCCTGCCATTCGTGATCAACGAGACCAGCCAGCCGCGCCTGGTGATCGTAACGCCCAACCAGACCTGGGAAGTCAACCTGGATGATGTCGACCCTCTCAGCATCGGGCGCACCGACGCCAACCAGTTGGTGCTGGAACATGCCAAAGTCTCCCGCCATCACGCCGAAGTCCAATATAAAAACGGCGCATACGTATTGAAAGACCTCGGGTCAACCAACGGCACCTGGTACCAGGGACGCCGCATCGACCTGCTCATCCTGCAAGATGGGGACGAATTTAAGATCGGGCATGCTGCCATCGTGTTCAAAAGCGGCTTCAAGGAAGAAGCCCTGACCATGATCGACGACAGGTCGATGGCCAGTTCAACCCGGCGCACGGTGATCTTTGTGCCCGGGATGATGGGTAGCGAGCTATGGCGCGGCAGCGAGCGCATTTTTCCTAACATCAAGACGCTTTTCACCAACCCTGAAATTCTCCAGTATCCTTTGCCGGTCGAGCCGCGCAAAATCCTGCAAGAGGTGATTATCGTCCCCAACCTGGTAAAACTGGACCAGTACAACCGGCTGGGCGATTACATGGTGGAAGAGCTGAGCTACCAGCGCCAGGTGGACTTCTTCGAATTCCCGTATGATTGGCGGCAGGACGTGCGCATCTCTGCCCGGCAGCTAGGGGCACTGGTTGAAAGCCTGCCTCGAACGCAGCCGATTGTGATCGTGGCCCATAGCCTGGGGACCATGGTCAGCCGCTACTATATCGAGCGCTTGGGTGGGAAAAACCGCGTCGAGCGCGTCATCTTGATGGGCGGACCGCACCGCGGGGTTATCCAGGCCCTGACCAGCCTGCTTAGCGCCCCCGAATTGCTCCCGTTTGGAATCATGGGTGAGCGCCTGCGCCAGGTCAGCATGAGCTTCCCCGCCAGCTACCAGATCCTGCCCACTTACCCCTTGCAAGTCGATGCAAATGGCACTACAGTAAACTTCCTCGAAGATGAAAGCTGGCTGCCTGAACAATACGTACCCCTGCTGCGCGCCGGGCGGGAGTTCCGCCGCGAGTTGGGTGTGCGCTCCAGCATCCCAGCTGTTTCAATTTTTGGCTACGGGTTAAAAACCATCTCGCGTCTCTCCATCCAAAAGGACGCCCAGGGGGTGATCAAAAAAGTGGATTACCGCTCCGAACCGAACGGCGATTCGACCATCCTGGAACACAGCACCGTGCTGGAAGGCAGCGAAATCCACCCGGTGCAGCAATACCATGGCTCGCTGTTCGTGGATAATGATGTCAAGATGCGCTTAAAACTGGAGCTCACCCGGCCTTTCTCAGGCTAGCCAACTACCAGACTCCCGGAAGCAGGCGATAACGCACTCACTCGACGTAAGCCTGGAGCACAGATCGTTTGACCAGGCTTTTTCTATGTGAAGCGGATAATGCGTTGTTTTCCTGAGGTTTCACTGATCCACCGCTTTAGCCTGGCGTCGCAGGACAATCAGGGCAATATCATCAAACTGCTCGGCATCTTCCATATACCCAGCGATGTCAGAGAGGAGGCCGGCTTGAATCTGGCGAGCAGCCTTATCTGATCGTTTACGGATGGCAGTCAATAAGCGATCCAAATCAAAGAATTCTCCCTGCATATTCTGAGCATCCAGGACGCCGTCGGTGTAACAAACCAGTATTTCACCAGGTAGCAAAGTTGTTTTGCCACAAGTCCAGGTCTGTTCCTCGAAAATACCCAGCGGTACACCAGTGCGAACCAGCTTCTGCAAGCTTCCATCTGCCCGGCTTAACTGCAAAGGCGGCAGGTGCCCCGCATTGCTGTAGAACATTTCTCCAGTGTGCGGATTCAACACACCATAAAAGGCAGTCACATACTGCTCACCTCCGGTATCTTGCAGCAAGCGCTTATTTACCGCTTCGAAGACCTTTTCCGGTTGGTGCGGATATTCGCGGGCATAGGTGCGCAGCAGGCTCCACGAGAGCACCATAAACAGGGCAGCCGCCACGCCTTTATCCACCACATCCGCAATCAAAATTCCGTAGTTCCCGCCCTGCAATTCAAATACATCGTAAAAATCACCCGAGGTTTCGCGGGCAGGCTTTAATGTAGCCGACAACTCGTATCCGGCCAGCTCGGGGAGCTCATGAGGAAAGAAATTGTTCTGCATCTTGGCAGCCATTTCCAGCTCATGCGCCATTTTTCGATTGGCCACCTCCAGAGAACGTCTGAGCTGGCGTAAATGCAAATGCGTCTGTACCCGCGCCAGCACCTCCTCTAGCTGGAAGGGCTTGGTAATGTAGTCCACGCCTCCCACCTGAAAAGCCGACATCTTATCTTGAATATCATCGAGGGCGCTGATGAAAATGACCGGTATCTCACAACTATGCTCATCTTGCTTCAGACGGCGGCAGACTTCATATCCATCCATTTCAGCCATCTTGATGTCCAATAGAATCAGGTCGGGTAAGGATACGCTTACCGACTCTAGCGCCCTGGCGCCGCTGGTCACTGCGCGCACCTCATAACCCTTATCCAGCAGCATCTGAGATAAAAGGCGCAGGTTGGCTGGCGTATCATCCACAATTAAAATATCAGTCTTAAGGATTGGACTGTTGCTCAATGCTCGCTCCCTGTCTGTTTGAAAAGATCCAGGATTTTGTCATGCTCGTAATTATTGGCCATGTTCAGCAACAGCTCACCCAGAATTTGATCATGGATCGAGATTTGCTGAATGGCATCCAGGATCTGGTCAACCGATCCCAGGCGGGTGGCTTTCACCAGCATCTCTACCTGTTCGGGATCGATTGCAGCGATTCTGCCGATGATTTCACCTTCCGGAGGAGCCGTTGTCGAGATCAATTCTTGGGGCTGCCCTTGTATACCCGTGTCTGCATAAGTGAACTTGACACCCAGGTGTTTTTCAAATACATCAAACAATTCACTTTCCCGGAAAGGTTTACGGATATAGTCATCGCAGCCCTCCGAAAGAATGATCGCCCGGTCTTCTTCCAGGGCGCTGGCAGTCAGAGCAACAATCACCGTCGCTTGCCCCCGGGTTGTGCCTTTGATTTGCCGCGTGGCCTCATAGCCGTCCATGACAGGCATGCGCATGTCCATAAAGATCAAATGCGGATCCCAGGCTTCCCATACCTGGATTGCTTGCAGACCATGCACGGCTTCCTGAACCTGAAAACCCAATGGACTGAGCAGCTTGACGATCAATTGCCGGTTAACATCTTTGTCATCCACCACCAAAACCCGGTAGATGGGTTGCCCTGGAACCAGGCCAGTAACCTGCTTTTTCAAGAGGTGGCTCTCGATAGCTTCCGGAGAAACAACTCGCACAGGCGCTTCTAACTTGAACACACTTCCCCTGCCAGGTTCACTTTTGGCAGTCAAGTTGCCGCCTATTAGCTGAGCATATTGCAAGCTAATGGATAATCCCAAGCCGGTGCCCTCCTGCGCCTGCTGCCCGCTGCTGGACTGAACGAATGGATCAAAAATCACATCAAGATCCTCAACGCTGATACCCGGACCGCTGTCTTCCACCTCTATGAACAGCAAAAGGGAGTCGCCTGTCTCTTCGGGATGGATCGAAGGCTCTGCATACCTGACCTGCCCCCCGGCATATACCCGCACCACGACACCGCCTTCGGAAGTGAACTTGACGGCATTTCCCAGCAGGTTCATCAATATCTGACGCAACTTGCCCTCATCGGTGCAGATATACTGCGGGATATCTGGCTGGATATCGAAATCCAACAATAAATCCTTCTCATCGGCTCGCAGGCGAAACATCTCTTCCAGGCTTCTCAGCATGGTCTGCAGGTTGAATGAATTCTGGTTAAAGTTGCTACGCCCGGCTTCGATCTTCGACATTTCCAGGACATCGTTAATCAGACCCAGCAGGTGTTCTCCACTGCGGTTGATCACCTCCAGGTTCTCACGTTGTTTAACGGTTAATTCGTCGCTATCGCCGCTTACCCCAACCTGGCGCAGCATCAGCTGGCTGAAACCCAGGATCGCATTTAAGGGAGTGCGCAGCTCATGGCTGATATTAGCCAGGAAGATGCTTTTCGCCCGGTTAGCAGCTTCTGCCGCTTCCTTGGATTGCTTTAACGCAACCAGCGTGTTTTTCAATTCAAAGGTGCGCTCATCCACCAGGATTTCCAGATGTTTCTTTTGGCCTTCAATTACCCGCACACGGAGATAGAAAGCAGAGCTGACGCTGCCCACGACCAGTAACACAGCCAGGATCCTGAACCAGGCAGTTGCCCAAAACGGCGGCGTAATATGAATGGCCAATTCTTTCGGGTCTTCATTCCAGACATTATCGGCGTTGGTTGCCATGACTTTAAAGACAAATTCTCCTGGGGGGATGTTGGTATAGCTGGCGAAATTACGGTTGCCTACCTGGTTCCAGTTCTCTTCGAAACCTTCCAACATGTAGGCATACTGGATATCTTGCGGCGCGGCATAATGCAAGGCAGCATATTCAAAGGTCAGGGAGTTTTGGCGATAGTTCAGCTCAATGATCTGTGTTTGCTCAATCGATTTCTGGAGGGGGGAGTTAACTCCCCTCTTGACTGGCTCATTGAATAGAGAAAAACCCGTGATCACGACTGGAGGCTGGTAGCGGCTATCCACCAAATCAGAGGGATGAAAATAGTTCAATCCATTAACCCCGGCAAAAATCAGCTCCCCATCTGCACTGCGAAAATAAGCGCCCTGGTTGAACTCATTACTCTGCAGACCATCACGCTGGTTAAATTCTTTAACTGCCCCGGTCTGCGGGTCAAAATCAGCAATTCCCATATTTGTGCTTAGCCAGAGATGTCCACGTTCATCTTCCAGAATACCGTAAATGGTATCATTTGGCAGCCCATTTTTTTCCGTATAATGTGCAAAGGCGCCTGTCTCAGGCTCAAACCGGTTCAACCCACCACCACCCGTAGCCACCCATAACACACCTTGTTTGTCTCGGTGCAGCCCCAGCACATAATTGTTGCTGAGAGAAGCAGGATCATCTGGGCTATGCTCAAAGTGTTCAAATTGCTCAGTAAGGGGGTCAAAGAGCTCTAATCCCTTGTTGATGGTGCCGATCCACAAGGTACCATCAGAATTTTCCAGGATCACATTGACAGAATTATCACTGATCGAGTTCGGATCGGCAGGGTTGTGTATGTAAAAACTGAATTGCTCGCCTCCCGGTTCCAATCTACCCAACCCGCCGTTAATTGTGCCTGCCCAAATCGTCCCATCGTGTGACTGGACAAGCTCTAATATTATGGGGGTAGGGAATGAGGTGAATATTTCCTTAGCGCGTGCATACAGGTTCACGGCATTTCCAGTTCCAACCCACAGGTCCCCTTGCTGGTCCTCCAACAAGGACCATACCTGGTTGTTGCTCAGGCTGGTAGGATCATCGGGGTTGTTGATGAAATGTTTCCATTCCCCGCTTTTTCTGTCAAAGCGGTTCAGCCCTCCTTCGAGTGTTCCAATCCACCAGTATCCTTCATGATCTTCCAGGATGGACCAGATGGAGTTATCGCTCAAGCTGTTGGGATCCTGCGGCTTCTTTTGCAGCAGGATAAACTTTGCCATGCTCGGATCGGATTTGCTGATCCCACCCCCAAAAGTACCCAGCCACAGCACGCCAGCCTGGTCTTCATAGATGCTGAGAACGTTGTTATGAGAAAGACTTTTGGGATTGGTCGGATCGTTCTGATAACGATAAAATCTTCCGCTTTCGGCATCGAAGCGGTTCAAGCCGCCCGGGTTAGTACCTACCCACAGGGTCCCCAGGCTGTCATCAAAAATCACCTGAACATTATCAGCCCCCAGGCTAAAGGGGTCATCCGGATCATTGCGGTAGACTGTGAAAGTACCTGTCACTGGCTCAAAGCGGTTAAGACCTCCATCAAAGGTGCCCACCCAGATAGCGCCTTGCTGGTCCTGGTATACATATTGCGCCAGGTTGCTGCTCAGGCTATCAGAGATCTCAGGATCGTTAAGATAGCGGGTAAATTTTCTACTCGCTGGATCAAAACGGTTTAACCCTCCCCCTAAGGTAGAAATCCAAAGGATACCCTGCTCATCTTCGATGATCTTGTTAACATTATCGTTGCTCAGGCTTTCGGGGTCGTCCGGATCGTAACGATAGCTGGTGAACTGGCGGCTGGACTTGCTGAAGTGATTCAAGCCCCCAGCATTCGTTCCGATCCACAATGAGCCATCTCGGGCTTCCAGAATTTCCTGGACATTATTGTCGCTGAGGCTGTTGGGTTCAGACCTGGATAGATAACGGGTAAAACCACCAGTGTCACGGTTAAACTGGTTCAGTCCACCCCCTAAAGTGCCTACCCAAAGCACGCCGTCACGGTCTTCAACAATTGCCTGGATAAAACTGCTTCCCAGGCTTAGCGGATCGTCAGGATCGTATTTGTAGGTGAGAAAGTTGCGACCATCGTAACGGTTCAGCCCATCCTGAGTGCCCAGCCACATGAAACCCTGGCTGTCCTGCAAAATGTCGGAAACCACGCTCTGAGAAAGTCCCTCATCCAGGGATAAGCGGGTAAAGGGAATATTATCCAACCAGGATTGGCGATAACGATCGGGCCGATCACCTGCCGGGACATTTGTGGATTGCAAGTCAAAAGAAAAATTGGGTGGAACCCTGTATGATTGGCTCAGCGTCGCCGAGTGCGCCGAGCCGGCTGCACTCAGGCTCAGGACAAGAGCCAGCGAAATCAACAGCAAGTATGCCTTGAGAATCACACAGGAGAAATACAAGCGCCTTACTCTAAGGGCAAGATACAAACAAAAGACATTCAAATGCCATTGCGGAGGAGCCATCTTCTTCTTCATTCTGAATTGATTATACAAATTTATTATGCGAATTTCAACCAGGGAGCAGTAAAATATTGGAGAGTTACAGGGTGACATTTTCCCTGAACATCCACATGCCTCCAACCGGCGCTTGACCATAAAGCGCGGGTGATGTAAAATACAGGACGCAAAACGCGGGCGTCGCCAAGTGGTAAGGCATCAGCCTTCCAAGCTGATATTCGCCGGTTCGAATCCGGTCGCCCGCTCTATCGACCATTGAGCTGCTCATAACCCCAAAAACGCCTGTCGGAAACGGAAATTTCCTGACAGGCGTTTTTTGGGGTCAAACGCTTCAAACTATAGAATAAATTACAGCTTAACATCTCCTTCGTTATCGTACTACTGTTCTACGAAATAATCACCATGATCAAAGGTAGAACGATCATATAGTCCTGTTCTAACTCATAAGCGCCGAGATCACAAACAAGACCTTGCGGTCGCGTCACACCACGTTGGTCGGTTGTGACTTCTGCCAGGCAGGTTACCGCGTTGATGGCAGGGCTGCCTTCCAGCAAGGCGAATGTAAAGGTGTTACCAGGTCCATTCAAAGCCAGCGCACCTAAAAGCGCATTGATAGGCAATTCAGCCGTCCCAACCAGTTCGCTCCCTTGCCAACCGCTCGAGCCTGTGCTATCGCCGATCAGGTTGCCGCCATACGAGCTAACAGTTCCCTTTACATCAGGCCACTTGGGGTGGTTTGCTGTATCTGGATCCGACCTGTCTGTGTTGCCTGCAACGATGCTGTTATGGAGTGTGACTGTACTTTCCATGTTGTAAATCCCGCCGCCTCCGCCCCAATATTCCGTAAGATAATTCTCATTGGCTATATTACCGCTAACGGTCGAATGAATGAGGTTGACCGTGCCGCCATTTGCAGCAAGGATGCCGCCTCCGAAGTTATTGGTTACGTTACCGCTGACCGTGGAGTTGATCAGGGTTGTAAAGCCTGTTTTGGATAGGGTAACGATACCTGCACCACCCAGGGTCCCAGTGCCATGATTGTCCACAACGGTACAACGGTTCAAGGTTAGAATTCCTCCATCATTCGCAATACCGCCGCCGGCATAGGACACGATATTATTGGGGCCGATCACGCAATCTTCCATGTTCAACGTAATGTTATGCTCAAGCTTTACCCCGCCTCCCATGCCATCGCCATACTCTTGACGACCGTCCTTGATCGTCAATCCCGAAATACTTACGCTAACCGGCTGAACTTCGTTGGAAAACCGGAAAACACGGCTAAGTTCGTTAGCGCTGATGGCGAGCTGGTCTGCTCCTGGACCCGTAATGGTCAAATCCTTATCAATCAAAATCTCTGTCCCATCCAATACAATGGTGTTGGGCAGGGTGAGGTTGAAGTCGATACTGTCGCCGCTTATTGCGGAATTCACAGCTTCTCGAAGGCTGCAGTGCGTATTGTCGCAACCATTTGCATCAACCACATCATCTGAGGCATTGACATGCAGAGTGATAGACGCACGCAGAGTCAAAGAGACGGTCGCCGCGCTCGAGTCCTGATGGGTGTCGTTGACGCGGAAAGTAAAGCTATCCTCAGCAACAATGGCGCCCGGATCAGGCGTGTAAAGAACTGCACTGGAACAGCTCTGACCAGCAATAAAATCACCATCCCATATCCATTCGCAGTATGGCTCTCCTGGCGCTCCTAAAGTTCCGTGTTCCGGATCGCCGTCAATGGCGAAAGTTAATCGGTCCGTGTAATAATCGTAAAAATCTATGTCGGCAGCAGTCAGGAGGAGATAAGTAGGCTTGACTGAGTTAACCATTGCACTGCTGTCCAGGGCAGTTGGAGCAGTGTTGGAAGCCACATATAAACTAACAATGGCGGGCGATGATTCATGTTCAGCATCGTCGGAGACAGTAAAGAGAAAATGATCAAATCCGGTATAGGAATCATCCGTGGGAGTATAGATCACCGTTGCATTGCAAACCTGTACCCCTTCGTACTCGAAACATCCGCTGGTAACCGGTAAGCCGAAAGCGCCATGTGCGGCAGATTCATAGATTTCGAAGCTTAGGATAGCTCCTACAGGGCCGATACCGGTCAACATAATCGTGGTGGGGTGAGTGTTGGATGCCAGGACTTCGTTATTCGGTTCTGCAAAGACATACACCACCAGCGCATCATGAGAGACTGAGCCGGTGATGCCGCTATCCGGATTAGTTACCTTCATCTGTATAGAATAGTTACCGCCTTGTGTGTAAGTATGGCTGCGTAAACTGCAGGTATATTCCCCAATGTTGGTAGTCCAGACATCCTTCTCAGAGCCATCCCCCCAGTCAACTTCACAGGTAAACGGACCCGTGCTCGCATCTTTAAAATAATATTCAGCAGTGACCGTTGCACCCACTAAAGATAGCGACCATGGCTCGATTTGATAATGCGAAATATTAATGAGGGTATTAGGCACCGTTATCCACTGTTCGTCTGTGATTTGCTCGAAGGTGATGGGGTCTAGCATGGTTAAACATACCTGGTAGTTTCCGCCTTCATCAAAGAAAATGTCCACCTGTTTATTATTGAAATACGAAGCTGCATTGCAATCTTTCCCAGAGGAATTGCTGTATGTCCAATAATAACTAGCATACCCATCCAGGGCAGTGAAGGTCGTATAGCTACCCTCAACCGGAGGGTTCGGAGACCAGCTGAAGAGGTGCTCCGGAAGTACGGTCAAGCTGTAGGTGTATGATTTGGTCACCCCATTATTATCCACCGCCTGGATCACGATGCCGCCAAAAGTGCCCTCGACCGTTGGGGTACCGGAGAATGTTCCTTCGCTAAAGCTTATCCCTGTTGGCAAAGAGCCGCCAGTCATGCTAAACACGTACGGTTCACTTCCACCTGACACACTGATCTCCTGCGTGTAGGGCTGGTTCAACCTGGCCTTCGAGAGTTGCGATGGACTGAAGAGCAAGGGGGGATTGATAACCAGCGTATATTCACGGCTGCCAGTCACCCAGTCAGTCAGTTTCTCGGCGGTGACGGTGAAATTGTATGCGCCTGCCACGGGATTAGACCATTCAATCCTACCCGTGGAGGAATTTATGGAAAGACCACTGGGCGTGGCGCCTGACAAGTACCAATTGTAAGTATCGCTGCTTCCTTCAACGATAAGTTGTTGCCTGTAGGTGACGCCAGCCTCCCCAGGCGGGAGCGTTTCGGGTAATATATTCAGATTTACTTGTTCACAAACTGGCACTGCTGCAGGGGGGTCTGTCGATATGTCGCATGACCCGAAAGGACCAGAATAACCATCAGAGGAACAGGGGCGGTGAGGGGCTTCACCTGTTTCAGACGAGGTATACCAGACCCAGGATACAGAAGGGTCTACTGTTGGGGTTGTGCCGGTATTAACCTCAAAGCAATAATATGCGCTGCAATCATCCGGAGCCTCTTGAAATCTGCTTTGGGTGAGATCATATTGCCCTTCGCCCATACCAGTCCAACTCAATCCGCCGAATGTTCCACCGCCCGTGCAACCTGCGGAAACAAGAGTAGGTGGAAAAACAGTCCACGTCGACGGGAATTTCAGGAACAAATTTGAAACATCCTCCCCATCAGCGGTGAGCGACTCAGCCTTGAAGCAAAGCGTTTGAAACTGTTCGACAGGGCTGTAACAAGTGTTGTAGCCCTGGTCAGGAGCGAAGGTCACTTTCGACCCGCCCAGATCTGCCTCGGCAGGGGTGCTTCCCACGATGAGTATCAGGCAGCACACACCGAGCAGGATGAAAAACCTTCGGAGTTTTGCGATCGAATAGATTAACTTTTTCATCTTCTTTTCCTTTTCTAGAACAATGCGATATTTTGATCACCGGATGCGATCTTGATGGGATTCGGTCTCCTCAATCACCAAAGGTGGTAGGCCAGGTACACCTCCTTCAAATTTCTCCACGCTCTCTTTGCTCCACTTGAGGTACTTTCATGTTTTCTTTAACCATTTCAACCAGCTCTTTTCCGGAATGTATCTTTGTACGCTGACCGGAAAGTCTCAGGACCTCGTCACTGGATGGGTCTATTCCGATAAATAAAGTGTCCGGGTGTATGCGCAGCATTGCCAGGATAAAATCCGGCTGGGCTGCGCTGAGATCAAAGACCACCGCACACGGCTTGAGAGCCAGGATCAGGCCCAGGGCATCCTGCCGGCTGGGTTCCATTGTGATGACTTCCAGTTGGCTTGTTTCCAGGAGCTCGGCTTTTAAACCGGCCAGGAATATGGAATTTCCATACAAGATGAGTCGTAAGGGTGCGCCCATAGTTTTCTCATTTGCCTTGGGTTTAAGGCAATGGTTCCACTGTTTTGTAATAGCTTAGCAATCTGGGGAGCAGTTGTCACTATCGAGTCCGATAGTCACATAACAGAAAAAGCGATAGTCTTGTACCCCCTGAGACTGTCGCTTTTATGCAAAGGTACTGTTAAACACCCTAACGCACTTCTCGCGGCGCTAAGTCTATCTGATCATACCGTGCCGGGAGGCATAGGCGATCACCTGGGCGCGATTCTGGAGATGGAGCCGTTCTAATATTTGACCCATATGATAACGAACGGTGGGTTCGCTGATATGCAGTAAATCACCAATTTTCGTGTAGGGCATGCCCTGAGCAACCAGGGTCAAGATCTGGGTCTGGCGATCAGTCAATTCGTGGGCTGGTTCATCTGTCACCCGTTCAAGGCGGTTTGCCTGGCGGGCAAACTCCCCCAGCACTTTGGCCGCCATATCAGGCGGCAGGACGGCGCCACTCTCTACTTTGGAGATCAGCTCCAGGAACAATTCCGCGCTCTGGCTTTTGAGCAGATAGCCGCTTGCCCCACTTTTTATGGCTTCGAAGAGATATTCATCGCTTGAAGATACCGTCAGCATCACAATCTTGACTTGCGGCATTTCAGCCTTAATCAGGCGGGTGGCTGATAGCCCGTCGCAGACAGGCATCTCAATATCCATTAAGATTAAGTCGGGTTGAAGCCTGACTGCCTGTTCAAATGCTTCCAGACCATCTGAGGCTGTCCCAACTACCTCATAACCACTGGCAACCAACAGAACTTTCAGCGACTGCAGAAATAAGGCATGATCATCCACTAATAAAAGCTTCATTGGATCACCTCTGGATTTTTATGATGGGTTTCGTTTTCAGTTTCTCTAGGAATAAAAACAACCACTTGTGTTCCCTTATCTGGATGGGAGGTTATCTCAACATACCCGCCAATTTCCTCGGCGCGATCCCGCATAGAGCGCAAGCCGAACCGATCTCCTAATCGAAGCTCATCTTCCCGCAAATCAAATCCCCGCCCGTTATCGCTGATCATCACCTGTACCTGTGAACCGGTGCAGGTAAAATTTACCTGGGCTGTGCGCGTTTGAGCATGCTTGCGCACATTGGATAAACTTTCCTGGATGATGCGTAGCAGTTGGACTTCCACCTGAGGATTTAATCCCTGTGCTTCAAGCTCAGGTGGAACGCATAACTCAACCTGGATGTCATACTGATGACGAAAACTCTGAATATAATGACGCAAGGCGGTAAAGAAGTGTGCATCTGTAGAAAATGCAGTTTTTACACCCAAGAGATACTCGCGCAGCTCAGACTCAGCGAGTACAGTCATCTCTGATAATGTCTGTAAGCCAGCTTTTGTCTGATCATTCTTGCCCTGGTCCAGAATCAACCTGGCAGCGCTGACCTGCAAATGGATGGCTGCCAGCATTTGCCCGAGGCTGTCATGCAACTCACGCGCCAGGCGCTCGCGTTCCTGCTGGATTGCCAGTGATCGCTGGTGGTCAAGCAGCTGCGCCTGCACCTTCCTCTGTTCAGTCTGATCCAGCAGCATCAACAAGCGTCCGACCTCCATTCCACGCCAATCCGTAAGGCTCGAGAGCCTCATCATATATTGCCTGATATCCTGTCCTGTTCTCATCGAAAATTCAATTTCGGTTTCACCCTGATCTTTGACCAGAACATGCTGATAGGCGCTGATCAGCTCCTCTATTCGCCTTCCCCTGGCGCGGTGATTGTCTATCGCAAGAATTTGTTCAGCGCTCGGATTCATGTGAATGATCCTTCCATGTAGATCCAAGACCAGCATACCCGAGGGCATCTGTTCGATCATCGTCTTTTGCGCCAAGGGAATGGGATTAAACAATTGGAAGCGGTATAACAGAATGGCGTACATCAGGATAGAAAAGGTAATTCCAAGCGGGATATTGCGCATATCTGACTGGATCGGGTTAATAACCTCAAAAAAGTACACGGCGCGCGCAACCACATGCCCGGATAGGATGATCACCACCGCCCAAAAATGTTGGCTTGAATGCCTCATTAAATAGATCAAGGAGATAAGGTCTATCAGGCTTAATCCAACAGCATATACCACTAAAAACCAATTTAAAGGCCCGCGTAGAGGGGTGATATGTTCATTGAAAACAAAACCCTGCCAGTTGAGATAAAAAGGGTCCCCGATCAAGGCAAAAAATGCAAACAAAAACGATGGGGTGAAAAGCAGGATCACATTGCGGCGGGTCAGCCAGCGCCCAGGCCAGATATAATCCAGGAGAAAGCCAGTGAAGGCAGTGACTGTAGGGAGCTGCCACACTCCCTGGAACTTTAGCCAGAACAACTTGGTGGGGATATCCTGGGCAGAATTTTCAAGAGTTGCGCCGGTTGTCCAGAAGATGACGAAGATACTGGCGAATGCGAAAGGCAAAGCGCCAGGAATCCAATAATGGCGGAAGGTATAACTTGCCATCGCGATTAAGACGACAAGCGCAGTGATAGATATCCAAATATCGGGAGTAAAGGAATAGACCTGACTCACAGTTGCGCCCAATGACTGTCCGCGTTGAATGTTGATGGTATGAATTGATTATAAAGTAGATCGTCAATCGTATCAACTCAACAACCTGAGTTCACCTTGAATTATGATACAATACTGGCGTTTGCTTCGAAAGCCAGCTTCTGGGGCCCATAGCTCAGCGGCAGAGCGGACGGCTCATAACCGTTTGGTCGCAGGTTCGAACCCTGCCGGGCCCATAGTAGTAAATTGTTTCAATGTGCTGCTAATGAAAAAGAGCTCCTGTTTATGGGAGCTCTTTTCCATAATCCAAATTCTAAACAATCCCTTCTTCTCTAAGAACCTCAAGAAAATCGGGTTTCAGGCTTAGAAATTCCTTGTCTCCATCTTTCCGCCATGTAACGATTGCTTTCATCTCTCCTGGCAGCCCAGCTTGGTGAATTTCTTTTGTATTATTTATTCGTCTCCCCAAAGCTCCGTGAAGACCTGCTATTTGGTTCCATGTCCTTTTCATAATGCGGAGATAATTCCCATACTCTAACTCACCATTTGCTAGAGCTTTATAGGCATCTCTTTGTCCATTAGGTACAGGGATGCGTTTTAGCATTGCTCTATATGCATCCTTGGGACCGATGGGACCGATGATTGTATTTACCTCCACCCCTTGTGGACTAGCTGCACCGGATGGATTATCAGTGAAAACATAATCAATTGCCTTAAATTCATCTGGTGTGCCTTCAAATGTGACCTTAGAAATCTTCATGATATTCTCCTTTCATTCGTTTGTTAAGGTTTGATCTTTTGGTTATATTATACAACAAACATAATCATATATTAAGCATTCAAAGGCCAATTAAAGTATTACGTCTTTTTAATGGTGTTATTCTTTAGATTTGAAATGAGTACTTCTAATAAAGGTAGTGTATTGTTTGTTTCACTAGTTTCTCCAATTGATATACTCCTTCCTAAAGCCGCGATCTGTGATTTAACATCATTAGCTTCTAAGATACCGTAAACCGCATCTGTTACACTCAAATTTGAATGCATCAAGTTTTGACTGACTGCTTTTAGCGCAGGTACATCTTTTGCTTTCTTCAATGCATATACTGCATGGCCATGACGAAGTTTTAGACCGTCCAGGTCGTCCATACTTTCGCAGCCTATCCGTATCGCCCTTATTGTCAAGAGCTCCTGGCTTGCGCTACTCCACTCACTGCCATCAACAATTAGCCTCGGTGAGCCTAGTTATACATCTGCAGTTGAGCGGAATAGACTATGTCAGGTGTCTATTAGCCAAATTCACCTTGCTTTAAAGTAAAATAAATTGTAATATAGAGACAATATCAGTCGATTTTTCTGTATGTTTTACCGCAAGTGATTACATGATTGACCATGCACTTCGTCAAGTGTCAGGATTCTCCTTTTTGCTATCTGAAATGGAAAAGTTGAGATAAGCGCCTGGACGCTTCCGCTTCTAGCATCCGCCTTGGATAAGCCTATTTCATATTTCTTCCCTGCTTATGTGCGGAGTGAAATAACTGTAGAGCAACTCACACCACAAGAGCAAGAGGTTTTATTTAATTTTCGTAATATTGGGCCGGAACAGCTAAAAGAAATAGCAATAAATCTGATGAAAGTAATTGTCAATTTTGATCACATAAAAACAATAAGCCAATCGCACTTCGTGGGCCGTGAAAAACGATCCGTGAGGTGAAGTATCAATAAAGAGAAAATAAATTGAATATAGAAGCAATAATTGAGCATGAAGAAGAAATAGAAGAATTCATAGAACAAAGAAACAAGCACAAATATTTTACACGGTTTTTTGTTACTCCATCCGTTTATAATAATTTGGGAGGAATAAAATGATCGAGAATATAATAGGTGTAATTATTGGTGCGATTATTGCTGTTTTCATTACAATAACGGTTGAAACTCTAAGAAAACCTAAGCTATCCATGGAGATAGACACACCAGGAGATAGAGAATACCAAAACAGACCTGCTCGAGACGCTAGGTTCCTATATGTCCGAATAAAAAATCATCAGTTGCCAAAATTCGCTAGATGGATGACTAGAAATCCTGCAACAAGTTGCCATGGAACGATTACATTTCATTATTTAGATGGTCAGAATTATTTTAATCGTTCAATGCCAATCCGATGGAGCGGTTCACCTGAACCAACTCCAATTTTGGTTCAACTCCCATGATCGGATTCCAGCCGGGCGTTATCTAGTAAAAGTAACCATAGAAACTTCTGATGCTACGAAAAATCATTTGTATACTCTAAAATGGCCATGCTATGATGCGCAAATTCCGAAAAATTTTATGGTTGGGCGGCAAGTACAATTAAATGAGGAAATAAAATGGATGAAAAGGTAAGTCGTGAAATTCGTTTGCGAAAACGTCCGATTGGCATCCCGACTGAAAGTGATTTTGAAATTGTAGATGTTCCAGTCCGGGAACCCCAAAATGGGGAAATTCTTGTTCAAAATTTATATGTGTCGGTTGATCCGTATATGCGGGGGAGAATGATTGATCGCAAAAGCTATACAACTGCATTTCAACCAGGAGAAACGATAACCGGTGGCAGTATAGGGAAAGTTGCAATATCAAACCTGGACGAATTTCAAGTTGGTGAATATGTTTTAAACATGCAAGGTTGGCGAGAGTATTTCGTTTCTGATGGCGGCGGCTTGACTAAAATTGACCCCTTATCCGTCCCCATTCAGTCATATCTTGGGGTTATGGGAATGCCAGGAATGACGGCCTATGTTGGATTACTCAAGATTGGCCAGCCAAAAGAAAATGAAACAGTTTATGTTTCGGCTGCGTCAGGTGCGGTTGGCTCCATCGTTTGTCAAATTGCAAAGATAAAAGGATGTCGAGTTGTAGGAAGTGCAGGTTCTGATCAAAAAGTAGCCTGGTTGGTAGACGAGATAGGTGTTGATGCAGCATTCAATTACAAAGTAGCTGAAAACTTAACTGCTGAATTGAAAAATCACTGTCCTAATGGGATTGATATCTATTTTGAGAATGTAGGTGGAAAGCATCTGGAAGCCGTATTAGCCAATATGAACTTGTTTGGGCGCATTCCAGTTTGTGGGATGATCTCGCAATACAATCAAACTGAAGATCAGCCTGGACCGAAAAATCTCACATCCATCATCGGTAAACGGCTACTACTACAAGGGTTTATCGTTTCAGATCATTATGACCAATTGCCGCAGTTTCATGAAGAGATGCTGAAATGGATAAAAGAGGGCAAGATTAAGTGGGAAGAAACAATCATAGAAGGCATTGAAAATACTCCACAGGCATTTATCGGTTTGTTTTCTGGAGAAAATCTTGGGAAAATGTTGGTCAGGGTAGGCATGGACACAGAATAATAGCCACGCAATGCCGCCTGGCCCTGGTTGCAGGTTTCTCGGCTTCACCTTTATACCAATGCATTCAAATTAAATACTCAGGATACTCCTTACTTTGGCTGCTCCTTCTATCCTGGATCAACAACCACTAAGGACTGATATGCCCAAATACGATATCCTTGTATGGTGACCCATCTTTTGCGATCTGATTTTCACCGGTTTGCCCTGCTTGCCTTGCCTGGGCGAGGAACTATTTGCTGAAAATTTGACCTTTGGTATCGGCGGCTGCACCATCGTCGCCAATGGACTGCAGCGCCTGGGGGTGAAAGTTGGCCTGGCAGCGGACCTGGGTAACGATCCCATCAGCCATATCATGTGGCATTTGTTGGAAGAGAAAGGGCTGGATTGCTCTCTAATCCGCAAACACCCCATGCCAATTACCCAGTTATCGGTGGCCCTATCTTATCCAAAAGACCGGGCTTTTGTGACCTGCTTCCAACGCCCGCAAGAACCGCTCAAGCTTGCCGACCTGCTTGAAAAGCATCCCAGCCGGCATGTGCATATCTGCAGCCTGCTGACAGCCCTGGAGTGCACGCAAGCGGTTCAAATTGCCCATGCCCATGGCGCTACCGTTTCGCTGGATCCAGGCTGGGACGAGATTGGCTTGAAAGACCCCCACTTGACGCATGTCCGAGGCGGGTCGGTATTCGGAGATATGGCCGTTGAAGTCATCAGCGCCCTGATTCGCAAGGATGGCAGTATTCACACCCTCAATATTCCCAACCGCTCGGCTCTGCCGGATTTTGCACCGGATCGGGTGGTTGAGGTCCCTGCCCGCGTGGGAATGGGTTCAGTCACCCCGCTGGTGCAGGATAAGTTCCCTGCCGATATCCAGGGGCTGCTGCACATGCTGGCAGAGTATCAATGGCTGGCAGCTCAATCCATCTGGAGCAGAGATCGCAAGGCGATGGAACATGCCCTGGCTGCCAACCCGCTGGTCCTTTCACTGACCACGGCGCGCAAAATGCTCGACCAGATGATCCCCATGTTAAAACCCTGGCTGCCAGCTGGTTTTTAACATCTTCAGCATTTTTGATAGTCAGGCGCCCCAGGCGGAATGCGTCTGGGTCTCATCCAAGCTGACAAAACGGATAACTGGATCAGGTTTTGTTCGCGGTAAAATTTTCTTCTAAATAATTTACAGCACCACTTTTTTATCCGGCGTTAGTGCAACCTGCCACGTAAATCGTTTGCATGTGGAGCTCGAGGCATCGGATGTGAGCTTTTGACCAATCAGGAAATTCAAACGCCAAAGCAATCAAACCCAGGGCGCATCCTCGAATTGGATGGTATTCGCGGCGCTGCTATCCTGCTGGTCGTTCTCTATCATTACGTGGCTGTTCCGATCCCAGTCGATGCGGGCGAGGGCCTGCTTTTCGTTCGCCAGCTGTTCAGCAATAACTGGAGCGGCGTAGATCTGTTTTTTGTGCTCTCCGGATTCCTGATTACCGGGATCCTGATCGACCATCGCAACACCAGGCATTATTTCAAGGTGTTCTATATTCGCCGCCTCAGCCGCATTTTTCCGCTCTATTACCTGTTTCTGTCTCTTTTCCTTTTGGCGCAAACTTTCTCGCCGCGCATGGGCTTATTCAGCCAGGACCTCTTTGCCAACCCCTTGCCAATCCTGCCGTATTATCTTTATCTGCAGAATTTCTTCATGGCCATCCAAGGCACCTTTGGCAATGAATTTCTGGCGCCCACCTGGTCTTTGGCCATCGAAGAACACTTTTATTTGCTGCTGCCATTGCTTGTACGGATAAGTCCACCCAAACGCCTGCCCCTCAACCTGCTGTTTTTCATCAGCCTTTCTTTGATCTTGAGAACGATACTGGGACAGGGGACCTTCATCGGGTTTGTGCTGACACCCTGGCGGCTCGATGCACTCATGTTGGGTTCTCTGCTGGCATTCTTGTTTCGCACACCCCGCTTACTGGAGTTGTTGAAATCATATCGGATGTGGATTAAGATCGCCTTTGGGGGTCTCTTCCTGTTTTTGGTCTATCGCAGCATGACACAACCCTTGGGCACACTCAACGACCTGTTCATATTTGCTCTGTTCTACACCATGCTCATCTATCTTGCCATCAGTGATCCTGCCAGTTTCCTGGCGCGTGTTTTCCGCCACCCTGCACTGATGAAGTTGGGACACATTGCGTATGGCATTTATCTCTTTCACCAATTGGTCAACGGGGTCCTACACGATCTCCTCTTTAAGCAACCCCCCAGTTTTCAGGATTTCCCCACTGCATTGACCACGCTGCTCGCATTCCTGTTGACCTGTTTATTGGCGCAGCTGACATACCATGCCTTTGAAAAACGCTTCATCGCCTTCGGACACAAATATTCCTACGGCTCCGACTGATCCCGTTTGCAAGCCAGTGGGTGCAGTCTTATCAACCCGCACTCCCCCTGCGCAGCAGCCATACCCCTGCCGGCGCTACCAGCAGTACAAACACCAGGATTAACCCCACCCACACGCCAGTCGATTCGTCTTGCGTAGTTTCTTCCGAGCCAGAACCTGTTTCAGTTGACAGACGACGTTGGTGTCGCCGAAGGGGTCGCTTGCCGGGCTGTCGCCGTATAAGCCGGAGTCGGGGATGATCGGGGCGTTGGTGTGGGAGGCGGCGGCTGGGTGGCGTTGCGCTGCACCAGCAAATACTGCCCTTCGTAAATGATGGTCTCTTCCCCAAGGTTATTCCAGGCACGGATCTGGTCGATGGTGGTCTGGTAGGCGATGGCAATGCTCCACAGGGATTGCCCAAAATCGATCTGGTGCACCACATCGCCATTCGGTCGGGCAGTGCTCAACACCACCGGCTTGATGATCTGCGAGAGCAGCAAACCCTGCTCCGTAACACCGCCAGGCGAGGCCATCTGGGTTAACAGGGGATAGGCAGAGGGCGGCATCTCGCCGCTGGCGGTGCGCAGGGCGGTTTCCAGGACAATAATAGTCTGATCAGCACCGGCGATGCCCACGCCGATATCGCTGCGCTCCGGGGAGAGCATGGTGTTGGTATGCGCGGCGTCGCCCAGCCAGCCCTGGATGATCTCTTCCACGCTGCCGCGCCGTGCCCCAGTTTTCCGAGCGATAGCCATCCAGGGTCAGGTCGCCGGCCAGTGGATAGCCCAGGGAGATCAGCCACATCCCCAGGGTCAGACCTTCCGGCCGCCAGTGCCCGGGCAGGCCATTGGCGATGCCATCCGCTTCGGTCTGCGCCACCTGCATCAGCACCGGGTGAACGCTGAGCGGGTACAGGCCAGCCTCAATGCGCAGGGCGTTGACCGCCTCGATCACCTGGGCCGGGGAGGGTGGTGCATCTTGTGCATAAGCGATAGAAAAGGCCTTCTCTGCAGGGAACCGGCTACATACCAGGAGAAGCAGAAAAATGAGAGTGAGTGTTCGGGGAAAAGAGAAACGCTTAAGTAACATGGATTGTGGGGTCAGACAGCCAGCCTGAACGGATTGGCTGCCCGATAGATTTTATTATACAGGATTTCCTTGCACCTGTTTCCATCTTTTTACACGATGATCAACTGGGAAGCTTAAAATTTAGAGGTTTGAATCAAAATCTCTTGCGTGCACTTTGCGAGCTTTGCGAGAGACCAGATTGCTTCACAAAGAACGTTCGCAATGACAGCGATCTCTTCGAGATCTGCGTAGTGATCAAAAAAGAAGACCGGTCAATTCTCTACCAAAAATCCTTTTACCATCGGCCTCAAAATCGATTAAAATAAAACTTCTCCGAGCCAGGTTGTCTAACACCTGCAGGCCATGACAGCCAGGCCGGTCGCCTCTAACGGCGACCCCGGTTGCGGTGGAAACACCCCAGCCCCCCGACCGCCAGGTCCTTGGAAAGGAGACCTTTGTCATAACGCCGTCCAACGGCGTGACAGGCTGTCTCCTGGATTCGAGACAGTTTTTCTTTAACCCTTGATGTCAACTCTCTTTATTCTGGTCCCCCTGATCGCTTTCATTTATGCCGGCGTCGGTTTTGGCGGCGCAACGGGCTACCTGGCTGCCATGAGCTTTTTTGGCGTCTCGCCCCAGGTGATGGCCAGCACGGCCCTGTTACTGAATATCCTGGTTGCCAGCGTGTCCTTTTCCTCATTCTATCGCGCCGGGCATTTTCGTCAGGATCTGATCCGCCCGTTACTGGTCACCTCTATTCCCGGGGCATTCATCGGCAGCACCATCCCGATCAGCGTCGAGCTGTACACCGGTTTGCTGCACCTGGCGCTGACCTTTGTTGCTTTACGCCTGCTGTTTTTCAACCAACATCAGGAAGCCCAGCAACCGCTGCGTCCGGCGCCGCTCCAATGGACCCTGCTCGCCGGGCTGGTGATCGGGCTGCTCTCGGGTATGGTGGGCATCGGCGGCGGCGTTTTTCTGTCACCCCTGATCATCCTGAGGCGCTGGGGCACCTCCAAACAGGCGGCGGCCGCCTCGGCAGCCTTCATTGTGTTGAACTCGATCAGCGGCTTGCTGGGGCGCTTTGCCAGCGATACCTTCATGTTGGACACTTTTAGCCTGGGTCTGCTCCCTTTGGGAATCACAGGCGCCCTGGCGGGCAGTTATTATGGCGCGCATATCCTGAGAAACCCAAGCCTCCGCCGATTGGTGGGTGTGGTTATGTCGCTGGTGGTGGCAAATTTTTGGCTGGATCTGTGGAAATAGCCTATTGCTTTTTTACTGTTTATATTGGATAATATACAAATAATGTATATTATCCAATATAAACCATGAAACACACCATTCTCTCAGCCTTTGAAGAGCTACCCTATTTCACAGTCAACAGCTTTCGGCAGATAGCTGGCGACGACATAACCCCTGCGCATGCCCGCATTGCCTTGCATCGCTGGGCTCAGGCTGGCCACATCTTGCAGCTTAAGAAAGGCGTGTATATGCATCGCCGTTTCTTTGAGCAACGTCGAGCTCAGCTGCATTTCTCCGCTATCGTCAGCGCTATCCTGTTTCCGCAATCCTATCTATCGCTGGAATATATCCTGCAGCAGCATGGTATTTTGACGGAAATTACCTATCCTGTCACAGCCATAACGACCCAAAACACCCGTACCATACAAAATCAAATCGGCGTATTCGTCTACCGCCACATCAAACCCAAACTCTACCATGGATTTGAGATCAAGCAGGCGTATGGCATCTCGTATGCACAGGCATCTGTAGCCAAAGCCTTATTCGACTACCTGTATCTGCGCCCATTCCCCGGCAACCGCTTGCCGGCGGGCTACAACCTGGCTGAGGAGCTGCGCCTGAACCTGGATGATTTTTCGTCAGCGGAAAGGCAGGAGTTTGCAGAATATGTCAGGATCTGCAACATGCCAAAGATGTATGGCATCCTTGAAAACCTGGAGGAAACAGTATGGCTACCCTGACTCAGCAATTGCAGCACTTATTGGAGAACAAAAACCCACTGCTTCCGATTGAAACAAAGCGAATCCTGCTAAAAGAAGCTTTACAGGCTTACACCTTAGATTTTGTTTACAACCATCCTGACTATCGTCGTTTAAATTTCTATGGCGGCACCTGTCTTCATTTGTTGCATGGGCTTAACCGCCTATCCGAAGACCTGGATTTCGACCATGGCGACGCCCCTCATCTGGAGCGCTTAGGAGAAGACATACAATCACACTTTCAGAAATTACACCAGGAAATCGAAATTACTGCCAAGACCCAAAAGGGAGCAGGGGGCATTCAGCGCGTCACGCTCCGGTTCCCGGTCTTGTACACATTAGGCTTATCGCCTAATCCAACAGAAGCCTTGCACATGAAAATTGAAATCAGCCACCATACTCAGGTTGCGGTAATCCACCGTACGCCTGTATTGACCTTTGGACGCAGTCTGGTAGCCAGGCATTTCTCCATAGAAACCATGATGGCTGGGAAAATGCTGGCCTGCCTGGAGCGCAGCTTTTTACAAGGTAGAAGTGGAGTTACGATAAAAGGTCGTGATTTTTACGATTTGTTGTGGTTTATGCAGAAGCGTATCTGGCCTCTAGAAGAAAAGTTAGCCAAAGACGGAAAACAGACATACACGGTAAATAGCGCCATGCAGGCTTTACAAGAAAGAGTAGCGCAGATTAAAACCCGGGACCTGGCCATGGATTTACTGCCATTATTCGAGCAGCGTACCTTTATAGACGCCTGGCTGGAAGCCTTTCATGATACATTTCATACCTTCGCAGGTTTTTATCTGTAATTTCAAAGTCCATCCAATGGAAGTAGCTTCCTCCCCTCTTCTAGAACATCCATTCGGTTAGTTATAAATGGGAAACTCGTTTGGCGAATTCAATTATTGGAAAATGAAGTGAGCTGGATTGCGAAGTTCTTCTTACTTGTAATCGCTCCAATCCTGGCGATATTGCTTGCGCTGCTAGGCATTGTCACGCTTCCCACCAATCCATCGGGATGGTTTTTGCTGCTGGTGGGCGGCGTCTACAACGCCGGGCTAATCATTGTCTATGCTCTCCGCAAAGAGCGCTTCTGGGAAGCTGTTTCCGTTGGACCTGTAACCCACGAAGAACGCGGCGACCGGTCACTCTGGTTGATTACGTTGGGAATGGTGGCTGTGTTCTACCTGTCGCCTTTAGAATACATCTATCTTCCGGCATTATTGCCCCGCAATGTCTGGATGTCCTTGGGTGGAATGACCCTGGTTATCCTGGGTATCGTCCTGTTCGTCTGGGCTCGCCGTTCTTTGGGCTCTAATTATTCAGGGCATATCTCGGTAAAGACAGGCCAAACACTGGTGCAGAGCGGTCCTTACCGCTTTATTCGTCACCCAGCTTATGCCGGTTTCCTCTGGATGGCTTTAGGAATCGGCATTGGATATTCCAGCCTGGTTGGTCTGTTATCCGCACTGGTACTGCTGCTGCCAGGTCTGATATATCGGATGATCGTGGAAGAGAAAATTCTAATTATCCATTTTGGGGAGGCCTATCGCCAGTATGCTCACACAACCAAACGGTTGATCCCAGGAGTCTGGTAAGAACAGTCGAAAGTCAAAATTTTTCTTGAGCTCGCCATCCACTGCACCAGGGCTGGAAAAGGCGCCTCAAAACGGTCAAAACCAGCTTTCAGTATTCTATTTCCATCCCCTTATCTCACACATCCACCATCTCCCCTGTCTGGCTGTCGTCATACCCACCCAATTCCTCCAGCAGTGTGCGGAACTCCTCACCTTTCAGATACTCTAACAAAGGGAGCAACCGCTGGCTTTCGGCCATCTCCTGCGATAGCACCAGGTCAAAACGTTCCTGGAACAGGGGCACAAAATCTAATCCAGCCTGGCGCGCGGCGGCATACAAACCTACCCCAACGCTGGCCAACCCTTCCAGAACGGCCTGGGCAACGCCCGTATGCGTGCGTACCTCCTGCTGGTAACCCTGCACTTGCTGGGGCTTGATCTCCAGCTGCTGCAAGTGATGGTCGATCCACAGGCGTGTACCCGAGCCGCGGTTGCGATTAACAAAGGTCACATCTTCGCGAGTCAGGTCCCCCAGGCTGTGGATTTGCTGCGGGTTGCCTGGAGACAACAGCAGACCTTGCTGGCGGTGCGCCAGGGTGAACAAGCGCATATTGCCTTCGGGGAAAAGATGTTCGACGTAAGGGCGATTGTATTCAGCGCTGCAGGTATCCAGTAAATGGCAACCGGCCAGGTGCGCATTGCCTTGCCGCAAGGCCACCAGGCCTTCCAGGCTGCCAACCGGCACAACCAGGAAGTCAAGCCCCTGCTCATCCCGTAGCCGTTTGGTCGCTAAATCCAGGGCTATATCATGGCTGCCCATGATAATCACGGTTTTAGCTGTGGCCCCAGCCGGTAGCAGCATTTCCTGCAACAAGAAGGCCTGCGCCCGCGAGCAGTAGTATTTTTCCACAAAGCCGCGTACCACACGGGTATTGACCAGCTCAACCAGTCCGGCTTTTTCTAGAATCTTGAGGTGGTGACGCACGCGGGCAGGATGTTCTCCCAAGGACAGCCCTAACTGTGAAAGAGTTGCAGGTTCTACCATTAACAAGCGCAAGATGGCCTGGCGACGAGGATCGGATACGATTTTATATTGCTCAAAACCCTGAAGGCGACGTAAAGGCTCCATGACGATTCCCCATTGATAAGAAAAAACTTAATGTTAAGGTTAATTCTATCACATCTCGTGCAGCCAGGTCAGCCAGGCATAACTTGAGTAATTTGACACGCATACTCCCCTATGGTACACTCGCCCGCACGATCAAAACAATCATCTAGCCACCGGCAGTCTCCCCAAACGGGAGGCCTTTTGAGTTAAACTACCTGTAATAAACTCTGATCCACGAAAGCAGCAACCATGCCCAAAAAAATCTTTATCGCCATGAAGGTCCCCCGCCAGGGAGATGAGCAGCGCAAGCTCATCGCACAGATGCTCGCTGAAAGCATCACCCGCTCCGGGCATGAGGCGTTCATCGCTTACCAAGAAATTCAAAGCCTGGGCAGTCCGTCACCGCAGGCGTTTATGCCCTTTGTGCGCCAGGCAATGCGTTCTTGCCAGCTGGCGATCATCCTGTACCACCCTGCTCTGCGCGGCGGTCTGATTGAAGCTGGCCTGGCTTACGCTGAGGGGATCCCCATCTGGGTGGCGCATACCCCCGACGAACAAGTTTCCAGCTCGTTGCTGGGCTGCGCCGAGCGAGTGTTGGTCTATCGCCGCCCGGCTGATTTACAGGAACAGATTACTCAGGCGCTGCAAAGCTTGCCTTCATCCGAGACTTTATCTCTAACCCGCAAGGAACCCTCTGCATGAAACGAACCTACACCAACCGGCGTTACCTGGATGCCTTAGAAAAACGTGTGCTGGTCTTCGATGGCGCCATGGGCACCAGCTTGCAACAAATGAGCCTGTCTGCCGAGCATTTCGGCGGCGAGAAAACCAATGGCTGCAACGATTACCTGGTGATCAGCTACCCGCAGGCCGTCGAAGCTGTGCACCGCTCTTTCCTGGAAGCAGGCGTGGATGTGTTGGAGACCGACACCTTCCGCTCCAATCGCCTGACTTTGGGTGAATACGGCTTGCAGGACCAGGTGCTGGAGATTAACCGCGCCGCGGCCAGCCTGGCGCGCCGCCTGGCAGACGAGTTCACCACCCCCGAGCAGCCGCGCTTCGTCGCCGGTTCGATCGGTCCATCCGGCAAGCTGCCCTCCGCAGACGATCCCGAGCTTTCCAATATCCGTTTTGATGCTTTGGCTGAAATCTTTGGCGAGCAAGCTCTGGGGTTGATTCAAGGCGGGGTGGACCTGCTGCTGATCGAGACCTCCCAGGATATCCTGGAGGTCAAAGCAGCCATCTACGGCATCCAAAAAGCTTTTGAGCAGAGCGGTATCTACCTGCCGCTGCAGGTGCAGGTGACCCTGGATACCACTGGCAGGATGTTGCTGGGCACGGATATCGCCGCGGCCCTGACCATTCTGGAGGGCATGCCCATCGATGTCATCGGCCTGAACTGCTCTACCGGACCTGAGCACATGCGCGAACCGATCCGCTACCTGGGCGAACAGTCCGTCTTACCGGTCTCGTGCATCCCCAATGCCGGCCTGCCACTCAACGTGGATGGCGAGGCAGTCTATCCGCTGCAGCCCGAACCCTTTGCGCAGGCTATGCTGGAGTTTGTTGAAAAGCACGGCATCCGCGTGGTAGGCGGCTGCTGCGGCACCACCCCGGCGCACCTGAAACGCCTGGTGGAAAAATTGGGTCAAAGCCCCGCTCAAAGCCAAGCCCCTCTCCAGCGCCCACACAGCAGCCAGCCGCGCCTGTCCTCCGCCACCCAGGCGATGCCCATGCAGCAAGAACCGCCTCCCATGTTAATCGGCGAGCGCTGCAACGCCCAGGGCAGCCGTAAATTCAAGCGCCTTTTACTGGAAGAAGATTTCGACTCCATCCTGGAGCTGGGGCGCGACCAGGTGGAAGGCGGCGCTCACGCCCTGGATATTTCCGTGGCTGTGACCGAACGCTCAGACGAAGTGGAATTGATGCGTAAAGTGGTCAAAAAACTGGCCTCGGGTGTAGAAGCCCCGCTGGTGATTGACACCACTGAGCTGGAGGCGATGGAAGTTGCCTTGAAGACTGCTCCGGGACGCTGTATGCTCAACTCCACCCACCTGGAAGCTGGCCGCGCCAAAGCGGACCGGGTGTTCTCCCTGGCTCGCCAGCATAATGCCGCCGTGCTGGTGCTGACCATCGATGAGCAGGGCATGGCCAAAACCGCCCAGACCAAGCTGGAGGTTGCCCGCCGTATCTACGAGATCGCCGTAAATGAGCACGGCTTGCAGCCATCTGCCCTGGTCTTCGACGCCCTGACCTTCACCCTGGCGACCGGAGACCCGGAATTTGCCGATTCGGCGCACGAGACCCTGGAAGGCATTCGCCTGATCAAGCAGGAGTTACCTGGCGTATTGACCTCTCTGGGCGTCAGCAATGTCTCCTTTGGTCTGAGCCCGGCTGCCCGCCCGGTGCTGAACAGCATCATGCTCTATCACGCCGTGCAAGCCGGGCTGGATATGGCTATTGTCAACCCGGCGCATATCACCCCCTATGCTGAAATTCCCGCCGAAGAGCGCGCCATCACCGAGGACCTGATCTTCAACCGCCGCCCGGATGCTTTGCAGCGCTTTATCGAGTATTTCGAGCCCAAGCAAGGGCAAGCACAGGCGGCAACTACGGCTGCCAAAAGCGACCCCACTCAGGGGATGAGCCCCGAGCAGCGCCTGCACTGGCGCATCCTGCAGCGCCACAAGGAGGGCGTGGAGGCCGATATCGATGAAATCCTGGCGCGTGACGAGCAGGCTTCTAAGCATGCCATCGCCATCCAAATTCTGAACCAGACCTTGCTGCCGGCCATGAAGGAAGTCGGCGATCGCTTTGGCGCTGGTGAGCTGATCCTGCCCTTTGTGCTGCAATCCGCCGAGGTGATGAAAAAAGCGGTGGCGCATGTGGAGCAATTCCTGGAGCGCAAAGAAGGCGCCAGCAAGGGCCGGGTGGTGCTGGCTACCGTGTACGGCGATGTGCACGATATCGGCAAGAACCTGGTCAAGACCATCCTGGTGAATAACGGCTATACGGTCATCGACCTGGGCAAACAGGTGCCGGCGGAAACGATTATTTCCAGGGCGGTGGAAGAGCAGGCGGATGCCATTGGATTGAGCGCGCTGCTGGTCAATACCAGCAAGCAAATGCCCCTGATTGTCAACGAATTGCACAGGCGCGGCTTGAAAATTCCGGTGCTGGTCGGCGGGGCAGCGATCAACCGCCGCTTCGGTTGGCGCATTTTGTACACGGAAGACGGTGGACGGTACGATCCCGGCGTATTCTACTGCAAAGATGCTTTCGAGGGTCTATCTACCATGGACAGCCTGATGGACGCGCAGGCGCGCCAGCCTTTGCTCGAACAATTGAAGCGCCAGGCGGAACGCGAAATACAGCGCGAAGCCAGCGCCCGCCGTACAGATCCAGTCAACGCCCGCTCCAATATCCAAACCGCGCCGGCGATTCCTCAGCCCCCATCCTGGGGGGCGCGCTTGGTGCGCCAGATGCCGCTGGAGATGGTCTTCCAGCATTTGTACAAGAAAGAGCTGTTCCGCCTTTCCTGGGGCGCCAAGAATACCCAGGGCGAGGAGTGGCAGCGGCTGTTGGCCGAGTTCGAGGCTCGCCTGGAACGCATGCAACGCCAGGCGCTGCGGGAAGGCTGGCTGCAGCCCCAGGCAGTCTATGGTTACTGGCCGGCGCAATCCAGCGGGGACGAGTTGATCCTCTACAAGCCTGGCAGCCTTTCAAATGGCGAGGCGCTGCAGGAACTGGTGCGCTTCTCCTTCCCGCGCCAGTCTTCGGAGGAGGCTCTGTGCCTGGCAGATTATTTCGCTCCGGTTGAGTCAGGACAGGTGGATGTGGTCGCCCTGCAGGTGGTCACTGTGGGACAGGAGGCCACCCGGCGCTTCGACCAGCTTCAGGCGCAGGGCGATTATTCGGAGGCCTACTATCTGCACGGGCTGGCGGTCCAGACGGCTGAAGCGACTGCCGAGTACCTGCACCGTCATATTCTACGCGAGCTGGGGCTGCCCGAAGACCAGGGCAAACGCTATTCGTGGGGTTACCCCGCCATCCCCGAGCTGGAAGATCATCGCAAGGTCTTCGACCTGCTGCCGGCCGAGCAAGAGCTGGGCATGAGCCTGACCGACGCCTTCCAGCTGGTGCCGGAACAGTCCACCGCCGCCATCATCGTGCACCATCCGCAGGCCAAATATTACAGCGTGGGCGGCAGCCGGGTTGAACAGTTAATGAGTGGATAGCGACAAAGGGAATTAATTAAGGCTGAATTATCTCTGCACAAAGCATTGCACCTTTCAAAAGAATAAGGATCCTCTGCCAGCGCTTATGGTACGCTTGTTGAAATAGACAGGTTATCGTGAAGACAATTACGCGGAGGGTCTGCCAATGCCATCAACTACTCAAATACTTTTTTACGTATTTGACATATTATTCGACTTCTGGCCAGTTTTAGTTCTTGCTCCTCTCCAAAACCGGAAGAATAGCATAAGGAGTTTGTTATATGGTTGGATATTCTGGGCAATCATCAGAATTGCCCTGTTATTCAATCCAGAGCCAAGTTCAGGGTCTATGCTTATTCGTGAACCACTAAGCACGACCCTGTTTTTTACAACTGGGCTTGTACTGGCTACCTTGACTATTCTCAAGGGCGTTGTTAAATCAGGTTCACTAAGAAGAAAAGCAAATAGTTTTTCTGTAAAAGATCTGGATGACCTGCCGCCTGGCGAATTTGAGGAGATGACTGCAGAATTATTCAGAGCACTAGGATATGAGGCGCATCGAACAAAAATGATTGGCGATCACGGTGTAGATGTTGTTGTCAAGGCAAAAGATGGTAGGAAAATGGTCGTCCAATGCAAGCGATGGAGAGGACCTGTTGGAGAACCCATGGTGAGAGATTTTTACGGCGCTATGCAGCATGAAAAAGCAGCCAAGGGAACCATTTTTGCTACCAATGGATTCACCGACAAGGCCATCGAGTGGGCAAAAGGCAAACCTCTTCTACTTTATGATGGAAAGAAGTTTCTTGAACTTTGGAAGAAAGCAGAGAAGAAAGGTATTACCGGTCAATAATTTCGTCACCCAAACAACATCAGGCTTCATTTCCAAGTTATAATGACATTCCAGACTATTTTTATCTACAACTTTATTGATAACGACCAAATAGGATAGGAGACTGTATGCAAGCATACGTGACATCCGAGAATATCCCATCCAAGACACAAGAATGGTTGGAGAAAATCCGCCCTTTCAACCAACATGTGTTGCAATTGAATGTCCCCGCCAGCGCTTTGATGGTGGTGGATATGCAGAACTTCTTTCTCGATCCGGCCTCTCCCACCTTTGCCTGCGGCGGGGTAGCCATTATCCCGACCGTCAAGCGCTTGTTGGCGGCTTTTCGCAAAGCCGGTCGCCCGGTGATCTTCACCCGCCATGTGCATCACCCGGATGACCTGGATGTGGGCATTATGGGTTGGTGGTGGGAAGGCAAATGCATCGAGGGCAGCCCGGAGAGCGAAGTCCACGCTGAGCTGGCTCCCCTGCCGGGCGAGAAGGTCATCTTCAAGCATCGCTATTCAGCCTTCTACAACACGGATCTGGAGACTGTGCTACGCGTCTTGAAGATCGAGGACCTGGTGATTGCCGGCACGATGACCAATATGTGCTGCGAATCGACGGCCCGCGATGCCTATTACCGCGATTACCGGGTTTTCTTCCCCGCCGATGCCACCGGCTCGATCAATGAAGAAATGCACCTGGCCAGCCTGCTGAACCTGGCTTTCGGCTTTGCCTACATAACAACCGGCGACGAGATCATAGCCCAACTGCCAGAATAAGCCAGCGATCGTTAAACAGAAACCTTAACCTGGCGGTGAAAAAGTATCTTCACCGCCAATAAACCATTGCTAATATCTAAAAAAAGCGGGGTAAAATATTTGTATAAAGGAGTTAATATGTCTCTCCAACAAATAACCATTGAAATACCAGAAAAGGTGTTGCTTGCAGAAAAGACGGATGCTGCAACTTTTGGGCGTGAAATCCGAATGCTGGCAGCAGTTAAGCTTTATGAAATGGGCAGGCTATCATCGGGTCGAGCAGCTGAGCTAGCTGGGATGAACCGGGTGGAATTCCTGCTGAATCTAGACCGCTACAAGGTCTTCCCGCTCGAATCTGAACTACAAGATTTAGAAAAAGAGTATGACTAAAGCTGTCAGCAATACGTCTCCTTTACTATATCTTTATCGCATAGACGCGATAGATTTACTACCAAAACTATTCGAAGAAGTATGGATATCTGAAGCAGTTAAAGATGAGTTATTTACTGGACGTAATAAAGGTTATAGCGTACCTGATCCAAAGGATTATGAATGGCTCTATATTATCAGCCCCCAATCCATGCCATCAGAATGGCTTGCTCTAGATCTGGGAGCAGGAGAAATTTCTGCTATGGCACTTGCACTGGAGAATATGGAACACGTCATATTACTTGATGACATGTTAGCGCGGCGCACTGCACAAGCAGCCAGTTTGAATGTTTGGGGCACACTAAAGGTTTTGTTACAGGCTAAATCAGATGGTGTTATTGATCAGGTCGAGCCTTTTATCAACAATTTAACCAATGCCGGAATGTGGGTTTCCGAAGATATAAAGCAACGCATCCTTATTTTGGCTGGCGAGTCAAAACGGTAAAACACTTCTAAATATTTCCGTCCTCATCAAAATCTACGATTCTTTCTCAGTAGCCTAAACACCACCGTAGATAATACTTATGTTTAGACTACAATTTAGTGCGACAAAAAATAAGGATAATAAATTTTCCCAATAGGTGTATCCAAAACCAGACAATGTCCTTCTCTGCATTCCTGAAACAACGCGACCCAATCCCCATCTTTGGCTACCTGCTATTCATTGGCATGATGGCGGTCGGTTATTACTATAACCTGACCTTTGTCCAGCTTGGGTTGGTAGACCTGGGAGAGCGCATCCTGGGGCTCAGCCAGGCGCAGACCGCCCGCGATATGGCTCTGCTGGCCCTGATCACCTGCCTGGTAGCCCTGGCGTTTGGACGCTGGATGAAAATCCGGGGCTGGAGCCGGCAATTCCTGGTCAAGCTGCGCCTGGCCTTCTGGGTGGTGGCAGCCCAAACCCTGCTCACCCTGGCAGTGACCACTGTACAAAATGAAGCGGCTTTTATCGCCTGGATCGTACTGGCCTCCCTGGCGCTGGGAGTGGGCGTTCCGGTCACTTTCAGCATGACCGTCGACCTGATCCCGCGCCGCGATCGCGGTTACGCAGCCGCAGCCATCACGGCCAGCGCTTATTTCGCCGCAGCGGTATTTTCCTCGCGCTGGGAGCTGGCTTACTTCCGTACCCAGGTGCTGAGCATCATGGTCCTGGGCTTGATCGGGCTGGGCGGCCTGGCTTTTCTGAAAACACCCATCACCGCCCGCCTGGCAGAGCAACACAAACAGCCTGAATTCTGGTTCGGACGTTATACACGCCGCAGCCTGGGCGGAAAAGCAGCGATAAACCGAAAAGTGCTGATCATGATCATCCTGATGTTTGGGATTTATTTTGTCGATAGCCTGGGCTTTCTGCGCTTGCTGGCTACACCTGTTTACATGGATAGCGCCTGGCAATCTCCGCAGTTGGCGACACGCCTGTTCATCGGCGTTACGCATGTCATCGCTGCCCTGATCGCAGGCGTGCTCTATACAGCGCTCAATGAACGCGGCTTGCTGTTCTGGATCTTTGGCATCTTCGCCATGACACACCTGATGTACACTCTGAACGGCCGCATGGACAGCAACCTCGCCCCGCCGCTGGCGATGCCCATGCTGTATGCTATGGCAGTCAGCCTGTACACCGTGGTGAACTTTGCCATCTGGGCAGATGTTTCCACACCGGAGACGATCAGCATCAACACATCTTATGGGGTGGCGCTCTCCGGCTGGACGGCAACCTTCCTGAGCACAGCCCTGGCCATCCGCTGGCAGGAAAGCGGTATGCCACTGGAACGGCACCTGCAGATCGTGGACGCCCTTTCTATGCTCTTCTTCCTGGTGCTGATCGCTTTATCCTTTTTCCCACAGCAGCGCACTTCACAGAAAGGACTTGCTCCAGGGCAAAGGAGATCTGAATGAAGAGACTGCGCCTCCTCATAGCCAGCCTGGCCGCGCTCTTTCTGCTCAGCGCCTGCGATGCCAGCGGCTTGTACCATTTCACCCTGGTCCTGGAAGGTAACCACCAGTTCTCAGACGGTCAAAGACTGCCAGGCTCGCTATTGGTAATGGGCGGTCAGGTTGATATTGACCCTAGCGCACAAGTCGCCGGTTCTATCTTTATCCTGGAAGGCCTGGTAAACCTGCAGGGCGAGGTCGGGCAGGATGTCACACTGGTCGGTGGTGAGGTGAATATTGGTCCTGAGGCGCGCATCCTTGGGAGTCTGAGGGTGGGCGGCGGCGATCTGACTCTTTCTGAACAGGCCCGCATCGAAGGTGAAGTCGAACAAAGCAGCAGCCTGGAAATACCGGCTTCTGAATTGTCCGCCTCCAGCAGGCGCGGTTCCTGGGGCGGCACCTTATTCAATGCCCTGCTAATCGGCGGCCTGGCTTATGCTCTCTCCCGCTACCTGGGACGCCCGACACGTCGGGTGGCTGAAGCCAGCTTACAACATCCGGTTGTCGCAGTTTCTATGGGCTTGCTAACAGGGGTGGTTGGCTTGAGCCTGCTGGTCCTGATGGCGTTTACGATCGTGCTCATTCCAGTCAGCTTGCTGGGGCTTTTCGCGCTGGGCTTGATGGTAGCTTTCGGTTGGGCTGCCATGGGGGCCGGGGCAGGCGCCTGGATCGCCTTAAAATTTGGCTTAAAATTACCTGTTAGTGTGTCAGCCTTCGCTGGCGCCTTCCTATTGATGCTGGTATTGGACTTGCTGAATTGGATACCCGTAGTCGGCGCTCCCTTAGCCATCTTGATCAGCGTCAACGGCTTAGGAGCCGTCCTGCTTACCCGCCTGGGAATGGTAAAATTTATCCCCGCCATGGACCAGGAAGAAGATTTTTCGGATACGCCATGACAACCTTAGAACCACGATTGTAAGACCCTATTGAGGATAAGATGGAAGTCAAAGCCAACAATCCCGCCGATCTACTCGACCCCGCAACAGCGCCACTACTGAAAGCCTATTTCGAACTTAACCACCTGAAACAACTCTACCGACAGGGATGGCTGAAACGCGGCATTCCCAAAGAGCGTTGTGAAAGCGTAGCGGAACACAGTTTTGGGGTAGCTGTGCTGGCTTTGTGGCTGTCCAAAAGCCATTACCCCAACCTGGACTCCGAGAAGTTGATCTGCATGGCGCTTCTCCACGATTTTGGCGAGGTGTATGCTGGCGATATCGTCCCTTCAGATGAAATCGATGCACATGAAAAACAGGATTTAGAACGCGAGTCTGTGCGGCGCGTATTTGACAAACTGCCTGGTGGTGATTTCTTCTCACAACTATGGGAAGAGTTCGAGGCTGGCGAGACTCCAGAAGCGCGCCTGGTCAAGCAGTTAGACCGTCTGGAAATGGGATTACAGGCGGCTGTCTACCGGCAGCACGGCCTGGGAGAGCTGCGAGAATTTTCTCTCTCGGCGCGACAAGCCTTACAGGATGAGCCTTTGTTGGATTTGCTGAAACAATCGGAAAAAATTTTCACCTAAACAGCAAAAAACGAACAAAAGGCTGTTATCATATGTGGTTGGAAAATCCTTTCTACTCGCCCTATCAAGAGGGAAAGGATGTTCAATAAGAACCTGAGTACCTACCGGAGGCTGTGATGGACCGTAAGGCTCGCTCGAATATCGTCCTGGGGCTGGTGTTAATCATTGCAGGCGCCTATTTCCTGGCGCGCAAGTTTTTCCCAGAGCTGCCCTTCTGGGATATCATCGATTTCTCCTGGCACTTCTATATCATCGCTGCTGGCATCTTGCTGTTCTTAATCGGGCTTTTAGCAGGCGTCCCTTCCATGGCTGTGCCAGCAGCCTTAGTCAGCGGTATTGGCGCCTTGCTTTACTGGCAGGACACGACCAATAACTGGGAGAGCTGGGCTTATGCCTGGGCGCTGATCCCTGGTTTTGTTGGCATCGGCACGATTTTGCAAGGCTTATTGGGTGAGCAGACGCGGCAATCCTTGCGCCAGGGCTTTAACCTGGTGATTGTCAGCCTGATCCTGTTCTCCATCTTCGCCTCCGTTTTGGGCGGATGGCAAATCTTTGGTCCTTATTGGCCTGTTTTGATCATTTTGTTAGGGTTATGGATGATTGTACGGGTTTTAATCCGTAAGCGTTAATGAACGATTATAAAATTTCAATTGGATAGAGGAACATTTGGCAACATGATACATGCATTGGTATTTGATTTTGATGGCTTAATTCTAGAAACTGAAGAACCCATTTATCTTTCCTGGCGAGAGATCTACCAACAATTTGGCTGCCAGCTTAGTTTTGATGACTGGGGAAGTATTATCGGTACAGCCAACGGGGGTTTTAACCCGAAGCAATCCCTGGAACGATGTGCAGGGCATGCAATACCAGAAGATGCCTTACGGAAACGCTTACAACGAGAAACCGAGCTGATCTTAGAGCGCCCGATATTGCCAGGCATTGAGGCTTACTTGAAAGATGCCAGACGCCTGGGACTAAAGGTAGGGTTGGCATCCAGCTCGCCCTGTAGCTGGGTTACCATGCATCTGGAGCGATTGGGATTAATTGAGTATTTCCAGGTGATTCGCGCCAGCGACGATGTTAAAAAAACTAAACCAGATCCAGAGTTATATTTGTCCGCCTGTGCAGGTTTGGGCGTACCTGCCAGCCAGGCGATTGCCCTGGAGGATTCTCCCAACGGTGTGGCGGCAGCAAAAAATGCGGGGATGTACTGCGTTGCCATTCCGAACGTCCTAACCCGCCGTTTACCGCTTGAGCAAGCCGACTTACGCTTGGACTCTCTGGAAGAAATGAGGTTGGAATCTCTGCTGGCTAAAGCAGAAGCTCGCCAGAGATTGATGATTTAACCAGCCTCAGGGCTGCAACTGGCGACTAACCACCACCAGGGTGATATCATCCTGCTGGGGCATACCGCCAGTAAAACGCTGCAAATCATCCAAGACCGCATCCAGGATAGAGGTGGCCGAGCAATCACGTCTTGAGCGCACCACATCTTGCAGCCGCTTCTCTCCATAATAATTTCCCTGAGCATCCTGGGCATCGGTAATACCATCCGTATAAAGTAATAATACGTCACCTGGAGAAAACTTGACCACTTTCTGACTCCAGGTGGCGTCTTCCATAACGCCCAACGCCATCCCGGTCGCTCGCAGCCAGTCCAGGGTTTTATTCTTCTGTGTGCTAAACATATAAGGCGGGTTATGCCCGGCATTGACAAAGCGCATCCTACCTGTATCTGTTTCCAGCACGCCATAGAACGCAGTGACAAACATACCACTACGCGTATCCAGCAGAATGCGTTCATTGGCCATCCCCAGGGCAAAGGAAGGCAGGGTCGCGTATTGGCTGGCATAGGTGCGCACCAGTGTGCTGCTCAAAGCCATAAACAGGGCGGCTCCCATGCCCTTATCTGAAACATCCGCAATCACAACCCCTAAATTGTTATTGGGCAGGCGAATGAAGTCGTAAAAATCTCCAGAGGTTTCTAAAGCAGGCACCAATCGAGCCGCAAAATCCCAACCACGCACTTGAGGCGCTCGCGCCGGTAGGATTTCCGCCTGGATACGTCCCGCCATGGCCAGTTCTTCCACCAGGTTATGCCGGTCAGAGCGCACTCCAAGCGTCAGTGCCTTCTCCAGCGCTTTTGAAAGCGGTTTTACCAGCGAACACACCAGCGCTAAAGGGTCTGGCATACTGGTGTGCCCGGTTATTGAATCCACGCCAATCGCCCCAACCACTTCTCTGCCCGAAGTAGATGGGATAGGCACCAGGATCAATTTATGCCGGTCTACAACGATCTCCCCCCAAGGCGTTTTTTCGCCAGAAGAATACACACAGGGCTCTGGCCTTGAGCGCAGCCAATTCCAAACTCGGTCGGGTACGATCTCCAGGTGTTCACCAGGAAATGCGAAGAGCGTCCGGTGCGGGAACATGATGACCTCGCTCTGGCAGCGAGGTAAAATTTTCGGCAGGTATTGGTGCAGCAGCTCGGAAAGCTGAGCAGCATCCAGCATGATCGTATCTAGAGCAGATGCCAGTTTTTCCACGTGGCTTTCGATCGTTTCTACAGGTCCACTGCCTGAAGACGCAGCAGTCCCCATGCAAATCTGTCGAATAGTCCTGGTGATCTCTTCAGCGCTGGCATTTTTTTGCAAAACCCCAGATGCTCCAGATTGTAAAAATCTCTGAACAAGCGCTTCTTTTTGTCCGTAACCAAATCCGATGATTTTGATAAAGGGCCATTGCTGGTGGATCGCCTCGACCAGGGTCAGGCTGTCCACATCCGGCAATTCCAGGTCTACCAGCACTGCATCCGGCTGCACCAGACCACATAGCTGTAGGGCTTCTTCTCCATCACTTGCTTCGGCTACAAGGTTCAAATCCGGGGTTACTCTAAGAAAGCTGCCAACTCCAGCCCGGACAACACTCCAATCATCAACAATCGCTATGCGTATGGGTTTCATTTGCATCATTTGAATAGATCCGCCATGATTTATCCAACCGGTTGTATGGTTGGTGATCGGTCTTTAATAGATTGAATCAAATAAACTTTCTAGGTCTTCGGTTTGTCAGGATGAGACGCATTCCTATTTTACAGGAAAAACCCAGGCAATAACAGATACTTTATGACTAATAGGATACCCTATTCCATCAGGTTTTCAAGGTCTATTTGGAATTGGGTTAAATCTTGCAACAGATAATTGACCTGCACCAGGCATTACAGAACCCTTAGCCTGTGCTCATCTTGAAATGGTAAAATGATCTAAGGTCAGTATGCAATGAAGCAAGGTTCGAACATCTATTTCCCCCAAAGGTTCTTTTTCACCTGCATAGCCATCCTTCTGCTTTTAAGCACCGGCTGCTCTCGCAGCATGTTGCCGGCGAACGCGCCTTTGTGGAGCGCTGCTAGCAGCCATCCTGCCAATCCGCAAACAATCCCTGAAACGCCGCAATCTGGCTGGCAGATGCCCACTCACCGACCAGCGGGCGAAACATCACCTACACCCACTCCTGACGCTCCGCATCCACTGCCCACGTTACGTACACAAACGGAAATATACACGGTGGTTGGCGGAGATACTTTGGCAAAAATTGCCCGGCGCTATGGGGTGAGTGTGCGTCAAATAGCCGAGGCCAACAACCTGGAAAATCCCAACCTGCTGGAAATCGGCCAGATGCTAACCGTGCCGCCTCCCCAACCTGAAGGGATAGGATCAGACTTCAAGGTCATTCCGGATTCGGAGCTGGTATATGGCCCGGCCTCCGCAGGTTTCGATGTGGAAGGGTTTATCGAATACCACAATGGCTACCTGGCACACTACTGGGAAGAAGTCAACGGCAGATCCTTGAATGGCGCACAGATCGTGACCAGCATCGCCCAGGATTATTCGGTGAATCCGCGTTTACTCTTAGCGATCTTACAATACCAAGGCGGCTGGTTGGTAAACAAAAACCTTGAGAAAACCGTCCAGGATTACCCGATCGGTTTACGCGATCCTCAACGTAAAGGCTTGTACCGCCAGCTTTCCTGGGCAGCCAATAACTTAAACCGCGGCTATTATCTCTGGAAGGCGAACGCCATCGCTACCTGGTCCTTGACCGATGATATCTTACTGCATGCCTCCCCACTGATTAACGCTGGAACAGCTGGTGTGCAGCAGTTTTTTGCATTGCTGTATGACCGGACTAATTGGGAAACGGCTGTCTCGCCGGCCGGGTTCTTTACCACATACGAAGCATTGTTTGGCTATCCATTTGATTATGCTATTGAGCCTAACCTGCCTGCAGGTCTTGCACAGCCGCCCATGCAACTACCCATCGAGCCCGGTCTCGACTGGGCGTTTACCAGCGGACCACACGGTGGATGGGGAGATGGCAGCGCCTGGGCTGCCCTGGATTTTGCACCGCCAGGAGACACCCCCGGCTGCGTGCTCAGCGATGATTGGGTGGTCGCCGTAACGGATGGACTCATTTTAAGAGCTCAAGACGGCGCCATTATCCAGGATTTAGACGGCGATGGACAGGAGCAAACCGGGTGGGTAATCCTGTACATGCATATCGAAACCCGTGACCGTGTAGAACCTGGAACCTTTCTCAAAGCTGGCGAAAAGATTGGACATCCATCCTGTGAGGGCGGGCTATCCACTGGCACCCATGTTCACCTGGCCAGGCGTTATAATGGGGAATGGATCTCGGCCGACCAACAAATTCCCTTCAACCTGGATGGCTGGATTTCCAGCGGAACAGGTAATGAGTACGATGGATATTTACAGCGCGGTGATGTCCGCATTGAAGCCTACGCAGGACGATCCGAGTACAATCTCCTGCAACGCTGATTGAGCGTAAAATGAAACGTTATCAACCCAAACGGTTTCTAATCCTTTTCCTGGTCATCCTGTTGAGTGCTTGCTCTGCAGAGAACGCTTACTGGATTCCCCCTTACGCGCCCCCTACAACTGCACCTGCGCTGGCGATGCTGCCGGTTGGTGCTTACCAGAACCTGGATGAACCAGCTGATCCCGTTGCTGAAATTACCTCGGCAGCTCAAATTGATCCCCTGGCAGGGCAAAGCGAAGCGGCGGTCACCGCAGAAGCGGTTATTATGCCTCCCACTCCTGCAGCACCCACCCCCACACCAGAAATTGCCAGTGCAAACACCGCGCCGATCCTGTATTATGCTCAGGCAGCAGATACGCTGCCCGTCGTGGCTGTGCGTTTTGGCGTGCAAGCTGAAGAAATCGTTTCAGCAGAGCCTATTCCAGAAGAGGGTTTTATTCATCCTGGTCAATTAATGGTCATTCCACGCCGGTTAGGGAATACGACCTCTTCCCAACATTTGTTACCCGATAGTGAAGTGGTTTACTCACCTTCAGCAACCGATTTTGATGCAACTGCATTTGCTACTGAAGCTGGCGGTTACTTGAGCAGTTTTACCGAATGGCACAAAAGCACGGGGATGAAATCCGGCGCTGAGATTGTCACACGCGTCGCCCTTGAAAATTCCATCAACCCCCGCTTGCTGATGGCCTTACTTGAGTTCCATGGAGGCTGGGTAAATGGGAGACCCACCTCCGCTCAACTGGCAGAATACCCAATGGGCGTTTTACTGCCGATTGAGAAGGGTCTCTACAACCAATTAGTTTGGGTAGTTAACCAGCTTTCGATTGGGTACTATGATTACCGTGAAGGCAGGCTGACTGAAATTCGTTTCAAAGACGGCGTGACTGCCCGCCTGGCGCCGGATTTAAACGCCGGTACAGCAGCTTTGCAATATTATTTCGCGGCGCGCTTAGATAGTCACGAGTGGGTAGAAGCTCTGGACCCAGAAAGCGGGTTTCCCGCTTTGTATGAACAAATGTTTGGCAACCCCTGGCTGCGCGCTCAAAACGTTGAACCTCTCTTTCCTCCAGGGACCACTCAACCTACACTGATCCTGCCTTTTGGTCGCAACTGGACCTGGGCATATACCGGTGGGCCGCATGGCGCATGGGAAAAGGATGGAGCATATGCCGCCTTGGATTTCGCCCCCGGGACAAACGAAACAGGCTGTGTCGATTCTAACGCCTGGGTTGTGGCCGTCGCTTCGGGGCTGGTGGTGCGCACAGGGCCAGGTTTAGTCGTCATTGACTTGGATGGCGACGGGCGCGAGCAGACCGGTTGGGTGATTGTCTATTTGCATATCGCCTCTCGCGATCGTATACCACTTGGCGCCTGGGTGGCTACCGGGGACAAAATAGGTCATGCCTCCTGCGAAGGCGGTTTTGCTACGGGTACCCATATCCATATCACCCGAAAATTCAACGGTGAATGGGTCCCAGCCGATGGACCTGTACCTTTCAACCTGGGCGGCTGGGTAGCACAGGCAGGCGAGGCTGCCTACCTGGGTACAATGACCCGAGATGATGTTACAATCACAGCATGCACATGCAGCAATTACAAAACATTTATCACCAGGACGGACGAAGATCCGTAAAGCGGCTTTTTCGCTTTTTTCAGGTAATTTTTTTGTGAAGATCTTTCGTTCTTTTCATCTTATTAGTTACCGTTTTCTGGCCATGGCGGCGATCCTGGCAGCAGGCTGCCAGCCTGTGGTCGCATCTGGCCTGCTCCAGGAAACCGCTTTTCCACAGTCCAACACGGCCGATGCGAACAGTGTACTCCCACCTCCCGTAGAAACAGCACAGCCCTCACCCACACCCTGGTACGATGAGCGCCCGCGGTATGCCCCAGGTGAGCTGGTGGATTATGTTGCCCAGGCAGGCGATACATTGCCCTTCCTGGCAGCCCGTTTCAACACCACAGTGGAAGAAATTTTGGAAGCAAATTCCTTCATCCCGCCATCAGCCACTACGATGCCGCCTGGCATGCCGATGAAAATCCCGATCTACTACATGCCGCTTTGGGGCTCGCCATACCGGATACTGCCAGATAGCCATTTGGTAAATGGTCCTGTGCAGGTGGGTTTCAATGTCAAGGAATTTGTAGCTCAAACGAATGGATGGCTCAGCCAATACTCCAATTACGTGGCAGACGCCAACCGGAGCGGGGCTGAGATTGTCGAATACGTCGCCCATTATTACAGTGTCAGTCCGCGATTGTTACTGGCCTTGCTAGAGTATCAATCGGGCGCATTGAGCCAGTCCTCAGTAGATCGAGAAATTATTGATTTTCCACTTGGCAACCGATACTGGAGTCACAAGGGTTTATTCCTCCAACTGATATGGGCGGCCAATTTTCTGAATAATAGTTATTACAATTATAAAAACCTGGCTTATGGCTCCATTGAGCATCGTGATGGCCGCCTGGAACGGTTTGATCCCTGGCAAAATTCGGCCTCCGCCAGTTTAATGATTTATTTCAATACCCTGATGGATTATCCGGAATATATGGCTGCAATTTCACCGGAAGGTCTGGCGCACACATACCAGATAGCTGTTTGGAGATCCATGGGCAAACGAGCAGCCTCACATTCCTGGCAGCCTGGTGCAGCCGGCCTTCATCCTGCCTTTTCAACCCGGGGATGTATGGGCCCTAACCGGCGGTCCGCATACTGGCTGGGGTACTGGGGAACCTCTGGCTGCTCTAGATTTTGCGCCGCCGTCCAAAACATCGGGATGCGTATCCAGCGCAGTTTGGGCAACAGCGGTCACCAGCGGAGTCATCGTGCGCTCCACCACCGGAGAAGTTATGCTCGATACGGATGGAGACGGCGATGAACGCACCGGATGGAATGTGTTTTACTTGCATGTCGCCACAGAAGGCCGGGTTCCGCTGGGGACGGTAGTCCAACAAGGTGACCCAATAGGGCATCCGTCCTGTGAAGGAGGCGCAAGCACAGGTACGCACATACACCTTGCTCGTAAATTTAACGGAGAATGGATACCAGCAGCCGGTATTGGGGGAGGCTACCTGGCGTTTGAATTGGAAGGCTGGACAGCCCACAATGGCAGAGAGGTGTACCTGGGTACGTTAACGCGCAATTCGCAAACAGTGACTGCCTGCACCTGTTCAAACGCAGCCAGTTTTATCAAAAGCGACCGGCAACCGCCGGAAAAGCAGCAATAATTTTCCGCATAACCAGCATTTCACCACACAACCCTGCCCCTGTAAAAATTCAAAACAACCATCCAATAATTCAAAAATCAATATTGAAAATATTTAATTATTATGTTTACAATCTTGACATATTTAATATTCGTTTATATAATAGAGGTGGAGGGATAAATCATTTTCCCCCTTATCTCGCCAATAGGATGGTCTTGTACCAGGAAATATTAACCCGGGAGTCCAGAATGCAAAGTCTACCAACCAGATGCCCACTCTGCCAGGGCGAAATAATTGTAACCCGCTTTTATTGCCACGATTGCAATTCCACCATCGACGGTCGCTTTACTGGTGGACCATTTAGCCAGTTATCGCAGGAACAACTCTTTTTTGTAGAGACATTCGTCCGTTGTGAAGGTAAGATCACCCGCATGGAAGACGAGATTGGTCTCTCTTACCCTACCATCCGTAATCGTTTACATGAGATTATTCGCGCCCTGGGTTACGAGCCTGGAGGGGTAGAAGAACCAGCCGGGTTGACAGATTTACAGCGCCAAAGCATTCTCGAAGACCTGGATAAAGGCATCATCAGCGCTGAAGATGCCATGCGTTTGTTGAAGGAAGCGGAGGAATAAAATGAGTACCCAAGCTATTCCTACCAGTATGACGCCGGAAATTTTTATCCAACAAGTTTTAGGCGATTTGTCGGTCAAGGGCTGGGATCAAGCCCAAGTTATGATCCAGGCCGATCCCAACGACTTAACGATCGAAAAGCAAGATGATGGAATTCACCTGAGTTGCCATGGGGATTGCAGCATCCGCCTGCCGCAAGGCGCCACGATCAAAGTAGGTTCTGCACACAGCGATGCACATTTTAAGTATCTACAGGACGAATTGGTTTTGGGCACCATCCATGGTTCCCTGACCTTGCGGTCTGTGGCCAAGACCCAAATCGACACAGTTCATGGAGATTTCTCTGCCAAAGAAGTAGATGGCTCCCTGCACGTCCGTGTCATCTACGGCAATGCAGCCGCCCGAGAAATTATGGGCGATTGTGTGCTAAAAGATGTACAGGGCAATTTGGACTTGCGTGAAATAGAAGGTCAGATTACCACAAACTGCAGTGGTAACGTGCGAATGCGCCTGGAAATTCTCTCAGGAACAGATTACCAGGTAAAAGCAGATGGCAATTTACACTGTAATCTTCCGCAAGATGCATCCGTAAAGTTAGCCATGAACAGCGATGCGGAAATCATCAAAGTGAAAACGCCCAATTCAGCACAGGTTTACCGCCAGTCAAACTTGAACCTCGACCTGGGAGAAGCCAGTGCAAAGATGACTTTATCAGCCGGCGGCGGACTATACCTTTCTTACGAGGATGAAAGCCATCAAGAAGGTTATAACGGCGAAACCATGTACCCGGAAGATTTTAGCCAACAAATCGCCCAACAGGTGGAGGCACAGATCTCTTCACACCTGGAGATGATGTCTCAACAGCTCAATGAACAAATGGAGCGCATGTCCGACCAGTTCAGCCAGGCAGGTATATCTGCCGATCAGGCCAGCAAGATTCTCGAAAAAGCCCGTCAGGCCAGCGAGCGTGGTACTGCCCGTGCTCAAGAAAAACTACGCCAGGCCCAAGAAAAGTTAGAACGGAAGCTGGAAGCCACGCGTCGCCAGCAAGAAAGAAGGGCACGCGGTATCTGAAGATCGCTCCCAGGCACGTAGTAAGCGTTCCTGGGGAATGGATTGGCCTGCGCCACCTGCTCCGCCTCCGCCTGCTGCACAAGTTAGCGAAGAAGAGCGACTGATGATCTTGCGGATGCTGGAACAGAAAAAAATCTCGCTAGAAGAAGCAGACCAATTACTGTCAGCGCTGGAAGGCAAAGAGTAGAGGAGAGCTCAGATGACCGATGAAGCTGAACGCATGCAAATCCTGGATATGATCGAAAGCGGCAAAATAAGCGCCGAGGATGGCTTGGAATTGCTCAGAGCTCTAGTTTCCCACCAAGATGATGCGGAGCAGGATGATAGTGACTATGCGGCTGGATACGAAGAGAGCACCCAATCAGATACGCACATCTCATTTACTTCATCCCTCCAAGATCAGGCTGCATCACAGCAAAACATACCATTGAGCGCACGGGCTGGCAACATCCTGGATGATCCTTCGAACGAGCAGCCAGAATTCACCGGGCAAGCTGCTGAAGATACACCGACCCCAACAGCCAGCTCCATTCCCGTTGAGACCGAAAAATGGCGGCGCTTCTGGATGATCCCTTTCTGGATTGGTGTCGTCATCCTGGTGGTTGGTGGTGGATTGATGTACTGGGCTCTGGAATCGAATGGAATAGGTGTCGCTTTTATTTTTGCCACCCTTCCCTTTATCCTCGGATTGGGAATTATCTTATTATCCTGGCAATCTCGAACCTCTCCCTGGATCCATTTACGCATCACCCAGGCAGCTGGCGAGAAACCAGAACGGATTGCCATCAGTTTTCCCCTTCCCATTCGTCCTGCACTATGGTTTTTCCGCACCTTTGGAGGTCATATTCCCAAGATGCAGGATATCTCCCTGGATGAAATCTTATTAGCAGTCAACCGGTCAACCAATCCAGACAATCCAATTTTCGTCCAGGTTGATGAAGGCAATAACGGCGAAAAAGTGGAAATTTATATTGGGTAGGAGGAGGTCACACAATGGCTACCAATGAAGAAAGAATGAAAATCCTTCGCATGATTGACGAAGGAAAAATTACAGCGGAGGAAGGCGCCAGGCTGTTGTCTACACTAAGTGAGAGCCGAAAAGCCCCTCGGAAACCTTCTGTGCGCAACGCATCCGGAGGCGCACGCTGGGTAAGGGTGCGTGTTACAGATACAGTCACCGGCAAATCTAAAGCAACCGTCAGCCTGCCTATCGGGCTGATTGATGCAGGCTTAAATATTGCCTCAAAGTACACACCCCATGTCGCTTTCGATGAGCTGGTAGAGGTGATCAATTCGGGAGCAGAGGGAAAAATTATTGATGTTTACGATGAAGAAGATGAGGAACATGTCGAAATCTTCATCGAATAACCAATTATTCGGATGGATAAAGGGGATTTATTCCTTATTCTGAGGCGTTTCCAGACACAAATCAGCACCCAGCCAGGCCATGATACCCCCCTGCAAGGTATAGGCATCATATCCTTTTGAGCGTAACCAGGCTGCTCCTGGCCGGCTGCGCAACCCCCGTAAACAGATTACAACAACCGGTTTTGTGGTATCTAATCGATCTACTGCCGGAGAATTTCTAAACGTGTGCCGGGGGATATGAAGGCTATTACCAATCGTTCCACGGCGGTATTCCAGATCGCTGCGTACATCAATCAACTGAACTACTTGACGTTCTGCCAGCCAGCCCCGTAATGTTTGGGGGCTAACCTCTCGAACTTTGCCAATTGGCAGCCACCATAACCAATCCGGGAGAACGATCAAACCTTAGCCTCGCCTGGCGAGTATTCACCACTTTTCACTAACCTTGGACTAGCACTTTCCTGGGCTGAATAGATAAAGTATTTGAGCTCAACAGGCATAATCTGGACAAACATAGCCTGAGCAGGGCAATAGCGTGTTGCCGATAGCTCAATCGCCCGCAAGATCGCAGCTTCGTCCAGATCATGGCCGGTAATATGGTATTCAATGACTGCATTGGTGAACACCTTAGGATGTTCGGAAGCCCTACCAGCTTGAACCTTGACTTCAAAATCTGTAACATCCTGCCTTTTTTTTGCCAGGATGGAAATTACATCCATGGCGGTGCAGCCAGCCAGGCCCAGTGCAAGCAATTCCATTGGGCGAAAGCCATCATTATCTCCACCAACTTTAGGATCAGTACCTAAGGGAACGGTAAACTGGGATTCCCCTTCGCCCTTGAAGGTCATTCTTCCTTGCCAGGTAACTTTTACATCCATCGATTACTCCATTAACAAAGGTGTAACATATTTCTCTAACATCTCTTCACTGATCGCCCCAGTCCAGGCTAAACGCACAATCCCCGTGCGGTCAAGCACGTAGGAATTTGGCAGGCTGAAAGCCTGGAATGCTTGCATTGACAATTGTTGTGGATCGGGCCAGATTGGAAACGTTAATCGGTATTCTTCAACAAACGCTGCCACACCAGCAGGTTGTTCTCCAGCTTCGATTCCAATAATTGTGAAGCCTCTTTCCCGGTATTTGTTGTAGTAAGCCTGCAATACAGGCATCTCAGCCTTGCAGGGCGGGCACCAAATCGCCCAATTATTCAGCAGAACAGTTTGCCCCTTGAAATCGGACAAGCGTACTGGGTTACCCTTGAGATCCACCAGTTGAATATCAGGCGCAGAAAATTCAACCGGCGCTGGAATAGCCGACGGTGAACTGGCATTACCCGAACTCTTTGCCAAGCTGGTTGGGCTGTCTGCTTTTGCTAACAGCCAAACCGTAACCAGGCTTATCAAGATTAGACCAACACCTACCAGGGCAAGTGGTAATGCTTGCTGATTGCGGCTTTTTGGGGAAGCCTGCCGCCGTTTATCTGTGCGGGTACTGTGTTTCACGACCGGAGTAATGCCTGCTGAATTTCAACAATCAAGTTAGCTTCTGGGATAGCACCCACCGCGCTCCCGGCGCCGTCATTGATTGTGGTTTGAGGAACGCCACTCACATTATAACGATCAGCCAATTCCGGGAACTCCATTGCCTCAACCATCTCCCCAATAACCATCGGGCTCTCCAATGCCATCTGATGAGCAAGCACCACGGCTTGCGGGCAATACGGTCAGGTGGGGGTAACAAACACCTGAAGATGAACAGGCTTGGTCAAGTTAGCCAGGATTTCACGGGTTTCTGCACTCAATCCAGAATCTCTGCCAGATACCAGGATAATCGTGTGGATGAACGAACTAAATTCATGGCCGGAGGGAATACCTGAATAACGAATGCCATAATCCTGGATGAGATCGCCATCTTTTCCCGCTATCACTAGCGCAGGCGCTTTATCGGCGCCATACTGTTTTGCGATTTCTTCATCTTCATCTAAATCATAAACACTTATATGAATTTTTTCTGATAAATCTACAATCTCTTGAGCTAGTCGCAACGTATCTTCGCAGTAATCACATCCGTTTTTTCGACCAAAGAATAGAATCTGCACAGGTTCTTGTAGCTGTCCAAAGACTTCTTTCACCTGACTGATGATTTGATCATTAAGTAATTTTTCGGGCATTGATTATTTTTCTCCTTATTATGTCCAACTGGACAGACTTTTAACTATCAGGTAAAGCAGCCACCTGAAATCACACCACATTGTGGGCAAGCCAGGTTTATCTGCCCATCGTAATCCAACTTATGGGTCTTACAGTACGGACATAAGTTGCCTGCTCGTAAACTTTGGGGCTTATGGTCATCTGCAGGTTCAGAAGGTTCCCCTGAAATCAGATCCAAACCCATATTGCCTTCACAGCCTACCATTTTATATCCTGACACATGGAGATTAGATGCAAGAACTTTCTGAAGGTTACACACCTTAATTGCTCCAGGTCTACTGCAGCGACCACTAGCTATTCTTCTGGATGAACTCATCCAATTTCAGGCGGTGAAAAAGACGCTTACGCACATCGATAGGAACCTCAGTGGATTCCTGAGCAGTAACATGGTAAAGATAGATCGTCTTACGGAGCGAATCTACAACCACCTGGCAATTATCGCAGCCAGCCAAATGACGCTCTATCTCCGTACACAATTCAGCCTCCAACGACCCTTCCACAAATTCGGACAGCGAATTTAGCAAGTGATGGCAGCTTTCGTGATCCATCATGCACCTTCCCTTTCACTTGAAGAAAGGCGAAACATACGATCGCCATAATAGGTGGTTAGAAGTTCTCGTAAACGCATCCGGGCTCTCGAAAGGCGGGTTTTTACAGCCGTTTCACTCAAGTTAAGCACCTCTCCTGTCTCCAATGTCGAAAGACCTTCGATATCGCGCAACAAGAAAACCACTCTCAAGCTGTGCGGAAGCTCCAGGATCGCTTTGTCCATATAAGAACGAGCTTCCGATGACATCAATTCTTCTTCAGGCAGGCAACACCAATCCACGATTTGAATGGGCTCTTGATCCTCATCAGCATTATCTAGCGGATCATCAATCGAAAAGGTGACCAGTTTCCGCTTACGCAAGAACATGAGTGCTTCGTTGGTTGCTATGCGATACAACCAGGTCGAAAGGCTCGAGCGGCCATCGAAATCAGCGAGATGTTGGTATGCCTTGATAAAAGTCTCCTGCAGGATATCTTCCGCATCCTGTGGGTTGTTCAGCATTTTGATTGCCAAACGATAAATTACACCTGAGTAAGTTTCAACTAGCCGGGCAAACTCAGCCCGGTCCCCAGATTTCAATGCCTGCAAAGAGAAATCTTCTTTTTCTTTTCTATACATTAGATGCACTCATGAGTAAAAGGTTGCCTGGGAAAAAAAGTGGAATTCAGTCATCGAATTTTATCATACCCTCCTGATCATTTTTTTAATTGAGAAGTAAAGTATAATGCGCACATAAAGTTAAGCAAAATCTCATAATCATTACCCATACCAGACCTGGTCATCCTCGGAGAACCAAAGAAGAACCTGCTCTCCAATGCTTAAAGATAGGATGGTTTTTCTGAATATCAAATCCTTTTACAGGAAAGATTCATAACAGGAAGGTAAAGATGGCAATCATTACCCTGACAACCGATTTCGGTCTGAAAGATGGAAATGTAGGTGTAATGAAAGGGGTAATTGCGAACATAGCTCCTGAAGCTCAATTGATTGATATCAGTCATTTCATTCCAGCTCAAGATGTCTTTACAGGGGCTTTCATTTTAGGTAGATCTACACCATATTTTCCAAAAAACTCAATCCATGTAGGCGTTGTAGATCCGGGTGTGGGCACCCAACGCCGTCCAATTGCCGCCCATTTAGGTAACCATTATTTTGTCGGACCAGACAATGGTCTCTGCACACTGATCTACCGTGCAGCGCAAAAAAGAGGCCTACCCTGTATTTTCTACCACCTTGATAATCCCGCTTACTGGCTGCCCGAGATCAGCCATGTATTTCATGGACGCGATGTTTTTTCACCAGTTGCCGCCTACCTGGCTCTCGGTACCCCCCTCGAAGACCTTGGAACACGTATCCACGACCCAATTCAACTAGACATCCCAGAGCCAAGGCGTAATAAAAGCATCTGGTCCGGTGAAGTTATCCACATAGACCATTTTGGCAATATCGCCACCAACATCATGCGTGAACACATTGGTAAGGAAACTGTGGTCTCAGTAGGCATATGCGAACATACCATTGATGGATTGGTAAATACATTTGGCGAGCGCCAGCCAGGTGAGCTGATTGCTTTGTTCGGCAGCACAGGCAACTTAATCCTATCCATTGTGAATGGAAATGCTGCCCTGCACCTTAAAACCCAGCGCGGCGATCCCGTCGAAGTTCTACTAAAAATTTGATCGAAATAAAGCCAAGGAGAAATGCGACTTGAGTACAGACCCCGGCCTCCCCTTAGCCATTCGTGATCTGTGTTTTACCTATCGTATTCGCCAGCAGCCAGCAATTGACCATATTAATCTTGACTTGCATCCAGGAGAATTAGTCTTACTGGCTGGATCAAGCGGTTGTGGAAAAACCACTTTAATGCGCTGTATCAACGGCTTGATCCCGCGTGTATATTCTGGTCGATTGGAAGGTGAAATCCTTCTTTATGGAAAATCTGCTCATGAGTTAAGTATGGCTGACCTGTCGCAAACAGTAGGCACTTTGTTACAGGATCCCGAAAAACAAATTGTTGGCAGCTACGTACTCAACGATGTCGCCTTTGGATTAGAAAACCTGGCTCTACCGCGCATTGAAATTTTGGAGAGAATCGATGAGGCCTTGGATTACTTGGGGATCCTGCACCTGCGTGACCGTGAAACATTTGGGCTATCTGGAGGAGAGAAACAAAAAGTAGCCCTGGCCGGCATACTGGCAATGCGCCCAAAGATTCTGCTATTGGATGAACCATTAGCCAGCCTGGACCCAGCCTCCGCTCAGGAAGCTCTGCAACTCTTCAGGCGGCTTGCAGACCAAGGAATTTCTATCCTTTTAGTAGAACATCGGGTCGAGGATGTGCTTTCGATTAAACCTGATAAATGTTTTCTCTTGGAAGAAGGGAAACAGACATTTTATGGGGATGTACAGGGGTTAATGGAAATGGTGGATTACCGCCGGTTTAAACTACCCGCGAAGATCAGCATGGAACGAGCGGGCCAGGATCCACAACCCAAATGGACTCCACTAGCTATACCTGAGAAAAAGCAACCTATCTTACAATTCCAGAATGTATGCTTCCGGTACGCACCGGATTTGCCAGATGTTTTACATAATATCGACTTGACAATTTATAAAGGAGATGTCGTAGCAATCCTGGGACACAATGGGGCTGGTAAAAGCACTTTGGTCAAACATGCCCTGGGTTTAATCAAACCAACCCAGGGAAAAGTTTTTTTAGATGGAAAAGATACTCAGAGTATTTCGGTTGCACAGGCAGCAAAAACTGTAGGCTATGTTTTCCAGAGCCCTTCGCAAATGCTTTTTGCGCCCACTGTGAACCAGGAGTTAGCCTTTGGGCCGCGCAATTTAGGTTATTCAGAAGGAACCATACAAAAATATTCTGCACATGCACTACAAACCGTCAATTTACAAACAGAAGGAGAGTCTCCTCCGCTAGCTCTTTCTTTTGGACAACAGAAGCGTGTCAGCATAGCTGCTGTGTTAGCCATGCATTCTCGCATTCTCATGATGGACGAACCAACTGCCGGGCAGGATTACTGGAATTACACTTCCTTCATGGATGCTATTTTGCAGATGCCAGACTTCGATGCCACAATTTTCATAACCCACGATCTCGACCTCTCAGTAATTTACGCCAACCGGATTATCTTGATGTATGCCGGTAAGATTTTGGCAGATGGCACGCCATATGAAGTCTTGAAAGATCAGGATTTACTGAAACGAAGCCGGGTATTAACCACCTCATTACTTGAGTTAAATCTTGATTACTTCCCAAAAACTGGAAGGTTTATGCGGGCAGAAGCCCTATCTCACTTGTTTGCATCTTGAATTTTTGTCACTTATGTATTTTTCCGGTGTTTTAAATAATTAGATTTGAAAATTTTCAAGCTTGATGAATATTCAGAAAGGAGATGATCTTTAGAACTTTAAACAAGCGTATCGGGAGATAATCGAACTTATGTTATTGCTTCTGTTATTCAATTGTCTGGTCTTAAGGAGATGAAAAATGCAAAAGAGAAAACTTTGGGGCTTTGGTACCCGTGAGGTCGTCTATGCTGCCATCGGCGCAGCCTTATACGGCGTCTTCTCCTGGGTGACTAACTTCCTGGCATTACCGGCTGCTGGGAATATTTCTTTACGCCCGGCTGTCGCTATTCCCATGTTCTTTGGAGTAGCCTTTGGTCCTATTGTCGGGTTTTTGTCAGGTTTTGTTGGCAACCTGCTTGGCGACTTCCTTTCCGGATACGGATTCTGGTGGTCATGGGATCTGGGCAATGGTTTGATGGGATTAATCCCCGGTTTGATTGCCTTATCCATCAAAAGCTTCCGCGACCGCGCATCCATTATCAAAGCTGAGATTTTTGTCATCCTCGGCGTTGTAGTTGGCATGCTGGTTCCATCTCTCCTGGAAATCCCACTTTCGGGCATCGACTTGCAGACCGCTCTCGTAGGCTACTTTTTACCCGCAGCCTTATCTAACATAATCAATGGATTGATCTTGGTTCCAATCCTGATGGTCGCATATGATGCTGTAGCAGCCCGGTCAGGGCGTTAGGCAATAAATTTAATAGGTCTCCAGGCTCTTTAAAGATGCCTGGAGACCTCAACTTGGTGAAAGCAAAGGAAATATCCCATGCTGGTTACCTGGCGGTATCGACTCAGAAATTCTATCCTCGAAATATTTGACCCGCGTGCACGCTGGTTTTTCTCATTCTTTGTACTTTTCTCTATCGTTTTATTCTGGGACATGCGAATTCTCTTGTTCTTCTTCTTTTTGGTCATGGGACAATATGCTCTCACCCGCTTAACCTGGCAAGAGACCCGGCGCGCCTGGCTGTTTATTTTATTTTTCATTGTCATCATTGTTGGAGTAAACACCCTGATCAGCGGACGAGCAGGCCCGCTCAGTGTCTTGCAAGGGACGCATACTTATTGGAAAAAAGTATGGACCATTCCACTGGTAAATTGGCACATCACGATTAACCTGACCACGGAAAAAATGTTCTTTGCAATGAACCAGATCATCCGCATGCTCTCGATGGCAGTTTTGTTTCTGGTCATACCCTACACCATTGATCCGCGCACCTATGGAATTACCTTCAGCGGGATGGGCATGCCAGACCGGGTAGCTTTTACGATGGATCTGGCCTTCCGCTTTGTTCCCACCCTGGCGCGTGATTTTTCAGTAACGCTAGATGCCCAGCGAGCGCGCGGCTACGAGGTAGAAAAACTTGAAGGCGGTGTATTTGCTCAAATCCGGAAAATGGCGCCGCTGATTGTGCCCGTGACCATGAATGCGATTGTCGGCGGAGAGGACATCACCAATGCCATGGATTTGCGCTGCTTTGGTTTGCGAAAACGCACCTGGGTACAAGCCCTGCAATACAAAAAACATGACCTGGCTCTCATCGGTTTTGGCCTGGCGATTTGGATTACTAGCCTGGTACTCCGCTATGGTTTTGGCTTGGGTGAGTTTTGGATGCCTGATTGGTTCTTAAACCTTGCTCCAGAAATATCGGGCTTACTCATCTCATGGTGCTGAACGTTTGATCAAAATTGCCAGAATAAACTTTCAATGATCTGTGAGTTTAGTAGCTCGCGGCTCACCGGGATGGATAAACCACTACCCCAACCGTGCCTGGTCCTAAATTAGCAGCTACAGAGATCGAAAGTTCGGTCAAAATCAGGTCCCGGCAGCGTAGAATAGATTTTACCTGTTGAAGCAACGTTTTCCCTGCTTCGGGATCCTGGCAATGTACCACAGCCACATTCACCTCCCGATCTGCGGCACACTGGCGGGCAATTTCTAAAACTCGATCCAGAGATTTGTTACGAGTGCGCACCTTTTCAGCCATCCCTAACAATCCATCTTTTAATACAATAATAGGCTTCACGCTAAGCAATGAGGCAATAGCTGCTCGCATAGCGCTGACGCGCCCGCTCATGCGCGCAAAATTCAGACTATCCAAAGCCATCACAATACTGACATTCTGACGAACGAAATCCAAGCGGTCTACGATACTCTGCAAAGAGGCGCCATCTCGCTCCAGCAGGCGCGCCTCCCGGCACATAAAACCTAAAGCAGCTGAACCGCTGCCTGAATCCACCGGCACAATTTTATACTGGCCTGCCAATTCTTTCGCCGCAGTCATTGCAGCCGAAAAAGTTCCCGACATTTTACTGCTGACATGGATCGAGAGAATGGTATCCCCCAGTTCGGCAATTTTTTGATAAATCTGGGAAAATTGGGTTGGCGAGGGTAAGGAAGTCTTGGGAATCATCCCCGTTTCACGCACCAGGCGGTAAAAAGCTTCATTGCTCAGGTCAACGCCTTGTAAGAAAGTTCGGTTCCCAAACTGGATTGGGATAGGAACGACATGTATATCATATTCTTGCTGCCAGCCGTCTGGCATATCCACTGAACCATCTGTCACAATTCGTAACATATTCACCGCCTTTTTGCGTTATCCAATTGATTTTTTGCCCCTCTTCAGGTAAAGTAACCATAGGGTTATTACCACAAAGTCTCAAGTAGTTCAAACGCATATTAAGTTATTAAGAGTATAACAAAATGATTTCACCTTTGACCAGTGACTTTTTTCACTTTTCTCTGAATACAGATGGCTATTCCTGGAATTTAGAAACTGCTGGTGAGCATGGATTTGAGCTTAAGTCTGTGCGCATCCAGGTTGATTATCTGCTGGCAGGCAAACCCAGGCAAACGGGGCTTTACTGGCGCAGCTCCCAAGTGCAAGAACAACATTCACTCACATCCCCCTTGGGTGATTTACATGTTGTAGACATATACCCAAGCCCAGACGCGCAAGGGCTTGAGTACAGCCTGTCGTTTGCTGTTTCAGACCCGCACAAACTGTTCCTGTGGAAATTGATGATGCGAAATCATGGAAATTTGCCGGTTCAAATCGTGCGTATTACACTTTTAGACCTTGGAGAAGCCGAAGAGACCCTTGGCGAAATGGCCGATCCCGCCTTTTTTTCCAACAGCTGGGGGTCATGGGACCACACTGGCGTTTTCGGGCACCAGGATCAATTTCGCCGCACCCGTTTGGGCATCTTCTCTGCCCCCATGCGGATTAACCCTGGCACATCTCAACCCAAACAAAGGGGGGTTTTTGCTGCAGATATGTTTGGGGTTCTAGGTGATCGAAAAAGTCGTAAGGGCTTATTGGTTGGTTTTCTTTCACAAGAGCACCATTTTGGGTCAATTGAAGCCGATTTTCGCTCGCCAGGCTTCAGACTGTGGGCAAATGGCGACTCTACCCAGTTAGATCCTGGCGAGAGCATGGAAACTGATTGGGCTTGCATACAAGGTGTGGAGCTTGATTCGCCAGACCCACTAGCACCCTATTTAGACGCAGTAGCCCTCCAGGCTGGAATCGATGAACTGCGCTTTCAAGATCCAATCCCCGCTGGATGGTGCAGTTGGTACCATTTTTATACCAATGTACAGGAAAAGGATATTCGCGCCAATCTGGAAGAAGCCAGACGATTACAGGAGCAATTACCTTTGTCATTTATCCAAATCGATGACGGCTTTGAAGCACGCGTAGGCGATTGGTTAGATTTCTCACCGGGTTTTCCTATGGGTGTGAGCCCATTAGCGCAGGAAATCAGTTCAGCCGGATTTACACCGGGTTTGTGGCTGGCGCCCTTTATCGTCGACCGGCGCTCACAATTGGCAAAACAGCATCCAAATTGGCTACTTCGCGGACGCTTCAATTTACCGGTTAACGCCGGATTTCTGTGGAATCACTTCGCCACGGCCCTGGACCTGACCATCCCCGAAGCCCTGGACTATGCTTGCCAGGTGGTAAAGACTGCCGTGCATGAGTGGAATTTTCCTTATCTAAAATTGGACTTTCTATATGCCGGCGCTTTACCCGGTAAACGTTCAGATATCCATAAGACGCGCGCTCAGATTTTGCGCACATCCTTGCAAGCAATACGTACTGCAGCAGGCGACCAGACTTTCCTATTGGCTTGTGGCTGCCCACTGGGTTCGGCTGTGGGTTTAGTGGACGCCATGCGCATCAGCGCAGATGTGGACGGGCGTTGGAATCCTGTCGTACTGGGGAGAGATATTCCGGCCTTCTACAATGAGCCCGGGCTACCATCTGCACGCAACGCCATCCAAAATACCTTGAGCAGAGCGGACCTGCACCGACGGTGGTGGCTCAATGATCCCGATTGTTTGTTGCTCCGGGAAGATACTGAGCTAACTGAAGATGAAATTCAATCGCTGGCAACGGTAATAGCCCTCAGCGGAGGATTATGGGTACTTTCAGACCACCTTCCCAAGCTTTCAGCGGAGCGTTTGAAAATCGCCCAAGCTTTACTGCCAACCATAGGGAAAAGACCCGAAATTCTGGATTGGTTCGACGCCAGTATGCCCCAACAGGTTCGCCTGGACCTGACCTCACCCAGCGGAAACTGGCTATTAGTAGCTACGTTCAATTGGCAAGAGCATCCTCAGGAGATAAACTTCTCCTTAAAAGATTTCCGGTTACACGCTGCAGGCACATACTGGCTGAGAGATTTCTGGCAAGGAGAGACTCTTCAAATCACTGGGGATGAGTCAATCATCCTCTCCGTTCCCGCTCACGGGGTGCGCTTATTTGCTGTTCGAGAGGCAAACAACCTCTCACCAGTTTACCTGGGCAGCAATCTGCACATTTCGCAGGGACTTGAGCTAAAAGAAAATACCTGGCATCCAGCCAATGGCAGCCTGGATTTAACCATTGAACGACCTGGAAATGCCTCAGGAATTATCGAGCTCAGCTTGCCAGGAACGCCTCTATCCGCCAGCCTTGACGGCAAGAATATCGAATGGGTACTTACTTCTATTGGGAGTTATCGATTGTCTCTCGAATTTACGAAACAAGCGCATCTGAACATCTTGTGCGCTAAGAGCTCGAAACCATGAGCTTCAGCCCCTCCTGGGCGATCACAATCTCCTCGTCTGTCGGTATAGCCAGGATTTTCACCCTGGAGTCCCTTTCACTGACCAGCACAAGCCGGTCGATGGCGGCTTGCTGGTTCGCCAACCGATCCAGGTGCATTCCGCAATATTCCATCCCCTGGCAAACTGCTTGACGAACCTGCCAGAGCTTTACCCCAAGGTCGTCCGTGAAAATCAGAACGTCCAGACCGCCTAAAACAGCTATGTAAGCGCCAATATAACTTTTAAGCCGGTGCACATACATCTCAACAGCCAATCGTGCTCGCTGGTTTTCCTTCTCGCCAGCCAAATGCACCAATTCAAAAAGATCACTGGAAGCGCCTGAGATTCCCAGCAAACCGCTCTCTTTGTTCAAGATGCGGTTCAATTCGGCTGCGGAATAGCCGTGTTTCTCAATTAACATCAACAGAATAGCTGGATCGAAATCGCCGCTACGCGTGCTCATGATCAATCCCGGCAAAGGAGAATAGCCCATCGAGGTTTCCTGGCTGCGACCACCAGCGATAGCAGTTACACTGGAGCCGCCAGTGCCTAAATGACAGGCAATTATCTTTAGATTTTCCAGCGGCTGCTGCAGGAAATGAGCTGCTTTCTGGGTAACATATTGGTAAGACAAACCATGAAAACCATATTTACGAAGATGGTGTTCATCCGCCAAATCTACAGGCAAAGCGTAGCGGTACACATGTTCCGGCAAACTGGCATGAAAAGCGGTATCAAAAGTGACATACTGCCTGGCTTGAGGCAAAACTTCTGTACAGACTTCAATCACACTCAAGGAGTTGGGATTGTGAATTGGCGCAAGGTCAAAGCAGGCTTTCAATTGAGTTAATGTCTGTGGCGTAAGCAGGGTGCTGGCCTGGAATACAACCCCACCATGCACAAAGCGATGACCTACCCAGGAAATCTCAAGTTGATGATTGTGGATAAAATTCAGGATTGCATGGGCAGCTTCACGGTGAGTTGGCAAATCCTGCACTTGCCGGATCGTTTCGGAGCCAATCTGGTGCACCAGGTAAGCGGCTTCCTGAGTTTTAACACCCACATGATAGGCTTTTCCACTCGCGATTAAGCTTAATTCCCCCGATTGGTCAATATGATAAACTTTGTAACTTTGTGATGAGCTTCCACAGTTAAAAACCAGGATATTTGAAACCATATCTTTCTCACATAATGAAGGCATAGTGTATCCCTAAAAACTAGAGAGCCCCATTATACGCCCATCGAATGCAAAAATCAAAAGCCGGCATTTTCCTTGATGAAAATACCGGCCAGTAGTGATATCGCTCGAGATGCTTAATCAGGACAACAGATGGGAATTATCCACTTTTCGTAGGAATATGCGGCAAGATCGCTTTAGCCAGGTTGCTGGTTGGCATGGTCTGCAGCCAAACACGCCCAGGCCCCTTTAAAGTAGCCAGAAACAATCCTTCACCGCCAAACATGATATTGGTAACACCTTTAACCATTTCAATATCAAAAGAGATGCTCGGCTCATACATAGCCACATGTCCGGTATCTACCTTCAGGATCTGGTTCTGCGCCAGGGTATATTCCACGATCTCGCCATCCAGGGCCACAAAAGCCACGCCAGGGCCGGTCAGGCGTTGCAGAATAAATCCTTCTCCGCCAAACAAACCTGCTCCCAGACGTTTCCTGAAGTGGATATCCAGAGTGACTGTTTTCTCAGCGCATAAAAACGCTGTTTTTTGGCAGATCATCTGTTGCCCCTGCCCCAAATTGAGGGGAACAATCTTTCCGGGAAAATCAGAAGCAAAGGCAACAATGCCTTTATCGCGCTGGCTGGTGTACTCGACCAGGAAAAGCGACTCGCCGCTGACCGCTCGCTTCAACACCCCGCCGATCCCGCCGCCGCGGCCAGATGTATTCATCGTAATATTTCCGCTCATCCAGGCCATACCACCGCTTTCAGAATAGATCGTTTCGCCAGGGTCCAATTCCAAAATAACAGCCTGTAAGGTAGAGCCGATAATCTTATACTCCATACCGGTAATACCTTTTCCGCTCGCACTAACATCGGCATCAGGCAGGTCAATACGCTGTCCAGGAACATTCGCTTCAAAAGTCATAGGGATCTCCTTCTTGGGGTAAATTGCTTTTTGATGGTTGTATCGTGTGGGTTAACCTTAGTTTATCAAATCTTTGCTAGATAAACAAGCAAGCTACAGGTTAATCCTTCAAACCAAAGGTAACGTAAAACATTCACCTTTGATGGTCCTTGCTTCGTCGCCTGTGAAGCAATGCGTTTTTACTCAACCAGGCTATGCTATTATTATTTTTTTAAAGAAAGAACTAATAGTATAATTTTAGAATAATCTTGCCTGATCTATTTTGCCTTTAAAAAATCTTGAAAAATCAATCCTTGAATTCAAGCGGATCAGGGGCTTAATATTTAGCTGCTTGGCTGCAAATCAATTTCACATTCTCCTATATACAACCTGGGTTTAGGAATAATTAACATGAATGAACCTTACAGAACCTTCTCGAGCAGCAAAAAGGAAGCCGGCAAACCTCCGTACTCGCAGGCACGCCTGTTAATCATTCTAATCCTGGGGACATTCATTGCTGAAGTATTAGCCATGATCATCATCTATTACATCAATCCTGAGCAATACTGGCTTGTAACCTTGCTGGATGCCTCGATCATGGTTGTTTTGATTTTCCCGATTCTCTATTTTTTCCATTTTCGTCCGCTATATTTCCAAATAACTGAACGAAATCGGAGTGAAGCACTGCTCGGCAAGGTGCTTGAAAACTTGCCAGTGGGTGTTTGGATTGTTGATCAAAATGGAGCTATCTTGCATGGGAATCTGGCAAGCCAAAAAATATGGTCTGGAGCTAAATATGTTGGTATCGACCAATACGGTGAATATAAGGCATGGCGACTGGATAATGGCAAGCACGTCGAACCTGATGAGTGGGCAGCTATCCGCTCCATCCGAAATGGGGAAACGGTTTTAGATGAAGAATTAGAGATCGAATGTTTCGATGGCTCACGTAAGATGATTCTCAATTCTGCCACACCCATATTTGAGAATTCAACCATTCAAGGCGCCATTGTGGTCAACCAGGATATCACTGAACGCAAACAAGCGGAGCAGGCATTAGCTAAAAGCGAAGCGCTGTTCAAAACTGCATTCCAAACCCTTCCAGTTGGGGCCTGGATCACAGACGAAAGTGGCCAAATAATTTTTGGTAATCCCGCCGGACAGGAGATCTGGGCTGGAGCCAGGTATGTTGGCATCGATCAATTCGGAGAATACAAGGCCTGGTGGCTTGATACAGGTGAACCCATTAATGAAGATGATTGGGCAGTCTCACGAGCAATTAAAAATGGCGAATCATCCTTGAATGAGACCATCGAAATTGAATGTTTCGACGGGACTCATAAAATCGTGCTCAATTCTGCAATTCCTGTGCGCGATGATCAAGGGCAAATGTACGGTGTTTTTGTTGTCAATCAGGATATTACAGAACGGGTGAAATACGAGCAAGAACTTATCCATTCCAATGAGTTAATCCAAAAAGCCTTCAATAGTGTGGATGTCTTGATTGCGTACATGGACCGAGAATTTAATTTCATCCAGGTGAATGAAGCTTATGCGGCGGCTGGTGAGCATCCGGTAGATTTTTACATCGGCAAAAACCACTTTGATTTGTATCCGCACACTGAAAACCAGGAAATCTTTCAAAAAGTCGTTAAAACGGGGAAACCGTTTTCAGTCAAGGAAAAACCTTTTGAATACACAGAATACCCTGAACGGGGGATAACTTACTGGAACTGGAGATTGCAGCCAATCCTATCAGCGGATGGAACCGTTCAAGGACTTGTTCTGAGTCTAATGGATGTGACCGAACGCAAGCGAGCCGAAATACAATTAGAGAGACAAAACCAGGATCTGCAGAACCTAAGTATCGCCGAAAGCAAACAACGCCAGCTTGCTGAAGGGCTGGTGCAATCCATGCAGGCCTTAAATTCTAGCCTGGAATTAGATGAAGTGTTAAACAACATCCTCGATCAAATCCACCATTCCATTCCTTATGAATTGGGCAACATCGTACTCATTGAAAAGAACTATTTACGAATTGTTCACCAACACGACCTTACCGACAAACTAGAGGAGTTAGACATCCCTGATGAACCCTTCCGATTGGAAAACTTTCCCATTCTGGAGAAAATTTGCTCAACGCATCAACCTGCCTTGATTGAAGATTCCGCCAGCGCCCATCCACATAAACTCATCCCTGGGATGGAATGTTTACGTTCCTATCTGGCAGTCCCTTTGATTGTCGGCGAGCGTGTTATTGGAATTATTAACCTGACCAGCAATCAAAATGGGAATTTCAATGCAGAAATATCCAGGCAATTAATGGCTTTCGCCACACCGGCTGCTCTGGCCGTAGAGAATGCCCGCCTCTTTGCTGCTGAATTACAGGCTCGTCAGTTGGCAGAGACTTTGAATGAGATTAGCCTGGCGCTCACCGAGACCCTCAATACAGAGAAGGTAATGAGTACGCTGCTTGAGTATGTGAACCGGATTGTTCCTTCAGATCTTACCTATATCGTGATCGCTGAAGACGAGACAAGCTTGACTTTAAAAGCCTTACGCTGTAACGAAGATGGAAACTCTCCCATCCAGTCGCACAATATTAGCCTGCACCCATTAGAAAAACCATATTTACAAGATGTTATTGCTGCAAAGAAAGGCATCTTAATCCCAGATACTCGGCAGTATCCCGGCTGGACAATTTTTACAACAAGCCAGGAGATGCGCTGCTGGCTCGGAATCCCGATTATGATTGGCGGTGAAGCAATTGGGGTGCTGGCCTTAGCAGACTCTCGCCCAAACAGATTTGCAGGCGAACATATCCGCTTGACCGAGGTCATTGTCGCTCAGGCTTCCGTAGCTATTCAGAATGCCTGGCTTTTTGAGCAAGTGCGCGCCGGGCATGAGCGTCTCCAATCTCTTTCACGCCGATTGGTTGAAATTCAGGAAAGTGAGCGCCGTTATATTGCACGAGAATTGCACGATGTTGCCAGCCAGGCCCTAACTGCCATCATGTACGGATTACGCATCCTGGAACAGGAAGCGCATCAGCCGGATAGAATCATTCCACGCTTGACTGAACTAAAACGCTTGACGGATAGCGTGCTGGAAGAACTGCACCGCCTGGCTATTGGCCTTCGGCCTGCCAGCCTGGATTACCTGGGTTTAGAGGTAGCATTGGAACAATTGGTAAAAAGCATTAGCGAACACTACCAGATAAGCACCCATTTCAAGGCAATTGGGTCAACAAAGGAATGGCGGCTTCCTGATCATATCGAAACAAATATCTATCGAATAGTCCAAGAGTCTCTTACCAACGCCGTTCGTCACGCTCGTGCAAAAAATATCGATGTAATTCTTGAATGCCAGAACGAGAAAAGCATCGTGATCATTGAAGACGATGGGGTAGGCTTTGAAACCAGCCAAATCCCCAAAAGTGGTCACCTGGGATTATTAGGCATGCAAGAAAGAGCTCAAATGATACCAGGAGTTTTACAGATTGAGAGTGTCCCTGGGTGCGGAACAACAATCGTATTGGAGGTGCCTTATGGCAACACGTATATTGATAGCAGATGACCATGGTTTAATCCGGGCGGGATTACGCGCCATGCTGCAAAACATACCGGACCTTACCGTTGTAGGAGAGGCGGAAAATGGTATTGTCTTGCTCAGCCTGGTGTCCGAGTTAAGTCCAGATATCGTTTTGATGGACATCAGCATGCCAGGTCTTAGCGGGATTGAAGCGACCCGACAGCTAAGGAAAATTGCCCCACATACCCGCGTGTTAGCACTGACGGTCCATGAGGATGAGGGTATGTTACGCGAAATGCTCCGTGCTGGAGCACATGGTTATATTATCAAGAGGGCAATCGAGTCTGAGCTCATCCAGGCGATTCGAATTGTTGCACAAGGGTATATCTATGTTTATCCTTCCTTGACTGGCGCGTTGTTGCAGGACCTTTCCCCGCACAGCCGCCCATCAAAACCAAGCCATGAAATGCTAACTTTACGCGAGACAGATGTATTACTGCTCTTAGTGCGCGGATATACCAATCGCCAAATCGCAGAAGAATTAAACCTGAGCCAGCGTACGATAGAAGGGCACCGCTCCAGCCTGGTTAGTAAACTAGGTATGAAGAGTCGCGTTGAGCTAATGAATTATGCAGAAGAGCAAGGATTGATCGATAGAAGAACAAAAAAGGAAACCTAAAGAATTGTTTTTGTATTGCCAATAAATTTTAATAGTTAAAAATCCAAGGGGACTCTCTGAAGAGAAATCATCCGCGTATAAAATACGCGGATTGAATTTTAAATAGACGTAATAAACACGACATCACCAGGGGATTTCTGCTCGCATCTTTCCCGTAATCATCCCGTATATCCAGTTCACAAATATGCAACTTAATGCGCTTGTGGCCCCCCTGATAAGTCGGTATAGTAAGCTCATCAACTTATCAGGTTTTTCCTGAAGAGAAATGCATAAAATCAAATGCCATTCCATCCGATCAATTACCCCACCCTCCCAGAAGACACGCTCCAGACTGCCCTGGCTTTATATGGGAAAGGAAATACTTACATGAGATTAGGGGATCACCTGGATGAATTTCTAGTCAATCTGGTCCCTATAGAAATAAATCCTTGCTGTACTGGGGATAAGTCACTCGAGGCGATGATCCAATTTTATCTTTACACGATTATACAGTTTTTCGAAGAACTATCCAATAAACAATTATGTGAAGCAATACGCAACCGGGTGGACCTGAAATATGCTTTGCATTTGCCCATGAATAGTCCCAACCTCGATCCTGATGGTTTATGCGAATTTCGCAGAGATCTTATATCTGATTCATCAACACATCAAATATTGCAGAATCTACTGGACCGACTGATAGCATTCGGCCTGTTTACTCCAAAACAAGATCGATTGACAGGTGTAGATCAATTATTGGCGACCGTTTGCTCAATTAACCGGATTGATGAAATTGTTGATGCAATGTACATGGTACTGGAAACTCTGGCAATCACCGATCCAGATTGGTTACGACAGAACACAATACCCTACTGGTACGATCGATATAATCGCAAACGACGATTAGCTTCAATATCCTATAATGATCAAAAGTGGGGGACTAGAGTGCTTCAGATTGGGAAGGATATTCGATACCTGTTGGAAAAAATCGAGAAATCTCAAAATCAAAAACTGGTTGCTTTACATGAAATCCAGGCGCTGAAACAATTATGGGGAGAGCAATTTATCGTTTTATCAAACGGGAAAGAAAATACTCAGATTTTTGAATGGAGGTTCTCTAAATGTGCATCCTGTAATATGCGCACAGACACGAAGGAGGTGTAATGAGTAACACAATTGAAAATTATCCTTTTTGGCCTTATCAACCTACCAAGAATAGAATTTTGAAGGAGATCGTTCATGAACAAGCGTAAGATTTTAAACCTACTATTATTATTGGTTTTTCTCTCATCTCTCGTTGGAGGAAATTCAGGCATCGCAAAAGCCCAGCCTTCTTTGCTGCCTGGCGGTGAAAAACCGGATAAACCCGAAAGGTTGACTCAAGCCGATCGGGATGCTGCTGCGGAGCGAGCTGCCGCAGATGGCTTTGCCCTTGAAACGGCGGGCATTGCCGAGATGGCCATGCCTATGGATGCACCACGCTACTTCAGCCATCCCAACTATGCCAACAGCCCACTTCCGGGCAATATCGTGGCTGAGTGGAACGCCATAGCCCAGGAAATACTCCAACCAACACCCATGCCAGGGATGCCGATGACCATGTCAGGCATCTCGATGGCAACTGCTTTCGTTTACCTGGCTTATATGCAAACGGCAGTCTATGATTCTCTGGTTGCCATTGAAGGCGGTTACACACCCTATGCCTTTTCTGCGCCAGTCAATCCAAGCGCATCTCGCGAATCAGCAGTTGCAGCAGCTTCGTATACAGTTCTCAAGCATTACCTCCCTGGTGAACCAACGCTGGATGCAAAGTATGCTGCTTCACTCGCCGCTATCCCAGATAGCCCCGAAAAAACAGCAGGGATCACAGTTGGACAGCAAGCAGCTAATGCAATCATCGCATTGCGCACAGGCGACGGAATTCTAGATCTAACAGAAGTCTACAATGTACTGCCTTCCGGTCCAGGAATCTGGGAACCGACCAAGTTACCTGATGGCACTGTGGTCCCTCCTGTGGATCCCTGGATGGCCACTTTGCAGCCCTTCCTGCGCACATCGGCGGACTTTTACCGGCCAGGATCGCCATACGGCTTCACATTTGATCCCAATTCACCTGGATATGATAGCAATGAACTCGCTACTAACGCTGACTATTTAGCTGACTTAGCCGAGACCATGGCATGGGGTGGGGCGATGAGCTCCTTACGTACTCCCGAGCAGACGGCAATCGCCAATTTCTGGACCACCAACATGGTTATCCAGGTTAATGATGCTTACCGGAAGCTTGCCGAGAGCCAAAGTCTGAATCTGCTGGACACAGCCCGCTTGATGGCGATGGGCAATATGGTCGCCACCGACAGCCTGATCCTCACTTTCGACTCCAAATACAATTACAGCTTTTGGCGTCCGATCACAGCCATCCGGCACACTGACCCAAACACATTTGCCTATTCAGTTGATGAACTTAATACGTGGATGCCAGCTGTGATGATGCCGAGCTTCCCCGAGTATGTGACCGGTCATAGCTCCTTTATGTCCGCACAAGCTGAAGTCTTTACTCAATTCCTTGGCACCGATCAGATTGGGGTCGATTTAATCAGTACTGCCACAGGAACCACGCGACACTACGCATCTGCCGCCGCTCTTCGAGAAGAGGTGGGGAATGCCAGAATTTGGGGCGGTCTGCACTACCGTTCATCCAATGAGCTGGCAACAGCGCTTGGACAGCAATTCGTGACGGATGCCTTGTTAGTAAACAATTACTTCGCACCCGATCCCAGCACCGATACCGGACAACACGCCTTCGTTTCGGGTGGTATCCGTAAGTTTGTAGATGAACTGCCCATGCTCTGTGACCCAGCAGCAGGACCCTGCACCGGCACACCCTCGCTCGGTCAGTACCTGCCAATAGCTGTACCTGAGACGGTAACCGTGGATGGTGTAGAAGCAGATTATTACGAAATTGCCCTGGTACAGTACCGGGAGAAACTGCACTCCGATCTGCCTCCCACCTTGCTGCGTGGTTATGTGCAACTCTCAACAATCAATGTCCCAGGCGAGCATGTACAATTGACCAATGCCAACCTGGATGGGACAGAGACTATTCTTGATGGCTATTTCGGGGTGACGCCTCCCCACTACCTGGGACCCACCATCATTGCCACCAAGGATAAGCCCGTGCGCATCCTGTTCCGCAACCTGCTGCCAACCGGAGAAGGTGGAAATCTGTTCATTCCAGTTGATACCACTGTCATGGGCTCCGGCATGGGTCCACTCATGGATGAAACCATGGACACAGATCCTCAGAACCCGATGTGTGGTATGCTGCCAAAGCCCTACGAATGCTACACTGAGAACCGGGCTACACTCCACTTGCATGGCGGCATTTCACCATGGATCAGTGATGGTACCCCTCACCAATGGGTTACACCAGCTAATGAAAACACCCCTTATCCCGAAGGCGTCAGTGTCGTTCCAGTACCGGATATGAATGACTCCGGCGATCCAAATGACGGCGCGATGACGTTCTACTACACCAACCAACAGAGCGCCCGGTTAATGTTCTATCACGACCATGCCTGGGGCATCACCCGCTTAAACGTATATGCCGGCGAGGCTGCACCCTACATCATCACCGATGATACAGAGCAAGCCTTGTTGAACCAGGGTTTGATCCCGGGAGCTGACAGCACCATCCCGCTGGTTATTCAGGATAAAACTTTTGTTCCCAGCCAGGCTCAACTCGCTTTGGAAGATGAGACCTGGGATCTGGAACGTTGGGGCGGCACCGGCAACCTGTGGCTGCCACATGTCTACTCACCCGCACAGAACCCCGGTGATAGCTCAGGCGTCAACCAGTTCGGACGCTGGGCTTACGGTCCCTGGTTCTGGCCTCCTACGATCGGCATAGACAATGGCCCCATTGCCAACCCTTACTACGATGATACCTGCAATCCCGATCTACAGTGGTGTGAACCACCCCTCATGCCAGGTACTCCATTCAACTCTATGGGCATGGAAGCCTTTATGGACACCCCTGTTGTGAATGGCACCGCTTATCCAACCTTGACGGTTGATCCCAAAGCCTACCGCTTGCGCGTTTTGAATGCTGCTAATGACCGCTTCTTCAATCTTTCTTTCTACATCGCAATCGACGCAGCAGGCAACCTGTGCGACCTGAGCACAAACCCCATCCCGGTAGCCGAAAGCACAGGGGTTACCTGTACAGAGGTCTTGCTCAATCCGGCTGATGTTCAAGCCGCACTAGAAGATCCAACCATCTTCCCAACGCCTGTCGGAAGCACTGCAGGTCCCAATTGGATCCAGATCGGTACAGAGGGTGGTTTCTTACCCGCTCCGGCAGTTATCCCTGCTCAACCGATCACCTGGGTCAATGATCCTACCGTTTTTAATGCCGGTAATGTTGACTTACATTCGCTGCTTCTTGGCCCAGCGGAACGTGCAGACGCCGTAGTTGACTTCTCCGCCTATGCTGGCAAGACATTGATCCTTTACAACGATGCACCAGCAGCCTTTCCAGCCCGCGATCCTCGCTATGATTACTATACTGGCAACGGAGATTATCGCGATACGGGCGGCGCACCTTCCACGTTACCGGGCTATGGTCCAAATACTCGCACGGTTATGAAGATCGTGGTAGCCCCCGCTGCACCAGCCCCTGAATTCAACTTAACTGCACTGCAAACCGCTTTCAAGGCCACCAGCCTGGGCGGACTGGGTGTATTCGAAAACGGGCAACACCCCATCATCGTTGGACAGGGTGCTTATAACACAGCCTATGGAACCACTTTCCAGAATAATGGACCTCTGGCAGGTCTGGCACAGATTTTCGATACTTCGCTGACTTTCGCCACCCTTTCGGGCAATATTTTGTCAATGCCCTTCCAACCTAAAATGATCCAGGATGAGATGGGCGAGGCTTTCGAGCAGGAATACGGGCGCATGAGCGGTAACCTGGGCGTTGAGTCTCCTAATCCCCAAGCAGGGAATCAGAACATGATCCTGTACGGGTTTACACATCCACCTACTGAGGTGATTAATGGAATCGAATTACCGCCTGGTGTAGAGCTTTTACCGATCTCCACAAGCGATGACGGCACCCAGATCTGGAAAATCACCCACAACGGTGTAGATACACATCCAATCCATTTCCACCTGTACGATGTTCAACTGATCAACCGTGTCGGCTGGGACGGGATTATCCGTAAACCAGATCCAAACGAGCTGGGGTGGAAGGATACAGTCCGCGTCAGCCCGCTGGAAGACACAATTGTTGCCTTACGCCCACTGATCCCGCAAATCCCATGGGACCTACCCAATAGCGTCCGCCTGCTGGATCCATCGATGCCTGAGGGAGCGATCCTTGCCAGCTCTACACAAGCCGAAGCAGCAGGGTTAGTTCCCATGGCCTTCGACCCCACAGGTGAGCCGATTGATATCATCAACCATTATGTCAACTTTGGCTGGGAATACGTGATGCATTGTCACATCCTGAGTCATGAAGAGATGGACATGATGCGCCCGCAAGTAGTTGGCGTAGCTCCAAAGACACCTTCTGATTTGCTGGCAGTTCGAACGGGAAATGGAAGCAACCGGCGTGTAATTCTCACCTGGCAAGATAACTCCTTGAATGAGACCTCTTTCATCGTTCAAAGAGCTCTGAGCGCCGATGGACCTTGGACTACCATAGCCACATTGCCCGCCTCGACGCCTCCATCGGTTGGATCAATGACCTACACGGATCCCATCGGCAACACCAATACGGTTTTCTTCTACCAGGTACAGGCAGTAAATCTTGTTGGTGATAATTGGGATTACTCCGATCCCAACTTGAACGAGGGAGCCAGTTTCCCCACCCTGTCGATCGGTTCCGACTTCTCCAATACGGCTACTTTTAGTGCAACACCGGTGGAAATACCAACGGCTCCATCCGACTTGACAGCTGCATTGCAAAGCGGCCCTCAGGTAGTTCTAACCTGGACCGATAACGCCATCAACGAAACAGGCTTTGTCATCGAACGAGCTGATAACGGTGGAGCCTTTACATTGCTAGCAGAAGTTGGGGCAGTAAATAATACTGGCAGTGTGAGCTATGTGGATACAAATGTAGTGGCTGGTTCTGCTTATCAATACAGAGTTGCAGCGATCAATGCAGCAGGTTTGTCAGCTTACTCGAACACGGTCAGCATCGCCTTAACCATCCCAGCAGCTCCTTCCAATTTGACCGCTGGCGCATCTAGAAGAGGCAATAACATCCGTGTGACACTCGCCTGGGTCGACAACTCGAACAACGAAACTGGCTTCATCATCCAATGGGCAACAGACCCCACCTTCACAACCGGTTTGATGTCCACAACCGTAGCAGTAAACAGTACCACCTTCCAGGCCAGCAACCTGGCGCGCCGAACAACCTACTATTTTAGAATTCTGGCATTCAACAACGCAGGGCAAAGTGTTTGGGTCAATGCTGTACCATTCCCAATCACCACGCCATAGCACTGAGGCTGATCAACGCAGTGAGGTTTTCATTGCTCAATAACTAACCAAAAGAGCCGTCCAACCAGGTTGGGCGGCTTTTTTGCATAAGCTCATCGCACTTCGTGGGTCATGCAAAATGATCTAACCAAAAGATTGCAAGAAAAGAAATGCTCTGCGCACACTGCGACTCTGTGAGAGATCAAAAAAGAAAGATCGGAAAGATCAGCTCATTTCCTGACGCCCTGAAAGAGCGCGCTGTAAGGTGCTTTGATCTGCATATTCCAGATCGCCACCCACCGGCAGGCCGCGTGCCAGGCGTGTTAACTTAACTCCTAACGACGCCAGTTGTTGGCTGAGGTAGGCTGCTGTGTAGTCGCCCTCCATGCTGGGATTGGTCGCCAGGATTACTTCGCGTATTTCCCCTGAGCGCACACGCGCAATCAATTCACGAACTTTTAGATCATCAGGACCAATCCCTTCAATCGGGGATAAAGCTCCATGCAAGACATGATACTGCCCCAAGTAGACACCTGTTCGCTCCAATGCAAGAACGTCCAAAGGTTCTTCGACCACACATATCTGGCTCTTATCACGCAGATCGTTGCTACAGATATCACAGAATTGCCGCCCAGTTGTGGTGATGTGGTAACAATTTTGGCAATAGGTAATGCTTGATTTTAGTTCATTCAAGGCTATTGCCAGATCGCGGGAAAGATCTTCCGGAGCACGCAGAAGAAAAAATGCCAGTCGTGAGGCTGTTTTGGGTCCGACGCCTGGCAAGCGCGAAAAGGCCGTGATCAGGTTCTGGATAGGCTCAGGTAATAACATTTAGAATGGCAACCCACCAGCCAGAGGTCCCAGGCGTTCCGCCGCAAGTTCACGCGACTTATCCAGGGCGCTGTTGATGGCCGTGAGAACCAGGTCTTGTAACATTTCAGCATCGCCGTCCTGGAATACCTGCGGATCAATTTCAACTGACCGGCAGCGTTGATCGCCAGTAACTGTAACTTTTATAACGCCACCACCCGCATCGGCGGTAACCGTCTCTTCCGCCAGTTTAGCTTGCGCTTCCTGAAGTTGTTCCTGTAATTTTTGAATTTGTCCCATCATATTCATCGGGTTTTGCATTTTGGGACTCTTAAATCCTTTAGCCATTATTTCCTCCAATAATCATTGCATATCCACAATTTCTCCGCCCAGGTCTCTCAAGGCAGCCGCTACCATACCGTCGTCATCTACGCCGGATGGAATAGCATCTCGCTGGGCAGTATCCACCTGGCACTTTACATAGACCTGTCGCTGGAAAACTTTAGACAATATCGACTCAACCGACTCCAGGTTCTCTCGTTTTTCCATATTCTCTTTCAAGATATCGCTGGCAAAAACCAAATAAACATCATTGCCGCGCATAAAGCGCCCTTTGCAAGAGTTCAATAAGCCATTAGCCTTGGAATTCTGTTTGCGCACCATGCCGAGGATTTTCGGCCAGGCTTCTCCTAATGTTTGAGTTGCCTCCTGGTCCTGGGGAGTTGCCTCAAGCACATCCCCTGTGGCTATTTCGGTTTCAACAGGATTAACGGAAGGCGCTACCGCAGGTCGAGGCGCTGCTTTAACTGGTTGAGCGAGAGGCGCATCGGGCCGTTTTTGGGGCAGCTCCTGGCGCGGGGCAGATACAATGGGTGAGCTGTCCGTTTTTTCCAGGACAGCAACTCCCTGCGGTTTTTGCATCCCTTCCACAAAGGCCATTTCCAGGGGCAACGCCGGCTGCCAGGTACTGCGCGATTCGGTGGCAGCCAGGTTGAAGGCGCGTATGATTCTGAGCAGTTCATGTGTAGAGAGCGCCTGGGCATGCTGCCCCATTTTCTCGCGCACATCCTTGGTCGCATCTACCTGGCCAGCACTGCCCATCTGAACTAATAGAACATCTCTCAAATAATCCACAATTTGCCGGGCAAATTGCCGGGCATCGCTGCCGCTATCCAGTGCATGATGAATATGATCCAGGCCAGCATCGGTTTGCTTTTCCACCAGTGACTGAACAACATCTAAGACGGACTGGCTGGCAGCCACACCTAAAATTTCTTGCGCTTTTTCAAGTGAGATGGTATCTCCACTGGAGGCCAATTGATCCAATAACGAAATCGCATCTCGCATCGCTCCAGTCGATTGACGTGCAATCACATGCAGAGCATCTTCTGTCACTTCAATTTTTTCTTGCCGCGCCATCTCTCGGAGATAGCTGACAATTTCCAGGACCGGAATACGCCGAAATTCATGCCTTTGACAGCGCGAAAGAACTGTAGCAGGGATTTTATGGACTTCGGTGGTAGCCAGGATGAAGATAGCGTGTGCGGGAGGTTCTTCCAATGTCTTCAGCAAGGCATTGAAAGCCGCAGTGGAAAGCATATGCACTTCATCAACGATATAAACTTTGAACTGGCCCTGGTTCGGAGAGTAGTTGATTTTATCGCGCAGATCGCGAACATCATCCACGCTGGTATTTGAGGCAGCATCGATTTCGATCAGATCCAAGAAACGCCCTTCATTAACTGCCTGGCAATATTCACAATCCCCACAAGGTCTTTTTCCAGGGTCGCGATCCAGGCAGTTTACAGCCTTTGCAAGTAACCGCGCCGTGGTCGTTTTTCCTGTACCTCGCGGTCCTGAGAAAAGATATGCATGGGCTACCCGCCCTGCCGATAGAGCATTCCGTAGGGTATCCACCACATGCTGCTGGCCAACCACAGCTTGCCAGGATTGAGGACGCCATTTTCGATAAAGAGCTTGTGACATGTTCAGAGTGTATCAGAATGAAGCCAGATGGTCAACTTACCCATACAGTCTTACTGCAGATACGATCCATTTCTGTCTGCATATTTAATAACGGTCGCTGCAATTGGACAAGGTTCACTTGTAAATTATAGTCTCGAATTTAAGGAATCTTATAGGTATCCCGGACCACACCAGAAGGATCAGACAAGCTGACAGTTGCACCAGATCTCCATATTGCCTGGTTCATGCCCCAAAACAAATCCACAACCGTATTAACTCCCGGCTTGGTGTAGACATTAACAACTCCGGCATCATATAAAGTCAATTGTGGAAATTCCGGAAAGATAAATTCATTTCCCTGTTCATCCTGCAGCCGCCACCCCACCAAGGATAATTCTCCTACCCCGCGATGTTTTAAAATTACCCGTTCATTTTCCAGATCACCGGCTGCAACAACACGATCGATTTCAACGCTCCCCTGGGGATTGACCGGGATGCGTAAGATTTCCCCTGGACCCAATAGTTGCACCTGGGGAAAGCCGTTGACGGCAATCAATTCATCCACGCTAACAGAATATTTTTCAGCTATGCTTTCAAAGGTTTCATTTTCTTGAACCTGATGGACAATAAAAGCCTCGGTTGGTGTTACCTGAGCGATGGCAATAGCAGCTGGTGTATTTTGAGCTGTTGGTGTAGATTGCGCACGATTCTCAAAAGCCCCAGGTAGAAGCCCCCTGGGCAAAGGTCCATATACCTGGTCCCAGATGAATAGAACTCCCAGAGTCGTACAGGCCGAAACAAGTACATTCAAGACCAGGTAAAAAAATAGACGCTGCCATTGTTTCATAATTGTTTCTCCCTGAACATCAACCAAGTAACTTGCCTAAAAATGATAGCACAATTTTGCGAATTGACGGTTAAGGACTTTAACACTAAAATTTGTTCCATGCCGTACATCATTGATGGACACAACCTTATTCCGAAAATTCCTGGCTTAAGTCTAAAAGCTTTAGACGATGAAAACCAGTTAATCGATCTGTTGCAAGAGTTTTGCCGTCGTTCCCGGAAACAGGTTGAAGTTTATTTTGATAACGCACCTCCGGACGGGGTGCGAGCGCGCAATTATGGTCTGCTGACGGCGCGGTTCGTTCGGGCAGGAACGACTGCCGATAGCGCCATCCACAAACGGCTGATAAAGCTAGGCCGCACGGCGCGCAACTGGTCAGTGGTCAGCTCGGACCAGGGCGTCCAAACATCTGTGCGAGCTGCCCAGGCCCAAATCGTCCCTTCAGAAACCTTTGCGCTTTTATTACAGCAAACCCTGGATGACACCGTACAAGATGCAGGTGAAGACAACGAAATCGCGCTCAGCTCATCAGAACTGGATGATTGGATGCGCTTGTTTGGTGAAAACAGCTAATCAAATTGATCAGTAATGGATGGATTTGAAGACCATTTTGGGCAGGGGAATTGTAATAATGCTCAATTGTAATTTGGATAATAATTGTCTGTTATTCTAATTCAGTTTTAATGCAAATTGGATCATATTTGGTGTATATTTAATTTAACGATACCTGCCCTCCCTTTTATTGGTATTTACAGGTGTCGTGTCACTGGAAAAAAAGAGTTCAGCACGTCCCCCCCGTGTTGTTCTTCCGGTGGCCCTCCTTAGATTGCCGGGCGTGTCCCCCCCACGTCCGGCAACCTGCTTAATGGCGGGTACATTTCAGGATTACCAGGGTCAGGTCATCCGAGACGGTAGCTTCATCGACGAAATCAGAAACCGCCCAATCAATCCTCTCCAAAACCGTTTGCGCATCAACCACATGGGCTGAGTCGCTATTCACAACATCCAGGATGGTTTCAAACAATCGCTGTTCACCAAATATTTCCCCTTGAGGTGAAAAAGCTTCCGTAACACCATCGGTGTACATGATGACGAAATCCTCCTGCTCCAGCTGAATCCGTCGACCTTCTATGTGATTTCCTTCCAACACACCTAAAGCCATACCTGTCCGCTCAAATGGTGTCAGATCGCAGGAGCGGTTACGCAAAAGCAAGGGGGGATTGTGCCCTGCATTCGCATACTCCAATTCTCCGGTTTCCAGGTTTAGCACAGCATAAGCCAGGGTAACAAACATCCCCTGGGGCGCATCTGGAACCAAAAGGTCATTCACACGTTCCAGAACTTGCTCGGGGCGGTTTGCCTGCAGGGCAGTCGCGCGCACCAATGTCCGTACCAGGGTCATAAAAAGCGCAGCTGGCATACCTTTATCTGCCACATCAGCAATGACCAACCCCATGCGTCCATCAGGAAGCTCGAAGAAGTCATAAAAGTCTCCGCCTACTTCGCGTGCAGTGCGCCAAAATACTCTCAAATCCCATCCATCCAGCTCAGGGACACTCTGAGGTAAGAATGCTTGCTGGATTTCACGAGCCAGTTGCATTTCGCGCGCCATGCGTTCCTGAACCACCGTTTCAATCTGCAGGATATCATTTTGGATTGCTAAAGCAGCTTGTTGAGAGATACCGGTGATAATCTCTAACCTTTTTGCGCGTAACCGGCGGTTTGCATTTCCGCTGCCCATACCATCCATGGGAACAGGGTCTGGTTCTTCAACCAATAACACCCCCAGAACTTTCCCTTTTACCGCTAAGGGAAAACCCAATAGCAAGCAGGGCTCATCATCCAGGTAAACATCCACTTCATCACGATCGGGTGGAGTCAAAAAGGACCAGGCATCCAGAACGTCCTCTGAGGCTGAAAGGTCCCTATCAACAGGATATGCCAACAATGCATTCCACTGGCGTACACAATCTAATAACGGAAATTCATAGACAGGGTAAGAGCGATCCTCAGCTTCGCGAGCAATCCCATATGCCTGTGACACCTGGAAAGCCTGCAGTGAATCATCCCACAAGAAAATAACAGCCCGCTTGACACCAACCAAGATAGGCGTAATACGAACAATTGAACCCAAGCCTTCATCCAGGTCGTTAGAACTGACAATTGCCTGGGCAACCTGCAGCAAAGCCACCGAAACATAGGCTTCTTCTTTCTGTGATTTGTTCAGGCGAATATTCTGAACAGCAGTAGCTGTCTGGAAAGCTATTCCTTGAATGATTGCCAGGCGTTCATCAAACAAAGAAGACAAAGCCCTTTCGTTGTTACCAAACCCACCGTTCAGGCTGTAATCCACCAAAAAAGCGCCAAGAATTTCATTATGGGATAGCATGGGAACCAAAACAAACATATCCGAATCAAGTAATCTGTCTTCCTGTTCTCCAGAGGTAAACAGATTAGTCAGGCGAGTATCTTCTCCATCTAAACCGACCAAAATTGACATGCGCTCTTCCATCAACCTGTCCAATGCAGGTACATCGCCTGGAGCAAAACGCCAGCTTTCAAACTCGATTTGCTGATCAGTATCCAAACCCGAAGCTGCAGCGGGAACAAAATTACCATCTTCATCCATAATGTACAACAAACAAGCACGTACACCAGCCAGCATCGGTGTTATCCGGATAACTGTGTTTAACAAATCATTCAGGTTGGTCTGGGATTGAGTAGCTTCTGCCACTTGCAGTAAGACTGTAGATATCCATGCCTGTTCGTGAGCTGATTCATATAAGCGTGCATTCTCAATCGCTACAGATGCATAGCTGGCAAACGCCTCGATCATGGCTTGCGATTCGCTGCCATACCGTCCAGTTGTATGGTGCGCCAACATGAGAATCCCCAGGCTTCGTTCCCCTACCCTGAGCGGAGTAGCAATCGCCGAATAGTCTAAAGGATAGTTAAGTGCAACACCTAAAGGATCAAAGTGAGACTGAGGTGATCTGATCAAAGCATTTTTTGCTGCAAGCACATCATTCACCCAGGCAGTCGCTTGTTCAACGATACGCTCTTCGTGATTTTGGAAAACGAAATGGGTCAGGTCGTCAAAACCCACACCTGCTTCAAACCCAAGCTGAGCGGCGTGTCGACCCTTTAGCGCGGCCAGGAATAGCTTTTGATGCGCCTGGTTTTCCTGGCTCTCATCTTCCTCCAACAACCAGATCGCGGCTATTTCTAGAGGTAAGGTTTGTTCTAACTCATCTAAAACAGCGCCCAATACCTGGTTCACATCCACATCAGCAGAAAGTAAACCAGCAACTTCTCGCAAACTATCTGCCACATGACGACGCCAAGCCTCAGAGCGAAAAAGGGTCGCATTACGCATGGCAATCGCAATATGATCAGCCAAGGCTTCAAAGATAAAGCGGTCTTCTTCACCAAAAGCATCTACTTGCCCGCTCTGTACATCCAAAACGCCCAAAATTTCACCACCAAAAATCAGGGGAACGCTCAACTCCGACTGGGTCTCGATCGGTGCAAACATGGAAGGGCGATAGCGAGGCTCTTGAGAAACATCGTTAACCAGCAGGATATCACCATGCCGTGCCACCCAGGGGATCAGGCCTTGCGGATCATCGAGATCATAGGAAAACCCACCATCGCGCAACGAGCTGCTGATCGGGCTGCTGCCAGCCTCAAAAAACACCTTTCCTCGGCCAGGATGGACGGAAAAGAGATGCACAACTGAATAGCCAAAACGCTTTTGAATAACAGAAACAACTTCGTCAAACAGTTTTTCTGTATCCAGAATGGAGGTAATGGCATTGCTCACCTCATGGATCACAGACAACTGGCTGGCACGTCTTCGTAAGCTGCTGTACAGCCGCGCCCCTTCTATGGCAACGGCAATATTACCGGCCAAAGCCCTTAAAACCACCAGGTCAGTTTCGTCAAAATAGTTTTCCTGGTTGCTTTGAACATCCAAAACCCCCAAAATCCTGTTTTCAATCTTTAGCGGTATGGCAGCTTCGGATCGCGTTTCAGGCAGAAGTTCATGCTTTTGATAACGTTCATCGTCGACAACATTGTTAGCGATAATCTCTTCACCAATATCTGCCGCTGTTCCAACCAAACCTTGGCCTAATTGAACCATGATATCAGGCAGTTTTACCTTTTCTTGCAATTCATCATTGTCCGTTAGCTCCGGACGGCTATTGGCGCGTAAACGCAAAACGGCTGCATTATCCTCAAGGATAAAAACAGCAACATGGTAATACGAAAAGGTTTCTTGAATTAACCGGGTAACTTGCCAGAATAGCTGATCCAGGTCATGCATGTCTGCAATCTGTGCACTAACCTGTTGTACCAGCGATAACTGCTCCTGGCGCCAGCTTTCTACCGCTAACTGCATAAAAGCTTGATAAGCAAGCGCTGCCTGCCCAACCAGAATCGAAATTAAATGAATATCTTCCCGAGATAATATTTGATTTCGCTTGCTTTCAACTTGCAGAAGACCTACTAAAATATCGTCGGGTGAGCCATTCCCACCGGTTGCTTTGATAGGGAAAACCACGGTTCGTCGAAGGCTCAATCTCGCCAAAATCATAAGCCACCCAATCTTTTTTCTGATGATTTCGTCCTACGCACAAAACACGGTTCTCTCGCAGAGCCAGTTCCATCAATCTTGAAAGAGGCTCCATCAAGAATTCACTCACTTTGGATTTTTCAATGAAGTTTGAGAAACAGGTTTGATCTAATCTTAATCGCACCCGGCAATTCACCAATACCTGCGTGTTTTTTAGGGTAGCCTGGCAAAGCATTAACAATATCTCGTCTGGCATAAGCGCTCTGGCAGCCAGTTGCCTGGTCAAACCAAATAAACTTTTGCCCAATTCGAGAGCTTCCTGCCAGCGGCTCCATACTTGTGCACTGTCAGGAACTTGCTTTGAGGTCACTTTTATTGCTCCTTGCGTTTAACCATCCTGAGCAAATTACAACCTGCCTCACCGCCGCTTTGTGGAATAAAAGTAAAGCTCACTTCATCCATCAACTGGCGCATGAAATACAATCCAAGCCCACCAATTTCGCGCTCTTCCAGCTCTGCTTCCAGGTTGGGGTCTGGAACTTCTAAAGGATTGAATTGCTTCCCACAATCACGCAAAGTAATCACCAATCCTTCATCGGTTATCTGGCAGGTACATTCGATCTTCTCTTGGCATTCTCCCCCATAAGCATGTTCTACAATATTGGTAAAAGCTTCATCTACTGCCAATTGCACAGCGTAAACTTCTCGAGGCGAAAGACCATATATTTTTGCTTCTTCAGCCACAAATGAACGCGCTTCATCCAAACTTTTAAAAACCGCAGGAAAAACTTGATTTTTGCGTTTACCGGATGGCTTTTCACCTGCTGAATTCTCTGACTTGATTATTTCTGTTGACACTACACTACCCATAAATCATATCTGTTGTTAATTTGAGCGAAAATCAAGGCTGAAGGTTATCTCTGCCTCCAGCCTTGCTTTCAAGCAGACAAATCCTTTGTTCTTAGAAATTGCCTACAGCATCTAATATATTATCGAAGAACTTGAATAATGGAACAAAACCAGCCAGCTCTAAAGCATCGTAAATCCGCTCTGGCACCAAAGCCAGAACAATTTCTCCGCGATTGTAGCGTTTACATGTTTTCTGGGTGCCGATCAGTACCCGTAGGCCGGCGCTTGACATGTATTCCACATCACTCATATCAAAAACAATCTTATAATGACCAGCATTGGTAATCTCGTCTATCGCCTCAGCTAACTGTGATGCTGTGGCGCTATCAACTCTTCCAGTGGCTTTCAGTAAATCGCAGTGCTTATATTGGACAATGCTGACTTCCATTTGCTTACCTCCGCAACTAAATTTAACTCATCTGACCCTTGGCTTAAGAAGAAATTATATCACGAAGAGAAACTAATCTTTCTTTAGTAGCTCCGAATCATAGCATGATCTTCAACTGAACACCTGTTAGCTAAGCTAGCTTTTTTTGCTCAACTGGTTCTTTTTTTTCGGACAGGATCTCATACAATCTGGGATGCTGCTCATAAAAACCGCGGTACTGAGACGGCAGTAGAGCAGCAATCCGGCACATGATTTCATCGGTATACTGTTTTAGTACCTCGTCTCTGTTAGGCGCTTTTGGGTTGTAAGCAGGTAATCGAAAAGGCTCTCCAACTCGAATCTGGATGGTTGGTCGTCGAAAATGACTGAGCCGGTCTAGAACAACTCGATCCTCCGTACCGGTAACAGCCACAGGCAAGACCGGCACACCAGCCTTGGCAGCCAGGTAGCCAGCCCCAGGTTTGGCTTCAAGTAATTTTTCTGTTGGACTGCGTGTGCCTTCAGGTGATAGGACTAGCACGCCGCCCGCCTGTAACCGCGCCAACGCCTTACGCATTGCCCGAAAATCCGCATTAAAACGATCCACCCAAATACCATCCAACCGGTCAACAAACCAGCGCGCCAGGGGGATTTTCTGATATTTCTCAGCGATCAACAAAATAACGTCTGGCCGATCCAGAAAGTAATAAACCAGGGGAACATCTAAACGGCCAAGGTGATTGGCAGCAATGATCAAGCTGCCTGATCGTGGATAATTCTCTGCACCTACAATCTCTAAGCGAGTAAATAACAGGAAAATTATGCGAATAATAACACGTGCAATCTTGTATCCCATCTTTGCAGCACACCTTTTTCAAATCATTTCTTATGGATTCAACACCTGTATAGACGGGCGCAGGTCCAGATTATCCACCAGTTCTGATAATTCCGCAATACTCAATGGACGCTCTTTGCCAGCGTAGGCTGTCAAGGCAGCTTCCATCATATTTACCCCAAATGAACGCCCGTCATAACGAGGCGTGGTGGTTAAAACCTTCTGTACCCCTCGGCTCTTCAGTAATTCAATATTTTCATCTGTGGTTGTGTTCGTGATGACAAACTTACCGCTCAGGTCCTCAGGGGCATATTTACCGATATAATGCATATCCCCAGCAATCAAATCAGCCTGCTGCCAGTGAGCCTGGAACTTCGGATGATGACCTTCATCTTTTGCGCCAGGGGGAAATAGCACAGAGAGGGGTAAATAACCCGCCAGAGGCAATAACCGGTGAGCCACTTTCTTGAAACTCTGCAGCCCGCGGATCGGAATAGGAACACCGAACATAAACATCAAATCGCCAATGACAACTTCATCAGCTACCTGGCTGACTGCGCTGATCAATCCAATTCTATCTGTACCAAATGGAATAAAAGCTCGCCGGAAATGTGGTTTTCCTTCTAATAATGGCGCTGCCCGGTCAAATATCTGCCCCTCTAAAGCATATTTGAGCATACGCCCATCAACCAGGGGGGTACGCTTAACATCCTGAACCAATTTCAGCGCTGCTCGGATCGGGTAATCTCGACCATCCACATGCACATACAGGTCAATCCCGCCGACGCTCAATGCATCCACCTGCCCATCCAATTGGGCAAACAACCGCCTGGCAGCCTCCCCATCTCCGCCGGTGCCAATTCTCTCAAGCGAAACCTGGACTCCGTTCAGATCAACGAGAACTTGCTTATTCCTTTTGGGACTTCCCAAGCTTATACTAACCGCTCGTTTCATGTGAATCACCTCATGTTCAGATTCCAACACCCTGGATGACACCCCAAGAGCCATTGGTCAGCCAGTGCGGATCTTTTTCACCTATCAGATGCTCCTGTCCCACCGGCAGCCCCAGCAGCACATTAGATTTTAGCACCCGAAAAGCTAAAAACGGTGCCGGGAGGTAGCTTAAAACAGAGTGCAAAGACGTAGTAAATTCCCAACTACGATCACCTAACCAGCGCCGATAATTTGCATCCCCCTTGCTAATGATCAGATCTGATTGATGCAGATCCTTCCTTAAGTCTGGCGGCATCTCCCAGCCACTTAATGGCGAGGTCCAGAAGAAGTGCGTTTTTAGGATCAGCACACCTTGAGAAAGGTAGCCATCCAATCTTGTAGCCAATGACTGCAACGCCGGTGCAGGTGCATGGCCCAGGTAACTGATTAAATCCAGAACATCCTGCTGTACGGCATCCGAAACATAGGTGGGGTGCGGCTTAACGTGCAAAACAACCTGGTAAACCAGTTTATTTCGAATCAACAAATCTGAGAGAGCCAGATCGTAAGCTAATTCTAACCCCACGTTATCCAGGACAAAGTCGACCCGCGCTGAACGACTTGCTAAAGATAACAGGTACCGGCTGGCTGCCATGGAATGGTCATCTAAAATATAGGCGCTTTGTGCATCTGCTTTTGGACGCTGCGGACTGTTTTGATCGTTAACCGACCACATGCTGAGATCAGCCTGGTTGCCCCAAAGACTCAAACGCAGCACCTCCGCCAAAAGCTCTGCCTGCTCTTCACCGGCGAAACTGTGATTATCTTCCAGGCGGTAGAATAATTTCAACCCATCCCAAACCTGCCCCATAGCCTGGCGTTTTTGAAGCGCATATGGATCCACTCCCAACCCGGCTCCATCCTGAAAATAGCCTGTCGAGGCGATAATTCTCCGGAAGAAATAAGTTTCCACCAAAAACCAGGGCGCTTCCAGCCAGTTCAGATACTGATAAGGTCGCAAATAACGATTCCAGGCTTCTTCATCCGGCGCGCCGGTATCATCCAAAAGCCCTAACGGAACCTCAGGTATCTGATCCCGCAAGGAATGCAGACTGGCAAGAATATCTTCTGTCCATGGATAATCGGCAATCACCCGGTCTGCCATATTTTGAAATCGCCGGGTGATCGTGTAATATGCAAACGAGCTGGGGTCCATCCCGTTCAACGGGGCAGCCAGCGACTCCATCAGGTCGCCCGGCCAGGCTAACAACTCGACACTAGCAGAACCGCCATCCACCTGCAAAAACTGCCCAGTGCGGAATGCCTGGATTGGCAGATGATCGACACAAGGAATATCTGCAATGATGCAACCGACAGCTGTAATGGGTTCACATTCTTGGTTGATCACCGCTGCTGGCGCTTTTCCATTAAACGCCAGGCGGTAGAGGGTGTAAGAACCCACCGTCGAACCTTTTCCCGATGGAAATACCAGTACCTTTCCGGCAATCGATTGGCCTTCTAATTCATGACCGCGCTCAACCACTACGCCAGTATCCGGGTCTACCCCACCAAAGAATGAAATGCCCATGCTCGTTACCAGGGCTTCTCCCTGAGCAATACCCGTATAAATACTGCGCCCCTGCCATTTCATCGTAAAGCCTCCTGCACCACTTCATCGAAAGATTTGTAAACAGTTTTGAATTTGTTCTTTGAGTAAGCATAGTAACAGGCTTTGGCGCTATCGGTCAGCAGGGTATTAAAACGGCCACGAATAGGCGCTACCACACAACAGGTATCCACCGCAAATTTAGCCCCACTGGCTTCAATCACCTGGCTATAACCCGCCCGGTCTGCGATCGCTTTCACAGCACGGGAAGTGGTAATCCAAAACTCACGGCGTACCTGCCTGCCTCGCAATAATTCTGCCAGGCGTTGGATTTCCCTGATGGATAAATGCGGACACCCCAGGCTGATAAAATCAATTTCTGCGTCTGGATCATTGAGCGATTCGATTGACCGTTTAAGTTCCTGACGGCTGACCGGTACAGCTTCGAGTGATAGGGCAACCAGCCCCGCTTCAGGGGTTATGCCTTCCATATGGAACATGGCTACGCCGCCATAAGTAGCCAGGCTGGCGCACAAACTTTTTAACTCCTCAACAGAAGCCTGGTCAATTCCCCGGATAAAGGGCAACTTCTTCCCTTGCAAACCTCCCATCTTTTCTCCGATCACTTTCCCCAGGGCGCCAAACTCATGCGTGCCAGCCGGTGTTCCCGAAACTTCCACCAGGATATCCGGTTGGCGCTGTAGTTGAAGATGGTAACCATACAATGGTGTGCGTCCAGTCAGGGCGGCTGCCAGGGCGCTGGGTCCGCCTTCACGATTGGTGCGCGCTCCAATTACCGAGTTCGCATAACAAACGGCGCTGCTCTCTGCCCAGGCAATATGCTCCCCAAAATGAGGGGCATTTCCTGCCAGGTAAGGTGTGCAGGTACAGGTTGTCACAATCCCCATACGGGCAAAAACGTCGATCACCCGCATTTGCTTCTCGGCAAATTCCGCGCTGATCCCTAATGCCTGCCAGTTTTCAACATCCATCCCGGCTGGGTTGAGGGTCGCCAAAACGCTGGCTTTTGCACCTCCTTCAAGCATCTGGCTAAGAAAGCGCAGTCCGGCCTCTCCAAGATTGTCATAACTTACCCCAGCTATTTGGACAGATGTGACCGGAGTCATTTTTTGTGCCCCATAGATTTTTCCCAAGGCAACCAGGATTTCCATTGCCTTTTGCATCGCCATGCCTTGTTTACCATCCAACATGGCCAGTTCTTCAGTGGTTAATAGCATGAGTCACCGTCCAAAATTTTCAGCCAACCATCCGTCAGGATTCCAGGCTGTCTCTCTGACAGTCCTGCTCTACCGGAAAAGCTGTGGATCAATATCTGAAAAAAGGGCTTTTTCAAAGTTCTTTCCCCTGGCTCTTAATGGCCTGGTCAAGTCAAACCCAATTTTCGTGGTAGCATGGGTCTCGGGGTCTGAGCTTGGGTCCAGGCTAGAGCCCTGTTCTCGAGGCAGGACCAGCATCTGGCGGTCGCCCTGAAAACGCGTTGCCATGGCCCATTCAACCGACAAGGGATCGTAAATGTCAATGTCTGCATCGACCACGAAAACGTGTTTGCAGGAGCGATGTCCATCAAAAGCTGCCTGGATCGCTTTGAACCCATCGTCGTCTGATCGCTTATCAATCTGTACAATTGCATGCAGCCACGAACAGCCGCCCGGGTTGATATTGACGTCCAGGCATTTCACCACCTGGTTTACGCGGTTAAAAATCGTTGGCTCCCGCGGCATGCCCATTAACAATTTATGCTCCAGTGCGCCTGGCAACAAAGCGTGCCAGATCGCATCCCGGCGGTGTGTGATCGTTTTGAGCTGAAATACTGGTTCCTGGCGAACGATGTCGATCGTTTCAGTTAAATCAATAAAGGGTCCCTCTGCATGACGACGATCCAGGTACACCGTGCCTTCCAATACGAACTCGGATTCTGCCGGCACCCAAACATCTACAGTTTTCGCCTGAACAACCTCAAGCGGTTCTAGCGCGTTCGCGATCTCCAACTCATCCACTCCCAAATCGACCGAGGTGGCTGCTGCAGCCAAAACACTGGGGGCGTTGCCAATACAGATAGCCACATCCAATTCTTTCATATCTTGAAGAAAGCGGTCGAAATGGCGGGAACGTACCACCCGCACTGACATTTCGGTGGGCGAAAATTGCATGCAGCGATGGAAATCCAGGTTTTGTCCCCATTGCGGATGACGGGCAATCACTACGCCTGAAGAAATATAATTACCGCCGTCGCTTGAAAAATGCCGCAGAATTGGCAGGGCATCCAGGTCAGGATCGTGTATCACCACCTCCTGGCATGGTCCATGCGCACTCTGTTGATAAGGAGAACGACGCTCAATTGCACTGGACAACAAAGGGATAATTTCCGAAATTTTAATACCAAAGTACTCGGCGAAAATGGCTTTGGATGGCAAGATATTGCCGGCTACTCGAAATTTTGACTCAAGTACATGCTCAAATAAAACAGGTGTAGCCTCTAGTTGCTTCATCACACTGGCAATCAGGTAAGTTTTCGAGATGGGGGATGTGAAGCGTTCTAAATGATTCTGTTTGGCAAGTCCATTGAGGTGTGTACGAAAAGTCATCATTGCTCCGTTCTATACTTTCGATCTGCTCAATTTTTCACAGGCTGATTTGAATAAACTATACTCGATTCCCCTCAACTTCGCAAACTTCTCTTTTCAATACTCTCCCCCAAAAAACAATCTCCCGAAACTGCATCTTGCAGTCCCGGGAGAAAAACCCTGATACCACCCTTGTGTAGGGATATAAACTTAGTTCAGGCAGCTTTTACTTCGATTTTGCGGGATTTAGCTTGTGCTGCCTTGGGCAAGAACAGGCGCAACACTCCATCTTTCAAAACTGCTTCAATATTTTCCCGATCAATCTGATCTGGTAAACGGAAACTACGCTGGTAATCGCCAATCCCATATTCAGCATAACTCAGGGAATAGCCTTCCCATTCAACCGGCTCAACATAAGCATTGATGGTGAGAATATCTTTTTCCAGGGTAATTTCAACCGATTTTTCAGATACGCCAGGCACATCGGCAACAATAATAACCTGATCATCCAATTCATAAATATCGGAGCGGGGTACAAAACACTGGCATTCGCGTGTTCTTTCAGCGCCTTCCGGTGTAGTGATTTCTTCCTTCTCCATTTCCAGGGTCTTTTCTAGTTCAGTCATAGTAACAACCTCCACATCTACTTCAACATAACTTCAGGTTCACAAATCTATTCTGCTTGGTTTATGCGACTTTGACAGCGATTTTGCGTGGTTTATCTTCTTCGGCGCGCGGCAGATCAATATGCAGTACACCGTCTTTAAAGGTCGCTTCGACATTCTTGACATCTACAGTGAAAGGTAGTTGAATGGAGCGAGAGAATTTTCCATAACCGCGCTCCTGGCGATGATACCGGGCTTCTTCTGGCAGCTCATCCCGTTTGCGCAGACCGTTCACGGTCAGGGTCTGCCCAACGACACTGATATCCAGATCATCGGTGCTCAAACCAGGTAGTTCAGCTGTGACTTTTAATCCCTCTTCACTAGCCCAAACATTCATCGCAGGATAACCTGCGGCAGAGCGTGCACGGGCAGGGGAATAATTCTCAAATAAACGGTTCATCTCTCTTTGCAGGCGGTCTACTTCCCGCCAGGTTGATGGAATACGATATCTTCGATACATGTTTAATACCTCCTATAAGCTACTTGACTATCTTGATACAATCATAAAATTGTTGTATAAGAAAAGCGCAAAAGAGATATATGAATCATATAAATAAACTCAGTCTACTTTCTGAGATATTTTTAACAATGATTGGTTAAAATTATGAGTATGGATTATAAGGATTATTACAATACCCTCGGTGTGGCAAAAAATGCCGACGCGAGCGAAATTAAGAAATCATACCGGAAATTGGCGCGTAAGTTTCATCCAGATATGAACCCTGGCGACAAAGCAGCAGAAGAAAAATTTAAAGAAGTTAATGAAGCCTACGAAGTTCTTTCTGATCCCGACAAACGCCAAAAGTATGATCAATTTGGCGCGCAATGGCAGCAATATTCCCGTTCAGGAGGGCGCCCTGAAGATTTTGATTGGTCACAATGGAACGCCGGGCAGCCAGGGGGCTCATATTCGCGCACAATTTCTCCTGAAGAATTGGAGCAGATGTTTGGTGGCAGTTTTGGCGGTTTTTCTGATTTCTTTGAAACCTTGTTTGGCGGCGGGTTAGGACGTAGAGGGGCTAGTCAAGGAGCAGGTTTCGGTGGAAGAGAACGCAGCGCACGCCCTCAGCGCGGCCGCGATACAGAACACACCCTGCAAATTTCCCTGGAAGATGCTTTTCGCGGGACTTCAACCAGCCTACAATGGCAAGATGGCAGGCGAATAGAAGCAAAAATTCCTCCTGGTGTGCGTACGGGTTCACGTGTTCGCCTGGGAGGCCAGGGAGAGACCGGTATGGCCGGCGGACAGGCAGGAGATCTGTTTCTAAAAATCGAAGTTTTGCCCCACCCGGTTTTTCAGCGCGATGGAGATGACCTGACGGTTAACTTGAATGTAGATCTCTACACTGCCATTCTAGGCGGAAAAGTAAATGTGCCAACCCTGGAACGATCCGTCGAGCTGACCATCCCCCCCGGCACCGCCAACGGGAAGAAGTTTCGCCTGCGCGGCCTGGGGATGACCAATCTGCGCAATCCAGAACAGCGGGGCAACTTATACGCCATCGTACAAATTCAGCTTCCACAAAGCTTGAGTTTGGAAGAGCGACAGCTTTTTGAGAAATTACGCGACTTAAGACACTAATCAAGCCAGATTAAACAAGCTGATGACCCAATAAACACCAGCGGACAGCATAGCTGTCGCCGGAATAGTGACCACCCAAGCAATGGCAATATCTCCAGCTACACCCCAACGAACTTTGTTCACCCGCTCTGCCGAACCCACGCCCATAATTGTAGAACTGACCACCTGAGTGGTGCTCACTGGGCTCCCTAGCAAAGAAGCGCCAATAATCACAATCGCTGATGCTAGTTGAGAATTAAATCCATCCACAGGCTTAATCTTAAAGAATTTTGCCCCTAAGGTCTTAATCAACCTCCAACCGCCAAGGATCGTACCGAGTGCAATGGCGCTAGCGCAGATAAAGATTACCCAAATTGGAATTTCAAAAAAATCCAGATTACCTGTTACAACCAATCCTAACGTAACAATGCCCATTGTTTTTTGAGCGCCATTGGTGCCATTACTGAAAGCCAGAGCTATGGCGGTTAAGATTTGACTGCGCTTGAAAAACCAATTAATTTTTGGCGTCGAGTTGAGTGATAGAAAAAAAACTAATCTGGCTAAGAAAAAGCCAACAACGAAACCCACCAATGGCGAGACAAATAGAGAAAAGAGAACTTTTTCTAAACCGCCGAGTTTGATAGCTCCGAAATCGGAACCTATTGCAACTGCGCCAACCAGCCCACCAATCAAGGCATGCGAAGAACTGCTGGGGATCCCCAGAAACCAGGTGAGTAAACTCCAAAAAATCGCACTGGCTAATGCAGCAAAAATTACCGAGATACTGATGGAAGTTGGTTCCACAATATCATTCCCGAACGTTTTCGCCACTGCCACACCAAACAGAAAGGGACCTAAGAACCCCGCCACAGCGGTTATCGTTAAAGCTAACCGTGGGCTAAAGGCTCGCGAAGATATCATCGTTGCCACAATATTGCTAGAATCAAGAATGCCACACAAAAAATCAAATACAATAGCCAACACGACAAGAATAACCACTGTAATCAACATAAGTTATCCACATCACCTTATGTGGTTTTTACCACCACATTGGCAATAATATTGGCTGCTTCGTCTCCTTTGTCGGCAGCATTGCTCAAATGCCGGTAAACTTCACGTTTCTTGAGCATTTCCATTATTTGTTGAACATCCTCGGGCTCGTTGAACAATTCAGCCAGGGCTTCTCGATATACCGTTTCTACCCGGTTTTCTAAAGCCTTCGCCCTTTGAGCGTGTTCGGTAGCTACATTTGGATTTTCTTGTAAACGTTGGGTTGCCATATAGATTTCGAAGGCTGCATCCCGTAACAGTGAAGCAATCCGGTTCATATAAGGAGTCGGTTGCACCTTAAGAATTTCCATTTCATCAACCGTAGAATACGCATAGTCCAGCATATCATCAATCGCACGAGATAAGGCAAAAATGTCCTCTCGATCTAACGGGGTGATAAAGGTGCGGTTTAATTCATCAATTAAGATCCGGCGAATCTCATCAGCTTCTTTTTCGGTAGCCGTGAGTTGTTTTGCCGACTCAGGGCTATGCGTAGACATGTACTCTTTTAGGTGCTCCAAACCTCTGAGGGTTAATGAAGCCTGTTCTATAATTAAATTTACAAACTTGTCTTTCTTCTTTCTAAAGAACTTTGCCATCTTTAATTCTCCAATAACAATCTCACCACCAAGACAAGAACCGGCTGGGCTTTTTTATTTAACCCAACCGTAATCAAATTCCCAGATGTTTTTGAACCGGAAGCCATATGATATCACAAACCGGTTGATATGTTAACAATTGTTAATCACGCATACAACCTATCCAACAAGCATTTCGATTGCCGGTGAATCAATTGAAATGCTTGGGTATAATTAGCTGGATGTGGCAGTATTCTAACAAAGATCGTTCTAAGGTTTGGATTTGCTATAGACAAAACACCTCAAGCTTTGTCGAAGCACATGGATGAAATATCATTCCATCATAAGCTTTGATAAAGAAGTGGGTCTTATAAGCACTTAAGCGGAGACAAAATCAGACATGCAAAAAGCAATCGTGGAATGTATTGCAAATTTTTCGGATGCACGCCGTCCACAGGTGATCGAAGCCATCATGCAAGCCATCACCTCTGTCGAACAAGTCAGCTTGCTGGACCGGCATTCTGATAATGATCATAACCGGACTGTTTTGACCTTTGCCGGCCCACCAGCTCAGGTCGAAGAAGCTGCTTACCAGGCCATTGCCAAAGCCGCAGAGCTGATCAACCTGGATGAGCACACTGGCGAACACCCGCGCATCGGCGCTACAGATGTTGTTCCCTTTGTACCCATCTCCGGGGTAAATATGCAAGATTGCGTTGAGATCGCCCGGCGTTTAGGTCAGCGCGTTGGCGAAACCCTCGGCATTCCGGTTTATCTGTACGAAGAGGCGGCAACCCGCCCAGACCGCCAGAACCTGGAAAATGTCCGCCGGGGACAATACGAAGGCTTGAAAAAAGAAATCTTGACAAACCCAGACAGACAGCCGGATTTTGGTCCTGCCCAACTTGGCACAGCCGGAGCGACGGTGATCGGAGCGCGCCAGCCACTGATCGCCTATAATGTATATTTATCCAGCGATGATGTGGAGATCGCTAAGAAAATTGCGAAAAGTGTACGCCATTCTTCCGGCGGTTTCCGCTATGTCAAGGGGCTGGGAATGCTGGTAGAAGGAAGAGCCCAGGTCTCAATGAACCTGACTAACTTCCGCAGCACACCATTAGCCCAGGTTGTTGAATTGATCCGCCGTGAAGCTGCACGCTACGGAACCAGCATCCACCACAGCGAGCTGGTTGGATTGATTCCCCAGGAAGCCCTGGTGGAAGCCGCGCGCTACTATCTACAGCTCGACGCCTTTGAACCCGATCAAATCTTAGAATACCGCCTGGCTGCGGCGCAGGCAAAGGAGCAGGAAGCTATGCAAACAAACACAACGGTAAAATCATCCTACGACTTTTTGAATCAACTGGCCGACGGCACCCCCGCTCCTGGCGGAGGCTCGGCTTCCGCATACAGTGGAGCAGCCGGAGCCGCACTGGTCAGCATGGTTGCCCGCCTGACCATCGGCAAGAAAAAATATGCAGCCGTAGAAGAAAGCATGAAATCCATCCTGGAAGAAGCCGAAACTCTGCGGCAGGCGCTGACTCAGGCTATCGATGAGGATGCTGCCGCCTTTGAAGAAGTGATGAATGCATACAGGCTACCCAAAGATACCGAGGAGCAGAAGGCAACTCGCCAGCAGGCGATTGAAGAGGCTATGACGCATGCCACCCAGGTACCTCTGGAAGCTGCCAGGAAAGCCGTTCAGGTGTTAACCTTGGCCGAAAAGGTGATCAATGATGGCAACCTGAACGCCATCAGCGATGGAGCAGCCGGCTCGGCCATGGCCATTGCTGCCTTGACCGGTGCGGGTTACAACGTGCGCATTAATGCCATCAACCTGGCCGATCAAAACGCTGCCCAGGTTTTTCTAAAAGAAATCGACCAACTGGAACAACACGCTGGGGAGATTGAAACACGCATTCGTAAAAGCCTGGTCGAACGAGGGGGATTCCCCCTGGTATGATTTCTCGAACGCTCCGGTTCATTCTGCTACTAACACTATTAGGGCTGCTAGCTGCTGGCTGTGCGCCTGCCTCAGCATCTTCAGAAACACAGCCTCCCCAGACTGTTTCAGGTCCGGCTGAACCAATCATCCAGGCCAGCTGCCCGCCAGAAGCAGCCCTGGATGGCTCCTGCATTACACCGACAGCCAACCCTGCCACCCATACTCCGGCTGCCACAGCGACGCCATCTCCCACAGTCGAAGCAACGGAAACCCCCGCGCCATCTCCAACCCTGCTGCCGCCAACCGCCACACCCTGCCCGCCCAACTTGTGCAGCTATTCATTTACCTACTTCCTACAGCGCCCCATTGCTTTACCCGGAAACGATATTGTTGATGCCACCTACCGCTTCGGCACAACCCAGGGTGGCCGGCGCGATCCGCATCATGGTGTGGAATTTCTTAATGGCTACGGCACACCTGTTCTGGCTGCAGCCAATGGAACAGTATTTTTTGCCGGTGAAGATCGTGAGCCCATCTCAGAACCAGGCATCTGGCCGCTGGTCTTTTACGGACCATACTCGTATTTCTATGGCAACCTCGTAATCATCGAACACCAGCTACCGGAAACAATGCTCCAGGTATTCCCTGACATGCCGGCGCCTCTTTATACAGTCTATGCTCACCTTTCCGAGATCAGTGTAGAAACCGGTCAGCAGGTTCAAGTGGGTCAGGAAATTGGTAAAGTGGGCATGACCGGTATTGCCGAAGGAAGCCATTTACATTTCGAAGTTCGCCTGGGCGAAGCGCTTTATGCCAACGTACGCAACCCAGAGCTCTGGCTATTTCCCCATCAAGATCGCTCCGGGCAATTGAATGGCGGGCTAGTGGGATCGATCGTGGACAGCCAGGGAAATCCAATTTTTCTTGAAAACAGCCTTGTGCTTGAACACTTACCTCAGGGTCCAGACCAACCAGGTGGATTAGAAGTCTATTTGCAGGATTATGAAGAAGCAGCCCTGGTCGACCTACCGCCATTCGCAGATAGCTTTGGCGTTGGTGATATTCCCCCGGGGTTGTATCGCCTGACTTTTCCACGCAACGGTCTCCAGCAAGTTCTGGTGGAGGTTTTCCCCGGTCAATTGACCTGGATCTGGATTCAAGTGGAATAATTCTTGCACAATCTTCAGTAAGGATGAGAAAGTATTGTATGTGTAAAGGCAAGTCTCTGCGGATTGTCATGCAACTGCCATGGATAATGATATGGGTAGTTGCATGTTCATGGTCGCCTCAAAGCCGCATCCTTGCTACACAGCCCACAAATCCTGCTCAGATGGTGTTCTCGCCCACCCCATCCAACCCTGCAATTTCTATCACCCCGACCTTTACACCCTTCCAGCCTGCAGCAGCTGCGCCGGCAACCGACCCAGACCCCACCCTCGAACCTACCATTTTTACCCAGTCCACTGAGATCTACAATCCGCCAGCCGCAACACAAACAGCCCCGTTACCGCAAACCACCTGGAAATTATGGGTTGACCCCCGACTGCCTTTGCAATTCCAGGCCTCCCTGAGCTTGCCACCGGAAATAGGCCTGGCAGGAATCTCAGATCAAGCGGATATCCGGCTCGAATTCAGCCACCAATCCCCCACCAGCCATTGGATATACGCCCTGGTCAGCCCCTTCCCCAGCCTGGTTGAGGGCGTCTCTGCGGATACCTTGCGGCAGGCCTGGTCAGGCCAGACAAGCGGTCCATTCGCAGGGAAACCTTTATTAATGGATGAAAGCACTCTTTCGGCCTTACGCACTTTATGGGGCGAACCGGCAGCACAGGCAATACAGGTATTGCTGACAGAAGAAATCTTGGCATACGCCTGGAAAAACCAGCCAGCCTGGGCAATCTTGCCTTTCGAAAACATCGAGCCGCGTTGGAAAGTCCTGGAAATCGATGGTCAATCACCTTTGCGTAAAGATTTCGATCCAGTTTTGTATTTGATTAACGTTCCGATTTCCCTGACTGGTGACCCTGCGAAGATCAGCCTCTTAAATCCGCCTATATTTGCATCTACCAACCGGCAACCTGAGCGACTAACCGTACTGGCCATGACCGGAGTGACCGCCCTGGTGCGCTCAACCGCTTATGCTATGGAGCGAAAGGGGATCGAATACCCGGCTGGTGCAATCCTTAGTTGGCTCAAAGACGCTGATCTGACACATATCTCCAACGAAGTGCCTTTTGCTGAAGATTGTCCTGCTCCTGACCCATTCCAAACCGGGATGAAATTTTGCAGCCATCCCCGCTACATCGGTTTATTGGAGGCAATTGGAACGGATATTGTGGAATTGACAGGCGACCACTTCCAGGATTGGGGGACAGGGGCGATGAACCTCACGCTTGAGATGTACCAGGAACGCAACTGGCTGACTTACGGCGGCGGAGCAAATTTAGACCTGGCTCATCAGGCAATCACCCTGGAGCATAATGGTAACCGCCTGGCGCTGATCGGATGCAATGCTAAAGGCGGGAGTTATGCCCAGGCATCTGCCAAACACCCCGGCGCAGCAGCCTGTGATCTGGCCTGGATGGAAAGCGAAATCTCCCGCCTGAGAAACGAGGGGTACCTGCCGATTGTTACCTTCCAACATTTCGAATACTATACCTACCAGGCGCAACCCGATCAAAAGCAAGATTTTCGCCGCATGGCACAGGCAGGCGCTTTGATTGTAAGCGGCAGCCAGGCGCACCAACCACAAGCGATGGAATTTAACCAGGACGCCTTTATTCATTACGGCTTAGGCAACCTGTTTTTCGACCAGTTCGAAGTCAGCCCGGCAACTCGCCAGGCTTTCATCGACCGCCATATTTTCTATGATGGCCGTTATCTTGGTACAGAATTATTAACTGGCATGTTTATCGACTATGCAAAAATGCGTCCAATGACCCCTGCAGAGCGCAACAATTTACTCAAAGCAATTTTCAACGCAAGCGGGTGGTGATCGTTGATTGACTTTCACAGGGAACGATCGATTTCTGCAGCACTACGCTTTGGTTTTTCCTATTAGACCCTGTCACGAATATTAAAATTAATCGGGTTTCCATCCATAATCCAATTTGCCTTGTATAATGGGGCATGTTATAAACTTTTCCTCTAACTGTAGGGGATAATAATTTAGCGGGATTAACCGCTCAAGAAAAATCAAAATTAATTTTTACCGGAGGTAACTGTGGGATTAAAACCTGACCATTGGATTCGCAAGATGGCCAAAGAACACCGGATGATCGAACCTTTTGTAGAGAACCAGGTCCGTAATGGGGTGATATCCTATGGAGTGTCATCTTACGGATATGATATCCGAGTAGCCAATGAATTTAAGATTTTCACCAACGTTTATTCAGCTGTCGTTGATCCGAAACATTTCGATCCAAAATCCATGGTGGATTACCAGGGGGATGTCTGTGTCATTCCGCCCAACTCATTCGCCCTGGCGCGTACTGTAGAGTACTTTCGCATACCCCGCGGAGTTCTCACCGTCTGTCTTGGCAAATCCACTTACGCCCGTTGCGGGATCATCGTCAACGTGACTCCTTTTGAGCCTGAATGGGAAGGTTTTGTTACCCTGGAAATTTCCAACACCACCCCGCTACCGGCTAAGATTTACGCCAACGAGGGAATTGCACAGGTGTTATTCTTCGAAGGCGATGAAGTCTGCGAGACATCCTATGCAGATAAAAAAGGTAAATACCAGGCGCAGCAATCCATTGTCCTGCCAAAACTGTAATCTTCAATAACACCAGACGCAAAAATGCGGAGGTCAACATCACTTTTGACCTCCGCATTTTTCCTGATTTCCTGCAGTTCTGCGATCAACCTAAGCTGCAGCCCATTCCAATCCCACGTTGACCAGGCTGGCGCGAGTGGGCACTCCATCAGCAGTCCATCCCAAAATGTGATAATACAGGTCCAAGGCGGCTTCAAATTCCTGTTTATCGATCGCCGTCCCCGCTGTGGGACCAGTACCAGCCAGGGGTTTGAAGAACTTCGGCGGCAAAGCATCGTCTTTTCGAGTAAATCCCTCGCGGGCATTGAATAGACGCAGCATATTCAAACGACGCTCACCCACCTTCATGAGCTCATACAAACTGACCTGCCAACCGGTAACCGCGCGCACATAATCGACCATTTCACTGGGGCCATAAAGCGTCCAGGCTGGTCCCCAAACGAACTGGCATAGCTCCAGGGTATCTAAAATGCTGTAGAAGATATGGGTATATGCCGCAAAACGCACCTTCTCAGCTCCCAGGCTGCCATACGGGGCTGGGTCCTTCAAATCCAGTTCAGCCAGACGGGTCAAGTACAAAGGAGCAGTATCTTCTTCGTACATAGGGTCGTGCTCGCTGGATTGGTGATCGGCTCCAAAGGGATTGACACCATAGATCAGCGCCAGGGATTTCTTAGCCTGGGGCATATGCGCCGGGGCTTCCTGCTTCTTAACCGTGATCAGGCAGGCTTCTGCTTCAGGACCCCAAACCTTAGCCGCATTGGCCGAACCCTGCGAAAGCAGCTTCCCGAGCGGTTTGCGGTTTTCGACGATTAACTGTAACACTTCCAACATCACATCTGCATCCCCAAAGCGCAACTCCAGCCCGCCCGTTTGTTCTTTGTTTATGATGCCTTTTTCATAACATTCCATAGCAAAGGCAATCGTTGCCCCGCAGGAGATGGTGTCTACAGCGTACATATTACAGATCTGGTTGGCTTTGGAAATGGCAGCCAGGTCCTTAACCCCGCAATAGGAACCAAACGTGGCGATGGTTTCGTATTCAGCTCCCCCATAGAGCGGATCGACCAGGTATTTCCCCTCGGTGATCTCAACCACACGCTTACAGCGCACCACGCAGGCATAACAGGTATCCCGCTCTTTGAGTACTGTCTCAACCATCCGCTCGCCGCTAATCTCTTCAGCGGCATCAAATTGGCCTTCATTGAAATTAAAAGTCGGCAGAGTTCCCATGGCCTGCTGCGGCATGACGACGCCAGCTGTACCATAAATCCCCAAACCTTCCACATCCGGGTTCTCTGGCAGCATCTTTGGACCTGATTTACTCAATGCAGCCAGGGCTTTTGCGTCCGCCAAAGGCAAAGGACCTTTGCCTTTGACCACAATCGCCCTGAGGTTTTTACTGGCCATGACCAACCCCATACCGGTACGGCCATTATTGCGGTTTGCCATCGAGAGCAGGCTGGAGAAAAGCACCCCATTCTCGGCAGCGGGACCGTATTGAAGCACTTCGGCTTTTGGTTGGCCCACATCTTTTCGTAAAATGTCATCCACCTCACCCGTGAATTTTCCAACCAGGTGACTGGCGTCATGTAAGGAAACTTCTCCATTTAGAATAGACAGGTAAACAGGACTGGAAGCACGTCCCTTGACCACAATGCCATCGAAACCGGCAAATTTCAACTCGGCCGGGAAAAAACCGCCGGATTGAGAGTCGCCAATCGCCCCGCTCACAGGAGACTTTGCATTCACATTGACCCGGCTCTGCCCGGATATTGGCGTACCAGTGGTCACGCTGGTCATGATGGTTAGCACCGCCTCCGGCGCCAAAGCATCCGTTCCGGGCGCCATGTCGCGCAGGATATAGAACATCCCCATGGCGCTGCCACCCATATACTTGCGGTAAAAAGCTTCCGGCGGCTGTTCCACTTCCAAGACAGCATGTGTCAGGTCGACATGTAGAATTTTTCCATTATATCCGTTGGGCATGTTTACCTCCTTTTTCGTATCATACCATGATAGTTTCTAGCTACATACTCCTTGCAATTTCCGATACCGTGTCCGCAAGACGATCCAACACTGCATTTATCTGATCATAGGTAATAATCAGCGGCGGTTCAATCCGGATCGTCTTTGCATTGGTCAGTGTGCCTGAAACCAGTACGCCCCGCTTGAACAGACCAGAAGCAACCTGATAGCCTGCCTGCAAATCATGGAAATGCATGCCGATCAACAAACCTTTCCCAGTGATCTTGTCATAGATTTGGGGGTATTGTTCGGCAAGTGAATTTAATCTTGACATCAAGTAATCACCCTTCTGAGCAGCCTGTTCCCACAAACGATCACGCAAGGTGACATGGATAGCTGCAATCGCTGCGCTGCATGCCAGGGCTCCGCCCCCAGTAGTAGTCGTCTGGATAAAGGGATTGGGATACATCATCGGCTGCCAGATTTCTTCGGTTGAACAGACAGCACCAACCGGCATAACCCCGCCGCCCAGCGATTTAGCCACCGCCAGGATATCAGGAACCACATCCCAATGCTCTACCCCCCACATTTTGCCCGTACGCCCTAAACCTGTCTGCACCTCATCAGCAATTAAGAGAACACCATATTTCCGGGTTAGCTCGCGCACGCGCGGCCAGTAATCATCCGGAGGAACGATGGCGCCTGCTTCACCCTGGATTGGCTCCAATAGAACGCCTGCCAGGTCAATCCCCACTGTTTGACAAATATCCAATTGGCGTTCCAGGGCATCGGCATCGCCAAAAGGCACATGATACACAGGGCCGCCGTAGAGCATTCCCAGTGGTACACGGTAATCTGCCTTACCCATCATACTGAGAGAACCCATCGTCTTGCCGTGAAATGCTTTGACCGCGACAATAAACCCACTCTTTTTTGTATAAAGCTTGGCTATCTTGATGGCAGCCTCAATTGTTTCAGTACCGGAAGCGCAGAACCAACTGTATTTGATATCACCAGGTGTAATATCAGCTAACAATCGCGCCAGCACGCCTCGCAGAGGATCGATTAATTCCTGGCTGGGCATAGGAGAGCGCTCTAGCTGCGCTTTGACAGTTGAAATGACATCGGGATGCGACCAACCCAGGTCCATCATGCCAAATCCACCCAGGCAATCCAGGTACTGGCGCCCGAGGACATCGTAGAATACAGCCCCTTCGCCTCTCCATTCGGTAGCTGCCCAATCTCCCGCCTCGGTTACAGCTTTGCGGTAATCCAACCAGCCGCGATTGAAATACTCAGCAAAATTGTTTTTTGATTCTTCAATGATTTGTTTCCCCTCTACCTCAGTAATCGTAGGGTTCTTGATGATATCTATCCATCTTTGCGAATATGAAACTGCGTCTTCATAGAACATAAATGGTTTCTCCAATGATTTGGTTTGTTTTTAATGAAACAGGTTTTTGATACAGAAGGAAAGTATTTTTGTTATCCTTGTCCTGGTTTCTTGTGTTTTTGGACAAAGTTCAGATTGGGTGAAAGGACCAGGCGCCTGGGCAAGACTTAATCTTCTTCTGAGTTGCCGGCATCTGCCGGTATGCGCCATTGATGAACATCTTTCAGCTTTACAGGAACGATGGATGTAGTTGTCTTTCGCACACCAGGTAAGTTACCGATGACTCGCGTCGCAAAATCGTAAATCTCATCGTTATTGCGAGCAACAAGCTGGACTGAGATATCTTTTTCACCAAGCGAGCATGACACATACGTGATCTGTTTATAGCTGGCTAAAGCAGCCGCCAACTCCTTAATTGCACCTGGCTCCACTTCCACAAACACATCCGCCATAACACGGAAACCAAAAGCCCTCGGATCTGGTATTGCACTGACCGAAATCATCTTCTCCTTTACCATGCGGTCTATGCGATAGCTGACGACGCGTTGTGATATGCCACCAATACGCCGGGCAATCTCGGAAGCAGGCATACGACCATCTTGCTGCAAAAGCTCTATAATACGCACATCAATTTTGTCGAATTTAAACATATTTCCTATTATTCATTTCTATTTTCCACAAAAAGGCCTTGAATACTTTATCAAACCTTTTGTAAAAAGTCAACAGGTACTTTAAAGAAAAGCACTTCTACCAGGCTAAGGTATCTAAGATAGCATCGCCTAAAACAATCGACGATTAGCCTGGTGGTATCAAATATGTTTCAAAGTTCTAAACGGTTGGAATTTAGCCATTAGCGTGGTTGCTGCTGGGTAATACTGTGAATATTGCCGCCCCCTAATAAAATTTCGCGCATGGCTATCGATACGGTCTGACGATCAGGTAGCAAAATTTGAATCTATTTTTGCGGCATTCTATCATGACCGTCGCCGAAGACAGGTACGATGACTATATGATTACAAGAATTGAAGTTTACGAAAAAAGCAGCCATCCGGTCAGCAGCGCGACGAGGCAGGGTGCCTTTAACGGTATCAATGCTTTCCGCCCCGTCTGCCTGTCTCACAATTAGATCTCAAAACAGCAATATAAATTTCTCAAACATACAGAAGTGTGATCGAGAAGATCTTAACTGGGAATTAACAACTTTCAGGCGCGATTTTCGCCGCTTGATCCAATCCCCCAGCTTTGATGAGATCATCTTCCAGAGCGGGCAGCGATCGTAAACAGCGCTAAACAAGGCAATGCCAGCTAAAAGCGCCATCCAAAGGTAAAACCCTCTAAAGCCGCCAGAATATGCCAGAAACAACAACCCAATCGCGATTCCGACCCGCAGTACCCTGTCGAGACTAGAGACGCCTTTTTTGGTGGGTTTTTGACCGCTTTTTGCAGCCTCAAACAATGAAAGCATGGAAGGCAGCGAACCCACACCCGTTTGCCGGGCGATTTCTTCGCCCTGGTTAAAGGCAATCAAGGTAGGTATCCCGTAAATTTTCAGGCTGCGCAACAACTGCCCTTCTTCATCGGCGTTGACACGCCAGACATCCACTGTGCCTTTATATTCTTGATCCAGGCGTTTGAGCATCGGCTCAATCGCCTTGCACGGTCCGCACCATGGCGCCCAAAAATCGACTACAACTGGATTGGTATTGGCTTTTAATCGTTCAAAAAAATCTTGTTCTTTCAAGTTGGCTGCTCCGTGTTTGATAAGCGCCAGGGGTCCTGGCGCTTATCAAAATTCTTGTTTTTTCCCAATACGGGAATTTCATGGGATGCCGCATCCATCACTATTATTTTAGACGCAAAACAGTTAAAAAGGTTACAGCCTATTGCTTATTCTTCAACGACTTCACCCTGAATCACCGCCGTAAAGGTCAGACCATCTTCGCCTCGATCCACCCGCACCAGGTCGCCTTCGTGAAACTCTCCCGAGAGGATGCGTAACGCCAGGGGGTCTTGCAATTCACGCTGGATCGCACGCTTCAACGGGCGAGCTCCGAAATCCGGGTCATAACCGGTTTCCGCCAGGTATTCCCGCGCTGCTTCGCTTACTTCCAGGGTGAAGCCGCGGTTTGCTAGAAGCTCGGAAACGCGCCGCAATTGAATAGCGACAATTTCAGCCAGGTGTTCACGTCCCAGGGGGTGAAAAATCACGATTTCATCTATTCGATTGAGAAACTCTGGGCGAAAATGAGCCTGCAAGACACGCGTGATCTCGTCGCGCCGGACCTGTCGGCCGCCTTCCCAGAGCTGGTTGCCCAGGTTACTGGTCATAATCACTACAGAGTTACGAAAATCAACGGTGCGGCCATGTCCATCAGTCAAACGGCCATCATCCAGTAATTGCAGCAAAACATTGAACACTTCGCCATGAGCTTTTTCAATCTCGTCGAAAAGCACCACGCTATAAGGCCGGCGTCGAACTGCTTCGGTTAACTGCCCGCCCTCATCGTAACCAACATACCCTGGAGGCGCTCCTACCAGGCGGGAAACGGTGTGCTTCTCCTGGTATTCGCTCATATCGATGCGCACCATGGCGCGTTCATCATCGAACAGGAACTCGGCCAAAGCCCGCGCCAACTCGGTTTTACCCACACCCGTCGGGCCGAGGAAGATGAACGAACCGATTGGCCGGTTGGGGTCTTGCAAGCCAGCCCGCGAGCGGCGCACCGCGTTGGAAACAGCTTGCAAAGCTGCATCCTGCCCCACCAGGCGCAGATGGAGGCGCTGCTCCATTTGTACGAGTTTTTCCATTTCACCTTCCAGCAGACGAGACACTGGAATGCGCGTCCAACGTGCGACAATCTGGGCAATCTCTTCCGCATCCACTTCTTCTTTGAGCAAAGCGCCTTCCCGCTGCAAGTCTTTCAGGCGAAGTTCTCCTTCATGAAGTTGTGTTTCTAACTCGCGCAGCGTGCCATAACGCAGGCGCGCTACAGTTTCCAACTGGTTTTGACGTTCAGCCCGTTCCATTTCCAGGCGTGTCTGTTCAATCTTTTCTTTGACCGTCTGCAAATTGCTGATAGCTTCTTTCTCGGTTTGCCAGCGAGCATGTAACTGACCGCTATGTTCGCGCAAATCTGCCAGCTCTTTTTCGATCTTCTCCAACCTTTCCTTCGATGCTTTATCTTTCTCTTTTTGCAGAGCTTGACGTTCAATCTCAAGCTGTAGGATCTGGCGATCGACTTCATCCAGAGCCTGAGGTTTGGAATCAATTTCTGTGCGCAATCGCGCTGCAGCCTCATCAATCAAGTCAATAGCTTTATCTGGCAAGTGCCGGTCGGCGATATAACGATTGGAGAGGGTTGCTGCAGCGATAACCGCCGGGTCGGTGATACGCACCCCATGGTGAACCTCATAGCGCTCCTTCAGTCCACGCAGGATGCTGATGGTCTCTTCCACCGAGGGCTCACCTACCACGACCGGTTGGAAGCGGCGTTCCAAGGCGGGATCTTTTTCGACATGCTTACGGTATTCGTCCAAAGTGGTGGCGCCGATCATGTGTAATTCACCGCGCGCCAACATGGGTTTCAGCATATTGCCAGCATCCATAGCGCCTTCGGCAGCCCCAGCTCCAACCACTGTATGCATCTCGTCAATAAACAGCAAAATCTCACCAGCTGCATCGGTGATTTCTTTGAGCACAGCCTTCAAACGCTCCTCAAACTCTCCACGGTATTTTGCACCGGCCACCAGAGCACTCAGATCGATCTGCACCAGGCGTTTATGCTTCAGGCCCTCGGGCACATCGCCATTGACAATGCGCTGCGCCAAACCTTCTACAATAGCGGTCTTACCAACACCAGGTTCGCCAATTAAAGCCGGGTTATTCTTGGTGCGCCTTGATAGAATCTGGATCACCCGACGTATTTCTTCGTCTCTGCCAATAACAGGGTCCATTTTCCCCTGGCGCGCTAATGCGGTCAGGTCGCGGCCATATTTCTCCAAAGCCTCATAGGTATCTTCCGGCGTTTGGGAAGTTACCCGTTGTGTCCCGCGAATACTGACCAGGGCTTTGAGGATAGCATCCTTGTTTAAACCATACTGGCTCAAACGTTTTCCTTCTGAGCTTTCAGTTAAACCTAATAAAATATGCTCCGTGGAGACATATTCATCCTGCATGCCCTTGGCATAGCGTTCAGCAGCAGCTAACACATCACTGGCTGGACGTGACAACCCGATCTGAGTGGCAGCACCGTAAACCCTGGTCCTGCCCTCAAGATCCAGACGCACTTCTTCTCTTAATGCCAGCGCGCTGCCAGCCACTTTCGTCACCAAAGCCGGAACAATGCCATCTTCCTGGTTCAATAAAGCCAATAAAATATGTGCTGGCTCAATGGCTTGATGGCTAAAACTCTGAGCCAGGTTCTGGGCGCTCATTAGCGCCTCTTGGGATTTTTGTGTGTATTTTTCCAAGTTCATTTACCAACCTCCTCATTTTCCTCACCCCTATCCAATTCAATGCATAAGGTGGCAGATTCGCTTTTATTCATCTTCCCCAGTAAGTCAAAAAACCATTTCTGTAATCCATATTTCGTACGCAGCCAGCGGTCCACATTCTTAGCAGTATCTTCATCAAGCAGATACGCATGCGCCGGTTGCCAGTCTCCCAGCAGCCCACCACGTGCATCACAGACAGCCACTCGCACCTCAGGATTGTTACGAATGCGCTTCACCTTTCCAGAATTAGCAATCGTGCGCACGTACAATCGTTCCTGATCTTGTACGAACCACACCGGAGTTTGCATAGCTTTACCATTCTTTCGGTAAGTTTCAAGGTTAATATACTTGTGATCCAAAAAATGATTGATCATAAACGAATCTACTCCTGTTGACCCCAGTATAATCATTCAATATAGGAAAAAAGTAAGCGTCCTGTTAACTGTTTGTATGAAGAAGCCTCTGATATACTAGGCGAATGAAAACTCACTGCGAGGTACATCATTTGGGGGTGATGGATTATCAACAGGCCTGGCAACTTCAAGATCACATGGCCACAGAAATCGCGCGCGGTGAGCGTCCGCCCACCTTACTTTTGCTGCAACATCCTCACTGTTACACTTTTGGCCGCCGGGGAAAACCTGAGAATCTGTTATGGGATGAAGACCTCTTAAGACAAAAGGGCATCCAGGTTTACTGGGCGGATCGCGGCGGTGATGTCACCTATCACGGACCTGGACAACTGGTTGGCTACCCGCTTATCCCCCTGGGAACTCTTGATGTAAAAAATGCGTCTCTATCTGCAGATGTTGCTCAGCCAAAGCACATCCCGCGGGTCGATTACACTGGCTATCTGCGAAAACTTGAAGCAGTCATCATCCTGGCCTTACTGCGACTGGGTGTGCCTGGTGGACAAATCAACGGACTGACCGGTGTTTGGGTGCAGCCGGATATCCCCTCGCGTTGCACTCGCTGTGACCCCAAAAAGCGCCAGCAGCCGGCAAAGATCGCCGCATTGGGTGTCAAAGTAGACGCCAGAGGAATAAGCAGGCATGGGTTTGCCATTAATATTGACCCAGAGATGCATTTCTGGGATGGGATTGTCGCTTGCGGACTCAAAGACCACCCTGTTGCCAGCCTGGCTGATTTTTTAGAAACTCCACCCGATTTGAACCAGGTTGCCAGCCTGGTTTCAAATGCTTTTGGTGAGATTTTTGATTATGAAATGGTGCAGTCTGCCTGAGAAAACTTATACCTCAACTTACAGGTGATCCGATGAAACCATCTATTTCGAGAAAAATTTATTGGAAAAATACCATCCTGGTTTTCTGTCTTCTGTTGATCGCCTTTCCAGGGGGAGCGATCGCCTCTATCCAACCAGTCGAGCTACTTCTAATTCCTATTCAGAGCAACCAAGAACTGGAGCTTTTCTTAGCTCAAGGCTTGCCTGCCTTTGAACAGGTAACCACCAGCGACGGGTCGTCCGTGATCATTTTGCCGGCTGATCCTCAACAAAAAGATATCCTGGTCCAACAAGGGTTTGCTCCACAGGTATTAGGGAACTATGAAAGCCAGGCAGAAGCCAGACCTTTTCTTTTGTATGGTCTTACAAAAGACCTGGATCTTGCCAATCAGATATTACCCATTCTATGGATGGAAGGACGATATGCCTTCACAGTAGCAACGCCCGAGCTGGTAGACCAGGTCACCTTACTTGGCATCCAACGAAAAGCGCTGCAGCTAAAAACACTATCCATTCCAGAAGAAAAGACAGCCGTCCCCTTATCCCTGAATGCTCCTGAAGCTATCACCCCTAGCCAACAGGTGTATAACATGCTAGCCCAGGTCTCTCAAAGTGCACTGTATACCAGTATCGGTGACTTCAGCGGCGAATGGCCGGTGCTGATCAACAGCAGCCCATATACCCTTTCGACGCGTTATACCTATGCTTATACTCCCATTACCAAAGCCACTCGCCTGGCCTGGGAAAAACTTACCGCCATGGGTTTAACTACCTGGTATGACTATTACTTAATCGACGGCTTGGAAAGGCGTAATGTCCTGGCTCAGCAAACTGGCATAACCCAACCCGATCGAGTCTTGATGTTGAGTCGCCCATCTGGATTCAACCTCGCCATCTCCGCTACTACCCTGGCTCCAGGGGCAGATGACAATGCCAGCGGCTCAGTAGCTTTGCTCACGATTGCCAATATCCTGCGCCAATATCAGTTCGGCTGCACCCTGCGGTATGCCTTATTCACCGGTGAAGAACAGGGCTATTATGGAAGTATAGCCTATGCAAAAGATCCCGACCCGGGGTCTATCCAGGCTGTATTAAATCTGGATATGCTTGGATACAATACACCTAACACTGCGGCAACCGTTGAGCTGCATACCCGCTACGCCAATGGCGGCGACCTGGCGATCGCTTACCTGTTCAGAGATGCAATCAGCGCCTATCAAATACCCTTGACCCCCCAAATCGTACAAGACGGGCTTTCTTTTTCCGACCATTCACCGTTCTGGGATGAAGGATACCCAGCAATCCTGGCAATCGAGGACTGGGATGACCATACACCCTACTACCATACAACCAACGATCAACTTGAGAATCTGAATATGCCCTACTACACGAACTTCACCAAAGCTGCCCTGGCGACTTTCGCACATATGGGTTGCCTGATCGATGCCGGACTGACCGGAAAAGTAACCAACGCTGATAATGGGTCAATCATTCCAGGTGCACTGGTGGAAGCGCGCCTGGATGCACAACAAACCTGGTCTACCTATACCCAGGCCGATGGCAGCTACACTCTGGTCTTACCATCAGGCGCCTACACCGTGCAGGTTTCAGCCAATGGTTACACGACACAATTGCTGGGAAATATCTTGATCAACAACGGTCAAATGACCAGTCTGAATATTCCCTTAAATCCGATAATCAGCCCATCTATTTTCTATTTACCGTTGGTTAACCATTAATAGAAGACCCGATTCAGGATTACCCTTTGACAGGGGCGAGAAAAATCATTACACTATAGACAACCCGAGAACAATCGGAAGGAGGCAAGTATGGCATCAAAGTACCAACTGGTTATGAAGGCTGGTCCTACACCTGGCAAAATTTACGAACTTGAACAAGAGAACCTGATCATTGGACGTGATATTAATAACCATATCGTCATCAACGATGCTGAAATTTCCAGAAAACATACCCAATTGAAGATGCAATCTGGTGGATATGTGATCGAGGATTTGGGCTCAACCAACGGGACTTTCGTAAATGATCAACGCTTGATAGGGCCGCATTTGCTTAAGCATAATGAAATCGTCACTTTAGGCGATAATGTCAAATTGATCTTTGAACAACTGCAATTTGATCCAGACGCCACCATCGTGAGTTCAGTAAGCACGCAAATCAGCCCAGCCCCTGCACCAGAGACCTATCGCATCCAGCAGCCAGCTGCTCAACAACCAGCTCCTCAACAGCCAGCCTACGCGCCGCAGCCTGCTTACCAACCTCAGCCAGATTTCCAACAAGCGCCGTATAGTGCACAGATACCGCAAGGTCCAGCCGAGCCTTATTATCCTGTGCAGGATGAACAAGATATCTACGTGCCGGCTGAAGAAGAGAAGAAAAAATCCAAGGTATGGCTGTATGCAGGCTGTGGTTGTTTGTTGGTCTTGTTATGCGTGCTAGGCGGCGCCGCAGTCGTTTTTGACCAGCTAAACCTGTACTGCACACCACCTTTCGATATGCTATTCAGTTGCCCCTAACAAACTGGAAAGCATGCCCGAAGCCAGCTGCCAACCTTGCACCTGGCGATTGAACTGCAGCTCGATTAAATCCATGGCATTGGCATTAGCCCAAACTCGGGCTAACTTGCTATCAATGCTAATTTTTTGGGGGATATAACCAGCCTGGCGAGCAGCTTTCACCAATAAGAAATAATCCTGCGCCAGCGGATGCACAGCAAAAGGCTGTGCATCTTTTGTTTCTAAACGGTCTAAGACCAAACGAATCACTTCCAGGAAGCTTTCAGCCTGCTCATACCTGGAGGCTAACAATTCCTGGTATGCTGATAATAGCAAGGCCTCCAAAGCCAAATTCTCATCCCTGGCAGGCTGGCGTAAATAATCAGCAACAATTTTTCGTTCACGCATCTGCTCTCCATCTGGAAGCCAGGCTGTTAAGAAGTAGGCAGATGGATCCATAAGCTGCTGGTAACGACGGATCGTATCATAATAAAGTACTGACAGATACACATCCTGGGCCGCTTCATATGTCACCTTTTGCTCCCGGAGCGTCTCAAGAAAATCTGCTTCCAGTTGCTCAACCGTCAGATCAAAATGTTGGCTCAAGGCTGCATTCAATGCCTGAAACTGTGGACCGCCAATTTCCTGAACATCTTCAGCCGCTAAGGGTTGGTTGTGGATATCGCGATAAAAGGCATCATAAGTCTCCCATCCCCAACGATCCACCATGTATTCCACCAAAGCGCCTGCCTGTAAATAACCAATCTCATGCTGGGCATTGTAGAAATCATCCAATAAAGGGGTTAAACTCAAGTACCGGTCAAGCCCACATACTTCTTGCGTTGATTGCGGCTCGATCTGCACCTGGTCAACAGGAATACAGCCCGGTTCAGCCGGGAGCAGCGCCGCTGCCCGAGGGATCAGCGTCTCCTGCTTAAAATGACCACCACTCAGAAAAACAGCCAAGCCCTCAACCAGCAGCGTGGGACGTAGCTCCCCACCCAGGCGCCCGTCTAATACATGCACCATTTCATGATGGAAGACAATTTCCGAGTTGCTTCCGGTATAATTTCGATCCAGGTAAGAAATCCAAATCCCATTCGATGCAAAACCACCGTGCCCAAGTACACGCGGCAGAAAGATAACCTCGATAGGTTGAGTTAACTCAACACCCATCAACTGGCTGGCCTTCACAGACTGGCTATCCAACGAGTCTAACAAAATTTCCAAATCGCGCTCAGCAGCCGTTCCAGTAATGTAATAGATCAGGCAGCAATCACTTTCAGCGGTAGCCCAGGTTGCTTGCAAACCCGGGAATGGGAGCTCGTCCTGGGGAAGCAGGAAAATCGTTTCTGTCCAGGTTCGCCCTCCTGGTTCAATGGAGTATGTTAGTTGGTACTCGCCAGGGAGTTCTCCCGAAGTATCCCACACCCATAACAAAGTCGCCTGGGTGCGACCAGCTATGCCGTAAGCGCCAAACTCAGACCTTGCCAGAAGTTCTCCATCCTTCATGAGTGTCACCTGTTTGCCACTCATATCCGTGCCAATGGGAGAAATCACCTCTATACTGACCTGGTCACCCACAAAAAGTCCGCCATCCGGATGAAAGCGGACCTCATACTCTTCCTGGACAAGTGTACTGGTTCGGGAAGGAACCGGTTGTGGCGTATCCGTAAAAGCTGGTGTGTTGGTAGAAGAAGGGGCTGGGCTAAATAGCGGTGTCTGTACAGTTGGTAGTATCTGCGTTAATGGGGTAGGGACAGGTTGGTTTTGCGCTACCAGTCTGCAGGAAATCAAAGCAACCAATAAAGGGATCCATAAACGCCAATAGAAATTTCTATGCATAGCACAATTATAGCAGTCAGAAAGTGTCAAACCAGCCTCCTTAAGCATCCTTTCAGATATCGAGATCAGCCAGGATAGCTTGCTGGTAAAATAGTGGCGGAAAAGAGGTCAAACTTGAACAAGCAACAAACTTCAGAAGAATTTATCATTACCCCATTTACCCATTCCTATGGCGGGGATAGCCTGGGGCGACTGCCAGATGGACACGCGGTGTTTACGCCTTTTGCCTTACCAGGCGAGAAAATCCGGATACGCCTGGTGGAAGAAAAACGCGGCCATGCCCGGGCGGAGTTAATCGAAGTTCTGGAACCCGCTGCAGAAAGGATAAAACCTGTTTGCCCGCATTTCCAGACTTGCGGGGGCTGCCACTACCAACATATGACCTATCCGGCTCAGCTGGCTGCGAAAACCGAAATCCTGAAAGACCAGTTATCCCGTTTAGGCGGGCTAAAGGATGCGGAAGTCAAACCGATCATCGCTTCCCCCCTGCAATACCACTATCGTAACCATGTTCAGTTCCACCTGACGCCGGAAGGCCAGCTTGGATATCATCAGATTAATAAGACCGGCGTGTTTCCTATCCAGGAATGCCATCTGCCAGAGCCAGTGATCAGCGAAATCTGGCCCAGGCTTTCTTTTGAACCCGGGCAAGAGATCGGGCGGATTGGTCTGCGTTGTGGGGTCGATGAAGATATCCAGATGATCCTGGAAAGCGATGAAATTGAGCCGCCAGATTTCCTGGTAGAAGACCTGCCAATTTCTGCCGTACACCTTGGACCTGCCGGACCTTTCGTTTTGGCTGGCAGCCACACGCTTCTCTACCAGGTGCTGGAAAAAACTTTTCAGGTGTCTGCTGGATCCTTTTTTCAAGTAAACATAGCCATGGCTGAAGCGCTGGTTAAGCATCTGCTGGACACAATTCCACAATTCCAAAGCATTGGCCCACAAACCACACTGCTAGATGTATACAGCGGGGTCGGGCTCTTTAGCGCCTTCTTCGCCGATAAAGTCGGGCGCATCATCGCTATTGAAAGCTCGCCAAGCGCAGCCGAGGATTATGTGGTTAACCTGGACGCTTATGATTCTATTGAGCTTTACGAAGCGACAGCGGAAGCGGTATTGCCTTCCCTGGATGTTAAACCGGATATTGTGCTGGTTGACCCGCCCCGCTCCGGAATTGACCGGCGCGCCATGGATGCACTGGTGCAGCTCAACGCACCCTTGATCGTGTATATCTCCTGCGATCCGGCAACGTTGGCACGCGATATAAAACGTTTACTTACTGCTGGCTACCAGTTAGCCCAGGTGACGCCTTTCGATATGTTTCCACAAACCTTCCATATTGAGACAGTAGTGATGTTATCAAGGATATAAGTGTTGATTTTCCTGGGCTGGATGTAAACCATCCAACTTATCTACTCGGCTTAAAATACCGCCTGTATTTACCATACTAAAAAATAAACCCGACTATACTGGGCATAGATTGTCGGATGGATAACTGCAACCTTTGATACTATTGATAAGGAGGCGATGAAATGAATTATCGCATTGTTGAAAAAGAGACATTTAAGTTAGTAGGGTTTAAGAAGAGAGTTCCAATTATTTTTGAAGGTGTCAATCCAGAGATTGCAAAAATGACTGAACTTTTGACCCCGGAGGTTATTCAACAACTAAAATCTATCTCAAATGTAGAACCAACTGGTATGATCAGTGCTTCTACTAATTTTTCAGAAGGAAGAATGGAAGAAAAGGGAGAGTTAGATCATTACATCGGAGTTGCCACATCAAGTGATGAAACCGCTGAATTTGATGTATTAAAAATTGATGCTTGCACCTGGGCAGTCTTCGAAGCGATTGGACCATTCCCGGAAACACTTCAAAATGTTTGGGGCAGGATATACTCAGAGTGGTTTCCATCTTCAGGATATGAGGCGGTTGAAGGTCCTGAAATTTTATGGAATGATGGTCAGGACACTGGGAATCCAAAGTATAGAAGCGAAATCTGGATTCCAGTAAAGAAATAAGCTAAACTAACTTTGTAGTGAATATAAAACAATCTGATTGGATAAGTTCCAAATCAGTAGTACGCGCCCTAAAGGTAGAGTTTCTAGATCGATAAATAGGAGGCAACATGAGTTACTTATTTCAAATCGTAGAAACCGAAAAACAACCCGTACTGTCAGTACAAACGACAACATCTGTAGAAAAAATGCCAAATCTAATAGGCCCTGTCTATCATTCCATTGTGAACTACATTATTGAAAGCGGCGAGGAGCCGGTGGGACCTGCTTTTATTGCCTATTACAACATGGATATGGAAAATCTCAATATAGAAATTGGATTTCCGATCTCAAAAGAAATTGAGGGCAAAGGCGATATATCCCTAAGATATATTCCAGCAGGCAAAAAAGCAACAGGCTTTCACAAGGGGCCATACAATGAAATCGGCCCTCTTTATGATAGATTGGCATCATGGATCAGCGAGAAGGGCTATGAGCCAACCGGTGTAGTTTATGAATACTACTATAATTCTCCCCAAGAGATACCGGAAAGTGAATTGCTTACGAAGGTAGAATTTCTGCTTAAGTGAAAGATTGTAGCTGCTTTTTGTAATGGACTCCAAATACATGAACCACTTTATGGAAGAAAATCTCATAGCTCCATGTGGTATGAACTGCAGTTTATGTCTTGCCTATCAATTTAGAGAAAAAGACATAAACAAACTTGGATTTAAAAAGTCTTATTGCCCGGGTTGTATCCCAAGAGGCAAGAACTGTACCCACATGGGAGATCGGTGTGAGCTGCTTGGAAAAGGAAGCGTTCGATTTTGTTATGAATGTGATCTTTTTCCCTGCAAAAGACTAAAATCTCTGGATAAACGCTATCGCACAAAATATCACATGAGCATGATAGCAAATCTCGAATTCATTAAGAACCATGGTATAGAGGCGTTCCTCGAAAATGAAACAGAAAAGTGGATCTGCTCAGATTGTGGCGGAGTGATTTGCTGTCACAATGGACTGTGTTTGAATTGTAATCTTGACACATTGCTTCAGAATAAAAAATACCGCTGGAATGAGGCTTAACCCGTCATCTCCAAGATTACACACTTCCTTTTCGAAAGTTTGCCTTCCAGATAGCCTGCGCCAGTTGAAGCTGCTCTCGCACAGCCTGCGGCGCGGTGCCGCCATAAGCTGTTCTGCGGGCAATACTTTGCCTCGGATCAAAAACCTTGTAAACATCATCAGCAAAGTACGGGCTGATCTGTTGATATACAACCAGCGGAAGCATATCCAGGCCCACTCCCCGTTCGGAGGCTGCCCGCACGGCCTGCCCCACTAGCTGATGCGCCTGGCGGAAAGACACGCCTCTATCGACCAGGTAATCGGCCAGGTCCGTCGCCAGCATAGCAGGGTCCAAAGCGGCTCTCATCCGCTCTGGTTTCACTTCCAAAGTCCGCAAAGCGCCAGCCAGCACAGGTAACAAGGTTACCAGGACATCGTAGGCTTCAAAAACGGGGAGCTTATCTTCCTGTAAATCTTTATCATAGGCTGAGGGCAAGCCTTTGAGTGTTGCCAGTAGCCCTGCCAACTTTCCAAGCAGGGTCCCAGCCTTGCCACGCGCCAGCTCAAACATATCTGGGTTCTTCTTTTGCGGCATCAGGCTGGAACCAGTGGCATATTGATCCGAAAGCTCAAAGAAGCCAAACTCAGCGCTCGTATAAAGGATCACCATTTCAGCCAATCGGCTGGTGTGTACACCGATCATTGCCGCTATAAACAGGAACTCTGCCACAAAATCTCGATCAGAAACTGCATCCAGGCTATTAGGAGCAGGCTCAGAAAATCCCAACGTAGCTGCCAGGGAAAAACGATTCACCGGGAATGGCGCGCCTGCCAGTGCTCCTGCTCCTAAAGGTAACACCGCGGTTCGACGCTCCATTTGGACCAATCGTTCTCTGTCCCTCTGCAGCGGCCAAAAATGCGACAACCACCAATGCCCTAACAGCAAAGGCTGGGCGCGCTGCAAATGCGTATAACCCGGAATCATGGTTTCTAAGCCTTCTTCGGCACACTCCAGCAAAGCTGCCTGTAAATCTGAAAGAGCAGAATCGACCAACGGAATATGCTCCATGAGCCACAGGCGCAAATCGGTCGCCACCTGGTCGTTACGCGATCGTCCAGTATGCAGTTTTCCCGCTAAAGGCCCGATCAACTCTCCCAGGCGGCGTTCCACAGCCGTATGGATATCTTCATCACTTTCGTGGAAGGGAAACTCTCCATGGACAAATTCAGAGGCTATAGATTCTAAGCCGCTGCAGATCTGATCGCATTCGTCGCTGGTGATCAGTCCAACCTGCTGCAACCCACGCGCCCAGGCCAGGCTACCACGCACATCTTGCTGGGCAAGGCGCTGGTCAAAACCCAACGAAACATTAAGTTGCCAGGCAGCTGGATCCAGTTTACCGCTGAAACGGCCTCCCCACATTTTCATATCAGTCCCTCTTAAAGCGTGAATAATCTGGTTTTGACAGATTCATGCCGGATACAGGCAACCCGTTCAAGGCGCGTACCTTCAAGGGCAGTCCAAACAAGCGGATGAATCCCTTTGCATCCGTCTGATTATAAACATCTTCCTGCCCAAAGGTGGCGAAATCTTCTCTGTACAAGCTGAGCTTTGATTTTCGTCCAGCTGGGATGACATTCCCTTTGTATAATTTCATACGTACCACACCGGTTACCGGTCCCTGGGTGGCGTCTACAAAGGAGGACATAGCCTCGCGCAATGGAGCAAACCACATTCCGTTGTAAACCAGCTCAGCAAACTTAAGGGCGGCCAGATCCTTAAATTGAATCGTATCCTTATCCAACACCAGCGATTCCAGTTCACGATGCGCTGCCAGCAGGATGGTTCCACCCGGTGTTTCATAAACCCCATGAGATTTCATCCCTACCAACCGGCTCTCTACCTGGTCGTTCCGTCCGATACCATGCTTCCCCCCCAATTTATTCAGATAGGAAACCAGGGTAGCAGGGGACATGCGTTCACCATTAACAGCCACAGGCTCGCCGGATTCAAAGCTGATCTCAACGTACTCTGGCTGGTCGGGAGCATTTTCCGGTGAAACCGTCAACTGGTACATCTCCTCATCAGGTTCAAGCCAGGGGTCTTCCAGATTCCCGCCTTCATGCGACAAATGCCACAGGTTTCGGTCTCGGCTGTAAATGGATTTCTCCGTAACTGGAATGGGGACATTGTGGGCTTTGGCATAACGAATGGCATCCTCCCGCGAGCGGATATCCCACTCGCGCCAGGGGGCAATTATCGACAAGCGCGGATCCAGAGCCATAACCGTTAATTCAAAACGAACTTGATCATTGCCTTTGCCGGTGGCGCCATGTGCAATCGCATCGGCGCCATATTCATGTGCGACTTCAACCATGTGCTTAGCAATCAGCGGCCGCGCCATAGATGTACCCAACAGATACTTACGTTCATACAATGCTCCAGCTTTGAGTACTGGAAAAATATATTCCTCTGCAAACTCCTCACGCAAATCACGGACCACCAGCGTGCTGGCGCCACTCTTCAAAGCCTTTTCTTCCAACCCATCCAATTCCTCAGCCTGGCCGACGTCGGCTGTGAAGCAGATCACCTCACAGTCATAATTTTCACGCAGCCAAGGCACAATCACAGAGGTATCTAATCCACCTGAGTATGCCAATACAACTTTCTTTACTTGAGCCTTAACCATTTTTATCTCCTTAATTCAACATTCCATTGGGTTGTTAAGCAGGTCAATCCTGTCCACAGATGCCCTTTGGTAAAAATAAAAAAGCCCTCCATTGGGAGGGCTGGTAAACCAAAATTCAAGTTGCTCGGTACCTATGAACGCAAAAGCGCCCAGCCTTCCCAAAGGTGGGTCATAAAGATACGACGGGAGCGTAGGAGTTGAATTCTTGCGTCCATGATGGGTTGGTTTATATCACCAGCAAACCGATTCGTCAAGGGAACCATGCTTTCTGGTTTGAATTGATCAGGAACAAAGGACGTGCACTGAAGGATTCCATTTTCTCACTCTACAGGCAAATATCCACCATAAAAGATATTGACAAAAGACATAAAACTCTTTATAATAGAACAAATGTTCTTTTATTTCAAAACCCTGGCCTTTAGCAGATTCTTCCTGCCAGGTTTTAGCTAAGCATAGAAGAAATCTTAACAGGTGACGAGATGATAACCATAGATAAACGTTCAATTTTCCCGATAAAGTGGCTGGAGGAAATACAGCTCAACCGATTTCTACCCGGTGATCACCTGGAGAAGAAGCCAGGTGACAATCCCCAGCAAAAACATGCGCTTCACCCGATCAAGACGGTCTTCCAAGGAATTCAGCGCCGATCGTTAAGGTCACGCGGTAAACTAACAGGGTTATTCGACTCCGGTCATATAGAAGAAGAATTGCGCCAATCAGGATTGTTGTCGACTTCTTGCGCTTTAGTGGGGATGTGTGAGGACGGGCTGCCCTTTATCCTAGATTTCACCAATCCGGCGCCTGGCTCTTTACTGGTCGCTGGAGACACCGGCAGCGGTAAAAGACAATTAATCGATTCGCTTTTACAATCCATTTCTCGTTTCAACAATCCAAGCCGATTCAAGATCCAACATGTCTCTCAAGATGCTGAAAATATCCAGGTAACCTCCAGCGAGGAGATCCTGAGCGATCATTCCCTGGATACCGAATCCCTTGCCACATTAATCCGTTCTTTTAGCGCAGAAATAGAACAGCGCAAGAAAAATAATCTGGAAGATCACCCGGTTCAAATCCTGGTGGTTGATGATCTTTTAGCCCTGGTAGCCAGGATGGATACGGAAACTCTTTCCTTGTTCCACAGGATCATTAAACACGGTCCCCGCAATCGACTGTGGACCATTGCAGGATTGAATTCCTGTGATATTCCAGTTTTAGAGCCAAGAATTTTAGAAGCCTTTCGCACACATTTGATCTGCGGGATTCAGGATAGAAAACTGGCGCATGAACTGAGCGGCAACCGCCGGTTAAATACACGTGATTTAGAGTTTGGCAGTCAATTCTTTGTACCATACGGCGACCAATGGCTGCGGTCATGGATCTGTCAGCCATCGATCGAACAGGGAATGGAGGCAAGGCTATGAATGTTGGCATGTTGTGGTTTGATAATGATATAAAAGCTGAACTAGCAGCAAAAGTGGAGCGTGCAGCCAGTTATTATCGCAAGAAGTATGGCATCGCCCCTACTGTCTGCTTTGTACATCCATCCATGCTGGCAAACAGTAACACCACACCTCCCCAGGTTGCCCCGATTGCAGAAAATCAGGAAACAAAGGTCATCCAGGCAGCCGGGGTCGAAATTCACTCGAACCGCTCTGTGTTGCCCAACCATTTATGGATTGGAGTAGTCAGGGAATTAAAGACGCAAGCTACTGGCTCGTGAAAGCAGCAACGAATGTTTCCAGGGCCAGGTCTGTTTCGATCTGGCCCGTTTTTATACCTTCATCCAGGTCTAACAACCGTCTGTAGACCATTTCTAATTGGTTGAGATCAAAACGCCTAGCCTGATTGTTTATTTTTTCGGAGACAAAAGGGTGAACCTTTAGTTGCTTTGAAATCTCGTTTTGGGTTCCCCCATGATCCAAGACTTCTCGAGCCTGAAGCAAGAGTCGAAACTGGCGCTGGATCATCGCGAAGGTCATCATTGACTCCTGTTGCTCCAGTATTTTTTGCAACAGGGACATTGCCTGGCGAGATTGCTGAGTGCTGATACTGTCTACCAGGGCGAAAATATCTGCCTGAATGTAATCTGCCGTAATCATCTCGACATCATCAGCATCTACAGAGCGCTGATAATTCACATAAGCCAACAATTTCTCAATTTCCTGAGTTGCCAGGCGGGTATCACTCCCAACCAGGCTAGCAAGAGCGGCGGCTGCAGGGGGTGTAAAAGACTCCTCCCAGGCTGCGTACTTTATTTTGAATCCAACCAATCATTTGATTGCCTTTGGGCAGGCTGAATTCCTTCACAAAGGTTCTTTTTGGATCATGGGTTGCCCAATCCAATAACCATTGGATTTTCTTTCGTTTTTCCCGATCCTGTATATCCTCTACAAGGATCAACCCGGTTGTTTCTGGTACCCGCTCCAAGATATTTGTAAACTTTTCTTGCATTTCTTTGGATGATATATTCATTGTGGGAGACTGTAAAATCACCAGCCTCCTTCGGGCAAGGAAAGGCATTGCTCCGGCAATGGTAAGAATTTCTTCAGGGTGAATATTCTTACCATCCAGGCGAGAAATATTCATGGATGCTATATCAGCATCCCCCAATTTACTCTCGATGTCCTTAATATAATGGGCTATAGCAAATTCATCATCCCCAAATAACAAATAGATAACCGGAACAGCTTGTGACATGATTAACCTGAGGTAATCACACGATGCGCGGTTACTTTGCCGCGATTTGCCTGTCTGACTTCCAGCACCTTCAAGCCATCAGGATAGCCAGAGGTGGTTACATTTTGCTGGAATTTTAAACCCATTGGCTGAGCAACGATCAACGCCAGAGTGGCTAAAGTAACAGCCAGAGGAACACGCTCGAGCTTATCTCGGAACCGGCGTCCAGCCCCAAACATAGCCAACGACGCAGCCAATCCCGCCATCACACCGGATGTGGCGAAATTTGTTCCGCAGTTCGGGTGTATCGCCAGGGAATGTTCACCATTCTGCAGGCGTCCCAAAGCTTCCTGTACAGCTGAGCTCAACTCTGCGGTGGTCACGTCTCCTAAAATCCAGAACCCTGTGACATTCGAATGCCCTGCCACGCTGCGTGAAGGCATTCGTTCTGCCAGCACATGTAACGTAGCATGTTCCAATCCATGATTCCTTCGAATTCGGGAAAGCAGGTCCGTATTAATCAATGAAAGAAAAAGATCTGAAAAACTCTCGCTCATCGTTCTCCTTTTGGGCAGATCAATTTTTACCAGATTGTGAAAAATATTCTACCATTGATCACCTTGTTGAAAATTTTTCACCCTTAACCAAATGATATCAAAACGAACCAGGCTTTGGGTCTTTCTGCAAAGCCTGGCAAAGTCTAAGAGTATTCAAGCCTTATCCAATTAACGGCTGTTTTTCTGGTAAGCTTCATATGTTTCAAGAATAGTTACCAGGATTTCATCGGTAAAATCGTTTATCTTTCTGAACATATTGCTCCACGCATGAGGAGACCTTACCGCTGCCGCTTCATACACTCCCAGCATGGATTCCATCAGCATATTCCGAAAAAACATCAAAGCTCTGGTGGCTTCCACACTGTTCAGCCCATAACGCCTGCCTCGAGAGGCGTACTCATAACCAATAGCATCCGCTTCAGCAATGGCTTGATCGCCATCGGCGTGAATATAACTGATCAGACCCTGGAGTAAAGTCCGTCCACTACGCCGGTATTGTTCTCGAGCCTCATCATCTAGCTTTTGGTACCACCCTTCAGAGAATATACTCCCTTCGCTGATATGCAATCGGGTCGTTCGTAGGGCATTTTGAATCACCAGGTTTACATCCGGATCGCCGCTACTCCGCTGGGATTCCCTCCACAAATCAATTTCGTTGCGCAAATAACGCCGGTGGCCACCTTGTGTGCGGTGGGTCGGGATCACTCCCTGGTCCGACCAGCTCCGCACAGTACTTGGATGGACGCCTAAAATCCCCGCAACATCACTCAAGCTCAACCAATCTCCAGACATGATTAGCTCCAGACGACTTCACATCATCTTTTGTTATTAAATATCAGTGGCTATTGCCGCTCGTTCAACCAGCGAAGTTTTCTCTGCTTGCTGGCGAAATTCTCTTACATCAATGCCACGCAGAATGATCAAAGATACTGCCAGCATCATAGCTTCAATAATAAACACCACGATATACGCGGTGACCGGATTCTGCAATATCTGTGTGAGCAAATCTCGAACAGCACCGCTCAAAACCGTACCTAATAAACGAGACATAGCATTGGACATCCCCCAAGCGCCGATAAACAGGCCAACCTGAGTTGCTGTGGTCATATCAAACATCAATGAAAGGTTAGACACAGTGGATAACCCAGTACCAATACCCAGCAAAACCACCCCAACATAAAAAATTTGGAGGTCATAGACAATACCGCTAAGCGTTATGGTCAAAAAACCAACCAGAGCTGTCCAAGCGCCTAATTTAACAACCAGAATCTTGGAAAAGCGGTTCTCCAAAAATCCGGCAACCAACAATGCAACCAATACACAGGTTCCCCAAATGGCAGTTATCCGAGTCGTATCACGAACCGAAAGACCAAAAGCTTCGCCTGCAAAAGGTTCCAATAAAATATCCTGACCCAATATGGCGGCTAACAAGATAGCCAGATACCAAAAAAACCTGGTTACTTGAGGATTATTCCTGATCGATTTCAACAAAAACAACCATGAATATTGTTCATCCTTTTCAGTGCTGGATGTTGAGACATGCCGCTCTTCAAGCCTGAACAGTCCAATCAAACCCAAGGCTAATGCTATCCCGGCGACTACCCAAAATGCATTAATTAAGGCTTGTTCTGTATAAGGATCAACTAAATTACTCAGGGTAATCGCTGTAAAAATGATACTGGTGATCATCATGAACCACATCACAGCAATCGTTCGACCGCGATTCCTGGCGCCAGAAATCTCTGTTGCCATGGAGAGATAAGAAACCGATGCCAGGTTATACCCCATACCCCAAGCGCCAAAAGCCAGTATTCCGACAGCCACACCTGCCCAAAAATTGTTATTTAGGAGAAAAGCAGCCTGCGGCGAAAGAATTAAACCAGTAACACATAATAACAGACCCATCAAAATGTATGGACTTCGCCGGTACCCCCACACTGGGTGACGATCTGAAAAAGAACCAATCGCCACTTGGATAGGCGAAAACAAGTATGGCAAAGAAGCAAGTATAGCTACCAGGGTGGCGGATATTGCAAGTTCTTTAATCATCACCCGGTTAAGCGTGCTATTGATTGGGACCAATGTCATGGCAACTGCCACGTGAATTAAACCTAATTTTATTTGCTTCCAGAGCATCCGCTGGTTCCTTTAGAATTTGATTTGTTGGTATCCTTAAAACGAAAACGCGACCAACGCCAATCAAATTTACCAGAAAACAGCCCAAGGTCAATGTAGATTTATATAGATTTTCACTAGAGGATTATGAATCAAATATGAGCTTTATCGAGCAAACGCCGGAAATCTTCCAGTCGAGTAGCTGTTATTGCTTGCCTGCGTTCTGCTGGGGAAAGTGGCAACAAATTCAGATAACGGCTGGCGTGTTTTCTAAACAAAACCAGACCGATCTCTTCTCCATAAAAAGACAGCATCTTGTCAAGGTGATCAACCATTACCTCATGCACCATAGCGGGCGTGACTTGTGACATATCAAGCCGCGAAAAAATCCATGGATTCCCCATAGCAGCACGTCCGATCATCACGCCATCGCACTTGGTATGGGCTTTGATGGTATCGATATCCTTTACATTGCGCACATCGCCATTGGCCAGGACGGGGATCGAAACCATCTGTTTGACCAGAGCGATCGCATCCCAATCTGCTTCACCTGAGTATGCCTGGGAACGTGTGCGCCCATGTACCGCCAGAAGAGCACCACCATTCTCCTCGATAACACGAGCAATAAGTCCGTAATTCAAGGAGTCAAAATCCCAGCCCAAGCGAATTTTTGCGGTAACCGGTACGGACAACTCTTTACTGAGCAATCGAAAAATGCGCGCTACCTTTATAGGTGTACGTAGCAAACCAGCACCAGCCCCCCGACCAGAAACACGCCGAACAGAACATCCTAAATTGATATCAATAATATCTGGGTTTAAAGCCTGCAACACCAAAGCAGACTTTAACAATCGTTCCGGCTCGCTGTCAAAGATTTGAAAGACAACCGGTCTTTCTTCTTCTAAAAAGGCGGTCTTTAGCGCAACCTGCTGCTGTCCTTGCAGTACATCGATCGCGTTGATAAACTCTGTATAGCTCATTGCCGATCCCATTTTTCGGCACAATGACCTGAAAGGTTGGTCAGAAAACCCCTCCATGGGGGATAAAATTAAATCTCCATAGATTGGAAGACGACCAACTTTAAAAGCTGGTTGTGGGAAATTCATCATAGCAGGTACCGTCGGCGGGAATTCTCCTGGCATAACCTGCACCAGGCTACTTGTCCTCTGCAACAAAGGCGTAATCCAACGCCTGGCGCAAAGAACGCACCTCAACCACTTCAATACCGGTTGGCCAAGGCTCCACTTTGCGTAAACGACGAGGCACGATGGCCGTTCGAAAACCCAATTTTGCCGCCTCATTCAAGCGCGCTGGCATTTGGCCAACCATGCGCAATTCTCCGGATAAACCAATTTCTCCAATCAGGACCGTATCGGCGCGAATCGCTTGCCCTCGCAAGGACGAACCGATTGCGGCGGCTACCGCCAGGTCGGCAGCTGGCTCGCTGACAGAAAGTCCGCCCACAACGTTAACAAAAATATCCTGTTCTCCGAGGTGCATGCCTACACGTCGCGTTAGAACTGCTACGGTCAACAATAGCCGGTTGAAATCTACGCCATTGGGCGTGCGGCGCGGGTTTCCAAAAGATGTTGGGCTGGTTAATCCCTGGATTTCTACCAATAAAGGCCTTGTTCCTTCCATCGTCACTGCAATAGCCGAGCCCGGGGCGTTAACCATCCGCTCTGCCAGGAAGGCTTCCGATGGATTGGTAATCTCCACCATTCCTCGCTCCCGCATCTCAAAGACTCCTACTTCCGATGTAGCGCCAAAGCGGTTTTTTACTGAACGCAACAGGCGGTAGGACTGAAAACGATCGCCCTCCAGGTATAGAACCGTATCTACGATATGCTCCAGGATACGCGGTCCAGCTAATGAGCCTTCTTTGGTAACATGCCCAATCAAGAAAACAGCAATCCCTGATGATTTGGCCAATTCACGCAGGCGAGAGGCGCTTTCTCGCACCTGGGAAACTGAGCCTGCGGCCGAATCCAGCTCGGGCAAATAGGTTGTTTGCACCGAATCAAGGACCAATATGAGCGGTTTGACTTCCTGGATATGCTCCATAATGATGCCCAGGTTCGTTTCGGTGACCAAGTAAAGATCGTCTGGGATATGATTATCTGGGCGGGATGTAGCTTCGTCATTTATCTCAGCCTGCAGTAAACGCACTGCCCGCATTTTGATTTGCCGCTCAGACTCTTCTCCAGATACATACAACACAGTCTGCCGGACAGCCATTTCCAAAGCCACCTGCAACAATAAGGTTGATTTTCCTATCCCAGGATCTCCGCCAATTAGGACCACCGAGCCTGGCACGACCCCACCACCCAGGACACGCGCAAATTCTCCTAAGGACAGGGGATAACGTTCATCCACATCCCCTTTGACATCTCCCAGTCGCTGTGGGCTGGATCGTCCGCTTAAACCACGCCCTGCATGGCTGGCAGCAGGCGCTGGAGCAGCAGCAATAACTTCTTCTACAAAGCTACCCCAGGCGCCGCATTGCGGACAGCGCCCCATCTCTCGGGCGCTTACGCGCCCACATTGTTGGCACACATATTGAGTACGAGTTTTAGGCATAGAGGCTATTATAATTCATCCGCACGTTATCAAAAAAGCCGCCAATCAAAAGGCGGCTTTTTCTATACTTTGTCCTGGTGGTTTTATTGTGACGAACGAATAGAAGGGGATTTTTCTTATGCTTTTTGTCCTGGCAGTGGTACTGTTTGCCGATCGAATTACAAGCAACCTTAGAAGACTAAATAAGTTTACACTAAATAAGTTTCTCTAAGCCGGTGCAAGCGCTTCGGTGGGTGATTCCATTTCTTCCTCACCCCGCCTGAGCTGAATTTCATCATCCTCCAGGTCGACCACAATAATGTCACGATCCTCAAACTCACCGGCTAACAAGGAATCAGATAACGGGTCTTCCACCTTCTGCTGGATAATCCGTCGCAGAGGACGCGCCCCCATGTCTGGATCATAGCCTAAGTCAGCCAGTTTTTCCAGGGCTGCGGGAGTGGCTTTGAGAACAATCGAGTGCTCTTCCAGTCGCTGAGCGACCTTGTTTAACTCCAACTGAACAATTTGTTGAATATCTACCTTATTCAAAGAGCGGAAGACAATCACCGAGTCCAGTCGGTTAATAAACTCTGGGCGGAATACCCGGCGCAGCGAATCCATTAGCTTCTTGCGCATTTCATCATAAGCCAGGCGCTCGGCAACTTCTTCATCGCGCTTGAGGGCAAAGCCTATCGATGATTGGCGCTTAATCATATCCGCGCCTACGTTTGAAGTCATCACGATAATGGCATTCCGGAAATCTACCTTCCGTCCGCGAGCATCGGAAAGGTGCCCTTCTTCCATGATTTGCAGAAGCATATTGTGGGCTTCTGGGTGAGCTTTTTCGATCTCATCAAAGACTACAATCGAGTAAGGTCTACGGCGCAAGGCTTCGGTCAGCTGTCCAGCTTCCTCATAACCCACATATCCTGGAGGTGCACCAACCAGCCGGCTGACATTATGCCGCTCCATAAACTCGGACATGTCCAACTGGATAAGAGCATCTTCGCTTCCAAACATAAAGCGCGCCAGGGCTTTGGTCAGCTCAGTTTTTCCTACACCCGTTGGTCCCAGGAAGATGAATGATCCAATCGGTCGTCGAGGATCTTTCAAACCGGCCCGCGCGCGGCGTACTGCTTTGGAAATGGCCTGGATAGCTTCTTCCTGCCCGATAATTTGGGCATGCAATTCTTCTTCCATCTTCAGCAAGCGCTGAGATTCCTCTTGTGCTATCTGCATAACCGGAACACCGGTCCACATAGATAAAACTTCGGCGATATCTTCAGCCGATACCGTTGGGCTGTTGGCCCGGTCCCAGCCTGTGCGCAGGCGATTAAGTTGGAATTCCAGGGCTTCCTGACGCTCGATCATATCCTGAGCATCATCATTGCGACCATCTTCCACGGCTAAGGCATGGTTCTGGCGTAATTCGCGCAACTGGCGCATCAAGTCTTTGGCTGTTTGAGCCGAGCTGCTTTTATACATCCTCACCCGCGATGAAGACTCATCAATCAGGTCAATGGCTTTATCCGGTAAGAACCGCTCGGTAACATAACGGGCTGACAGGTGAGCAGCAGCATCCAGGGCTTCATCCGAAATCGTCAGCCGGTGATGCTCTTCATAAGCGCCGCGCACCCCACGTAAAATATCAATTGTCTCTTCAATAGATGGTTCATCGACAACAACAGGCTGGAAACGCCGTTCCAGGGCTGCATCGCTCTCGATGTGCTTGCGGTATTCATCCAGGGTGGTTGCACCTATCACCTGCAGTTCACCTCGGGAAAGAGCTGGCTTGAGTATATTGGCTGCATCAACAGACGAGCCGGCTGCACCTGCACCAACCAGCATATGGACTTCGTCAATAAACAAAATCGACCCAGATGCTTTTAGCTCATCGATCACGCGTTTCAAGCGTTCTTCAAACTGACCACGATACATAGTCCCAGCAACCAAAGAACCAACATCCAATTGGAGCACTCTTTTATCCAATAGTGGAGCGGGAACATCACCTTCAATGATCCGTTGAGCTAAACCCTCCACAATAGCGGTTTTTCCAACCCCTGGCTCACCGATCAATGCAGGGTTATTTTTTGTGCGTCGGGCCAAAATTTGGATTACCCGTTCAATCTCCATCTGGCGACCAATGACGGGATCCAACTTTCCTTCCTCAGCTAAAAAAGTCAAATCAGTAGCTAACTGGTCTACCATGGGTGTTTTTGGCTTAGGCTGCTCCTGCCGGCTAGCAGGGGCGCGTTGTTCGGTAGGTTCTCCCGTTTTCCGAGAAGAACTGCTTTCTTGCAGCACTCTGCGAGTTTGCCTGCGAATTTGTTCAGGCGTGATCCCTAATTTGCGCAAGACATCCATTGCGATGCCCTCGCCATGGCGTACCAAACCCAAAAGTAAATGTTCTGTACCAATATAATGATGACCCATACGGCGGGCTTCCTCTACAGCATATTCGAGGACCTGTTGTGTCCCAGGTGTAAGGTCTAGCTTTCCACCCAGGAATTGCCCGCTTTCTGTAAGTCGTTCTACGATCTCCTGAACCCGGTTGTTCTCCAACCCTAATTCTCTCAATACGCGCCCGGCAACGCCTCCTTCTTCTCGGATCAAACCCAGAAGCAAGTGTTCAGTTCCAATATAATTATGACGCATTCGTTCTGCCTCTTGATGAGCGAGGCTCAACACTCGACGCGCCCTTTGAGTAAATCGTTCCATACCAGACACGGTACGCCTCCTACTGCTACCAGTACCAAAAAAAGAACCTGATAAACAAATTTTTGATTATGAGACAAATTGTCCGATTGGATTCTACCAGAGATTAACCTGAAGTCTTGTCATTTCAAGGTTAAAAGACCCCAAAACTAACACAACTCTTATATTAAATAGTGCACCTGTTTCTCAACAGGTGCACTGGATTTATGCTTTCTAACTGCCAGACATCCACTCACTGGCAGGTTGTTGCTTGCTATTCTTGTTCGGGGCTTTCTGCAGCCGTCTCTTGCTCAGAAATTTCCTCATCGATTTGGGTGGTATCGACTTCATCAGCCAGGGCTATTTTCCAGTCCAAGTCTGTGTAGGCGGGAGAGTCAACCTTCCGCAGACTCAAACCAATTCGCCGGCGCTCACCATCGATCTTGATCACCCTCAAGGTTAACACGTCCCCTTCGTGAACCACTTCTTTGGGATGACCAATGCGTTGTTCACTTAATTCAGAAACATGGACAAGACCTTCCAGATCCTCATCGATCTTGGCAAATGCTCCAAACTTGGTCAGGTGAGTGATGGTTCCCTGAACCAGCATGCCTTCCTTCATTTCGCCAACCTTTTGCATCCAAGGGTCGTCTTGGAGCTGGCGAATTGACAGGCCAATGCGCTTACGATCCCGATCGACGCTAATGACTTTAACTTTGACTTCTTGTCCAACTTTTAGGACTTCGTTGGGGTGCTGAATGCGTTCCCAGGAGATCTCAGACAGGTGGACCAACCCATCGGCGCCGTCAATATTTACGAAAGCTCCAAAATCAGCCAGGCTGGTTACTCTTCCGCTGCGAACAGTGCCTTCACCTAACTCATCTAATAAGCGATCTTTGAGGGTTTCGCGAGTTTCTTGCAACGCCAATCGCTCCGAAAGAATTAAGCGCCGGCGTGCTCGATCAACCTCGATAATACGCACGTCAATTTCATCTCCGACCATCTTTCCATATCTTTGGTCGGGGCTTTCATTGCCTGCGCTGGTCCGGCGAAGCAGACTGATTTGGGAGGCGGGTACAAAGCCGCGCAGCTGCCCTACCGGAACAATTAATCCACCTTTGTTGTATCCAATGACCTTGCTAGGAACTGCTTCGCCTGATTCGAGCAAAGCTTCTACATCTTCCCAATCTTTTTCTTCACGGGCGCGCACGTAAGATAGCACAACGTTTCCGCTGTCATCTTCTGGGGCAACCACAAAGACGGGGATTTCCTGACCGACAACAAACGCATCACGTTCTTCCTGAGGAATTTGTTCCAATTCTCGGCCGTAAATCACACCTTCTGATTTGGTACCAATGCTGACCAGTATTTCATTGTCACGAATGGTGGCGATAAAACCTTGGCGAATTTCGCCTTGGGTAGGAAAATCCAGGCTGAGTCCCTGCTCATCCAGTAGCGATTGCATTGAGGCGGATTCTTGGGCTGTGTTTTCGCCTTCCTGCATGAAGCCAGGGTCAACCTCTTGCCCATTAAGGGCGTTATTTTGTTCCATACTTGCTTACTCCAGTTTGCGGATGGTATATGGGCCGTATTATAAAGGTGAAAGGGAAACTTGACAACCTTTATGATAAGATTAAAATTCCTTTAGAAAAATATTTTATTCATCCTGATCCACAGGATCGAAAGTACAATTTTGTTCTTACACGCTGAACACTTGAGGAAATAATGCCTTCTATCTATCCATTCACTGCAATCGTTGGCCAAGAGCGCATGAAACGCGCCCTGGTTCTCAATGCTGTCAACCCCAGAATCGGTGGTGTCTTAATTCGCGGCGAACGTGGCACCGGAAAATCGACGGCTGCCCGTGCAATGGCCGCTTTACTGCCACAAATTGAGGTCTTTGTTGATTCTCCATTTAATGATGACCCTTCAGCACCTCTAACCTGGTCTGACTGGGTCAAACAACAAAAAGCTTTACCCAAGGAACTGGTTACTGCAAGGCGCCGCATCCGCTTTGTTGATCTCCCGGTCAGCGCTACTGAAGATCGAGTAGTCGGCACGCTTGATATTGAAAAAGCAATCCAACAAGGAGAAAAACATTTCGAGCCAGGTGTACTGGCCGCAGCCAACCGCGGTCTTTTATACATTGATGAAGTTAATTTGCTGGATGACCATGTTGTGGATTTGTTGCTTGACTCGGCTGCGATGGGTGTCAATATTGTTGAGCGGGAAGGTATTTCTTTCTCCCACCCAGCTCGCTTCATTCTTGTAGGAACGATGAACCCAGAAGAAGGTGATCTTCGCCCCCAATTGCTGGATCGATTTGCACTATCAGTAGAAATTCTCGGTTTACGAGACGCTCGCGAGCGGGTACTGATCATGCAGCGTAATCTGGCATTTGAAGAAAACTCAGAAGCCTTTTACCAACAATGGTTTGAACGCGAAGAAGATTTATCTCGCCAGATCGAGCAAGCCAGAGAAATTCTGGAAAAAGTAACTTACTCAAACCGAGATCTACTCTCCATAGCAGCACTCACCTCATCTCTCAACGTGGATGGTCATCGAGCGGACCTGGTGATTCTCAAAACTGCAAGAGCACATGCTGCCTTTGAAAAGCGCACAGCAATTACCGACCGCGATATCGCGCTGGCAGCTGAATTAGCTCTGCCTCACCGTATCAAACGGGGACCCTTCCACCAGGCTGAAATGAGCATGGAAGATTTGCAAGAGCGTATTGAACAACTTCATGGATCGACAGCTACCGAGGGAGAACCAGAGCCTGCTCCAAGGGAAGAGTCTTCCAGCGAAAAAAAAAAGCGCTAAGTACGGAGATATCTGAGGCTGAAGATTCCACCCAGCCTCCATCTGAACCTGCCCCACAGAACGTTTTTGATTCCATCAGCGCCAATTGGTGGGATGGCGGCGAAAAGGTGAAGATCGGATCAATCTTTTCGCCACGAAAAATCGCCAATCCAATAGACCGGATCACGCGCCGGCATGGCGGCCGACGATCACGCACACGGACAGATCGTAAACGCGGACGATATATCCAATCCCGACCTGCCAATGGAAAAACGGATGACCTGGCGTTTGATGCAACCCTAAGAGCTGCAGCCCCTTTCCAAATCCAACGAGCTGATTTGCGTAAACGGGTTGCCTTTGCTATTCGTTCAAGTGATTTTCAACGAAAAGTAAGAGTAAAAAAAGCTGCAAACTTAATCCTCTTTGTTGTAGATGCATCTTGGTCAATGGCAGTTGCCGAGCGGATGTCTGCCACAAAAGGAGCGATACTTTCACTTCTAACAGATGCCTACCAGCGCCGGGACCGCGTAGGACTGGTTGTCTTTCAGAAGAACCGCTCAACATTAATCCTCCAACCAACCAATTCAGTTCAACTGGCGCAGCGCGCCCTGGCAGATATTCCCGTGGGTGGAAAGACGCCTCTTTCAGCAGGTCTGTTGATGGCCCACCAGGTTGTCCAACGCGAGCGGATTCTTCACCCAGACGTCAATCCCTTGCTGATCCTGTTAACTGACGGTGCAGGGAATGTATCCATAAGCAATCTTCCCCCCCAAGAAGAAGCAAACCGTTTAGCGGAAATAATTGCATTGGATAAGATTCGCAGCATCGTTATTAATATGGAACATACCGCCTTTGACCAAGGTCTTGCACAAAGCCTCGCCGATCATTTAGATTCTCCTTGTTACACGTTGAGTGAGTTAAAAGCAGAAACCTTGTATCAAAAGGTAAGGGAAGAAATGGTTGGTTAATCATTTTATTTCCATAAGTATATAGAGTCATTAACTCGTAGTCGTAGTAGGATTAGTGGATATGTGGATAAAGAAAAACCAAGGGAGATTCAAGGCTATATACACGGGTCATTGCATATACAAACCTGCTCTATGGGGGTAAATTAGCTTTCATTACGCTAGCTTTTATCCACTCCTGGGGTGTGGATGAAAAAGGAAGAAAAAATAAAAAAATTTATCCTGAAAGCAGTGAAGTTTATCTGGTGGCTTCTTTGAAACAACCCCCATATATGGGGGTGACAGGATGTCGATTAATAGGACAAAAATTCGAGTTTTCCCCAGTTTTGTAGGTTTATCCACAGATTTCCCCAAGTTATCCACAGGTCTAGTCATTTTCAATAAATATTCCTTTTTATTGATTGCCTATATATGGGACGCTTGACAGGGGTATAGTGTTCAGTTATTATCTGTATTAGATTATGATCTAATAGTTTTAGGTGTCAAATTCGTTGAAGAGGTCAAAATGAAGAAGAGCTCAACAAACCAGCAATTGGACCCTTTGCCTGAGGAAATTTCGCAATTGACAGATGAGAAGGAGAAAAATAGGGCAGGCATCAAAGAAAAGTACCCTTTTATTTCTTGGGATATTGGCACGGCTTACGATTTGTTTATTAGTCTGCATGTGCTGCATCATCCTGACCGATTCGGTCTACGCCCACCTTGGGCAGCAGGTGTGCGTTCTCGACTGACCACAAATGAACGTCAAATACTCGAAATTGCACAGGATGTCATCTATATCCCCTTTCATTGGATAGCCTCTTTGAATAACAATAAAGATGGTGAGAGTGTCCTGTGGTCTCTGAAACAATTACCTCCTGCAAATAGACTCCCGGCACTTGTCTTCTCCTATCAAACTCCGACCGCTATGGTGGATTTGTTAACAGGAATCGCAGAGCGCGGGAGTTGGACAGAAAAAGATCAGGATGCTTTTCGAGAAGTTTATCGCAGCGACCGCCATGAAAACATCCGTACGAAAACGCTGAGCAGGATTTTGGATACATGGGCAAAGGCAAGTGAATTTGGAGAAGCCTATTTATCAGCACTGCAATCTTATCAGCAAGCTTTTTTTGCAGAAGAAGAAAGGCAAATCAAATCAACCCTAGAAGACGGCTTAGAAGATGCTAAATCCTTGGCTGTATCATTGCCATTCAACGAAATGATAGAAAATCTCACCCAAGGCGTCCAAATCAAGGAGTTGCTCAACCAGGAAGAACTGGTTTTTGTACCCTCATACTGGTCTACTCCACTGGTATTCTATCGAAAGATTGATCCTCTGAAGGCTATAGTTACTTTTGGCGTAAGGCCTCCAGATGTGTCCTTGGTGCCTGGTGAGATTGTTCCGGATGCACTGTTGCAGGCATTGAAAGCATTGGCTGATCCTACTCGTCTGCGAATCATGCGTTATTTAGTTGTGGATCCCTTATCGCCAGCGCAGCTTTCCAGGAGATTACGTTTACGCCCACCGACGGTTACTCATCATTTGGCGGCTTTACGCCTGGCTGGGCTGGTTCATTTAAACCTTGAATCAGAAAATGAAAGATTATATTCAGCTCGCCTGGAAACTGTTTTAGGTTTGGCAGATATGATTCAAGATTTTTTTGGCTTTCACCGAGATTGATTTTACATGAAAGTAAAGAATCTTTCAAAAGGGATGATAGGCGTATTGCGTGAATATGCTTCCCAGCTGAAGTCATTCAGTCCAAATGCACGCCTGTACCTGTTTAGTGTAATTGTCACAGGTGCAGCTATGGGAGTGTTCCGGTTATTATTTAACTTTTATGTCCTTAGCTTGGGATACGATGAAGCCTTGTTGGGTAAATTGGTCACCACCAACAGCTTAACCGCATTGATTATCGCACTCCCTAGCGGTTACTTGGCTGATCGTATGGGCAGAAAAAATGCTTTGATTGGATCGGGTATTTTATCTGGCTTGTCGATCTTGGGTATGTTCCTTTGGCCAGTCGTATCCGTATTTTACATTACCAATGTTCTTTCTGGGCTGGCGCAAAGCTTAGGGGCTGTAACCATGGGACCGTTCCTGATGGAAAATAGCGGCGAACATGAGCGTACCTATTTATTTAGTTTTAGCTCAGGATTGCAGATGGCTTCGGCTTCGGTGGGTAATTGGATTGGAGGGTTTTTACCTACCTGGATTTCGACAGTGCGTAATGTTGAACCAACCCATAGCTCAGCTTATGGCGGGGCAATCCTGGTTGTGTCTATCTCGATTTTTCTCGCTCTCTTGCCCCTGTTTTTTTTGCGGACCCCGCACTTGTCTTCTGGAGAGCGTTCTTTATTTACACCCATTCAATATGCCGCAGAGAACCCAGGAATGTTGTCACGCCTGATCTTGCCCATGCTGCTAACCTCCATAGGGGCGGGATTGATCATGCCTTTTATGAACGTTTTTTACAGGCAGGTTCACTCCCAACCTGATCCGGTTATTGGAACCCTGTTTGCTTGGGGGTCACTGGCTATGGGTTTAGGTCTTCTGGTAGCGCCGCCATTGGCCGAGCGCTTTGGGAAGATCAAGTTCGTCGTCATTAGCCAGGGTTTATCCATACCATTCCTAATTCTGCTCGGATATGCTCCCTGGTTCTGGCTCAGTGCGGCTGCTTATTACTTTCGTGTGGCGTTAATGAATATGAGTGGACCGGTGTACCAGACATTTGTGATGGAACAGGTGGACGCTAGTGCTCGGGCGACGATTGCCAGTTTAGTCAGCATGTCTTGGAATTTTGGTTGGGCTTTCAGCCCCATGATTAGCGGCTGGCTGCAAGTGCGTTATGGCTTTGGGCCGGTGTTTTTAGGTACAATTGTGCTTTACATCATCTCGGTTTGGTTGTATTATGCATTCTTCTGGGGCAGAAAAGCCACGATTCAAACAACCCCACAATCAGGAGATTAAGCATTGCTACTTTGGCTAGAAAACCATGAAGAACAAATTGATTAAAAGCTTCGGAATCATACTTTTTTGCATCACCTTTTTGCTTGGGGCAACCTATAATACAATCGCCTTTTGGAGAGACTTGGAAGGAATGTCTTTTTGGGGGTACCCAGAATCTACCAGTTTTGATTCCAAGATTGAGACAGATGGACGGTTACACCATTTAATCTGCCCGGTTTTATTAACATCTTCGGAAACTGCATCAGTTAAGATAAAAGTCAGTAACCCAAAAGATTTTCCGATAAGTCCTGCCATTCAAGCGAACTTAAGCAATCCTGGGGAGCCGGATAATCTCATTCGCGATAAACAGACATTGTCTCTTGAGCCGGGGCAAACAGTCGAATTAAGTTGGCAAGTTGGAAAATCCAATATCCTGTTTGGCAGGGTGATCTTTGTCAGGATCTATTTCTTTCAATCCGCCTATCACCCCCCGTCCGCTACAGCACATTGCGGTATTATGGTCAGGGATTTAGGAAACCTTAACAGCGCGCAGCTTTCTTTACTTGTAATTATTGCCAGCATTGCTGGCATGATTATCAGCAGCCTGATCTGGTGGTGGGCAGCTCAATCGAGTGTTCTAAATCTTAATAAAATAACAAGTATGTTGTTGTGGTTGATTGCACTCACGATTACGACCATGATTGCCAATTTTCTTGGCTCGATGTTAATGGCCGGTTTGCTTGTGTTGCTGACGATTCTATCGGTTTTGGCTATTATTGAGGCTTTACTACTTAACCGTGTCTAGATTTTACTGAAAATTATCTTGTAACCTTTTCCCCCGAATAGCATCTAGTAGATAGTTTAGCTTTCTCTTTCAATTTTCTTGTATTAAATGACATCAGATGACTTTGGTACGCGATCAAAAAATTATTGGAGGTTATGAATTATGGAAATGGTTATTGATTTTCCCGGTGGGTCGAGAGTAGATGCCCATTTTGGTCCTTTTACAGTTATGACAGATCAGCCGCCACAGGCAAGCGCTCCGACTCCATTTGCGACCTTCCTGGCATCTATTGGTACTTGTGCAGGTATTTATGTTCTAGGTTTTTGCCAGCAACGGGGGTTGCCCACTGATGGGATCCGCATCGTGCAACGGATGCATGCCGATCGCTTTAGTGGCATGATCGGAAAGATTGATCTGGAGATTCAGGTTCCACCAACATTCCCGGAAAAATATACCCAGGCATTGATACGGGCTGCTGAAATGTGCGCAGTTAAAAAACATTTCGAACGTCCCCCTCAATTCGATGTGTCCACTGTTGTTGTAGAGACGGCTTAGAAAAAAGAAATTGTTGTTTATGAGAAAAGGGCTGCCCATAAGGGCAGCCCTTACTCGATTAATCAGGACCGATATATGTACCAGGATATAAAACCGTACTTTTAGGAATGACAACAATTCCATCCTGAACAACCCAATTGCCTTTGTCAAGTTCCACCCCGCGCGGGAAAGGTTTAATAATTACACCCTCGCCAATGCGGGCATTTTTATCGATGATTGCACCTTCAATCTGACAATTTGCCCCGATTCCGAGGGGAATATTACCGGGGATGCTTTCATTGGGTGAATCGTAATAATCTGAGCCCATCACAATACTTTTATCGATACGGGCTCCATCGGAAATTTGGCTGCGTAACCCGATAACAGAATTGGTGATTTTCGCTTTGCGTATCTGGCAACCTTCAGCCAGCAAAACATTGGTCAGGGTTGCGCCATCGATGATGGACCCAGGCAGAAAACGAGCCCTGGTATAGATTGGGCGGATAGGATCATAAAAGTTGAAGGGAGATTCAGGTTTTGCCAGCAATAGATTGGTTTCATAAAAACTTCGGATTGTTCCGATATCTTCCCAATAATCATCAAAATCGTAACCGAACACCTTGTATGAAGACAGAGAATTAGGGATTATTTGCCCGCCAAAATCTACATGGCTGGTATCTTCGAGTAAGTCGATCAATACCGGAGTATTGAACAAGTAAATTCCCATGGATCCCAGATAGGGTCGTTCCGGCTCATCACGGCTGACAAACTGTGCCAGGATTTCTGGATCGCGAGGTTTTTCCACAAAAGATTCTATCCGGAAATCCGGATTCCGTTTCAACAAGCCAAAGCGAAAGGCTTCTGTAGCAAGTACGGGTTGAACAGCAACCGTGATATCTGCCTTGTTTTCCCAATGGAAGGCAGCCATAGCTGCGTAATTCATACGGTAGAGGTGATCGCCCGCCAGGATCAATACAAAATCAGTTTGAGTAGCTTTAATTTCAAAGAGCTGTTTTCGGACAGCATCAGCCGTACCGGTATACCAATCTGTGCTACGTGGAGTTTGTTCTGCGGCCAGGATTTGCACATAACCCTGGTGGAAAGCGTCAAAATTATAAGTTTGGGTAATATGGCGATGGAGGGAAACAGAATTGAATTGGGTCAGCACAGCAATTCGTTGGATGCCTGAATTGATACAATTACTGATTGGAACATCGATTAATCGATATTTTCCTGCAATCGGTACCGCAGGCTTTGATCGTTGCTTGGTGAGGGGGTATAATCGTTTACCGACACCCCCACCTAAGATCACAGCGAGAATTTGATCTAAGGATTGCATCTAAAAGCTCCTCTCGAACTGATAATCGAATAAGATACACCTTCCATTGATTATAGGTGATTGTAGGTTCCAGGGGAAGGTATTGTTCCTAGAAAAGAGCCATGAAAAGGAGGCGTGATAAATCAGAATTCTAGAGAAATAACAGCCAGGGCTTATGAGACCCTGCTAACGAATTTTGTCGATTGGGCGCAAGATCAGGATGATATCCGTTCAGCCATGGTGATTGGTTCTCGAGCGCGTGCGGATCATCCAGCCGATGAATTTTCTGACCTGGATTTATCCATATTTGTGAAAAACCCTCCAATTTTCCTGGATAATCCGGATTGGCTGCTAAAGATTGGCGTTCCCTGGCTGACATTTGTCGAGCGTACTGGTGATCGCCAGCACTGGGAGCGGCGTTGTCTTTTTGAAGGTGGCTTGGATGTGGATTTTGCTTTTGTACCCTCAACCCTGGTGATTGAAATGGTTGAAGATGGCTTATCTCCAGAAATCGGAGATGTCTTCAAGCGGGGATATAAAATTCTTTTTGATAAAGACAATTTACTCGAGCGGGTGTCTTTTGAAACAGGCAGCCAAAAGCTAAAACCGCCTTTTGATGAGAAAGCCTTCTTAGATATCGTCAACGATTTTTGGTATCATTCAGTTTGGACAGCTAAGCACTTACGCCGAGGTGAATTATGGTGGGCGAAAGAATGCTGTGATAGTTATCTGAAGGGTTTGCTGCGTAGGGTGATGGAATGGCAAGCCCAAGCAACCTCCAGCCAGGATAAAGATACCTGGATGCGGGGGCGTTTTCTGGAAGAATGGGTTGACCCACGAGCCTTGCAAGCTCTTAAAACCGTTTTTGCCAGTTATGATCTTGAAGATGTTTGGCGAGCTTTATTGGAAACGATGGATTTATTTGAATGGATGTCTCTGGAAGTTGTAAAACTGCAAAGAATTTCCTATCCAGAAACAGGTGTTTCAAAGTCAAAAGCTTTTGTCGTCCAACTTTACCAACAGCGCAGGTAAACAAAAAAGTTGACCGTTTAGTCAACTCTCTTGGATGCCGAAGGTGGGAATCGAACCCACACTCCCGAGGGAACACGAGTTTGAGTCGTGCGCGTCTGCCTGTTCCGCCACTTCGGCTAAACGATTTCTGGATTGCGGCTATAGTATATCGAAAGATAGACAGCAGGTCAAGGACCAGAAATGGCAGTTTTCGCTCGCGGGTGATTATCTTCCTGTGATAGAATACTCGGTTATGCGTTTAGGAATCATTGGTTTATCTCAATCAGGCAAGACAACTGTATTTAATGCCCTAACCCGCGGTGACCAGCCAATCACGGTCAGCGGGGGCAGATTTGACGTCCACACAGCCGTTGTGGACGTTCCAGACCCGCGTGTAGATCAACTCTCGAAGTTATTTGAACCGGGTAAGACCACCTATGCCAAAGTAACTTATGCGGATATTGCCGGTTTAGAAGGCAGCGCCAATAAAAGTGGCCTCTCTGGTCCTTTGCTCAACCAGCTTACCCAAATGGATGGGTTTGTACATGTGGTTCGGTGTTTTGAGAATCCAAGCGTGCCTCACCCACTTGGGTCGGTTGATCCACAGCGCGATATTTCCCTGATGGATGCAGAATTATTATTAAATGATCTGATTTCTGTGGAGCGGAAGCTGGAGCGTCTTTCAGATGAACGAAAAAAAGGCGCTGGAAGAGACAAAGCTCAGATAGAAAGGGAAATTTCACTTTTCGAAAGATTACGAGCAGTATTGTCACAGGAAATGCCATTGCGAGAAATGGAGCTTTCAACTGAGGAAGAAAAATTACTCAGTGGCTTTGGATTCCTTTCCAGAAAACCAGTTCTGCTGTTGCTAAACTTATCCGATGGCCAAACTGCACCTCAGATTTCGTATATTTCACAACACAGTGTTGTTGTTCCTCTGCAAGGGAAGCTGGAAATGGAGCTGGCTCAATTAGAGCCTGAGGACGCAGCCATCTTTATGGACGAGTATCAAATTGAGACCCTGGGTTTATACCGGGTTATCAGTCTTTCTTATGAATTACTGGGTTTACAATCCTTTTTTACGGTTGGGAAAGACGAAGTGCGCGCCTGGACGGTTCAGCGTGGCGCCCTTGCGCCTGAAGCTGCCGGTGTTATCCATTCTGATCTGCAGAAGGGTTTTATTCGAGCTGAAGTAGTCGGCTATGAGGATTTAATTTCATTGGGCGGCCTGGCAGAGGCGCGATCAAAAGGAAAACTACGTTTGGAAGGTAAGGAATATCTGGTGCAGGATGGCGAAATCTTGCACGTAAGGTTCAATCTTTAGAGCAGGAGGATAAGATGAGCAAGACCTATCAGCAAATGCCATGGAGTTTGGATGACCTTTTCGATTCTCATGATGGTCCGGCGATGCGTGCAGCTTTTACAGCCTTGGACTCAGCAGTTTCTACTTTAGAGCAACATAGATCCCTATTATCGGACGATATTTCTGAAGAGCAATTTTTGAAGCTTGTGGGCGAATTAGAGCAAATTAACCGGCAAGGCGCCAGAGTGTATGGATTTGCCAGCTTGTGGTTTGCTGCTGACACTCAGAACCAAAATGCTCAAACATTTATGGCGCGTGTGCAACAGAAAATGGCGGATTTTGAAAACCGCTCCCTGTTTTTTAGCCTATGGTGGAAAGGGTTGGCGCAATCTGAAGCGGATCGTTTAATGGCTGTGTCTGGTGATTATCGATATTGGCTCGAAGAAATGCGCCATTTCAAACCCCATACCCTTTCAGAGCCTGAAGAAAAGATTGTCAACACCAAGAATACGACCGGTGTGCAGGCATTTCATAACCTGTATGACGCAATCACCAACCGCTATGTCTACAAGTTAACCATCGATGGCGAGGAAAAAGAGCTCACTCGCGGTGAAGTGATGGTTTATGCCCGGCATTACAACCCAGATTTACGCGCTCAGGCCTACCAGGAACTTTATCGAGTTTATGGGCAGGATGGCCCGATTCTGGGGCAGATTTACCAAACCCTGGTGCGGGATTGGCGGAACGAACAGATACAGATGCGCCAGTTTTCCAGCCCGATTTCGGCCAGAAACTTGATTAACGATATTCCTGATGAGGTCGTATCTACCCTTTTAGACGTATGCCAGGAAAACGCGGTAATGTTCCAGCGCTACTTCCGCCTCAAAGCGCGATTATTGGGGATGGAGCGTCTGCGTCGTTATGATGTATATGCGCCGATTGCTCGTTCGGATAAAACTTTTGCGTTTGAATCGGCTGCACAGCTGGTTTTAGACTCTTTTAACCAGTTTGAACCCAAAGTTGCGGAACTGGCGCAGTTAATTTTTGATGAGAACCACCTGGATAGTGAAGTTCGCAAGGGAAAACGCGGTGGGGCTTTTTGTGCTACCATAACCCCCGACCTATCTCCTTGGGTTTTGGTTAATTACCAGGGACGTCCGGATGATGTTGCCACCCTGGCGCATGAGTTGGGCCATGGTATCCATGCACTGCTAGCCTCTCACCACAGCTATTTCACTCAACATGCCTGCCTACCCCTGGCAGAAACAGCCTCGACATTTGGGGAAATGATGCTGGTGGATCGCCTGTTAGCCGAAGAAACGGACGAAGGTGTACGCCGAGATTTACTCTTCCGCCAGGTAGATGATGCCTATGCAACCATTCTGCGCCAATCCTTCTTTGCCTTGTTTGAGAGGCAGGCTCATGAGATGATCGAGCAAGGGGCTTCGGTCGATGAACTGGCTGATGCTTACCTGGCGAACCTCAAGACCCAGTTTGGCGACGCTGTGGATGTCAGCGATGAATTCCGCTGGGAATGGATTTCTATTCCACATATTTATCAGGTGCCCTTTTATGTGTATGCATACACCTTCGGTCAGCTTTTAGTTCTGTCACTGTACCAACAGTTCAAAGAAGAAGGGGAGAGTTTTAAGCCGCGTTACCTGAAACTCCTGGCAGCCGGAGGTTCTGAAGCGCCAGTTAAATTACTCTCGGAAGCCGGGATTGATGTCTACCAGAAGGAATTCTGGCAGGGAGGCTTTGATGTAATCAGCCGCCTGGTCGACCAGTTGGAACAGCTTGCTTCTGCCTGATTTCATGGACCCAATATTAGCTCAGGTTTTTGAAGCGGTCCTGCAGGCTGTTCGAGAGAAACAACCTGATTTCAATCAGGCGGATGCACAAAATCACAACCATGGAGACCACATGGTTGAAATATTTCAGTTGGCTGTAGCGACTTTAAGTGAGTTGAAACAAGAAAGCCTTTCAGAATCGATGCTGAGAACAGGATTGGTTCTAAGAAAGCTGGAAGGAAACGGCTCGGCCAGGGTTTATGCCGATGGCTTGGTTGCATTCGCACAAAAACTCGAACAATATGCGGTTGGGCAAGCTGAATTGGTCCGCTTTGTGCGAAAAAAGCTAGCAGATGATGGATCAAATAAAGCGATTGCCGGCAAGCTGTTGGATGACCCCCAAAGTACACAAGACGACCGCTCCGGTCAGATCCTGAAGGCACTTGTGGAAGGGTTATCAGCCTGGAAGCAGATGGATAGTGGATTGCATGCTCAGGGGCGTGTTTTAGATATAGGCGCTTTATTTGAGCTGGGCATCATCTATTTTCAGGCAAAGCAGCGTAATGGGAGCAATATCGAGATTCTTGCGGATGCTGCTGTTAGCGCTAGCCCTTTGAATCAAAGCAATCATCGTGCGCTTTCGGGGAAAATAGCCATTCAGGCGTTTCTTATGGCTTTGGCAGCCTACGAGCCAGGGGATGCAGCCAACACATAGAAGGCCCCGGTTTGCCTGAGAAGAGATGATATGAAGAGCTCCTGTCACCAGGAGCTCTGTTTCATAGGATAGTTAGTTAAAAGGGAAATTCTTCTTCATCGACGGTTTCGATGAAGGGTTCTTCTTCTTCCTGCTTGCGATCTAGCATTTGCATTTGTTGGGCAACGACTTTGGTGAAGTATCGTTTTTCGCCACCCTGCTCATATTGGTCGGTCTGCAGGCGACCTTCAATAAAGACCAGCCGGCCTGTGCTCAGATAATTTTGACATATTTCACCCAGTCGCCCCCAAGCTTCAATGTTAATCCACTCGGTTGACTCCTTCTGTTCTCCTTCGGCATTTCTCCAGCTCCTGTTCACGGCTACCCTAAAGGATGTCACTTTTTTCCCGGAGGGTGTGTATCGTGTCTCAGGATCTTTTCCTAATCTTCCAATCAGTTGTACTCGGTTAAGTGATGGCATCTCCTTCTCCTTGTAAAAACGAAAAAATGAAGGTGTATGTTATAAAGTTAGTTTAGCGCGCCTTGATTAAAAGTCAAGTATCAGTTGCGTTAAATTTAAGGCTAGTAAATAGTTGCAATCTTCAATAATCGCTGGTATGCTTATCAAAGATTGTGTATTGAGTCCAGGAATCTCTCGATTATACAATATTATTAGCAAAAACATTGGAGTGCACAATGTATATTGCAATTGAAGGTGTGATTGGTGTCGGAAAGACCACCCTGGCGAGGCTGCTGCAATCGTCTTTTGAGGCAGGTTTGCTCTTAGAGGTGTTTGAAGAAAACCCATTTCTTTCTGATTTTTATTCGGATCGTAACCGCTATGCTTTCCAAACACAGATATTCTTCCTGCTTAGCCGGTACTACCAGCAACGCAGGACAGTTACAGATATGATGGCAAAGCATGGGAGTCTGGTGGCGGATTATACTTTTGAGAAGGATGCTCTTTTTGCGCAGATTAACTTGCGCGGGGATGAGCTGGAGATGTATTATCGTGTACACGAAGCGCTGGGGGAAAAAATTGTTCTGCCAGATCTGATCGTTTACCTCCGGGCTGATACCGATGTTTTGATGCAAAGGATTGAACTGCGCGACCGTCCTTACGAGCGCAATATGGAACGCGCTTATATCGCTGAATTAAACCAGGCGTATGATGCGTTCTTTTCAGAACACCGGCAGCGGCGTTCGCCTGTATTGGTGTTGGATACGAATGAGTTAGATTATGTCAATAACGGGAGTGCTTTGCGTTTCGTTGAAAATCGCATCCGCCAGGCACTCAAGCTTGCGCCCTTCCAGGCGGAATTGCCTCTAAGTGTCGAGAAACAAGAGTTATAGGGAAGTCCATGCGCGTCACAAGAGAAGCATTGATCAAGATTGCCCATGAAACCGTCGAGCGCTTTTTGCGAAAAGACCGTTCAATATCCGCAGTTTATCTGTGCGGTTCCTTACTTGGACAGGATTACCAGCTTGGAGGGGCAACGGATATTGACCTGGTTTTTATTCACTCCGATAACTCGCCAGTTGCCAGAGAGGTGATTCCTTTATCAGAGGATATCCATCTGGATATTGCTCATCATTCACAAGATGAATACCGTTACGGTAAGCAGCTTCGCGTGCATTCCTGGTTGGGACCGACCCTGAACGCTGCAATTGCTCTCCACGACCCCCGGCATACGTTGGATTTTATCCAGGCCAGTGTGCGCGGCCAGTTTGAACGGGCCGACTATGTTTTTGAACGCGCTCAGCATCAATTGGGTAGGGCCAGGCAGATTTGGGGCAGTTACCAGCCATTTGGGGGAAATCCTCAAATTGATGATCCTGTTCAGTTTGCGCAAAGTTATGTGCGGGCATTAGGGCATGCGATGAACGCAGTTGCCAGCCTGAGCGGTCCGCCCTTGACAGAGAGGCGCTTGTTGCTCGAATTTCAGCAAAAAGCAGAAGCAGTCGGTAAACCGGGTCTTTTTCACGGTGCGCTGGGTTTACTGGGATGGCCAAATTTACGTCAGGCCGATCTGGCGCCATTATTCGAGCTTTGGAAGGAAATTTACGAACGGGTCCCTGAGAAAACAGCTCCGGTACGTGTACACGCTTGCCGGAAAAATTACTACTCGGCGGCTTTCCAGGCAATGGTCGAGCGGCAAAACCCGGAAGCTAGTCTTTGGCCTTTGCTACGAACTGTGACCTTGATCATGTCCACACAGACAGGAAATTCGTCAATTCTTGAAAAGGGATGGGGCTTCTTGAATGGTTTGGGCTTGCACGAAACCACCTTGCAGGAACGCCTGCCCGCGCTGGATGCGTACCTTGATTTGGTTGAAGAGACACTTGAAGATTGGGCGCAAGCCAACGGGGTATTATCAGACTTATCGTGAAGCGCACGTTTCACGTGAAACATAGAAGCAGAAAAAGACCTTTTGGGGGTGGAAATAGACAAAATTAGCGCCGAAATAGTTTCACGTGAAACTATTTCGGCGAATTTCTTTAACTTCCAACGGAATTTATTCAGAAGGCCAGGAGCGTTGGCGCCGGGTGGATTGAGTAAGAGGTCTTTTTGCCGCAACGCGGACCTTGCTGCTATTGGTTATCGGGTTTACTTCAAAAACTTCCCAGCCCTCCTCGCCCCAAGAATCCAGCAGGGCTTCCAGTTCTTCGTCTTTGACGCCGCTCAAGGCTGAGCCAAACGTAAAAACCCGGTATTCCCATTGAGTTTGGGTGGTCATAGCTTATTCCTCTGTTTGATCAGGTTTAATCGTCTGCGTAAGGGCTACCATTCCGCTCAGACCGCCCAGATTCATGGTGTCTACCGCACTGCTGGGGACGATGACCATGGCGCCTTTTTCTTTCAAGCCCTCAAAGAGCATATTCATTGCCCGCAGGTGTAAGGCTGTAGGATTGTTAATGTAAGCCCGTGATGCTTCAGCAAAAGAATCTGCGATTTGCATTTCGGATTCTCCCAGGATCACCCGCGCCTGGCGTTCGCGTTCAGCCTGTGCCTGGCGACTCATCGCGTCCTCGAGCTCCTGTGGAATGATTACATCCCGAATTTCCACGGATTGTACAGTCACGCCCCAGGGTGTTGTGCGCTCATCGATAATTTTCTGTAACTCGGCATCCATTTTTGCTCGACCAACCAGGATATCAGCCAGGGTCATCTGCCCGATCACCTCGCGCAAGGCAGTTTGAGCAGCCCATGCGATCGCCGCCTGGTAATTCTCTACTTCTAAGGCTGCTTTTTCTGCATCCCAGACCATCCAAAACAACACGGCGTCTACGTCGACTGGCACGGTATCCTTGGTTAGCGTTTTCTCGGCATTGAAGGGTGTCACCATCACACGATGATCGATCCAAACAGGGGTAGTGTCTACTACCGGGATGATCCAAAACAGACCCGGACCTCGCAAACCTTTATATTTTCCATTGTGTAACACAATCGCCTTTTCCCATTGCTTAGCAACTTTCAGGGATACCATGATGTAAAAGCCAATCAAAAAAGATGCAATTAAGATGATTGCGATCCAGGCGCCTGGCAGATTGATTACTCCAACCCCTGCCGCTATAGCAATTGCGCTGCTTAAAACCCAAATCACCATGGCGATCATGCTCCCAAGACCACTAATGCGGGTATTGTTGATTGTTTTTATGTTTGTCTTGCTCTCTTGAAATCTTTTGTTGTCTTTCATCTTGACCTCGCTTCTGTTTCTGTGGATAATCGTGATCAGGTATGATTTCTGTTTGTATTCAATGCCTTTCTTGTGAATTCAGGCCTGGTCTAATAATTCTGATCTTCTTCTTTCCATTCTCTTAAGGTCTTTAAGAAGGCCTCCTCCGTTTCGTTGGCCTGGTACCCCAGGTTGCGGGCTTGTTCCACCATCTGCCGAGCCAGGGCTTCAAGTCCGCTCCTTCGCAGTATTTGAGATTGTTCATCATCCGGCCGAGTCCAAATATAGGTACCTCTGCCCTGTTGGGTTGATATCAACCCCGCCTCATCCAGGATGCGGTAGGCACGCGCCACAGTGTTGAAATTGACGCGCAAATCTGTCGCCATTTGCCGGACTGTGGGGAGCTGGTCCCCAGGTTGTAATATACCCGTGGCAATCATCTGCTGGATTTGCTCCACAATCTGCGTGTAGATCGGTTGACTAGATCTGAAATCAATCGAGATTTGCATGGTCCTGGTTTCTTTTAATGGTCATTCTAGATAAATTTAATTGAATGTATCATTGTATAATTGTACATATTGTATCATTGTCTGATTGTTTGTCAAGGGCATATTTGACTAGACTTTGGTGAAAGATGCGTTTTTACCCTCAATCACGAGGGTTGACTGCCATCCCTGCCCGGGTGTATCATCCATATAGATGATTATCAGCGCCAGCCGTAGAACCGATATCCCCGCTTTTTATGCTCCTTGGATGATCAAGCGCGTCCGCCAGGGAGAATGCCAGGTTGTGAATCCTTATCGTCAGGATCAAATCAAGCGTGTATCGTTGTTGCCTGGTGATGTGGATGTGATTGTTTTTTGGACCCGCCACGCTCTTCCGTTGTTACCTTTCTTGGATGAGCTTGACCAGCGTGGCTACCGCTACTATTTTCAATACACGCTGACCAATTACCCACGCTTGCTCGAGCAAAGGACGCCATCTCTGGATGCTGCTCTTAGGAGTTTTCAAGCATTAGCTCAAAAAATAGGAAAGGAGCGTGTGATTTGGCGCTATGATCCAATTTATCTAAGCGAGTGCACTTCCCTGGATTTTCACCGCCGTAATTTCCAAACCCTTGCTCAAGCGTTGATGGGCTATTCGCAGCGTTGTGTGGTCAGCCTGTTTGACGATTATGCCAAATCCAGGTCTCGGCTTTCTATCACCCCTTCTTTGGTTCCCCTGGCTGAAGGTAGCGACAGTTTTAGAGAGGCTGTCAACGCTTTGATGCCGGACCTGGCTGCTATGGCTGAGGATCATCAATTTGAGCTGGTTAGCTGCGCTGAAGATGTGGATCTGCAGCCTTATGGCATCTACCCTGGGAAATGTGTGGATGATGATTTGATCCGCAGGGTATTTGGCTTGGATCTGCATTCCAAGAAGGACCCGGGTCAGCGTCTTACCTGCCAATGTCTGCCCAGCCAGGATATTGGGCGCTACGACACCTGCCTCTTCGGCTGCCAGTACTGTTACGCCAACCGCAGTTTCGAGCGTGCACGCCGCTATTTTTCGATGCATGAAAGTGACCGGGAAACTCTTTAGCAATTCATCCGAGGATACAGGCGTGTGTTAATTTATTGTTAGAAAGACTTGACGAAAGTTGCTGAGGCGACTGGATGGATTGCCACTTAACATTGCGCATGGTAGAATGATTATTCGGAAAGACTACCAATTCGCTAAAGGTTTGCCTGGTGAGGAGGCGGTTAAATATCATTTTTTGGCTAAGTGGATGATACCTTAGCCGTGGAGGTGCTGTGATGGAAGGACAGGTTGGAACCTTTGCTGTCAAAAAGGGTTTAGCCCAAATGCTTAAAGGTGGGGTAATTATGGATGTGGTTACCCCCGAGCATGCAAAGATTGCGGAAGATGCAGGTGCTGTGGCGGTAATGGCATTGGAGCGTGTGCCAGCGGATATTCGCGCCGATGGCGGCGTGGCGCGCATGAGCGATCCTGAGTTGATCCTAAAAATTATGGATGCCGTCTCTATTCCGGTTATGGCCAAATGCCGGATCGGGCATTTTGTTGAAGCGCAGATTTTAGAGGCAATTGGCGTGGATTATATCGACGAGTCTGAGGTGCTTACACCAGCGGATGAGAGCCACCACATTTATAAGCATGATTTCAAAGTCCCCTTTGTTTGCGGTTGCCGTAACCTGGGTGAAGCTCTGCGCCGGATTGGAGAAGGTGCGGCGATGATCCGAACCAAGGGTGAGGCAGGCACCGGGGATGTTGTTGAAGCTGTACGCCATGCCCGCACCGTTCTGGGCGAAATCCGTCGTTTGCAGAACATGCCGGTAGAAGAAGTGATGACCTACTCCAAGGAAATTGGGGCGCCGTTTGAGGTTGTTATGGAAACACGCAGCCTGGGACGCTTGCCGGTGGTTAATTTTGCTGCTGGTGGTCTGGCTACCCCTGCAGATGCTGCTTTGATGATGCAATTAGGCGTAGATGGCGTTTTTGTGGGTTCTGGCATTTTTAAGTCGGGCGACCCCGCCAGACGGGCAGCAGCCATTGTGAAAGCTACAACCCATTATTCGGATCCTTATATCCTGGCTGAAGTCAGTCGCAACTTGGGTGAACCCATGGTGGGTCGCCAGATTTCTGCCATCCCTGAAAATGAATTGATTGCTGGCCGCGGTTGGTAAATCGATTGCTAATCGGGTTGAATCAGTACTGTTTAGTAGTTAATTTTTTGAAGCAGGAGAAATAGCGGAACTATATGAGAATAGGAGTTCTGGCACTGCAAGGTGATTTTGCCGAACATACGGTTGTTTTGAAAAAGCTAGGTGTTGAAACGACTGAGGTGCGTCTGCCTGAGCAATTGGACAGTTTGGATGGATTGATTATCCCAGGAGGCGAATCGACAACGATTGGGAAACTGGCGATTGCATACCAACTGATGCAGCCCCTCAAGGAATTTGGGCAAGAGAAGGCTATCTGGGGCACTTGCGCTGGAGCGATTTTGTTATCAAAAGACATCCGGCGTAACCAACCCCTTTTGGAGTTGATGGATATTCGTGTAGAACGGAACGCCTTTGGACGGCAAGTGGATAGCTTTGAGGTGGACCTGGACGTTCCAGCCCTTCGCCGGGTAGATCCAGAAGGGAAACCGTACCACACTGTTTTTATCCGTGCTCCGCTTATCGAAGATGTTTTCGGAGAAGCTCAAATATTAGCTCAATTACCTGATGGTCGTGTTGTCGCTGCTCAACAAGGTAAGCTTTTAGCTACTTCATTTCATCCCGAGCTCACACCCGATGATCGTTTTCATCGCTATTTCATGACATTGGCGGGTTAAATTTAGAACTGATACCATGACCGTGCGGCCTTTTGACTGGCGTGATCTCCCGGCACTAGTTCGTCACCGCGAAGATAGTGTTTTCTTGGACAGCGTCCTGGTCTTAACGCGTGGAACTTTTGTTGTTCCGGGTGCGTTATTGTCCTACCTGGCTCCTGCCATGGGGGTGTTTACCTGTACTGTCGAAGATGAGGAGAACAGAAATGCTCTTGTTGGGCAATTTATGCATGCGAACGGCTCGCAGTTTGCCCATCTGACCTTTCTGACTCCTTACACAGCCTTGGAGATGCCCATAGCATCAACCTTGTTGGATTATATGGTGCAGTATTCAGGAGAGCGCGGCGCCTGGCGGTTGTTAGCGGATGTTGATGAACTGTCGCTTGCCTTTGAGGCCTTGCGCAAGAATAGTTTTGCGATTAATGCGCGCCAGCGTATCTGGAAAATTACCACCCAGGCGGAGAAAAACTCTGAAGGTAGCCATTGGCAGGCAGCTACCAGCCAGGATTTGATCGCCATTCGGGGACTGTATAATAACCTGGTACCTGCATTGGTGCAGCAGTCAGAACCATTTTTGATGCAGCGCCCCAGGGGAATGGTTCACTATCAGCAGGGTGAATTGCTGGCTTATGTGGAATTTAAGTTTGGGCATCGCGGTGTTTGGGCTCAGCCGTTTGTTCATCCAGATACGGAGGATGTTTCTGGGTTAATGCTAGATCTCATGCAAAAAATACCAAACCAGCGTACCCGACCAGTTTATGTTTGTGTTCGCTCTTACCAGGCATGGCTAGAGCCGATTCTTGAAGAACTGGGTTCTGAAGCAGGTCCTCGTCAGGCCGTTATGGTAAAACAATTAATGCAGCCACAAAAAGCCGGAAGAGTCTTTTCGCTCCCTGCTCTTGAAGGTGGGCAGCAGAAAGCCTCAACGCCCATGGTTCATTCTAAAAACAGGTAATCTTAAAAGTATGGAAAAGAAAAAGATAACGGATGATTTACAGGCCTTAATGTCGGTTTTGCCGCCGTTAATTTCCCAGGCAGTCGCTCAGTTCAACGACAACGATAATTTGCTTGAAGTGATTATGGACTTGGGGCGTGTGCCCACCGCGCGCTTTGTAGACCGGGAAGTTGAGCTCAGCAAAGTCGAAGTTTCGCACGAAGAGCTGGATTACGTTGTGAAACGGATTGGTGAGTTCGATACCGATAACCGCGCAGGTTTAGAGCGCACCTTGCACCGCATTTCTGCCATCCGCAACCGCAGAGGGCATATAGTTGGCCTGACCTGTCGGGTAGGGCGTGCAGTTTACGGGACAACGGAGATCATTAAGGACTTAATTGAGAGTGGAAAGAGCTTGCTACTGCTCGGCCGTCCAGGTGTAGGTAAAACCACCATGCTGCGAGAGGCCGCTCGATTGCTGGCAGAAACCAAGCGGGTTGTCATCGTGGATACTTCCAATGAAATTGGCGGAGATGGCGATGTACCGCACCCTGCGGTTGGTCAGGGCGCGCCGAATGCAGGTCTCCAGGCCATCTTTACAGCATGAAGTCATGATTGAAGCGGTTGAGAACCATAACCCGGAAGCCATTGTGATCGATGAGATCGGGCGGGAGTTGGAAGCCGCTGCAGCGAGGACGATTGCCGAGCGTGGCGTCCAGTTAATCGGCACGGCTCACGGCAATTCCCTGGAAAACTTGCTGCTCAACCCCACCTTATCGGATCTGGTTGGCGGGATTGAATCGGTGACCCTCTCTGACGAGGAAGCACGCCGGCGCGGCACCCAAAAAACCGTGTTGGAACGCCGATCGCCGCCTACTTTTGATGTTTTGATCGAAATCCAAAGCCGTGACCGACTGGCAGTGCATCCCGATGTGGCTGCCGCGGTGGATGCCCTGTTGCGTGGCTACCCCTTGCCTACCGAAATTCGCTCCCGCTTCAATGGGGAGATCCGAATCGAGAGAGAGCAAGTCGCGCCTCGCCCGCAATCTGGCGGACAGCAAGGTTACAGACGACAGGGCTCTGCAGAGTTTAGTGAGCGAATGGATGCCTCTCAACCGGCAGAACGACCGGTCAGGGATCGATCGGGTTTACAGACCATGCGCATCTATCCCTATGGTGTGGCGCGCAATCGCCTTGCCCAGGCAGTAAAACGCTTAAATGTTCCGGCTTTGGTTGTCAACGAACCTGGTGATGCGGACGTCCTGGTGACCTTGCGCACCTACTATCGCAAACGACAGCAGACGATTATGGAAGCCGAGCGCCGTAACGTACCGATTTACGTGCTGCGAGCCAATACCATTAACCAGATGCAACAGTTCTTAAGTGATCTGTTTAACCTGTATGCGGATATGGGGGGTGAGACGAATGTGGATACCTTTATGCAGGAGACCCGTTCTGCGATCCGGGCGGTGGTCAATGGGGAAAGGTGGGTGGAATTGCAGCCTGCCACCTCAGCGATCCGGCGTTTGCAACATCAGATGGCGCGGGATGCAAACCTGATTTCACACTCTTATGGAAAAGAACCCAACCGGCGGGTACGTATTTTTCGTGAAAATTAACGGGCAGAAAGATTACTATCCATCATGTTTATCACTTTAGAAGGTCCCGAAGGTAGCGGTAAAACCAGCCAGCTTGCGCTTTTGGTCGATTTCTTACGCCAGGAGGGCTACATTGTTTTAGCCACGCGCGAACCAGGTGGGACACAAATCGGAGACCAGATTCGTGCCGTCTTATCCGATATGGGCAACCAGGAGATGCGGCCGCGTACTGAGCTGCTGCTTTTTCAAGCCTCGCGCTCCCAATTGGTTGAACAGGTGATCCGCCCACATTTGCAGGAAGGCGGCATTGTGCTTTGTGATCGCTATGCTGATTCGACGCTGGCATACCAGGGATATGGACACCAGACATTTCCCCTGGAACAGGTTCAGGCAATTATTAGCTTTGCAACCGGCGGTCTGAAACCTGATTTGACCTTGCTTTTGGATGTGGATGTAAAAGATGGACTGCAGCGCCGCGCCCAGGGTGGCGATTGGAACCGCTTGGATGCTTACCAGCTCGAATTCCACCAGCGCGTGCGTCAAGGTTATCTGCAGATGGCGCAGGCCGAACCTCAGCGTTGGGTAGTGATTGACGCCTCACGCTCGATGGAGGCTGTGCAGACGGAAATACGAGAAGTGGTGTTGGGGGCGTTGGCGCGGTAAGCTGCCTCTCTCCCTGGGAGAGGGTTTGCCAACCAGTTGGCGAAGAAATCCGTTGACAGATTTTCTAAAAATCCTCCCCACCAAAATCATCACCCCCACCCAAATCAGGGATGGCTGACTCAATATCCTCGGGGCTTTGACCAGCTTCTAGCCGGTCAACGACCTCGTCAAATTCGGGACCAACGTCTTCACCCAGCTCGCCACGCATCTTGCGCATCATCTTCCCCAGGGCACGCGGGTCATCTTCCATGCCATCCAACGCGTTGGGATCGGCAAGGTCGTCCAAGCGACTTTCTTCGGATTTTGCAATGCGAATGCGTCCAATACGGCGCTGGATGTTCTGGCTGGCGCAATGTGGGCAGGCTATTTGCTTTGAGCCATATTCGGCGTAGGTCATAAAGATTTCAAAGCGCTTATGACAGTCCAGGCATCGATAACTATAATTGGGCATTCATTACCTCCGATAAGTGGTTTTTTTCAGGACAGCTTTGAACAAGCTAAACAGCTTGTTCTACTTCTTACGAGCTGGGAAAATTGATCCTATCCAGATCAGTTTTGAAATTATAATCAAGACAACCCGATATGTGTGAGGCGATTGTGACAGAAGATATTGATTTTAACCCTTTGAACCCCGTACCCCTTCTGGTGGTTATTTCTGGTCCGTCTGGTGTAGGTAAAGATTCTGTGATCCAGAGAATGAAGGAACGCCAATTTCCGTTCCATTTTGTGGTGACGGCCACGACTCGTCCGCCCCGTAAAGGTGAAGTAGATGGGGTCGATTATTTTTTTCTTTCGCCTGATAAATTTGCGGAAATGATTAACCAGGATGAGCTCTTAGAGTATGCCATTGTCTATAATGACTATAAAGGCATTCCCAAAGAGCAAGTGCGCCAGGCTTTAGCCACCGGTAAGGATGTGGTCATGCGTATTGATGTTCAGGGAGCGGCAAAAATTCGTGGTCTCAGCCCGGATGCTGTGCTGATCTTCTTGACCACTCAGGACGAAGAAGAGATGGTTAATCGTTTGCGAGTTCGCAAAAGCGAAACGCCGGAGGGATTGAACCTGCGGATTGCCATGGCCAGGCAAGAACTTAAGCGCATCGATGAATACGATTACGTGGTGGTCAACCGTGATGGAGAATTAGATGAGACCGTCGATACCATCGCAGCCATCATTCATGCTGAGCATCACCGTAGCAAACATAGAAAGGTGACTCTCTGATGTATCCAGACCAACCCGACACTCCCAAAAACTCAAATGAAAATCCTGACCCTTCTCAGCCACAACCTGGTGCGCCAAAGTGGGTAGAAGTTCGCGTGAATGACCGCCGGCCTATCGTCGTTTATACTTTGATCGGCTTGACCGTATTGGTGTATCTACTTCAATTAATCAGCCCATATTTTGTCGATGCACGCAGCCTGATGATGAGTATGGGGGTGATTATTTCTGGTTCTGACCCGGTTTCCATCCTGGGCATGAAAATCAATGAATTAATTATACAAGGCCAGTTCTGGCGGTTGATTACGCCGGTGCTTTTGCATGGCTCGTTTCTACACCTGGGTTTTAATATGTATGCTTTGAATGCCCTGGGTCCTGAGTTGGAACGGCATTATGGTCACTGGCGGTTTTTGGCTCTCTACCTTTTGGCTGGCTTTGTCGGGAATGTAGCCTCGTTTATGTTCTCTCCAAACCCTTCTTTGGGTTCATCAACGGCTATTTTTGGTTTGTTGGGGGCCGAAGGGGTCTTCTTGTATCAAAACCGTGATCTTTTTGGCAGTAACGCTCGCCGCGCCCTGACAAATATCGCTATGATTGCGGGTTTTAACCTGATTATTGGACTTAACCCAGGAATTGACAACTGGGGTCATATCGGCGGTCTGATTGGCGGTTTGAGTTTTGCCTGGGTGGCTGGTCCGCTGCTCAAAGTGCAGGGCATCTTCCCACACCTGGAGGTACAGGACCGCCGTGAAACAGGTGAAGTAATCCGTGCTGGCATTACCCTGGGATTTCTATGGCTGGTATTTGCAGCAGTGGCGATCTATATTCGTATGTAGGATGCATTTTGAATTTCAATCCAGTACCTGCCTTGCTTGCCTGGCAGGATGAAGCCCTTCACTATTTTGTCCGCAGGGATCTGGTGGGAGAACAGGTTCCTGGAATTGAGATGCTATGGGTTTTACCACAGGCATCCAGCCTGGTTAAGAAACAATTGGCGGATGGATCCTGGAAGTATGCTGGAAAAACCATAGATCTGGATACCAATCAAAATTATTTCCTCTTAGAGACTTATCGCAATCTTCGTGTTCTGGTTGAGATGTACGGCATGAACCGGAAACATTCTGCTGTGGCACAGGCAGCAGAATATGTTTTTAGTTGCCAAACTGAAGAAGGAGATATTCGCGGGATTATCGGCAACCAGTACATGCCATATTATCATGGGGCGATCCTGGAATTGTTAATCAAGGCTGATTATTCAGATGATGAGCGGGTGTATGCTGGTTTGGATTGGCTCCTGCGCATGCGGCAAGAGGATGGCGGCTGGATAGTTCCAACGCAGGCAGTTCCCTCTAAGGAGCGCATCCCGGCATTTTGGTCAGGCGAGCCGGTTTTGCCGTTGCGGTCGCTGCCCCATGCTCACCTGGCGACTGGCATGGCCTTGCGCGCCTTGGCGTCTCATCCTGGTTACCGCCGTCGTCCTGAAGTCATGGCAGCCGGAAACTGTCTGAAAAGTCGTCTATTGCGGGCAGATGCCTTTGGAGATCGAAAAGCGCCAGGCTATTGGCTGAAATTCCAGTTTCCCTATTTGGTGGACCAGCCTGTTAACCGCCCTGGATACATTATCAAAATTGGGTTTTAGCGCTCAGGATAATGAGATTAGGCGTGGATTGGATTGGTTCGTTACCCACCAGGAGCAGGATGGCCTGTGGCCTACCGGATATGGCGCAGGCAAACAGGCTGAAATGAATCGTCGTTGGGTCGGATTAGCGATTTGCCGGGTGTTAAAAGAGCTCAAAGGATATTCATTTACGCTGAGTTGACTCAGGCAAGGTTTTCATATGAGTGAATTCTCCAATTTTCTTTCTCCTGCTCTCATTTTTATGCTGACCGTGGCATTTGGTTTTTGGTTGCGAAAAAAAGGCAAGCCTTATAACGGCTTGCTGTTTAATGTACATAAATTGCTCGCCTTGGGAAATGTTATTTTTACAGGAATGATGGTTTTTCGTTTGATAGAAAATATGCATGTACCGGTTGGGATGGTTGTTCTTTTGGTTTTGGTCGTCTTGTCGGTCATATCTCTCTTTGCATCAGGGGCGTTAATGAGTATCGGGAAGCAGGATCACTCACTTGTAAGAATAAGCCACAGGATTTCGGTTGCTGTACTGGTTTTGGCAATGGTGCTGTTCGTTAGCAAGTTCGATGAGATGCTGTGAAAGATTGCTGTACAACAAATATATTTCAGGGATTATTACGGATTGAAGGTCTTTGACAACCCTTTTTGCCTGCAACCTGCAGATGAAAAAACCTTGTTCTGGGAGATGGTTCGATGAAGGTTCTCGTTATATATGATTCTGTTTTCGGTAATACTGAAAAGATCGCGCAAGCGATCGGTGGGGCGCTTGCCAGAGATAACGATGTTCAAATATTGCCTGTGGGTGAGGTAAAGGCTGCGTATGAGCAAGGGTTGGAATTGTTAGTGGTTGGTTCGCCAACGCGCAGTTTCCGTCCTACAGAGGCAGTAACAAAATTTCTAAATGGTATGCCGAAAAACATCCTGAAAGACATCCGGATTGCGGCATTTGATACGCGTATTGCTCTGGAGACGATTGATTTATCAGCATTACGCTTTATCGTGGATAAAGGAGGCTATGCAGCCAAAACCATTGCGAAAGAGCTGGAGAAGAAAGGTGGATATCTGCTTGTTCCTCCGGAAGGATTCTTGGTGACCGGCGAGCAAGGACCGCTAAAAGAAGGCGAGCTGGAACGAGCGGCAAAATGGGGGGAGAAGTTGTCCTGAAGGTATTGTTCGGGGCTAAACAGAACAATTCAGAATTTGCCGTGGCTGTCGCTGATTTGATTACGACGCCGCTATGGGTATTGGGTATGATTTTTTTCATCCCATATGGTTTGTTTGTGCGTGGTGTGATCATCACTACGAAGTGAGAGTGATTTTAAAATAGGTCTTTAGAATATCGGCATAAACAGGGGCTATTTTAAAATTTGTATTCACCTCAACCAATTGCATTCAATGGGGAAAAACAAAACCAGCGGATTTTCCCGCTGGTTTCTTAATCTTGTGGTAAGTTGAATGAACTCGGTTTATGGCTGGCTTTTTCCTCTAGAGATCCAAAAACCCCGAGTCGTCATCTGCTTCATCACCGAAGTCGTCATCGTAACCTACTTCGATTTCTGCTTCCTCAACCTCCAGGCTTACCCATAAGAGAAGTACCTGGCCTTCGTCAACATCCATGGTGCGAGCAGCCAGGATGGGTGATTTTTGCTCCAATCCATCCGAAGCACGATATTCCAGGTAGATCGGATTCTGATTGCGCCAGGCGCGGTAGCAGCGCTCCACCAGGGCAGGCCCGTTAAAGGTGCGCAAGCGAGTCAGCGCAACATCAAACAGGTATGGGCTTTCATTAATGCCTAATGCCCAACCATCATTTACCGTTTCAAAAGTGGGGGGTGGCCCCTCAATAATTGTAATTTTCTCGTCCATTACCTTTACTCCGTCTGGCGAATCATACCACACGATTTGAAAAGTGGAGAATGACAGATTTGCCAACCCCGCGGTTATAATCGCTATGGGAGATGACGCCATGCACAAACTGGTAATTTTGATCCATTCTTCGCCAAGCTGGCAAGAAAAAGAAGATGATTGGCCCGAGTTTTTACATCTGGCAGAAGCCATGCCGGCATTACGCCGGGAAGCGACCAGCCGGGTTGAGCGTTTCTTATATGGCGAGCCAGCAATTGTCCATATGCATGAATTGTTCTTTGATACGCTTGAGCAGGCAGAAAGCGCTATGGCATCCATCCAGGGACGGCAGGCTGGAGCCTTGTTGCAGCGCATGTCTGGTGGGCAGATGACATTGTTTATCGCTGACCATAAGGAGGATGATATCGCTAACCTGCTAAAATACAAGAAAACTGATGCGCCTCAGAAATAGCAGCAGGCAGACCCGTTCGCCCGTAATCTTCGGCATACTGGCGCTGCTTGTTTGCCTTGCCGCTGCTGGTTATTACGTGTATCGTTCTTATGGGGTGAACGTAGGTCGTTCTGGCAGAGTGATGAGCTGGCTGCGTAACCCATCTGCATATCCCGATTGGGCAGTTAAGGCCGGGCAGCGTTGTGGGACTGCTCCTTTCATCATACCGACCGATGGATTTATTGGTTTTCTATGGGATGATTCATTTCGCATCGGTCACCGCCACCAGGGCATCGATATTTTTGGCGGCAGGGAGGTAAACCAGACGCCGGTCGTAGCGGCATATGCGGGTTTTCTGACACGCTTACCTGAATGGAAGTCTACGGTCATTATTCGCATTCCGGACGATCCATTGCAGCCAGGTCGCCAGATTTGGACATATTACACGCATTTGGCCGGCCCACAAGGCGACTCATATATCTCAGAACATTTCCCGCCGGGTACGTATGATCAATTTGTCGACGCGGGAGAACTTCTTGGATACCAGGGTAATTATTCGGGCACGCCGGGAAATCCGACTGGCGTGCATTTGCACTTTTCGATCGTCCTGGATGATGGCAAAGGACAATTCCTCAATGAATTAGAGATCGAAAACACCCTGGATCCTTCGCCTTACCTGGGTTTGCAGTTGAAAGCCGGGGAAGAGATCACAGTGGCGCCAGTATGTGCGGATTGAATGCTCAAGTAAAGAGGCTCAGGTAAGATGGAAAGATATTTCGAGGGAAAAGTAGTGCTGGTCACAGGAGCGGGAAAAGGCTTGGGCAGGGAGATCTCACTGGCTTTTGCCAGGGAAGGAGCGCTGGTTGCTGCTAATGATCTGACGCCCATAAACCTGGATACCACGGTTGAATTGATCCGTTCGCAAGGCGGTCAGGTGCGGGACTATGTTTTTGATATCGCCAAGAAAATGCCTGCCCAGGCTTTAGTCCAACAGGTGTTAGATGATTGGCAAAGGGTGGATGTCTTAATCAACCATGCCAGCGTTGCTCCCCAGGGAAGGTTTATTGGAATTAGGCGAGTGGGAGTGGCAGCGCAGCCTGGATGTCAATTTAAGTGGTCCTTTCTATTTGATGCAAGCGCTTGGACGGGTGATGCGCCAGCAAGGTGGCGGTGTGATCGTGAACCTGGGTATTCCCGAGGGTAATCTGCAGAGCACAAGCAGCTCTCTAGCCTTATCTGCCAGTAAAACGGGCTTGATTGGTTTGACAAAAGCAGCCGCAGTTGAGCTGGCGCCTTATCAAATTCGCATCAATGCGATTTGCCCTGGCTGGGCGGCCGATCAGGATGTGACTTCCCGAATATTGGTTCTCTGCAGCCCAGAAGCATCCCAGATTACCGGGCAGGTATTTGAAATTGAGTAAGCAATCCTTACGCTATTGACAGGCTTACCCCTGTAAGTCGCAGATTCCTCGTATAATCCGGATAACCTTTTGTTCTCTGATTTGTCATGAAACCAGGTATTTCCCCGGGATTGGAGTTCGTAATGGCAGCAGACGATTTGGTGATAAAAGAGATTTTTGATGCAGTTGGGCTGGTCAGGCTGAACCGGCCGCAGGTTTTGAACGCCCTCAGTTCCCAGTTACTAGAGGCGCTTATGCAAGCCTTGATCGAGTTTGATAAAAACCCGCAAATCCGCGCCATCGTTGTCACGGGCAATGAGCGTGCCTTTGCTGCAGGTGCGGATATCAAGGAGATGGCAAATGCATCTGCGATAGAAATGTACCTGCAAGACAATGTATCTAAGTTTGATCGTATCCGCCAGGTCAAGAAACCGGTGATTGCGGCAGTTTCTGGTTATTGCCTGGGCGGCGGCTGCGAGCTGGCGCTTTCCTGCGATATGATCATCGCTTCTGAGACAGCCTGTTTTGGACAGCCGGAAATCACGATTGGGGTGATCCCCGGTGCAGGGGGCACACAGAGGCTGCCGCGGATAATTGGCAAGGCGCTTTCTATGGAAATGATCCTGAATAATCGCATGCTTGCGGCACAAGAGGCATTAAACTACGGCCTGGTAAATCGTGTCGTCCCGGTTAGTGTTTATCTTACCGATGCCATGGAACTGGCGGCGCAAATTGGTGAGCGCCCTCCACTGGCGGTGCAACTGGCGAAAGAAGCCATCAACCAGGCGTATGAAGGCTATCTTTCAGCCGGACTGGCTGCGGAAAGACGGGCTTTCTACTTCTTGTTTTCGACAGAAGACCAGAAAGAGGGTATGGCAGCATTTCTAGAAAAAAGAAAACCGAATTGGAAAGGTCAATAACCTGACTGTGATGAAGGAGTTACAAGATGACCACATTTACCAGTTTCCAGATTTATGATCTGATTAATCGACCACGTCCTTTATGGTTGGTGAAGATCGATTTAAGCAATACAACACTCTACTGGGTTGACTTAAGTGGGTGCAATCTGAGTATGGCTGACTTATCCAGAACGGATTTCAGTTGGGCCAACCTGGCAGGCGCTGATTTGCGCATGGCAAATATGAACCTGGCGAATTTATTTGAAGCTCACCTACAGAAGGCTAATTTAAACGAAACTGTTTTGACCAGGGCAAATTTGACCCGCGCCGATTTAGGCAAAGCCGAAATGATCGGGGCTGTTTTAGGCGAAGCCAACCTCAGCCGCGCCAGCCTGACAAAGGCAATTCTGACCAATGCAAACTTGCACGGGGCTGTGATGAACCGTGTGGATTTGAGCAAGGCAAACATGGAAGGTGCAAACCTGAGCGGTGCAGATCTAACCCTGGCGAAATTTGTTTGAAGCCAATCTTTCGAAGGTAAATCTGCGTGGGGCGAATCTTTCCAATGCTGATCTCACCTCGGCAGATTTACGGGATGCTGATCTAACTGGCGCCATTTTAGATGGCGCTGATCTGACCGGTACAATCATGCCGGATGGAACCAAAAACCAGGTGTAAGCTAGGATTTATTGGGAAAATCTGTCCAAAAGGTTGTCCCCACGCCAGCCTGGCTGCTCACGCCAATTTCCCCTCCGTGATTCTCGACAATGGATTTAGCAATCGCTAAACCTAACCCGCTGCCGCGGCTGCTGCCCGGACGGGGTTGGGTCGTATCGGCGCGATAGAAACGCTCAAAAACGTGGGGCAGGTGCTCGGGACTGATCCCTGCTCCAGTGTCTCTCACCATAAAGCGAACGGTATTCTCTTTAGGTCCCTGACCAATCGACATTTCCACTCGCCCGCCTTCTTTGGTAAATTTAATCGCGTTTTCGACCAGGTTATAAAAGACACGCCGTAACTGGTCCTCATTTCCCATGATCTGCGGCAAATCCGAGTCGGTATTCAAGCCCAATTCGACCCCAGCCCGGGCTGAGCGAATGGAGAAGGTCTCGTATACTTCGTGGGCGATGGCGGCCAGGTCAATCATGGTGCGCTTGGTGGCATCCATGCCTGCATCCACACGCGACAAATCCAACAGGTCGTTTACCATGCCCACCAAGCGGTCTACTTCCGATTCGATTTCGCTCAGGAAGCGTTCAGCGACTTCCGGGTCTTCTCTGGCGCCTTCTCGCAATGCCTCGGCGCGCAGCTTGACAACGGTTAACGGTGTGCGCAGTTCATGACTGGCGTTTGCCACGAAGGCGCGCAGCTCGCTGACATTGGATTGCAGCCGGCTAGCCATACTGTTGAAGGCTTCTGACAGGCGCTGCAATTCTTTGGGACCGGTGGGTTTCACCCGCATCCCCAAATCCCCCAATTCCATGTGTTCGACCGCCTGGGTAAGAACCTGGATTGGGCGCGCCAGGTTCTTGGCCAGCCACCAACCAAAGATGCTGACGCCCAATGCAATCAACAGGGCTACGCCAAACAGGATCAGCAGCGATTGGCGAATCCCATCCAGGGTGGGCTGCATGGGCATTCCCAGGCGCAGGATACCCGTGACGACAATCTCACGCTGGATCAGTACAGCCATATACATGGTTTGCTTGCCCTGGCTATTCTCCCGGATGTTTACGCCTCGCCCCAATTCGCTTTCCAGGGCTTCAATGACTTCGGGGGCATTCTGGCGATTGGCGCGTGGCGGCAGTTCAGTTTTGCTGTCCACCAGGGGGTTGCCATCTGATCGATACACCGAAAATTCCATATCCGCTGTATCTGCAAACATGCGCTCCAGCATATCGTGGATGAATTGCGTTTCGATGCGGCCTTCACGCAGATCTTCGATGGGCAGCTGCAGCGCGTTGCCGGTAGCGACCGCCAGGCCTTGCAAATTGTGTTCTGCTTCGGCGATAGCTGCTTGTGAAATAAATTGGGCAGCATAAGCAGCCATTAACAGGATGCTGACCAGGGAAACGGCCAGGTGAGAGAGCACCAGGCTGGTGTTGAGTGAGCGGGTGGATTTCATGCTGTTGGTTGTCTTTCTAGGACAATTCCTCCGGGCCAGCAAAACGGTAGCCAAAACCTCGAACGGTCTGGATATATATAGGACTGGCCGGGTCTTCCTCAATCTTCAGTCGCAGCCAGCGGACATGGACATCCAGGGTGCGCGGGTCCCCCACCCAGTCTTCGCCCCAGACCAGTTTGATTAAATCATCGCGGCTCATCGCTCGACCAGCATTTTTCATCAGCAGGGAGAGCAACTCGAACTCGCGTGCAGAAAGCTGTAGCTCCTCTTCGCCCTTGAATACTCGACGGGCATTCGGGTCCAGGCTAAGCTGGCGCAAGGCCATTGGCTGGGGTTGGGTAGTCTGGCGATCCAATGCTACCCGGCGCAACAAGGCCTGGATGCGGGCTAACAGTTCTCGGAAGGAAAAGGGCTTGGCCAGATAATCGTCTGCGCCTACTTCAAGCCCCAAAACCCGGTCAATTTCCTCGCCTTTAGCCGTTAGCATGATGACCGGTGTGGCGACTGAAGTGCGCAAACGCCGGCAAACCTCAAAACCGCTGATATCCGGCAGCATCAAATCCAATACGATTAAGTCAGGTTTGTAATCTTCAACTGCTTTCAAAGCCGATAAGCCATCAGCAGCAGTCTCCACCTGGAAACCTTCACGTTTCAAGCTGTAGGTCAGTGAATCGGTAATTAAAGGTTCGTCGTCAACTAAAAGAATGAGTGTCAAAGCTGGCCTCCTTCTGTGGAACTTACAAGTTAACAAATTGGACAATTATCATTAAGAATCACCTAAAACAGGTCACATTTTCAGGTTCTCTTCGTCACATAAGTATAGTCAATTTATGAGAAATTGCGCAGTCTCTTTAATTAATATCAGCTAATAGTATTTGAAATCCTTACCTGCAATCGGCATGGGCTTGCCACCCATCAAGGTATCCAAATTTTAGGAGTGTTCTGGTGAGAGGAGAATGTATGCGTAAAAAGTTGGATTTTAAATTTTCTAAGGCCGGTACTTTCATTCTTGGGATAGGTTTGTTGTGCCTGATAGGTTGGGGGATAGCTCACCCCTTATTCGCGTTGGCAGTGGAGGATCGAAAAACATTTCTGCCCCTGGTCTTCGGCACCTCGCAGCAGCAGTCCCCCCCCAATTCGTACGTGGTGATTGGTTGGAACGACCTGGGAATGCATTGTTATGACCTGGATTATTCGGTCATGGCAGTTTTACCGCCGTATAATAATCTGTTCGCTCAGGTTATCCAGCGCGGCAACCCTCCCAGTTTGGTTACTGCAGGGGTTTCGGTCTCCTATGGATTTCCTGACAATACCTATTCAGTAGGAAAAACGAATTTCTGGGAGTATGCAGATGAGTTGTTTGGGGTGTCGCTTGCCCCGAATATCGGATTGACAGGCAAAGGTCTGGCGGGCGATATGGATCGCCGCGGAGATCATTTTGTTGCGGAGGGTATTCCAATTACGGAATTCTCTGATAGCCAACCATTGTTCCCCGATTATTTACAATTAGCAAATTTGGTAGCGCGAGACCAGGCAGGAAATGTCCTGGCCCAGAGCCAGGTCGTGGCGCCGGTTTCCAGTGAAATGCGCTGTGATGTCTGCCATAACTCACCTTCCCCCACCAATTTCAGGATGAATATCCTGGAATTGCACGACGAAGAAAATGATACAAGCCTGGCCAGCCAGGCCGCATCCGGAAATCCGGTTTTGTGCGCCAAGTGCCATGCTGACCCCGCTTTGGGGTTGCCGGGCGAACCTGGCTTGCCTTCTTTTTCTGCGGCAATGCATGGTGAACATAAAGATAAAACTACGGATTGTTATGCTTGCCATCCGGGACCCGATACCAAGTGCTTGCGTGGAACCATGTCAAATGATTACCAGATGGAATGTGTGGATTGCCATGTGGGTGGGATGGAAGCGTTGGCTGATGAAAAGAGGACACCCTGGGTGGATGAACCGCGTTGTGGGGACTGCCATGAGCCTCAGTACGCTGAGAATCCTGGTAAGCTCTTCCGCCAATCTGTCGGACATGGCGGGCTGTACTGTGAGAGCTGCCATAACAGCACCCACGCGATTTTGCCCAGCCGGGATGCTGACGATAACCTGCAATCCATTGCCCTGCAAGGCTATGCAGGCACAATCCAGGAATGTACCGTCTGTCACCTGGATACACCTGTTGCCCCGGGTCCGCATGGTCTGATGCCGTAGATTACCCTGTCTGAAAGATGTAGTGTGCTGTCCAAAAGCCAGGTTCGTCATTAAGCATTGGATGGTACGCCACTTACCGCCTGGTTGCTGTGATTAAGTGACCAGGCGTGTTTCCTTAATCCCCGTTTTCTTGTAAAATTTAACAGATTGATCGTTGCTTGAATTGAAAAGCACACATAAGCTCTTCGCACTTTGTGGGTCATGCAAAATGATCTGTGAGATAGACTTTCAAAAAGCTCTGCGGCTCTGCGAGAGATCACAAAAGAAAATCCTGGATGGCGACTATTCAGGATGGACGGGAACAAAGAGAAAAAGACGACTATGCCGTTATTTTGGCTTTCACTGGCTTTCCTGACAGGTATCCTCTTCGGAGATTTATTCGGCTGGTCTGAGGGCATTTGGCTGTGGCTGAGCGCAGCATTCCTGGTCCTGGCGCTCCTGGTTTGGAAGCTGCCGGGGCGCTTTGCGGATGGGTTGAGGCAAGCGACGCATTTCCCCAGGCTGCGCTTTTTGCCAGAATGGACCCAGCCTTCCTATTCGATCTTGTGGTTGCTTTTGGCGCTGTCTTTGGGCGGTCTGCGCTTTGCCAGCCAACAACCGCAGTGGACGCCTGAGCTGATCGCCTGGCACAATGATCAGGATGCACCCCTGGTCATCGAGGGGGTCGTCATTGCCCCGCCAGAAGAAGGGGATGGCGTGACCCGCCTGCGCCTGCAAGCTGAACGCCTGCGCAAGGCGGATGAGCTCCTGTTCCGGGAGGTGAAAGGCGTCATCCTGGCACGCGTGCCGCCCCTGGATGGCTGGCGTTATGGCGACCGGGTGCGGCTGGAAGGCAGGCTTGAGACCCCACCGGTGAGTGAGATCTTCTCCTACCGTGAATACCTGGCGCGCCAGGGTATCTACTCCTACTTTTCCTGCTATGTCTGCCAGGGCTGTCCCACACCCAATCGATCAGGAGTGCGCGCGTTTGCTGCAGCACGACCAGGCTAATCCCATCCGCGCCGCCATTTACGACTTGCGGCAAAAGGCCTACCAGCTTGTCTACCAGTTCCTGCCGGATCCAGAAGCCTCACTCTTGGCAGGTATTCTGCTGGGGATTGAGGCGCGCATCCCCGAAGCTGTAGACCAGGCCTTCCGGGATACGGGCACCTCGCATATCATTGCCATCAGCGGTTTTAATTTTGCCATCGTGGCCGGTCTGTTTTCGAGCCTGTTCACCCGCCTGCTGGGGCGCTGGCGCGGTATGCTGGCAGCCTTCCTGGCGATTGCCCTGTATGCGCTGCTGGCTGGCGCCAATGCAGCTGTGGTGCGGGCAGCCATCATGGGCGGTATGTCGGTCTTTGCCCTGCAATTGGGACGCCGGCAGCAAGGGGTCAACACCCTGCTGATTGTAGCAGCCGTCATGGCCCTGGCTGACCCAAATGTTTTATGGGATGTCGGTTTCCAGTTATCCTTTACTGCCACCTTAGGGCTGGTTTTGTACGCCCAACCCTTGCAAGAATGGTTTGTCAATTGGGCAGGGCGTTATCTGCCCGAAGAAAGGGTGCAGCGCCTGGCCGGTCCGGTGGGAGAATACTTCCTGTTCACCCTGGCGGCGCAGCTCACCACTCTGCCGGTGATCGTCTACCACTTCCAGCGCCTGTCCCTGGTCTCTCTGATAGCCAACCCGCTGATCCTGCCGGCCCAGCCGCCGGTGATGATCCTGGGCGGTTTATCGGCTTTAATGGGGCTGGTTTACGCGCCATTGGGACAGCTCGTCGCTTACCTGGTGTGGCCTTTCCTGATCTACACCATTCGCCTGGTGGAGTTCTTTGCCGGGTTGGGAAATGCCGTTTGGGTATTGGGCAGCACCAGCCTGCTGGCTGTGGCGCTTTTTTATGCCTTCTTGTTTGCCCTGACGATCCTGAAAAACCAGCCTCCACCTCAGCCGGGTCAGAGCCGCTACATCCCGTCCTGGGGTGTGATGGGCGCTATGGCTGTCTTATTGACATTGACCCTGCTCACCTGGCAGGCGGTTATCCTGGCGCCGGATGGGCGTCTGCATGTGACCGTGCTGGATGTAGGCAGCGGCGACGCGGTTTTGATCCAGACCCCTGGCGGCAAATATGTGCTGGTGGATGGCGGTCCCAGCGCCACGCGCCTGTCGGATGCCCTGGGGAGGCGTCTACCGGTGTGGGGCGGCGGGCTGGATACCCTGGTGGTGGCGGCGACCGGTCCGGAACAGGTGGGCGGTTTGCCCTACACGCTGGAGCGCTTTCTGCCCCGGCAGGTCTTATGGGCTGGTCCGGCGACCGGAGATTACGCTGCCCTCAGCCTGCGACGCCTGCTCACCCAGAAACAGGTTCCCCTGATCCAGGCGCAGAAGGGCATGCGCTGGACCTGGGACAGGGCGCAAGTCTGGAAGTGCTGGCGGTGACCGGACGCGGTATGCTCCTGCTGCTCTCCTGGGAGCGCTTCCAGATGCTGCTGCCAGTCGGGGCAGACTTTGAGAGCATGGAAGCGCTAATGAAAGACTCCCGCTATGGCGAGCTGAGCGCCCTGCTGCTGGCGGAGAGCGGTTACGCGCCCCTCAACCCGCCGGAGTGGATACAGCATTGGAATCCGCAACTGGTCCTGCTGAGTGTGGCAGCAGGGGATTATGATGGCCGACCATCCGCGGAGGTGTTGAGGGCGTTGGAGGGTTATAACCTGCTGCGCACGGACCAGAATGGCTGGATCCATCTCAGCACGGACGGGGAGCAGTTGTGGGTGCAGGTGGAGAGGAAGTGAATACCTCGGCGTATTCTGGCTCAAACGTGCTGGTCAAACAGGATAGGATTGCCGTCAGGGTCCAAAACCATAAAGCTGGCTGGTCCGCTGGAGCTCTCATCTGCCTCGCTGACCAGCTCCACACCTTGCGCTTTGAGCTGGCGCTGCAATTGACGCACGTCAGTGTAGGTATCGAGTTCCTGGGCGCTCTGATCCCAGCCAGGGTTGAAGGTCAGGATGTTCTTTTCGAACATCCCCTGGAACAGGCCGATGACATGCTCTCCATTTTTCAGGATAAGCCAGTTCTGTGAAATATCACCGTGGAATACTTGAAAGCCCAGTTTTTCGTAGAAGTCCTTGGATGCCTGAATGTCTTTGACAGCCAGGCTGATTGAAAATGCACCTAATTCCATGTGGTCTCTCCTTTTTATGGGGTTGGGGTAGCCGATGTTTTGTATATGGTGGTAATTGAGATAGGTAAGTGATCATTCCTTCGAATGACTGCTTATTATTTATATTGTTTTCATCTACGTTGACCGCAATTGTTTTTCGTAAGTAATTAAATCGGGCTTCCGGATGTAGCCCAATTTTTCATTCATCGCCAGCATTGGGATGTTTTTAGCGTCATTTTCCGCCCTTATGGTTTTGTGCCCGGTCGCTTTGGCATACGCGATCACCCGAACTTTCATCGCCAGCCCAATTCCCAAGCGTCGATATGGAGGCTTGACGCCGGTCAAACCCTGAAACAGGGAAACACCTTTTTCAAGGGATAGAACATGACTCAACCCAATGAATTCATCCCCTTTCACTGCCACAAAAAAGGCCTCTGGTAGGACATAGGGTCCATTGATTGCATACTCGACATACTTATCAAGTCCCCTGCGCCCAATGCCAGCCGCCAGATCTCCCGGCACAGACAGGCTTATTTCCCAATCCAGGTCGTACAGTTTTTGATTTCGGTCGGGGTCATATTCTAACTCCGGGAGGGTCTTGATCTCGATTCCGAGATCTTGAAAACGGTTCTCCAGCTCTGTGAAACGGGATAGGTTAAAGGACTGGACATTTAGTTCGGAACGAATATCGCGGATGACCTCCTGGAAGCCACGTTTTTCTAAAAATCGTTTGCTTTGGAGGATGTCCTCGGTTGCAGTAGCTCGCAATGCAAGCGGGTCAAAAGCTTGCAATCCGTGCATGATCGTCTCAAAAAGCATGGAACCTATGCCGCATCTCTGATTTTCTGGACGCACCCCGATCCAAATCATGAATTTTTGAGGGTGGTTGAACCAAATGGATTGGCTATAAGATCCTATGCCAACGATCTGGTTCTTCTCGATGGCAACCCAACGTTGGAACTTGAATCTTGGATCACGCCGCTCGTCCCCTTCCTCGATTTCCAAACTAGAGGTGGGATTCTCCGGGTAAAGCAAATTGATGACATCAGCCACTCCCTGGTAATGAGCAGCGGTCGCTGGAAGGATATTCATTTTTTTTCCTTTAACAACACCAATTTCCATCCGAATAGTTCGGGCAGCAAGATGTCATCCATAATTAAAGTCAGTTTATTCCCTTTGTATCTAGTTGGATATTACTGCATTTTCACCATATTTGAAATCCCCGACCAGGTGAAAAATAAAAATTATTTTTGGTTTACTATTTGCGGTTTCAATTTTGCCATCGTGACCGGCTTGTTTTCTAGCCTGTTTATCCGCCTGCTGGGGCGCTGGCGCGGTATGTTGGCGGCTTTCCTGGCGAATGCACTGTACGCCGTGCTGGCTGGCGCCAATGCAGCCGTGCTGAGGGAAGCTATCATGGGTGGGGCTGGTAACGTGAGCTTACACTTCCCTCCGCTTGAGCCGCCTGCTCACGCAAAAGCATACGCCAGTGATCCAGGCTCAGACGGGACATATCGCTGGACCTGGGATAGGGCGCCAACCTGGAGGCGCTGACGGTGACCGGGCGCGGTATGCTCCTGCTGCTCTCCTGGGAGCGTTTCCAGATGCTGCTGCCCATCGGGGCAGACTTTGACAGCATGGAAGCGTTGATGAAAGACCCCCGCTATGGCGAGCTGAGCGCCCTGCTGCTGGCGGAGAGACTAGAATCTGAGTGAACAGTAAAGGTAGTCCCTTTTTCTGAGACCTCAGAGTGTCCATCGTTGACAATTTCGAGATTACATTACAAAGAGATTCGCAAAAACTGTTTTTGACTTGGAATTTCTCTTGGTTTGGCTTTTTCATTATTCCATACTTTCAGCAATAGCAATCATAGTTTCCTTATTCATTTGTTCACCACTATAAGGGGAAGGCCAAAACGACATGCTTATTTGCAATTGGTCAGTTCGCCAAAACAACTCCCAGTTACCTGCATCTGCTTTCCATGCGGGAGTTGGTGCAGGTTGGCCTTTGATGGGAGGTCCGCTATGAAAAATGCCACGCCAGTACCAGCCCATCCACTTTCCTATATTTACAACTTCAATTGTTCCTGCAGGACACTCCGAACAAGGGACTGAATGCTCGTCCTCCACAGGCATAATGAACAGGGATAAGCTGCTTCTGCTTGATGTTTTTGAGCCATAGAATAAACCCACACTCGTGCCTGTCCAAACAGCTCGCTTGAACTCGTATCCTATAGGCAAAAGAGTAGGAGTCACGACATCAAATCCTGCCAGTTCTTCAGCTGCTGTTATCGATTTTAAATTCTCTGGATCCTGAGGAGGAACAGAATCAAAAGGTCGCTCGTCGACTAAGCTCTCCGCCAGTTTGACCATTTCATTCTTAGTAATCCACTCGATGGGATACGGATCGCCAAGTTTTTCAAGAACATACCAGTTGTTTCCATCACGCCAAACCAGGCTAATTATCCCACCGGGTTCCCAAACAGCCTTTGATGCATTCGGATAGACCACATAAGTTCCTTTAGCAATTTCGGCATAATTACCGTTTACTAATACCTGATCGACGGCATCAACGGGAACTTGACTCCATGGATCATTAGAAGGTAGAAACTCCATTATTCCTTGACGTAAACGTATAAGGCCTCCTCCAGAATAAACCACGAATTCTGTTGTGGCTTGATTAATCTCTAAATCGAATGTTATCCTTGAAAATTCAGTTCCCTTAGGATCATAAACAAACTCTTTGACATTGAAACCTGCTTGATCTTCCACAGCTCTTATCTGGCAATAATAATCTTTCTGAAATGCAGGTAAAGAGCATGTAGGATTAATAGCCTTGGTCGGTTCTCTTTGGAATTCATCCTCGACAGCTTCGAGCGGTAGGATACTCACAAGCGTTGGAACAGGTGTAGGTGTTGTTGGGACGGGGAATTGCTCAGGTGATACAGAAAATGATTTTTCATCGGTTACATGAAAGAACTGCCAGAATTTTTGAGCAACCACATTGTCCTTTTGGAAAGCAAGAAAAACTGCGAAAGCAAGCATTAACATCAAAGCAACAACTTTTTTCCAATACAGCCAAGAGAAGCCAATATTCAGTCCTTCCGGATTAGTTTCCTTGCTTATAAAACGTCGACTGTTCGTAGTCAGGGAATTTTTAATTGTTGGCCATAAGTCAATTTGATTGGATGGCGCGGCATCTTCCGCTAGATCGGCTAAAATTCGATTAAGGTTAGTGTCTTTCATACTTCTCTCCTAAAGGTTTATTCGTTTAGTAGCCAATAGCGATTTAAGGCGTTTTCGGGCGGTGTGAAGCCACCATTTGATAGTGCTTGGCGGTCGTCTGAGCGTATGTGACATTTCAGCTTCGTTCATTTCAAGAAAATGTCGCTGGACGATTACAGTTCGTTGTTCAGGCGATAACCACTGGATGGCACGCCAAACATCTTGACGTAGTTCGTTCAACTCTGTCATTTCTTCTGGATTAGGTACAGAGCTCAACATCCAATCGAGCACTTTATCAGCAGGTTTGTCCAAAGAAATGGTCCGTTTCTGGCGTTTTGCCTCCTTCAAGGCGTCGTTTACAACGATGCGGAAAAACCAGGAATGAAACATGCGTCGATCATCAAACTGGTTGATTTTGATTGCCACTCTTAAGAACGAGTTTTGCACCACATCTTCTGCCAGGGAAGAATCTCCAATGATGAGATATGCTGTGTGAACTGCTTTCACCTGATATCTACTGACCAGGTATTCCAACCCAGTCATGTCTCCTTGCCGTAAACGACCAATAGCATTTTGTTCATCCATGTAAAGTCCTTCGTTGGTGATGGCTTTCTCTATTAATAATATCTCTATGTAAGCCTAAACGATAGTTATCTAATTATTTAAGCAAATAAAATTTCTGGTCAATAGACACCTTATGGCGCGATGGTAGTGCATTTTCATTGTCTAAAGTAGAAATTCACTGAGAAGTAAGAACATCGATGAAAAAGCTAAAAAATTTCTGTCTGTAGCTTTTCCTAACGTATGGATCAAATTTGGCGGAACAATAGATTGTTTGGGGAATGGAAGTAAGAAATCGGTTGAATGAACCCGCAGCTAGTTCTGCTGAGCGGGACAGCTGGGGATAATGAAGGCTGGCCTTCAGTATCAGTAGAGGTATTGCAGGCGATGGAAGGATATAACCTGCTGCACACAGACCAGAATGGCTGGATCCAGCTCAGCACGGATGGGGAGCAGATGTGGGTGCAGGTGTCACAGTAGTGCCGGGTGGAGAGGAAGTAAGATACCCGGTTCTATATCAGGCTCAAACGTGCTGGTCAAACAGGATCGGGTTGCCGTCAGGGTCCAAAACCATAAAGCTGGCTGGTCCGCTGGTGCTCTCATCCGCCTCGCTGACCAGCGCTACACCCTGCGCTTTGAGCTGGCGCTGCAACTGGCGCACGTCGGTGTAGGTCTCGAGTTCCTGGGCGCTCTGATCCCAGCCAGGGTTGAAGGTCAGGATGTTCTTTTCGAACATCCCCTGGAACAGGCCGATGACATGCTCTCCATTTTTCAGGATCAGCCAGTTCTGGGAAATATCGCCGTGGAATACTTGAAAGCCCAGTTTTTCGTAGAAGTCCTTGGATGCCTGGATATCTTTGACTGCCAGACTGATTGAAAAGGCGCCTAATTCCATGTGATTCTCTCCTTTTATCCTTCGTATGCCTGTTGTAATTTGGCGATGTCGAATTTCTTCATAGCCAGAAACGCTTGAGTCACGTCGTGCAAGTTTTTCGGGGTCCTGGCTTTGCATCATTTCTTCCATGTTCGCCGGGACAATTTGCCAGGAAAATCCATAGCGGTCTTTGAGCCACCCGCATTGCTCCGCCTCAGGGACGGCAGACAGCTTCTCCCAATAGTCATCGATTTCTGCCTGGGTATCGCAGTTCACGATGAAGGAAATCGCTTCGTTGAACGCAAAAAGGTGCTCATACGCGCTGTCCATGGCGCCGAACTCCTGCCCGAACAGCGAGAAGGTCGCATATTTGATGGCGCCTTCCGGGTTGGGCGGCTCGTCTTTGCCGTAATGCTCGGCGGTCAATATCTTGGGCTGCCGGAAAGTGGACGCCCAGAAATGGATGGCTTCTTCCGCTTTGCCGCATACGCCGCCCACGAACATGATCACCGGCGTGATCTTCTGTTTGCCTGGCGCTTCGCCAGTATAAAATATTTGCCAGGATAGCCCGTAGCGGTCCTGCAGCCAGCCATACCGCTCGCTAAACGGGTAGGCGCCCAGCTCCATCAAAACCTGCCCGCCAGGCGAGAGCTTTTGCCAGATTTCATCCACTTCTGTTTGGGTCTGGCAATCAACTCGCAAGGAGACCGAGGGATTGAATTTGAAATATGGGCCGGCGCTGATAGCCTGAAACTCCAGCCCCGCCAGCTCGAAGCTCACGATGTCTACCGAGCCGGATGGCGTATCGTGAAGCTTGTGTCGTATGCTTGATTTTTGAATCCGGGAAGATTGAAACATACAGGTTGGCCGCCTCGACAGCTTCCTGGTCGTACCACAAATGCGGGATTATCTTTTGCATCGGTTTTTCATCCTTTCAGGTAAAAGTATGGATGTCATGCATCAACGGTGGTCAAAGCGCTGGTTTTGGCTCTGAGAAACTAACTTGTGAAAAACGGTTTCCTGCCGTGTAAACCATAGCGGGCGATCTTCCGTTGTATATTTTACCTTAATGGTCCAATTAAAACGATCAACATTAAGTACCTTAAATAGTCAAAAAGATTTTGGATTCAGGCATCTAAACGGGTTTTGACAAACGTATCCAAATATCAGAGAGCAGTTTAATAGGGAAACAATAGTGGATATCTTTATCCTGGAGCTAATCCGCCACTAAATTGGCGGTTGTCTTGACCCGGGCGATGGATGAGGTAGAATTCAAATTGATGATTTTCGTACCGACACAAAAGTGAGGGCGTTGCATGTCACATTCAGTCGCCAGTGTTACAAATGCGCTGTGCCAGGGATTGAGAAAGTTACCAGTTAGGAATGGAGAGTAAATGACAGTTTTTCTTGTTACTGGTATTCGTGATGGATATTCGATGGGAGGATAATGACCATACCCCATCCTCCCCCGAATAGCTAGAGGGGTGTAATCGGTGGTTGTGTTTATTTCGGACCAATAATTCTCAGGATGCACTAATGAGCCTTCATACTATGATGAAGATCAGCCTAATCATTGGTGTTATGGTAGGAATACTTGTGATAAGCTGGTTAGGATTATGGCTTGCAAATGGCGGATGGCCTGCAAGTGGGCCTACAGGTGATACTTTGCCCCCTAATATACAGAAAGTTAATCCCGCAGATGGCGCTTTAGTGTCGGAAACAAATGGCTACTGTGTATGGTTTTTGTTTCACGAAGGCAATGGGATGGGGAGAGAGCCCAAAAACAAAGTAAACGCTTTTCTTGATGGAGCAAACATTACATCTAGCGTTGAAGCTTGGACTGACTTAATATCCCCGCCTTTTCATGGTAGGTTTTGCTTCAATCGTAGCCAGTCCGGCAATAATCTATCACCAGGGTGGCATACTGCGAAGGTCATTTATTCGGATCTCAAATTTAAAATATTTGTCTATACCTGGCGATTTCGCGTTGGAAATGAATAACAAAAAGGGAGACAAGTGCATGAAAAATTATGGTGTTACAATGATTTTGTTCATTGCCTTTTTTTTTGTGGCAACAACCTAAGAATAACCGCTCTTTTGCACTACTTCCTAACCTTTCGATGCGTTCACCCTACTAAACAGGTAGCTAACGATAGATATTGCACGAATGATTGTGTACACTATTAATAGTGTAATTGTTGTAAGGAGGTTCCTGTGCCTTTAAAAAATATCACCTTTCGCGCAGAAGAAGGTCTCATTCACAGGGCGCGTGAGCGTGCAGCTGCAAACCAGACCACCTTGAATGAAGAGTTCAGAAAGTGGCTTGAGACGTATGTGAAACACTCCGAAACATCAGAAACTTATTCAGCTTTGATGAAGCGTTTGACTTATGTTCAACCCGGTCGCGCTTTTCGTAGAGATGAAATCAATGAGCGTTAAAAACGTCAGCCTAATTTGGATTTCCTTTAGCCTGTCATAAACAAATCAATACAGGATCAGTAAATCCTTAAGCGTCGTCTGGGCTACAGCTACGTCCCCGGCGATTTCCATGCGCGCCAGCGCCTGATCGAATGTAAACCGCCCGGAGGCGAAGATATTGAAATCCAGCACATCCATGTGTATCGTAGCGACTGACTGCCCTGCACCGACCTTCCAGGTTCCCCCGGCCACGCCGGTCAGCTCAAAGATCAGCGCCTGGTTGTTCAAGCGAGGGGTGAGCGATTTGGCCACATCCAGCATCACCAAAGCGGCGATGCGACCATCATGCTCAGCGCTTTGTTCGAAGTGGTGGTCCGTAGCCCGGCAGATATCCAGGCGGTGCATCCAGGTGTCGCGGCTGTGGATCACCCACATCAGGTATTCAAACGAGATCGTCCCTGAGACCGGGTGGGAGACCTTGATCAAGCGGGTGAGCTGCTTGGCCAGGCGGAAGCGATAAGCCCAGTTGTGGATAGCCGGCGGGCCTACCTGGCGCAGCTCGGCGATGATTTCGTCTGCGGACTTGTCCCGGCGTTCCCGGATCTGCAGGGCGTTGATGGCGTCTTCAGGCAATTGCCCGTTTTGGGGCCGGGCGCTGTACTGCCGCATCAGCTCCAGGTAGCCGCTCCCGCTGGCATAGCCGCCGGCCTGGTGCGCCAGCATGTCCCGCACCGTCCAGGCTGTGCAGGCGGTGGGTTTGTTCCAATCATCAGCTTCCAGTTTTTCCAGCAAGCTCAAAAAGCGTTCCAGCTCCACCTGCAGCAAAGTGTAGGCCTCGGCGGCGGTGGTATAGGGGATCTCGAGGGCATTGGGAACAGGTTTGTGAGAATCGTGCGTCAACATAGGTAACTCCTTTACCAATAAATATGAATTATGTGCTCCAGGCTTTGTCCAGTACAGCGACCACAGACGGGATCAAAGCGCCAAAGCGCCCCTCTCCTACCGGTAAATGCGGTTGGTTGGCGATATGCAGGGCAGTCAAGCCATGCATGATGGCGATCACCAGGTCGGTGATTTGTTCTTCCTGCAGGTCTGTAGCCAGGGAAGGGATAAACTTCTCCATGCGGGTATAAGCCTGGTGCAGCATGCTGGTACTGATCTGCAGGCTCTCCGCAGACGGTGTAAAACCCGGTACCGGACGTTCGAAGCAGAGCTGGTAGAGCTCCGGGTTTTGCAGCGCGAAGCGCATGTAGGCTTCGATGGTGAGCTGAATTTCTTCCTGCCAGCTTTGGGCGTTTTGGGTCGCCTGTGCCATGTGCTCGCCAAACAGGGTGAAGCCCAGCCGGAACAGGGCGTCGTACAGGTCCATTTTGCTGGAAAAGTAGTTGTACAGCGACGGGGCGCGCAGGTTGAGCTGGCGTGCTAATTCCTGCATGGAAAGGGCCGCCACGCCTTCAGTGCGCATAATGCTGCGCGCCGTGTCCATAATTCTGGCGATCATGGCATCTCGCTTGCGTTGCCGGTGGGGTGAGAGGTTGTTGGGCATAAAAATCCTTGATAAACTAATAGTATTAGATTATCTAATTATATTAGTATTACCGGAATTGTCAAGATCATTATTGAGTATTCTGACTGGTTTCTTTGGTTTCCTGATAATCGGTTTGGTTAATTGCCAAAATGGGCCCAAATCGTCCAAGCATATTGATTTTTTTGTGGGGGGGGGTATGATAGACATATAACAGTGCAGGACATCGATTTGCCCGGCAGGATCTGATTGCTTGCCTGCGGACGCTCCAAAAGGGGAGTTGATCTGATGATAGCTTTTTTGTCCTGCGCCAGGGGTTTATCTGCCATTCAATGTCAAAGGTTGCTGAAGGAGGGCAGCGATGATAAAAAGTTCCTCAGGGTTATTGCGCTGGTTTTTGATCCTTATCGCCCTCATTGCCCTGGCAGCTGTGATCTATTGGGTCTTTGTTTTGCGTCCGCAGGCGGGTGGGCAAGCATATGAGCTGCAAGCTTTGCAAGAGCGCTTACAGCAATTAGACATTCCCGTCAAAAGCCTGACAATTACCCATCCCACGCCTGCTAGAAATCGAATTGACTTTGAATAGTACTGGAAGCGTTGGTCGCCTGAGCGAGGCGGATATGCTTCACATGTTTCTGGCAGAGCGGGAAGTTGAGCTGGCTTATCTGCATTACGATCTGCCTGTCAAAAGCTACCGGCTGATGCTGATCATCCCCGAAGGTGATGTGGTGTACGATAGCGCCATCTTCCTCAACGAAGATTTGCCCTCTCAGCAGTTAAAGCCTGCTCCGCCTTCGACGGTGGATGTTTCCACGGCGAAACAAATCTTGGAGAGCGAGTTGGACTTCTACGGATTGAATCCGATATCCCTGGAAGCCTTCCAGGCATTTACTACCCAGAACAACAGTAAATTCTTCACGCTGCAATTGTCAACAGGTTCCAGCGCTGAAAACACCCCCAACCTGCAAATTAGCCAGTTCATTGCCAGTTTACGCCCTCAAATCGAGGACCTCAACCAGCGCTGCGCAACGCGGATTGTTGTTATACATGTGCGCATCCAGGATGAGGAGGACAGGCTCTTGGTGGATTACCTCGAGGATTTTGAAACCGGGAAACAGAGTTCTTGGATCGATGAAAGCACTGTCGAAGGCTGGTATCCCCAACCAGCGCCAGCCGTGGGTGGTGAGAACGCCGCCACTGCGACGCCTCAGCTACCCTAAATCGGCAAGCGCCGGCATGTTTGGGTCATCTTTTTTTCGCTATTCTATACTTTCAGCAATCTCGATCCATACTTGGCTGGGATAAGCGTTGAAGCCGCTCACGGAGTACTTGATTCCATCTTCGAACCAGGTGACACTGGCGCCTCCATCCCCGCCGTTGGGGAGTTCCTTCCAGCCATTTTCATTCCAATACCCCTGCGAAATTAACGCCGGTTGGTTGTGGATCGTGATCTGTCGATAGGCTTCAGGATTGTTCTGGAGTATCATGTCCAAGGTATCGGTGCTGTCTTTGACCAGGCGAATGGAAATATCCAATTTACCATCACTGTAATGGAGGATCACTTTTTCAACGGTCCCTTCGATTGATACCTGGCCGTAGGTGAAATTCATACCCTCCGGTAATTTTGTCGGGAGCTTGAGCGGGAAGCTAGCCAGATTTTTGATGTCTTGGATGGATGTTAAGAACTCTGGGTCTGGTTGGTTCTCAGTTATAGTATGCACGCCGGTAATACTTTCCGCCAACCTTACCATTTCCTGCCGGGTCAACCAGTTGCGGGGGCTGCCTATGGGTCCTTCCTTCTGGGAAATGATCGCTATACTCAATCCTTCTGCCTGGATAAATAAGACCTGGTTTTGGAAACTCTGGCTGTTACAGATCTTACCAGCGTTGAGACTGCCATAGGCATATAGACCCTTTTCATTCAAGGCGCCGCCCACTCGTAGTTCTGCCTTTTCCACAAATACCTGGTCTGGTCGCAGTCCATCAACGACCAGGTCTTCAGGGGCCGGCAAGGATTCGGTTACACTTTCGGCGATGGTCAAAGACTGCGCGGGGGGATTACTCGAGTTGCCCAGCGGTAGGTCCGACGAGTGATGGTACTGCAAACAGATAGTCTGGCTGTCTGGGAAATACGTGGCGTATTCAAAACGGAAACCTTTCGGCAGCCAGGCTGGTTCAATTACATCGAACCCGGCATCCTGTTCCACCTCACTAATAAATTTTTTCAGGTGATCTGCATCTGAATGTATTGCTCCTTGAGTGACCTGATCCGTAAGCGTGGCAGCCAGGCTCGCCAGACCGGTTTTATCCAGCCTTTGTTGTGTAAAGTCGGCTGATCCGGTTAATGTGATCGTATAGCGTATGCCATTCTCTTCCCAGCGTAGCGATTGTATTTCGGCGGATGCATCCCACTTTGCTTCGGTATCGCCGCCGAAGTGGAAATATCCTCCGCTGACGTACTCGCCAGTTACACGGTTGATAGGAATTTCTTCCACGACCGCGCTGCTGCCTACAGGAGCAGTTTGATTATTGCTGGTTGTCAGGGGGCTCTGTATCAGCATGATGAAGCTGTAGGGATCATCCCGCTGGTAGACGAGAGTTACCTCGTCCGGCCCACCAGTTGCGCCGATGAATTGCATTCCTTGCGGGATAACCGCAATAGCTTTTACCGGAAAATTGACCATCTGGCAAATCTGTTCGAGCGTGCAGCGTGGTGCATACGATTCACCGCAAGAGTCAACAAAAGCCGGTCTTAACGCAGGCGCTGGAGTTGAGAGTTGGCTGCAAAACACCGGGCGTTATACCAATCGAGATTTACCGGATTTGGAGTTGGCAAGGGTATCTGATCCGCGGTTGGGAGAAAGAACCGCAGGACGTTCTTTGCCCAAACCCGACCTTGCGGCAGGGCAAAGATCATTCCCAGCGCCAGCAACAGGACGAGCGCGCCGATGATGGCTGCAAGGTTATGATTTGAACCCAAAGGCCTTGTGTTCATTTTGGATTTCTTGGCCTGCAAGATGTTTTCCTCTTTAGCCAGGCGAGCCTGAAGGGTTGGCCATATGTCAATTTCGTTTGGAAGAGCGGCATCTTGCGCCAGGTGTGTCAGTATTGATTGGATGGTTGTGTTCTTTTTCATCGCTAAACCCTTACCTTTCATCATCTTCTGGATGATCGGTCTGCCAGAAAGGTCGCAGGTTTTCACGCAGCCTGCGGCGCGCCGCCAGCAGCCGCCAGCGTACCGTGGTTAGCGGACGTTGGAGTTCTTGGGCCATCTCGGTTTCGTTCATTTCTAGAAAGTGACGCATAATGACGGCTGCTCGTTGTTCCGGGGACAGTTGCCCTAATGCTTTCCACACCAACTGGCGTGTTTCCTCCGTTTCGATGATTTGATCGGGGCCAGGTTTGGGATCGAGCATCCAGTCGACGAACGGCAGTGTGCATTCGTATCTCTTCTGCATCCAACCGAACAAACCGCCTTTGCCGTTCAGCTGTTTTGATGGCTGCATTGATCACAATTCGCAAAAACCAGGGCTTCCAAATGACCGGCGGGCATCAAATTGGTCGATTTTCGTAGCTGCCTTGAGAAAGCAATCCTGAACAATGTCCTCAGCCAGGTTTAAGTCTTGAACGATGAGGTAGGCCGTGTAGACGGCTTGCACTTGATAAATTCTGACAAGCGCCTCCATGCCATCCAATTTGCCTTGCTTCAGACGGTCAATGGAATATATTTTCTCCAGGCTGGGTGTTTTTACAGTCACAATGAAGTCCTCTACTAATAATATCTTTTTCTAAGGAAAAGTGAGAGTTAAAACGGTAAAACGAAGTGGATTGTGAATGGATTGCTGGCTATAAAGAAAAGTTTGACCATGTCATACTGGAATGAGCAATCGAAATCGGATGTTGTTATTTGCTCTTACAAGTACACTTAAAAAGGCAATCCTGACCGCTGCAAAGGAAAGCGTCAGTGGTCAGGATTGGATAGTTTTGTATGTTTATATGCGTCGCAATTAGCTTGTGTGCTACTTGACTGGTTCGTAGGTCAGTGTTTGCTGGTCTGAGACCACAATCACCAATTGGCCGTCTTCGAAGCGGTAGGTTTCCGCCTGGTTCAGGTATTGCAAAATGACCTGCTCTTGATCCGTTATCCCTTCGGGCTGCATGCAGGCCATCATGGTGCTGGCTAGTTGTGAAAACTGGATCTTGTCTCCATTCACACTGTAACTGCCGCCGAAAGAATTACAGCCGCTATTCCCATGTACTTGCCCTTCGCTAAAAGTCAGTGTCATTTCATTGTGGGCATCAACAGGATCGCGCTTATCGATGGCGAATAGCTTCCAGGTGGTGTCGGCTAAGGTGGCTTCACCTGAGGGTAGATTAGGATTACACGCTGCTGCCGCAAGCAACCAACAAAATGGCCAAAAACATTAAACTCAAAGCTAACCGATATTTTCTATTTTTCATATTTTTCTCCTTTAAAAGTCTATTATTTTGACGCTTGAATCAACTAAATTGTTCCAGGGCAGGTTTTCGCTGCTAAAAACAGGACCAGGTAGATTAAACGCACAAGTCCAAACGATCTTTTCCAGCATGGTGTTAAAATTCAATCGTCGCGCCTTTCAGATTGCCCGGTGAAAGGAAAAACCACCCTATGATCCAGCTCCGCCGCCGATTGCAAACCCTGGTCGCCTCCCGCCCTTCCATAGCCTGGTAGATATTGTCTTGTTGGTGTCGTTGGCACGCGCTTTTCCAATTCTTCGCGTTTGGATACCAGGTCATCAGCTTATCCCTACCAGGTGGATTATGGCGAGGGTCCCTGCTCAGCCAGGTGGGACGGCTGGCCCAATTTGAGAATATCTATAGCTCAGATTTACTCCCACGCGCCCTATACGGTTACCAATTACCCGCCGCTCTATATGCTGCTTCAGGTACCCTTCCACTGGCTTTTGGGCCGCTTTCTGGGTTGGACGCTTGATTTCCATGCTGGGTATGCTGGTAGCTGCGCTCTTTCCTTGGATTGGTGCTGTACAGCCTGACCCGGGATCCCCTGGCGGCTTTGACTGGAGGGCTGCTCCTGTTTGCCATTCCTTACGCCCGCGCCTGGGCGCCGCTCTTCCGAATTGACTCGCTGGCTTTGGGGTTGAGTTGGGCTGCCCTGTACCTGCCTTGGTGCGCCGGCAAGGGGGAGCGTCGCAACCTGCTGGGGTCGCCATCTTTTTGACAGCTGCCATTTGTACGCGCCTGCCAATCCTACGGGCTGGCGGCGCCGTTGGCCGCCTTTGACTGGCTGCTCAGCCAGCAACCGCGCCAGCGGGCTTTGACCCTGGCCGCTTACGTGGGCGGGCTGGGTTTGGGGTTGTTTGTCTTGCTAAACTTGCTGACCGGCGGCGGTTTTTACTTCAATATTGTCACTGCCAACATGAACAAAGTTCAGCTGCCGACTTTGCTCAACTATCTGCGCCGGGTGCTGGCAGATTTGCCCGTGCTGGTGGTGTTTGGCGCCGTTTTCCTGTTGGCTGGCTTGTCCAGGATGTGCGGCTGGAGGTGGCCGCTCCCTACCTGCTGGGGGCAGTCCCTCAGCGTTGACCATTGGTAAGATCGGCTCGAATGTCAATTACTTGCTGGAGCTTTCAGCGGCGTTGTGCCTGGCGGCGGGGTTGGTTTTGCCTGGCTGCGCCAGAAAGCGGGGAACTGCTGGCAGCACGCCATCCAAAACCGGCTGGCAGCTGGCTGCTAGCGGCCTGGCAGCTATCCTGGCATCCCCCAGGTTTTCTGGGCTGCGAACAACCACGGCGGTTATGAAGATTACCTGCGCCAGAAAACCAGCCTGCAGACCCAAAACGAGGTGCTTTTGGGTTTGATCGAGCAGTCTACCGGACCTGTGCTGACCGGCGAGCATATGGGCTTGCTGGCGTTAACCCGGCAATCCGCTCTATTACCAGCCTTTCGAGATGAAACAGCTCTCCGACAGCGGCGTGTGGGACCAGTCGCCTTTCCTGGCCGAGCTGGAGAGCGGCCAATATCCCCTGATCTTGATGTACCGCCCGTGGGCAATACTGTCCACGAGCGGCGTGGACGCCG